>NZ_AP019308.1:0-4040000 GCF_003945345.1 Paenibacillus baekrokdamisoli | reverse complement strand
TAGATGTAAGATATGATATGGAATACAGGCTGATATGTATAACCTGTTAATTAAGCTATACTAGTGAAGTGAAGAAATTTAACTTCCATCCATGTAACATATTGTTGATAATCATAGCTGACTGTTTAAATGCAGGTAAAAGGAGATAGGAAATGACTATTGAAAAAGGAAGTAAAGAGAACCCATGGAAACTTCAAACGCCTCCGTTAACATCGAGCTACGAAATGTATAAGGATGAGAAAGATGGTAAAGAAATAATAGTATGTACCGTAGGTAAAACGGTTTTGCATTATGACTACCGATGTATTGCTGATTTACAGGAGATGCTCAAACAGCATGGGGATTGGATGGAGCTTGGCAGCGCAGACGAGCAGAAGCCTGCCAAAGATGGTACCGTTGAAGCGTGGGGACGTTCAACCCAGAATCCAATCGGTGGCTGGTACGGTTTGAAAAAAGGGCTGCGAGGCCGATTTGGTATGTATCTGCCACCATTATTAGAGGAGTTAGGACTTGCAGAAGTAGAACACAATCCAAGAAACAATCGTATGCGAGCTATCTAATATGTTACCCAGGTCGACGCTAGTCTGATTAGCGTGATTAATCTAACTTGAGTAAACATCAGCATAAGTTAGATTAGCTGAACTAACTTGCCTAGTCATTAAATATCCATGTTGTTCTTGACTATGCTTAGGAATGAATCTACATAAAATCAGTGTACATAAATTAATTAAAGGAAACTTTCCGTGTAAGCACTACCTTTAACTTTTACTTTAGGTAGCGTTACGCTGGATGGTACGCCAAAAGAAGTTGTGGGTGATGCGGAATCTATTCCCGGTCTCCAAGAAGGGATGACTATATCAGCTGCGAAACCAGCTGACGGCAAAATGATCTGTATACCGCGACTCCAGTAGTTATGTTTGATGCCATTCCCCGAGTAACACCATAACAAGTAAACGTTTCTTGAAAACGATTCTCTGGCACTGACAACCTTTGATCGGTACTATACCCAACTAAGGTTGCTTTATTGAGGCTTATATAACGCTGTCCACTTGAGGGGGGAACTTCACCGGTGGTACTGGGTTTATTGGATTTTTGAAATAGGGCCGCATGCTAGTAGTAATAGGGATAACCTAATTGACAGAGATGTTCTCCTGCTTCATGACCGCTTGATTATATGCTGATCGGAGGGATTTATATCCTAGAAGTACGATCGCCAGAGCAAGAAAACCAGCCGCTATGGCTACGCTAAAGCCCATTGGTGCGCCAAAACCATCGACAACCCATCCTGCTACTGCCGATCCGAGAGCAACTCCGATACCCAACCCTGTAATTGCCCAAGTCATTCCTTCTGTAACCTGTGAGTGGGGAACGATTTTCTCCACCAGTCCCATAGTGATGATCATAGTGGGTGCAATGGACATTCCGGCGAAGAAAACAGTAACTGACAACGCGGTAATGCTCTCCACGAAGAATAGTGGAAGCATCGTCACCGTCGTTACTACAACGCCCCAGAGAAACTGACGATGAAGCGGAGTGCTGAGCCTAAGCGTTCCGAAAACAAGTCCTGCTAAACATGAACCAATCGCATAGATGGAGAGCACGAAACTGGCAGCGACCGTGTTCCCTTGATTTTCTGCAAAAGCTACACTTACTACATCCACTGTACCGAATATGGTACCTATGGCAGCGAGAGTGAATACGAGCCCTCTCATTGAACCTATCTTAATGACAGCTCCGTTACTATCAGGGTTAAAGGGACGTACGGCAGGTTCTGTACTTTTTTGAATTGTGAATAGGATTACCCCTATCAATAAAAATATGGATGCCAAAAGAGGGCCAGCTTCAGGAAATAACATTACACTTAGGCTGACAGAAATGACAGGTCCAATAATAAAACAGATCTCATCAACGACTGACTCAAAGGCAAAAGCGGTATGCAGCTTTGGTGAACCTTGATATAGCTCTGTCCAGCGGGCACGTACCATGGCTGGCATACTCGGCATACACCCAGCAAATAATGCGAACAGAAATAGCGTCCAATCGGGCGCTTGAAATCTGGTACACAGCAGTAAGGCGATAGTGGATAGTACACTGATTCCTGTGGCCGGGAGAAGTACACGGGATTGCCCCAATCGATCCACCAGACGGGAAATTTGAGGGGCAAGCAAAGCAGTAGCTAGTGCAAAGGTAGCTGCAACTGCACCGGCTAGCCAGTAATCTCCACGGAGCTGAGATAACATCGTAACAAGACCGATACCTGTCATGGAAATCGGCATTCGAGCGACAAAGCCTGCTGCGGAGAACTTCTTTGAACCAGGGGCTTTGAATATTTCACGGTAAACATTATTCATTTGAGTAAACCTCCTCATGTAGAAGCCATTCATTCAAGCGATTATATTTGTTCAAATGAATTGACATACGCCTTGTATGTGAATACTATATTACACATACAACACGTATGTCAATTTGCTTTCTAGACACCTCTTGTATACACTTATCTTAAGGGGAAAACAGTATAACTGCCCATTCCCAAAAGATTAATGCCTCATATGTCGAACAAAACTAAACATAGGCAAAAAAACGTATATAAGCAGGAGGCGTAATGGCTCGAAAAGCACGAACGGAAATGATTGCGGAAACTCGCGCTAAATTGGTGAGTGCAGCAAGGCAAGCTTTTGGCACGATTGGATACGCAGACACATCTATGGATGATCTTACAGCATCTGTAGGTTTGACGCGCGGTGCACTTTATCATCACTTTGGAGACAAAAAGGGCTTGCTTGAAGCTGTTGTAAAAGAAATTGATGCTGAAATGGATGACAGATTAGGAAGGATCTCAGATGCTGCGGCAGGAAATTGGGAAGGTTTTGTTGGACGTTGTCAGGCTTATCTCGCTATGGCGCTTGACCCAGAAATCCAGCGAATCGTGCTAAGAGATGCACCTTCGGTATTGGGCAGTACCTATACGCAGCCGTCTCAGTCTCATTGTTTAGCGACGATGGCTGACATGCTTCAGCAATTAATGGAGGCCCGAATTATTGGAACGACAGACTGCGAAGCATTAGCGCGGTTGTTGAATGGGGGGCTAATGAACAGTGCGATTTGGATTGCAAACTCCGAGGATGCAGAAGCTGATTTGACCAAGTCTTTAGACAGCCTTTCACTTACATTGAACGGTTTGCTATTGAAGGTTTGATACAGCTTTCTGAGGATTGATGAGAAAATGGCCCTAAACATCATCGAAATTCCGTTACCGAGAATGGAGCGATGAAGGCGGAGCTCGATCCCAGATAGGCAGGAATCTTCCCCTTAAGTAAATATGTATAAATATAAAGAAGTCCCCCATCATTTCTCTAGTTGAAATGATGGGGGACTTTATTCATAACATTATTTAACTGATAAGACTGGATCTTTTTGACCATCGTTGTGAGCGTCGAGGTTTCCAAGTGATTTCTTCTTATGGAGTCCTTTTCCGTAGTAGAACGCCACCAAGATGACATACCAGATCGGACCGACAACAAGAGCAATACGCGTATCAGGGAAATAAGCCATCAAGCCGATTACACCCACAAGGAAGACAAGTACGATATAGGAGCTGTAAGGCGCCCACGGCATTTTATAAAATAGTTTGCCTTTTTCCTCAAGGGATAAGCCTCTACGGAAGCGGATTTGGGAGATTAGAATAATGGCCCAAGTCCAGATCGCACCAAATGTTGCAATACTGGTTACCCATGTAAATACTTTTCCAGGGACAACATAGTTAAGAAGTACGCCAATTAGTAAAGCTATAGCTGAGGCGATAACTGCCGTTCCAGGGACGCCGTTTTTCGTTAACTTACCGAATTTGGCAGGGGCTTCACCCTGCTCAGCGAGATTAAAGAGCATACGTCCTGTGCTGAAAATACCGCTGTTGCATGAGGACAATGCTGCTGTTAATACAACAAAATTAATAATACCTGCCGCGCCAGGAATACCGATTAGTGAGAATGTCATCACAAAAGGACTTCCAGTTTTGCCGATTTCCGTCCACGGATAGATGGACATGATAACAAATAATGCTCCAACATAGAAAATTAGAATTCTCCAGAATACGGAGTCAATTGCTCTAGCCAGTGTTTTGCGCGGATTCTGAACTTCGCCTGCGGTTACCCCAATCATTTCGATGCCCAGATAAGCAAACATAACCATTTGTAAGGACATGAGTACACCCTTGAAACCGTTTGCAAAAAATCCGCCATGCGACCAAAGGTTGCTGATTCCAAGCGCAACGCCGCCGTTTCCAAAGCCGAAAACGATCACGCCGATACCGATTACAATCATCAGAACAATGGTTACGATTTTAACGAGAGCAAACCAAAACTCTAACTCCCCATACGCTTTAACTGTTAATAAGTTGACAAGACTCATGATCACAAGTGCCGCCAATGCCCAAATCCAGCGGGGAACACCTGGGTACCAGTATTCCATATAGATCCCAACAGCTGTGATTTCTGCCATACTTGTAACTACCCACAAAAACCAATAGTTCCATCCTGTCAAATACCCGAAGATCGATCCTACATAATTACGGGCATAACGGCTGAATGACCCGGCTACAGGATTATGAATGGCCATTTCTCCAAGCGCCCGCATAATGAAAAACATAGCTACGCCACCCAAAGCGTAAGCGATCAGAATGGCCGGACCTGCTAACTTGATGGCTGTAGCAGACCCTAGAAACAGTCCGACTCCAATTGCTGCCCCCAAAGACATTAACGTAATGTGCCTTTGTTCTAAACCGCGGTGCAATTCAGTTGTTTGTTTTTCTTTCACTTTCTGTTCCCCCTGAAGTAAATAATATTTTTGAAACCGCTGTCATGAAAGGGATGCAAAAGGGCACAATAGTAAAACCTAAAACCATGCCATGAAAGTTATGATATTATGGTATCATAATTTTTCAGCCTGCTTTTTGTTGAATTATGAAAAGATTATTCAGAGGGTTTGTGATTTTCAACAAAGACAGTATACAATTGTTAAACATTGGTTTGAGGAGTCGTCTGGAGATGAAGAATGAAAAAGACCCGTTCGATAGAAGCTTTGATAGTTTGGAAGCCTTAGTTGATACGATCAGCGAAGTATTACATTGCCCGGTAACGATTGAAGATGCCAATCACAGGCTTATTGCCTACAGTTCTCATGATCCGCAGACGGATCCGGCTCGAATTGCAACCATTATTGGTCGGCGCGTTCCAGAGAAAGTGATCAGCAGCTTATGGCGAGACGGAATCATTCAACAATTAATGCAAAGCAATGAGTCGGTTAGAGTGTCTGCAATACATGATATTGGGCTTGGTGATCGTTTAGCCATTGCAATTCGCAAAAATAACGAAATATTAGGATATATTTGGGTACTGGAAGTCGATGAAAAGCTTAATGACGATGCTACGAATCAGTTGAAAAAAGCGGCCGAAGCGGCGAAAACAAAGCTGCTCCAGCTTCAGATGCAGAAGCGGAAGGAAGAACAAGGATTTCAGGATTTCTTCTGGCAGCTGTTAACCGGACATTTAAAATCGAATGCGATGATCAAGGAAAGAGCGGAAAAGCTAGGGGCTATACTTCCGGCTTCCTTTCATGTCATCGTATTGCAATTCGAAGCTCCCATTAATGAGAAGCTGCATCAACAAATCCAATACATGATCACAACGAGCCAACGTATCCGCATATTTTGTCATGTGATTGACCAAAATCAGCTCATCCTGCTTTCCACGCCGCTGCCACAGCTTTTTTCTAAGGAAGACTACACCGAAGCTTTTGTGCAGCTTTTGAACCAGATGAAAAACCGTTTTGGCTTATCTCCTATTAAAGGAGGCAGCGGTACTTTATACGCAGACTATGCGATGGTGGAGAAAAGCTATCAAGAAGCGCTCACCGTGTTGAAAATTAAGAAGCAATTTCCGGATGAAACGAAATCGATACATTATTACCCCGACCTCGGGTACTATCGGTTTTTGCCATTGATTATGGAGGAAAAGCGTGCACACCATTATCAAAATGAATGTCTGCACAAGCTAAAACAATACGACTATGAGCATAACAGCAATCTGCTGCACACATTAGAAACGTACTTATGCAATGATAGTAACATCAAGATTGCCTCTGATGTTCTTCATGTTCATACCAATACATTAAACTACCGATTAAAGCGAATTTCTGAAATTGGCGGCGTAGACCTGAACAATATGGATCAGAAAGTAACGCTCTATCTGGAGATGAAAACTGAAAAGCTAGGCATCTATCCGACGAACGAATAATGTTGAATCTGCACAAAGGTTAATCCGTCGGGTAGAGGTTTAAGGCATGCAGCCTATTTGTTGAAATCCACAACGAAGCTGCTATTTTTTCTTGTTTCTAAACAAACCAAAAAAGCGTTTTCACCCTTATACTTGGCTTATTCGCAGATAAAGGGAGGAAAACCTCATGTTGATTGGTGTTCCGAAAGAAATTAAAAACAATGAGAACCGCGTTGCTATTACCCCTGCAGGTGTTGTTACCTTAGTCAAAGCGGGTCATAAAATTATAATTGAGAACAATGCTGGTATTGGCAGTGGTTTTACGAATGAGGACTATACAGCAGCAGGTGCTGCAATCTTGGATCAGGCAGCTGATGTGTGGGCTGAATCAGATATGGTTATGAAAGTAAAGGAACCACTCTCTTCCGAATACGGTTTTTTCCGCGAAGGTTTAATCTTGTTTACGTATTTACATTTGGCTGCAGAACCTGAATTAGCCCGTGCCCTTACAGAAAAAGGCGTGACAGCTATCGCTTATGAAACCGTTGAATTGAACCGTACGTTACCGTTGTTAACACCGATGAGTGAAGTGGCAGGCCGGATGTCAGCGCAAATCGGCGCACAATTTTTGGAGAAGCCGCACGGGGGCAAAGGAATCCTCCTAAGCGGCGTGCCGGGAGTTAAGCGCGGCAAGGTAACGATTATCGGCGGCGGCGTTGTAGGAACGAATGCGGCGAAAATTGCCGTAGGACTTGGTGCCGAAGTTACAATTATTGACCTGAGTGCGGATCGCCTTCGCCAATTGGATGATATTTTCGGTGCGACAGTGAATACGTTAATATCCAACCCGCTCAATATTGCTGAAGCCGTCAGAGAATCGGATCTTGTGATCGGAGCGGTATTAATTCCAGGCGCCAAAGCTCCAAAGCTCGTTACTGAAGACATGATTAAAGCAATGACGCCGGGTTCGGTTGTCATTGATGTTGCGATCGATCAAGGCGGTATTTTTGAAACAGTGGACCGAATTACGACCCACGATAAGCCAACTTACGAAAAACACGGTGTTCTTCATTACGCTGTTGCCAACATGCCTGGTGCTGTTCCAAGAACATCAACCATTGCATTAACGAATGTAACTGTTCCCTACGCGCTGCAGATTGCCAATAAAGGCGTGAAGCAAGCGATCGCAGATAACAACGCGTTGAAGCTTGGTGTTAATGCAGCTGGCGGCTCTATCACATACGAGGCTGTGGCTAGAGATCTTGGTTATGCTTATGTTCCGGTCGAAACTGCGATGGATAAGCAGATTTCTGTATTGTAATCATAATAACAATAACATCCCCTCGGAGACTTCTCCTGAGGGGATTTCCTTTCATCCATGAAGCATAATTGAAGGAGGATGCCCCAATGAATGTGATAAGCTACCGTGAGACGTGGGCGGAAATCTCACTAGATGCCATTAAACATAATGTCGAGACATTCAAAACGAACTTGAATGGTGATCAATGCCGCCTTATGGCTGTGGTTAAAGCCGATGGTTACGGGCACGGTGCCATCGAAGTTGCAAAGACAGCGATCCAAGCAGGCGCTGATTATATCGGCGTAGCTTTTCTGGATGAGGCGCTGCAGCTATTCTATGAGGGAATAGATAAGCCGATTCTAGTCCTCGGTTATACCCCGCCGCATTCTGTTGAAACCGCTGTGAAGCACAACATTACGTTAACCGTATTTGCCGAGGATGTGTTAGACGAAATCATAGCTTGTACCGAGCGATTAGGGCGCAGCGCCCGAATTCATCTCAAGATTGATACAGGTATGTCACGCATAGGTGTTTCCACCATAGATGAGGCGGTTGCATTGTCCCGCAAAGCAATGTCTTCACATTGGGTCATTCTGGAGGGTATGTTCACCCATTTTGCAAATGCAGACAGTGAAGATCCGTCTTATACTCGGCAGCAGTTTCAATTGTTTGCTTCATTTATCGACGATTTAAAGGAGAAACAAATCGACATCCCGATAAAGCACTGCTGCAATAGTGCGGCGATGATGAACTTTCCGGAGATGCACTTGGATATGGTACGCGTCGGTATTAGCCTATATGGCTTATTGCCATCACAAGAGGTGCTTCACGATGCCTATCCCATTCGACAAGCGATGGATTTGAAAACGAAGATCTCAGCAGTAAAGCAGGTACCCCGCAATCATGCGATTAGCTACGGCTGCACCTTCCGAACAGCAATTGACAGCACCATTGCGACCATCCCGATCGGTTATGCTGATGGGCTCTCACGGCAGCTTTCGAACAAAGGATTTGCCCTAGTGCGTGGGCAGCGAGTACCGATTGTCGGCAGAGTATGTATGGATCAAACAATGCTCGATGTTACTTCTATTCCATCTGTGCACATCGGGGATGAGGTGACGTTATTTGGCCATTCCGAAGATGGCTTTATTGCAATCGATGAAACCGCAGCGCTTATGAACACGATCAACTATGAGGTTGTTTGCGGTGTTGGAAAAAGGGTCCCGCGTGTTTATACGCAAAAGGGCTGCGTTGTACAAGCCAAAAATCACTTAATTTACGCCTATGAGGCGCTGATTACTCAATAATTCAAGTGCGTTGCGTAATTTATTGAAGGGATCTGGGGCCTACTCTAAGTGAGCATAGGTTCTGAAAAGCTGATACAATATAATGGATGGGTCTTCTCATTATGGGAGGCTCTTTTTTTAGATAATTGGTCACGCAGAGAGGATTTAATAACATGGCGATGGAAATCGAACGGAAGTTTCTGTTACTCGAATATCCGACACGGTTAATAAGTGAAGGGGAACTGAAAATACTTTCGGAAAAGAAGATAGATCAGACCTATCTGGCAATGGATGAGAATCAGGAGCTGAGAGTTCGAAGGCTTCAGGATCTCGAATCGGATGAGGTTGAATACACACATACATTCAAAATGGGTAATGGTCTATCTCGGGAAGAGATTGAATATGCCATTTCGGAGTGCATCTATGAACAAATCACGAATGCTTTTCGCGCAGTGCCGCTTACGAAGAAACGAGTAACGGCCGAATGGGGCGATATTATAGTGGAAATCGATTGTTATGATCAGATCGATATGTTGGTGCTGGAAGTCGAATTCGATTCCGAAGAGGCGGCTAATGATTTTGTTGCGCCTGACTGGTTCGGACGGGACATTAGCTCGGACAGGCAGTACAGCAACAAGAAGGTATGGAGAGAGCTTCAAGCCAAGTCATAGTTGACGATGGGATACTAGTGAGCTTTTAAGGGAAGGGGCAGCTGTCTTATATTTTTTCTTTGTAAAGGAAGTTAGATGGCGTGCAAAAAGTATTATACAAGCCCTCTTCCATGTCGATATAAATCGATGTATATTAGTTTAAGCGCCTAGGAAACATAAGGAATCAAGGGGGAGTCAGGATGGAACTTACACAAGATCAGCGTATCACATTACATGGCTTTAACAATCTTACCAAATCATTGAGTTTCAATATGTATGACATCTGTTATACGAAGACAAAAAATGAACGTGAAGCTTATATAGAGTATATTGATGAGCAATATAATGCGGAGAGGTTAACCAAAATTCTGAAGACGGTGGCCGATATTATTGGGGCGCATGTCTTGAATATAGCGAAACAGGATTACGCACCTCAAGGTGCAAGCGTGACGATGCTGGTATCAGAAGGTCCTATTGCCGATGCGACGCGGGAATCCTATGACGAATCTCCGGGACCGCTTCCAGATATCGTACTTATGCATTTGGACAAAAGCCATATTACTGTTCATACCTATCCCGAGTATCATCCCGATGAAGGTATTAGCACGTTCCGTGCGGACATTGACGTATCGACTTGTGGGGAGATTTCTCCGCTTAAAGCACTGAATTATCTTATTAGCTCATTTGATACCGATATTATGACGATGGATTACCGCGTACGCGGCTTCACAAGAGATATAAGCGGCAATAAGCTCTTTATCGATCACGATATCAGCTCCATTCAGAATTATATCCCTGAGGATGTAAAAGGCTTATTTCATATGATCGATGTGAATGTGTACCAAGAGAATATTTTCCATACCAAATGTAAGCTGCGAGAGTTCGACCTGAATAACTATCTATTCGGGTATACGAAGGATAAGCTGAGCATTGAGGAGCAGAAGGAAATAACCGAAAGCGTGAAATGGGAAATGGACGAAATCTTCTATGGCAAGAATATAACTATGGTCAAATAAGCCTGCTGCCAGTATAAGCCGCCTTCTTCACTGTTCATTCAGGTGAATAGGGTGGTTTTTTCTATGCGCGGCCCCTCTTTCTAACGCTAATGGATAATTGTGTAATTTTAGTGAAGGCAAAGGAATTCGAAGAGCTCTCTAGAATAAGGAGAGATAATCATAGCTGCGAGTCAGAAGAGCGAGAAAGGAATAGAAGATATGATAAAACGAATCCGCTATGCTCGATTGACTCTTACCTTACTCGTGCTGGCACTTTTTGCCCATCTGATCATGCCTGTTTCCCATGTGAAAGCATCCGAACACGGGTGTGGGCCGAGCTGCAGTCACTACAATGTTGTTCTTATTGGTAGTGAGATCGAAGGTATTATGCTCGCTAAGGCGGCGCATGATGAAGGTTTGTCTGTATTAATACTGGATCCGCGTGAAAAGCCGGGCGGAGAATTCATCCAAGGTCAAATGCAGGTGCTGGATCAGCCCAATGATAATCATAAGCACAGTCTTGTGCAGGGAGAGATCAAGAAGCTCTATGATGATTATCATTCAAGAAAGATTCGCAGTAATGAACAGTTTACTCGCTATTTTAACCAATTAATTCAAGGGATTCCGATGCGAAGCGGTATTACCATGGGAAAGCTGAACATTAATGCGGCTAAGCAAGAGAAGTCGATTCAATCCCTGACGTACCAAGCTAAGGATGGTTTGTCCTATAACGTTCAAGCAGATTATTGGGTGGAAAATACGGATTTTGCTGCACTGACGAGCAAGCTGAGAGTAAAGCGAATTCCAGGTCTGGAATCCGCGTTTCGAGGGAAGAAGCCAGAATATATGGCGGCAACGCTTATGCTGAAGTTCAAGCAGGTCGATTGGAATAAACTGCATCAAGAAGTGCTGAACAACTATCCGTTAACGAATGTCGATAAGAAATATGGCCCTGGCACTTATGTGGATTGGGATTATGGTACAGGCTTCAGTAACTTAACGAGTCAGTATAAACCAACTGCACCGGATCTGATGCTGCGAGGTATTAATACCACGTACTTGTCCAAAGGGAAAGTAATTATGAATGCGCTCTTGCTGTATGAGGTTGATCCTTCCAACCCTCAATCCGTACAGGCAGCAGTTGCCAAAGGAAAGAAAGAAGCGCCTCTAATCTTGAAATTTCTGCGTTCTCATATTCCGGGATACGCAAAGGCTGAACTCGATGGATTCCCAGATTACTTGTATATCCGTGATTATAATCGGTTTGAAACGGAATACGTGTTGGATTATGAGGATGTCATGTCTAGCAAAATGTATTGGGATAACGTCAGCATTGGCGGTTATGCTGTCGACCTGCAAGGAACGAAAAGGGTGCCTAAAGGAATGAATTTGGGCAAGCCGGATCGTTATGGTCTACCTCTTCGTTCCTTTGAATTGAAAGCCTATGATAATGTTCTTGTCGCAGGGAAAAATGTAGGAGCAGACGGCAAAGCATACGGCAGCGCGCGCATCATGCCAACCACAGCGCTGGCGGCTCAAACGATCGGTGTCATTTTGGGTCATGAGTTGAAGAGCAAACGGTTGAAAGAACTGACGCCTGCAGATTTTAAACGCATTGATGCGTATATGCGAAAAGACTATCATATTAAACTGAGTTAAACTCAGACAGTTCTTCGTAGTTGGCGAAGCCAAACGGAATAGATGTCTCGGTTCGTAGGCGGAATGTGGTTAATGGAGGATGTTTATTAAATATGCAGAATAGAACCTTGAGAGGAATCTCAAGGTTTGTTTTACATATGGAGCAGATTCATTTATGAACAAAACGGAAAATCGTATATAGTTAGAGGACAAGGTGAAATGGAGGTAACGCTCGCATGCGAAAACTGATTTTTGTGCTTGGTGGGGCTGGGGCGGGGAAGACAACGGTGGCTAAGGCTCTAGCGCATACACGGCGTGCTGCTTTGTTCGATATGGATACCCTATTACGGCCGGCTGCGGAGGCCATTATGACCCAAGCGGGCCTTGATCCGAATGACCGTGATTCCGCCACTTATAAGCGGCTATGCCGAGATCTCGGCTATCGGATTACGATGGATGCAGCTTTGGAAAATATAGCAATCGGGACCGATGCGATCGTTATTGGTCCGTTTACTCAGGAGACTGAGGATCCGCTGTGGCTTGAGAATGAGCTTGCGGCAATCGGCGCCACGATGAATGAGGTTGAAGTGAAGGTAGTGGTGGTTCATCTTCAGGATGAACAACTGTACCAGCAGCGAATTGAAGCAAGAAGCTCTGTTCTGGACAGGTGGAAGCTAGACAATTGGAGTCAATTCCGACGCTCTCTTACGCGCAGGGAAATCAAATGGAATCTTGCGACTGATTCTATCCTGTATTTCGATAACTCAGGGATGCTGTCTGAGGAACGATTGACCATGCTTGAACGATTTATTTATGGAAATGAGTAAGAGGAGGAATAGTCGAATGTTCGATCCGACTGTATTTGACAACCTGAAGGTCGCCATGGAGAACCAGGTCTACGATCTGGACAATCTAGATGGTAAAATCCATATTACGAACAGGATCGATCGGATGGAATTATCCGTGATGGCAAGAGTATTTGCGCTGCAATTCACATTGGTTGAACAGAAAGGAGTCACGGCTGAGATTCGCCTTGAAGCTTCACTCAAGGATTTAGCCGCAGAACTACTGGAACAGCCCGGTGAGACGCCTGCGTGTACGCTAAGGCTACGATTTTATAGACAAATTGAGGATGTAGAGAAGCAGTGCAAACAAATAGAAACGATTATTAAGGGGATCTGGCAGCCAGAGCTGCAAGCGAAACAAACGATTAGTTTCGTTTATGGTCAATATCCGGCAAGCTATAATCTTACTGTTGAGCTGAAGTTCAATCGTAAGATTAGTGAGGATCAAATGGATGATATTCCCGATTTGCTTCAGCATGTGTTAAGGACACTGCGGGAGCTGGGCGGGGAATAGGGCGCGAATCCATCCACCTATGACTCCCGGATTCAAAGCGGATGTTATTCGGATAAGCTCAGACCAAGCGAACGTCGTACTGAAGGTGTGAATAATGCTCACCTGAAGGAGAGAGCGTTCTACGATCTACCCATTAAGAAGAAGATACAGAAAGGAAATCAGATGAATATTGACGTGGTTTTTGAACAGTTCCCTATATTGAAATCAGATGCCATCCTTTTGAAAAAGATTGAAGACAGTCACTTGGATGATGTGTATGAAATTTATAGTAATGACAAGGTGTTTGAATTCTGCGGTATTATTCCCAAGCATAATAAAAGTACGGTACAGAACATGATTGGCCATTTTGAACGTGATTATTATAAGCGATCTAGAGTAAAATGGGGCATATTCGCTACTGCTGAGAGTAGTCAGCTAGTTGGTATTATAGAGGCGCTAGATTTCGATCAAAAGGTGAACAAGGTGACGATTGGCTACTTTTTGGCGGAGTCGCAATGGGGTAAGGGGATTGCTGCTGCAGCGGTGCAGCTCCTAGTTAAATACTTATTTGAGGAAGTTAACGTAAATCGTATACAAGCAGAAGTGATGCCTCTCAATGATCGATCGAAGCGGGTACTGTTAAAGAACGGCTTCGTTCTTGAGGGAACGTTAAGGCAGGCTGCGTTGTGGTCAGGCAAGGGTGTCGTTGATTTAGAGATGTATAGTATCCTTAAAGTAGATTATATGAAATGAGTTAAGAAGGGAAGTTGAATGGATATTAGGGTAAAAGTTCTGTTCGTATGCAGCCATAACAAGTGGAGAAGTCTAACGGCAGAGAAGATTTTCTCTGGTTATGAGGGGTTTGAGGTTAGATCAGCGGGTACGGAGGATGCTGCCCGAATCAAGCTCACAAGCGGGCATGTTGGCTGGGCGGATGTTATTTTTGCAATGGAGAAGAAGCATATAAGGCGGATAAATGATAAGTTCCGTGATCTACTTCTAGGCAAGCAGCTGATCTGTCTAGATATTCCGGACGATTATCGATTCATGGACGAGGAGCTTATCGAGATTCTTAAGGGAAGAGTAGCGGAGTATTTGGATATTACGGAGTAGGGGAGAAAGATTGAATATGCAAGTTGACTTCCTGATCTTTATTATGTCATAATGAGTTTATTAAAGTGATAATATAAAGTCGAGCTGCTAAAATAGCTACCCAAAAAGGTGATAACGATGAACGACCCGATCGAGAATGAAGTGAACTACACGGCTAATAAGTACCGAACACCAGATGGCGCCCCCGCGGATATTGTGATCTTCACCATTACATCCACGGAGAGAAACGCGGCGAAAAAGTCGCTTCCGCATCGTGAGCTGCAGGTGCTGCTCATCCAGCGCAAGCATTGGCCTTATGAAGGACAGTGGGCGCTGCCGGGCGGTTTCTCTCAGGAATCGGAGACGATCTATGAAAGCGCGAAGCGCGAGCTTGCAGAAGAGACTGGGGTCGCGAATGTTCACATGGAGTATTTCAATGTATACAGCACACCGGGACGTGACCCAAGGGGATGGATGATCTCTCATGCTTTCTTCGCCCTAGTAAATGAATCACTCCTATTGAACAGACGAGCAGCAGATGATGCGGCTGATGTCAGACTGTTCACAGTGGAAGAGGCGCTGAAGATGGATCTGGCTTTCGACCATGAGCTCATTGTCAAGGATGCTCTGCATCAGATCCAGCAAAAGATGCGCACGACGACCATTGCCAAAGAATTTCTGCCTTCTGAGTTTACGATTAGCGAGCTGTATCAGGTTATTCAGACGGTAGTACTGGACTTCGAAGAGAGCAATTTTGTTCGTAAAATTACCTCCACGCAAAGTCGCAAAGGAATCATAGAAGAGGTGCGAGACCTTCACGGTAATCTGAAAATGTCCAATCGTTATTCGCAACGGGCAGCACAGCTGTACCGATTTAATGATTATGAGCCTCAGCTGTCGATCTACAGCTAGGCCTTATTTTTCCATCATTGATATTGTCGTATTGAAGGTATGAGGAAGCCATTCTAAGGAGGTTATGCATGATGAAAGCATTAATTGTGATTGATTACACGGTTGATTTTGTCATTGGGAAGCTGCCTTGCGGACAGCCAGGGATCGATATTGAGGGACGGATAGCTGCTTTGACAGAGAGATTCGTAGCGGATGGAGATTTCGTTGTTATGGCGGTTGATCTGCATGATGAGGCCAATTTCTATCATCCTGAGAATAAGCTGTTCCCACCTCACAATATAAAGGGTACAGATGGTAGGCATCTCTACGGCAAGCTGGGCGAGGTCTATCAAGCGGATGAGGAGAAGATCTACTGGATGGATAAAACGAGATATAGTGCATTTTGCGGAACGGATCTGGAGCAGCGGCTTCGGGAAAGAAGGATTACGGAGCTCCATCTAATCGGCGTGTGTACAGATATCTGCGTTCTGCATACGGCAGTTGATGCTTATAACAGAGGCTTCCGAATTTATGTTCATGCGGATGCTGTAGCAAGCTTCAATCCAGCTGGTCATGCGTGGGCGCTAGGCCATTTTGCTCAGACGCTTGGGGCCGAGGTTATCGAAGGTTATTAAGTGGAACCCTACTATAGAGGATAAGAGAAGGATGTGCAGCAGATGACTTATGAGAATCTAACGCTTCATACAGATAAATATCAAATTAATATGATGTATGCACACTGGGTGCAGGGGAGCTTGAACGATAAAGCGGTGTTCGAAGCGTACTTCCGCAAGCTTCCTTTTAACGGAGGGTATGCGGTATTCGCTGGACTTGAGAGAATCGTTCATTATGTGCAAAATTTGCGGTTCGGTGATGACGAGATCAACTATCTGCGTGAGCAGGAAGAGAATTATAAGGAAGAATTTCTAGAGGAGCTCCGTAATTTTCGCTTTACAGGCAACCTGTATGCGATGCAGGAGGGCACGCTTGTTTTTGCCAATGTACCTTTAATTCGCGTCGAAGCTCGTGTATTCGAAGCGCAGCTAATCGAGACGGCACTGCTGAACTTTATGAACTTCCAGACGTTGATCGCGACCAAAGCTTCGCGAGTTAAGCAAGTGGCGGAGAATGATATTCTAATGGAATTCGGTACAAGACGTGCGCAAGAAGCGGATGCGGCCATATGGGGTGCACGTGCTGCTTACATCTCAGGCTTCCATGCTACATCGAACATGCGCGCAGGCATGCTGTTCGGTATTCCGACGAAGGGGACTCATGCTCATGCGTGGGTGCAAGGGCATGACACGGAGGAGGAGGCTTTTCGCAAATATGCAGAGGCACTTCCTGATCAGGTAACGCTGCTGGTAGACACGTACAACACGCTTAAAAGCGGCGTTCCTAATGCCATTCGAATCGCGCGCCAATTGGAGCTGCAGGGTAAGCGAATGAACGCGATTAGACTGGATAGCGGTGACCTTGCCTACCTCTCCCAGCGTGCGCGTGAAATGCTGGATGAAGCCGGCTTCCCTTATGTGGCAATTGTAGCCTCGAATGATCTGGATGAGAGCATCATCTTTAACTTGAAGGCGCAAGGCGCTCGGATCGACTCATGGGGCGTCGGCACACAGCTCATTACAGCTGCTGATCAGCCTGCGCTTGGCGGGGTGTATAAGTTAGTCGCAAGGGAGAAAAATGGCGAATATGTACCTGTAATCAAAGTATCCGGTAACCCGGAGAAAATGACGAATCCCGGTTTTAAGGATGTCTATCGGATCGTCAATAAGCAGACAGGGCGGGCGGAAGCGGACTATATCGCCCTGCAAGAGGAAGATGATGTGAAGAGAGAAGAGAGGATTAAGCTCTTTGACCCCGTTCATCCCTATATTCACAAGTTTATCGAGGGTTATGAGGCAATTCCACTGCTGCATGCGATTTTTGTTCAAGGGGAGCTGGTGTATGAGCTGCCGACGCTTGATACAATCCGAGCCCATCATGAGGAGCAAATCCGTTTATTCTGGCCGCAATATTTGCGTAAATTGAATCCAGAGACGTACCGCGTTAATTTGAGCGTACGTGCGTGGCAGCTGAAGATGGATCTGATTCATCAGCATCAAGAATAAACGGAGAGGATTATACTTTGCATTTTCTGCTAGAGGAATAGGATTACGCATATTCTAACGAGCGCTATGGTGAGCATATGAGCAATGGCTTTGGCTATCCAACTAGTCGCATAGTTTTGGCTCTAATTAAAAGGGATGTCGAGCAAGTTAAGTAAAATGAGATAAAGCGTTGCTGTAGGAGGCGTAGTTTCTTGTGGATAACGAAAACAAACATGTTGATGAGAGTCGTTGCCCCTTATGTGGTTGTGTAAATCAATGCAGCGTTGAAAGCGGCGATTGTTGGTGCTTTCATACGACGGTGCCGCAAGAGCTGCAAGATCGAGTTCCGGCAGAGCTGCGAGGAAGAGTGTGCATTTGTCGCATATGCGTGGAAGAATTCAAAGCGAATAGGGTCTAATCTCTAATTAGTATAAACATAGGGGGTAGAAGAGGGAACTCCTATGAATCTGAAACGTATAATCGGTTTAGAGGTGAATGAAGTATAAGGTGGATGAATCTTGTGCTCGCTCGCGGTCTGCGTTTTGTTACATATAGAGATAGAGAGATACCATATGAATACGTTATCGGGAGAGTTGATAGTTATGAGATCACATGAGCATGCACATGAGGCGGAGCTTTTCTTAGATGCAGAGGCGATTCTGGCTGAGGGGCCGTGCTGGAATGCTGAGCAAGGGAAGCTGTACTGGGTAGATATCCAAGGAGAGAAGTTCTGCAGGGTTGATCCTCGTACTGGCTTGAACGAGGTATTCCCGATTGGTAAACCGGTGGGTGCGGTCGTCTGTGCGGGGGGAGAGCGTGTAATGCTGGCAACAAAAGATGGATTCGAAAGCTATGATTGCAGTACGCAGCAGCTTACATCTGTTGTTGATCCCGAGGCGCATCTTCCTGAGAATCGATTTAATGATGGCAAATGTGATTCCGCAGGCAGGCTCTGGGCTGGGACCATGGAAGCTGTGGAGGTACATGTATGTGGCTCTCTGTATGTGCTGGAAGCAGATTGCAGTTATAGAAAAATGCATGATGACGTGTTTGTCTCCAACGGTCTTGCTTGGAGTCCGGATGATAAGGAAATGTACTATATTGACTCTATGAAGCAGACTGTTACTGCTTTTGAATTCGATGTCTTAACAGGCAGCATTAGCAACCCTAGGCTGTTGATTGATTTTCAATCCGAACCAGGCTATCCTGACGGGATGACGGTCGATGAGGAAGGTATGCTCTGGATTGCGCATTGGGACGGCTGGCAAGTATCTAGGTGGGACCCGAGAACTGGCCGCAAGATAGATTCGGTCTTTGTGCCAGCAGCGAAGGCTACCTCTTGTGCATTCGGCGGGGAAAATTTGGATATCTTATACATTACAACAGCACGGGTTGGGTTAGATGAAGAGCAGCTTAGCAATCAGCCGCATGCGGGTGGTATTTACTCATTCAAGCCTGGTGTTAAAGGAACGCGGACTTATTCGTTTGGTGAAATGAAGTAATTAGGCCGTGCAAGTAAGACCAGTCCAGTCCAGTCCAGTAATCCGAGTCCGGTAGGCAATATGAGGAAACATAATGATTCGTCCCAACGTCTGATAAGAAAGTCATACTTAGACGAAAGGGGTTGGGTACGATGAAGAGAATCTCCATCATTTCGTTCATGCTCCTGTTGGCATTAACGGGTTGTCAGTCAACCACTAATGATCATTCATCAAGCAATTCGGATAGCGCCAAAGATAGTTCTACAACGAAGGATAGTTCAACTTGGCCGATTCCCAAGCTACCGTTTCAATTCGATTGGGAGAAGCATACCCAGCCTGAGGGCGTGTTCCTCTCTACCGCAGCACAAGGACTAACCAGCTGGATCATGCTGACTTCGGAGCCAGCAGCTGGACTTATGGACAAAACGCTATATAAAACGAGCAATGGCGGGAAGTCGTGGGTTTATGTAAAGGATGTTTCGCTCATCGTGGATGGGTATGTGACGGGGATTGCTTTTCGCAACGATAAGAATGGTTGGATTGCAGCTACCCAGCATGGGGAAGCCCTGCTGCCCTTATACAGAACGACGGACGGCGGGAAAACCTGGTTGATTCAAAAGATTGAAATTCCAGCAGCCTATAAATATGGTAACGCCTACCCGCCTGTTTTTGATCCGAAGAACAGCTCTGTAGGAACATTGAAGATCGAATTTGTTAACGAATCCACTAAAAATATGACCTCTTATATAACCTCAGATGGTGGTCAGACATGGAAGCCGGAAGAATAAGGTACGCAGGGTAGGATAATCATGAGTATGTTATCATCGATATCAATTTGGTCCATGGAAGGTGCAGAGCCTATGAATATTCGCGAAGATGCTGAGAAGCTGCGTCAAGATATTGAGGATGAACAGAACCTGAAGTTGAAAATCGCTTTGTTCGGCCAGCCTGGAGCAGGAAAGTCCTCGCTAATCAATCTGATCGTCGGACAACCGGTAACGCAAACCGGTGCAACGACTGATATGACAACCGAAGCAAAGGTTATCGAGCATGAAGAGCTGCTGCTAGTTGATCTGCCTGGTTATGGGACGTCCAAGTTTCCACCAAATAAGTGGATGGAGCAGTTTCAGCCGGAAGAGCTTGATCTATTCCTGTGCGTGTTTGCCTCTAAGTTCCACGAAGCGGATACGACGTTCTTCAAGCAATTGAAGGAGAAGGGCAGAGTTTGCATCTTCGTGCGGAACAAACAGGATGATCTGTGGGAAGAAGGCAAAACAACGGAGCAGCTGGAAGCGGAAATTATCGCGGATGTCCACAAGCATGTAGGGTCTGCTGAGAACGTGCATTTCGTCAGCTGTCGTACGAAAGCTGGACTAACTGAGCTAGTCGATGCAATCTATGCAGCTCTTGATCCGGCCAAAAGAGAGAAATACGCTCGTTCGGCCAAAGCCTACAGCAAGGAGCATTTGGAAGCGAAGAAAGCGGCTTGTGAGAAATCCGTCTACAAGTATGCCGGACTGGCAGCTGCGAACGGCTTGAATCCTGTGCCAGGCGTAAACATTGGCGTCGATATCTCAATCATGCTCAAGCAGTTCAATGATATTCGCAAATCCTATGGCCTCAGCGACGAAAAAGTGAACAAGCTGATCCCTTCCTTGCTGCCTATTGGCAAAAGAGTGCTTGAATATTCAACGAAGGAAGGAATCATGATCCTACTGAAGCGATATGCAGGCAGAGAAGCTTCTATACAAATCGGGCGTTACGTACCGTTTGTAGGCCAAGCAATTGCCGCTGCTGCGGGATTCGGCATGACTCTCGCAGCAGGCAAGTCCTACCTGAATGACTGTCATCAGCTTGCGGAGCAAATCCTAGAAGAAGAGCTCGGGATCCGACAATGATACTGCGGAAGAAGAAATCGGCTTCATCCTTATCTGTTCAGCCTCCAGCCCGGACGGTTCTAGAGCATAATCTGATTCGTCTACGTGCAGAGCTATCGCTATATCGAGACCAACGTAAGGTTGCGGTATTGGGACAGCCGGGAGCGGGCAAATCGACGCTGCTGGATCTGATCACCCTTGGGCGCTGTAGTCCAAGACCCGTCATAGGTCAGCAGACGGATGCAACGAATTGGAGTACGAGTCTTAATATTCCGCTTCTTCACCATTACGAGCATACCGTATTCGTTGATGCACCGGGTTATGATACGCTTGCACATCCAGTGGAAGCGTTCCTGAAGGTGTTCCCATTCAGTGAGTTCGATCGACTTCTTCTTGTGTTAAAGGGGAAAATATATGAGTCTGATGATCGGCTGTGGCAGTGGTTGAAAAGCCATTCCTTTTCGAAGAAGCTGCTGGTTGCGCGCAGCTTCGCTGAAGGGCTCTCCGATCTGGAGTTAGCTGAGGTCCGAACAGAATATGCCGAGAGGTTCGATGGGCAGGCAGTGATGTTCAGCAACCGAGATAAGCGTGGAATTGAAGAGATAAAAGCGTTTGTTGGCATAGCGTAAGAGTGATCGCATACCTATTGGATGAACAAAGCGGCAAGTAAACGACGGAGAGGTCGTTTACTTGCCGCTTTTGTATTTATCAGGAGTCTAGCAACGAAGATGGAGTAACCCCATATCTCGCCAAAGCTTTTGTCGATGCTTCCAACATGCGCCTTTTCAAATAGTCGCTTTCTACGACACGCACCCTTTTGCCTAAGAAACGGATCTTGGATAACACGTATTCGCCCTCATCGCCAAGAATGTTTATCTGAATGCAATAGGTTCGAGTCTCCGAGTCATATTCAACTTCCTTCTCAAAGCAGGAGAAGGCATACAGGATTCGAGAAAGCTCCTTATTATAAGCGGGGACAACCTCGATTCGTGCCGTTTGTTTGCGTTTGTCTCGAATTCGATTGATTGTAGAAAGACCCTGCTCATATTGGCTTTCATGCAGAGGCTTTCCCATAACAGTATGAATCTTAACCACTCGTGTGCTCATTAAGCTTCTATGCCTAAGATGGTACCAGAGCAGGTACCACTCCCGCTTGACCATGGAATATTCCAGCTTGTAGGGAATCCCCTGCTGATCGGCATGAATTTGTCCGTCCTTAATCGCATAGGTGATGCGAATGCCGCTTCGCTCCAGAATCAATCGCCGTAAGGAACGCAGGAGCGGGTGGTATACCTGCTTCTCCAAGCTGCGAGCCTTCTCTTCAAAATGCTCGCTCATCGCTATTTCTTCATCTTCCAGCAGAATGGTCTGAAGCTTCAGTCTTGTACCCTCCGAGAAGGCATCGCAAGCAGAGGGGTGCTGCAGCATCGTTTTGAGCCATGACCGTTCATGTGAGGTGACCATGAATGTGCCTGAATCCTCAAGGCGGGAGATGACCTGATAGTTGAATATTTTCTCAAATAGATGCATAGTAGGCCGCAATCTCCTTCCATTCCGCAATCATTTCCCGCCGAAGCTGATTGGGCGCCAATATCTCACAGCTGGAGCCAAAGCTGCGCAGCCACGGTCTGATCTCCGTGATGCCATTGACGAGAATTTCATAGATGAATGATTCTTCCTCTTCCTCCACAATCTGTCCCCATTGCCCTTGAAGCAGCACACGCTCCCTTATGAAATTCGGCCCTGTGTCACCGGGGTTAAAAAACCGAACACGCACGGTAACCGGCTGTCCCGTGTCGATTAACCAGCTGTATTGAATTTGTGCCTCAAGTGTACGAAGCCGCTCTTGATAGAACGCTTCGGAGATAGGCTCACCCTCTTCCCCGATCTGTGTCATGCCCTCAAGCCGATATTTCCTTATCCCTTCGCGGCTATGCGACAGCAGATACCATCTGCCATATTGGTGGTCATAGATGACCTTCACAGGAAGTGTCGTGTGGGTGCTCCCTTCGGTCTCGCGTTCGAAGAGGGGATTGGTGTTCTTGGAGGCATAGCTCTTATCTGACTTAGGTGAGAAATAAATAAAGCTGACCTTGCGTCGATTGCGAATAGCCGCTAGCAGCGTGAACAAGTGTGCCTCATCCAATATACGGGAGTGATAGTGGTACTTGTATAGGAAAGGCTCCATCGCCTGCTTACTGGCTTCAGGGTCGGCATAGCTCCGCGCAACGTTCTTCTTCAAGCCATCACGGAGCAAATAACCTTGAACCGACGGTACCTGCGTATTCGCCATCACATCCACGAAGTCGTATAAATCCAGCAGCTCATCCTCAGATAAAGCCTGAACAAGCTCATTCTGAATGCGATAACGGGAAGGTCGGGGGCCTGGCACGCGTTTAATAACCCCTACCTCCTCCAAATATTTGAGATCTGAACGGATTGTCTTCTCGTCAGGGAATAGTGTGGAATTTGAAGCGGGATCATTGCAGCATACATCCAGAAGCTCCATCGCAGTTAGCGGCTTCTCATGCAGGGCGGCTAAGACCAGCGAGAATCGGTGACTCTCCGACTCCTTCAGAGACTTCGCGCGAAATAGAAACAAGAGCATAGGATCCGTAGAGTCGTAGTAGTTGAAACGAATCATCTCTGCGAATTCTTTGCCTTGCTCCTCGGGCAGCTGCTGGTACATGCTGTTTACGATTTCCTTGAGCTTGCGCAGCGTCTTATCGAATGTATGCACCGAGATGCCGAGCCGGTCTGCAAACTGTTGGCGACTGTACGCGCCACTCGTTAGGACGAGCATACGCAGAAACTGAATTTCTTTATCAAAGCTTTCTTTTGCCATATGAATCCTCCGGTGGTTGATACTACTAGTTCCATTGTAACAGGGGGAGGGGCGTGCGAATATGGGGAAGTTTAGGGCATGATTTTTGTCGTCGCCATACTTTCACCATGTTCGCCCGGATGGAAATAGGAGACAATAAACCCAGTAGTAATAGGGCAATAATAGGGCAGTAAGGAGTTGTTATTATGACCGCATATAACCGTGAGCAAATCTGTGAACAATTACGAATCATTGAACAAGAAGAACAAGTACGCATATTGTATGCCTGTGAGTCCGGCAGCCGGGCGTGGGGGTTTCCATCCAGGGACAGCGACTATGATGTGCGGTTTCTCTATATTCGTCCTACAGATTGGTATTTGTCTATCTTCGATAAAAGAGATGTTATCGAACGGCCGATCAGCGATTTACTGGATATTAATGGCTGGGATATAAGAAAAGCATTGAATCTCTTTCGCAAATCTAACCCGCCGCTGCTTGAATGGCTGCAGTCTCCGATGATTTATTCGGAGCCGTATACGATAGCTGAGCAGATTCGCGCGCTATCGCCGCTTGCCTTTTCGCCAAAATCCTGTATGTACCACTACCTGCATATGGCTCGCGGCAACTATCGGATGTATCTCCAAGGGGATCAAGTGAAAATTAAAAAGTATTTCTATGTTCTCCGCCCCCTCTTAGCGTGCCAATGGATTGAACGCAGCAGCACAATGCCGCCGATTGAGTTCGACATCTTAGTGGATGCACTAGTCCCAGAGGGAAGTGAATTAAAAGCAGCTATTCAGGAGCTGCTCATTAGGAAGAAGTCAGGTGAGGAACTAGATAATGAGCCTAGAATCCTCCCGATCAATGCGTACATTGAAGAGTGCCTCACTTATTATGAGAGAGCTGCAGGCTCCATGCCAACGGCTAATGAACCGCAGGACGAGCGGCTGGATGAGCTGTTCCGAGCTGCTTTGCAAGAAGTCTGGCAAAAAGGATAGAAGCACGAACGAAGACGGTGTTTAGACGGAAGCAGATGCGATCGAACCCAATTCTGATACGAATAAAGTTAGGAGAAGATGCAAGTGGCAATCGTTCAACTGAAATCTACGAATCCGAATTTCACCTTTCTAATTAAGAAGAACCCCAATACCGGGATGCAGCTGAGGTCCGTCCGCAAGGGTATAGCTTATGGCTGGTATACCGATGACGCTGTATTCAATGTTTACTTCAAGGATGCTGACAATGAGATTTCCTATAAACAGCATGAGAATGAGAACTTCGAATATCTCAATGTATCTCGGTATAACACGCCATTATTCCCGTTAAATGCGATTAATGAATTTTTCTCACACCCGCTGAAAGGGCAGGATGAACGGGATATTGAGGGCTACGAGCATACCTTCTTCATTCCTTTCATCCATATTGAGATGATGCGTTACATTGACTATTTCGCCAAGCATCTGAAGGACTATTCCTTCAGCATTGAGCATCAGGCACATAAAAGCTACTCACTGACGGTTACCACATCCAAGAGTGTCTATCAGCTGCTGCATGTGGTCAGTGTACTTTGTTTATTCTTATCCATGTTCAGTGATGAGTACATCGACATCTCGGATAATATTTTGGACAAGTATATCAGGAGTATTAACGTGATCGATGCGCCATTCTATATTCGCAGCCTGTTCGTAAGAAACTTTCTATCGACTAGAGAGCGATTCAAGCGTTACAAGTCAGTGGTTGAGCAAACGAGTCGGTATGAGATCCGCTTTGACTTTGGGGGGACGGCATTGCAGCGGAGGAGCTTCATCAGCTCGCAGCTTCCCTTCAATAAGCCTATTCTGGATATTGGCTGTGGCGAAGGTTATTATGCGATTCCGCTGGCTGGGAAGCTCGAAAACAGCTACTATGCGATTGATATTAATGAAGAGTTGCTTGAGATTGTGAAGCGCAAGGCTGAATCCAAGCAGATCGATAACATTATCACTTTCAACGCGATCGATGGTTTCTTAGCTGCCTATAACGGGGAGCAGGTAGACATCATCCTG
This sequence comes from Paenibacillus baekrokdamisoli, assembly GCF_003945345.1. Taxonomy (GTDB): domain Bacteria; phylum Bacillota; class Bacilli; order Paenibacillales; family Paenibacillaceae; genus Paenibacillus_Z; species Paenibacillus_Z baekrokdamisoli. Next base: position 4,014,215 of record NZ_AP019308.1, on the reverse strand, counting down.
ACGGAAGTCATTGAGCATATGAGCAAAGAGGAAGCACAGGCATTTATCCTTCATATAGGTAAGGAAGTCAGCTTTGATCGCTTTATCATTACGACGCCGAACTCCGATTTCAACCTATATTACGAATTAAGCGAATTCAGACATGACGATCATAAATGGGAAATGGGTACAGTTGCTTTTCAGCAATGGTTCTCTTCTATGATGGAGGGAACGGAATATACATTCGAATTCGTTGCGATTGGCGACCAGGTTAATGGCATTCAGACTACGCAAGGTGTTATTTTGCAGGGGAAGGGGGACTAGAAAGTGGAGATTCAAACGAAGGTTCATACGATTTTTCTAATGATCGGATCAACGGAATGCGGCAAAACAACCTTTGCAAAGGAAGTCCTTATGCCGCAGCTAAAATTTGCTGATGAAAGTAAGAACAGTAAATCCAATGTGCAATATATCTCGTCGGATAGCATTCGCCAAGAGATTCTTGGGTTTGATTACGATAAATACGACAATGTTATGCTGGAGGCAAGCTCGCAGGCCTTTCATCTCTTGTTCGAGCGATTGAAAGTGTCGACATCCTTTCCCATTAATGCGGAGTTTGTCATCGTAGATACTACTGGTCTAGCAGAGGACTTCCGCGGGAAGATCCGAGACATTGCTTATGAGAACAACTATAACGTTGAGGTGATCTTGTTCGACTATCGCAACCGCGAAGACTACTATGCCTCTGACCGTTCGAAGAAGCTTATTACCAATCATTTGAATCGTTTGAAAAAGGATGTGTTAGGCTCCCTCTCAAGAGAGGGCTACTCGAAGATCCACAAAATCCGTGCGAAGGATTTCTATTCAGTCACGGAGCAGCAGGCGAATCCCGACTACAAAGTGGTAGTGGAGGATCTGGATGCATACTGTGCTACGATCCTTCCGAACAATCAGAAGTACATTATTATCGGAGATGTGCATGAGTGCATTCACGAACTTCAAGGACTGCTGCTTGATTATGGGTACAAGATTGAAGGGAATAAGTTAGTTGTCGAGTCCAATCTTCAGGATACGAAGCTTATTCTGGCAGGAGATTGGATCGATAAAGGCAAGCATACGAAGGCTATTGTGGAGTTCCTCTATGAGAATCAGGAGCATTTTCTATTTGTACTTGGCAATCATGAGAATTTCGTAGATAAATTTATTCGAGGTGAGATCAAGGGAGTGGATGAGGAATTTCTTCATACGTACTTTGATTCTACCCAGGCACTGCTGAAGGATTGGGAGCTGCTGGAGAAATTCCAAGCGCTTGTGGCCAAATCCAAACCCTTCTTCCGGTTGAATGGTGCGCAAGGGCCGTCATTCTATGTTACCCATGCGCCATGTATGAACAAATACCTCGGTAAGCTAGACTCGAATTCGATTCGCCATCAGCGCAATTATAGAGTGAATCGTAATGCTCCGCTGCAGGAGCAGCTTGATTTCCTCAGGGAAGAAGCGGTAGGAAATCACCCTTATCATGTGTTTGGGCATATTGCAGCGAAGCAGGCTTTCCGTATTAAGAATAAGCTTCATATTGACTCTGGCAGTGTACATGGCAATATGCTGACAGCGGTAAGCATCTCCTTCAAGCCATTCTTCAAGTCTCATAAGTCCAAGCAAGCTGAGTTGACCGAAGAGCTGCCTGTATTATTCCAAGAGGCTCGAAAGGTCTCTATCCAGGATCTCGACAATCAAGAGATTCGAAGACTGCACTATTGCTCACGGAATAAAATCAACTTTATCTCCGGAACGATGTCACCTGCCAACAAGGATGAGGCCGCGGGTGAGCTGGAGTCCTTGCGGAGAGGTCTGGACTATTTTGTACAGCAAGGACAGCAGGAAGTTGTACTTCAGCCTAAGTATATGGGCTCACGCTGCAATATTTATTTGCATAAGGATGTCACACAATCCTACGGTGTCAGTCGTAATGGCTACAAGATCAGCCAAGTCGATCTATCCGGAATTTATGCGCAGCTGCTCAAGAAATTCGGAGATTATATGGAGAGTCATGCCATTGAGATGCTTATCCTCGATGGCGAGCTTTTACCGTGGAAGGCTTTGGGTGATGGGTTAATCCAGAAGCAGTTCAAGCCGATCGAGAAGGCGCTGGAGACAGAGCTGGAATTTCTGCAGCATAGCGGCTTTGAACAAGCTTACTCCAAACTGACGCTTGCCTATGAAGCTAGCGGCTTCGAGAAGGATCAATATCATATCTCCAAGTCAGAGTTAAGCGATAAATACGGGTCGAGTGTCTATCAGAACTATAAGTATGTTCGTGAGGTGGGGAAGACGAATGTCCCTTTGAGCGATCATGTGAAGGCGTATCAAACCTATAAGAAACAGCTGGAATTATATGCGCTGGACGCTGAGCTGGCGTATCAACCTTTTGCCATATTGAAGATTGTTTATGAGAATGGGGAAGAGCAAATTCCTGACTGGACAACCTCGAGGATGTATCGCTTCGTATCAGAGGAAGAGTGCTTGGTAGTGAACCTCTCGGATCCCGATTGCTATGAGCAGGCGGAGCTTTATTTCTCCAAGCTGACGGTGGCAAACCATATGGAGGGCGTTGTTATTAAACCCGAGGTTGTAAGGGAAGGCAGCGTTCCCCATATGAAGGTCCGCAATGCTGACTATCTGTCTATCGTCTATGGATACGATTACCGTTTCCCTCACAAGTACAATAAGCTGATGAAACAGAAGAACATTAGCTCGAAGCTGCGCACATCAGCCAGTGAGCATCAGTTAGGGAATAAGCTGCTATCTATCAAGTTGAGCGAGATTAATCCTGACAATGACGTGTTTAAAGGAGCAGTAGCGAACCTGCTGTTCGAGGTGTCTAAGGAAAAAGAGATTGATCCGAGGCTGTGATAGTAGTGCCAAGTTAGTCTCACATTCAATTAACATTTGAATGTCCAAACTATATAAGTTGAACTTAAGAAACGAACAATGAGCCGCTGCACAGATGGAATGTTCTTCCGATCGCTGTTGAGACCGGATTTCTTGTTTTGTCCCCTGATAAGGGGGAAATCCGGTCTCAAAGGCGAACGCTGACGCTTCTCCAGAATCATCCATCTGCTCCACTCACTTGTTATATCTCTAGTTCAACATATATAGTCACCATTAAAGCCGTCCCTAGAGCCTGAAGCGCTAGAGGGACGGCTTTAATGTGTTTAGCGCCATCACGTCGGAAGCAAGGTAGATGGTGGCATTTATCACGAATATGTAATGTAGTGGCTGGAAAGTATTGACGGCAGTTGTTCAACATGGTAGTCTAATACCAAGTAAATTAATAGGAATAAATGGTTAAAATTTTAGTTGGCATCTAGTATGAGCAGCAGTAAATTAGCATCCAGCCATTTATTAAAATAACAATGAGAAGAGGAAAGAAAATGAGCGAAGAAAACAATTACGGATTAGAAACATTAGCGGTGCATGCGGGGCAGCAGATCGACCCGACGACTTTATCGCGGGCGGTGCCGATTTATCAAACAACCTCGTATGGCTTCCGCGATAGCGAGCATGCGGCTAATTTATTTGCTTTGAAGGAATTTGGCAATATCTATACGAGGATCATGAATCCGACAACGGATGTTTTTGAACAGCGCATTACTGCGCTTGAAGGCGGGGCAGGGGCACTTGGTGTAGCATCGGGTCAAGCGGCGATTACGATATCCATCCTGAACATTGCCAGTGCAGGTGACGAGATCGTATCCTCCGCTACGTTGTATGGAGGAACTTATAATCTGTTCGCGCACACCTTCGCTAAGCTGGGTATCAAAGTAACCTTCGTTGATTCCAGCAATCCAGAGAACTTCCGCCTTGCGATTACGGATAAAACAAAAGCGATCTACGGTGAAACAATTGGCAATCCAAAAGGCGATGTGCTGGACATTGAAGCCGTTGCGGCAATTGCCCATGAGAATGGGATTCCTCTTATCGTGGATAATACATTCCCAAGTCCTTATCTGCTGCAGCCTATTAAGCATGGTGCGGATATCGTCGTTCATTCAGCGACCAAATTCATCGGCGGACATGGAACCTCGATCGGTGGGGTTATTGTTGACAGCGGCAAATTCGATTGGCAGGCAAGCGGAAAGTTCCCAGGCCTAACAGAGCCGGACCCAAGCTACCACGGAGTTGTCTATACGGAAGCCGTTGGACCAATCGCGTATATTATTAAGGCACGCGTTCAGCTTCTTCGTGACTTGGGTGCGTCGCTATCGCCATTCAACTCCTTCCTGCTGCTGCAAGGATTAGAGACACTGCATCTTCGTTTGGAGCGTCACAGCTCCAATGCGCTTGAGGTTGCTCGTTATCTAGAGAGTCATGAGGATGTTGAGTGGGTAAGCTACCCAGGTCTGCCAAGTCATCCTTCCTTTGAACTGGCGCAAAAATATTTACCTACAGGTCAAGGCGCGATTCTTACCTTTGGTATTAAAGGCGGTGCCGAGGCAGGCAAGAAACTCATTTCGAGTGTGAAGCTGTTCTCTCATCTTGCGAATGTGGGTGATTCCAAGTCGCTCATTATTCATCCGTCCAGTACGACGCATGCTCAGTTGAAGGAAGAGGAGCAGCTTGCAGCTGGAGTAACCCCAGGACTTATCCGTCTATCTGTTGGAACCGAATCGATTCGCGATATTTTGCAAGATTTGGAGCAAGCGATTCAAGCTTCTAAATAAGACATCACGATTTAATTAATAATTGATCATAACGAAGAATCACTCAGTACCCTGCTAACAGCAGCAAGCCCCCAATCCGTTCTGCAATTGAACGGTGTTGGGGGCTTGTTTGTTATCTCCAATATTTCTCCAGAAGTGCTGCAAAACGTTCAAGGTTCTTCTGATCCATTTCACTGAAACGGTTCTTCTGTGGACTATCAATATCAAGCACCCCTAGCAGAACACCGTCTTTCAGCAGAGGGATGACAATCTCGGATTGTGAAGCGGCATCGCAAGCGATATGGCCGGGGAATTCATGGACATCCGGCACGAGAATCGTCTCGCGTTTGGCAGCTGCTGTACCGCATACGCCTCTGCCAAAAGGGATCCGCACGCAAGCGGGAAGTCCCTGGAATGGACCCAGAACAAGCTCTTCCTGATCAACTAGATAAAATCCAACCCAATTGATTCCTTCTAGAAAGTGTGCTAATAAAGCCGAGGCATTGGCGAGATTGGCAATTGCATTCGGCTCATCCTCGATTAACGCCTCTAGCTGCTGCAGAAGGAGGTTCATCTTCTGTTCCGGTGTCCCTTCATATTGCAAAGCTTGAAACATACAAGCACCACCCTTAATATAGTAGATCTACTATATCATTTTTTGAATTCATGATAAACGAGTCGGAGCAATCATGGATAAGCGTTTTGGCATCGAATTGCGGGTTCCAGCAGATTGCATACAACCTGCACCTCGTTTGCCGTGTATAATGGTAGTAATAAGTTTAGGAGGCAATTTCATGACATTGATTAAACAAATGAAGAGTACAGATGAATTTATCGGCTTTTATCTATTGAAGGAACTGGAAGTCAAACAAACCAATAACACGCCTGCCAAGGATTATTTTGATATCGTATTATGCGATTCTAGTGGTCAGCTCTCGGCTAAGCTCTGGGAGGTATCATCAACGGATAAGGAGACTTTCTTTCCTATGGGTCTCGTAAAAGTACAGGGCCTTGTCCAAACCTACCGGGAACGATTGCAGATTAAAATCACCAAAATGCGGCTGGCAACGGTAGAGGACGGGGTCTCTTTGACCGACTTTATCCGCTCCGCGCCTATGAATGCTGAGGATCTCATCCATACGATTAAGAGGGTTATTGCTAGTATCGGTGATCAAGAGATTCAGACACTCGTCACTTATTGCGTGAGCAAAGTAGAAGAGAAGCTTGCGCATTATCCGGCTGCGAAGACACATCACCATGCCTATTTTGCTGGACTAGCTTATCATATGGTTCGGATGCTGGAAATCGGTGAATTTCTATGCAAGCAGCGGCCGTTCCTAAGTGCAGATTTTATAAAAGCGGGCATCATTCTGCATGATATTGCGAAGCCAGAGGAGATGATTGCTGAGCTCGGCATCGTGTCGGATTACAGCATTAAAGGCAAGCTGATCGGCCATATCTCCATGGCGTCGAATTGGATCACGGAAGCTGCTATTCGTTCCAATATCGATTTGGAGTCCGAGAAGGTGCTTGGCTTGCAGCATTTGGTGCTTTCCCACCATAACCTTGGTGAATGGGGAAGTCCGGTTCAGCCGCAGACGGCTGAGGCAGTAGCGCTGCATCATATCGATGCAATGGATGCCAAGCTGCAAATGGTAGAGGATGCGCTGTTAACAACTTCCGAGACGGAAGAGTGGACACCTTACATCAGAGGCTTAGAAAACAAAGCGATTTATCGTATGAAAATATAAGGCAGCAGCGAATGAGTTTGTAAATATATAGGCGAAATACTCATTATGTTTCTATTCACAATTCCGAGTTGCTGATATAATAGAGTCCTATCTTTTCTATCATTGCCTATATGAAGGGGACTCTCAATGAGAATATTCATGAACATGACTGTCGTTTTCTTCCTATTATTTGGCGTTTGTGGAAGCCTAGTAACCAAAGCGGAAGCAGAGGGAAATTATACAGCTAAGGTTGTCAGCAGTTCACTTAATGTTCGAAGCGAGCCTTCACAGCAAGCCTCGATAGCAGGTACATTGAAGCTCGGTGATATCGTTACCGTTTCCGTGGAAGAGAATGGCTGGCTCCAGGTTTCATACAAGAAGATTAACGGCTGGGTAGCTGGCTACTATACGAAGCGGGTAGATGGCAGCCAAACGGTCACGGGTGACGATAAGGAAGTCAAGTCGACAGACGGTAAGAAGAATGGTACAACCAAGCAAGCGAATGTGCTCGCAGACTCACTACGGATCCGGTCCGGAGCTGGCTCTGACTATAAAGTAGTTGGAAGCTTGGTTAAGAGTGAGCAGGTGACCATCTTGAGCAGACGCGACGGTTGGGTCCAAATTCGTACGTCCTCTGGGCAAGTTGGCTGGGTCGATGAACGATACATAGGCAAGGGTACATCCACGGTGAAGTCACAGGTAAAGGGACTTAAAGGTAAAGTCATAGTCATTGACCCTGGTCATGGAGGTAATGATCCTGGAATGATCGGAGTCAAGAAGAAGACTTTGGAGAAGGATCTAACGCTAAGCACGGCACTCTATATTCGTGATGAGCTAAGTAGACGCGGTGCTAAGGTCATTTTGACCCGAACCAAGGATGATCAGAAGCCATCGCTTGAAGAGCGGGTACGAATTAGTGATGCCGCTCATGCTGATGCTTTCGTTAGCGTTCATTATAATTCATCGGAGAAGAAGAACACAGGAACGCTAACCTTTTATTACTCTGAAACAAAGGATCGTCCTCTAGCCCATGCCATTAACAGTCAGCTTGGAAAAGGAATCGGTCTGCGAAGCAACGGCGTATCCTATGGGGATTATCACGTTCTGAGGGAGAATAATACCGTCTCAGCCCTTGTCGAGCTAGGCTTCTTGTCTAACGAGAAGGACGAGAAGATCGTTCGAGAATCCAGCTATCAGAGGAAAGCCGCGGCCGCTATTGTGAAGGGGCTTGAGGATTACTTTAACTAACCTTTTCCCAAATGATGAGAAAATCCGCTTAATCCGATACATCTGAGGCTCATGTGCATGAAATAGAACGAGAGCAGCGAGTGGACTGTCCTCATGGTCAGAAGTGACCGGGGGGCAGTTTTATTTAAATATAAGACAGTATAAGTTTCCTCTATACTTTGCTTATATTTCAGAAGGAAGAAACTTGCTTCGCCGCCAAGGACGGCGTAAGCCGTTTCTTCTTGTTTATCATCATACAGAAAGAAGGCTATCTGCTGCAGTGGATAGTCTTCTTTCTGATTCATGCCAAGCATGAAGTAAAGGATTTATCGTTGAGTGTTTATTACCCAAATAGGCACTTTAAGTAACAATGGATTGTAATCGTACCGTTAAAATCATATACTACAATCAACTCGAAACGAAACGGAGAGCAAATGATGAAGGATAGCTTGTTAGGAAAGTATTGCATTGTTACTATCGGACATGTGGTATCTAAGATTGGTGAAATTAAGAAAGTGAACAATCGGACCATCCATGTGGATTGGGGACATAAGGTTATGATCTATCTGAATAAGGATTTTCGCTGGATTCCGATGACGAAGGAAGAAATTGAACAGCAGTATAAAAAAAGCAAGTTTACTGCGGAAACTCTTAATCGCGCAGCAGAGCTAGGGATAGAAATGAAGTAACTAAGCTGTAAGTCTAACGACCACTTAGGTCGCAGGCTTGCGGCTTTTTTTTGTTGATATAAAATGTTGTTTCTTGTGATACTGATTAGATGGTGTTATCCATTTCCTTCCTGTTAAATGGTTGTTAATACTTTATGTTGAGTTAGTAAATAGAGCGATTTTATTGTCAAAAATTCAGGTATAATGGGGATTTATGCGAAATGGAAAGGATGGAGTGTTAACACAGTATTAAATATTAAAGAATCGCTTGAAATCATATTTTTCACGCAGTATGATGAATACAAACAACATAATACAACTAAAATAAACACAAAACCAATTTCGTGCAAGGGGAGGAATTGACGTGAAGAACAGCATTTATTTGGATGGCAGCAAGCCGACGTACAAGGGCAACCTGCATCTGCATACGGATTGGTCAGATGGACGGCTTCCAGCGGCGAAGGTCGTAGAGGTATTCAAGGAAAAGGGCTATCATTTCATTTCGATAAGCGATCATGAAGTGTTTACGAGAACGGATGAATTTAATTCGGATCATTTTATTACCATTCCAGGAATGGAAAGAGGCGGACTGAACCATGTACCGGATAAAGATCCGGGCTATCATTTCGGTGTTATAGATGATCCTACGGTAGAGCCGGAGCAAGAGAGATTCGGCCACCTGCAGCCGTTTCTGACTCCCATTCCTTGGACAGGGGAGCAATCACCGCAGCTGCTTATCGATGAGATGCGCGCTCACGGCAATTTGGTGGTGTTCAACCATCCAGAGTGGCATTTGACGCGTTTTGACGATATGGTCAACTATCATAACTTCTTCGCTATCGAGATCTATAACCATTCAACAGAATGGTCGACGGCCAGCTCCTACGGCGCGGCTTATTGGGATCATGCTCTGCAAAACGGTAAGCGGGTATTCGGTATCGCAGCAGATGATTCGCATGGACATTATAAGAACTGGAAAATTCCTGAGTACGGCGGAGGCTGGGTACAGGTTCAATCCGAGGCGCTCACACATTATGAGATTGTGAAGAGCTTGAAGGAAGGGAGATTCTACTCCAGTACCGGTCCTGAGATTCATAGCTTGAAGGTCGAGGAGGGTCAGCTCAAGATTGAATGCTCGCCTTGTAAATTCATTATGTTCAAGGCTTTCCCACTGCGTGGACCCTTCCTGGGTAAATTCGATAGCGGCGAGCCTATGACCAGCGCATCTATGCCTATTGACGAGGAAATGACTTATATCCGTGTAGAATGCATCGATTTTGAAGGAAATGTAGCTTGGTCTAATCCGGTGTTTGTTACAGATCTCTTAGAGGAGGCTCAAAAATAATGAAAACAATGATCTATCTGGACGGAAATCAGCGCAAATATAAAGGTAACCTTCATACGCACTCTACGCGAAGCGACGGACATTACGCTCCTGAAGTTGTGATTAACGCTTATAAGGAGAAAGGCTATGCGTTCTTGTGTCTGAGTGATCATGAGATTTATTTCAAATCCAATGCTTACGACGATGAACATTTCATTATGCTGGATGGCTATGAAATGGCCTGTGAAATGAGCTGGAAAGAGACGGGGCAGCAGTATCATATCCACGGTCTTCTCGATCAATCACTAGGTTCGAATTGTGAATTTGAACATGATGAAGTGCATATAATGCCGGATTATGTAGATCTGGAAACCATTCAAAGTTTGATCGACGAAATGCGGATTAAAGGAAACCTGGTCATCATGAACCATCCGGAATGGTCCAGAAACAAGCCGGAGGATCTGTTGAAGCTGCAGGGTTATGGCGCGGTTGAAATCTACAACCATCAGTCGGAGCTTGATGAAGCGGCTGGTTATGGTGTTCATCATTGGGATTACTTGCTCAAGAACGGCCGAAAGGTTTTCGCAGTGGCGACGGATGATGCTCATCGCGGAGAAATGAATATAGCTATCTCCGAGTTCTTCGGTGGATGGATTGCTGTAGAAAGTGAAAAGCTTGAGCAGCAGTCCATTATAGATACCGTGAAGAGCGGCCGCTACTATTCATCGAATGGTCCGGAAATCTATGATCTTCGTGTAGAAGAAGGATTCCTGCGCGTTGCCTGTTCCCCGGTGAAATTTATTAAATTTATTACCCATCCGTTTAATGGGTGCACGCTGTATAACAAGGATGCTTCGCCCATTAGCAGCGGCTCCTACCGAGTGGAAGGTCAAGAACAGTATATCCGCGTGGAATGCATCGATTTTGAAGGAAATAGAGCCTGGTCGAATCCAATATTTCCGGCTGATTTGGAATAGAAGAACGTGAACAGCACCTTAGATGTGAAATTCCGGATATTTCAGATATCGATCAAATAAATGGGCGAGAAATCTTGTCCAAGGCATGTAGGAGGCATCATGGAGATGAAAGTAAGAGGCATTATTATGGATTGGGCAGGAACGGCTGTTGATTATGGATGTATGGCACCGGTTTACGTGTTTTTGGAGATCTTCCGGTCTAAAGGGATCGAACCGACAATGGAGGAAGTTCGTGCTCCGATGGGCGTTTTGAAATGGGATCACATTAAGACCATGCTGCAGATGCCGCGAATCGGCAAGCTGTTCGAGGAAAGGATGGGCCATCCCTTTACCAATGATGATGTGGATGCGATGCATGAAGAGTTTGAACCCAAGCTGCTAGCTATCCTGCATCGGTTTGCTGAGCCAATCAATCATGTGGTTGATACGATCAATCAGCTGCGGGAAGATGGACTGCTGATTGGCGGAACGACTGGCTATAACGATGCCATGATGCGGATTGTTGTGGAGCAGGCAAAGGAGAACGGTTATGCGCCTGATTACTGGCTTACTCCTGATTCAGTGAAGGGTAAAGGGCGGCCGTATCCTTATATGATTTATGCCAATATCATCAGCCTGGATATGGGGATGCCGACACAGGTCATCAAGGTTGGTGATACGGAATCCGATATGCAAGAGGCGAGGAATGCCGGGGTTTGGGCGGTAGGTATTATACGGGGCAGCTCGATGCTCGGATTAACGGAGGCTGAAGTAAATGAGATGGAACCGAATGAGCTGAAGATCCGAATGGAAGCTGCCAAGCTCCAATTCATACGCAGCGGTGCCCACTATGTCATAGAAGATATGTCCCAATTGCCTAACATTATTGAAACCATTAATAACCGCATGAGCGAAGGGGATATGTGCAGTGGAGATTAAATCTTTCCAACGAACGGAAGGGGATGTCAATTTATCTTCGGAACGCGGGCAATGGCAGGAGGCTAACTTAAGTCCAGCAACGATGGAGGTGTTAGAGGAAGATAGCCGTTACTTTCTGCATCAGTCGATGTCTACACCTTGTTTGAATGTCATTACGAATGCCGAAGGCATCTATCTGGAGGATATGGACGGCAATAAATATATGGATTTTCACGGCAATAGTGTTCATCAGGTTGGCTATAAGAATCGTGATGTGGTCGATGCGGTCAAGAAGCAATTGGATGAAATGCCTTTCTTGCCGCGCCGCTATACGAGTCCGATTGTTATTGAGTTAGCCCGGAAGCTCGCGCAGCTTGCTCCCGGGGATCTTAACAAAGTATTGTTTACACCCGGCGGAACAAGTGCCATTGGTCTTGCGATGAAGCTTGTGCGCAAAGCGACGGGGAAGTTCAAGACCGTTTCGACCTGGGATTCCTTCCACGGAGCCAGCTTGGATGCCATTTCTGTAGGTGGTGAGGGGGTGTTTCGCAACGAGATGGGACCGCTGCTGGCTGGAGCCGAGCACATGCTGCCATTCAATTCCTATCGTAGCATCTTAGGCGAAGGTGATGATTCCGGTATGAAAGGTCTCGATTATTTAGCCTACATGCTGGAGCGAGAGGGCGATATCGGTGCGGTTATTATGGAACCGATTCGCAGCACGGATGTACAGATCCCGCCAAAGGCTTATTTCAAACGACTGCGTCAGTTATGCGATCAATTCGGCGTACTGCTCGTACTCGATGAGATTCCTACTGCGTTTGGAAGGACAGGCAAAATGTTCGTGCATGAGCATTATGATATCGTGCCGGATATCGTTGTTATCGGCAAGGGCTTTGGCGGGGGGATATTCCCAATGGCTGGTATTATCGTGCGAGAAGGGTTAGATGTCGCGCAGGATATCTCGCTTGGACATTACACACATGAGAAGAGCTCTGTGGGCAGCGCTGCTGCGCTGGCTACCATTGCTTATATTGAGAACAATGGCTTACTTGAGCATGCTGCGCAAATGGGCGTATTCCTCAAGCAGCGGCTCACTGAAATGATGCATAAGCATGTAATTATCGGTGATGTGCGCGTCATTGGTATGCTGGCTGCGATTGAACTAGTAACCGACCGCCAGACAAAAGAGAAGGCAGTAGAGGCTGCCGAGAAAGTCATGTACCTCTGTATGAAGAGAGGGCTAAGTTTTAAGGTTTCAGGCGGGAATGTATTGACCTTAGTTCCACCGTTAATTACGACGCAGGAGCAGCTGGAGCAGGCATTAAACATGATAGAATTGGCGTTAGAAGAAGTCGTCTAGTAATAAAACAACAAGATCTAACATAAAACAATAACAAAACAAATTATTAACTTGGAATTAATCCCATTTTTACATTTGAGACGTACAATGGTTTTGAGAGACGTGGAGAATTAATGAGGAGGGTTAAAGAAATGAAGAAGGTTACTGTTACTGCTTTGAGTGTGGTCATCGGTGTTGGGTTATTGGCTGGCTGCACGACGAAGAACGAATCAAGTGATCCTGCAGCTGCCGGCAATGCCAGCAACGGCACGAAGCCTAAAGTGGTCACCATTACCGTTCGTGAGAATACTTGGGGAGCACGTAAGGACAACTTTATCGAAGCTCAGAAACGGTTGAATGAAGATCTTAAGGCCAAGAACGTTCAAGTGAACATCGATTGGTGGCCGGGCATTGACGACGATGAATTGGTCCTTCAGGCAACAGCAGGCAAAGTAGCGGATGTCTTCATGAACTCCAGTGTTGATATTGGTTGGGAGCGCGATGGCGGTCTGATCCGTGATATCGACTGGGTAAAGGACTCCAGCGTATTCAAGGGCGTACCTGATTCTTACACAAACATTATGAAATACGATGGCCATTATTATGGGGTCATTCAAGATATGGATGCATCACCGGTATTTATTAGCCGCAAAGCGCTGACGGGCCTTGGCTGGACAGGCGAGCAAATCGACGGCTTGAAGGATCGCGTGGACAAAGGAGATTTTATATTCTCGGATCTAGTTAATCTAGCGGATGATGCGAAGAAGAAGAAGCTCGTAAAAATGGGCTTTGCTGTAGAAGATAAGAGATTCGAAGGTTGGAATTATGCATTTGGCTTCTACAACTATGACGCAGATCAGAACAAAATGGTTCTTTCGCCAAAGGTAAAGGACGTATACGCATTCTGGTCTGACTCTGTAAAACGTGGCGTTATATCGGAAGGAATCGGCGATATTGATACTGACAAAGCGGCACCCATGTTTGTGAAGGGCGAGATCTTCGCTGAATTCGCGCGTACGGAATTCTACCAAATGATGCGTGAAGCAAACGGTATGAAGGATGATATTGAGGGCTATAACAAATGGTTCAAAGACAATGTGGTGTGGATTCCGGTTCCTTCAGCGGAAAAAGGTGGCAAGCCTGCTTCTTACAGTAACCCGGCTATGATATTCGTTGGCTCTAAAGTAGATGATGAGAAAATGCCGTATGTACAGCAATTAATTGAACATGTTATGGATCCTGACCTGCAAATCAATCACACGATTGCTAGCGGTAAGCTACCTGTAACGCCTGCTGCGCAAGAGGATGCACGCTTCAAAGCTATGGACTTCTACAAGGATCACGCTTACCTAGTTTCGTTCACTCGTACGCGTCCGGCTCACCCGGATTACGCCACATTCGTACAAGGCTTTACACTTGGAGTCGATGCGATTCTAACGAAAGGCAAATCATCCGAAGAGGCTTATGAATTGTTCAAAAAAGAAGTGAAACAGAACGTACCTGCCGATCACGTTATTATTCAATAACATAAAAGGAATGAAGCACACAACAGGTGCTCTGATCACAGGTCGGAGCACCTGATCCTTAGGGAGAAAGAAAGTACAGGCAGAAAGAAGGTGAAAGGTGCGCATGGAGAATCCAGCAGTTCAGCAGGTTTATAAGAAACCGTTCAAAAAGAAGCTATACCCGTATCTGTTTATTATGCCGTTCTCTCTTTTAGTGTTTGTGTTCTTCATCCTGCCTGCCATAGCGACGGTAGGTATGGCTTTCACGGATTTGAATGCATCTATGAAGCCCAAATTCATCGGACTGAGCAATTTCACTCGGATCTTTACGGATTATAATCTGCCTCTCATCTTGTGGAACACGGTTATTTTTGCCGTGATATCATTGGCTATCTCGCTGCTCTTCGCACTTATTATATCGATTGCCACCCAATACTTTCTCAAAGGGAAAGTATCAGCTGTTATATACCGAGTATTATGGCTTATTCCTAGCGTTATTCCATCAGTTGTGTATGTAACCTTTTGGAAGTTTATCTTCGACCCGACCGAAGAGGGGTTTCTCAACAACCTCATGCATCGATTCGGAATTGTTTCGGAGCCGGTGTCCTGGTTCACGAAGGGTGCGATGGCCATTGTTATTTTGGCGACAATTGTTTCGACCATTTCCGGAGGCATGATCCTGCTATCGGCTGCAATTAACTCTATCCCTGAAGATTTATATAAAGCGGCTCGTGTGGATGGAGCAAGTGAGAAATCGGTTATTATGCGAATCATTCTGCCTACCTTAAGATGGCCGCTCATGTATATTACCATTTCAGATTTGATTGGCTTCGTGTCCTCTTACTTCTTCATCATGCTGCTTACAAACGGCGGCCCGATGCGGGATACAACAACATTATCCTTATACGCCTTTCAACAAGCCTTCAATTTAAAATATTATGGCTACGGCGCGGCTGTATCCTTGATTGTCGTGGCGATCTCTTTCGTTCTCACCTTGTTGTTTATTCGATTGTTCGACTTCGATCAATTGATTAAACCATCGAGAATCGAAGATTAGTAGAAATGGAGGTGACTTGATGTCGACCAGCACGCTGAAAAAAGCACTCGTTCAAACCTACATGACTTTATTTACACTTCCCATTATCGCTATGGTTGTGTGGTATTTCCTCGCGGCGACAACGAACTTTACGACGGGACAATTCACACTGGAGAATTTCAATTTCGTTAAGGAGCCTGTAACCTATTCCGGGGTCATTCTGCCGATGATTTGGCCGATTGTAATGAATACACTCCTTTATTCGTTATTCATTGTTGTGATCGAGGTAGGCATTTCTGTGCCTACAGCGTACGCCTTCTCAAGATTGGATTTTAAAGGAAAACGGGCTGCGATGAAGTTTCTATTCCTCATGAGATCCTTCCCGGGCATTACGTTAATTATTGCGACCTTCTTCATTCTTGTTCAGATGAATCTCGTTAATACGTATGTCGGTGTGGTGCTGGTCGCTATTACGGGTTCACTTCCTGGACGTGTGTATATCATGAAGGGGTTCTTCGATGAGGTGCCTTGGGATATCGAATGGGCAGCTATGGTTGACGGGTGTACGAGGTTCAGAGCATTCAAGAAAGTGCTAGTTCCTTATGTATTATCTGGAATTGGCGCTATCTCGGTCTTCTCCTTTCTCGGCGCTTACGGAGAGTGGTTTCTGTTCAAGCTGCTCATATTCAATGATGATTTAATGACGCTGGCAGGCTACCTCTCGAAGCTGGTCACCAAGGAAAATCAGATTATCAATTATGGCTTGATTACGGCCTTAGGCTTGTTCTATACGCTGCCCATTATTGTGTTCTATATTTTCACGCAGCGGTTATTCATGAAGGTGAACATGGGAGGGGCTAAGCAGGTATGATTACACTCAAAAATATCGTGAAGGAATATGACGGCAAGCAAGAGGGCAGCAAAGCCGTAGATGGTCTGGATCTGGAAATAAAAAAGGGTGAATTTGTAGCCTTGCTTGGTCCTTCTGGGTGCGGGAAGACAACGACCCTTATGATGCTTGCCGGCTTGCTGAAGCCGACGTCGGGCGAAATATATTTTGGCGATCGACTTGTGAATCATGTAGAGCCAAAGGACCGCAACATCGGAATGGTATTCCAATCCTACGCCCTGTATCCTCATATGTCGGTAAGGGAGAATATCGCATTCCCGCTAAGGGAAAGAAAGATGCCTAAGAAGGAAGCCTATGAGCGAGCGCGTGAAATCAGCAAGGTTGTCCAAATTGATCATCTGCTGGATCGCAGGCCGACTCAATTATCGGGCGGACAGCAGCAGCGAGTGGCGATGGCTCGTGCCTTGGCGAAGAATCCAGAGATTCTCTTGCTCGATGAGCCCATGTCCAATTTGGATGCGCGATTGAAGCTGGACGTGCGCGATGAAATTCGAAAAATACAGCGGAATTTGGGTGTCACGACCATTATCGTGACACATGACCAAGAGGAAGCATTAGCGATCTCGGATCGCGTAGCCATTCTTAATGGCGGTAAAATCCAACAATATGCACCACCCAATGAGCTGTTCACGCAGCCCATTAATCTATTCGTAGCAAGCTTTCTTGGTAATCCGCCGATGAATCTGGTGGATGGCGTTGTAGAAGAGAAATCCGGTAACCAGGTTGTCGTTACCAATGGTTTTGAATACAGCTTGCCAGAGAGCAGGAAGCTGGATCGCGAGCATATCGGCAAACAAGTTCAATTTGGAATTAGGCCGCATGATATTAGCATAACTACTGGGGAGGATCCGCGAGGCATCCGGGTGAAGGTGGATTTGATCGAGCATCTTGGAAGTGGGAAGCTTGTGAAGGCGATTGACTCGGAGGAGAAGCTTGAATCGATGATTCGATTGTTAGCGGATAATGAAACACCGGTTCGCTCAGGGGAGACAATATTTATCCGGTTTCGTGATGATAAATTTCATCTTTTTGATAAAACGGCAGGCGGCCTCAATCTGATGCAATATCGATAAGCGAATACTAGGATTTACCCGGCTTGGTTTGCTATACTTGTTAATATTACGAATGGGGGTGAGCAGGGTGTCACTTGCGGGTGAAGAGAGAAAGAGAAGTATTATGACGCTGCTCAATGAGAAGGGGAAAGTGAATGTAAGCGAGCTATCTCAAATATTCGACGTTTCAACGGAAACGATTCGAAGAGATCTCGATGAGCTTGAAAAAGATAATAAACTAAAAAAAGTATATGGCGGCGCGGTTAAATTCAAAGTGGAAGTGGAGCCCCCGCATTATGAAAGAGAGTTTATCCATGCCGAGGCCAAACGTGTCATTGGAGCGCTTGCTGCAGAATTAATTGAAGATAATGATGTTATTATTATTGATGAGGGAAGTACGGCTCTTCAGATCATTCAGTTTCTGGAGAGTAAACGGAATCTAACGATTCTTACCAGCTCGATTCCATCTTTAATTTCACTTATTGATCATCAGAAGCGTGGATTGTATGACGGTAAAATTATTTTTATCGGCGGGGAAGTGAATGCGAGGCATCTGCGCGTATCGGGTCCGATTGCGGAGAAAATCATGGAAGACTTCTATGTGAACAAATCCTTCCTCTCCGTCGATGGGATCTCATTGGAGAATGGGCTTACCAGCTATGACCTTGATCGAGCTTTATTCACAAGAAAATTAATTCGCAGCTCTGAGACAGCAATCCTACTTGCGGATAGCTCCAAAATCGCGAAACGAACGGTAGCAAAAATTATGGATTTGCCAGATATACATATGATCGTCTCTGAGGAAGGGCCTCCAAGCGGTTGGATTCCATCGCTGAAGGAAATGCAGATCAGGTGGATTAGTCCTGTGTCTGAATAAGTCTTGAATAAGTAAAGCACTGTAAAGGTTAAAAAGCACACCGTGTGGAAAATTCTGCACCTTGTGCTTTTTTTATGCTTCGATGCAAGTAAATAGTAAAACCTAGGCATACTTATGTAGGGATTTAAATTAATATTTTTCCATTTGAGTCATATTCATGTTAGCTGAAGAGGGGGAAGAGAGGGGGCTCAATAATTGAGGTCAGATATATGAACAATCAGCGTGATTAAAGTCGTAAGCTTTCTACGAAACTTGTTTACAAATTCGATATTTACTCGTATATTTGATAGGTATCAAACAAATGATAAAAAGGTCTTTTTACAAATGTTCATCATTTAAGGGATTGGGTTGGTTGTCGAAGAGCTGTACGAAACAAAAAAACATTTTAAAGAGGAGCAGAAAACTATGAAAAAGGGATTATTGACGTTAGCTACTTGTGTGATGGCTTTTTCGTTGGTGGTTGGCTGTGGAAGCAAGTCGAATACAGGTACGACGAATACTGGAGCTGCGAAATCAGACATCAAGGCTGGTATGGTTACAGACGCGGGAACCATTGATGACAAATCATTCAACCAAGGTACATGGGAAGGTGTTCTTCGCGCAGGCAAGGAGTTTGGTTTAGAGACCAAATATCTAAGACCAGCTGGAACAACAGAAGCGGATTACCTCAAAGAAATGGGTAACCTTTACGATGCAGGCTACAAAATTATCTTTGCTCCAGGATTCAAGTTCGAGACAGCGATCTTCGCTGCTCAAACGAAATACAAAGATGCCAAATTTGTTATCATTGACGGCACGCCGCATTCTGCAGAGAAAGGTGCAAAGCCGGATGTAAAAGAAAACAGCGTATCGATCTTCTTCTCGGAGCATGAATCAGGCTTTATCGCTGGTGTTGCTACAGCTCTTCAATTGAAGGAAGCTGAAGCTGGTTTTATCGGCGGTATGGAAATTCCAGCTGTTCAAAAATATAACTGGGGCTTCCAGCAAGGACTTAAATATGCGAATGACAATCTAGGTACTAAGATTTCCCTTAAGAAAGAAAATGATGTATACCAAGGCACTTTTAATGACTCAGCAGCAGGTGGACAATTGGCTGCACAAATGTATGATCGCGGTGTTAACGTTATCTTCACAGCAGCAGGCGGCGTAGGCGTAGGTGCAATTAATGAAGCGAAGACTCGTGCAACTGCTGGTAAAAACGTATGGATTGTTGGTGTAGACGTTGACCAATATGCAGATGGCATATACAAGGACGATAAGTCTATCATTCTAACTTCAGCAATGAAGAAAATCGACCAAGCTTCATTTGATATGGTGAAAGCTCTTAAAGACGGTACTTTCCCAGGTGGTAAAACGTTGACGTTTGACGTGAAGAACGATGGTGTAGGTATCCCTGACAAGAACCCGAACCTGAACGATGAAACAGTTACGAAAGTAAAAGAAATTGTTGCCAAATTGAAAAGCGACGAGATCAAAGTAGCTGCTGAACAAGGTACACTGCTTAAATAGTCGCATTCTTTTAAAGTACCCTTGCAGCGTAGTAGTAGAACATGAACCAACAAATAGTGAAGAGACGGGCTGCACCGTCTCTTTTTGATTAGTACCCTTACGATCAATTTGTTTAAAGGAGCCGTATCGTATGGAATTTGTAGTGGAAATGATCAACATTCGAAAAGAATTTCCCGGCGTGGTTGCTAATGATGATATTACGCTTCAGTTGAAAAAGGGCGAAATTCATGCTCTTCTTGGAGAGAATGGCGCAGGCAAGTCTACCCTCATGGGTATTCTCTTTGGTATGTATCAAGCAGATCGCGGTGTCATCAAGGTGGATGGTAAGGAAGTCCGTATAGGGAACCCAAATGTTGCGAATAAACTCGGGATCGGGATGGTTCATCAGCATTTTAAGCTCGTCAGCAACTTTACGGTTACAGAGAATATTATTCTAGGCAATGAGCCAACTAAAGGTCTTGTTCTTAGTATTGGTGCAGCAGCACGAAGAATTGAAGAGTTGTCGAAGCGATATGGCTTGAATGTGGATCCGCATGCCAAGATCGAAGATATTTCCGTTGGGATGCAGCAGCGGGTAGAGATTCTAAAGATGCTATATCGTGATGCAGAAGTATTGATATTGGACGAGCCTTCCGCCGTCTTAACCCCACATGAGATCGATGAGCTGAGCAAGATTATGAAGAATCTCATCGCTGAAGGGAAGTCCATCATTCTTATTACGCATAAATTGAAAGAAATTAAAGCGGTTGCTAACAGATGCACAGTCATTCGCAGAGGTAAAACAATTGGGACCGTTGACGTCGCAGAGACAAGCCAGCAGAAGATGGCCGAGATGATGGTAGGTCGTAATGTATCGTTTAAG
Organism: Paenibacillus baekrokdamisoli; assembly: GCF_003945345.1. Taxonomy (GTDB): domain Bacteria; phylum Bacillota; class Bacilli; order Paenibacillales; family Paenibacillaceae; genus Paenibacillus_Z; species Paenibacillus_Z baekrokdamisoli. The sequence goes on along the minus strand of NZ_AP019308.1, from coordinate 3,993,617 downwards.
GTAGAAAAAGATGCGAGTGTGCCTGGTGAAGTGGTCTTGCAGCTTGAAGGACTCTCCGTTAATAATAATAAAAATTCGCTGGGTCTCAAGCAGCTCTCACTTGAGGTACGTGCTGGTGAGATCGTAGGTATCGCAGGTGTTGATGGGAATGGTCAAACGGAGCTTGTGGAAGCGATTACAGGGCTTCGGAAGATTCAAGCAGGCAGGATCCTCATTCAAGGGGATAACATTGCTCATAAGTCTATTCGAGAACGGATTCGTAAAGGTGTCGGCCATATTCCGGAGGATCGTCACAAACGAGGTATGGTGCTCGATTATACGCTTGAAGAGAATATGATTCTGGAAGTCTATAATCAGCCGCCATTCTCCAAGCGAGGTATTCTGAACAAGCTGGCTATCCGTAAATATGCAAGCGATATTCTGACCAGCTTCGATGTCCGTTCAGGAAAAGGGCCGCTCTCTATGAGCAGATCTTTATCAGGGGGGAATCAGCAGAAAGCGATTATCGGCCGTGAGATTGAATTGAATCCAGACCTGCTTATTGCTGTTCAGCCCACCCGCGGCCTCGATGTCGGCTCTATCGAATATATTCATAAACGGCTCATTGAGCATCGTGATAAAGGAAAAGCGGTATTATTAATATCTTTGGAATTGGATGAAATCCTTAACGTATCTGATCGTGTAGCAGTACTGAATAACGGGGAACTTGTTGGCGTCGTTAAAGCCGCAGAGTCGAATGAGAATGAGATCGGTCTGATGATGGCCGGCATCGAGAAAGGGGGAGGCGCATGAGAAACACCATCATATCGCTGTTAGCTGTCGTATTCGGTCTGCTTGCAGGAGCGATCCTTATGCTGGCTACCGGTCATCAGCCTATCGAGGGCTATCGGTTTCTACTTGAAGGCGGATTGAAGAATCCAGAGCGGATTGGTAATACGCTTGCGACGGGAACTCCTTTGATCTTTACGGGCTTATCTGTTGCCTTTGCATTCCGTACGGGCTTGTTTAATATCGGTGCGGCTGGACAAATGTTGTTCGGCGGTTTCTGTGCGACGGCTGTCGGACTGACGCTCGATACTTCTAGACCGCTCCTGCTCATTCTTATGATCCTTGCAGGTTTCCTGGGTGGGGCGCTATGGGCGTTTATTCCTGGTCTTCTGAAAGCAAGATTCAATGTGCATGAGGTTGTATCTACGATTATGATGAACTGGATCGCTTATTGGACGATTTACTATGCCGTACCCGCTTATTTTAAAGGGGACGTGGAGACGGAATCGCGGCCATTGCAGGATTATGCTTCTTTGAAGGCGCCGTTTCTCTCGGATATGTTTGGCGGATCGTATATCAACCTGGGGTTGTTCCTTGCGGTCATCGTCGTTATTGTTATTGCTTTCATCATCAACCGAACATCACTTGGTTATGAACTCAAGGCAGTTGGCTTCAACCGTCATGCAGCTGAATATGCGGGGATTCCGGTTAATCGCAGCATCATTCTGTCGATGCTCATCTCAGGCGGCTTGGCTGGTCTTGGCGGTGTTGCTCAGTTCGCGGGGAATGGCTCCAATATCCAAATTGGTCTTCTCCCTACACAGGGGTATGATGGTATCGCAGTAGCCTTGCTCGGAGCCAATTCACCGATTGGGGTTCTCATATCAGCTTTGTTCTTTGGCTTTCTGTATTCGGGTCGCGGCTTTATGAATGCGATGACAGAGATTCCGCCGGAGATCGCGGATTCGATTATCGCGATCATTATTTACTTCTCAGCAACAAGTGTCTTGATGGATCGCTTAATTAGATGGTTCATCGCCAAACGCCGTGCATCATCTACGACCGACGCCGTGAGCGGGAAGGAGAAGGGATAACCATGTGGACAACGATAGAACAAATTTTCCCGTATGCGATTATGTTTACCATTCCCCTGCTCATTACGGCATTGGGTGGATTGTTCAGCGAACGAAGCGGTATTGTTAATATCGGTCTGGAAGGACTTATGGTCATCGGTTCGTTCATGGGGGCTTTTACCATCTTTAAGCTCCAGGCGGCTTGGCCTCAGCATCAGATTGCAGCAATTTGGATAGGACTCCTGGCAGCTATAGTGGCGGGAATATTGTTCTCCCTGCTGCATGCCTTCGCGAGCATTCATCTAAGCGCGAATCAAGTTATTAGCGGTACTGCGATTAATATGATTGCGGGAGCCTTGACGGTATTTCTGTCCCGGAATATTACAGGGAGCGGTAATATCCGAATTTTAAAAGGCTTTCAGCCTTTTGATGTCCCTATACTTCATAAAATTCCAATTATAGGGGATCTACTCTTCACGAAAAGCTACCCGACAACTTGGCTGATCCTAGCCATTGTGGGTATTAGTGCCTTTATCCTGAAGAAAACAGCCTTTGGCTTAAGGTTAAGATCCTGTGGCGAATATCCACAGGCAGCTGAAGCTGCGGGTATCAATGTAAGAAAGATCCGATATATCGGTGTTATGATTTCCGGTGCCTTCGCAGGCCTAGGCGGAGCGATTCTGCTCGTGACTATCATAGGTGAATTCACGGGAACGGTAGCTGGACTCGGATTTCTATCCCTTGCAGCCTTGATCTTCGGTCAATGGCGGCCGCTTGGCATTCTTGCCGCTACTTTGTTCTTCGGCTTTGCCAGTACGATTGCGAATGTCTCGCAGGTTATTCCATCGCTTGCGGTATTCCCGCCTTTCATTCTCAAGGTATTCCCTTATGTCGTTACATTAATCGCGCTGGTTCTATTCTCCAAAACCTCGCAAGCTCCGAAGGCAGCGGGAGAGGTTTTTGATTCCGGTAAGCGGTAGTTAGGGAAGACGATGAGGCAAAGAGAGAAGAGAGTTGATCGCGAGTGCCTGAAGAACGATCGGATGATAAACGGGCGAAGATGATCGATGCCGCCCGTATGTACTATCAGCTGGATTATAGTCAGCAGGATATTGCCAGGGAAATAGGCGTATCCAGGCCAACGGTAAGCAGGTTCCTGCAGCAGGCCAAAGAAGAGGGTTACGTTCAAATCAAAATCGTCGACCCCAAGGAGAACAATGAGCTTCTAGCCAAACAATTGAAACAGAAATTCGGCCTGCAAACTGTGGTGATCGTATCGGTACCCCATTATGAGGATACTGTTGTTAAGAAATATTTGGGCGAGGCAGCAGCAGGTTATCTGGACGAAATTGTAAAGGATGGCGACATCATTGCCGCCACTTGGGGAACGACTTTATACGAGATTGCCCTTAACCTCCAAGACAAGCATGTAAGAGAGGTGAAAGTCGTTCAGCTTAATGGTGGTGTTAGTCATTCAGAGACGAATACCTATGCTTACGAGATCATTAACCTGTTCGGCAAAGCCTTCCATACGGTCCCATATTTTATCCATCTGCCTGCCATCGTGGATAACCCCATTGTGAAGCAGACGATTGAGAGAGATCGGCATATCCGTAATATATTAGAGCTTGGGAAGCAGTCCAATATCGCGATTGTAACGGTAGGCGCACCAACGGAGGATTCCGTGCTGATCAAAGCTAATTATTTTACCGAGAAGGAATTGACGCTCATCTTTGACAAGTGTGCCGGTGATATCTGCTCCCGTTACATCGATATAGAAGGTGCCATCTGCTCAGAAGAATTAGATCAACGGACGATTGGGATCGACCTCGAAGAATTGAAGAAGAAGGAGAGATCCATTCTCGTAGCTGGAGGAATCCGGAAGGTGGATGGAATCTACGGGGCTCTTCTTGGTAAGTATACGAATGTACTCATAACGGACCAATTCACTGCCAAATATTTGTTGGAACGCAACTAAACAGAGAGAAGGAATTAAACATGAGTTCTGCAGCAACCGGAGGGGCAGAGTTAGCCTCCTACTTCGATCATACTTTGTTGAAACCTGAGAGTACTTTTACAGATATCGTACGGTTGTGTGGGGAAGCTAAGCAATATCATTTTGCAACGGTGTGTGTGAATCCGTATTGGGTGCCGGATGCAGCTGAATTGTTGAAGGGTTCAGATGTAGGGATTACGACTGTTATTGGTTTCCCGCTTGGCGCCACAAGTACATTGGCTAAGATGAACGAGGCTAGAGATGCAATTGCCGCTGGAGCAACAGAAATCGATATGGTACTGAACGTAGGTGCGCTGAAGTCCGGCCGATTGGAAGAGGTCGTTAAGGATATCCGAGGGGTTGTTGATTCCTGTAAAGGTCGCGCCCTAGTTAAGGTAATACTGGAAGTTGGATTATTGACCGATGACGAAAAAGTGAAAGCATGCGAGCTTTGTAAGCTGGCAGGAGCTGATTACGTGAAGACTTCAACGGGCTTCGGACCAGGCGGTGCAACCGTAGCGGATATCGCTCTTATGCGGAAGACGGTTGGACCAGAAATGGGTGTCAAAGCTTCCGGTGGTGTGCGTGACTTAGCAACCGTGCGAAGCCTAATTGCTGCCGGAGCGACACGAGTCGGTGCAAGCTCAAGCGTAGCGATTGTTAGTGGAGCGCAGGGCGAAGGATATTAACTTTTCATAAAGGTAGTTAAAGGGTTGTCCGAATCATTCGGGCAGCCTTTTTTTTGACTCTCTACCTGTTGAAGGCTGCTCAGCTTCCCATTGCGGGAAAGTTGCACCGTATACATTTTCAATCACACAATGAACATTGACGTAACAGGGGCATGGTAGAATAATTAAAGAAAGCGCTATCATGATGTGAAGCACATATGAGGGAGGCCGTACAGATGTCCGATATAGAACTAAAGAAGGGAAGAACCCCGATGGCATCAGATACGAAGCGTCTGCCAAGGAATACACTTTCGGGAAGTGGTGTTAATGCCTCACTATGGAAGCGCATTCAACAACATCGAACGCTTTACTTGCTATTTATTCCTGTATTCGCTTATTTCGTTGTATTCAAATATTGGCCGATTCTGCTGGCTTGGATAGTGGCCTTCAAGGATTTGCAGCTTGGGGGCGGCGTCTTCGAAAGCCCATGGATCGGCATGCAGAACTTCAAGGATATTTTCTTGTCGCCAGAAATTCCTGCTGTTATTCGCAATACGATCGAGATTAGTTTGCTGCGTCTAATCATTGGATTCGTACCGCCGATTTTGTTGGCTATCATGTTCCACGATATGATGAGCAAACGACTTAAGAAATGGCTCCAGACACTCATCTATATTCCCCACTTCTTCTCTTGGGTTATCGTGTTTGGTGTCGTGTTCGGTTTCTTCTCTGTTGGTTACGGGTTTATTAATAATATGCTGCAGACGCTCGGCTTTGAGCGCCATGAATTCCTGCTTGATTCCTCTTGGTTCCGACCTATATTAATTAGCTCGGCTCTATGGAAGGAGATTGGATGGAGCACAATAATCTACTTGGCAGCCTTATCCACTGTCGATGCTCAGCTGTATGAAGCAGCTGTTATTGATGGAGCTGGCCCGCTCAAGCGAATGCGGCATATTACGTTGCCAAGCATTATGCCTGTCATGACATTCGTCCTTTGTATTAATTTGGGGTTCCTGCTGAATGCGGGAGGCGAGCAAATTCTGCTGTTCTACAATGATGCTGTCTATGATACAGCGGATATAATCGATACCTGGGTGTACCGTGAAGGCTTGGCGAGGCTGCAGTTCAGCTTGGCTACAGCCGTTGGGTTATTCCAATCGGTGATAGGTCTTGCGCTCGTCGTAATTTGTAATTATTTTGCCAAAAGACTGTCCGGCCGCGGCATATGGTGAGTCGGATGCTTGCCAAACAGACAGAATGCTGCCCGCATGGAAGAGATATTGGAAGCTGTGTAAATATCCTGAGGAGGACGATTCATGAATAAATCCAAGTCGGAGAGAACGTATCAAATCACCATTCATACCATCGTGATTCTTATTGTAGTTACGGCGGTATTTCCTTTGCTATATGTACTAGGCATGTCCTTAACAGGTCAAGTAGAAATGATGCAGCGCAACTATTTCGTCATCATCCCGCATGAACCAACCTTTGCTGCCTATGAACGTATTCTTTCTTCACCACTCATATGGAAGTCGTTCGGCGTTTCTGTATTCCGCAGTGCGGCGGGCACTGGACTTATGCTGTTGATGACAGTCGTTGGCGCCTACGTTCTCTCCGTTCGTACGCTGCCTGGAAGAACCATAATGCTATTCCTCGTCGTTTCGACAATTCTATTTAATGCGGGGCTTATTCCAACTTATTTGGTAGTCAAGCAGCTCGGCCTCATTAATTCCTTATGGTCACTGGTGCTGCTTTATTTAGTCGATAGCTTCGGGCTGCTTGTTATTAAAATCTTTATCGAAAATTTGCCGGATGGCTTGATTGAGGCTGGCAAGATCGATGGAGCGGGTGATATGCAAATGCTGTTTCGCATCGTCATTCCGCTGGCTGCACCCGCACTCGCTGCTATCGGATTGTTCAACGTCGTGTTCCACTGGAACAGTTGGTTTGATGCGATGGTGTATTTGAATGATGCGAAGCTTTTCCCGATGCAGCTCATTCTCAAGAATATGCTGACAGCGGCTTCTAGTGATGCGATGCAATCACTGGTTGTTAACGGGAGTGCGGTTACACCGGAATCCATGAAAATGGCTACGGTTATCGTTGGTACACTGCCGATTCTGATGGTGTATCCATTTCTGCAGAAGTATTTTGTTAAAGGTGTTTATATGGGGGCAGTCAAAGGTTAATAGATATTTATCTTTATCCACAGGATTGTTGCTGGTGAAGCACCGCGGGCTTCTTAGCATAGATGGCACATCATTATTAATGAAAGAAGAGGGGATATGGCATGTTTAGAAAAACAACGGCCACGATGGTCTCACTGCTGCTCGTTCTGACGCTGCTGCTCGCTGCATGCAGCAGTAATTCGAATAATGGTCCTAAGTCAAGCGGATCGAATGAAGGCAGCGGGAAGACACCGACTACCAATACCGGAGGAGATAGCTCGACAGATGTCTCTGATGCAGGCGTGGTAAAGCCGGAGGATCTGGTATATCCCAAAGCATTCCCGGATGTTCCCAAAGCGGTCGATTACGACAAGAGCTATGCTTATGATGATATGAGCAAAGCATACACCATAGATATTATGCTGCAGGGGTTCATCAATCAGCCTGCAACTAAGGATATGATCAAGGAGTTTTATGAGAAGACCTTCAATGTGACAATTAATTTTACAAATTTGGCTCAAGAAGATCTCGTTAATAAAACGAATGTCCGTTTCGCATCGGGTGATGCTCCGGACGTGGTGCTGCTGGGTGAAAGATCGGTAGCCCAAGCGCTGTTCAAGCAGAATCAGCTGCTCGATGCGACACAAATTCTTCCTTATATGCCCCAAATGATGAATTATGTGACGGAGGAGTATAAGAAGTGGGCTACCGATGACGGGAAAATGATCGGTATTCCTCGTCTGCCGACTTTCCCGGACGTATGGGGAAATTTCATTCGTCAGGACTGGCTGAAAAAGCTGGATATGGAAATGCCGAAAACAGCGGATGAGCTGTTCGCTTATGCCAAAGCCGTTACAGAAAAAGATCCAGATGGCAATAACAAAGCAGATACCTGGTTCATGGGGGCTGCCGGTGCAGGACAAGGCTGGGGAATGATGTACGGTCTGATCGATATGTTCGGTGACCGCAGCTGGAACGTCAAGGACAACAAGATCAACCATCCGATGCTGGATGGAACAGAGAAGGCATTTCTGGAATTTATCAAGAAGCTCAATGACAACAAGCTGCTTGCTCCTGACTGGTATACGATTCAATGGGAGCAGTTCAAGTCGTACTCGCTCCAGAATAAAATCGGCATGGTTAATTATCCGGGATGGAACCTGCTGCAGGAGCAGTATTCCGCTTCGCAAAATAATAAGGATACCCTGCAAAACTGGGCGCCAGTTCCTCCGCTCACATCGGCTATGAATTCCGATGGCAAACTAGGACCAGGCGGCTCACCGGGCGGAATTACCATTATTTCCAAAAAGGTTGGCGATGATCCTGGTAAGATGAAACGGATTGCCCATTTCCTCGATGCGGTGCAATATCCGAATAAATACTATTGGGTCGGCAACCAAGGAGGCGGACCGGAAATTTGGCCAGATTACACGAAAGTTACGAAGAATGATGACGGCACTTATTTCTATGACTCCGATATGAGCAAACTGCAGAATGAAATGAAGCCCGAGCTTAAAGGAATGATGGATTGGCAGTCAGTCGGATATACCCTTATCTGGGAGCGTCACAAATATTCCGATGAGTTCCCATATAATGAGCCGGGAGACAAGTACCAAGACCAGGTTCGCGCTTATCCGCGTGTAACCAACTACGATATGCTGCTCAATCCGGATGGGCCAACGGTTAATCGGCTCAAAGATTTCGTACAGAAAAATGAGATATCCTTTGTACTGGGCAAACGAAGCTTCGATGATTGGGATAAATATGTCGAGGAATGGAAGAAAGCTGGCGGAGAGAAATTAATTGAACAAGCCGCCGAGCAGCTTGGGGTAGGAAAGCCTTAACCTTAAGTTTCCGGACTGCGCATAATTGTTATTTACACAAGTTACCTGCCATTGCCTTGACCATAAGGTAGTGGCGGGTATACTTGTTGTACATGATGTTCAGTTTGGAACAAGGAGTGAGGTCATGCGAGGTGGACGAATCGGTGCGAGGACCAAGCTGCTTATTTGGTTGATTATGCCAAGCTTAATTCTGGAGGCGGCGATCATTCTGCTTGCGCAGTCTAATACGACGTCATTTTTGCGTCAGACGCAGGATGGCGCATTGAATGGTATGGTGGTGCAGTCTGTAAGATTGATGGAAAGCCAGATGAATGATTTGGTGCTTAATGTGCTGGGAATTGAGGATGAAATCTTATATGGGGAGAAAGTGCCTGCCGATTGGGTTCGCTCCATGGAAGCTGCCGCACAGACAAGGCCAGAATTGGTGCGCGGTGTCGTCTATCTTCGTAATGATGGGCTGATCGTTGGTTATCCGGAGTACTTCTGGGACAGCTTTGCCCAGAAGGAGATGAATGTCATTAGGGCCCAGACAAAGAACTCTAATATGGGTGTTGTCTGGTCGGAGCCCTTCACCTCCACGATGGGTTCGACCGGCCTCAACAGTCTAGTCAGTATTGTAACGAAGCAAGTGATTGACGAGGAGGGCAAGCAGGAAGGGGTGCTTGCATTCGTCACCGATGTGACGAGCATTGTTCAGCGAAGCGCAGCTTTTGCCGGGAACTATGATACCCGTACGCTGCTGTATGATCAAAAGGATAGGCTGATTTATTCCATAACCATCGTAGCTCGCAACAGTTATGAAACGCTAGAATATGCCGAACGAAACACGCAAACGCTTTCAGCGGCGAAAGCAAACTTTGAACGAAACGATGAATATTATGTGATTTCGGATATGAAGCAGGCACCCTTCTGGAAGGTTGTCATTGTTGGGGATGTAAAGACGCTTGAGAACAAGTACCGCCCCATTGTTCAATTTGCCATCATGATTCTGCTTCTGGGCTCAGCAGGACTTATTTTCTTATATATCGGCGTGTCCTGGTGGTTCACAAAACCGATTACCTCATTAACAAAAGGGATTCGGCATATTGCCACAGGCCATCTGGATCACACGTTTGAGGTAGTCAGGCAGGATGAATTCGGAGAAATGGCAAGGGAATTCAACCGTATGATGCGTACGATTCAAGAGCTCATCGAGACGCTGAAGCAGACGGAGGAGCAGAAGCGGCAGGCTGATTTTCAAATGCTGCTGGCGCAAATCAACCCCCATTTTCTGTATAACACGCTGAACACCATTGATATTATGGTCGATTTCAAGGGCAAAGAGGAAATTCATCGTGTGATGACCGTTCTCATCCGACTCCTCAAATATGGACTGGATCGTACGAATGTCTTGAGGCGGCTGGATGAGGAGCTGACCTATGTGAAGGACTACTTGTATATTCAATCTGTGCGTTATGAGGACAGTTTTGAATTTAACGTGGAGGATATGGATGAGAAACTTGGAAGCATCCCTGTTCTGAAGCTGGTGCTGCAGCCGATTGTCGAGAATGCGGTATTTCATGGCTTGCGTCCGCTTACGGGCAGGAAGGGGAAGCTGACGGTTACGGTTAGGCCAAGCGGCAAGGAACTGGAGATTATTGTAGCTGATAATGGTGTCGGGATGAGCAAGGACAAACTCGATGGTCTTCTCCAAGCTGCTGCGGGTATTGATACCGAAACGATAAACGATGGCAATCACATCGGTTTTCGCAATGTGCATGAACGCGTTCAGTTATATTATGGAGTTGGTTACGGACTTGGTATCGAAAGCGATCCGCAATCGGGCACGATAGTTACCGTTAAATTGAGGGTTATTGAAACGGAGGATGGACGCAGTGAGCCAAACCGTCAAATTACTGCTGGTCGATGATGAGCCGCTTGCACTTCGGCGTATTCGCAGCTTCGGACTTGCTGCACATGGCTTCGAAATTGTAGGTGAAGCTGAGAATGGAGTTCAGGCGCTTCAATACGTAGAACGTCTAAAGCCGGATATTGTCATAACGGATATCGGTATGCCAGTGATGGACGGGCTTGAGCTGCTGCAGCAGATTCAGCAGCAGCCATCACCTCCCAAGGTGGTACTCTTGACCTGTTATGAGGATTTTGGAAAGGTGCAGCGTGCACTGAGGTTCGGAGCGGGTGATTATTTGACGAAGGTCATGCTCAGTGAGGAAGAGTTTGTTGGTGTGCTGCAGCGAACAGCTGCTTCCATACGGAAGGAGCATATGGAGAACGAACTGCTTGTACGGGTTCTGCTTCAGGAGCTATTGCTGTCCCCTTCCGAGCAGGTCCTTATGAACTTGAAGCAAGCAGGCTTCGCGCATGATATCTATGCGATTACCCTGATCCGGACGGCGCGGCGTATGCAGGAGGAATGGATGGAGGAGTTGGCTGACGCGGGAAGATCCGAGAACCAGCGCAGCTATATACTGATAAGGGTCACACCGGACATTTGGTGTTTTTATTGCTATTCCATAGCCCGTGAAGGGGATACTTCTTTTTATAGCTGGTACAACTCGACATGTAGTCGTATAGGCGACTGGCTTAGAAACAATGGAGGTATGGAAGATTATGCGATTGGAGCTAGCGGGGTTTATCGCAGATTGAGTGATCTGCCCGGCGCTTATCAGCAAGGATTGGCGTTATGTGACGCTGGTTTTTATGCTGATCCAGGAGAAATGATACGAAAAGAGGAGAGAATTGAGTTTGCTGCTTTTCCACCTGAACGGTTCCGGATCATCCTCGCAGCTATCACTAGCACAGTTGGGTGCAAGGATGGTGAGGAGTTAGCAGCACAGATCCAGGCATGGTCTGACTTAATCGGGACAGTGTTCTATCCTGCTCCTAGTCAAGTTAGACAGATGGCACTGGCGATACTCAGCCAATTGGAGTCTTTTGAGTGGGAGCATCAGGAGGAAGCAGGAATGAACAAGCTGCTTGCCCGTTTCAAGCAGACAGTTGACTCTACGCTTCATGCATCGATTCTCATTCGAGAAATGCGCGGCTTAGCATCGGTATTAATGAAACGGCAGCCTAATGCCTCAGGCAGCATGCGCAAGGAAATCAAGGAGGCTACTAGGTGGATAGCGGTTGATTTTGCGCATATTGATTTGACCGAAACTGCTAAGCGAGTGAATTTAAGTCCAAGCTGGTTTGCTGCTCTATTTCGCATGGAGACAGGGAAGAGCTTCCACGATTATGTTCAGGAGGTCCGCTTGAATCAAGCCAAGGAGCTGCTTCGGGGATCTGATTTGAAGGTTTATGAAATTGCTGAGCAGGTGGGTATTCCTAATTCCCGTTATTTTTCCCGGTTATTCTCGGAGTTTACTAGCTCAACACCGTTAGATTACCGCAAGAATGAGCGAGTTAACCGAGCTGATGATCGTGCTGAGAATACCTTGAATCGTAAAGAGAGACGAGGGATCCAATGACTGGCGATAGATGGTGGCGTGATGTTGGTTATTGTCTGGATGAAGGGGGCCTAACCTGCTGCTTTCGAACAATTCGTTACCGGTAGCATCAGGGCTGGTCGGTCCTGTAATGCTGAAGCATATAAGCAAGCATGGTTTGTGAGTTTCAGAACAAAGGTATTTTTTCTGCGGATGAATGAACCAGGGTGGCACGGGGATTGCAAAATGATTCAAGAAGAACATGATTCATGTCTGACGGGACTATGAATCATGTTCTTTTTTGTGTATTAAACTTGGCACTACGCCAAAACTTGTGGTTGACGACGAAGGTAATCAGATGCTGAGCGTGAGCGGACAGGAGAGCTCTTATTTCAGCCCAATCGTTGCATGTAGGTGGATTAAAGGACAGAGAAGACGCTATTCTCCAGCAAATCATCTGAAATCAGCTTTATTTTAGTTAATAGCGGAACCTGTGTCCGTTTGAACTAGTTTGGAGTCGTGTTTCGATCTGAATAGCGGTTCCACAGTCCGCTCAGCAAGACTAAAGGGAAAAGCTCCTGTTATAGGGGTTTAGGTGAATCTACTCAAGTTTACGGGGTTCTGCTAAATGAACTGCTCAGCTCAAAATTGAGAGAATTAAATGGAGGTTTTCTGTTATTTCTTATTGAACGCCTGAATCGCTGTGTAGAATCACCTATCGGCGATAAAAATCGGCTTAGGCTCGAAACGGGCCCGTTACAAAATAATCAATCACTGATTATGAGATTGAGCCCTTTTGTGTGTATTAAATTTGTAACCAATTTTAGTGAGTTTAGGGATAATCAAATGGTCTATTTATTGATTCCAGATTGATACCAATCTGTAACTCTTCTGTAACGACATTCTTCCTTGCGGGGCTCTATAATTTTCGTTAGAAGAACAATATCAAATGGACAACAAGAGGGGTGAATACTCCCTTCGGGAAGGAGATTGCAATTATGCCTAAGCCTTTAGACAACAGCGGTCGTTACATGCCTGGATTGGATGGATTGCGAGCAATCGCCGTCTTCGCGGTCATTGCTTACCATCTCAATATCAAAGGATTACCAGGAGGACTGCTCGGCGTTGGTATATTCTTCGTCCTCTCCGGTTACCTCATTACGGATATCCTGCTCAAGCAGCAGGGTCGCAACAGACGATTGGATCTGAGAACCTTTTGGGTACGTCGGGCACGCAGGCTGCTTCCAGCTATGTTCATCATGATTGCTTTCGTTTCCTTGTGGCTGCTAATGAGTGATGCAGCTCGACTTTTTTCTTTAAAGGGGGATATCGGCTCCGCCCTGCTCTATATAAGCAATTGGTGGCTTATCTTTCATAAAGTTTCTTACTTCGAAAGCTTCGGACCAGCTTCTCCATTCGGACATTTATGGTCGCTTGCCGTTGAGGAGCAGTTTTATCTGATTTGGCCGCTAGTACTAGCTATTGCTCTTCGTTTCATACCGCAGCGAGGTAAGCTGGCGTTAGCGATCATAACTGCCGCTGCTGCATCCGCAGGCGTTATGGCGCTACTGTATGAGCCTGGTGTTGATCCTAGCAGGGTTTATTATGGAACGGATACGAGAGCCTTTGCTCTTCTCATAGGGGCTGCACTTGCTGTCGTCTGGCCTAGCTGGAAGCTATCTTCAGCCCTGTCTGTAAGAGGACGACTTACCTTAGATGGAATCGCTACATCCGGTCTAATTGTTGTCTTGATTATGATTGGCAAAACTGGCGAATATGATTCCTTTCTTTACCGCGGCGGCATGGTATTGGCCGCTTTGGCTACAGCAGCAGTAGTTGCAGCTATGGCCCATCCTGCAAGTATTCTGGGTCGTATTATTGGGAGTAAACCGATTCGATGGTTCGGCGTTCGTTCCTACGGCATTTACTTATACCATTATCCTATTATTGTATTGACGACACCAACGGCCGAGGCTGGTGAATTCCATCCTTGGAGAGCATTGATTCAAGTGATTTTGACGATCATTGTGGCAGAGCTATCCTGGAGATTTGTGGAGGAGCCGATTCGGCACGGAGCACTTGGCAGGCTGCGGAGTCAGCTGCTGCAAGCGAGGAATCACAAGCCAAAGCTTGGTAAAGCTGCGATGCTGCTCAGTATCTGTGTGCTAGTTATATCCTGTGTTTCTTGTACGAATCAAGGCAGTGTGCTGCGGGATAATGCAGTGAATGCTTCAGCCGATAACGGGCAGAAGTTAGGTGGGACAGGAACAGCTGATAGGCCAGATGAGACAGGAACAGCTGAGAAACCAGTGATTCCTTCGACTAATAGTGGGAAGCAGACAGTTGTTGGAGAGGGCTCAGCCCACACTCCAGAGACAGGTGTAGATAATCAAACGAAGCAGCCCGAGACAACCAAACCAGATTCAACGAATACAAGTACGGATAAACCGACAAATACTAAGCCGATCAAGCCTGGAGTGGAAAAACCGACAACAGGTTTGGGGGAAGGCAAGGGAAGCAGTAAAGGTAGCAGCGAAGGAAGCAGTGCTGCAGCTAAGCCTCCCGTTAAGAATGATAAAGGTGATGCATTTGCCAAGGACGGAGTTACGGCTATTGGTGACTCGGTTATGCTGGATATCGCTGAAAATTTGGAAAAGTTAGTTCCAGGCATTGTTGTTGATGGCAAGATAGGAAGACAATTGATCCAAGCTACAGCTGTTATCGAGGACCTGAAGAAGAATGGGAAACTAGGGAAAACCGTCTTTATTGAGCTAGGGACCAATGGTTCTTTCTCAACCAAACAGCTGAATAAGCTGCTGGCCGCTATTGGTGACAATCACCGAATTCTTATCGCTAATACCCGTGTTCCGGCAAAATGGCAGGATACTGTAAACGAGATGCTTGAAGGTACAGTGGAGAAAATACCTGCAATTTGTTTGATCGACTGGTATTCCGCTAGTGAAGGTCATAAGGAGTTTTTTGAGAAAGACGGTGTCCATCTGAAGAAGGCTGGAGCTAAGGCTTATGCGGAGCTTGTCGTCAGTGCTCTAGGTAAGTAACGATTGAAAGGAATGACAAAAGGGACTATCAATCAGCAGCTGATACTGCTTTATTGATAGTCCCTTTTTCTTTTTAGCCGTGTAAGGGGTTAGAGCTTCATGGATGATTAATTCTGCTGCTATATAAAAAAGAAGCCCGGTCGATTAGACAACGGCCTCCGTTTCTTCTTTGTCTGTGGATGGTTTTTTTCCTTTGCTTTCCTCATCCGATTCTTCGAATGGTACGCGATCCTCTTCATAATACATACGTCATTGCACCTCCTTTTAAAGCATTATACGTGCGATTCTTTAACGTGATATTAACGCCATGTCATACTTACGTGAACGGTACATTTATAATATGAAAAAAACGTAATAAAAGAAGTGATTTTCGGCACACTTCTTTTATTTTTTTGGAAGAGTCGACATCTATTTCTTTGGATCAGGCTCCTGCCTTCTGAAGTTCTCTTTTTTTGGCCTTTGAGATGGACCGTGAACGAAATAAGCCAAAGGATGCAGCAGCTGTTCCGGCAGCAATTGTTACGCCGGCCGCGCCTATCCAGCTAATGGATGTCAATGATGCTTGCTCGACAATGACACCGCCAATTCCCGCACCAGCCGCCATGGCCAGCTGAAGAACGGAACTGTTCAGACTGAGCATAATACTGGAAGCCTCTGGAGCAAGCGAGATTAAATGATACTGCTGCGTTGGACCTGACGACCAAGCCGAGAATGACCACAGCATAAGCAGCGGGAATACGATAGCCGGTGAATGGGCTGATAGCGAAATCAGAATGAGAGCTATAGCGTGCAGCAGCATGCCGCCGACCAATGTCCGGGATACGCCCCATCTATCCGTGCTGAAGCCTCCGAGCTTAGAACCGATCAAACTGGCGATCCCGAATGCGAATAATCCCGCGCTGACGCCTTGTTCACTCATCTTTGTAACCGTAAGGAGAAATGGTGAAATATACGTATAAGTGATGGAATACCCAGCGATCCAGAAAAAGGTTACTAGTAGGGCCACTACGATTCGAGGCTGCTTCAGCAGCGCTAATTGCTGTCGAAGCGGTACAGGTTCTTCACCGTCAGTTTGTGGAATCGCAATGGAAATAATGAACATCGCAGCTATTCCAAGCACGCCAATACCGCCAAAGATCAGCTTCCAATTATAGACGGAAGCGACTAGTCTTCCTAGTGGAACACCAACAATGAGAGCGGTGCTGAAGCCCATAACGAGTGTCGCAATGGCACTTCCTTGTTTCTCAGGAGGTGCCAGCTTAGAAGCTACAGTTAATGCTGTAACGACGAATACTCCGGTACCCATAGCGAGAATGACCCGTGAAGCGACAAGAAATCCAAATCCGGGAAGAAGGACCGCGAGCCCGTTACCAATGACGAATACGGCGAGTGAGTAAAGCAGCAGCTTTCTTCGTTCCATGCGAGCTGTTGCAGCCATGAGGAACGGAGTACCAAAGGCATAAGCTAGCGAGAATACGGTAATAAGCTGACCTGCTGCGGAGACGGAGACCCCGATATCAGCAGCTACCTTATCCAGAATACCTGCTATAATAAACTCCGACGTTCCTACAAGAAAACTTACAATGGCTAGCATATAGATTTTCCAAGCATTTGACATGGTTTTCCACTCCTTATTTATCTCTTTATCTCTATCTTTGTACTTTTATATTTCTAAATCTATAGAAATATTTACGAAAAAAAATTATTCCAACAAATAAGGAGCGTATTTTTGAGCCATGTTACGGTTAACACTGTAGAAGATGTATGTTCCGTCTTTGCGAAGATCAAGCAGCCCGCAATCGGTCAATTGCTTCAGGTGATGAGACAGCGTTGAACCAGCCACACATTCCAGCTTTCCCCCAATATCAGAGCAGCACAGATTCCGCTCTTCTTTTAGTAAGAGGGCGATTTTAATACGGGTCGGTTCACCAAGTGCTTTGTATACTTTCACAGCTTGTTTGACTTCCTCGTTTTCCTCGACCATCGATAGCTCATCCTCGCATAGTTCGTTATTTCTAAATCTATAGAAATAAAGATAGCATATGAATTCAGTTATGTAAATGGGTAATTAAATGAAGCTTCTTTTACGACTCAACACTAAAATAAGTGCTTGATAAATGCGCATCATGTGCGTAGAAGCCCGCTGCGCGGACGGATCATTCTTACGATCGCTGTTGTCTCCCTATTTCTTGATTTATCCCTTAGGGGTAGAAATAAGGAGACAAAGGCGAACGCTATCGCTTCTTCAGAACGATTCCGTCCGCTTCGCTTTTGTTTCGTGTTGGCAAGCACTGATCAACAAGAAGAAAAAATCTAAGCTAACCGTGCAAACTAGCGCTGTTAGAGTTAGACTTGAGGGTTTTTTTTATACGTAAAATTACAAGCCGATTAGAGATTTCTGAGAAATAGGAGTAGAATTAAAGTATGTTTCCCGGGTGAAAGGACGTGATGCGAATGAAATTCTCATGGGAACGGAATTTGATTGTGCTCTGGATTGGTGTTTTCTTTTGCAGTACGGCGTATTCGATCTCGATCCCATTTCTGCCGATTTTCTTGAACACGGAGCTTGGTGTCGAGCATAACTTGGAGACCTGGTCGGGATTTGCCTTTGGTATAACTTTTCTGGCGAGTGCTCTAATCTCTCCTTATTGGGGATCGCTTGCTGACAAATATGGACGAAAACCGATGCTGATTCGCTCTGGATTTAGTCTAGCGGCACTGTATTTAATCAATTATTTTGTTCATGATCCCTATGTATTCTTGGTGGTTCGTATATTCCAAGGTCTTCTTGCGGGCTTCGTTCCGGCGGCGATTGCACTTGTGGCGACCAACACACCTGAGGATAAGACAGGCTATGCGCTTGGAATCATGTCAACGTCGGGTGCGACAGGGAGCATCATCGGTCCGCTTATCGGCGGTGTCGTAAGCCACTATTATGGGAACCGGAATGCTTTTCTCTTCTCCAGCGCCGTGGTGTTAATCGCGGCTTTGATAGCAACCTTCTTCGCAAAGGAGCAGAATTTCAACCGCTCGGCTGCGCGCTCACATGTTAAGGATGACTTAAAACAGGCTATCGCCAATCGGCCCTTCTTTACCTTGCTGTGGCTGATCTTCATCACTACATTTTCCGTTATGATTCTAGAGCCGCTCATTACTGTTTATGTGCTGAAGATGGGCGTGTCGAGGAGCAGCGCTTCCTTGAGCTCTGGCATCATTTTCTCGGCTGTGGGCATTGCGACAGTTATTATGGCGCCCCAGTGGGGTAGATGGGGGAGGCGCATTGGGTATGGCAAAGTGTTGTTCATTGGACTTCTCGGCGGAGGAATTGGCAATCTCCTTCAGTTTTTCGTGACGAATTACATTGGCTTTGGTATTCTGCGATTCGGATATGGTTTATTCTTCGCGGCGGTTTATCCATCCATCAATGCCATGATCGTACAAGCGACAGATGCGGACTTTCGCGGCAGGGCATTCGGCCTGAATCAATCTGCCTCTCAGATGGCTACAATGGCAGGGCCTATCATAGGGGGCATACTTGGCGGCTGGATGCCGATCCGCTGGGTGTTCATCATCAATGGCAGCTCACTCGTTCTAGCTGCACTGTTGTACCGAACCAAAGGACTGCGCAAGAACGTCATGGCTTCGGAGAATAGTTAGTTCTATATAAGTTGAACTAGAGATATAACAAGTGAGCGGAGTAGATGGATGATTCTGGAGAAGCGTCAGCGTTCACCTTTGAGACCGGAAGAACATTCCATCTATGCAGCGGCTCATTGTTCGTTTCTTAAGTTCAACTTATATAGCAATAGAATGAGTGCAAAAACCCTTTATCTGGTGCTTTCATAGAGCTAAGGTAAAGGTTTTTTGCTGTACTAGGAAAATCTACATATTACGACAAACTTATCTAAAATGTGCATGCCAGATTGAAAGCCTCATGGTATAGTAGAATTATAGGATTTACTGGATAAGATTACATAATATTTTCGTTTACATAGGTTTGCAAGATCCTCATCGTACGTTAGGCCATTACCAATAGGGGGCACTTGATTTATGAAAAGGAAACCGAATAAACAACGTAAAGGCGCACTCAAAAAGGTCGCCAAAATAATTGGGGCCGCTTCCGTTATTTTGCCGCTGGCTATGACAATTCCAGCCGTTGCAGGCGCAACAGTCCCAGTAGAGACAGGGACACCTGTCGTTCAGCACAGTATAAGTAGTTTACTTGCAGGAGCACCATACTCTTCTTTATTAAAAGCAGGCAATACCGTCAAGATCGATTTGAGTCAAGTTTTTCAAAATAGCAGCAGCTTGGTCTATGGCCCGGCTTTTGTGCAAAATAGCAGTGTGGCAGATATAGAGACCGATAATAATATGCTCTATATTAGACTCAAGAAAAAAGGCACAACCACGGTAGACTTAGGCGTAAAATATGCCAATGGAACGCAGGTCGTACATGAGCGCTTTCGCGTTACCGTCGGGGAGAATACAGAGCTGAATACCAGTGGGAATGGAGCAGGCATCAACGATGTTGTCAAATATTTTAGGTCCCATCCGGATCTCTTTACGAGGACGAAAGACTATCGCAATTTGCTGCAATCCGCTGTTGCAAGCAACATAACGGTTCCTAATCATGCTCCTGAAGTTATCGCGAGTCACAGGATTGGTATTAATAATGATGGTGCTTTACAGCTTAAGGAGGGTCAGACGGCTACCATTGATTTCAATGATGTGTTTACTGATGAGGATGGGGATTATTTGCAGTTCCGTACCCCGTTTACAGGGAGCGATGCAATAACTGAATCTATACAGGGCACCTTGTTAACCTTACATGCACTAGGGAGTTCCGGCCTCACAACCGTGAATCTTGAAGCTAGTGATGATCACGGAGCAACTTGGACCACATTGCCACTAGATGTATTAGTAAGCTACGGTAGCGGTATCGCTGATCAGAGAGTCTCAGTCTCAGGTGAATCGGATGTACCAAATTTGATTGAGGTATCACTCAACGACTATTTTGAAACGGGAGCCACTTATCGTGCTGAAGTTACAGAGGGCAGTAGTTATATAACAACTTCACTAGTTTCTTCTAGCTTGATCGTGCAAGGTAAAGCGACGGGGAGCGCGAAAGTGGTAGTCTATTCCGATGATGGGCATGGTGCGACGATTTCGGATGAATTTAATGTGGGAGTAGGCTTCGCCCCTATAGATATTGGAACGCAGTTTATGTGGACGGGTGAAGGTAACTATCGAGCTGACCTTGATTTGAATAAGATCTTCCCTGCAGGAGCTACATACAAAATATCAGATCTGGATCCTGCTTTTTCCATTAGCGGTTATGAGTTAGGGACACCGTTCACTTCATCTGATTTATCTATTGAATCAGAGAGATTCATAGGCACGAAGACCATTACAATTGAAGCAAGCAATGAAGCTGGAAGTGAAAGTGCGAAATATAACATTAAATTACGACAAAATAACGCACCAATGCTTAAAGGGGAACTTCTTGATAATTGGGAAACATATGCACCGATAGTAATCAAGAAAGGTCAAACGATTACCATTCCTTTTATTGATCCGGACAATGATGCGATTAAAGACTATAACGGTTATTTTGGAGAACCTGAACAGAGTATAGCTTCTGTTGTAACGGGTACAGGTGGGTTGACAATCACAGGCAAACAGATAGGTAGCACGACCCTTAACTATACAGCATCCGACGGGTTACCGGGAGGCGATGGAAATGGAGAACGGGAAGTAATTGTCGTCGATGCAGATGAAATTCTTTCCTTTGATAAAGGGGTCTTAGAAGCCGATTTGGATCTGTCGCCTTATTTAACGGACATTTCAGAACCTTATTCGGTTAGCATAGGTGAGAACTCATTAATAAAATCGGTTTCACAAGGTGTTAATTCAAAGATTAAGCTCCAAGCATATCTAGAGTACGAAGAGAGTACACCACGTGGAGGAGTCGGGCAAGTTACGATTACAATTTCGCATGGAAGTGTGACGAAGGATATAAGTGTATACGTTATTATTCCATTTTCAAACTTAATTCCTTAACTTACAGTATCCTTTAGGCCAGCTCTCGGGTTGGCCTATTCTTTTCTGGATGGGTAAGAAAAATAGTTAGAGTCAGGTGAGAGTATTGAATAACTCTATGGAATATGCCGAATCTCAAGTCACTAGTCTACAAAGTAAAAGTTCTTCTATAGATTCACAGCTTCATCAAACTTTATTGGCAAGGCAATTCAAACAAGCGGAGAAGCTGGCGATCAAGCTTCTACAAAGCAATCCCCTTATCGCGCAAAACTGGGTCCATTTGGGAGAGGCTTTGGTGAAGCAAGGATGCGGGGAGGCAGCTCGCAGCGCTTTTGATAGAGCCTGGCTGCTAGATCCACAAGCGCTTTGGGTTCAAGCGGTACAGGGGGCATTAGCTGCCGCTCCTATGGGGCCAGCTCGAACGGAAGTCGATGAACTGCTGGCGGTACAGCCTGTTACAATTGCCGCTGCTATTATGACGCTTAATGAAGCACGGTGCATCGAACGCTGCGTACATAGCTTAATGGGGGCAGTCGATGAGATTGTTATTATCGATTCTGGCTCGACGGATGGAACGATTGAGTTGGTAGAGCATTTGCCAAAGGTGAAGATTGTTCATCATATTGAACTGAATGACGATTTTGCAGGTAAACGCAATCAAGGCTTGTCTTATATTAACAGTGATTGGGTCTTGTGGGTGGATGCTGACGAATGGTTATTCGAGGAAGACGTGGCGGGTGTGAGAGAAGCAGCGGGGCTTTTTCATAACCGAGTAGAGCAGGTCGTCTTTAATGTTTGTCAGGTTAACTATATGAAAGGCAAACAATCGATGGATTACGGTGTTCCGCGTATGTTTCCAATGAACCGCAATTTGCAGTATTACGGACGTGTTCATGAGCAGATTGTTATGTCGGGAGCAGATATGTATGAAGGACGGATGCAGCGTCAATCGATTCGAATTCGTCTGCATCATGATGGTTACGAGCCTCACATTCTACAAGCACGGAATAAGGTGAATCGTAATCTCAGGCTGCTTCGCATGATGGTTGAGGAAGATCCAGATAATCCGGGATGGCTGCTGTATTATGGCCGAGAGACTCTGGCAACCGGGGATGTGGACAAGGCGAAACAGATCTTCGAAGAAGCAGCGGTCAAGGCACAGAACAAGCCGAATTTTGGACGATTGCCTGACATTCTTATGTTTCTCTGTGGCATTCATATGAATGCAAAGAATTACGTGCAGGCGGAAGCCGTATGCCGTAAGGCCTTGGAGGTTCAGCCGACCTTCCCGGATGCGCTGTATCATCTAGCCCAAGCTCAGATGCGTCAGGCTGTTGCGCTGCTCCAAAGTGCAGAGCGGCATTTGCAGGAGTCTAAAGAAGCCTTTCAGTCCTATAGGGGAACGGTAACGGCTGATCATACGATTCTCGGCTGGAAAGCCGATGTGGCACTAGCTGATCTTACCCGTCTATCGGGCAAGCATGCAGAGGCGAAAGAGAAGTACGAGCAAATTTTGCAGAAGCATCCAAACCTGCAGTCCGTTAGGAAGCAGCTGGAGAAGCTTTAAAAATCAACAGAAAATGGTTGGAATCTAAAGAGAAAATCTATGGGGGTAACTGACAGAATGAAACGTATTATTAGTTCACTAGCAGCATTATGTATCGTATTTGCAATAACCGGAGCACTTTCCGCGCCAGCATCAGCTGCGGCTGCAGCTCCGAAAATCGTGGATCGAATTGGAAATAACTCCATATTAATGGATGACGGGTCGTTATGGATCAGGAACGCAAAAGGCGATCAGCACAAATTTCTTAATCTTATTGCAATTGAAGGAAGCGATTATGAAGGGCTTGGGCTAACCCGTGACGGTAAGGTTGTAAGCTGGTCGTATAAAGAAGAGCCTGGGCTAATCCCAGGTGCTTCAAATGTCGTCCAAATAACAGACAGCTTATGGTTAAAGGCAGATGGTACGGTATGGGGGAGGAGCGGTCAGATCGAATCCTTGGACCACATTAAGCGTATCGGAAACGGTACATACAGAATAACTGCATTATCCCAGAACGGGGACTTGATGTATAAGTACAACAGTGATACAAGAATAATAGCCCAAGTTGCAGACCCTTCAGCCATTGTCAAAATGGAAGGAAGCTATTCGCAGCATGCACTTCTTGATTCCAGTGGTAAAGTTATCATTTATGATACATTGCATATGAATTTTGATATAAATAAGCCAATTCCAGAAACGGTCGCAGAAGATGCCATTGATATCGTCTACATTCCTTCTGGTAACCTTCTGGTTTTACGTAAAGATGGAACGGTCTGGGCAACCAGTGGTGAAGAGCAAGATTATACACTGTTCCCTGTTGATGGCATGAATCAGGTGTCTCAGTTTGCAGCAGGTAGTGACGATAATTTTTTCTACACCAAGCGTATAGATGGCACATGGATGGGGTATTCGGATGAAAAGACCAAACCTTCCAACGCTCCTTCCCTGCAAAGTGTAGCACTCACACTATCAACGCTTCGTCCCAATGTTGGAGATAAGGTGAATGTAGTAGCTATTACTGAGAATTACTCGGAAGATTTCAAACTGCAAGTTCCTTTCAACCAAGCTAACCTAGTCATACAGAAGCCGCATCTATTAAAAAAGCAAAGCGATGGAACACTTCTGGCGCTTGGGGTCGGCGAGAGTAATGTGACGGTAATTTCGGGAGGCGTTTCGAAGACAGTTACGGTGTCTTCAAGCTTGAAGGCCCCTTTAAGCAATGCCAAGCAAGTGAACGGTACGTTGTTTATTCCTATTAAATCCGTGTTCCAGGCAATAGGAGGAACGGTAAACTTTACGCCTGCGACAAAATCATTCGCCATCCAGGTGGGTCAAACCTCCATTGTTTTGAAGAACGGTGACGCTAATGCAATCGTAAACGGGAAAGTGTTAAAAATGAAGGCAGCTCCTCGCTTAGAAAATGGGGAGACGCTATTTCCAGCAGCCTTCCTAGTAGATACCTTAGGCGCTAAGCTGCAATGGGATTCCAAATGGCAAACACTGAATCTTTTCTTTGGTCAAGCAAAGATGACTATTCGATCCGATAAAACAGCGGTTATGGAGAAAAGAGCAGCGGTAGGCAATCTTACTGCTTTTATCGGCAAGACCTATTGGGTCAATCATTTCCAAGGCTGGGATCGGTTCATGAAAGTAACTGTGGTAGATATCGAGCCGGATTACAAAGGTGAATTTGTTATCGTGTTCAAAACTGCATCCAATAAGATAATTCGAAGCTCTTCGGTAGGGAAATCGTATATGGAGGATGTGCTACCGGATAGTTATTTTTTCCTGAGTTATGATCCATATAAGAAATACAACTGGTCCTCCTCTGTTTGGCAAACAATTAAAGCAGAAAAGATTGCAGTGGGCATGACCAAAGAGCAGGTACTGCTCTCTTGGGGAAAACCAGACTCGACAACATCAGCATCCTCAAGCGGAATCAGTGTTGATGTCTGGGAATACAGCAGCTATAATTACGTTGCTTTTACAAATGGGAAAGTATCACAAATTTATCGGTACTAGAATGAATTCGAAGCAGCTTCGTCCATCACTTGGACGGGGCTGCTTTTTTTTAAAAGGGTACAAATCAACATGAATCCGTTTTACCATCCATAGGATGGTATAGAAGCGGTAGTGCTCTCTGTTCCAGAGGAGGTGAACGAGTGAGGTTCGGGTTCACGGAAGAGCAGGAGATGATACGGGAGATGGCCGTTCGTTTTGTAGAGCGGGAGGTTGCAAGGAATGCTGGCTCTTTGGATGAAGAGGAGAAATTTAACCGGCCTTTGTTTGACAGGATGGCAGAGCTCGGATTCACTGGGCTGCCATGGCCGGAATCGGACGGGGGATCAGGTGGCGGGTTCTTAAGCTTCATCATGACACTGGAAGAGATAGCCCGAGTGAGTGCTTCGATAGGGGTGGTACTGTGGGCGCATGTTTATTTGTCGATGTGGCCGATCTATCGATTTGGTCATGAAGAACTGAAACAGCTGTATATCAGGAAAATGATTGAAGGTCAGCTGTTAGGGGCGGGAGTTCTTCCTCAGTTAATGGGAGAACGACGGTCTACGCTTCATAAGGGTGTTATTGCAAAAGTTGAAGGTAATCGCTACGTGCTTGAAGGACTTGAGAAGTATGTAGTGGGTGCTGACAATGCAGATGTAAATGTTATTTATGCCGAAATGTTTAGTGATAACAGTCGTAAGCCTAAGCGGTACAGCGCTTTTCTGGTAGAGAAGGGAACCCCGGGCCTTCATATCCTACCTGTTCGGAGGAAGCTGGGACTACGTTCAACGGGAATGGCTCATCTGAAATTCGAACACTGCCTAATAGGCAAGGAACAGCGGATTGGCGACGAGGGACAAGGCGAAGAGATCGCCCGCCAAACATCGTCGAGTGTCCGTTACGGTTTGGCTGCCATAGCAGCAGGAATTGCTCGCGGGGCAGCGGACCTGGCACTTGCTTATGCCAAAGTACGTACACAGTTTGGCAAACCGATCGGTAAACATCAGTCGATTGCCTTCTCATTAGCAGATATGGACACGGCAGCCGATGCTTCTATACTGCTGGCTTATCAGAGCGCATGGCGCGAGGATCAGGGACTTGAGGATAGTAATCGTTCCATGATGGCATTAAGCTATGCGTCTGATGCTGCCGTTAATTCAGCAATAAGCGCCGTGCAGATATTCGGGGCATATGGCTACACGAAGGATTTTCCCGTTGAGCGATTCCTGCGAGATGCGAAGACGATTCA
Organism: Paenibacillus baekrokdamisoli; assembly: GCF_003945345.1. GTDB lineage: Bacteria > Bacillota > Bacilli > Paenibacillales > Paenibacillaceae > Paenibacillus_Z > Paenibacillus_Z baekrokdamisoli. The sequence continues at coordinate 3,967,775 of NZ_AP019308.1, read as the reverse complement.
GCTCATTAAAGGACTGGATAAAGCGAGAAGATGATAAAGGAGGCGCGGCATGACGGAGGTTGTCATTGTTGGAGGCGCCCGTACGGCATTTGGCAAATTCGGAGGGGCATTGCAGGAGAAGACAGCCGCCGAGCTAGGCGGAATTGCTATCAGCGGAGCGCTGATGAAGGCAAAGGTTAATCCTGCTGAGGTTGACGAGGTCACGATGGGTATGGCGCTCCAAGCGGGAGCAGGTCAGAATCCGGCTAGGCAGGCGGCTCATCTGGGAGGATTGGGCTGGCAGGTACCCGCGGTGACAGTAAATAAGGTATGTGCTTCGGGAATGCGCAGCCTTACAATGGCCGTTCAGGTCATTCGTGCTGGTGATGCTGGCCTTATTATTGCTGGCGGCATGGAGAGTATGAGCCATGTTCCCTATGCATTAAGTGGCGATACCCGCTGGGGTTTGCGAATGGGAGATAGCAAGGTTACTGATTTGCTGCTTCGGGATGGTCTGCATTGTGCCTTTGACCAGATGCATATGGGTGATTATGCGAATGAAATGGCTGCCGAGTACTCCGTCTCCAGGCTAGCGCAGGATGAATGGGCATTACGAAGTCAGACGCGCGCTATTCAAGCGACTCAGCAGGGTGTTTTTCGGGATGAAATCACTCCGGTTACGGTGACAGGCGGTAAAGGTAGTCTCTTTGTCATTGACACAGATGAAGCGCCACGAGCCGATACGAATGCGAGTAAGCTGGCAAGCCTGCGGCCGGTATTTAAGAGTGGCGGAACGATAACAGCCGGTAACTCACCTGGGCTTAATGATGGCGCAGCGGCGTTGGTCGTCATGTCGAGGGAGAGAGCCAATCAGAGTAATTATGTGCCGCAAGCTACCATTTTATCGCATGCATCAGTAAATGTTGAACCCCGCAAGTTTCCAATTACACCAGCACTTGTCGTTCAGAAGCTGCTCCGAACAAATGGAATAGCTCTTCCTGCTATTGATTTATTGGAGATTAATGAAGCCTTCGCGGCTGTTGTACTGGTAAGTGGCTCGATAACCTTATGGGATGCAGAAAAGGTAAATGTACATGGCGGCGCAATTGCACTAGGCCATCCGATTGGAGCGAGCGGAGCCAGAATTGTTCTGACGTTGATTCATGCGCTTAGAAGGCGCGGCGGCGGTCTTGGCATTGCTGCCATTTGTAGTGGCGGAGGACAAGGCGATGCAGTGCTTATACGGGTAGATGAATGAAGCGGAAGTGCCCCTATCTGAACGAAGGAAGGTGAGGTTTTTCGTGAAGGATAGCAAGAGGCGGGCTGGGAGGTGAGGGCATGGAGATCGGCAGCATCCTTGTTGTGGGAGCCGGGCAGATGGGAAGCGGGATTGCTCAGGTTTCTGCGCAGGCGGAATGTGAGGTGCTTTTATATGATCTGACAGAGGAGCGGGTTCAAAGGGCCTTAGCATCGATCAGCAGCCATTTGGCGAGAAATGTTGCGAAAGGAAGAATAACAGAGGAACAGCGAGCAGAGATATTATCTCGTATTCATGGGGTGAATAGTCTTCGGATAGCGGGCGGTGTGGATTGTGTTATTGAAGCTGTAACGGAGAAGCTGACGATAAAGGCTGCGCTTTTCCGTGAGTTAGATGCGGTCTACTCCGAAGAAACGGTGCTAGCAACGAACACCTCATCGATATCCGTGACCGAATTAGCAGCGGCAACTCAGCATCCTGAACGAGTGATTGGCATGCATTTTATGAATCCGGTGCCAGTGTTGAAGCTTGTTGAATTGATCAGAGGGCTGCAGACATCGGCTGAGGTGTTTGAAGCAACGAAGAGACTTACGGAGCGAATGGGAAAGCTGCCTGTTGAGGTAAATGATTATCCAGGCTTTGTATCTAATCGCATCCTCATGCCGATGATTAACGAGGCTATCTATACCGTGTATGAAGGTGTTGCCTCACCGGAAGCAGTTGATCAGGTGATGAAGCTTGGGATGAACCATCCAATGGGGCCCTTGGAGCTGGCTGATTTGATTGGCCTCGATACCTGCCTAGCTATTATGGAAACGCTGCATGTCGGCTTCGGTGACTCCAAATATAGGCCTTGTCCACTGCTGCGCAGCTATGTGCATGCCGGATGGCTGGGTCGTAAATCTGGCCGCGGCTTTTATAGGTACGAGACGGCTGTGAGGTGATCTGGTCTGCATTTATTGTTTACGGAGGAGCAGGAGAAGCTGAGGCGGAAGGTACGGGATTTTGCTGAGAATTGGGTGGCGGATGCAGTCACTGCTATGGAAGAAAAGGATGCTTTTCCAAGGGCGCTTGTGAAGGAAATGGGCAGGCAAGGGCTCATGGGTCTGTCGATTCCCAAGGAGTGGGGAGGCCTTGGTGCGGATATAACCTCTTATATGATCGCGGTCGAGGAGATTTCCAAGGTAAGTGCTGCTGTCGGCGTGATTCTATCCGTGCATACGTCCGTGGCGACGCTGCCCATTGTTCATCAAGGGACGAAAGAGCAGAAAAGCCTATTCCTTCCTAAGCTAGCGACTGGCGAGTGGCTGGGTGCATTCGCGCTAACGGAAGCTCATGCGGGGTCTGATGCTGCCAATATTCGAACTTTTGCTGTGCGCAGTGATGCTGACTATATCCTAAACGGGTCAAAAATGTTTATCACGAATGCAGGAGAGGCAGACCTCTATATGGTATTTGCCTTGGTGAAATCGGAGGGCTCGATTGATGGCATCACGGCCTTTATTGTAAAAAAGGATACGCCGGGACTGCGAATTGGGAAGAAGGAGAAGAAGATGGGGCTGCATGGCTCCAATACCTGTGAGCTGATATTCGAAGAGATGCGTGTACCGGCAGCACATCGGCTCGGTCAGGAGGGTCAGGGCTTCTCCATTGCCAAATCTGCACTGACCGGAGGGAGAATTGGCATTGGGGCACAAGCGCTCGGCATTGCGAAGGCGGCACTAGCGGAAGCAGAAAGGTGGGAGAAGGAGCGAAGTTCCGGTACGCGTTCGCGTAGATTTCAACCCAGCTCGCTTCTATTAGAGATGGCAGCGCAAGTGGAAGCCGCTCATTTGCTCGTATATCGGGCGGCGTATCTATATCAGAATGGTCTTCCGTGCAGAAAGGAAGCATCGATGGCTAAGCTAATTGCCAGTGATACTGCCATGTCTGTAACGACGAAGGTTCTGCAGTTATTCGGCTTTGAGGGATTGAACGACGAGCGTCCAGTCGAGCGGTATTTTCGCGATGCGAAAGTGACCCAGATCTATGAGGGAACGAATGAGATTCATCGAATCGTGATCTCCAATGAGCTGTTGAGACCGTAACTTAATTACGGGAGGTGGAGGTGATAACCATGACGAATCGCATATCACCGGGGGAGCTGCTTCGCGATGCATTAGTCCAAGAACAACCGCTCCAGCTTGCTGGCGTCATTCATGCTTACGCGGCGTTGATGGCCCAAACGGTAGGCTTCCGCGCTTTGTATTTGTCTGGTGCAGGGGTGGCGAACGCTTCATTCGGTCTTCCTGATCTTGGCATTACGACTCAAAATGATGTCATTGAGGAGGTTAATCGGATCTGCGGCGCTGTCCAATTGCCGTTGTTAGTGGATGCGGATACAGGGTTCGGCTCGGCTTTTAACATCGCCCGAACGGTCCGGGAGCTCACTCGCGCTGGAGCAGCTGGCATGCATATAGAGGATCAAGTTGCGGCCAAACGATGCGGCCATCGACCGAACAAAGCTATTGTCAGCACCAGGGAGATGGTCGATCGGATCAGAAGCAGCGTTGATGCAAGAAGTGATGCTGCCTTCGTAATTATGGCTCGAACGGATGCGCTTGCGTCCGAGGGCATGGAGGCAACCATTGAACGTGCAGGTGCTTATGTTGAAGCGGGTGCGGATATGATTTTTCTAGAAGCTGCGACGACGCTCGATCAATACCGTACCTTTACATCCGCGGTCGATGTGCCTGTACTTGCGAATATGACGGAATTCGGGAACACGCCGCTATTCACCACGAGCGAATTGCTGGAGGCGGGTGTTCGCCTTGCGCTCTACCCATTGTCGGCATTCCGTGCAATGAATGCGGCTGCTCTTCAGGTGTATAGAGCGATCAGGGGGGAGGGCACGCAAGCCGCTGTTCTGAACCTTATGCAAACGAGGGAGGAGCTGTACCGTTTCCTGAACTATTATGAGTACGAAAGAAAACTGGATCAGCTATTCATGAATGGGGATGAAGCATCACCATCCAGCTAAATGTTACAAGAAGTCATGCAGCTGATGTCTGGAGTGAGAATGCAAGGTTGTTCCTTGGGTCTTGCGTGAAGAGGTTGCAGAGCCTAAGAGGACCACCTTTAGGAGGGTCAAGCAATGGTGGTGAAGAAGCCTGGAGGGTTGGCTGGCATTGAAGCGGGACAAACGATGATTAGCACAGTAGGGAAGCAGGGGATGGGTTTGACCTACCGCGGTTATTCCATTCATGATTTGGCTTCCTATGGGACCTTTGAAGAAACGGCCTATCTCCTTATCTATGGCAAGCTTCCTGATGAGGAACAGCTCGCGAATTATAAGCTCAAATTAGCTGTATCCAGGCAGCTGCCCGATCCACTAGCCAAGCTGCTCGAGCTGCTGCCTGCTGCTTCACATCCGATGGAGGTGCTGCAGACAGGCTGTTCTGCTTTAGGAACACTGGAGCCGGAGACGTCAACTCGCACGGCGGCTGATATTGCTGACAGGCTGATTGCGCTCATGGGGCCTATGCTGCTGTATTGGTATCATTTTCACCAAAGTGGAGCCAGAATTCAAACGCAGACCAATGACGACAGCATTGCTGGACATTTTCTCCACCTTCTGCATGGAAGTCCCGCGGATGAGCTAGCGGTCAAAGTGTTTGACGTTTCCCTTATTCTCTATGCCGAGCATGAGTTCAATGCTTCTACTTTCGCGGCAAGGGTGACTGCTTCTACGATGTCCAATTACTATTCCTGTATTATAACGGGTATCGGCACGCTGCGAGGTAACCTGCATGGAGGGGCGAATGAGGCGGTGATGGCGCTCATCTCCGCATTCGAGACACCTGATGATGCGGAAGTAGGTATCATGCGGATGTTAGCGGACAAGAAGCTTATTATGGGCTTCGGCCATCGGGTATACACGGTCTCTGATCCTCGTTCAGATATTATTAAGAATGGTTCGCAAAAGCTGTCTCTATGGGCAGCAGATAGCCAGCTTTACTCCATATCGGAACGTGTGGAGCAGGTCATGAGAAGAGAGAAGTCGCTGTTCCCTAATCTGGATTTCTATAGTGCGACGGCCTATCATTTTATGGACATTCCTACATCGCTCTTCACACCCCTATTTGTACTTGCCAGAACCGCAGGTTGGACCGCCCATATTATTGAACAGCGAAGCAACAATCGGCTTATTCGACCAATCGCTACCTATATAGGTCCGGATAGTCTTACGTGGCCAACGATAGATAAACGTAGGTAACGTCTATTAATAACGAATCGAGGTGACTTGATTTGGGTGATTTGACGAGTAATGAGAGACCTGAGCCCGACCAGGTGCTAGTTGATATAGCCGACTATGTCTGTGACTATGTGATCGATAGTGCTGAAGCCTACGAGACTGCACGTTATTGTTTCATGGATACACTTGGCGTCGGATTGCTGGCCTTACGCTACCCGGAGTGCACCAAGCTTCTTGGTCCCCTTGTTCCTGGAGCAGAGATGAAGGAGGGTGTGCCTGTTCCGGGAACGAGCTTCCGACTCGACCCGGTTACAGCTGCCTTTAATATCGGCTGTATGATTCGCTGGCTGGATTATAACGATACCTGGCTTGCAGCGGAATGGGGCCATCCTTCTGATAATTTAGGAGGTATTCTGGCGGTCGCCGATTACGTAAGCCGAAGGAATATAGCCATGGGAAAAGCGCCTCTACTTATGCGCGATGTATTGACAGCGATGATCAAAGCTCATGAGATACAGGGCATTATCGCGCTTGAGAACAGCTTCAATCAAGTGGGACTTGATCATGTGCTCTTAGTTAAAGTAGCATCAACAGCGGTTGTAACCGATCTGCTTGGCGGTAATAAAGCGGACATTGTGAATGCCTTATCTCATGCATGGCTCGATGGCCAAGCGCTGCGAACCTACCGTCATGCACCGAATACGGGATCACGCAAGTCATGGGCGGCTGGCGATGCAACGAGCCGTGCTGTGCGACTTTCCTTTATGGTGATGAAGGGGGAGATGGGCTGCCCTTCCGCAATGACCGCTAAGGGCTGGGGTTTTTATGATGTGCTTTTCAAAGGGGCTGCCTTCCGATTTCAACGTGCCTATGGCAGCTATGTGATGGAGCATATTCTATTCAAAATCGCGTTTCCAGCCGAATTCCACGCCCAGACTGCAGTGGAAAGTGCCATTCGCCTTCATCCTGAAGTTGTTCATCGACTGGCTGATATTGATAGCATCACCATCACGACCCACGAATCAGCCATGCGGATTATTGATAAAAGTGGTCCCCTGCACAATCCCGCCGACCGCGATCATTGTCTGCAGTATATGACGGCCATTGGCCTCCTCTTTGGCACTTTGAACGCCGATCATTATGAGGATGCAGCAGCCGCAGATCCCCGCATTGACGAGCTTCGCCGCAAAATGGTCGTCGTAGAAGACCACAGCTATACACATGATTATCTCGATTCAGACAAACGTTCCATTGCAAATGCGATACAGATTCACTTCAAAGATGGAACCTCGACGCACAAAACGATTACTGAATATCCAATTGGCCATCGAAGAAGACGAGCAGAAGGAATTCCACTGCTCCAGAAGAAGTTCGAGGCGAACCTTGCGACGCGCTTTCCCAAGAAACAAATGCAAGAGATTATAGAGAGCTGTAAGGACCAGTCCGCATTCGAAAGGCTAACAGTCGTTGAATTTATGGATAAATTAACGATTTAATTTTGGGGTGCTTGAAGACAGGGGGTGAATCAGAACGAAGTGAACAATAGCAAACCCGGCTTCCCCAACTTGGGAAACCGGGTTTGCTTCGTTCTATTAGTTAGGACTTGCTAAGATTCCAGCTGTTAATCGGCTCTTTATCTTATCGATGCAGATGATAAGGCACGGTAGCAATAACAACATCCTTTTGGTTGAATAAGTAGGCTCGAAGCAGTAGGCTTGATTGATTGTGCAGAATATTTTGCCACCAATGCTTGGTGATGAACTGAGGGATGAGGACGGTAATGTGATCCGTCTCGGCATTCTTCCATTCCACCGTTTCAATGAAGCGAACTAATGGCCGAATAATGCTTCGATAGCTCGAACGAAGAATGATCAAGCGTACGCCAGGATTCCACTCTTCCCACTTCTTCTCCATGTGCGCAATTCCCTCGTCATCAAAGCCGACATAAACAGCGACCACGTTATCGGTTAGCGACATCGCATAGCTTAGCGACTGCATAACCACGCGGGTAACACCCGCCACCGGCACGACAATTGTACTGCCCTTCGCAACTGGTTTATCCAGTTTAATATTTACTCTGAGCTCATTCGCTGTATTCTCATAATGCTGTTTAATTTTGTAGAAGCCAAGGATTACGATTGGAAGGAAAATGAACACCATCCAGATCTGATTAAACTTGGTGAAAATAAAGATCAGCGTAATGATGAGTGTCGTCAGCATGCCGATCGAATTAACAATGAAGCCCATCACCCAGCCAGAAGGCTTTAGTTTGAGCCAGCGGATCATCATGCCAAGCTGAGACAAGGTGAACGGAATGAACACCCCGACCGCATAGAGTGGGATCAAATTCTCCGTATCGCCGTGGAATAGCACAACCAGCAAAGCAGAGAAGACGCCTAGAAAAATAATGCCATTGGAGAAGCCTAGACGGTCTCCACGTACCATGAATGCATGAGGCATGAATTTATCCTTCGCCAGCATATAGGCTAGCAGCGGGAAGGCGGAATAAGCGGTATTAGCGGCCAAGAACAAGATGAGAGCTGTTATACCTTGAATGATATAGTAGAGAATACCACGGCCGAAGGTGGCATCGGCAATCTGGGATACGACCGTTTCTTTGGGATCAGGCTTGATTCCGTACCAGTAGGCCAGCAAGCTGATGCCGATGAACATGGCACCGAGGATGGTACCCATCATAATCAACGTTCGGGCAGCATTCCGTTCAGAGGGCTTCTTGAAGTTAGGGATGGCATTAGATACGGCTTCAACTCCTGTGAGTGCAGAACAGCCAGAGCTGAATGCCTTGAGCAGGAGAAACAGACTAATATTCGAAACCGCTGTACCGATCTCCGGCACATGAGCGTGAACACCTACTGTTAAGATTTTGATAACACCCGAGATGATTAGAATAAAGATTGCGATAACAAAAAGATAGACAGGGATGGCTAGAATCGAAGCAGACTCACCAATTCCTCTTAGGTTCATAACGGTGAGGAACAGAATCATGATTAAAGCTATGAGTACCCTATGATCATGTAACGATGGAAAAGCAGATGTAATCGCATCTGTTCCCGCTGATGAGCTTACCGCAACCGTTAAGATATAATCGACCAGCAATGAACCGCCGGCTAAAAGTCCTGTTGATAGGCCAAGATTATGTTTGGCTACAATGTAGGCGCCTCCGCCTTTAGGATAGGCAAAGATGGTCTGCCGGTAAGAGAGAATCAGAATGAGTAAGAGGCCAAGGACAGCAATGGAGATGGGGATGGAATACCAAACGGCCGCAAAACCGGCAGCCATTAATACAAGCAAAATTTGCTCGGTGCCATATGCGACAGAGGATAGCGCATCGGATGACAATACGGCTAAGGCCTTGAGCTTACTTAGTTTTTCTCCTTCTAGCTCCGCACTCTTCATTGGACGTCCAATCAAAAAACGTTTAAATCTGCTAATCATGTTTGGCTCCTTCTTCCTAATCCAATGAACAAATTGATCTCTGCCCTAATTAATAGTCGTCTGAATCGCAAATATAACCTTGAATCGATAAGATGACGCAAGAAAAGAACAGTATAAAATGCCCACATTCGATTGCTCGAATATGGGCTTAGAAAAAGCGCTCTAATTAATTTACAACGAGTCGCTAGAACGGTCAAGATAATGTTTATATGTAAATCCTCCTTACAGTGATGATGCTAGGATGTTATAATCTAGAAAGCATTTTCATAGATCATACTAGGAGGTAGACTAAGAGATGAAATGGGATGGACATACACATACGAAATTTTGCTATCATGGGAGCAATGCGGATCAGGAGCTGTATATTAACCGCGCTATTGAGCTAGGCTTTGAGCGATATACAATCAGTGAGCACCCGCCTTTGCCAGAAGGTTATGTCGTCGATGAGCGATTGATGAAGGAACTCGCTATGCCGGAGAATGAACTGCCTTTGTATATCGAATATGCCAAGCAAATGAAAGAGAAGTACAAGGGGCAGATCGATATTACTGTCGGATTGGAGCTGGATTTCTTACCCGGTCAGCTATCGTTTACAGAGCGGATCGTCGAGCAATGGCAGAAGGATCTGGAGGATGTTGTCTACTCCGTCCATTATCTGCCTGGTGTTGGCGGAACACGCTGTATAGATTTCACCCCGGATGATTTCAAAACCAACCTTTTGTCTTATTACGGATCTATGGAAAAGGTAGTAGATGAATATTACAATCATGTGGAGTCGGCTATCGCGGTTGCCTCTAAGCTGCCGATGCGCAAACGAATCGGACATATTAACTTAATTGAGAAATTTTCCCTTCAACTGCCGCCTATAGAGGAAGAACAGATCAAACGCCGATTGGAAGCCATACTGCCAATGCTTGAGCAAGGCAATGTCGGCATTGATGTCAACACGGCAGGCCTTCGGGTACCAACCTGTGGCAAGCCTTACGTACCGGAATGGTTCCTGCAGGAATGCCTGCGCAGAGGAATTGAATGCGTGTATGGATCAGACTCTCATAAACCGGAGCATGTAGGCCTGGGTTGGGATTGGTTTGCAGCGCAAACAGGGCAATAATTGGAGTCGAAAGTAAAGAACGCTAAGCAGCTCACATCCATCTAAATAAAAGTGAATAAGCTGCAGCTCCCAGATAGGGCGCTGCAGCTTATTTTTAAATATAAGGCGATAGCCGTTTCTTCTTATTTTACCTTAAGCTGCTGATCACCGGCTCCCCGTTATGCTCGCTTGATTTTAAATATCTATTCTTGATCGTAAAAGGAATGAGCATACCAATCATCCCGTAAGATAACTTAAGAAGGAGAACACGGATAGGTGTCGAACTTGAAGGGTTAACGGCATTTACACAATATTAATAATAAGAAGCGGATTGATTAGTCCTTGGATAGAAACTGGAAATACGATTAAATTTTCATGAATCCATTGACTCTTTTCATAAATCATAGAAAATAGAGAAAGGCTGGACGCAAATGACACAAGTTTACGATCCATCAGTATGGCATATCAGTAATTTGGAATTAACCATTCGTTTGGTGTTAGCACTAATTCTTGGCGGGTTAGTTGGACTCGAGCGGGAGCTTGGCGGACATTCCGCTGGGTTTCGAACTCATATCCTCGTATCCCTAGGCTCTGCGGGTATTGTTCTATTATCTATGTACGGCTTTGCGGAATTCGCGGCTGAACCTAATGTGAGGCTGGACCCTTCACGACTGGCGGCTCAAGTAGTAAGCGGAATCGGTTTTCTCGGAGCAGGAACGATACTCCGTACAGGCATTACAGTTTCGGGGCTTACAACGGCGGCATCGCTCTGGGTTGTTGCTGCTATTGGGCTGACGGTAGGCGCAGGATTCTACTACGGTTCTGCTGCTCTAACCTTGCTCGTCGTGATTAACTTATTCCTTCTGAATAAATTCGAACGCAAATTTTCAAGGAATAAACGAAAACGTGAGCTGGTCATGAAGATTCAGAAGAGCTCGTCCAGCTTGAATAAAGTGGTCTCTGAGCTGAACCGAAATGGCCTTCAAATTAGCAAAATGCTCGTCGAGAACGATGAGGCTGCAGATGCCGATAGCAACACACTGCTCATCGTGCGTATACAGGTGAAGCTGATTAAACCGATTAAGTTTGAAGAGGTTATCATATCTCTAGCTACCATTGACGGTGTATTCGGCTTAGAAACGGGTGGAGAATCGCTATAGCGTAATACGTATTACGTATAAGCGCAAGATGAGACGTATTTTTCATACAAATCCAATTATAAAGAGGTTGCAGCTATGAGCAAATCTTTGCATTTTCGTCAGGATGGTACGTTTACTATTGCACAATTCACTGATCTGCATTGGCAAAATGGAGAAAGTGAAGACTTGCGTACAGCGGCGCTTATACAGCAAGTCATTGATGCGGAAAGCCCTGATCTTGTCGTATTCACAGGGGATGTAATTTACAGCGATGGCTGCACGGATCCGAGACAATCCTTTCGCGATGTGGTAGCGATCATTGAACGTAACGGTATTCCTTGGGCGGCAGTATTCGGCAATCATGATACGGAGAGTTTGGTAACGCGTGAAGAGCTGATGCAGGTTCAGATGGAGCATGAGCATTGTTTGAGTGAGGCAGGACCGTCGGATATTGCGGGTGAAGGCAATTTCGTTATACAAGTACAGGATGCGGAGGGAGAAAACCCGGTTGCAACGTTATATTTTCTTGATAGCGGAAGCTACTCGGAGATCCCTGAAATTGAAGGCTATCAATGGATTCAGCGCAACCAAATCGATTGGTATGTGGAGCAGTCGAAGTCAATAACAGCCGCCAATCAGGGTGAGCCTGTTCCTGCCCTTGCATTCTTTCATATTCCTCTGCCAGAATATAAGGAGGTTTGGAAGAAGGAAACCTGCTACGGCTCTCATCATGAGAAGGTGTGTTGTCCACCGATTAACTCGGGCTTCTTCAGTGCAATGCTTGATATGGACGATGTCGTCGGTACATTCTGTGGTCATGATCATATTAATGATTATTGGGGCACTCTACATGGTATTCGATTATGTTATGGACGAGCTAGCGGCTATCATACCTATGGAAAAGATGGCTTTCGCCGTGGATCGCGACTCATTCGACTGCATAAGGGAGAGAGAGACTTCTCGACTTGGATTAGACTTGATAATGGAACGGTAATTGACGAACCTAAGGAACATCATCCTAAGGGGTAAGCTATTACACTAGAGTTGTCATAATTACCGGATATACAACAGAACATGCAATTACGAGGAGTGTTTGGGCTTGGAATTATTGAAACAGAAGATTAGAGATGAAGGCATCGTATTAAACGAGCAAGTACTAAAGGTAGATACATTCTTGAATCATCAGATTGATGCAGAGCTGATGCTGGCAATTGGCCAAGTCTTCTCCCGGCTATTTGCGGAGAACGGTGTGACGAAGGTATTAACTATTGAGTCATCTGGCATAGCGCCAGGCGTAATGACGGCGATGCAGATGGGGGTTCCGCTGCTGTTCGCTCGTAAACGCAAATCATTGACGCTTCAGGAGGGTTTGTACACGGAGAAAATCTACTCCTTTACGAAGAGAGAAGAGAGTGAAGTTTCGGTTTCCAAGAAATTTCTAGCTCCAGATGATCGTATTCTAATCATTGATGACTTTTTGGCTAATGGTGAAGCCGCACTTGGAATGGCTCGCATTGTTCAGCAGGCTGGAGCTCAGGTCTCAGGTATTGGAATCGTAATAGAGAAATCATTCCAGCCCGGCAGACAGAAGCTGCTGGAGCTTGGTTATCGGGTGGAGTCTCTTGCTCGAGTGGCCACTTTGGCTAATAATCAGGTCACCTTTGTTGAGGACAACGTGGACTAGTCATGGTCATTTTTGCCTGAAAACACAGTGCTGCCGATATGCCTACTCAGGCATGAATGGCGGCACTGTTTTAGTTTTTCAAGAATTGTCGAATGTGCTTCGTGATTCTGATAATTTGTGCTAACCTGATAGTTAGGAACGTACAAGGAGTGTCAGGTTATGAAGCGGATTCTTATAACGGGATACAAGGCGACAGAACTTGGTATTTATTCCATGAAACACCCTGGAATTGACATGATTAAGAAAGCAATACGTAAACAGCTTATCCCATGGATAGAGGAAGGGCTTAGCTGGGTTATTGTAAGCGGTCAATGGGGTGTGGAACTGTGGGCTGCGGAAGTGGCAATTGAGCTGAAGGCTAGCTATCCGGATTTACGCTTAGCCGTTATTACGCCTTTTTTGGAACAGGAAGAGAAGTGGAATGACCAGAAGAAGGAGATCTATAACGGTATTCTTACGAATGCGGACTATGTGAACAGCGTAACAAAGAAGAAGTATGATGGGCCTTGGCAATTTAAGGAGAAGGACAGGTTCCTGCTGCAGAATTCGGATGGACTTCTTCTCATGTACGATGAAGAGCAGGATGGATCACCCAAATACATAAAAGAACTTGCGTTAAAGCATGCGCTTGTTGTGGATTACCCGATCTTTACCATTACCGGAGAAGATCTTCAACATCTTGCCGAGGATGAGCAGTTCAATCAATTCGATGAATGAGGAGACCATGCTATGCCGCAATTACTAGTTAGAGGAATTAGCCCAAGCCAGCTTGTACCGATCAGTACAGCGTTAATAGAGGAACTGGCGGCCATCTGTCAATGTGGAACAGATAACTTTACAATCGATTGTCTATCGACCACATCCGTATTCGGAGGCGAGCAGGTTCCAACCTATCCTTTTATTGAGGTGGGCTGGTTTGAACGGGGACAAGCGATACAAGATTCGTTTGCTGCGGCACTAGCGCGTCATGTTATATCCATAGGTGTGCCCGAGGTAGAGATCGCCTTTAGAATGTATCAAGAGTCTGCCTATTACATAAACGGACGCAGCTGTACATAAATAGAGAGAGAATGAATAGAGGTGCCCGAGTTGAAATCTTCTACTAAAACGAGGCTATCGATAGCTGTCCTATTTACCCTTCTTCTTTGGTTCATGCCGACGGTTGCCTATTGTGCGAACGAACAAGCTGTAACGGACATCTTTGCATGGGAGCAGCAATGGGAGTTGGACGGGGATTGGTTATCTGTTGACTCATCTAAGAATGCCATACCCACAAAACCAAAAGCCAGTTCAAGTGTATCCATCCGAATCACCCTTCCGCAGATTAATGATAACGATGGTTTATATATTAGCAAGCTGTATGCGAATCAGGTTCAAATTTTGGAGAATGGAAAAGAAATTTATACGAATGCACGCACTTATAAGTATGATATTTATCGAATTCTAGTCCCCTTAGATTCAAAAAGCTCGGGTAAGACAATTCTCATTCATGCGAAAACAGATACAGATCGCTTGGGGCTATTCTCTCCTATTGTGGTCGGAAACTATCAAAGATTAGAAGGCGACTATGTCAAAGCGAACCTCAATGATGTGTTCCTTGGCTGCTCTTTTCTCTTCGTATCCTTTATCATGCTGCTTAGTGCGATCTTCTTGAATCACGAGCAGCGTCGTAACTGGCTTTCTTTGAGTATTATGATTATGGCAATCGGTGTCTTGATGATTACCTATTCCCCTTTCCTTTTCACCTTTTATGGGCAATATGGCCCTTTTTTTTACAGTATGTTTGATCTCGCGCTTTTCTTCTTTTTGCCGGCATTAACCTATTTCTTTGAAAATATTTTCGGTGCAGGCTACTTTGCGGTATTCCGTAAGCTTCGAAAATTCCAAATCGGCTATTCCATTTTTTGTTGCATGTGTTCCATGCTCAACTTGCTCACACATTACAACTACTTTGATGTCTATCTCTTCTTCACTGTTACTCTATTAGGTGTTGTGATGGTCATACAGTTTCTGCTTATTATTGTATTTACCATTATCTATGCCTTGAAGGGGAATATAGAAGCACGAATCTTGTCCATCGGGATGGGGATATTTGCGATTATAGGCATAGGAGAGCTGGTTTGGTTCTACCTGCAAGCCGAAACCTATGATTTCAAGCTCTGGAAGCTTGGGATGCTTGCATTCATTGGTTCTCTTATTATCTTACTAGGCCGTAAAATGGCTGCGACGCATAGAAAGATGGTTCAATATTCGAAGGAGCTAGCGACCTATAATCTGAAAATCCAACGCTCGGAGAAGATGGATGTCATTGGTCAATTGGCCGCTTCGGTGGCACATGAGGTCCGCAATCCACTTCAGGTATCCCGCGGCTTTCTACAGCTGCTTGGTGAGAGATTAGTGGATGAGAAGGCCCAGGGATTCACGAAAGTCGCGATAGAGGAGTTGGATCGGGCAGCGGAGATCATAAAGAATTACTTGTCCTTCGCGACACCGGAGTTGGATACGATCAGTCGATTGAATTTAGCGAAGGAGTTCGCGCATGTCGAGCAAATTATCGTGCCCTTCGCGGATACACAGGGCGCACGGATTGAGTTCAATGTTCCCTCTCATCTTCATTTACATGGCAATGATGCGAAACTGAAGCAAATTTTCATTAATATGATGAAAAACAGCTTAGAAGCACTAGGCGAGAGTGGTGTAATCCGAATATGGGCCTTTGAACACCAAGGAGAAATTGTTATCCATCTCCATGATAACGGGGAGGGAATGGATGAGAACGTACTACAAAGGCTTGGGGAGCCTTATTTTTCTAATAAAGTGAACGGAACGGGTCTAGGTCTTATGGTCACGTTTCGTATTATTGAGCTGATGAATGGGAAGTTGGAATTTAAGAGTGAGAAGGGTGTGGGAACGGAGGCCATCATTCGCTTTCCGGCATCGTAATAAAAAACGCTAGGTGGGTTAACCACGTAGCGCAGAGGGTCAAACGTATTACCACATTCCCTGAACGGTGCCTCCATCGTCCGCAGCTGCTGATGCTGATGCTGTAGGTGCAGAAGGAATAACGAGGTAGAAGCTAGCAGCTGTTTCTTCAAGTACAGTTAATTGGATGTCGCTTGGAACAGTAAGTCCGAATGCTTCCTGTAAAGCTGCTTTTGGATCGGATAAGAGCAGTTGCTTGAAGGCAGGATCGCTCCAGGCTTTCTCAATGATTTTCTCTTTCAATTCTTGTTCTGCGGACATGACATATTCACCCTCTACTATTGGATAATGCTTTCAAAAAAGAGTTTAACATGTAAATATGACAATATCCACTAAAATATGATTCTATTCGACTATTTTTTCAAAGAGCTAGTTAAGTCTTTAGTTGGAGTACGAGACCAAACATCCTGATTGCAAAGGATTCGTCCCGGCTTTCATACCAAATGGCCAATTCCCTGTCCCTCTCTGGTGGAATAGCACTGCCATAATGGGCCCCCGTTACATGCCTCATATAGTTATAGATTTGTTCCCTAGTACTAGGCGAATCCGTCGTTACTCCATAATTCAACCGCTCAATTGGATGTAGCCCAGCATAGACTGCTTCCAGTGAGAGTAGGTCCTTGAAGCTCATCAGCTTTGACGTTCGGAGGGGCTTTCTCATCTGTTGGTATAGATTGCTAAAGAGAGGAAGCAGCTTGGACTCGGTTAGTTCAGTCTGCATCTCTTCCTCTACGTCAATGATAATAATGATTGAACCGGGATGTATGCGTTCTCGCAGCCAGCGCATGAAATGCGCTAGATCCGGCAGATGAGCCGCTATTAAACGAACCAGCACATAGTCGTAAGGCTTGGGTGAATGATAGTCCTGATAAGCAGTAGGAACAATTGTGATTGCCTTACTTACCTTGGTCTGTGCAAACCGATAGATTTGCTCATTCATCTCAATTCCCGTGCATGACCATAGGGGGAATTGTTGGCTCATTCTTAATAAGTAAGCCCCGTTGCCGCATCCCACATCCAGGACGGAAGCTTTTTTCACGAGATTACGTTCATAATACGAGCTTAATAACTGTGTTTCCTTATCAAATAAAAGGTCGGTTGTTGTGGTCAGCATGAGATCGAACCAGTGCTCTTGTGTGCGCATATTGGTCTCCTGACATTGTAGATGAACCTATTATAGGCGATATATGTCACAACATCTACTGTCTATCCAATCATCTATCCTTCGAGATCCTTACTTTTTTTTCATTAATATTTCATTAAATATTGTTCTAATGTCAAACCTTGCTTCGTTATTTCCTGCGCAATATAGACGCCAACATAGCGTAAATGCCAAGGCTCATACGTATAGCCAGTCAGCTTTTCTTGTCCCTCACCATATCGAACGATGAAGCCATATTCGGCAGCATGTGCTTTCAACCACTTGCCTTCCTTCGTTTTGCCAAGACTTTGCTCTAATGCATAGTTAACGCTTGAACTAGATACATCTATAGCTAGTCCCGTCTGATGCTCGCTCTGACCAGGATGGGCGCTTGTTTTGTTGGCAACAGCTGCACCCTTAAGCGCAGCGTTACGATCAAAAATTGCTTTTTGAGTCGCATAGGAACGGTAAGCAGAGACGCCTTTCAAAGAAATATTGGCTTTCTTCGCCCCTGCGAAGAGATTCTCAATGGCGGTAGCTGCCGGCTTACGCATAAGCTTCTTAGGGCTGTCTCCAGCGAAGGAGAAGGGAATATTCGGCTTTACGAGATCAGATGGTTTATAAGTGGAAGCTAACTCCCGCTTCTTGTTCACGAGAATGATTGTGCTGGAGGTATTCGTCACCATTGCGATACCTGCGCTATTCTTCTTTATGGTTAGACTAGGCGCATTGGTATGCATGAATTTGGTGAATGCTATTTGACTGCTTGTCTGGGTAGATGAGACGGCTGAGACGGAGGAAGCAGAAGCAGAAGCAGATACTTCTGATGGATGAAGGTCAGTTGCGAAAAAGACTAGCGAGAAACCTGTCAAACCAAGTAGAATAAAGGATATAATTGGCGTTTTTTTCTTCAAGTGTAAAACCTCCTAAATGTTATAGCGTGGCTCAAGGAATCTAGCATCCACGTTTCTATTTCCATTCTAAGAGGCAGTTGTAACTAGAGCGTGTTAAGAATGTTTCTAACTTGTAACTACGCAAATAAGAATTCAGGGGTATAGAAGGGCTATGACAAAAATTGTCGAATTAATGATTATTATGACTTCAAACATGAGGTGGTTCAGTGAAATTCATACCTAAGTTACTAGGTATAATGATAGTCCTCTTGTGTTTACTTCCTCTTCTTTCGGCATATGCGAGTGCTGAAGCGATGACAAGGATCAATCGCTGGGAGATCAAATGGGAGACGGATACTGAGTATTCCTTAATGGAGGCAATAGATTCGAAGGGCTATAAGCAAATCACTCCAGAAACCTTAGTGAGAGCGAAGCAAGCTGGTGCACATGGGATATGGATTAAGTTCGTATTACCGCACATCTCCCATAGAGAGGGCTTGTTTATTAATAACTTATACGGCGAGCATGTTACGGCGTATATGGATGAGCAGCAAATTTACCAGCATAGCTACAATTACCTTTACGGGAAGAATAGACTGCTCCTGCCTATTGAGGTGAATGATTCGGACAAGACCATTCTTATCCACGTTCATTCATCAATGGAAGAGATGGGGCTGCTTGGAACAGTGCAAATCGGCGATTATCAGCAATTCACCGTGAGCTATGTCAAAGAGGATTTAATCGATATTATTCTAGGATGCTCCTTTCTAATTGTAGCCACCTTGATGTTTATCTGTTCGATATTCTTGGGTAGAGGACAGATTGCGGCATGGCTTTCCTTAAGTGCAGTTATTTTATCTGCTAGCATTCTGCTTCTTGCCTATTCTCCATTTCTGTATACCTTTTACGGGAATTATGGATCCGTTTATCTACATTTATTTGATTTAGCCTTATTCACTCTTATGCCGTCGCTGACCTACTTCTTTGAAAGTATTTTTGGCAAAGGGCTCTATAGCATTATTCGAAGGTATCGTATTTTTCAAGTGTACTATTCATCGCTCTGTTTCTTTTTGCTGCTCCTTCAGAACATTGTGCCCATACGAGGTGTTTATTTCTTCCTGACGGTTACTGCTTTTGGGATAACGATGATCGTGCAATTCATGCTTCTGTTTATCATGTCGATTATCTACGCGGTTAGAGGCAATAAGGATGCTGTGTTTATCTCGACTGGCTTCGGCTTATTTGCTCTAATTGGCACAGGTGAGCTGCTCTGGTTCTATCTGGATAAGGGGTACTATGAGCTGCACCTTTGGAAATATGGGCTTATTGGGTTCATTTGCTCGTTAGTTATTTTGCTTGGCAAGCGATTCGCGCATAGTCATATGCAAATCGTGAAGTACTCGAAGGAGCTAGAAATGTATAATAACCGCCTTCAACGCTCGGAGAAAATGGAGGTTATTAGTCAACTTGCAGCTTCTGTGGCGCATGAGGTGCGTAATCCGCTTCAAGTGACTCGTGGATTCCTACAGCTAATGGGGGACTTCACGAATGCGGATAAGGAACGCAAGTATTTGAAGCTAGCCATTGAGGAGCTTGACCGCGCAGCCAATATTATCACGAATTATTTGACCTTCGCTAAGCCACAGCTGGAAGAAGTATGCGTGCTTAATCTAGCAGAGGAACTGCTGCATGTAGAAGGTATTTTGCTGCCGCTTGCTAATCAGGAGGGTGGCAAGATCGTCATGAACATTCCCAAAGATCTACATATGCGAGGCAATTCATCTAAATTGAAGCAAGCCTTTATTAATATTATTAAGAATAGCATTGAAGCGCTGCAAGGGAGCGGCAGTATTCATTTGTGGGCGTATGAAGAACAAGGAGAAGCCATTATCCATATTAGGGATAACGGACGAGGCATGGAGGAGTCAACACTCAAAAGACTCGGTGAGCCGTACTTCTCAAGTCAAACGAAAGGAACAGGGCTTGGATTAATGGTGACGTTCCGTATTATTGAGCTTATGGAAGGCAAATTGGAGTTCAAAAGTAATCTGGGAACCGGAACGGAGGCTATTATCCGGTTTCCAATTGTGAAGCAATAAGAAGACGGTTGTTATTCATGCCTGCTGTATATGGCAGGCAATAACAACCGTCTTTTTATAATATAAAGCAAGTATAAGTATTCTCCATCCCTTGCTTCTATTTCAGAGGGAAGAAACTTGCTTAGCTTCCAAGGACGACGTTAGCCGTTTCTTCTTGCTTGGCTGCAAGCCAGTTAACGAAGCCGCCACGCAGGCGAGCTTGCTTGTGCTGCTGCAGCCGAGCAGAGGCTTGAAGCAGATCCTGAGCAAGCGCATCATGGAAGGCCAGCAGCAGGGGAATAGCTGGCTTTGCTTGAAGCAGCTGCTCATGGCGAGCTAGAGCTTGCTTAGCGAACCGCTCGAGACCGCCTTGAAGCGTGAGCACGGTATTCACCTGTTCTACCGTTAACGTATCGCTTGCTGGCAATTGCAGCTCATCTCGAATGAAGGCGAGTAGGCTGTTCTCATTGCCATCAGCTAGATCCTCCGCCCAATCCACCCAATCGTCTACCATTTGAAGGGTGACGAGTACTTGATCTACAACATCCGACACCGGCTTGATCACTCTTGTCTGGTCCGTCAGCAGAAGCATACCGGTGCTTGCGAGCTTGAGTGGGCCAGCCTTCTTAGCGAACCGGATCGGGTCTGCCGCACTTTCAGAAGCCTGTCCTTCAGTAGCAACGCTTACGGCCCACTCTGTGATATAAGCTTGGAAATGAAACCAGAACGACGATTCAGAAGGAAAATCCTCTCTATAGATGTTGAGGAAGGTCAGATAGAACAGATTGGAGAGTGCTAGCTGCTGATTCCAATCGGTATGAACCTCTGTACTGTCCATCACATCATCCTGTATGAAAAAGTACAGCATGAGAAATACGTTGGCAAGCGCCATTCTTCGGCAAATTCGCTGATCTGCCTTTACTGTTTCCTGCAGCCAAAAGGGCAGCAAATAACAAATATAATTCTTTGTGCTGTTTGCTGCTAAAGGATTGAACTTGTCCAAATATTGAAGTCCACGAATAGCAAGTGGAGCGGGAAAAGCAGCTAAGAGGTCTTGCGCTTCAGCAAATACGATACCAAGCTCATCTTGGAAGCCTGTTTTCCAATTCGACAATTTCCTCACCGCTTTCTATCGTTTACATCGAGTATAACCCAGCCTTATTTGATGGGACAATTGCTATTTTTTAGGATGCGGGAGGTTTAATTGGAGTAAAACCCTAATATGATTCTTACAAAATATGTCTGTCCTTAAAGTTTGAATGCATAGTAAAATTATCCATGTTTGATTATAAAGACCTACAAGTAGGAGGGGCAAAAGTGTCAGGGAAAAGTCGAATGATGGCAATGGGATGGAAAATGCTCGCGGTTATTCTTGTAGTCGTGCTAAGCGTTACTACGTTTCATTCTAATGACGTTCAAGCGCAGGATGTATGGGGAATCATGAAGGAAGCTCGCAAGCTGGACGAACAAGGTAAGTATGCTGAGGCGATCAATAAATATAAGCAGACGCTGCCTGAATTTGAACAGACCAAGCAGTATGGGAATTTGGCACAAATGTATCGCAGCATCGGAGACGATTATGTTAAGCTGGTCAACTTCGATCTAGCTGTGGTCAACTATGATAAAGAAGCGGAATATTCGGCCAAAGCGAATCAGACGCAAATTAGTATTGCCGCTAAACGCAAGGCGGATATGCTGCGCAGCAATGCCCAGCTGTTCATAGAAACGAATGCAGAGACGGTTGGCGCTGCGAATACGCATGGTGCAAGGTTCGAGCCGAAGAATGGGGCTCTGCTTGGTGCCTATGCGGAGCTTGATCCAAAGGTGCATAACGCGCAGAATTCCAAGCCCTTCTATTCGGATGCATTTCCGGAGATGACAGGCAAGAAGCATGCAGCATATTTGCTCTATTTTAAATATGGGGATTCCTTCTCTAAATTAAAAACGCATATCGAATACGCCCGCAAGAATGGCACTGCCCTGGAGATAGGACTGCAGCCGCTTAAGGGATTGTCTGAAGTGAATGACAACGACTATTTGCGGATGCTTGCTAAAGATGTGGCGGAAGCTGGCATTCCGATCTTCCTGCGATTCGCGAATGAGATGAATGGGGATTGGGTTCCCTGGCATAACGATGGTCCAAAGGCTTATATCGAGAAGTTTAGGCTTGTGTCCAAGGTATTCCATGAAGAGGCACCCGATAACGTCGTGATGGTATGGGCGCCAGACCGACTGCCAGATTATAACATTCAAGATTACTATCCGGGCGATGATGCTGTAGATTGGGTGGGGGTTAGTCTGTACACGATATTCAACCCTTCAACGGATCCCCTGAAGCAGGGTGAAGACCGCTCCAGTCATGTCGAGAAATTCGATCAAATTTATAAGCTCTACGCTGCACGTAAGCCGGTCTTTATCTCCGAGGGTGGTGTAGCCTATATGTATCCGGAGAAGAAGCAGGACAAGACAGATTGGGCGGTGTATAAGACGAAGGAGTTCTATGCTTCGCTGCCGATGTTATATCCAAGGGTGAAGGCAGTATTCTGGTTTGATAGCAACCATGATTCAACCAATCGGATCAAATATTACATGCTGTCTGCTAATCAGAAGCTGCTGGATGCTTATAAGACGTCGATCTCGAATCCATTCTATCTTTCTTCGATCGGTGATGAATCACCGATTGCTTATAAACCGATCAACAATCAGTCGGTTGGCGCATCCGTTCAAAAGGTATCCGCTTATGTGAAGACATGGTCAGCGACGCTGAGCAAGGTCGTTTACGAAATCGGCGGCAAGCCAGTTGCAGCAGTTGCGCAGCTTCCATGGACCGCATCGATTAATTTCGCTCCTTACAAGGGGAAGAAGATTGACATTGTCATTAAAGCGTATAACCAGAATAAGCTGATAACAACGCAGAAGGTATCCGTTACAGTCAAATAAAACAAAGAATAGGGCTGACCCTTAAGTGATATGCTCCCCATATGGTAGACAGGTTAAATAATAAAAACCTGAGCTACAATGAGGGGAGCATTTTTCATGCCCAAAGTTCAATATAGTGCGAAAGAGAAACTCGCCATCCTCGAAGAGATCGAATGCGTCGAACTTAGCATCATGGGTTCTCAGGGGTACTTTGTCACAGGTCTTCAACCTTAGGATCTCTCCACCAGTTGCCTGTCAGCTACGAGGCGACTTGGCTCTTACCTCGATTGAACTCACATCAATTAGTTGTGCAGGCGCGCAATATTGCAAAAAGAACCGTCAGCAGCCTGACGGTTCTTTGATGCCGGGAGCGTGCTAATTAAGAGTAACCTCCCGTTAAACTCTGAATAACCCGTATCCATTAAGCAGAATGATGGATTATCGTCTATTTTGAGACCAGCCGATTCGCCGCGAAGGGCAACGTCGACAAGCCATTGGGTAAAGGGGGCGACGTTCATCGTCTCCATTTCCTTCAAGCTGTCACTTCCTCTCCTCTTATTACGCAAGTCCACGCAAAAAGCACACCGCAGGCAAAGCGTCAAAGACGCTGCCGGGTGTGCTTCACGACCGGGATTGGATCATTCAATAAGGAGATTATGCAGAAGATCCTTATATTTGTCAATTCTTAATCTTGCAATCTAATCTTGCAATCCTGATCTTACAATCTAATCTCCCGCCCAAGCTCTGCCGATTCATAGATCGCGGACAGGATCTTGATCATATCCACGCCGTGGTCCGGCGTAATGATTGGAGTTTCGCGGCCAAGCACGCACTCGATGAAGTGTTGAATGTTGGCGGTATGCTGCGGTATCGCGGCTGCTGGGAACTGAGGTTGTTGGTCGATCAGTACGCCCTCGTTTTCCGTGAAGATCTTCAATTTATCGTTGATTAGACTGAAACCGCCCTCGGTACCTCTCCACTCCAGGAATTTTTTCTCCTCCTCGATATTGGAAGCCCAGCTAAATTCGATTTGCAGCGATGCTCCGTTATCGAAGCGGATAAATCCGGCCGCCAGATCCTCGACGTCGAACGTTCCGGCAGGAATTTCCCCGTCGGCTTCAGGACGATCCGCGAACTTGCGATAGGTCGATCCCGACACTGTGACCGGCTTCGGATTGCCGCTCAACCACATGGCCATGTCGATCATGTGCACGCCTAGGTCGATCAATGGACCGCCCCCGGAAAGCTCCTTCGTCGTGAACCAGCCGCCGCGTCCCGGGATTCCCCGGCGGCGAATCCAGCCGCAGCGCCCCATGTACAAATCGCCTAGCTGCCCGTTGCCGATAATCCGCTTAGCAAATTTTGCTTCTTCGCTGAATCGGTTGTTGCGCATCGTCATAAGCAGCTTGCCAGACTCGCGCGCAACGTCCGCCATTTTCTGCGCTTCGATCGGATTAACCGCATCCGGCTTCTCGCAAAATACGTGTTTGCCCTTCTGCAAAGCAGCAATGGCAATCTCCGAATGGTACAGGTTCGGTGTACTGATCCCAACGATATCGATCGACGGATCGGCGATCAACTCGCGATAATCATCATAAACTTTAGCGTCCGGAAAATCCTTTCCGACCGCTTCCGCGGACGCGCGGAACGCGTCGCAGATCGCAACGATCTCCACTTCCTTGTGCGACAGCCATCCCGGAAGATGAGCGAACTTGAATATGCCGCCCGTACCGATAACTCCTACTTTTAGCATCGTTAATTTATCTCCTTAATGATCTCTAGTGGCTGGGCATGACCGTAACACGGGTACTCGCGGTTGACCGGAGCAGCCCATTTCACTGCGTTGGAAATGACCTTGCGAACTTCCGGGTTATAATAAGTCGGATAAGTCTCGTGACCCGGGCGGAAGTAGAAGATTTTGCCCGCGCCGCGCGTATAACAGCAGCCGCTGCGGAATACTTCTCCACCCTCGAACCAACTCACCATGACGAGTTCGTCCGGTTGCGGGATGTCAAAGTGCTCGCCGTACATCTCTTCCTGCGGAAGCTCGATGTATTCGCCGATGCCGTCAGCGATCGGGTGTCCCGGATTGACGACCCAAATGCGTTCTTTTTCGTCCGCTTCCCGCCACTTCAGATCGCATGAGGTACCCATCAGTTTCTTGAATATTTTTGAAAAATGACCCGAGTGAAGCACGATCAGCCCCATACCTTTAAGCACGCGCTGATACACTTTCTCCACGATGACATCTTGAACTTCACCATGCGCCATATGTCCCCACCAGATGAGGACGTCCGTTCCGTTTAATACCGCATCGGACAAGCCATGCTCCGGATCGTCCAGGGTAGCTATCTGTATGTTCCCCTTGATGTCCAGACCCTCGGCGATCGCCGTATGCATTCCTTGCGGATAGATTGAAGCTACTGTCTCGTTACTTTTCTCATGACGATATTCGTTCCAAACCGTAACGTTGATCACTTGGCTCATAAATGGATTCTCCCTTAACGTTGATTTCCCTCTTCATTTTAGTCGAGGAAAACGCTTCAATCGATTGCCAATTCTATTCATTTCTTACGGTATTCTGTCATCGCTTATAACAAACTGAGCGGTTATGTTAAAATATCGTTACGCGATCCTGTCGCACATCCTAACTCGTAAGGAGCTTGGTCCATGTATCCGGAGATGCGTCACGAGCAAGTCGTATACCAAAATCCTTTTCTCGCGATGCGCATTTGGCAAATCGATTCTGAAGATCCTGCTTCCGAGGAAACTTTCCGGAGAAGGGAACAGGATTGGAGGCAAAAAAGGTATACCGAATGGCATTATCACGAGGAAGTGGAGTTTCTTCTCATTCTAAAAGGGGAACTGACGGCGTTCTACAGAGAGGAACAACTGGTACTGCGCAAGGGGGATATCGCGTTGTTCGGTTCTTCAGAACCTCACACGACGATGCAGACGAAGGAAGGGAACATGAGTCAGCTTGTGTTTCAGATCGACTTACGCAAATACTGGGACCTAAGCACGCTAAATAGTATGCAGCATTTCTCCGAAGTCATTCGTCCGCTTAGCTCTCTCAATTATATCTATAGGGATAATCGGGACGTACGAACAGAGACCGTGGCACTCATAAGGGAAATATATCGGGAGATGAACGACGCGCAAATCGGTTACGAGCTCGCCGTTTCCTCCCGGATTAAAAATATTTTGTTGCTCTTGCTCCGCCACGATACCCAAATGCAGTTGAATTATAACGACAATCGACTACTCGGAAGACTCCAGCCCGCGGTCGACTATGTCGAAAAAAACTTGAGCGAGAAGCTGTCCGTGAGCGAAATTAGCGGGCTCGTCAATATGAGCTACACCCATTTCATTAAGACGTTCAAGAAAGCCGTCGGCATGTCGTTCACCGACTTCGTCGTCTACAAGCGGATCAAGAAGGCCGAACAGCAGCTGCTCACTAACGACGTGAGCATAGCGGAAGTGGCCGAGTCGGTAGGTATCTCCAACCTAGGCCACTTTTATGCCATGTTCCGTCGATTCAACGATTGCTCTCCCAAGCAGTTTAAGGAACGGCTTCGCGCTTTAGATTAATTGCCTATAGAAGCGGAAGAATTCATCGGCGATAAAATATATTCGTCTGCGTTCAGTTTCATACGGTGATTACAAGAAACGAAAAGCAAATTGGGATCAACGGTTATCCTGTGTCATCGTCGTATATACCCCACCTTCGAAGAACTTCAAAAGGATATCGATACGTACATTTATTTTTACAATAACGAGCGCTTGCAGACAAAACTAAACGGCCTTAGTCCGATAGAATTCAGGACCAAGGCCGCTTAATCGATTTTTATTATTTGTACTGTCTACTTGACGGGGTGCAGTTCAAAGCAGCAATCGCTGCTAAGGGTCAGCCCTATCTCTTATTTGTTAGTCCGAATGATTGGGAAGCTGCTGCACATAACTTAGTGCCCCATCATCATAGCGGGATCCGGCTTGTCGCCGCCGCTAAGCTGATCCTCTTCCTTAAGCCTTGGCTTCCGCAGGATAAGGCTGAGTGCAACACCTGCAGATGCGATACATGCAGCTAGGAAGAACGTATCACCGTAACCAGCTACGACAGCTGTTAGAGGATTTGCCTCTTTTCCCGCACCTGCTGCATGGGAGGTGATTTGTGAGGTTAGGTAGCCGGTAAGGCCAGCTACTGCGAACGAGACGACGACTTGCTGCGCCGCTGTAGTAAGCGGCGTTACACGGCTTACTAATCGCCGCGGTGCTGAGTTCAGTACATGCGTGTTGAGCGGCATCATCGAGAAGCCCATGCCAAGACCCATTAAGCTAATGGACACAATGATGACCCACAGGCTGGTGTCAACGGCAACGCCGGATAGAATGTACAAAGCGATAGCGACGACGAGAAGACCGGAGAAAGCAAGCGGTCTTGCACCGATTTTATCAAATAATCGGCCACTGATCGGCATCCCGATTCCTGCACAGAGTGCTTGCGGAAGTAGTATCCAACCTGTTTCCAGTGCCGTATAATGCTTAACGCCCTGTAAGTATAGAGGGACTATCAGCATCGCACCAAACAGTGCGAGCTGCACGATCCAAGTCAGAATGATACTCCTTGTAAAGTCAGAGGACTTGAATACTTTGAGCTCCAGAAGCGGCTGTTTCTGACGTAGTTCTACAATAATGAAGAGGATTAGAGCGGCACCGCCGACAGCAAGGCCGGTAATAGTCGATGTGGATGACCAGCTCGTGCCGCCTTCACTCACTCCGTAAGCCAGCATGGAGAAGGCGATTGGAGCAAGACACATACCGAGAATGTCGAGATGCGGTGCTTGATGACGATCAGATTTGGGCAGATATTTCTTACCAAGAATGAAAGCGACGATACCGATCGGCAAGTTGATGATGAAGATCCAATGCCAGCTGACAGAATCTACAAGCCACCCAGATAAGATCGGACCGAATGCAGGCGCCATCAGCATCGGAATGCCGAGCACACCCATGATGGATCCCCGTCGTTCAGCAGGAGCGAGCTTGAATACCATAGCCATCCCGATTGGGGAGACCATACCGCCGCCTAAACCTTGTATGATACGGAAGAAAATCAATTGTTCTGGTGTTTGAGCAATTCCGCAGAGGATCGAGCCAATCGTAAACAAGGTAATCGTAGTGAGAAATATTTGCTTGGAGCCGAACTTATCGGTTAGCCATCCAGCGAGCGGGATGACGGCAGACAAGGCGAGTGTATAACCGGTAACGGTCCATTGAATGGTCTTCAGGTCGGTATCGAAGTATTCGACAAGCTTAGGAATGGCATTGTTGACGACCGTGCTGTCCAAGATAACCATAATCATACCGACGATAATGGCTAACAATGGAGGAAGAATGGCCTTTAGGGAGAAGTTATCACCTGCATTTGCAGGGATTTTCGATTGCGCTGGCGCTGACATGAATGGCCTCTGCTTTCTGCTCAACGAGCGATGTATTTGTAGAAATAATGATCTAAGAAAAGATCAATTTGCTCTTCGACGGTTGCAGAAGGATAGTAATGCAAATCGTCGGTTGATTCATGCTTTTGAACGAAAGAAGCCTTAATAATCGGAGAAAAAATAGCTGCGAAAATCTGCTGCATCATAAGCAGGATCCTTTCCCTGCTGGTTTCGCCCATGATTTCAATTAGCGTGGAGCTTAGTTTTTCGATCCCTTGACGCTTGAGAAAGCTGGCGTATTCAGCTTGCGATTCGAAAAGCTGATCTTGACCAAGGAGCCGTTTAACAAGCTCAGGGTGCTCTTGAAGCGATGACGTATACCAAAGTAAAAATTTCTTCAGACGAGCAATGGGAGGAATCTCTATTTCATCAAAAACAGAGAAAGCTTCCCGAAACGAATCCAGCTGGATTTTGAGTGTTTCGCTAATTAGCTTTTCTTTAGAACCAAAATAATAATTAATTAGAGCGACATTGGCTCCGGCAATTCCGGCTATTTTACGAATGGTTACCCCTTCGATGCCTTCTGCTTTGATTAGTTCCAAGGTTGCATTAAGTATTTTTTCTTTAGTCGAGGTAATCACTCCGATCGTAAGTTTAAACAGTGTTTAAAACAATGTTTAACATACCTTGAATTCAGGTGAATGTCAACCTTAGTTTCGGCAGCCGTATGGGTGGTTCTTCATAGAGTACCCCAAACAGCTCAAGTCTCTTCGAGTCACCAGCCGAAAAGCAGCCAAAGTGGTCGGAATATACGTTATGAAACGAGGATAGAGTTGTTTCTGGCTGCTATTAGCGCTAAAATGACAGCATAACGGTTGATTAGCAACTGATGAAAGAGAGGTACTCATCCTCATGCCTAATACCCAGCCCTCCTTGCAGGAACAGCTTGATCAGGCTAAATTGGTCATTGCCGAATTACAGCAAGATAAGGAACGGCTTACCCTAGAACTGACGAGATTGAGGGGACGGCTTCAATCGGGACGGCTCGATACCATGTCGACGAAGCTTAAGGAAGCGCTAAGAGAGTGAGCTTTATAAGTGAAGGGAGCTTATAGGCAATTGTCTAAATCTGCTTCATTTGCTCTCTTCCTACTGGAAAGCTGATTGAAAAAGCGATACAATACAACTAGTACATTCAGATGAGGTGATCTCATGTCAGACGAACAACAAACGCCAGAAGTATCCGAAGCTCAAGAGAAGCAAGAGCCGAAGAAGGTTTCACTTGCAGAAGCAATGAAGCAGAAGCTAGCTCAGAAGAAACTGGAGCAAGCTGCAGGCGGTAAACAAAAACACGGTCCAGGCGGCAATCAACAAACAATGAAAAGCCAAAACCACAAAAAGGTTAACAACCAGCGCAAGAAAATGGGTGTGTAACCCACCAAAAAGAACTGAGAGCATCTGCTCTCAGTTCTTTTTCAAAATATAAGAAAGTATATGTTTTCACTATACTTTGCTTATATTTCAGAGGGAAGAAACTTGCTTCACCGCCAAGGACGGCGTTTAGCCGTTTCTTCTTGAAAGAAAAGCAGCTGTAAGGGAGCCATTATACGGATGAATCATCAACAGAATAATGAGAACAGGACCTCTGAGCGTCACGCACGTATTATCTTGGGCAGCTACCGACGTCTACTTGGCAAGGAGCTATTCGAAATCGACACTAGTCAGCCATTGGCGCAGCAGCTTTATGAAGCGCCTATTGTTGTGCTATCCCATGGAGTTGAAGCTGATCCCGTACTTAATTATGGGAATCTTGAGGCGTTAAAGTTATGGGAGATGAGCTTCGAGCACTTCACGCAGACCGAATCCAAGCATACGGCAGAGCCCCTTATTCAAGCGGAGCGCCAGCGTTTTCTTCAAGCAGTGAATGAGAAAGGCTATATCGACGATTATAGCGGCATTCGTATCTCAAGCAGCGGCCGCCGATTTCGTATTCAACAGGCTATCGTCTGGAATTTAACGGATGATCATGGTGTTTATTATGGGCAAGCAGCAGCGTTCGCTAGTTATGAGGAGGTTTGAGGAAGTGGAGTTCATCAAGGAGTATTGTTTATCTAAGCCAGGATCAGCGGAGGATTATCCCTTTGGACCAGAGCCGCTGGTCGTTAAGATCGGTGGGAAAATGTTTGCGTTGCTGTCAGGAGACAGCCTATCGCTGAAATGTGATCCAATAATAGCTGAGAACCTTCGTGAGCAGTATGAAGCTGTAACGCCTGGCTATCATATGAATAAGAAGCACTGGAATTCGATCCGTCTTGATGGGTCCATCCCCGAAGAAGAGCTTCAGGATATGATCGATCACTCCTACAAGCTCGTCGTGAAAGGATTGCCCAAAGCGGAGCGAGACCAATGGTCAGCTTACATCGTCTAAGGAATACCGGGATTATTTCCATATATAGAGAATCAGAATGGTGGTTATGGTGTAAAGAATGACCGTAATCCCATATTGATAAGAATATCGTGTTGATCAACGTGAAAGGAGGGATTTTGTATTTTATTGCAATTCTGGACACCATCCGAGAGGTTGTGAACAAATGGTTTCAGCAAAAATCGGCGATTCACGAGCTAAATCGGCAAAATAGCTGCTTATAATATGATTACCTCCAATACTGCCATTTCGAAAACTACGTTTTTCTTCAGCCTTCACATGCATATAATAGAAGGTTTTGTCGGTTTTCGGCGCCTTGAACACAAGAGGCGGCAAGTGAGGGACGATGTCATATTCATTCTGAACACGAATACTAGTCGGCACAGACGCATTATAATATTGTACGAAGGCAGGATCACCAACCCGCGGAGAGCCATAAGTATAAGTAATGATTTGATTGAAGTTGCGATTAACCGTAATATCGAGAGTAGCCAAAATAGCGAGTGCCCCCCCTAAGCTATGCCCAGTGATAAAGAGTGGTTTATTATTCGGAAGCTTATCTAGTAATTTGAACACGCGATCGCGTGCGCTCATATAGATTTCGGTGAAGCCTCTATGGGTAAGTCCACTATTCTTAACAGGAGTGAAAGTAATTTGCTGAGCCATCATATCTGTAACCCAGTCAGTGGCGGTGCTTGTGCCTCGAAATGCCAATATAGCAGCTCGTTCCGATTCGATAACAAAGCCGAAGGGCTGTTCATTAATTGAAAAAGCGGAAGCCTGAAAAGATCCAACAACCTGATAGCCGTAAGGCACAAGAAACGATTGCTGCAAGCTGGCGAACTGATTATAGGTTTGCCCACAAACTGCCGCCAGAAAGATTGCCGATTGGTTGTCGAGTTTACTACCATTCATCTTCTCCACCGTCCCTTATCGCATTGTATGTCGTCATAGGCCAATATGCTTTAGGCTGATGTCCTAACAAGAGGAGGTGGATAGCTCCCTTCGCAAACCCCAAAACCATCTATCTCTAGATGGTTGGGTAAAGAGTGCATTGAAGTGACTTCTATAATAAATAGAAACAAGCTTATTACGGTGGAATACCGCAATAAGCTTGTTTGGTTTCAAGATGAACGTTTAGACGCCTTGGCGAGCATGAAAAAGGGAGATGCATTCAACGCAGCTCCCTTTTTCATTGCTTTAGGCAACCGTTAACGGTTGGAACGCGGAGGTATTCGAGCCGGCTTAATCTCTTCTTCCTCGGATTTTCTGATGTTTGATCGCGTACCTCGCGGGGTCAATTGTTTATCGTCAGATCGGCCTTGTGGGGAAGGGAGGGACAATGTTGAGGAGGAGCTGACGATATCATGCGGCTTACGGCTTTTTAATAAGTCGCCTGTCCAGCCCTTTTTCCACAACCACCCGTAAATGATTAACGTAGACACAACAATGAGCAAGGAAATAACCATGAAGCCCCAGGGTTCAGAATGCCATGGAATACGACTAAAGTTCATTCCCCAGATGCTTCCTATCACCGTAGCGGGTGTGAATAGTGCGGTGAAAATCGTCAGAGTCTTCATAATATCGTTGCCGCGAAAGTTGGATATTGCGTCATCCATCATAATTAGGGTATCAATTTCCATCGTGTAATGGGTGAATAGCGCCTGGACACGATCCAGTTTAAATTCCATTCGCTTATATTCTTCCTGGTCGGCCAAGCTGCCTAGGAATGCTTCTTTGGCTGCAGCCTGAATTTCACGGATGGGAATAAATAAGTGACTCCAGTGGAGCAGCTCATATCGGCGCTCAAATATAATGTTCATAAGACCGGTGCGATTGCGACGCTCCATCTTCTGCTCCAAATTTCCAAGACGAGTCTCAAAATCATCTAGACCGGTGTGGAAAGTCTCCAAGATGAGACCGAGCATAACGAAGAAGGCTTCTGGCGCAGCCTGACAGCGGTTCAATTTCTCTTCCCAGGGCTCCATCTGCAGCTTGATGGATAAGCGATAATCCGCGTGAATTGTCGCTATCTTATCATTCGTTACCCAGAAGTGAAGAGGTAATAAGTCACGCTTATCCTCAGAAGCTTGAAAAATTAATGTCCCATAAAGGACAGGTTCTCCACTTGGAAGCTCTGATACGACAACGTGATTATGCTTGGAGCTCTTTACCTCGCTTAGCCAGTCAGCCATTTCGGGATTCGCTTGTTTTATGTTATAGATCGCTTCCGCGTTATCGTCCGTCGTATTCAGCTGGATGAAAGGGGAGGAAGGGGCATCCTGCTTATGACGGCGACTACTAAGATTGGCCGTCTCCGGCCGTACTTCGTGAAGCACATGCCACTCCCATTTGGAAGGAAAACGCAGCATTCGATGCATCATGGTTTACGAGCCTCCTGCTTGTCCGTTCATGCTCTAACTTATCTTTACCATCATAACGCGAACATGAATCTGACACAACTACCGATGCCCTAGAATATGTCATCACAGCTGCAAAAAGTCTACCTAACAAAGAAAACAAGCCATTATAATCGGCCTGCAAGAATCTCTGTCGTTTCTTTAACGGTAAGCTCCATATCATATCAACTATTCATTCGATTGAATCCAGATGAAACAGGGTATACCAAGATTAAGTAATTCGATGCGCTTATGCTTCCCATATAATCTTAAGGATGGTGTCCACATGTCAATGAAAATCGGGATTTTTGAGAATGAAAGTCAGGTCATAGAAGCGATTCAGGCATTGGAGATGGAGGGGTTTATCAAAACTGAAATCAAGGTGCTCGCCAAAGATAGGGAGCATTCACAGCGCGTGGAATCAGAGACAAATGTACATGCTGAAGAGATGAATGAGCTCGTAGATAGGCGAGGACATACGAATGATGGCCCTATAATAGGTCTTGGTGTTGTGCCTCCCGGATTAGCTGGAGGGATGTATACGATGGGAACACTATCCGGGGTCGCAGGTCCATATGCCAATGGTACCCCTCTAGTCGGCGCAGCCCTATACGAAGATGATGATAAGATAGAGCAAGCTTTGGTCGGTCTCGGACTTGATAATGATGCAGCTAGCAGCTGCCGTAAGGCAATAGCAGAGGGTGATCTTGCTGTTGCTGCTGATACGGGTGATGACACAGATAACGGAGGTCCTACTTTGACTCGCAGCGGTGCTGCGGAAGCGGCATTGCGCCGCAGTGGGGCTAAGCGGATTCTATAGTTTACGCATCCAACCAATAGCCGTCCCAAGGGTAGACTTATGATCTACTTGAGGGGCGGCTTTTCGTACTGGACGAGCTTTCATGAGCAGTTATTGAAGCTGTGTTAGAAGAATGTGTTGACACAAAAGTAATTAGGTGCCATACTATGTGTATGAACAACGAAAATAAAGCAGTAAATGACATTGACGCTGTTCCCTCGCTTGCACAATCCAAGCGTCAAATTGATCGCTATAATCTAGACGTAGACGCACAGGCTGTGCTCGTCGCGTCTAGGCTGATGGCAGCGGGAGCCAAGCTTGGACATGCATCGGAGATACATTTCTCCAGATTTGGTTTATCAACAGGGCGATATCGTTTATTGGCTGATCTTGAAGATCACGAAGGAGAAGAGTTGCCCTCGCAATTGGCGGAGCATCTAGGTGTTACACGTGCTACAGTGACTGGTCTTATCGACATTCTTGAGCGAGATGGCCTCGTATCCCGGCGATTAAGTTCAGTCGATGGCCGTCAGAAAGCGGTTAAATTGACAGAGCAAGGAGCGAAGAAGCTCTGTGAAATGGCTCGCGAGCATTTTGCACGGCTGGAAGCCATGGTGAGTTTACTCAGTATCGAGGAGCGCAGTGTATTTCTGGACCTGCTCGGCCGAGTTACACAAGGCATTTCAGCACTTACGGACGAACCAGGCGAGCCAAAGAAAAATATCAGTAAGGAGTAGAACGGGCTAGTGAAGCTAGCCCATTTTCACTCTTATATAGTTAGCCTCCTAATTATATGAAGCTAACAGCAATTGCTGAACAATTTAAAAGAAGAATGGATGGATGTAACTGAATGAACAAGACAGAATACCCGAGTAAGACAGAAGGTTTTTATGACATCAAGGCTGCTGGTTCTGGCGCAAAGACTTTTGTACTGTGGCGTGAAGTTGTAATGGCTTATGTTTCTCCTGCCATTATGGCAGGAATCGGGGGATTGGTCACTGCCGACAAGGGGCTCCAAATAGGGGCCTTGACCACAATCGGCGGAGCATCGGCCTTCATAGCCTTGATGCTTGGTCTTTGGTTGCGCAGCCGGGGAGGCCATAAACGGTGGATCATCGGCGCACCTCACTTGGTTGTGGTTGGGCTGTTCGCATTGATGGGGGCAGCGTTTGGCCTATTCGCCGCATGGGCGACATCTAATTTACTAGGAATTATTATTCCGATGGATAACTTGACCTGGGTCGATCGTGTCTGGATTGATTTCCCGTTATCCGGAGTGATTGCCAGCACGATAGTAACATGGCGGTGGCGTCTTGCCGTCAAAACAAATTTTTCATCCAAAGGAGAAGATAAAAAATGGTAGTTATTATTGGAGCAACAGGTACGATAGGTAGTGCGCTTTTGAAACGTTTGGTGGATCTTGGCATGCCCGTCAGGGCGCTGAGCAGAGAGCCTGAGAAGTTGCGTGATCAGATCGGGGATAAAGGCCGATCGATAATCGAGGTCGCAGCGGCCGATGCTTCCGACCCCGAATCGCTGCGCCGGGCGTTTGCAGGAGCTAGCCAGCTCTTCCTTGCCATGTCAAACAGTCCAAGACAAATCGAATTGGAGACTTCGATCATCCAGATTGCCGCAGAATCTGGAATCGAACATATCGTCAAAATATCGAGTCCTGCCTTTGAGAAGAGCTCTCCAGTGGCAGTGGCGGGCTGGCATCACGAAATCGAGAAAACCTTGTGTGAATCGGGCCTTACCCACACCGTGTTGCGCCCATATGCGTTCATGCAAAACTTACTGCGCTTTGCACCAACGATCACAACTCAAAATGTTTTCTTCGGCTCCATGGGCGATTCACCCTGTAACTTCATTGACTGTCGCGATATCGCAGATGTAGCCGCAGAAGTTCTGACCAATCGCGAGGTATCAGGCCAAATATATACGCTTACCGGTTCGGAGATTTTTAGCTATCCCCAGATCGCCAGTCAACTATCTGCCCTGCTTAATCGGCCGATAAGCTACATCAACTTGGACCCCCAAGTATTACACAGCAATCTAATCGAACACGGGCATATGCCTCCTTGGCTAGCGAACCACGTTGTGGAAATTCAAACCATGACTACGGTGGTGCCGGAAAAGCCTACGGACACTGTAAAGCGATTGCTCGGTAGAGAGGCCCGCAGTCTAGACGCTTTTCTGCATGAGTATGTAGAAAATTTCCGGTAGGGGTTCTGCCTCATAACCATTAAGTTAGGATTTTAAAATACCCCCAAACAGGAAATTATCTAATCTTGTCCCGCCAATATTTTAACGGAAATATAAGCTAAAAGAATAATAAACATATAAAAGCCGTAATCCTTTGCTCTAAGGAATACGGCTCAATTATTTTATTCGGATTTAACATTCCTCTTCCGACGACTCAAAAAAATGGAGATACCCAAATAACGATTCACTTAAAACTCTCTATAGGAGTCCCGCCAGCAAATGCTTCCCAAAACCTTATTATTCAAAGTTGAACTCTCGTTGAATATGGATGCGCCCAGCATCAGTAAGTACAATAGAACGCCGAACAGGACCTCTCGTAACCCAACCCAGTTCGAGTAGACGACGAGTGATACCAACTGCGATAGGGCCACCTATATGGTGGTGACGTTCAGTCCAGTCGATGTGGCGAGGGATCGAGCTTGCAAGCCGATTTAACCCGTCTATCTTCACACCAAACGCAATGAGCCACTGTTCCCCTAAATTAGTGAGCTGGTACTTTTCGTTCGATTCCTTGATGTACCCCTTCTTCAAAAGTGCATTGGTAATGGATACCCCGAGCTCACCAGCCAAATGCTCGTAACATGTCCTGGCAAAACGAAGCGCCTTTGCTTGATCAGATTCACGTAGGGATCGGGTGGGAGCTGGGGGTGCGAGAGAGGCTATTTCCTCCATGACTTCTGCCACTTTCGAACTCGTTAGCCGATAATAATGATGCCGACCTTGTGCCTGCATGACTAGAAGCCCTCCTTCGACCAATTTGGTGAGGTGAGCACTCGCTGTTTGTGGAGATACCTCAGCAATGTAGGCCAATTCACCTGCAGTTAGTGCACGCCCATCTGCAAGAGAAGAGAGGATAGTTGTACGAGTTGGGTCACCTATGAGAGCTGCGACAGATGCGATGTTTTTGTACATATTCATATTTCGATGATACATGAAATAACTGCATGCTACAATCGCCTTAATATATAACAGGAAGCCGGGTAGTGTACATGCAGGGATTAATTGCAATAAATCAACAACATGCAAGCACACGCGATTGGCCGATTATTTTTACAGCTGGGGTTGGTTTTTTTCTATCCACATTGGACACGGGCATTATAAACGTGGCGCTACCGACACTGGGTCAGACTTTTCACGTCAGTGTCCATGTAGTTGCGTGGACGGTTACTTTGTATCTTCTTTCACTTAGTGCCACTATCGTAGTTTTTGGCCGTATTAGCGACCGAATTGGTCGGTTGAAGGTTTATTCAATGGGTTTGATCCTATTTGCTATTACATCAATTTTATGTGGCGCGTCATTCTCTGCTCCCCAACTGATATTGTTTAGGGGGCTTCAAGGAATGAGTGCAGCGATGCTTCAAGCCACATCAGCGGCTATTATAACCACATGTATTCCAAAAGAAAGGCATGGGACTGCTTTAGGTACCTTGGGAATGATACTTGGACTTGGTAATGTATTGGGGCCAAGCGCTGGCGGGCTAATTCTCTCTTTCGTGGGATGGCGATGGATTTTTTGGATTAACATCCCCATTTGTGCAGTAGGACTGTGGGGGAGCTTTAGGCTTATAAGGGTGACGAAAGAGCAATACGGCCGAGTCTCGCTCAACTTAGTGAGTAATATTCTCCTGGGGGTTGCTACATTCGGACTTCTTTATGGACTTTCAGCGAATTCTTTACATGGATTATCGAGGATGCTTCCATTCTGCCTCTTTGCGTTAGCTCTTATCGGCTATATGGTATGGGACACTCGAGTATTATATCCCATTGTGCCATTGTCATTATTCCGCAAAGTCACATTCGTTGTCCCTATACTGTCCGGCCTGGTCTTAGGTTTCGCCACTGCAATTGCTTTTATTGTTCCGCCATATTTTCTCGAAGAGGTAACTCACCTTGAACCATGGCAGGTGGGATTAGTCAATTTAACTTCCCCGTTAGGTCTCGTAATGCTTTCTAGATTATCAGGAAAGCTTATCGGTATCTGGGGTGTAGGTCTGTTAACGGCATCAGGGTTTGGAATCATGTTCATCGCCCTTATAACATTAGGTACAATGCAATTGAACTGGCATGCCGCCTCATATGGTACCTTGTTACTACTCTATGGGATGGGTGCAGGTTTATTTATTCCCGCAAATTTATTGGCTATTATGGGTTCGGTAGATCATGAATTACAGGGAACAATCGGATCTATTCAGCGCATGATACATAACATTGGGCTCGCCGTGGGTACATCGACAGCTACCTCCATGATTCATTTCGACTCAAACTTAGGGGCAGCAGGATACTTGTCAACGTTTCGTGAACTTTGGATTATTGCGGCCGTTGCAGTTCTGATAGCTTTACTCGGCATGGGTTCATTGCGATTGTTCCGTCGGTAACTACACTAGAAGGATATGCTTTATTTTGGCTCTAAACCATAATCAGTGATTGGCATCACGAAAACCTAAGCGAAGCAGACGGAATCGTTCTGAAGAAGCGATAGCGTTCGCCTTTGTCTCCTTATTTCTACCCCTAAGGGATAGAATCAAGAAATAGGGAGACAACAGCGATCGTAAGAATGATCCGTCTGCGCAGCGGGCTTCTACGCACCAATGCTTCGCATTTATCAAGCACTTATTTTAGCCAAGTTATCGGCGAACAAATTCCAGCTATTATTTTCGGAAAAACCGATGATCCAGCTAAAGCGGTTAACGATCTTCGTGAGAAACTGAAATCAGCTGGCTACGAGAAAGTGAAAGCGGAAATCCAAAGTCAGTTGGATGCCTTTAAGAAGCTAATGGAAGGCTAAAGAAATAGAGTAAGCAGGAGGTTTTGCAGGTGTAATTACCTGTAGGACCGCTTTTTTTTGTAGGCCTGCTATCTTTCTAGGGAAACCTTCGTCTTATAGAGTGAAGGAGTGAGAATGAGATGGAGATTGAAACGATAGCCCTGTTCCAAAAGGTATTTCGGGAGCATTATCCTTCGGTCCTTCGCAAGATCGTCAGCTTGATCGATGATCGAGCGGCTGCTGAGGATTTGACTCAGGAAGTATTCCTACGACTGTATCGCCATCCTCCAGAGGATCTCAGTCGAGTAGGGCCTTGGCTTCACCGGGTGTTAACCCGAATCGTATATGACTATTACCGCTCATCGGGGCGAGAAAATGAATTAATGAATAGACAAAGGAACAAGATGCTTTCTGAGGAGCGAGTCTATCCCTCCAATGAGGAAACGGTCATTCGGGACTGGGAGAGAGATATTGTAAGGCAGGTGCTTCTTAAGCTATCCGATCGGGATCGACAAGCTTTATTACTGAAGCAGAAGGGCTACAGCCATGCTGAGATTGCCGAGGCGCTGCAGGTAAATCCGCAGATTGTCGGCACGCTCTTGATGCGAGCGACGAAACGGTTCAAGCAGAATATGCCATCTGAGGGGGTTATGGATTCATGAGAGATGATAATAAGCAGCAGCTGGACATCAGCGACGAAGATATTGATCATGCATGGGAGAGAATGGCTGAGAAGCTAAAGCGGGAACCTTTATCGGAATTCTGGAGCAAATCTGCTAACGAAGAGCATGGAGAGCTTAAGCATGCTGTTGAACAAGTCGTTCAGGTGGGGCAGTCCATTGAGAAAAGCATTTCTCCTCAGCTTATCGATGAGAGGGAAGTATCATTATCCGAAAAGAAAGGAATGAATCGCCGGAATAAGCCTAATCGAATGACTAAGAGATGGCTTTCTCTAGGGATGTCTGCTCTAGTAGCGGGGTTACTGCTGCTGAGTCCTTGGGGGAAGACGGTTATGGCCTCAATGCTGAGTACGTTCCGTGTACAGCATTTGGAAACTGTTTCGATCAGCAGCTCCGACTTGGATGCCTTTCGCGAAGCACTAGCTCAGGGAACAAGCGGCGTCCGTCAATTGGATTTGAAACGTTATGGAGAAATTGAACAGCAGGGTGACGGCCCAGTTAAGACTGTGAGTTTGGCTGAAGCCAGCGCAATAGCAGGCCATCCGTTGAAAACTTTCCAAGGCGTTGACTCGAATCAAGTGATCTATCAACCGCAGCAAAGGCTAATATTCAAGCTGCATACGAAAGAAATCAACACCTTGATTACACTGCTTGGCGGTCAGACTGTGTTCCCTAAATCGGTTAATAATAAGCCCATTCAGCTCCAATTATCCGGCACATTCCTGATGCAAGCAAGCAAGAAGAAGGAGGATGCTCTCTCATCATCTGGCAAAAGTTTAAGCCAGTTCCCTGCTCCTTCTATAGAAGTACCTGAAGGCGTCGATCTGGAGCAGGTGCGCGAAGCTGTCCTAGATCTGCCTATACTGCCGGATAGCATTCGCTCCCAGCTAGCTGGAATTGGGGATTGGCGTCATACCCTTCCGCTACCAACGAATGGGGGGGATATCAGATCGGTCATAGTTGCTGGGCTAGAGACGATACTAAGCTCTACGGATCACAGAAGATCTCTTCTCTGGCTCCAGAATGGCTGGGTATATGAGCTTAGCGGCTCGCTTGATGACTATCCGTCCGATGAGAATCTTATTCAAGAAGCAAAAGGATTGATCCAATCATGATTTTGAAGACGAATGGGTTGACTAAAACCTATGCAACAGGAAGTGGCTGTACTGACATAACGCTTGAGGTGAAACGCGGCCAAATCTTCGGGCTGCTTGGACCAAACGGAGCGGGTAAAAGTACATTCGTAAAAATGATCGTTGGTCTGCTGCATCCCACTTCGGGCAGCGGACAGCTGTTCGGCCTTCCGATCGGTGCGACAGAATCGCGTCGGCGCATCGGATATTTACCGGAATTGTTTCGCTTCCAGGACTGGTTGACGGGAACAGAGGTACTTGCCTACCATGCATGCCTCAGCGGCATGACCCTATCACAGACAAGGTCCCCTCGTATGGTAGAGCGGTTCAAAGAAGTGCTTAACCAAGTTGGCCTGGAGCAGCGTGGACATGATCGCGTTCGCCAGTATTCCAAAGGGATGCAGCAGCGTCTTGGTATTGCTTGTGCCCTTCTTATGGACCCTGAGCTCATTATTCTGGATGAGCCTTCATCGGCACTTGATCCCATTGGCCGATATGAAGTGCGCGAGCTGCTGGAGGGGCTCCGATCGGAGGGGAAAACGGTCTTCTTGAATACCCATCTGCTGGAGGATGTGGAGGCGCTCTGCGATGAGGTTGCCTTTCTACATCAAGGAAGGCTGCGTGCAGTTGGACCGATGAGCGAACTGCTGCGGTCCGGAATGAACTGGGAGATTCATGTTGGCGGGTGGTTCCCAGAGCTCATGGATACTGTTTCCCAGCAGCTTCTTCCTGGGTTGACTTGTTCACTTAAGACGGCGGATGACAACGGCGAAGCCATTCTTAACGTTACAGCACGCAATCGCGAGCAGATCGGCTGGATCAACCGAGTGCTCATGGAACAAGCCGTGACGATCTATGAGGTACGTCCGGTTCAAGGACGTTTAGAGGAATGGTTCCTGGCGATGTCCGGAAGTCAGGAGGAACTAAGATCATGATGTGGCTTGCTTTTGCCGGTAAAGAGCTTTTCCGTAAAAAAATCATGCTGATTACATGCCTTCTTACGGTGGCCTTCCTTGCTTTGTATAACACGGGATTATGGAAATCAGCGCATAATTCGGATCTACGTCATCTATCACGGGTTCAAGAAATGCTGCAGGGTGGCACTTTTCTTGTTCTTGGTTTGTTCTTCGCCCAGATGATCGCTGCTTTCCTCGTCTTCTTTGCAACGATGGGGGCGATCTCAGGCGAAATAGAGAGCGGATTAATGCTGTCACAGCTAGCTAGACCAATATCTCGGTGGAAAGTTTACTTAGGCAAATATGTTGGAATGGCAAGCTGGATGCTGTTATATAACGCGGTTCTATTCTGGGCTATTGTCCTCCCAGTACATAGTCTGATGCATTTTCCGCTTCTTCCGGCAGCCTTGTTGAAGTCGTTTCTCTTATTCCTATTCATACCGCTTCTGCTGCTGGCACTCTCCATGCTCGGTTCCACTTTTCTGCCTACGCTGGGGAACGGTGTAGCTTGTGCCATGCTCTATGGCCTTAGTCTATTCAGCGGATTTGCAGAGAGTTTGTCTAACATGAGCCAAAGTAATTTGGCAATCAGTAAAGTTTCGCTGTTCCTTTCTTTTCTGATGCCCTCAGATTCCCTCTCTCGCCGCTTGAACTACGAAATTGTGGGGGGGCCAGATTTGCCTATCGATTCCGATTTGATAAGGTCGCTAGGCCCCTTCTCAATGACA
This sequence comes from Paenibacillus baekrokdamisoli, assembly GCF_003945345.1. Taxonomy (GTDB): domain Bacteria; phylum Bacillota; class Bacilli; order Paenibacillales; family Paenibacillaceae; genus Paenibacillus_Z; species Paenibacillus_Z baekrokdamisoli. Next base: position 3,925,338 of record NZ_AP019308.1, on the reverse strand, counting down.
AATGTACCCAGCTTCACGTTCATCCTGTATGCCATTGTATATTTTCTATTGCTGCTGTTCATAGGATGTTTGGCTTTTAGAAGAAAAGATATCACGTAAAGGAAGTGTTCGTTCATGGAAACGATCGTGCAGGTTAAAGGACTTTGTAAGCAATATAAAAATATCAAGGCCGTTGACAAGGTTCATTTGTCCCTACAGCGGGGGGACATCTATGGCTTCCTCGGACAAAATGGTGCAGGTAAAACAACGACCATTCGGATGATGATGGGTCTCATTCAGCCTTCCTCAGGCAGCGTTGAGCTCTTTGGTGAGAGAGTCAGGCCAGGCCGCAACCAAATATTCGGCAAAGTCGGGTCGGTTATCGAATATCCAGGCTTCTATTCAAATTTAACGGCTGTTGAGAACCTGGATATCCATCGCCGGATGATGGGTATGAAGGGGAATGAAGCTTTGGAAGAAGCGCTGCATACCGTGGGTTTATGGGAAGCACGCAATCGCAGAGCCGCTCAGTTCTCTCTTGGTATGAAGCAGCGCCTCGGAATCGCCAGAGCAATTCTGCATCGTCCTGAGCTGCTCATTCTGGATGAACCGACTAATGGATTGGATCCGATGGGCATCAAGGAAATTCGGTTGCTCATTCAAGAGCTGGCTCAGAAGCGGAAGATTACGATTCTCATCTCCAGTCATATTCTTAGTGAAGTCGAGCAGCTCGCCACTAAAGTCGGTATCATTCACGGTGGGGTGATGCTCGAGGAAACATCCATGCTGCGCTTGAAAGAGAAGAATAGACAATATATTGGTCTTCAGGTGGATCAGCCGGAGAAGGCCAGAGAGTTATTAATTGACAATATGCATATTCAGGATTGTCGCCTTGAAGAGGCTGGCTGGCTGCGCGTTTATGATGTAGGGGAGCATGCGGGGGAGATGAACCGTTTTCTCAACCGTGAAGGCATACTCGTGCATAGTCTCAGCTCTATTAAAGATTCATTAGAGGATTATTTTGTCAATCTAATTGAGGGAGGTAAAGTAATTGTCTAATTTAATAGCCTGTGAATGGATCAAGTGGAAGAGGTCCCGGATGCAGTGGCTGATCCTTATTGGTGCATTGCTTCCAGTGTTACTTAATTTAGCTGTAGTACTCAATCGGTACAGTTATGACAAGAATACGATTCTGCACTGGTCTACCCATTTTGGCGATAATCTCATGCTGATGACCATGCTCATGTGCCCGACCTTGTTCTCGCTCCTTATTGGATTTATGTTCGCGCGTGAGTTTCAGGAGCGGACCATTAATAATCTGCTGACAGGCCCGAAGCCACGCTATCAAGTATTGACAGCTAAGTTTATCATTGTTATTCCTGTTATGCTGGCTGTCTTATTGCTCTCTTTTCTGCTGACATGGGTATCGGGGTACATTGTGCCGCATGACTCGTTGACAATGTCAATAATGGGCGAAGCGCTGGCCAAGTATGGGCTGCTGCTGGTCTTGCAGTTTGCTCTGGCTCCTATTGCAGCAGTTGTTGCTATTCTAGGGCGCAGCTATATTCCAGCTATAGGGCTTGGCATCTTTGCAGTCATTTCAGAAATCACGATTATGCAGTCCAAATTTATTATGTATTATCCTTGGAGCGTACCGCTCAATCTGGTGTTGGATATGTCACCTAAGTTAAATGTTGCTTCGATAGGTGTTACAACGATGCTTATTGCGTTCTTCGTTCCTCTCGTCTTTATTGTTTACTATTTCCGAAGAGCCGATGTGCATAGCGGGTAAGCAGTAAGGTGAGGATTAATAAAAGTTATGACACTCTAGGCGTACTTGTCTCTAGGCGAACTTGTTGACCTGCACGGATGATCCCCCGTTGGACAATGGAGGTGCTGACATGGAGTCTAGTAGTTTGTTCGACTTGAAGTGGATTAACGGCGATTATCGTCCGGATATTCGCGCCTATTACTATAAACAGTGGAACGACTTTCATATGGGCTTCCATGCTCATGAAATGATTGAGATTATGTATGTCATATCCGGCACTTGTAAAGTGGATACGAAAGCATCAGCGTTCGCCTTTGAGACCGGATTTCCCCCTTATCAGGGGACAAAATAAGAAATCCGGGCTCAACAGCGATCGGAAGAACATTCCATCTGTGCAGCGGTTCATTGTTCGTTTCTAAAGTTCAACTTATATAGCAGGATAGACAAGAAGGAGACCCGGTGCAAAAGGCGCATGGGATCTCCTTCTTGTCATTTTCAAGACTCATTAACGTTTCGGATAAAGCGGGTAATCGACGGTTATCGGAACCTCGATAAGCAAGAGCCGCAGTGGTGAATCTGAGGTGGCTTCAATTACAGCTTCAACCTCAGCATCGGTGCGTACCACAATGAAATCCTTATGATGAAAAGCGGTACGATGCGTGCTGTCCAAGCCATTCGTCCAAGTGCCATCACCGCGTATAGCAAGTGCCGAAATCGTTCGATCCTTCGGTACCTGATGCGTATAGCTTGCGCCTGGAGCAATTTCAACATCCCACATAAGAGCATCTGCGACAATTTGGATGGGTGACTCTTTACCTATAACTGTTTTTTGGACATACCCATCACCTTCAATGATAGGGAAATCCTTATGCTCGAATTGGCTATAAGTTGGCTTTCTGAGTATAGCTGTCTCCATATGAGGCTCGAACCAGATTTGGAACCCCTCCATGTCTGGCCCGATGAATCGTTCTTCATGGCTAACGCCAGATCCGGTCTGCATCAGCTGAACACCGCCAGCACCAACTGTACTTCTTGTTCCTAACGTATCGCCATGCTCGGCTTTGCCGGCAATAACATAAGTCATAATTTCGAATGCTTGATGAGGATGGAGAGGGATATAACCATCTTGCTTCGAATGAGCCCAAGCCCAATAGAACAGAGGACCAAGGCGTTTCAAAGCCGAGCCTTCTCCAGGAAAGCCAATCGGTTTCTGCTCCGTAATTTTGCCCCCATCAAATGATCCAACAGCCTGTAAACTAGGTCCATAGACAAGTGTTTGCATCGTTTTGACCTCCTAAATGATTGTTTTACATACTATCCTCAAATTCATCCTTGCAAGAAAGACGTCATTCGGTAAGCATAAGCTTTTAACGATTAACCGATCGCATAATCGCCAGCACCAATTAAGGCAAGGCCAACAGCAATAGCGATGATTATGACATTGTATTCGATCCCGTTTTGGGTAATCCAGAATCCATTTTTACCGTGAACGGATATGATGGCACCAATCATGAGAATGACGATAAGTGCTGCTGCAACTGGCAGCCACAGTCCAAGCGCGAACAATAGTCCCCCGACCACTTCGAATAATCCTGTTACAAAGGCAGCTGCAATACCTGGTTTGACACCGATAGAATCAAGCCAGCTGCCCGTTCCTTTTAAGCCATATCCGCCAAACCAACCAAACAGCTTCTGTGCACCATGTCCGACAAAAATCAATCCAAATACCAAGCGAATAATCAATAATCCAAGAGCGATACTCATATACAATCTCCTCCGTTTTATAATTAGATTTCCTACTATTAAAATATTAATGAGTACGACAAAGCAACTTTGAAAGCACAGCTATCTCATTAGGAACGTTGAGAGCATTGAATCTCAGCTAAGTAAAGCTCCCTTGTGCGGCAATGCCAAGCTTCCTGACAAGTGAATGGACGGCGTGCAAAATAATCATTAGGGCGTTCTTCCGCTGCTCCGACAAGGTAATTCACCTCAGTTCTTTTCTTAATTTCATTTATCTTAAATTAAAGATATATGATTTAAAGATAAATGTCAAGAAGAAAATAAAAAAGGCAGCCCTTCTCACCTAGGGATGAGTAAAGGATGCCCCGATTAATAAGCGATTATTCAGTCCGTTCTTTAGTAGACGCGATGCACAACGTCCTCGAAATCAGGTTCATCCATGTGGACATCCTCAATTTCTCCAAGCTGTTCAAGTCGTTTCAAGGCATCCATGGCAGTAAGCTGCTCGCGATTACACGCAACGGTTAGACTTCGATCCTCATGACTAATTATCTTAAGAGACGAGTCCTCAGTTTGGAGATCATGCAGCATGATAGCATTTCTATAGGTGACCCGAATAAGGGTTGGAAGTCCAATCCGTCTGCGTAATCCGTCAATTGTACCGTCAAAACCTAGCCGACCATCATTGATCACGATAACTCGCCCACAGAGCTGCTCAATATCATCCATATCATGAGTAGTGAGCAGAATCGTTTTACCCAGCTCGAGATTAATGGAGCGGAGAAATTCGCGAATGTTTCGTTTGGCAATCAAATCTAGACCAATCGTAGGCTCATCTAGGAACAAAATATCCGGATTATGCAGCAGGGCAGCCACAATATCTGCTCGCATGCGCTGACCGAGAGACAGCTTGCGCACAGGTGTATCCATAAAAGGGCTCAAATCAAGCAGATCCACTAGTTGATTAAGCTGGTTTGCTTTTGCTTCTGAAGATAGGCCATACATCGCAGCCAGAATATCAAAGGAGTCACATACCGGCAAGTCCCACCAGAGCTGCGTACGTTGTCCGAAGAGAACGCCGAGCCTTCGAGCGACTTGGCGGCGCTCCCGATGCGGATTCATACCGGCAATTTGCACCTCTCCTGATGAGGGATGCAGAATACCAGAGAGCATCTTGATGGTTGTTGATTTGCCTGCTCCATTAGGCCCGATATAACCGACAAACTCACCAGGCTCAATCGAAAAGCTGATGTCGCTTACGGCTTCCTTTATTCGATAATCCCGTGATAGTAAGGTGCGAATACCCTTGAATCTGCCTTCCTTGGTTACTGGTGTCTTGAATTGCTTGGATAAATGACTTACAGCAATCATCGTTGTTTTTACACGCCCCTTTAGTCTCGTCTTAGTCTCTTCCTAAAGTTAGCTTCCAGTACTCTGATAACGCGTCAAGCCGTGTCGCCACAGGATAAGACTAACTCCAAATACGAGGAAAGCCACAGCAATGGCTGCTGCTACTAAGCCTATCCCGCCCTCGCCTCGCAAAATATACAGAGACGGCACATAGTTAGCGAACGCAACAGGAATAACACCGAGCAGAAGTCCTTGCATCCATTTAGGATAGATGGAGAGAGGGTACTGAGCGGCAGTTCGAGCAGCGTCTTCCGTAATATTCTGGAGCTCCTCAATCCTAGTCAACCAGAATCCAGCAGTTGCGGTGAGCAGACCAATTCCGAACAGCAGCAGCGAGCCGGATAAGATGACTACAATCGTAAGTGGAACGGTCAGCCACGACAGCTGCCCTTCATGGAACAACGTACTCATGCAGATGATAAGAACAGTAAGGCCTTGAATAACTTCACCGATGCGAAAAGAAACATTTTGCGACATCAGTCCAAGCAGGACGGGAATGGGGCGAAGCAGCAAATGATCCAGTTCGCCGTTTACTAAGTATTTCTCCAAATGATGAACATCCGAGGCAAAGGTGCGATAGATCGCTTTAGATAAAGTAAGCACGGCGTACAAGTAACCGGCTTCAGCAAGACTCCAGCCTTTAATATGACCGAAGCGGAGTAGAATAACGGCTAACATCGCGAATTCCACAACATTAATAAGGGCTGCCATCACCGAAGAAAACCAAAAATTGAATTTGTACTGCATTCGACTTCGCAGGCTTGCCACAACGAGTAAACGGTACATCCGCAGCCATTTCATCCGCCTTGCACCTCCACTTTTCGCCGCATGCGACTAGCCAGAAACAAACAAATCACGGTTAAACCGATTCCCCAGCCGATGGAGCCGATTAATGACCATGCGTTATTCATACCAAGATAGATGCGTGTGGGAACATAGTGAAGAAAAGGGTAGAAAGAAGCATGACTGAGAAATCGGAGCCATCCCGGCAGCCATTCGATCGGGATGAGAAAGCCAGAAAGCAGCATACTGAAGGCATAATTAACCCAGTACAGCCAGTTCGATTCGGTTGTCCATAGCGCAGCGGCACCAATCAGGAAGTTGATACAAATCGAAATGTAGGCGGCAAGCGCCAAAGCGACAGCGGTCCATAAGAAAATGATCACAGATGAAGGGACGTGAAGCGGCAGAACGAAGAGATACAGCGTGTAAATCGGGATAAACTTGTACACGAATTGGTAAGCAATTTGCCCCCATTCCTTGCACATAAGCTGGTAGAACAGGTGAACAGGACGGACAAGCTCGATCGCAATTTGTCCGGTTCGAACGGACTGCTGTAACCCAAGGCCGTTGTTCAAGAAAGCGGCAACCCATAGGCTAACCTGATTAAATGCGACATAGCTGACCATACCGCTTAAACCGTAGGCGCCGAGTGTTCGGCTTTCCCCAATGCCCATCCAAATCGAGATGTAGATAAAGCCAAAGATAGCACTTGCGATGTTGTGCACCATATGTGCGCCACGATACTGCAAATTCCGTTCATACGTTTTACGAGCTAATACGAGGAAAAGCATGAGTCACCTCCATTATAGTTAACGGCGGTGCAGGGTGAAATGGGTAGAGTAGAGCGAGAGATCATCATATCCTAAATAGAGGAAGAAATGCAACCATTATTTGTGAAAACAGGCGTAGGAATCTAGTTCTGCTATCTTTCGTGTAAGGCATCCCTATGTTATTATGCTAGAGATGTATATAAACGACATTTGAAAAAGAAAATGGGGAATAGCAAATGAAGCAATCTGCTGTAGTGGTTGTAGGTAGCTTGAATATGGATTTAGTGGTTTCAACGGATCGAATGCCGCTTATTGGTGAGACCATTCAAGGCACCGAAATTCATTATATTCCTGGTGGTAAAGGAGCTAATCAAGCAGTCGGCTGCGCTAGATTAGGTGCAAATACCATCATGATTGGGGCAGTTGGTAATGATCTGTTTGGGGGACAAATTATTGAACAGCTTCAAGGGTATGGGCTTCAGACGAACCGGATCGATAAGCTGGATGGGGTAGCTACAGGTACGGCGACTATTCTGCATACGAAGCAAGATAACTGTATCGTTATTGTACCTGGGGCCAATGGACAGATGACAGAAGAGCGGGTAAACGCTAATAAAGAAGAGTTTGGTCATGCCGCTGTTGTCCTGCTGCAATTGGAAATTCCGCTTGATGCTGTTATGCAAGCCTTGAAGCTAGCGAAGGCTGCTGGGGCAATGACTGTTCTTAACCCTGCGCCAGCATTAGCTGAGCCGCTACCTAAGGAGTTATTGCAATTAGTCGATGTGTTAACACCGAACGAGACGGAATTCGCGGCGCTTTCGGGGCATGCGGTGAATGTATCTGAAGCTGAAATGCGGTCGCATCTAATGAATTGGGAACAAAAGCATGGCAATCGAGTCCTAGTCACGCGAGGTTCGGCTGGATGCTCCTATCTAGACGAAGAGAGGCAGCTAATAACAGTACCGTCTCTTAAGGTGAAAGTAACAGATACCACTGGTGCAGGCGACTGCTTGAATGCGGCCTTATGCTGCAGCATAGCCGCTGGTCGAAGCTTTGCAGAATCGATTCAATTTGCTGTTGCTGCATCATCACTTTCTGTGACAAAATTCGGTGCACAAGCCGGTATGCCAACGGAGCAGGATGTGCTCAAAGCGATGCAATAGCTCTATCAGAACGAAATCTATTAGTGTAGAGAAAAGCTATATTAATAGAAGCGATTTTTTTGAGGAGTATAATTTACCCATTTTGCTGCTTTTTTTGAATCAACAAAAGACAGTAATGCACTTGTGCATCCCTGTCTTTTGAAGATAAAAGAAAGTATAAGTTTTCTCCGTACCTTGCTTATATCTCTATTGGTTTCTTTCATTCTTAGCACGCTGTTTCTGCACATTTATTAACTCAGGCACGGCATTTCCGCCGACAAATTGATGTTTTACCAGAGTGTTGAAGGAGTTAAGCCATGGTGTAAGTGAACGTCCAGCCCATGCTTCTTGCGCGTACTGTATGATATGGTTCGCGAACTCCTTATTAGCGGAAATATGGACTTCCTGCACAGTAGGAGCAAGGCGGCGAATATGAACCGCTATGGTTTGCTTGAGCTCACTGGAAATCTGATTGTGATCATTAATCGTGAGTTGTGAATTATATGGTCCAACGATTCGTTGGTTATTCCAATAGGGACTGCCATTATCGACATTGTAAACTCCCTCAGTTGAGCCTGAATTGTCCTGTTCCCGTGTGCCTCGCCCGCCACTCTTCCGGGTTCCTGCTGCCGTCCAGTCTGTAGATATCGAAACATAGGCATTCTTATCGGTCAGCATGACGATGGCAGCGGCAACACCATTGATATTGGAAACATCAGTTGAAAGCAGTGAGCTGTATTCCAGCCAATGATTATCATGTTGGCCGGGAACGTTGCTGGTTGTCCCATACATGCGACTGCCGATCATCTTCGGGTCGCCTTTCTGCTTGCTCCCATAATCGAAGGTGCTATCCTGTACTTTGCGTTCGTAGTTGCAGCCTGTAAGGCTCACGGCCATGATGGCAGCGGCTGATAGAAACACGAGTAAGGTGCGATAAGTCGCGCGATTTTTCATGAGGGGTGAACTCCTTCCTTTATGCTATCTATAGCATGAACGAGCAAGGATGAAATATGCACGTGATCTTCATACATAAAGAACCATGGCTTTTGCACACAATGTAGGATAGACATGGTTGCTTGGGGTCATGGCTTGGCAAGCGAAAAAACCGATAAAATCAATGGTTTTACGGGTTTGAGAACAATTTGTGAACTCTCCCTTGAAGATTGACAAAAAGCACCTTCAACTTTATATTTAATAAAGTGATTAGATTGCGGAAGTTGTCTAAACATCTTTGAAATCACGCAGCACAGCCGCTTTTTGCGCCATCCATGGCTGCTGCGAAAACGTAAAAAGTGGGGTTGATTGATGATGAATCGGTGGCACGTTCTAAAACGGCTAATGCCGCTTCTTGCCGGAATGGTGTTACTGCTGTCAGCATGCGGACGAGCTGACCTGTCGACGCTTAGACCGCAAGGACCGGTTGCTGAAGAACAATTTGGACTAATGAAACTAACGATCATAGTTATGGTTTTGGTCGTTCTAGTCGTGTTTGCAATCGCAGTATACGTAATTATTCGCTTTCGTCGTCGTCCAGGCGACAAGACAATTCCTGTACAAGTTGAAGGTAACCACAAGCTGGAGATTATTTGGACAGTAATCCCTATTATCCTTCTTGTGATCCTTGGTGTGCCTACAGTTAAGACTGTATTCGGACTTGCACAAGATTACACAAAAGATCCTAAAGCGATACAAGTACAAGTAACCGCTCATCAATATTGGTGGGAATTTAATTACCCGAATCTTGGTGTGAAGACAGCCCAAGAGCTTCTGATTCCGGATGACGCTGTCATTTCTGTCGAAGCGAAGACGGCTGACGTACTTCATTCCTTCTGGATTCCATCGCTTGCGGGTAAGGTCGATACGAACCCGGGCGGTAACGTGAATATCATGTATTTCAAAGCGCCGAAGACTGGCGTATATCTAGGGAAGTGTGCGGAGCTTTGCGGACCTTCTCATTCCTTGATGGATTTCAAAGTTAAAGTAGTTGATCGTAAGTCCTTCGACCGCTGGGTAGCGGCAATGAAAGCGCCTGTTGCACTTCCTGCAGACAAAGACGTTGCAGACGTTCTTAACAATCAATGCTTGTCTTGCCATGCAATTGGTGCAAATGGTGGTCAGCTATTCCCTAACCTGACTGGTATCGGTGGTCGTGAAGCTGTAGCCGGCATCTTGGTTAATACGAATGATCCTAAATATGCAAATGAAGGCTCTGTTGAGCACAACTTAGCGAAATGGATTAAAGATCCTCAGGCAGTTAAGCCAGGTACATTGATGCCTAAGGTTGAACTGACAGATCAACAAATCGATGCCATTGCGAAGTACTTGGCAGGACTGAAGCTTGATTACGAAACAACGAAATAACTTACTCACGGAATGAAGGAGGTACCTACTTTGGCTCATGCACATCCGGTTAAACGGTATAGTGGCTTGATGGATTGGCTCACGACCGTTGACCATAAAAAAATCGGCATTCTGTATTTGATTGCGGGCGGATTCTTCTTCCTAGTTGGTGGATTGGAAGCGATTCTGATTCGAATTCAATTGTGGAAACCGCTTAATGATTTCGTAGCTGCGCATACATTCAATGAATTGTTGACGATGCACGGTACGACGATGATATTCTTGGCAGCGATGCCGATGATCTTTGCATTGATGAACGCAATTATACCACTGCAGATAGGTGCACGGGACGTTGCTTTCCCTTTCGTTAATGCACTTGGTTTCTGGACATTCTTTGCCGGAGGCGTCCTACTGAATGTCAGCTGGTTCGCTGGCGGTGCGCCAGATGCAGGCTGGACATCATATGCTCCACTTGCAACAACTACTTACAGCTCTGGTCATGGTGTTGACTTTTATGTTATCGGTCTTCAAATTGCCGGTATCGGGACACTGATCGGTGGTATTAACTTCTTGGCAACGATTATTAATATGCGTGCGCCAGGTATGAGCTTCATGCGTATGCCGATGTTTACTTGGGCGGCATTTATCACTTCTGCTTTGATCCTCTTCGCCTTCCCGGCTCTTACAGTAGGTCTGGTAGCGTTGATGTTCGACCGATTGTTCGGTGGTAATTTCTTTGAAGTTTCAAATGGGGGTAACGCGGTTCTGTGGGAGCATATCTTCTGGATTTTCGGACATCCTGAAGTATATATCCTGATCTTACCGGCTTTCGGGATTATTTCCGAGGTAATAAGTACCTTCTCACGTAAACGCCTCTTCGGTTACAGCTCGATGGTGTTCGCTACCGTGCTGATCGGATTCCTGGGCTTCATGGTTTGGGCGCATCACATGTTCACTACAGGACTTGGTCCTGTTGCGAATGCATTGTTCTCCATTGCGACGATGCTGATTGCCGTACCAACAGGTATTAAGATCTTTAACTGGCTCTTCACGATGTGGGGCGGTTCCATTAAGTTCACAACTGCTAACTTATTCGCAGTAGGCTTTGTACCGACATTCGTTATGGGTGGGGTAACTGGGGTAATGCTAGCAGCAGCGCCTGCTGACTTCCAATATCACGATTCCTATTTCGTAGTGGCTCACTTTCACTACGTTATCGTTGGTGGTCTGATACTTGGATTGTTCTCTGGTTTATACTACTGGTGGCCGAAGATGTTCGGACGTGTTCTTAATGAGACGATCGGAAAGATCTGTTTCTGGACATTCTTCCTTGGTTTCCATCTCACGTTCTTCGTACAGCATTTCCTTGGTTTGATGGGTATGCCGCGACGCGTTTGGACGTACTTGGATGGCCTAGGCTTTAATAATCTGAATTTGATTAGTACCATCGGTGCATTCCTAATGGGTATCGGTACAATCGCATTCCTCATTAACGTTGTTGTAACGTCAATGAAGCCTCGCGATGCAGGTAATGATCCATGGGAAGATGGCCGTACACTGGAATGGTCAATTCCATCTCCTGCACCGGAATATAACTTTGCTCAAACACCACTCGTTCGTGGTTATGATGCATTATGGAAAGAGAAGATGGAAGGTAAAAGTGGAATGACACCAGCTGAGCCGCTTGGTTCCATCCATATGCCATCACCATCGATCCTACCGTTCTTGATGTCAGTTGGATTATTCATTGCCGGATTTGGTTTAATGTATGCCGATGGCAAGTATGACAATAGCTTTGTAGCATTTGTTTTCAATAATCACATTTTTGCAGGCTTTGGATTGCTTATTACGTTTGCTTGTATGTTCCTTCGTTCGGTATTTGACGATCATGGTTTCCATATCGAGCCGGATGAACTGCATGACAAGGGGGTTAAAGCATGAGCACACATTCACACGTAGACGGCCAATTGCCGCATGAGCCGGAGAAGGCAACTCTCGAAGGCCGTAATAAAGTGCTCGGCTTCTGGTTATTCCTTGGTGGTGAAACGGTATTGTTCGGAACGCTGTTCTCTGCGTTCCTAGCTCTTCGCCATCAAGTTGGTGACGGGAATCCGACATCACAAGAATTGTTTGAGCTTCCTACGGTTGCATTGGCTACTTTTATCTTGTTGACTTCAAGTTTGACTAGCGTGTTCGCGATTCAAGCCATGCATACAAACAAAGTGAAGGCCATGATTGGCTGGCTGATTGTTACCGTTCTTTTCGGTTTTGGATTCCTTGGCCTTGAGATTTTTGAGTTCAATACTTACGTACATGAAGGCCATAAATTCACCACAAGCGCATTTAGTACTTCGTTCTATACGCTTGTTGGATTCCATGGTGCTCACGTACTGTTCGGGGTTATCTGGATCTCGATGCTAATCGCACAAGTTATGAAAAAAGGTCTGAATGTTGTAACAGCTCCAAAGATATATGTTGCTGGTATGTATTGGCACTTTATCGACGTCGTGTGGGTATTCATCTTCACTGTCGTGTACTTGATGGGAAAGGTGGGCTAACGAATGTCCAATGAACATTCAGCTACCGAAGAGCATGCTAAGCGTCACAAACATGAAGGACCACGCAAGCACATCGTCGCTTTTATCTTTTCGATTCTGTTGACGGTAATTGCTTTCGCCGCGGTTTCCGCAGGGGAAGTGAATCAATCCTTCATCTACATCGTTCTGATTGTAATGGCGTTCTTGCAGGTTTTCATTCAAATGTCGTTCTGGATGCATATGAAAGACCGGGGTCATATTTTCCCAACGGTTGGTATTATATTTGGAATAGTCATCGTATTCACGATGGTCATCATGGCCGAATATTGGGCTTGGTGGTAAAACGAGTTGTAAATTGAAGAGAGGGTGGTCTAACTGGCCCCCTCTTTTGTTATAGCTTAGAGTCTGGTTGGAAAGGGGTACCATAATGCTGGGACTACAGTATTTCAGCTTTGAAGATCTATGGAGCCCATGGTTTTTCTTCTTTATGTCAGCGATTGTTATCCTTTATTTCTATTTGGCTGGACCGTGGAGAGAAAAACATGTGCCGCAGGCATTGCCTGCAACAGGAATGCAGAAGGTTATGTTCGTAGCAGGTATGCTGCTTTATTATTTGGCACAAGGTGGGCCACTTGAGATGCTTGGTCATCTTATGTTTACATTTCATATGACTGACATGTCCATATCTTATTTGATCGTACCTCCATTGATTATACTTGGTATACCTGCATTTTTATGGCGCGTTATGTTCAGTGGAGCGTTTTGGTCGAAGCTGTCATGGATGATGCATCCGATATTGGCACTTGTTCTGTTCAATATGTTATTCTCGATCTATCATGTTCCAGCAGTTCATGACTATGTAATGACGCACTTTCTCGTTCATCGCCTCTACTATTTGGTGCTTCTTGTCACTTCTTTCATGATGTGGTGGCAGATTGCTTGTCCAGTGCCAGAGTGGAATCGTCTCAATGATCTAAGGAAGATGGCTTATATTTTCGCGAACGGTATGCTGCTAACACCAGCATGCGCGCTTATTATTTTCTCTAGTACTTCGATGTATGCGACTTACAATGATCCAGATGTATGGGTGAAAGCTATGGGTTATTGTATATCCGGTGATCCTGCCATAGTATTGTCAAAATTTAGCGGGCCATCCTTCTTCAATTTAATGGAGCCTGTAGAGGATCAGCAGCTAGGCGGTATTGTAATGAAGCTTGTACAGGAAGTTATGTATGGTGCGATTCTCGCTTATGTCTTTTTTAATTGGTATAAAAGAGAACATGCAGATTCGGATGATGAGCTGCCGGATACGGGGGCAGGAGCAGGAGCAGGAGCAAGAGCCATTAGTTAAGATTAATAATTCGATTATAGGTAGGAATGGATGGGATATCCCTTGTCAATGTACGATATTTTGCCTGCAATCAGTACTTCCTTCATAGCTCTTAGTGCGATATTAGTAGCTATTGGTTGGAGTTTAGCGATAAAGAGAAAGCTTGAAGCTCATAAGAAGGTTATGCTAGCTGGAGCAACATCGGCGCTGTTGTTCTTCATTATCTATGTCTCTCGGACGATCTTCGTTGGGAATACGGACTGGGGTGGCTCGGATGAGTTGAAGCCGTATTATCTAGGCTTCTTATTCTTCCATATCGTCTTGGCGACTGTGGGTGGTGTGTTTGGTATCACAACATTAACACTCGCATTCAAAAGTAAATTTGCTAAACACCGCAAATGGGGACGTGTAACCTCAGTTGTCTGGCTCTTCACTGCTGTAACGGGTGTAACTGTTTATGTATTGCTCTATCTTATGTATCCAGGTGGACATACGAAGCCGGTATTGGACGTATTATTCGGATAACGGTATTTTTGGAACCTAGACTGTACGTGGAGGACTAGCATGAATATAACGATTTTGCACAAATCGATGAATCAAGAACCGGATGAGAGCTATAAGGGGCAGGTCATCTTTGAAGTGGAAGGCCATTCGCAGCCATATGAGGTAATCCTTTTGACCAAGAAAGGAAAAGTATGGGATTATAGTCTCAGCTTTGCCAAAGAGTCAGGAACGGAAGAAGAAATCTTCGCTGTCGAAAAGGCGATCGAGGAAGATGATGAACTGTTTGATCAGTTCATTGATGCCGTAGATGATGCCCTAGAGAGTCAAGAGAAACAAGAAGAGAGCCAAGAGAGTAAAGAGTAAAGAGTAAAGTTGGCTGGAGTATTGCCGATAGCAATCTGATTAGGTAAGTAAATAATCAAGTAAATAATGAGCTGTACCCTCGCAACGAATAAGCGAGGGTACAGTTTTTTCTTTATATAAAATTAATATTCCAGATGTTGACAAGGAGGCTAACTGTGATTATACTGTGTATATTGATATATACAGTATGAGGTGTGGAGGTGCAAATGAATGACAAGCTGGCAGGGAGCACGGATTTTGTTTCAATATGAGATGCGTCGGTCTTGGGTTGGATTGCTGGTAACAATCGCATTTTCTACTTACTTCTCTGTCGTGACGATGCCAATCTTTACCGAATTACTGAGCAGCAAAGAGTCGATACATGATTATGGTTGGGTAGGCGACCTATTCTATATGACAATGCTGCCCGCGATGTGCTTTTTTATGCACCGTTCTACTTTGAAGAGCTGGAATAACAACATATACACTCGAAGGATTGCCTACTGGCGAACAATGCCTATTGGCATTACATCGATCGTGATGGCAAGAATGCTCCAGTTATTAACAGTGCTCCTGATCGTTGCTACGTTTTTCTTCACCATTCAGTATCTATTTGTAGCTGAGATTCGCAATCTCATGACTCCTGGCCAATATATCATCTTCGTACTGTTCTGGATTGGCTACGCCCTTGCGGTTGGCTCAACTTATGTGATCTTCGAAATATTGGTTGATGGTAAAACGTATTTCTTCATTTGCTTGGGTTATGCGGGTGTATACCTTGCTATTTCGTTAGTCTTTTGGCGTACTCATAGTGAGATCGTTGTTCGGAGCATGGAAGTTGCTCATAATGGCGAGGTGCTATGGCCGGTCTGCTCCCTTCTTATCGCGTTTATAGTAGTTGCCATAGCGAGCCTAACTATTCGTAGGAAGCTTGAGACACGAAATCTACTGAATTAATGGATAGCAGAGTTGGATCATCTCGAAGAAGAAGGTGGTATGGTGTGGCTTCCTATACAGATTAATGAACAAAGCGCAGAGCCGTTATACCATCAGATCGAGGTACAGCTTCGTGCAATCATCGTAAGCGGCCAAATGGAGGAAGGAACGCTGCTCCCATCGATTCGAGAGCTAGCGCAGCTGTTAAAATGCAGTGTAATTACGATCCGGCGGGTCTATCAGGATTTGGAGAACGAAGGATTGCTGCGTACGAAGCAAGGTACAGGTACTTTCATTGCCATGGTGGGCAATGACATGAGGGATAAGCATCGCCGAAGTGCCGTCATTGAAGCATTAGAGCATGCAGTCGAAGCTGGATTACGGGTACAGTGTTCAGATGATGAGATGGTGGAGATGCTCCAAGAGATTTTGCAGCGTAAACGTGAAATGGGCAGCAATAATTAAGTCAGCTGGGGGAGGTGATAACTTGGATCAAGTTGCTGTTAGACTGCAGGGATTAGTGCAAAAGAGAGCCCATTTTCAGCTGGGCCCGATTGATTTGGTTATTCCAGCCGGATATGTAACGGCAATTGTAGGGCCTAATGGTTCTGGGAAGAGTTCGCTGTTTCGGTTAATCCTCGATCTGGCTAAGCCGGATCGAGGAGAGATCGAGGTGCTTGGCAAGAAGGTTGGATCGGGTGATGACCGATTGCTGAAGCAAAGAATCGGCTATGTATCAGAGAAATCGATTGATATTGAAGAAAATCTGCGTGCGAATCAGAAGGCGGATTTTGAAAGGCAGTGGTATCCGGATTGGGATGTTAACCGCTATCAGGAGCTCCTTCGTCGCTTTGACGTTGAGACGAACCTCAAGCTTGGTAAGATGTCGAAGGGGATGCGGCGTAAATTCGATATCGCACTTGCCATGGCGCATAATCCAGAACTGCTGCTGCTCGATGAGCCGTCATCTGGACTTGATCCCATAGCATGGAAGACGATGATCGATGTCATTCACCGCTATATGGAGCGTGGTGACCGTACGGTTGTTATGGCTTCTCATATCGTGGATGAAGTGAAACGATTAGCGGATTATATTGCTTTTGTCATCCAAGGTAAAGTGATTGGGGTATATGAGAAGGATTCACTGTTGGAATCGTGGCATGTATTGTATGTCGATACAGGGAACTCCAGCGAGAGAGTAAACTTAGCTCAAATGCCAGGGTACTGCAGTGCTAAGGTATCTGGCGGTACAACTCATAAAGTAGTGACAAGTGAAGCGCAGAAAGCGCAGAGTTGGCTTGCTTCTATGGATATCCCTGTCATTGGCCAGCAAAAGCTGGAGCTTGATGAAATTTTGCAAGTACTAATGGAACAAACGAGAGGAGCTTAAGGATGAGTATTAAACCTTTGCAAGTAGATCAAGTTGTTAAACAGTATGGAGATAAAACAGCCGTGAACGGTATTAGCTTTGAAGTGGCTGAAGGGGAAATTTACGGCTTATTGGGAGCTAACGGTGCGGGTAAAACGACGACCATGCGGATGGTGCTGGGACTGATTTATCCAGATGGAGGAAGCATTCGTTATAACGGTAAGTCTTACAGTTCGGATCAGCTTAAAAGCTTAGGCTATCTGCCAGAGGAACGCGGATTGTATCCGAAGATTAAGGTCAGCGATCAAATTCTTTATCTGGCGCAGCTGCGCGGCATGTCGCGCAAGGATGCTGATAGTAACCTGAAACGTTGGCTGGATCGGTTCAGCGTTCCGGAGTATTACGGGAAGAGAGTCGAAGAGCTCTCGAAAGGGAATCAGCAGAAGATCCAATTCATTGCATCAGTCATTCATAATCCGAAGATCGTTATTATGGATGAGGCTTTCAGTGGACTAGATCCAGTCAATGTGGAGCTATTAAAGTCTACGGTAAAGGAGCTTCGCGATGCGGGCTCAAGCATTCTTTTCTCCACCCACCGGATGGAGCATGTAGAAGAGCTGTGCCGGAACATTACGATTTTGCACAAATCCAATGCGGTATTGGAAGGCAATCTGAAGGCGATCAAGAAAAAGTTCCCGCGTGAACGTGTGATTCTAGCTACCGATAGTGATGTAGTCGGTTTGGAATCGGTTGGTGGAGTAAGTAAAGTGAATCGTCATGAATATGGGTATGAGCTAATGATTGATCGTGAGGAAGCAGGTCGGCCGATCCTAGAGCTGGCAATGGCGCAAACGAATGTAAGTCGCTTCGAGATATTGGAACCAACGTTAAACGAAATCTTTATAAAGACGGTAGGTGAGAACCATGAATAATGGATTTGCTACAGTTGTCGGGTTCACGGTCAAGAACAAGTTTAGAGGTAAGGCTTTTCTCATTACAACCATTATTATTGCCATTATACTAACAATTGGGATTAATCTGCCTTATATCATTTCTCAGTTCAGCGGTGAGGGTAAAGCAACGTCAATTGGGTATTCGAACAGTCAGGCAGATAAGGTGAAATCGCAGCTCTTCACTCAATCCCGTATCGTAGGTTTGCTGGATCAATATTATAAGGCACAGGATAAACCGGAGATCAAGCTGGTTCCTATAGCAGATTCAGGTACTGCAGATGGGAACGAGCAGGCTTTGAAGAAAGCGATCGCGGATGGAGTTATTAAAGGGTATATCGAATTTGCAGCTAATGACACTGGTGGCTTCCCGCAAGTCGTCTATAAGTCAGAAGCGCTTATGGATGTTAGCACATCGCAATCTCTGCAGACTGCGCTTCAATCCGTTAAGATGCAGGGCGTTCTCGAAGGAGCAGGGTTGACCAAAGAGCAAAAGGAGCTGCTGCTTGCTCCGGTGACTCTGGATACGGTCCAAATTTCAACTAATGAAGGTGCAGGCTCCATCGGTAAAGGCAAGACGGAAGCCGAGCAAGGCATGGATATGGCGCTGGTGTACGTGATACTCTTCATGCTGTTCATGGCGATCATGATTAGCGGGCAGATGATTGCGAGCGAGATAACGGCTGAGAAGAGCTCACGGGTTATGGAAATTCTCATTACTAGCGTGTCACCACTCAAAGCCATGTTTGGAAAAATAACAGGGATGTTCCTGGTTGTTCTCACGCAGATGGCTGTATACGTCTTGGTGATCGTTATCAATATGACACTCCCACACAATGTCAGTACGCTTAGCAAGTTTAACATCAAGCTGAGTAATATCGATCCTGTACTGCTCTGTTATGCAATATTGTTCTTCTTGACTGGATATTTTCTGTTCTCTACCATGTTCGCGGCAGTCGGCTCTATTGTAAGCCGTACCGAGGATCTTGGGCAAGCGGTGCTTCCTATTACGATGCTATCTCTTGCAGGCTTCTATATTTGTATGTTTGGTGGATTGTCGAACCCGAATTCGATGCTGATTAAAGTGTCATCGTTCATTCCGTTCTTCTCTCCTTATGCAATGGTCGTAAGACTTGGTTTATCTGACCCGCCGCTTTGGCAGGTATGGCTGTCTATCGCTATTCTGCTAGTGACCATTGCCGGTGCAGGCTGGCTGTCCGCTAAAATTTATCGTACTGGCGTACTGATGTATGGTAAGAAGCCTTCCTTTAAGGAGCTTCGTAAGGCGATGAAGGCTTATAAGATTTAGTGGAAATGAATGAATAGGTGTGGGCATGTGGATAACGTCTATAATTGAGACTGATTACGACGTAAAATGAGACAAATAACGTAACATTTTTGAGACAAAGATCAAAACCTTGATGGCCAGATTGCTTGGTCTTTCAAGGTTTTTTGCTTTGTTCATGTAAAAAGTGATCGTCTCACGCTCATCATTCAAGCATTTTTTCCACGGTTTGGTATCGACCATAATCCTCTTTCAGAATGGCCAGAAATCCTGCCTCAACAGCTTGCTTCATCATCTTCTCATACATGACAGTTACATCGGCATCGCTAGTGCTGGTCATGACGATTCTGGCTTCTCCTTCTTCAAATAGCTTATCTAGCCCTGCTCCTTTCTCCGCTCTCTCTGGACCAGGGGCAAGATTCTGAAGAATATCGTAAGATATGTCCATATATACATCGCTGGAATACATTTTATTGGCGAGTAGACGAATAGGATCGGGCTCGCCGGATTGATCTAGAATTAAATTCCGCGTGTATTTCAAGACGCCGGACAAACCATACTGCCAGGCACCCAGCACATCGCTTTCCCATGCCGGGTTTTCAGCTTTCTTCATCGCGGCGAGCTCGGGATTGTCGATTAGCTGCCCCATCTCGTCGATATACCAGCTGCCATTTTCTTTGGAAGGCGGACCGAAGGTTACCGTTGCCCAGCCTTCATCACTGGCCATCCAATCCAGGTAGTGGAACAATCGCTCAGGATCGCTTACTTTTTTACTGATTATAATAGCAGAACTGCCTAACCTATTGATCCGCTCCATTTCGCTATTTCCAACGCCAGGGGCTTTAGGCAATGGCATCGGAACGTATTTTGCCTTAGGATCGAGCTTCTGCAGCATTGTATTCATGGATGTAATCTCCCCGGGCCTTAGATTGGAAAGGCCTACCCTAGGGGTGGGGATATAGTTGTAAAACGCATCTTCCCAGTCCGTCTTATAAGCTTCCGGATAAATAAGTCCTTCCCTGTAAAGCCTCGCTGCATATTTCAAGTAGCTGAGATATTCCTTTGTTTCATGATAATCGACCATCCGTTGCGCTTCCTCATCAACCGCAGTTCTGTACTTCCAGATGCCAAACATCGCACCAATATGGGAACGGATTTCTGCCCCCCTCCAGAAGGGCATGTAAGGAATGACCTGCTGTCCATTCCAATCAGGCATTTTCTTGAAAGCGATCAGCATCTCGTAAAAATCTTCCGGTGTTGTTGGAACTTCCAAATGCAGCTTCTCAAGCCAATCTGCACGAACGATAAAAACGTTATTAACCTCAATTGTAAGCTCATCAATCAACTGCTCGTTGACAGCGAAGTTTGGCAGCACATAGAGTTTGCCATTACTCGGATTGCGGTAAGAATCTATAATGGTCGGGGTCAAGTATTTCATGAGATTCGGGCTATTGTTGAGATAGGGCTCAATATTGAGCAGCATTCCGTTATCAGCCATTTCGTGCGGGATTTGCAAATCGGGCAGCATGCCGGGACCTACTCCGAATTGGATAATATCCGGCATTTCACCTGATGCGGCAAACAGGCTGATTTTCTTCTTGATGTTCTCACCAGATGACCACACGAATCTATCAACGTTTATGTTAAACCGACTTTTGATGTATTTCGCATATTCCGTACTCGGCCCATTCTTGGGGCCTGTGTAAATCGTTCCCTGATAGGCGGAAATAACCATTTCGTCATTTTTTGCTTCCAGCGATGCTGCCGTCCCGTCAGGATCAGGTGAAGTTGCCGGATCAATAGAAGAATCGGATTGACATGCTGAAAGCAACAGTAATCCCAATAACAATGCAAGAACGGCTCTCTTCAGAGGCCATAGGCTATTTCTGATCATTCGCCAGCGCTCCTCTTCCTGCTTGTCTATGTCAATTAAACAGATCATTCAGATTTCATCTTATTGGTTTGATCTGTAGTCTCGATATTCCATCGGGGTCATGCCGCATTGTTTCTTGAACAAGGTGCTAAAATGAGCAAGATTACGATAGCCGACTTTCTCGGCGACCCTGTTGACGGTTGCGTCAGGCTTCAATAGCAATTCCATAGCCGTTGTTATGCGAAAATCAATTAAATATTTGTTAATGTTTTTGCCAGTTGCTTTCTTGAATAGGGAATTCAAATAATTGGGCGACATGAACACTTCACTGGCGATATCGTTCAGAGTAATGTTGTCCATGTACCTTAACCGGATAAAGCGTTTGACGTCCGCAACAATTCTGTCTAATCGTCCGAATACATCATCGGCTCCGGTCACGTCCTCATAAAATACGGGATGGATACGTCCGACCATAGGAAGTCGTTTCTTGGCTTCCAATACTTCTTTACAGCCGTATGCCAGATTCAATAAATGGGAGAAAGGTCGACTGACACAAATGGCCACATCGGATTGAAGCCGGGCGTTCACCCGATCTTTCAGTTCAACCGCGATCGCCTCCAGATCTTCGCGTCTGTTGAGATGAGCTTGATCTTCATTGATGAGAAGTATGAGTTCCCCCGGGCGATTGCGAATGATATACAAGTTATCGGATAAGGCATGATCCGTTACCGAAGTGGCCTCGAAATCAAGAAGGATGACGGCAAAACAGGACTTATCGAAGTAGAGTCCGTAGTATTGTAGTCTTTCGTTCAAGGTAAGCTCGTCCTGGATCCGTTCGTTGATGATATCCTGCAATAGCTTTTCTTCGAAAAAAGGTCGTGTTTCATCCAGCTTGGATTGAATGATCCGGATTTGCTCGTCGCGGCCCTTCTCATCCATGCATATTAGGGCAACCTGGCGAATCGTATCCGTTATTTCGCGAAAGGTATAGGGCTTCAGAATATAGGCCAATACTTTGGATTTAATCGCTTCCAGCGCAAAATTAAAATCTTCATGCCCGGAAATAAACACAAGCTTGGTTAATGGATAATCGCGGTTCACTGCTTTGGATAACTCGATTCCGTCAACGATCGGCATCTTGATATCAGTCAGAACGATATCCGGATTATGTTCTACTATCAGCTCCCAAGCTTGCTTGCCATCTTCTGCAGCACCAACGACGACGATACCCAAGTCGTTCCATGGAATGCTCCGGACTAATCCTTCTCTTTCAAAGGCAGCATCTTCGGCAATTACAATCTTCAGCATAGTTCCACCCTTTTTCTGCTATTGGATTTGTCTTGTGGTAGGGATCGTAATCGTTACTTTGGTTCCGAGGTTCTCGGCACTGCTTATAGACAATCCATATGTAGAACCAAAATAGAGCTTGATCTTGCTATCAATATGATAGAGTCCATAGCTTCCTTTGTCATGAATTGACGTTAGCAACGAAGCAGCCTCTGATTCGGGCATCCCTGTGCCATCATCGCTAACTTCGAAATAAATATATTTGTCGGATTTCTTGATGTCGATCGTAATAATGCCTCTTTTGCGCTGCTTCTCTATGCCGTGTTGAATGGCGTTTTCTACGATCGGCTGAAGCACCATCTTCGGGAGGAGGTAGGGCAGTGCTTCCGGATCGATTGAAAAACGAAAATCGATATTGTCCTTCACCCGGATTTTCTGAATGTAGATGTAGGATTTGATGTGCTCAAGCTCTTCATTGACAGTAACGATTTCTTTGCCGTTGTTAAGACCCGTGCGATAATATTTGGCCAACGCATTGATCGCCAGCGAAATATCGTCGGCGTTCAGACTCATCGCCATCCAGTTAATTGTAGATAAGGTGTTGTACAGGAAATGGGGGTTTATTTGGGCCTGCAATGCCTTCAATTGGAGCTCAAACTCCCGGGTCTTCAGTTCGCTCATTTCTTCCATGTTCTTGTTCAGTTTGCTCAGCATCATATGGAAGACACGATTCATCTTGCCAATCTCGTCATTGCTCTCCATATCGAGCTGGATGCCAGGCGTTCCCCTGCTGACCTTCAGCATCTCAGAAGTTAATAAGCTGATTCTCCTGGTGAATAAACGCGACAGGAAATAAATAATGGCTATACCTAACAGAATAAGCAGGATGGCCATACGTATGTTATAATCTCTGACTTCATTGGATATTTGCAATGCACCCTGGATCGGCGTAATTCCGACGAGCGTGGAGTTCCTGTGGAGCATCTTATCGTACACGACGAAATAGTTGGTCCCGTCTATATTCTCGATGAAAGAGCCCGATTGCCCATTCAATTTACGGGAGAATCGGAAGGGCTGTCCGGGCTTCTCGGCCAAATAGTTATTCAGGCTATAAATGATGGTCCCGTTCAGGTCCAGAACGAACACATTACCTTCCTTAAATAATTCAAGATTGCTGATCTGATTGTAAATAAAGGTAGGATCAATTTCGAGCGAGAGGATGCCGTAAACCGAGTTGTTGGCAGAGTTCCTGAGCGCTTTGGCAGCAACCAACTTGTAATAGGAGCCATTGGGCAGTTCGAGTCTGCGCTGAACCCAATGCACGCCTGCTGCGCTATATTTCAATACTTCATCTTTCCAGAAGAGATCGGTAATGTCTGATACCGGATATACGATTCCAGAGAAAGTATTCTGGTTGAAGAGGTAGATGTTGATGTCCGGCATGTTCTCATACGTATTGAGGATGGATTCAACAAAGTCCTTAATGCGGTTATTGGCGATATATTTATCGAATGCCGTTTGATAGGAGCTAGTTAATAATTTCTGAAATTCATCGCTAATATAGAGGGTATTAATGATGCGTTCGTAATTTTTAATCTGAAGCTCTGCGGTTACATTGGCCTGTACGAGCATTTCTTTGTAGGCATTATTGGATAGTTCATCCAAATAGCTCTCTGTTTTCTTGAAGGAGAAATAGCTGATATTGAGAACGAATACAGCGATCAGGATGCTGAACAAGATCAGCATTTTGTAACGCAGCTTAACGCTTCGAAACCAGTTCTTCATGCTGTTCATGCTCACCTAGTATGCAAACCTCCTTCATTAAGGCCCTTAAGCATCTATTACAACTATTACAGTTAAGGTTTGAATTTAGTATATCAGGAAAATATTCTCATGCGTATGAATCGGTTTAATATCGTGAGAAAACAAAAATAATCGTTGTATTCTATCGTTTCTGTCAATTGGATGGACTGCTATAATGTTAATTAAAGACGATTGCAAACGCTTCCATAGGGGTGGTTCAAATGACTAGTATCAAGAGAAAAGCTTATCGGCTCTTATCACTTGCATTCGTTCTAGTAGTGGTTATCGCTTGCGGTGGTAATGGTAACAATGCATCCGGAAGATCTGCTGGAACCAGTCCTGCCGGCGCGGAGTCGGTTCCGAAAAGCGATGTGAAATTAACCTTGTGGCACTGGAAGGTCGGTTTCGATCCAGGGCTTAAAGCTGTGGCGCAAAAATTCAAAGCAGATACGGGGATAACGGTTGAGACTCAAGCGATTACTCCCGATCAAACTTATGTGCAATATTTGCTTGCTGCAGCAGCTGAGGGCACGATGCCCGATATTTACTTGTACTGGTCAACAGCAAGCGCAGGCGTAGCGGCCTTAAGTGGCATAGCAGCGAATTTACAGGGCGAGCTCGAAGCCGACCCGGCGTGGAAGAACAGCTTCTTGGCTACCGGATTGAACGAGGTAACGATCTCTCAAGCGCATGTTGATGCATGGCAATCGAATGTGAACATGGGTGCGTGGTACAAGGATAGAAAAGTCGGAGAAGTGTATAATTTACCAATCGATATTGGTTCGAACTATATCATCTATGCTAATGCGAAATTGCTAAAGAAGGCTGGAATTCCACAGACGGCGCCTGTTTCGATCGAAGCGTGGATTGAAGATATGAAGAAAGCCAAGTCCGCAACAGGCGTTCCGGCGTTAACGTTCGGCGGCAGGTATGCAAGCCTTTATCAAAACTGGTTTGCCGATTTCATCGATTATATGAAGAATGGCCCGGAATCCTATGCCGCGCTAATGACCGGCAAAGAGAATATGATAGACCCGAAGCACAGTCATATCGGAGATTTCCTAGAGACGATGAGCAATAATGAGCTGCTCGTTCCGGGGGTGACGATGCTGGACATTGATCCGAGCGATCAATTATTCGCGAATGGGCAAGCCGTTTATTCAATTGGAGGTACGTTTACTTATGCATCGTTACTCACAATGGGGATGAATCCGGCGGATATTATCAGCTTCAGAGTGCCGGCTTATGAAGGTTCGGTTAACCCGGATGCGAAAGCACCGCTTATTCCCTTAACATCGGCAGCAGTAACTGAAGCTGGTCCGTACAAGAAGGAAGCCATTCAATTTGTGAAATATCTGACTTCGCAAGAAGGACAGCTTCTCTATGCGAATGCTGCTGTCAGTATTCCGGCGATAAAGCTCGATGATACATCCTTACTTAATCCGACGAGCAGATCAATGCTTGAAGCGATAAGTTTGGAAGACACTTGGTGGTCACAAAATCTAAGGATCGTGATAAATGTGTGGAATCAGGAATGGAACAGTTATTACGAGGAATTGCAGAAGGTTATGCTCGGCAAATCAACGGCAGCCAAGGCGAATGCAGTATTCGACAACTTGATGACCAATAAATATGCGAATAAACCTTAAAAATTTAGATAAAGGAGGCAAATGAATGGGGACAGTGTCATTTCGCCATGTGTACAAGGCTTATAAAGGGGAAGAAAATCCTTCTGTAAAAAATTTTCATTTGGAGGTCGGCGACGGAGAGTTCCTAGTTCTTGTCGGACCTTCAGGCTGTGGCAAATCGACTACGCTGCGCATGTTGGCTGGACTTGAAGAAATTACGGATGGAGAAATATACATAGACGATAAGTTTATAAACTATGTATCTCCTAAAAATCGCGATATTGCGATGGTATTTCAAAATTATGCCCTATATCCCAACTTGTCGATCTATGAAAATATCGCTTTAGGATTACGGCTCCGTAAAGTTGATAAGCACGAGATTGAGTTGAAGGTAAACCGGGTGGCCCGGGCATTAGAAATTGACCACTTGCTTGAACGGCGTCCCAATCAATTATCAGGGGGGCAAAAACAGCGTGTCGCTTTGGGCAGGGCAATGGTGCGGGATCCGAAAGTATTTCTAATGGATGAACCGCTGTCAAATCTGGATGCCAAGCTCAGAGCGCAGACTAGAGCGGAACTGATTCGTATGCATGCCAACCTGCAAACGACAACCGTCTATGTTACACATGATCAAGTTGAAGCGATGACAATGGGGACCCGTATTGTCGTCATGAAATCGGGTGAAATTCAGCAAGTGGATTCTCCCCAGCAACTATATGATTACCCTTCGAATATGTTTGTAGCAAGCTTCATAGGTACACCGCAAATGAACTTCGTTCAAGGGCGCTTAACCCGTGAACAAAATCGATTTTATTTTGAAACAAAACGATGGAGGCTGCCGCTTCCAAGTGCTTTTACATCAATGCTGGAAGCAAGTGAATTCAAAAAAAACGATGTCGTGCTTGGCATGCGCTCGGAGCATATCCAGTTGGAAAACGAATGCAGGGTGACAGAGGCGGAATGGGTCATTGAGGCCAAGATTGAAATGAAGGAGTTAATGGGCTCGGATACGTATTTAACAGCAGATGTCAGTCATGACAAGTTGACGTTGCGCGCGGAATCTCATACGGACGTCCAGATTGGCGATCAAGTTCGTATTCATCTTAGATTGGACAAAGCTCATTTGTTCTCCGGCGAGACAAAGCAGTCAATCCTTTATTCTAAAGGGGTCAATCACTTATGAACAGAAAGGCAATACGGTTGCCGATGCGACTTGTTATATTTCTACTCATTTGTACGGCGATTGTACTGTTCTATGCCATTCGTTCATTTTGGTTCGAACAGAAGCACTATGAGCCTGCAGACGTTGCAATTTTGAACTTGCCGGATGCCGATCAATCCGCTATTCCCACCTATAACCAGAAGCTTCAACAATATGACAGCCAAGGTGTGCCTAATACTACAAACGTCCGGATCGAGCTGAATGCAAACAACCTAAGTCAAAGATCCAATGAGGGTAGCATTGAAAAAGTACATCATGATGTACTCGGCAAGGAAGTGCTGCAATGGAAGAATGCGGAAGGTTGGATTGAATGGGAAGCGGACATTAAACAAGAAGGCCTGTATGAAATTCAAATTCAGTATTCACCGCTTAAGGGTACTTCATCTTCCATTATGAGAGGATTGCTCGTCGATGGAGTTACCCCGTTTCAAGAATCAGCAAGAATCGAATTGGATCGAATTTGGAAGGATGCGCAATATCCTTATGCCAAAAATGCAATCGGAAATGAGATTCGCTCCAAGCAAGTCGAAGTTGAAGGCTGGTATGTGAAAACCGTTAGCAACTTTGAAACCGATTCAAGACCGATGCGCTATCATTTGATGAAAGGTCGTCATCTCATTCGGATGACCGGTGTTCGCGAGCCTGTTGCGATCGGCAGTCTAATCATTAAATCACCGGATTCTATACCTGCCTACGCATCCTATGTAACTACACACACAGAGCAAAAAAACGAATTGGAATGGTATTCATTAATTGAAGCAGAACAATTTACCCAGAAGTCCAATATTGGGATTCAAAAATATTCTGTAAGTGAGGCAAATATTTCACCTGATCCTAAAGGGCGGCTGGTATACAATACGCTAGGTGCTGACCGCTGGAAGTTTCCGGGTCATTGGGTGGAATGGGGGGTTAAGGTACCGGAGGATGGCTGGTATGCAATCGATGTTAAGTACCGCCAGAGCTATCAGGGGCGAACAACTGTATATCGTACGATTACGATCGATGATCGAGTACCTTTTGAAGAAATGCTAAGCTACCCTTTCGCTTATAGTCGTTCTTTCAGTTTGGAAACGCTAAAAGATAGGGGCGGCAATCCGTATTTGTTTTACTTGGAACGAGGCAGTCACACGCTTCGCATGACAGCAGACTCCTCTCCAGTGAGACCTGCACTTCAGGCTTTGTATGTAACACTTGATCATTTAAGGGAGTTCGATCGGCAGATCCGAACCGTCATTGGTGATTATAGTCAATTTCAAGCGGCCAATTCCGACGTAAATCGGACATGGGATCTTAAACGTAATATTCCCAATATCGAACAGCAAGTTACCTCTTCTGTCGTTGAGATGGAAAATATAGTTCGCTATATGAATGGGCTTAATGGTTCGGAAACCGACCTCACTGCAGCGATCGAACAATCGATTATTACACTTCGCGAATTTTTACATGACGTGGATAAAATTCCGAATCGATTAACGGAATTGACTGCGATCCAGTCGAAAATCGGGACATGGTTGACTTCAGTCGATCAGCAACCGCTCCTGCTCGATTATATCGTAGTTAGAACTCCTGAAACAAAAACTGGCTTAAGAATATCCAGAAAATTCGAAAAATTCAGTTATTCGATAGGTGACTTTTTCCGATCGTTTTACCTCGCGTACAACTCGAAATCGGAAGATAAGGAAAAAACAATCGACGTATGGATGAATCGGGGACGCGATTATGTTGATTTGTTGCAAGATTTAATTGATCAAGATTTTACGCCGAATACGGGCATTAAAGTGAATTTGAATTTAATTCCTAATCCGAATGTGCTCGTGCTTGGCAATGCGGCAGGCGAACAACCGGATGTGGCGCTCGGCATCGCGATGGATACACCTGTCGAATTTGCGATGCGCGGTGCGACTGCCAATTTGCGGCAATTTCCGGATTTTGAAAAGGTCGTTACGCGGTTCCATCCCGGTGTCATGCGTTCATACACGTTAGACAACGGTATATACGGCCTGCCGGAAGTGGAAAATTTCCCTGTTTTTTTCTACCGGACAGATCTGTTTGAACAATTGAAACTTAAGCCCCCGGACACATGGGATGATCTCTATGACATTTTACCGACGCTGCAGGAAAACTTTATGACCTTTTATTATCCACCCAAAGATTTTACGCCTTTCTTTTATCAGCGAGGGCTGGATTTTTACTCGGCAGACGGGATGAATACGACGCTGCGCAAAGAAGAAGCCATTAAACCATTCAAGCAATGGATGGACTTGTTTGAGAAGTATTATTTACCGCTTGAAGTTCCTTCGTTCTTCAATCATTTCCGCTATGGAGATATTCCGGCAGGCATTGCGGACTTCAATACGTACGTTCTGCTATCCGTAGCCGCGCCTGACATTGCGGGTCATTGGAAAATCGCTCCGCTTCCTGGCATGAAACAGAGTGACGGAACGGTTGCGCGTTGGTCTCCGCAGGCAACGACCAGTATGCTCATGATGGAGAAAAGCAGTAAAAAAGAAGAAGCGTGGCAATTTATGAAGTGGTGGTCGTCAACTGAAACGCAGCTGCGTTATGGGCAAGATATTGAATCTTACTTCGGGCTGGAATATCGTTGGAATTCCGCGAACATGGAGGCGCTTCTGCAATCCCCTTGGCCATCGGACGACTTGAAAGCAATCGCTGAACAGGCCCGTTGGGTAAAAAATGTACCCGTTGTACCGGGCTACTACTTCTTGTCACGTGAAATGGATTTTGCCTGGAATCATGTGCTGCTTGACGGGATGGCGGAGAAAGAAGCGCTGGATCGGGCGGCGGTGTCGATTGAACGGGAAATGCGCAGGAAGCAATCCGAATTTGGTTATGATTCCGATCGCAATCTGAATATTCCTCAAATGGATAAACCGTACGATTTGTATAGGAGGTCGGAGCATGACTAGCGTAATACGCGGATTTCGGCAGCTGGCCTTTGATTGTTGGCGAAGCCGTATATCTTATCTTTTTCTAGCTCCGTTCATGATCTGTTTCATCATCTTCATCATTATTCCGGTTGTGATGGCAATATTGCTTAGCTTCACCTCTTACAACGCATTCGAGACGCCAAAGTTTAGCGGTCTTAGCAACTATATCGCACTGATTACGCAAGACTTGGTGTTCTTGAAGTATGCGCTGCCGAACACGCTGAAGTTTGCCTTGTTCGTTGGTCCAGGCGGGTATGTGCTCTCTTTTATATTCGCCTGGCTTATCTATCAATTGCCCAAAAAAATGCGGGATTTCTATACACTTGCTTTCTACGCGCCTTCGCTTGCGGGAGGTACGGCCTTGACAGTCGTATGGGCAGCAGCGTTTAGCGGCGACAGGGTCGGGTACTTAAATTATTTGCTGCTGAAATTTGGTTTTCTGGATCTCCCTGTCGTCTGGCTTCAAGATCCGCGCTATTTATTGAACATTATGATTATCGTTTCGTTATGGATCAGTTTCAATATTGGGTTTCTATCGATGTTAGGCGGTCTTGCTA
This sequence comes from Paenibacillus baekrokdamisoli, assembly GCF_003945345.1. Taxonomy (GTDB): domain Bacteria; phylum Bacillota; class Bacilli; order Paenibacillales; family Paenibacillaceae; genus Paenibacillus_Z; species Paenibacillus_Z baekrokdamisoli. The sequence goes on along the minus strand of NZ_AP019308.1, from coordinate 3,894,829 downwards.
CCGTAAATCCGGAGCTGTATGAAGCGGGGCGCATTGACGGCATTACGAATCGTCTTCAGGAAGTTTACTTCATTACAATCCCGTCGATGAAGCCGCAAATGCTGTTCAGCGCGGTGATGACGATCGTTACAACGCTTAAGGCGGGGCAAATTTCGGTACAGTTGACCGGACTGCCCATTACGCCAAGATATTCCGGACACTTAATTATTAACCACGTTGACGATTTTGCATTCCAACGTTATGAATTGGGCTATGCTTCGGCGATTTCGGTTGTGTTGCTAGTCATGTCCTATTTGTTAATGCGGTTTTTCTACCGGATTCTGAAGACGAAGGAGGGAGAAGAGTGAGCATTATTCGATTGCGCAGCGTTACTCCATTCAACTTCACGATATATGTCATGCTGTCTGGTCTCGCTCTATTTATGGCATTGCCGCTTGTGTTTATTTTTAATCACGCGTTCAAGCCGCTGCACGAAATGTTCCTGTTCCCGCCGACGTTCCTTGTCCGTCAGCCGACGACGCAAAATTTTATGGAGCTTTTCCAAGCCAAGACGGTGGATCTCGTACCGTTCACCCGTTATTTGTTCAATAGCGTATTCGTGACGGTGGTCAACGTTTTGAGCGTTATATTGGTCAGTTCAATGGCCGCCTACGCGTTTTCCAAACAGCGTTTCCCGTTCAAAGCGTTTTTGATGTCGTTAATAATGATCGCCCTTATGTTTGCGCCCGAAACCGTATCGATTCCCCGATACTTGATTGTCGGATATTTGGGCATTGTGGACACCTACTTTGCACATATTTTACCTTCTTTGGCTTCGCCGGTGGCGGTTTTTCTGCTCATTCAATTTATCGGCCAAGTGCCTAATGAATTGATTGAAGCAGCCAAATTGGATGGCGCAAGCGAATTCGGCATATTTTATCAGGTTGTAATTCCGCTCGCGATGCCGGCAATTGCGACAGTGGCGATTATTACTTTTCAATATGCTTGGGTCGACATCGAAGGCTCTACATTGTTCATTCATGATGAGACGAAAAAAACACTGTCTTATTACGTCACAACGCTAATCAGCGGCAATGCCAATGCCGTGGCAGGCCAGAATATTGCTGCGGCGGCAGGTTTGCTCATGTTCCTGCCTACTTTTATCATGTTCTTGCTTTTCCAAGGGAAAGTGAACGAAACGATGGTGCACTCCGGTCTCAAGTAGGCATGCGCATCGTCCAAATTAGCTAAACAAGTGGGGAGTAGCATGATTAGAACGCTGAGAGTCTTGATTTGCTTAATCGCATTTATGATCCTATTGCCGACAGTAACCGGCGCCGTGCCGTATCGAACTTATTATGTAGATGGCACAGGTGAATATTACCGTATTCAACCACTCTATGTACCGGACGGCGTGCTTGACTATCCGTTTAAAGAACCGGTGCATGTCCACATCGGCCAGAATGATCAAGTATTCGTCTTTGACAAATCGTTAAGTAAAGTCCTCGTATTTGACAGCAAGAGAACGTTGGTGCGCGAGATTGGCGATGAGGATGGAGAAGGGCGATTAAACGCTCCCGAAGGGGGATTCGTTCACTCCAACGGGGATATTTATGTAGCAGACACAGGGAATCGACGAATTGCTGTTTTTAGTGCGGAAGGTCGGTTTCTACGCGCATTCGGGAAACCGGATGCCACGATGCTTGGAGATGCCTTTCAATTTGTGCCGACCAATCTTGTGGTGGACCGGCGCGGCGTAATGTACGTAACGGTTCGTGCTTCAGATCAAGGGTTAGTTCGTATCAATCCCGATGGTCAGTTTCTTGGATTTTTCGGTGCGAATAAGTCATCTCCTTCTTTTCTAAGTTGGGTAAAGCGATTAGTGCTGACGAAAGAGCAATTGGAGAAAGAAGTTGCGAACAAACCGCGTCCGATCGCCAACATCGCGATGGATCAGGAAGGATATTTGCTTAGTGTAAGCCCGGGGATCGAGATGGCCGGAAACATCCGGAAATTGAACGCCGGAGGAGCGGATGCGCTGAAAAATATCGTATTAATTAATTCCTGGAACATTGTTGATGTTGCGGCGGATGCAAATGGCTTTTTATACGGTCTCGAACAAGCGAATGGAGAAGTGACGGTTTATGATCCGAAAGGCAATGCCTTGTTTGTCTTTGGCACTAAACAGCAGTTCGCGCAAGTGAGAGGTCAATTCATTTATCCAACTAACATTGCGATCAATTCGCAGTTTGAGTTAGCAGTCGCAGATAGCGGACTGAAAGTGGTGCAATTGTTCAAACGAACCGCTTTTGCGACAGATATATTGACCGCAAGCGACTTGTACTATAAAGGCAGATATGCCGAAAGTGAAAGCTACTGGAATAAGGTATTGCAGCAAAACGAGATGTTTGATATTAGCAGCCAGGGGTTGGGCCGGATCGCGCTGCTTAAAGGTAATTATGAAGAAGCGCAGCGCTTGTTCCAAAGCGCTTATGACGTCAATGGTTATTCAGAGGCATTCTGGAATACGCGAATCGATCGGATTAAAGCGGGAATGATTCCGGCCATAGCGATAATTCTGTTTACGTGGATCCTGTACCGCCTATTGCGCAAAAAAACAATATTACTTTGGCGCAACATTGCTTGGCCTGATGCGGTAAGGCGTTACGGGGGGGAATGGAAAACGTTCTGGTATTGTTTCTTCCACCCTTATGAAGGCTACTACCAATTAAAGGGCAAAAAGATATCATTCGTTTTTATCCTTTCCATTCTATTGCTGACGATTTTGGTCAGAGCAGCAAATGTTTATAAAAGCGGCTTTATTTTTCACCCGGTCGACCGCAGTACACTCAATTTGGGTTTCGAGCTGCTGTTCATTTTTGTTCCATGGTTGACCTGGATTATTGCGAACTACCTCGTTTGCAGCGTCAAAGGCGGAGAGGGGCGTTTGCGGGAAGTATTGCAAGCGAGTACGTTTGGACTATCGCCTTACTTGTTGATTTCCGTAATTATCATTCCGCTATCGAACATCGTAGTACTGGAAGAAATGATAATCGTGAATGTAGTTTCTAAAGTGATGTTGTTATGGACGGTGGCGCATTTCTTCGTGATGACTCAAGTGATTCATAATTTTGAATTTTTAGAGACATTAAAGAACACAGTGATTACGACGTTTACGATATGTATCATTTGGTTTTTCGTCATCGTGATTTCCGGAATGACCTACAACCTTTACGATTTTGTTTTCCAATTATATAAGGAGGTCATGTTTAATGCTTAGACTCCGTGCACGACGCCGCAACGAGTTGTGGATCTTGGCAGCAGCGCTTGGAGTCGTACTGGGGATCACGGTTTGGATTAGGCTGACACCTCAAGCATCGATACTGCAAGTGATGAACATTGAAACTCCTGTATTTGAAAAAATGGGCATGATCGACGCCCCTGCCTGGACACCAACTGGACAAACAGATGTTTACGGCTTCTATACCGTGCTGGATCAGGAAAATTACGCTTTGCGCCTACATCCGGAATCTACGCAAATTGCGCTTGTCGATAAGCGTAATGACCGTATTTGGTACAGCAATCCGCATGAAGAACAATTGCAGGAGGAAACCGTCAAGGGGCTGCTGCTCTCGAACTTGCAATCGCCATTTATTATTGAATACTACCAGAATGCAGACAACAAAAATAATCGACGGGAGCTGGCAAATGTAAAGTCGGCGAATCTGGCCAAGGAAATCGTCGTGGTCGGCAATCAGCTGCAGGTCACGTATACATTTCCGAAAGAAAAGATCCGCTTTGCGATCATTTACGAGTTGACCGACAATGGTCTGAAATTGTCAGTACCTTCAGCCGGCGTCATGGAGGAAGGAAGTTATCAGATATTAGCATTGAGTGTGCTGCCGTATTTTGGCGCAGCCCCGGCAGGAAAGGACGGGTATTTTCTTGTGCCCGACGGACCGGGCGGATTAATTCGCTTCTTGTCCAATCGCGATATGATCGGTCAAGGCTATGCAGGCACGATTTACGGGGAAGAAGAAACGAATCGACTCAATCAATTAAACGGCGAAACGGTACATTATCCGATTTATGGGGTTAAGCAAGGTGAGAGCGGGTTCCTGACGATTGTTGACGACGGCAAATTCGAAACGCGAATTCGCGCTTACGCGCCGGGCGTGCAGTCGAATTTGTACAGCGTGTATCCTCAGTTGACTTATCGTGAGGAGTATTTGCGTAAAGTGAGTCGCATCGCACCGCCTGTGAAAGCGATCTACAGCAATCGTGCCGATGTAGACTGGTCGATTGAATATCGGATGCTGAGCAATGGAAGCGCCGACTATGTCCACATGGGAGAAGCCTATCGGAATGTATTATTGGACAATCACATGCTGGGCGAGCGCCTGCAAGCAGTAAAGCATGTTCCGCTTTATCTGACGCTTGTTATGGGAGATTCCAAAAGGGCGTTTAACCAGAATATTTATACGCCTGTCACAACGTTCGAACAAGCCGAAAGGATTGCTAGTGAACTCACGGAACGAGGCGTTAAAAACCAGCGAATCATGTTGGAGGGATGGCAGCAGGATGGCTCTTACGATACAACGGATCGCTTTCCTATTGAAAAGGGGATCGGAGGTGCAGCCGGTGCCAAAAAGTTTATCGCCGATATGCATGAAATGGGTCACAAGGTCGTGTTTGCGGACGATTATGTGTGGGTGGATGACCGGTCTTCCATGAGTCCAAGAGGCAACGGCGTTATCGGAATAGAAGAAACGGTTTATTTTAGCAAATTCGATTATTTTATTATGAAACCGCTGCAAACCATGAAAGAAGCCTATCGCAGCATGAAGGAGTTCGTGGATCTTGGGGCTGACGGCGTACATCTTAATGAAGTAGGCAACTTCGTGTTCCGTGATTTCGATCCGAAACATCCGCAATATCGACAAGAAGTCGCCTATTATCAGCAGCAATTGCTGGCTTATATGAAAGATAAGTTCGGCGATGTCAGCATTTCAGCCGGGAATGATTATGCGTTGCCCGCCATCAGCCACATAACAGATATGCAACTGTGGAGTATAGGCAATTTTATTGTGGATGAGACGGTACCCTTTTATCCGATCGTGCTGCATGGCTATATTCCTTATACGGCTTCGCCCGGTAATTTGCGCGATTTGCCGGTGGACGAATTTCTACGGGGGATTGAATATGGGGCATTGCCTGCATTTATGCTGACGTACGAGACATCCAAAAATTTGCGTGGTACTCCGCATTCCTACGTGTTCACAAGTCTTTATGATAATTGGAAAGATAAAGTTGCAGCAGAATATGAGGCATTTCAACAGTTGGCACGCGTCTATAACCAGCGGATCATAGGTCATGCTTCCATTGCGCCTGGTATATACAGGACTACGTATGAAGACGGAACGAGCGTCATCGTCGACTACAATCGCGGCAGCTTCAAAGTTGATCTCGTAGGAGGTGAAGGTCATGAGTAGTCCCAGGCGGAAAAGAAAAGAACTGCTGATGTATCGATGGAAACGCTACGGTGTCGGCTATCTTTTCGTGCTGCCATGGCTGCTGGGATTTCTGTCCTTCATGGCCTATCCGATCGCGGCCTCGCTCTATATGAGCTTTCATGATGTTCGGGTTGGCGGCGGTCAATTCAGGATGACATGGAAAGGGTGGGCCAACTATCACTACGCATTTGTTAAAGATAACGTTTTCCCGGTAGAACTCATTTTGTACATGCAGGAAATGCTGCTCATTATTCCGATTATCGTTATTTTTGCGCTGCTGATTTCATTGTTCTTAAATCAGGAATTCCCGCTGCGATTTCTGTACCGAGGTATTTTTTTTCTGCCTGTCATTTTTGCTACAGGTCAAGTGTTAACGGAGTTGTTCTCCCAAGGCGCAGGGGAACTGCCGTTTATGAAGCAATACAATCTTGAGAACCTTGTCCAACAATATATCGGCCCGCAATTTGCCGACCCCGTCCTAAGTGTATTAAGTCGAACAATCATTATCCTTTGGTATTCCGGCGTGCAAATTATTATTTTTTTGGCAGGATTGCAGTCGATTTCCCGCTCGGTCTATGAAGCGGTATGGATCGACGGTGCTTCGCCATGGGACAGTTTCTGGAAAATTACTTTGCCGAACATGGTTCCTTTTATTAGTCTTTGCACGATTTATACGATCGTGGAATTGTTCACGTTTCCACTAAATCCGGTCATACGCCACATTCGAACAAATATGTTCGCGGTGGAAACAGGCTATGGCTATTCGAATGCCCTGGCATGGATTTACTTCGTCTTCATTTTGCTTTTATTAGGATTAACGATGCTCGTATTCAGACGCATCGTTAATTTGCGGGAGGGAAAACGATGAAAGCGGAAAAAGCGGTTCGATCATCCATGAATACGATGGTCAAGTTCACCCGCAGCCGTAAGGGTCAAAAGTTGAAATTGCATATTATTGGCAGACATCTGAATGACGGGTGGATTGCGAAAATCGCCATCTTGTTTCTGCTGTCAGTTGTTTCCTATCTCTATTTGCAGCCATTGTTCTATATCTTCTCTACGATGTTTAAATCCGTGAGCGATCTGATCGATCCAACCGTTAAATGGATCCCGCGTACGATGCATTTGGATAATTTTCGAACCGCATGGGACGGTCTCATGTACCCGGTTGCCTTTACAAATACGCTAGTCATTGCATTGTCATGTTCAATTATCCAGGTATTCATGTGTGCAATAACCGGTTATGGATTGGCCAAATTTCCATTCCCCGGACGCGGATTGATTACCTTATTAGTCATGCTGACTTTTATCGTGCCGCCGCAAATTATCGTTCTGCCGCTTTACATCGTGTACAACAAGTTTGGCTGGCTTGATTCACCGCTCGTTTTCATTGTTCCAGCTATTTTTGGGCAGGGGATGAAGAGCGCATTATTTATCTTTATTTTCCGGCAATTTTTCAAGGCCCAACCGGCATCGCTGGAGGAAGCGGCCATGCTCGATGGGGCTTCTGTATTTCGGATGTTCTTCCGAATTATGCTGCCGTTAGCGCGATCGGCTTGCCTTGTCGTCTTCCTGTTTTCATTCATTTGGTATTGGAATATGCACTACGAGGCCGCGATGTTTTTACCGAAAAGCTATCCGACATTAGCCATCAGTCTCAACCGAATGGAAGAGAATTTGGCGGGTTTGCCGCTGCGCTTTGCCACGGTCACGAAGGTAGATCCGATGACGGAAGGGATTAAGATGGCCGGTGCTTTTCTCATTATCATACCTCCGTTACTTATCTACATGATTGCGCAGCGCTGGTTTGTACGCGGGATTGAAAGGTCGGGAATTATCGAATAACAGCTAAACTTTTTATTTCTAAATAGAAAATATTTTTATTGACAGAAAATAAACTTGTGTATTAGATTGAGTTTGCAGTAAATATTTGTTTGAATTGAAAAATTATAACAGAAGGGTGAGTTCGTATGAAAAGAAGAGGTTGGTTCTCAAGGTTGCTTGCGATATCAGTTGTGCTAGTTCTCGTAATTAGCGGGTGCAGCAAGGGAAACAATGGCGATTCGGCCAGCAGTGCACCATCAAACACACCGACCAGCAGTCCGGTCGAACCTTCGGCAACATCTTCGGAGGCACCTCCGGAAGAAAACAAAGAGCCAGTAACCATTCGGATGTTGACCTGGAACGAAGGCTATAAAGGACTATTCGATCTATTCCATAAAGAATTCCCATGGATTACGGTTGAGCCGGTATTCATAACGACGCCGACGATTATTGAAACCGTTGTCGCGCAAGAAGCGGCCGGCACACCAGTCGACATTTTGTGGATTGACGATTTATCGACTTTCATCAAGGAAGACTTGCTGGACGATTTGAAGCCGTATATGGCTAAAGATCCGATTATTCAGAATACGAAGTTCAATCCTGGATTCATCGAACAGTTCGATATAAACGATGTCCGCTATGCATCGCCATTCGTGTATGTACCTACATGGCTCGCGATCAACAAAGATCTGATGAGCAAGCACGGACTGGAAATGCCGCCGAACGATTGGACGTTGGATGACTTCCGTGAAATGGCGAAAAAAGCGACAGATCCGGCCGCCGGTGAATTCGGCTTAGCACATAGTTATTTGTTCCCGCTGCATTTCCTCAGAGCAGTGTCCACAGCTAACGGCAATGCTGCGAATCTGGATTTCATGAACGCGGATCTTACGCAGTCTGTAATGAACACCCCCGGCGTACTTGAAGATATTCGTTGGATGAAAGAATTCGTTACGAAAGACGGATCGCTAGCGAGCACCGCCAAAGCGGCTGAGCTTGGACTTGATGCGAATGCCGATTTCATGGCCGGAAAATCGTTGTTTGAATTTATCGGTGATTGGTCGCTATCGAATCTGAATAAGAATGCGTCGTTCGAATGGGACGTATTGCCATTGCCTAAAGGAAAAGCAAAACAAGTTACGTACGGTATGGTTGGCGCATTCGGTCTGGCTAAGGCGTCTAAGCACAAGGAAGAGGCGTACAAGTGGATTAGCTGGCAGTTCACGAAAACAGCGCAAAAGTGGAAAATCGACCAAGGCGCCAGTGCTTCGATCATCGATGATGAAGTATTTGCTTACTATGATGAAACGCCGATGTGGAAAGGCAAAAACATTGAAGCTGTGAAGGCGACGAATCAGTTCAAATGCTGCTTGTCCATGCTGCAAAAGATTCCGGCTTCGAGCACGATGCCGCTCGCTCAAACGATACAAATTGTATTGGGCGACCTGGAGCCTGAAAGTGTCATTCCGCTCGTCGATCAGTGGAATGCGCAAACCGTGAAAGTCCGCAAAGAGCTAGGTTGGAGGTAACTGAATGATAAAGAGCCTCAATGAACGCCATTCATTGAGGCTCCCTATTCGAGGGAAGTGAACACTATGCCGAAAGTGGCAGTAACGGGCGGGCAAGGCACGATGGGTACGGGGATTACACGGGAATTGCTTGCGCGCGGCTTTGAGGTGATCGTATTGGATCGCCATGACGGCGGCGGCAAGTATGCTGGCGAGCAAGGAGTAGACGCACGTGTAATCGATCTGAAGGATTATGCAGCCGTTGAAGATGCCTTTTCAGGATGTGAAGCCGTCATTCATATGGCTGCCATTCCTGATCCGAATAACTATGGGCCGCATGTATTTATAGAAAACACGACTACCAATTATTATGTGTTCGAAGCGGCAGCGTTCCACAATATCCGCAAGGTCGTACAGGCTTCCAGTGAATCGGCTTATGGTTTCCCTTGGGCACGAAAACCGCTATCCCCTTATTTCGTTCCCATTGATGAGACGCACCCGCTCATTCCGGAGGATTGTTACGGGATTTCCAAGGCCGCTAATGAACTGGTTGGCGAAGCCTTTCATCGTCGAACCGGCATGCAGGTCGTCACGATGCGGCTTTCATCTATTTTGACGGATGCAGGGTATCGCGAGTTTTATCATTTACTGGATACACCGGAAGTGTTCAAACGGGTGTTTTGGAGCTATGTAGACGTACGTGACGCGGTAGCTGCTTGTCTATTGGCGATCGAGAAGGATGGATTAGGTGCGGTTTCTTTGAATATTGCTGCCGATGATACGTTCCAAATAAGAACGACGCGGGATTTGCTTCAAACCTATTTTCCCGAGGTAACGGATATTCGTGCGGCGTACAACGGTTTTGAGGCATTTTACAGCAACGAGCTAGCCAAAAAGCTGCTCGGATGGCAACCGAAATACTGCTGGCGTGAAGTACTGGGTCATAGCGAATAAAATAAATCTTTTGGGATGGAAGGTCGTGAATGATGGCTCCGCAAATGAGAGTTGCGCTAGGGCAATTTGCAGTATTGGACGATGAGAAGATCAAATTTTGTAAACAACTGGGCATCAATAGCGTGCTGCTGAATACGTTGACGCTGCCGGATATCGGCTATTGGGAATACGAAGATTTGCTTAAGCTGCGTCAGTGCTGCGAAGAGCATGAACTGGTGCTTGAAGGCATTGAAAATGTCCCGCTTCATTGGATGCTCAAGATTATGCTGGGTCTGGATGGCAGAGACGAAGAAATTCGCAATTACCAGAAGACGATTCAAAATTTGGGGAAAGCGGGCATTCCGATTTTGGGTCATCACTTTATGCCGGATGGAACTTGGCGGACCTCGTATACCGTGCCGTTAAGAGGCGGTGCTCGCGGAATGGGCTTCGATATGGATTTGGTCTCGGCCGATCGTTTGGATTGGACGGGAGATCTTGTTAAAACTCGTGATCCGTCTTTTGCTGAAACCTTTTTCTCGCTTGCGAAAGAACCGATTTCCACTGAAAAGATGTGGGACAATTATGCCTATTTTATTCGCGCTGTGGCGCCTGTAGCAGAGGAAGCTGGTGTCAAGCTTGCGCTGCATCCGGACGATCCGCCAGTTCCGATGCTCGGAGGACGCGGTCGATTGTTCATTAGCGTGAATGCATTCCGTCAAGCGATGGAAATCGCCGACAGCCCAGCCTGGGGCATCAATTTCTGCGTCGGATCCACTTCGTCCATGGCAGGCGGCGCGAAAAACGTTTATGAAATGATTGATATATTCGGCCCGCTTGGAAAGTTCGTGTACGGGCATTTCCGCGATGTTCAAGGCGACAGCACCAAGTTTAACGAATGCTTTTTGGGAGACGGCAATCTTGACCCTGTTGATGTTCTGCGTAAATTAAAGCAGGTCGGCTTCACCTCGTTTTTAATCGATGATCATGTGCCATGGGTGGACTATGATGACAGCTTTGGCCATCGCTCGCATGCGCATCAATCGGGCTATTTGCAAGGGATGATCGCGGCACTTGGTTAAGTAGACTGAATGGTCATGATTGAATGCAGTTTCTACCACATGAATTGGGGAGAGATGACTTTGTTATCGATTAACGAACCAATGAAGAAAATGGGATTAATGATTTTAGCGTTTGTATTGGTATGCACAACTGTTATGGCAGGACTGCCGCTGCGTGCGGAAGCTGCGGCGACACAGAAACTGTTGCATGCCGCAGATTCCTCAGCTGGTTGGTCGGGGGCACAGGTGGACACGACGGATAAGAAGGAAGGCACTGCCTCTTTAAAGGGTGTGTATAAGCGAGGGCCGAAGGTACCGAGCTATGACGGCAATGTAGAAATGAATGGCAAATTTACAGCGGTCGATACAAAGCTTTCTGTAGCAAACGGCCAGCTGATTTTCTGGATTTATATTTCGAATGCCGCTTTATTGGGCTCCGGCCATGGGGAAATTGAAATTTCGTCCGCCAATCAAATAGGTAAGGATGCCTATCGTTGGAATACGGCTGATCTGAGCTTCGTGGAAGGCTGGCAGCAGCTGAAGCTGAATGTATCCGATGCGGATGTGCTGGGCAATCCGGATTTGTCCGCCATTAAACGCTTTGGCATTCAAGTGTATGCGACAAGTCAGTTTGTGCTCAAAATCGATGACATCCGTATGCAAAACAAGCTGCCGAAGGTGCTGTCGCTGCATAATGGTGATTCGACTGCGGGCTGGATTGGCGCTACGCTCGATACGGCGAACAAGAAGGAAGGCGCCGCTTCGCTATCTACGGTAACGGATCCGATTTTTTCCTTACCGGGATATCCGGGGATTACGCTGATGCAGTATAATTTCTCTCCTGTTGATACGGGCGTTACTGTTGAAAAAGGCTACTTGAAGCTGTGGCTGTACCTTGATGATGTATCGAAGTTCGCAGGCTTCATTGGGACCATTGAATTATCGTCCAATGCGAACCCGGATGTAGATGAATATGAATGGTTGCTGTCCAGTATGCATCTGCAAAGCGGCTGGCAGGAGCTGACATTGAAGCTGTCGGATGCCAATGCTTACGGCAATCCGGATTTGAGCGCGATTTCGCGCATTCGGATTTATTGCTTTAATACGACAACGGCAACGATGAAGGTCGATGATATTCGAATTTACGAAGGATCATCCGGTGCCATATCGATTCAAGATGCCAATCAAGCTTACGGCTGGACCGGCGGCGCTTTGGATACCGCAGATAAAAAAGAAGGCGGGGCCTCGTACGCGGGGACCAGCGACCCGGGCATTACGATTCCAGGCTACACGGGAGCAGCGAATTTGCAATCCATTTTCGATCCTATCGATACTGGGGCAACCTTGCAAAATGGCCGATTGAAAATGTGGCTATATATATCGGATGTTTCCCGGCTCAGTGCAAATAGGGTTGGCTCCATTGAACTGTCCTCCAATCATGCAACGGATGTGGACGAAATCGAATGGCGGCTGTCGGATTTGCAGCTCATTAACGGCTGGCAGGAGCTGACGCTTCGCGTCAATCAAGCCCAAATTCACGGCAATCCTGATCTGCGCGCCATTACCCGATTTAGAGTTTATGGCTTCTCTACCGATGAGATCAGACTGAAAGTCGATGATATCCGGATGACCTCTCAAGGCGGAGGAACGAACCCCGGCGCGGGCGGCACTGCCGCATATACGGGCGAAGAAATGACGATAGCGCAGACAGATCCGACCTACGGCGGCCCGCAGCTTGTCGGAAAGCTGTTTACGGAAGGGTTGGGCCGCTTGCCGGAGCCGGCCGAATATAAAGCAGCGATTGGCTTTGTTGAGCAGCATGGCGCATCAGTTGCCACCTTCGAAAGCATCATTCATGATTTCTTCGAGGATGTACGGTTTACAGGCAGCGGCCTAACGACGTCCGAACAAGCCCAAGCGATCTATCGCGCGGTATTGAATCGCGATCCGTCACTGGCGGAAGTGAGCGATTACAGCAGCCGGCTCGTTAGCGAGACAGCGGGCGATATTGCAGCTGCGCTGACAGGCACCGCTGAATTTGCCGCACTACTGCCGGACATTATTAAGGGTCCGTATTATTGGGGCGCGAACAACGCACAGCTTTCAACAGGCGGTGTCATTATGACAGCCGCACAGGTTCAGGCGCTGCTGGACGGACCGGATACGGTCATTGAATTGCCGCGCGGTACGCTCGTGCTTGCGGATCAAACAATCAACGTTCCTGCAGGCAAGACGCTGCGTACGGCAGGGACACCGACCCACTACGTCCAAAAAGCAAGAGTGCTCCGTGCCGCCAATGTGAATACACCGCTCGTCACGATTCAAGGCGGAGGCACGCTGTCTCATATGTGGGTGGACGGTAATCGCACCGCATTTTTGTCAGACCCGGGGGGGCTGAAGTACGGCCACAACATTGTGACGATGGGCCATAACGTCAACGTGATTTCGAACCGGCTCAACGATGCGACTGCCGGGACGAATCTATTCGGCGCAGATCTGATGAAAAACGCTTATATCGCCCACAATCTCATCACTGCCTATGCATCCAGTCACTATGTGGGCGTAAATGGCGGCTGGTCGGACGGGATTACACACGCCAGTACGGACAGTATCATCGAAGACAATCAAGTTGTGGATGCGACGGATGTAGGCATCATCGTTTTCCGTTTTGTATCGTTGAATCATGATGTGCCGCAAACAACGATAGTGCGCAATAATACCGTCGTTAACTTCGGCAACTCGGCATATGCCGCGCTGGATATCGATTCCTGGCACAGTCAGGGCGCCCCGCAGCTATTTAGCGGGACATCAATCGACAATAATGCGATATGGACATCGATGAAGGCGCATCATCATATTACGCTATCCTTCGCACCGCTTGCGTGGACTAGCGCGATGGGCGATACCGCTATTGGCGGCTCCATGACAAACAATTATACGCCCGATGGCTTGTATGTGCTGACTGCAGCCGGAATTGCCGTAGATGGCGTGCGAAACTTCAACATTCGCGGCAACCGTTTGAATATGTATGTTGGACCCTGGAACAATACCGGCTTTAATACGCGGTTGATCTCGGTAAACGAGAATAATTCCAGCGGCAGCATTCAAGGGCCTTACGTGGACGATCCCATGCATAGGCCAGGGCAAGGCGGATTCATCTCTTCCGGCATAGGTGAACCGTTCACTTCTGTAACGGTCAAGCACGCGCATATTCATGATGTGTATCCATAAGGTGAATCAGGAAAGGGTGTTCTATGTGAATCAGTCTCTGACAGTTAGGCTGAATGATCCCCGCTACGGCGGTCCGCAATTTGTAGGCAAATTGTTTACTGAAGGGCTTGGCCGATTGCCGAGCCCGGAGGAATACAAATCGTATATTTCCGTTATTGAACAAAAGGGCTGTTCGGTCTCGGTGTTAGGGGAGTTGGCTTTTCGGCTGTTCAGCCAAATGGATTTCGCGGCGTACGGATTGACTGCCGCGGAATCGGCGCTTGCCGTGTACCGGGCAGTGTTAAACCGTGACCCGATTGCGAGCGAGGTGCAGCAATTCAAAGAACGGCTGCTCAAGGAGACGGCGGCTGCTATTGCCGAAAGCTTTACAGCAGGGAAAGAGTTCGCGGCGTTGTTGCCGGATATCATCAAGGGCCCGTATTACTGGGGAAACAACAATTCGTCATTGTCCCCGGCGGAGACCATTCTTAAGGCGTCGGACGTGCAGGCACTGCTGGATGGACCGGAACTTGTCATCGAGCTGCCACGAGGCGCATTGGTGCTTGTCGACCAAACCATCGAAGTTCCTGCTGGCAAAACTTTGCGGACGAAGGACCAGCCCGCGCATTACATCCAAAAAGCCAGATTGCTGCGCGTGGCAAATATCCCCACGCCGCTCGTCAGGGTGCAGAAGAGCGGTACGCTGTCCCATGTCTGGTTGGACGGTAATCGGTCGGCCTACTATACGGATCCGAATGGCTTGCTAAGAGGCGTGAATGTAGAGACGGCCGGAGACGGTGTTCATCTGACTGATAATCGGATCAACGATGCAACAGCGTCAACACATCTGGTTGGAGCAGATTATCATAAAGGGGCTTATATTGCCCGTAATCTGCTGACATGCTACGCAACTAGTCATTATCCGGACGTCAAAGGCGCTTGGGCTGACGGCATCACACATGCGAGTACGGACAGCATCATTGAAGACAACGAGGTGGCGGACGCTACCGATGTGGGCATCATCGTATTTCGTTATGTGTCTGAAGACAATGCTTATCCGCAGACGACAATTGTCCGCCGGAACACGGTCGTCAATCTGGGCAACTCCGCCTATGCGGGCTACGATATCGATGCCTGGTTCGGCAAGGGACTTGTCATGAACTTCGTCGGCAATTCCTTTGAAGATAATGCCGTTTGGACCTCCATGAAGGCTCACCAGCACATCGTGTTGTCCTTTGCACCATTGGCTTGGACCGGGCAGGAAGGGGCGACGGCAACTGGCGGCCGCATGATCAACAATTATACACCAGAAGGGCTTTATGCTCTGGCAGCTGCCGGCATTGCGGTAGATGGAGTAGACCAATACACGATTCGCGGCAATCAATTGAATCTCTTTATCGGTCCTTGGGCAAATGAGTCAAGTGGTTTTTCGCCCCGAATTATCTCCATGAATAGCGCAAACGGTCTCGGAGAGTTGCAAGGATCTTATGAGGATTTGCCCATGCATGATGCGAAGGGTCTATTTATTTCATCCGCCTTGGGAGAACCATTTGCTTCAGATGAGCTTCGGCATTGTACAGTTGCCGATGAGACCTATAAGGAGTGAGTCAAGGTGACACAAGTAAAAAAGATCGTTGTTTTAAGCTTGGAAAGTATGGCCGGTACTGAACTGCAAATGAAATATGGCAGCTTAATTCAGCAGGAAACAAAGGCTGCATCCCGCCTTGAGGCGACTATAGAAGGCTCGTTCAAGCCCGGCAGCGGCAGCGCGATCGTTACGGTAAAAGCGCCAAACTATTCATTCTCGTTCTTTGTGCGCGACATTCACGCGAAGTATCCGGTTTACTTGCCCGAATACGGGGTCATCGTGACCGACGGCGAGGATACTCGCACTTATCGTGAGATTGAAGACAGCATCCTGTCCCTGCGCAAACTGAAAACGTTGGAAAAGGTTAAGCTGGAGCCAGAAACCAGCTACGAGGGAGTTTCACCCCATACGAAGGATTTGCATTTTCAGACGTGGCTGGGGCTGTCGCGCGATTTCCGTATATTTACTGTGGATTTTCACGAGTCATTGAACAGTGTCCTGTTTGACTATGTCGAGCCGCGCTTCCACTTGCCATTAACAACGATTCCCGAGACGGACAATGCACCTGTTCGCTACAGTTTCCGAATCGGCCGGGGCGTAGCACCGAAGAAAATCCAACGCCGCAGGCTGGAGGATGGTGTGCTGCCGATCTTGCACGGCGTGGTGGATGATGGCGATATTGTGTACAATACGACCACATTCGTTACGCTCGAACGCAGTGATTTGACGAAGGAACATGTGCGCGGCACTCATTATCTGGTAGCGGACGGACATACGTCCGGTCAAATGTTTACACCTTCTCAGAAGGAGGAATATGACCGACTGCTGCCGATTGAGATGGATCAGGAGGAAGAGACGGTCATCTACTATCGGGTAGAAGCGATTAATACAGCAGATGTGCCGCGCTATTGCTGGTTATTTGCGCCATTGCCCAATGGACGTTCCTGTCCGACCAATGAAGTCAACCATCTCACGTATCAATTCGATTCGGAGACGGGCTTTGGCGTTTACGGATCCGGACGGGTTTACGGCATCGTTACGATTAACGGTGAACCGCTGCAGGATCAGGAAATGGCGATCTTAATCCAGCCCGGGGAAAAGCTTGTACTCGATATGAAGATCCCGCATCGGCCGATTTCCAGGGAGCGTGCCCAAGCATTGGCCGCCATCGATTTTGCGGAGAAGCATGCGCAATGCCGGGCCTATTGGCTTGATAAGCTTGATCAAGCATCGAGCTACCGATTGCCGGAAAAACGACTGGATGAAATGGTTAGAGCGGGCTTGCTGCATTTGGACATTAGCACTTATGGGCTTGAGCCTGCGGGAACGTTGGCGCCGACGATCGGAGTTTATGCGCCGATCGGTTCGGAAAGCGCGCCGATTATCCAGTTTATGGATTCCATGGGCTGGCATGATACCGCCAGAAGATCGATTATGTTCTTCCTGGATAAGCAGCATGATAACGGATTTATACAAAATTTTCAGGAATATATGCTCGAGACAGGCTGCGTGTTATGGACGATCGGCGAGCATTATCGCTATACCCGCAATGAAGCATGGATTGCGGAGGTCAAGCCAAAGATTGTGAAGGCTTGTCAGTATATTCTCGAGTGGCGCGAACGAAACAAAAAAGAGGAGCTGCGGAGCATCGGATACGGAATGCTTGATGGCAAAACCGCCGACCCCGAGGATCCGTTCCGCTCGTTCATGCTTAACGGCTACGCTTATGTCGGCTTGAAGCGGATCGCAGAGGTGTTCGCCGAGATCGATGCTGCCTATGCGGCTTATTTGGCGGAGGAGGCTGAAGCGTTCAAGGCGGATATTCGGCAGTGCTTCTTCGAACGGCTGGCGCTTAGTCCGGTCGTTCCGCTCGGTGACGGCACATGGTGTCCGACGGCACCGCCATGGGCCGAGGCGATTGGTCCGGTGGCGCTCTTCGCCGATCAGGGCGAATGGTACACCCATGGTACGTATCTGTGCCGCGATTCCTTGCTCGGACCGTTATATTTGGTATTTACCGAGGTTATTGATCCGAATGAGCCGGCTGCACAGTACATTCTGGATTTCCATGCGGAGTTGATGCTAATGGATAACGTTGCCTTTAGTCAGCCGTACTACAGCCGCCATCCTTGGGTGCATTTGAAGCGGTCTGAAGTGAATGCATTCCTGAAAGGGTACTATACTTGTTTCTCCGCTCTGGCGGACCGGGAAACGTATACGTTCGGCGAGCACCTTTTCGCGCAGACGAGTCCGCATAAAACCCATGAAGAAGGCTGGTTTTTGATGGAGACGCGCTGGATGCTCTACATGGAGGAGAGGAATACGCTCAAATTGCTGCCGGGTATACCGCGACGTTGGATGAACGATGGCGAGTCGATCCAGTTGGATCGGGCGGCAAGCTATTTTGGACCTTTCTCACTGAAAACCGAATCGGATTTGCAGCATGGGGTCATTCGCGCCCGGATTACGTTCCATGAGAACAGATTGCCAGGCGCTGTTGAAGTTCGTCTGCCTCATCCGCTCGGCCGCAAGCCTTCACGTGTTACAGGCGGCACTTACTTGGCTGAGACGGAAGCGGTGCTTGTGGATTCAGTTGCAAGTACTGTAGACGTTGAAATGTACTTTTGACTTTTGAGATCGGAGGCGAGTGGTCTTGCAATTGTTTGACCGATTCTGGACAAGGCGGCAACTGGAGGCGAGAATCGGTCGAACGGACGCCATTTTCGGTTTGCGCCGGTACAAGGGAACAGAAGGATTCGAAACGGAAGTGGAATGGATCCGCATGCAAAGCGGTGCCGGCTTGAACGTCGAAATTTGCCCCAGCAAGGCGTTGGATTTGACTGGGGCTACTTTTCACGGCGTCCCGATTAGTTGGTCATGCGTGAACGGGGACGTACACCCTGCTTATTATGTGCCGAATGGAGCGGAATGGCTGCGGACCGCTTCCGGCGGCCTGCTAATGACTTGCGGTCTCGCTCATGTAGGGGAACCTGCTGTAGAACAAGGCGAAGTACATGGGTTGCATGGTCGCATCCATCATATCCCGGCCAAACAAGTCGTCGCAGAAGGGAACTGGGAACAGGATGATTATACAATGCGTGTCGCAGGTGTTATGGAGGAATCGTCCATCTTTGGCCGTCATCTGCGTTTGACTCGTGAAATTCGGATGAACGCAGGCGAGAATCGTATCGTTCTAACGGATACTGTAACGAATTTCGGCTTTCAAACTGCGGAACATATGATGCTCTATCATTTCAATTTTGGGTTTCCGCTGCTTGATGAACAGACGTCATTGCTGTTTCCGCATACGGCTGAATTATCCAAGATCGGTGGTGGTGAAGCAACAGGCTATAAAAGATGGCCTTTGCCGGATTCAGGAGATGACGGTGCAGTCTATGAACATCAATTGAATCGGCAAGCGATTGGTGAAGACGGTATGGCAGAAGCGATAATTTTGAACCCTTCATTCCCGCTGCCTGGACCGTCAGGTCGGCACTTGCCTGTTGAGATGCATCTGCGCTGGTCTGCGGATACGCTGCCTTGTTTGACCCAATGGGTCGCCCCTATGGCAGGGGAGCATGTTTTATCTATTGAGCCGGGCAACTGCGGTGTTATGGGAAGAAGCGTCGCGCGTGAAAAGGGGACGCTGTGCCATTTGGCGCCGGGCGAGTCGGTTCAGTATCGGGTAGAATTGGAAGTTATGCTTTCATAACGATTGTCACGAGGGAGAGCGAAGAAAATGAATAAGAAGCTTAAATTATGGTTTTCCATTGTGCTGACATTCTTTTTCGTTGCTGCAACTGTCATATACCCGTCAAATCCGGAAGCAAGGGCTGAAGGAGCCGCTGCCGTTTTGTTTTCCGCAAACTGGGATACAAACAGTGACTATGGTTTATCCAATACAGTGCAAATTCCTGGCGCCAACGTTGTCGGTTACGATCGAACGGGTGAACCGACGCTAACGCGCGCGGCAAGCGGAACTGAAGGTGTTGCTGCCCATTCCGGTGACGGATATTTGCAGTTGCAAGGCCAGGACGTTAGTCAGAGCGATTTCGGTTACATCTACTTTAGTGTTTATGACAATTTGTCCATCGACGTTGTTGAGAATACGGTATTGAAATATTGGGTTTATCATCACCAATACAACGCAAGTCAAAAAATGAGCGTGGATTTGGTCTTTTCGGACGGCACAAGCATGAGAGACTTGGGCGTATATGATAAAAATGGGGTGGCAATGCATCCGACAGTGCGTAATGAAGCGCTGAACCAGTGGGTGAGTGTGGAGGCTGACCTGTCCTTGTTGGCAGGCAAGACGATTAATAAAATATTGGTCGCATACGGTTCCGATCCATCGATTTCCGGGCCTTTCTCGAGTTATTTCGATGATCTGTCAATTGAAATTGCAGATCCGAACGCTGGTGGAGATGACGGAGGCGGTGGAGATGACGGAGGTGGTGGAGATGACGGAGGCGGCGATGATGGCGGCAATGGCAATGGCAACGGCAATGGCAACGGCCACGGTCAAGCGAAGAAGTTGGAGAAGCGCGTTCGAGAAGCGACTTCGCAGCAGTCTGCCTGTACGTTGATTGCGCCGAAAAAGGGCAGAACGTTAGGTGAAACGCTGGTTGATGTGCTGGCCTACAATGCAGGCAAACCAGCTGATTTTTGCGTGAAGCCTGGTGTTATCGATAAGCCGATTACGATTGAAGGTCCGATCTCGCTTACATTGTCATCGGGAACCTATTTGCAATCTGCTCCGATTACACTGGCAGGTAAAGGTGCCTCCATTGTCGGTCAAGGCGCGGGATCTACGATTCTGAAATATCAAAGCGGCAAGAGCGGCGCCAACATTCAAATCGGCGGTTGGGCGTCCCATTACAAGATCAGTGGTTTAAATTTGACGCGTGAATCGGTGGGGACGAAAGAAAAAGACAACGGCATTCGCACGGCTGCATCCAATGATATGGGCCTGATTGAAAATTTGATCATCGAAAATCAGTATAACGGCATGCATTTGCAAGTAACGGCTTACACACGGCTCAACAATCTCATCATTGCGCAAAATGCCAATACGGGGATGATCATGACCAACGGTGAGATCGAAGGTCCAACCCAGTATTATCTTTCGGACATATTGTTCTCCATGAATGGTGGCTATGCGATGGATTTGCGGCCGACCGGCGGACAACTGTCGATCGGCAATTGGGATGGCATCCTCACGTTCGGCAATAAGGAAGGCGGCATTAGATTACGTAAATATTCCAATACCAAGGTCGTATATGGATTGCGACTGAGCAATTCGTTCTTCGGTCAAGACGGCGAAGTCGGCGGCAAACCGGAAATCATGATCGAGGGTGGCGGTATGCACAACATTAGCAACACGTTCATTGAAATCGGCGGCGTCAGTGCGACGGTTCCGAACTTGATGCACCCGAATGTGGCGGGTATTCATTTGGGCGAAGGCGTATCGGATGCCCAATTGAATGCGGTTTATGTCGCCAACAACACGGGCAGCGGACTGGTTGTCGAAGGCGGGAAAATTCTTATAACAGCTTCTTCCTTCTTGCATAATGGGTTGAAAGCGACGACCAATGATAACAAGACGGGTATTTTGGTGAAAAATAGCTCGGCCAAAGTCAATGTCGGCATCAGTCAATTTGTTGCCGGCGGCATTCAAATGACAGGAATTAAAAGCTATCATGACAACGTCATCCACACCGGTGTTTCTTTCGATACGACCGGCGGTGCGCAAGGCATCGTAATTGTTCAATAATGAAAACTGGGAGGATTCCAAATGGATGGGCCTGCACCCCGAGGGAGTGGGCACCATATTCACCATATCGGCCAGAAAGTAATGGACGATCTCGGCGGCGATTTCAATGGGGAATATTCCGTAATGATTGCTCCTGAAGGCGAAGAAGTCAGAACTTTCACTGGCCTTCGGTCTTACAGCGGCGAAATGCCGGTATTCAACTATGTAGGTATATACATTTTGAAGGAAAAGAACGATTCGGTTATGTACATCGACCGGCTCGAACTGACGAACGATGGCGATATCTGGGGAGGCGTTTGAAATGCCGCAGTATGGGGAGAGGTTGTCGCCGGAGCAAGTATGGAAGGACTATAACCCGAGCCGGGAACCGTTGGAAGTCGAAGTATTGAAGCAGTGGACGGAAGATGGGAATTGCTTCAAGGAAATGTATTTTACGGGGAAAACAACCGGTTCGGAGAAAACAACCGGTGCGGGGAAAACCCGGATTTACGCGGTTTACAGCGCTCCGGAAGAAGGTGAGCTGTTGCCCGGCATCCTGCATGTTCATGGTGGAGGGCAAACGGTCAACCTCGATATATTGCGTTATTGGAATGAACGCGGTTATGCGGCTCTATCGTTTAACTGGGGCGGCAGGAGGACGGATGGCCAGCTTTATACGCTATGGGGCGACGAGCTCAAGCATGCCAACGAACTGGACGCCGGCGAAAGGGGGATGGCAACCGTCCCGAATGTGCGGGCTTCGTCCTGGTATGAATGGGTTGAAGCATGTCGGCGGGCGCTGACCTTGCTGGAAGTGCAGCCGGAGGTTGACCCGGGTAAGCTCGGCGCTTTCGGTGTGTCCATGGGAGGAACGTTGTTGTGGACTTTAGCCGCGACTGATGCGCGCATTCGC
This sequence comes from Paenibacillus baekrokdamisoli, assembly GCF_003945345.1. Classification (GTDB taxonomy): domain Bacteria; phylum Bacillota; class Bacilli; order Paenibacillales; family Paenibacillaceae; genus Paenibacillus_Z; species Paenibacillus_Z baekrokdamisoli. The sequence goes on along the minus strand of NZ_AP019308.1, from coordinate 3,872,548 downwards.
GCGAGCTGCGTGATCTATGGACTGGGCTGGCATACGTTCAAAGAGGAGTTTTGGTTTGCGACAGGCGTGCAGCCAGATTATACCGATGACGACGTTCGCATTTGGCGGTACGGCATGGAGCCGGAAGCTTATGCGCCATCTATTCGCAGTCCCATGCTGTTCTTGAGCGCCACCAACGATTTCTACGGCAAAATGGACCGGGCGTTTGATATCCTGTCCACTTTGCCGGAACAGACGCCGCGACGAGCGTCTTTCACACCGGGCTTTAACCACTATATCCATTGGGAGCAAGCGGATAATGTCGCCAGATGGATGGATACGTGGCTGAAAGAGGGAGAAGCCTGGCCCGGGACGCCGGATGTTTTCATACGGAGCGATGAAGCGGGTAATTTTGAACTCGTTATCCGTCCAGATCCCGGCTCAGCGCAACCCGTATCCCGGGTTGAGGCGTATTGCTCGCTTGGCAATCCGCATGCGGTATCCCGCCATTGGCGGCCGCTTGTCCCCACTGCCAACAGCTCGGAGTGGAGGGCGCCCCTTCTTGGCGTGGCGGGTTACAGCGGAATTGTCTACGTCTATGCCAACGTGTTCTATGAATCCGGCATTTGTTTATCTAGCTGCTTGGTGACAGAGACGCTTGGTGATGCCGATGCTGATGCCGATGCTGGTGCCGATGCTGGTGCCGATGCTGCGAATGCGAATGAGGATACGGATGCTGATTTGGGCGTGGATGATTTCGTTGGGCCTTCGGAACGCCGATCCGATCTCATTTATGACGGACGGGATGGTTTGGATGGATGGGTGACGAACAGTCCGGATGCGGATCCGTTTCCCAACCGCTACAGTCCGATAACGGCAGCCGTGAGCGAAGATGGCGTGCAAGGGTTCCGTCCGGACAAAATGCTTTCTCCCCTTACGTATCGATTGGGAGATCCAGCCTACAAGGGAAGGAAAGGCGAGATGCTTCGCTTTCGGTTACTGAGCCGACAAGCCGCCGATTTTACGGTAATTGTACAGCAGCGTCATTTTCCGTCGCATACTCGCAGTTATATGTGCCCTGTTTCTATTGACGGCAAAGGAGAATGGCAAATCTTTTCCCTCGCACCGGAATCTTTCCGGCATGAGGAGAGCGGCGAAGCTCTGACGGGATGGGCAGACGTCAACTATTTGGAGCTTCGCAAGCCGGAGGAAGGCTGGTCGGATGAAATCCCATTGTTTGCGAATTTCGAATGGGTAGCTTTTCAGTCGAATGATTGATTATATTCCACATTGGAGGTGCGAAAATGCGTATTGCGATCGGCCAATTTAGAGAGATTACAGAAGAAACGATGACATTTGGCAGGCAACTAGGGATTACGAGTGTACAGTTGAATGTACCGAATATACCGGGAACGACGCATTGGGAATACGAGGACTTGCTGGCATTACGTCTCGAATGTGAAAAGTATGGAATGAAGCTGGAAGCATTGGAAAATACACCATTTGACTGGTATCTTAAGCCGATGCTGGGCATGGACGGACGAGATGAGCAAATCGAATATTACAAAACGACGATTAGAAATATGGGGAAGGCAGGCATACCGATTTTAGGCTACCATTTCATGCCGAATTCTGTATGGCGTACACCTAATGAGATTGGTCGAGCAGGTTCAATCGTAACGGCTTTTGATGCTGAGCTGCTGAAGCTTTATTCACCTCAGGGAGATGCCGCAACGGCGGTAGCCGACCCGGAGATCACGGTTCAACGTCTAATGGATGAAGGACCGTTACGTCCGATTTCGGAAGATGAAATGTGGGACAACTATGAATATTTCATTCGTGCGATTATTCCAGTGGCTGAAGAAGCGGGCGTCAAGCTGGCCCTTCATCCGGACGATCCGCCTGTCCCGGAAATCGGAGGCATCTCACGTTTGTTCTACAAGTTCGAAAACTTTAAACGGGCTATGGAGATGGCTGATAGCGAAGCCTGGGGGTTGGATCTATGCTTGGGCTGCTGCTCCGAAATGCCTGGCGGTGCGAACAGCGTGAAGCAGATGATTGAATTTTTCGGTCCACTCGGTAAAATTTTGTATGTTCATTTTAGAGATGTGCAAGGTACTGTTCCCAAATTCAAGGAATGTTATCTTGGGGAAGGCAACTATAATCCTGCTGAAATTATGCTGCTGCTCAAAAGAAGCGGTTTCACCGGATTTATGTCTACGGACCACGTGCCACATTTGGTGAATGACTCACCGTGGCAGCATCGTTCGCGTGCGCATGCTATCGGATATATGGAAGGTCTGATCAATATGGTAAATTTATTGGACAGTAAATGATAGGTTCATAAAACGATGAGAACACGAAATCATTACCTTCAGTAACAAATCTCATCAATAATTGAAATATTAACAACAAGTCTCAATTAGAAATCAACTAAGTCTCACTTATAACAAAACGATCCCCCGTTTTGGCGATCGTTTTGTCTCATCTATAACCGTTACCCACAATAGGTTAGTCGTTTCTGCTCGTTTTTGTGTGGGGACACAAAACTAAGCATAAATAGTGCGGACAGAACTGGAAATAGAGTGGCTCACTTTGCTATTGTAGTGATCTGGACGGGAAATGGATTGTATCTTCCTGTGTCTTGCCTGATGGTCCATAATAAGAGGAAAATCCGGGACGTTCAATTGAAATAGCGAACCCCCTTGATGTATCAGATTTCTTGGTATATCAAGGGGGTTCTTTTTGTTCAAATCTGATCGGATATTAGTTAGAGATATTTTTGTATTCTTTAGGAGTGGTTCCAACGACTGTTTTAAATACACGACTGAAATAATGATGATCCTGATAGCCTACAATTTCAGCAATATCCTTCAGAAGCATGGAGGGGTAGTTAAGCATGAGCGATTTTGCCTTCTCCACACGCAAAGCCGTAATATACTCCACGAACGACTTTCCGCTATTGTTACGAAACAAATTGCATAAGTAGGAGCTAGAAATATGGAATCGCTCTATTAAATCCCCCAAAGTTAGTGCTTCCTTCAGATGAGCGGATACGTAGTTTTCAATCTGATGGAAGAGTAGAGCGCCTGAATCTGATTCATTAACTTGAGGTTGAAATACGTGAATGATCAAATCCCAGAAGGACTCTGCCGTTTCCGAGAACGATGACGAGACAAAGCATAGTTCCTCTATTCGAATTTCTAGGGTTTTGCTTGTCACAATATCAATGGGAGGTAATTGTTGCTCCAGTAATCGAACGATGCTCTTTAAGTTTTTTTCCAAATATAATAGGGGAGTATGTTTGTTGCCCCAGTTCCGAAAGAGATGATTAATTAATTTCTTAATTTGTTTCCAGTCGCTTTTGTTTAGGTAGAGGGAAAGCTGCTCCATCTCATCTGCCTTTAGAAGGGAAATATCATGATGAGACTCAATACGATTAGACAGGGATATGAACTTGGGTTGACCAATGACGAGATTCTTATAAAGCTCGTCAGTCAGTTTTCTGTAAACCATATTTATGTCTGTCAGATGGTTCACACTATCGCTATAAGCAATTGAAGGACAACGTCCTTTGTTCATAAAATGATTCTGGGAAAGCTGAAGGAGGTTATTTAGTTTAACAGCCGGATCAGTCTGGAAAGCGAACACAACCACAAGCTCTTTCCTGCTATTCGTCCGCAGTACCCATAGTTCTTCCTGTTCGTCGAGATAGCTTTTGGATTTGCTATAATAAGTTTCCTCTACTTTGAGAGATTGGGGAAGCAGCATATCATTATCGATCGAGAAGTCATGATCTGGAATGATCAGCAATCTATAATGCGCATAAGGAAATAATCGCTCTTGAATAAGCTCAGGCAGCGAGGAGATACGGTTCGTTTCAATAAGCAATTGTAGAATTTCTTTGCCCTTAGAATAGGTTTTGTTTGATAGCCTTTCTTGAATCCGTAGCAGAACGCTTCTTACGGCATCGGCTTCGATGGGCTTTAATAAGTACTCCTCGACGTTAGCTCGTAATGCATCTCTGGCATAATCAAAGGTGGAGAAGCCGCTAATAATGATGACTGCCGTACTAGGCCAACGCTGTTGGACTTTATGTGCTAATTCGATACCATCCATCGACGACATCTTAATATCCGTAACAATGACATCAGGAATTGAGAGGGGAATTCGATCAAGCGCCATCTGTCCACTATAACACTCCGCAATAATTTCGAATGAAGTCGATCTTTCTTCGGAGGCTATCCGTGTAATCAGTTCTTTTAATTGCTCTAGAAAAATAGGTTCATCGTCTACAAGCATGATCTTCATATCGGTTGTGCCTCCTAAAGAAATTTAATATTTCCGGACATCATGATGTAAGCACCCTTATCGACATTGTTACCTACCGAATAATGGAGTTGGTTTTTAAATGTCAACTGCATCCTCGCAAGTGTGCTGCACAATCCCATCCCCCCGAATCCTAATCGTTCACCTTGAGAAATGTAGTCGAGCTGTTGGATATAGGAATCAACCTTATCACGAATCGAGGGCAAGACGCTCCCGGTAAATCCGAGTCCATTATCCTGCACAGTCAACTCCCACTGATCCCCTATTACCTTTCCGATAATACGAATATGAAGGGGGTGTGCGTCGTTAAAGCCATGTTGGAGGCAGTTTTCCACTAATGGCTGTATGGTTAGCTTAGGTACGATCAAATCGTTCATTTGTTGATCAATGTCAAAACTATACTCTAAGCGGTACAAGTAGCGAGCTTTCATAAGTTCCAAATATTTCATTGTGAGCTCTACTTCTTGATTTAATGAAGTAACAGGTGAACTGGTAGCGGTGGAATACCTTAAGAAATCCGCTAGATTAGCGATGATTCTATTAATCTTTTTCGTATCCCCTTTATCGGACAAAGCTTGGATTACGCCTAGCATATTAAAGAGAAAGTGGGGGTTTATTTGTGATTGCAGCGTATCGAAATGGGATTGAAGCTGTAATGTGCGAAACTGAATAATTTGTTGCAAGGAGTATTGCAGACGATCATTCATGATCCGGAACGCTCGGTTAATCTGATCGACCTCGTTCATATTATATTTATTCTCAATGTCCAAATGCTTATCTACCAAGTCGATCCGATCGATGCTGCTTTTCAACTTCCTTAAAGGATTCGTCAATATTTTGGCTAGAAAAAAGAAGAAAAACGCTGAAAATACGAGAAACACGCTAAACGATATGATGATGATGTTCCGCAGAATACGTATGGGGGACAGTACCATTCGCTTGGAGACGGCTAACTCGGCAACGATATATTTCTTGTTCGTTGTTTTGGTAAAGATATAATAGTTATCACTTGAAACCTCTATATCCTTGTTAGTCTTCATTGTGTAGAAAGCATTGCCCCTATCATCCAACAAACGCAGATCGCTTCCTTCCCAAGGGAGTGAAGAGACGGGTGTAAGTAGATCGGCAGCTTTAATCTGTACTTCAATATATCCGGATTGCTGGTCGTTAGGGTCAATTTTACGAGTGAAAGAGAAGACAGCAGGCTGCTTTTCATTCGTCCATTCGTCTGTAGCGGAATATCGATAAAATGTGTTGCCGCGAAGTGGATCGATTGAGGGGATCCACGACTTGGATGCTTCCGATTTATAGATGTTGTTATCGATGGGCTTGTTTGAGAAAATAATGCCGCTATTGGCATAAAGAGTAATCCGGTATAGATTCTGATAGATAGAGCTGTTTATCAGAATAAATTTATCAAGCGACTGGGTTGCTTTCAGTCTTTCAACGGAATCGGTAGACTTATTAAGAACGTTAAGATAGTAGATAATAGTATTGCCGAGAGCATCATAATTCAGATAGAGTTGAGTGCTTATATTATCAAATTCATTCTGATAAGAATCCAGCATATCGGATACCCCTTGAACCGACTGCTCAAGGTTAGAGAATGTGCTTTTTTCAATATTTTCCTTGATATAGATATAGGTTGATATGGAGACGCCGACAGTACAGACTAGGATAATTAACATATAGGTCAGGAATAGTTTTGCACGCAGGCTACTGAAGGAGAACATAGTCATCACCCATTATCTTCGAAGTCGATCATTTTTTTAACTGTAACATGAACCTATATGAATTGAAATGGAGTCACCGTTAACTATGAAGTTCACACAGACGATATCGAGATGTTGATAAGATTATCCACCTGCGATGAATAAGAATGTCTATTTAGTTCTAATGTTACAGACCTTACACTGAGAACGTCTCATACAATAACGATGCGAAACGAGGGGAACAGTTTGAGAAAAAAACATTTTGGAAGCGTTTTTGTTGCAGCAATATTGGCTTTGTTGATGGTGGTTGTTACAGCATGTGGTAGTGGGAATAAGGAATCTTCTAGTAGCCCTGCAGATAGTGCGCAAAGTGATAGTCCTTCTGCACCTGAAGCAAACGCAAGTGCACCTTTGGAAAAGATTAAAATCAAAGGGATTGGACATGCGAGCTGGTTTAAAAACGGTATGGATGAAGTCATAATCGCAGCAGCTAAGAAAACAGGAATTGAATTGGAGCTTGAGAAAATTCCAGAGGGTATGGATGGAGTTAACCTAGTTAAAGCTCGCTTTGCTACTGGCGATAAGCCAGATCTACTGTTCTATTACGCAGGGCTTGGGGATACACAAGGCTTCGGTAAAATGTCCGATACATTTGTTAGCCAAGAGGATCAGCCGTGGATAACCAACTTTGACAAGAGCTCGTGGAAGGGTATTATGACCGCTCTTGAAGACGGTTTATATTATGGAGCTCCCTATGGCGGTTCTAATACAAGCGTAGTTCTCTATAACAAAAAGGTATTTGAAAGCTTAGGGCTTAAAGTGCCCACGACTATGGATGAATTCTGGAGCGTGAGCGAGGCACTCAAGAAAGGCGGGAAAATTCCGGTATATCTTTCCGGTAAGGATGCATGGACATTGCAATTGCCCGTACAGCATGCACAAGCCACACCTTCAACGGCTGAGGTTCTCGCTAAGATCGATGTTAATCAGGCGAAATTTACAGATTGGACAGCACGTAAGACAGGGCTGCAGTTCCTTAAAGATGTTACTTCTAAAGGCCTGACGAACAAAGATGTGCTGTCTGATACTTACGATAATGCACAGAAGGCTTTGGCAACAGGCGAAGCAGGCATGTACATTATGGCGACTTGGGTTATGACTGACATTGCCAAGAAATTCCCGGATCAGACTGCAGACATTGGCGCGTTCATTATGCCGTACCAAGGCGCTGATGCCGACAAAAGCTATATTTTTGCACCGAATGCCGTCTTTGTGGTCAAAGGTAAAAATGAAGAAGCTGCACAGAGATTTGTAAACTTCTTCGAATCTCTAGAAGCGCAAAATATTTTCTTCGGCAAAGATGGCGGTATTCCAGCAATTAAGGGAGTAACGGTAACCTCATTAACACCGGCGGAGCTTGAAGCCAAAGCACTTTTGGATTCAGGTAAAGCAAGCGGCGATGGGTATGTTATGAAATACGATATTAATGCGGCTTTCCCAGCCTATTTGCAGGATATCATTACCGGTGGGAAAACACCTGAACAAGTGCTAGAAGCCCAGCAGAAGGATTATGAAAAGGCGGCAAAAGCCAAGGACGATCCGAACTTCAAGTAAAGACATTAGAGAAAGGGGGGAGTTCATTACTCACTCCCTTCCTTTTATATAGGGGTGCCGTATGATTAAAAAAATGTATTATAGCTACTGGATGTTGCTGCCTGGATTATTGATTTTTGGTATGTTTTTCATTTATCCAAATCTGACTGGGTTTCATTATGCCTTTACGAATATGAACGAGAGCTTCAAATATACACGGTTTGTTGGATTTGATAATTTCAAATCCTTATTTCAGGAAGAAGATCAGGCTATTGCTTTCAAGAATACATTTATATTCGCATTTATTACGACATTTTTTAAGGTTGCTCTAGGCTTACTGCTTGCGATGCTGGCCAACACCAAGTTAAAGACAACGCTCTTCTTGCGGTCAATGCTCTTTTTCCCGGTTATTCTAAGCACCTTGGCAGTATCACTCGTATTCAGTGCACTTTTACATCCTAGTAGAGGGCTCTTAAATGTGTTGCTGGAAACCCTTCATTTGGATATGCTGACTCGTTCATGGCTGACTGACCCGCATATTGTTATCTTTGCCGTATGTTTTGTGGAGATTTGGAAGTGGACCGGTTTAACGATGATCCTGTTCCTAGCGGCATTACAGACGATTCCTCAGGAATTGAAGGAGTCGGCGATGGTTGAGGGGGTTAACTCCTGGCAAATGTTCAGATATATTACGCTCCCATTGATAATGCCAATCGTCAATACAAACGTTATTCTCAGTGTAATCGGCGGCTTAAAGGTATTTGACATCGTATATGCCTTGACTGGTGGAGGACCGGGTAACTCGTCTCAGGTGATTAACACCATTGTGTTTAAGAATTTTGCTGCAGGCAGAAATGGGGAAGCTACAGCAGCAAACGTTATGTTGTTCCTGTTCGTCCTGGTGATTGTGTTATTGGTCAATAAGGCGCTGAACCGGAAGGTAGAAGGGTGAGCTAATGAGAAGATGGCAAAAAGGATTACTTGAGTTGATTTCCTTGGTTCTAAGTGGAATCATAGCAGTACCACTATTCATGGTTGTTGTGAATTCTCTTAAGAATCAAGTTGATGCAGCAGATCTAAAATTGACACTGCCTAAAGATTGGTCAGGGTTTAATAATTATACGGAAGTTTTTAGAATTGCACGTATCCCACAAGCGTTCTTGATTACTCTTATCATAACAGTGGTATCTGTTGTACTTATTATTACGGTTTGTACGGCTGCTGCTTTTGTCATTGAACGCAGAGATAGCCGTTTTACGCGTATCTTGCAGCATATTCTGATTGCAGGAATGATTCTACCTGGCTCTATTATTACGACCTACTATTTAATGCAATCGCTGCATCTCATTCGAACTTTCACGGGGGTTATTCTACTTTATGTAGCCAGCAATTTCCCGTTCATGACCTACTTGTATATTTCATTCCTTCGTGGTGTGCCCAAAGAACTGGACGAAGCGGCTATTATCGATGGAATCGGAAGGTTTAAATTGTTCTTTAAAATTCTTTTTCCACTACTAATGCCTGTGAATGCATCCGTTATCATCCTTGCTTCAATGAACATTTGGAACGATTTCCAAACTCCGTTTTATTTTCTTAATACGGCAAGTCGATATACGTTAAGCATGACGATTTATTTCTTCTTTGGTCAACATTCGAGTGATTGGAATTTGGTGTTTGCTGATATTGTAATGGTCTCTTTACCGGTTATTTTGCTGTATTTATTTATGCAAAAATATATAGTTTCGGGTCTTACTGCGGGTGCTGTTAAGGGTTAATAGGAATAGCTATTCATTAATAGATATTGGGAGGAGTTTTCTCAGATGATGATGTACGCTATGAAAAGGTTAAAAAATAAGTATTTAGCGGGCCTACTCGTCGTTGCCTTATTGGTGGCATCGTTGCCATCTTATGTTGTTAAAGCCGCAGCCGCAGATAATACGGATATCGATTCGCCAACAGTACAATCAACATCAGAATACTTATGGGTAGAAGGAGAGAATGCACAAGCCTTCGACGGAGGCTACCAAGTTGTCGGAGAGGCGGCTTCTAGCGGAGCCAATTATTTGAAATTATATACCTCTGAAGCGAATACGGTCGCTACAGCGGGTTATCAATTGGATATTCCAGCAACGGCTAAATATGATATTTGGGTATTGGGTACGCCAGGAGATAACATATGGCTGTCGGGTTACAAGTGGAAGCTAGATACAGGTGCTTACAGCGCTGCTGGCTCATTTTATGGAGAAAGCGTATTTACTACACCGGATGGCATGCCATTCTATTGGATTAAGCTAAGCTCAACCGAATTGGAGCAGGGGCAGCACGATTTGGGTTTTCTAACGAATGCCTCAAGACAGGCTAACTCGGACGGGTTATACTCGCAAGGAATTGATGCAGTGGTGGTCGTGCCAAATGCATGGAAATGGATGCCCAATGGATTGGAACAGCCTAAGGATTCGGTTCTTCCTGAAGTTGATTCCCTGTGGGTAGAAGGAGAAGACGCACAAGCCTTCAATGGAGGATATCAAGTCGCAGGTGAAGGCGCCTCCAGCGGAGCTAGTTATTTGAAATTATATACTTCTGAAGCGAATACGGTCGCTACAGCGGATTATCAATTGGATATTCCAGCAACGGCTAAATATGATGTTTGGGTATTGGGTACGCCTGGCGATAACGTGTGGTTGTCGGGTTACAAGTGGAAGCTAGATACAGGTGCTTACAGCGCTGTTGGCGAAGCCTTCGGAGAAAGCGTGTTTGGTACACCAGAAGGCATGCCCTTCTATTGGATTAAGCTAAGCTCAATCGATTTGGAGCAGGGTCAGCACGACTTGGGATTTTTAACGGATACCCCGAGACAGGCCACGCCGGACGGTTTATATTCGCAAGGAATTGATGCAGTGGTGGCTGTGCCAAAGGCATGGGAATGGACACCCAATGGATTGGAACATCCAACACCAAAACCAATAATTCCTCCTAAATATGTCTGGATGGAAGGCGAAGCTGCTTCTATTACTGGAGAGTATCGTTCGAAATATAACTCTAAGGCAAGCGACAAACAAATTCTCGAAATGTATACAATGACACCGGGGGCTAAGGGTACAGCGGATTATGAGTTTGATATTCCTGAAGCCGGAAGCTATTCCATCTGGGTATTGGCTTCTCCTGGAGACAACCCATGGCTTTCCCCGTTTAAGTGGAAGCTGGATTCATCGAGCTATAAATTCGTCGACTCCTCTTCAGCCAATACGGTGTATGTCACACCGGAAGGATTGCCTATGGCATGGCAAAAGCTTGATGTATCTGAATTAAGTCAGGGACAGCATTCGCTGGGGTTCTTAACGGATACGCCAAGGCAAGCCTCTCAAGATGGCTTGTATTCACAAGCTATAGATGCTTGGGTTATCGTTCCGGATTCGTGGGGATGGTCTCCGAAAGGCCTCAATAAACCGTTCAATGGGCAAGAAGTGAAATTTAGTTATATTGGCGGTGAACTAGATAAGACAAATGTGCACAGAGAGGATATATTGACCGTCACCACTACGAATAAGGTGGAAGCAGATTTTAATGGCGAGCTTTACTTCTTTGCCGATCTGGTGCTTAACGAAGAAGTTGTATCACGTGACGTTGTCAGTTCAATTAAGAAGAGCTGGAAGAACGGAGAAGAAAACGTTCAGACGATGCATTTGAAGATTCCATTTAATGCACCCGATGGCTCTTACGAGGTAAGGACTGGAATCGTCGATATTCCTTACACGAATGCGCCGGAAGGAAACGATTCCGTACTCGTCCAGTCATTCACCATGGGTACGTCTCAAGGCGATGCGCCGGAGCTTAAGGCAGAAATAAAAGAATTGATTGTACCGCAACAAATGAGCGATGAGGTGACGTTGCAGGGAACAGCTTCATTCAAATTGCTGCAAGCTGTAGATTTCGATACGACAGCCTATCTAAGCTTCTGGAAAGATGATGTGTTGTGGGGGGTGTCGGAGCTTGCTTCGGTGAGTACATCTAGCTTGCCCGTTGGTGAAAATAAGGAAGTCGTGTTCGATTTCCAGCTTCCTAAAGACATGCCCGCCGCGAGCTATGTTGTCAAATTTGGACTTCATAAGTTGCAAACGTTACCATCGAGAACGATCTTGACGGTTGTTTCCGCCACAGCCTCGAGCGATGGCTACAAACCGCTCACGAATGGTAGCTTCATTGACAAGAAGCTAGGGGAAACCCACTTTTGGTATGCAGATCAAAACCATACGATGATATGGGATGGGGTACCGTTTATTCCAATCGGGGGTTTGTTTACCTCAGACTATTTGATTTATTTCTCCACAACGGATGCTGCTGCCAACAAAGCGCATTGGGAAGATGATAAGCAGGTTTTACAATATATGAAGGCACATGGATTAAAGGATTTGTATATCAATGCCGTCGTACATGGAGCTGGAATACCTGCATGGGCATGGCAGTGGCTACTCGATTATTTAGATGAAGAAGGATTTACTTATGGTATTCAATTTAATGCGATCAACCATGGGGATGAGGAGGAGACGGTTCAGACTGCGTATATGCCTAGGACCAGTGATGGGGCTACGCCACTTAAAGCAGCCAGTGGTGGACAAATCTTGAAAATGTACACTAAAATTCCTGGCTCTAAAGGTACAGCAGATTATTCGTTTAATCTACCTGCTACGGGGAAATATGAGATTTGGGTGCTAGGCACGCCGAATGATAAATCCTATGTATCCTCTTACCAGTGGAAGCTTGACAGCGGGTCCTATCAATCATCCGGAGATGCATCAGGCGACCCGGTATATAGTACCATTGAGAGTTTACCGTTCGGATGGCATAAGCTCGATTCTGTGGAGCTAGCAAGCGGAACACATTCACTGGGTTTCTTGACTAATACACCGAGACAGAGTGTCATTGACGGTTTATATTCCCAAGGGCTCGACGCAATCGCGGTTGTACCTGAAGCTTGGGCGTGGACACCGAGCGGAATCGCTAAACCCAATCATCCAATCAGTAACTATGCCTGGATTGAAGCCGAATCAGGGAACGTTACAGGAGCCTATTTATCAGGTTGGTTGAAAGTAGAGAATATTACCCAAAGTGGTGAAGTCTCTCTCACCGTTCCATCCGCCAACGTTCAGAATGCCGTATCGCCAGCTTCGAGCTTTAGCATAACGGCTATATCTAATTTGTTTACAGTCATTAACCCTAAGACAGGTGAAGTGGTCGCCTCGGGCAAAGGGACGGTGGAGAAGCAAAGTGGCAGTATGCTTGAATTTAAGGCGGATGTCACACTGCCGGTTCAAAACGAGGGCGGTTATACCCTCTACTTCACACCACAGGTGAAATATAACAGTCACGTACTGGTCAATATTTGGGATAAGGGAGATCTCTTTATTGATAAAATCAAGAGCAATGTTAGTAAGTTAAAGCTCGGACCCAACTTCCGACTTTTCGTAGACCCGGTCAATAACGAATCGGGTGTGTATGCCGAGAACGAGAGCATGTTGATAGATTCGCCTGTGTATCGTGCTCAATTTACGGCATGGCTTCACAATCGTTACTCCACAATTGATGATTTGAATGAGGCTTGGAAGATGCTGACACCGCTTCCTTCTTACGAAGCAGCAGCCCGTCTTGTTCCTATTGTGAGGGGGGAAAGGGAAGAAGCTTGGAAAAATCAGCTTTATCTAGTCGATTCAGAATCTCCCGATGTTACTTATAAGTCGGATGCCTATCATGGCCGACTTTGGGATGATTATGCGGATTTCCGTGACGATTCCTTTAACGATTATCAGATGAAGGTTGCCGACGCTATTAATGAAATTGTTTCCATACCCGTTATTTATAAATACGTTTCAAGCCTTAGAAAGTATTTTATCAATCATAAACAATCTGGTGGGTTTCAAGGCATAGGTGGAGAAGTGTATGGAAATACAGAGTATTTGGTAAGGGAGCGGGCAGGATATCCTTACTCGGCAGCCGAGCAATCCGCACAAACCATGTGGCTGATTACAACCGAGACACAGTTAGATGAGAACATGGAACAGAAGTTCAACTCGGGTGTAAAAGGCTACCCTGATCAGCAAACGATGAACAACCATTTTGATAATTTAATCAAGAGTGGCTCGAAAGGCATTTATGATTTCTTGCTGAATTGTAGCTATCATGAAGCTTGTAAGCAAGCTTATGCGTACTATACAGCCAAGCCTATTGAATTTGAATGGCTTGAACAATATCGGACTAATCTATTAGCTCCAGATTCGTTAGATGAACTAGTTGCTTATCGTCCAGAGGTTTATTATGCCTATCCCGCAGGAGAAATGTGGTGGGGGCCCAATAGACGTAATGTCGTATTGCCAGGAAATGATTATCAGGGTGGAGCGACGCTCACGACTGAGAATGACAAGTGGGTGCTGCCTACATTCGATCCGAAGGTAAAAACCGATGTACTGATCGTCAATCTCGAGGATGATCCAGCAACTACGGTTTATGGAAAGGCATTACTGGAATTAGGGAGCTTAAAGAATGGACAGCGGGATACCGTGTATATGGGTTATCGCCGAAATTTAGGTGCATTACCGGAGATTGATAGCTATTTCACGAACAAGTTTACAACGTTGGAGGACGGGACGGTCGTTCAGGTTCTTAATCCGCAGGCGAGTCCTACTTCCGAGATTGTTTATCAAACGGCCTCAGGCAAAGTATGGGGCCTCAGGGACGGAAACCTATGGATTATTGGGGATACAAACTGGATACAAAGCTTTGAAGGCAAAGAGCCGAAAGGAACAGCCAAGTACATTGACCAGTTGGATTTTGCAGCGACTAACGGTAATGGAAATGGCGGCAACAACGGTAACGACGGTAACAACGGTAACAACGCAAATAGTTTCGTTATCGATGGGGATAAGTTAATTGCAGAGCTTGGCAGCAATCAATCTATAGCCACTGTGCCATTGGAGCAAATAGGTGATCGCTCTTTACTGGTGAAATCGGGATCAGCCATTATTACGATTAATCCATCTGTAATTAGGTTGCTCAAGGAGCAGGCTGGGTTAACTGAAGGCGCTGTTCTCGAGGTTCAATTGTTACCTGTAACGGATAAGGCTATCTTAAATTCTCCAACATTAGGGGGGAAAGCTCAGGTAGTTGTCGCAGGCCAAGTTTATGATATTAGTATTACCTTGAAAAAATTAGACGGAAGTACTTATGCGTCGGAACAAGTATCGGGTGGCGTGGAGTTATCTTTGCCCTTTGTGTCCGGACTTGATCAAGATCTTCTAGGCATTTATTACTACAACGAGTCTACTAAACAATGGGAGTATGTAGGCGGAACGGTAGATAAGGTTACGAATACGATAAAGGTCAAGCTGAAGCATCTTAGTAAATACGCAGTGCTGGAGTATAAGAAGACTTTCGAGGATGTTCCAGCAGCTCATTGGGCAGCTAGAACACTTCAGGTGCTAGCAGCGAAGCATCTTACAACCGGAGTAACCGATACCTTATTCAAACCTGCAGCCTTGACTACTCGTGCAGAATTTACCACGCTTCTGGTTCGCGCCTTAGATCTTGAACTTAAGGATCCTGCTACAGGCTTTAAGGATGTTAAGGTAGATTCATGGTATGCGAAAAGTGTTCAAGCTGCTGTAGCTGCGGGTATTGTTACAGGCGTAAGTGAAGATCGCTTCGAGCCGAATCAACCGATTACACGTGCGGAAATAGCGGTCCTTATTGGGCGAGTGCTCAAGTTAACGGGGGATACGAATAGCGGTGATCAGTTCTCCGATGCGCAAGAAATACCAAGCTGGGCAGCCTCATATGTAGCGGCACTTAAGCTTGCGGGTCTTGTGCAAGGCAGATCAAACAATCGTTTTGCACCACAGGCACATGCAACGAGGGCGGAAGCTGCAACATTTATCCTAGCAATCACTAATAATATGAAATAAGGCAGATGAGGTGGTGGCCTCAAGAATACTGTGAGGCCACTCTACTACAACCCAGTTGATCGTGAATTTTATAACGATTTGTCGGAGTAATAATCATAAATACGAGGTGTTAGCATGTTGCGAGAAAATTTCATTCCCTTTGGTTTTCAATATTATCGTTCTCCTACTCCTTATCGGGATCAATGGGAAGAGGATCTTCGGAACCTATCCCAAATGGGATTTAATTGTGTAAAGTTCTGGGTACAGTGGCGGGCAAGCCATCCAACCGAAAATTGTTTTGTATTTGACGATATTCGAGAACTAATGGATATAGCCGAACGCAATGGATTAAAGGTTGTACTCAACACCCTATTTGATGTCGCTCCCGCGTGGTTTTATAAGAAATATCCAGACTCCAAAATGATATCAGCGGATGGAACGGTTATTGAACCGAGAGCATTAAGCTACCGACAAATTGGTGGAGCCCCAGGTCCTTGTTACCATCATGCGCCTGGACAATTGGAGAAAGACAAGTTTTTAGCGGAAGCGGTAAAGGCGTTTAGAGATCATCCTGCTTTGTGGGTATGGGACTTATGGAACGAACCTGAGCTGACAGCAGGAATTAAACGTGAGCTATCATTTGATAATCAGGTTTGTTATTGCGAGCATTCTCTGCAAGCCTTCGGAGGATGGCTGGAGCATAAATATGGCACACTTGAAGCACTTAATTACAAATGGCAGCGTACCTATCAGGATTGGGAGGAAATTGAACCCCCTCGTGGACAAGCTATATTTAACGATATGGTTGATTGGCGCTTATTTATGTCAGATGCATTAACAGATGACTTGAAATGTCGCGTAGCGGTAGTCAAGCAATTCGATTCCGTTCACCCTGTCATGGTGCACACCGTTCCCTCCCCGATTTTTAATCTCATTACAGCAGGGTCGGATGATTTCAAATTGGCGGAGCCTTGTGACTTATTCGGTAATAGCTTGGGATCGTCGGCCTGGTCAGCAGACCTATTGATCTCCGCGGCGAAGGGAAAGCCGATTATTAATTCGGAAATTCATGCATTGCCTGGAAATACTGCACTCAAACCGCAAAAGCTTCCATGGCAAGAGCTGAAAAAACATATACTAATCCCACTTGCTAGAGGAATTAACGGTTTTTTGTTCTGGCAATACCGTCCGGAAGTGCTCGGACATGAGGCGCCAGCATGGGGAAGCACCTACCTGGATGGAAGTGAGACACCGTGGTTGAGAGAAATGGCGAGCTTAAACGAGACGATTCAAGCGAATCGCAAGCCATTACTCTGTTCGAGCAGACCGTCTGATGGAATCACAATATTGTTCAGCTCGGAAAACCAAATTGCAAATTTCTCCGTTTACGCACATTTGGATACCTATACTGATTCCGTACAGGGAGCACACAAGCTTCTGCATGATTTGAATTATAAGGTCGAATTTCTTCATGGCCATGATATTTCAAGAGAAGTATTGGCCGAGTATAAATGTCTTTGGATGCCTTATCCTCTCTATTTAAACAAACAAATGACGGATGTGATTCGTGAGTGGGTAAGCGAAGGTGGAATTCTTCTATCCGAATGCTCCTTTGGAGCCTTGCAAGCGGAGGATGGCACGCATAGCTATCAAGTACCTGGATATGGATTTGATGAAGTATTTGGAATACGTGAAACGTGGATTCATTCTATAGAAAACTTAGATCATAGTTATCATAATGTTACGGTTCAATCCAAGCAGAAAATTCCATTGAACAGTGTGATGGGAAATGATCCTGCTCAAGGTTCATACTACAAAACGGAAATTGAGTTACTAAGGGATGTAAGGGTTGCCGCAACATTCAGTGAAGATAGCTCGGCTGCTGTAACTGTTGCAGATTATGGGAAAGGGAAAGCGGTCTGGGTAGGCACATTATTGGGCGCATCCTATTGGCAAGAACAGGATAGGAATACGCTTAATTTTATGCGAAAAATACTTGAGGAAGAGCTTGGTTTGGAGCCTTATGTGAAGGTTCATGGCGGTCAGGCTCGTGCAGATGTTCTGGAATGGAAGCATGATGGTCAAGATGGCGCCTTTCTATTTGTTCATAACACGACGAATAGGGATACGGAGTTTACAGTGAGTTTGCCTTTCACCTATGACCGAGTAACGCCATGGTTTCCAGAAGGAGCTAATACCTTAGTGGAGAGGGATGTTAACGATTCTATACGATTCTCCCTAAAAGCAGGGGATATCCAAGTGTTTCAATTGCATCAGCCATTTATTCGTTGATTCCAGCAGCAGCGCTTTCTGTTTTTTACAAAAGAAGACAATCTAACGAAATGGATGGGGACTTGAACAATGATGACTATGAATTGGCAAGCCAAGTGGATTTGGGGAGAAGGGGTGGAAAGTCCTCGTAATGAATGGAGATGCTTCCGTAAAACATTCGACGTATCGGCTGTAGCCGAGTCTCGCTCAGGCGCTAAATTACGAATTACGGCTGATTCACGTTATGTCCTGTACGTGAATGGGACGAGGCTTGGGCGGGGGCCTGTTCGCTCATGGCCGTTCGAGCAGTCTTATGATACTTACGAAGTTAGTCATCTTCTAAAGGTTGGCGAAGAAAATACGATTGCTGTGCTCGTCATGCACTTCGGGTTGTCGACGTTCTACTATGTCCGAGGACGGGGAGGTTTGTTAGTTGAGCTTAATGATGCGGATGGGGATGTCGTCGTCGCGACCGACACGACTTGGCTGACCTCGCGTCATCTTGGACAGCATCCACGAGCACCACGGATGTCGGTTCAGCAAGCATTCTCCGAATACGTTGATGCCACAGCATGGGATTCATCATGGATGGAGCTAGCAGATAACAATACGGGATGGTCGAATGCGATCGCCCTTGGTTCGGTCGGTATGGCGCCTTGGACGACACTTAAGCCTAGGGATATCCCGATGCTGACGGACGAGACGGTGTACCCCGTGCGGGTTGAGTCATTGGCGAAGGTGAGATCGTTCCATGCGACAACAGCGATTGATGTTCGGAATGCGCTGAACGATGGCAGTGAGGACCATGCGAATAGGATTGAATTTACTGGGTTCGTGGTGACTTCGATTCGCGCAAATTGTGCGGGTTTAGTAACACTTGGATTTGTGCATGGAGGAGAATGCCTTCGCGCGCTATCCATTAATGGCGAAGTGATCTCTCAGGACCAGATATATGGTGCGATTCCGGAACGCTATATGGATGTTAACCTGAATGAAGGGGATAATCTGCTCGTCATCGATGTGTCCGATAACCTCCATGCCGGAAAGTTGCAGTTTGGTGTGTATGGAGAAGAGAGTGGGGAATTGTCATTCGTTGCTCCTGTAGAGCTGCTAGCTGATCAATCTGCATCTACCTTCTTCCGGATTGGTCCATTCGACGCTATCATTCCGATTGATCATCAGCCTGTTCGTGAGCTCAATTGGAAGCACCCGATCTATCTTGAATTGCTCGGTTCGCTTAAACGACCAGAGGACTTGGAGCAATTCGTAGATTGGTTTAGTCCAATCGATCCGAAGTACGTGTCCGAGGTAGACGTGTTCGCGCTAAGTGTCTGGCGTAAAGAGAACGTGAAATTTGCGGTTCCCGCACAGCTTCAGAACGCCATCATTCCGAATACTGAGGCGGGTATCGTGCCCTTATTCGAAGGCTACGATACCGAGGTGCTGTTCGATCTGGGCAAGGAATATTCCGGGTATCTATCATTCGAAGTCGAGGCGGAAGCTGGGACGGTACTTGATTGGTACGGATTCGAATACCTGTCTGGACAATATCGACAGGATACGTTCGACCTAGATCATACGCTTCGTTACGTATGCCATGAAGGTCGACAAGTATATGAGACACCGATTCGCCGTGGATTCCGTTACTTGGCGTTGACGGTGCGAGGGGCAAAGGTACCGGTGCGTATTTATGGTGTAACCTTCATTCAAAGCAACTATCCGATGGCCGAAATCGGGCGGTTTGAATGCTCTGATGCACTTCTGAACGACATCTGGGAAATAAGCCGACATACGACAAAGCTGTGTATGGAAGATACGTTCGTCGATTGCCCGGCATATGAACAAACGTTCTGGGTCGGCGATAGTCGCAACGAAGCGCTTGTAAGCAATTATTTGTTTGGGGTGCAGGATATTCTGAAGCGTTGCTTACGATTGGTTCCCGGCTCCAAGCACCAATCGCCGCTCTATGTGAACCAAGTGCCGAGCGGATGGAGTAGTGTGATTCCGAACTGGACGTTCTTCTGGGCGATTGCTTGTGCTGAATATTACGAGCAAACCGGGGATGAAGCATTCGCGGTGGAGATGTATGACGCTATTCGGTACACTGTGGAGCATTATTTGCTCAAGATTGACGAAAGCGGCTTGTTTAATGTAGAAGGCTGGAACATGCTAGACTGGTCGCCGATCGACCAGCCCAATGACGGCGTTGTCACGCATCAGAACATGTTCTTGGTACAGACGTTGCGCGTAGCTGCACAGATGGGGAGGATTGCGAAGGATGAGGGTGGCGCTGCGATATTTGAGGCTGCGGCCAACGAACTTGCAAGTGCAATCAATGAGCAGCTGTGGGATGAAGAAAAGAAGGCGTATATCGATTGCATCCATGCGGATGGTCGTCGCTCCGAAAGTCTTAGCATACATTCGCAGGTTGTAGCCTCACTTACGGGAGTCGTTCAGGGAGAGCGCAAACAGATTATCGATGCTTATCTCGTTCAACCTCCTGAACACTTTGTGCAAATCGGTAGTCCATTTATGTCCTTCTTCTATTATGAGGCACTGGCCAAGCTGGGCGAGGTTCGTCTTATTTTGGACGATATTCGCCATCACTATGGCATGATGATCCGTCATGGCGCGACTACGTGCTGGGAGCAATATCCGAACTTCCTCGAGAATCGGGCTAATCCGGATATGCTAACGCGCAGTCACTGCCATGCGTGGTCGTCTGCCCCAGCCTATTTCTTAGGTCGTGAGGTGCTTGGCGTGAGGAGTTTGACGACGGGTTGGACCGAAGTTGAAATTGCACCTGTTCCATGCGGACTTACATGGGCGAAGGGCAGTGTTCCGCACCCAGCAGGAGGACGGATTGATGTTTCATGGAGCGCTGATGAGAGTAACCGGACGATTCAGCTTAAATTGTCCTATCCGGAAGGGATGATGGCTCGCATCCGGTTGCCGGAAGGCTATACTGGATCGATCACGGAAATGAAGTTGGGAATCTTATAAGCTTAGCTGTGATTTTAATGAAGAGAGACTCCAAGGCTGCACTTACCTTGGAGTCTCTCTTGGCGTTTTGGTACTTGTGCTTGCCTTCTCCGAAATTTCCTGCGCTTGGTGGATATGCTGATCGAGAAGCGGGCGTAGTCAATAATCATTATTTTTATTTGAAAACCCCACTTGAATGTATCAGTGACACATAATAGTATTAAATGTATCAATAAAAATCTATCAGGATGAATAGATTCAGAGGAGTGTCAGGATGGCAAATTTAAAGCTGGGAATCAATCTTGGTTTTGCAATCAACAAGTACGTTGAGCCTGAAGTGTGGGCGCGTATTGTAGCTGAAGATTTAGGGATCAAATACGTTCAATTCGTCGCCGATTTGTTGAACGTATTTCTACCTCCTGACATTGTGGACCGCCAGGTGGAGAGGATCAATGTGTGCACACAGAAGCACAATCTTGCAATCACAAGTACGTTTACGAGTGCATTTACGCGTGTTAATCACTTCATGCATCCGGATGCAGATACCCGCAAAGCTTGGCTGAATTGGTTTAAGAGATTCGCAGACATCTCTGTTCAGATGGGAGCGAGAACGACAGGTAGTCACTTCGGCATACTCACTTTTGCTGATTATGACAACGTTCAGCGCAGGGAATATATCATCGAAGAAGGGATCAAGCATTGGCAGGATCTTAGCTGGTACTGTAAGGAGCTGGGTATGGAATATTTGAATTTCGAGCCGATGTCTATTCCACGGGAAATGGCGAATACGGTCGAGGATACCAAGGAGCTACTAGCGAGATTAAACGATGGTGCCGGAATTCCTTTCAAGGTATGTCTGGACGTGGGGCACGCTCCCCATCCGAATGATCGTGATCCGTACCGGTGGGTTAGGGAGCTTGGCAGCGTCTCGCCAATCATCCATATCCAGCAAACCGAGAAGGACCACAGTCGGCATTGGCCATTCACGGAAGAATACAATAAGCTCGGCATCATTCATGGTGAGCCATTGATCGAAGCCATTGAACAATCGGGTGCAACCGAGGCGGAAATTATCTTCGAACTTTCCCATCGGGAAGCGTGGTCGACCGAATTCAGAATTATCCAAGATCACATAGAGTCGGTAAACTACTGGCGCCAATTTATTAAGAACTAAGTAGCACGGATATAAGATTGGAGGGGGAAGGATGAAGGGCTGCGTACTGCACGGACTCGGAGATTTGCGCGTGGAGGAAGTCGAGACTCCCACGCCTAAAGAGGGCGAAGTGCTTCTGCAGATCAAAGCATGCGGGG
This sequence comes from Paenibacillus baekrokdamisoli, assembly GCF_003945345.1. Classification (GTDB taxonomy): domain Bacteria; phylum Bacillota; class Bacilli; order Paenibacillales; family Paenibacillaceae; genus Paenibacillus_Z; species Paenibacillus_Z baekrokdamisoli. Next base: position 3,850,440 of record NZ_AP019308.1, on the reverse strand, counting down.
TCTGCGGATCCGACATTCCGCGGGTATTTACCAAGGGAACCTACCGTTTCCCGACAATACCCGGGCATGAATTCTCAGGGCTAGTCGTACAAGCGGGAGAAGGCGTTGATCCCGGCTGGATCGGAAGAAGAGCAGCAGTCTTTCCTTTGCTGCCTTGTCGCAAATGCGCTTCTTGCGAGATCGGTGAATTCGCCCAGTGCGAGGACTACGATTACATGGGTTCGCGACGAGATGGTGCTTTCGCCGAATTCATCTGCATCCCAATATGGAATCTGGTCGCTGCGCCCGATATGTTGTCCTATGAGGAATTGGCCATGGTTGAGCCTGCGGCGGTAGCCGTACATGCTTTGCGGCAAGCTGGAATTGGCATCGGCGATCAGGTTCTGATCAGCGGAGCCGGTCCGATCGGCATAATGCTGGCACTGTGGGCCAGAGCCTGGGGGGCATCCCGTGTATTGCTCGCGGATATTGATCCGGCTAAGCTTGATTTTGCCGTAGGTCAGGGGTTCCCCGATGTATGCAATCCCTTACAGAGCGACATACAGAAGTGGGTATACCGGCTGACGGGACGAGGCGTAGATGTATCGGTAGAAGGAGCCGGAAGCGCGGTTTCATGGGAAAATTGTCTGAAGTCAACCCGGAACCTAGGTAAGGTAGTGTTGATGGGCAATCCAACCGGGGGTATGAGCCTGACGCAGGACGGTTATTGGGAAATTCTCCGTAAGCAGCTTACGCTAAGCGGCACTTGGAATTCCTCCTACTCGGACATTCCAAGGAACGAGTGGAAGCTAGCCGTCGATTATATGGCAGCGGGCAAGCTGGATTTGAAGCCCCTCATTAGCCACAAGCTTGCGCTCGAGGGGGTCTATGAGGGAATGGTTATGATGCGTGACCGTCAAGGCTTCTTTAACAAAGTCATGTATGTCAATTCTAACGAATCAATAAAGGTGGAGAAGGATAAATGATGAAGGCAGCTGTTTTAGAGCAATTAGAGCAAATGGTCGTAAAGGAAGTGGAAAGACCATCCGTAGATGGGGACAGTATTCTGATGAAGGTCGAGGCTGTGGGTATCTGCGGTTCGGATATCCGGATATTCCGCCATGGGAATAACAGGGTGACGCTTCCGCAAGTGCTTGGGCATGAGTCTGCGGGGCGAATTGTTGAACTAGGCCAAAATGTAACAAAATTCAAAATAGGAGATCGAATTTCTCTGGGTGCGGACGTACCCTGCGGGGAATGTATCTTCTGTGAGGCTGGAATCGGCAACAATTGCCAGATCAACTACGCTATGGGCTACCAATTCGCGGGCAGCTTCGCAGAATATGTACTGTTGAACAAGACGATGGTGAATTACGGTCCAATCCACAAGATCCCGGATCATATCTCCTATGAGGAGGGCGCTCTGGCCGAACCGCTCGCTTGCGTTCTAAATGCCTTGGAGCTATCGAACATTAAACTGGGGGATTCAGTCGTTGTTATCGGTGCAGGTCCTATCGGCTGCATGATTATAGAGGTTGCGAAGCTGATGGGTGCCACAAAGGTGATCCTCGTGCAACGTTCCAGACCCCGATTGGAGATGGCTAAGCAGTTCGGTGCACATGCTTATATCTGTTCATCTGAGGAGAACGCCATCGAACGGGTATTGGAGGAAACGGGCGGACTGGGAGCAGACGTGGTCATCACTTCGAACCCGTCACCGGAAGCACAGGTAGATGCGATCTATATGGCGAAAAATCGCGCACGGGTGAACTTCTTCGGCGGTCTACCTAAGGGGAAATCGATGGTTACTCTAGATACCAATATTATTCATTACAAAGAGCTGTTCGTTCACGGGGCGCACGGTTCCTTACCTGCACATCATCAGAAAGCCATTGATTTAATCGGCTCAGGCGTTATTGATATGAAGCGTTATATCTCTCATCGGTATCCCCTTGATGAGATCAACCAAGCGATAAGCGCGGCAGAAGATCATGTCGGGATGCGGATTATCGTGCAACCGTAAGCCTTAATAGATAAGGAGGTGCAGTAATGGGAGGCAGAATATCGCCATCTATCATGTGCGCAGATTTCAGAAATTTGGAGACAACGATAAGAGCATTGGAGCGGGCACGTGTTGATTATTTACACGTGGACATCATGGATGGTAGCTTCGTGCCTAATTTTACCCTCGGTCCAGACTTTATAAATAGTGTCAGAGAGATGACGGACATTCCGTTCGATATTCACCTGATGATCAACCGGCCAGAGGATTTTCTTCCGATCTTCGCGATTCGTCCCGGTGATATCGTATCGGTCCATCAGGAAGCCACGATTCATCTGCAACGAACGCTTCAGCAGATTAGAGACACGGGGGCCAAGGTTTCGGTCGCTCTAAATCCTTCCACACCGATTTATACGTTAGACGATATTCTCGACGACATCGATATCGTATTGATTATGACGGTTAATCCGGGGTTCGCTGGTCAGAAGCTTGTCCCTGCCACTCTAGGGAAGATCCATAAATTAAAACAATACCTAGAGCAAGTCGGACATTCGCATATCGAGATTGAAGTAGATGGCAACGTCAGCTGTGAGAATGCGCAGAAGATGCGCTTGGCGGGTGCGGATATATTCGTGGCAGGCACCTCAAGTATTTTTAAGAAGGATCAGGATTTATACGAATTGACAGAGAAGTTCCGTGAGTATATTACGTGAGGTGAAGGCGATATGATGGATAGGGCTTATCAGGAGTTTGAGAAACGGCAGCAGGACAGAGGCATCTCGCTGAATGGAATCAAAGAAAAGCTGAAAATGCTGCAAATCGAGACGCCCTCATGGGGATATAGCGATCAAGGGACGCGATTCAGAACGTTCAAGCAGCCTGGGGCAGCCCGTACAGTGGATGAGAGATTACAGGATGCAGCTAAGGTAAATGAAGTAACGGGACTGTGCCCAAGTGTAGCCATTCACATTCCGTGGGACAAAGTCGACGACTATAGCCAATTAAGTAACAGGGCAGCGTCTTTGGGTATTACTATTGGAGCCGTTAACCCGAATTTATTTCAGGATGACGATTACATGCTGGGCAGTGTATGTAACCATGATTCGAGAGTAAGAAGCAAAGCCGTTGCCCATCTGATTGAGTGCGTGGACGTCGCAAGGGCCGTAAAGTCCCGGGATATCAGCTTGTGGTTTGCAGACGGTACGAATTATCCAGGGCAGGCTGATCTTAGAAGGAGAAAAGGGTACATGGAGGAAGCGCTCGCGGAGATGTACCGGTCAATGGATCCTCACATGCGGATGCTGATCGAATACAAATTTTTTGAGCCGGCCTTCTATCATACGGATCTGGCAGACTGGGGAATGGCGTATCAATTGGCTCATAAGCTAGGACCTCAGGCAGAGGTGCTGGTTGACACCGGACATCATGCCCAAGGTACGAACGTGGAGCATATCGTCGCTTATTTACTAGACGAGAGGCGGCTTGGCGGCTTTCATTTCAATGCTCGTAAATATGCGGACGATGATCTTATCGTTGGATCGATGAACCCTTACGAGCTCTTCCTAATCTTCCATCAGATCTTATCTGCAGAAAGGGATCAAGCTCATCCGCTTGTTCAAGAAAATGCTCGAAATATCGCCTATATGATTGACCAAAGTCATAATATCGAGCCGAAGATTCCTGCCATGATCCGTTCCGTACTCAATGTTCAGTACCAATATGCCAAGGCATTGCTTGTCAATTGGGATTTTCTAGCAGAAGCGCAAGATCGCGGTGACGTTCTTGCTGCGGAAGCGGTTGTCAGAGAAGCTTTCGAACAAGATCCGACACCGCTCCTACATGCTGTTCGTGAGGAAATGGGGATTGCCCCCAATCCGATGAAGGCGTATTTGGAAAGCGGATATGCGGAGAAATTGCTGCAATTGCGTTGATTAGTCGATCCAAAAGCATTATGTTAGTATCAGTGATACATTGCTGATGAAGGATGAGCGGATATGCACAAAAACATAAAGGAACAGCTGATTAAAGGACCTATCGCGTTATATGAGCAAATGCGTCAGAAGGTAATGGCTTTAATTGTTGAAAGACAACTGAAGCCCCATGACCCGGTTCCGTCAGAGGGAGAGCTTGCCGATCTATTTGGCGTAAGCCGAAGAACAAGCAAACAGGCTCTCGAGCTTCTCGCCAAGGAAGGTATTCTTTATCGCTTGCCTCGGAGAGGGACTTTCCTTGCAGAGAATACTGAGACTATGCTTAAAGCTGCAGCTCTGTCAGGAATGTCGCTGGTGCCACAGCAAGCGGTCGTCATTGTTGTTCCTATGCTGGATGAGTTTATTGGCTTGGTCGTTACTGCGTTCCTACAGGAAGGAGCTTTCCATGGTTGGGAAGTACTCATCCGAGTGACGGGTAACGATCTTGAGCAAGAGGACGAAATCCTACGGGAGGTTAGCAGTGGGGGAAGGGTACGGGGCATTGTGCTATTTCCGGGTGAGCGGAGGATGTGTGGGCAAGAGGTATTACGGCTCCATCTGAACGATTTTCCAGTCGTTATTATCGACCGGGTGTTTCGTGAAGTGGACATTACGGCGATCTACCATGATCATTTCCTGGGTGCTTACGAGATGACCAAGTATTTAATCGACAAAGGACACCGTAATGTGGGTTTTATTTCTGAGCCGATTTCAGGCATTATGAGCAGGGAAGACCGCTATTATGGGTTTATTCAAGCTCAGCTTGATGCCGAGATCCCCTTTATGATCAATGCCATCATCTCGGATTGGGATAACGAACAGAAGGATTCTAGCAGATTAGCTCGTTTTTTTGAGCAGAACCCAGACATGACGGCTCTATTCTGTTCGAATGACTTAGTTGCCATTCAAGTGATGAATATAGCCGAAGAATTAGGTCGTAAAATTCCGGAAGACTTATCTGTAGTCGGATTTACAGACCTGATGATTTCCAGAGTGGGCAGAGTTTCGCTAACTACTGTAATGAAGTCTCCAGATGAATTAGGCAAAAAGGCTTTCGATTTACTCCTTCAGAAGATGGCCTCAGAGGGTAGCAGAATTGAAAGCGTTAAGCTTCCTACACAGATAATTGAACGTGGAAGTGTTCGGCAAGTGATATTGTAGTTAATAAACCCGCCAATTAAATATGGCGGGTTTATTGTCTGTATAGCTATAAATACAATTGCTTATGGAATCAGCCAGATATATCAACATTCAAGGACGGCGATAGCCGTTTCTTTTTTGAGAATCCTCGGCATTCTATTAACTTCTTACCGTCCTACTTCGGCTGTCGGTAATCAGCGGGAGTGAAGCTGGTTTCCATTTTGAAAGGCATCCTTAACTAATTATTTCCTTACCGCAGGAAGAAGCTGCATAAGCTCCGGACGAATTAGCCATAGTTTGCGGTTCAAATGCGCATATACGATGGCTTCCCGGTCATCTCCATACCCCATATATTCAGGCATTTCGCGAGGGAGCCGTTTCTTGCCCAGCAGATAAGCGGGAACATAAGGATTATGTGCGGTAGCTTTCTTGATTAAAGCAGCCAGCTTCGGGGATTGTCCGTTCATCCCGTATTCGACCAGGATTCGACTGTAGTTAAAGGCTGCGCTGCCATCATTATTATATTGTTGAATTAGCGCTGCCGCATTCTTCCACTCCAACGTCTCGATATAGGCGGGCAGAAGCAGATCGCGTACGCCCTGATTATCGTTCGGATTCAGCTCCAGCAGCTCGCGGTAATGCTTCATGGCCTCCGGCATATTCCCCAACTTGGCACAAGCTTCAGCGTAACCCATCTTCGCTCTCATATAAGGTCGCGTGGGCAAATAGCCCCAGAAATGTCCTTTGTTTTCCTGGAAGAACGCTTCGCCGAGATGCTTCTCTCCGACCGTCATTCCCTGCTTGTAGTAAAAGGCCATTTTTTTAGGAAAGGCAGCTGCACTTTCGGCTAATAGGTTGTACGCATCGACGCTATTGGGATCATGGAGAAGCGCATCCTCTTGATCCGTCGGATCGTCCCATGCCGCATAAAGAAGTTCCGCAGCTTGCTCGGAGTCGCTAAGTTTTTTACGTATGACAGGCTTCTTATTAATATTTTGTTGAAGGAACGCGTTAGCTTCCTCAAGGGTGCTGAAATTTTGCTCTTCGAGCAATGCGTGGAGACGCTGCATCTCCTTCTCCATATTTATCTGTGAGTTGAGAGAGGAAGCAGCCGAAATGTTCGGCCCTGGCGGAGAATCCGGCAACTCAGGTAGTCGCTCATCCAGATAAGAGAAGATCTGATTAGCCCGCTGCGATAACGTGCCGACCGATACGTCATATTTGTCAGCTAGCGTGCTTTGGGTGACTTCATATCCGTAAATTTGGCAGAGAATATACTCCAGCGCTGCTGGGTATACCCCGATTTTTTTCGTGACTGGAACAATTTCATTGGCAAAGACGTTCCACATCTGAATGACGGTGACGATTTCCTCGTTATCGTACAAGCCGTAGGTTTGATTGAAAAAATGTTTGGCAATGAGCTTGTGCAGCTCGTTAGGCCAAGTCATCTCGGTTTCGATGATATCTGCAGGCTTTTTCGGATTAGGGGGAGTTAACCGAGTGACTTTGTTTGCTTCGTCCTTGTCCAGACAGCATTTTTTATATTTCAAGCCACTGCCGCAATGACAAGGGTCATTTCTGCCTAGTTTTTGCATTGTGCTGCGCCTCCGTGATTCAAGTATAGATTTATTATCATCTATTGCTTGTCCATTGTCTAATGAAGAAGGAGAAGCCAGAGATTGTTTCTTTGGATCACATGTGCTAGAGGGCTTTCGAGCCCTCTTTTACTTTTACATCTTGCGCAGGCCATCGAAAGCCCAAGACTTGTTCAGTGATTGTTAAGCGGGGTTATGTATAATCAAGTCGAATTATGTCGTACATGACGGAACGATAGGCTCGAGGCGGGCATTGTCGTAAAGTGTTGAACTTCTGCGAGTTACGATATTAAAAGGGGGATTTAAGTAGCATGATTTCAAACAAGTGGGAATACGTAGAACGATACTCTAAAAAAACGTTGTTGTGGTTCATAACCCTATTGCTGGTCTTGCCCCACGTCTCGTCGGTTTCGGCACAATCCAGGAATTGGACGCAATACGGCAAACCGGGAATCGCAAGCAACGACTTCGTCGGATCGTTTGCTACTCCATCCGGCGTAGCGGTCGACGGCGCCGGGAATGTTTACGTGGCGGATACCGACAACAATCGCATCCAGAAGCGGGATGCGGCAACCGGGGCTTGGAGCGTCTTGAATACGAACGCCGGGGGGCCTGGAAGCGGCCTTGGAGAGTTCGATCATCCGCGAGCTGTGGCGGTCGACGGTGAAGGGAACGTCTACGTGGCGGATACGGACAACAATCGTATTCAGAAGCTTGATGTTTCGGCGGGACTGCCAGGCGAGTGGAAGACGATCGGCAATCAGGTGAGTTTTAACCATCCCAAAGGCGTGGCCGTAGACAGTGCCGACAACGTCTACGTTGCAGACACTGATAACAACCTCATCCGTAAGCTGGAGGCCGCATCGAATACTTGGATATATTACACAGGCTTCAGTTTCCCGAGAGCCGTAGCAGTTGACGGCAACGGCAACGTCTACGTGGTCGATTCCGCCAATTATCGCATTATGAAGCTGGATGTATCCGAAGGGGCAACGGGCAATTGGGATTGGATTTCGGGCGGGAAAGGCAATCTTCCGGGACAATTGAACTCCCCGTCCTCGATCGCAATCGATCGAGATGGAAATCTGTACGTGGCCGATACCCAAAACAATCGCGTCCAGAAGCGGGATGCGACAAGCGAGGCTTGGAGCGATTGGAAGAAGAGCGACGGCAGATCGGGTAACGGGCCGGGCGAATTCAATCAGCCGTACGGCGTGGCGGTCGATGGAAAAGGGAACGTCTACGTGACCGATACCGATAATCATCGAATTCAGAAACTTGACGCGGCTGACGGAACTTGGAGCGAGTGGGGGTATCAGGCTACGATCGCGGGGCAAGGTTTGGGAGAGTTTAGTTCTCCGACTGGAGTCGCGATGGACAGCCAAGGCAATCTATATGTGACCGAATACGATAACCATCGCATTCAGAAGCTGGACATGCTCACAGGTAAGTGGCGCGGATGGGGGAAAATCGGCGGAGGGTCCGGAAGCGGAACGGGCGAGTTCTTGAATCCGACGGGCACAGCCGTCGACTCTAAAGGCAACGTCTACGTCGCCGATCGGGATAATCACCGTATCCAGAAATTGGACGTCTCCCAAGGGACGGATGGCGAGTGGACGGTGATTGCCAGCGGAAGAGGAAGCAATCCCGGCCAATTTGAATTTCCGAACGACGTAGCGATAGACCGTTACGACAATGTATATGTCGCAGACATCAATAACAATCGTATCCAGAAGCTGGATGTCTCCAAAGGCAGTTGGGAGACGATCGGTTACGGAAGAGGGAAAACGCCAGGCAAGTTTAAGAGTCCGTCGGGCGTGGCGGTAGACGGCGACGGGAATGTTTACGTGGCCGATACCGATAATCATCGAATCCAGAAGCTGAACCTTTCCATTCTTCAGAATCACCCAACGAACTGGCAACCGGGGGACGAGTGGGAAGTGATCGGCTATGGGATGGGAAGCGGGCTAGGACAGTTTTATGAACCTTACGACGTGACGGTAGACGTCAATGGGAATGTATATGTGGCGGATATGTCCAATAATCGGATTCAGATGTTGGACGTATCCAATGGAACGTGGAGAGAGTGGGGGAAAATCGGCGGACAATCCGGAAGCAGCCCGGGCGAGTTCAGCAGTCCGACTGGCGTGGCGGTAGACGGCAAGGGAGACATCTACGTAGCCGACTTCGACAATCATCGCATCCAGAGGTGGGTTTTTGACAGGCCGGACGCGCCGACGAACGTGACGGCGACGGCGGGCAACGGGGAAGCGACCGTCAGTTTCACGGCGCCCGCGAACAATGGAGGCCGCGCCATCATCGGATATACTGTGACCTCGAGTCCGGGAGGCGTAAAGGCTAGCGGCTTGAGTGGCCCGATCAAAGTTTCGGGCTTGACGAACGGCACGCAGTATACGTTCACGGTCGTTGCCACCAACAAAGAAGGAGACTCCGTCGCTTCCGCGGCGTCGAATGCTGTCACGCCGATGACGGTGCCGGATGCACCGACGAACGTGACGGCGACGGCGGGCAACGGAGAAGCGACCGTCAGTTTCACGGCGCCGACCTACGACGGGGGCAACGCCATTACCGGCTACACCGTAATTGCCAGTCCTGGAGGCGCGACGGCGAGCGGCTTGAGCAGCCCGATCAAAGCCACTGGCTTGACGAACGGAACGGCTTATACGTTTACGGTCGTTGCCGCCAACGGCGCAGGGAACAGCTTCCCTTCGGCCGCATCCAATGGGGTTACGCCGTATCAGCCGTCCGGTGGCGGAGGCAATGGAAGCGTCCCGTCATCGCCGGAATCGGACGACGCGGTCGTATACGTCAACGGCAAGCAGGAGAAAGCGGGAACGACCAAGGTGACGAAAGAAAACGGGCGGACGGTCGCGACGATCATCGTCGACGGGAAGAAGCTGGAGAACAAGCTCGCGACCGAGGGTCCGTCCCCGGAAGTCTCGATTCGGACGAAGGGCGGATCCGACGTGGTCATCGGACAACTCCAGTCGGAGTTGATCGAGAAGATGGCATCTCGCCAAGCGGTATTGCTCTTGCAAACGGATAAAGCCACCTTCCGCATTCCGACCGAGAGGATCGATCTTCGTTCGATCGTCGACCGGTTCGGCGAATCCGCGAACTTGCGGGATATTCAGGTTCAGATCGTCGTCGCTGCGGCCCAAGCTCAGACAACGACGAAGGGGAATGCCTCAATCGTCGTACCGCCGCTGGAATTTGCCCTAAGAGCCGTTTACAACGGCCGTACGATCGAGATCGCCGAATTCGACGCCTATGTGGAAAGACTGATCGCGATACCGGACGGCGTTGATCCCGAGCGAATTACGACTGGGGCGGCGAACGAAGCGGACGGGACGCTGCGGCATTTGCCGACGAGGATCGTCCGTCTGGACGGAAAGGTTTACGCGAAGGTCAATAGCAGAACAAACGGTCTGGTTTCCTTGATTTGGAACCCTATAGAGTTTAAGGACGTCGAGCGGCACTGGTCCAAGCAAGTCGTCAACGACATGGGGTCTCGACTCGTCGTGAACGGAGACCGCAGCGGCCTGTATCGTCCCGATCAAGAAATTTCCCGCGCGGAGTTCGCTGCGATTCTGATTCGCGGTCTCGGTCTGAAGCCCGAATTGGAGAAGTCCCCGTTCGGCGACGTCGATCCGAATAGCTGGTACGCCGGCGCGATCGGGACGGCATCAAAATATCGCTTGATCAGAGGCTTCGCGGACGGTACAGCCCGTCCGAACGATAAGATTACGCGGGAACAAGCGATGTCCCTTATGGCAAGAGCGATGACCCTTACGGAGCTGAAAGAAAAAACTTCCCCGGTTGCGGGACAAGCATTGGACGCCTTCACTGATGCGGGGGCGATTTCAAGTTGGGCGAGGGACGGGATTGCCGACTGCTTGAATTACGGGCTTGTAACGGGACGAAACTGGAAGGAGCTAGCTCCGGAGGCGTTCATCACAAGAGCGGAAGTGGCAGTAATGGTTCAGAAGCTTCTGCAGAAGTCCGATTTGATTTAGATTCTAATGAGCGGAAGGGAAGAGGGTGAAGGCAGCATGGGTTGACGAGACAGGAGGGGACGCTCCGATTACCGGCGATAAAGTGCTGTTTACGCTTGTCTTCAAGCTCAAAGAGGGCTTCGCATCGGGCAGCAAGGCGTACAGATAAGAATTTATAAGTTTTGGGTTTGGGGTAAGCGGAGCTTACCCCTTATTTATGTCGAATGAACAAAAATCGAGGGTCATCTGGGGCAATATCTAAATGATTGGTCGGTCCTTATCAAATCCAATCTAAAATAACGCCAAGCTTGGTCTGTTTGGGATCCAATATTAAATCCCATGCTTTCTTAGCATGTTCGACAGGAAAGCGATGTGTAACTAGTGAAGTGGTTTGAAGCCAGCCCTCTGTGATCCCCTGCAAGGTCTCATCCATAGCTTGTTGATTCCAGCCGGATGGACAATGCAAGGTGACATTTTTGGTGCGCAGCATTTGGATGTCAATCCGACCATCCTCGCCGAGGAATCCAGCCGAAACTAAATGACAGCCGGATTGCGCTAATGAAATTAACTCTGTAACCGTTGTTAAAGATCCCACCGTATCAACAATGATGGAGAATTTACCAGCTACAGCCTGCACCGCTTCTTGAATAGAGGATGTTTTCACATTTGCTCGCGTAATAGCTTCTGGAAGCAAAGCCAAACGGTCATCATGTCTACCAAGTACAATGACATGAGCTCCGCGATGCAGCAGGGTTTGCGCCGCCCATTGCCCAACCATTCCATCTCCAATGACGATTGCATAATCGCCTGCTTTAACGGGCGGACAGATTCCGCAGTTATAGCCTACCTGGGTTAATACGAGACCCGAATAAGCAATAGGATCAATTTCAGCTGGAAGCTTCCACACCTGGCTTTCATGGGTGACAGCAGGACTGACATGCCCTCCAGTAGAAAAAAACATATTATTAACCTTACTTATCGTAGCAAAGACTCGATCGCCAATTGCAAAGCCTTGCACATTGTTTCCCATTAAGGTAATTCTGCCAACCTTCTGATACCCTGCTACTTGTGGAAATGGAAGCGGATCACCATCTCTGAACGGTGTTTCCCCATCTGTTCTCTCACCACGGAGAAAAGAGGATTCCGTTCCATTGCTAATCCAAGAATGCTCAATGTCTATCATAATCTCATCATCCTGTAGAGTAGGTATGCTGACATCTTGATAGGCTACCTTCAGCTTTTCAGTAAAAACGACTGCTTTTCCTATCATAGGGATTCACCGGAAACAGCTGTTTCCTCAAAGTCCTCTTGGGGGTAGAAATAAACCTTAATCGCTTTTTGCTCTCTTAGCAGCTGCACAGCTTCATGATAGTTAACAAAGGAACCATGATAGGTTTGGATGCACTCCATGTTCAAGCCCTTATTCGCTACCAGATCAATCAACAAATCATGATCTCTCTGAACAAGTCCTCGATACTTATAAGACTCCAGCTTAAAGCCTTTGAACCACAAATGGTCGGCGTATTTCAATTCCCCTCTTAACACGCCAAAGATAACGATGTGCTCCTCTACGAAATTGAATAGATTTTGCACGGAAGGTGCAGCTCCTACACAGTCGTAACCGAGATCGAATTTCTCATCGGTTAAATCGCTGGCTAGCTTGGCTTCAACAAGACCAAGATCATTGACAAACTGAATACGCTCTTGGTTCAGATCGATACCAACTACATGTGAAGCGCCCCATAATTTAGCCATTTGGACGGCCAGAATTCCTGCAGGTCCAAGCCCTGATATCAGTATGGATTTGCCCTTCAAATCCCCAAGCTGCAGCATTCCGATCATGACACATTTGAGCAGCTCGAATGAAACCGCTTGTTTATAAGCAATGGAATCAGGCAGCTTGAGTAAATCCTCTTCTCTAAAGCAAACATATTGCGCATAGGCACCTGGAGCATCCCCATTATGTTCAAGCGCTGCAACACGATCACCAACCTTGAATTTGCGGATCCCACTTCCAATTGCTTTTACCACACCTGCCATCTCGTGTCCGGGAAATCCATATTGCAATGGATACTCGGGAGTAAGGGAATAATCAAACATATTCACTCCCCCAAGCATATTGATATCCCAGCGTGGGCATGTAGAAACAATTTGGATCTCCACCAGTATCTCAAAGTCTTTCACATCAGGGACTGCAGTCTCAATAATGGAATACTGATCTTTTCCTACAATTTGCAATGCTTTCATATTGAAGCTCCATTCTGTAGCTAGAGTTTGATTATCATTACACCTTCATTGTAAGAAATCCACCCTTTAAAGTATTTATTAAATCTTATGTAAACGGGCATAAACAACCTTTAAATTCTGCTTATCCACCACGTATATAAAGTTTTTATTTGTATAATATTTCACTCAGAAACATTTAACTTAAAAAAGGTTTACAAGCGATTCGGTTTTAACTAATGTTAGGTGTAGGATATATAGGTGAAAAAGGGATGTGGGATAAAATGAAGCTTAGATCTTATTGTATCGCCTATCATGATGCTACGGTTTCTGCTGCACCTGAATATAAAACAGGAGGCATACATCCTGCCTATGAATTACTTTTTCTTGCTTCTGGTTCTTTCCAACTCCTTTGGTTAGGTGAAAAATACGAGGTTTCTCCACCTTCTTTATTTATTTTAACGCCCAATACACCTCATGATTTAATCATTCATTCAAAAAATGCTGTTTTTTGGTATATAGAATTGACAGGAGTTGAGGAAGAACCTCATCTTTCTAAATTACAAAATATTTTACTATGGAATCGGTTACAATCTGGATTCGACCCCTATTTCACATTGTCCCCCCTCATGGAACGATGTCTTAATGAAATCAGCAACATGCTGGACATGAAGATTCACGATCAGCCCTATGGCGAGCAATTACTGTTACTAAATGTAAGGAAAATCCTGCTCATGGTTAGTGGGACACTAGAACTGTACGGAAAAGATAGTAAGCTAAGTAACAGCAATGCACCCCCATCAGGCTATTCTTTAAGCAAAGATGTGATCCAAGCGTTAGCACGTTACATGGAATCTACCTACAAAAGCAAAATTACATTAAAAGATTTAACGCAGATTAGCAATTTTCAAGCCACCTATTTAATTAAAAGATTCAAGGAGGAAACTGGATTTACCCCGATTGATTATTTATTGGAGCTGCGCATGGAAGCGGCCAAAACTTACTTATCCACTACTGAAATGCCGATCCAAAAGGTAGCAGAAGAAACGGGCTACCCTAATATCCATCATTTCAGCGGAGAGTTCAAACGAAAAACAGGTCTAAGTCCAACGAATTGGCGCAAGCAGAGATAAGCATTGGAATAGATAATATTCTGCAAATACTTCCTCGCTCCATTGATGTAGACTAATCTTATTTTAGTATTAGAAACCTAAGGGAGTATACCATTTATGAGCAAACATGAATTTCCACGGCTTCATCAGCGATTGAAAGATAAGTCCGAGAATCCAGGATCAAGAACGGTGTTATATGTTGCCATAGGGGATAGTGTTACCCAGGGCTGTCTAGCTCCTGATGAGCTGGAACATGAACAAGTCTATCATGAGCTTCTTCGTCGTAGAGTGGAAAAGCATTATCCTGCAGCTAATTTTAATGTTATTAATTCAGGTGTCGGAGGGGATACGGCAGAGCAATCTAGAACCCGCTGGGAGCGTGATGTCCTCTTATACAAGCCAGATTTAGTAACCGTTTGCTTTGGACTCAACGATTGTCATAAGGGTGAAGCGGGCTTGGAAGAATATATAACCGCTATTGGCGACCTTATTAGTCGAATACGCACGGAGACGGAAGCGGAAGTCCTTCTCTTAACCACAATTATGATGTTAAAGACAGATAACCCTAAGGTTCCGGAAATGTATAAATCGTTGGTTCCTGATTTTATCCGCGTATATGAAGAGGGTACCTTATTAAAATATAACAATGCGCTTCGTAACTACGCTGCTGATAACGCTGTACCTTTACTTGATGTATATGCGATCTGGGAGCAGATGGATCAAGCAGGCATTGATATTCATACACGCTTGTCCAATGGAATCAATCATCCGGATATTGCCTTTCATCAACAGTTGTCTAAGGAGCTTGAAGCTAAGCTGTTAGAGTAGTAACCAATGCACGGTGCTCGGTCACACGACGACGGTCAAATTAGATTTTATCAAAAAGGAGCTGGAAATTTACAATGAAGCAAATCGGTGTGATCATTGGGCAAGGTCCACAACCTTGGGCGATTATACAGCAAGAAAATGGTTTTGGAAGCTTAGCATTATCAGGTGTTTGGGATGTTATGACGGAGAGAGTATTAAGCCATGCTCAGGTTTTTGCTCGAATCGTGAATGAAGCGGATGGCAGAATAGTTGTAGCTTGGCAGCCTTGTATGATGCAAGAGGGGCAGACTTGGAAGATCACAATGGATGGGATTCCAGCAGGGGGACTGTATCGACTAGAAACCTGTCTGCAGATCGATAACAATCCGGCTTTGGAATGGGCCGACCGTGGGGATATGATTCATCATATCGGAGTTGGTGACCTCTGGGTCATAGCCGGACAGAGTAACGCAGCTGGGTATGGTAAAGGCCCCATTCAAGATCCGCCACAGCTCGGCATTCATTTGCTGCGTAATAATGGCAGCTGGGATTTGGCATCCCATCCTTTTAACGAATCGACAGCTTCTATTCATTATGAGAATAGAGAAGGTGCTAATCCAGGTCATTCTCCGTTTCTAGCTTTTGGCAAGATGGTTCAGCAGGAAACAGGCAGCCCGATTGGACTCCTGCAAACTGCATTAGGCGGATCACCTCTTAAGGCTTGGAATCCAGATGAGGATGGTTATTTATACCGGAATATGATGCAAATCATCGCATCGGCAGGGGGCAAAGTCCGCGGCATTCTATGGTATCAGGGCTGTTCAGATTGCAATCCCGAGGAATCTTCGAGCTACTTGGTACGATTTGAAAAGATGGTTCAACATATTCGCCACGATCTGAACGCTGTGGATTTGCCTATATTAACGGTTCAGCTTAATCGATTTACGGATCCAGCTTCCATAGAGAGTAATCAATCATGGGGAAAAGTGAGAGAAGCCCAGAGACAAGCTGCTCTTATCATCCCTGAAGTTTACACCGTACCAGCCTTGGATTGTCCATTATCAGATGGAATACATAACAGTCCTGCTGGAAATATGATCATTGGTGAGAGATTGGCTAAGATTGCATTAGCTCATATTTATACAAATGCACTTGTATCTGCAGATGCCCCAAATCTATCTTCTGTTGTTTGGCTGCATGAGGATATACTTCCTAGCATTTGTTTGCAGTTTGCCAACGTTTCTGGTTATCTTATTGCCATTGGTCCGAAGGATCAAGTGTTTTCAGTTGAAGATGCAAATGGAGAAATTGAGATTACTCAGTGGGAAATAACAGGTCGCAACGAGATCACACTGCGTTTGTCTAGATCCCCCGAAGGTGATACTTTCGTTCATGGCGCTTATGAAATGAATCCTTCCAGTCATTTGCCGCTAGATACGGGCACTTATATGCCGATGCTTGCCTTTTATAAGCAGAAGGTAAGGGTAGCGGAGTAATAGCTAATCGATGAAAGGAAGAAAATGCATGAATCCTCATCTTCAAGTTCTTCAAACCAAGTATCCGGAATTGCAGGAATGTCTTCCCGCAATCCAACAGTCCTTTAGTCTCTTGGAAACCTGTTATCGGCATAATGGAAAAGTACTGGTCGCCGGGAACGGGGGCAGCGCAGCTGATAGCGAGCATATCGTCGGGGAATTGATGAAAGGCTTTATGCTGACACGTCCAGTTCCCCAATCGTTCCGGCATCAGTTTGCGCAGTTTTTTCCAGAAGAAGCTAACGAGGTTTGTAATGGATTGCAAGGAGCTTTACCCGCAATTTCGCTTGTAAGTCATAGTGCTTTCATGACTGCCTACTCGAATGACGTTGATTCGGATATGGTTTTCGCACAGCAGGTGTACGGTTATGGCCAAGAAGGAGATGTTTTTCTTAGCCTTAGTACCTCAGGAAACTCTCGCAACATCATTCGTGCCCTTCAAATCGCTAAAGCAAAGGGAATGAAAACCGTTGGATTAACAGGGAACTCGGGAGGTAAGATGAAGGCGCTATGTGATGTCACAATTACAGTCCCCTATCACCAAACACCGGATATTCAAGAGCGGCATCTTCCCATCTATCATACGTTGTGCATCATGCTTGAGGAGGTGTTTTTCGGAGAATGATCACCTATGCCGGAATAGATATTGGCGGAACCAAATGCGCGGTCACGATCGGGCGTTCGTCGGACAATCGAATAGAGATCCTTGATAAAGCGTACTTCCTGACTGCGCCGACACCGGAAGAGACCATCCAACAAATGATTGATGAATTAACACTCTTATTTCTTAAATACCCTGAAGACAGGCAACGACTCCAAGCGGTGGGTATCAGCTGCGGCGGACCTCTGGATAGTCAGCGTGGACTTATTCTGTCTCCCCCAAACTTGCCCCATTGGGATAAAGTCGATGTCATTAGTCCGATCAAACATCACTTTGATGTACCGATCGGTTTGCAAAATGATGCCAACGCATGCGCGCTCGCCGAATGGCAGTGGGGTGCGGGTCAAGGAACACGCAATATGATCTTCCTTACCTTCGGCACCGGAATGGGAGCAGGGCTGATCTTGGACGGCCGTTTATATTCAGGAACGAATGACAATGCGGGCGAAGTCGGACATATTCGTTTGGCGAATGAAGGACCGATCGGCTATAACAAGGCAGGATCATTCGAAGGCTTCTGCAGCGGCGGAGGGATTGCCCGGGCTACTCAATCAGTAGTGAGAGAACGAATCGATAGCGGTGGAGCATTTCCTTCCTTCTGTCATTCATCTGATTCCATCCATGAGATTTCGACTAGAGACGTAGCGGAAGCTGCTGAACGAGGCGATCCATTGGCACTTCGCATCTTCCAAGATGTCGGACGTAATCTAGGACGCGGAGTCGCTATACTCATTGATATTCTTAATCCGCAGAAAGTCATAATCGGCAGTATCTATGGAAGACAAAGACAGCTTATTGAACCTTATATGCAAGAAGAGCTTCACCGAGAGGCGCTGCCGGATTCCTTGGCGGTTTGCGAGATCGTTCCTGCCGCTCTAGGGGAAGAAGTCGGAGATTATGCAGCTCTGTCTGTTGCCAGAACGCTGCACATGAGTCAATCTCAGCTCTATTCAATCAGAAGGGATGACAAACAATAATGAATAAAGATCTCAAGCTTCATATGTTTGGTAACGCGCATTTGGATCCGGTATGGCTCTGGTAATGGCAAGAGGTAAGCTGTTTCGGAAGTCAATTTGATCGAGATGCCGATGTAAAGCTCTCATTTTGACGATCTTCTTTTCGTCCCGTGCGATAGGCTGCTGGAGTTAATCCCATTTTTCTCTTGAACATGCTGTAGAAGCGTTTCGGATCATGAATGCCGACGCTGGAAGCGATGTCTAGAATTGTCATGAATCGATTAGAAGGATCGCTCAGCAGGCGGCAGCTGCGATCGATCCTTTCGTTCGTTAGGTAGTCAGAGAAAGATACGCCTGTGAGTTCGGAGAAGATTCGTTGAAGCTGTCTTACCCCGATGCCAATCTGGTGGGCGATAGCAGACAGCGTAAGCTTCTCGTGCAATCGGTCCTGAATGAAACGCGTAATGACTTCCATTCGGTCATTGTCGTTAAAATGAGGTTCTTCCTTATTCATTGATCTTTCTATACCGATCAGTAATTGCAGCAGAAGTCCACATAACAGGGTCTCATAGCCCGTCTGTTTATCATTGAACTCTCGGAGCAGGGACTCGAACAATAGTCCGATTTCGCCAGAGTGGTCTCGAGTTTGGAGCCAGCAATTGGGTTCAGCGACGACATTACGGAACCGATACATGCCGTACTCCTCGGGCAGCACCGACGCCAAAAATCGATATATGTTTTCATCGAAAATACAGTTGCCAATAATAAGCGGCTCTTTCGGATTCGCCGAGGTGGGCCGGAAAATATGAGACACTCCGACGGAAAGGAAGAACAAATCCCCCTTGGTCACACGGATGATTTTATCTCCTATATAATGAAATCCATTTCCTTCCCAGACATAACAAATCTCAATGAAATCGTGCATATGTTCAGGTAGCTCAAATCGCTCACTCACCCGATTGACGTACATGGAGAAGCCTTTTTCGAAAAAAATGGTCCCCTTCTCGACCATCAGCTCTGGCTTGCGCATCCACTTATCTCCTTCTCGATTTGCTTTTTATAATGTCGTTATATACCTATATGATGTCCTGATAAGCCCATAAAATAACTTTTTATATATTTTACAATAGAAGTGATTCTAATGGAATGGTGGGGAGCTGAACAATGATGACTGTGAATTGGCAAGCTAAGTGGATCTGGGGAGAAGGGGAGGAAAGTCCTCGTAATGAATGGAGATGCTTCCGTAAAACGTTCGACGTTCCGGCTGCGGCCGAAGCTCGCTCAGGGGCAGCATTACGAATTACGGCTGATTCACGTTATGTTCTGTACGTAAATGGTACGAGGCTCGGTCGAGGTCCGGTTCGTTCGTGGCCGTTCGAGCAATCCTATGATACTTACGAAGTCAGCCATCTCTTAAAGTATGGCGAAGAAAATACGATTGCCGTGCTCGTCCTACACTTCGGGTTGTCAACGTTCTACTACCTTCGGGGACGGGGTGGTCTGTTGGCTGAGCTTAATGATGCGGATGGGGATGTCATCGTCGCGACCGACGCGACTTGGCTTACCTCGCGTCATCTCGGACAGCATCCACGTGCACCGCGAATGTCGATTCAGCAAGCATTCTCTGAATATGTTGATGCCTCAGCATGGGATTCATCATGGAAGGAACTAGATTACAACGATGCGGGATGGTCAAATGCGATTGTCCTTGGTTCGGTCGGTATGGCACCGTGGACGACATTAAAGCCTCGGGACATCCCGATGCTGACGGATGAGACGGTATACCCCGTGCGGGTTGAATCATTGGCGAAGGTGAGATCGTTCCATGTGACGACAGCGCTAGATGTTCGCAATGCGCTGAACGATGGCAGTGAGGAGCATGCTAATGGCATTCTATGCACTGGATTCGTGGTGACTTCGATTCGCGCGAATTGTGCGTGTTCAGCTACATTAGGCTTTCTGCAAGCAGGAGGATGCTTTCGTGCGCTGTCCTTAAATGGTGAAGAGATTTCCCAGGACCGGATATATGGAACGACTCCCGAACGGTATGTGGACGTTAACCTGAACGAAGGGGATAACCTGCTCGTCATCGATGTGTCCGGCAGCCTCCATGTCGGCAAGTTGCAGTTTGGTATATATGGAGAAGAAAGTGGAGAATTGTCATTCGCTTCCCCCTTAGAGCAGCTAGCGGATCATTCTGCATCTACATTCTTCCGAATCGGTCCATTCGACGCTGTCATCACAATTGACCATCAGTCGGCTCGGGAGCTTAATTGGGAATATCCGGTATACATGAAATTACTTGGTGCGCTGAAGCGACCAGAGGACTTGGAGCGATTCGTAGATTGGTTAAGCCCAATCGATCCGAAGTACGTGTCTGAGGTCGATGTGTTCGCGCTAAGTGTTTGGCGTAAAGAGAACGTGAAGTTTGCGGTTCCGGCACAGCTTCAGAACGCAATCATTCCGAATAATGAGGCTGGTCTTGTGCCACTGTTTGAAGGCTATGATACCGAAGTGCTGTTCGATCTAGGTAAAGAATATTCCGGTTATCTATCTTTTGAAGTTGAGGCAGAAGCTGGAACGGTGCTCGATTGGTATGGCTTCGAGTACATGTCCGGAGAATATCGACAGGATACGTTCGACCTCGATCATACGCTTCGTTACGTGTGCCACGAAGGTCGACAGGTTTATGAGACACCTATTCGTCGTGGTTTCCGCTATTTGGCGCTGACGGTGCGCGGAGCAACGAGACCAGTGCGAATATACGGAGTGACCTTCATTCAAAGCAACTATCCAATGGCCGAAGTCGGACGGTTCGAATGCTCGGACACGCTTTTGAATGATATCTGGGAAATAAGCCGTCATACGACAAAGCTGTGTATGGAAGATACGTTCGTCGATTGTCCAGCGTATGAACAAACGTTCTGGGTCGGTGACAGCCGCAACGAAGCGCTCGTAAGCAATTACTTGTATGGGGTACAGGATATTCTGAAGCGCTGCTTACGACTTGTTCCCGGCTCGAGACACCAATCGCCTCTATATGTGAATCAAGTGCCGAGCGGATGGAGCAGTGTGATCCCGAACTGGACGTTCTTCTGGGCGATCGCTTGTGCTGAATATTACGAGCAGACCGGGGATGAAGCGTTCGCGGTGGAAATGTATGACCATATTCGGTTCACGATGGAGCATTATTTGCTCAAGATTGACGAGAGCGGATTGTTTAATGTAAAGGGCTGGAATCTGCTAGACTGGTCGCCGATCGACCAGCCGAACGATGGTATCGTCACGCATCAGAACATGTTCTTGGTTCAAACGCTGCGAGTTGCTGCACAGATGGGACGAATCGCGAAAGAGGAAGAGAGCGCTGCGAGGTTTGAAGAAGCGGCTATCCGGCTCGCCCATAGAATCAACGAATGCCTCTGGAGCGAAGAGAAGTCGGCCTATATCGACTGCATCCATACGGATGGACGTCGCTCTGACAGCCTCAGCATACAGACGCAGGTTGTCGCTTCACTTACGGGTGTCGTTCAGGGTGAGCGCAAGCAGATCATCGACGCCTATCTCGTTCAGCCTCCTGAACATTTTGTGCAAATTGGCAGTCCATTCATGTCCTTCTTCTATTATGAGGCACTGGCCAAGCTGGGTGAGGTTCGTCTCATCTTGGACGATATTCGCCATCATTATGGCACGATGATCCGTCATGGCGCGACTACGTGCTGGGAGCAATATCCGAACTTCCTCGAGAATCGGGCTAATCCGGATATGCTAACGCGCAGTCACTGTCATGCATGGTCATCTGCTCCGGCCTATTTCTTAGGTCGTGAGGTGCTTGGTGTGAGGAGTCTGAGGACGGGCTGGACTGAAGTTGAGATTGCGCCTGTACCAAGTGGACTTACATGGGCGAGGGGTAGTGTTCCGCACCCGGCAGGAGGGCGGATTGATGTCTCGTGGACCGCTGATGAGAGCAGCAAGACGATTCAGCTTAACGTATCCTATCCGGAAGGGATGATTGCTCGCATTCGGTTGCCAGAAGGTTATACCGGCTCTATCATGGAAACAAAGCTGGGAATCTTATAAGAATAGCTGCAAGTTTAAATAGGAGAGACTCCAAGGCTGCACGAGCCTTGGAGTCTCTCCTATCCTTTTTCTGCTCTCATATATCATCTAATCAGGAGGGAGATCGCTAGCTGCCTAATTTTCTTCCTGAAGAAGCTGTTCTTTAAAATCTGTAGGGGATTTGCCTGTAACAAGCTTAAATACTTTAGTGAAATAATGCCGATCCGAGTATCCTGTTATTTCGGAAATTTCTTTAAAAGCCATATCAGGATGAATGCGCATGAGCTCTTTCGCTTTATCAATACGGAGAGTGGTTAGATATTCGACAAAGGTTTTTCCGAGATGCTTGCGAAATAGCGTTCCTAAATGGGTGCTTGAAATTTGAAATCTATCCATGACATTGGTCATAGCTATTGGTTCGCTTAGATTTGCAGTCAAATAGTCTGTGATTTGCTCAATTAAGCGTATCCCTCTGTTACTGGTTGACTCCTGTTCTTCAAATTGGAAGGTATGGGATAATAAATTCCAGAACGTCTCGGCTGCTCCGCGGAAGGAGCGGGCGGAATCGATCATCTCCTCCATTTCTTTCTCCGTAGTGATACTTAAAAGAGGGTCCAAGGAACGGAAGTGTTTTTCCAGCCACTGAAGAATTTTTTTAATATTCCTTTGTACATAGAGACTGGGGCATGAATGCTGCTCCCATTGGTAAAACCAATGGTCGATCAACTTTTTTAATAACTTCCAATCTTTTTTCTCAACCGCAATAACAACCTTTTTCTCGTCTGTACTGTCCAGCAGCAGGTTGGATTTTTCTTGCGCAGGCAGTTGTTCAAAGAGATAAATCTGTTTGGTGTGGCCAATAACAAGTTGATGATACAATTCATCATGAAGTTGATTGGCAATAGGATGAATTTGCGTTAATTCATGGAAAGATCCACTAGCTGCTATAGATGGTGCCGATCCGTCATAACCGATGATCAGTTGGCATTCAGATGCGATATCTTTAATCTTCTGATCGTCGCATTCATATAAGCCAAGGATGATAACGCCATTTTTTTGATCCTTTATTGGAAGGAGCCGGACCTTTTCATTCTTAAGTAATAAATGATGTTGAGATAATTGATTTTGGATTTCGTATTCCGTCTGAGGAAGCGGCTTTTCCTTCTCCAATAGGGCCGTTTTCTTTTTGAAAAAAATCATAATATAACTGGGGAAGCTAAAGCTTGGCATGGAGGATGTTAAGAAATCTATCCCCATAGGTTCGTTGTCGAGCAGGCCCTTTAGATAATGCTGCTGTCGTAGATAAGCTTGCTTGTTAATTCTTGCGCTTGCTTTATCCAATACTTGTTCGATGACATCGGGATCAATAGGTTTGACAAGATAATCATCGACATTGGCACGAAGTGCATCCCGAGCATAATCAAAGGAAGAGTATCCGCTTACAATAACAACGATGATATGCGGCCACGTTTCCTGAATCGTTGCAGCAAGCTCGATGCCGTTCATGAATTGCATTCTAATGTCAGTAAATATCAAATCAGGTTGAACGATTGGTATCGTTTTAATAGCCAGACTGGCACTAATACACTCTGCTGCAATGTGGACTTCCGCAGATTTACTGAATCTGCTATTTTCTATGACTTCTTTAAGGTGATCAATGTAGAAGGGTTCGTCATCAACAATCATAATCCTCATGGTAGTCGCCTCCTTAGTATGATAAGAATAGGGTTGATGTCTTTATCGTTTTAAGTAACCTTTGAAACATACATAAGCTCCGGAGTCTTCATTATTGCCGAAAGAAAAATGATATTGTTCCTTGAAGACGAGTTGGAGTCTGGCAATCGTATTCATTAAGCCAACCCCGCCTAATGCAAGAGGTTCCTCACTAGGCTCATTATTTTGCATGCGTTCCAGATAATTCTGAATGTTGGTATTTAGGGCTGCCAAAGATTCCGGTTTAAAGCCGACACCATTATCACGAATGCAAATCTCCCATTGATTACCTGTTATACTTCCGATAATTTGAATGCCTAATTGTTTATCGATATCTGGGAAACCGTGTTGAATGGCATTCTCAATCAAGGGTTGAATAAACAGCTTAGGAATTTGGATGTCCAAGAGCCATTCTGAAACTTCGATTTCATAATAAAGTCGGTGTTGATAGCGAGATTTTAATAGATCTAAGTAATGTTTTGCAAATTCAACTTCCTCTCTCAAAGTCGTCATCGAAGACCCGGAGGATATCGAATATCGTAAGAACTGGGAAAGCTTTCTGCTTGTTTCAGATACGGCTTTCATTTGGCCTCTGTCCGATAAGACGGTTATGACACCCAACATATTAAATAAAAAATGTGGATTAATATGGGCTTGCAGAACATCAAATTTAGCTTGCATTTGCAAGGTTCGGAACTGAACGGTTTCCTCCAGGCTGTCTTGTAACCGCTGGTTCAATTCTAGAAAAGAACGATTAATGATTTCGATTTCACCCATATGGAATTTATTTTCAATAAAAGCTTCGTTTTTTTCATCCAGATTAATCGAATCAATTGCTTTTTTCAGCTTTTTTAGAGGATGAGTCAAAATTCTGGCGAGTATAAAGTAAACAAAGACTGAGATGGCAATTAGAATAATTACACTAAACATGATGACATTACGGACTAAACGTAAAGGTGCAAATAATTGCGATTCTGGTATCGTTAAGAAGATAGTTACTCCTGTTTCTTGGGAAGTCCGATACATGAAGAAATCTTCTTTTCCCTGATCATTGGTAATAAATCCGCTTCCTACGTTCGATTTGCCCGTTTTATTAAAGATGGCGGATAGCCTCTGAGAAGAGGGTGTCAGCGCTTCGGGAGAAGATGAATAAAGAACTTCACCTGCTTGCAGAATCATAATTTCAGCTTTTTGTTTGGTCTCTAATTCATCTAAATTCAACAGATCTGAGGCTTTGAATTGAATTTCCAGAAACCCAACGGGATGTGAATTCCAGTTGATCTGTCGTAGAAAAGAAAAGATAGGATTGGAGTCATTGGATAACCATCTATCTTTCTTCGTATAGCCCATCTTAATGGAACCTCTCGCCTCTTCAACGGCCTTCAGCCAATCACTCGAATGGATCGTTTGGGTAATATCAGCATCAGCCTTTTGATTAGAGAAGAAATCTCCCTTAGTCGTAAATATATTAATTCTGTGGATCGGTTTATATACAGCTGCATTCAAGTAAAGGAAGTTTTGAATCGCTTTTTCAGACTGTAGGATATCGATTGAGCTCGTATTTTTGGAATAGGCGATAGATTCCAGATATTGAATAGCCGTATAGCTTGAATTATCACGATTGATATAAAGCTGGGTACTGACATTGTTAGAAATAGCTGAACTAGCATCGATGGTATCGGAGTAACCGCTTACGATCTTTTCAACACTCTCTTTAATATTGGTTTCAATGTTATTCTTTAGATAAACATACATAGGTGTGCTGATAAGAAGGGCAAATAAGATTAAAACAATGGAATAAGTAATAAATAATCTAGTTTGTAAATTCTTGAATGATTTCATGGCAGACCCCCGAAATCAGTATAGCACATTCAAAATATTAGCTTCCTTCGTGTGAAATATTTCCCCCTCTGCTTTCAAATTCACCATTTACGGTTGGGAGCAAAAATCATAGCATTGATTTGTAAGCATTTACATTAAAACTTTGGAGGAATGAAAATGAGGGTCAATATTACAAAGAGAAGTTTGTTCACGACAGTAATGGTTCTTACAATGATTTTACTTGCGGCTTGCGGAGGTACAAACAAAAACAGTAATTCAACGGTCACTCCACCAGTGAACAGCGATGCGGGATCAACAGAAAATGAACCACCATCTGCGCCGCCGGAAAAAGTTACTTTAAAAGCACTTATGCATACGAGCTGGTTAAAGGGCGGCATGGAAGCTGTATTGAAGGATGCGGCAGAAAAAGTTGGAATCACACTGGAGATCGAAAAGCTTCCAGAGGGTGTGGATGGAGATAATTTAATCAAAACCCGATTCGCTACGAATGACAAACCGGATCTATTGTTCTTCTATTCAGCTGTTAATGAGGGCTACGGCTTAGGGAAACCGGAGGAACAGTTCATTCCTCAAGACGATCAGCCTTGGATGGCAAACTTTGATAAGAAGGTTTGGACAGGTGCTTTCGACACGGCGGGAACGTTCTACGCTGCTCCTTACGGGGGTTCTAATATGGCTGTCATGCTGTACAACAAAAAGGTTTTTGAAAGCTTGAATTTGACCATTCCGACAACAATGGATGAATTCTGGAAAGTTTCGGATGCCATTAGTAAAGCAGGTAAAGTTCCCGTGTACTTGTCCGCCAAAGATGCTTGGACTCTGCAAATCCCAACACATCAATCCGGTGCGGCACAGGCTGGCCTCCAGGAACTAACTAATAATTTGTACACGAATAAAGCTACTTTTTCTAATTTTGATGCACAAAGGCAAGGGATGACTTTCCTTAAGGATGTAGTGGATAAGAAGTATGTAAACAAGGACTTTTTATCGGATACTTACGATAATGCACAGAAGGCACTGGCCAATGGGGATGCTGCTATGTACCCAATGGCAACTTGGGTAATGACGGATATTTCCACGAAATACGCGGATCAGACCAAAGATATCGGAGCCTTCCTTATTCCCTTTAATGGCGGAGGAAAGGACATTGCCGGAGTATACCCTCCAAACGCATTGTATGTCGTTAAAGGAGGAAGTAAGCAAGATGCGGCTCAGAAATTCGTTAACTACTTTGAATCCATCGAGACTCAGAATATTTATTTCGGGGCAGAGGGCGGTATTCCAGCGATCAAAGGGGTTACGAATACACTTCTGACACCCGCTGAGCTTGATGCGCAGAAATTTGCCGAAGAAGGAAAAGCCGGTCCAGTCGGTGTTAATCCTACCAATGGTATTCCTGCGTACCAATATGGGGATTATCCAGCATTCCTACAGGACTTAGTCGCAGGCGTAAAAACACCGGAGCAAGTCCAAGAGGCTGAACAGAAAGAAGTAGTGAAGAACGCCAAGTCCAAGGATGATCCGAATTTCAAGTAAGGCTTTCTAGCAACTGTTTGACCGTTTGATTGAATAAGCAATTATGGAGAGAGTTTCTGAAGAAGAGAGACTCTCTCTATTTTTTGGAGGGTAAATGTATGCTGAAGCGTCATTACTACAGGTATTCTATGCTAGCCCCGGGATTCTGCATTTTCTTAGTCTTTTTCGTGTGGCCAGCGATTTCTAATTTTTTCTATGCCTTTACGAATCTAGATGCGACCTTTAAGTATACCCATCTTGTAGGGTTTGATAATTTCATATCCATTTTTGAGGATGCAGGCAACTCAATCGCATTTAAGAACACCTTTATTTTTACATTGGTAACTACGATCGGTAAAGTCGGACTTGGATTTCTGTTAGCTAACTTTGTGAATCTTAAGCTCAGAAGCACGAATTTCTTGCGCTCTGCTCTTTTTTTTCCTGTTATATTAAGTCCGATCGCCGTAGCACTGGCATTTACGGCTTTATTCCACCCGAGCAGCGGGTTTATAAACATGTTATTGAAGGAGCTTCATCTTGGCTTTCTAACGCAGCAATGGCTTACGAATAGACATATTGTCATGTACTCCATTTCCTTTGTGGAAATATGGAAGTGGACAGGACTAACCGTTATTTTATTTCTAGCTGCGCTCCAGACCATTCCTAAGGAACTAACGGAAGCGGCCAAGATAGATGGAGCGACAAGCTGGGAGCAGAAGCGATATATCATTTTCCCTTTAATTCTCCCTGTAGTTAACACCAACATTATTATTTCATTGATCGGTGGATTAAAGGTATTTGATATCGTTTATGCACTCACAGGCGGCGGTCCAGGAAATGCTTCTAATGTTATTAACACCATGGTTTATAGGAGTTTCTCGCAAGGGAGGAATGGGGAAGCGACTGCTGCTAGCTTATTATTGTTCGTGATCATTCTTGTCCTTGTATCGCTTACAAATAAATATCTGAATAAAGACAACAAAGGGTGAGTGGAATGCGAGGTTGGACTAAACTATTATGGGAATCTGTGTCGCTATTAATCAGCTGTGTTATTGCTGTTCCAATCTATTTGGTCGTTGTGAATTCTTTCAAAACACAGTCGGAAGCTTCGGATCTGGGGCTCTCCTTACCGTCCGTGTGGGAGATATGGAATAACTATTCAGAAGTATTCGTAAGTGCCAAGATTCCACAGGCCGTATGGAACACAACGATTCTAACGGTTATTAGTGTGTTCTTTATCGTTATCTTCTGTTCACTGTCTGCTTATTTCATTCAGAGAAAAGATAATCGAGTGAGTAAGCTAATCCAATCGATTATTATCGCAGGCTTGATACTGCCATCTTCCGTTATTACCACTTATATGCTGATGTTTGATTTACATTTAGTTCGTACTTATTTAGGTGTCATTTTACTTTATATTGCTGGGAATTATGCTTTTCTAACCTACGTATATATTGGTTTTTTTCATAGTATTCCAAGAGAATTGGATGAAGCCGCAATAATTGACGGGGTCAAGCCCTACGGGCTGTTCTGGAAAATTATTTTCCCGCTGCTGAAGCCAGTGAGCGCAAGTGTTCTTATTATTGCTTTTATGACGGTCTGGAACGACTTCACTACTCCGTTCTATTTCTTAAACACAGCAAGCAGATTCACTTTAAGCTTGACCGTCTATTTTTTCTTTGGTCAGCATTCATCGGATTGGAATCTAGTATTTGCTGATTTAGTTATCGTATCTGCGCCAGTTATTTTGTTATATCTTTTCCTGCAAAGATACATTGTTGAAGGCTTAACGGCTGGAGCAGTTAAGAGCTGAATGGGACAGAATGAATACGTGGAATATAGGAGGATTTAAATTGCAAACCTTTCATTTGATTTGTAATGCTCATCTGGATCCGGTATGGCTATGGGAGTGGGAGGAGGGGGCTGCTGAAGCCATTTCCACCTTCCGAGTTGCCGCGGAATTGTGTGAGAGCTTTGATGGATTTATTTTCAATCATAATGAGGTCACGCTGTACAAATGGGTGGAGGAGTATGAACCTGAATTGTTCGTGCGTATTCAGAAGCTCGTTCGGGAAGGGAAATGGCATATCATGGGGGGGTGGTACTTGCAGCCAGACTGTAATATGCCCTCCGGCGAGTCATTCGTTCGCCAGATGCTCCTGGGTCGACTCTATTTCAAAGAAAAATTCAATTCACAGCCCACAACCGCGATTAACTTCGATCCGTTCGGGCATACTCGGGGACTTGTGCAGATCATGAAGAAATCGGGCTTCGATTCCTATATATTTTGTCGTCCAGATCCTGTTAACTGCGAACTGCCTGGAGAGGACTTCATTTGGGTTGGGTATGATGGTTCAGAGATTATCGGGCATCATGCACTTGAAATGTACAATTCCCCGAAAGGTCAGGCAGATCGTAAAGTAAAGGAATGGCTGGAGAAAAAACAGCAGAACCCGGTCGGATCGCTCCTATGGGGAATTGGCAATCATGGCGGAGGTCCATCCAGATTGGATCTGGTTCAGCTTCAGGAGATGATTTCAATCAGCACGGATAATCGAATTGTTCACTCCACACCAGAAGCCTATTTCCGGGAATTAATAGAAAGCGGTACAGAACTTATTCGTCATGAAACGGATATTAATCCTTGGGCAGTTGGATGCTACACCTCACAAATTCGGATTAAACAAAAGCATCGGTTGTTGGAAAATGAAATTTATATGCTGGAAAAGATGGCCTCACACGCTGCTCTGCTGAATATAACGAGCTATCCATATCGTGACATTCATGAAGCTTTGTGCGATCTCATGGTAACCGAATTCCATGATGTGCTTCCGGGCTCTTCTATTCAACCCGTGGAGGAAGCATCCTTGCGTTTAGTTGATCATGGACTCGAAATCATATCCCGATTGAAGGCACGAACCTTCTTTGCGCTTTCTAAGGGACAACGTAAAGCGGATGAAGGTGAGATCCCTATTCTGGTCTATAATCCGCACCCGTACCCTATCTCAACCATTGTGGAGTGTGAGTTCCAATTATCCGATCAGAACTGGAACGATGAGTTCTCTCTTCCCATTGTCTATCAAGATGGTCTTCGGCTTCCTTCGCAAGCTGAGAAGGAGCAGAGCAACCTGAATTTGGACTGGCGTAAAAGAACAGTGTTCGAGGCCGTGCTCTCTCCGGGTCAAATGAATCGTTTTGATGTTCGACTGGAGGTTTTAGCGAGCAAACCGAGGCCTGAGCTTAAACCCCACAATGACCGCTTAACGTTCCGAAACGAAGATATGGAAGTGATCGTTAATTGTAAAACGGGATTAATAGATCGCTACCTTGTTCATGGAATAGATGCGTTAACGCCTGGGGCGTTCATGCCCTTGGTCATAGAAGATAATGATGATGCTTGGGGAATGAACGTGCAAAGCTTCCGTCAAGTGGCAGGAGCCTTTGAATTAATGTCCGCAAGAGAAGGGACTCGTTTCTCAGGGGTGACGGATCAGATGCTTGAGTCTGTGCGTGTTATTGAAGATGGCGAGGTTAGGACGGTAATAGAAGCTGTATTCCAATATGGGGATTCTTTCGTTGTGCAAACTTATAAATTGCCTAAGAGGGGCACTCTCATTGAAGTTCAGCTCCGTGTGCATTGGAACGAGAAAAGTAAAATGATGAAACTTTCCGTACCGACTCCTTATCGGCAAGCGTCATATCAAGGACAAGTGGCGTATGGCATGGATAGCCTGCCTTCAGATGGTAAAGAGGTTATCGCCCAAAAATGGACAGCCGTTCATGATCAAGGAAGTGATTTTGTTCTGATCGAAATGAACGACGGGACATATGGTTCCGATTATGCCAATGGTGAAATGCGTCTTTCCTTGCTCCGCTCTCCCGGCTACTCCGGTCACCCGATTAATGATCGAACAATTATGCCGCAGGATCGATATTCCAATCGAATCGATCAAGGGGAAAGAGTTTACCGTTTCTGGTTTAATGCGGGCAAAGCTTCGGAGCTGTTAACGACTGTGGACCGTGATGCGCTTACGGTTAACGAGAAGCCATTTGCGCTGTCCTTCTTTCCACCTGGAACCGGACAAATACCGGAGCCATCCCTGACACTTAGTGATTCGAGCATTCTAATAACGACATTCAAGAAAGCGGAGCGGTCCGAGGATTATATTATTCGCTTGTTTGAACCGACGGGACAGAGCAGAACGACCCAGCTTCACGTTCCTTCATTGAATATTAAGCAGGAAGTTATGCTAGGCAAGTTTGAAATTAAAACTTTAAAACTTCATGTGCTGGATAAAATGCTGTCAGAAGTAAGCCTGATGGAGTCAGAAGAATAGGAGAATTCCGGCAACAAGGATGATTCTGGAGAAGCGTTAGCGTTCGCCTTTGAGACCGGATTTCCCCCTTATCAGGGGACAAAACAAGAAATCTGGGCTCAACAGCGATCGGAAGAACATGCCATCTGTGCAGCGGCTCTTTGATAGAGAAATTGAAAGGTTCTGCCAAGCGGCCAGAATTTGAAATATTCCCCCTGTTACTTTCAAATACGCCATTTACGGTAGATGAATGAAATCATACTATTGTTCGTGTAAGCGCTTTAATAATATGGAGGAGGTTATAAATCATGAGCAGCAAAAGAGCTAGAACATTAAAAAAGGGGATAAGTTGGGCTATTGTCTTACTCCTACTCTTATCAAGTTTTCCCGCTATATCGAATGGAGCAGCTTCTAATGAAAATACTTTAAGCAATGTTTCTTTGGAGACAGACTCTTATTTATGGACAGAAGGGGAAAGTTATTCATCTGTTTCAGGGGGTTATTATTCGTCTGATGATTCGCAGGCAAGCGGAGGGAAATACCTCAAATTGCAAACGAATACGCCAGATACTTCTGCAACTGCGGAGTATCAGGTCGATATACCCGAAACAGGAAGCTATGATATATGGGTGTTAGCAACGGGAGTGAGTCCTTGGATGTCCGCATGGAGCTGGAAGCTGGATAATGGCTCCTATACAGCTCCCCCTGTTGTCACTGAAGGTTCAATCTTCGCTTCAGAAGGCATGCCCTTTTATTGGCATAAATTAAGCAGCACAGCGTTGAATCAAGGGCAGCATAACTTCGGATTCTTAACCAACACCTCGCGGCAGGGGGCTAACGATGGTTTATATAATCAAGGCATTGATGCAATCGCCGTCGTACCTGTCGGTTGGGGCTGGCAGCCGAATGGTTTAAGTAAACCAATCCCACCAGTTGTTCCAGATCCAGATGCGTATTTATGGACGGAAGGTGAAAATTATCTTTCTGTACAAGGGGGTTATCACAATACCGCTGAGTCACAGGCAAGCGGAGGTTCATATCTCTTGCTGCAATCGAATACGCCAGATACCTCGGCAACTGCGAAGTATCAAGTCGATATACCTGAGACAGGCAGCTATGATATATGGGTGTTAGCAACGGGAATGAGTATTTGGATGTCCTCCTGGAGCTGGAAGCTGGATGAAGGCTCCTATTCAGCCCCGCCAGTTATCACGGAAGGCGCAGTCTTGGTCTCTGAGGGCATGCCCTTTTATTGGCATAAATTAAGCAGAACATCATTGAATCAAGGGCAGCATAACTTAGGATTCTTAACCAACACCCCACGGCAAGGGGCCAACGATGGTTTATATAATCAAGGCATCGATGCTATAGCAGTCGTACCAGTTGGCTGGGGCTGGCAGCCCAATGGTTTAAGTAAACCCTTTAATAAGGGAGCAGTGAAATTTGAATACGTAACGGGTACGTTGGATAAAACGATTGTGAATCAAGAAGAACAAGTAGGTGTTACAGTTACGAATAAAGCAATTGCACCAATTAACGGAAGTCTTAGCTTCTTCGTTGAATTAGTGCATGATGGGGAAGTTGTATCACGTGCTGTTAGAGAATTTAATAAAACATCATGGACGGCTGGTGAAGAGCATACGGAAACGATCCAGTTAAATGTTCCTTTTAATGCTCCAAAAGGAAGGAGTGAAATCCGGACCGGCATTGTCGATGTTCATTATGATAATGCTGCAAGTGGCGAGCATTCTCATCAAGTAGGTAATCTGAATATCGAACAAGAAGAGGGGAGCATTACGAAGCCGGTGCTAAGGGCAACCATATCCGACCTTCAGATGCAGCCAACCCTGACAAGTAATAGATCGTTTGAAGGGCATGTTACTTATAAATTGAATCAAGCGGTGGATTTTAATACGACGGGATATTTAAGCTTCTATAAAGGTGAGGTGCTATGGTATGCTGCCGAGCTTGCTGCTTTGAATATCTCTGCACTCCAAGCTGGTGTTGAAGCTCAAGCGCAATTTTCATTTCAACTTCCTAAAGATATGCCTGCTGGCAGCTATACGGTGAAATTTGGGCTTCACAAATTGAAAGCAGAGCAGGAAACAGTTAAGCAAGTTGAACTGGCAGTCAATGCTACGGATACGAACTACAAGCCACTAACCCATGGTACTTTCACAGATGGCAAGCTGGGACAATCTCATTTTTGGTATGCTAACCAGTCGCATACGATGATTTGGGATGGTAAACCATTCGTACCGATTGGAGGCATGTTTACTTCGGATTATTTGCTCTTTTACTCGAAAACGGATCCTGCGATCAATAAAGCGAATTGGGAGAAGGATGTAGAAGTACTGCAGTATATGAAGGCGCATGGAGCAATGGATATGTATATCAATACAGCTGTAATGGAGGTACCGGCATGGGCATGGCAAAAAATGCTGGATTATTTAGAAAAGGAAGGCTTTACTTATGGTCTGCAGGTACAGGGTGCTCAAGGGTTGACGCTTTCTGCTTATATGCCCAGAGCCTATGAAGGAGCAGGTGTATTAAAGAAAGAGAATATCGTTGATAGCGGAGAGGTCACCTTAACTGTACCGACTTTTCAAATTCAGGGTTATATGGATGCTATGTCAGCTTTATATGTTGTCATGAATCCGGCTACAGGAGAAGTCATTCAATCCGGTGAAGAAGATATCCAAAAGGTGGGTGCAGCTGCACTTAAGCTTCATGCAAATGTTATTCTTCCGAATGCGGATGGTACGCATTATACGGTTTATTTTACACCTAAGGTTAAATACTCTGGCAATACGTTAAGGAATATCTGGGATGCAGGAGATTCGATGATCGATAGTATGTTAGATAAGCTTAGCAAGGTTAAGTTAGGTCCTGGTTTCAGACTGTTTGTTGATCCTGTTACTAACGAATCAGGCATATACAACGGAGATGAAGGTTTTCTTTTTGATTCACCAATCTACAGTGCACAATTTGTTGAATGGTTAAAAAAGAAATATTCCACATTGGATGTGTTAAATCAGGCGTGGAGAATGAGCAGTCCAATTGAATCTTATGAATCAGCGTCGCGCTTAATCCCCATTGTTCGCGGTGAAGGTACAACTGCTTGGAACAATAAATTGTATTTGGTTGATAAGGGGAATCCAGGATCAACCTATGTAGCGGATGCATATCATGGCGTTTTATGGGATGATTTTGTCAATTTCAGAGAGGATTCCTATAACGATTATCTGATGGAAATATCAGACGCGATTACAAGTGTCGTCAATGTACCGGTTGTTTTTAAGCTTTCTGGAACACCAAGAAAATATTTTGTTAATCATGAGCAGACGGGTGGATTCGCTGGCGTTGGGGGAGAGATCTATGGCGATAATGAATACTTAGTGAGAGAAAGATCGGGATATACCTATTCACAAATCGAACAATCTGCACAAACCTTATGGTTCCTAACGACTGAAACGCAGTTGGATGAAAATATGGATCGCAAATATCAATCAGGAGTAAAGGGCTATCCGGATAAACAAACGATGTTTAATCATTTTGATATGCTCTTGAAGGCAGGAAGCAAAGGCATCTATGATTTTCTATTTAATTGTGACTTTTTTACTTCATGCCAAGAGGCCTATGGTTATTATACAGCTAAACCGGTGCAGTTCGATTGGCTAAAAGAATACAAGGATGGAATTCTAGCTCCTGAATCTCTAGCACAAATTGAAAACTATCGACCTGAAGTCTATTACGTATATCCTGCAGGCGAGACATGGTGGATGTTAAATAGACGCAGTGTCGTGCTGCCAGGCAATGATTATCGCGGAGGAGCAACGCTCCAAACCCTAGACAATAAATGGGTTTTGCCTACTTTTGACCCTAACATATCAACGAATGTTCTAGTCGTCAGCTTGGAAGACGATCCTGCTACAACCCTCTATGGTGCAGGCTTACTGGCTCAAGGAAGCCTGAAGAATGGCAAAAGGAATACCGTATATATGGGTTATCGCAAAAACTTAGGGGCACTTCCTGAGATTGATAAGTATTTTACGGACGAATACACGGTGCTGGAGAATGGAACAACTGTACAGGTACTTAAGCCAAATGCGACGAGCACAGCGCAGGTGCTTTACCATACAACGGATGGCAAGGCTTGGGGAATTAGAGACGGCAAGCTTTGGATTATTACGGACCCTAACTGGATTCAAAGCTTTAACGGAAATGAACCCAAAGGGAAAATTAAATATTTAGATGAATTAGACTTTACTACAGCGGGCAGCGGTGGTAATAATGGCGGAAACAACGGAAATAACGGAAACAACGGAAATAACGGAAATGCTAATGAAAATGCGATAGTTGTGGAAAATGGTAAAGCCGTTGTGAAGTTGGAGAGCAGCCAATCCATCATATCTGTACTTTTAACCCGAATTGGTGACCTTCCCTTCCAAGTGCAGGCAGGCCCAGTAATCGTTAATATGGATCAGGTGCTGCTAACTGCGTTGAGAAAACAGGTAAGTAATGAAGCAGGTACTAAAATTGAAGTGCAGATTAAGCAAGTGATTGAGACCGGGGGTACGAATGCTTCCACTCAAGGAGCATCATCTCTCCTCAAAATTGCAGGCCAGGTGTATGAAGTTAGCGTGAAGCTAATAAAAGCAGACGGTAGCACAGTTGAGATTAAACAGGTAAAAGGTGGCGTAGAAATTACTTTACCTTATGCTGCCAATGGTGTTGATGAAGAGCTTCTCGGTATTTACTACTATAACGAAATGACAAAGCAATGGGAGTTTGTAGGTGGGAAGGTGAACAGTAGTGCGAAAACACTGACTGTCAAACTTCAGCACTTGAGTAAATATGCAGTATTAGAATATAAGAAGGCATTTAGCGATATGCCGGCTGCTCATTGGGCTTCAAGAACTGTGCAAGTACTGTCGGCAAAGCATATTGTGAACGGTGTGAGTGATAAATTGTTCCAACCTGCAGGTGTTACGACACGTGCGGAATTTGTATCCCTCTTGGTTTGCGCCTTAAAGCTTGAAGCATCTGAGGATGCGCAGATGTTTAAGGACGTGAATTCGGATGCCTGGTATGCAGGAAGTGTGCAAGCGGCTGTAAAGGCTGGCATTGTTTCCGGTGTTAGTGCTGATCTTTTTGCTCCGAATGCTCCCATCACGCGTGCGGAGATGACTGTTCTAGTCGCAAGAGCACTCGGACTGAAGACGGATACAAGCAACAATGTCGACTTTATCGATTCCAAAAACATACCTGTATGGGCGATGCCTTCTGTGGCAGCACTAAAGAAAGCGGCCCTCATTCAGGGAACAGGGAACAATCTATTCGATCCGCAGGCTAATGCTACTAGAGCTGAAGCGGCAACGTTCATTCTTGGTATGATTAATTATATAACTAAGAATGAGTGAAAAAAGTATACATTGCGATGAATCATTTATAACCGTCTTTGGTGTAGGTTGACTGCCAAGACACGCGTTGAAGCTGCGCGCGGTGCATGCATATAATGGAGTGACAATCAGCAATGAATTAAGATCTCCAGCTTCATATGATTGGTAACGCGCATTTGAATAAAAAAATAGAGAACCTTGATGGCCAGATTCTTGGTCATCAAGGTTTTTTGTCGTTCAAAATATCTTGTTGGAATGCATTTGAATTTTACCTTTAGAAGATTAAAATAAAGATTATCCAATTGAAAGCGCGAACATCTCTGCTGCAATCAAGATAATTAGCGATCCACGCATCTACGATGTACAAAAAAGTCGCATATCGAGGAGGAGATTGTTTTGCGTTATAGACGAATAACCCATCCCTGCTACCCGAAAGCGTGAAAAAGCCCCCAAGACCGCCGTTTTGACCAACTATTTTCCGTGAATAAAAGTTTATGATAATTGTAGTCGCCAGCGGCGACACCTACCGGAGGTACGATCCATGAACGAACAACGGGTCAAAAAAATCGATTTCATGAACCTGGCGCCTTATGTACGCTATATACACGAGCACAATTCGCAGGCGGAGAGCAACGGACGGCCAAGCCCAGGGTACCGCGTGCCTCCCAGAGTAATCTACGATTATGAGCTCATTTATGTGACCAAAGGGGGCTGCTTGTACAACATCGAAGGCGTAGAGTACTTGCTTAGACCGGGCGATCTGCACTTCATGCGACCGCACGTCAAGCACCACTGCTATGACCCGGACGGAAATACATTTCAGTACTACGCCGTTCATTTCGACCTTGCCTACATGGGGGAGCCGCTGGATTTCGACCCGGGCGTCTATACGGATGTGGACTACTCCCATATTGACCATGTGCCGGTTAACGAAAAGCTGGTGGAAAGGCCGGTCATTGAGCTTGCGGAAATTGATTTCCCGTATGTCATCCATTCATCGGAGCCGCAATTTTACTTGCCGCTTTATCGAGAGCTGCTGACGGTATTCCAGACGAAGCCTTACGGCGGCCATCTTATAATGAGGGCGATTATGCTGCGCATTCTGCACCAGATGGTCAAAGATATGTCCACCAAAGAAGGGGTCAAAAAGAGCCATCCCCAAGGCGAGAAGGCGATCGAAGCGATCCAGTACATGTACGGCCATATGCATGAGGATATCGAAATTAATGATATTGCACAATCCGTGTTTCTGTCTCCGAATTATTTTCGAACCTTGTTCAAGCAGGCAACGGGGAAAACACCCCTGGAATATTTGACGATGCTGCGGATCGACAGAGCAAAGCTGCTCATGGTTGAAGGCAAATATACAATTAATGAGATTTCCGGCATGGTCGGTTATCAGGACCGACATCATTTCAGCAAAGTGTTCAAGAAGGCCGAGGGGCTACCACCAAGAAAATACCTAATCTCGCTGCCGAATTCCGATGGCGGAGACTAAGGAAGGGGAGGGCACCTTAAGACCTGACGGACAATGGAATTTGTACTCGCGACACACTACTGTAACATCCAAGGAGGAGTCATTTATGAGTAAGCCTTATGAAGTGGCTGTCTATTATTTTCCTAACTATCATCTTGAGCCCCGTAATGAAGAGTGGCACGGCGAAGGCTGGACAGAATGGAATCTGGTCAAAGCTGCGACTCCACGTTTTCCCGGCCATCAGCAGCCGAAGGTTCCGCTGTGGGGATACCAGGACGAAGCGGATCCGCGGGTGTCCGAACAGCAAATTGCGGCCGCGGCCGATAACGGAATTACCGCCTTCATCTACGATTGGTATTGGTATGAAGGGAAGCCGTTCCTGCAGCGCGGACTCGAGGAAGGCTTCCTGAACGCTGCCAACAACGACCGCCTGAAATTTTCCCTGATGTGGGCAAACCACGATTGGGTCAATATTTTTCCGCTCAAGAGAGCGACCGATATTACATTGCTGACCCCGGGTCCGACACCGCTGGAGTCGTTCGTCAAAGCGACGGATTATATGATCGAGAAGTATTTCAGCCATCCTTCCTACTGGCGTCTCGACGGCAAGCTCTATTTTTCAATCTATGACTTGGGCAGTTTGATTTCGGGATTGGGCGATGTGAAGAGCACGAGGGCCGCTTTGGACGATTTCCGGGACCGGGTGCGTCAGGCGGGCCTTGGCGAGCTGAACCTCAATGTTATCGTATGGGGATTGCAAATTCTGCCGACGGAGGTCAAGTTGCTGGAGCCGAAGAAGATGGTGGAGGAGCTTGGGTTTGATACCGCTACTTCCTACGTATGGATTCATCATATCGAGCTTGATGGCTATCCGACGGTCTCCTATCCGGAATACGCGCAGAAGTCGTTCAAGTATTGGGATACGCTGCAAAGCGAGCACAGCCTGCCGTATTATCCGAACGTGTCGATGGGATGGGATTCGACGCCGCGGACGGTACAGTCGGATACGCATGCCAATATCGGCTACCCCTACACTCCCGTTCTAGTGGACAACACGCCGGAGGAGTTCAAGAAAGCGCTGCTGGCCGTGAAAGACTATCTGGACCGCAGCAGCCTACCGACGCCGATGTTCACAGTGAATTCCTGGAACGAGTGGACGGAAGGCAGTTACCTGGAGCCGGATACGGTCAATGGAATGGGTTATTTGGAAGCTATTCGCGACGTGTTCGGCGGGCCGGGAGCGGCAGGAAAGTAGAGCGTTAAGCATGAATCAATAAAGGCATAAGGACTGTTTTCCGGACGAGCTGTACATCCGGGAAACGGTCCCTTATTGAAAATATAAGAAAGTATAAGTTTTCTCCATACTTTGCTTATATTTCAGAGGGAAGAAACTTGCTTCGCCGCCAAGGACGGCATTAGCTGTTTCTTCTTGTTCGTTGCAAAAGTCCGATTAAGAAGGGAGCTGGGCTGAAATGAAAGCAAGCAAGGCCGGAAGCTATGGGAGGTGGATATTCGTATGTTAACCCGCTTGATCCAGACGATTCGTTCCCGTCTACTGTACAAAATGCTGATCGTCTATTCCATACTGACGCTCCTGCCTCTCGTCATTGTCAGCACCACCTTCTACGTCCGATTCGATCACCTGTTGGAGAAGAATGAGACGGAGGCGGTTCAGCAGGACTTGAGCGAGACCGCAGGCAGAATCGATCTTCGGCTGCTCGAGATTCGCAAGCGGCTGTCCGAGCTAGGCCAGCAGGAGTCAATCCGTTCGCTGCTGGCAAGGGACGCCCGTACGGATTCAGGAACACCGGAAGAGGACCGCAAACGCCTGGAGTCCGCTGCAATCGATTTGATGCAGTCAGAGCTGGAGCAAGCCCGCAATCATGTCGGCGACATTATCGACAATATCTATCTGATAAGCAAGACCGGTCATATTTATGCAACGGATGCAAGAGAACGCTTACAATTTATCTCCGCCTTCCGTCTTCTTCCGTTCGAATTCAAGAATGTTCCGCAGTGGGCGTTCTTCACCGACTACAAAAGAATGGCCTGTGATTTGAAACTGTATGCTGAAGGCGCCGCGATGGGGACAGATACGGAGATCGGACTGCTCATCCTGACACTCGATCCGGTCAAGGTCTCTTCATTGTACGCCTCTTACGAGGAACGGACGTTGTATATTTCAAATTCAGAGAATATTATTCTGTCTTCGACAGACCTGTCGGAAATTGGAAATCTCCTTAGCTCAGTCGAAAAGGAGGACTCTCTCGTCGTAAAGCAGAAATCCCAGTCGGCCGATTTTCAATATATCCGATTGGCTAAGGTAGGGGCAAGCACGCTTGTGAAGAAGCAGGCTCTGTTCGCCCTGGCCGTTACGCTGGTAGCCTGGGTAGCCGTGTTCATTGCGACCTATGAGATTCTCAAGCGTATCACCAATCCGATCCAGCGGCTCTACCGGCTGATGCGCAAAGCAGAGCTGGAGGAATACCAGGTCTACGATAAGGTTAAAGGGCGGGATGAAATTGCCAAACTCTGCCTCGGCTACAATCAGCTGGTGCTTCGGACAGAAGAAATGATCGTGACGAACTATAAGAACGAGTTGAAGGTGCGCGAAGCGGAGCTGAAAGCGATCCGGATGTATATCAATCCACATTTTCTGTACAACATTCTGGAATATATAAGCATTATTTCGCAAACGCCAGAGAAGGCGAGGCACGTCCCGGATGTCGTTCAGAAGCTGTCGGGCATCTTCCGATACTCCATAACTCCGGGTGACATCTTCGTTCCGCTCGAGACGGAGCTGGGCTTTGTGGAGAAGTATTTGCAAATCCATCAATACCGATTCGGAGCCAGGCTGCAGTACTCCATCCGCTTGCCTGCCATGTTCCGTTCCGCAGCTATTCCTAGATTGCTGTTGCAGCCGCTGGTCGAGAACTGCATCATACACGGAATCGATCTCCTTTCCGAAGGGGGAGCAATCGATATCGAGGTAAGGCAGGAACAATATCATATGGTCATCGAAATCCGTAACCCTTCGCCTCTGACGGCTGATGCGGAGGTTAATCGACCTTCGTTTCGGGGAGGAGGAGCCAGGCTCGGACTCGGATCAGGGGTGGACAATGTGAAAGACCGTATCCGGCATCATTTCGGCAGCGGTTATGGCTTGAAGCTGACATACCATGACGGAAACGTAACAGTCAAGGTCACGATACCTATGCAAATCTGGCAGGAGGAGCAATTGAGATGAGAGTACTCATAGTGGACGATGAGCAGGAAATACGCGATTACATTGCTGGTATGCCGGAATGGGCGGCTATTCACTGCAGCGTTGCGGCTGTCGCTGCCAACGGAGCGGAAGCGCTGGAAATTGCGCGGAGGGAGCGGCCGGATGTCCTTCTCACGGACATCCGTATGCCAGTCATGGACGGCATCACGCTCGCCGAGACGATCCGCAAGGAGCAGCCGGATCTACCGATCATTTTTCTATCCGCGTACAATGAATTCGACTATGCGAAGAAAGCGATCCGCTTGGGTGCAGTGGACTTTATCACGAAGCCTTTCGTAGCTGCGGATTTGATATACGCCGTTCAGCAGGTTCAACAGCAGCAGCAATTGGAATGGAAGCATCAGGAGGCATTCTTCTCCTTGTTTGGCTTGCCAGAGGAACACGATGAGGAGAAGCGCGGGTGGCTCCGAGACCGCAATCTGCCGGATGAACCGTTCATCCTGTTATATGCGGAGCTGGATTCCATTGCGGGGATGTCTGATGAGAGGAGTCCGTTCCGCGAACGATTCACTTTGGGCACGGTAATTCCGGCGCTGGAGCGATGCACCATCCCTTACTGGACACTAGGTACGAATTCCGGGCTCTACATTCTGATGCGTGCGGGTACGCTTGCTTACGAAGTGCTGCAGGAAGAGGCACTTGAGCTTGCCAACCATATGGTGGAGCTGGGTGGCGTCGCGGAAGAGGTTTGCCTGTCCGTCGGCATCAGCCAGCAGGAGCAGTCGCTGCTCCGTATGCCGGAGGCGATCCGACAAATTGCAGTTTGTATGGAATACCGGATGCTGCTTGGGAAGAAATCCGTTATCGCCTACGATGCGATCAAATCGATTCAGAACGAGAAGGAGCGGCATCTTGTCATTTCAACCAACCTGATCTCGGATTTGCTGCGGATAGGAGATCATGACGGCATTTCCGATGCGCTTCTAGAGGCTTATCGAACGATGCTGACCGTGGGAGCCGGCAAGCAGGAGATTCAGCATTTTTGCATTCGTCTGGCAGAACGCGCGGAGAACGTCATGGAGGACTTCGGCATCGAATCCGACTCGCAGACGAAGATTCTCATCCGGGAGAAGGTACTGTCCAGCGTAATCCTGACCGATATGATGCGCGAGGTGGAGAAGCACGTACAGAGCTGCGCCGCCCGGATTAGCGCACTGGTTGAGCACTCGCCCAAGCGGTTGGTAGCCGAAACGAGGCAGATGATCGAGCAAGCTTATGAAGGAGAACTGACTTTGCAGGTCATCGCCAATCAGCTTAGGGTTAATTATTCCTACTTAAGCCGCGTAATCAAAAAAGAAACCGGCAAAAATTTCTCCGATCTGCTTTGGCTGACACGCATCGAGGCTGCGAAGGCTAAGCTGCTAAGCGAAGATCTGCGAGCTTACGAGGTTGCTTTTGCGGTCGGGTTCAAAAGCTACGCCCATTTCAGCATGCTCTTTAAAAAAGTCGTCGGCGTATCGCCAAGCGCATACAAGCTTCATGAATCCATACAGCGTTTTTGACAGAAGTAAAATAGAGCGATGATAAACACGAATACAAGCATCCAAGCTTTGGAGTAAAGCAATTATACTTTGGAATGTAAGCTATCATTCGTTGAGAGAAGGTATAGGTATGAAAAAGAGGGCGATGATCCTTTGTGCTCTGATGCTGTTCGTAGCTACCGTGTTTACGGGCTGCAGCAATTCCAAAAATTCGGGTGGGAGCTCGGGCAGCTCCGAGTCTGGAGTGAGTACGGGCGGCAATGCAACGGATTCCGGAACGGAACAAAGTGCAAGCGTTTCCAAAGAGAGTAAGTTTACAATTCGTGCCGGTGCCTGGTTCATCGATGAACGGGCGCATCAAGTGGCGTTCAAGAAAGCGGTCGAGGACGGCTACAGGAAGCTGTATCCGAACGCCACGATTCAATGGGACATTACGCTGGGGGCAACTTACTTCGATAAGCTGAAAGCGCAATTCGCCTCGGATACGGCACCGGATGTAACTTTCTATCAGTCGCTCGATTTTGCCAAAGCAGGCAACTTGATGGATCTGTCGAATGAACCATGGGTTTCCAGGATGACCGACGCGGCGATGAAAGATCCCACCTTGTCCTACGAAGGAAAGCTCTATGGAGCGCCGGGCTCTGGCAACGTAGGCGGCGGCATTTGGTATAACCAGGATCTGTTCAACAAGCTGGGCATTCAGGTGCCCAAGACGGTGCAGGAATTTCTCGACGCCTGCGAAAAAATCAAGACGGCTGGCAAAACACCGATCGCGCTCGGATTCAAG
This sequence comes from Paenibacillus baekrokdamisoli, assembly GCF_003945345.1. GTDB lineage: Bacteria > Bacillota > Bacilli > Paenibacillales > Paenibacillaceae > Paenibacillus_Z > Paenibacillus_Z baekrokdamisoli. The sequence goes on along the minus strand of NZ_AP019308.1, from coordinate 3,806,569 downwards.
GATTTGTGGACTGCTAATATGTTTCTGATGTCCTGGCTGCAATCGTATTCATTCCCGAATGATGCGGACTACGGTAAGAAGCTGTATGACGGGACCGTCAAATTCGACGATGCGGTCATCCAGAAGGTCTATCAGAACGTGGAGGCTATGAAAAGCAAGGGCTATTTCAACAAAAATGCGCTGAGCATCGATTGGCCTCAATCGGCGCAGCTGTTCGCTTCCGGCGATGCAGCGATGATCGTTCAAGGTCCATGGATGCCTTCTTCAAATAAGGAAAATATCGAAAAAGGCGGGTATGATTCGTTCCAGATCGGTTTCTTTCCGTTTATGGACGAAAAGGGTAACCAAAGCCTGGTTCTGAACTCCGGTACCGGACTTGGCATCAACGCTAAGACCAAGTTGGTTCAGGAATCCAAGGACTTGGTCAATCTCATGCTGAGTCCAGAAATTATGGGGCCATGGCTGGAAGGAGAAGGCGGACTGCCGATGCTTAAGGACGTAGACGTGAAAGGCACAGATCCGGTAATTGATACGATCAAGCAGTATTTGGGCGGCGGGCTTACACTGCCGTACTACCTAAGCGCATTCATGTCGGCCAGCGCGAGTAACGCCATGGTTGACGTTCTGACCAAGGTCGTCTCCGGCGTCAAGTTCGATGCAGCAGATCTGAAGGCGGCGCAGGACGCCATGGACAAAGATAAAGCGACAGTCGTTCTGCCGCAGACCTGATTTTCTGTTTGAATAAGAATATGCAATGTATCTGCACCTGACGTTAAGCCGCTATCGTTCAACCGCAGCCTCTGCGGTTGAACGCATCATCATAAGAGAGAGGGAAATGCGGTCATGAATTTGAAGAGAAAGCAGGTGATGGCGGCAAGTCTTTTTTTAATTCCAGCAGCCGCTATATTCCTATTGTTTTTCTATGTTCCTTTTCTGCAAAGCATCTATTATTCGTTCACCGACTGGAATGGAATCGGCAAGCCGAATTTCATCGGTTGGGATAACTACATGCATATCTGGAAAGACCCGCACATGACGGAAGGTCTTGTGAATTCGTTGAAGATGGCGGCGTTCGGCCTCCTCGTGCAAAACTCGCTGGCTCTGCTCGTCGCGATATTGCTTAACCGACAATTTCGCACGCGCGCCTTCATTCGGACTGCTTTTTATTTGCCTGTCATTATTAGTTTAGTTGTCGCGTCTGTCATATGGGGGCAAATGCTGCAATACGACGGATTTATTAATGCAGTGCTGAACCAGATCGGACTTGAAGCCATTACGGAGGACTGGCTCGGCAATGTGCGGACCTCCTTCCCGGCAATCATTCTGCTGACGCAGTGGCAGGCGATCGGCTATTGTGCCATCATCTATCTGGCCGGTCTACAGGCGATACCCAAGGACATGTACGAAGCCGCTGAAATCGAAGGCGCTAGAGGCTGGTCATTATTCCGCTACATTACGCTGCCGATGCTTATGCCAGCCGTGTCTATCGTGCTTTTTCTTACGGTCGTCGGCGCGCTTAAGCTGTTCGATCTGCCATATATTCTGACTAACGGTGGTCCTGGCACATCGTCGTATACGCTTTTTCTAGCGGTATATAATGCGGCGTTCAAGGACAATAATTACGGCTATGCCACCGCTGGCGGCATCGTGATGGCGGTCTTTATCGTCATCGTATCCATTCTGCAGTTAACCGCTACACGCCGCAGGGAGGTTGAACTCTGATGAATGGTTCCAAGCGGGCTTCTCTTGGTATGGAAATTATGCTGCTAATAGTGGCACTGCTTTTTTTGCTGCCGGTTCTGTACTTGGTAGAAATGACGTTTAAGCAGCCCGGCATTTTCTACAAGCCACTTCAGCTGCCTGATCGGTTGTATCTGGATTATTACAAGCAGGCACTCGGAACGGAGTTTTTCCGAAGTCTATTGAATACACTGCTCGTCACGATCGGCGGATTGTCGCTTACGATCTTCGTTGCTTCGATGGCTGGATATGCGCTGGCACGACGCAAAGAACGCGTTTTCCAGATTTTCTTCTACGTATTCATGTCGGGTATGATCATTCCGACGGTCGGCTCCCTCATACCGTTGTTTAAATTGGCGACCTTTCTTCATCTGATCAACACGCGGGTGCTGCTCGTTTTCTTGTACACGGCGGGGTTCATTCCATTTGCTTCCTTCCTGTACTCCGCGTTCACCAAGTCGATTCCGCGTGAATTGGAAGAGTCGGCGAATATCGATGGCTGCGGGCCGTTCCGGATGTTCTGGATCATTATTTTTCCCTTGCTGCTGCCGGCTACTGGTACTTTCATTCTCACGAACGTCTACGGGATCTGGAATGATTTCCTGACTCCACTTATCTTCCTCAATTCCCCAGAGAAAATGACGCTGATGCCGATGATCGTGCAATTTATGTTCAATAAGCAGTCAACGAACTTCGGTCCGGTGTTCGCGATCAGCGTCCTAGCGATGCTTCCTCTGCTGCTTATGTTCGTATTGACGCAGAAACATATGCTTAAAGGGCTGGTTATGGGCTCGGTCAAAGGATAAACGGACAAATCTATGCTGGAACGAGTGGACGGAGGGCGGTTATCTTGAGCCAGACACTCTGCATGGTATGGCCTATTTGAAAGCTGTTAGAAACGTATTCCAACATTATGGGGAGTGATTCGAATAATGATCAAGAAGCGGCTAATAAGACGGACTGTTCCTATGCTCCTTCTGAGTCTCATGCTCCAGCTTTTTCCCGCGGGAGTTATCCGTGCGGAAGAAGCCAAGGCTTACAGCGAAGTACCTGCTGTATCCTATCTTATATCCAAAGGAGCTGCCGTTGTCGGACTTAATGGCATGAAATTCAACGACGGCGATCCAGTAAACTTGACGGACGGCAAGGAGAATACAATGTCCGGAGGGTATGGACCTGTTGATTTCTATGTGGATTTAGGCCAAAAGCTTCCCTTGAATTATGTGAATATTCTGTTCAATCGGATGTGGGACGGCGTCAATACAATCTATGTCTCGGATGATGCCGAGAACTGGAAGATGGTTATCACCGGCGATGGCGGCCAGCATGAGTATATGAAAGTCACATCGGACGGCGAGAGCCAGCCGAACGAACTTGGAGCATTGCTGCCCGAAGGAACAGAGGGGAGATATGTCCGTCTGTCCTCCAAGGATTGGGCGAATATATATGAATTTGGGGTGTATTCCTCCCAGGAGCTCTCTGCTCCGAATACGGCTTACAGTGAAGCGCCTTCCGGATCGAGAATTGTCTCTCAGGGGGCTCAGGTTATCGGATACAATGGCATGAAATTTAACGATGGCGATCCGGCCAACCTGACGGACGGGAACTTTGGAACAATGGCGGGCGGCTACGGACGGGTCGATTTCTATGTGGATCTGGGTCGGAAGCTTGAGCTCGATTACGTGAAAGTGCTGTTCAACCGGATGTGGCACGGGCCCAATAAGCTCTATGTGTCCGACGACGCCGAGCATTGGACGGCCGTCGTGAGTGGAGACGGTGCCGCATACGAATACATGAAGGATGCAGCCGCTACGGACGGGGAGCATCAGCCGAACGAGCTGGGAGCGCTGCTGCCTAAGGGAACAGAAGGAAGGTATGTCCGTTTTACGGCTCGCGATTGGGCCAATCTATATGAATTACAGGTCTATTCTTCTCAGCCAATCTCTTCAGAAAGGATCTTGGTAAGAGGTCCGGCGAAGCTGGAGGTTATAAGCGGCCTGTCGATAAAAATGCATGCCGATGTCCAGCCCTTAACGACTACCGACCCATCGGTAACATGGAGCGTATATTCGAAAAACGGTTCGCAGGGTGAAGCGGAAATCGATCCCGCGACCGGTATGTTGACTGCGAAATCGCCGGGTACCGTAACTGTAGTAGCAGAAGTCGCGGATGGTTCGGGCATTACCGGTTCAGCTGACGTCGTAATTCTGCCCGAGGCGGAAGTGTGGCGCGAACTGGAAATGGCGCTCGAAAGCAGGAAAACCTATGACAATCCGTTCCTGGACGTTGATGTGACCGCCACCTTCACGGGTCCAAACGGCGAGGAGCTAACCCGCCCGGCTTTCTGGGACGGGAGAAATACGTGGAAAGTCAGATTCGCCCCGACCGTAACTGGAGAATGGAAGGTAACGACGGCATCGAACGATACTGGGGACGAGGGCTTGAATCGCAGTGAGCCGATCAAGTTCACGGCCGTTTCTTATGACGGACCGCTGGAAATCTACAAGCGGGGTTTTCTCAAAACAGCCGAAAACAAGCGTTATTTTATGTACAATGACGAAACGCCTTTCTTTTATCTAGGTGACACGCACTGGTTAATGCCGGACGAAGACTTCGAATCGTCCAACGTCGACGGTATAGATTCGCAATTCAAATATGCGGTCGACCATCGCGTCAGCCAAGGCTATACCGTCTATCAATCGGAGCCGCTGTATGCCAACGGGATGGGTCTGAATGTGACGCAGGGCATTCAATCGGACAGCTTGGCCAAGCTTGCGGATATCGACCGGAAATTTCAATATATCGCGGATGCCGGACTCGTTCATGCGAATGCCGCGCTAACCTTCACAAGCGTACTAAATGTGACCGATCCCGATTTGCTTCAGCGATTGGGCAGGTACTGGCAGGCCAGATATGGCGCTTATCCGGTATTATGGACGACGGCGCAGGAGATTGACCCGCTAATGGGGGGTGTTGATCCGAAATATTGGCAGCTTGTAGCCCAGGGCATACACGACAGCGACAGCTACAAGCAACCGCTCACCGCTCATATGGCGGTGGTGCCGACTTTCGAGACGACATGGGGAGATAAGCCGTATCATTCCTGGTTTGCGGCTCAAGTCCTGACCTTGACCAAAGAATTATATGCGTCGTATATGGCGTATCCGACAATCAAGCCTATTGTGACTTATGAAACGGGCTACGAGCACAACGGGGTGACGACTGAAAAGTCGCGCACCGCGCCGTACATTGCATTCCAGAACGGCTCATTCGGCTTCGGCTATGGCGCTCAAGGAGTATGGGCAATCCAGCATTCGCCGGATGATTGGTTCCATTACGGTCCTTACTACCGTTGGTTCGACGGACTGCAAGCGTTGGCGGGCAGCCAGATGACTTACTTTAAGCGGTTCTACTCTGATATGGAGTGGTGGAAGCTGACGCCGGTGTTCGGCAATACCGGGTATGCGGACTTCGCTGCCGATTCCCAATCGTTCCTGAGCGTCGACGGCAACCGTACGTATGTCGCCTACTTCGCTGATCGTTCGAAGCGAACAGGGAAGCTGAGGCAGATGGCAGATACAACGTATAAAGCGCAATGGTACGACACAAGGACGGGCGAATATGCGCTGATCTCCGATCAAGTGATTCCAATTGGCGGTGAATGGACTGTTCCCGAGAAGCCGGATAAGGAAGATTGGATATTGCTTGTCACCTCGGCCAAATCCGCTCTTGCGCCGAAGCTGATCGTGTCCAGCGAGAACAATGCCACAACGATTTTCACGCAGCATGGCAAGCTTCAGATGACGGCGAATATTGCTGGCAGCGACAGGACGGACAATGTGAATTGGAACGTCATCAACCCGGGCGGCTCGGATACTGCTTTGGCATCCATTGATGCAAGCGGTTTGCTGACGGCGATAGGGAACGGTATCGTTCGCGTCACGGCTGCTTCCAAGGATGGCAGCGGAACGATCGCTTCTAAGACGGTTATTCTTACCCGACAGGACAAGAGCGAGCCGCCTGCCTTGACCCGGCACATTACGATTAAGGATGGGGGAAGACGTCAACTGCTTGCCTATTTCGATCCTGACAATTCGCTTGATCAGCGAGTGGAATGGGCTGTTTATGAGTCGGATGGCGTTACCCCTACCGACAAGGCAAAAATCAGTGATACCGGCATCGTTCAACTGCTCCAGGAAGGATCCGTGAAGGTGGTCGCAATCGCCTTGGACGGCTCAGGAGTCAGCGGAACCTATGATTATACGATTGTATTCAACGACGTCATCGTCAATCCGCTTTTCGAGGGGGCGACTGTCACGGCATCCTCTACGGATTACGCCAACGACTATCGTCCGATCAAGGCGATTACGAGCCAGCATGGGGATTGGACCGGATGGACGTCAGGCTTGGATGGCGGGACGTCTTACGCCAATCCGCAATGGCTGGAGGTGCAATTCAAGCAGCCGACTGCTTTCAATCATGTCGAGATCTACTCGACCAAGGCTTTCCAAATGAAGGATTTTGATGTCCAATATTGGGACGGAGAGCACTGGGTCTCACTTTATTCCGTTAAGGGTAATGAATCTGAGGCAGTTAAGGCACTGATCCCGGAAGTTGTAACGGAGAAAATTCGGGTGATCTGCTACAAAGGGGATACGCTGGCAATTGCCCGAGTTAGCGCAATAGAAGTGTACATGGACAACAAGTCTCACGACGCGAGATTGAAAGGGATTGCTGTGACCGGAAGACCGCTTCAAGGGTTCGATTCGGGGAAAACGGGCTATGATATCCAGCTTCCTGCGGGTACAACGGCTGTGCCGACTGTCGCAGTGGAGGCCATGCAGGAGAAGGCGGAGGTCAAGGTCACGCAGGCCGGATCAACAACAGGCAAGGCGGTTATTCAAGTGACGGCGGAGGACGGAATAACGACAACTATCTATGAGGTCCGATTCTCTGTCGCTTCGGTCGTAAATCCGCAGAATCCAGATTCTGTAACCGGTACGAATCCGGGCACGGACCCAGGTAAGGTGCCGGATACAAATCCGGGAACTGAGCCGGGTCAGCACCCGGATGGCAAAGTCAAGCTGACTGATGTACCGGACAGCCACTGGGCTGCGGACAGCATACGCCAGGCTGTCGATCTCGGGATAATTACCGGATATGAAGATGGTACATTCAAGCCAGACAAGGAAGTAAGCCGGTCGGAATTCATCGCCATGCTAGTACGTGCGTTGAAGCTCCCACCAAACGATACAGCAGCGGTTACGTTCGCCGATGCCGGCAGCATTGCCAAATGGGCACAGCCATATGTCGCACAAGCTGTGGAGCAAGGGCTGATCACGGGTTTTGCCGACGGCACTTTCCGTCCGCAAGCGACAATAACTAGGACGGAGCTGGCGGCGCTCCTTGTCCGGGCATCCGGATTGCAGGTGCAGTTAGATGCCGAGAGATCTTCTCTTTCCTTTAGTGATGTCGACCGGATTCCGGAGTGGGCGGTACGATATGTGGCGACCGCTGTAGATGCGGGACTGTTGCAAGGTGTGGGCGGCAATCGCTTTGATGTGAAGGGCGTCGTCACACGGGCGCAAGCTGCGGTGGCTATTATTAGGCTGTTGAACTTGAACGGATCATGACTTATCAACAAGGTTAGTGGCCATACCCCTGTCTAGTAGACAATAATAAAAGGCTTTAAGCGACGGCTGCTTCTCGGTACTATACCGGGGAGTGGTCGTTTAGTTTTTTCCTAAAAAAGAAAAGCGGCAACCGAGGAGACATTCTTCTGTAGTATTTTGTTGCAGTGGTTGCCATTTGTCCATTGAGATTCGTTCAGCAGTTCTTATTTAAACATGTGTCTTCAAAAAACCGAGATTGGAATCTTTAATATGACTAGTAAGTTCGGCAGAGATTGCAGCCAAATCCCCTTCCTTAATTGTTTCCAGCAGTTTTTCATGTGTCTTCCACAGAATATTCAATTCTTCATAGGTTTGGCCCTGCATAATAAAGTGAAGACGAATGCGGTTGAAAATAGAGGACCATGTTCCTATTAAATTGGGCATGTCCGAAAGAGAAACTAAGTATTCGTGGAAAAGCAGGTCACAGTCTACAATTTTATATAAATTCTTCTGCGCGCTAGCCTCCTTCATTTCAGCAATAATCCCAGCCAGTTTTTCAATTTTCTCAGAATCAATATTAGGTAGTGCTTTACGTATAGCAAATAGTTCAATCGTTAAACGAATGGGAATTAATATCTCTAACACCTCTTCAGCGGAGATTTCCGCCACCATCGTTTCCTTGTAAGGCTGAGAGTTGAGAATTCCCTCTTGTTCCAGCGTGCGCATTGCTTCGCGAATCGGGCCGCGGCTTATTCCCATCTGCTTAGCCATGTCTACTTCGCGAATACGATCACCGGGTTTTATTTTCCCCTGAAATATGGCTCTACGGATATCATCGGTAATTTTATGGCGTAAAGAAGTCGTTTTTTGTTCATCAAATCGAAATTCGGTCATTGAATATACTCCCTCTAATTAAAAATTTACTTCATTCTACTATAGATGTAACTTTATGGCCATTATCCATTAAAGTGGAAAAAGATTCACCTGACTATAATACTGGCTCAACACTAAAAAAAGTGCTTAAATTCGAAGCATTGTGCGTAGAAGGCCGCTTCGCGGACGGATCATTCTTACGATCGCTGTTGTCTCCCTATTTCTTGATTCTATCCCTTAGGGGTAGAAATACGGAGACAAAGGCGAACGCTATCGCTTCTTCAGAACGATTCCGTCCGCTTCGCTTTTGTTTCGTGTTGGCAAGCACTGATTACAGTTTAGAGCCGTAATAATATCTCTTTATTTAAATAGTATAGGATAAATAACAAAAAGTAAACAACACAGCAATAAGATTGTAGACAAAGTTACAACGAATATAATAAGCTACATGCATGAATAATTTTCCTTAACTGATAGACTAAATGAGACTAGATAGGAGTGGATTGGAAGAATCAGATAAGGTCTAGCTATGCAAAAGATTCGAGTAATATTCTGATGACAGGCAACAATATTTTCTTACATTAAGAATGTTGACAATCTAACAAATTGATTTTATGCTAAGGACAGTTACTTGAAGGGGCGTGCGATAAAACGATGAATAACCTGGCATTATTTGAAAACAAGGACTTATGGTTCCGACATCCTATAATAGGAGACGCATCATTTGATACTTTTGAAAGATATGCTCAAAACCCTGTACATAAGGGGTCCGTACCATTTGAATGGCCCGTTAACGGAACGTTATTCAAGGATCCCATTTCGCAGCATTTATACATATACGCGACGCTTTACTATAAAGGCTATTGGCCACCAAGGGGAGTCGACAAAGGACTGCATTGTATTGCTTACAAATCCACTGACAACGGAGTCACCTGGACGGATATTGGTACCGTCTTAGAGGGCAGTAAAGAAGGATATGTCAGTATCGATGGTTTTGTTGGCGGTGTCGCAGACATGTGCGTTAACTATGATAATGGTGTGTATCATGCGATATTTGGTTGGGCAGATCCAGACAATATTAATGGAGGCTTAGGATACGCCAGATCAGATACGCCAGACGGACCATTTGTAATAACAGACACGCCACTACATGCAGAACTGAATCAACCGCTGCTTTTGAATCGATATAAACGAATCTATTCTTCTTCCTTAATAAAAAGAGAGAATGACTGGATCATCATTGCGATGATGAGTACCCCAGGTAACTGGGGAGGCACATGGGCGCTAGTCGTCTTGCATGCGGATAAACCTGAAGGTCCTTACGGTCCTCCTCAATTTCTGGTATATCCACAAAGTAAAGTGTTTCATCCACCCATCGTGGAGTTTTTCCCAGCTTTCCAAGATCAAGATTATGTATATTGTCCTTTCACCTCAGTTGCCTTAAATCGTAATTTCCAAGTCATTTATCGTGCATTGAAGGAAAAGGCTGACCTTCCAGAGGCTTGGGAGATTTATAAATACGGATCGGTTTGGCATGCTGTTGATGCGGAAAATGAAAGCCAAGGCATTTGGGGACAGGCTTTTGCGGGGATTATAGACAATGGGGATTTCAAAGTCATGTACCCTGCAAAAACGGCTGTTGCTGAGGATTGTGGAACGATTAATTTAGCTCAGTGCAGATGGGATCAGCTGGATAAAGGAGAGGGCTTCTATCTCTCAGCACCTAATGGTTCCGCGGTAACCTTCTTACAGAGGCATTATGAAGAATTCGTTATTGAAGCAGAAGTGATAGCGAAGGGGAAAAAGGCTTTGTTCTGGGCACATGGTGCACCGATCGGGCCGAATATTACTACGGCTGCTGCGACCTTACATCCATTGATGCTGAATGAAATGATCATACTCGAGTGGGAGCATAGCCGCTGGCAGCTGAAGGAAATCACTAATCTCGGAGAAACTCGAATATGGGCAAGCGGTGACTATGCCGAGGCTGTATTAGGTGAAGATACTGTTCAAGTTTCATGCACCCTCACAGAAACCAATATAACGATCAACAACAAACAGGTATGGAACGGCATAATCCCTGTTCGTGCGGGGAGAATTGGATTGTTGGCGGAAAAGGGCAATAACCTCTTTGTTCGCAGAATGACAATCGACAGAGCGGGGGAAATGTGCTGGCTTCCATACCTCGCTACAGAAGGACTCATTGGTGCTGGCGAGGCTAGTATGGTTGCGGATGCTGATATCAATCAATGGAAGCTGCTGAAAAATAATTTATTTCGTTTCGGGTTTGGCTATAAGACATCAGAGCCCGGAAGTATTGTGAAATGGAATTACGTGGGTGCGGATTTCAAGCTTTGGAGTCCTAGAGGTCCAGAACTCGGCAAATTCAACTTATACTTAGACGGCCAGCTGCTGCAAACCATAGATCTAACGCATTCCATTGATGTGGAATCCAGTATCATTTATGAAAGTACGCCGCTTGCTGGAGGCTATCATGCCGTTACGTTAGAACAGTTAGAAGGGAATTTGGTTTGTGATTCATTGGATTTCCTAACTATTTAGCTCTTATCCATGTTATCCATGGTGAATTAAACCGGCTCCAGCTAATGAAAGAGGTGGAATTCCAGGAGCCGGTATTCCAATATTAAATGCGGGTGATGGAATCGATGTTTACCAGCTATGGACTGGCGATATTAAAGGGTTTCTTGCTAAGGGCTTTGTAGCTGATTCATCTGGATTGGAAGCGTTCTCAAGATTGGGATCTGGGCGGCATAAGAAAGATTAGTCCGGATGTTCGCCTTGGATTCTTCCCTCTTCCTGTATCAGGTCAAAAGAATACAAAACAATTTGTAGACACAATGGACAAAGCATGGAAAGACGCTTCTACTAAATAAATAAAATAAATAAGCAATTTGGGATGGGTTTGTTTTGAACCTATCCCAATCTTGTCATACAAAAGAGTAAATGAATGGCTTAACTCTGGGGGGTTAATTAGTGAATGCAGAAGTGCGTGTAAATGCTGTGTTTAGTGATCATATGGTGCTGCAAAGAGAAGCGACAATCCCCGTTTGGGGAACTGGTCTTGATGGAATGGTAGTTAAGCTGCAGTTTCATGGCAAGCAGACAGAGGCCGTTGTTGCAAACGGCTGTTGGAGAGCGGATCTTCCTGCTGAAAAGGCAGGCGGCCCGTATGAGCTTATTATTGAAGCGGGCAATCAGCTCATTGTATTTCGAGATGTACTTATTGGCGATGTTTGGCTTGCCGGTGGGCAATCGAATATGCAGTGGTCCCTTGCTCAAACGGATCATGCACAAGCTGAGATAGTTGATAGCCATATTCCAGATTTTCGTTTTTACGATGTACCAAGAGTATCCTATGAGGATGGAATCGTACATAGCCCTTCATGGAAGGTCTGCACACCAGAGCATGCTGGAGCATTTTCGGCAGTTGCCTATTATTTCGCAAAGGGAATTATTACTGAACTGGGCATTCCCATTGGAATTATCGGTTGCAATTGGGGAGGCACTTCTATCGCCTGCTGGGTATCGGAGCAGGTTTTGACACATGATGATGATCTGCGTATTTATGCAGATGAATATAACGAGCAAATTGAGAATTTTGATTGGGACGTTTTTGCGGCTAAAGAAGCGCATTATAAGGAGCAGATTGCCGAATATGACCGTAGATTTGCAGCAGGTCTGAGAGAGAAGGAGCTAGGTGACTTTCCGGCAGCTCCCATGAATCCGCACTATTTCCTTAGACCCTTTGGTTTATATAGCACCATGCTGCTTACCGTCGTACCTTTCGCTCTGAAGGGAGTTCTTTTCTATCAAGGTGAGAGTGATGCCCATAGACCTTTGATTTATGACAAGCTGCTGACAGCAATGATTAGTCATTGGCGGACGATTTGGCATCATTCCATGCTGCCGTTTTTGTTTGTACAGCTGCCCGCATTTGGTAACGGGGGGAATGCAAATGGCAAGGAATGGCCGCTGCTGCGAGAATCGCAATTAATTGTTACGGAGCAGGTTCCCTATACAGGGATGGTCGTGGCTTTGGATTGCGGGGATTTGGAGGATATCCATCCTACGAACAAAAAGCCAGTTGGCGAGCGGTTGGCGCTTTTAGCACTTGAGCGTGTTTACGAGCAGCCGGTGGAAAGCTCGGGCCCGGTTTACAAAGACTATCTTATAGATCATAACAAGATAATCCTGCACTTTGATCATACCGGCAATGGGCTTGAAGCTAGAGGTAATCAACTAATTGGCTTCGAAATTGCAGATGAAACGAACGAATATGTTTCCGCCCAAGCTGTTATCGAAGGAGCTACTGTGGAGGTTTGGAGTGACCAAATAGTGAATCCTCTGGCTGTCCGCTACGGCTGGGCCAATTACACAGAAGCAAATTTGGTTAATAGCTTCGGTCTTCCGGCGGGTCCATTTCGTACCAAAAGAGAAGAGAGGCAGTAAGAGTAGGATAAAGATAAAATTGTTTTAGTGGAGGAACATTTATGAGAATTATAATTGGTGGAATTATGCAGGAAAGCAATACTTTTAGTCCGCTTAAAAGCAATATAAGTCATTTTTATAGTCACAATTATGTGGTAGATCATGATGTTTTGAGTTTAAGTGAGAGCCAGAATGAGATTAGCGGATTTATCCAGGCTTGCAAGGAGCAAGCTGTAGAGATCGTACCCACTATGTATGCCAATGCAGTATCCTGGGGGAAAATTGAGAACCATTCCAGGCTGCAGTTGAAGACGACTTTGTTGAATCAAATTAAAAAAGCAGGTAAATGCGATGGAATTCTGTTAGCTTTTCATGGTTCGATGGCTGGTGAGGATTGCGATGATGTAGAGGGAGATATGCTGGAGGCAGTCCGACTTGAGGTAGGCAAGGATATCCCAATTGTAATAACACTAGACAATCATGCGAACCTGACTAAGCAAATGATCTCGAATATAGATGGAGTTATTGGGTACAAAACGTACCCGCATATTGATTTTTTTGAAACGGGTTATCATGCAGCTAGTTTGCTCTTTTCGATTATTCATAAGAAAGTAAAAACCCATCTTGTCTTTAAGAAAATTCCGATGATTCTTCCCGCTGAGAATATGCAGAATACCCATGGACCGATGGCTGATTTATTCATGGAGGCACAAAAAGGCGAGCAAGCAGGTCGCTCTATCGTTACTTCCTTGTTCCCAGTACAGCCATGGCTTGATGTCGATGAATTGGGCTTTGGCGTTGTTGTAGTTTGTGAGAATCCTGAGGAGGGGCGCATTGAAGTAGAGCGGTTATGCGATTTTGCATGGGCAATGCGGCATGAATTTGATATTAAATTATACGAAACAGCCGAAGTGATTGCTATGGCACTAGAAGATAGGAGCCTAAGTCCAATTGTTTTTTCGGATTCTGCGGACAGCCCCGGAGCTGGGGCAACAGGGGATAGCAATTATGTGCTTGCCGAGCTTTTGAAGGCTAATGTCCAAAAGCAGCTTCATTGTCTGCTTAGTGTAGTCGATGCTCCTGCCGTAGCAGAGGCTATACAAATGGGCGTAGGCAGTACGGTTGAATTAAAGATTGGCTATACATTGAATGTTAATCAAGGCCAGCCAATAACGGTTAAAGGTATCGTGAAGAAAATCAGTGACGGCATCTTTACGTTTAAGGGAGGATTTGCGGCGGATACTCTCGGGCATATGGGGCGCAGTGTTGTCCTGCAGATAGATAAGATTTCGCTGCTAATCTCGGAAAATCCAGTATTCACAGGCGATCCAGCGATGTACCGATCAGTTGGATTGGAGCCGCTTGATGCTGATCTGGTTCTAGTGAAGTCTGCCAATCAGTTCCGTGCAGAGTATGAGAAAGTATCGAAACACATTTATATATTAGATACTCCGGGTGTGAGCACGGCAAACCTGAAGACCTTGCATTTCGATAAAATATCCCGTCCCTTCTATCCATATGATGATGACTTTAACTGGAAAGGAAATTGATATGTCAACTCTGAATGAGAAGGTGGATGCTATGGAATTAAAAAGTCAAAATGTTCGGAAAATCAGCTTTGAAGGTGATGCACTAAGGATGTCGATGGATTGGACCGTTGAGGATTTAGATAAGGTTCAGGTGCTTGTGGAGAGTACACAAGGATCGAGCCATCCCAGCTCCTATCATCTAGGTGAATTGGTCGACGAAATGGAAAAGGGAGTTTTGCAAAGAGGCGGCAAGCCGGCAATTTACACGGCAACGGATATTTGCGACGGCGTTGCCCAAGCACATAACGGCATGCATTATTCCTTAGCATCTAGAGATTTGATTGCCTCCATGGTCGAAATACATGCGTTGGCAACCCCTTTTGATGCTATGGTGTTAACTTCTGCGGGTGACAAAGCGGTTCCGGCACATTTAATGGCCATTGCCCGCTTGGACATTCCTGCCATTCATCTCCCTGGTGGAGCAATGGGAGCGGGACCTTGTATGCGATCCAATGAAGAACTTTGGCATATGAGCGTCGAGGTCAAGGAGAATAAAATGACGAAAGAGGAGTTTCTGGCATTCCAGCGTGCTTGCTGCCCTACTTGCGGTGCCTGCCAATATATGGGAACGGCGGCAACCATGCAGGTAATGTCCGAAGCTCTTGGTTTAGCCCTTCCATGGACAGCACTAATTCCAGCAACGAATGCGGAAATTCGCAAAGCAGCCAGATCAGTTGGACAACAAATCATGTACTTAACGGAAAAGAACATAACCCCATCGCGTATTCTTACTAAAGCGGCGTTTGAGAATGCCATTATGATTCATTCCGCTATCGGCGGTTCGCTGAATGCAGTTATGCATCTGATTGCTATTGCTAGGGAGGTCGGGATTACGCTCACGGCAGAAGAATTTGATCGTATTCATCGGGAAATTCCTGTTCTTGTGGATACGAAGACAGCTGGCCATTATCCTACTGAGCTGTTCTGGTATGCAGGTGGGGTTCCATTTGTAATGGAAGAGCTGAGGGAACATTTAAATTTAGATGTGCTTACGGTTACGGGAAAAACTTTAGGTGAAAACCTTCAGGATTTCAAAGCGAATGAAATGCCGCGTTTTGCGGAAATGTTTCTAGCCAATTATAAATTAAATAAACGGGATCTGGTCTATTCCATTAAAAAACCGCTAAAACCAGAAGGCGCGCTTGCCGTATTAAAGGGTAATCTTGCTCCTGACGGGTCAACGATTAAAAAATTCGCAGTGGTTGAAGAAATGCAGGTACACACGGGAAAAGCACAGGTTTTTGAAAACGAAGAGGATGCTGTTGATGCACTGGTTCGTAAAATTATTGTTCCTGGGGATATAATTGTGATCCGTTATCAGGGTCCCAAAGCAGTCGGAATGCCTGAAATGTTCTTCATTTCTGAATTGATTGCTTCTGATCCTGTTCTTTCCAAAACAACAGCGCTTGTAACGGATGGACGATTCTCTGGAGCTACACGAGGGCCATGTGTCGGGTATGTATGTCCAGAGGCGTTGGATGGCGGCCCGATTGCCTTCATTGCAACCGGTGATCTCGTTTGCATAGATATTCCTAATCGCAGCATTGCAATTGTTGGTACGGTTGACGGTTCCAAATCAAGTGAAGAAATCGAGAGCATTCTGCAAGAAAGAAAAGCGCAATGGGCTGCACCGGTGTTTAATCACCGCGGCGCTTTAGCGCAGTACACGCGCTCCGCTCGTCCAGCTTTGGAAGGCGGATCTACGAGTTAATAGGGAAAAGGGAGAAGGAGTCATGCATAAGCATGGCTCTTGAATGGTTACGGATTTTCACTTCCATAGAAGAGAGGTTATCCAATGACATTTCATGTATCCTTAAAAACCAGTATTAAATTTTGGTGTATGGTAGTTGCCCTTCTAGTAACTTTTGTGCTGCTTGGAGTATTTAGTTCCTCAATTAGAACTTACGCTGCAACCTATTATGTGAGTACCTCAGGCAGTGACACTAATAACGGCACAAGTACTTCGACTCCATGGAAAACCCTTACCAAAGTATCCTCGATCACTTTTGCTGCTGGGGATAGCATTTTACTTAAATCTGGTGATACTTGGAGCGGTCAATTTCTTGACTTAAAGGGAAATGGCTCCTCAACGAATTGGATAACACTCTCTTCCTATGGCACTGGAAATAAACCGAAAATTTATCCTTACAGCTCTCAGGCGACAGTTCCTGCTGCAGATCCTAGTAATCTAGCGAATAATGGCATACTTTGGGGTGTTCGATTATTGAATACTGCGGGGTGGAAAATCAATGGCCTAGAAGTGGCTTATGTTAAAAGTGGAATTGTTTATATGAATGATTCTCCGGGTACACGGGACGGCTTGTGGATAGAGAACTGTTATATACATGATATTGTAAAATGGCCGCTTACTCCTTATCCATATGCCGAAAATAGATTACCTGCTTTGCAAATTATGCCTTATTCCGTAGGGATTTACACTTACTTGGGATCAACGGGCAGTCGATTGCAAAATGTAACGATCAAAAATAATACAATTCAATATACAGATGGTCCTTTGGAGATCAGGCATGCGGACAATGTGGCTATTGATAGGGTTACGGCAACGGATTCCTATAGGGAAGGTATACAGCTGACAGGAATAAATTACAATTATGTGGGGACGCCTATTGGGAGCATGACCAACAGTACGATTCTCCGTTCGGGATTGAGCGGCATGACCTGGGGGACTGCAGGGCTGCAATTTAATGCGGTGCATAAGTTCACGGCAGATAATATTGATATTGGTTATACGAAATCTCCTAATAGTCCAGATGGAGTGGGGATTGATTATGAAGGGCTCAACAACAATGTAACTGTAAAGAATAGCTATATTCATGATAACGATGATGAAGCAGTGATGTATTTCAGGAATCCAGGCTGGAGCGGCGGAGTGGATAATGTAAATACAAGCTTAATCAATAATACATTCTCTAATAACGGGATTAAAAGTGACGGTCTACACGCTGCATTTTTAGTACACGGCTTCAATGAGAATAACGGGGGAACGATCTCGGGCAATACGATTATTAAAGCATCAGCCACACAAGCATTAAATGATATTGATGAAAGAGTCCCTGCATATGGGCAGTTCATGCCCAAGAGCTATACGATTTCTAATAATACGGTCATGCTGCAAAACGGGAATATTGTTCATTACGCTTCGACCGAATTTGACAGTACTCAAGGGACAAATGGATGGTACTATCTTGTGAATGGCGTTCAAACGAACATGGCATGGGAGAATGCGATCCCGACCTCCTGGGAAAAGGGAGATTGGCATGTTCCAGGTAGTGTAGCTTATATTGGTGATAATTGGCTGCATCCCGATGCAGGCAAGGAAGTTTCTCGTCAATGGGTAGCACCATCCAATAAGAGGATCGAAATTATTGGTTCCGCTTACAAATTGGATACAGGTGGAGGTGATGGGGTAGATATCAGGATTATTAAGAATAGTGATCCTACGCCACTTTGGTCAGGTACGATTGCTTATAACAATTCAACTGGCCTAAATCATGATATTCAAGTAGATGTGGCAACGGGAGATACAATCTCATTTGTAGTGAACGCTAAAGCTAATTCCAATAACGATAAGGTTGCTTGGGATCCTGAGATCAGAGATCTTAACATGCAGACAATCCTCACCACGCAAACGCCTGGAACTTACTTTCAGGATACACAACAAGTTGAATTGGGCACGAAATTTAAGACAAGTGTTTCTGGAACGATAAGCAAAGTTAGAATTTACACGAATGCAACGGAGAGTGGCAATCATACAGTACGCATTTGGAGGGTGTTTGATAGCTTTGTACTGGCGGGACCTTACACATGGAACCTTGCATCCGGTACGACAGGCTGGAAGGAATTTACACTGCCAACGCCGCTCAGCATTGCCGCCAATACGGATTATATTGTGGACGTATCGTCTAGTACAGATAAGTTCTTTGCTGTTTCAGACAATGGCTTTAACAGCCCCATTAATAACAATAATTTAATCACTTATACGGGAAGTGGTGTATTCAACACCATATTGGGGTCAATGCCAACTAGCACTTACAACAATAACAACTATTTCCGGGATATCGTTTTTACACCCTTACAGACTATATTGACGACACAGACTCCCGGCACTTTCATGTCGGATACGCAAGCCGAATTAGGAACCAAGTTTAAAACGAGTATGGATGGAATCATTACGAAAGTAAGAATTTATACGAACGCAGTAGAAAATGGTGATCATGCGGTACGGATTTGGCGAGTGTCTGATAGCTCTATAGTTTCTGGACCCTATACATGGAACATTACGTCCGGTACTGTGGGCTGGAGAGAATTCACACTACCAACGCCTCTGAGTATTAATGCCAATACCGAATATATAGTAGATGTGTCGAATAGCACGGATAAATACTATGCTTGGTCAGATTATGGCTTTAACAGTCCCATTAATAATGGGAACCTAATCACTTATGCTGGGAGCGGCGTATTCTCCACTACGTTGGGATCTATCCCAACCAGCACTTATCATAACAGCAATTACTTTCGAGATATCGTTTTTGTGCAGAACGGAGACACGATGCCTCCAGCCCTTATAGCAGATTTAAAGGTAAGCTCCGTTACTGCTAACTCGGCAGTGTTGAACTGGACAGCAACGGGAGGGGATGGCAGTTACGGGACAGCATCGACCTATGATATCCGTTATTCAACTTCTCCTATCACTGATGCAAGCTGGGCAAACGCGACGCAGGTTTCTGGAGAACCTGTGCCGCTTGCGGCAGGCATATCTCAAAGCTTTACTGTGCCTGGTTTAAATGCCAGCACAACTTATTTCTTTGCAATGAAGGCATCTGACAACATTCCGAATACATCAGAGCTATCCAAGGTAACGAGTGGTATGACACTGGCAGGCGCACAGTCGTTTAACTTCACTCAATTAATGACTCCGTTCTGGTCAGGAACGACGATGTATAACGAGTCTCTGCTTATGGTCTCAACAAGCTCTGAGCTGCCCGAAGCAAAGCTGTTATTCGTACCGACCAATCCTAGCAGCATGACAGTAAAGGATGCCCTGCTAGGAACGACATATGTGCAGGGTACGGATTGGACCTACGATAGCTCAACGAATACAATTAAACTGACATCAGGCTCGGCAGCTGCCTATATGAACAGCACAGAATTTTATCCGGTATCGGCTCCAACAGGGTGTTTCTTGGTAGGTAAGGTAGGTGGTGGCAGCGTATTGGGCTGTGAAGGTCATTACTTCCACGATCGCCAGCTAGTTGTTACCTATACACATCATTCGAATGTGTGGTTGGGGCCTATCCCAACCTATCAAGGAACTAATTTGCCTATTACGACAAATAAGCTGATAAATGGACAGCCTCTAAAAATAAGTCTTTTTGGAGACAGCATTTCTGTAGGATTGAATGCCAGTAGTACTGTGGGAGTTTCGCCATACATGCCAAGCTGGGGCCTCCTTGCTGTACAAAAGCTGCAGGCCAGCTACTCTTCGGTCATTACATTTCGTAATCCGTCTGTCTCAGGTCAGAATTCCGCATGGGGAGCAGCAAATGTAGCTTCTCTCGTTTCTCAAGAAACCCCGGACCTTGTGATAATAGCTTTTGGAATGAATGACGGAACAGGAAATGTGACTCCAGCTACCTTTAAGAGCAATATTCAATCAATGATGAGCAATGTGAGAACGCTGAATCCGAATGCGGAATTTATTCTGGTTGCGCCAACATTAGCTAATTCGGAATCGGAATATGCCGGGCTGCAGGCAAATTATAAGGCGGTGCTGCAGCAGCTAACGACAGAGAATACGGGCACCGTTCTTGAGGACATGACGGGAGTGCACCAGGAGCTCTTGAATACCAAGCTTTTCCGTGATATGACTGGGAACAATATCAACCATCCGAATGATTTCCTGATTCGCTGGTATGCCCAAGCTTTATCCGCGATTTTAGTGCCATAGGCTGGGAGTTTTTTGTTACAAACGAAGGTTTTCGCTCTATCAGCTTTGGAAAAAGGCGGGTCTACGAGTTAATAGGGAAAAGGGAGATTTGGCTATGAGACTTGAGGGAAAAGTGGCTATTATTACGGGGGCTTCGCGATCCATTGGCAAAGCCATTGCGCTTCGTTATGCGCTGGAAGGCGCAAAGGTGGTAGTCAACTATTTGGACAGTCCGCAGTTAGCAGAAAATGTCGTCAATGAGATTATAGCTAACGGGGGGACAGCCTTTGCCTGTTATGCAGATGTTTCGAAGCAGGCTGAATTTCAAACCATGGTTGAAGAAACGGTGAAGCAATATGGAACAGTGGATATCCTAGTAAATAATGCTGGCATAGATCCTAGGAAAAACTGGCTTGAAATTAGTATGGACGACTGGGACCATGTAATGAATGTTAATGTGAAGTCACAGTTTATTGGAGCGCAGCTGGTATTTCCTTATATGAAGGCGCAAGGCTATGGGAAAATCATCAATGTTTCTTCGATTACATTTTTAACTGGACAGAAAGGCTTCCCGCACTATATTGCCTCTAAAGGGGCAGTAGTTGGGTTGACCCGTGCTCTGGCCAGAGAAATAGGTGAGCACGGAATTACTGTGAACTGCATTATACCAGGTGCGATCCTTACGGAGGTTGAGCTCGAAAAGGTCGGTTCTATCGAGGCGCAGCAGCAAGGGACTGAGTATCTACTGAAAGAACAGTCTATCAAGCGGAGGATAACGGGGTCGGATATCGAAGGAGCATTTGTATTCTTGGCTTCTGCAGATAGCGATTCGTTAACTGGGCAATCACTTAATGTTGATGGAGGATGGGTCATGCATTAGCAGGGGCTGCTGAGCCGTCGTTCGGACAATTTATAGTAAATGCGAAGTCCCGGTAGCACAATGCTATCGGGACTTTTGCTGCGTGCTTGGACTCATGCTTCGGAAGCCCAAGAAGGCGAAAGACGAATCTGGGGGGCAATGTTGAAAGCGCAAGGAATGGCTTACGATGAATCTATTGTTTTTGTTGCTTTTGAGGGCAATCTTCTAAATAATGAGTAGGTGTATGCGGTGAACCCGCATAACAAGGAGCTCTCTTCAATAATCGTTACTAGGAAAACGCCCGAGTGGAAAGAGAAAAACGAGTCCAAGCTGCCGCTTCATGGCAATCTTGGCGAAAATGGAGGTGGTATTTATCCGTACAGGGCTTGGCAGGATGAAGAGCTCGTTGTTGTTTCGTTTCGCCTTAATACTGACTTTGATGCTGATACCGATCATCTTGATTGGGAATAACTTCTACTCCGGGGGGAGGGAATCGCTGCGTCGGGAAATATCCAACTCGATGGAGTCTCGGGTTGAAGCGAATATACGTGCGATGGAGAAGGAAGTCGAACGGATTCAACTGCTGCAGTTTGAATTGATTAACGATGAGTCTTTGAACAAGCTGGCGGTTATTCCCGACTATATGAACAACTATGACAAAAGCCAGGCCATTCTAATGGTGCAGGATAGGCTGTTTGCACTGAAAAACAGCAGCGTATATATTTCGGATGTGTCCGTTCATATTCCCTCCATCAACCGCACGGTATCCGCTATGCAGGGAACGGGCGCGATGGTACAGGACCAATTCAATGCTACCAGTGAGCTCGCTAGGAAGAGTCCGGGAAAAGCGATATATTTCCTTCACCATATCCCGTATATTGTGCTCGTTCATGAGGTGCGCGGTCTGTACGAAGGGGAAAATGCGCTGTATTCCATTATTGTGGAGCTCTCTCCGAATGAGCTGAGCAGGTCACTTTCCGCCCTCGAAAGCAGCGAGAACAGCGGCTCCGTTCTAAGCGATCCGAACGGTGAGTTTATCATTCGCACTCATCATTACGAGAATCCATATTTAGACCGATACATCGATCAATATAAATCGGGTGTGCCTAATGCATTCGAGAATATCAGCAGTGTGGGGAAAGGAGATGACCGTGTACTCGTATCCTCCCGTTTCTCGCAACTACTCGGTTTCTCGCTTATTCATTACGTTCCTGAGAAACATCTGTTCAACAATCTGCATCATTACCAGCAGCTGTTCTGGGTATTAATAGCGGTGTTTCTCTTCTTTATTATTGTGCTGTGCCTTTCCCTGTACCGAATGATTCATCGGCCGCTGTTGGCACTTCTGCGGGCGTTCAGGAAGATGGAGAAGGGCGAGCTGGACGTGACGGTCACTGAGAACAGCCGCAGCGAGTTCGGTTATTTGCTCCAGGGCTTTAATAAAATGTCTCGCTATATGCGGGAATTGATTGAACAGGTATATACGCACAAAATATTAGTTCAACGAGCTGAGCTCAAGCAGCTCCAGTCACAAATTAATCCTCATTTTCTATATAACAGCTATTTTACTCTGTATAACATGATTGCAGTAGAGGATCATGACAACGCCAAGCAGTTCGCTTCGCAAATGGGCAACTATTTACGGTATATTACCCGCAATTCCTCAGATGAGGTTCCGCTTTATGAGGAGGCCAAACACGCCACGATTTATGCGGAAATTCAGGGACGGCGCTTTCGATTGCGAATGAAGGCCCAGTGCGGCGAGGTGCCGGCCTCTTACCGGGCGGTTATGGTGCCGCGTCTTATCCTTCAGCCGTTAATCGAAAATGCTTTCGAGCATGTGTTTGACCATATGGAGGAAGGCGGGCTTCTGTCCATTTCGTTCGAGGAGGAGGAAGATTGTCTGCTGATTCGGGTGGAAGACAACGGCCCACTTTTGGATCAGGAACGACTGGAGGCGCTGGAGCGGCTGCTGAGAACGGATGAAAGCATGATTGAAACGACCGGCCTTCTGAACATTCATCGACGGTTGCGCATGAAATACGGGGATAGAGGCGGAATAGGCGTGGGGCGCAGCCGTCTCGGAGGATTGGAAGTAAGGTTGGCCATATGGAAGGGGGATAAGGAGTATGCTTCGATTGTTAATCGTTGATGACGAGCCCGATATTGCGGACGGTCTCCACACACTTCTGCAGGAACGTTTTCCGTTCGAGTTCGAATTATACAAGGCCTATTCTGGGAAGACGGCACTCGAATGGTTAAGGAGGGGGAAGTTCGACATTGTAATGACCGATATTCGGATGCCCGTTCTAAGCGGACTGGAGCTTCATAAGCATATTCGCAGTCTGTGGCCAAGGTGCAAGGTTGTCTTTCTGACGGGGTATAGTGAATTTGATTATGTGTACGAGGCTATACATTATGACAATACCAGCTATCTGCTTAAGACCGAGGACCATGAGACGATTTTGGAGACGATCGGCAAACTGGCTGAGGATATAGCTGGAGAACAGCAGATCGAAGGACTTATGGCCAAGGCGATGCAGCAGATGGAGCAGACGCTGCCGCTGCTGCAGAACGAGCTGTTAAGCGAACTTCTCTATGGTGAAGCGTCCGATACGCTGGACAGGTCCGACCAATTCGAGGAGCTGCGTATTCCGCTGGATCCGAAGCGTCCAGTCCTCCTCATGATGGCCAAGCTAATGGGGGGCGATTTCGGAACGCGGCAGGCCGGCAAGGCGCAGCTGCATGCGGGGATGAAGGTGATCGATGAGCAATACGGTTATTCCCACCTGCATATGAAGTATATATTTGTCGACAAGGACACAATGGTCTGGTTCATACAACCAGCAGCGAGCCATCCGGAAGAACAATCGGAAGAGCCTGCTTCATGGAGTGGTATTCTGCTAGCTGTCCGGGAATATGCGGAGAATGCGGAGGCAGCCTGTCTGCGCTCCTTCGATATTTCGTTGTTCTGTTTGCTGGACCGATCGCCTTGCGAATGGGAAGACATCGCCGACCGCTGGGCTATGCTGGAGCATGAATATCATCGTCAATCTGGTGAGCGGAACGGGGTTGTTCAGGTCGAATTCGATGAGACGGAGCTCTCTCGGACGAAGATGCTGCGCAAAACGGATCTGTTGGGCGAATATCTAGCCACCGGCCAGGCGGAAGCCTTCGATTCCGTCTGGAAGCGTATCACAGCCGAGCCTGTGCGGCTCGAATCGGTTTATTCTGCGCTTTCGCTCGTTTTCCTGCGCCATATCCATCGGTTCAATTTGCAGGAGCGTCTATCGGCTCGCACCGATTTGTCGGTTTTAATGCAGCCTTCAGGTGTTCAGCTTGATCCGGCGTCATGGATAGATTATTATTACCGGCTGGCGATCACGATCTTTGAACTGCAGCAGCAGGATCAGGCGGAACGCCGCGATCGGACAATCGATCTCGTGAAGAGTTATATTCACGATCACCTGGGCGAAGATCTCTCTTTGGTGCGTTTATCCGAGGTAGTACAATGGAATCCCTCTTATTTATCCAGGGCTTTCAAAAAGGTAACGGGCACGAATGTGCTCGCCTACATCCATGAGACGAAGCTGAAGGAAGCCATGAAGATGCTGTTTCAACCGGATCTGAAAATTCATGAAATCAGTGCCGCGCTTGGCTTTATTTCACCGCCCCATTTTACAAGGTTCTTCAAGAAAGCAAGCGGTCATACACCCCAGGATTACCGGGCGCTCGAAGAACGATGTAAAAAATAGATAAGAAGAAGTAAAGAAATGGCCTGTTACGTAAGTCAATGTAACGGGCTTATACTTGATTCAAGCAAGTGATAGCGTTTACAACATAAGGGGGATTGAACATGCAACAAGCAAGCTTGAAGCGATATCTGATATTCGCCGCAGCGGTAATGCTTCTTTTTATGACAGCATGCAGCAGCAATACGAATAACGGAGCTAATGGGAACACGGGTAAGAAAGAAAACACTGCAAACAAAGGAGACAGCAAGGGCACAGGGAATACGGGAGACAAGCCAGCCGCCGCTGACCCGATGGGCAAATACGAGCCTGCGATTGAAGTGACAACCGTAAGGTCGCTCCCGCCATCCATCAAGTTCGAGAAGGGCGACAGCATAGACAACAATATCTGGTACCGCTCCTATGCGGAGGATCTTGGCATTAAGCTGACCAATAAGTGGAGTGTTCCGCAGACCCAGTGGCAGCAAAAAATGAATGTCACCATTGCATCCGGTGATATTCCAGATATTTTGACGGTGTCGGCCAATGAGCTGAAGCGCCTGGTCGATGCCGATATGGTCGAGGACATGACGGACGTATTCGAGAAATATGCTTCGGATAAAACGAAGCGGATCATTACTAATGATGGTGGCAACGGAATGAAGGCCTCAACCTTCGAAGGAAAACTGCTTGCGCTGCCTGGCGTTACCTTCACGGGTACCGGGGCGCAGATGCTGTGGATCAGGCAGGATTGGTTGAAGAAGCTTAATTTGTCAGAGCCCAAGACGATGGAGGACGTATATCATATCGCCGAGGCCTTTGCCAATCAAGATCCTGATGGCAACAAGCAGAAGGACACGATAGGGCTGGGTGGAATCAATAAGGATTTGAATTCCTTGATGGGCTTCTTCGAAAGCTTCCATGCTTATCCGGGCCGCTGGGTCAAGGACGATTCCGGTCAGCTCGTCTACGGGGATATACAGCCGGGACTCAAGCCGGCGCTGCAGAAGCTGCAGGAAATGTTCAAAGCAGGTCTTATCGATTCGGAGTTTGCGGTCAAGGATCAGGCTAAAGCTTACGAGCTGATTGCCTCCAACAAAACGGGCATGTTCTACTCAGGCGAGGGCGCCGTGTGGTGGCCGCTGACGGATCACTACAAGAAGGAAAAGTCGGATTGGAAGCCGTATCCGCTGATTTCCTTTGACGACAAGCCAGCCAGCACCTCAGGCGGCATTCCGGTCGGGAACTATTATGTCGTTCGCAAAGGCTTCGAGCATCCGGAGGCGCTCGTGAAGCTGCTTAATTTTGCGGTAGAGAAGCAGTATGGTCCGGAAGGACGTCTGGACGCTTATTGGTACGGCGGAGAGAATAAGGAAATTAATGTATCAGCATTTGCAGCTGTCATCATAAGTGATCCGCTGGAGCTGATTAATATTCACCGAGGCGTTCAGGCATCGGTTGATGCCGGGAAGTATGTGGATAATCCGATTGCCGATGTAAAGCATCATTATGATCTCTACCAGCTGTGGTTGTCGGGCAAATTTGCAGACAGCAACGAGGAAGGGCAGGCCTGGTCTTCTTATAAATGGGCTGGACCTGGAGGCGGCATGAATGTAGTCAGCGACTATGTGAAGGATAACAAGTACCTGGTTGACGAATATTCGGGACCGAGCACGCCCACGATGACCGCGAAGAAAAGCACGCTGGATAAGATGAAGCTGGAAGTGTTCACGAAGATTATTATGGGGCAATCGGATATAGGCGAGTTCGATAAGTTTGTTGCCGATTGGAAGAAATTTGGCGGGGATGCGATTACTGCTGAGGTCAACGAATGGTATAAGGCTAAACAATAGCCAGAGAATGGAGAGGAAGCGGGACTCGATTTGCTTGCTTCCCTCCTTACTCCATCAGCATAGAAAGGAATGATAACGATGCAAGCGGCGACCGTCAAAAGAAGACCTTGGAAGAAGCATCTCCCTCTGCATCTGATGCTGGTGCCCGGAATCGTATTGTTGATTATGTTTCATTATATCCCGATGGCAGGAATCGTCATTGCCTTCCAGAATTTCATTCCCGCCAAAGGCTTCTTCGATTCCAAATGGGTGGGATGGGATAATTTTGAATTTATGCTTCAGATGCCCGGAATTGGCCAGGTGTTATGGAACACGATTTTTATTGCGTTTCTGAAAATCATCTTCGGTCAAATTGCACCGATTGTAACGGCTTTGCTGCTTAATGAAGTGCGGAAATCATCGATTAAGCGATCGGTACAGACGCTTGTTTATTTGCCGCATTTCCTCTCGTGGGTCATTCTGGGCGGGATTCTGATCGATATTCTCTCACCTTCACATGGACTGCTGAATGAGGTGATGAGCTGGTTTGGAATGAAACCGTTATTTTTTCTCGGCAATGATAAGCTGTTCCCTTATGTGCTGGTCGTCACGGACGTGTGGAAGGAATTCGGGTTTGGCACAATTGTTTATCTGGCTGCACTTACCAGCATCAATCCGACCTTATACGAAGCAGCCATAATGGATGGGGCGGGCAGATGGAAGCAGACGATGCATGTGACACTGCCGGGCATGCTGCCGATCATTGTACTGCTGGCGACGCTGGGCCTTGGCGGAGTGCTGAATGCAGGCTTCGACCAAGTGTTCAATCTTTATAACCCGCTTGTCTATCGGACAGGGGATATTCTGGACACCTTCGTCTATCGGCTTGGCCTTATCGATGCCCAATATGCGGTTGCGACAGCTGTCGGCCTGTTCAAATCGGTGGTCTCTTTGATTTTTGTAGGAGCATCGTACTGGCTGGCTTATCGATTAGCCGGTTACCGTATTTTTTAAGGAAAGGAGAGGCAGTCATGGACTTCAATGTTTCACTTGGACGAAGAGTTTTTCTTATTTGCAATAATGTATTTCTGATTGCCTTAGCCGTTGTTTGCTTGCTTCCTCTCATTAACATACTGGCTCTGTCCTTTAGCTCAAGCTCGGCGGCAACGGCGGGGGCAGTCAAGCTGTGGCCGGTTGATTTTACACTGAGCTCCTACAAATACGCGCTGTCCAAACCGGAATTTTTGCAGTCACTTCTAGTCTCCATTCAGCGGGTTGTCTTGGGAACGATCATCAGTTTATTGGTGGTCATTATCTCCGCTTATCCGCTGTCAAAGGAACGGACGGACTTTCCCATGCGAACCTTTTATGTGTGGTTTTTCTTTGTGACAATCCTGTTTAGCGGGGGATTAATTCCTACTTACATGGTCATTCGAAACTACCATATGCTCGATACTGTCTGGGCACTTGTATTTCCAGGTGCTGTGGCGGTGTTTAACATTGTGCTGCTGCTCAATTTCTTTCGTGGTACACCGAAGGAAATTCAGGAGGCTGCACTTGTTGACGGCTGTACCCACTGGCAGCTGCTGTGGAAAATGATGGTTCCGATATCAATGCCTGCACTGGCGACAATTCTGCTGTTTACATGCGTAGGTCAGTGGAATTCCTGGTTCGACGGCCTGATCTATATGAACTCGCCGACGAATTATCCGCTGCAGACCTATCTGCAGACACTTGTTGTGAGTACGGAGCTATTCACCGCTGGGGGAAATCTGACCGCGGACGATATGAAAGCACTGGCGGAGGTATCCGACCGTACAACCAAAGCTTCGCAAATTTTTCTGGCTGCACTGCCTGTGCTCGTTCTCTACCCTTTTCTGCAAAAATATTTCATGAAGGGCATCGTGCTCGGCAGCGTGAAAGGATAGGCTGCCGGTATGAAGCTTTTAAAACATTCAATATTGTAAGCGCTTCAATCATTGTGCGTGGAATAATTACATTATATTGGGAGGAATGATTTGTGATGAAGATGAAGGTACTGCTTGTGTTGTTTTTGATGGCAACCTTATTAAGTAATGGGGAGGCGAATGCTGTGAACCTGGAAAATAAGGATAAGGAGATCTCCTCAAAAATCGTTACTTGGGAAACTCCCGACTGGAAAGAAAAAAATAATAGCTTTTCGGTATGGATACGTGAGAAAGGGAAGAAAGTCTGGAAGGGGCTTTATGTATACAACGTAAAGAACGGCGAGCAGAAGGAGCAAGACGTGCCTACGGATGCGGCTATGGTGAACGTTGACTTTACGGGTACAGTTGAGTTTAAGGTGACCTATAATATAGGGGAAATAAACGATTATGAAATACGCCCTTCAGCTTATGGAATAGATGCCAGAAAAACTGGGGGAAATACATTAATCTTTTCGCTCACACAGAATGGCAAGGCCCCTTTAAAGCCTACTATAATGGTGAATGGCAGCTGGAGCGAGGGCAACTTGCACATCCTTTCAAACACGCCTGAGAACAATGCTCCTTTACAGGACGCCGCGAACGTTTATGTAGTAAATCCCGGAGACCCTATCCCGCTTTATTTGCCAGCCGGGAAAAATACGTATTATTTTACGCCAGGCGAGCATGAGTTGCCTAAGGGCATGTGGGTTGAGCTTGACCTTGAGGATACCATTCAACTGGAAAAGTTTGATTTGGTGCAGCTGCCAACCAACTCTCAATGGTTTGCAAAAGGACCGCAGCGTTTCATTATTGAGGCCAAGGAGAAAGCGGGCGACCCGTATGTACAAATATATGATGGATACGAGAACAAAACGGAAGGAACAGTCACCGATATATTAAGCAACGTCAAGGCAAGATTTGTAAAGCTTGTCCTATTGGGTAATACCGGATCAAGTAATTATGTAATGACATCTATAGCAAGCGAATTCAGGCTCTATAAAAAGGGGGACGATTCAACAAATATTGCAAAGGGAAAAGCGGTAAGAGGAGCTTTCCCCGGTTACTTAAATGTGGTTGATGGCAACGAATCCACTTCATATATCTCTTCTACTGGCTATGGCAATTGGCATGCGGGAGAAGCGTTTTATATAAGTCAAAGCGGCACGACTGTTTACTTGGCGCCAGGTTCGGTTGTCAAAGGGTCAATTTCTGCAGATGACCAGAGCAATATCGCAATCAGGGGCCGCGGTATCATGTATGGGGGAGATCTTTTGCGGCCTAGAAATTACGCAGAGGGACGAAGCGGAGCGATATGGATTACTAAAGGTACAAATTCATCGTTGGAAGGCATTACACTGATCGATTATCCCATGTGGTCGGTTGTTATGAACTTTACTGACCAAACGTCGATCAAAAACATAAATTTCTTCGGTTCTATGGTTAATGCTGATGGCATCCACCTCTCCGGCAGCAAAAACGCCAGTGTTTCAGGCGTATTTATTAGAACAACGGACGATAACTTTGTCATTTATCATTATGGAGAGACTTCAAATATAACGGTGAAGGACTCCATCTTCTGGGCAGATAATGCCCGCCCCATATTGCTGGGCTTGGGTAACACCCCAGGCGCCTCTATCGATAAGGTTAACTTTGAAAACATCTATATCTTGAATCAGCGAGGCGTGTGGGATCTGAATAAATATAACGGTGCCATTCAAATCTGGGCAACAGGCGGCAACAAAATAAGCAATATTGCTTTTAAAAATATTCATATCGATGAGTTTGAAGCTCCGGAAGATTCTATGCTCTTTCAAATCAAGACAGATGAGATGGCTGCTGGAATTTCACCGGGTTCTGTAAGCAACATCTCCTTTAATGACATCACCTACCACGGTAAGCTTCCACGCAAATCTCTAATTTATGGTGTTGACGAAATCCATAATGTGCGGGGAATTTTGTTTAAGAATTTTAAAATTAATGATACGTTATTGTCTGTTAAAAACATGGAACAGTATATAGATTTCAAGGGGCATTATGGGGATATAAAGTTTAAATAGAACCTAATGAGGCCAACCAAGATGGATAAGCCCAAAAGTTTGATCGGTGGCGCCGTAAAGGGATAGACATACATGTGCCTGCCCGATATCAGGATGGGGTCATGCGTTCACGGAATACGGTAGGACTGATCTTCTCGTATTGTTTAAAAAGCTTGCTGAAATAAAAGTGTCCGAGATGCCGACGTTTTTAGAGATTTCTTGTACGGATCGATTCGTGCTTTTCAATAAAAATTTGGCTTTTTGAATTTTGAGCATGTTGGTATATTTGGGTTCCGATCGTTTTGTTGAATGTGCCCCAGGCAGCCGGAGAAGGAACCATATCTCCTGTGGAAGATCGTTCAAAGGCGCCTGCCGCTCATATGATCCGATCGATTATTTAGTCAAGCTATTTTCGCTTGTTCGGCAATATCTTTGACAAGCAGGCGGGGATAATCCCAATTTGAGATGCTTCGATTCTTCCGCCTGTCAAGTAAACGAGAAATCCCGGTAGCACAATGCTATCGGGATTTCTGCTGTCTGTTGTTATTCTATTGTTTATTTTTATTCTGGGTTATAAGGAATAATTTTTAAAATAATTTGGAGGATTTTGCCGTTATACGTCGAATTTTCATTCTTAATGAAAAAAATTACATATAGTGGTGATAAAAGGTGCATACAGAAGATCAGACTTTTGCATGGATGACTATTTTACTACCACCTTTAGCAATGTCGACCGTGTCTATTCTCTCCTCAGTAATTCGTGATAAAAATAATTCGATTCGGGAATTGTCTTTACTCAGCCATAAGTAATAGTTAGTCAACGGCCTCCCTGCCCTGAGTTGGGGAGGTCGTTTATTTTAAAGACAATGACATCATGGTCAAAAGGGAGCCGCTTACCGCGAGACTTGTAATTATCCCGATACTGTAATTGAAAAGTTCGCAAATGAAAAAGAAGCTGCTGCTGCGGGATACTTCCCGAAGCCTTGTCAGAATCTGTAGAGTGTGATTGAGCAGATTTTTAATGTGATAACTATAATTTGGAGGAACTTATAATGAAACGATATTCCAGCTTACTTGCTAGTTTGGTTGTTCTTAGTTCAATTATTGCTGGTACTGTTGCAAGCTCAGACAATTCTCATGCTGAGCCGTTAACGATAACTACAGGTAGCTTTACGGATGTAAAAGCTAATCACTGGGCAAAATCCAGTATTGCACAAGCCGTTAAGGAAGGGTATGTATCAGGTTATCCAGATGGCACCTTCAAGCCAGATGCGAATGTATCAAGAGCCGAGTTTATTAAAATGGTGGTTACTGCTCTTCACCTACCGGTCGGAGAATATACGACCGGCTCCTGGTATACGGTTTATGCGGCAGCAGCTGCAGAGGCCAAGCTTACGGTAACATCGGACTTTAAAGATACGAATTGGGATGCCTTCATTAATCGTAAACAAATGTCTCGCATTGCTGTAAGAGGAATAGGAGACTCGACCACCGATGATTTGAGATGGATGTATCTAGCAACGAAAAAGGGTCTAATAACGGGTTTAGGTGATGGCAGGCTTGGCGAAGGGGAAACAACTACAAGGGCGCAAGCGGTTACGATTATTAACCGGATCTTTGCAGTTAAGAGTGGAGCAAAGTTGCCCGTAGATAAATATGCGGTCGGCAATGCTGAGATTATGTGGCATGGAACGAATATATTCACGGTTATGCCAGAGATTCTAGTAACGGCTGCTAATCAATATCAAGGAAAAACGATAGAAGAACTATGGCGCAAAGATAAAATGATTATCAATTCAAAGAATAACAAATATCGATGGCAATTAGATGCGTTAATTGCGATAGATCTCGAAGACCCGAAGGATCCCAATCGCAAATTATTACCTGATATTAATACACTCAAGTGGTTTAATAATGATCCTAATCGGCATGATTTGATGATTAGCAAATGGAAACAAAGCTATGTTCTGTACTCCAAGACGCATGTGGTTTACAACAAAGATACGAAAATGTTTTCTCAATTATCTTATATACCGTTTATGGTAAGTGGTATGGATCCTCCTGATGAAGATGCCTATTACAAGGGTATCTCACTAAATAAGCAGGCTCATATCTATATGAAGCAAGTTGGTGATTTGCCAGCGATGATCATACCCAAAAAAGGGTGGATTCAATATGGGAAAATATCTTTTACAATTTATATACCTGCATATTCTAACGCGGGATATGTGAGTAATCAGTTGTTATCAGTTGATGGCCCTAAATATAAGCCTGATATTCCTTATTAATGTGATAACTATAATTTGGAGGAACTTATAATGAAACGATATTCCAGCTTACTTGCTAGTTTGGTTGTTCTTAGTTCAATTATTGCTGGTACTGTTGCAAGCTCAGACAATTCTCATGCTGAGCCGTTACCTATAGCTACAGGCAGCTTTGCAGATGTAAAAGCTAATCACTGGGCAAAATCCAGTATTGCAGAAGCCGTTAAGGAAGGGTATGTATCAGGTTATCCAGATGGCACCTTCAAGCCAGATGTGAATGTATCAAGAGCCGAGTTTATTAAAATGGTGGTTACTGCTCTTCACCTACCGGTCGGAGAATATACGACCGGCTCCTGGTATACGGTTTATTCAACTGCTGCTGCAGAGGCCAAGCTTACGGTAACATCGGACTTTAAAGATACGAATTGGGATGCCTTCATTAATCGTAAACAAATGTCTCGCATTGCTGTAAGAGGAATAGGAGACTCGACCACCGATGATTTGAGATGGATGTATCTAGCAACGAAAAAGGGTCTAATAACGGGTCTAGGTGATGGCAGGCTTGGCGAAGGGGAAACAACGACAAGGGCGCAAGCGGTTACGATTATTAACCGGATCTTGGCAGTTAAGAGTGGAGCAAAGTTGCCCGTAGATAAATATGCGGTCGGCAATGCTGAGATTGTGTGGCATGGAACGAATATATTCACGGTTATGCCAGAGATTCTAGTAACGGCTGCTAATCAATATCAAGGAAAAACGATAGAAGAATTATGGCGCAAAGATAAAATGATTATCAATTCGAAGAATAACAAATATCGAGGGCAACTAGATGCGTTAATTGCGATAGATCTGGAAGACCCGAAAGACCCCAATCGTAAATTATTGCCTAATATAAATACACTCAAGTGGTTTAATAATGATCCTAATCGGCATGATTTGATGGTTAGCAAGTGGAAACAAAGTTATGTCCTATACTCCAAGACTCATGTGGTTTACAACAAAGATACGAAAATGTTTTCTCAATTATCTTATATACCGTTTATGGTAAGTGGTATGGACTCCCCTGATGAAGCTGCCTTTTACAAGGGTACTTCACTAAATATGCCGACTTCAATTTACAGTAAACAAGATGGTGATTTTCCAGCCATGATCATACCCAAAAAAGGGTGGATTCAGTATGGGAAAATATCTTTTACAATTTATATACCTGCATATTCTAACGCAGGTTTTGTTGATAACGAGTTGTTAAGCGTTGATGGCCCCAAATATAAGCCTGATATTCCTTATTAATGTGATAACTATAATTTGGAGGAACTTATAATGAAACGATATTCCAGCTTACTTGCTAGTTTGGTTGTTCTTAGTTCAATTATTGCTGGTACTGTTGTAAGCTCAGACAATTCTCATGCTGAGCCGTTAACGATAACTACAGGTAGCTTTACGGATGTAAAAGCTAATCACTGGGCAAAATCCAGTATTGCAGAAGCCGTTAAGGAAGGGTATGTATCAGGTTATCCAGATGGCACCTTCAAGCCAGATGTGAATGTATCAAGAGCCGAGTTTATTAAAATGGTGGTTACTGCTCTTCACCTACCGGTCGGAGAATATACGACTGGCTCCTGGTATACGGTTTATTCAACTGCTGCTGCAGAGGCCAAACTTACGGTAACATCGGACTTTAAAGATGCGAATTGGGATGCCTTTATTAATCGTAAACAAATGTCTCGCATTGCTGTAAGAGGAATAGGAGACTCGACCACCGATGATTTGAGATGGATGTATCTAGCAACGAAAAAGGGTCTAATAACGGGTCTAGGTGATGGCAGGCTCGGCGAAGGGGAAACAACTACAAGGGCGCAAGCGGTAACGATTATTAACCGGATTTTGGCAGTTAAGAGTGGAGCAAAGTTGCCCGTAGATAAATATGCGGTCGGCAATGCTGAGATTATGTGGCATGGAACGAATATATTCACGGTTATGCCAGAGATTCTAGTAACGGCTGCTAATCAATATCAAGGAAAAACGATAGAAGAATTATGGCGCAAAGATAAAATGATTATCAATTCGAAGAATAACAAATATCGAGGGCAATTAGATGCGTTAATTGCGATAGATCTCGAAGACCCGAAGGACCCCAATCGTAAATTATTGCCTAATATTAATACACTTAAATGGTTTAATAATGATAATCGAGATGATTTAATGGTCAATAAGTGGAAGCAAAGCTATGTCCTGTATGCCAAGACGCACGTAGTTTATAACAAAGATACGAAAATGTTTTCTCAAAAATCCTATATTCCGTTCGATCTGAATGGTTTGGATTCTCCCGATTTAGATGCATTTTTCAAGGGTACTTCTCTAAATATGCCCGCACTTCTTTATAAGAAAAAAGTTGGTGATTTGCCAGCCATGATTATTCCCAAGAAAGGCTGGATCCAATATGGGGGAATAACTTTTAAAATCTATATACCAGCATACTCTAGCGCCGGATATGTAAGTAACCAGTTGTTATCCGTTGATGGACCCAAGTATAATCCTGATATTCCTTATTAATGGTTAGGAGGAACATCTGTTGAAAAGGCTACTATGTCGGATCATAGTATTTTGTATGATGATATCGCTTGTTACACAAGTATATCCTATCAGGAGTAGCGTTGCCTTCGCGGCAGCCGAGCAAACCTTTCCCGCTAAGGAAATTCAATATGAATTAGCTTCAAAAGATGATATTACCGATGGCTATAAATCTTTTTTTGCTAAACCGAGTACACTTAAGACAAAGGCGATTAATGAAGATTCAGGTACTGGAAAAAAGATTACGCGTACTTTATTCTCCAATATTGTGTATGCCGGCACTCTAGCAACTACTCAAGACAGTTCTAATCCAAATCGTTATTATTTTGTTGCTAACTTTAGCTACGCTATTTGGAAAAGTTTAAATGGAACATGGACTTCCGACGGTTCACCTGATACGTGGAAAGATATGGATTATAACTACACTTTTGAGGGCACAAATGCTTCTCCAGCTTTCCGTCTTCTTCCCGGATCGCATCGGTCAGCATCTCAGATAATCTTCTCCCCTCGGGGAGAAGCCATCTTTATTAGTGGGGGGCTACTCGATTCCGAATAAACCCATCATTCAACATATACCAGCCATTTTCGAGACTCCAAAGTAAACAGTGGTATTGACACTACTGAAGGGGACAATAGTATGTCTGCAATTACGGTGTTAAATACTATTGAATCAAACAAACAATTTGAACAACTAAAGTTTGAACTTGATGATTGGGACAAAAAATAGTGGGAACTAATAACCTGAAAAAACTTAATAGACTACGAAGGCTTAAGCTTACTTGTCATTGAGCAGGAGTAAGTTTTTTTGCATGCAGATAATTTTAAAAAATGGATGAGAAAGCAAATAGAGTTAACTTGTAGATGATGTAGATGAGGGATATCGCTCGCTTCTATCAGAAGAAATCGTTATGGAGACTTAGAGTTATTGATAGGTAATGATTAACAATATCGAATCCAAATTCCGATAATTGTACGAGTTAAATGGAATCCTCTGCACTGGCTGGGTATCATTCCCTTATAGAAAAGAATAGCCGAACATCTCAGGTAGCGGTTGAATCAAAACTTGAATTTATAAAAGTAAACTATTAATTTGGGGGCATTTAAATGAAACGATATTCAGGCTTAGTAGTTAGTTTGGTTGTTCTTGGTTCGATTATGGTTAGTATTTTTGCAAGTTCAAATTCTTCTCATGCTGAAGCAACAACTAAAAGTGCAGGTAGCTTTTTTGACGTAAAATCCAATTTTTGGGCGAAATCTTCGATCGATTACGCCGTGTCGAAAGGATATCTGAAAGGTGTGGGAAATGGCCTGTTTAAGCCCGATGCACCCGTAACACGAGCTGAATTGGCAGCTGTTCTTTCCCGCGTATCGATTAATACGGAAAATCAAGTCAATGGAGAGTTTCCGGATTTAGCCGGCCACTGGAGCAAAGATGAAGTGAATCGTGCTGCAGCATTAGGTTTTTTTAAGCCTATTGATTTTCCAAATGGCTTTAAACCAACCCAAAAACTGACACGTACAGAAATGGCTAAATGGATGGTACATGGATTGGCGGCGCATGATGCTGACTTCGGACAGGCCCTCAAAGATACAGCGGATACCCTTGTTCCTGTAGCTGAATATTACAAAGGTGGACTTAATAAGTTGGATTATCCGATTGTGTCTGTTG
The DNA here is from genome assembly GCF_003945345.1 of Paenibacillus baekrokdamisoli. Lineage (GTDB taxonomy): Bacteria > Bacillota > Bacilli > Paenibacillales > Paenibacillaceae > Paenibacillus_Z > Paenibacillus_Z baekrokdamisoli. Next base: position 3,769,451 of record NZ_AP019308.1, on the reverse strand, counting down.
CACTCGGTACGGGCTTAATGACTGGATATCCGGATGGAACATTTGGAACCGGTAAAACTACCACACGCGCTGAAGTAGCAGCTATCCTGATGCGATATGAGAGCATTCAAACAAAGGCTGCTAATTCCTATCGGGATCTGAATGAAATGCGCGCACTCGCTACCCAAGGAACCAATCTGGAAATCATTACGCCGTATGTCATTGATCCAGTGAAGAAATTCACGAATATTTTGAATAAGAAAATTTCTACACGTAATAACATTGGCACGTTGAAGCTAAAACGAATGGTAGTCGTAGACTATAATAAATCAAAACAAATGAAAGGTGTCTATGCTCCTTTGTTTGTTGATAAAACAGTAACAGGAAGCGATGAGTATTTCTACACTTTTAGTGAAGTTTCCTTTACACCTAACGTAGACAAGTTGGAAGAAAACACATTTGTAAATGGTTCAAGTCTTAATATTGCATCCTCTATGGGTATTAGAGCCCCAGAAGCACAGCGAAAGTACGGTATTCTTTCAATTGAACCTGAATGGTATCCATCTATTTTTAAGAAAGGAATAGAATCAACCTTCTGGGTTGGTTATTGGATTAAAAGAAACAATGATCCGAAATCTAATTCCATTGAAGGTGATATTTATACTATAGATGGTGGTTTCACAACGATTATTTCAATTCCTAGGGAATCGAAGAAAATATGAGGATATTTAAAAAATCACCAACAGTCTTTATGATTCTTGTATTATTAATTGCAATATTTCCTATCGATATTGTTTTTAGTAAGCCGTCAGATAATGCGACTAAATATCCACCATCACCGGTTATTTCTCCTGCAGGCCCAGCAAAGATGCAAACCGTTAGAAAAAGAGTTAAAGCTGACGATGACGTGTTTCCAATAACTAAATGGTTTCAAAGAGATAGTAACGATTGGATTGCTCAACTTAATAATTCCCAAGTGATAGCACGAAATGTCGGTGGTTGTTACGATCCATACCCGGCTAAGACCCAAGTGGCAGCCGTACTTAATTATGAATAACTCAACTTTTGCAGCCTAAAATAGGCAGATAACCCTTGATATAGCTGGGCAAACCAGCAATCCATTGGTGGAGTTGTGTTTGAATGAGTGCTGTGATCTTCTTATTGGCTGTTTTAGCAACATCCTCAATCAAGTCGATGAGTTGCTTCCGAGCAACCTCCCAATCTAATTGGCTTACTTCATCGCATAGCAAATGAAATAAGCCGCCCAGCGTGCGATTGTCCGTGCTTTGTCGATGTTGCCATGCGAGTAGGATGTAACCAGATAGAGGTTGAATCAAAACTTGAAGTTATAAATATAAACTATTAATTCGGGGGCATTTAAAATGAAACGATATTCAGGCTTAGTAGTTAGTTTGGTTGTTCTTGGTTCGATTATGGTTAGTATATTTGCGAGTTCAAATTCTTCTCATGCTGAAGCAACAACTAAAAGTGCAGATAGATTTCTTGACGTAAAAGCCAATTTTTGGGCGAAATCTTCGATCGATTACGCCGTGTCAAAAGGATATCTGAAAGGTGTGGGAAATGGCCTGTTTAAGCCCGATGCACCCGTAACACGAGCTGAATTGGCAGCTGTTCTTTCCCGCGTATCGATTAACACGGAAAATCAAGTTAATGGAGAGTTTCCGGATTTAGTCGGCCACTGGAGCAAGGATGAGGTGAATCGTGCTGCAGCATTAGGTTTTTTCAAGCCTAGTGATTTTCCAAATGGCTTTAAACCAACCCGAAAACTGACACGTACAGAAATGGCTAAATGGATGGTATATGGATTGGCGGCGCATGATGCTGACTACGGACAGGCCCTTAAAGATACAGCGGATACCCTTGTTCCTGTAGCTGAATATTACAAAGGTGGACTTAATAAGTTGGATTATCCGATTGTATCTGTTGCACTTGGAACTGGTTTGATGAGTGGTTATCCGGATGGCACGTTTGGAACCGGTAAGACAACGACACGCGCCGAAGTAGCAGCTATCCTGATGCGATATGAGAGCATTCAAACAAAGGCTGCTAATTCCTATCGTGACCTTAATGAACTTCGGGAAGTTGGGTTGACGGGTACTAATGTTCTTAGCATTTCTAAGAAGGTTACGTGGGGAAATTACAATGGAAAAGATTTAACTTTGGATCGTATTATGCGCACTCCAATTGATGCTAAGAATCATATTGGGTCTCTAGTGCTTCATCGTATGATTTATGTTGATGCTTCTCCTGGCGTGAAGAATCGTGGGATCTATGCTGATATGTTTGCAGAACCTGGAGATGTGGTTGACGACTATTATCGTATCTATACGGACATCAGCATTACCCCAAAAAAGACGGTAACTAATAGTATGTCATTCGTTAGTGCATTGGATTGGGTGATTGGAACGGGAACGTTTACCCTTGCTGGAAAATACGGATATTCTTCACTTCGTCAGACTGGATATTCTAAATCAGAAGGTAAATATATCACTTTTGGGGATATCATGCCCGGAGGAAAAACTACTAGGGTCTGGGTACGTAGCGCATATGTTAAAGATAATTATATGGATATAGTAACTGGAACGGGGACCTACGCTTCCCTTAAAGTAGAGTAATCATGAAAAAGTTATTTTATCTTATTTTGACGTTATCGTTAGTTCTGCCGATTATCCCATCAGGAAAGGCGAATGCTGCTATACAGATTCGCGACCCCGATCCCGCAACTGTATCCCCGGCTGGACCCAGAGATACCAGATCACGATAGTATTAAGAATATCCGAGAGTTTGTTTTCAGATTAGATGGAAATACACCTGAATTGAAACAGGCAGTTGAGAACTGCCTGTTTCCAACGCTTTTGGATCGTTCTTTCCGCCAGGAACTGTTCGATCTGGCGAGAAGTGTTTCGTGGGAAAGAGCGGTTTGCCAATGGTCCAAGCTGTATTCCATGCTAATAAGGAAGCAAACTATCCAGATGAGCACCGCCAACTGGCACGGACAACAGCCACAGAGAGTATGGGCGTGGTTTTACTGAAGAATGAGAATGGGATTCTACCGCTTAGCAATCAAAGCCCTCGACGGAATTCAATTCATCAGGGCTTCTCTTTTTTGGCCGACTAATTGTTAATTGCGGTTATGGACGGAAGAACGTCTTGCGATTCGGAGTGGGATGCCTTCATCTTTCTTTCAGTCAGATACACGGGACGATTCTGCGAGATGATCTCCCTCCAGTGGAAGTCTCCCCGGTGCAAGGCTTGGATGAGCAATTCCGCAGTGGCCATGTTGGTAGCCACTGGTATACCGTATACGTCACATAGGCGGAGAAGGGCAGTAATATCTGGCTCATGGGGCTGGGAGACAAGGGGGTCGCGGAAGAAGATGAGTAGATCGATTTCGTTACGAGCGACCATCGCCCCAATCTGTTGGTCACCTCCGAGTGGACCAGATTTGAACCGGCAGATGTCAAGCCCCGTATTGGCCATAAGTAGTGTGCCTGTCGTTCCCGTACCGAATAACGCATGATCTTGGAACAGCTGCTCATAAGCAATCACAAAATTAATTAGTTCCTCTTTTTTACCATCGTGTGCGACAAAAGCAACGTTCATCCATACTCCCCCTCAGCAATATGTTATGTTTTATGACATAAATATATCATGAAGCGATCGAAAAAACAATGATTATGACTATTTTAATCAAAACACTGTTATTACGCGTCTTTTTTATTACATGTATATAACATAAGTCGAATTTTAGAGTGATGCTGATGAAATCCAGCCTCTGAAGATTGCATCGCAGCGCTAGAATTTATGAAAAGATTTGGAGGATCCTACCGCTATGTGTCGAATCTCGTAATTAGAGCAAGGTCAATGAAGGGCTTACGAATCCTATTAAATACGTGACTGGAGAGCCTGTTATGAAAAAGGGAATCGCCATAATAATGCTCGCCGCCATATGTATGTTCCAATATATACAGAATTCTTCCCCAGATCAGGATCCTTTCCTAATTACCGATTACAGCCGACTCCATCCAGTTAAGATAGAACGGATCATCCCTGGCAGGGAAGAGGAGCAGTTAGTGACACTGCTGCACGAAGCCAAGGTAAAGAATCTTACTGTTTCCATCGCGGGTCAGCGGCATAGCCAGGGTGGCCATACTTACTACAAAGACGGCATAGTCGTCGATATGACTTCTTTTAATAAAATCTTATCCGTGGACCCGCAGGCGAGAAAGATCCGCGTGCAAGCTGGGGCAACCTGGAAGGATGTGCAGGACGCAGTTAACCCATACGGATTATCCGTTAAAATGATGCAGTCGCAAAATGTTTTTACAATAGGCGGGTCTATAAGTGTTAATGCTCATGGTCGGGATATCCGCAATGGCTCTCTAATCAAAAGCGTAGAGTCGTTTCGTCTGCTTACTGCGGACGGTCAGATTCGAGAAGTCAGCCGTACAGAGAATGCAGATTTGTTCCCGCTGGCCTTGGGCGGATATGGGCTGTTCGGTATCATCTTGGACGTCACACTGACTCTGACGGAAGATGAGGTCTATCGAATCTTGACAGAAGAAACCAACGTCAACTCCTATGCAGACTATTTCCGCAAAAAGGTACAAGGTGACCCTGACATCCACTTGCACATCGCTCGTATTTCCGTAGCGACTGAAGGATATCTCTCCGATATGTACGCCATCAATTACCGTGTCGATAAAAGCATTCCGCTTTCCGCCCATAACAAGTTGAAAACGCGAGAGGATTGGGTAGTCCCGCTCAAGCTGCTATTTAACTTGAACCGGAATTTCGATTGGGGTAAGAATGCTCTGTGGTCTTTGCAAAAAAGCTACTTCGTCAAGCAGCGGAATACCATTATTAGCCGCAATAATGCGATGCGTTCCGATTCCGAATTCATGGAATATCATGAGGCGGGTAAGAACGACTTGCTTCAGGAATATTTTATCCCGGTGGGGGAGTTCGCTAGTTTCGTTGAGGATTTGAAGATGCTTCTGCCTCAAGAACATTTGAACCTGCTAAATATTACGGTCCGGTATGTCAATCGCGATCAAGAAGCTGCTTTGTCGTACGCGAGGGAGGATATGTTCGCACTTGTCTGCTTGTTTAACGTGCCGCTTTCTAATTCGGGTCAGGCAGCGACTAAGCAAGGAATACAGCGCATTATCGACCAAGTCATCCGGCATCACGGCACGTATTATTTGCCCTATGCGGCCTATCCGACAATGGAACAGTTTAGGGAAGTGTATCCGGAAAACAAAGCGTTTTTCACGAAAAAGGACGAATATGATCCAGGACATCTTTTCATGAACTATTTCTATGAACAATACAAAGGGGACTAAATGTATGGAGATCAAGTGGCTCATCCGTTCTCAAAGTATCGTGACGCTGGCGGCCGGCATGATTTATCCGTATTACCTGCTGTTTCTCAAAAATCTCGGAAATAGTTACTCTATCTAAATACGGGCTCGCTTTTGCCGTGTTCACGGTTAGCTCTGCACTTGTGTCCCAGTGGCTGGGGCCAAGACTTGATCGGCTAGGTCCGCAAGTCCTTGTATTGAGTTCACTCGGCATGACGGTGGCTATGCTGGCATTTCCTTGGGTAACATCCTACTTCTGGGTAATCGTACTCCAGCTCCTGATGGGTACATGCAGCGCCATGCAAAAAATGGGGGAGCGTCTGCTGCTTGCCGATGGCAGTCAGCCGGGAGCGCGTGGACCCGTCATTGCAAACTACCAGTTCTGGACGTCGATTGCCTCAGGTTTTGCCGTCATAATCGGAGGGTACCTGATAGACTGGTTAACGATCAATGCACTTTTCTATGCGAGCGCCTTGCTCTACGCGATCAGTTCTTGGGCCGTGTGGCGGCATCGGACAGGTTGAAGCGTGACGGTGACTTTTGTATCGTTTACTTTTGTATCGTTTATATGAAGCTAAGTTTTAAAGCCAGTCAGATCAAACCATTGATCTGACTGGATTTTTCTCGTTTCCGGGATTCAATAACCTGATCAATACATATAGTTAAATTTAAAATGAGATAATCTCGAGTTACCTTATAGGAAAACCACAAAAAAACGGCGTGAGTTTCTTATTAATAGAAATTAAAAAGGCTATCAATTAAAATAATAGCCCGAAATCACAAAAGTTTATTTCAAAATGAAATTAAGGTGGTAAAATTGAGGTAGTGAGTGAAAGGTGGCGGTATGATGAAATGGTTTCAGAAGAAACAGCTTACGATGCTCGCGCAGCTATTTTGGGTGTTTTTTCGAATAGGGCCTTCAACCTTTGGCGGTGGTTACGCGATGATGCCTTCGATCGAGCGTGAGGTTGTAGACAAGAAACAATGGATGGAAGAAAAAGATTTAGTGGATATGGTGTCCCTCGCTGGTACAGCTCCAGGTGGAGTTGGTGTAAACGCGGCTGCTTTTGTTGGTTTTCGGAAGGCTGGCGTGTCAGGGGCTATTGCGGCGGTGGTGGGTGTGACGTTGCCAACTTTCCTTATCGTCATTATATTAAGTCTGTTTTATTTATTTTTTCAAGATAACCCGAAGGTGGAGGCGGCCTTGAAAGGCGTGCACAGTGCCGTCACAGCCCTTATCTTGCTGGCAGCTTATCGAATGGCACAAACATCTGTTTTTGATGCGACGACAACATCCATATCGATCATTGCACTGCTCGTTTTGTTATTCGGAAATATTAGCCCTCTATATGTCATTGTAACTGGATTGCTAGCGGGGATAATTCTCGTGAAAGGAAAAGAATGGATTGGTCTCAAGGTGCGCACAGAGAAAGCAGGCATGAACAAGCAGAAACCTGAGCTTTTATATCTCGAATACTATATTTGAAGGACAGTCAGCACGGAGGGATAAATGATGCTATGGGAATTATTCGTTATTTTTTTGAAAATAGGGTTTGTTTCCTTCGGCGGAGGTTACGCAGTCATACCTTTGATCCAATATGAAATCATGGCTAAGGGATGGCTGACAAACGTACAAATTCAAGAGGCTATATCGCTTGCAGGTATGGCTCCGGGATCGATTGCCACTAACAGCGCTACACTTATCGGATATAAGTCGGCAGGAATCGCTGGGGCCGTTATGTCTACCTTGGGCATGGTACTTCCATCGCTCACTGTGGTGGTGGTGCTGGCGATTTTTTTCTTCCGTCTTCAAAATAATAAATGGCTAAAATCCTCGTTTTATGGCTTACGGCCAATCATTACGGGGCTTATCGTATATGCAGCCATCCATTTCGGCTTTCTTGGCGGTGATGAAACAGGATTCACATGGACGACAATCGCTGCATTAGCAATTTGCGCAGGCAGCCTGTTTGCAATGCTTAAATATAAACTCCATCCGTTTGCGGTTATTCTCGCTGGAGGGGTGGTCGGAATTATATTATTTTAGAAGGGATGATAGAAGGGTACAGGGGATTTAAAAGCGAAATACTCTGAGGAGGCAAAGGGATCGACAACATTACGCCGAATTCATCTTAGCAGGTATGTGCTAAATCGTCATCCCTTTCCACACCATGAGGGCCGCTCCAGTGGCGACGGCGTCTTCTCTTAATTCGCCTTTGGAAAAAACCGGCTGGTAATCGGGGTAGTAATAGGTGTTCTTTCGAGCAATTTCAATGGCAGTTTGGTAGAATCGTTCATTCGAATTGATCAAAGCACCGCCAAGGATGATCGCTTCTGGGTGGAACATATTTAATAAATTGGCAAGCCCGATGCCAAAGTGGACGGCGGATTGCAGGAATAATTCCATGATGTAGGTGTTGCCTTGCATTAAAGCATGCAGAAGTGTATCGTAGCGAATCTGCTCCGGCGGCATGGGAAGCGCGTTCATCAAATTGCCTCGGCCCATCTTGACATGGGATTGCGCCAGTTTCTCCAGAGCCTGCACGGATACGAAGGCTTCAAGTGCGCCATAGTTGCCTCCGTCATTCAATCTAGGGCCATCGGTTTGGATGATCATTTGGCCGATGGCCCCTTCCATATCGATTGAACCGTGAACGATTTGGCCATTAGACATCATGGCGGAGCGAAGCCCAACGCCAGCGTGGACATAGAGCATATGCTGCAGGTTCTCGCGCCGCATCGACCACTGCTCGCCGATCAGAGCCGTGTTCGCGCCGTTTTCTAGATGGGCCGGAATGCCTGTTTTGTCTTTAATCATCTGGCAGATCGGAACATCCGTCCATCCTGGAGCTGGGAAGTATAATGGCTTCAGGATTAGCCCTTTCTCACGATTGAGCGGTCCCACCGCACCGATGCCGACTCCAATGACCTGATGGGATTCGATTCGGTGATCGTTAAGGATGGATCTCATGTTGGTGGAGACATATTCGACGAGTTCAGATGGCGTCATGGCTTCGTCCATGCGCCAGCGCGTGAAGGACATCGGATTCATCCGCATATCAAAAAAACCAAGCGACGAATGTCGTCTGGAAATGTCTAATCCGAAAAAATAACCGTATGCCGAATTGATTTCATATAGGATTGGCTTCCTGCCGCCACTGGATGGACCCAAGCCAGAGCCAAGCAGCAGCTTTTCGTCAACCATTTCTTCGAGCAGGCGAGTAAGCGTGCTGCTGGTCAAAGAAAAGTCCGCAAGTAATTCCGCTTTAGACACGATTCCTTGTTCGGCAATTCGATGATAAATCATTTTTTTAGGCGAAGGTAAAACGGATGTCCGTTGATTAAGCATATGAAAACCCTCACTTATCCGAGTAAGCTCATTGGAAATAATTAATTCTTATTATAACTTACTTTTTACTCAGAGACCATCTTTACATGTAGGTACATAAAATCAAAATGGATATAAGATTGCTGATAATCACCATTTCACAGTACCGTTTGGAATGTCATGAGAGGAGAGTCAGACTTGGACAATAAACATTCATGCTGCGCAGCAGGTAGAGAACAGATTTCACTAGGAGATAGCAAGCAGCCTTTCATACCCGCGAATTCATCAAACAGCACTCTTAAATCTCAGATGAATATGATCCGAATCCCTGGCGGGGAGTTCTACATGGGATCGGACTCGCGGGAAGGGTTCGTGGCGGATGGAGAGGGACCGGTTCGCAAGGTGGAGGTGGATTCGTTCCAAATCTCTGCGCATGCCGTTACCAACGCCCAATTTAAAGTTTTTGTGGAGGATACCGGATATATCACGGAAGCGGAGCAATTCGGCTGGTCCTTTGTTTTTCATTTGCTCGTCTCCGAGCAGACGAAGGAGCGGGTGAAGGATGTTCCACAGGGGGTTCCATGGTGGCTAGTTGTCGAGGGAGCATACTGGGCACAGCCGGAGGGGCCTGACTCCGATGTAGAGGAGCGGATGGACCATCCTGTTGTTCATGTTTCGTGGCATGATGCGGACGCCTATTGCAGATGGGCGGGGCAGAGACTGCCAACCGAAGCAGAATGGGAGTTTGCGGCAAGGGGCGGGCTCGAGCGGAAGACATACCCATGGGGTGATTTGCTCAAGCCCGATGGGCAACATCGCTGCAATATATGGCAGGGCAAATTCCCGACTAAGAACAATGCAAGTGATGGCTATGCAGGTACAGCCCCTGTTCATACTTACGAGCCCAACGGATACGGTCTTTACAATATGTCAGGCAACGTATGGGAGTGGTGCGCGGATTGGTTCAACCCTGCCTACCATCTTCAAACTGCGAACCGCAATCCGCGATTTGAGCAAGCAACGGGCAAGCGATCGATGCGCGGCGGATCTTATCTATGCCACCGTTCCTATTGCAACCGCTACCGTGTAGCGGCAAGAAGCTCGAATACGCCGGACAGCTCGACGGGGAACAGTGGATTTCGGGTCGTACAGGACTAAAATTGTCCTTATATAGAGAAGCCATGTTCTCATTCGCGTAAATTCGCGGTAAGTTGTCCATTCCAAAGCATGTCTTTTGAATAATATATAGGGAACTTATTCGAATGAAGGGAAATGGGTGAGAAGCATGAAAAAAGCACAAGTATCGAGGTTGGAAAACCAGGTCTACTCGAATAGAGTAGTGAGATCTGAGTTCGATAAAAACTGGAGAACGATTGTATCTAGAAGCGGTTATGTCATTTATATCGCAACCGCAAATCAGGCAAAAGTGACTGTGCTGCTTAGTAACGGTTCAAGTAAATTGCTCATCTTCAACAAAGGGGGAAGAGTACTCGTTGGCTCTGGCGGAGTCAGCCACTATAGTAAACCTCATATTGCAAAAGACATTTAACTAGGCTGTATAGACAACACTGTAAACGATAACGATACCTTTCTTGAAATGGCTTTGATTTGTCCGAAGGTTCTCACTGCTATGTGAGAACCTTCTTCTTAAAGTAATAATGCTTACTCCCTAATGGGGCATCTTCAAAAACAGCAACTTCTTTATAGCCATTTTTGATATAAAAATCGGGAGCTTGAAAGCTAAAAGTATTGAGTTTGATGAAGGTGCATTTTTTCTGCTTTGCAATATCCTTAATTTGGTTTAAAAGTTGAGTGCCAAGGCCTGTTCCTCTAGTCGTCTTGTCTATCCATAAAATATCAACCTCTATCCAATTCCAACAAAGGACACTTAGCAGCCCACCGATTATATTACCTTCGTCGTCCTTCAAAGTCAGATTTATTTCCTCGTAAATGTTCTTCAACTCATCGGGAACATTCTCATAATTGTATTCAATTAGCCGTTTTCTAACGTATTCGCTTTCTTCTTTACTTCCATAAGTTATTTCAGCTGGCATGATAGCCTCCCATGTTTAGTTAATAAGCCGTGCGATAATCTTTCTAAGTAATCATCAACATGAATTTTTGACGCGAACCTCCTTCTTCGGGACCATTTGGAATCAATTCCTCCAGAGGCAAAAATCCAAACTTCTGATAGAGCCTTCTCGCAGGCCGGCCATCTGGAATATCATCCCCAAAGGTAACAACGGATACTTCCGCTGGAACCTCAACGAGTGTCAAGGTTGCGTTCACAACAATCATTATTGAGTTCTCCTTCGCCGGCTGCCCTTACCAACTATTATGAAATAGTTAACCCTAATTCGTGTACCGTTTTGTAAGAGGACAAGAACATATATTCATTTGCATCCCGATAAGCGGAACTTTTCATCCGTTCGACAAATCATAGGCAGTGGCTTTCGATAATGGGCAGTTAATCCTCGACTCAATTTCGTCAGCTTTTTGTGCCGTAATAGATTGACAAGCAGATTTTTTATATAGTGTTCATTTGTAGTCGAAATGACCACATTATCATCATGGTTTTTTATAATGGCTGCTGATTCCAGTAGTTCTCCATCCTGAAAAATTACTATAGGTCGTGAGAAGACTCGCATTCTTTCAAAGTTCGCATGTGTGTTTAGTTGGCGTATTTTAGTCATTGTTCCTCCATGGGTTAATTCATAATGCAATACGATAAATGTACATTGTGACAGGAAATTGGTCAAATTGTTGTCTTGAATAAACAAACTAGAGTGCATTTATCGATATTAAGCTATCGGAGAACGTTGCGTAAGGGCGTAGTAATGAAGAAGCTAAATATTGATTTTAATGAGTTGCCGAGTCCTGCGCAGATCATCTCGTTTTCCTAAGCGGAGGCAGAATCGTTCAAGAAGGACGCTCGGCATCGCTTCGAAACTTGTATGGCCGGCAGGAAAGAGAGTCTCATGACGGATCGCCCGCGTAAGCGATTAGGCGTCGTTTTCTTGGCTGCGGTCATTGCGATATTGGCAGCAGTAGTCGTGTATCAGATGAGCGCTGCCAATCAGACGGCTGCCGTGAGCAATTTCGCACCTGCGTTCGATCTGAAGGATATAGACGCAAGAAGATTCGTCTCGAGGATTATCGCGGGCACCACGTCGTCTTCCGGCGCGAGGTGCTGTTCTCGTGGAAAAGGAATACCGCAATTTATGCGTGGCCGATTTACCCTTGTACATCAAGGGTTTGTTCGGTAATTTGAGCTGCGAAAGTTGAGTTAGTACTTGGGTCTCTCTAAATAATAGAGAGATTCTTTCTTTTGTTACAAGGATTTCCATATTACTTGTCGAAGTAAATTGAACCAGAGTAACAAAGGGAGCCTGAGGGATGGAACTAACACATGAACAGGTAAATATAATCTGCAAAAGCGACCGGGAAATCGCTAGTTACTTCCGTGCGCTACTTGCTCAGAATCGGCAACTGACCGTATTGGTTGAGAAGCAAGCAATACGGATTGAGCAATTAGAAAAACGTGTCAATGAGCTGGAACGTCAGCTCCGACATAACAGTAACAACAGCAGCAAGCCGCCATTCAGTGTTGGACTGCGTAAACTAGCGAATCTGCGGCAAGCAGGCCGCAAGCAGGGAGCGCCTAACGGTCATGACGGTCATACGCTTCGGTTCTTAGCGACGCAAAATCTATTTCCTCACTAACCTCTGCGTTGAGTGGCCAATTATGATTCGGATACACCTAATTAGTAGTAATCGTTGCGGAAAGTGTTTTTACATAAATATATCAAATTTGGAAAATATAAGTTGAACACATCTAAAAAAAATGCTAATATTAGGAGGTAGTAGAAATATAGGCCTATAAACTACAACAAAATCAAAAAGTGGAAATGGGAGGAGATTTTTTGATTAATCAGATTTATGCAACGCCAAAGTTAGTGAAGTTCGGCAAGTCAAAGGACCTTATTCAGGGAAGTTGTGGTTGGGGTGCTGAGAACGTTTATCTGGATAAGACAGATTATCATGAGTATGTCACGAAAAAATGTGTGGGCACTAATTGTGAATATGTAACTATCTGTTCAATTCAAGATCTTCCTCATACGTGTGCTCAAAATTACAATTGCTCCTAAGATTCAATTGTAGAAGATAATTAGTCCGTTAACACATGCGGGAGAATATATTCCTGCATGTGTTAACGATTTCAATTTATAATATTCAATGGGGTGAGCCAATATCAGTGAAGATTAATACATATGTTAGAACTGTTGACCAAGAGGGAGAGAAAGTATTGTTAGATACACAACGAGGTCTATTCTATGGCATAGATGAGATTGGTGCTGATATTTGGAGGGGGATTGAATCTGGTCTTGGTATAGATGCTATTGTTATACAGTTACACTACAAATATACTAATGTCTCTAAGGAACAGTTACATATCGACGTGGGGAATTTTATTACTGAACTGAAACGAAACAAACTCATTAAGGTGAAAAGATTATGGTGAGTAAGTGGGAATTTATCAAACTCTATACCTCACTATTTAAAATTGATCTTGGCTTACAAATGTTCGGATTTGAAAGATTGTTCAGAAGACATGTTCAGCGTTATTCACTTCCATCTTCAGCCGATGTACAGAAATTGATGGCAACCAATCATGTTGAAGAAGAGATTAATAGGCTGTTGATAACAATTGACTATGTTTGCACTGTGTATCCGCGTTCTGCGCAATGTATGCATCGTTCTTTTCTCGGTTATCAATATTTACGGAAGAAATTTCATCTACCTGTTGAGTTAGTTGTCGGCGTTCGCAAGATGCCATTCACTGCACATGCATGGTTAATGCTTAACGGACACAACGTGAATGAAGATACACAATATACCGATCAATTTAAGATAATCCTTTCGACAGAAGGATCGTAATGCCTCCAGTGTCAAGATTTCGTAAGCGTAGAACTGAATGGTGAGTGCTTCGCCGAGTGGCTGATGCGGGCATTCTTTATTTTATTATTGGACATAGCCAGCTATCCCATGGCGCAGGGCTCGAGGATCATCCAATTTATTTATTTATTTATTTATTTAGATACATTCGTACTTGGGCGAGCTGAAGAATCGCTCGGTCCGACTGTTGTCTGTCGCATAGCCTTTGCCATGCGTGATTGCCTTCACAACTGCCTGATCTAGGAGTTCCAAGTAGGTAGCGTTCGTAAAGTGCGAGCCTTGGTCGCTGTTCATGATTTCCGGCTTGCAGCGGCTGAATGCCCGTTTGAGGCAACGGAGCACGGAACCCTTCCTTCGTCTTGAACTATTGGTTCCATTTCTCTAAGCTTTTATTATAACTTATTTATCACGCTTCCAGTATCTCAACCTATGGGAGCATTATAGAAGGGGAATCTAGATGAAGTGGTTTATAGTAGCTATAAATTTGGACGGAACTACAATGCCCCCCTTAAATGAGCAGACTCTCGTGGAATCGATAGGCACTCCTTATAGGCAGTTAAATACTCATCTTCACTATGAGCCAGCAATTAGCGCGCTAGTCATAGATGCTTTAGCGATCGATATTCCGCAGCATATGTGTACCGTGCATCATCAACAGACCATCATTGGTGATATTCGTTTAGATAATAGAGATGTCCTGTTGACACGACTCACTAAATCTCATACCCGCACGACTGATTACATCAATGATTTGGAGCTTGCCCTAGAACTTATACTGTTACACGGTATCAATATAGTTTACGATTTCGTAGGTGAGTTTGCTTTTGTCATTTGGGATGAACGGGAAAGGAAGGCAATTGCTGTACGAGATCATATTGGGATGCGCACGTTATTTTGGACAAAGAAGCAAAATACACTGTGGATATCCAGTGATCTCTGTCTCCTGAAAGATGTCTTCTCGCTTGAACAGATTAATACCGACTATTTAATGGATTTTTATTTATGCAATGGTCATGTAGATAAAGTAAATACACCGTATAACAATGTTTATCGCTTACCAAGTGCATCTTGGCTAGAGGCAATTAATGGCAGTGTACATCCACATAAATACTGGAATTTATATGATCAATGTGAAGAATTGCGTTATCGTGATGTTGGTGAGTATGAATCGCATTTTCGTGAGTTAGTGGTAAATGCTGTGAAACGAAGAATGACACCTTCGTTAAAACATGCGGTCTTGATGAGCGGTGGCCTTGATTCAACGTTATTGTACGGCATTGCAAAAACGGAGATGCCAGCTGCACAAACAATACCAGTAAGTGGTGTCTTCGACCGCTGGCATGAGTGCGACGAGCGTGAATATATTTACGCTGTACTAGACCATTACAATAGTCGAGATGATGCTGTCTTTGAAGTTTGTGATGATTATGGAACTTTTCATCAATTTCCGAGTGAATACATATGGACATATGAACCTGCTGTAACTGCAGCTACTTCAAGTTTTACAAGTTCTCTAATCCGTTGCGCTTCTTCGGCTGGGGCTAAGCAAATCTTCACGGGGTATGGAAGTGATCATCTGCTGACAGGTTCATTTCCAACGTTAGCAGATATGTTGCATTCAGGAAAAATATCCCTTGCTGTTAAAGAAGCATCACAATTAGCGAGCAGATACAGACTTTCAACTCCAAAGCTACTAGCTCATTACGGTATAGGACCTTTAATAGGCAGAGGTTGGGCTAAAGAACTGCGTAAACATGGCCAGTTCATTGAAGAACTTAAGCATATTCCTTCATACAATCAACAAGAGTACTACCGACAGTTTAAAGGTACGATGGCTCGCTTGTTTTCTGACCGAGTGTTAGCTGCTAAGTACGGGGTAACGATGCAGCACCCATTTCTTGATCGTGAGCTTGTTGAATTTTTATTTCGCGTTCCAGGAGAAGTGCGATTCCAAGGCAATATGACTAAGCCATTGCTACGCAAATCAATGGGTAAGTACTTACCTCAGCAAATTATTGAACGTAAAAACAAGACTGGACACCTGCCACTTACACATGAGGGACTAAAGCAAGTATGGAACGAAGTTTTTAATGTAGCAACTAAGGGCAGGATCCGAATATTGAACATAATATCCCATCAAGAATGGTTACAAGCGTTATATAAATTTCGACATGGAATGATAGAGAGAGAAGATATGTGGGTCTTGCTTGCACTCGAGTTATGGCTGTATAAGCTGGAAGAGCAAATCGGAGTAGAACTAGTGCACTAAAATATTAATTATAGTACTAGGAGGTGAGTAGTTGGCGATATCAATTTCAGTGTTAATAACGGGTGTATGTTCCGTTCTGTTATATATCGCTCTACTTCATAAGGTAAGGGAGCATCATCGATATGTGGTGGGTTTGCCGTCAGCAGATGTTATTCAGACAAAGTTACAAACGGGATTTGTTGGGTTTGTATTTTGTCTAGAGGTGGTTGGTTATCCTCATTGTGCAAAGTGGATTGAGCCTCTGAAGCAGATGATCGAACAACAGGGATTAGAGGTGTTAGTATTTGACGGACAGATTATATTTAGTGAGCGGATGGAGATTGCTCAAATGTTAAAAATCGAACAGTTTCCTTGTGTCGTAGCAGTCAATACGAATAATCAATATGATGAACAGATGTTCATTCATCAAATGCATATTGATCAGGACAATACTGCGATTCAACATTTTATAACTAATAAGTTAGGTGTTTTTGCATTATGATTATAAGTATTGCGATCTGGATGGTGTCCGTAGTTATAGCTGCTTTATACTATAAGAGTTCGATACAGAAATTGCGTACGCCGTATACATTTAGTTATATCATGAGTGAGTATCAATTAGGCACATATCACATGCCGCTATTTATAACAACAAAATTGGCACCATTACTGATTGTCGTTGAATTATTGACAGCAGTGTGGATTTTTTTACCCTGGACACGACTGTATGGTTTCATTTTAGGAGCTTGTTTACAGATTGTTTTTTTTATGTTAATGTTTATGAATATGAGGAGGAATTTTCCATATGGTTGCGGTTGCTTCAAGATGAATGCGCCGAGCGTTATCACAGCTCGTCATGCATGGGGGAACCTCGTGTTGTGTTTTGTGCAGGTAGCTGTAGTTATAATAGTTGTTGCAGGGTAAAGTGCTTGGACACGCATGATCATAGATTTGTAGCGTCGAGCCAGGGGCGTGTTTGCAAACTATCAACCGCTTTCTAAACCTTCTTTTCATATGGAAAGAACCACGAGATGCTTTTACTACCAGAAAGGAAAACATAGGGAGAAAGCCCGGCGAAGAACAATTGTCAGATACTATACACCATTCTATGGGTCATCCGTCCAGGACTGCTATGACTATCGGTATACGTCCGATTTCGCAATTAGGACAGGCTGGCGTGTTGATCGGATGCGCTTGACGCGGAACCGATTCCGAAAGCATGTTGTTCGATGCCTTCATTGTCTGGCCCATCCGCATAGAGCGGAGAAAAAGAGGCAATAATCCCAGTCGATCGGCCGAACACATGGAGGATTGCATGGTAAAGCAATCATTTACGTTGTCGGCGGTCACTTCGTATTTCAGGCGATTGCCCAGGCGTCCACAGGGCACCGTTAAACACCTAACCAATTGGTGGTTGTTTAACAATAATAGTCGTATGCCGACTCGGTACGATAAACTATCTCTTACTTTTGTAGCCTTTCAAAGCACGGCTACTTCCATTTGGTTTGAGGGTTTGCAAACACGCCCTAGGAAAGTTCGGCAAATTGATGGGCCTACGAGTTGATTTACGTGTGATTATAGGTACAGCGGGAAAGGTTAGTATGTGCTCCGTTGAATTCTTAGATATATTTGGATATAATTTCGATTGTCCTTCAACAGAGTTAACTTCGGCTGTATTTAGGTTGAATAACCAACGACAATCGCGGGTGATTCTTGAAAAATATCTGTAGTTTCTATGCATGATGATTGAGGACCATGACGATGCCTTCTGGATCTCGGTAATCTCAGCCTCTGGTTTGCTTTGGCATTGTTAAATCCAATCGCTTAAGTAGTTTGGCAACGTCTTTTTCTGTTTTAAGGTTGACCGAGCAGCTGCTTGAAACCACGAAGCAATGATCGCAAGTGTCCAGGTATGTCTGGCTTCAAAACTGACATCTAAGGTCAGCGAGTTTCTGATCCTGTTCATCTGTTAATCTTCATGGCCTCCTTGACCCATTTTAAATCCGACAAGCCACCTTCCTGGTAACACTTCCAATGAGTACTGATGGACTGATAGTTGCGTCCGTGATAAAAAGTCGTATAGCCATCCCGCCCTTCGAGTAATCGTTTCAAGGTATTTCTCGAATTGGCTGGGGTATTAAATACATCAAAAACAATCGTTCATTTTATATTCGTTTTACTTGTATTTATAGGGGGGCAATGATGAAACGCTCTACATTTGGGATAGCAATGAGGATGCTATTTACTAAGAAACAGCGACTTATCTTAACTTGCATCGGTATTGCTGTTAGCTTCGGTCTAATAATCGTAGTAAGTACGTTGTATGTTTCTATGGATCGTTCTGTGCAAAAGACTATAAATAAAGAATTCGGAATTTTTGACCTGATGGTGGGGTATAGTCCCTTTAATGATAAAGATAGTAAGAAGTTGCTGACGAAAGAGGAGATTTCCAAAATAAGAAACATTGATGGTGTTATTGATTCAGGTGTAGCAATCGTATCCCCGGATCTTGTAACAAATAGAAATGATTATGCAGTTAGAGAGAAGGATGGTATTAACTATTTTGGAGTCGAGCCTAATGAATTAGTACGGAACTACTTTGGATTCACCACAACTTTACAGCCTGACGAGATGGTGATTACTGAAGATGTAGCTAGACGTTGGGGAGTAAAGCAGGGGGACACTAAGGAATTCTCTATAAATAATGACATTGTTCTGAGAAAAGTTGTTGGAGAGATTATTCCTGAGTATACATCAGGTTCTGCAGTAATCATGAATATAGATGCCATTCGCCAAGAGTACTCATTAGGAGAGGTTGCCAATGCCATATATCTTGATGTAGCAGATGGCATATCCGATAAGACTGTTGAAGAAACGATACGATCAGAAATTGATGAGAATATAGATATAGCGCTGCGGTCACAGGACAATGTTGTGATTAAGCAACGTACAATGTTAAGATTTATTGCTATCGGATTAGGGAGCATACTAGTGCTAGTCAGTATATTGTTCTTATCTAGTAGCTTCAAACTTATGTTACTTGGACGTGTTCGCGAATTATCGACATTTCGGATGATTGGGGCCAGTAAACGAGTAATTTATAAAATGGTCATGATGGAAGCAGCCGTGTTGAATTTGATGGGCGTTGTATTGGGTGTTGGTGTAGGTATTTTATTCTGCAATATTTCAACGAAGTTTATTGATTCGATGATGGGGATTGCAGTGATTAACGTGGAGATTGATTGGCGAGCAGTCGTTGCGATTACTGTGCTCGGTTGGTTACTATTGACGTTGTCCGTCATGAGGATTGCCGTCACTACTGCTGCTGCTGCCCCACTTGTTGCTGTTCGGTCTAGCGAGCAGGAGAGATTAAATAGATCTGTTGCTTGGGTTGCAGGAAGTCTGGTAGTCATTGGGTTTGTAATATTATGCTTAGCTTGGTTTGATGTAATTAGCAGCAGCACACGTTTACTATTTACTCTTATGGGTGGGTTGTTAGCAGCAGGGGGATGTATTCTAAGCACGGGATATATGATTCCTATCATCTCTTACATTAGTGGCTGGTTCATTCGTAACTTCGCTATCGCGGAAGCTTATTATGCAATGAAGCAATTTGTAGCATTACGCAGGCAAAATTCTTTTATCGTTATGCTATTAGCAAGTATCGTGACAGCCTTAATTGCTATTCCAACATTCATAGACAATCTCAACCATGCAAATACGGAACAAGTAATGCGTAAGCATATTACACAGATCGTAATTGAGAAGAAACTTGATGTCATGTCTTCTAAAGTATTAGACCAAGTGCGTCGAGTAAAAGGAGTCGGTCAGGCTTTACCGATGGGCACATTCCATGCTGTGCTTCTTGCAGATTTTGATTATACAAGAGCTGATCCGAAATGGTTGAAGCATAACAGATATCATCCCGAGTATTTTAAAGGTTCACCGTATTATGATACGTATGAGTATGAATGGTTAGGTGTTGCACCTACGGATTTAAAGCTGATGAAGCAGATGGGATTATTGAAGTTAGATACAAACGAGTTATTATCGGGGATTGTAATACAATCTAAATATGCTTCACATATGGGAATAGCATTAGGGGATACAATGTCTGTGCAAAGAACTAGTCTAGGTGAAAGGCTAGAACAATATGAGTTGCCAGTAAGAGGAGTGACAGAGTTATCCTTCACTACACAGGAAAAGTTAAGTTTAGTAGATATTAATAATCCAAAGGTCTCATGGATTGGAAATGAAAATAACGTCAGATCTAGCGCGATTTTGCCCAAAACTATATATGTGCAAGTTAGTGAAGGTGCAGATATTGCTACTGTAAGGATTGCATTGCAGAAACTATTGGAAGATGACCCATTGATTAAGGTTACGGATCTAGATTCGGAGTTATTGCGCGTGGCAGAGGAGTCAAGAGAGCAGTACACCATTTTATGGGCCGTAATGGCAGTATTTGTAGTAGTAGGCATCGTAGGTGTTATGAACACACTTGGAGCAACATTCCATGCACACCGTAGGGAGTACGCCATACTGCGAGCGATTCGATTGACCACGGCAAAGTTAAGATTAGTGATGATTGTACAAGGTCTATTATATGCGATTACAGCTATTCTTATAGGTATTATAGCCAGCGGCTGGATTATTGTCGGGTTATTTAGTGGGAATGACGAATTAAATGGATGGACGATAAGTTGGCTCACTATTGCACTACCTATTATCATTGTCGGGGCTATATCGATACTTATTTCGTTACTGTATTCTAAACAGCTCAGTCAGAAGTCTATTACAGAGGAACTAACTGTGGAGTAGTGGAGGGTGGCATATATGGATTACTTCGCACTTATTATGCAAATTGCGCTTGGCCTAATGCTGTTGCTATCAGCGATATTGAAGCTATTATCTCTAGGAAGTCTACTTAATATTATGAACTTACTAAGCTTAACCCCTGCCAAATTAAATAAAGTGATTGCTGTTTTACTCGTAGGTGCAGAACTTGTAACAGGTAGCTTGATCTTATTTGGATACTTGGCTCGAATGGCAGCGATTGTAGGTAGTGTACTATTTATCGGCTTTATTGGCTTGCATCTTTATGCACTCGTTCGAAAAATAGATATGACTTGCGGTTGTCACGGGAGATGGATGAGCACAAGGTTGGGTAAGGCAGGGATCGTGCAGAATATCATCTTACTTATCTACGCATTACCAATTATGATCTGGTCAACACAGCCATCATTGTCTCTAGTGAGTACCATTTCTATGCAACAGTTTGTTACCTTGATATTGTTACCTGTTCTGTTGTTACTTGTTCTTAATATGTGTACAACAGTATATTCATTTGAGAAGTCAATCAATTAGAATCTGATGAAGCTTAGGGATTATGTTGGCAGTAGGAACGAATGGGGGTTGCGTTATGCCGGTTTGGCAACAATCAATGTTAGCGCTGTGGCTAGGGATTGCTATATTATTCATCTTGCTTGTGCGGTTGTGGAGGTTAGCCCATCGAGAATTTGCAGAAGACGGGTTACTACCAGGGCTTACTTTGCCACCGATGCCTGTTTATTCGCTTACTAACGATGAGGCAGAGCCATTTGCTACTGTCTTCGAAGCGGCAGAGGAGCGTCACACTGTCTTGTTGATTGTTGATTATGGATGCACATTTTGCCGTGAAATGATGCCGATTGTGCCGCAGCTAGCAGAGAGATATTCTCATTTGTCGATTAAATTGATTATTATGGATAAGAGTGCAGAACAGGCGAGAATGATGTGGTCTTTAGCAGGACGAGCATTGCCAGCTTTGAGAGTGGTATCAGATATTGGAGTTGTCAATAAATGGCGTTTACATCGCTTTCCTTTTGCATATGTAATAAATGAACAAGGGGTCATTGTAGCGCGTCAGTCGGTGAATAAAGAGAAGGTTGAACGTTTCTTAGATCAGCTATTAAAACGAGAGAATGAGATCTTGCCGAGGCGTAGACATTATGCAGCCAAATATTGATCAAAACAAGATTGATCTAAGAACCTCCCTGCGTAACCTATGGGGAATTGTCCATGTCATGTGGCAAGTAAGACCGTTGGCACTAACAGGCTGGACTCTACTATTGCTATTCACTTCGGCAATACCTGCTATTCAAATTTGGTTGCAGAAAGCATCGGTAGATGCCATTAGCACAGTTTCTGCCCATACTGCAGAGTTGTTGCCTCTATTATTGCTCGTTTCTTCGATATACGGACTTCATATTTTAAACAGCATTTTGTCGGAGTCAAGTGAATATCTGTTTAATATCGTAAAGGAAGATACGAACTTTCACTTACAGCGTAGCATCTTACTCAAATCATTATGTGTTCCCTATTACTATTATGAAGATGCTCGATTTCATGATGAAGTAAGTATGGTATCACAAGCGGTCAGTCGCAGCGGGGCGGATGTTATTCGCAGTGTCGTTACTTCTTTTAGTAACATCGTTTCCTTAGTTACAGTCGTAGTGATGTTGAGTATTGTTCATTGGAGTCTGCCTATACTACTCATTAGTTCTACCCTTCCCGGTATTATTATTTTACTGATAGCTAAGAAAAAACGATATCGTTTAGCGGTGGCAACGACACAACAGAGTAGGGAGGTCGATTATACGCTTCGACTCATGCTATCCAAACACGGGGCGAAAGAAATTAGAATATTTCAGTTAGGCGATGCTTTGATCGAACGTTGGACGCACTTATTTGTTAGCGTTCGTAGTAAATTATTGAAGCAGTATGCTACGGAAGGACGAGGGCGCATTGCTGGTGTGGTTATACTGCAGTTATCTGCATTGACGGTAGCTATCATACTTGTGATGCAAATCAATAAGAACGTGTTAACGATAGGGGATTACGTGGCGTTAATGAGTGCTGTTGTAATTGTACAATCAACGATGGGAAGCATTGGTGCGAGTTTAGGTCAAGTTTTTGAAATGAGCTTATACGTTAAGCATTTATATCAGTATTTAGCTCTTCCTGAAGCTTCTAAATTAACAGGTGAATTAAAGTTTCCGAGGCACTATGAACAATTAAGTGTATCCGGATTACACTTCACTTATCCGAATACAGAACGTAAAGTGCTGACGGATATTTCTTTTAGGGTGAAGCGTGGGGAGACGATTGCCATTGTTGGAGAGAATGGAGCAGGTAAGACAACACTCATGAACTGTTTACTCGGGTTATACACTCCATCGCAAGGAAATATTTATATCGACAAAGAACCACTGCAAAACTTCAATATAGACAGCTACCTGAATCATGTATCGGCGGTTTTCCAACAGTTTGTACAGTATAACTATTCTGTACATGATAATGTTGCTTTTGGAGCAATGCATAAAAAATTAAGTCAAGTTGAGACGCTAGATGCATTGGCATCTGTAGGATTAACCGAAATGGTGCATCGATTGTCTGAGGGAATGGGGACACGTTTAGGTTCGGATTTTATGGGTGGAATTGAATTGTCTGGAGGACAATGGCAGCGGATAGCGATTGCACGTGCCGCTGTTCGAGATGCTGAAATATTGATACTTGATGAACCTACATCCGCCTTAGATCCATTAGCAGAACTAGAAATATTCCGAACCTTTCAAAAGTTAGCTGCCGGTAGAACTGCATTCATGGTCTCTCATCGCTTAGGCCCAGCACGTCTAGCAGATCGTATTCTTGTACTAAAGAATGGAGTATTGGTTGAGCAAGGAAGTCATGATGAATTGATCCAATTAGGCGGTGAATATAAAGAGATGTATCAAGCACAGGCACAGTGGTATCAAGAGGAAAGAGTATATGACGTTGTGGGATAAAAGCCGATATCGGATAGCGGATGCGATGGGAGGGAGTGCTCGTGGAAAACTCAAATTCAAT
This sequence comes from Paenibacillus baekrokdamisoli, assembly GCF_003945345.1. Lineage (GTDB taxonomy): Bacteria > Bacillota > Bacilli > Paenibacillales > Paenibacillaceae > Paenibacillus_Z > Paenibacillus_Z baekrokdamisoli. The sequence continues at coordinate 3,745,669 of NZ_AP019308.1, read as the reverse complement.
ATTAGCTGTAAAGAATCTTACTAAGATTTATGGGCAAGAGCCGAATAAAGTAGTTGCGCTAGACCATGTAGACTTGGACTTGGCAGCAGGGGAGATTGTCATGTTAATGGGTCCAAGTGGATCGGGTAAGACTACACTGTTACAGCTCTTAGGCGGACTAGAGCCACCTACGGAAGGTAAGATAAAGGTTAGGGATGGTGAGTGGCAGGAGTTCTATCGCGAGCCAGAAGTCTCTCATTATCGACGGGATATGATTGGGTTCGTGTTCCAATTCTTCAATCTCATTAGCGCCTTAACAGCAGAAGAGAACATAGCACTACCGCTAATTCTAGCAGGTCAACCAAAGAAAAAAATTACGACTCTGACAGAGGAGATGTTACATTTAGTAGGTTTGTCAGAGCGAAGTAAGCACCGTCCAAGGGAGTTGTCTGGAGGTCAGCAACAGCGGGTTGCTATTGCACGTGCGTTAATTCATAATCCGGCTATACTGCTTGCCGATGAGCCAACTGGCAATCTTGACTCTCGTAATTCAATAGATATACTTGAATTGTTTCTCAATATGCGTGATAAACTTGGACAATCGATACTCATCGTTACTCATGATCCCTATGTTGCTACTTATGGTGATCGGGTTGTTCTGTTTCGTGATGGACGAATTGTTGATGAGTACAGTGCTGATCAGATTGTTGGAGAAAATCGAAGTGAGCGTTCATTATACATTATGGAGAGACTGCAATCGATTAGTAATGAACCACGCAGTAAGTAGACAGTGAGACCGAATTAAATAGAGTTATTATTATAGGATGAAGTAGTAATCTAGTAGATGGAAGGTATATAATTATGCAGAAGGTTATATTCTTTTACAATAAGGTTCCCCAGTTATTTGTTGTTATGGCTACTATAGCAATTGTTGTCTTTTTGTCGTCTTGCTCAAAGGGTCAAGTAGATGTTAAGGAGCAGGTTCATTCAAGTGTCAACAAAATTCAAGAATCTATTAATCAAGCATCCTCGGAAACAAGCGCTAATTCTAATCCGTACGACTATGTAAAGAATAACGAAGATTTCGAGGCAATTATTGCTTTGGGCGTCGCTGCATTACCTGAGTTGAAGCAGTTGTTAGACAATTCAGAACAAGATGGCTTAATAGAGTATATCTACGCTATAGCCCTTGAAAAGATATCTAAAGTGGATATGAGAAAAAAGACTGAATGGAGTACAGGAAAAGAATTTCTAAAGACATATACGGCCTATCTCAAAGAAATTCCGAACAAGGTAAAAAACATAGCCAATGAACCAATTAGCGATACGGAGAAAGTCGATCAATTAAAGGAGTTAGGCACTCCAGCAATTCCATATATATTTGATGTCATTAATAATGGGCATCAGGAATTATCTCCTGCAATCCATTATTTGACAGGTAATAAGTCGAAGATTGGTATGAGAAAGTGGAGCGTTGAGAATGTGGATCAGTTGAATTTGCTCACAAAATTCGTTGAAAAATAAAATGAAAGGATGGTCAGCTGAACTGTAACCCGAAAGATAGACACTTTGAAAAAAGTGCCTTCTTTCGGGTTTTTGTGTTTTAATAAAAAATACTACAGTGAATGAGGTAATCGAACATCATGTCTACGCGTCTTTTCACATCCATGCAGATGAGACTTCTTGAGTCTAATCCTAATGTTGTTCATGTATCCGTAAAAGCATCAAGCGAAACCCACGTAAAGATAAACCCGAGCATTGGCTCGAGCTCGCACAGCGTGAGGGGCGTTGTGAAGAAACCCGTCCGGGTAGGAAAGTCTATCTCGGATCGATGACGGTTCAGCCGGAACGGTTTATTAAGCCGGTTCAGCTCGTTTACCAAATTACCGAGCGAACAGCGGAGCGAGATGGACAGTTGCTGCTCGTTCCTGAAATTGAAATGGCCCTGTTCTGGACAACCCTTCCGTGCTCGGAGGAGCAGATCGTTTCCCTCTATAAAGACCATGCGACCAGCGAACAGTTTCAGTTGTAAATAGGCCTTCTGTTCGTCATGGTCAAAGGTAATCTGAACAGGTGTAAGCGGCGCTCTTGCTCGTTTGAGTAAATCAGCAGACTCTTCAAGCACAATCTTCTGCCATTGGCCCAAAGGAGCTGCTTGATCAAAACGCTGACGCAGAGTCGGGCTGAAAGTTAGCTTCCGAATACCAAGTGCCGTGGAGAAGAAGACGTCTTTACGTAAAGGCTCGATATGATCAAAATCGCTTTTACCTTGGCAAAGAAGCCCTAGGTAGGCACGGACGTTATCAGCGTGAGAAATCGTGGGAACGTTGGTGTCACCAACCGAACTTAGGTTGAGTTGTTTATTCAAATGCGTATCGGCTAGCAGTTGACCAACTAAGATAAGTCCAGCGCGAGAAGTTAAATAATCACTGGAAGTTTCGAGGGTAAATTTAGTAGACATGAATATTCACCTCACAGGTGTAATGGTATTGCTGCATAAAACCAGCTATTATCTCCATTTTAATCCCTGAGGCTTATGGCTATGGGAGCGAGGATGAGTTAACTAGGATAAGACCAACATACTATATAAAAACGGTACACGAATTAGGGCTAACTATTTCATAATAGTTGATAAGGGCAGCCGCGAAGGAGAACTCAATAATGAATGTTGTGAACGCAACAAAGGATGATTTAAAAGGATGGTTAGAACTAGCTTCCGAAGTGGAATATCTATTTGGTCCCATGGTGGAGGATCCAAAGTTTATTCAGATATTACCTGAATCCGTGAAATAGCTTTGGTGAAAACGATAGATTTCCAAATGGCTTCCACAAACAAACTCAAAATACTTATCAATGCCAAAATAGTCCAAAATCTTCTCAGCAAAAATAGTTGGTTTCGACGTGGCCACCATCAATACACATTGTTGACTAACTAAATTCTCCAGTAATTCTATTATTCCGTCGTACAGTTCGTTCTCATAGATTCCTTTAGTTGCGAAGTACTCTCTATAGTATTCAACAGCATTCTTGGCTTCGGATTCTGAAAAAGAGTAAAATTCCATGAATGAATGAGCTAAAGGAGGGCCAATAAATGGTTCCAAATTATCTAAATTCTCTTCCATAATATTATATTTGGAAAGTCCATACTGTACGGACTTAGTGATACCCAGCTTTGGATTCGTTAAGGTACCATCTAAATCGAAAAGGATGGTTGAATACTTCATGTTTTCTTTATCCTACTTTCTATAAAGGTTCATATGCGTCTGGGGAAGAGTACTGCTTGGATTGGATGCAATGACCCAGCCTGTGCCCATTTTATCGTGGCAAGTATCACGATTAGTCAGTTTCGAATACGTTGATACCATCACAATTAAAAGGAGAGATTGGCATTGGCGATTACCCCTCAGCATCAACCGCACCATCCTCACCATCCTCATCAACCTCACCACCAACAACATCATTTTGAGGTTCATCACCATCACTTCCACCATTTCCATCCCATGTCCCACCAACCTCACTTTCACCAGATGGGATCCACTCCACCTGGAGGATGGCATCACGGGTGGCAAGGCGGCTCTGGAGAACGGCCTAGTCCCGGCGGTTGGTCTGACCAAAGTAATTCATAAAATCTTCTAGTGGGGAGGGGGGATACCCCCCTCTTATCATTTTGTTTTAGCGTCTGAAGTGCATACGACTTATCGTGAGAAACGTGATAACATCCAACTAGACGATAATCACATGTGAAGCTGAATGGAACAGCAAAGAAACTTGTTGTGTTTCCCGAGAAAATAAATGGAGCTGTGTATATCCCCATTTTCTATGGTTGCCGATGCTCTCGGATTAAGGATAGAATGGGATAGGATAGTAAACTTAATGAGGTACGTCTAGGTACCGCGTCTCAGCTTGCAATCGATGCTGTGAATTAGAACCAACCGTAGTATTACATAACCATGAAGTCGTGGCCTTTGCCGACTCTTATGACGTTCAAGACGATTCATGTGCTCAAATCACTTAGTCTGGACTGGGGGCCTATTAAATGACTTTCTCTATTGATGAGTATCTGCAGGATAAATTTCCAACTTTAAAACTCGAATCTCCTCTTTTTTATAACGCAGCCATAGGACTTAGATTTGAAATAGGTAATCCCGATCCTTCTGTCTCGGATGAGAAATACAGAGAACAAGTCCGGTTCCGTTCTACCGAATTGTTCAAAAACACACACAATGATAATGATGATATATACATCGTACTTTACTTGTATCTTAATAGAAAACATGGGAAAACACACAAGTTAAATGTTTTTCGAAAGGGTGTAAAGAATAAAAGAGTTCTACGCAACCTTAGTTGTGAAAGTATAGTGCACTCAGATGAAGAGGATGAAGATTGGGAGTCTTATCGCTATGTTCTAAAGTGTAAAGTATCTGATATTAAAAGTCTTACTTTTCTTTTCGCGGACTATAGTCTATTCTTCATCAATACAACGAACCATACAATTTTTTATTTTTATGATAGCAGAGGTTTGGATATAGTTTCTAACTCTAAAGAAGCGTTACAAGAAACATTCCTGAAGTATAACCATTGGATCCTAGATTATGATAGAGAAAAGATGAATTCAGTGTTCCTATCAAAAAACTATATAAGTTGAACTAGAGATATAACAAGTGAGTGGAGCAGATGGATGATTCTGGAGAAGCGTCACCGTTCGCCTTTGAGACCGGAAGAACATTTCATCTGTGCAGCGGCTCATTGTTCGTTTCGCGTCAATCGTTAACATTACCGTCATCAAATGAGATGTTGAGATCCGGATATTCTTCTTGAATCTCCTTGATGTGATTACTAATCTTATCGCGGCTGATCGCAGTGGCGAAAATCTCTGGTAGTGGCTTAACAGTGACAGAAGTGCCTGTTTCTTTGGTTGTTCCTACTATCATCAGTCCGGTTTGTGGTATGCCATTCGAATATTCTTGCCGATAAACCGTGCCCTCTCTTCGTATCTCGACATGAAGTTTCTGAGATAAGGCATTGACGACAGCTATACTAATTCCTTTCTCTCCTCCTTTAACAAAGTACGTATACCCAGGACGGTTGATCTCTGTCAGTACCGATTGCACCGTTGTTTTTTCTGATTTTGGAAGAATGCTAACCGGGATGCCTCTGCCATTGTCGGACACGGTTATGCTGCCATCAGAATGTGTATAAATGCTAATATCGGAACAGTACCCCGCTTTATGCTCCAGAATTGAATTTTCAATGATTGCCCAGAGCAAGAGATGAACGTCATGCCCGCTTTCCGAAGCGCTCCCTAAATACGTATCAACGTGAGTTCTTACCTCTGACATATCGAGATAGTCACTTGTGTCCATAAGGTCAGAAACAGCCGCTAGAAGTAAAAGAAAGGGTAGGGTTCTTTCTTTGGAAATCCGATACTTTCCTCCACGTTCTTCTTGTGTCAATAAGTCAGCACCTAGCAACGCCTTGATATGGTGATACAATTGCCCGGTGGTGCCCATATTTAATTGATCGACTAACTCCGTTCCGTTCAAGGGTCCCCGTAATACGGCTCTAAGAATATCAAGACGCTGTTTATGACCTAATGCGGATAAAATCTTAGCTACTTTTTCACTATCCAAGTTTAAAAGTTGAGAAAAGTTTCTTTCTTGAGGCTCCCAGAGGAAATGATCCTTCTCATTACGTAAGTGTCCAGAGTAAAAAATAGTACCTTGATTCTCATTCGTTTCAACTTGATCTTCAATGTTGAAGTGAATGCGATTCTTCGTGCCCGTCAGTTTATCTATCTTCAATAGCAATTGATCCATCTGACCTTTAAGCTCATCGATTTCGTTGCCGTAGTCTCTTGTCATAATCCTCGCTCCTCCTAATTTACGTATTATCGTATTACGTAAATTATAATATGGAGTTCGGACATAGTCAATCAATAATGGTAAATTTAAGAGTTAACGGTCTCAGGTAACAAAAAAATCCCGAAGCCACTATAAAAGCAGCTCGGGATACTGATTATGGTATATGCGGGTTTTCCAGTTACGTCCTGTACATGTGCTCATAAGGGAGTGAGGTCATCTAAGTGCGCTTTATTGGCAACGCGATATCGATGTACACATTGCCGCCGGCAGTAATAGGTTTATAGGTATCCAATCCTTGCACGACCACTCCAACCGCATCTCCCACTTTGTCGAATTCGGCGCCATGGCATGGACACAGAAAGAAAAGCTCTTTTTTCTTCATACGCTGTGCTTCAGTAGCCGGCTCTACCGTGCAGCCTAGATGGGTGCAAGAAGGGGAAAGAATGAGGAGTTCCCCGGTATGGCTCTTGGTCACATATACGAATCCTTGTACGGAATTCGTTACCCACGCGTCCTGAATCGTTGCGGAATAGGCAACCTTTTCAAATCCTTGAAGTGCTTTTAACGCCTCCATTTCACCGATCTTTACGATGTTGCCGGGTAATTCGGAAGTCCGAGTCATCCGCGCTTCGCGTTTTTTCTGCTGTATCGCTCCGTAATAGAACAAGCCAGAGCTCCCCAGCAAAATGCCTGCAATCCCGAATGCTAATTTAGCGGATGTGCTCAAGAAAGCTCTTCTAGTTATCTTTTTCGGTAAACGTCCGTTCATCTTCATTGTTTTCACCTCGTAATATGTAAACGAATTTGGAAGAATTTAGTTGCACAAAAAAAGCAGCGTATAAGCAATATATCCGATCCGGGTGAAAGCTACACTGGTTTTAGGCACTATACGGCTTGTCATTGCCCATGCCCTTTTCTATTGAGTGACATATGATGATCCAAATATCGATATATGGAGTGAAGTTATGTCAATCCCGCATATACGGATGACCAGGTTAGCGAACAACTACAGATCCCTCTCTTCCCACAAACATAAAGGATACATTAGAAAAATAAATGTGGCTCAGCCATGACAAATTATGAAGTGGTATGGAGAGGCCCTGTGAAAAGAGCGAGTGGTCTTGGCATAGCCAGCAGATCGTATATTAGAGCATTAAAAAAACAAGGTGTGAACGTTCAGATAGGTACGGCGATAAAAAGAAACCGCGATAAGGGAAACCTAAAAAAGCGGAGAGTATTAATCTATCATCAGCTTCCTAACCACATTAACTTTAAGAAGGAAAGAGCATCGTTTAATCCAATCATTTTGAATACGGTTTGGGAGACAACCCGAATCCCTAAACGTTGGTTACGGTATATGAATAAATTTGATGCCGTTTGCGTACCCTCCATTCAAAATAAGCAGGCAATGAGACGCAGCGGCGTTAAGGTTCCCTTATTCCTAGTTCCGCATGGCGTAGATACAAAGACGTATACGCCCAAGAATAAGAAACTGTCCGTCCCCAATTCAAAAGGCAAGTTTATCTTTGTCTCCGTATTTGGCTTCCAGCACCGAAAAAATCCTGAGACTTTACTGAGGGCCTACTGGGAGGAATTTTCAGCTTCCGATAACGTGCTTTTGGTCATCAAGACGAATGGATACGCCTCTTATGAAAACGAAAAATGGATCAAGAATACCATAGAACGTTACAAAAAAAGACTAGGTATTCACAAGAAAACGGCTCCCGTCGTCGTCATTGGTCATCAGCTATCTTCTAACCAGCTAAAAGGAATTTATACGCTTGGTAACGTATTTGTTCTTCCAACCCGAGGGGAAGGCGTCGGATTACCATTCCTTGAATCGTTGGCAAGCGGTGTTCCCGTCATCACTACGGGGTGGGGGGGACATATGGACTTCCTGACTCGCAAAAATTCCTTTTTAATTTCCTATCAATTAAAAAATCCGGAAACGAGCATGAATAGTAAACACGCCATATCACGTAAATTTCGCAAGTTATTTGCAGAGAAAGGACAGCGCTGGGCCGAACCGGATAGGGGCAGCTTAAGAAAACAGATGAGATTTGCTTATAAGAATCCCAAGTTATGCAAGGAGAAGGGACGTCAAGGCAGACGCGATATGTTGAAGTTATCTTGGAATAGGGCTGGCCGATCATTAAAACAAGCGATAGAAAAGGTAATGAAGTGATAATAAAAAAGGCATTAAGCAGCGGCTGCTTCTCGGTACTCTACCGGGGAGCGGTCGTTTAGTTCGTTCTGGGGTATTCTTATCGACACAAATTCATAGTATTACAAACGATTTCACAGCATTGATGCGTATCCTGATAATAACGGAAGCGTTATCATAAATAGACAAATAGAAAGCAAGGGAAGGAAACAAACATGAGTGTACATGCAGGAGTTAAATCCAATTCCTCAAAGCGGCAAAAGAAACAGTTAATCTTATATTGGCTCAGAGAGTGGTCCTCGTGGTTGTTGATCATTCCAACGTTATTGTTTTTCTTTTTCTTCGCATGGCAGCCGTTATTCAGCGGCCTGGTGCTATCGTTCTTCAAGACCCAAGGCTTCAAGGGCGTTGAACTGAACGGTCTGCAAAATTATATGGATGTTATCCAAAACTCGGTATTCCAGCAGACACTTATCAACACGTTCCTATATGTGTTTTGGTCGCTAATTTTTGGCTTTTTTGTCCCTGTTATCGTCGCCATCATCATCAATGAAATGAGGCACGGGAGCTCATTCTTCCGGTTTTCGGTTTATTTTCCGAGTATGGTGCCGGGAATTGCTGCCGCTTTAATGTGGATGTTCCTGTTTAATCCCGGAGAGGGAGGCGTGCTCAATATTATCCTCGATAAAATTGGGATCCCCGCGCAGGAATGGCTTCAAAATCCGAAGATGTCGATTATATTGATCGTTCTGACGATTACCTGGAGAAATTTCGGCGGAGCGACGCTCTTGTATTTGGCCAGCCTTCAAGGCGTCAATAATGAACTTTATGAAGCGGCGTCCATCGATGGTGCCGGCATCTGGCGGAAATTCCGCAGTATTACACTTCCGCAAATCGCCCCAATGATTAGCCTTATGCTGATTCTTCAGATTAGCGGTGTATTCCAAGTATTCAATGAGCCACTTATCATGACAGAAGGCGGACCTAGCAATGCTTCCATGTCACTTATGCTTCAAAGCTACTTCTATGCTTTCCGATATTTTGAAGCAGGACATTCTTTAGCGCTGGGTGTCATTACATTTGTCATTCTGATGATATTAACGATTTATTATTTCAAACTGGAGAAGAAATGGGAAAAGGAGTAGTGATTGTGCTATGAAAACAGGCAGAGGCTCTGGTATTATTGGAGATCTGGAATATAAATCACCCGGAGTAAAGCTCATCTACTGGCTCTTTTTCGCGGGTATGGCAATCGTTTCGTTAGTATGTATATTACCTGCATTATGGGTTATATTATCGAGCTTGAAGGACATTAAGGAGTTTTACGCCATTCCGCCTACCATCATCCCTCGCTCGTTCCATCTGGAGAAATTGTGGGAGACGTGGAATGAGTTCCATTTCATGAGGTATTATGTGAATACTGGCTATTTAACGTTGGGGGCAGTCGTATTCTGTCTTCTGTTTAATGGACTCGCGGGTTATTTTTTCTCGAAGCTGAAGCCTAAAGGCAGTGGGTTTTTCTTTCTTCTTATCCTTTGGACGATTTTGTTGCCCAATACGGTTGGCATGGTTCCGCTCTTCAGCAATCTTGTCGATTTTCCACTGCTGCATATGAATTTTACAAATACATATTGGCCGATGTGGTTTATGGCGGCGGTGAATCCCGTTACCATATTAATTTTCAAAAATTTCTTCGATACGATACCTGCTTCTTTGGTGGAAGCCGCTCGTATTGATGGTGCAACGAAGCTAGGTATCTTCTTCCGGATTGTTCTTCCTCTGAGCATACCGGTGATGATTACCATTACCATTCTGACGATCAATGGGGTGTGGATGGACTTTTTCTGGCCTTATATGGTGCTCAAGGATCAATCGAATTGGACGGTCATGGTAGCCATCTATAATTTAAAATCGACACTGCCGATGGACATTCAGTTTATCGCGCTAACGTTCGCCATCGTTCCTCCAGTTCTCCTGTTCTTATTCTTCCAGCGATATATCATGCAGGGTTACGCGATTGGCGGAGGCGTAAAAGGATAGAGAGAATAGCAGTATATCAAACCGTTTCGCAGCTTTATCACCTTCATGAGCGGTTGATTCACGTGATAGGATAAAGGTGCCGGCAAAAGAAAGCGCTTTTACATGAGACAGTATAATTATATCAAAAGAAGGTTGGGGTAGAAGACATGGAATTGAGAAAAAGAAAAAGTTGGCCGTTGGTGCTTGTTACTCTATTCGCATTTACTTGGATTGCTGCTGGTTGTGGCAGCAGCAGCAATAATGAAGGCAGCGGGAGCGGTAAGAAACCGACCACGGAGAGCAACACACCGGGGACAAACGAGGGTTCAACTACGTATGAGCCGAAGCCTGTCACAATCAAGATTAGCAACTGGCCGAAGCCTAACGAAGAGGCTCAGGTTAAGGTAGCTAACGATTTCGTGGCTAAGATGGCAGAGAAATATCCTAATATTAAGCTGGAAAAAGACGAATGGGGCTATGAGGTAAGTTCCTTCCTGCCGAAAGCGGCAAGCGGGGAGCTTCCAACCATATACGAAACATTCTTCACGGAAGCAGACAAAATCATTAAAGCGAATTACTCCGCTGATATTACGGATGCGCTCAAGACAAACGGGTTTGACCAAGCGCTGAATCCTGATTTGTTGAAGCTGGTTCAGAAGGACGACAAGTATTTCGGCATCCCAAAAGATGGCTATGTCATCGGTCTGATGTACAATGTTAATTTGTTCAAGGAAGCGGGTCTGGTAGATGACAAGGGTGTACCGATCTTCCCGAAAACCTACGAGGAGCTTGCGGTAACTGCGAAAACCATCAAGGATAAAACGGGAAAAGCCGGGTTCTTCTTACCAACGAAGAACAACCAGGGTGGTTGGATGTTCATGAATATCGCTTGGGCGTACGGAGCGGAGTTTGAACAGCAGGTTGACGGTAAGTGGAAAGCAGCCTTTAACACACCTGAGGCAGCTGCAGCCCTGCAATATATTAAGGATTTGAAGTGGAAATATGGAGTGCTTCCTGCCAATAATTTGGTGGATATCGGTACTGATATGTTCCAGATGTTCGGAACAGATCAAGTCGGCATGAGCTTCGGAATATCGGATTGGGGTAACGCTATCGTTCAAGGCTTCAAAATGTCGAAAGATAATCTAGCCATGTCCGCACTTCCTGCAGGGCCTAAGGGTAACGTAACGCTGCTGGGCGGAGGGCTGTACATGTTTGCTCCGGAATCGACGCCAGAACAATTGGATGCTGCTTTCAAATGGTTGGATGTGAAAGGATTCTCGCCGAAAGTAACGCCGGAATCGCTTGCGGGACTCGAAAGCACATCAAAAACAGCTAACGAGCAAGGCCTGATCGTCGGACCGCATGGCATTCGCGTTTGGGTCAATCAAGACCGGATTACTGCTGAACAGCAAATTATCGACAAATACACAAACGTAAACATGGCACTCTTCAACGATTATATGACGAATGGATCGAAGGGTTTACGTCCAGAAGTACCTGTTAATGCGCAAGAGCTTTATAAGACGCTAGACACCGTTATTCAGTCGGTATTAACGAGTAAAAATGCCGATCCAAAAGCGCTTCTGGATAAGGCAGCAGCTGAATTCCAGAAGGATTACCTAGACAAAGTTCAATAATAATGCACAACGCCTCAAGGAATGACACCTTGAGGCGTTATGCTGTACAATGAAGCTGCATCCATCTTGATGAAATAAGGGAGCGCTTACATGTTCAGAGTATTGGGCAAGAGGATCAAGATCATCTTGATCCTCGTTGTCATGATCTATATCGGATTAGCTAGTTATATCGTGTTTCGTATCATCGAGAGCAGAAGCATGGACATGCAGCACCAGCTCTCTGTTCAGTATACAGAGCAGCAGAACAAGAACGCGCAGCTTTATTTGCAATGGCTTGAGGAGACTACGCGGCTCGTTCTGAATCATCCAGGCTTGCAGGATGCGCTCCAGAGTAATCATTATGACGACACGATCTCACCCGTGTTGGATGGGATTCGCTCCTCGAATTTGGATATTTCGGCCATTGTTATATACGGTGAACAAGGTGCGGTATACTCGACTAGCAGTATATCAGCGTTGAAACCCTTTGCTGATATTAAGCAGGATACTGATTTTTCGCGATTCGTGACTTCTAAGAAAACCTCACAATGGACCATTCAATCACCTGAGAAGCTGGTTAGCATTTCATCTGATCCGAGACAGATGTTATTCTATATGGAGAAAATTTCGGATGAATCGGGCAAGCTGCGCGGGATTCTTTTCCTAGAGACCAATCTTTCCAAGCTCTATGACTTTTATCGTTCAAGTGATCAAACGATCTATGGCAATAATCAGATTTACTTTTTCACAGAAAATAATCAATTGCAGGGTGCGGACAAGTTGGGTAGTGAAGTGAAAGAGGAAGTTAGGAGAACGGCAGATTTGCAGAGCTCGAAGGAGAACATGATCATGAGAGAGTCCAGGAATGGGATGATCATGCTGTATCGTCTGTATAAGTCGAATGATCGGATGGTCATTCTTATCAATACCGATAAATTGAACGAATATTTGAAGTGGTTGCAGAATACACTCCTAATCGTTAATTCCGTCATCGCCTTATTGTTCATCCTATTGATTATTCAGCTCTCCAGCAGCATATCCGAGCCTTTAAAGCAGCTGTACCGGAAGATGCGCAGTACGATGCAGGAACCTTGAAGAAGCCGTGACAGATGTCTGTCACGGCTTCTTGTTTATACGCAAGTACACGGTCGTACCTTTACCTATCTCACTTTGAATGGTCAAGCCATAGTTGGGCCCGTATTCCAGCTTGATACGCTCTTCAACGTTGCGCAAGCCATATCCGCTTTGGAATAGGACCTGGCTTTTCTGAAGCAGCGTTTCACGATCATGTTGGAACCCCACTCCGTCATCGGAGACGCTAAAGATGATTTCTTCCTCGGTAAGCTCTCCTTTAACGTGGATATGGCCCTTCCCTCGCTTCTCGCTTATTCCGTGTTTAATCGCATTTTCTACAAGGGGCTGCAAAATCAGCTTCAATAAACGGATCTTTCGCAAGGCTTCCGGAATTTCGTATTCGATCTCGAACTTGTCTGGAAACCTCATTTGCTCTACCGTTACAAAGCTTTGTACAAGCCTGATTTCCTCTTCAACCGGAATAAACTTGTCTCCTTTATGCAGGCTGATACGAAAAAAAGTGGCCAAAGATGAGATAAGACGTTCGATTTCGGGCTGTTTCTTCAGCCTTGCAATCCAGACGATCGCATCGAGCGTGTTATATAGGAAGTGTGGATTAATCTGGGATTGTAGAGCAGTAAGCTCCATCTTTCGCTGCTTTTCTTTTTCTTCGTTATTTTCTTCCAGCAGCTGATTGATGCGCTCAACCATTCGATAATAGCTGCGCTCAAGCTCACTAATTTCGTCACCCTTCACAGGCGGACCAGAGAGTCCTTTCAACCCTGTCTTCCCAAGCAAATTCAATTTCGTCTTCAGACGCGTAACCGGGTTAGTGATCTTCTTCGCCAAGTAATAGGACAAAATGAGCAGGAAAAGAAAGGTGAGACCAGCGAAGAGAAGTGCGTATCGGTTCCCTTCATCAATGGCTATGAATAGCTGCCTGCTGGAGAGAACGCTAACGAATCTCCAATTCACATCGAATATTTCTAGTTTTTTGTTCAGTGGATACGTAATCATGAAGTAGGAATGGTTGTCTACCTTTACCGTGCGATATCCAGCCTCTCGATCTGGATAGATGACATCGGTTTGCGACACCGTGCTTCCAATCCGGCTCTGATCCGGGTGGGAGATGACGACATTCTGATCGGAGACAAGGAACGAATAACCAAGTCCCTCGAAGCTCGATTGATACAAGTGCAGCAGGGTAGATTCCTTGATGTAAACAATAATGGCACCCAAATTTTGTCCCGTATTGAAATTGCGGAATTTCTGTCCGAAAGTCACGTAGGCGTTATGGTTGGCATCTCGCTTAATCGGCCCGACAACTGGCTTACTAGATTCAGCGATACGGTGCAGCAGAAGGGAATCCGGCTGCTCAATCAGAACGTTGTCCGGTTGATAACGATAGGTTTCTCCCTTCGTTGTAACGATCACAACATCGCCAACCATTTCGTTCTGTGCGATCATTTGTTTCATAACGTCTCTAATTTGCTCTTTTTTAATCGAATTCGCTATTGCATCATTCCCGATGATTTTATAAATATCTGAGTTAACAAGGAAGCGAAGGGATAGCATCTGAATATCGTACACCATCAGCTCGATGCCAAGTCCGACTTCTCTTTGGGTTTGTGCAATATGGTTGTTTATGCTTTTTTTGAGATAGATATCAGAGAATAGGTTGAAAACGAATAAAACAACAGATAAGTGGATCGTGAAGCCTATTAGCAAAACCATTACGATACGGTTCTTGATATTAAACTTCCTCAGAAACGAAATGAGAGATAGGGAACGGGCGTGATTAGGGTCTGTCATCGTTTTTTCGCATATTCACTAGGTGGCATGCCGGTCATCTTTTTAAATACCTGGCTGAAATATTTGGAATCGCCGAAGCCGACCAGACTGCCGACTTCATAGACGCGGTATTTGGGATTGTGAAGCATCTGCTTGGCCACCTCGATTCTATATTCGGTTAGGCATTCGGAGAATGTTTTGTTCAGTTCCTTTCGAAACAAGTGCATGAGATGGGTTGGACTTACGTACACGTCAGCTGCAACCATTTCTACGGTAACGTTATTCGCATAGTGGGTGCGGATGTAGGCAAGTGCGGCCCTAATTTCCCTGCGGTACTTGGCTTCGGATTGTTCATCTGCGTATAATACGCTGTCCATTCCGGAGGATGCCCTAAGCGCCGCCAAGCTAGCTGATTCGTATGAGGCATGAATGTTCTCCCAATTCCCCGCTGGGGTACCAATGCCAACCGAAAGGGTATAAGCCGATTGCCCTTTCGATGCCTGTACTAATTGTGTACCAAAGGACCGAATAAGCGCTAACGAGGCTCCTTCTTCTTCTCTGAGCCTGGACACGATGGCCCATTGCTCCGGCATCGTGCGAATCAATGCGAGAGGAATGATTGAATACGCTTCCAACTGTTCGGCAATGATGCGCTGCTGGAAGTTAAGTGTATCAATAGGACTAGATTCTTCCAGTTTCTTGAGCGAGATCACGGTAACGGTTAAAGATTCTGCCTCTTCCCATGCAAGGTTAAGCATCCGCGCCTTTTCCTCTATTTCTTCGGATTCTGGAAAACTGCCGAACAGCAGGTCGAGCCAGAACTGATGGATGATGGCACCGACTTCCTTATTCAAACGCTCTAGACGCACCGTATTCGATTGACGTTCCCGAACTTCATGGCCAATCTCACGTACGGACTCGGCAAGCTTTTCGATATCGACAGGCTTCAACAGGTAGGTGGATGCGCCATGCTGCATGGCAGTCTGGGCGTACTGAAACTCATCATATCCACTCAATACGATAATGCCTGCATGAAGTTTGTTCTCTTTGACTTTGGCAATAAATTCTAGCCCGTTCATATATGGCATTCGGACATCGGTAATGATGACATCCGGCTTGTGCAGCAATGCGAGCTCCAGTCCTTCCTCACCGTTACTAGCTTGACCGATGATCTGGACGCCGTGCTCAGCCCAATCGATCGTCTGGCATATGCCCATTCGAACAAGGTATTCATCATCTACTACAAGGATTTTTAACATAGGGGTCACCTCAGTTTAACATGCTGTTTCCGTGCTCATTAATAATAGCGTAATACAAACAATTCGATAGTGCGAGAGCAAATCCTTTTGAAGAATAACTACCCAGGAGCATTTGGCAGGAATACAAACCATTTCGCAGGATTACACTCTCCGATTAGCAAACAGGGTCATGCTAATATGAATGATGTACGAGGAAGCGCTTTATTCAACTGGGCGATGGAGGATAACAATGAGGACAAAAAGGAGCTTATAACAATGAGGACAAGAAGGAGCTTATATGTATAATGACCTGTTCGCAGCTGATACTTATGTGCCGATAAGCGAATATAACGTTCATGATGGTTCCTGCTCTTATATGGAGATTAAGGTGCGGAAGGATATCCTTGAGGCGCTAATAGAAAGAGGAAGCAGTATTACTGCGGCTAGATATACCGATGACGCAGTTACGTATATGGAAGTGAGAGTGACTGATGCAGCGCAAGGGATCGTTCGAATCGATACGAGTGAGCGCGGCGTCTACATCATCGTTTGCGAGGAGCTACGCCATTCGTTTCCGGTCATTACGAACTGGGATGCTTCCCTTAACAGAGGGAGGGGAGGAATCCGCCAGGGCGGAACGGATGGAATTGGTGAGCTTCGGCTGAACCGGGAGTCTGGCGATTTGGTAACAGAATTACCACTGCGCGACGAGCAGCTGTCTAATCCCTATCTATACCGAACAGATGCTTATGCCTTGTTTGAAGACGAGAGTGCAGGGGAAGTCAGGCGTGTACCGGCGTATGAGCGTTATATCGGTGAAACTTACAGCTTGTTACATGTCACGGAAGAAGCTGTATTGAAGCTGTCGGATCAATCGCTAAAGCTGACGGGGTATCCGGTTGTGCTGCGTCATTATGAGGTTACAGTTGATAAGTTGGAAGAAGGAGTGCCGGCTTTTCAACTGGTTCATGGAGATATCATCGGGGAGGGCGAACACCGCAGTATGGTTAGTTTTATCCTCCCGCCCTATTGGTCCCGAGCACAAGTGGCGCGTTATCCCGCCGTATTTAGCGGATTTTATGACCAGAATGAAAATGTATTCTCGACCGTAGGACCTCCGCTTCTGAAGGTGCTTGGATCGGCATTTCTCCAAACCGGGAAAGGTGCTGTAGGTATCATTTGGAACGGAGGCGGCTCCATTGGTACAAGAACGCTGCAAGATTCGATTTACGACAATATGAACGATTTGTTTCGAATGGCAGTGGAAAGGTTCGCAGTTGATAGCGATGCGATCGTCGCAGTCGGAGGATCACGCGGGGGAGTAACGGGTCTGCTCGCAGCTGGCAATCCAAGAAACAGCGGTTATTCGATCCCGTATCTCGTCTGTTATAACCCTCCTCTGTTCTTCAGCGATCCCATGGAGGAGATATTAAATACGACGTTTCCCGTTCGCTGGGAGGCAATCCGCAGTGATATCGGCTATAAGGATGCCTGGCGGCCGAACTGGCTAAGCACGGATGGAAGCTCAGCAATCGAGCTTTTCCTGCGTAATCAGTTCGGAACAAGCGATTCCAGGTTAATTGGAATTGAGCACGGTCCGTCCTCGGATCGGATCATCCGCACATTGCAAGAAAAAGGAACGAAGGTATGGTTTACACATGGGACGCATGATGCTTTTACGGCTAGCTGGCCTGGCTTCGAATGGGTAAACCGAGCCAGAAGATACGGTGTGCAGGTCCGGCATGAAATTGGTTACCGTTTCGGCCACAACAATTGTACCCATCCTTTCGATCGGGCAACGGAATGTTTGGTGTCTCTTCTGACAGGTGAACAACTTCAGGCGGAGGGAACCTGGCATTATCGAAGATCCAGCGAAAGGGCAGAGGAATGGGAGCAGGCGGAGCGATTTGAGCCTGAACGACAGCCTGTATACTTTGAAGGGCCTAAGGTCGTTGTGAAGGGACTACCGATGTATTTGGTGCTTTACGGTGAACCGGGTATGGAATATCGCTTGGAATTGCTCGATCAAAGTGAAGGGTTGCGAATGGAGGCAATTCTTCTTATGGAAGGTGTATTCGAGACTTTGGAAGACTTTGGGGAAGCATTTTCATTTAAGAAATCGATTCAAGAGGTTAATGAGCAGCTCGTCCCAGGCCTCTATGCCTATCATTTGCAATTTAGAAGGAGCGGGACTATAGATTGGATTAAGCCCGTTCATGTCCCCCATCCTGGGAGAGACGGAATTCCAGTTCTTGAAGTGCTGGGGGAAATCCCGAATTTCACGGATGAAGCTTGGTTCGAGAAGACGATGCGAAATTCAATTGGTTGGGGATTAAGCGAGGCTTGAATAACCACTAGTGTGATTCTCGGCAGTTACAATAAAGAGTACTTGATCAGAAATAACCACCTGATCAAGTACTCTTTATCTCTTTATTAGATAAGTTGAACTAGAGAAATAACAAGTGAGCGGAGCAGATGGATGATTCTGGAGAAGCGTAAGCGTTCGCCTTTGAGACCGGATTTCCCCCTTATCAGGGGACAAAACAAGAAATCCGGGCTCAACAGCGATCGGAAGAACATTCCATCTGTGCAGCGGCTCATTGTTCGTTTCTTAAGTTCAACTTATATAGCCTATTCAACTTGTGACAAAATCTCATTCTTGAACTGCTCAATCGCTGTGTCCGTATCAACGGTATACCCACATTCCAGTCCAACAAAGCCGGAGAAGCCGGTAGCTTTGATTGCCTTCAGAATATTGACGTAATTTAATTCACCTGTACCTGGCTGTTTACGTCCAGGGTTATCTGCAATGTGGTAGTGATTGATCCGGTCGATATAGCCGGTAGCATTGCGGATGACATTACCCTCCGTAATCTGCTGGTGATAGACGTCGAAGACGAGCTTGACGTTCGGGCTGCCAACCTGATCAATGACATCAACCGAATCGTCGGAGCGCTGCAAGAAATGCCCTTGATGATCAACTAGCCCGTTCAAAGGCTCGATCTCTAATACAATACCTGCCTCCTCGAACAAGGGGGCACAGCGTTTAAGTGTTTCTACCATGGTTTGTTTCTGAACGTCACGAGATACGCCTTCCAAAACGTTGCCCGTCTGGGAAATGACAGAGCGGATATTTAGAATTTGGCAAGCTTCTATCGTTTGGCGGATGCCTTCCAAGTAGGCATCTCGCAAGGACTCATCGACCAAGCTGATGAATTTGGTACAGGTAGCACTAATGCCAACGCCGATTCGTTCCTGTTCCTTCGCTGTTTTCTTCATATCGTTCAGGTCCCACCAAGCATAATATTCAAGGCCGTTAAACCCATGCTCCTTGATTTTCTCCAGGTGATAAATCTCGTCTTGACCGGAGTAGGCTCCGATACATAGTGAATATTTCATAATGGCTTCGTCTTCCTCCCTTTTATAAATTTCAAATTAAGGAAATAGGTTTGCCGGATACGGCTGATTCATTCGCGGCAATCGTGACAGCATGTGTCAGCAGTGAATCTTCATAATTGGAAAGAATGCGGGAAGTGTCACTGGTTCGCAGGGCATGAATGAACGCCTCGTCCTCGATAAAATAAGGATTGGTGACGTTCGAATAGGTCTTGGTCCCATCGGTAGTAAGCTCGCGAAGCGCGTTGCTTCTAAGCTCCAGAACCCCTTTGTTCGTATAGATGTCCAGTCCGACATGGTGACCAATCGGGAGCAGGCAGGTATTCGATATCGTAGCAATCATGCCATTGGCAAGCTTCAGTGTAACGCTTCCAACATCGGGCACATCAGTACCTTCGACCTGCTCTCCCATGACCTGTAGTCCATACGCAGCATAAACCTCGCGAACTTCCCCGCACAAGTAGCGAAGCAAATCGACGATATGTGTGGTTTGCTCGACGAATTGTCCGCCCGAGCCAGCTTGAACTCTCCACCAAGGAACCATGGGCATGCCGCCCATCCAGTAACCGAGCGCCATCCCCGCCTTGCTGTCTGCTAACAAACGCTTAGCTACCCTGGCAGATTCATCATATCGCCAGTGGTAGCCCACGGATGTGATGAGCTTGGATGCTTTGACTTTATCGCCTATGGCAAGAGGGACTTCATGATTTATTCCTAGAGGCTTCTCCACTAAGAAAGGAATGCCTCGTTCGACTAATTTATGTTCTGCAGGCCCATGGGCCATTGGAGGAACACATACATATACGCCATCCAGCTTCGTGCTGTCCAGCATGTCGTCTAGATTAGAGAATGCTTTCGCCCCAAGATGGTTGGAAGCTATATTCTGGGCACGCTGGATGTCTACATCGTAGAATGCCGATAGTTCGACACCATCCATTTGAACCAAATTTTTAAGATGATGCTCAGCGATTCCACCAGATCCAATAAAACCAAGTTTAATGGTCATCTACTTCATCACTCCTGATCGATAGGGTATAATATAATTCAAGCTTGCTCCTATTCTAGATCAATTTATAGGTTATTAAAATATAAGATAACTCGTATTGGATATAGGAAAATGAAACTAGAGGTGTGGCTTATGAATACTTCGTATAGCAGACATTTTGTGACCACAGAATGGGATCGTCGATTGCCGCTTTATCTAACCAGTATTGGCTTTTCTGGGCATCAGGGCGCTATCAATAGAGAGAGCGGATTCCATAGCTTCCATTGGCTGCATACGGTTGAAGGCAGTGGAGAATTTATCGTTAATGGCAAACCCATGAAGCTGTATCCGAATCAAGGCTTCCTTCTTAAGCCTGGAGTGCCTCACAGCTATTATCCGGAGACCGCCGTTTGGTCCACGTGGTATATGACGTTTGATGGCGCACTGGCGAATCCCATTACCGCATCCTTAGACATCCAGCAGAACTTACCGATTTCCTGGGACAAGGAATGCCCGCTTGCCCATATTCATGAACAATATAATGAAAAGTTCGGTTATAGCTTCGATTTTGCAGGGATGAACGGATCGCTGGAGGTGTATGCCTTTTTATCACAGATCAAACAATACGGCCAATCCAGTGGACAGCGATCCCTATCAAAAGGGCATGAGAGGCTGACTCCAATTTATCTGCTCATAGAGGAAGGATTCAGTGACCCTAATCTAGGTCTGGGAACGATGGCGGATACGCTGCAGGTCAGCCCGCAGTACCTCAATACACTATTCCGTTCCAGCTGGGGGATAAGTCCTTATCAATATCTGGTTCAATTCCGTATTCAAAAATCTAAAGAGCTGCTGGTTGCTGATCGCAGCAGAACAGTCAGGGATATCTCAAGAGCAGTCGGCTTTCAAGATGACAGTCACTTTATCCATACCTTTCACAAGGTGGCGGGTATGACTCCCAATCAGTTCCGATTACAGTATGGGGAGTAAAGAAAGATCCCAAAAAACACAAATGAAATCTAGAGACAGCCATATTGTTTATAAGGAGTAATGTGATGTAATGTAAGGTTATGTAATGTTTTTTAATGTAAAATTAAGAGATTCTGAGAATACGAATTAAGAGGAGTTGAGTCAGATTGTTATCGTCAACGAAGCTTTGCCTGTTATTCGTCTTGGGTTCTCTGTTCATGCTAACCGCATCCGGCTGTTTCAGTTCGAGTCCGAAAATAGATAAGCCGAATGCGGGGAAATCCGCGAGCGGCAGCAAGGATACGAAGCAGGGGAATCAGGCAGCCGGGAATTCGTTCGAGAAACAAGACCAGCTTAATAGGGGGAAACCCGTTACATTAAAGGTTGACTTATGGTTATATACGCCAACACTCAAATCGACACGGACGAAGGAAAACCCTGAGGAGCGGGTTGCCGGACAAAAGATAGCCGATGCGTTCACCAAATTATATCCTAACGTTACGATTGAATGGGTTCGCGGTATGAACAAGAAAGATCGGACTTCTTTGGCCAATTACTACACGGTTAAGTTGTCCTCCGGAGATGGGCCCGACATTGGAATGAGTTGGAATGCGTTTGCCAAAGAGGGTTGGTATTTACCAATGGATGAATACCTTAATCAGCCCAATCCTTTTGTTAATGACAACCGGAAGTGGAGTGAACAATTTCCGGAATATTTATGGAGCAAGAACATGGTTTCCGAGGCGGTTGAAGGAAAGATGTCCGTAATAGGCATTCCGATCAGCTTAAATTCGGGATCGGCGACAGCTATTTTTTATAATAAAGAGATCTTGACCAAGGAAGGTATTGAAGTTCCTAAATCCTATCTGGAGTTTATCCAAGCGGCGGAGAAGTTGAATAGCAAAGGTTATATCGGGCTTCACCCTTGGACTGCGCAGAATCAGATATACAACTGGGCGTTTTTATTCAATTTGGGTCCTTATTATTTTGAAAAAAATGTAGCTGACAAACTCAAGTCCGATAAGCACGGCAATATCGATCATGCTGAAATAATTCGGGGTGTGAAGGAGAGAATGTTTTCGCCGGTTCTTAACGAGTATGCGAGGGAGCTGTATTTGAACTTTAAGAAATTTTTTGCTGTTTCACCTCCGAATTGGGAATCCACGGATTTTACAAAGCCTTGGGAAGAAGGGAGAGTGGCCATGTTCGAGGACGGAACCTGGACGCTAGCTACAGAGAGTGCCAATGAGGAGCGTACCTTTGAATTTGGTTTGTTCCCGCCGCTTCCGTTAGCTGCAGGAGAATCGAAGTACGTTTCGGTTCCGAAATATACCGAGAAAGGGCCTTATCAGCCTGAGCCAGTCGTTTCTTTAAATATCATTAAACCTTCCGTCGAAAAACACGGTACGGAGGAAGCTGCAGTTCGGTTTCTTCAATTCTTGACGGCTCCAGAAAATTTGTCGTTGCTTATTGAAGAAGACCAAACGTCGATAGGTGCAGTCAAGGGCGTTCCAACACCGGCGTTGCTTGAAGAATTGATTTCCCGTCCGTTTCCCATCACGCCGAGCTATACATGGCCAACCGGTCTGGATATTGAAAGCAACGATCAATGGAACCAGTATACGACGGCTTGGGTCTATGGAAAGTTGACCGATGAGATGTACTTCGCTGCGATCGACGAGATTCAAAGCAAGGCTGCTGACCGCATCATTCAGGCTAACAACATCGATACGAGCGGCTGGAAGATGCTTTTGAAATCGGAGGGGAGTAATTAGGATGTATAAGCTAGTCATCGTTGACGACGAAGTCAACATAAGAGAAGGGCTAAGCCGGGTGAATTGGAACGCGCTTGGCATTGAGCTTGCTGGATCTTATGAGAATGGGCTGGAAGTATTAAGATGTTTTGAGGAAGAAGCCGCGGATTTGCTGCTCGCAGATATTCGTATGCCGTTCATGAGCGGTTTGGAATTAGCGGAAAAGGTGAAGAAGGCCTATCCTTTCACGAAAATCGTCATCTTGACTGGCTACAGCGATTTCGATCTGGTTCGTTCTTCCTTGCGAAGCGGCGTCTGCGATTATTTGCTGAAGCCTTCTACGACAGAGGAACTGACGCGTGCGTTTCTACCGCTTGTGGCTATGTTGAACGATGAACGGCGAGAAGCGGAGGAAGAACAGATGCTGCGCCGTAAGTCGCAGCTCGCATCGGTATTGATGCGCATTCAATTCTTGAATAAGCTGCTGTACATGCCATTATCGCAGGAAGAAATCGAGGAAGGCTGTACGAATGCGAATATTCGGAGCGATGCGGAGGCTTACACAGTTGCTGTAATCGGCCTTGATGACAAGATAAGGACAGATTATTCCATTAAAGACTGGGAATTGTTATTATTTGCTCTCGACAACACTTTGACTGAAATTTGGGAAAGGGAAGGACATGGCAGTTACTTCGTAGAGGCGGATTCAGGCAGCTGTTATATTCTCGGACAGGGCGAGAACGAGAAGCTGGCGGAACATCTCGCTTCGGTCAGAGAACATCTGTATCGCTTTCGCGGTTTGTTTAAAACGACGATGTCGATTGCGCTGGGCGAGTCGGCTTCGCGTCTAGCGGATATTTGGATCTCCCGTGAACAAGCGGATATCGCGCAAAGGCGGACGAACGGAGATGAAGAAATCGTTCATTATGTATTCGAAGGAGATTCGATAGGGGAAGGGGATGAATCCGCTGTCAAGGAAGCGGTTGTAGGGACCGAATCTGGACCGCCGGGCGATTCTGAGACAAGCAGGCGAATCGTAGAAGCAGCTAAAAGCTATGTTCGAGTGCATTTCCGGGAACCAATCTCGCTTAAGCAAATTGCCCAGCGTGTACATGTTAATAGTGCGTACTTGAGTTATTTGTTCAAGGAAGTGACGGGAGAAAATTATTTGCAATATTTGACGGCTTGCCGATTGGAAGAGGCGACCCGCCTGCTCAAAGATCCCAGCCTTAAAATATATGAAGTTTCCGAACGGGTCGGGTATCAAAACGCGCAGCATTTTTCAATCATCTTCAAAAGATATAACCAAGTTACACCTTTGGAATACCGCAACAAGCATGTAACGGTGAACTTCATCGAGGGCGAGGCGAATCATGCGTGAACGGCATGACCCATCGCAATCGGATTGTAATCAGCGCGCTGCTTCTGCTGTTGTCCGCGCAAATTATTTTCGGCATATATGGATATGCCAACATGAGCAATGTTAGAGAGTCGTCCTTAAGCTTTAGAAAAAACTACATGATCAGCCAATTGGAATTCAACGCGCTCTCGGCGTTTAAGC
Organism: Paenibacillus baekrokdamisoli; assembly: GCF_003945345.1. Classification (GTDB taxonomy): domain Bacteria; phylum Bacillota; class Bacilli; order Paenibacillales; family Paenibacillaceae; genus Paenibacillus_Z; species Paenibacillus_Z baekrokdamisoli. Next base: position 3,721,259 of record NZ_AP019308.1, on the reverse strand, counting down.
AGGTGGACACGTATGCCGTTCATTTGAAAACACGGGAGTTTACTTCCTTCTCATCCAGATTTCTAAGTCTTGGTACGGCGGCAGAGGCGGAGAAGGCGCTGCGGGAGCAGAACGAGAAAATAAACCGGCTGCAAATTAACGCTGATCTTCTTCAAAGCATATACCTTCTGGGTGCGGATTCTAAACAGTGGAATTACGTCCATTTTTTCGATGGAGAGGCCCAGGATTTAAGCATGGTGCTCTGGATCGATGATTTGAACGGATCAGGTATCATGGAGGCGCTTGCTGTAAAGGGAACGGGTATTCCTATCTATATTCAAGAGGGAGAATTGCAGAAGGTCATACATAAAAAGTGGAGTTATGTAAGCGAACAGCAGCTTCGACGCGTAAGCGCTTTTGCTCGTGGGCTGGAAGGAAAATGGATTATTAACAACGGCGTGAACGATTATACGCTTGGCTTGCTAGTTCTGAGCGACGATTTTCCGCAGCAGCTTCTATATGAGAGCGAACTTGAAGGATATCATTTGTCTATTTATACGGATAGCGGGATTAGAACTTGGGGCACGGGATCGCTGTAGTTGGACTTGACCGGTCAAAGTCCTTCGCAGGAAGAGAAAACGTCGTGGGCACGACGAGCGGGGGATGGGGGGCAAATTCATTATATTAAACAATTGTCCCCGTACGGCGTTGTTCTCGTACTGACGGATACGAAGACAGGCTGGGGGGCCGATTTCAGCCATATGATGATGGTTATGGGAGTCCTGTTCTGCTTGCTGCTGATTGGCAATCTCATCCTTTCACTATCACTTGCCAATGGGGTATTGTCGCCGCTGCTCAAGCTGACTAGGTTTATTCGCAACCAAGGGGGGCTGCTGCCGCTCGAAGCTTTTCCAAGGACTAAGCCGGCGGGAGAGCTGCTTACGACGACTACGGTCAGGACGAAGCTGTTCGTCCTATTCCTATTGACGGTATTGGCGCCGCTGCTTTGCATGGTCGTTTTGTTCTCTATGATGCAGAACCAGTATGCGAAGCAAGAGTGGGAACGGACGGTAGAGGCCGTGTCCAAGCAGATGAGCTGGACGGTTTCCAAGCAAGCTGAAGTGTACGAAGGAGCCGCGAATGCGCTTTCGGTGAACGACCTGTTGAACGCGTATCTATCTTCGTCAACAGGAAACTTTTCTTCGGCAGCTTCATCTGTTCAAGGTAATATTTCGACAACGATTTACCCCGAATCCAAGGACATCGCCTATTTCGTCTTGTATGATACGAACGGCAACGCAAAGTACTCTACGTTATTTTCCAACAATCTATCACTTTTTTATTTAGATCCGCAATCTTATGAATCCGAGGAGGTTCCGGAGATCGCCTGGCTTCCGGCGACGCCGGATATCTTTAATCATCTCGCGATTCAATTGATTAAGCGGGTATACCATATCAATCAGGACGGGCAGGGGGAAATTGTCGGCTATTTGCAGCTGGTACTGAAACCGGATGCATTCCAATCAGTTGTGGTGCAGGGAGATCTCTCGTTTCAAATCGAGGATGAACAGGGAAATCCCATGTACAAGAGCGACGGCTATGAAGACCACAGCAAGATGAGCGAAGCCGTAAACCGTACGTCGAACGCTGCCGGCAAATCGCTTGTTTTAGAGGAAAAGATTCCGGGGCTCGATTGGAAAATGACCGTTCAGTTTCCGCTGGATGCTTTGCATGACTTGAACGGAGAGTTGTTGTGGGTCGTCGCATCGGTCGCATTGTTATGCTTTCTGATTGGGTTAATTTTGTCCCATTGGCTGGTTCGTCCGATTGGTTTGCTGCAGAATGCGATGGATCGGGTAAACGAAAACAATTTCGAATTTGTCTCGAAAGGCAAGACGAGAGACGAAGTGAGTTTGCTTGCCCATCATTTTAACCGCATGGTCGAGAAAATCAATCAGCTCGTGGAGGAAGATTTCCGCAGCAAATTGCGAGAGAAGGAATTGAATGCACTCAAGACGCAGGCTGAAATGAGTATGCTTCAACAGCAGATCAATCCGCATTTTCTATACAATACTTTGGAATCGATCAATATGGAGGCGCAGCGCAATAATGGCAATATGGTGAGCAAGATGATCGGTTCTCTTGCAAGCTTGTTTCGTTATTCGATCAGTTCAGGACCTGAACAAGGCGTGTCCTTAGAAACGGAGATTGAATATACCCGCTATTATGTGACCATTCAAGAAATTCGTTTCCGCGAGCGGTTTACCGTGGAGTGGCGGATCAATTCCGAGACGCTTCACTGCAAGGTGCTGAAGTTTATTCTGCAGCCAATCGTTGAAAATGCCATTAACCATGGTTTGTCCGAGTATGCTTCTGGGGGCGAGCTTGTCATTTCCTCGCAGATAGAGAATGGAAGGTTAATGATTCGGATTTCGGACAATGGAATTGGCATGCGAAAAACAGAGTTGGAGGTGTTGGAACATAAGCTTCGAGAAGGATCCAATGATGAAACGCCGCCATCATCCTCGTCTATCCGTCATGGAGTCGGACTGAGCAATGTGTATCAGCGTCTGAAAATCTATTACGGTGAAGAGGCGGATTTGATTATAGAGAGCAAGTATATGAAAGGGACGACAGTTACGCTGTTCATTCCGTTGAAGGAATGATACATGAAGCGGAACTGAAAAGCTGAGCAGAGTCTGAATGCCAGCCAGTCGGGTGCGGTAATCCAACATGAACGAAATCGCCGAGAAGGCTCAAGAAATCTGATGATTTCTTGAGCTTCTTTGCGCTTGTTTTGGACAATTTTCTTGGAAAAGCAATCTCCAAAAAACACAAATGAAATCTAGAAACAGCCATGTTGTTTTCTGTTTGCAACCTCATTTATGATATTGGGTATAACGGGAGGAAGCCGTTATAGAGCGGCTTGGAATTGGCGGAAAAGGTCAAGAAGGCCCATCCTTTCACTAAATGGGTGCGGATTCTAAACAGTGGAATTACGTCCAAGCATTCCAATCTATATTCAAGAGGGAGAACAGCAGAAGGCCATACGCCAGAAGTGGAGTTATACGTGCGATCAATAACTGCAATGTGTAAGCGCTTTCGTTCAAGATCTTCCCCGACAGGGAACCCCTGAAAATCTATTACGGCTAGGAGGCGGATTTAATTATTGATAGCAAGTATGTGAAAGGGACGACAGTTACGCTGATCATTCCGTTGAAGGAATGATCAGCGTAACTGAAAAACGAAGTGGAGGCATGGATATGTTGAAGAAAATAAGCTGTTGTATATTGATTGCTGCCATCCTATTGACTGGCTTTATGGGTACAGGGCTTCAAGCTCAAGTTTCGGCTGCCGAAAAATCGACCAGCTTGGCTGAGAAAACTGAAGATCATTGGGCCGCAGCGGAGCTTCAAACATGGAAGGACTACGGGATCATTAATGGGTACTCGGACGGCAGTCTGAGACCGGATAATGAGATAACAAGAGCGGAATTTGTCGTCATGCTCGGCAGGGTATTCAACTTTAGCCAAGGATCGGTAAATCCATTCAAGGATGTACCTGCAGCAGCGTGGTATGCAGATGCATTGTCAAAAGCTTATACAGCAGGAATCATTAGCGGGATGGGGGATGGAAAATTCCAACCCAATCGATCGGTTTCAAGGGAGGAAGCGGCGAAAATGATCGCTGTCGCTTTCGATCTCGAGCCTGCTTCATCCAGTATGAACGTTAAAGATCTGAATGAAATATCGGACTGGGCGGTTCCATATGTGAACGCATTGTTCGAGCATGGCTACATATCCGGACGCGGAGATCATCATCGTTTTGCTCCTAAAGCGAACCTTACAAGAGCCGAAATGATTAAGATTTTGGATAATGTTGTAGATAAGCTTGTAGATGTCGACGGATTAAGCGGTATAACCATCAATGGCAATGTGGTGGTGAAAAACTCGCCAGTCACCTTAAAGGACTTGGTTATTAATGGAGATTTGCTTCTTGCTCCCGGTATGACAGCAGGGGAGGTTGTTCTGGAAAATGTGACAGTGAAAGGCAGATTGCTCATCCAGGGGAGCCCGGTTAGCGGTGTTTCGATAACCAGTTCGCACCTTGGGATTGTGAAGATGACAGCAGCGGGCACGAAGCTTACGCTTGCAGCTACAGACATCAGTCAGATGCTTATTATGCCTTCCGCTAGCAATAGTCTTATTAAATCGGATAAGGAATCGAGGATCGGGCATCTCGAAAATAAAGCGAAAAATGTTGTTATTGACGCTGATCGCGTGCAAGACACTGAGAGGGATATTCCTCCGGTAAACAACGGTGACAACGGTAATCCTCCGGTTAAGCCGGATCCGTTGATTTCGAAGGTATCTTACCTGGCATTCGGTCAAAGCGGACAGGAAACTGCCAGCCAACTGAGGTTCACCGGAAACAGCAGCATAGATACGATCGGGACGAAGGTGGGCGAGCTCGAGGATTCGTACAAAGTCAGGTACATGCAAGGCAAAGGATCCGCAATTACGTTCACGCTGACCGATCTTAAGCCGAATCAGCCGGTGACCGTCGAAATTGAGGAAATTCATAGTCGCAACCCTGACGCTTTCGCGTATACCGTTCTTGCGAACGATCAGGAGGTTTATTTCCGAACGTATCGCGAAGCGTCAGCCGGGCCTAACCATTATTTTATCGATCTGAACGCTTCGATCATCGGAGGGGCTTCTTCTCTCACGCTTACGCTGCGTAACGACAGTCCAACAAGGGTTAATTTCGCGAAGGTGTGGGCATACAGCAACTTCGAAAGCCTGCTGGCGGACGAGCATATTTACCGCCCAATGACGGTTGCATTGTTCAAGCCGAATATAAAATGGAATGACCATGCGGCTGACCTAGCGCTCTTGAACGGAATTAAGCAAAAGTATGCTGATTATGAGATGTATAATATTGCGGTTGTCTTCGACATTCTCTACATGCACTGGAGCGAGAAGGAGATGAAGCGGCGTCTGGATTATTTGACACAGCTTTCTGCTGATTCTGGACTGGCCATTCATTTAAGCGTTGATTCCTGGTGGGACGGAACGCCGATAGGTCCAGATGGACAGGGAGGCTATTGGCGGGATATGCCTTATCAACAAGTTGTATACGATCCGTTGAACACTGACGGCAGAGGAAACTGGAAGCTGTCAACGCCGAACGTATGGGGCAATACGCCTTGGCTTACGATGAATAACGAGCATTACAACGAAGTCCGCGCGGATAAAATCAGAGGCGTAACGGCTTATCTAGCGGCCAGAACCGCGGACTTGAAGGCAGATGGTGTTGAACTTCCCCCTGTTGTCGTATTTACCGAGAATGAGCCGTGGTATTGGCCATATTTCGCTTTTAACGCATCGCCCGAGGGTACAGGAGATTTTGGTCCGGAGGTCATTGCAGCCGCGGCAAATGATGGTGTGCTGCTTGATCCAACCGACGGTATATCTGTACAGGAGAGGCAATGGCTTGCGAAGAATATGACGGATTATATTTCGACTGTATCAAATGCGATGGCGGAAGGATATGGCTACAATGCGATTATTGTAGATAACGGACAGATTACCTATCCGGATAACCAACTCGTGGAGAATGCCTTTACACATACGTTCACTAATCAGAAATTTCCGGGTTTAGATGAACAGCAGTCACTGTGGGAAGCGCATATGGTGAAAAATATTCGTTTCGGCGGAGAATGGGAAGACATTTTGGATGATCGCTACTTAAGCTATATTGCTGCCCGGGGCAAGTTCGCCGATGTCAATGCGGAACGAGGCGCTAACTCCATGCAGGATTTTCAAGTTCTGCCTCAGGCTTACGCCTACGGAGCGGATCATGTGACGATTTATAATTACCGGAGTGGAGACGAGAGCATCATCCGCTCGAATGACGTGGAGATGTCCGATCCTTACAGCACTCCATCCTATGGGAAAGTAGTAATCGATTATAACTTTGCGGATGAACAATCGCTGACAACAGGCATAAGTTTCGTAGAAACCAATCAGGTGAAGAGAGGGCCATTGCTGGAGAATTACGTTGTCAGTTCCAATACAGGCGATGCTAACGGAGGCTATATCACTTTCAAGGCGGATAATCAAGGTGTTCCGCTGACGCATGGTCTTGCGGTTGAATTGGCAGGACGCAGTCTGAATTATCTTTGCAGTCTATGCAAGGTGGAGGTCTGGGCCGGTCCTGAGCTGAATCAGCTGTCACTTGTAGATACACTGAAAGATATGTTTCATACGGCAACAATCGACGCGAGCGATTACATTGATCCGTCCAGCTCAATTGCTTATGTTCGTATCCGGCTATACTCGCCTAATCTTCCAAGCCAGGTATTCGATTGGGTATCTTTGTCCTCCGTGAAAATCACGGCATTGTTAGGAAGAGCAAGCGGTCACACGAGTGGACTCCAATATACGTTCAAGCAGCTGCGAGAAAGAAATTTATGGGTAACGTACCGAGCAGATATCGAACGATTGTTAGCGAAATACGTTGACCAAGCAGGACAGAATGACATGTACAAAGAGATCGATGAGCTTTACCGGAGCGGTTATTACGGAAAGGCATACAAGAGACTGATGGAGGCGATGTCTCAGCTTCTCCCTGCCAAATTCGTTGTCAAAGGATCCGGAACGCTCGGAGATTATCCGTTGTCGATGCAGATCGTGGATACGGCAGCCAAGATTCATACGACGCTGTATACATTCGGCAATTCGTTCAAAATCGGATTTGTTGCCGATGCTGCAGCAACCGTTTCCTTGACGCTAACGCATGCAACCTCCGCCTATTACAAGGCTGTAGACTTAGGCGGTGGAATCTATGAAATTTCGCCGACGCAGGCGAATGATGCCGGAGCCATTGCCGTTACCGGTGGCAAAGCGACATTTGCATTGAACGCTCCGACGAAGCCTGCCAAGACATATCCGTCGGAAATCGAAGCAAGGTATTATTCAAAGAGCGGAACGGCTACGATAAATATTCAATCCCAAGATCCGGCTATCAGCGAATACGTGAATTATATCGATCTGAAGCTTGCGGATCAGGTGATTATTTTGAGAGGGCCGAAAGGCACGCCTGATCAAGAACTTCAGCAGGTACCGATAGAGATGCTCGATTATGGCGATTTGCTCAAGCTTACGTTGAATCAGCAGGGTGAAGTCGTCTCGTTAAAAGCCTATTACGGTAAAGTATCCGGGACGATTACCAAAATCCAGCCGGTTACGGTTACCGGGCAATTACAGAACGCCTTCGTCGAATTGCGAGATAGCGCGAACAAAGAATATCGGTTCGAAATGGGTCAAGACAGCCAGTTTAATTCGCCCAATGCGAAAGGTACGAATGTTTTCAATGCTCCAATAAACGATTGGGGCTTTAAAGTTGGGGATCTGGTTACGATTAGCTATAGTCCGTATGCGGTCTTGGGGAGAGCGAAGCGGGTTTTGGGAATTTCTGAACAGTATGACACGATGCTGTTCGAGAACTTCGAGGAGACTGGCGAAGCATGGCGAACGAGAGCTGATGAGGTGCATAATATTTTAAAAACGCGACTCGATTCCAATAATCAAGATATCGTCTTAAGGCCTGATAATATCGCATCGCCAGGGATTGCGACCTGGAAGCTGGAGAGTGCAACCCCCTTTGAAGGTGCGGCTATTCAATACAGCGGTCGAGCCATCATGGGTACAACGGTGGAATGGGAAATGAGCGTGACAGGCTCCGAGGGCACATGGCAAAAGGTAGGCGAGATCGCAAATGATGCAGATAGCAACAGCTTCAATCAGTTAAGGGACATCAATCTGGATATCGCAAATTTGAACACGAATACACTTTATGTTCGAGTTGTCATGACAACATCGAATCCGGATACCTGGGCGTCGATCAACAGTGTGAAGTTTATTGTGAAGAGAACAGGAATCCGGGAGCTCGACACCGCTTCGCTGACTTGGAATAACTCCGTTGTGTACGAGGGGCAGAATGTGCCTGTTGTGTTAACCGCGAAGTATGATAACGACGATACGGTTAATTTAGCCGGAGCGAAAATCGTATATGCGTTTGGTACGAACGGCATACTGGCCCAAACATCCAATGGACTTAGTGCCATAGGTGCGGGGACTACGACGGTCAAGGCTTACTTATCCGTTCAAGGCAAAGTGGTCTCAACCAATACGATAACAGTGTCGGTCACAGCTAATACGCTTGGTCACATGGAGATGATGCCAGCGGATGCTTTCGTGCCCATCAACGGGACAGTTACTGCCGAGGTAAAAGCGTATAACGAGCAAAATAATGAGCTTCAACCGTCTCTGTACAAGACTGTGTATACGAGCAGCGACGTATCTGTGGCGACGGTCTCCGCGAATGGAATTGTGACAGGTATTTCCTATGGAACCGCGAATATTACAGCGGTTATCACGTTTCATGGGCTGAGTCTAAGCAAGTTCATTACGGTTACTGTCGCCCAGCCGGTCGCGCTAGTCGATGAGGATTTTCAAGATATTCCGATTGGCACGATAACAGCTGAGGTGATCGGAGCCAATGAGGTTGTTAATTTGCAAAATGAGCTGCTGTTTGAATCGCTGCCGGATATAGGATTAACCGGTACTCCTAATGACGCAGGGGGCAAACAGGCGGGTTATGTCATTTATAAGCTGGATAGCACGGATTCGAATGGATTCAAAAAGCTTGAAATGTTATATAGCGGTCGAACGCTGCATATCGATGAGGATCGGATTGCGGCGATGCGATTTTACGTGGGAACGGATGTGACTGCGATGACCAAAATCGGAGAGCTGTCTACCTCGGCTCCGGGAAACTATGATACGATTCGGACGCTCGACTTGACAGAACAAGCGAAAGGGCACAAGACCGTTTATTTGAAGATTGAAATCGAATCCGTTGCGTATACGTGGGGATTTCTGAACTCAGTAAAAGTGATCGATTACGCGACAGGAGTGTAACTATGGAACGCATGGAGTTTGTACATGAGAAGATGAGGCTCGGCTTTACTCGCTCGGATAATAAATTGCGGCAGGACATCTTTCAGCCGCAAGTTCTGCCCACGGATATCCAAGGATCATATGCTGCTGGGATGAATATTCAGGCTGCTGTGGCTGGCAAGCCGCATGGGGTTCATCCAGGGCTTGCGGTGGGGCACTCTTTGCTTGCCGAAGAGCTGGTCCTAGAGCAGGTAGATCGGACGGAAAGTGGTTTGTCTCTGCGGTATCTGCATGAAGAGTTGAAGCTGATTGTGGAGTTAAATATGGAATTCGTCCCTGGAGCGGCGGTAATCAGGCAGACAACGACAGTGAAGAACGACGGCCCGGAAGCCGTCGTTCTGACCCATCTTTCTTCCTTATGTATGCAGGGAATCGCGCTCGGCAGCACTGGCTCCTGGTCCGAACCTGGCAGGGTAAAGGTTCATTATTGGCGGCAAGCCTGGAGCGGCGAAGGACAATGGAGATGCGACGATTTGGACCAACTAGGTCTTTATCGCACCTCGCCTTATTCGATGTCGCATGCTGTTCATTGGGAATCCAGGGGAAGTTGGAGTACGGGACGATATTTGCCTATGGTTGTGATCGAAGATTTGGAGACGCAATCCGTTTGGTATGCGCAGGCTGAAACCTCGTCTAACTGGCATATAGAGCTTGGAAACCGCCATGAGCATGCTTCAGTCGGCAGCGACAGTCTATATGTTCAAATAGACGGGGCCAGCGAAGGTTTTGGCGGATGGACCAAAACCTTGCTGCCAGGAGAAAACTTTACGACGATACCGGCAGCGATCGGATGCTGCTCCGGCGGTATAGAAGCGGCAGCTCGGGAATTGACCGCTTACCGGCGTTCGCACCTCAAGCCAGCCAACGCTTGGTTGGGCGAAGTTCCGGTTGTGTTTAACGATTATATGAATTGCTTGTGGGCCGATCCTTCGGAAGCTAAGCTCCTTCCCTTAATTCAACGCGCCACTGAAGTCGGGGCGGAAGTTTTCTGTATCGATGCGGGCTGGTTTGCTGAGCCGAATACTTATTGGGGAACGTCTCTGGGGGACTGGCAGCCGAATGCGAACCGATTCGGAGACGAGGGTCTCGCGGGGATCTTGCAAACAATAAAACAGGCAGGAATGATTCCGGGTGTTTGGCTGGAGATGGAGGTATGCGGGGAAAGTGCGGCCTTGGGCCGCCAACCGGATACATGGTTTTTAAGGCGGAATGGCCGAAGAGTGGGCGGCGGAGAGCGCTGGTTTATGAACTTCACCAACCCCGAAGTAAGAGCATATATGCACGGCACGATAGACCGATTGGCAGCAATGGGAGTCGGTTTTATCAAGAACGATTACAACGGCTGTGTCGGATTCGGCGACGATACGCTTGGCAGTTCGGCAGCCGATGGGCTGATTATCCACATGCGCAGCTTCTATGCCTTCTTGGATGAAGTGAAAGCGAAACATCCTTATTTGATCATAGAAGGCTGCGCTTCCGGCGGCATGAGAGCCGACTATGGGATATTATCTCATGCTCATATGGTGAGTTCGAGCGATCAAGAAGATTATACGAAGTATCCATCCATTATCGGGGGAATGCTGGCGGCGGTATTGCCTGAACAGAACGGCGTATGGGCATATCCATATCCGTTGCTTGTCTCCCATCGCGATCATCCTGAATGGCTGGATGACAAGGAATACAGGAACTCCATGCAGGATGGAGAACAAACCATTTTCAATATGATTAACGGATTATGCGGCAATCTGTATTTGTCCGGTCGAGTGGATAAAGCGGATGGTTTAAACCTGTCGCTGATCCAAGAAGCAATAACTCTTTATAAAGCGGAGAGAATTCATATTCGCAATTCATCCCCGATCTGGCCGCTCGGTTTTAAAGCGGTAAACGATTCATCGGGCTGGAACAGTGTTGGTCTTGCCTCTATGGACAATGCGCGGGTTTTGTTAGCGATATGGAGGTTGGAAAGCGAGGAGAGCACTATCCGACTTCCGATATCGGGTTGGGAGAATGGTTCCGTTGAGGTGAAGCAGCTTTATCCGGCAGCGGATCCATACCAAGTCATGAACAATTATAATATTGTCGACGGAGCATTAATCGTGAATTTGCCGAATCGGAATCAAGCAAGGTTCTTCGAGCTCAAAAAAATGACCGAACAATAGGATGTAAAAGGATACCCGAATGATTTGCAATCACAAAGAAGGCTCACGAAATCTCTTGATTTCGCGAGTCTTTTTTATCTTATTTTGTAAGATTTGCCAAAAATAAGAATCTCCAAAAAACACAAATGAAATCTAGAAACTGCCTTATTGTTTGTGACTTTCCATCTTCGTATAGTTATAGAGTAATAAAAATGAACACGCTTGCAAGTTCAAAAAAAACTAATAGGGGGATTTACATGACCAAGAAGTTGTCCATCAGATTCACGGCAGTAATATTATCATTAGTTTTAATTCTAGTAGGCTGCAGTACGAATTCTAAAAGCACGGATACAGGAACAGCTAAAGATACGGGAACTGCTGTAAGTACAGATGCAACTACAGATGCAGCTACAGATGCAGGAACTGCTGCGGCTACAACAAACGGTGAAAAAGTCACCATTCGGATGAATATGGGTGAGGGAGAGATTACAAAGGATCAGATCACAGAATTTAATAAGGATCATCCGAATATTAATCTGGAACGAGTAGATGCCGATTTCAATAAATTAATGGCTGCAATTGCTGCGAATTCTGAAACAACTCCAGACATTCTCCGTGTCAATGGAGGGAACGAATTCCCCTTCTATGCTGCCAGAGGCTTGGCTTTGAATTTACAGCCCTACTTTGATGCAAGTACGGTATTCAAAAAAGATGATCTTCTTAGCATCGGGGACATATTCAAGTGGGATGGCCAAAATCAGGGAACAGGCGATTTGTACGGATTTGTGAAAGACTGGCAACCAGAAACAGATATGTACATCAACAAGAAGTTGTTTGCGGAAGCAGGGATACCGATACCGGATGATAAAACAGCTTTGACTTGGGATCAAGTCGCAGACTATGCAAAGAAATTAACTAAAAAAGATGGGGATAAATTTATCCAGTGGGGATATACGAACCCATTTATTGGCGGGGTTACAGTTTCTCAAGCTACATTACACATGACTTATGCAGTTCATGAGATTAATCGGTAATTGTGAGAATCTATGCTTGAATGCACCGGCCACATGGTCATGGAGAGATTTTTGGGCCAATATGCGGAAATAAGGCTTGCAAAACGGCGTGCCTCTATGTCAAAATCGATGTAGATTCGCTTTAAACCCTTGTGGTTTCTTGTGCGAACCTGGCAACGAGTGTGGAAGAGACCGCGAACCATTTCGCCGTGGGTGTGGCTCTCATCACTCGTTTTTTCTTTGTTTACTTGCCATAACGCATAGGCAAGTAGCGTCTCCGCAGCAAAAAGTAACTCCATGTGCGCGTGCTGATGTGCTTCGGATGTAGAGTGGCACTTTTCAAAGCCAAGTTCTTGTTTGGCCGCGCGGAAAAACACCTCTATACGCCAACGCTTTCCGTACACTTCAAGCGCCTTATCTGGCGCATCATGTCGGTTGCTAATGATCAAGTAGGCTCCTTTGTAGGTTGCCGGTTCATCTGGTGAATCTTCCTTCACATCAACGCTTTCCTCGTCTTCTTTAAGCCGCATAGCGACAACGGCAGCAAGGGGAACGAAGCGTTGTTTCGTTACAAGTTGCCCTTTCCGCCCTTCAGCAAGATAAGGTATTTTCATATAAATATCAGATACTGAAATGGCGAAGATTCCCTTCTTGCTGGATGTAGATAAGCGCTTGTATGTATCCTGAATAAGCTGTCGCGCCGTAACAGGTACATACCGATCACGACGTCCGGGGACTGTAATCTTTCGATGCAGTGCAGTATTGCGCTTAGCTTTAGTTACCCAGTCAAAGGAATGCTCTTGCAAGAAAACGAAAAAGTCTTTGCATAAATACCATCGGTCCATCGCTACCCAGAGGCGGCAAGTGACCGACTCGCGAAGCATGAGCAGCATTTGTCTGGCTAAATCAAACTTGGTCAAGCCGGTTTCCTCGTCAGACATTTTGCGCCAAACGCGGTAGAACAACGGATATTCGAGTCCGTTTCGGAGCACGGCCTGAAGGACAACGAGGTTCATGCACCAGCTATAGGATTTGGATGAAGAGTCCCTGAGCCAGCACAGGAATGGCAGTTTCTTTGCATAGGGATGGGCGCTATGTGTATCGTCGAGATTAATAATATCGCCTTCTTGAAGCGCGGTTTCCCGTTCTTCCTGAAGCCTGGCAACCCGTTTTTTCCCAAACGTCAGCCATGCATGGGGAACTGTGAAGAACCGGCTGAGCGTGTATTGTGCGAGTTTGTAGGGTTTAAACATGAGTTCAAGTAGAGCATCTTTCCCAGCCAGTTCGCTCATTTGTACAACCGATGAGCATCCAGAGATCAATCCGATGATGTACATAAAGCAAAGCATCCATGAAGGAGCTCCGCTTCGTTTGAATATCCCAGCTTGCATCAAGAGCAAAGAAAAGTCGAACTTTTCCCAAAGTGATCGCAAGACCGGCGCTCCCGCGCATTCGCCTTGTGAAAGCTTACGAAATCGTGGATTTTCAAGGGTTTGTTTCACGAAAATCACCTATTATCTCGAAGGTATACCCAGTAGAAAAGGTATTCTTCGTGATTATCGGGGTGATTCCAAAAAGTCAAGGGATTTTCCGGGTTTTAGTTTACATTTCTATGACTATTGATCGTTTTCCAACGATTGGAATGAACTGCATAAGTCATGATTACAGTATATGTTAGCATCATCTGGAAAATCATTATACAGCGATGATTTTAGTACAATACTGCTGGATTCTCCGGAAGCGAAGAAGGCTTTGCAATATTGGGTTGATCTGGCTAAAGCCGGAGTTGGACCAAGTCCGCTTAACCCAGAAGCAACAGGCTTTATTGACCTCTTTACACAGGGTAAATTGGGTATGATGACAGTTGGATATTGGTTTGCAGGAATATTGAAAAGTACTGACGCCTCAAAGAGCCATTTGGATGATTTTATGCTTCTACCTGCCCCAATGGTTGCAGGCGGGAAAGCAATCGAAGCTTCGCAAGTCGGTACGGGAGGCATTATTAATAGTAAAACCAGACACCCTAAAGAAGCTTGGACCGTGTTCGAGTGGTTCTTTGGCGGCAAGCCTGCGGACGAAAGAGCAGCTAGCGGATGGGGATTGCCAGGATTTCAATCCAAGATGAGTAAAGTTCCGGTTGCAACGAATTTCGACAAACAAACCTATGCCGTAGTGAGTAACAATGTCAGTCATTTGACTACAATTCCGAATAATCCTTATATCTCGACAACCGCAATCGATACCATCTTTGGCAAGTATTTTATGCCTGTGTACTTTGGTGAAGACACACTTGATGGAGCGATTGCGAAGAGTAAGAAGGAAATAGAGATCCAAATACGAGAAAATAAAGATATTGTCGGCGTCAAGTAGTTGAGTTGATTTCTGTAGTGGAAGTGACCACCGTCGCTTCCACTTTCAATTTGAGGAAGGATGGATTTCTATGATGGGCAAGATCGAGCGCAGGGAAAATAAAGAGTTTTATATTCTGACCCTACCATGGATCGTGATATTTATTGCAATGGGATTATTTCCTCTATTGTATGGATTGTATTTAAGCTTTACAAACTATTCGGGATTTAACTTTAACAGTGTGAGGTTTGTGGGTCTTCGCAACTATCACAGCGTGTTTACTGACAGCGATGCAATGTATTCACTAGGCCGATCTTTTATTATCGGTTTTATCAACGTTATATTCAGTACAGTAATTTGTTTTTTTCTTGCTCTTTTATTAAATAATAACTTTCGTGGCATTGGTCTTTATAGGTCTCTGTTCTATTTGCCAGCCATTCTGCCGATTACGGCTGTGGGCTTGATGTGGAAATCTATATTTTCTCAAAGCGGAATACTCAATAGTTTATTGCAATTCCTCGGATTTCATACTATTAACTGGTTGGGTTATGACCATGCTACGCTCTCGCTGCTTATTTTATTATGCTGGGGATGTGGCGGCGGCATCATCATTTATTTGGCGGGACTTAAAGGGATTTCAGTGGATCTATTTGAGGCTGCTGCTATTGACGGAGCCAACGCGTTCCAGAGATTTAAAAGTATAACAGTACCGCTTATGACCCCAGTAATCTTCTTTAACCTAGTATTCGGAATTATTGGTTCCTTGCAGATATTCCTCCAATCCACAGTGTTAACTTCAAGTGCAATCTTAGGTGTACCGATCAGACCACTTTATTTATATTTAATCCATGCTTTCCAACAAATTTTCGCGTTTCAAAGATATGCGTATGGTTTAGCCCTATTATGGGTGCTTTTTGCGATTACAATACTGCTTACCCTTATTGTTTTTGGCACAAGCCGATTATGGGTTCACTATGATTCCGATGATCGGAAAGGAAGGTAACCAAACATGAACCAGACTAAATTAGTCAAGGCATCCTTATATCTTCTTGTGCTTATCTTCGTAGTGGCTTTTTCGTTCCCGTTATATTGGTTATTCGTGAACTCCATTCAGCCGCTTTTTACAGGCACAGCCTGGTTTCCGCTTCATCCTACACTAGAGAATTACCATCTGGCATTTACGCTTCGTCCGTATTGGATGTTTTTTAAAAACTCAGTCATTCTTACCACAATCTCAGTAGTCTTGCCTTTATTCTTCAGCTTTTTTTCAGGGTTTGCCTTTGCCCGATTAAGGGCCAAGTTCAAGGGATTTCTGTTTATGATCATCTTGTCAACGATGATGGTGCCCGCTACTGTTATATTAATCCCACAATATGTTCTATTTCATGAATATGGTCTCTTGGGTACCTATTTACCGTGGATTCTTGGAGGTATCGGGGGCAGTCCTTTTGTCATTTTCTTATATCGGCAATTTTTTATGAACATTCCAATGGAATTGGATGAAGCTGCGCGGATGGACGGATGTTCTACGTATGGCATCATATTCCGGATTTATATACCCATTTCCTTGCCAGTCATTGCAACGGCGGGCATCTTGCTGTTTAACAACAGCTGGGGTGCAGATTTCTTGACTCCCTTCATGTTTCTACAAGAAAGTCAGTATCCGCTTTCAACAGCATTGCTGCAAATAGGGTATATATATCCTAAATCCCCCAATATCGAAATACCTCAAGTTCAGTTTGCTGCGCTTGTTATCTTTATTCTACCGATTCTAGTCGTGTATTTATTCGGACAGCGTTTTTTAGTCAGCGGGATAATGACGGGTGCTGTGAAATCATAGTGTAATTGCTATCTATTCTTACCCGGAAGCAATGAATCAAAATGCTGCAGCATCTTGGAGGGATTTTATTGTCTAAATGGAGAGGATTATCGTATAAGCTGGCTCCTGTAGAACAAGAAATCGACAACGTAGTCCATGAGCAGCCAAACTCCAAGAACAATTGGATTGAAGAAATGGAACAATACCTCCAGCTTAACTTCACTAAAAATCTGACACTGCATTCCTTATCGGACCACTTTCATTTAAGTGCGCTATATCTTAGCCGCGAATATACCCGCAAGAAAAAGATTTCACCTCTGAACTATCAGATGCAACTGCGAATAGAAGAGTCGAAGCGATTAATTAAAAATAATCCACGTTTACTATTCAAGCATATCGCTGTGCTAGTCGGTTTCAACGATCCATATTACTTTTCCAAGCTCTTCAAACAATGGACAGGACTGACCCTGACAGAGTATAAAAATAAAATAGATTTAGAAATGTAAGCACTTTCAAAAAAAAGAAAATTGAAGGGAGATTTAAGAGTATGCTGATAAAAATGAAATATGCATGCTATGCATTCTTTGCCGTTTCGATATTGTTGGTATTGGTTATTATAGGTGCTCCTAAAGCAATGGCTTATTCGCAAACAGGACCAGTTACAGTTTGTAATTCCGGACAATTAACTAATTTGGGTATGGATGTAATTGATGAGCCTTTTAGTACCAAAATCTTCGGAGGGACCCAAACTTGGTTTCAATCTACAAATTGGGGCGATACGCATCTAAAGTTCAACGGGTCATTATATTCCCCATGCGGCGGAGCATTAGTATGGTCGAAGACAAGAGCACAGCTGTACACCAATCCATCATCGACACCAGCCAAACCATGGGTAATAAGCACTTACCAAGACACCAATGGGCTCTTAGGGTTTATTCATGTAGAATTTGCCGGATCTAATGGTAATAAAGGAAGAACTGGACTTGCATGGTCAACGGATAATGGGGATACCTATACTTATTTGGGAGACATTCTATCTCCTTATGGAGACCCGGACATGGGTGGCGGTTTTATGCAGGGCGTCCCTTACTTTATTAAGGATGGGTACTTCTATGTTTACTTTATCGATAACTACGAAGGGTCAGTCGGTATCTCTGTTGCAAGGGCACTTGTCACAGATGTAATAACTGCCGCACAGGCCGGTAACACAGGTACAAATTTGTGGCATAAATATTATAATGGCACTTGGACCGAACTAGGGCTGGGAGGAAACGCCGCGAAGTTAAATATTATGGGCATCACTCATTCTAATGCAGCTTATAGCACCTACACTGGCAAATATTATATTGCATTAACTACCATGACTTGGGGCGGAATAGATTCATGGATAAAGCTTTATGAATCAACGGATGGCATTACTTGGACGCTTACCCAAACGGTAGCCCAAGATACGTGGGCTAATCTTGGTGAAGCTATGGGCTATCAGAATGTAAGTTTTGTGGGTACGGATGGGAGCAATAATGGTATTATAGGCAAGCAGTTTTATCTTTACAGCGGATTTAACTCTTATAGTCTCCCTAAATTATACCGCTGGACGATTGACCTCAGCAATAACAGTTATCAAGCCTCCACGGGTTTCAGCAGTACGCAAGGCGCGAACAATTGGTCCTATCAATACTGGAACGGAAGCACGTATACCAATATGACCTGGGATTCCACCAAAAGTCGCTGGAGTAAAAGCGGTACGTATAGTCTTATCGCCGGCAAAGGGCAACATCCCGACGCCAGCGCCGATTCGGTAAGAAAGTTTACCGCACCGCAAGCAGGCAACATCACGATTACGGGGACAGTGAAGAAGAGTGATATAACCGGCGGCGACGGTGTTAACGTAAAAATTCTGAAGAACGGTACGCAAATCTGGCCGGCGAGCGGTTGGCAGTCCATAGCCTATAACGATGCCACTGGTTACAATGTGAACGTAACCACTTCCGTTACTGCAAATGACGCCATCTATTTCATTACGAATATGAATGGCAACAATAGTTATGATAGCACTTCATGGGACCCAATCATAACTTACGGTTCGAGCTACCAAGCCTCCGTAGACTTTAGCAGCACGCAAGGCACGAACAATTGGTCCTACCAATACTGGAACGGAAGCGCGTATACCAATATGACCTGGGATTCCACTAAAGGTTGGTGGGGTAAAAGCGGGTCGTATAGTTTTGTCAAGGACAATGGGCAACATCCCGACGACAGCGCCGATTCGGTAAGGAAGTTTACAGCGCCGTCAGCAGGGAACATCACGATTACGGGAACAGTGAAGAAGAGTGATATAACCGGTGGCGATGGTGTTAACGTAAAAATTATGAAGAACGGTACGCAAATCTGGCCGGCGAGCGGTTGGCAATCCATCGCCTACAATGATTCAACAGGCTACAATGTTAATGTGAGCACTACAGTTGCAGTGAATGACGCCATTTACTTCATTGTCAATAATAACAGCACCAGCTCGTATGACTCTACCACTTGGAATCCGATCATTACTTATTCAAGTGTAACAACCACAGATGATGATACTAGCGGTACTTATACGGGAGCTTGGGGTTCCTCCGGTGCCCAAACTGGGTACTATAATAATACCGCTCATTATTCAAATACTTCGGGTGATTATGTCACGTATTCTTTCACAGGTACCTCCATCACATGGATTGGAGGACAAAATACTAATCATGGTAAAGTAGATGTTTACATTGATGGAACCTTCGATTCCACGTTAGATACGTATGCATCCACATGGAACAAGCAAGTAAGTCTTTATACGAAATCTGGACTCACAAGTGTGGAACGCATATGATAAAAATTCAATTGCGTAGTGACAAAAATGCCTCTTCAAGCGGTTATTATACTGACATCGATGCATTTATATATCAATGATGATCTTTATTTTAGGATGATTCAATTCTCTCATCGCGATCATCAAATCGGAATCAGGCAAGGTTCTTCGAGCTTAGAAAAAAGTGACGGAGTAATAGGATGTAAAAGGATGTCCAAATGATTTGCAAATGCCAAGAAGGCTCACGAAATCTAATGATTTCGTGAGCTTCTTGGCATTTATTTTGTGAAATTTCCTAAAAAAATCTCCAAAAAACACAAATGAAATCTAGAAACAGCCTTATTGTTTGTGACTTGCCAACTTCTTATAGTTAAGAGGGAATTAAATCATTCATTCAATTAGAAAAGGGGACATCAATGTGAAACGAGTATCACTAATCATGCTTGTCATTAGTATTACGCTCCTCGTGCTGGCAGGATGCACAGGTACAAACAAGAACAGCAACACGGGTTCTGGCAATTCGCCA
The DNA here is from genome assembly GCF_003945345.1 of Paenibacillus baekrokdamisoli. Lineage (GTDB taxonomy): Bacteria > Bacillota > Bacilli > Paenibacillales > Paenibacillaceae > Paenibacillus_Z > Paenibacillus_Z baekrokdamisoli. The sequence goes on along the minus strand of NZ_AP019308.1, from coordinate 3,701,573 downwards.
GCGCCAAGCGGGAATGTTGACGCGACGAAAGAGGGCAGCGATAAGGGTAGCGATACAGGTAGCGATAAACCTGCTGAGAAGCCTCAAACTTTGACCATGGTTTACTCTCAAGGGGAATTCTCTTGGCCTGCATATGAGAAGATGGCAAAAGCGTTTAAAGAAAAAACGGGCCATACCGTTAAACTGCAATATGTGCCTGCGGCCGAGTACGACAAATATTTGGATGCACAGTTTATTGCCGGCAGCGAGGCCGATATTATTATGGGTGGACCGGGGGACAAATCAGCATGGTTCAAAAATGGTTGGATTACCAATTTGCTTCCCCATATGGAGGAAGTAAGCAGGTTCACGAATGCTCCGTGGAAAGAATCTTTTATTGACGGTGTGCTTGAAAACGCGATTGATAAGCTGCCTCCGGCAAAACTGTATGGAATTCCAATTCAGTTGACCACTGTAAACTTGTACTACAATAAAGATATTTTCGCTAAGATCGGAGTAACCGAGCCGCCGAAGACGATAACAGAGCTGCTCGCAGTTGCCAAGAAGGCGAAAGACGCCGGTTATATCGGATTTAGTATCCAGAACTCGATGGACTGGAACATTGGTTGGCTTGCAACCGATCTTTGGGGTTACTTATGGAAGCCGAAGTTAGATCAGCTCGACGTAATCATCAAAGATGGCAACGTCAATACCGACGAGTGGGCGCTTGCAGTGAAAAAGGGAATGATTACTAAGGATTCACCAGAGTTGAAGGAATACGCGCGAGTTATCAAGGATTTAACTCCGTATTTTAATGAAGGCTTCAACACGGCAAGCTGGGAATTCGAAGGATTGTTTAATGAAGGCAAGTCGGCTATGACCTTAAATGGCAGTTGGTATCCGAACCAGCATTTACAAGGTAATCTTAAAGTTAATTATGGTATTGCGCCGATTCCTTACCTAGACAAGTCATACTCTGAACTAGGGGAGGATCAACGCTTCAATTACATGATAGGTGGAGAAGCATACGTAGCGATTACTTCGAAAGCGGAGAAGGACGGCAAGCTTCAGGCAGCGCTTGATTGGCTGCGCTTCTGGACTGACCCGAACGGAGGCGCGAAGATTATGGCAGATGAATTATTCCTAATTCCTGTCGTCAAAGACGTTCAGGCGCCAGAGCAAGTACAGCCGATCATCGATACGTTCGGCAGCCAGAAGCAGATTTCATACACTGCCTTCAAATTCGAGCCAGAGCAAGCCGACATGTGGTATAAATCCCAGCAGCAGTATCTGGATGGCAAACTGACGGCTGATCAATTCATTGGCGGCTTTATTAAAACGCTAGATAAATATGCGGATGCCGCGATCAAACTCCATCCGGAATGGAAAGTAGAAGAGCATCTAAAATAATTAAAGATACGAGCATCGCAAGGGATAGAGCGTTTCGCTCTATCCTTCCTTATTAACTCATTCACGATGAATTGGAAGTGAAAGCAATGAAATCAAAAGTAGCTTACCTCTGTTTGCTGCCAACTTTCTTATTCGTTTGTGTCTTTCTTGTCTATCCGACATTTGAAGCCATCCGAATCTCTTTTCTCGATTGGAATATGCGGGATTATTACCATCCAACATTTGTTGGATTGGCGAACTATCGAGAGATTTTTAACAGTGAGGTGTTTATTAACTCCTTTAAAGTGTTATTAATCTTTCTTGTGTGGGCGCTTGTCGTGCTTCAAGGGATTTCCGTCCTCGCAGGATACTTGATTTATTTGCTCGGAGCAAGTCGATTTGCTCAATGGATCAAGGTGGCATTTATCATTCCAATGGTTATTCCAGGTATGGTCATTACCATGTTCTGGCTCTTCTTCTACGAACCGAATAACGGCATGTTAAACGTTCTTCTTCGCAATTTAGATCTGGATGGCTGGCAGAAAGTGTGGCTGGGCGAAAGCCAGCTCACAGCAATCGGCTCACTGCTAATGAAGGGATTCCCATGGATCAGCGGTATTGGGTTCCTTATCTATTTGGCAGGCTTTCAGTCACTTGATGAATCGGTACGTGAATCGGCCCGTATCGACGGGGCGAGCGCATGGACGATATTTTGGAGTATAGATTTGCCTCTCATTATTCCACAACTAAAGCTGACAACGATTCTTGTTCTGATTGGCGGTATTCAGCAATACGGCGATCAATATATTATAACCAAAGGCGGCCCAGGGTTCGATACGATGGTGCCAGGATTATACTTGTTTAATAACGCATTTAATTATGGAAAACTCGGCGTAGGGTCGGCTGCTGGTGTAACCTTATTCCTGATCATCGCACTGTTTACTATTCTGAATCTACGCTTCATGAAGTCGAGGACCTAGGAGGGAACACAATGAAAGTGGATAAATCTTCGCGTTTCTTCATTATTGTCCTGTTATTGTTTTTTGCATTCTGCACCTTATTCCCGCTTTATTTCATGCTCATCTCTTCCGTAAAGACAAATGCGGAGCTGCAAAGCAATTTCTTCGGGTTGCCGATCGAGCCTCAGTTCGAGTATTACAGCAGTGCCCTTGTTAAAATCAAAACGTACATGATGAACTCCTCGATTATTTCGGGGCTTAGTGCGATCGGAGTACTCGTCATTTCTTCATTGTCGGCCTACGCCTTTGCTCGGTTCGAATTCAGAGGGAAAAATGCGCTTTTTTTTACGTTGCTTATTTTCCTCATGATTCCCGGCGTGCTGACACTCATCCCCCAATTCGTGCTAGTAAAAAACCTTGGTTTGATCAATACGCCATGGGCGGCCATACTGCCTGCTATTGCCGGCGGTCAACTGGTGACGATATTCGTATTGCGAACGTTTTTTGAGGGTATCCCGAAGGAACTGTTCGAAAGCATTAAGATCGACGGAGGAAGCGAATTTCGATGTTTTATTAACCTTGTAATTCCATTTGCTCTTCCAATCATTCTCTCCATGGGGCTTGTCACTGTTCTTAATACCTGGAACGAGTTTTTCTGGCCAATGCTTGTGCTGCCGGATCAACAGAAAATGACGATCACCGTTGGATTGTACAGATTCATGGATCAACAGCAAATTTTGTATGGACAAGTATTCTCAGCGATGACGCTGGCATCCGTGCCATTGATGTTATTATTCAGCTTTACGATGAAGTTTTTCGTACAAGGTCTTACTTCCGGGGCGATCAAGGCATGATGGCCCGCAAACCCAAACATTTCAAGCTGCATTGTCCTGATTTAGATTATCCTTTTTGAAAGGATGGGTTCGAAATGTCGGATAAACCGAACGTGATTCTGATTACGACAGATCAACAACGCTATGACAGCGTGGGGGTCAATGGAAACAACTTTATTCAGACCCCTAATATGGACAGGTTGGGGAAGGAAGGGGTCTCTTTCCAAAGAGCGTATTGCCCAAATACCGTTTGCACCCCCTCCAGAGTATCCATGATGACCGGCCTTCATATGTCCCGTCATGGAGCCTATAATATAGGCACGTATGCCGACGACTATTCCCTATTCTTAAGCCATCTTCTAAGAGAGCAAGGATATCATACTCACCATGTTGGGAAAGCGCATTGGCATCCGTGGCAATCAAGTAGCCTGGAAACGGCTCCTGTAGACGATCAGGGAACGGCTTTTCACGATGTGGTCGGATTCGATACGGCGGAGTTTAGTATTGGTCATGGCTCCTATGGGTTGAAAGGGCATTATGGAGCTTGGATAAAACAAAAGGGTTACGATCCACAGCAATTTCAAGTGAAGGAGTTATTTGCGGACGATCCGAATGGTACGGGGGAATGGGATCTGCCTAAAGCGCTGCATTCCGGTGCATGGTTAGCTGAACGGGCCGATTTCATTCTGGAAAATCATCAACGGGTATCGCAAGGGGAACCGTTTTTCTTGAATTTGGGCTTCCAAGATCCGCACCACCCACACATCCTTCCTTTTGATTATATGGGAAGAATCGATCCGGAAAATATTCCACTCCCTGATACCGATTTGCGTAATGAAAGCGGTTTGGTCGATCATATTCCTTATTTTCATCGGGGAGACATTTCGCAATCGCGCTTCGTTGGCCAATTTGATATAGCTGGCAACGGAGATCATGCCTGGAAGCCGTACTTCGAAGATGAGGAAAAAAGTAAGCTCACGCGGTCTTACTATTATTCGATGGTGCAATTGATTGACGAACAGCTGGGCGCAATTATGGATTCGCTTGACCGGTTGGGGCTGCGGGAGAATACGTTGATCATCTTTGCTTCGGACCACGGGGAAATGCTGGGAGACCACTCGATAGGCATGAAGGGGCCATTAGTCTACGAAGGCGTCACCCATGTTCCATTGTTGATGCGTTACCCAGAAGGATTTGCGCCATGTCATGTCGAGGAATGTGTATCGTTGGTTGATTTGCTGCCAACGATCATGGATTTTGCCGGAATCGAAGATTCTATTAAAAGGGATGGAATCAGTCTTAAGGCGAGATTGCAGGCTGGAGCCTCGCTGCCGCGGCCGGGAGTGCGAATTGAATACAAAGAGGAACCGGACCGAATCCGTTTCAAATGCTGGGTGACGCCGGAATGGAAGCTTGCCGTCTATCCTGGGGAATCGTTCGGTGAATTGTACGATTTGCGTAATGATCCGGGAGAGAAGCATAATCTATTTGAATGGACTGAATATGCGGATATCAGGATGCGTCTGCTGGTTGAATTATTGGAGGATCTTGAGCGAAGCGAGCCGGTCAGCATCCGAACGTGCCGGGTGTAAAGGAAATGTGTAAGCAAAAATAACCGATTATGGAGTCATCCTATTATCCAGGAGTTGAATCTCAATGCGGCGAATGAAGGAAATCCGCCTGTTGGAAGGCGAGTATTGGTGGGGAGGAGCGGTCGCTGACGGCATCCATATGCCGTTCGGAATTGAAGCGTTCAGTCGCGGATTGGATCCGAACAGGACCGCGAATCAAGCGACGCCGCTGCTCCTATCAAGCAAAGGCAGGTATATCTGGTCAGATGAACCGTTTGACTTCGCGTTCCGCGAGGAACTGTTGACCGTGGAGAGCTCAAAAGGCGTCATTGAGCTCGGGGAAGGCTTTGGTAGCTTGCGCGGCGCGTACCGGGCGATTCAGGAAAAGAAATTTCCGCCGGACGGTCGATATCCCCATGAAATCATGTTCAGCCGCCCCCAGTACAATACTTGGATCGAACTTATGTATGACCAGGAACAGGATAAAATTCTCAAGTACGCGGAGGACATCCTTGCTGCGGGAATGCCTGCGGGAATGCTTATCATCGATTGCAATTGGCATGATTATTACGGAGCCTGGGATTTCCATCCAGGAAGAATTCCGGAACCTAGGAAGATGATCGAACGTCTCCATGAAATGGGTTTCCATGTCATGCTATGGGTTTGTCCATTCGTCAGCGCGGACAGCAGAATATATCGGGAGCTTCTGGAAAAAGGCTTCTTGCTGCGAAACCAAGACGGGACGCCGGCAATACGCGAATGGTGGGACGGGTACAGCGCGGTGTTGGACTTGATGCATTCCGGGGCGATTTCGTGGTTTCAGCAGCAATTGATGTATTTAACCGAGAAATACGGCGTCGACGGCTTTAAATTTGACGCAGGCGATGCGATGTATTACGAAGATACCGATTTAAGCGCCGTTCCAACGTCTGCGAATGGCCATTCTGAGGCTTATGCCAAGCTTGGTCTGGACTACCCGGCCAATGAATATCGTGCATGCTGGAAGATGGCCGGCAGAGCGATTGCCCAACGACTAAGCGATAAGCAGCATGATTGGGGCGTTAACGGTTTGGCTTCTCTTATTCCGAATGGGCTAGCTCAGGGAATAATAGGCTATTCTTATACGTGCCCGGATATGATTGGCGGAGGGGAATACCGCAATTTCCTGGCGAATTCGGAACATCTCGATTCCGAACTGTTTGTGCGCTACGCCCAATGCTCCGCTTTGTTTCCAATGATGCAATTCTCGGCGGCCCCCTGGAGAGTGTTGGACCAGGAACACTTCGAATATTGCCGGGAAGCCGCTAAGCTGCACGTTCAATTTGGGGAGCGGATTCGCCGATTGGCTGAACAGGCGGCCGTCGAAGGTGAACCTATTATCCGTATGATGGAATATGTATTTCCGGGCAATAGTTATGAAACCATTGTCGACCAGTTTATGCTGGGGGATCGCATTTTGGTTGCACCTGTTCTGCAGAAAGGAGCGACCGAACGCACGGTTTCATTCCCTCCGGGAATTTGGTTTGGGGATGATGGAAGCCAGGAGGAGGGGCCATGCACCAAAGTGATTAAGGCACCAATCAATCGGCTGCCTTGGTATACGCTAAACGCTCCGTTCAATTAGATCGATGCTTCTCATACACCATAACGCCCCTTAAAAATCAAGTCATCTCTAATAAGGAGATGACTTGATTTTTTTTGAAATAGCGCACCTATAATAGCGTAAATCCTGCGGAAATTATTACTCTTGCAGGAAGATAGGGTCAAGCTGTGGTATTTCCCACCGTGGGAGTTAGAACAGGAAGGCTGAATGAAAAAAAGGATGTTTTCTCATTTGAGAAGACATCCTTTATATAAATTAATCAGAATTTTTTGCTTTAAATATTTCACCGATAGCACCAATGCTGCCCAATGTTTCGATGGCTTTTGTAGGAATGAATATTTTATTGGCGGGGCCTTTTGATATTTCGCTTAATGTTTCTAACGAGCGGTAAGCGAGTACATTCTCATCGAGTCCAGCCGCCCGCAGCAGTTCGATCCGGTTTTTCTCAGCCTCTGCAATGGCCTGAATGGCTTTTGCATGTCCCAATGCCTCAAGCTCCTGTGCTTGGCGCAAACCTTCAGCTTGGCGAATACGTGCTTCCTTATCGCCTTCGGCTTTAAGGATTTTGCCCTGCTTGTCGCCTTCTGCCCGTAGAATCATATCCTGCTTGGCTGCTTCGGCTTCCAGTACAATTGCACGCTTGCTTCGCTCAGCCTTCATTTGCTTATCCATTGATTCTTGAATATCCACCGGCGGTTTGATATCAATGACTTCGACCCGCTCAATGCGCACGCCCCATTTTTCCGTCGCTTCGTCGAGAGCAATTCGAATTTCACTCGAAATTTTCTCGCGGCCGGATAGGGTTTCATCGAGCTCCAGCTTCCCGATGATTTGTCTCATCGTTGCTGTACTAATATTCCGCACGCCATATACATAATCCGAAATGCCATAAGTCGCCTGTTCTGGGCCGACAACCTGGTAAAAGATAATCGTATCAATTTGTACCTGAACATTATCCTTTGTTATTACCGTTTGCGGAGGGACATTTGCCTGCTGTACACGCAAATCGTGATACGTACGTACATGATCAATAATCGGTATAAGAATATTCAGGCCCGGAGTCAACAGCCGACTGAATTTTCCCAATCGCTCCACCACGGCTACTCTTTGCTGCGGAACAATTTTGACCGTTAAGGCAACAAAAACAATGACAATGATCAGAATGATTATCGTTACGGCAATACCCATTTACTTAATTACCTCCCGTTTTTGGACTTCCAATATCGTAGTGCCTCTGGCAACAACAATGATCGTCTCGTCTTTAGGCAAAAATACCTGAGAAGAAGCGCTCCATGTTTCATTACCAACTTTAACGATTCCATGCTTTCCAAAGTCAATTTCCTCTACAACGACCCCTTCTTTGCCGACCAGCTCGTCTATGGGGTCTTTAAAGCCTTTGGACATTCGAATTCGACTTGTTAAAGGCTTTGTAGCAAAGGTCAAAATAAGTGCTGTTATACATCCTACAAAGATGTGGAGAATAAAAAACTCCGGAATAATCCAAGCTACAATAGCAGCCACCAAAGCACCGATACCTAGCCAGAGCAAGTAGAACGTTAGCGTTAACATTTCTGCAACCAGCAGAATTCCAGCGATTATGAGCCATATCGCCCAAAGCTCCATCTTCATTCGCCGCCTTTCTCGTCAGACGTATAACACAATGACGGGATAGTGTGTAAAACTCATTCACACTAACCTCTTAATTCTATTCGCTACTGACCTGTAACTTTCCTATGTAAAAGGGAAAAGATCCTACAATTATTCTGGTTTTTTTAACAAAATAGTCCATTTATCGCGTGGAAGCATCAATATAATGTCGGAATTTCTGATATCGACGCCATTTTATCTTCTCTCATCGTATTCACAGAATGCTCTGATACACTCAATTGCAGTGGCACAGAAATCCGCCTAACCTAACATTGAATCGAGAGGGGGACATCAACCTTGCATGAATCAAAACCATTATCTAACTTAGGCCAGCAGATGTTGAGCAAGGTTCCAGAAATTACAATATTCTTCTGGATCATTAAGATCTTGGCAACTACTGTTGGTGAGACAGCAGCAGACTTCCTGAACACAAACCTAAACTTGGGCTTAACGAACACAACCTTTGTTATGAGCGCTCTCTTGCTCATCACGTTGGTCTTTCAATTCAAGTCGGAAAAGTATGTGCCCGTGATCTACTGGCTCGCAGTCGTGCTGATCAGCGTTGTCGGCACTCTGGTTACGGACAACCTTGTGGATAACTTCGGGGTCGCGCTGGAGACAACCACCATCATTTTCGCCATCTTACTGTTGGTGACCTTTGCGGCTTGGTACGCGAGTGAGAAGACATTGTCCATTCACTCCATCTATACGGTCAAACGGGAAGTGTTCTATTGGTTGGCCATTCTGTTTACCTTCGCATTGGGTACAGCAGCTGGTGACCTTATCGCAGAGGGTCTGAGCTTGGGTTACCTGATTTCAGCGCTTCTGTTTGCTGCACTGATCGGAGTTGTGACCATCGCCTACTACCGCTTCAAGCTAAATGCTGTACTGGCTTTCTGGATCGCCTATATCTTAACTCGTCCTCTGGGTGCCTCTCTTGGCGATTATCTGTCACAGTCTCCCGATGACGGTGGCCTTGGGCTGGGTACGGTGGGGACTAGTGCAATCTTCCTCGTAACGATTTTGGTCTTGGTCACCTACCTGACTAAGACGAAGCGTGACGCGCCTTCCAGGGTGTCAGCTGACTAAGAATTCGAATGCATATTAATAGCCTGAACCCTCTTTAGAGTGGGGTTCAGGCTTTTTTTGTGGACGAATTGCAAGTTTTTTTATTACAAGCGCATCGCTTTGATAGGTGCCTTAGGTTCGACAATCGTAATGTCTGGTTCATTGGCATTTCACTCTCGTTCTTTAACTTAATTTAAGGGAAAAAATAGAATTTAATTACAAGTACTGTGGTACAATGGTACGGAATTGGAAATTAATTTACTTTTAAAAGAGAGTGGAGTGGATGAATTGAAAGGTTTTTATTACAGACGCATCGCTTTGATGTGTGCATTAGGTTCGACAATCGTGATGTCTGGATGTAGTCTTGGCGGCGGAGGATCAGATACAAGCTCTGAGAAATCAGCGCTGAAGGTGATGTATTACGATGAGAGATCCTTTTATGATCAATATGGGATGTTGTATTCCGCTCTTCATCAGAATGTGGACCTTTCCGTTGTTTCTAATCAGAATACATCGAATGAACCGGTGAAGGACCCTGAAGCTGCATTTAATAAATTCATTGAAGAGCAGCAGCCAGATATCATTATGCTCAGCCCAGATCAATTAACCAAATATGCCGGTGAGGGCAAGCTGGTCGAATTAGATGCGATGACGGAGGAGAAGAGCTTCAATAAGGAAACGCTCGTTCCTGGTCTTCTCGATTATATGAAGGATCTTGGAGAGGGCAAAATTTATGGTCTTTCTCCGAACTTTTATAGTCAGGTTATTTTTTATAACAAAGACATGTTCAGTAAGTACGGCATCACGCTGCCAGAGGATCGTATGAGCTGGGACAAGCTGTTCGAGCTGGCACAGCGCTTCCCAAAAGATGGTGCCAAAGATAAGCGAGTATACGGTCTTAGCCTTGGATATAGCAGTGACATCTATCAATTAGGCAGTCTGATTGGAAGCGCTCAGAACCTAAGCATGTTTAACCCTAAGAGTAAGCAGGTTACGATAGACACGGATGCTTGGAAGAAAGTGTTCCAGACGGCAGTCAATGGGTTGAAATCAGGCGCTCTATACACAGAAGATCAGAATGGCAGCTCCAGCAGCAGTTATGAGGATTATCTCATGCGTGATCCGTTCGTCTCTGGTAAGCTGGCGATGAAGTTCGAGGGGGCTTATCTGATGAGCCAAATCAAGGAAGCCCAAACGAGACTAAAGGATAAAGTAATTAAAAATTGGGATATAGTCACTGTGCCCGTAGATCCACAAAATCCCGATAGCAGTCCGAATATGTCGTTCGGTCAAATCTTCGCAATAAATTCAAAATCCGTTAATATCGATGCAGCCAAAGATTTTATTCGCTATGTAACAAGTGAGGAATTTGCTAGAGTGAACGCCAAGCGCGACAACGGCAATTTCCCTGTTCGTACGAAGTATATTGCGGATGACAGCAATCATAATATGAAAGCATTCTACAGTCTCAAGCCTATGCAATCATCGATATACAAGGATATGGATAAGCTCCCGCAAAATTTCTTCATGCAGTTTATGACCATCGCCCAAGAAGAGCTGAAGGGAGCACTCGACGGAAAGAAATCAATTGATGATGCGCTTGCATTGGTGCAAACGAAGGGTCAGCAGGCGCTGGTTCAAGAGGAAGCGAAGGAGAAAAACAAACCGACAGAGTCTTCCTCTGACACATCATCCACAAAGGCGACATCAACAACATCAACAACAACAACTGCCAAGTAGAATGACTAGAACTATGTCCGTCTTCCAGGGTATCAGTTGATTGTGCAACTTAATGAATATTTATAGCCTGAACCTTGTTCAAATCGGGGGTTCAGGCTTTTTTAGTTACATGAATGACAAGCCGTTGTCAGATAAAGGAAGTATGTTCTTCGTTATCTTTACTTAAGGTAAACGTAATATTTAACCACTTTCATTGTGGTACAATGTTCCGGAAATGGGAATTATTTTACTTTTAAAATGAGAGTGGAGTGGATGATTTGAAAGGTTTTTATTACAAACGCATCGCTTTGATGTGCGCCTTAGGTTCGACGATTGTAATGTCCGGTTGTAGTCTTGGCGGCGGGGGATCTGATACCAGCTCTGAGAAATCAACACTAAAGGTGATGTATTACGATGAAAGATCCTTTTATGATCAATTTGGGATGCTGTATGCCGCTCTTCATCCGAATGTGGACTTCTCCGTTGTTTCTAATCAGAATACATCGAATGAACCGGTGAAGGATCCTGAAGCTGTATTTGATAAATTCATTGAAGAGCAGCAGCCAGACATCATTATGCTCAGCCCAGATGAATTAACCAAATATGCCGGTGAAGGCAAACTTGTCGAATTGGATGCGATGACGGAGGAGAAGGACTACAATAAGGGAACGCTCATTCCTGGTCTTCTCGATTATATGAAGGATCTTGGAGAAGGCAAAATTTATGGTCTCTCTCCGAACTTCTATAGTCAGGTTATTTTTTATAACAAAGATATGTTTACCAAATACGGTATCGCACTGCCGGAGGACCATATGAGCTGGGACAAGCTGTTTGAACTGGCACAACGATTCCCGAGAGATGGCGCCAAAGATAAGCGAGTATATGGACTCAATCTTGGCTATAACAGTGATATCTTTCAATTAGGAAGCCTGATTGGAGGCGCACAGAACCTAAGCATGTTTAATCCAAAGAGCAAGCAGGTTACGATTGACACAGATGCTTGGAAGAAAGTATTCCAGACGGCAATTAATGGGCTGAAATCCGGTGCTATGTACAAGGAAGATCAGAATGGAAGCTCCAACAGCACCTATGAGGACTATCTCTTGCGCGATCCGTTCGTCTCTGGTAAAGCAGCGATGACAATGGATGGGGCGTATATGATGAACCAGATCAAGGAAGCCCAAACGAGATTAAAGGATAAAGTAATTAAAAATTGGGATATCGTCACTGTGCCCATAGATCCACAAAATCCCGATAGCAGTCCGTATATGTCGTTTGGTCAAATCTTCGCAATAAATTCAAAATCTGTTAATATCGATGCAGCAAAAGATTTTATTCGCTATGTAACAAGTGATGAATTTGCTAGAGTGAACGCCAAGCGTAACAATGGCAATTTCCCTGTTCGTACGAAGTATATTGTGGATGACGGCAATCATAACATGACAGCCTTCTACAGTCTCAAGCCTATGCAATCTTCGATTTACAAAGATCTGGATAAGCTTCCGCAAAATTTCTTCAATCAGTTTATGGGTATTGCACAAGAAGGGTTGAAGGGAGTACTCGACGGAAAGAAATCAATTGACGAGGCGCTTGCCTTAGTGCAAACGAAGGGTCAACAGGCGCTAGTGAAGGAGATAGCCAATGAGAAAAACAAACCAGCAGAGGCTTCCTCTGGCACATCATCGACGAAGGCGACATCAACAACATCAATTGCCAAGTAGAATGACTAGAATAATAAGGGTATCGAAAATCCCTTGTTTTGCTGCAGCTTGCAGCAGAACAGGGGATTTTTTGTGCAATAGTGATTTCCTTAGAGAAAAGGAAAAGTTTCCCTCTAATGTTGGTTAACAAGACGCTAATTTACAGGTAAACTGTGCTTAAGTAGGATTGAATAGACTTAGGGCGAGAGGATGAAGATCGTGAACCAGCATCTGATTAACCTGCTTCAGCATGCGGAGCTGAATATAACAGACTTCGCAATCCATAGTCGAACAGATATGAACATTCGCAACCGTACGTTTGCCTCGGAGTACGTGATGTCTTATCACAAATCAGGCAAGGCTAAGCTAAGAATCGGCGAAGAGATCTATGATGTTCTTCCCGGTACGGTAATCTTCATTCCACCCCATCTGATTCATGATATATACAAAGAAACGGATGAGGAAGCGATCATTTTGTGGTGGCACTTTACCTATAAAGTAGAGCGAGTGCTTGATGTCCTGCCGCTCTTTAATATTCCTTACATTTATGAGCTCAAGCAGACAGAAAGATTCGAGACCGTCTTTGACCAATTTATGGCATCCAAACAAAACACGTCCGCACTGCCAGCCACGATTCTGCATAAGGCAAAGTCGCTCGAACTGCTTTATTTTCTGCTTGATGAAGCACTTGGCTACCGGGATAGTAAAGAAATTAGCCCAGCGCAGCAGAGCTTTCTAGGTTTGCTCTGTCAAATGATTCAACATCCGGAAAAGTCACTCTCGCTTACGGATATGGCAGAGAATATGCATCTGAATACCGCTTATGTCAGCAGCCGATTCAAGGAGCTTTATGGGAAATCTCCGATTGGGATGCAGCGTAGACTGCGAATTGAGAGGGCTAAGGCTCTTCTGATCTCCGATCAGGAGATGAGTGTCACACGAATCGCGGAATTGCTTCATTTTAAAGAAGTTACTAATTTCACTCGGTTATTCAAAAAGTACGTAGGCATGGCACCCTTACAATACCGCCAGCTGAATCTTCGCTCCTTAACCTAAAGAAGTGATCAATATCGCCATAAAAAGGCTATGTCGATCGTCAGTCAAATCTCCTACAATGTCTGTATATGATAATATGGGAGGCTGAACGAATGGATAAGATTCGGATCGGTATGATTGGTACAGGAGGCATTGCAGGTTGGCATGCTCAGCAGCTGTTGGAGCTGCCGGAAGTGGAAATCACTGCTGTGACCGATACAAGTGCTGTGAATAGGGCGAGCTTTGTAGAGAAATATGGCTTATCAGAAGCGAAGCAATTCACGGATTATAAAGCTATGCTGGAAGAGGCTGATCTAGATGCGGTCGTTATCTGTTCGCCGCATACGCTGCATTTTCAACAAGCAACTGATGTTCTGAATAAAGGCTTGCATGTCTTGATTGAGAAGCCGATGACTTGCTCCTCTGCAGAAGCTGAGCTGCTGATACGAACGGCGGAGCAATCGGGGAAAATCATGCAGGTATCCTATCAGCGTCATTTTCAGCCTGAATTCTTATATATTCGGGATGCGATTGCAAGCGGAGCGATCGGTAAACTCACTTCTGTTACCGCTTCTCTCTATCAGGAGTGGAGACAGGGTACACCGGGTTCATGGCGCCAAGATCCAGCATTATCCGGTGGCGGCTTCCTTATGGATTCCGGCAGCCATATTATCGATGTTCTGCTCTGGACGACTGGTCTCACCCCTGTCGAGGTGAAGCCGCAGCTGCATAAGCATGGAGCGCCGGTTGAGATCGATACGTTCACCTCTATCCGATTTGCGGAAGGAGCTATCGCTGGATTGAATTTAGTCGGGTATGCGCCATGCTGGCATGAAACCTTCGTGTTCTGCGGCGAGGACGGCGGGATTTTCTACGATAATGGCAAGATTACGTTAAGACGATTAGGACAAGAATCTATCGTGCCAGAACTTCCTGAGCAAATCACGAATCAGGACAAAAGCTTCATCGATGCCATTCTAGGGCGCCATGAAGTACTTGTTCCTGGTGAGTTCGCGCTTAAGGTCGTCCAGCTCTCCGAAATGATTTACTTAGCCGCCGGTTATGTCCCGAATGCTTCACCTGAGCACGAGGAGGAACAAACAGTATGAAGGTTAAATTAGGCATGCGTATCCCGCCCAAGCTTGGGGAGCTAGGAATCATTCAAACCGCTCAATGGGCTGCTGGTGCTGGATTAGATATATTGGATGTCTCTGATTTGACGCCTGATGTGAAGGAGGCCTGTGAGAGAGCAGGTCTTGGAATCGGATCTGTGGACGCCCATCATATCGCGCAGCTATTAAGCCGAGATGAAGCACGACGTGCGAATGCGATTGAAGCAGCGAAGAAACAAATGAATGACATATCGAAGCTGGGCGGCAGCGTCCTATTCATGTGCTTGGTACCCGAGGATCTGACGCTTCCACGCTCAGAAGGCTTCGCCATTTGGAAGGAAACATTCCCCGAGATCGTCCGTCATGCGGAGCAGAAGGGTATCTATATCGCCATTGAGGGTTGGCCAGGGCCTGCTCCGTACTATCCAACACTTGGCTGTACGCCAGAAATGTGGAGAGCGATGTTCGAGGCCATTCCGTCGAAGCATTTTGGTCTGAATTATGATCCGTCGCATCTGGTCCGTCTAGGGATCGATTACCTTCGTGCACTTACGGAATTTGGTGATCGGATCAACCATTGTCATGGCAAAGATACGGAAATTCTGCATGACGAGCTGTATGAATGCGGAGTTATTCCTGCAACCTTTGGCGAGAAATATGATTTCTCTGAAGGCTCATGGAGGTATACAATTCCTGGGCACGGAGATGTAGATTGGGGCAAAGTGGCTGTTCGTCTTGATCGTCTGGGCTATCAAGGTGCGGTTAGTATTGAGCTTGAGGATCATCGTTTCTGGGGATCTCTTGAAGCGGAGAAGCAAGGTATTGTGAAGGCGGCTGAGCATTTGACGAAGTATTTCCGTTAAGGCTCTAATTTTAAAAATTCGAATCATTGTGCGTAGAAGCCCGCTGCGCGGACGGATCATTCTTACGATCGCTGTTGTCTCCCTATTTCTTGATTATATTCCTTAAAGGTAGAAATTCGGAGACAAAGGCGAACGCTATCGCTTCTTCAGAACGATTCCGTCCGCTCCGCTGGGTACTTCGTGATGGCAAGCACTGATTATAGTTTAGAGCCGATTTTTTAAAATTGTTGATGTTCTTCGTTCAAGAACAACTGATGTTGTTCTCAAAGTACCTTTGCTTTTATTAAATTGAGGTTCTCATCGAGGTATTCAAAATAACCTGCTTCAGCCCAGCCGACTACTTTCTCATAGGGGGTAATTCTCATTATCTCTTTATATGGAAGCTTTAATGGTTCCGAGAAATCATAAAAAACAATTTCATATTCAGCAGCCCAAAAGCATCCTTCCACCACTAATATATTGTGGGTATTATAATTATAAATGGCAGCCCAACAAAAGCCGTCCCCTTCATAGGCTTCTTCGGGGACAAAATCTATAATTTCGTTGTTTGATAAATCAACCATCGTGTATCCTTGATAATCCTGCCCACAAAGAAGGTACTCATGCTCCCCTTGAGTAACCCATTTAAAAAGAAAATGACTATAGTTTCGGTCGATGATGATTTTACTTTCATCCACATTATTAGTAACTGTGCCCCGTGTGTAATTTTTGCCGACTATTCCCTCACTATAATAAAAGTGCTCAACCGTTAATGTGAATTTCAAAGAAGGCGAGATATAGGTTTCTGTTTTGTCGGATTTAAAATGTTCTTGAAAATAAAATGATTGTTGTTCGCGGAGTTGAAGATACTTTTCTTCATTAGCTACATTATTCATATGTACTCCTTTAACATAACCATATCTCGATTAGTGTGTTTCTCTTATTCGACGTAGTATTTGAATATTCCTTGCTGCCCTAGGCAATGGAACTTTGGTTCATTTTCGATAAAGTTGTATACGAAAGAAAACGAATAGGGCGATCTCAAAGGCACTTAACCTTTGAAATCGCCCTATTCTTATTTCTCTTGTGGAGGCTGAGTCTTCAAATAAGCCTCAATCTCTTCTAATGTCCATTTAGGGCCAGCGAAGAGGCTGCCTGTTCTGGCCTCGGTGAGCACATCTGTCAGCCATAACCGCTCAGTCTCACTGAATTGGATGAAGCCGCGAATCATCATCGCAGAGCCTCTAGGCAGGAAAGCTTCCTTGATCTCAAGAACAGCCTTCATTCTCTGAATTCGGGATTCAGATGCTTCTAGCTGCTCTTCAATTAAAGCAATGGCCTTATCCGGATCACTATGACGGACGAATGGCATGGCCAAGAACAAAGGGTGCTGGGGGTAAGAGATTTGTTTGAATTGGGCATACAGAAGCTCGTTAAAAGCCGCTCTCCCTTTATCCGTGACTCTGTAAATGGTTTTGTCGGGACGATTGTCGCCGGGGACGGAAACCACTTCCGCCGCTTCGATCAAGCTATCTTCACGAAGCTGGTCGACAGCATAATACAAGGAACCATCTCTTAGCTTGAAGCATTCACTCCAATTCCGCATTTTGATGGTCTGACGTATTTCGTAAGGATGACGTTCAGATTCCATTAATAGACCCAAAATCATCAGCTTCATTGACATGGAAGCTTAACCTCCTCGGTAGGATGGTTTTGGCTTACTCGTTCCTTCAGCCTGAGGACCCTGTTTATCCGGAGCTCCATGACTTCCCTGCTTTGCTACTTCATAACGGGCACGACCCATCAAAATCGCGAACACAATGGCTAGAACAGGCAGGAGAACTGACCATTGGAAGATATAGATGATGGAATCTGCAAGCTTGGAAAGCAAACTATTGACGATATCGGGAGACATGCCCATTTTCGCTTGAACGGTCGGATCAAGTAGTGCTTGCCCTCCCTTGATTTTAGCGGCCATTGCTGGAGTAATCGCAGAGATTTCCTTTACCCCCGCTTGAAATTCTGATTTCTGCAGCGCTCCGAAGACTGTAACCCCAAGAGCTGAACCGATGGTGCGGAAGAAAGTGATCAGAGATGAAGCCGATCCTTTATATTGCGGCGGTACGGAATTCAGTGTGGAGATGTTAAGCAAGGAGAAGGATACACCCATACCAAGACCGACGATAACCATATAAAGCGTGATGATCAAACGACTGGTTGTTGTATCCATGGCGAAACCAAGTAAAGTAATTCCGATTAATAAAGTTAGAGCGGACACGATCATAACATCACGAAATCTAAACTTATTGGCAATTCGTCCCCCGACTTGGCTGCTGAGCACAACGCCTAACATCATCGGTGTCAGTACAGAGCTCGTTTCTGTAGCTGTCTTGTGGAAGACACCTTGGATGAAGATCGGAATGTAAGTCGCTGCAGAGATCATAACACCACCATAGAGAAGGCTGATCATCATGCTGCTGGTGAATAGACGTTTCTTGAATAGGCTAAGCTGAATAATAGGATCCTTTACGGCCCGTTCAACAAGCAGGAAGATAATTAACAGAGCGCCGGATGCAACGAAGAGCGAGATTGTTTTGACTGATCCCCATGCCCAGCCATCTGACCCTCCAAGCTCCAAGCCGAACATTAAACACAGAATGGCAGCGGTAAGTAGAATCGCACCCGCCCAGTCGATGCTTTGTTTCCGAGTGTTTTTGGACTCGTGATAGGCTTTGGCAATGAAGAATACGGACAAAATCCCAATCGGGACATTGATATAAAATATCCAGCGCCAGCTAATGTTATCTGTTATTAGACCGCCCATAATAGGACCGAACACGCTGGATACACCGAATACGGCTCCGAAGAGTCCCATCATTTTGCCCCGCTTCTCCGCTGGGAATAGATCGAAGATGATCGTGAAAACGATTGGCATCAGAGCACCGCCACCGATACCTTGAATGGCACGATAAATAATTAACTGCTCCATGTTCTGAGCGGTTCCACATAGAATAGAGCCCAGCATGAATAGAATTAAGCCTGCTAGGAAGAACCGTTTTCGACCATACATATCGGATAGCTTGCCGAAGATCGGAGTCGATACAACCATTGCGATCATGTACGCGGAATAAACCCAAACGAATTTATCAAGCCCTCCCAATTGCTGGATGATTTTGGTCATGGCGGTCGATACGATGGTCTGATCGAGTGCGGCCATGAATAGACCAAGCAGCAGTCCGGCAATAACCAACTTCACATTACTTCTATTTGCGTCCACTTTTCAACTTCCTTTCATTAACAAATCGAGTACATACTCAAATTTGATTACCTATTGTCATTATACTCAAATTTGAGTTCTTTACAAGGCGCTGAAAAATCTAGAAATACCCGCGCTTTATCCGATCGGCTCCTAGCACTTTGAAACCGCAGGAAATTGATTGTGTGGAAATGTCCGACTGTCCGCTGGTTGTTGATTGATTAATTACAGCAAAAAGGCTTTCCCTCGGATCTTTTCAGATCTTAGAGAAAGCCTTTCTATAACGAATGTGCTTTATTCGTTTTCTACGACACGGGCGACAGGTCCGCTGCAGATACGGCACTTGCCGCGAAGAATGAGACTGTTCTTATCTTGCTGAATGTTGAAATCAACGATTTCTACAGCACCCTTGCACTTGCCGCAGAAGACGTTGCGGACCAACTTATCTCTGAGAGACTGGGGAATTGCCTTCCAGGTTCTCAATGCTGTTAACGACGTCACATTACTCTGGTGTTCAGTCATTGAATTCTCTCCAATCTGGAATAGAAGTTAGTTCTAGTGTATATCATTGGGGAAGGGTTGTCTTGTTAAAGGTCGATGAGAATGGGGTGAAATGTTTTCACTTCTTTCTCTTATGTATATAATAGGTATAAATGATATATAAGATTGAAATGGGGGGGTTCGTATGAAACGTTCAACAATTATTGGAGTGGTTATCGGGGTTATCGTGCTTATTCTTATTTTGTCCGGAGTAGGTTCCTATAATGGACTTGTCTCTTCCGAGACAGCAGTAGAAAATAAGCTGTCGCAGATCGATGTCGATCTACAACGCCGGGCTGATCTCATACCCAATCTCGTAAGTACGGTCAAAGGCTATGCGGCTCATGAGAAGGAAGTTATTGCAAACATTACGAAAGCGAGAGCACAGCTGAATGCTGCAGGAACTCCGCAAGAAAAAGCAGATGCGGACCAACAACTGACAGGGGCTCTATCTAGATTGCTTGTAGTGGTAGAGAATTATCCCAACTTGAAGGCGGACGCCCAGTTCAAAACGCTAACGGATAACTTAGAGGGGACAGAAAACCGGATATCGGTAGCACGCAGAGATTATAATGAAGCGGTAACCAGCTACAATACGAAGATTCGGAAGTTTCCTGCATCGATATTCGCTTCCATGTTTGGATTTGAGAAGAAAGAGTTCTTCAAAGCTAAGGAAGGCGCGGATACGGTGCCTGAAGTGAAATTCTGATGTCTGCCATCGGGGAGTTGCGAATAAGGCGGTTACCAGCTGGCTTTCTTTGCTTGCTTGTTCTTCTGCTTGGGATTATTGGTATGGGAAGCACAGTTGAGGCTGCTGAATCACCCTATGGTGTGTATGTTCAAGACGATGCAGGTGTGATTTTGCCGGAAACGGCGCAGCAGCTGTACAGTCATGCCGTATGGCTTCATGATCGGACGGGAACGGCCCAAGTAGGTATCGTGGCCGTGAAAGCAGCGGATCTTGGGAATAAGTCTTTGGAGAACTACGCGGTGGATCGTCTCCGCCAGATGGGACTCGGGGGCAAGGAGCGCAATGATGGTGTTCT
Organism: Paenibacillus baekrokdamisoli; assembly: GCF_003945345.1. Classification (GTDB taxonomy): domain Bacteria; phylum Bacillota; class Bacilli; order Paenibacillales; family Paenibacillaceae; genus Paenibacillus_Z; species Paenibacillus_Z baekrokdamisoli. The sequence continues at coordinate 3,681,274 of NZ_AP019308.1, read as the reverse complement.
TCTTCTGTATGTGGCAGGTGATGAACCTCATGTTCGTATCGAGGTCGGATATGGGCTCGAAGGTCGAATAACCGATAGTAAGGCGGGCGCGATCTTGGATCAGTTTTTTGTTCCTAATATGCAGGCTGGGCAATTGGATGAGGCATTCATTCAGACGCAAAGCGCTATTATTCGCGAAGCTGCGGCAGAGTATGGCATTAACGCCTCGGAAATGCCAGAGGGCAGCGGAGATATAGCCTCGGTTCAAGGAGAGGGAGGCGGCTGGTTTAGCTCCCTGCCTGGCTATATGAAAATTGGTATTGGCCTCATCGTTGTTCTCCTGTTTTTCCTAGATTTCAAGCTGACAGGAGGCGCATTCACTTTCGCTGTGCTTAATATGGTTGGTCGACGCGGGGGCTCTTCTGGTGGAGGAGGATTTGGCGGCGGCCGTGGCGGCGGTGGATCCAGCGGTGGTGGTGGCGCAAGCCGATAAGAAGTTGTAAAGGGGAATTCAAAAGCAGCATTAGCTGTTTTCGAATTCCCCTTTTGCTTGAAATCATGGAAAGCAGCAGCTTGCTTAGAACAACAACGCCAGCCACTCTGCTCGGTCAACAGGTCCGAAATAGAGGCGCAGATCCACTTCTGACAGTGCCGTACCCACAGATGCAAGGTCATATCTGACCCCTTTGAGCTTATCTGTGACTTCGGATACCTCACCCGTTCCGAAGAAATCCCCGAAGACGACCGCTTCAGCGATTATCCCATCTATGACATTCAACCGGACATCAAAGGTTCCTGCTGCAAGTCGTTTGACCTGACGTACGTTAAAGGCAGGGGATCGTCCATAGTTCCAATCCCAGCTTCGATAGCGTTCATCTGCTAGCTGGTGAACAGCGGTCCAGTCTGCTTCGGTTAATTTATATTCGGGAATGGTCGTATTCCCTCCGAAGATGGACTCCAGCAGGAACTGCCGGAACTGCTCCATTGTCAGGGGTTCTTTAAGAAATTCAACAATATTAGCAACTCGGCTTCGTACGGACTTTGTCGCCTTCGATTCAAATTTAGCAGGGTTGACGTTAAGAGCAGAGACGATGGAATCAACCTCGGAATCAAACAGCAGCGTACCATGGCTGAACATTCGTCCTTTGGTGGCAAACTGTGCATTGCCTGAGATTTTACGTTCACCTACCTGCAGATCATTGCGTCCGGATAGTTCGGCTTCGACGCCCAGCTTGCGCAGTGCTTCCACGACAGGCTCGGTAAATTTGCGGAAATTGTGAAAGGATTTGCCGTCGTCACGAGTTAGGAAGCTGAAGTTTAGATTACCTAAATCATGATAGACCGCTCCACCACCGGACAATCGGCGTACGACATGAATGCCCTGCTCGTCGACATACGTCGTATTCACTTCTTCGGCTGTATTTTGATTTTTACCAATTATAATCGAAGGCTCGTTGATGTAGAAGAGCAGATATTCTTCTTCTAAAGGCAGATGCCTCAGCGCGTACTCCTCCAGTGCCAAATTTATGGATGGATCGTGATTATTCTCATTACTGATAAAAAGCATGTCATGCGCCTCCTAAAGGTAGTTGTAATCCGTATGATATAGAAGTCGGCGTGCGTCGTCCACTTTGTCTCATAGAAATTAGCTGTTGCGGAGTTTTTGTGGAAGCTGCTTAGATAATTATGGAACCGTTTCCAAGGAAAATAGAGCTGCACGGCGAATAAGAATAAATAAATACCTACAATAACTTCCCTTAGAAAGGATTACCTATTATGAATGAAACGATTTGGAAGCATCGTAAACCTCTGCAGCATATCTGGAACAAGCAGTTAGAAGGACAAATAACGGTTGGATTTATCGGTGGGTCGATTACGGATGGACGGCCTCGTCATAACTGGCCGGAGCCGGTTATTGCTTGGTTTGGTGAGACTTTTCCCCAGACACGTATTATCGTGGAAAATGCAGCAATAGGCGCAACAGGCAGTGAGCTTGCAGTATTTCGCGCTCAGCGTGATTTGATCGACCGTGGATGCGATTTGGTCTTCATCGACTATGCGGTTAATGATTATGGCGAAGTGTCAGATAAACGCAAACGCACGCGTGAAGGTCTTGTGCGCAAGCTTCTTGCAGATGGACAGCGCGATGTCGTGCTTGTACATACCTTTTGTCAGGATATGTACCCCGACATGGAGGAGGGCGGCGTTCCTGATTCGATTGCGGAGCTAGAAGAGCTGGCGGATCATTATGGGATCGGTTCTGTTTGGATGGGACTCCACGCTTTAGAGGAGGTTCGCAAAGGAAGGATGCGCTGGGAAGAATGGCTGCCTGATGGTCTTCATCCAACGAGCCGAGGCAGTCTCAGTTATGGTCAAAGTGTTATTGCCTTCCTCGAGAAGGAGCTGAAGCTCGCCAAGGGAACAGGACAAGAACAGCAAGATATCGCTTTACCCACACCCCTGCATCCGAAGCATTGGGAGCTCGCTGCCAATCTGTCTTTTGATCAGGTGCAAACGGAGGGACCGTGGGTGATAAGGCGGTTTCTTCATCATATTTGGATTGATCAAGTGCTTGAGACGGCGGCGATTGGAGCTAAGTTAGCTTTTACTTTCGAGGGTCGCGGCTTAACGCTTGGATTCGACTTTGGAAAAAACGCTGCGGAATTCCGCTACAAGATCGATGGTGGTGATTGGGTAACCGAGAGACGGGATAGACCCGACTGGTGCGGAGATGATGGCTGGTATCGAATGAGCTTCCTTGGCGATGAGCTGGAGTTCGGGAAGCATTACTTTGAACTGGAAGTCATACACGGCAGCCGCCCGGATTGTAAAGGGACGAATTTCCGCTTAGGGAACATTGGTATTATCCAGTAGAATAGTTATCCCGATTCAGAAAGGTGATGACCTATGGAGAATAAAATTAATGTTGGGATCATTGGAGCTAGTTGGTTTGCAGATCTATGGTTTCTGCCCGTATTAACGAAGCATCCTCATGTTCGTGTAGCAGCTATTTGCAGCAAGAATGGGGAAAACGCGCGTAAAATGGCAGGAAAATACGATATTCCCTCTGTGTATACTTCTGCTATTGAAATGATGGATACCGAGAAGCTGGAGGGTGTCTGCATTATTACGCCTAATAACCTTCATTATCCCCTGGCAATGGAAGCGATGAAGAGAGGCATTCATGTGCTGTGTGAGAAGCCCTTGGCACTCGATGGTAAACAGTCGAGTGAGATGGCACAAACTGCAATAGAGAAGAATTTGGTGCATAGCGTTAACTTCTCCGTACGTGAGCACCCGGGCGTGCAATATCTGCGACAGGCCATTCGCGAAGGAGCGATCGGTCAATATCTGGAGGGTCGCTTTGAATATACTGGTGATTACGGACTTGGCGGTTCACCGGGCTGGCGCGGAGCTGTAAGTGAAGCGGGTGCAGGCGGCGTGCTTCAGGATCTGGGTTCTCATCTGATCGACCTCGCTCAGTATGTGCTGGAGGAGCCAATCACGGCGGTAGCTGCTTCTATTCGTTGTCTGGAAGCGGGCCGATTGGTGAATTTCAAGGAACGAAAGAATCGTGATCAAGCAGCCGATTCTATCTATGCACAAGTCGAATTTGCAGAAGGTGGTCATGCTGCCTTCCAGACGAGCTGGGTTCGTTCGCAAGGTAATGGGGGACAGAGCATAGCTATCGAATTATATGGAACCGGAGGCGCTTTGCAATTAACGGCAACTGGATATGGATATAGACTTTATACCGCGAAAGCAGGCGAGACCTTGCAACCGATTGAGCTTCCAACAGCACTCCCTTGGGATCTTGCAGCAGAGCCATCGGAGGATCGATTCCGACCTTATCGGAACTCGGAGAAGAATGAAGCATGGAAATGGGCAAGTGCTGTATTCGCTGCTGAAAAGGGAGATCATGCCAGTCATGAGGAGTTAGCGGGGTTCGATGATGCTGATCATGTTCAGCAGGTGATCGATGCGTTCCTTCTATCCGCTGAGCACGGGAGTAAGGAAAAAGTAGCTAAGTAAGAGAACAATCAATCCGTTCACCAATTAGCACTCCAATAAGAGGACGCCGAGATGTACTTCGGCGTCCTTTTCCATCAGATCGCCTACCGGCTATCTATTTGTTCTGCCTGCGTTTCGCGAAACCCATCTACTTTCAGAATGATGAGTTTCAGCTGGTCGGCAGAGTGATTGCACTGCAATCCATGGTAATCATGCAATTGTAAGGGGATAATCAACCACGACCACATTGTCTAGAACGCCGTCCAGAGCCTTCACGAAATCTTGATGGGCCGGATGCGGTCCATATTGGCGGAGTGCTTCTTGGCTCTCGAACGTGACTCTTAATCCCAAGGAATAACCATGCCTATTCTCCGTTTCTTCTGTGACGTTAATCCCCGCACTAAGCTCAATAATGCCAGGAATAGTTTGTTTCAATGCCTGCAGCTTCCCTAGAAGCACTTGCTCATGTTCCTTCGTCAAACTGGAGTTGAATTTAAAGATAACGAGATGTTCAAACATGAATCCTGCTCCTTTCCATTTATCGGTTATCGGTTATTGTCCGTATTCTATCATAGTGTACCATTCAGGAAGGAATCAACAAAAAACGATTTCAGCTGCACCAGACATGAAATGAATAAGCTTTGTTTAAGCAAATCGGATGTGATGTGTACCTATTTCTGTACAGGCGAATTGAAGCAGTCTTGAGCCTTCCTCAGTGAGAGATATGCTGTCCTGCTGGGACAGCGGCACGAACGGCTCAATCACTAGGGTTGCGCGATCACGTTCACGCTCGATCCTCCATAACCCGCTGACAAAACCATCCACAAGGATCGCTGCTCGAATAATTCCATTCGAGGTGAAAACTCGCTTGCGATGTTCTTCGCTCATAATACGAGAGCGATCAGCATACGAAAGGAGCATATTGTCGAACTCCCCTAAGAAACGCGGCGGGGCTGGAGCAGCTGGATCGGGTAATGGAGCGTCCTGTAAGTCGAACAGCTCGATACCTTGCTCATCGTGGAAGGTGCGCAGGCTTGGGCGGAGCAGCTCAATGACTTCCCGCAGCTTAGTTAAGCCAGACCATACCTGCATGTCTTTGACGGACGCCGGGCCGAATGCGGCAAGATATCGACGAAGCATCTCTTCAGCTGTTGCATCGGAGGAGAGGGGGCGTTTAAGCCAATGCTCAGAAGAAGTATGCGCAGCCTGTCCACTTTCACCCCAAAGACCGCGAGGGGGTACTTGGACGAGTGGAACGAAGGTACGGACAGCTGCGCCAAGAGCAATCGGATCAACATTGGGCCACTTTTCTTGCAAGAGCATCCCAAGCTCATTAAATGTCCGTGGCTGTTCCTCGACCAACATTCGGCCCGCAGCTGTAAGTGCCTGAAGGTCTATGCCATTAAGCTGTTTGCCAAAATTCCCCTTCAAGCCCCGTTCGAGTGCCGATTGCAACAAGGGGCGAAACATGATGCAGTCTTCCGCAGTGACCAAATGAATGGTTGATCGCATTAACGCGATTCGTACTACCTGACGGTCTTTCATAAGCTCCGACAATTGCTCATGACGGAAGCCTTCCAGCCGCGTCCATAGTCCATAATAAGGGGGATTTGGGGCTTGCGCCTGAAAACCAACCAGATGCACAATGGCCTCTAGCGCAGAAATCTTCGAGCGGCGCAGCAGCAGCTGCCGCTCCAGTAAGGCCCGATTAAGGGCCATTTTAGATAACACGGGTCCAGAACGACTGTTTAATTTAGACATGAAAGAACTCCCTTACGTCAGTAATCTTGATAGTCTTAATCTCAATTATTGTAATATATCGTAACCTCAGTTAATTAGATCCGCAAAGGCCATCTATATTGTAATTAATATTAAGTAAACAGTAAAAAAAGGAAGGGATACTTTGCAATGCTATTGAATTAAAGAAAGGGGCTGATTGTTTAGCCTATAAATGCAAAGTCATTGAAAAGTAGACAGAATGAGGGTGTATTGTTCCTATGTATAAACATATTATATTTGATTTCGATGGAACATTAGTAGATTCAACAGCTGAAATTATGATGATTTACAATGAATTAGCTATGAAATACAACTTTAAGCAGGTCAATCAAGAAGAGTTCAACCTCCTCAATAATTTGCCAATAAAAGAGAGATTCAAAGCATTGAATGTGCCTATGTACAGATTTCTCTTAATAAGGAAAATTGGTAAGGAATTTAAAGAACGGTATAAGCAATATTTAAATGAAATACATTTTATTGCTGAAATGAAGGAAGTTGTGGGCTTGCTGCAAAGTAAAGGATATATCATCTCGGTCGTAACATCGAACGCTGCAGCCAACGTAACGGAATTCTTACAAATTCAAGGTTTAAAAGGATTCCACGATGTACGTTCTTCTAATGGATTATTCGGTAAACATCAAACATTGAAGCAATATATGAAAGAGAATCGACTAAATCGCGAAGATATCCTCTATATCGGTGATGAGCGAAGAGATATATTGGCGTGCAAGAAATGCAATATAGATGTAATAGCTGTGACTTGGGGGCTAGACACGATGGATTCGCTGCTTGCTGAGAAACCTAATTATTTGGTTAAGCAGCCGCAGGAAATAATGGAAATTCTAACGAGATAAGAATAGAAGGAAACTATGAAAGGAAGCGTCCCGGATGATCGTTCTTAACAAACGTTTGCAAGCCATATTGGGTGATGCATTTGTGTTTTATTATGCTTTCTTTAAATGGGGAAGGATTCAAGAGGATAAGCAGCTATCTTTCTCCTACCACAAAAAAAGTTTATATTTGTTTATTTTTTTGGCGCTTGTTCATGAACAGTTGCTTGAATTTATCGCCTTTCATTACCTATTGAATGATCGATTTCCCGATTTCTTGGTATCGCTGCTGCAGGTCATTCATCTTTACGGGATTATCTATTTAATCGGCGATTACAATTTAGTACGCCGAGGACGAGTGAAAGTCGATGACACTAAAATTCTAATCAATGTAGGGATTAGAAAGTCAATCGAGATTGATCGAAAAGAAGTTAAATCTGTAAGCGTAATTCACAGTGAGAAGGAATTAATTCATGCTTCAAGCAGCTTTTGGGTGGTGGCGACCCCACTCTTTTATAAGCAGTTCATTGGGTTTAAAGATGATATCAATTGTCAGGTAATACTTAAGAAGGCTATAAGATCATACGGTTTTTTAGGAATATCTAGAGATATCACTCATATAAACCTAGCTGTTGATGATCTGGAGGGGTTCGTTAAGTCGATATCGTGAAAAACCAATCGATCTTCTCACTTCCCCTCGCGAATCAACATGCTACACGTGTAGTCCTAATTTGTAAAGGAAAGGGTCTGAGTGTGGAGCGGAAAGTTTACGTTTCGCCTTTGAAGTCGTGTTATAACCTATAAAATACTAATCAAACAACACGACTTCAACAGCGAATGGAGCCCACACTCAGCCCTGACCTAACCACCCGGAAGGATCATCATTTGGTAAGCACTTTACCCTCTGAAATTAACCGCTGTGGAATAGCTTTTTTGATCTGAAGCAGGAGCGCAAAAGAGAGTATATTTACGCAATAAAGGTGTATTATCTTATTCTCCGCAACCTGTTATTATGGTTGTACACATTATTGCAAATGGTTGCACACATCATTGCAAGCGCTTGCTTAGGAGAACAAGGCGTATCTCATCTAGGGGTAAAGACGCCTTAAAACATGGGAGGCAATACGACGATGAAGCTGCAATATTCAACACCAGCTAAAGTATGGACAGAAGCACTGCCAATTGGTAACGGTAGACTTGGTGCTATGGTATCCGGAGGTGTGGAGCAGGAACGGATTCAATTAAATGAGGATACCCTTTGGTCTGGTTACCCAATGGATTGGAATAATCCTGATGCGAAGAATGTGCTGCCAGAGGTACGCCGTCTCCTAGCGGAGAAACGCTTCATCGAGGCTGATCTCCTTTGTAAGGAAATGATGGGACCTTATACGCAATCGTATTTGCCGCTGGGTCATATACATATTGCTTTTGAACATGGCGACCTTTATCGGGATTATCAGAGAACACTTGATCTGGAACAAGGAACGACTCATACCCGATATGTGATAGGGAATGTGACCTACACCAGGGAGATATGGGCCTCTTATCCGGATCAAATCATTGCTATTCGGCTGGAAGCAAGTAGTCCGGGTATGCTTAACCTTCATGCAAGGCTGGATAGTCCTCTACGTTATCGAACGGATGCAGCTGAAGACTGCTTCAAGATCCACGGAGTAGCCCCGGAGAGTGTGGCTCCTAATTATTATGATGTCGATAACCCTATCTCGTATGGAGACCTATCAACAACGGAAGCGATGCGCTTCGAAGGATACTTATCCGCCAGCCTTGAGGGCGGGGACATTGTCATCGATCAGGATGGCATTCATATTACGGGTGGCACAGCGGTTACGTTATATTGGAGCGCGGCGACCAGCTTTAATGGATTCGACCGTTTGCCTGGAAGTGATGGTAGAGATCCAGGTGAACTCGCAGCAGCATATCTGAAGCATATAGCTGACATACCGTACGAACAGCTTCGTCAGCGGCATATAGCGGATTATCAATCCTTGTATAACCGGGTGCAGCTGCATCTAGGTGAATCAGCTGCACCAGTGGATATGGATACGGACAAAAGGATTGCGGATTATGGTGCTGATGACCCGGCACTGGTGACACTGCTTTTTCAATATGGACGATACTTAATGATAGCAAGCTCCCGCCCTGGGACACAGCCTGCTAATTTGCAGGGCATTTGGAATCAAGAAACAAGAGCGCCATGGAGCAGCAACTGGACGCTAAATGTCAATACAGAGATGAACTATTGGCCAGCGGAGAATTGTAATTTGGCGGAATGTCATGAGCCTTTGCTGGACTTTATCAGCAGCTTGGCAGTAAGCGGCAAGAAAACAGCTGAAATTAACTACGGCACACGCGGCTGGACGGTGCATCACAATTCGGATATTTGGGCACAATCCGCTCCAGTTGGTGCTTACGGTCACGGCGATGCAGTTTGGGCACTCTGGCCGATGGGCGGTGTATGGCTTTGTCAGCATCTATGGGAGCATTATGCCTATGGAAAAGATGTCTCCTATTTACGGGAGAAGGCTTATCCAATTATGAAGGAAGCGGCATTGTTCTGCTTGGATTGGCTGATAGAAGATGAGAATGATCGGCTTATTACTGCGCCTTCTACTTCACCGGAGCATAAATTCAGAGTAGAGAACGGCTTTTCCGGGGTTAGTGCAGCTTCTACTATGGATTTGATGCTCATCTGGGATCTATTTACGAATTGTATAGAAGCCGCAGTGACACTCGGTACGGACGAGGTGTTCAGCAGCGAATTGACTGAGGTAAGAGAGAGGCTGCTCCCTCTTCAGATCGGCAAGCACGGACAGCTTCAGGAATGGGCAATCGACTTCGAGGATGAGGACATTCATCATCGGCATGTATCCCATATATTCGGGGTATATCCAGGCAGACAATTAACTGCAAGCTCGTCACCTGAATTTTTCAAAGCGGCGAGGCATTCACTAGAACGGCGTGGAGATGAAGGCACTGGCTGGAGTTTGGGTTGGAAAATCTCCCTGTGGGCGCGTTTTGGTAACGGCAATCGCGCTCGTCTTCTGCTATCCAATTTATTAAAGCTTGTCAAAGATGACGACTCGGATAATTACCATCGAGGGGGCGTTTATGCGAATCTATTCGACGCACATCCACCCTTCCAAATTGATGGCAACTTTGCAGCAACAGCAGGTATTGCCGAGATGCTGGTACAATCGCATCAAGGTTATATAGAGCTGCTTCCTGCTTTACCGGATGCTTGGCCTGCGGGTTATATCTCCGGATTGAGAGCGCGAGGGGGATTCGAGGTCAGTGTAAACTGGGAAAATAGAAACTGGACTGAAGTGCAGATTCTATCCGGCAGCGGAGGAAGTTGTGTAATAGCAGTCAGCGGATCGGTTCGAGTTGTAGTGGACGAAGCGAATCTGATTCAAGCGGATCAAGAAGAAGAGGGCTTCCTTCGTTTCGAAACCGTAAAAGGGCAGCTTTATAAAATTCATCGTATCTAAAAGAAGAGAGCAGTCCGAAACTGGAAATCATCGTTTCGGGCTGCTCTTTATGATTTTATATTTTCACTGGCATCAGCTGTTCGTCGGTAGTTCCCTTTCTTCTAATCAAGAAATAGGTGAAAGTCAGAATGACGAAGATGACGATATATATTACCAGATAGGTAAGCTGATGCCACATATTTGTGTAATCCCCGCTCGAGATGACATCTCTGTAACCACGTATGCTGTATGTCATCGGCAGCCAAGGATTCATGGCTTTCGCCCAGTTTGGCAGCAGCTCGAGTGGGAAAGTTCCTGCACTCGATGCGAGCTGAAAGATCATAAGCAATAGCACCACAAAACGCCCGGGTTGATCCAACCAAGTAACAAAGGCCTGGATGACAAACATAAAAGTAAAGCCAACCAAGGTCGTATACAAGTAGAACAACGGAATGCTCTGCACCTTCAGTCCAAGAATAAACACGATAGCGGTGCTCACAATTAAGGATTGAATCAAGCTCATGATGCCAAATATGAGCATTTTACTAATAAATAATCCGATTCCAGTTGCTCCCTCAACGGTGGTGCTGCGAGCAGAGAACATGGTTGTGAATATTAGTCCCCCAGCAAATAATGACATGGAGAGGAAATACGGAGCGATACCGTTTGCATACAGGGTTACCTTCCGGTCATCATTAGCCTTAATTGCAACGGGCTGTGCAAGCATTTGGATCATTTTATCATCTGCTTTAATATCGGAGGTCTTCTTAGCTGCTTCCTTTAGTTTGGTCGCAAGCTCGCTGCTGCCGTCGACTAATTTGACGGCTCCAACGCTTAATTGTGCAGCGCCGGAATCCAACTGCTTGGCGCCGCTTGCGACTTTACTAATTCCATCAACTAACGTTCCTAGTCCGCTGACCAATTGATCCGCACCCTGACCTAACGCACCTGCTCCTTGCTGTAGTTTGCTGCTGCCACTGACAAGCGAAGTGAATTTGGAGTTGAACTGTTTCAAACCACTGTTCAGCTGCTGTTGTCCTTCCTGTAAACTTATGGCACCCTGTAATAATTGCTGCTGAACGCTGCTCAATTGCTTGCTGCCTGATAAAAGCTTCTGCTGTCCTTGGTCAAGAGTCTGGCTGCCGGAGAGAAGCTGGTTTTGGCCCGTATGTAAAGCTTTGGCTCCATGCGCAACGGTCTCGCTTGCAGCGAGAATTTTTTGCAGGTCTGCATTGCCAGCCAGATCAGAATTGGCGCTCATCAGCTGCTTCAATGATGCTGCGACTTGCTCACTGCCATCGGATAGTTCTTTGCTGGCATCAGCAGAAGCACTGAGACCTGCCGCCAATTGCTTGCTTCCTGATGCAGATGATTCGATACCAGCCGTTAATTGATCGGCCCCGACTTTGCTTGCCTTTATTCCGGAGATAAAGGCTGAGGAGCCTTCGACGGTCTTAGCGGCACCTTGCTGGAGCTTCGTCCCTGCTGCAGCCAACTGCCCTGCACCGCTAGCAAGGTCTGCCGCACCTGTACTAACTTGCGACGCTCCATTTCGCAGCTTGACAGCACCGGTCTGCAATTGCTGGGCACCGCTGCCTAGCTTGTCCGCTCCGCTTGCTAATTGCGCTGTACTGGTCTTTAATTTGGTCATTCCTGCATTTAACTGGCTTGCTCCTTCATTCAGCTTCACAGCGCCTTCGGCAGCGGTTTGGAATCCACTGGATATTGTCTCAAATTGTGAGAAAATACTTCTGGAATAAGCTTCAGTAAGATTTTTAGACAGCTTATTCCTCAGTTCTTTGGTCGCATTTTCGCTGATTTGACCTGCAACGAAGTTATAATAGCTGTTCGATTCATAGATAATTTCAGCTTGTTTTGGATTATTGCTTGTTAGAGAGGCGGCATCTGCGGAGAATCCAGCAGGGATGGTGATTGTCGCATAATAATGATTCTTCTTCATCCCTTGGCGGGCTTCTTGATCGCTAACGAATCGCCAATCGAAGCTTCGGTTTTTCTTAAGTTCATCGACGAATTCATTGCCTACTGTCATATATTTGCCTTGGAAATTCGCACCCTGATCGAGATTGACGACAGCAACTGGAAGCTCTTTTAGTTTACCGTAAGGATCCCAGGCCCCTTTTATCAAGAAACCGCTGTATAGAATCGGTATGAAAGCGACAGCGATAAATGTAACGATAAGCATCGGCTGTTTGATGAAATATCGAAAATCTCGCGCAAAAACGTGAAAAGGATTCATACATAACCTCCGAGGTTGGGAATAGCTTCTTCCTATGTTGTCCATGTTAGGATATTCAAAGGAACTGATTTCAATACAAAGCAAAAAGCTGGCGAATACCTCCCAATAAATCGAGAGGCGGTCGCCAGCTTTTTCACTATAAATAAGCTTACTTAACATTGAAAACTACTAGGGCATATTCACGCCGCGGGAGCTGATATAGAGAGTGTACCATTCCTCACGTGTCAATCGAAGTGTGCTTGCATCCTTGCAGGCAAGAATACGCTTCGCATTAATAGTTCCGATAACAGGCTGAATGCCAGCTGGATGTGTCATCAGCCAAGCGAGAACAATCGACTCAGGTGTCGTATTCTTCTCTTCGGCCAGTTTCTGTACCAATGCAGCTGTTTTCACAACGGTTTCGCTTTCCTCTTCCAAGGAACGGCCGGAGTAAACACCTTGTGCAAGGGGCCCCCATGATTGAAGCTGGATATTTTCTAGACGGCAGTGCTCAATCGTGCCCTCTGGGAAGACATTGTTCTTGGCAGCCTCTTGGTTGACGTGTACGCCGGTTTCTACGAAGCCGATCTTCTTCAAGCTCATCTCCAGTTGGTTCACAATAAACGGCTCGTCGGAGTAAGCCTGCAGCAAACGAATTTGTCCTTGGCTCATGTTGGATACCCCAAAGTAACGTACTTTGCCGGAAGCCTTCAGCTTATGAATGGCACTTGCCACTTCTTCAGGTTCGACTAGCGGATCTGGACGGTGCAGAAGCAGAAAGTCGATGTATTCAGTTCCAAGACGCTCTAGAATACCATCCACACTATTCAAAATATGGCTTTCGGAGAAATCAAAACGATGCGGGTTTACTTCATCGCCGAACCGGATACCGCATTTGGATTGAATAAGAATCTGCTCGCGAAGTCCTGGACGCTCCTTCAGCACTTCTCCAAATACTTGCTCCGCTTTACCTTTTGTGTAAATATCAGCGTGGTCAAACATATTAATGCCAATTTCAAGCGCAGCATCAAGGGCTTCATGGCCTTCTTTAATATGCTCAGCTGTAATTGGGGTTTGATCCCAACCACCGCCAAGTCTCATACAGCCCAGAACAAGCTGGCTTGCGTTAATATCACGAAGTTTTAAAGGGATAGATTTCGTCATTATGAACCTCCAATTAGTAGGTTTGCAGTACCCGTCTCATTATGAAGCAACAAGCGCATAAAGAAAAGTAGTGAAAATTAGGTTATGAAATGATACACGGTATATATAGTGATCGAAAGTATAGCGGTCAACAGGATCGTTTTTCTAGCGCCTCCAAACAGCCCCCCTATTGATCCATTCACCTCTAAATAGGCACCATTCGCCTGTCTGTATGCTCCTTTGGATGGGATTATAATGCCGCTTAGTTAGATCCGTACTAGTATTAGGGTATACCAGATAACAACATGGAGGCTTAGAGCGCATGGAGAAGATGATATTTTTAGGACCAAGCGGATCGGGTAAAATGACGATCAAAATATTCACGGCTCAATTAAAACCCACCTCGGGCGAGGAAGGATATGAAAAAAATAGAACTCGGAATAAACAATTAATCAAATATTGAATGTCTCAAAAGAGCTCTATAATGAAGAAACTTTATCAGCACTAAGCTCATTAGGAAAGGAATTGAATTGAATTATGAAAAAAATACTAATCATTCTACTTAAAATAATAGTTGCTATATTTATAGCAATCGGAGTTTTTCTATTAACTGTTTATATAGTTAATATTGTCTGTAACAAATCGGAGAAAGCAAAAATTGTATCCTATGGACAGCTTGTACCAGTCGATGGGAAAAATATGAATGTTACGATTCAAGGAAAGGGCAAAGAAACGGTCGTGCTGCTTCCGGGTTTTGCAACAGCAGCGCCAGGTATTGATTTTAAGCCACTAGTGGAAGAGCTATCTCCATATTACAAGGTAGTAGTGATTGAGCCTTTTGGTTATGGATTAAGTGATATAACTGAAAAAGAACGAACCATTGATAATATTGTAGATGAAATTCATGAATGTTTACAGAAACTAAATATTGACCGGTATACTCTGATGGGTCACTCGATTTTCGGAATTTACGGACTAGAATATGTGAACAAATACGAAAAAGAAGTTCGTGCATTTGTTGGGATTGATAGTAGTTTTCCAACGCAAGGTGGTACGGATGAATTCCCAGCAGAACTCTATGGACTACTCAATAAATCAGGTTTCTACAGATTAATAATGAAACTAAATCCTGACCAACTTATTACACCAGAAGTTGATGATGAGACAAGAGAGCAAATTCGAATGATTTCTCTCAAAAACATGATGAATCCAAACATCATAAGCGAAGGGAAAAATTTTAATAATAATTTTAAAGCTGCCGAACATTTTAAATTCCCTAAAAATCTTCCTGTTATTTTCTTTTTACAAAACAATGATACGGAAGTTGCAGGATGGGAAGCAAAACATGAAGAACAGATAAAAGATTCTGTGAACGGGAAAGTGATGACATTTGAAGGAGGACATTATTTACACCATACCAGATCAAAAGAAATCGTTGAAAACTTTAGGAGCTTTATGGAAGGAATAAAATAAGACAAGACACAATTATCGGAGCTGGAGGTATACGGAGAGCAACTTTAGCATCAAATTCACCAGCAGTTCATAAACTTCCTAGAAACGCGTGCTTTTTCAGATGCGTTTCTAAATTTTCCTGCTATAATAGGAGATAAAGATGGATGACGGGCAGTAGAGGAGAATTTGCGGTGAACGAGGCTCAGTTGGTGTTGTTGTCGAGGCAGGGCGATCAGATTGCTTTCAACAAATTAGTTGAATTGTACAAGGACAAAATTTTTAATATGGCGCATCGTATCTTACGGAGTAAGACAGAGTGCGAGGATGTCGTTCAGGAGACCTTTCTAAAGGTATATTTGAATTTAAATCGGTTTGATGAGAACAAACGGTTCTCGACTTGGATTTTTCATATCGGCAAAAATATTTGTTTGGATCTGCTGCGTCGAAGAAAGGCACCTTCATTGCCGCTCGATCAACCAATCGTTGCTCATTCCGATCAGAATCTCTCGCTGCATGATGTCATTCCGAACACCGCCATGTCTCCTGAAGGGGAAGTCATTGAACGTGAATTCTCAGATAAGATGGCTGAAATGATTGAAAAGCTGCCAGATAAATATAAGAGTGTTGTTTACCAGCGTTACGTACTGGAGATGTCGATGGAAGACATCGGACGTGCCAACAATATTCCGGTTAATACAGTCAAATCCCGTATTCACCGCAGCAAGGACTTCATGAAGAAACGGTGGGGTAAGACGCTTCTTATTTATTCCTCATTGATGTTCAGCTTCTTCTAAAATCGAAATTTAGAATTTTTAGCAAGCCTTTAACGACGCCGATGGCGCAAGTTAAAGGCTTTTATTGTTGTGCTGGAGTGTCTAGCTGATATCAGTCATTGATGAACGTTTCATCACGATAACGTGCAGGGGTTGCTTGCATGAGCGCGTGGAAGGTTCTCGTGAAGTAATGAACGGACCCGAAGCCGGTCATCTCGGCAATCTCTTTAATGGAATAATCAGAGCGGCGAAGCAGCTCACCCGCCTTCCGAACACGCTGCTGCCTCACATATTCCGTGAAGGATTCAAGGATATTGTCGGAGAACAATCGTGACAGCTGTCTGGAGGATAGATTAATATGGGCGGCGACTTTGCCAAGCGACAATTCATCGTCGGATAAATTATCACCTATATATCGTTTAGCTTGCTTCAATAATGCGGATGAGCTTCGGCGTGGGACAGGCCCAGGTGCCGCGGCTTGGTTATTAAATAAAGCAGCAAGTGAATTTATAAGTACGCCAGCTAGCTCAGGAACTAATGCTTCAGGCAAAGTACTTTGATTATCCGTGCGTCGAAGAAGTGAACGCCATAGCTGTGCAGCTGGATGCTGCTCCGCATCCGTCATGTAGACGGTCTCTGTTGATGCTAATGCTTGAAAGGTATTGCGAGCTGGAACCGAGCTTTGGTTCTCATCAAGCTCGAAGGCAACGAAGAGCAGCTGCAGACCAAGTGTTGACTGTATTTGATGCGTAATTCCAGGACGGGAGTAGAAGAGTGTATGTGCGGTTAAAGGATATTGCATCTCTTGATCGACATAAGTGCCCTCACCATCTAGGACATAGCATATTTCGAAGAAGGAATGCTTATGAACAAGGTTCGAGAAGTGATTCTCATCTGCGCCCCAATAATGAACGGTGAAGACGGCACCTTGGGATTGCAGCCGCAGTGCATATTGATTCAGCCATCGGTCACTCGCCATCCATTGATACATATCGAAGACATCTCCTAACTGTAGTATTAATAAATGGCGTGAAAAGACAAAAAGATGACTTGCTTGGATAAAGACTTGAATACGCAGACAAAGCTATAATAAAGCCATAAGTAAGACATTTCATCCCACTGGAGGATCTATCATGATTAAAGCACAGGATGTTGATTTTTACAATGAACAAGGGTACTTGCTGGTCAAGGGTGTATTCAATAAAGAAGAAGTCGAAGAGATGAGAAACGGAGTAGGGAAGATCATTGATCGTGCTGCTAAGATCAATAAAGATGATAATGCACAATGGCAAGGGGATTTCCTGCCGCCTGAAGAGCTGAAGAAGCTTGTGCTTAAAGGCTTCCATGATGTTCATTATCATGATGCAGCATTCATGAGAGCAATCATTCATCCGAATATGACAGCTGTTCTATCCCAGCTGATTGGTCCGAACGTACAGCTTCATCATTCCAAGATGTTAGTGAAGCCGCCTGAGAACGGCGCAGCTTTCCCAATGCATCAGGACGCCCCTTATTTCCCGCATGAGCTGCATACGATGCTTGCAGCCAGCGTCCATTTGGACGATGCGAATGTGGATAATGGCTGCTTGCATGTCATTCCGGGCTCACATAAAGAAGGAACACTTCCGCATGTCGGCAAACATTATCTCAATGCCAAGGAATATCCCGTTTCTATGGGAACCCCTTGTATAGCAGAGGCTGGCGACGTTCTTTTCTTCAACTATTTGACGATTCATGGCTCTCCAGCTAACCGAAGTGAGCGGACACGCCGCAATGTGCTGTTCCAGTACCGGAGCGCGACGGACTTCCCGACGACGAAGGAGCATTATGATTGGGGCATGGGGCTTATGGTCTGTGGAGAGAATCCGAATTTTGATAAAGTAAAACCGGACTACCAAATCCTCTAACTTTAAGAGGATGCTGTTCATGGAATCAAGCAGCATCGAACTGAATGGAACGGAATCCAGCAGAAGCCAGTGAGAGCCAAGTGAGCTCATCGCTGGCTTTTTTGTGTTACGAAGGACACTTCAACATTCCCAAATGTAACTGCTTACATGTTATTCATGATTTCGCAAGGAAGAATCCATAATGAAGGTCTTATTAACGTGAAAAGGGGGATAGGTTAAAATTGCGCAAGGGGAAAAACAAAGGTTTTTGATCAAAAATGACACATTTCACACCTCTTATTTAGATCTATATGATCTCTCCATTCCCGCGGAATCCCTGCTGTTATGCGGTTTGTACCCTAATCGAAAATGACATATTTACGAGTTCATCTGTTTTCGGCTATGTTTTGTAAGCGCTAGCAAATATCGATCCTGGCGAAGACAACTTAGCAAGAGAAACACTAACTGAATAGGAGGGGGTGATACTATGCAGGATACTAAAAGTATCTTAGCAGGCAGAGCGCTTCCGGAACAAAAGAAAGAAAAGAGTAAAGTATGGAAGAGAGTCCTGCTAAATTGGGAGCTATATGTATTTATAGCACCGGCGGTTTTATACTTTCTTATTTTTTCTTATGGTCCGATGTACGGCATACAAATCGCTTTTAAGAACTTCATTCCAACAAGAGGGATCTTCGGAAGCCCTTGGGTCGGGTTCGATCACTTTATCCGTTTCTTTCATTCTTATTACTTCTGGGACTTATTATGGAACACACTAAGTATCAGCTTGTATGAACTGGCCATTGGCTTTCCGATTCCAATTCTACTGGCTTTGGCATTCAACGAGATAAAGAACGGGTATTTTAAAAGGGCCGCTCAGACCATTACTTATGCGCCTCACTTTATTTCCGTGGTCGTTATGGCGGGGATGATCATTACGTTCTTGTCTCCCTCAGCGGGAATGGTTACTCACTTGATTGAATGGCTTGGATTCAAAGCACCCGATTTCTTAACGGACCCGAGATGGTTTAAGACGATGTATGTGTTCTCGGGCGTCTGGCAGAGCGCAGGCTGGGGTACGATAATCTATTTGGCAGCGCTATCAGGTGTTGATCCAGGTCTGCATGAAGCAGCCATTATCGATGGCGCCTCACGTTTCCAACGTGTTCGCTACATTAACATTCCGACGATCATCCCAACAATTACCATTCTATTAATACTCAATATGGGTAGTCTGCTTGGGGTAGGATTTGAGAAGATATTATTGCTGCAAAATCCATTGAACATGGGAGCTTCGGATGTCATTTCGACCTTCGTATATCGTTCGGGACTCGTGGATGCCCAATATAGTTTCTCGACGGCGGTCGGGTTGTTCAATTCTGTTGTTAACGCGATCCTATTGATTGTTGTGAACCAGATCGTTCGCCGTTCCAATGAGAGTAACAGCTTGTGGTAAGAGAAGGAGGTGAGAATCGATGATTTCTGCTGTTAAAGAAACCGGTAGGGATAGAGCATTCGTTATTTGTAACTATATTTATGTGTTTCTAGCCTTTATTATTGTGGCTTATCCAGTAATATATATGGTCAGTGCTTCAATCAGTGATCCGAAGTTAGTCGCTGCTGGTGAAATGTGGCTGTGGCCCAAAGGCATTACCTTTGAAGGTTACAGAAGAGTTTTCGCGAACGCGAGTATTTGGACTGGATATGGGAACACCATTCTCTATACAGTAGTAGGAACGTTGATCAATTTAATCGTTACGCTGCCAGCGGCATATGCCTTGAGCCGCAAAGACTTTGTGGGACGAAACTTTTTTATGGGTATGTTCATGGTGACCATGTTCTTCGGCGGCGGTCTTGTGCCGACATACCTGCTCGTGAAAGAATTAGGCATGGTAAACACGATGTGGGCGATTGTTATTCCTTCAGCCGCTTCGATCTGGAACATCATTGTATCGCGGACATTCTTTCAGTCTTCAATCCCGAAGGAAATGCAGGAAGCCGCTCAAATCGATGGATGCACGAACATGCGGTTATTCATCAAAATCATTCTACCGTTATCGATGCCGATTATCGCTGTTATGGGATTATTCTACGGTGTTGGTAACTGGAATAGCTACTTCTCGGCACTTATCTATTTGAATGATGCAGATAAATACCCGCTGCAGCTCGTCCTACGACAAATTCTTGTTCTGCAAGAAATGTCGGCACAGGGCGGGGGCGCCATAGATGCGTCATCAGCAGCGGCACTTAACAACAAAGCTGAGATTGCCGCACTGGTCAAATATGCAGTCATTATTGTAGCAACAGTACCCGTTATTGCGATTTATCCGTTCCTTCAGCGTTATTTTGTACAAGGTGTCATGATTGGTTCCGTTAAGGGCTGATCTTACTCATAAGCAATTAATTTAACTAAAGGGGAGAATGTTTGATGAAAAAGCTTCGTGAATCGTCCATCTTATTGTTAGGTCTTACTTTACTCATGTCATCACTTGCAGGTTGCGGTTCGTCCAAAGACGAGGGTACTGCTGGCAGTTCAACTGACACGGGATCTTCCAAGGCGGTTTCGGACGTCAAGAAAGAAGGGTTTCCGATTGTTAGTAAGCCGCTTTCGTTGACAATGATGTCTCAAGACGCTGGCGTTGCGGACTGGAACAAAATGCCCGTCCTTCAAGAGATGGAGAAATTGACAGGCATCAAGATGGTATACCAAAATTCGCCGATAGACAGCTTCGCAACGAAGAAAAACTTGGTATTTGCTAGCGGCAATTTGCCAGATATGTTCTATGCTGCTGATCTCAAGCCTGCTGAACAAGTAACATACGGCAGTCAGGGCGTTCTTATTCCTCTCGAAAGTTATATTGATAACGGTTATGCGCCGAACCTGAAGAAGATTTTCGACGCGAATCCAGGTATTCGCAAGTCTTTTACAACACCTGACGGCCATATGTATGCGCTTCCGAATATCGATCTAGCAGCGGTCTGGTATCGCAGCCCGATGTGGTATAACGGCAAGTTCCTGAAAGCTCTGGGGGTTACCGAATTGCCTAAGACAACAGATGAGCTCTATGCTTTCCTGAAGCGTGTTAAGGAAGAAGATCCGAACGGCAACGGGAAAAAGGATGAAATTCCGCTCACTTCCGTTAAACTAGACGATTTGCGTATGTACTTCCTTGGTTTCTGGGGCATTTATGATGAGGTTATCTATGCCGATAAGGCTGGTAAAGTGCACTATACACCACAAGAAGAAGGCTACAAAGGCTATCTGACATTTATGAATCGTCTTTGGAAAGACAATTTACTTGACCACGAGACATTCTCGCAAACTCCTGATCAGAAGAAAGCCAAAGGAAAAAACAATCAAATTGCCTTGTTCAATGACTACTACCCTTACTTCACGCTTGGCGGTGAACCAAGTGGAGACAATCCATTGATGACTCCTGTGAAGAGTGAAATTGCGGACTCACCTGTCTATGGTAAGCATCCAGGTATCTCAGCGAACGGTACCTTTGCCATTACGAAAAGCAATCCGGATCCTGAAGCGACAATGCGTTGGATCGATTACCTATACAGCTATGAAGGTGCTACACTATTCGCACAAGGTCCTGAGAACCTGCTGTGGAAATACAAAAACAAGGATACACATGAGAAAGAATGGCTTCCCGTTCCTGGCGGCGTAGATCGTGAAGAATACCGCGGTACGATGACGCCTAACTATGGTATCCTCACGCCTGGTATGAACGAAGCCGATCTTACTAAAGGACTTAAAAGCGATTTCGACACATGGATCGATAAGGAAAATGCGGAGAAACTTACTCCAATCGGCAAAGCGCCGTTCCCTAACGTTTATTTAACGAATGAAGAGCAGAGCGAAGCTTCCGCGTTGCTGTCCGATCTGAACACGTATGTGATTCAGATGGAAGCGAAGTTCGTAACAGGTCAAGAACCACTCGCTAACTGGGATAAGTATACGGCTCAAATCAAAAAAATGGGCGGTGACCGTATAGCCGAACTCTATCAAGGCGCATACGATCGATGGAACGGTTCGAAAAAGTAGGATGACTATTCAATTCATGCATGAATGAATGAATGTATGAATGAATGAATGAATAAAAAAAGCCAATATACCCGGTCATGCTTAATGGTGATCGGGTATATTGGCATCATATTTTGTTATTCTTCATCGAAATTCAATGCTGTATCCGCCAGCTCGTTTTCCGAGTAGAGCTTACGGTATTGGCCTGGGGTATAGCCGGTTTCTTTCTTGAATTTACGGATAAAGTTAGGTGTATCGAGGTATCCGACACGTATAATGATGTCCTTTAACGCATCATTCGTTGTTTTTAATTGGTGCATGACCTCTTCCAGCCTTTTATTCCAAATATACGGAATGAAGTTCAGGCCCATCTTCTCCTTGAATGAACGGCTGATATGCGAAGGTGAGATGGCGAACTCGAAGGATAGCGTCTCGAGACTGAGTGTATGATCCATAAAGTGACTGTCAATGTAGGCAACTACCTGATCCATTAGTGAATGTTCTTCCTTCTTCGTATTCCGCTCAACCTGCGTGCAGATCCGGGAAGCAAGATTAAGGAAACTGCGCTCTAATTCATCTAATGAATTGACAATCATATTATGGGGAATTTCCTGCATGACGTTATGGATGCCGAGTTCAGATGCAGTCTTCAGCATCGTATTCAGAAGGTCAAAGCATATACAGCGCATGATTAATGTAGAAAGATCGGAAGAATGCAAACTTCGGATCGTTGGACTGATTATCTGTGCCGCCACATCATAGCTTCCTAGCTTCAAACTTTGTGAGAGCTTCAACAACACGTTATTAGGAATCCAGTAGGTGTGATCCGGCGTATAAGACAGATTCTCAAAATAAGTGACACTGCCATGCCCAGTTGACATACGAAGCTCATATGCGGAACAGGCTTCAATAAAGGACTGATTATGCTGGTTAGGATTAGAATAGCAGATCCCGACGCCAATCATCGGAATCACATCGAAATTTTCGAGCATTTTACTGCGTGCCGCTTCGACGATATGACTGACGTGAATGAATTCCTGCATAGTATCATCAAGGTTAAAACTGACAATGAGTGCGAGCTGATTCGGCTGCGGGAGCTCAACACCATAGGCATGTGCAGCTAGTTCCGGGAACTCCACTTGGGCAAGCAGCTCGATAATTTCTTGTCGATCTTGTCTGTCGCCTAGATGATCTTCTGATTCAACCCATCCGATGACCATCACGAAGTGATGAGAACGGTCGAATTGAAGGTCGAACGCTGACATGAGAGCTGGCGTCATGCTCTGGGCGTTTCCGTATTTCAGCAGCATGGACAGAAAATGATTGCGTGCATAGGGCTCCTGAAGATCCACCCGAGAGCTGTAATCCTGCAGAGCTGTTCGAATTCGCTCAAGCTCATTGCCGGAGGGTACGGACTGAGCTGCCGAGCCGTTCGGTTTGGATTTGGAGTTCGCGAATTCCAACAGGACGGATATCGGTTGATATTGCATTCTAGCAAGCAAGAGAGCAATTGCAGCACCCACAAGTACAACGATGCAGAACAACATGATGATGAAGCTGCGAACATGCAGCACGCTGCTGAAGAATTGAGCGCTTGGCATCAATGTCACATAGGTCCATCCGTTTTCCTTTGATTTGACAGATACGATAGAATGCTGGCTGCCGTTTATAGTTTTACTGTGAATACCTGAAGAGAGCTTAAAGAGCGATTTGGCATCCGCATCCACAAGGGATTCCCCCTGGCGATTATTGGTCAGAATTTGACCATTATTATCGAAAATATAGGATAATCCTTGGAACTTCCCAAGAATCGAATCGATCAAGCCGGTTAGCTCGGATTCCTGGATTAAGTACATGATCGTGCCATGCGGGTTAGGGCTGTTCGGTGTAATTGGAACCAGATAAGCCAGCATTGATTGCTGCAAGTGAGTGTTACGATTGACGAGATCGGCCGGACGCATGGATGGAAATATCACGCTGTTCAAGTCTTGGGTGAGGTCCGCTTGTTTCCATTTGTGAAAGCTATAATTACTTATAAACACGTTAAGATTCGACATTCCTTTGGAAGAGTAGATTTTATCATCCTTGTGAAAATACAGGAACATTTCACCAATGATAGAGCTTGATGCTTTGTATTGATCCAGCGCTTGAATCGCTTCACCGCTGTAATAAGGATCATGGACTCGATAAGGGGTCAGCCTTTGGTCATAGGAGACACGAGAGGCGATTTCGCTGAGCTCTTTCATTCGGCCGTCAATAATCGTTTTCGTTTGTGTTAATTGATTGAGATGAGATTGTTCAATCTCTGACCTGAGGTTGCTGACAGCGTTCTCATAAATGAAAACGGTAATGAGGATTAATGGGAGAAGCAAAATGAATAAGTAGGACCATATATATTTTAAGAATAGTTTGGATTTGAAGTAATTCCGATTCATTTATTCTGCCTCCTGTTATTATTGCCGATGTTTTTTAATGATAACAACAAATCTACCGTTTGGACATAGAGCGCAAGTATTGCTTGAAGATGAATCTATCATTGGAGGTCTATTATGAGTGAAAAGCATGTTACAGAACAAGAACAAGAACAAGAACAAGAATATGAAATGGATCAAGTGGTCGAGCAGGGAGTTCATAACTACAGCAGTGAAGCAGAATGGGTGAAGCCTGAGAATCCGCTTCTGCTTGAGCGTCTAGAATGGTTCAAGGATCAGAAGCTGGGTCTCATGATGCACTGGGGACCGTACGCTCAGCTTGGCGTCGTAGAATCGTGGGCACTCAGCGACAAAGATGAAGAATGGTCCCGCGATGGCATCGATTGGGATGTCGATGCTGAAGAATTGAAACGGCAGTACTTTGGATTAAACAAGACGTTTAACCCGCTCCGCTTTCAGCCTGAGCTATGGGCAGATTTGGCTGCAGAGAACGGCTTCAAATATTTGAATTTCACGACCAAGCATCATGACGGCTTCTGCATGTGGGATACGCACACGACCGACTACCGCATCACAGGTCCGGCCTGTCCATTCCATACGCATAAATATGCCGACATCTGCAAGCAGCTATTCCATGCTTTCCGTGCAAAAGGTTTAGGTATCTCTGCTTACTTCTCGAAGGCCGACTGGCACACGCCTCACTACTGGGCACCAGGCATGGAGCGTGGAACCTTTACGTCGCGTGGACCTTCCTATGATCCAAAGGAATATCCTTGGCTGTGGGAGCAATTCGTGCAATTCACCCATAAGCAGATTAACGAGCTGATGACGGGTTACGGCCGTATTGATATGCTATGGCTCGATGCAGGATGGGTCAATGACTACGGCGACCAGAACATCAGACTTGGTGAAGCAGTGGACAAGGCGCGTGAAAAACAACCTTGGTTGCTCTCGGCTGACCGTACCATCGGAGGTCCTTATGAGAATGTGATTACACCTGAGCAGACACTGCCTGAGCATCCGCTGAATGTTCCGTGGGAGAGCTGTATTACGATGGGCACCTCATTCTCTTTCCGTTATGAGGATGAGTATAAATCGGTGCGGCAGTTGGTTCATTTGCTCATTGAAATTGTCGCTAAAGGCGGCAATCTCGCCCTTAACGTAGGACCGCAGCCAGATGGGAGGCTTCCTAAAACTGCAATTTCCCGGATTAAGGGAATAGGAGAGTGGCTCAAGGTTCATGGTGAAGCGATCTATGGAACGCGGATTTGCGAGCCGTATTCTGTAGGCAACTACCAATTCACTAAGAAAGGTGATACGACCTATGCCTTCTACTTATATAAAGATGAGCATGAAGCGGTCGAGGAAGAGATACACCTCCCACTACAGGCAACCATTAGCCAGATTGATCTCGTTGGCGGGCAAGACAATCTGAATTACCGCCGGACGGAGAATGGAATCGCTGTGCGTCTCCCGGAGAGTGAACGGCTGGATAAAGCACCGATTGCGCATGTATTTCGAATACAGTAAGGCACAAACAGAAGAGGAAGGTGTAATGGGAGATGAAAAAGATGCAAAAATGGTTCGAGGAAGCAAAACTAGGGATTTTTATTCACTATGGTATTTATGCAGTAGAGGGAGTTTCTGAATCATGGTCTTTCTATAATGGAAGAATGCCTTATGATGAATACATGAAGCAATTAGATGGTTTCACGGCATCGAAGTTTGATGCAGACAAATGGGCCGATCTCATTGAAAAGTCAGGTGCGAAATACGCTGTCCTTACGACGAAACATCATGATGGTGTAGCCTTATGGGATACTCAATTTAGTGATTTAAACGTTGTGAAAAAGACGCCAGTCAAAAGAGACCTTATTAAAGAATATGCGGAAGCTATAACTAAAAAAGGCATTCGCCTTGGCATGTACTATTCTCTGATCGATTGGTCACACCCCGATTATCCAAGTGTATATGAAGGTGGCAAAGTACCCGAGGATCTAAGCAAAGTAAATAAATTTTCCAGCCCTATAGACGGCATTCAAGATGAAGAGAAATGGAACGATTTTTTACAGTTTAACAGGGATCAGCTGAAAGAGATTTTAACGAACTACGGTAAAGTTGATCTCTTGTGGTTTGATGGAGATTGGGAAAGAAGTGCCGAGCAGTGGGATTTGCCTGAGTTCAAGCAGTACCTGCAATCGTTTAACCCTGATATCTTGATCAACTCGCGTCTGCAAGGCCATGGAGACTACAAAACCCCAGAGCAAGGTATTCCGATTACGCGACCAGAGGGACCATGGGAGTTCTGCACAACGATCAATAGTTCTTGGGGTTATGTACCGACGGATAATCAGTATAAATCGTTGAACCAAATCATCCGAATGTTTTGTGATTGCATCACATTGGGAGGCAATATGCTGCTGGATATCGGGCCGATGGAAGATGGAACGATCGATAAGAGACAAGAAGATATTCTGTTAGGACTAGGTGAATGGATTAGAACGCATGAAGAAGCTGTTTTTGGAACAGATGAAGGAATTATGACACGTTATTACTTAGGAGGAAGTACAATTTCTAAAGATAAACAGACCTTGTACCTTTTTGTATATGACGATCCGAAAGAGAATGTATGTCTGAAAGGACTATCAAACCCGATCAAGAGAATCACTGTTCTTCACTCTGGCAAAGAGCTTACGCATGAAATTCATGGCGGCGTGCCTTGGTTCAACATTCCAGGTACAACATGGATTCACATGACACCTGAAGATACCCATGAACAAGTAACCGTACTTAAACTAGAGTTCGACGAAGAACTGGATATGTACGGCGGTTCTGGAGTTGTTGTTTCACACAATTAGTAAGACTTATGGCGGAGTCGCCCAACCTGAAGGAGAAGGAATCATGAAAATTGGATTAAGCTCATACAGTTTATTGCAAGCAATTAAGTCTGGAGAGATGAGCATACTTGATGTCATTCAGTGGATTGCGGATAATAACGGGGAGCATATGGAGATTGTCCCGTATGGGTACTCGCTGGTCGATTCCTTGGAACTTGCGGATGCCGTTCGGGAGAAGGCGAAGGAAGTTGGAATCGAGCTGTCCAACTATTCGATGCCGGCAAATTTTGTTCAGGAGACCGAGTCATTATTCGATGAGGAAGTCGCTCGGATCAAACAGCATGTCGATCTTGTTCACCGTCTCGGCATGAAGCATATGCGTCATGATGTTACCGCGTTTACCCTGCCTCAAGAGAAGACAACCATCGAATGGTTCGAGAAGAATCTGCATCTGATGGTTAAAGGCAGTCAGCACATTGCCGATTACGCATTGCAGTATGGCATCACGACGACGATCGAGAATCACGGCTTCAGCGTACAGTCCAGCGACCGGGTGCAGCGCGTCTTGCTCGCGGTAGACCGTCCTAATTTCAAGACCACACTCGATATCGGGAATTTCATGTGTGTGGACGAGCATCCGATTATCGGAGTGAAAAAGAACCTGCCTTATGCATCCCTTATTCATTTCAAGGATTTCTACTTCCGGGCGTATGACGAGCATCCAGGTGGTGGAGATTGGTTCACGACTTCGAACGGGAACTATTTGCGCGGAGCTATTGTGGGTCAAGGTGATATCGATATTCGCAAGATCGTCAAGCTGATCAAGGAATCTGGCTACGATGGGTATATCACGATTGAATTTGAAGGGATGGAAGAATGCAAGTCAGCCTCCCGTATTGCGATGGACAATTTACGCCGCTTCTGGGATGAATGTATCCTTTAAGCGAGCATGGAGGAGAAAAGATGAATCATAGTGGAGTACCGGAGCCTAATATTGATTATGCTCCGAAACAATATATGTGTAGACGCGCGGCCGCGCCACTTGTTCTAGATGGTCGTGTGGATAAGCCTTTCTGGGCAGAAGCAGATTGGACGGATGATTTTGTCGATATCGAAGGGGATCTTCGTCCGATGCCTATGAAGCGTACCCGGGTCAAGATGCTATGGGATGACGATTATTTTTATTTTGCAGCGGAATTGATGGAAGATCAGATCTGGGCTACGTTGACGGAGCGGGAATCGGTCATTTTCTATGATAATGATTTTGAAATTTTCATTGACCCTGATGGGGATACGCACCAATATTATGAATTTGAGATCAATGCGCTCAACACGGTATGGGATCTCATGTTAGTTAAGCCGTATCGTGACGGCGGGCCACCGGTTAACGGTTGGGATATTAACGGACTCCAGAGCGCAGTGCATATTGACGGCGAGTTGAATAAGCCGGGAGCGGCCAATCGGAAGTGGAGTATTGAAGTGGCGATGCCTTGGACTAGCTTGCGTGAGTGTGCACCCGAAGGCCGTCGGCCGGCGAAAGGCGAGTTCTGGCGCGTTAATTTCTCCCGAGTCGAGTGGCGAGCAGAGGTCGAGGATGGCGAATACCGCAAGGTGCTGAATCCGGACACGGGTAAGTCTTATCCAGAAGATAACTGGGTATGGTCCCCGATGGGCATTATCAACATGCATTATCCAGAGCTATGGGGATATGTCGTATTCACTGATGGGGACGGTCCTGAATCATTCCAGCTCTCACCAGATGAACGCATCAAATGGGAGCTGCGCAAGCTGTACTACCGTGAACGCAATTACTTTGCAAGTCACGGTGAATTTACCAAGGACGAGAAGCTGTTGAAGGGTGAAGATCCATGGAGCATCACACCTGTGATCGAAACGACCAGCAGACTATTTCAGATTTCTACGCCTTCATCAGATGGGCGTACAACCTTCTACATTAGGGAAGACGGCAAGCTATGGAAGGAATAATAGAAGGACAGCTATGGAAGGAATAATAGACGGACAGGAGAGAATCGAATTAATGAAACAGGAACAGGAATACATTGTTGCGGGTTATGTCGTCGATTCCAAGCTTTCTGAGATGACACAGGAAGACCTGAATAAACTGACTCATCTGAATGTGGCATTCGGGCATGTTCGGGAGGATAAGATTTGCACGGATCATATGAAACATATGGACCTTCTGCAGGAGATCAAACGCGATCATCCCGAGCTGAACCTTCTGTTGTCAGTCGGAGGATGGAGCGCAGGAGGATTCTCTGAAGCTGCTGCTACCGAAGCGGGAAGAGAACGTATGGCCGATTCGGCAATCCGTGTATTGATCGACTATCCTTTTGACGGGATTGATCTGGATTGGGAATACCCTTGTTATGGAGAAGCTGACATTCATTCGAGCCCTGAGGATAAGACGAATTTCACATTACTCCTGAAGAAGATGAGGGAAGCCTTGGATCGTAAAGGGGGACAGGACGGACGGCATTATTTGCTTACCATTGCTGCGGGAGCTGACCAGTATTACGTAGACGGTACAGAGATGGATCTAGTCCAGCAATATCTCGATTTTGTTCAATTGATGACCTACGATATGCGCGGGGGATTTCAAACGCTGACGGGTCACCACACGAATTTATTTACCCCGACCGGTGATTTGTTCCGCATTAGTACAGACGCCTCCGTCAACCTATTCATCCGTGCAGGTGTTCCGAGGGAGAAAATAGTCATTGGTGCCGCATTCTACTCCCGTATCTGGCATCAAGTTCCGGATCGTAATAACGGGCTTCTCCAGATGGCCGGAAGCACGGGCGGTTATGGGCCTGACTTCACGGCCCTTTCGGCGGATTACATCAATAAGAATGGGTATACCCGTTATTGGGATAGTGAAGCTTGTGCGCCGTTCCTCTTCAACGGCAGCAGCCTCATATCCTATGACGATGAAGAATCGCTTCTGCACAAATGCGATTATGTTAAAAATAACAGTTTAGCCGGTGTGATGTTTTGGGAGTATAGTTGTGACGGGACACATCGGTTACTCGATACCATTCATAAAGGATTGAAGGCGTAGGCACAGGCACAGGCATAGGTATAGGCGTAGGCCGAATCATTAGCGGAAGCACTAGCCTCCTCAATGTTTGTTATCAATTGATTACTTATGAAAGCCGAGTTTGCACCAAAAGGGATACCGTCTTTAGCGGTATCCCTTTTGGTGTGCAATTTTACTTTTGCAAACAAGGAATGGGTCACATAAAAAAACTTTGTGTCCTCTTATCATCAGGCAGCAGCAGATTCACATGATCTTCATTTATGAATGCTATTCTAAAATTCGAGTCAGGAGAAACGGTTAACAAAGGCTTTGATAATGAGGTAAAGTTTCTCCTTTAGACCATTGAGAGACGGAGGCATAGTCTTATGGAGCGTTCTAGTATCAAACTCGTGGTCGCAGTGATGCTAATGACCGTTATGCTGGCAGGATGTGGAGCTCAAAGTGGAAATTCAGTCGTTTCCAATAATGGACAAGAGACGGTTGGAACAGATGGTAGTGGAGCTGCTGGAATCGCTCCAAATCTGACTCAGGTGCGAGCGGCAGCGTAGACCAAGCTCCTACTGGGAATGGAGCGAATGGCAATCAAACTGGCGGTTCAGGTAATAGAGCAGGAGGTCGTCGGTCTGGCGGTTTCCAAATGGAGTTTAAAGAGGGGCAAACGACGCTCACCATCAATGCCAATACCCCAATTATTTCCACAACGCGCGGGCAACAAGGAATGACAACGAGTCAGCTAAAAGCAGTGGATTTGAAAGAAGGCGACATTGTAACCATATGGCTTGATGAGACGAACAAAACAACGGCGCAATACGTGATGCTGCGTAAGATGCCAGCTAATGCTGGAAAGGAAGGGAATAAACAATGAAAAAATGGTGGCTGCTAGGTATAGGCGTACTGCTCGTCGCGGCTGCAGTGCTTGTCTATTTGAAGATGGGCACGAAGAAGGAGACGGCGGCGGCCGTCGTTGCAACGACAACTGTGACGAAAGGAACCATTGATGTTCATGTCAGTGGAACCGGAAGCTTGGCACCTGCCGAGCGTCAGACGATAAAAGCATCGGAACAAGGTACTGTTGGTACCGTAAAGGTCGCAGTTGGCGATAAAGTGAAAAAAGGAGATGTCCTGGCAACAATTGAGGGTGTAGACAACTCCGATAAGATTAAGAGCGAGCAGCTAAATCTGGAGAGTAAGAAGCTTGATCTGCAGGATATGCAGGATAAGTTCAAAGGTGAGACAGATGAGAATAATATTGCTAGCATGAAGCTGAATATGAAGAAACAACAGCTCAGCATTGAACAATCCAATGCAACCATTGCTGACCTTGAGAGCAGTGAAACAGGCAGCACTTTAACGGCACCTATAAACGGTACGGTAACAACTTTGTCAGTAGCCGCAGGAGATTCAATTAATCCATCCTCTGAAATAGCAGAGATTGCGGATTTTGCAAGCTTACAAATTGTAGTTGCGGTTGATGAGCTTGATATCTCACAAGTGAAGGTTGGGCAAGCAGCAACGGTTTCCGTAGAAGCGCTTACGGATAAGAGCTATACGGGTAAAGTGCTGAAGATCGCTGATGAGGGTACGGCGAGCAATGGTGTCTCTACTTTTGATGTTACTATTTCACTTGATAAGGCAGAGGGTCTGAAGAGCGGGATGTCCGCAGAGGCGAGCATTGAAATTGAGAAAAAAGATAATGTACTTTTACTTCCCATTGATGCGGTTCAATCGTTAGGCAAACGCTATATGGTTCTGATCCCTACTGGCAGCCCAGTCACAGCCAGCGGACAAGGCATGACCGGTCAAGGAACAGGTCAAGCTGGCGGAGCACAAGGCACGGGTCAAACGGGTGGTCAAGGCGGTTATGGTGGTGGCAATCGTACAGGAGGCCAAGGCGGTTATGGTGGTGGTGGCAATCGTACAGGAGGCCAAGGCGGTTATGGTGGTGGTGGCAATCGCACAGGCAGCCAAGGCGGTTATGGTGGCAGCAATCGCACAGGCGGTCAAGGCGGCTACGGTGGTGGTAATCGCACAGGCGGCTATGGCGGCGGTCAAGGCGGTTCTCGTACACTGATGACTGGCGGAGGTGTTCCGCAAGTCATTGAGGTTGGCATTCATAATGAGGATTATATTGAAGTTGTCTCTGGTCTTAAAGAAGGCGATAAAGTTATTCTGCCTACCGTTATTTCATCTAGTTCGACGACGAAGCAGCAAGGCGCAGCAGGCGGCTTGGGGCTAGGCGGACTTGGCGGGTTTAGTGGTGGAAGCGGAGCTGGTGGTTTTGGTGGTGGCGGCTTTGGCGGCGGTCAAGGCAGTCAACGCGCCGGATCTTCCTCAAGCGGTTCAAGCGGAGGAGGCACACGGTAATGAAAGCTACACGTGAATCCTTAATCCTTATCGATAAGCTATTCAAGCAATATAAGATGGGCGGGGAAACCGTTCATGCACTTAGCGATATCTCTCTTCGTATCGAATACGGTGATTTTATTGCAATCATTGGTCCGTCGGGTTCGGGAAAATCAACACTGATGAACGTGATCGGCTGTCTGGATGGGCCAACATCAGGGAATTACTGGCTGGATGGAGAAGAAGTGAGTCGTCTAAAAGAAAGCAGACTTGCAGAGATACGCAATCGCAAAATCGGCTTTATCTTTCAAGGCTTCAATCTTTTAAACAAGCTGTCCGCACTTGAAAATGTGGAGCTCCCCCTCGTTTATCGAGGGGTTCCAAGTAAACAACGGAAAGAGCAGGCGATCGAAGCACTCCGCAAGGTAGGGCTTGAGGAACGTGTTCACCATAAGCCAAGTGAACTGTCAGGTGGGCAGCAGCAGCGTGTTGCTATTGCCAGAGCGCTTGCTGGCAACCCTCCGATTCTGCTTGCCGACGAACCGACCGGAGCGCTTGATACACGGACCGGAATCGAAGTGATGGAGCTTATGAAGCAGTTGAACAATCAAGGCCATACAATTGTGCTTATTACGCATGATCCCAAAATTTCTGCACAAGCCTCCCGCGTGGTACGCATTCAGGATGGTGAAATCAGCGAGGAAGGCGGTGAGAGAATTGAACATCAGCCAAGCCTTCAGAATGGCCTTCAAAAGCATTCTAGCTAACAAAATGCGCTCCTTGCTCACGATGCTTGGGATTATTATCGGCGTCGCTGCTGTTATTGCGCTTGTCGGTGTGGGTCAAGGCACCACGAAGAACGTAACGGATCAGGTACAGAGCTTAGGTACGAACCTGTTGACCATCAATATTACCGGTCGTGGCTCTAAGACAACGGTCGACTACAAAGAAGCGAAGGACATCACCGCGAAGAATGATATTCAATATTCGGCTCCGATGAATTCGTCCAACGCAACGGTCAAGAATGGAACGCAGAGCGTTAGTGTCAACGTTGTTGGCTCGACAGCAGATTATTTGGACGTAAAGGATTACAAGCTGGCAGCAGGAAGATTCGTTTCCCAAATCGATCTTGATTATTATCAGAAAATAGCCGTGCTCGGTTCTACGACGGCGACGGATCTATTCGGAACACTTGATCCTGTCGGTCAAAGTTTCCTCATCAATGGTGTTCGTTATAAAGTGGTCGGCGTACTGGCTACGAAGGGCAGCTCACTAACCGGCTCGAATGACGAGGTTGTTGTTATTCCGATCACAAGCGCTGAACGGTTATTCAAATCCAAGGGTGTTAAGACGATTAGTGTACAGGTTGCATCATCGGATAAGATGACAGCTGTCACAGCGGAGCTTGAGGCAGCGCTAAGCGCTAAATTTCGAGGGAATACGAATAGCTACCGCGTGTTCAATCAGCAGGATCTGCTGGATTCCTTCAGCAGCATCTCGGATACGTTATCCCTCGCGCTTGGTGGTGTAGCAGCGATCTCGCTGCTAGTCGGCGGCATAGGAATTATGAATATTATGCTTGTTTCCGTTACGGAGCGAACGAGGGAAATTGGTATTCGCAAAGCGATCGGTGCGAAGAAGAGGGATATATTAACGCAGTTCCTCATTGAAGCAATCGCGCTTAGTGGACTTGGCGGCCTATTGGGTGTGGGCATCGGGATCGGGACCGCGCAAATCCTATCGAAGGCTATGGGGATGACAGTTGTCTTATCGATGCCGATTATGGGGCTGGCTTTTGGTTTCTCCGTCTTCATCGGGGTTGTCTTCGGCCTATTCCCGGCGAACAAAGCCTCCAATTTAAGACCGATAGAAGCACTGCGATTTGAATAAAGAAAGTTCAGCTTAATCGTACGTAAGCATGAAAGCGCCTTGGATCCGAATGTGTGAACGCTGCACGACCGGATCCAGGCGCTTCTTTTTTATTCATTGACGATGATTTTTTGATCTTCGGTAACCCCTTGAATAATTTCACCCTCTTGATTATCTTTATTTGTCACCTTAGTTAGGGTGTGCTATCTTTGATAGACTTGATTATTGTGGCTTGTAAACTTTCGTGTAGGGGGAGACGGTATCAGGATGGGAATAGCTTCAGCAAATAAGACTGCTGCTCAAACAGGAACGATCTATGCCATTTTATTCGCGATCAGTGGGGTACATTTAATGAACGATACGATGCAGGCCGTCGTATCCGCACTTTTCCCCGTTTTGGAGAAATCACTGAATCTATCCTATGGGCAAATGGGATGGATCGTGTTCACACTTAGTATGACCTCTTCGCTTATGCAGCCAGTGGTTGGTTATTTCTCGGACAAGAGGCCTGCACCCTGGATGCTGCCGATGGGAATGGGACTCAGCTTAATTGGGATGGCTGCAATTTCTGTTGCGCCAAGCTTTTTCCTGATCATTTTGGCTGTTATATTTGTAGGTTTAGGTTCAGCGATCTTCCATCCAGAAGGCTCTCGTGTGGTCTACTTTGCAGCAGGAGGCAGACGTGGATTGGCCCAGTCGATCTATCAGGTTGGGGGTAATTTGGGAAGCTCACTGGCTCCGCTAATGACGATCTTTATCTTCCTGCCCTTAGGTCAGCCAGGTGCAATCTGGGGGACATTGCTGGCTGCTACTGCAATTCTTATTCTCCTGCGTGTTGTTCCTTGGTATAAAGAACAGCTTGCCCTGCATGGTAAGCCTGTGAAGCGTGCTGCTAAGACGGACATCAATGAGAATGCCAGACGCGACCGCAAGGTTATTGTATATGCGATGCTGGTTCTGATTCTGCTTGTTTTTGCACGGTCATGGTACTACAGCGGAATATCAACGTATTTTCAGTTTTTTATTAGAAATAAATACGGACTAACGGATCGGGCGGCTCAGATTCCTATTTTTTTATTTATGGCTGCGGGTGTGATGGGCACGTTCTTTGGCGGAATGTTAGCTGATCGTTTTGGCCGAAAGAAGGTTATTTTGTTCTCGATAGCGGGCTCGTCTCCGTTTGCTCTTATGCTGCCTCATCTGTCGCTCGCATGGGTGTATCCGATCATTTTCATCATGGGATTTATTCTGTTCTCCGGCTTCTCCGTCACAGTCGTTTATGCCCAAGAGCTCTTGCCTGGTAAGGTGGGAATGGCATCGGGTCTGATTACAGGTCTGGCATTTGGCATGGGGGCACTCGGAGCTGTTGTAATCGGAAAAGCTGCCGATGTCTGGGGACTTACGCAAGTATTAACCTACTCAAGCGTACTTCCGTTGCTCGGTTTCTTAACCCTGCTGCTGCCAGCGGATCGCCGTGAAAAGGCTTAATGGAAGAGGGACTTTCCATAGAAGCCCGCTGCGCGGACGGATCATTCTTAAGGGTCGCTGTTGTCTCCCTATTTCTTGATTCTATCCCTTAGGGGTAGAAATAAGGAGACAAAGGCGAACGCTATTGCTTCTTCAGAACGATTCCGTCCGCTTCGCTAGGTACTTCGTGATGCCAAGCACTGATTAAAGTAGAGCCAAAAAAGAACCTTCTTTCCACTTTTTAAGTGGTTCCGAAGGTTCTTTTGCACATTTTATGGGATAGACTCACTCGGGTTCGCCCTTTGTGAAAGCCCAGTTTGAGAAATCTCCTATTGAGCTATCGATTACGCAATACTCTCTGCTGACTGTTCAACCTTAGGCTTCGTCATATCGCGCTGGGCGTGAATGAGATTATAATAAATCCCTTTCTTCTCCAGCAGCTCGGTATGGGTACCGACCTCAGCCACTTCTCCCTTTTCTAAAACGAGGAGTCGATCAGCATGGCGCAACGTAGATAGTCGGTGTGCAATGGCGATGGTTGTTCGGTTCTTCGTCACCCGCTGCAGTGCTTCCTGGATCGCCATTTCGGTGTCGATATCCAAGGAGGCGGTTGCCTCATCCAAGATGAGAATACGAGGGTTATTCAGTACGGCTCTAGCGATCGCAATCCTCTGGCGCTCGCCGCCAGATAAATTATTGCCGTTCTCATCGAGCATCGTATCATAACCATCCGGGAAATTAATGATGAAGTTATGAGCATTGGCGACTCTTGCAGCTTGAATAATCTCCTCATGTGAAGCATCCGGCTTGGAATACCGGATATTCTCCATAATCGTACCGGTGAAGAGGAAGGTCTCCTGCAGCACGACACCGATCTGGGAGCGCAAATCCTCTTGTTTAATACTGCGAATATCAACGCCGTCGATCAGAATCTCGCCCTCTGTCACATCGTAGAAGCGAGATACCAAGTTAATTAAGGTTGATTTACCTGAACCCGAATGACCAACAAGTCCAATCATTTCACCTTGCTTCACTTCAAAATTAAGCTGTTTCAGTACGGGCTCATAGGTTTTGTAGCCGAATATAACATCTTTAAAGGAAATTGTGCCTTGGATCGGATGATTCTCGCTAACCTCAACATCCAATACCTCTGGCTGCTCATCGATAACAGAGAACACCCGATCGATCGAGATCACCGCGTTAGCCACCCACCTAGGCATGAACATCAACCAGGCGATTGGGCCGAAGATCATAGATGCGTAAGCACTGAATTGAATCAGTTCCCCGATGTTCATTTGCTTGCCGATAATCATTCCACAGCCAATCATCAGAACAAGATACTGTCCCAGCTCGATGAGATAATTCGTTATCGGAGATAGAATACTGAATAGCCTCTCGCTTTGAACCGTCGCAGCGGCAAATTCACTGTTATAGTCTCGGAAACGTTTGATCTCACGATCCTCTTTGCCGAAGGCCTTTACAACCCGAATACCGCTGAGCACGTCATGCAAGAAGGAATTGGCTTTATCGTACACCCGCCACTGCTTATGGAACAGCTTCCATAGAATCGTTTTCCAGATATAACGATGTAAGAGGGCGACAATTGGAGCAGGGATTAGAACAACTACAGCCAGCCGCCAATCCGCATGAAACAGCAGATAGCTGGCGGACACCAGCATAATGAGCTGGAATATCGCAGTTGTACACAATTCCTGAATCAGATGCCTGATCCGATCCGTATCCGACGTGATCCGGTTCATAATATCTCCAGCACGCTGGGAGGTCAGAAAACCGAGTGAAAGCTGCTGGGTTTTGTCAAAGACCATCTTCCGCAGATCGGCTGCAATACCTGAGCTTACGCCAGCCATTATGCGGCCTCGAGAAATGACCAGCAATTCCCCTAACACAAGCACAAGAAGCATTCCGGCAATGGCCAAATAAAACATATTTCGATCTGCGCTTTGTCCAGCGGGTGGCTGTAAGGAGCCATTTATTAAGAGCTTCTGGAAGAATGGCCCGGTCAGCGAAATTCCTGAAGAGGCGAACAATACAACGAGTCCAAGCGCAAGCTTCTTCCAATGGGCTTGCGAAACCATGAACAGCCTTTTGAATGCGGCTGCTTTACTCATGCACTTCGGACACACCCGAGTCCCGTGTACGAGCGGCCCGCCACATTTTACACAGACACTTTCTTCTTCGTTGTTAAAAATACGAATTCGTCGTTCAGCAGCCATATCGTTCAGGATCTGTGCAATGAAGCCATATCGGGCTGCATGCTGCATCGTGACTCTCACTATGATGCGTTTGGTATGGTGCACTTCTGCTTCCAGAACCGCATTACCAATTAGAGGAACGATCTTATAGTTACTAGCTTCGGCGATAAGACGGCTTTCACGCACCTCGCCGTCCTCCACATACGCCCATTTATCTTGACCGATTACAAGAAAACCCGGCATTCTTCGTCCGGCTAATGATAGATCAGCAGGCACACAATAGACAATTGTCTCTCCGACAGCTTGCTGAGCAGCAAGTAAGTCATGCTCAGCAAGCATAAAATTGAGATTCACTTAAACCTTCATCCCCTTCATGAAAGGCGCCATGCCGCCTACATGCACATTTCAACCATCCGATATTCCTTCTCGCTTATAAGGTTAATGTCCGCGATTACAAAACGGTTGCCATCTACATCCGTAATCAATAATCGGCTTGTCGATATGAGTTTCGTGTTGCTCCCGCCACCGCGGACCGTAAATCGGCATAAACCCGCTGTGGTTTCTGCTTCCCAGTACGCGTATCCGAATTCTTCCTTCACATTAACAACCTTCGTAATCTCTGGAGCAAAATACCGGATTTGAACTTGTTCTTCAAGCAGCTCCGTGGTTTCCGGCGAGAAGTCATCCAAGGAGCGGATCATACCGATCTCCTTATTATCAATCGTACGAATGGATAAATAGATACGCCTGTTTGTATGAGGGAAAGAGCAATGCACATAAACCGATGGATGCTCTTCTTCATCAACCTTAACTGTTAGCATTTGGCCGGCTGTCTTCGTGAAGGTTGTATTGAATTGCGTTAAGTATCGAATATTAGCAGCATCTGCAAGATCGGATTCGCTTGGAGTAATCGCTGCTTCTTTTTCAACAAGAGAAGGTACTATTGCGGTCATGCTGAAATCACCTCATTCATTTTGAGCGCTTCATCATGCTTTTTCACGAGGCTATGATAAGCGCCTTCTAGTGCCATTAGTTCATCATGCGTTCCATTCTCAACTACTTTTCCATTATCCATGACTACCAAATAATCCGCATTTCGAAGTGTAGACAACCGATGCGCAATCGCGATCGTTGTTCTTCCTTTGATTAAGGAATCAAGAGCAGCCTGAATTTGCAGCTCTGTCTCGGTATCCAAAGAAGCTGTGGCCTCATCCAAAATCAGTATGCGGGGATTATGCAGAATCGCGCGTGCAATCGAGAGACGCTGCTTCTCACCGCCGGATAAGTTATGACCGCCGGTACCGACAATCGTGTCAAAGCCATCTGGCAGCTTCTCAATGAAATCATGCGCATGAGCGATTTTGGCCGCATAGATAATATCGTCCACACTGCATTCTGGATTCGCATAGGCGATGTTCTCAGCGATGCTTCCGGAGAATACGTACACATCCTGGGAGACGATTCCGATGTTATTACGCAAAGATGCAGTCGTTAAATCCTTGACGTTAATTCCGTCAATGCGAATTTCACCCTCTGAGACGTCATACAGACGTGAGATAATATTCACCAGCGTTGATTTGCCCGCACCGGAATGACCCACAACTCCGATCATTTGCCCAGGCTTGGCATGCAGCGAGACATCCTTTAGAATCGCTTTATTCGGTTCATATCCAAAGACGATGTTGGATACTAGAATGTCGCCCTTCATATGAACAAGCTCAATGGCATCATCCTTCTCCGTAACGTCTGGAACGGAATCCTGAATCTCAAATATACGCTGTGCGGCAGCCATACAGTACGACCACCAGCCCACAATGTTATTCATGAATTGAATAGGCCCGTACAGAAGGTACATGTAATTGACGAACGTCAGCACTTTACCAAAAGAAATTTCGCCCTGCATAATCATCCAGCCGCCAAATGCCCAGATGAGAAGACCGCCGGTTTGAGTCAAAATATTCAATATCGGAAACACGGTATCGCTCATCTTGTTGAACGATTGCTCTGCGAACGAATAGGACATATTGGCATTATGGAAGCGATCCATTTCCTTCTGCTCTTTACCGAAAGCTTTCACCACACGCGTGCCTCGAATCGTATCACTGATGATGGAATTCATCTTACTAATCGTTCGATGCCTTCTCCATGACAGCCGCCATAGTCTAGGAAACACTTTGCGAACAAGAATGATAACGATAGGGAGCGGGATAAAACAGAGCAGCGTGAGCTTCCAGTCCAATACCAGCAGGATGGCTGTTATTCCAATAATATTCATCGCATTAACGATAAAATAGGACAATCCGTCGACGAAGAAATATTGAAGCTCAGTCGCATCATTAGTAACCCTTGTCATAAGCTGCCCCGTTTGCTTTCGTTGGAAGAAGCTGAGTGACAGCCGCTGCATGGACGAGAACACGCTTGATTTTAGGTCAAAAGCAATGTTAGCGGACATCTTCGCATTAATGACACCGAACAGCACACCGAATAGGAGAGACATGGTTCGGAATCCGATAATGAGAAGAATAATGAGGCCGATTTTATGAGCAAAAACGCCCTTCCCGCCAAGGCCCTGATCAATCAGTACGGAGCCCTGCAAGTATGGAATTACAAGTCCGGTTGCTGAATTTATTAACATGAAGAGAATAATGAGAAACATCGACTTCTTATACTGGCCTGCAAAGGACAGCAGCCTGCCGAAAATCGCATGCTTCTTCATGCATTTCGGGCAAATCTGTCTGCCTTCCTCCGGATAGACCATGCCGCATTTGGGGCAAGCCGCATGCTCGTGATCCTCCTTAAGGAGGTGATCCTCAATGGCCTCTTGCTTCTTAAGCTTAGAGAAAGCAGAAGCAAACTTCGACGCTCTTCCCATCTCGCCATTCGTAAAGGCTGCAACTACACGTTCTTCTTCTTCCTTAATAACAACCATTCCAGATGCAACAAGGTTAACTATGGAAACGTTCTCAATCTTGTGGAT
The DNA here is from genome assembly GCF_003945345.1 of Paenibacillus baekrokdamisoli. Taxonomy (GTDB): domain Bacteria; phylum Bacillota; class Bacilli; order Paenibacillales; family Paenibacillaceae; genus Paenibacillus_Z; species Paenibacillus_Z baekrokdamisoli. The sequence continues at coordinate 3,640,471 of NZ_AP019308.1, read as the reverse complement.
GTCGATCACCTCGACCGACCATTGTCCAGAGGATTGAATAGGCTTATTACTTTTATTTGTCTTTCTAGTTACCGAATATCCTTTATATATTTTCTCTGATGATGGCGCATCCTGGCTGGTAACAATAAATAGTCGATCCTTACTTAATATTAAATATGTGTCCAGAAATCCGCCTTCAGTCGTCCGGTCACAGAGCATTGAATAAACAATTTCTTCTTCCCGTAGATGGTTCTGGTTCAACAATGCTTTGATTTCATTGGTCAGAATAATCATCATCTCTTTCAAAAGATCTAATTCGCATGGAGTGTCCATACGTTGACGTGAAGAGCATTACCAAAGATGGCGCTTTCAATCATGTGAATTTACACCTTTTACGCGAATAGGTTTCATCGGCAAAACCTCCTCCGAAAGATAGGATGAGAATAACAAATCAGCTGTTATTCACCATCACTTTTATCATTAACAACAGAATCTTATGACCTTCTCCTATATTTGTCAACATTTAACTGTGGAACGTTATTTCAATATGAATGAATGCTCATTGTATCGTTCTCTTCATCGCGTTGAAATTCGATTTATCATATGCATGAGCCTCCTATGTAATAAGTTCACCCCTTCATTTTAGAACATATGTTCCCTGTTGTAAATATTTACATTTTATTAGATTGCCACGCTAACCTGCCCGTTGAACGATTCGAAACGTCAATAGTGATTTTTTGATTACTCCATAAATGGTTTCATCCAAATCTTATAAAGCATCTTCCCATTGACTAAATCCTGTGAAGTATGAACCTTAATCTTTGCTTTGGTGTAGCTCGTCCATTCGGAACCTCCCGCAAAAGCATTTTTCGTTGAATTATCCTGCCCATCGTATTATAAGGTCACCAGATCTTTCTGGTAGACCTTATTTTTGTGTGGTCATAAGATTACGGTAGTCGGGGATCGAACGTTTCTGCCCGTGGGACTTGGATCCCGAGAGCTATTCCGTTCATCCCCCCTACTTGTTAAACCATGATTAGGCTGGTTGGGACAGAGATCCCGGATAACAAGCGATACTGTGGACGACAAGAAGGCTAGGGGTTGCCGGCGAATATCAGATCAGGAGTGGTTGAATGAACCCTGTCATTGGATTGGATGTATCTAAAGGAGAAAGTCATGCACAAGCTTTTTCAGATCGGGGAACGCCCTACGGAAAGACCTTCCGGTTTAAGCACGATCTTGACGGATTAGCGTCCTTCCTCCGTTATCTTCAAGACTTGGAGTCCTTTACTAGGCAGCGTCCGGCCGTTGTATTAGAAGCAACGGGCCATTATCACAGCCCGGTCATTCAGTTCCTGGATGAGCATCCGTATCTGTACATTATAATCAATCCGTTCCTTTCACACCAAGCAAAAAAGAGCCAATTACGCAAGGTGAAAACGGATGTTGCTGATGCGTATCAACTGGGGGAAATGTTCTACAAAGAAGAGCTGGAGCCTTACAAAAAGCGGGGTCAGTATCTGATGAATCTCCGTTACCTGACTCGGCAATATGAGTCTCTGACGGGTATGTATGTCCAAGCAAAGCTGCAGTTTCAGGCGGTGTTAGATCAGGTCTTTCCGGAATATCATGGCGTGTTTGGCGACCTTTATTCGAAGGTGTCACTCCGTTTCCTGGCTCTATACCCAACGTCTCAATCGGTGCTGGCCATGTCTGAGAACGACGTAACGGTTCGGATACAGCACCTTGTGGGACATGTCAACTCTAACCGGTGGTCGCTGGAACGGGCACAGAAGCTAATAGCTGCAGCAGAGCGAAATCCCTTTAGGGAGACTGCTTTTCCGAGTCATTTAATTGCCTTAGAATTGCTCATTAACTTACTTCTTCAATACCAAGAGCATCTAGCGAAACTTGATCAATCCATAGAGGCTCTGGCTGAAGAATTACAAGAGTATGATTTAGTCCAATCGATACCCGGCATTGGCACCAAAATTGCTGCAACAATTTTAGCTGAAATCGGGGAAATTGATCGGTTCGATCACGCCAAGAAACTGGTTGCGTTTGCCGGTATTGATCCAAGTGTGTTTGCTTCCGGCAAGTTTACAGCAACACGAAATAAAATCACCAAACGCGGTTCTAGGAGGCTTCGGACAGCCTTATATCAAGCTGTAAGGTGTGGTCTGAAAGGCTCACGTAACAAAAGAATAAGAGCTTATTACGATAAAAAGCGTGCAGAGGGAAAACTGTTTAAAGTAGCTGTGATCGCGTGTGCAAATAAACTGCTCCACTGGATTTTTGCGATTTTGACCAAGAAAGAAGCATTCATCCTAGACTGAATATGCAGCGCTTAGATATGGAGGAAAACCTTCCCAATATCTGTGGGACGGTTATTTGTCATATCCTTTTATCAGTATAGCATCCTTCGTTTTGTTCATTAATAATTAAATATTGACAAGCTATTAGCTGGAATAGTTGAGTAAGGGCTGCCATAGGGCACCCTTCAGGAATGTAAGCTGGGTCTATTAGGCATGGAGCTCCAAGGCGCTGTGGCCATATTCACGTTAATCTAAAGCGAATATTGAAGTTAATAAAGTAAAAGCAGCCATACAAGCCTGCTTAAATAATGAAAAGACGACCCTCACCCCCCAAAAATGGGAATGAAGGTCGTCTTTTTATTCATTTCTCATAGCTGCTTCGAAAAACTACAAGTTCTTCAGTGGCCTCCTCAAAAAGGACCGGTTATGGCTGCTTTCATCAACTATCGTGTTCCGTTAGCGGAAAAAGCTGCCAAACGAGTAGGCAGCTTGATAGGTCTCATTACACTCTCTTAGCTTTGTAACGTTCTTTAGTCAATACGTACTTCAATTCACCATTACAATCTTGATTATCTTCTGTCAAACCTGTCAGGACGCAGTCGAACTCAAAGCCGAGCTTCGTGAATATACGAAGTGAAGCTGCGTTCTGTGAATCTGCCTTTGCATATAATCGTTCCAGCCCAATTACATCGAATGCATAAGTAGTTAATGCCATTGCTGCTTCGGACGCATAACCGTTGCCCCAATAATCTCGGCCGATTAAATAATACAATTCATTATCTGGTGCGCTAAAGTCGAGAAGACCTACACCGCACCAACCAACGAAAGCACCTGTCGCCTTGCTACGAATAGCAAATGAATATTTAAACGGTTGGTCGAATGGGGTATTGTAACTTTCGATCAACCAACGAAATAAACCCTTGTAATCTTCCAATGGCATTACGCTCATATGCATGTAAGTGAAAAGTTCTGGATTTTGCATGAGTTCAAACGATTCGATGAGATCACTTTCGATATAAGGCCGTACTACCAGACGTTCAGTTTCTAATCGCATCGAGGATAAGTTTGCATTCATTTAAGGTATCTCCATTCTGGAATTGTATATGGAACACTACAATTTCTTCTTCAAAAAAAATTGTTTTATTCCATCCGGGTATTCATCATTAACCCCAAAAACCTCATAGCCCATTTTCTTATAAAATTCCGGGGATTGATACGTAAAAGTACAAGTATGAGCAAATATACACCCAAGTTCTTTTCCTCGTCTCTCAGCTTCAGTTATCATGACTTTACCATGTCCTTTGTGCCTATATTCATCAGCTATCCAGAAAACATCAATATACAAACCGTAAGACCAAGTTTCACAAAACAAACCACCCACGACTTTGCCTGATTCATCTTTTAAATATAAATTAATATCCTTGCCAGGTTTTTTGAGTAAACCATTTGTTGCACGAACATTGTACTCATATAAATGATCACACACCTCATTGTAATCAGTGTCATTCGACTCTACTGTAATCTTGATATTGTCTAAAATGATATCAGCCATATTCTCCTCCATGAAATCATTATGATTTATTATTTATTTACTGGAGTATCTATGTTGCCACAATTAGTAAATAAAATATCCTGATTATTGAAGATCCCGCGCCTTTTATTACGCATTTCTGCGCTTTAGCTTAATGAAAAATGGAGCAGCTGCTGACGGCAAACTGCTCCTTGGTTCAATTAACTAACGTTCTCCGTGAGCTCAATAGCAAATGAATTACAACTCGTTATTTCTCCCAAAGCTCGACCAGTCGACCTTCAGGATCTTCAATCCAAATAAACTTTCCAAATTCACTAATCTCTATGTTCTTTGCAAGAGGTACACCAATATGTTCAAGATGCTTAATAGTCTCGTTTAGATTATGTACTTGGAAATTTAACATCACTTGTTGTTCTGTTGGAAAATAACTGTCATTCTCGGTAAAGAAAGAAAAGATAGTCTCATTTCCTAATTGGGGTTTTATCACAGTCCCATTCCAATTTTCTATTTCAATCTTCAATACTTCACTGTACCATTTTTTTATAACTTCAAGATTCTTAGTTCTCCAAAATATTCCTCCGAAACCTTTTATCATCGTATCTAACTCCTGTCTGTCATCAAATTTTTAGCTATCCGATTACATTAGATATTCGAGATATGAATTTAAGTTCCTTTTTCAACTATCATGCCCGTTTGTTTAACAAACCGTGCCTACAATGAAAACAAGCGATGAATCGGTTCCATCGCCACGCTATCGTTCCTCGTTAGCTTAATCTTTTCTTTTATTACGTCTATATCTAATAAAAAAATATATACAAATTAGAGTGAGCCCCATAAAACTGACGTACCTGTAATATTCAGGACTATCAGTCTTCATAAGAGCAGGATAACCAAAAATAATTAAAAGCGGCATTCCACTTGCTAAAAGTAATCTTTCGTACATAAGGTTGCTGCCCCCTCACCAACATACTAATCTGCCCGTTAGCCATACATGCTGCTGATGCAGCACCACAGATTATGGAATGAGTTTCATTCTTCCATGCTATTCTGCCCGTTCGTATTATAAGGTCACCAGATCTTTCTGGTCGACCTTATTTTATGAGGTAGTAAACTAGCAGACGAAACTACCAATCTTAACTTCTTATCTTTACGACTATGTTTTATGGGAATGAAATCCTGCGAATTCACGAACTTGCGTGAGAAGATCAAATCATATTGGGAGCTTTATCAACAAATGAAAGAACCCGGGGCGCGGACGCAAGGTTGAACGCAACTTTTCCTTTCCGTCCGACGTTAAAGCAGTAGGCCATTTCCTTAACTTTGGAGGGATTTTGTTGAAAAAGCAATTTGTTGCCGTCGTGCTGTTTGCAGTATTTGGCGCCACGTCCGTGTTTGGCGAAGAGCCGGTCCGGATCGTGGCCATGAACCGCGTCGTTCAGACCGATACCGCGCCGATTATGGATCAAGGAAGTTTGTACGTGCCGATCCGCGCCGTGGCGGAGTCGCTCGGGGCGAAAGTGGAGTGGAATGCGAAGACGCAAACCGCGACGGTCCGAAAATGGTCGGTGACCTTACGTTTGGCCGTCGGGAAGAAGTCGGCAACGGTGGAAGGAATTCTAGTACCGGCTGGCGTAGGGAATCAAAAAGCAGGGCAGATGGAGGTGAACGCTTCGCTTAAGCTGGTGAACAACCGTGTATACGTTCCGCTTCGTTTGGTGTCCGAGCAGTTCGGTTATCGGGTGAACTGGGACGGCCGCACGGTTTCGATCGGCTCGCCGCTAAGTGCCGCTCAGCAGAAAACGCTGTACGAAGGCGATCTGGCGAGCGCCCGGAAGCTGGCCGCGGGTTTGTCGGAGCAGGCGCGTTACCTGCAGGAGCCACTGGACGTTACGTTGGAGCCGGAGGTTTACGATCATGCATACCTGTTCCCAGAGGGCGAGGTGCTTCGCTTTTACAGCATTTATGGCGATACCGTCTCTTTGGTTCAAATTCAGGAGGATTTCCCGGTCGCCATCTGGCAGGCGCATCTTGAACATGCCAACTCGGTGAAGGACTTCTTGGAGGAGAACATCAAGGATCAGCGAGGGACGGCTCCAATCATTCAAAAACCGTTCCTCTATCACACTTGGGGGATGTCGGGGGTTCTCTATTGGGAGGAATACGCTCGCGTCGGTCTGGATCATACTTTCACAAAGACGGGCTACAAGGGATCTAACGATGGCAAGGTCAGCGAATCCGGGTTAACGAAGCTGGAGCTCCCCGGCGAGAAGAGGGTGGATGCCGGACTGGCAAAACAGAATCCGACGAGCATACGGAACAAATGATGTTCCAAGAAAGCGAATACTTCAAAGAAAAAGCGAAGGAACGTTACAAAATTGAAGCAAAGAACAGCGAACCTTAGCATAGGCACGGGTATGATATAGCGACATCCTCGGGTCTATTAGGCATGGAGCTCCAAGGCGCTGTGGCCATATTCACGGTTAATCTAAAGCGAATATTGAAGTTAATAAAGTGAAAGCAGCCATACAAGCCTGCTTAAATAATGAAAAGACGACCCTACCCCAAAAAATGGGAATGGGGGTCGTCTTTTTATTCGTTTCTCATAGCTGCTTCGAAAAACTACAAGTTCTTCAGTGGCCTCCTCAAAAAGGACCGGTTTTGGCTGCTTTCATTCAACTATCGTGTTCCGTCCCTCGGTTGAATAGATGCTTAATTTCTCACTTCACTTCTATTGCAAATACAGAGGACGTATCGCCTTTAGTCTGCCAAGATGCCGAAATTTCGTAATAGTAGACGCCACTTTCTTTTGGTGCCTGAAAACAATTATTTGATAGTTGAACGAGAATGGATTTGTTGTTTTCCTCCAACTGTGTAACAGTTAATTTGCTTGGAGAGGTACTATAGTTATACTTAATTTTGATAAGGGTATCAGGCGATACTATAGCTTTGATTTTATTTTTAACCATAATTATCCCACCTGCATAATCCGCACAACCCAACTTCCCCCAACAATAAGTGCTTTGGGTGGTTGGGATATCAACGGTTCCAGCCATTACTTTGGGTTGGGGAGGGTATTTTTTTTCAATCTTGACTCCAATAATCTTTGCATACTGTTCAAGCCGTGTATTCCTAACGAAGTCAGCCACTACACGATTCCCAGGTGGTATATAAAGAAAAAATAACAAAATGATTACCAATAGACCTAAGAAAAGAGCAAGAACTCTTAATCTGTTAGATTTCAACTTTCATCCCCCTCTTTTAGCTTAACAGCTACTTATCCAGACTTTTGGCAAATTCCCTCAGTTTCTCGGGGTCATTTGTGTGGAAAACCATTTTTTCGGTATCAAAAATAAGGATAACTGGGCTCTTCTCGTCTAGACCTAATATCTTTAACCATTGCAACTTATCGTTCTCCGAATGAATAGTTACTTGTTGAATGTATTTAAGAAGAGTTGGTTCAGAATTATGCACCTTATTTACCTCGAAATCCCAATCTTTTGAAGCCGAGAAAATCTGCATTTTGAGCTGATTTTCTTTTTTTGAAACTAACTTTTCAAGAACATCAGTTTTGCTTGGACCGCAGCCTGAGAAAAATAAGGCAACCACAAGCAAGAACAGTCCTAACTTGACCTTTAGCATTATTGATTGCCACCTTTCCTATTTTTAACTCCCATGTTTACATACGTCAAGAACAAGCCTGAAGTTGCCATTTAATGGGTGCCAATTGAACATAACTGCCCGTTCGCGTAATGACTACTTACAAAAGAAGATGTTGCAAGGTAATGCAAAATAGCCCCCACTAACGAAAGATGAGGGCTTGAATAAGTAGGAATCACGACACTATAGATGAACGTGCTGACTGCACCCTGAGATCGCTGGACCTGGCTCTACTCAACAAACTTTGGAGTGGCATGTGCCACTAACATATTTCCGCTGGGATCAAAGAAGTCAAAATCCATTCCCAGTATCTCTCCTTCGATTACCCCTCCGTTTCCTCTGATCTCCCCAATCTGCACCCCTTTACTCTGCAAATCGGATAGCAGCTTCCGAATATCCGCTGCTTCAAAACCGATAACGATAGACATCATTCCCTGGTGCAATTCCGTTTCACACAGAAAAATGGATGGGCCTGAAGGAAGCGCAAGAATAGTCATTTTATTATCTGGTCGTTTCCAATGTACCTTGAATCCGAGATTACCTATATTGGATTCGATACTAATTATAATCATTTCCGTCCATCCTAATCAACGATCGATCTTCAACTATCCGGTTCACTCAAAAGTAGAATTTTTCATGCTATCCTGCCCGTAAAATTGTACTTTCCTTCCCATTCAACATTAAAAAGTCCAGCCCCAGGAAGAGGCCGGATAATACTTTGAATTTCAAAAAGATCAACCATATTTCCGGATGACTTTACAAATGAGAGCCTCCACTAGCATCAATCAATTGCCCGGTTACCCAGCGGCTGTCAGGAGAGGCTAAAAAAGCGGCGACATCCGCGACATCTTCTGGTTGCCCCCATCTTCCAAAGGTAGAAAAGTCGGCACCGAATTTCTGTCCAGTAGGATCTTGCAGCATCGCGGCATTCATATCCGTGGCAACAAACCCAGGTTGGATTGCATTGATCGTAATTCCACGTGGGCCGAGTTGGTTGGATAAGGCGAGCGTCAGTGTGTTGATTGCCCCCTTGGTCATGCTGTAGGCGGGAATGGCAGGCAGGGAAATTCTTGTTATAGCGGACGACAAGTTAATAATTCGACCTTCGTCTCGTAAACGTGGCAAAGCTTGTTGAGTCAGGAAAAACGGTGTTTTTACATTAATTGTCATGATTTCATCGAAAGCTTCTTCCGTAGTATCCTCAATGGGAGCTAAGAGGGCGATCCCTGCGTTGTTCACTAGAATATCGAAGTGAGTGTCACCCGTTCGTTCTATTAATGCTTCATCCAATGCCTTATAAAGAACTTTTATACTTTCTGAAGAACCCAGTTTCTTACCAATCGTAAACGCTGACCCTCCGTTCCGCTCAATATCACGAACTACTTCTTCTGCTGCTTCCCGGTTCTTGCCATAATGAACAGCTACTAATGCACCTTCTTGCGCCAAGCGTATCGCAATGGCACGTCCAATCCCTCGGCTTGCGCCCGTAACTAATGCAACCTTGCCCTTCAACTTACTCATTATTTTCATCTCCTCATGTGTCTAACAGTTCGACTATAGTTATAACATAAGGTGACTTTTGTAATGTTGCTCTCTAATTCGTGGAACACAAATTGTATTTCCAACTATTCTGCCCGTTCAATAGAAATCCATTTAAGCTATTCTACTGTACCAAAGGTGATTTTCATACCAGCTGCATAGGTAGCAGCCAATGATGAAGTAAATGTTAGTGACAAATTCTTTTCAGCCTCGTATTGCCGTTCGGCCTCCTCAATTAACATTCCACGATCTAATAGAGCATTTATATAAGATTCACGATCACCAGGGTCGCTGAATTGCATCGCTTCATAAATCGTAGACGCTTTTTCACTGTCAACTTTTGGATCGTATATATTCACCTTATCGCTCACTCTACATTGTACTTCATGTAATCCCAAACGGTTGAGATATAAGGGGAGTTTCAGACCGATGTTGCCATCCTTCCCCGTACGTTTTTCGTCCCGCTCAAATAGTTCCTGCAGTTGACCAAGAGGTATGACACTAGACTGTTCAATACCCTCAAAATGAAAACTGGCATTATTGCCTATCCAATGAGGCTCAAACGCGATAACTTTTCCTTTACTCTTCACACTATCAATCATCTTCTTTAGTAAGAGCGTCGGATCTGTCATATGCAGCAATACACCATGACAAACAGCAATGTCATACTTTTTTTCAAACATGACGTTATTAAAATCTTCGAGTATAAATTCTGTATCGTATGGTAAATCCTTAAACAGATTTTGTGCGTGGTCGATAAGTTTCACACCTTCATCAATGCCTGTATACTTCGAGCCAGCAGGTAGTAAGGGGAGCAAGCGAAGTCCCATATGACCAAAGCCGCAGCCAAAATCAATGATGTGGACGGGGTCATTAATCTTCCAAACCGTATCGACGAGAAATTTTATATAATCGTCGTTGTAATACAAACTTACCGATTTTTTCAAATACTCAATTTTACTATCCCAATAATATGGTTCCATTGTTTTAATCTCCTTTTCCTTATTTTCACACCGCGGTTGCTTAATGAAAATATACAGGGTATCCCAAAAAAACAATAGACTTATGTTAATTTTATTATTAGAATATTATGTACCTATAGCTCTTATTGATTTTTCTATGAATACAAATAAAATGGCAACTTAAAATTGCCGTCAGGCTGTCGAGAAATCTCGACGGCCATTTTTTTTTTGCCCATTTATTTTTATCAATTACCGCGTAAATGTGTTTAATGCCAAACACAAACAAGATCAAAGAAAAAGCAATAAAACGAAGTACTATGGTCCCGGATAGCGGTTATATGGTTCGAGATGGGAAACCAGAGAGCTTTTTATTTCGATCATCGGACGCTATATAGACATCCGTATACCGAACGACACTTCCGGTGGTGCGGAACGTGAAATAGGAGACACTATTTTCGAGAATTGGCGTATGCACGCGAATGAGAGAGTAGCATGAAGCTGCGGCCCTTTGTAAGCGTTTATTTTTGTCATATTCAGGGTTTAAGCACTCGTTTTTCAGCTTCGTTCTCGCTTTACAGCGAATGGAGACAGGAGTAGTATTCATTTCAGCAGTTATCGTGTTCTTACAACGGAGGCCTCCGGAAAAGGAATACAGCTGATATTTCCAAGGTAGTCTAGAGGTAATCCATGCATCCGATGCATGCGCTCGTAATTATTTTTGTAATTGTAATTGTTATTGTAATTGTAATTGTCTTTATCGCTGAGTCCTTCTCACGAAGGAGCGGGGGAACCAAAGGCAGCGTGCGGCGCGGTTAACGCGGTTTGCATAGCAGCCATGGGGTGAATCAACTGGATGTTTCCAGTCGTAGGGCGACTCTCACGCCCGAATCCGACAGCTAACCTCGTAAGCGTATAGGGAGAGGCGACAGAACACGTGACGTGCTGCCATAGCTTGATTTGCTATGGATTCATGAAGCCACGGGTATGTTCCTTATACCCGTAGGCTTCTTTTTTGTTGCCCTTTTTTGGAGTGAGGAAGGAAGAGAGCCTTTCATGAGTGAGATGGGGGAGTGTATGGAAATGATGGATGCGCTGATGATTATTGTATTAATCTGTGGATTTGGTGTAGCCGTAAGCTTTGTATTCTTTTGCGACAAAGTAGTTGAGAATACGGGGAGTGAAACGTCATGACCTTCATTTTGATTGTAGCGCTGCTCCTCTTCATTTATTTAATTTATGCTTTGATTAATCCCGAGAAGTTCTAGCTTGCAAGCAGGAGGTTTAGTCCATGGATATTTTGCAAATTGTTATTGTTATTGCCATTCTCGCGCTGCTTGTGAAGCCGCTTGGTACCTACGTCTATCATGTATTCTCGAATGAAGCGAATCGGACAGACCGACTGTTCGGAGGAACAGAGAGACTTATCTATAAGCTGATTGGTCTGCATAAACGTCAGGGTATGACCTGGAAGGTCTATGCGCTGAGCTTACTCGCAATGAATGCCGTACTTGTAGTTCTCGGCTATTTGCTGCTTCGGGTACAGAGTATACTGCCTCTGAATCCAGTCGGAAATGGCAATATGGAGGCGTCGCTTAGCTTCAATACCATTATCAGCTTCATGACCAATACGAATCTTCAGCATTATAGCGGAGAGAGCGGCGTGACGTATCTGACACAGATGGTTGTTATTACCATGATGATGTTCACTTCTGCGGCTTCAGGATTCTCAGTAGCCGTGGCATTCGTCAGGGGGATCACGAGCAAAGGGCTGACTATTGGGAACTTCTTCGAGGATTTCGTTAAAGCAAATACTCGAATCTTCCTTCCGTTTTCTTTCATTATCACACTTGTACTTGTGGCGCTTCAGGTACCGCAGACGTTGGATCCTACCTTAACTGTTCATACGCTTCAGGGTGCTGTTCAGCAAATCGCCATCGGACCTGTTGCTGCTTTGGAATCGATTAAACATATCGGAACGAATGGGGGCGGTTTCTTAGGAGTCAATTCGGCTCATCCATTCGAGAATCCAAGTCCGCTTACGAACGTCATCGAGATCTTATCGATGTGGGCGCTGCCAGCTTCGCTGCCGTACATGTATGGCCGATTTGCTCGCAATAAGAAGCAGGGCTGGGTGATTTTCGCCGCCATGATGAGCCTTTTCCTTATCTTCTTATCGGTTACTTATATTTCTGAAAAAGCAGGCAATCCAGCTTTGAATGCGCTGAGTATCGATGCTTCGCAAGGAAGTATGGAAGGCAAAGAGGTGCGTTTCGGAATCGCCCAATCAGCACTATTCACAACCGTCACGACAGCGGCGACAACCGGTTCGGTCAATAATATGCATGACACTCTCACACCTCTGGGCGGCATGAGCGCTTTGGGTGAGATGATGCTGAATGTTGTTTTTGGCGGCAAAGGTGTGGGGCTTGTCAATATGCTGATGTATGCCATCCTTGGTGTGTTTATATGCGGCTTGATGGTCGGGAGAACGCCAGAGTTTCTTGGTAGGAAAATCGAACCTCGAGAGATGAAGCTTATCGCCATCGCGATTCTGGCGCATCCATTCATTATCTTAGCACCGACTGCGCTAGCATTCCTGACAGAGCTAGGTAAAGGCGCAATCTCCAATCCGGGCTTTCATGGTATCTCTCAGGTACTCTACGAGTACACCTCATCGGCAGCCAATAACGGCTCCGGGTTTGAGGGATTAGGAGATAATACGCCGTTCTGGAATATTACGACCGGTCTTGTTATGTTCTTTGGCCGTTATATCTCCATGATTGCTATGCTTGCTGTAGCTGGATCGCTTGTACGAAAATCGACAGTTCCAGAGACCATAGGCACGTTCCGCACCGATAATGTGCTATTCACAGCCATTCTTGTTGGAACCGTCGTATTAATTGGCGCTTTAACGTTCCTGCCGGTTATTGCCCTAGGCCCTGTTGCTGAATTTCTGACGCTGAGGTGAATGTAATGATGAATCAACAACGTAAAAAGCTGCTGACACGTGAAATTGTGGGGCAAGCGGTTATCGATAGTGTCGTCAAGTTGAATCCCAAAGTGATGATGAGAAATCCAGTTATGTTCGTCGTAGAAATCGGCACAATCGTTGTTCTGCTCCTGACGATGTTCCCAGGTTACTTCGGAACCGAGGGCCGGCTTGGCTTTAATCTCACCGTATTCTTCACGCTTCTGTTTACGCTTCTATTCGCTAACTTCGCAGAAGCCTTGGCGGAAGGACGGGGAAAAGCACAGGCCGATTCCTTGAAGAGCTCGAAGCGAGAAGTAGCTGCCAACAAGCTAGTTGATAGTAAAATCGTGATCGTATTGGCAGCGGAGCTTCGCAAGGGCGATCGGGTTGTCGTTGAGCAGGGTGAAATGATTCCCGGCGATGGAGAAGTCATCGAAGGGCTTGCCTCAGTCGATGAATCGGCGATTACGGGTGAGTCTGCTCCAGTGATCAAAGAAGCGGGCGGTGACTTCTGCTCCGTTACGGGTGGTACGAAGGTAGTCAGTGATCGCATTGTTGTAAGGATTACTAGTGATCCAGGAGAATCCTTTATCGACCGGATGATCTCACTCGTCGAAGGGGCGAAGCGTCAGAAAACGCCGAACGAAATCGCGCTAAATACGCTTCTTACCAGCCTGACGATTATCTTCCTGCTTGTTGTTGTGACGCTGGCACCCATTGCGGATTATGTTGGTGTTCATATCGAAATTCCAGTGTTAATTGCATTGCTGGTATGTCTCATTCCTACGACAATCGGAGGCTTGCTCTCTGCGATTGGTATTGCCGGTATGGACCGGGTTACGCAGTTTAACGTTCTCGCCATGTCGGGAAAAGCAGTTGAAGCCGCTGGTGATATCAACACAATGATTCTGGATAAAACAGGAACGATCACCTTCGGGAACCGCATGGCGAGCGAATTTGCTCCAGTCGGTCAGGCAGATGTACAGGAGCTTGCGGCATGGGCCGCGATCAGCTCTGTGAAGGATGAAACGCCAGAAGGAAGATCGGTGCTGGAGCTGATGAAGCTTCAAGGACTATCTTACGACAATGCTCTTACAGAAGGTGGAAGCTTTATTGAGTTTAAAGCGGAGACTCGAATGAGTGGAATTGATTTGACGGATGGCCGTCATGTAAGAAAAGGCTCTGTCGATGCGGTACGGCAGTGGGTACTGGCACAAGGGGGAGAGATCCCGGAAAGCTTGATGCAGGAGACGAACCGAATTGCTTCTGCAGGCGGTACGCCCCTTGCGGTAGCTGTAGATTCCCGAATATTTGGGCTCATCTATCTGAAGGATACGGTGAAGCCGGGTATGAAAGAACGCTTCGAGCAGCTTCGGAGTATGGGGATTCGCACGGTCATGTGTACGGGTGATAATCCATTAACTGCTGCGACGATTGCTAGAGAAGCGGGCGTTGATGATTTCATCGCGGAGAGTAAGCCGGAGGATAAAATCGCCGTCATCCGCCGCGAACAGGCGGAGGGCAAGCTCGTTGCGATGACCGGGGACGGTACGAATGATGCGCCGGCTCTTGCGCAAGCAGATGTGGGTCTTGCAATGAACAGCGGCACGAATGCTGCGAAAGAAGCGGCAAACATGATCGATCTAGATTCCGATCCATCCAAGATTATAGAGGTTGTAGCAATTGGTAAGCAGCTGCTCATGACCCGCGGTGCATTAACAACCTTTAGTATTGCTAATGACGTAGCCAAATATTTTGCAATCATACCCGCTATGTTCATGGTAGCCATTCCAGCTATGAGCGCACTGAATGTGATGCGGCTTGGCTCGCCGATGTCAGCGATTCTCTCGGCACTTATTTTCAATGCTATCATCATACCGCTGCTTATCCCTCTTGCGATGAAGGGCGTTGCCTATAAGCCGATGAGCTCTATGAAGCTGCTTAGCCGCAACCTGCTCATCTACGGTCTTGGTGGAGTCCTCGCACCGTTTGCGGGTATTAAGTTGATTGATATGCTTGTGCATTTATGGGTGTAGAGGTGGGAAAAACCCGCTGCGCGGACGGATCATTCTTACGATCGCTGTTGTCTCCCTATTTCTTGATTCTATCCCTTAAGGGTAGAAATCCGGAGACAAAGGCGAACGCTGCCGCTTCTTCAGAACGATTCCGTCCGCTTCGCTAGGTTATCCATGATGGCAATTAGTGATTATGATTTTGAGCCGTTTTTACTTGATCAAGCCTCATTCCTCGGCTTATCAGGCAAAGCCGCGCAAAAACTTGGCTTATGCTTTCGAAGTAGTTTTTACTTGAAGGTGCCGGATATCCCGGCTATCAGGCAAGGCCACGCAAAAACTTGGCCTATGCTTTCGAAGTAGTTTTTACTTGATCAAGCCACATTCTTCGGCTTATCAGGCAAAGCCACGCAAAAACTTTTAGGAGGGTCAGATTATGCAGCATACAATCTCAAACAGCAGTGGTGAAGCTAACCTGCGGGTTCCGATCGTGACAGTTGCGATTCGAGCTAGTATCGTATTTATTTTGCTCTGCGGAGTTATTTATCCGCTTGTTAGTACGGGGGCAGCGCAGCTGCTTTTCCCGTTTCAGGCTGATGGCAGCTTGATTAAGGATGCCAAAGGGAATGTGGTCGGTTCCGAGCTTATCGGCCAGTCCTTCACGGATCAATCCTTCTTCCAAGGACGTATATCCAGTATCGAGTACAAAGCAGAGGCATCAGGAACCAATAACTACGGACCGTCGAACCCAGCTTTACTAGAGCGAGTAAAGGCTTCAATGGAAGAGTGGAAGAAGAATAATCCGGATGTTCCAATTGATCAGGTACCTATTGCACTTCTGACAAACTCGGGCTCGGGTCTTGACCCGGATATAACACCACAGTCTGCAATTGTGCAAATTCCACGTATCAGCAAGCTGACAGGCATTTCGGCAGACACGCTGACTAAACTGGTCGATACGCATACGCAAGGCCGTAGTTTAGGGGTATTCGGCGATCCGCGCATAAATGTTCTCAAGCTTAATATCGCGCTTCAGGCGCTTCGTCAATAAAATAGTTACAAGAAGGAGAACCTTGCTGCTTGCATGCAACAAGGTTCAATGCTTTGTGCAAAGCAAGATCTGGCAATGGGGGAGTTGGATTCAGTTGCAATTCAAGCGAAAAACACCCGAGGAGCTGCTGCTCTCAATCTCGCGGCTCCATCGCGGAAGGTTTAAAATCTGGATTGGCGCTATGACCGGTACGGGCAAGACTTACCGAATGCTTCGGGAAGGGCAAAGCTTTCGGGAGCAGGGCATTGACGTTGTCATCTGCGCAGTTTCGACCTTGCAGAGGCCGGAAACGGTGAAGCAGCTCGCTGATCTTGAGCGGGTGCCGAGCATTCATTGGGAGAAGGATGGCATCCAGCAAAAGGATTTGAACCTGGAGGCACTACTGGAGCGTAATCCAGAGCTTATCCTTGTGGACGGATTGGCGCATAGAAATAGACCGGAAGCTAAGTTTCCGACGCGGCTGGATGACATTAAATTTCTGCTTAATCATGGGATAAGTGTGATGACAACCGTTAACGTATATGAACTGGCTGATGTTCGTGACCGTGCTTATAAGCTAACTGGAATCATCGCGAGTGAAACTGTACCAGCTGATACGCTTGAGCTAGCCGATGAGGTTCAGCTTGTTGACGTATCTCCCGAAACGATGCTGCAGCGAATGGAAGAAGGTATTATTGGCAGCCGAAGCGGCTCGGATCAAGCCTTGTTCAAACGTGGCAACTTAGGTGTTCTTAGGGAGCTAACGCTCCGGCTTGTAGCCGAGGATGTCAATGATACACTCGAGAAGCATAGAGAACGGCTCGGACTGATTGGGCCATCTGGAGCAACAGAGCGAATTCTTATACTTACTCAATATCATTGGAACGGCTCGATTCATTTGCGGCGCGGTCAACAAATAGCTAGAAGGCTGAATGGGGATTTGTTATCCGTCACCTTTATGAAGAAAGGCGCAGAGCTAACCAAAGAACAGTCTTCATTTCGAAGAGCGATTTTAAAGCTGGCTGACAAAATCGGTGCCGAGCACCATGAGCTCCCTATCCGCATGAAACGCTCACTCCCAGATGAGCTTGTTGAATTTGCTCATCATAAGGGGGTTACCCGCATTGTGCTTGGTCACTCCAAGCAGAGCAAGTGGCAGGAATGGTTCCACGGCTCTATCGCTATGGGCCTGCTCAGCCGAAAGACGCAAATGGATTTATTTTTCATTGCTGATCGCGCCGAGCATGAAGGTGAGCGGATTATGCCGGCCAAGCGGATAAGCTTTAAAGAGGAAGAGCAGTTCCGTCGATTGAGTGCGGATGAAGTTGAGAAACGAATTGAAGCGATTAAGCGAGGCAGGCTACGTGTCTATATTGGCGCCGCTCCAGGAGTTGGCAAGACTTACACCATGCTGCGTGAAGGCAATGAGCTGCTGCGTAAGGGTGTGGATGCAGTGATAGGCTTACTTGAGACACACGGTCGACAGGAAACAGCTGAACAAGTTGGAGAGCTCACCATTATTCCTCGTCTGAAGACGGAATATCGGGGAACAAGTCTTCAGGAGATGGATACAGATGCGATTATCGCGCGAAATCCAGAGGTTGTACTGGTTGATGAGCTGGCTCATACCAATATTCCCGGCAGTGTAAATAAGAAGCGATATGAGGATGTGCAGCGAATCCTTCAAGCAGGTATATCCGTCATGACAACCGTGAATGTGCAGCATTTGGAGAGCTTGAATGACCGAGTGGAGCAGCTGACTGGTGTTCGTGTACGTGAAACGGTGCCGGACTGGCTTCTGCAGCTGGCTGATGAGGTTGAATTAATTGATGTCACCCCTCAGATGCTTCAGCAGCGTCTGCAGCAGGGACGAATTTACAGCAAAGAAAAGGTGGAGCAGGCACTCGGCGCTTTCTTCAAGCTGGGCAATCTGATCGCCCTGCGTGAGCTCGCACTTCGTGAAATTGCTGATGACGTGGATGAAAGGCTGGAGGCCTGGGATCGCAAAAGCGCGCTTCGCGGTCAGCTGCAGAGGAAGGAAATGATTCTTGTCTGTGTATCTGATAGTGAGAAGGCACTCCGTCTTGTTCGGCATGGTTTTCGTATCGCGCACAGGCTCAAGGCAGCATGGCATGTTGTGCATGTTGCTAATCATCAAGGGCGAGATAATCAATCCGATAGCAAAATGGACAATATTCGCAAAATGACGGAACGCTTCGGTGGACAATTCGATCTAATTCAAAGAGACGCAGACAGCAGCATTGCCGATAAGCTGCTCGCTCTTGCAGAATCGCTGCAAGCGACGCAGCTTATTATCGGCCAATCCGGCTGTCCTGCCCAGGGCGCTCGCCGCTTGTTATGGTATTTCAGCGATAATATCGTGAAGAAGCTGCTCCGTGAAGGCAGACATATGGATATGTTAGTCGTTAGAGAAGATTAATTATTAACATGCTGCTGCCGCGCTTCTATTTCACTCAAGAACTTGCCGACTTGAAACGGTATGTAATTTACCGGTTACTTCGAGTCGGTTCTCATTTCACCATCGATGGCAACGATAAACTTACCTTTGTTCATATCCTCCATGCGGTCTAGCCGCCCGAGTTCCGTCTCCTTGCCCGTGCTGTCGATCGTACCATAGATGGTGAGATCCGCCATTACAGCATCCACAAAAAAGACCGCTTCGCTAAACGACGCTGGCTTCGTTCCCTTTTCGCGAGGCCCAAGTGTCAATCCCGATAAATCTTTCTGCCATTTCACCTCAGCGAGTCCCTCCGCATTAATTTCAACATAGTCAATTAGCCCTTTATATTCTTTAAAATAGCGAAGAGTCTCCCCTTTAGGGAACGTGTACTGGATTGTAAATCCTTCACTTAGCGGCTGTAGCGCATCCTTCCCGTATAAGTTAGGAAGACGAATGGCGATCATACGAGCTTCCGTTAAGTTCCCGCTCATTAGTGTCTTGAATCGCTTTTGCCCAGAAGGTGTCCTCACCACTACCTTCTTGCCGACCGCGTCATACGCAACGTTCCCTCCAAGGTTTTCCGACAGAAAACGAAGCGGCACATACGTACGACCATCCTTAAATGTTACGGGCGCATCAAGCTTTACCTTCGTCCCGTTGATATCTGCTTCCATCGACCCGCCAGTAAGCCGGATGCTAGCTTTGTTGGTCTTATTTGTAATATTAACTGTCTTGGTTTTCGCTTCATAGTTATAATCGACCCATGCAGGATCATTAAAGGCGGTCAATTGCACGAGAGTTCGTCCGTTCAGCGTCAACACATTCTCCTGCTGTTGCCCATCAATATAGACGCTGGATGCTGCTGACGGCTCTGCTGCATAACTCGTTGTCGGTACCGCCGAAAGAACGCCCAGTAATAGGGAGGCTGCTGTAATAGACTGAATATATTTTCTCACTGCTGCTCCTCCTTAAGTTGTGTATTGGTAAATGATTACAGAATCACAGACGGTTCTATTTGAGATTAAGTTTCATGAACAAAGCTTTTCTTTTAGCACTTGCAGCTCGATTAGCAGCATACTGTTTGCTCGTGTGTCGGTTGAACGCTTCAGCAGCCGCTCTTTTTTTCGTTGTTGTGCTCAATAGCCATTATAGATAGCTGCAATTATCATGAAGGTTGGTCCTGTGAGCAAGAATGATAAAAAGATAAGGACAAAGGAAGTCCAAAAAATTTGTTTACTCTTAAAGAAGAAGCGGCCTAATACAAGATATAAAATAACAATAAGCAATGTAATTATGATCAGAGAAACAGCTAATGGTCGGTTCTTGGTGCTCATGAAGCTATTATCCCAGCTAAAAGCAATTATCATAAAGGACTCAAAACACCCTGCGCCAATCACAATCGAAAATAAGTAGTACAACATTTTTAAAAGTCTATTATTTCTTAGTAACAAGGTTACCTTCTCCTTTGTGAGTAAAATAGTTCCTTTTATATATAATTAAAGGCTCTAAATCATAATCAGTGTTTGCCATTACGAAACAAAAGCGAAGCGGACGGAATCGTTCTGAAGAAGTGATAGCGTTCGCCTTTGTCTCCGGATTTCTACTCCTAAGGGATAGAATCAAGAAATAGGGAGACAACAGCGATCGTAAGAATGATCCGTCAGCGTAGTGGTCTGCTACTCACAATGATTCGAATTTATCAAGCACTTATTTTAGTGTGTTGAGCCTTATTTATAATTCAAAACTATATTAGTTCTTGTTTAAGAGAAAGTACCAAGTTTTAATAGTACCGTTAACATTTACTATGCTTCTGGCTTCTTCAATAAGAAAAGAGGAGCCGTTGAGAGCTCCTCTGGTACTCAAATATGGACATCCCTCTCTCTAATAAAGCATAGCTCCTTGACGTTTATAGTGATCTTCGAGAACCAAACAGGCCATGGCTTCAATGACAGGAACGATTCTTGGGCAGATGCAGGGATCATGTCTTCCTTCAGTTACGATGAGCTGTTCTTTTCCATTTTCATTTACCGTGTGCTGTGGAATTGAGATAGAGGAAGTAGGTTTAACGACAACTCTGAAAATAATCTCATTCCCTGTACTAATTCCACCTATAATACCGCCGGAATGATTGCTGAGAAATCCATCTGCATTCATCTCATCATTATGTTCACTGCCAAGCATGTCGGCTGCCGCGAATCCAGCTCCGAATTCGATGCCTTTTATCGCTCCAATGGATAACATGCTTTTGGCAAGATCGGCATCCAGTTTATCGAATACCGGCTCACCGAGTCCTGGCATGACGCCTCGAATTCGACATTCAACGATCCCGCCGCAGCTGTTGCCAGCATTTGCAAGTGATTCAATTCGTTCAATCATTTGAAGTGCGGCTTCTGGATCGCAAGCTCTCACTGCATTGCGCTCGATCTCACCTTCAACGAAAGTCTTGCACTCGATACCGCCAATGGCCTTTGTATAAGCGATAATGCTGATACCTCTATTCTCAAGCAGCTTGCGAGCAACTGCACCGGCTGCAACCCGACCAGCCGTTTCACGTCCAGATGCGCGTCCGCTGCCGCGATGATCACGTATTCCATACTTCATAAGATACGTATAGTCTGCATGGCCTGGTCGAAAGGAATGCTGAATATCGGAATAGGCTTCAGGCCGCATATCTGTATTATGCAAAAGAATGGACAGCGGCGTGCCCGTTGTCTTCCCTTCATAGACACCAGAGAGAATACGTATTCGGTCATATTCTTTGCGCGGCGAAGTGACAGAGGATTGCCCAGGCTTTCTTCGATCCATCTGAATTTGGATATAGGGTTCATCCAGTTCAACTCCTGGTGTCACTCCATCAATAATGACACCGACTGCCTCGCCATGAGATTCCCCAAAGGTCGTTATTCTAAAAGCATCACCGAATGAGTTTCCTGCCATTGTTGATCACATCCTTATTTATGATTCGATTCATTATCTATCCTTATTATCACCCCGCAAATGAGATAAATGAAATCAGAATAAAGGGACTCTGCGATAGAATGAATCAATACCAAGATAGACTTGAACCAAAGGGTCAATGTGACGTATGCTATAGAGGAAGTGCATTCTTCACAAAACTTAAGTGTATGCTTCCGAAGTCAGTTTTGCTGCGAAGTCTACTCAGGATGCATAACTACACAAAACTTAAGTGTATGCTTCCGAAGTCAGTTTTGCTGCGAAGTCTACTCAGGATGCATAACTACACAAAACTTTTAGGAGTGATCAGAATGGCCAAAAGCTTGGCACGTAAGAGGATGGAGAAGAAACTGCAGCGAGGAAGTATGGACCCAAGATTACTAAGAGGGAATTGGAATGGTGTGAAGCCGGTTATGAAGGTTAAGCCGAATAAACGAAAATTTATGCTACCGAAGAATGACGATGATCGAGTCTTTAAGCAAACCGCTTAAAGGTTGGATCATCGTCATTCTTTATTTTTAACTTTTATCTTGAATCGAATTGTTCTTCTGAAATACTTGTGATTTAATCTTTTGTTGTTAGAAACCAAACAAAATGATATTATATCTATATAATTAATAAACGGAAATTGGAGTTGTTTGATATGGAAGTGTCTGAACAGTTTTATAGCGCATCACTGACTGAACTCAAACAGGGGTTTGTTTACGATGAAGCTACGGAAAGCTACTATTGTTTAATTTGTGGCGAGCAGGTAGAGGAAGGGGTCGTATACCCTGTCGAGAAACGTTTTCTAGAAGCCCATAAGTATGTGAAGCATCATATAAGCAGTGCCCACGGCTCCATGCTGGATTATTTGCTTCAGCTCGATAAGAAAGCGACTGGCTTAACCGATTTGCAGAAGCAGCTCATTGAAGCATTTGCTTCGGGCAAGAGTGATGCGGATACGGTTAAGCTAACAGGAGCTGGGAGTGCCTCAACCATTCGCAATCATCGTTTCGCTCTCAAGGAGAAAGCAAAGCAGGCGAAGCTATTTTTGGCGATTTTGGAGCTAATGGATACTGGTCTCCCGGCGGGTGCGAAGTTTGTGCCGATTAATCGGAATGCGCCGCAGGTTGATGAAAGGTATGCGCTGACCCATGATGAATATAACGCTTTATTATTGAAGTATTTGCCGCAAGGCTTAAGTGGTCCGCTTACTGGCTTGCCGCGCAAGGAGAAGCGGAAGGCTGCACTTCTACGGCATATTGCAACGAGCTTCAGGAAAGGGCGCAAATATAAAGAGGCTGAAGTTGATGATATTCTTAAGCGTTTCATGGATGAGGAATATGTCACATTGAGACGCTATTTGATCGATTACGGCTTTCTAAGTCGTGAAAGTGATGGCAGCATATACTGGTTGACTGTATAATAGATTTCAGAACTTTCAGGAGGATCTAAGATGAACAGACGTAAAGAGCTACAAAATGAATATGGAATGAAGCAGCGCTCGATGGGTGTTTTTCAAATTGTGAATGAGAAGAATGGTAAACGATATATCGCTGCTTCCCCAACACTGGATTCTGCTTGGCAGCGGGAGAAGTTTATTCTGGATATGGGGAGCCATATGAATAGCTCGCTCCAGAAGGAATATAAAGAACAGGCGGGAGCACAATTTGAATTTCAGGTATTAGAGAAGCTTAAGCTCGGGGATGAAGTTCGCAATGATTATAAGGATATTGTGCAGGAGGGTTCAACAGTTCTAAATCGTTTTGCTGTTCAATCTTATAGGGATCAGCTGCGTAAGCTGGAGAAGAAATGGTTGGAGGAGTTAAAACCCTATGAACCAGATGGCTACAACCGCCCACCGAAGCAGGACTAGGGCAATTAAAACTGTCGCTTTATTCTATATTAAGGGAGAGATTATGAATGTCTAGCAGCACAACAGCTGTTAAATCCGTAAATGGACAGCTGTTCCGCAATCGATTTTTTCAAACCATCCTTCTTTCTAATGTTCTATTACAGGTTGGGATTTGGGTCCGTAACTTTGCCATTCTATTGTATGTAACGGATAAGACCGGTAACGATCCAATATCGGTCTCCCTTATTTCCGTAGCCGAATTTGCTCCGATCTTCGTGTTTTCCTTTCTCGGCGGGACGCTCGCTGATCGCTGGCTTCCGAAGAAAACAATGATTTGGTGTGACTTTTTGTCCGCCTTGTCGGTCTTTGCTGTTTTATTGACCATTATGTTCGAGACCTGGGAAGCTGTTTATTTTGCTACTTTTATCTCCGCTATTCTGTCCCAATTCTCGCAGCCCTCCGCGATGAG
The DNA here is from genome assembly GCF_003945345.1 of Paenibacillus baekrokdamisoli. Taxonomy (GTDB): domain Bacteria; phylum Bacillota; class Bacilli; order Paenibacillales; family Paenibacillaceae; genus Paenibacillus_Z; species Paenibacillus_Z baekrokdamisoli. The sequence continues at coordinate 3,616,753 of NZ_AP019308.1, read as the reverse complement.
ACTGTTCAAGCAGCATATTGCACCAGAGCAAATACAGAGCGCTATGGCTATTTTTCAAACGTTAATGGCTGTGTTTATGGTTGCTGGTCCTTCCTTAGGCGTTATTGTGTATCAGAATTTTGGTATTCATACCTCCATTGGAGTGATGGGCGTTGCATTCCTTTTATCCGCACTTGTGCTTTATCGAATTCCGGCGGATATTCGCGTTACACCAACCAGTGGGCTCAAGCCGCATATTTGGCGGGAGATGGGAGAAGGACTTCGTTATGTTTGGCGTAGTAAGGTTCTTCGCACACTATGTGGAACCTTTGCATTAGCAGGTCTTTCCATCGGCATTGCCCAGACCTTGGGGCTTTTCGTCGTAACAGAACGACTTCATCAGCCAAAGGAATTCCTGCAGTTCATTCTTATGATCAATGGGGTTGCCATGCTTATTGGAGGAGCTTCCGTTATGACGCTTTCGAAGCGGGTATTACCGCAGAGGCTGCTTGCTTTGGGCATGCTCACCGGTGCAATGTGTACGGTTGGAATTGGCTTCTCCACAAGTGTAACACTGACCTTAATTCTCCAATTCATTAACGGTTTGTTCTTCCCTGTCGTGCAGGTTTCCATCAGCACCTTAATGCTGCAATGGTCGGATAACGCTTATATTGGTCGCGTTAACGGTGTGCTCGGCCCGATGTTCGTCGGTATGATGGTTATCATGATGGCAGTCGCGGGTCCGCTGAAGACTGTTCTGCCATTGGTAACGATCTACTCGATAGCTGGCTTATCCATGTTTGTAGGTATGCTTGTACTCATACCGATCTTTAGCCACAAACCAGCCGAGCGAGGAGAAAGCGGAGAAGCGCAGACACCATCTACCATTAGTATGCATTAATTTTATCATTTCACCCATCCCATCAATAACGAGTGATCCAAGGCTAAGTGCCAGGGTCACTCGTTTTTTTTGTCAAAATATAAGAAAGTAAAAGTTTCCTCTATTCTTTGCTTATATTTCAGAGGGAAGAATCTTGCTTCGCCGCCAAGGAAGGCGTTAGCCGTTTCTTCTTGTCGTATCGTTTTAGGGTTTGTGTTTGAGACGTGTTATAATTGTTGACTGACTGACGTAATTGAGGGGTGTACAGCATGAGAGTAGGCAGCATATACCGCAAATATTTTCGCAATAACTTGTTTATAAAAATAATTCTTCTGTTCTCCGTCATTACGATCGTGACCATCATTGCGTTCTCGTATTTGATGTTTCGCTCCATGTCAGCAACGGTCATTAATCGTGAGCTCGATAATCAGAAGAAAGCTATGGAGAGCATCAACAATAATATTACATCCAAGCATGATTCCGTGAATGCGATGATAGAAGGTCTATACCGGGATTCATCCTTGTCTGCAGGAATGACTTATTTCCTAACGCATTCGTATCCCGAATATGTTCAGCATAACCTTGAAATGTATGATCCAAATACGAGCCGTGTAGGGTCGGAAGTTTTGCAATATTTTAAGAATAAGTTGGAAGATGATACGGATATCAGTAATTTGATTCTTTATAGCGCTGACCAGCAATCGTTATACGCGTATAACCATAATAAGCTGCTAAAGTTTTATAATACAGATTCCGTGCATACATATATTCCGGACGCCATGGCGCTTGAAGGAGGCAGTATTACACTGCCAAACGGATGGATTAGAAAGGTGATCCAGCAATGGGATACACATCTCTATTCGGTTCGTATGCAGATCAATGACAGACAGTCGTATACAAATATCGGCCAATTAGTGGTCTATTATAATTCAGACAGTATATGGAAGGCACTCGCGGATGACAAGGATGAATTGAAGGGTAGAATTCTTGTATTGACTAACGAGGGAGGCGTTTTATTCGACTCCTTAGGCCGAATGTATGGGAAGGTTTATCCCAATATGGATAAAATCGACTCTTTCTATGAGAGCAGTGAGCTGGTGCAAAATACATATGTAACGAAGCTGACGCAGAGCAAGGGAGGCGTTGTCGTTCTTGGTATGATTTCTGCAGAGGAAATGGCACAATCCTACCGTGGTCTGCGCAATACTATTCTAACGATCAGCGCCATTTGTATCTTTGTAGCTATAGTGATTCCTTCCCTATTTGTTATTCGCTTCGCTAAGAGGACGAATGAAATTATTCGCTTCACCCACAAGGTGAAGAAGGGAGATCTGAGCGCAAGAATTCACAATCCGAAAGAGGATGAGCTGGGTCAAATCTCACATAGTTTTAATGAGATGCTGGATGAGTTGAATCAATATATTGATCAGGTCTATAAGGCGGACATCAAGCAGAAGGAGAGCGAGCTGACTGCTTTACAGGCCCGTATTAATCCGCATTTCCTATACAATACACTGGAAGTGATTCGGATGCGGGCCATATCGCACGGCGCACAGGATGTCAGCGAAATGATATACAGCTTGTCGGCCTTATTCCGCAGCTTCGTGCAGCAGAAAACAATCTATCTGCTCAAAGATGAGCTTGAGGCGTGCCGATTATATCTGGAGCTGTTCCGTATTCGTTATAAAGACAAGTTCTCCTATGTCATCGAATGTGACTCGGAGCTTGGGAGGAAGAGGTTTCTTCGAATGTCACTCCAACCGATTATCGAGAATTATATCGTACATGGTCTGCGAAGCGAACGAACGGATAACCAAATTACCATTAAGGCGATGCGATTCGATAAAGGAATTCGTGTTCAAATTATAGATAACGGGAATGGGATTGCAGAAGATCGACTAGGAACAATCAAACAGATGCTCTCGCCAGATGCTCCTGAGGGAGAATCATTTGGTCTTCGCAGCGTGAATGAGCGAATTAAATTACTGTATGGCAGTGAATATGGTATCCAAATAGAGAGCAATCCTGGAGTAGGGACGAGTGTAAATATTTGGCTGCCAAGCATCGAGGATAAGGAGAGTTATGATGTATAGAGTTTTTATTGTAGATGATGAACCCTTTATTATTGAAGGTCTTTATGACATTATCGATTGGGCAGGGCTGGGTCTGGAAATTGTCGGTCATGCAGAGAATGGACGGAAGGCGTTAGAGGCGATGAAGCAAACGCTGGTTGATATTCTCATTACGGATATTTCGATGCCGGTGATGGATGGTCTTGAGCTCATTCACTTGGTGAGAGAATTTCATGAAGAGCTGAAGGTCATCGTGCTTAGTGGGTTTAACGAGTTCTCCTACTTGAAAGAGGGCATGCGCCTAGGCATTGAGAATTATTTATTAAAACCAATCAATGTAGAGGAACTCCGATCAACGCTGATTAATGTGGTAGATAAGCTGGATTCCTTCAAAGAAGGACAAATGATTGCCGAGTTCAACACGCAGATCTTGAAGGATAATACGCTGCATCGTTGGTTGACTCATCAAATCGGGGAATCAGAATTTGTAGAGCGTGCAGATTTGCTTCATATTGAATTCAATCATCCTTATATGGCAGCAGCCGTGTTAAGGCTGGAGAAGGATCACGCCGAAGTATTCGAGTTGATCGGCAAACAGCTGAAGAATAATCGCTCTCTGACCTTATTTCGTGATATCGATGGTGATTTGATCGTGCTTGCGGTCATGGATGATGTATCGAAGGGGCGAGAGGTCTTTCTACAAGTGATGAAGGATATTCAAGAGAAACTGGTGAATTACCGTCCGCTTCGAATTTCAATTGGCAGTGTGGAGTGTCTTCCAGATCAGGCAGCAGCCAGCTATAGGAATGCGAAGAAAACACAGGATTACTTCTGGATTTATCCAGAGCTTGAGCTGATGGATTATGGGGAGCTTCCGATTCGTCAAGAGTTAGACCAGGTGGATTTCACGCTCGATTGGGCGGTCTATGTCAAAACCTTGATTTCAAAAGACAAAGACAGTCTGCATCAGCAAATAAAGAGCGATTTCAGTCGTATTCAAACCTTATCCGGTGTGATGCCGCATGATATTCAGAATGTCGCGTTAGAAATGATCGTCCGCTTCAAGGTGGAATTAAAGGCAATTCGGCACACCGACGATGATCCAGAGCTGTTCTATGAAGCCTTCCAGCGTGTCCGAGCGGCAGAGACGATTGATGAATTGAGTGAAACGATCCAAGATGTTGCAGATATGACGGTAGATTTCTTAATCTCGGATGTGAAGAGCCCTGTCGTGCAGCAAGTATTGAATCGAATCGACAAAGCTTACGCGGAAGAGCTCTCACTCAAAATGTTAGGGATACAATACAATATCCACCCTGTGTATCTAGGTCAGTTGTTTCACAAGGAGACGGGTCAGACATTCACCGAATTCATCAATAAGTACCGCATCGATAAAGCAAAGGAATTGCTCACGACCACGAATCTGAAGGTGCATGAAATCGCGAGAAATGTGGGCTATTGGGAGACAGGATATTTCTACAAACAATTCAAGAAATATGTAGGTATTTCACCGACCGACTATAAAGGATTGCTCTAGGACATAATAGAGCAGTCCTTTTTTTTCTTTAGTTTGAACAGAGTTCATTTAGTTTGTCGCCTATTTGAAACTGCTTTCATGAGGTAGTGTAAATGTATGCCCACAAGGGCCAAACATAATGATTTTTAACTAGGAGGAAAGAGAAATGATGAAGGGTAAAAAGAGTTATTTGATCACGCTCGCTTTGTTGCTGGCAGTATCACTTACATTAAGTGCATGCGGGGGCAAAAAGGACAACAGTGAGGCTTCAGGAAATGGAAGCGCTAAGAAACCGGTGGAGCTGATCTGGTACACGATCGGAACGCCGCAAAAAGATGTTGACCGTGTTATGGCAGAGGTTAGCAAATATACAGCAGAAAAAATCGGCGTTACCGTCAAAATGAATCAGATTGACTGGGGCGATTATTCGCAGAAAATGCAGGTTATGACAGCTTCAGGTACACCGATGGACATCATGTTCACCAGCTCATGGGCATTCGATTATGTGCAAAATGCACGTAAAGGCGCTTTCTTGCCGATCGACGATTTGCTGAAAAAACAAGGACAAGGAATCGTGAAAGAACTGGATCCTGCGTTCTTGGAAGGCTCCAAAGTCGATGGTCACAACTATGGTGTGCCTGCGAACAAAGAGCTTCCAGCTCAAGTTGTATGGCGTTTTAACAAAACTTTAGTGGATAAATACAAGCTGAATATTGATAACGTGAGCTCATTGGAAAGCTTAGAGCCGCTTCTTAAAACGATTAAAGAAAAGGATCCTAGCATTTACGGACTTGCCGTTGATAAAACTTTTGGTCCTTATGTTCCTTATGATTACATCATTGAAGGTATGCCGATGGCTGTGAAAGTGGGCGATTCGGGCCTTAAAGTCGTGGACATTCTAGATACACCAGAAATGCAGCAAACGTTAAAAACAATGAATAAATACTACAAAGCAGGTTACATTCCTACGGAAGCAGCAACACTGAATTCCTTAACGGATGTACAAGCAACAGGCAAATGGTTCACAGATAAAGCAACGAACCAACCGTTTGCGGATAACCTATGGTCTGCAAGCTTAGGCTACCCGATTGTATCCAAAGCAGCAAGCCCAGCTCTGATTTACAACTGGTCCGTTATGGGTTCTATGCAAGCGATCTCAGCAAATTCGGAATACCCAGAAAAAGCAATGGAATTCTTGAACCTGCTGAATACCGATCCTGTGCTTCGTAACATGGTTGATTCCGGTATTGAAGGCGTACATTACAAAAAAGTCGGCACGGATGCTATGGAGAATTTGCCAGAATCGAAGAACTACGATATGCCAACTTTCTCACTGGGTAATGTCATGTTGACGTACAGAGATAAGAATGACCCTGAGAACAAATGGGAAGAATTCAAGAAATTCAACGCATCAAGCGAAAAAGCGCCGCTGCTTGGATTTAACTTTGATCCTACCAAAGTGAAAACGGAAATCGCAGCCGTACAGAACGTTAAAGAAGAGTTCTGGGCATCGTTAATGACTGGAACCGTTGATCCTGTTAAATTCATTCCACAAGCAACGAAAAAATTTAAAGCAGCAGGTCTGGATAAGATTATTGCGGAAGCGCAAAGTCAAGTCGATGCATGGAAAGCAGCTTCGAAATAATAAGTAATTGGCTCTGATCGAATTAGGCGGATGTTTATCATTCGCCTAATTTATTTCAATTTTGAATGAGGGGTGATTGTATGAAAGGGATCGGCGGATTTTTTAAAGATATCAACAGGAACAAAGTTCTTCTGCTGATGGCTTTGCCGGCGACCATATGGTTTCTGTTGTTCTCCTATTTACCGATGGCGGGTATGGTTATTGCCTTTAAGGATTATCGATTTAGCCGTGATGGATTCTTGGCGAGTATTGTGAACAGCAAGTGGGTCGGATGGCAAAACTTTAAGTATCTATTCAGCACGGAAGATGCGTACATCATTACGCGTAATACGCTGCTCTACAATATATTTTTCATTATTGTCGGTCTTGTGCTCGCAATCGTTATGGCCATTATTCTTGCAGAAATTGCGAATAAAAGGCTTGCGAAGGTGTATCAAACCGGTATGTTCTTGCCTTATTTCTTATCCTGGGTTATTGTCGGATATTTCGTGTTCAGCTTCTTAAGCTATGACCGAGGGATGATCAATCATATCGGCGGTTGGTTTGGGGTAGATCCCACGCAGTGGTATACCGATAAGACCTATTGGCCGATTATCATCGTACTCGTGTTCCTATGGAAATCGGTCGGTTATAACAGCGTGGTTTATTTGGCAGCTATTATGGGGATTGATCGATCGCTCTATGAGGCAGCTATGATTGATGGCGCGAATAAGTGGCAGCAAATTCGGAATGTTACAATCCCGATGCTCAAACCACTCATTACGATTCTAACCTTGCTTGCCATAGGGCGTATTTTCTATGCCGACTTTGGGCTGTTCTTCCAAGTGCCAAGAGATTCGGGCGCCTTATATCCAGTGACGAACGTAATTGATACTTATGTATATCGCGGTCTTAAAGCAACGGGTGATTTTGGTATGACTGCGGCGGCAGGTTTATATCAATCCGTCATCGGCTTCATTCTTGTTATGGTCTCGAATTATATTGTCAGGAAATTTGATAAAGATAATGCGTTGTTCTAATTCACTTTCATAGAAAGGAGGAAATGGCTATGCGTGCTAAATCGATTAAAACCAATGATTTCCATAGACTGCCTACGCTGTGGAATGTAATATTTAACATTATTGCTGGTATCTTTGCCTTTGCTTGTGTATTCCCATTCTTGTTCATTACCATTATCTCATTCACGGATGAAACATCGCTTGCAGCGAATGGTTATTGGATTATTCCGCAGAAATGGAGCTTAGAAGCGTACCGATATGTGTTCCAATCAGGAGATCAATTGTTTCGCTCTTATGGGATTACCATCACAATCACGATTGTGGGAACGCTTGTTAGTTTGCTGCTAACGGCATTATTCTCCTATGCTATCTCGCGTAGAAGCTTCAAATACCGTAATTTCTTCGGCTTCTTTGCCTTCTTCACCATGCTATTCAATGGCGGACTTGTTCCGACCTACATCGTTGTTACGCAATTACTTGGTATGAAAGATACGTTATGGGCGCTCATTTTACCACTTGCCGGGAATGCGTTCTATATTATGATTATGCGGACCTTTTTTGTGACCTCAGTTCCTGAAGCTATCATCGAATCCGGGAAAATTGACGGTGCAGGTGAGTTTGGTATTTTCATCAGACTTATTCTGCCTTTATCCCTTCCAGGTCTCGCGACGATCGGATTGTTTAGTACCCTTGGTTACTGGAACGACTGGTTTAATGCTTTACTTTACATCGACAAGCCGGATCTGGTGCCTTTGCAATCGATGCTTATGCGCATTGAGAACAGCATGCAGTTCCTTTTGCAAAATACAAATAATCCTTCCTTTGGTACAGGTGTGCTACAATCTTTACCAGCGGATACTTCTCGGATGGCTATGGTTGTACTAGCGACAGGACCGATTATATTTGCTTATCCGTTCTTCCAACGTTATTTCATTCAAGGGCTGACGATTGGTGCGGTAAAAGAATAATTGAAGGGAAGATCATAATCGTGGAACAATTTAGACTGCCAAAAATTCCGATGCCGGAGCTCATGCTGCCTCGGGCGGTGCAAGAAGTCATGCAGGAAGCGGAAGAAAAGCTTGCTCATCGTCCTAAGCTGCTGCAATTATTCAAGAACTGTTTTCCGAACACGCTAGAGACCACCACCAAAGTAATGGAAGACGGGACGACGTTCGTTATTACAGGAGATATTCCAGCCTCTTGGCTCCGCGATTCGGCTGAGCAGGTGATGCACTACATGCCGCTCGCGAAGGATGATGCTGATTTGCAGCGCATCCTAAGCGGCTTAATTAAGCGTCATATTCAATATATCCATATTGATCCTTATGCCAATGCGTTCAATGAATCGGCAAATGACTGGCACTGGAACAAGGCCGATATTACGAAAATGTCGCCATGGGTATGGGAGCGGAAGTTCGAGCTGGATTCCCTCTGCTTCTCCATGCGTTTGGCTTATGCCTATTGGAAGGAAACCGGACTCACGGATATTTTTGATGCTGGATTTAAATCTGCCATGCGTATTATTTATGATTTGTTCAAGACTGAACAACATCATTTTGAGCAATCTCCATACCGCTTTACGCGCGACAATGGTATCCCGGAGGATTCCTTGCGTAACAATGGTCTCGGGATGCCTGTAAATTACACCGGCATGGTCTGGTCTGGCTTCCGCTCTAGTGATGATGCATGCGACTTTCATTACAACATCCCAGCGAATATGTTCGCGGTTGTGGTGCTTCGCCATATGCAGGAGTTCGCGGAGTGGGTATTCCGTGATACGGATTTCTTGAAGGAGCTCAAAGCGCTGGAAGCTGATATTGATCATGGCATTCAATTGTATGGCATCTATCGTCATCCGACATTCGGTCCGATCTATGCTTATGAGACAGATGGCTTCGGCAACTACTGCTTGATGGATGATGCTGGAACACCAGGCATAATGTCTATTCCTTATTTGGGTTACGTATCTGCGGATGATCCAATCTATCAGAATTCAAGACGCTTTGCCTTATCCAAAGAGAATCCGTTCTACTTTGAAGGAAAGATGGCGAAGGGAATCGGCAGCCCGCATACACCAGACGGTTATATCTGGCATATGGCTTTGTCGATGCAGGGGATTACGGCATCGACGAAGGCAGAGAAGCTAGCGATGCTTGCGATGCTTGAAGCAACGGATGCTGATACAGGCTATATGCATGAAGGCTTCCTAGCAGATGATCCGAACGTATTTACAAGAAAGTGGTTCGCATGGTCGAATAGCTTGTTCTCCCAACTCGTCTATAAGTCGATGAAGGAAGGGATTCTATGAGTCGCAAGGTGATTGTATTCTATGATCCGGCGTTTCCTAGTCTCTCTACATTTGGAGGTAATGCGGCCCAGTCTCTGGGCCCAATCGGCTCTGTAGTTGATGGGAAGGGGCTTTCGGATGCACTTCGCTCTGCAGAAGGCGGCTGCTTCATTAACCTGCATGCACCGTATTTCCCCAAGTCCGCTTGGCCAGAGATCCTTGCTTTTCTGAAAAGAGGCGGCGGTCTGGTAAGTATCGGGGGTGCGCCGTTCAAGTATCCAGTACGACTAGATGCGGATGGCTGGCAGGTGGAAGTGCAGCAAACGGCTTATCATCAGGAGCTTTATATTCATGAAGTGCTGCAGGTTGACGCGGCATCTGTAACGACACTTTCAGCATGGGATCGTTTTGCGCTCCTTGTCGGTCAGGAGTCGTTATTTGACATTCAATCGACTTGGAATCTCGTACCGCATACGACACGGAACTCGGATTTGCCTCATCAAATGGGAGCGGCAGGTACAATGAGTACCCAAATCTACCCACTGTTAAAAGGTCTGAATGCGCAGGGACGCGAGATTGCGGCTCCGATCGTACTGTGGGAGAATTCCCGTGGTGATTTTGCCGGTTCACGCTGGCTGTTCGTTAACTTGCCGCTGCATGCAAGATTCTTGGAGCAAGGCGGAGCTAATGCATTAGCTTCATGGGCGGCCTTCTGCGCCAAAGATGTAACGGAGCTTTGGATTAAACCGAATTATGCTTCCTATGAAGCAGGAGAACGGGCCATACTTACTTTGCAGACACAACGTATTCAACAACCGGCTGCAGCTGATCAGCACAAGGATCGCTGGAGCTTCAAGATTACGGTAGAACGTGAAGCTGGAGAGCAGCAATGGGAGCATTCATTTACGTCCGAAGTGACGAATGAAATTGATTATATGCGTATTCCTGTACCACTCGAAATCCAGAGCGGTCTCTATCGCGTAACTTGCACGGCTACAGCTGAGGATGGTGAGATCCGAGTGCTTCGTCAGGGCTTCTGGGGAGCTGATCCGGCAGCGCTTGCTTCGGGAAGTCTGATCACATGCGATCGTGATTACTTTATTAAGGACGGTCGTCCATTGCCGATCGTCGGTATGACCTATATGACATCAGATGTCGCACGCAAATTCCTATTCCTACCGAATGCGGACGTCTGGGATCGCGATATGGCACAAATGGCGAAGGCTGGCATCAACTGGATTCGTACAGGAATATGGACGGCCTATCGTAATGTGATGCAAGTTGATGGTCACGCATCTGAAGAAGTGCTGCGTGCTATCGATGCCTTTTTCTTGGCGGCGAAGAAATATGACCTGCAGGTTACTTTTACCTTCTTCTCGTTCACGCCGGAGACTTGGGAAGGGGTCAATCCTTATCTGGATCCGCAAAGCGTTGAAGCGCAAAAGCGGTTTATTCGCTCCATCGTGTCACGTCACCAGGCAACGACGAATGTCGATTGGGATTTGATCAACGAGCCTTCGATGTTCGATCCGGCACTGATCTTCTCGAATGGGCCACGATCCTGCAAGGATCGATTCGAGCAGGAAGCTTTTGTAGAATGGTTGGAAGAGCGTCATGGCGATATTTCCCTACTGCAGGAGCGATGGAACATGACGCCGGAGCAGCTTCCGAGTTTTGCTGCTGCCGCTGTTCCAGCCGCAGAAGAAATTAACTTTGATGTACAGGATATGCATCGGGGGAAGAAAGGCACACGTTGGCTGGACTACTGCTTATTCTCGATGGAGATGCACAACCGCTGGGCGAAACAGCTTTACGATACGATTAAGGAACTAGTACCAGACCATCTCGTAACGGTCGGACAAGATGAAGCGTTAGGCGCGCAGCGTCCATCTCCGTTCTTCTATGAAGAAGCGGTCGATTATACGACGGTCCATTCCTGGTGGTTCAATGATTATTTGGTGTGGGATGGTATCTTCGCCAAGACGGCGAACAAACCAAACGTGATTCAAGAGACCGGTATTATGTATGTGGAGACGCCGGATGGTCGAGCGAAGCGCTCGGAGCAGGAGTTACGCAGCTTGCTTGAACGCAAGTACGCTTATGCTTTCTCGACGGGTGGAGCAGGTGCGATTCATTGGATTTGGAATACAAACTTCTACATGGACAATGCGAATGAATCGCATATTGGAGCGTTACGTGCGGACGGTACAGAGAAGCCTGAAGCAGATGTCTCCTATGATTTCGGTCAGTTTATGGGCGAAATTAGAGATCTATTCCAAGGACGTGAATTGGAGGATATCGCAGCGATTTTCCCGTATTCCAACGATTTCTCCAATCGCAAATTGGCGTTTGAAGCAACGACACGTCTGACACGGGTGTTAGCCTATGAATTGAACATGCCATTCCGCGGAGCATCTGAATATCACTTGGATGAACTTGAAGCGAATCCAGCGAAGCTGATTCTGCTCCCGAGTGCTCATAATATCGATGATGCGGCTTGGGCGAAATTAATCCATATTGTGAGTCAGACAGGTGCAACGCTGCTTGCAACTGGTCCGATTGGCATTGATGCCTATTGGAGAGAGACAGATCGACTGACAGATGTGCTCGGGGAAGCGAAGCTTCACAATGTACGCCGCGAAGAAATATTGGATTTGCAGGGCAAGGCGATTCCGGTTTCCTTTGGCCACCGAAGAATTGCTGAGGTTAGTAAAGAAGTGCGTGCTGGAAGCCAGGGATTAGACAGGAACTCGAGCATGATTGGCGATTCTGTTATCGATATTCCAGTCGGCCAAGGAAGACTGATTTGGAGTCCGATTCCGATAGAATTGAATGAACGCTCGGAATCCGTGGCGGAGCTTTATCGTTATGCAATAGAGGCTGCAGGCTGTGATAGTGGTCTGGAATGGATTCAAGGCGGAGATACAGCGGGTGTTTATGGTCGCAAGCTGCGATATAAAGAGGGCTTTTTATATATTTTCGTATCGGAATTTGCTTGGAATGTGAATATAGAAGTCATGGATAAGCATACAAAGAAAAGCTATGCCTTCGTTCTTGAGAAAGAGCGGTCAGTCCTATTTGCAGCAGATGCGAGAGGGCAATTATTATCGATCTACCGTCCGCATGAAGTTCATATTGAAGTCAGCGATAATTAGGAGGAAACAGTGATGAGTAAGAAAAGAACCGTCCATATCATCTCACATACACACTGGGATCGAGAATGGTATTTGCCTTATGAGAAGCATCATGTAAGGCTCGTGAAGCTAATGGATACGCTCCTCGATAAGCTTGATCAAGATCCGAATTATCGCAGCTTCTATTTGGATGGACAGACGATTATTCTGGAAGACTATCTTCAGGTTCGACCGGATCAAAAGGATCGTTTGGCCAAGCATATTCGTGACGGTCGTATTCTAATTGGGCCGTGGTATATCCTGCAGGATGCCTTTCTTACAAGTGGTGAAGCTAATGTGCGCAATATGCAAATTGGGCATCAAGATGCGCTGCGCTACGGACCTGTATCGAAGGTCGGTTATTTCCCCGATACATTCGGACTTGTAGGCCAGACGCCGCAATTAATGCGGCAGTCGGGTATTAACAATGCCATATTCGGCCGCGGTGTGAAGCCGACCGGCTTTAACAATACCGTATCAGACGGGGACTATGAGTCCTCATTCTCCGAATTGCAATGGGAAGGACCAGACGGCTCGAAGGTGCTTGGCATTCTATTCGCGAACTGGTACTCGAACGGGAATGAAGTTCCAGCGAATCCGGAGGAAGCGAAGGAATACTGGACACGCAAACTGGCTGATGCAGAGAAATATGCATCTACAGGTGAGCTGCTCTTTATGAATGGTTGTGACCATCAACCGATTCAGTTGGATTTACCAGAAGCGATTCGAACTGCTCGAGAATTGTACCCGGATACCGCATTCGTGCATTCCAATTTCATTGACTATTTGAATGCGGTAGATCGCGCGATTGACCGCGAATTATCTTCAGTTCGCGGGGAGCTTCGCAGTCAGCGTACGGACGGCTGGTCGACACTTGTGAATACGGCATCTGCTCGTGTGTATTTGAAGCAGATGAATCAGCTCGGACAAGTGATGCTGGAGAAGGTAGCGGAACCGCTAGCGTCGATGGCTCATTTGGTAGGTGTCGGTGAAGCATATCCGCATCACCTATTCACTTATGCTTGGAAGACATTAATGCAGAACCATCCTCATGACAGCATTTGCGGCTGCAGCGTGGATGAGGTTCACCGTGAGATGGTAACCCGCTTCGATAAGAGCCGTCATGTAACGGAAACAATCATCGATGATACGAAGCAATTCCTTGCTGACGCAGTAGATACATCAAGCTTTGCACAAAGGGGCAGCGAAGCGCTTCCTGTTGTTGTTTTCAATACAACGGGATGGGAACGCACGGGAGTCGTAACGATTGAGCTTGACGCAGCACGCCTTTATTTCCGCGATGGCTATACGCTGGAGGAAGCCAGTCAGCGTATGAGAGAGCTGGATATTACGGGTCGCGTGCTGGTGGACGAGCAAGGAACGGTTGTTCCGTACTCTGTCGAAGACCTTGGTCTTCAATTCGGCTATGATCTGCCAGACGATAAGTTCCGCCAGCCTTATATGTGCCGCAAAGTGATTCTAACCTTCGAAGCTTCACAAGTTCCTGCGCTTGGCTTGAAAACCTATGCTTGGGTTCGCAGTGATGCAAAGTCCGTGGTGAATGAAGCATCGCTTGTGAAAGGTGAACGCACAATCGAGAACGATGGACTGAAGATTGAACTTGCGGATGATGGTTCTTTTACATTGATGGACAAGAAGAGTGGCCGAACGTACCGTGATCTCGGCGTCTATGAGAATACGGGCGATATTGGTAATGAATATATGTACAAGCAACCAGACGGGGAGATTCCTTTGACGACAAAAGGGCTGCCTGCGCAAATCAATGTGCTCGTAGATACACCTTATCGTGCTGCAATTGAAGTGATTCACGAATGGGCAATTCCAGCTTCCGCTGATGAGAAGCTGGATGAAGAGCAGCGTGAATGTATTTATTTCCCTAACCGCAAAGCGCAGCGGTCGAGCATTATGGTTCCTCTCAGAATTCGTACGGTTATTAGCTTAAACAAGAGTGGTAAAGGCGTTCAGATCGAAGCCTCCTTCAACAATCAAGCGAAGGATCATCGTATTCGGGCTCTGTTCCCAACGGACTTAGCAGCAAATGTCCACCATGTGGACTCGATGTTCGAGATTCCTGTACGTGATAACGAACCAGCGCCGGAGTGGGAGAACCCAAGCAATACGCAGCATCAGCAGGCATTCGTAGATGTGAGCGAGGCTGGGGTAGCTGGTTTGACAGCAGCGAATCTGGGCTTGAATGAATATGAGATACTGCGCGACGGACGCAACACGATTGCGGTTACTCTGCTTCGTTCGGTAGGCGAGCTTGGCGATTGGGGCTTGTTCCCGACACCAGAAGCTCAATGCCTTGGTGAGCATACCGTCCGCATGGAATTGATTCCGCATAACGGTGACGGCTTGAAGTCCGGGGCTTACGCGGAAGCATATCAATTCCAAGTACCTTGGACACTCTGTCAGACAGGCGTGCATGCGGGAAGTATGAAATCAACATTCGCGCCATATGCATTCCAAAGTGCGGAGCTCGCATTCTCCTCGATGAAGCTGCACGAAGGAACAGGCAATCTGATGCTGCGTTGGTTCAACATGAGCTCGGAAGCTTCTATGTTAAACCTTGCCTGCCATTTGCCTTATGACGATGCATTCAAGAGCAGCATCTTAGAAGAGCGAGGCGCTCGTGTCGAGCGTAACTCCGAAGGGCAATTATCATTGTCAGTGGGTCCTTGTGAGATTGTTACTATTGGGATTACAAGTTAATTCAGGTATGAATACAGGTAGCGGACACAGGGGCCTTTATATGCAAAAATGATCCCTATTTATGGATGCTTGCGGACCTCTGATCCGTTATTTGCAAGAAAGAGATTGAATATGACCCCAGGCAGGAGGAATAGCGGATCTCAGGTCCGTAAACATCCCCGATGGCATTAAAATTCACGAATAACGAATCCAGTGTCCGTAAGCTTTTTTGGTTAGATGCGGCGAAACACCAGTATGACAGCAAAGGATAAACGGGATCGTGGTAGACTTTTTCATTGAGTCGTCACCATTTCGGTTTGGTTGTATGGGTACAAACATTCTACCGAATTGACGGCTCTTTTTCTACCATTTTGTGGTTAATCAACAGGCCTGTTGATTCAAGTGAAAAGTTAGCCTTACCGTGCGAAAACAATACGAAGACCAGCTGTGAAAAGGTGGTCTTCGTATTACTATTTCATTTCAAAAATAGGTCTCCAATACTATTTAGTTTATTTTCTGATAAATAGTTTGTTGTCGTTTCTTCTAAACCAACAAGTAAATCCAGCCAAAATTTATTTGAAAGACCATACGGTTGGAGTTCTCCAGAACTGTAACTCACGCTAACATTGTCTATTGCAAATGCTTTATTCTCCTTCACTACATTGACCCAATTAGAATTTAATGCTTGAAATTTTGTAATTATAGTTCTTATCTGAGGGTCCAATGTAATCGGTTTGTTTCCATGGTTCTCCTCCCAATGGCTAAAAAAGAGAGCTATTTTTTGAGCGTTTGCCGAAGTTTCATTATATTCAAAACCTTCCTTCAAACGGTTAAAGTCAACAGCTAAATGAGCGTAATTTTGTACAGTTGAAAGTATGAAATCATTTTTTTGAGCAAGAGAGTCTGCTTGTAGCATGGTTATCTCACCTGATTCCAAAATATCTTCATATAAAGAAACATTTTTCACAATGCCTTGTGCGAGTGTTATCATATCGTAATGTAAATGATTTGAAATATAGGATTCATACATCTTCTTCTCTTTATATTGGCTATAAGTTAAGAAAAGTAATAAGACCATACACAGCCCAACTAATACTTGTTTATAATATCGTTTTAACAATATACTCCACCTCACTTCAAGAATTCATACTTCTTTAACGTTTTAAACAAGCTCATTGTTGCGTTTCAAAAATGCTCACTTGTAAACCCTCTCCATATGGATGCAGGGTTCTTTGTTATATCTAAAAGTTTGAATTCGCCTAAAATCCCAGAGGGATTACTCTCTAAACATCGAATGTTGATATATCCCATATTAGAGGATGGAGAAAATGAGAGTAGAAGCAGTGATTTTTGATTTAGATAATACTTTAATCAATCGAAAACTTGCCTTTCGAAATTATACAAGAAGCTTCATTGAGCAATTCATCAATGTTAGTGGCGAAGAGCAGATAGAAAATATTATGGAATACATTCGTATCGCTGATCTCGATGGATATCGAGATAGAAAAGATTTATTTGAGTATCTAAGAGTAAACTGTGAATTGAAAAAATCAAATACAAACTTAGATGAATTACTAGGTCATTGGTTCTCAGAATTTTTCAAATGCACAATTTTAATGGATGGAACAATGGATTTATTAAATAATATCAGTGCTCACAATATTAAATTAGGGCTTATAACAAATGGTTCTGTTTTTACTCAAAACGCAAAAATTGATCAAGTAGGAATAAGACGTTTCTTTGATACCATTATTATTTCCGATGAAGTAAAGGTCAAGAAGCCTGACGCAGCAATCTTTATGATTGCACTAGATCTACTACAAACAAAAGCAGAGCATTCATGGTATATAGGGGATCATCCATTGAATGATGTCAAAGGTGCACGAGATGCAGGATTGAATGCGGTTTGGTTCAGAGGATTTATAGAGTGGGATCAAAATATAAAAGTGTCAAAGTATATAATCGATAAACTCTGTGAACTAGAGGAAATTATTTTTCAGTAATAGTAGAGTTTCGAAAAAGAAATAAGAAGGGTGCTGTGAAATCAATGTTTTTAGTTAATTCTCGAGCAATAATTGAACGAACTCAAAATGGATTAATGGAAATCGTTGTTCAGACACGAAATAAACCTGATGGGCCTGAGAGGTCTCGGGCCCAGATTCGCATGCGGCGGCAAGTTATTTTATAAAAAGACTCAGCCTTTAAAAGGGGATAACTATTATGGATAATATAGTAAGAAGGTTAATGAGGAGTGATGGTAAATGGAGGAAAGATCCAGTTTATTGATCCGACATATTACTCAACATGATGATTTTGTACATTTGCACCAAATGATGAATGATACGGCAAAAAGATTTAATCCCGATCCAACCTTCCATGGGTTTGGTACCACTCCCGAGGAACTGAAAGATGATTACTCCGATATTACAAGAAGTAATGGGTTCCTAGCGGAACAAAATGGAATGGTCATTGGATTTATAGGCGTTTCGTTATCACCAATTACGAAGAATGGAAATATTACATTTGGCTATCTCGAAGGATACGAATTTGCACTATCAGAGCTAGTAGACAAATGCCCTCCAGTCGTGCGTGATAACGGTGGAAACAAGCTTTATAAATTTGCATTCAGTAAATTTGGCCAGATTCGAAACAGCGAAATTACCTTATGGGAGAGAATGGGTTTTACATCAGAAGAGTATTCGAATGTAACTATTATTCTTCATCTTAAAGATTGGATAGAACCACAGGATTTTAATAATGCCAATATTACGCCCGCGTCCGATACTGAATTAGAAACGATCAAACAGTTATTAATTGAGGATGATGAAAGTTTTATTGCCGAACGGATTGATAATCCGAAAAAGGTTCTACTAACTCTGCGAGATGAGAATACGAATGAAATAATGGGGTTGGCCTACTACTTTGTCGATTTAGTTAATAAAGGAACCGAGTACGAATTTCTTGATGCGTATGCATTTACGCTGCATTTTAGGCCTAACTTCGAGCTCAGTAAGACGGAGATGCAAAGATTACTGCATGCCGCAATATTTTCAACGAAGCAGCTGGGAGTTCTTCATATCATTACTCGAATCACTCTAAAAAATTTCACTATTTTCGCCCTTATGATTCGAGAAGGCTTTGATGATCCTGAAATGGAAAAAAATAGTACAGTTAACTTATATAAAAAGGTATGATATGAAAAAATATATCAATGCCAAGGATATATTACCCGAACATTTGATCAAGGAAATTCAAAAGCATGTTAGAGGCGCGCATATCTACATTCCACAAACGGAACGTCAAAATTGGGGGGTGTCAACGGGAATTCGTGAAGAGTTAAATGAACGAAACGAAGAAATAGTCCTGAAATATAAATCAGGTTTGACCATTTCTCAATTGGTGAATTTTTATAACTTGAGTGAAGATCGGATCCGGCGGATTATTTATGATAGAGAGAAATAGGAGCGACTCATTTTGATTCAGAAGGGAGGGTGAAATCATGAATCCGAATGTGGAACCAGTTATTTATGACTCCTTTCCTTCAGAAATCCAATCATATCTTAAGGATTCCAATATATCCATCATTAAGAATAAAATTAGATCATCTGTATATCACTTAGAAAATCAAACTTGTGATTCCTTTCTAAAAGTGACTCCCAAAGGACAGTTGAAATCTGAAGCAATGATGACGGATTATCTGTCTAAATACGGTGTTTGTCCAAAAGTGTTGATATACACTTCTGATGATGCACAAGACTATCTCATTACAGATCGGGTTATTGGTTTGGATGCTGCGAGTGCTGAATATCTTGTACGACCGGAACGTTTAACTGAAGTATTCGCAGAAAGCCTTTCTAGCTTGCACCAAATCAAAGCTTTAGACTGCCCTAGTATTAATGGTCTAGAGGAAATGGTTATTCGTGCGGAAAGAAACTATCGGGCGGGAAAAGTTGAAAAGGGGCTTCTTCGGTATGTGGGTTATAAGAGTGTCGATGTCGCCTACAAAGATATGCTTTCTTTGTACAAAAGTGTTAAATGTGAAGATAAAGTTATCATTCATGGAGACTATTGCTTACCAAACTTGATCCTTCATGACTTCAATAAGTCTGGCTACATTGATGTTGGTTATGCTGGCATAGGGGATCGACATTATGATATTTTCTGGGGGCTCTGGTCGTTACAGTATAATTTGAAAAGCGATAACTATACACCACGCTTTATTGAGGTTTATGGAAGACATAGGGTTGATCAAGATCGGCTTCATCTATGTGGACTTCTGTCAGTCTTTAACGGTTTTAGAGGGCAAGATTATTATGAATAATGAGATGACGGGGAGAGTGTTTGATAATGGAAGAAAACACCAAAATAAAAGCGACTTTTTACGATAGTTTGCAAGTGCGGCTTGTATCTGACTTTGAAAAATCATTAGCTTATTATCGCGATGTGCTAGGTTGCGAGATCGATTATTGGGGACATGCGATAAGAGGCGGGATGAAATTAATCCTCCAGCAAGCTAAACAACCGAGTGATGTCAGGCCCAATCAAGCATCGGCAAAACGGGATAATTATCCGACAGATTGGGAAGGTCCTGATCTGGGATGGGACAATTTTGTCCACGTGAATTATGACGAGTTTGATCTCTTAGTAGAAGAAATGAAGGCAAATGGAGCCAACATTATTTTAGGACCTATCGAAAAAACGCATAACAACGGCATGACGTTTAAGAATCTCTACATCCAAGATCCTGATGGATACATCATCGTCTTCGGATAATGGATAAAGGGTGAGTTGGGATTTGTAGGTGTCCATAGTCAGTCTATGAATAGCATAGTTTCCACCATTGACTTATATTGGTCCTTAACGTACAATAAGGAAAATTCTATAATAAAATGCTTTGATGGAGAAAAGTAATTCAATACCTTCTTACAGGGAGGAAACGCCGGAGATTGAGAGCGTTTCTAGGAAAAGGGTTGATTGAAGTTCACTCCGGAGCAGTCCCTTGAAACCATTTTTGGTAAGTAGAGGTGTACCGGTCTTAACCGTTATTAATTAAAGTGAGAACATTTCTGCTTTTTACAGAGAAGTTCTAATTTAGGGTGGTACCGCGGCTCCTCGTCCCTTTCGGATGAGGGGCTTTTTGTATTTTTTTGGAGTGTTGTGTCGCAGTTTCGATTCAGCTCGGAAAAATCAAAATATCTAATAGTAAGGCTCGGTAGCTCAGTTGGTAGAGCATAGGACTGAAAATCCTAGTGTCGGCGGTTCAATTCCGTCCCGAGCCACCACAAATGTATTCAATGAGATCATTTCGACTACAAGTGTAGACCTCACTGTAATCAGGCTGATTAATTTCAATAATATGACTTGTAAAAATAGGCTCTAAACCATAATCAGTACATGCCATCACGAAACAAAAGCGAAGCGGACGGAATCGTTCTGAAGAAGCGATAGCGTTCGCCTTTGTCTCCTTATTTCTACCCCTAAGGGATAGAATCAAGAAATAGGGAGACAACAGCGATCGTAAGAATGATCCGTCAGCGCAGTGGGCTTTTAAGCCATGCTTCGCATTTATCAAGCACTATTTTTAGTGTTGAGCCTAAAAATAACATACGACTAATATGCTTATGATAATGACCGGAATACTTTTGAAGGAGAGATGAATAATGAGTAAAAATAGCTTCAATATCAGCATCACGCCATTGGAAGCCTTGAATTTAGTTCAAGATCAACAAAATGCCACACTGGTACATGAAGAGTTTCATGACCTAGGTCAGAATAGATTCACGGGTACCCAAATATACGAAAAGTATTATTTTAGATCGAAAAATCGAGCAGCTCTAATTATTATCATCGATAATTTAAAAGGAGTAACAAACGTAAGGGCGATTTCCACAGGAAGCTCCGAGGGGTTAATTTTTAATTTTGATTGGGGCGCGGCAGACAATTTCGTTTCCTCTGTAGAAAAAATTTTAGAGAAGTACATAATCGAGTAAGGCAATAAGGAGTTTTTTTATGAAAAGAATGGTAATGATAGGCTTCGCTCTTGTAATAGCTATTACATTGGTTGGATGCTCGCAATCAAACCCAAATATAAAGCCTGTACTTCATGTAAAACCCGTTGATTTGTTTGCTGGAGATGCGAAGAAATTCGAACCCTTTCTTGGATTAATGTCCGGAGCCGTTAAACTGAAATACAAAGGAAGCAAAACCTCCATTAAAGCTTCTATTGAAATATGGGAAAATGGTACGAAGAAAGAAACACTTGCTTCAATGGGGGGAGCAATACTTAGGGCCTCGGAGAGCGGGGATCATGTATATGATGGCGAGCTTATTCTATCAGTAAAAAAACAGAATAATACAGCTGACGAAAATAAGACACGCTATACTGTAACTTCCTCCTATATAGATAAGAGTGGTTCAAGCAGTTATGAGATAACCTTAGAGGCAGACAGTAAATTAACAGGGAGCAGTCCAATCGTAATGAATGATAAAGGAATGGATATTGCTGAAAATGAAGATATTGCGGTATGGGGAATGCAAACAACGGACCAGAATAGTATGCTAACAGTAGATTTAACACCTGAAATGCTAAAACGAGTTAGGTGGGCAATGATTGTAAAGCTATCTTTAGCAGATGAGTGACCTCAAACAAACACCCTTCACTGCTGCCAATCTTGGCATAGGTGAAGGGTGTTTCTCACTTTAAAGGTGCTTATTTACTTAATCGTTTAAGAATCCGGATGCCATTTACGCCTAGGTCAAACACACCGAAGCAGTATTTTAAAGATTAAAGGGCTAACTCTCAAGAGTGATGTATAATTATGGAATTAGAATTATTAAGGGGGATGAGTTCATTATGGAGCCTCATGCACTGGCCTTCTCGTCAGAATCGATTAGATTAACCTATCTGATCGACTTTGGATTAATGTTCATCATAGCGATTACGCTGTGGCTTAGAAGTATCAAGCAGGCACAACCTGAACAGTTCTTATTCCTGAAAATAGTTGGCTATCTCTTTTTGTCCGTATTCACTTTTCATATACAGTCGTTACCACTGCCACTGCCACTGGGATTTATCGTCGCCTATCTTTTAATGAGTAAAGCGGTAACAAACCGTTCTATCAAGCAGAAAGCTGTTCTTCTGGGCGGTGCTTTGTTCCTGTTCAACTTACTGCCGTTAACCCAGCAGATTGATCAATTATTATATCCTCGTGATCAAATGTCTTCCTACCTCCACAAGCAGCTCGAACCTAGCAATACGGGGTTTAGCATGACTATTCTGGATAGTCATAATCAGATAAGAGATTCTCTATCGGAAAAGGATGCCGATGCCGTTAAGCTCTATGCGGCATTAGTTGAATCCAAGCGCATTGCTGCTGTTCCGTCAACATGGCAGCCAGCGGTCTCAATCGAACTGAGACAGGAACATGAGCAGGAGCGTTTTCGTGAGCTGCAATTTATATGGGATGAACAGGGCAGGTATCTGACTCTCTTTAATGGTGAGACCACTTACAGCTTCGAAAGCAGCGAAGCATTTAGGGCTATTTTCAAGCAAAAGATAAAGCCTTATTTATCTGCTGAACTTTAGGGAACCTTTTCCAACCTGATTCGTCTACTTTGTGAGGTGAACGACTTGCAGTTTGATTATTTGAAGCATGTGACAGACGGATTGGACCGACACGCTGTGCTGGATGAGCTCATGCAGGCGTATGGCAAAGACGTTTGGAATTTCGCCTTCTTCTTAACGCATCGAAGAGAGCTGGCTGATGACATTACCCAAGATGTGTTCGTAAAGGTATTCGAGCATCTCTATCAATTCCGCGGGCAATCTTCGGTCAAAACTTGGCTGCTGGCCATTACTCGCAACACGGCGCGCGACGTGCTGCGATCAGCCTGGATTCGCCGAGTTACGCTGTTTGGGGCAGCTCGTGAGCATACCCAAGCATACCCGTCGGCGGAACGAGAGACCTTTGATAAGCTGATGACCGAGGAGGTATGGGCGGTCGTGTTAAAGCTGCCCACCAAGCTGCGTGAGGTGCTGCTCTTGAATAGCCATTATGGCCTCTCGATGAAAGAAATGGCGGATATGCTTCAAGTTTCTGGCGGTACAGTGAGGTCCAGGCTTCACCGTGCTAGAGCTGCGGTCAATCGCAAATTAACAGAGGAATCGTTAATGACCGGGGAGGAAAAATGGACATGAAGGAACCGGTGAAGGATTGGGAGCGTCAGCTTGCCAGCAGACCTCCGATGAAGAATGGGTTCACCTCAGACCTAGAACGTAGAGTGAGGGAGCGTATTCGAATGAAATCAACACAGCGCAAATCGCCTTTTCGCGCAGTCGCCGCGATCATGAGCGTCGTAATATTGCTTGGCTGCGGATGGTGGTTCCGCGGGGATTTGAAGAATTTGCTTGGGCAGGACCAGCCTTATGAAGCTATTGGTGCATTGAGTAACGATACGTTAGGAGATAAGGAAGTTAGCTTGAAGGTTCAAATTCTCCAATATGGAAATTTCGATCGAATCAAGAAGCCTTTTATTATTCGTCATCCTTCTGTGAGTATAGATACTTTAAACATAACAATGAATGAAAAACAAACTCCCGAAGAGTTTGAGAAATGGATGGATAAAAACCAGCCAGATGTAATGATGCTGCCCATGAATCTGTTTGTTAAATTGTCCGCAGAAGGTAAATTAAAGGCACTCGACACATTAATCGCCAAAGAAAAATTCGATTTGGATGCCATCCATAAGCCGGTTGTTGATGCGCTCCGTTTAGCAGGAGGTGGAGAATTATATGGATTAACAACAGAGTTTGATTCAAGTGTGTTGTTTATTAACAAGGATCTCTTTGAAGCTAACCACATACCAGTTCCCGAGGATGGGACTTCCCTGGATGAAATTCTGAAGATAGCTGCACGTTTTCAAGGTACAGGTACGGTGGGATTAACAAGCTATGAGCGCAGTAATAAATCTTTATTGGCAAGTTTAATTGGGGAATCTTCTGGGCTGCAGGCGATTTCGCAAATCGATGGCAAGTGGAAAGCGACATTGCAAACGAAGGGCTGGGAGAAGATTTGGTCCCAAATTGCGGAAGGCTATAAAGAAGGATGGATTAATAATTCACCACCTCTGGATTTTTCGGGTAAAAAGGTTATCTATGCCAATGAAATGTTCAAAACGGATCTATTTGCTTCTGGAAAAGCTGCAATGATGTTACCCGGGAGTTTTGGGACTAGTTATTATGCAAGCATGGCGGAATATGAGAAAAGTACAAAAAAAGCAATCAATTGGTCAACGGTAGCTTATCGTATTGATTCTTCCGCCACTAATGGCAGTAAATACCTTAACATTCCATTTGTTTATGCGATTAATGCCCGAACAACTAATCCAGATGCGGCATGGGAATTTTTACGTTTTACAGTCGGACCGCAGGTAGCCGAACGGGACGATAGCGCCGAGAATTTTAGTGCAAAACAGATTTTATCTCGCCCATCTGCGATGAAGTCGGTTCCTGAACCCAAATGGCGGGCGTTTTATAAGATGGAGATCGATCCACAACAAGCACTGACGGATATGAATAGGCAATCGGATTCCGCTTATGCGAATGCTTATCAGCAATTTAATGAAATAGCTGGTGAACAGATGAAGGCGGTCATTGCTGAGAAAGCAACGGTTGAACAGGCATTGAAGGAAGCACAGATACAGGTAGACACCCTTCTTCAGAATACCAACAGTAAAGGAGGGGATAAGCAATGAGACGCCATTGGCTGCACATAATCTCCATAACTCTGGTGGTCTCTATTCTGTCTCTTATGACCATAGGGTGCTCTTCAGAAACACCCGTTCAGGGTATGAAGGGTACTTTGAAGATAGCGGTTAGAGATAAGGGGACTTATGAGTATTTGTATCAAGATTACATTGACGCGGCATATCCGGATCTGAAAGTAGAGCTGGTGGAGATGGAAACTGATCAGTATCATAATACAACCATCGAGGAGTTTAAGAAGAAATTAGAGCGGGAAAAGCCAGACTTGATCTTATGTGATATATGGCGTTTCAATACTCTGGTAAACGAAGACGTGTTCATGGATATCGCGGATAAAATGTATCAGAGCGGCATGAAGGAGGATGACTTTTATCCTGGTATGATCGATTGGCTAAAGCAAGATGGCGGAGGCAAGCTGTATGCGCTTGCTCAGAATTTCCAAAGCGCGTTTCTCTATTATAATGAGGATCTGTTTAAAAAAGCAGGCGTAGAATTTCCTCAAGATGGCATGACGCTTGAGGAGGTATACAAACTGGCAAGTCGGTTTAAATCAGGTGGCAGCAGTAAGGATAGAATCGTTGGCTTCCATCAATCATTCTCTAACCTACCTTATAACGTTTTGGAAGATTTCCAGAGAAGCGAAGGCATTCGAATGGTTGACCTTAGATCTGGTAAAGTTTCAATTGATACCCCTTCATGGCATCATATTGTAGAGAGCGTAGTGAATTTGTATCAATTCGGGACGTTATCACTCAAAGAAATAAAGCCCAAAGTGATAAATGGGGTTCAAACCTATGATCAAGAAGCTAGTGAGCAAGCAGACCTGTTTGGACAAGGGAAAGCAGCAATGACGATTAGTTATTACAATGAACACAATAATTATAAGTTTAAGTGGGGAGCGGTACTTCCGCCAGTAAGTTCTACACAACGGAATAGAAGCGCTAATATTTATGTATTTGATGTTATGGCCATTCGCTCGGGTTCGACGAATTCAGAGATGGCATGGAAAATAATCGAATTGATGACAAGTGATCATATAGCCAAGGTCTCTTCCAAATTAGGTACAGTGTCTGGATTTTCTAGCAAAAAATCTTATCTTAACTATTCGCAAAATCAACTTGTTAACAAAGTTTTCGACCTGCTTCCGATTCATACGCCCTACTTCTCTAATGATAAGTATGATGAAACCATTTTTTATAAGTCGTTTCAAGATATAATTAATAGTGAAGTAGCTGCCGCTGTGAAAGGCGAGAAGTCTGTCGATCAAATTATAGCTGCGATCCAAAAGGAAGGACAAGCTTTACTGGATGCAGCGAAGATTAAGAAGTAAGAGCAAATCCAACTACATTCCATACAGTAAGCTGGGGCAGGTAAAGGTTGTCAAGCAGAATCCACAGTGTTGAATGAGCGTTAGTGAAGAGCCATCCTTTATCAGTATTTACTGTTGGAGGGTGGCTCTTATTTGTTGTTCAATCAGATCTCTTACATATATAAAATATACTTATTTCATAAATAGGGAACTTTTCCCACATTATTTCGTCTACTTTATGAGGTGAACGACTTTCAGTTTGACTTCATAGATCTAATTAATGGCTTGAATGTCATGGTTCTGCTTGAAAGACTTCCAATGGAAGAATGGGTTCACCTCATATATAAAGAGTAAAGTGAAGGAGTGTATTTGAATGAAATCAAACGATCACCGATCACCTTTTCGCACAGTCGCCGCGATTATGAGCGTCATTATCTTGCTTGGATGCGGCTGGTGGTTCCGCGGGGATTTGAAGGACATGCTTGGTCCTAAGATTGACTCTAGTATTCCAGCTGCGTTAAGGGATGATCCGCTTGCGGATAAAGAGGTAACACTTAAGATTCATCAGTTTCCGCAAACGGGTTCATTTGAATATACGATCAGGAAACCATTCATCATTAGGCATCCTTCTGTACGAATTACGATGACAAATGCGCCCAATGATAGCAACACAGATGCTTCGAAATTTATCTCTTGGATGGAACAAGAGAAGCCAGATTTGCTTCAATTGCCTATGAATTTATATGTCCAACTGGCTGCGGAGGGGAAACTGAAATCAATAGATTCATTTATTAAATCCAGTAAGTTCGATATCGATAGCTTATATGCTCCACTTGTACAGCTGCTTCGCAAGGCGGGGGGCGGGGAGTTATATGGCCTTTCTTCTGATTTCACATCGACGGCACTCTTCATCAATGAAGATTTATTTGCCAAATATGGTGTGCCTCTTCCGAAGGGGAATATTACAATGGACGAGGTGTTGGTTGCTGCAGCTCGGTTCCAAGGAACTGGCGTGTCAGGACTCGATTCCTATTATAGTAGGAATCCCTACAGAATTGTCAATTTTATCGGTCAATCGATGGGGCTGCAGTCGATAAGCGACAGTGGCGGCACTATGCATGCAACTGTTGAATCAGGGGCATGGAAGGAGGTTTGGCAAAAAGTTGCTGGAGGGTACAAAGAAGGGTGGCTCGCTAAACCTAAGCCAATCGTATATAGCAAGGGTGGCAGCACTATGAAGGATATTTATAAACAAGATCTTTTCGCTCAAGGGAAAATAGCGATGAAGATTGATGATAGCTACTATTACAGGATGATGAATAGCTACGAGTCTGAGGCTGGAATGAAGTTGAGTTGGTCAACGCTGCCGCTTCATATGGATTTGTCAGCTACAAACCAAACGCAATATTTGAATACCGGAACGGTATACGCCATTAATACGGATACAGTGAACAGTGAAGCAGCTTGGGAGCTGCTGCGCTTCATTACAGGCGGTGAACTAGTTAAGAGCTCACAGTTGAGTATGTCGATTAATCCACTAAGTTCACGTGAAACAGATATGAAATCTCAACCTTCTAATCAGTGGAAAGCCTTCTACCAGACCAATGTAGATCCAGACCAAGTTTTTGCGGAAATCAATCTCTATCAGAAAAACCCCTCAAATAGTGAGGTTAATAGTCAGCTCGAGCAGCTTGGCAGCGGAATTATGCAGTCGGTTATGGATGGGAAAATTACCGTAGATGCAGCAGTTCATCAGCTTCAGGAGAAGCTTGAACAGGTTCTTCTAATGGTTGCAAAGCAAGGTGGTACTAAATGATGAAACGACGTAATCATTCTCAATATCGCTTCCTTGCAATAGGAGTGGTGGTTGTTATGGCGCTGTTCAGCGTATTGTTGTCAGGCTGCATGTCGAATTCCGGAAACAGCTCGAAGACAGAGAAAAGTATGAAGATCGCTATCGGTAACAAAGGCTCGTACCCCTATTATTACGGTGATTATATTGAAGCCGCATTTCCTGATTTGAAGGTTGAACTCATTGAGCTGGACCCAGACTTTCATCATCCACTAACGGATGAGCAATATGTACAAAAGATTAAAGAGGAAAATCCAGATCTCCTCTTGATCTGGGAGGGAAGTAGATACAAGAAATTAGCCAATGAGGGACTGCTTGAAGAGCTCACTCCGCGAATGATTGATAGTGGAATGAAAGAGGATCAGTTTTATCCAGGTATGTTGGAACTTGCTAGGCAAAACGACAATGGAAAGCTCTATGGACTGCTGCCTTCTTTCCAAAGTTCAGTTTTATATTACAACATAGATATTTTTGATAAATATAAGGTCGAGCAGCCGCATGACGGAATGACGATGATTGATGTGATGGAGCTTGCAGGCAAGCTTGCTCAAGCTGGGAGCAATAAGGATGGTGTGGTTGGTTATCATCAGCCTTTCAGCAGCATGCCCTATAACCTAATCGATAGAATCAATTATTCCGAAGGTATCCGGTCATATAACTTTACAACTGGAAAGGTAACGGTCGATACCCCAGCATGGAAGCGGGCATTAAGTACGGTCGTTAATTTGTATAAGAACGGTACATTTCTAATGCAGGATGTTAAAGGCGACGTGAAAGACGGTACAACTTATTATGGCCAAGAGGAAATAAGTGAGGCGGAATTGTTTCAAAAGGGCAAAGCAGCTATGAAGATCTCGAGCTACAACGGGATAAAGAATATGAAGTTCAAAGTTGGAATGGTCACACCTCCAGTAAGCTCCCTGGATAATACACGTTCATTTAATATTGATGTTAATAACTATATGGCAATCAGAGAAGGAGCCGCAAATGGGGACACGGCATGGGAGCTCATACGTTTTATGAACGGTGATTACATGGCAAAGGTTCGTTCAGGTCTGGAGGATTACGATTTTGCAAGTAATAAATCCTATTTGACCTATAACCATGATCCGCTGGTTAGGAAGCTGTACGAGCTGCTGCCGCTCTGGACACCGGGGGTTTCGTTCGCTGGCTATGACTCCAAGTTCTTCACGTTATTCCAGGATCTCGTCAATCAAGAAGTTACTGCCGCTGTGAAAGGCGAGAAGTCCGTCGATCAAATCATAGCTGCGATTCAGAAGGAAGGACAAGCTTTGCTGGATGCAGCGAAGATTAAGAAGTAAGAAGCGATAGAGTAACGATTTGTCTAGAATTTCACTACTAATCGTGCAGATTTTAAGGGCAGCCTTTGATAGAGGCTGTCCTGTTTTCTTTGGATATACTTGTATTTTTTCGTTGTACATTTGAATAGAGCTTGTTGGACAAAACTGTAGGATTGTATACAAATAAATTCAACTTTCTCATGAGTAAGAAGCATGGTAACTTGGACATGGTGATAGTAGAAAAAGTTTTTTAATCCAGTACGAATTTCTATTTCGTCATTGAAAATACTTCGCGATACCTCCTGAATACTTCCTCAAGCATGGTGGAACTTTCTGAAAGAATTCACCAGAATGATTGATTTAAACAGAAATGATGACCTAAAAAATCTAAATAGGATTGACTATGACAAATGGAGATAGAATTCCAGCTTGCAGATGCGCATACAAAGATAGGAATTGCCATCCTCCATCAGTACCGGGTCGCTCCAACCTGTTCTAAACTGAAGTCGTACCAAGTTATGGAGCTGCATGAAAGCGGCATCGTAGTGGGACGGTTCACCGAACAAAAAAGAAACCGTTTCCGGTTAGGCGAAAACCCAAGCGGTCAGCAAATAGTATATAATGTCAGCAAAGATGAACAAGGAGTGTAGTTAAATGTTAAGAAGAGATGTTTTTTTAGGCATTGACGGTGGTGGAACTCATTCGACCGCCATCGCTGTCGATCTTGAGGGAAACGTCTTAGCAAAGGTGATTGGTGAATCGATTAATTATTATTCTTTGGGGATGAAACGAGCACGCCATCATCTCATACAAATCATGGATCAGATATTAGAAAAAGTAAAAATCGAATCTTTTGAAAGCGTATACATCGGAAATTCAGCCCTGAGTCAGGAAGCGACGGCAGCCATGATCGATGAGTTTACCAGCGGCATCATCAAGAGTGGAAGCGTTTATATGCACAGTGATTCGTATATCGCATTAATAGCTATGACGATCGGTAAACCAGGAATTTTGATCATAAGCGGAACCGGATCGATGGGGATAGCTAAGGGATTGACCGATGAACTCCTGAATATCGGGGGTTGGGGTTATTTGCTTGGGGATTATGGGAGTGCGTATCATATAGCTCTTCAGGGGATTCAAGCAGCGGTGGCAGCCGAGGAAGGAATGTCGAAAGCGACGATGTTGAAGGAAGCGTTGAAACGATATTTTGCCGCCTTAGATATGAGGGATCTCATCGATAAATTTTATAATCCTCCTTTAGATAGGCACATTATTGCCGGCTTTGCCTCCGAAGTTGCGAAATGCGCCGAACAAAGTGATGAGGTTGCTCTGAAGCTAGTCAAGCAGGCGGCGCACGATCTTGCCAACCATGCGCTGGAGCTAGAGAAACGGTTGAACATTCAGGGTGTGCCCATCGGTGCGAGCGGGAGTGTGTTCACAAAAAACAACTATATTTTCGATGAATTCAAAGGGTTGCTCGAACAAAATTGTCCATTCTCGGCAGTGAGGTTAATCGATTTCCCTCCGGAATTTGGCGCAATCTTCGCCTGCTTTCACGAAAATAAGATTCTACTCGAGCCATCCATTCAACAGCGCATGAAATTAACCTATGAATTACTGAAGGAGGAGTAGAGTGAACGCGGGATCGCAGTATATTAACGGCGTATTGGAGCTTGTCGAAGTGTTGAAAACAAAGGAACGGGAACATTTGAGTCAAGCCGCATATCTTATTGCAGATGCGATTGGGGCAGGTCAAACTTTGCATGCGTTCGGAACTGGGCATTCTCATATGCTCGCGGAAGAGCTATTTTATCGGGCAGGCGGCTTAGCGTGCGTAAATCCGATATTGGAAGAAGGATTGATGCTGCACCGAAATGCGGTACAAAGCACGGATCTGGAGCGGCTGGAAGGGTTAGCTGCCGTGCTCTTAAAGCAGCAATCTGCTCAGGCGGGCGACGTAATCATCATCGCATCTAATTCCGGCAGAAATGCTGTGAATATTGAGATGGCTCTGGAAGCGAAGGCGAGGGGTTTAAAGGTCATCGCCATTACGAGCCTAAATCATGCGGAGGCATCTTCGTCAAGACACAGCAGTAGAAAGCGGCTGCATGAAGTAAGCGATGTCGTCATCGATAATCACGGGTGTATCGGCGATGCGTCGGTCGACATCCCGGGTTTGGCTATAAGAGTATCTCCAACCTCTACGGTGTCAGGGGCGTTGATTATAAACGCGATCGTGGCGGAAGTCGTTGAGCTTTTAGTGCAGCGGGGGGTCACGCCGGATTTGTTCGCCAGCAGCAATATGGATTCGGGAGATGAGCATAATCGTCGTCTCATTGAAAAATATAAAGGAGTTGTTCGGAGCTTATGACATTTCATTCCATATCTTCGCAAGGTGAGAACAGCTCGGTTATTCGGAGCTGGTGTGAAAGCAACGGGTATTCCTATCTAGGCGAGAAAGGAGGTGAATTACAAATTGCAGCCTCTCAATCAACGGAAGCCAGATTTACATATATAAAGGAAATATGTTCGATTTCCGATGAGATTTATGAGCTGGCGATAGAAGGTGAGCCGCCT
This sequence comes from Paenibacillus baekrokdamisoli, assembly GCF_003945345.1. GTDB lineage: Bacteria > Bacillota > Bacilli > Paenibacillales > Paenibacillaceae > Paenibacillus_Z > Paenibacillus_Z baekrokdamisoli. Next base: position 3,584,686 of record NZ_AP019308.1, on the reverse strand, counting down.
CATTGCGAGGTGAAAATCACTTATTCAGGAGAACGGGGCTTAAGATACGCATTGAATGCAATTGGACAACTGAAGAAGCGGGGGGAATGGCGGGAAGGTGTGAAATACGATTACCCGTTGTTTTCGATCAGAGGCATCATCGAAGGATTTTATGGGCAGCCCTGGAATCAGGAGCAGCGCCTGAATATGCTTCGTTTCATTGCTTCGAACAATATGAATACATACATATACGGCCCAAAGGATGACGTTTATCATCGCGAGCGGTGGCAGGAGCTTTACGATGAGGAATCGTACTCCAGACTAAGCGAAGTGTTTTCCGAAGCTACCGCGCTTGGGCTCGACTTTTATTATAGTATTGCTCCGGGGCTGTCCATGCGGTATTCAAGCGAAGAACAATTTGAGGCGCTCATTCGTAAAGTAGGTCAAATCTATGAACTTGGTGTTAAACACTTCTGTTTGCTGTTGGATGACATACCGGGAGAGCTTCAGCATCAAGAGGATATTCGGATTTATAGAGATCTTAGTGAAGCACACATTCAGCTAGTCAATCGATTCTATACGGAGATCATGAAGTGGGATGCGGGAATTCGTCTTATAGTATGCCCTACGCAATATTGTGGAATAGGCAATGAGCGTTATATTTCGAAGCTGGGGAGCAGCATACATCCGAGTATTGATCTATTTTGGACGGGACGCAACATTTGCTCACAAGAGATTACTTTGAGCGAAGCTTCCGTGTTTACGCAACATACGCATCGGAAACCGCTCTATTGGGACAATTACCCGGTAAACGATGTGGAAATGACAGACGAGATGCATATCGGCCCATACCGGCTAAGGGATCGTCATTTGTATCGATTTTCTCGAGGCATTATAGCTAACGGGATGGAGTATGCCGAAAGCTCTAAAATTGCCTATGCTACGATCGCATCTTACTTATGGAACCCTGAGCAATACGATCCGGAAGTGAGTTGGCGCGAAGCGCTCGAAGAGGTGGTCGGCCGTTCGGATTTCGAGCACATGCTCCAATTTGCCGATAATGTACGATATTCCTGTTTGTATCCTACAGATTCACCGATGCTTGCCGCTGAATTGACTCGATTTAACTTTGCTTACTTTTACGGGGACCGGAAACAAGGCATTGATGAATTGGAGCAATTCGTAACGAAGATGAGCAATTCCGCAGCAGCGCTGTTATCGAATAGTATGGAAAATCGGGAATTGCAGAAGGAACTGCAGCGCTGGGTTCTTAAATTTTCCGTTGGATGCGCGTTGCTGCAGGACTGCATGGACTACATTCGAAGTCAGGACGCAGACGATCTTTTGCGAGTTCACAGCAATTACGATCTGTATCGTAGTGATGTAACGTATGTTTTTGCCGATGTACTCGTTTCTTTTTTAAATAAAGTACTCGAACAACATTTTACTATTAAATAACAAATTGAAGGGAACGATTATCAAATGAAAAAAGTGATCATTGGACTCACTATTATGACTTCAATTGCAGCACTTACTGGGTGCTCCGGAACATCGAAATCGGATACAACAACGGGAGTGCAGACCGGCGACAATGAAAAGTTTACAATCCGTCTGGCAGACGGTTCTCCAGGCGATGAAGTTCTTAAAGTATGGAACCAAGTGAAGGACATGTATGAAAAGCAGCATCCGAACGTCACCGTAGAATTTGTTCTTCAGGATCCTCAGTTATATCAAACGATGGGGCTACCTAGCCTGCTGAATGGTGAAAATGCGCCGGATATTTATTTTGAATGGGCCGGCGACCGACTCAAGACGAGAGTTAACGATGGATTTGCGGCAGATTTAACGAGTGCACTGGAGCAGGATGGTCTAAAAGGGAAGTTTGCAGAGGGCAATTTCGTTGGCATGGTTTACGACGGGAAGAAATATATGATTCCGACGGACAGCCAAGTCACGAACGTCATTTGGTACAACAAAAAAATCTTTAGCGAAGTGGGCATACAGCAGCCTCCTGCAACGTGGGACGAGTTTATGGCGGATTGCGCGAAAATCAAAGCGGCCAAATACATTCCGATTACGACGGGCAACAAGGACTTGTGGACGGCCGGCAACTGGAACGCCCATTTGATCTCCAGAGTTGTCGGGGAACAAGCGTATGCCGATGCGATGCAAATGAAAGTGCCGTTCAATACGCCTGAATTTGCTAAAGCAATGAGCTACATGAAACAAATCTGGGATAACCAATACATTAATGAAAGCGTCAATGGCATTAACGACGACGAAGGCGCGGCATTGTTCTTTAACGGCAAAGCTGCCATGTATCCTTCAGGCGGATGGTTTATTTCCGGAGCTAAGGATCATGCGCCCGATATGGACTACGATTACTTCAATATGCCGAATATGCCTGAAGGCAAAGGCGATCAAGGAAGCGTAATCGGCGTTCTGGAGGGCTATGTCGTCAACAAGAATTCCAAGCATATTCAAGCCGCTGTTGATTATTTGAAGCTGCTCGAATCACCTGAGGTTGTCTCCCTGCTGAGTAAGGCCGGTTCCTCGATGATTGCGCCAGGAGCAGAGCCTGAAACGAATCCGGTTAGTTTGAAGCTGAAGAGTATGATGGAGAGTACAAAGACAGTGGTTTCTCCTCCAGATACTGGATATAACTTAGAGGTCGCAGATGCGCTTAATTCAGCTACAGCCGAAGTCCTTGGCGGAGTGAGCACACCAGAAAAAGCACTGGAAAAATTGGATACAAAAATTGCTCCGCTGAAAAAATAATGTTTGCTCCTATAAGCAGGCGACTATTATTAAGCCGCCTGCTTATTCAGTTGTTAACTCAGGAGGTCAGAAAGTCATGAAGAAATTTCGCATTTCGCCTTATTTATTCACAGCACCGGCAGTACTCTTATTTTCTTTCACCATCCTCCTTCCCATTGTGATGACGTTCATCTTCAGTTTTTACGATTGGAACGGTTTCGGAGCCATGAAATTCAATGGTATTGAAAATTATATTCGGGCTTTTCACGATCATATTTACCTTGTGTCTTATTGGCATATCTTCATCTATATCTTTCTGACTATCTTTCTTGAAGTATTTGCCGGACTCTTGCTTGCAGGGCTTATTACTGTGAATTTACGGGGTACGGGCCTGTTCCGAGTCGCTTTCTTTACTCCGGTTATGCTGCCAATGCTGGTTACCTCTTTCATGTGGAGGTTTGTATACAATTCGGATTTCGGTTTATTGAACGCCATCATGAAATTTGTAGGTCTGGAAAGCTGGACAAGAGTATGGTTAGGCAATCCCCATACTGCGTTATATGCGCTCTCTATCGTTTCCGGATGGTCCTATGCCGGATTTTATATGACGATCTTCTATGCAGGCATTCAACGTATTGGGAAAGATATTTATGAATCGGCCTATCTGGATGGGGCGACGGAGAAAGATATTTTCTTCAAAATCAAAATTCCGATGATTAAAAATTTGGTGGAAGTCGCACTTACCTTATGCATACTCGGTGGTTTCCAAGGGTTTGACCTGTTCTATGTCATGACGAATGGCGGTCCGTATAACGCGACGGAAATTGTAACGACGTATTTGGTTAAGGTCGTGTTTACGAATGGCAGCATTGGCTATGGTTCTGCACTGGCTGTTATCATGACGCTGGTTGTCGTTGGGATCGGTTTACTATTGAACATGTTAAAGCGTAAAGATGACACGCTGGAATATTAGTTGCAGTCGATGGAATGAAAGAGGTGCCCAACATGGAAATTTCTAGTTCAAACGCCGTGCGCAAAAGCGGTGGCAATGTGGTCTATCAGATGACTTTTTATGTATGCATGAGCGTGTTCTCGCTTTTATATTTTTATCCAATGATCTGGATGCTGTTTTCTTCCTTCCGCGAAAATAATGAAATTTTCAATAAGCCATTCTCGCTGCCGAACAAAATTAATTTACACAACTGGGTAGAAGCTTGGAAAATCGGCGGCATGAACACCTATGTGATCAACAGCATCATCGTAACTTCGGCAACGGTCGTGTGTATCTTACTGTTTTCAAGCTTAGCTTCGTTTGCTTTTAGCAAGTTGAACTTTAAGGGGAGCAAGCTTCTGCTGTTGATGTTCGTGTTCGGTTTGTTCATGCCCATGCAGTCGTTTTTCATTGCCCAAAACTATATTTTTGATCATTTGCATATTAAAAATACGTATTGGGCCCTTATTTTACCTTATATCGGGATGGGGCTTCCGCTGGCGATATTTTTGCTTAAAGCGTATCTCGATTCACTCCCTAAAGAAATGATGGAAGCGGCGAGGATCGACGGCTGCAGTGATATGCGATTATTTGCAAGTGTCCTTTTACCGTTGCTCATTCCAAGCTTAGCGACCGTTGCAATTTTCTCTTCGCTGAATTCCTGGAACGAGCTGCTGCTAGCATTGCTCTATGTTCAAAGCGACAGTCTAAAGACGATTCCCGTAGGCTTGCTCGCATTTTCAAGCAAGCATTTGACGAATTATAAATTGTTGTTTTCAGCACTTACTATAATTACCATTCCGATGATCATGATTTATGTGTTTTTTCACAAACATATCGTAAGCGGATTGACGGAAGGATCCTTGAAGTAATCTATTGATTTGAATCTATCGGTTAGAGGTGAGCGAAATGAGCACGGAAACTGTAAAACTTCATGTGCAATGCCACACTGTGCCGGGTGGGGCCAAAATGAATGAAGATGCCTTGGTGATGAATCCCTTTTGTCAGGTTTACGGGGTTATTGACGGTGTGTCCTCGATGGTGGCGTATCAAGATGCTCAAGGGCGAACGGGCGGCTACATTGCGGCACAATTACTCGCTTCGGAGTTGAATGCGCACGATGCCGGCCTGGACTTAAAACAAGCCGTACTTTCCGCGAATCGGAAGTTAAACGAAAGCATGCTAGAAACGAATATCGATTTGTCCTGCAAATGGAAGAGGTGGGGCGCTGTATTTGCAGTCGTACGCATTTATGAGAAGTCTATTGAATATGTGCAAACCGGAGACTGCATGCTGTTCATTGAATATACGGATAAGAGCTTACGCGTGTTGACGCGCAATCAAGTCGCCCACTTTGATCTGCAGACGTTGAATAAAAAGAAGGAGCTGTCAGAGTCGGGCGGACTATCCAAAGAAAAAGTGAAAGAACAGATGCTTCCTCTTAGTATCGCGAATCGGAATCGAGCGAATACGCTAGAAGGCTACTCGGTCATGAACGGAGAAGCGGAGCTGGAGGATTATTTGGAGCATGGTCATATCTCTAGAGCTAATGTGAGCAAAATTTATGCCGTGTCGGATGGCATGTTCCACCTCATCGAACACTCCGACGATCCGAAAAAATGGGAGATCATGATTCACGATATGAACGAGATAGGCATCGAATATTATTCGGATCATTTGACTTGCATCGAGAGTCAAGATCCACTGTGCGAGCATTACCCAAGGCATAAATTATCCGATGATAAATCGGTTGTTATCATAGATTTCAACGTATTGGGCGAAGGGAGCAAGCGGTAGCATGAAAACCGCGATTATTCTGGCAGCGGGGCTGGGCACCAAGATGTGGCCCTTTGCTGAGATTCGGCCGAAGGCGATGATTCCTGTTGCGGCCAAGCCGATTATTGCGCATCAGGTAGAGTCGCTGCAAGAGCTCGGTTTTACGAAAATCATTATTGTCGGCGGAAAGCTTCATGGGCAGATTCGTAATTACTTTCGCGAGAACGGGCCGAGTTCTGCAGGTGCCCGGCAGGAAGTTGACGTGATCGTGGTTGCCGATGAGAAGGGGCAGGGAACGGCGCTTTCGCTGTCTGCTGCGCGCACGGCGGCAGGAAACGAAGGGAGTTTCCTAGTCTTGTATGGCGATACGCTTATTGATCCGGCAGACATCAAGCAGTTGATGGCTTCGTTCGAGCAGCGGGCTGAGCGTGAGCTTGCTGTTGTGCTCGTCAATCCGCTGCACGAGCAGTCCTCCTCGGATTGGATTTGCTGCCAGCTTGAGGGAGGCTTCGTCCGGCATATTTTAGGACATCCGCGAGGTGGCTGCACCCATCGTTTCTGCGCATTTGCCTTCAGCGATGACTTCTGGTCCTATGCAAGCAGCAACTCCGGCTTGTTTACAAGTGTGCAAGTTGGGATGATGCCGCCTCTGGAAGCACATCTGGAAATGTCCTTGTTGGATTGTATGAATGACGGCTATGCGGTTCGGGCCGTTGAGACGACAGGTGATTTTGTGGACTTGGATAAGCCGTGGCATATTCTGTTAGCCAATGAACTTGTTGCGCGAAGAAACTGTGCGAAGCTGACGTGCAATGTCCTCGCCGAGGGTGCATCCATTGATCCTAGTGCAGCTATCGATGGATTTGTGCAGCTGGGCGTTGGCAGCAGAATCGGCCGTAACGTCATTATTGAAGGCAATATAATCGTTGGCGACCGAACCGTTATTGAGAACGGGGCTATATTGAAGGGCAGCCATATCATCGGCAATGATTCCAATATTGGCAACTACTGTTTTCTATCCGAAGGCACGACGGTCGGCGATCACTGCGTCATCAATCACTGTGCGGAGCTGGAAGGCGTTATATTTGACACCGTTTACTTGTACCACTACATGGAGTTCTACGGCGTGATCGGTACGTCCACGGATCTGGGCGCAGCTACCGTCTGCGGAACGCTGCGGTTTGATGACGGCAGAACCTCGCATCGGATCAAAGGGCGCAAGGAAACGCCAAGCGAGCACAGCGATGCCATCTACTTGGGCGACTTTGTGCGCACGGGCGTGAACGCGATTCTCATGCCAGGGGTAAAGGTAGGTGTATACAGCATCGTGGGTTCGGGCGTCATCCTTGAAGAGGATGTACCTAACCGTTCCCTGCTGTATGTAAAACAGGACCTTGTTCGGAAAGAGTGGGGACCGGCGAAGTATGGCTGGTAAACGCGTGTAAACGTGGGCAAATCCAATCACACACGAATACAAACGAATTATATGGGGAGGTACCCTTATGTCCAATCAAACACTGCGTCTAGCGATCGTCGGCGGCAACCGTGGCGGACGGTTCAAACGCACGCTTGCCGCATTGGCCGACCGTCTTGAGCTGGTTGCGATCTGTGATCTGAATGAGGAAGTTACTGCGCAATGGAAAGAAAATTATCCTTGGATTGAAACGTACCGCAGCTACGAGCTGATGCTGCAAAGCCCGGATATCGACGCTGTTTTCCTGGCCAGCCCGATGCTGCTGCACGCGAGGCAATCGATTGATGCCCTTAAGGCGGGCAAGCATGTGTTGTGCGAGGTCATCGCGGCGCATACGCTGGATGACGCTTGGGAGCTTGTCGAAACGGTGGAGAAGACCGGATTGACCTATATGATGGCTGAGAATTATTGCTTCGCCCGCTCGAATTTGGCCGTCAAGCACATGGCCGAGCAAAAGATGTTTGGCGAGATTACGTACTTGGAAGGGGGCTATATCCATGATTTGCGGTATAGGGTCCATAACAAGGATGGCTCGCTGACATGGCGCGGCGATCTTCACCATACCTATGACGGAATGAACTATCCGACGCATTCGATCGGACCGATTTCCCACTGGCTGGGACTGAACAAAGACGGCGGCGACCGGATGAAGAGCATGTCGACGTTCGTCTCGAACTCTCGTTCCTTGCAACATTATTTTCAAGAGAAGTTCGGGAAAGAGCATCCTGCGTCACAACCAGGCTATTGGAAGCAGGGGGACTCGGCCGTGACGAACATCATGACCGAGGGCGGTGTCCTGATCTCGTTACGCGTAGATTGGACTTCCGCTCGCCCGCATAATATGCGCCATTACGTCCTGCAGGGGACAGAAGGCGCCTATCTGTCCAAGCGCCACGATCAGGAAGATGATTTGGTGTGGTTTAACGGACGATCCCCGCAGAGGGAATTAAAGCCCGGGCAGCGGGTTGATGACGAGCGCGATGAAATGTGGGAGCCACTCACCCGGTATCAGCCTGAGCTTGATCATCCGATTTGGAGACGGTGGGAGGAGCACGCTCAGAGCTCTGGACACGGCGGGGGTGATTTTTTCGTGCTTGAGGAGTTTGTTTCGTCGATTCAGGAACAGAGAAGTCCGCTTGTCGACGTGTACGATGCAGTGACATGGAGCAGTATCTTCCCATTATCGATGGAATCGCATGCAAATAACGGACAGCCGGTTGAATTTCCTGACTTCCGTAGAAGCGGAGGGAAGAGGATATGACAGAGGGACGGAAGCTGCCTCAACTGGTCATGCGGCTAGCGAGTTTATCTGACTTGCCTGCTTTGGCACTGCCTTCAGGATTTCATCTTCGAAACTTCGAAGCGGGTGATGGGGAGAACTGGGAGTCGATTGTGGAAAAATCATTCGGATGGGATCGGAATTTCGAGCGCAAAATCGCCTCTCATTCATACTTTAAGCCCGAACGGGTCTTGTTCATTTGCGAAGGGGAGGCGACCGTCGCTACCGCCTGCGCATGGGAGGAGCCGCAGTGGGAAGAGGATTGCGGTTATTTGCATATGGTGGGGGTCTCCTCTGCATACTCCGGTCTTGGACTCGGATATAGCATAAGTCTTGCGGCTTTGCAGAAGATGCGGGAAGAGGGCAAGAAGCATGCCGTTCTCGAGACGGACGATTTTCGGCTTTCGGCCATTCATATCTATTTGAAATTAGGGTTTCAGCCTGCTTATGAAGGGGCGGAGCTGCAAGAAAGATGGAAGCAAGTCTATCAGAACTTGGGCAAGAAGTTGAAGGCGTGAGCAGAAGAGGATGGAGATGTAAGCATGATTTTGCGCAGTCAGGAATGGTTTGAAGGACGACTCGACCATACGTTCGAGCACAGGTCGTCTATGCGGAATACCTGAGGAGGATGAGATTGTGATGGTTCCAACAGAACCCCGAACCTACGGCAACTATATCGACGGCCTTTGGGCGGCTTCGGTGTCCGGGAATATCGAAGCGAGCATTAACCCTGCTGATCGCCATGAAACGGTCGGCTATTGCCAGAAGTCGGGTCAGGAGGATTTGGATCGAGCGGTAGCCGCTGCAAGAAGAGCTGCACTGATCTGGCGTAGATTGTCCGCCCCGGCGAGGGGAGATTTCTTATTCAAAGCGGCGAACGTACTTGAAAGCCGATTAGACGATATCGCGGAGACGATGACGCGGGAAATGGGAAAAACCTTGCCAGAGGCAAGAGGAGAGACTGCCCGCGGCGTGGCTATTCTTCGTTATTACGCGGGGGAGGGGATGCGGAAGCACGGCGACGTCATTCCGTCAACCGACCCCGATGGCCTCATGTTCACGACTCGCGCGTCATTAGGCGTCGTCGGATTGATTACACCGTGGAACTTTCCCGTGGCGATTCCAATCTGGAAAATAGCTCCGGCACTCGTCTACGGCAATACCGTTGTGTTCAAGCCGGCCCAAGACACGGCGATTACGGCGGCGAAAGTCGTCGAATGCTTCGCTGAAGCGGGGCTGCCCTATGGGGTGTTAAATCTGGTGACAGGCGCTGGCTCCGTCATCGGACAAGGCATCATCGATCATCCGGGCATCGACGGTATTTCCTTTACCGGCTCGGATGGCGTTGGCAAGAAAGTGGCGCTGGGAGCGGTCGCGCGTGGAGCGAAATACCAGCTGGAGATGGGTGGCAAAAACCCAGTCATCGTCTGCAACGACGCGGATCTGGACTTGGCCGTGGACGCCGTGATCAGCGGCGGCTTGAAGTCGACGGGACAGAAATGCACATGCACGAGCCGGGTGATTGTCATGAGCGGCGTTTATGAGACTTTTAAGGATAAGCTGCTTCACAAAGTAAGACAGATCAAGGTCGGTCCCGGCATGGTTCAAGATACTTGGATGGGGCCGTGCGCCAGCGAGAACCAGATGCAGACCGTGCTGTCGTATATCGATAAAGGAACCGCCGAAGGGGCGACCTTGCTGCATGGCGGCGGAAGAATGCAAGGAGAAGGGTACGAGCAAGGCTTCTACGTGCTGCCGACGCTGTTCGAGAACGTGAATCCGGACATGGTTATCGCGCAGGAGGAAATTTTCGGCCCCGTGCTGGCGCTCCTGAAAGTGGATACGCTGGAGGAAGCGCTGAACGTGGCTAACGGGTCACGGTATGGCTTGAGCGCTTCCGTTTTCACGCGGGATGTCGGCCGTGCAATGACCTTCATTCGTGAAATGGACGCCGGTCTTGTTCGCATCAATGCCGAGAGCGCCGGAGTTGAACTGCAGGCCCCGTTCGGCGGGATGAAACAATCCAGCTCCGGTTCAAGAGAGCAGGGTCAAGCGGCTATCGAGTTCTATACATCAATTAAAACCGTGTTCATGAAGTCATAGTGTCATTGAAAATTGGATGAAATAGTGGAGGTCATTCTCATGCGTTTAGTAGGAAAACGTGTTATCGTGACGGGCGGCGCGCAAGGAATCGGTCAAGGAATCGTCGATCGGTTTTTGCGGGAAGGCGCCAGAATTGCCGTGATCGACATGAACGAATCGGCCCTGCGGGCCGCTTCGGAGCAGTGGAGCAACGAAGGCCATGAAATTCTCGCCTTCGCTTGCGATTTGAGGGACAAGTCGGGATTGACGGAGACAGTGGACCGTATTTTCGCTCTATGGGGAGCGGTCGACATTCTGGTCAATAATGCGGGAATCGCGGTGCGCCAATCGTTCTTGGACATTTCCGATGACAATTGGGAGCGGGTCATGGACGTCAACCTAGGTGCGATGTTCCGTCTGACGAAGCAGGTTGCGGGTAAAATGGTCGCCCAAGGAATCAAAGGAAGCATCGTGAATATGAGTTCCAAGAACGGACTGAGTGGGAGCTCTAAGCTTGCGCATTACAACGCGTCCAAGGGCGGAGGTGTACTGCTGACGCAGTCGATGGCTGTAGAGCTGGCACCCTATGGTATTCGGGTAAACGCAGTTGCCCCGGGTTTCATCGATACGCCGATGGACCACGAGCTAAGGAAGCAGGACCCTACGATTCCGACGATTACTTCGAAGACGCCGATGGGGCGATTGGGGACGATCGAGGAAGCAGCGAATGTGTTCTTGTTTCTGGCTTCCGACGAATCGTCGTATGTAACGGGAACGACGTTGATCGTCGATGGCGGCCATTTGGCGAACGCCAGCGAACCATAAATGGGAGGGAACGAGATGGAGGAACATTGGCTGCAAATTGATGCGGAGCGAATCGCGGCGGACACGCTGCGATTAGTCCGAATCGCCAGCCCGACCGGAGATTCAAGGGAAATCGCGGCAGCCTATCAGAGTTTGCTTGAGGAAGTGGGCTGCAAGGTTGAACGCTACGAATTCATTCCCAATAATCCAACGCTTGTCGCGACCTTCGAAGACGATTTCTCCGGAGAGGGAAAATCGCTTATTTTCAACGGGCACATGGACGTTGTCCCGCTGGAGCATGAGCCGGCCCGGTTCGAGGAGGGGGTCATTCACGGGAGGGGCACCTGCGATATGAAGGGCTCCCTCGCGTGCATCGTCGAAGTGCTGCGTGTGCTGGGCAAGAGCCAAATCGATCTGCCCGGCAGGGTGATCGTTGTCGCGAACAGTATGCATGAAAGCCCAGGCGGAAGAGGCGAAGATCTTGAGGCCTTGATCAATAACGTCGAGCTTCGCGCCGATGCGGCTCTTGTCATGGAAGGGGCCAGATACGATAGCACGGTCGCGCAACTGGGGTCGGCCACCTTCGAAATCGCGATTATCCGAGACGGAGAGCCTACCCATCAGCTTTATACGGCTCCGGGTACTCCGCACCCGATTACGGTGTCCGCCGAAATCGTACGCAGGCTATGCGAGCTGAATCTCGAATTAGAGAAGCACTATATTGAAGATACAGGTTATGCGTCATACTTTATCGGCTCCCTGCACAGCGGGCAATTTTACAACCAGCATCCTAATCGAGCGGATATCGTCGGCGTCCGAAGATTCGACCCGCGCATTTCTTTCGCAGAAGTAGAGAAGGAGCTGCGCGGCGTATTGGATGAGATTGCTGAGCAGTATCAAGTGAGCATCGAGCTGGATATGCGCAAGGTCCGGGACGGCTATCGGATCGATAAGAACGATCCGGCCGTATTCGCACTTCAAGCAGCCGTTCGCAAGGTGCGAGGGATTGAGCTTCCCTTGGTAGGCAAGAAGGTGGTCGTCGATGCGGGTTTCTTCGTCAACGGCCTTGGTATCCCTACCGTATGTCATGGTCCTGATCAGAGCAGCTCGCATGGAGAGCATGAATTCGCTCATCTGTCGGATTTGGAGCAGACGGCTCAGGTGTATTTGCAATTTATACAGGAATATCTGATCCATTCAAAGGGGCGTTAATTCATATGCAAGAGACAAAGCAGTTTTTCGGCAAGCTAGGATTGCCGGAGGGAGATTTGCACCACCTCCCGAGTTCTTCGAAGACGTTTCCTGACGGGGCGCAATATCGGATCGAGATTCCTTCCGTCGAGGGGCCGGCTTCCCTGCAGGCGGTCGTAGATGCCGCTAAGGAGTTTGGCGTTCCCGTGCATCGCGTTTCCCAAGGCAGCGGCGTCATGCTGCTGTTGGATGACGAGCTCAAGGATATGGCACGAATTGCTGAACAGCATCGGATCGAAGTCAGTCTCTTTACGGGCCCGCGGGCTTCGTTCGATATTTACGCTCAAACTGCTGCTGCCGGAGGGAAGAGCATTGGGCTGCGCGCATCGGGCATGGATCAGGTTGTTTATGCCCTGGAGGATGTGAAGCGTGCTTGCGAGCACGGCATTCGCGGCATTCTCGTGGCCGACGAAGGCGTTCTGTGGGCGGTGAACGAATGCAAGAAAGCTGGAGAGCTCCCGTCTGATCTGGTCGTAAAAGTATCTGTGTCGATGGGAGCTTGCAATCCGATCTCCGTGCGGCTTATGGAGCAATTGGGGGCGGACACGTATAATGTCCCGACCGATCTGTCTCTGGCGAAGCTGGCCGCCATCCGTCAAGCGGTTGATATTCCGATCGATCTGTATATCGAGGTGCCCGACGATTTCGGCGGCTTCATTCGCTATTACGATATTTGCGAAATTATTCGAGTGGCTGCCCCTGTATACGTGAAGTTTGGATTACGCAACGCCCCCAACGTGTATCCATCGGGCACGCATCTGGAGGACACCGTAGTCAAGCTTTCGAGAGAACGGGTTCGACGCGCCCGGATCGGCTACGATTTCATTCAGCGGTATCACCCGGAGTTACTTATTTCCGAGCCGGGCGCTCAAGGTTTGGGTATTCCCCATTACAAATCCGAATAACGATGAAGCTGCAAGTGAAGGCGAAGGAATGGCTTGTCGGCTAACATGTTTCAATAGGATAACAAGAGCAGACATAAGAAGAAAGCGCTGGCCAAATGGGGTCAGCGCTTTCTTTGTTTGTACGCCCAGCATGGGCGAACTCTCTAGTGTGAACCCTTTAGAATTCAGTGGTTTCGGGCAGGAAGCAAAGACGCTTTGTAACTACGGCTGAAAAGCCGCACGGACTAGTTAGGAGTCATCAGAGGCCGTAGTACATGCGCTCATGACCTACGCCGTGAGCAAAAAGAAACCCGACGTTTTAATCGTCGGGTTTCTCTACAACCTGACCGCCACTTCGGCGGGTTCTTACTTAAGCTGCGAACTGATTTTAAGGTGTTTCAAACGTTGCAGTTGTAATGCTGAAGCTATCACTCGCTGCATGTTGAGAAATAACTACATCATACGCAGATGTTTCTTCGTTCCATGTTGCTACTGCTGTCGTGGTGCCCTTTAACCCATCTACAAGAGCCTGTACAGCTGCTGTTTTCTGGGCTTGATCTGTTGTGTCCGCTACTTGAAGCGTTGTATAATCAGCGCCTGAAATTGCCCTTTTCGCTGCAGCTACTGCATCTGCATCTGGAACCAGCGTACTATCAGCACCAACCAAGCCTTTAACGGATTGTTGGACAGGACATACAAAAGTCATTACATGGCTGTCTGCTTCAAATCTAGCACCTAAATCATCATAAGCATTAGGCTTATTGTCGGGATCAGCATTTACTGTTTTACCCGAGTAGGCAATCTTTGCGATGATATTGAATGCCTTACTAGTGAGATAAGTGATATCACCTGTAACAGGGTCAATCTTACCGTCAGCCGGAGAAGAAGAAGAGAAGATTACACTTACAAACGGGTTTCCATCTGTGTTCAGGTCTTCTCTTTCCAATACCGACACCAGCCAATCTGGAAGGTAATAGCCAGTTTCGGAAACATTGGAAGCAGAAATTGGTGCTGAACTTGCATTAGGATCTACGACATTGATCGTATACGTTATTGTCGAAGGTGTTTTAAAGAATCCGTCGATAACATATGCCGTAACCGTAACTGTTCCGGGTTTTAGACCAGTTGCATAGGCCCCATAATGCTCGCCAGCTGTACTGATGCCTGTAGCATCCACATTTCCGACTTCACCATAGGTCGCTAATGCTCTCAGGTCAATAACTTGGAATTTGCTAGGATCTGCATGGATTGGAGCAGGCTTCCCATTCACATATCCTGCTTGGTTCCAAGCATCTGTCAGCCAAGAAACGTTCTTGATATAGCCGGTAACTATAGCATCCAGCTTCACAGAATCACCAACATTAATGGTAAACGTGTGAGTAGCTGCATCGTAGTTACCATCAGGGTTTACAGCTGCAACATTAGTCGGATAAGTTATACTCTCTGTTCCGTTGTTTACAGGAGCCGTAATGAATTGTCCCAGAGCAGATACATGAGCTGCATCAGTCGGATTCTGAGTCAACCAGAAAGGCATTGAAATAACGGTTGAAGATTCCAAACCTCTCCAGAAGTCTGTGTCAATGGTTCTTCTGTCCATCGTACCGAAGATATTCGTATTATACTTAGACATCTTCACTTCATCACGAGGAATAAGCTGGTCAACCATCAAATCAGGTATAACATGGGTGATGTCGTTTCTGTTAGCCGCAAGAACATCCCATTCAATGAAGCTGTTCGGTATGCGAGTCATTTGCCAAGTTGAGCCAGCAAGATCAACCGTCGGTGATCCAATGTTAAATCCTTTGCTTTTCAATGCACCAAGCGAAGCTGCATAGAACGTAGTCATAAATGGATTTTTCTCTCTCTTTTCGTTATACCACCACTGATTCATGCCGGCTAGAATGCCATCAGCATTAGAAGCATCAGCATGGGCAGTTAACGTATAGTATGAAAGAGCAGCTTCTTCTTCGTCAGAATAGTTCATATAAGATTCGAACGAAACGCCGTTTTCACCCATTGCATCTCCGTTATGAGCAGAAATACCAAAGTATCTGGAAAGGTATTGCTGAGACATATCAAGCAGAGAAGTGGAGAAGTACGTTTTTGGATATCTGGTTTCGTAATCGTTATGAGCAGTAGCAGCTTCAGTTGGAGCAACGCCATCCATAACACGTAGTTCGTTCGCATAATCAAGAGGGTTGGTAGCTGTTACATGCTGTTTAGCAAGTGCAGCTTTCTCGGCAGCTGTGTAATTCCCCATATCTTTTGCAACGACAAGCATTTGAAGCCCAAGCGTAGCATTGAGAGGGCCGTCCTCATAGTCGTTTCTATCCCAAGCGTTAGATACACCGTCAAGGAATTCAGGATTCATATTCGCCCATTTCGTAGGGACGGAAGGATAATTCAACCCGTTACCTTTCGATGCATAATCAGCAGGGTTAATTAAAGTAATTCTATTCTTATCGTTAGGATTGGCAACGTTAAAACGAGTTTCTTCTGGGTTTTCACCCGTAACGCTCACTTGATAGTAGTTATTCAAAATTATCGCATTGGTATGGTTGATCATGTCATTTTTGATAAGCGCAGCGAGCTCAGGATCGCTGTCTTTGAATGCGCTGTATGCGAGGTCAAGTGCAAAGTAATGACCTACCAGCTCATCCGTTGACGTTGAAGCTTTGTAATAAACATTGCTGCTATCCAGGTTGTTTTGCGTATCTCCGCCATTGAGATCGGAATAATTTTGAACAAGTCTGGATGGGACAGGGACAGTGTCATAAGCTCTTAATTTTCCAAATTTTGACTTACCTGGTTCGGAATAGGTGATAGGAGTGCCGTTGATATCTGTTGTTTGTCCTGCGTTCTTTTTCAACCAGGCTGCTTCTTCGCTTGGCAGCTCAGGTGTAGTAGAGCTGTTGTTCTTACCAGCAACTTTATAGGATCTCGCGAAGAAGCCGGCAGATGCAGGGTTATTACCTGTTGCAACTAACGTATAGTTACCATGTGCGTCAACATAAACCGGCTTACCTTCATCAGAACCATCAGGATTTGCACCCAAAGTAGTGTAGATAGTAGGGTCGTTTACGTTGTTCATGGAAGGAACCTTTAGCTGTGTACCTGAAATATAGCCGAGCGTCACGATGGATTCAACAGCGCGAGTAGCAGAAGCTTTCGCATCTTGCGTTCTAGCGTCGTTATCTCCATAAGTAGCCTTCATGTAGTTGTATCTCCAGATTTCTCCAGAAACGTACATTGTCGTCCACAGACCATCATTGTCTCTATCGTCGATCGAACTTCCTGCACCTTTATCAGCATGCATAATTGCATTTAGCATATCGCCTTGCGTATTGAAGGATACAGCACCCGATTGGAATCCGAATCGATCGGCAAAGTTTCTGGATATTTCTTCTTGCACCAAGGATTTAGCCATCAACGACATTGGTTTTCTAACAATGTGAGTGGCATTGCCAGTGGAACCTAGTACCCAAAGTCCATTGTTGCCGTCAGACTTAATGTTGGTGATTATTTCTTCTGCGTTGAAGGCTCCACTGACAGGATTATTGTCATAGTCAATGTATGAGTACGGAGCAGTGGAACCACCAGTTTGAGGAATGTATCTTCCACCCTGTAGGTATTGAATTTGGTCAGCAGAAGCTAAGTTAGGGTCGTAGAGCGTTACAGCATCAGATACGATGCCAGTAGTTACAGGAGTATAATCTCGATCTAATGCCACTTTATCCAAAGACTTGATTAACGCGTCTTTCGATACCAGCCATTTAACGCCATTCTCGCCATCAACAAAACCTGCATACGTTTTCGAAGGGAAAGTTTTTCCTGTTGGAGCAGCAGGGATATTCGTTGTATTCCATTTTGTTGAAGCAAGATCAGTAGGGATACTGGCATCGCCGGCATTGTAATAGTAAACGACTTTTTCTAAATTAGTAGCTAGCTTCGGATCATTTGTAACGGTAATGGTAACCGTGACCGTATTTTTATCTTGTTTACCTGTAATTGTAGCTGTTCCGGCAGATACGCCAAGAACTTTACCGGAATAATCTCCAGCACTGTTACCGATTATGTCTACATAGGCAACATAGGGATCAGAGGTTGTCCATTGGATAGGTTGATCGACGTTCAAGCCCTTAGGTTGTAAACGAGTGACTTGTGTGCTGTACATGTCTACATTGCTTCCAGTAGATACAGGTGAAACAACCGGTGTAGAATTGTCAGGGTTACCACCAGGGTTACCGCCTGGGTTACCACCAGGGTTACTGCCTGTATTACCACCAGTGTTTCCACCTGTGTTGCTGCCTGTGTTATCGCCAACAGTAGAGGTAACCCCAGCTGCAACCTTCACATTCTTAGGCTGCTGGGCTATTGTTACGCCGTTCGTATTGATGAGAGCCGTTTGAATGCTGCCCGTACCTGTGACATTCGCTGCTGTGTTCAGTGTAAGAATGTTAAGTGAAGAATCAGCGTCCAGGTTTAGCGTGGTTACTTCATGTGCATCAGTTACATTCGTTGTGCCTGTAACAGAGGATGCGATGAAGTTGACACCTTTTGCAGCGACGATACTAAGATCGCCCGTTATTTTGGTGTGATCCAAGATTACAGGAGCTTTAGCTGCAGCGTCAGTTATGTAGACATCACCAGTGATCGTAAGACCTTTCAGCACGGCTCCTGGAAAAGCGATCGTAACATTTCCAACGATTGTAGCTGGAAGCTTATCAAGATCTGCCTGTGTTCTGACTAAGGTTCCCATAACTCGATCCGTCATAACGAAAGATTCGGCACGCGTGATTTTAGCAAGCGGATCAAAGTTACCATTGCCTCTTCCTTGCAGGTATCCTTTAGAAGCAAGAGCGGCAACGGCATCCATTGCCCACTTGGCAATTTCGGAAGAGTCATTGAAAGTCGTTGTATTTGTTCCAGAAACAACTTGGAATCCTCTTGAAATCAGAACAGCCGCTTCTTGGCGGGAAATAAGTGCTTTAGGATTCGCGTAGTTGTTCGCGTCGCCGTTAAGCAATCCAGCTGCAGAAGCCTTTTGCAGTTCTGCATAGAACCAAGCATTTGGATTAGAATCAACAAATACTTTTGAACCAGCTGTGCTTTGTAGATTGAAAATGCGATTCAAAATCGTAATGAATTCCGCGCGAGTGATAGCCTCGTTGGGGTTTAAATTACCATTCGCATCGCCTTTCAATAAACCTTCAGAAGTCCATTTTTGCAATTCCTGTGCTGCCCAATGCTTAGAAACATCTTGAGATGAACTTGCGAAAGCTGTACTAGAGAACAACATGCTGCCAATTACGATTGAAGAAAGGACTTGCGAGATTTTTCTTGGCATTCTTAGTAGCTCCTTTTGGTTAGTTTTTGATGTAAGACCTGGATTGAAATGAACGACGCCCTCCATTTTCGCAATCTGTATGAATCCGCTTTCATTTGCGAATTATAAGCCTATTATGATCAACTTTAAGGCTCATTCCTAGTTCGTTTGTTTAACAAATTCAATCATTAATTGGCGCTTTATTTCTCCTAATCACTCTAAATTGTCATTATGTATCGTTTTTTTTATTAAACCAATCATTTATGTGTCAATGATGCTGCTCACGTTTAGGGTGAACATGACGAAGGGCAGCCGAGAATCGGCTGCCCTTCGTTCAAAATATAATTTTCTCTATACCTCGCTTATATTTCAGAGGGAAGAAACTTGCTTCGCGGCCAAGGACGGCATTAGTCGTTTCTTCTTGTATAATGTTTAAACGGACGTAGACTAGCTTTCGTATACCGTTTCCATCTGCTTCTGTACTGGGAAAGTCATACTGATGGAGGTTCCCAAACCTTTCTTGCTGAGAATCTTAATGCCGTATTGTTCACCGTAGCGAATCGTGAGTCGTTTATGCGTATTTAGTAGTCCAATATGCCGTCCGCCCTCGATTTCGGAGGCCAGCTTGGCCACAACCTCCTGCCGCCGCGGCTTCTCCATCCCTACACCGGTGTCCGTTACGGTCAGCCGCATATGATCTCCAATTAATTCGGCTTTAATGCGGATGATACTTTTGCTGGTTTTCATCCGAACACCGTGAATAATACTGTTCTCAAGGATCGGCTGCAAAATTAGCTTCATGACATTACAGAAAGCTGCGGCCTCGTCAATCTGCCAGATCACATCGAACTTCTCTTTGTACCTGATATTCTGAATGTCCACATAACGCATGGTGTTCTTGACTTCCTCTTGCAGTGGCACGAAGTGCACGGAGCTGTCTAAGGAGTATCTGAGCACCCCGGAGAGATTCTCTATCATTTCATTGGCTTCATTCGGCTTGCCCGTATAGCTTGCAACTTTCCAGTAGATCGTCTCCAGCGTGTTATATAAGAAATGCGGATTAAGCTGAGCATGCAGCGCAATAAACTCCATCACTTGCAATCTGTACTTTCGCTCGGACAATTGAACGGTCAGGAACTCGTTCTCGATAAACTTCTTCACGATATTCTCGGTAATATAGCCGTAAATATCGCTCTTTGCACCGTGAGCCACCTGCGGCAGCGGTGTTCCGTGTTCAGCGGCATGAAGAATGGAAACGACCGTTTGAAGCGTCTGGTTCTTTCTCTTTGACAAGGAATAAGAGAGAAAAAGCCCGATCAAGGTGGAAATGAGCAGCAGCAGTCCGGTCAGCATACTCAGCTTGTTGGGCAGTGAATACAGTGCGGCTTTGGGTACAATTGATACGTACTTCCACCCAAAGCGTGATGACGACAGCGTATCGACTTTGTACGTACGGCCGTCGATCTTCATTTCCTCGGGGAGGGGATCCTTACTGGTCCAAACGTCATTCTTGAATGACTTCAGGTAATCCAGATCCGCGCTCTTGGCAATGATACGGTTGTGTTCATCCATAAGAAGAATGCACTGGCTGTCGATGGCGGGCAGTTGGCGCAGCTGCGATTCAATATAATCGGCTTTCACATTCAAGACGACAACACCGCCGCCGCTTGCAAGGCGCAGTCTATTGTAGATGGAGATGATGCGTGTTCCTTTATCGGGGGCCCGCCCCTTCACAATGCGGTTTTCTGTCCATACGCGCTCGTTGGAATGATTCTTATACAGCGCGTACCAGTCATGATCATAAAATTTATCCGCCGTATTCAAACCGGTTACCGAGGATAAGAATCGCTGGTCATCGTTATCGAAATAGATATAGACGGAGTAGATGAACGGGTTCGCATAAACGGTTGAATCGACAAAATTGCGAATGACCTTAAGCAGATCGAAGTTGCTGTCTGTGAACTGTCCTGTTTTCAAAATATCCTTCATCGTTACGGTAAGTCCCGGATTTGCGGAGAAGTTCGTACTGAGCGAGTCCACCTCGCGGAAGGAAAGCTCAATATAGGATTTGGTCTGGGATAAGAGTGCTTTATTATTGGTATCAATCTGACCTTGAATATAGAGTTTAATGAGAAAAGTCGAGAGCGAGCCCAGGATCAGCAGCGGGACCAGCATCGGAATCAGCATCGGAATCAATAAGGAGAGCAGCTGATGACGCATGGAGCGATGGACAGTTCGGAGCTTCTTATCCATGATTGCGGTAATCTCTTGGACTTTTCCCGAAGACTCGCTTGAAGGAGCGGGTGAAATTATGCGGATTGGTATAACCAAGCATTTCACTTATCTCATAGGTTTTATAAATCGGGTTAGACAGCAGCTCGGCTGCCTTCTGCATTTTGACCTGAATGACATAGTCCATGAACGTCATACCGGTCTGCTGCCTAAACAACTTGCTTGTGTAGGAGTGGTTCAAATGGACATGTTTGGATGCGCTTTCAAGAGTGACGTTCGTGTAGTGCTCATCAATATACTTTTTTATGGCTGAAATATAGCGGTTTTCCTGCTTCGGATCTACTTCAACGGATCGCGGTTCGGCTTTGCTGCGTTCTTTATCCATTTCCATCTTTAAGCCTTGGAATACTTCAACCAGCTCTTTATAGACAGTTGGTTTCACGAGATAATTCTTAACGCTGTAGATCATGGCCTGCTTGGCATACTGAAAGTCCATGTATCCGCTCAGAAACACTAATTTGATGGCGGACTCATTGTCATGCAGCTCCTTGGCAAGCTCAAGACCCGTCATTATCGGCATCATAATGTCACTAAGAATAACATCAACCTGCTGCTCTTTCAGCAATTCCAAGGCTTGACGACCGTTCTCCGCTTCACATACAACCTCGTAGCCAATCTCATTCCATGGAAAATAGTTTTTCAAACCGGTACGGATTTCGATTTCGTCATCGACAATCATTAAATTGTACATCGGGATGCCTCCTAAATACTTCTCCAAGGATGGTGAAACTTCCTGAAAGTATACACCATATTGTGTGATTTAAACAGAATAATAAAGTGAAAAATCGAAATTTGATAACTAAGATAAAAATAGATAGACTTCCAACTTTCAAATACGCATATAAAGATAGGAATTGTCACCTTCCCTCAGTAGAGATCCGCTTCAACATGTTCTAAAATGAAGTTACAACAAGTATTCACGTTGTATGAAAGCGGCATCACAGGGGGACGGTTAAGTGAAAAAGACGTTTAAAAAAGGGTGGACTATATCTTTCGCACTCATATTGCTTGCAGGCAGCATAGTAGGATACTCAAGCGGGAACACCGCTGATAACATAGCAAAGCACACAGCTAATGAGACAGCTGCAGCGGGGAATACAAACGCAAAGAGAGAATCGGTGACGCTTCGTTTCTCGTGGTGGGGCGGCGATGAGCATCACAAAGCGACGCTTGCAGTCATTGATCTTTACATGAAGAAGCATCCGAACGTCAAAATTGAAGCCGAATACAGCAGTTATGCCGGCTACTATCAGAAGCTGGTCACGCAGCTCTCGTTGAATACAGCGCCGGACATTATCCAGATCGATCAGCCTTGGCTTGCTGATCTGACTAGTCATTCCGATGTATTCGTAGATTTGAAAGATAAGTTTGATGTTGCAGGCTTCGATCAGTCATTCCTAGATAGCTTCTCAGTCGTTAATGGCAAATTGCAAGCGTTGCCAACAGGCGTGAACGGTGATGTCATGATCTATAACAAAGATGCCATGAGCAAAGTCGGCATCCAAGTAGATGAGAAGTTGGACTGGGACAAGCTGATCGCTTACGGAGAGCAGCTGAAGTCGGTCGACAAGTCAGCTTACCTGCTTAACGCCGGGCTGCACAATATAGCAGACATTTTGAGAAAATACACCGTTCAGCATACAGGCAAGCGCTGGATTAACCAAAATTACAAACTTGGCTTTACGAAGCAGGATGCGGTCGATGCGTTCAAACTGCTGCTGAAAATGGAAGAAAGCCATGTGCTTGAGCCATTTGAAGATATATTGCCATTTGATGAGGATCCATCCCAAAATCCGAAGTGGGCAAATGGCCAGCTGATGGGTTACATCGACCAAGTGAGCGAACTGGAAAACTATCAAAGCACGACGAAGGGCACACTTGATGTTGTCCAAGCTCCGATTCTTGTCGGCGCTGCGGACACAGGCGTTGTTATACGTCCTTCGCAGCTGATCGCGGTAAATGCAGCCTCTGAGAATCAAGAGACTGCACTGGACTTCTTGAACTTCTTCTATCACGACCCTGCAGCGATCAAGACACTGGGTACGGTTCGCGGTGTGCCTGCAACCAAGGGTGCAAGAACACAGCTGCTGGATGTCAAAATGATGGATCCACTCGTTGCCAAAGGTATCCAGATTGCTACAGCAACGAAAGGCTCAAATGAGAATTCCGTCGAAGCGAACAACGAAATTTATAGTATTACAACTGACATTATTCAGAAGGTCGGTTTCAAGAAAGCAACACCTGAAGAAGCAGCCGATGAGCTGATTCAGCGTCTGAATGAGAAGCTGGCTGAGCTGAAGGCTGGATAATTTAGAATGAACGGGGCGAAGCGCCGGTATATAGAGAAAGCTAGTGTTTCGCTCGATTTCACGATATAGCAATCGCGGTTGGTTTTTAACTATCAGAATCATTTTGCTAAAGTGTTCAAGAGAACCGTTGGCATTTCTCCTGTCGAAGCTAAGGTTCGATCCTTTTTCGACCACTGGCACGATGAACGTGGATTATATTTGGATGAATAATACTCCCTGATTGGATGAGATGGAATAACGGAATATGAATCTAGACAAGCAACTGAATTTGCATATTTTCAACCTAAACAACAATATGGTATAGTAGTGGTAATGGTTTACTAACAAGCAAAAGGAGCCGGCGCCAACCGACTCCTCGCGCGATTAACCGCTCTAAGGGCGGGAGGCAGATTCAGGTTATGAGTTCAAAGATAGACCGCATACCTTTGCGAGGGGCGGTCTATTTTTTTTTGAGGTAAGTGAGCAGCGCGAGAATGAACATGCCGAACGTAAACATCAGCGCCAACGCGTCTTGTACCTCCATGGCATCACCTCCCCTCCGAGAGACTAGCCGACCGCCCTTGCAAGCCATTCATCGCTTCCCCATTATAACAGAACACATGTTCGCATGTCTATTGCCAATTTGGGACAACTTGGCAGCTGCATATTATGGTGTATCCCCGATGATATCTCCATCATCGGCTTTGATGGCATCGAGATGGCTGAATACTACCATCCGTCTCTAGATACCATCAGCCAACCATCCACCGAACTTGCCTTATCCAGCAGGAAGAGAGCAGGCAACGAGAAGGGTCGGCCTTAGTTCGTAACTCGCAACCCAAGTAGTGCGTAAGAGACTAAACAGCAAGTTCCCTTACAATGGGACTTGCTGTTTTTGTGCTGGTATACACCGCAAAAAAACGGTGGATTTTACTCATCCCAAATACGAAACGGGGTCAGCCCCTGATAACTTAATAGGCTGACCCCGTCAATTGCACATTATTTTATTTTCTGCTGCTCTTCGTCGGTAATAAAGTATGCATGAATATCGAAGTGCGGAACTTCGAAACCTTCGTGCCCATCCTTTTGGAACTCGATATCCACTTGCACGACAGGGGGTGACGGGACCCCCTTCATACCAGCTATGTTGGTATGGTTAACTCCTTTTATAAAATCGTCCTGAGCAACCATATATTCAAGGAACACCAGTTTTCCATCGTGTACGCCGAAGATCGGTCCGGTCGGGAGGTCTCCTGCTTGCGGATTCGACCAATGCTCACCCATGGCAGGTACGCTCCCGGATATTTTGATCGTTCCTTCGGGAAGCGCCAGTACATACACTTCCTGCTTACTGTCCCAGCTGACTTGCTGGGCGTGGACCGCATTGGCCAAATCACGGATCCAGGCCGTCGGTTCATCTTGCTTCATGCGTATATTTGAAATCTTTGTTCCGCTAAAAAAGACGTCTTTGTTCCCTTTGGTCAAGGTATAAGTACGATCGAACAAATCAGCGAAAGCTCGAACGGACACATACGTTTTACCATCGGTCGTTACATGATTCGCCGAGGATATCACTTCGACTCCGTTGACCTTGATGGTCAATCCATCGCTTTTCTTCTCACTCGCTGTTATTCCGTGCGCCGATACGCTGCCGCACATTAGAATGAACAGACTAACAGCCAATAACATAATCTTTTTCATAGCATTCCACTCCAATTTTCTCGATTAATTAGGTTTAATAATCATAAATACGAATAATACCAAGCCCATTACCGAAGCTGCATAAAGCATCGTATTCGCTCTTGAGAGGTTGACCCTCTGCTCTTGAGGAAGTTCAATTTTACTTAAGTTCTTGGCATCGAACACCCATTGTCTGACACGCTTTTGCGCTGGAGCTACAAAGCCGATCACGAGGATTTGGATCAGGACATAGAGTATAAGCGATCCCAATATCCACATCTGCTTGTAAGAACCGTAGTTGTTCAGCGAGATGAGCAGAATACCTGAGATCACCGCAATAGAGCCCCCGATTTTCGGAAAAAAGTCTAGCAGACGAGCCAGTTTCATGGAGTGTCTCAATTGTTCCAACGTTTGGTTATTCCTAACCAACACGTGTCCGAAAAATGTTGGACCAACACCAATAATCGCCGATAATACATGAATCAACACCAACCATTTCACTACCCGATTTCCTCCTTTTTAAACTACTTTGATTTGATAAAATTAAGAGTACCACCTTGCTTTTGCTCATTCTATTATACGAACGTAGCAAAATAGCCGAATTCGGGTATACCTTCGTTCTCCTCACAGATAAAAAAAGAAGACAAGCTCTCTCCCGAAAGAAAGGTTGTCTCCTTACGATTATGTTCTTTTCAAGTAGCTGTTAACGAGTTGCGTTCGATTCCTGACATTCCACTTCCGAAATACCGCTGTCAAATGCTTCTTGACCGTTACTTCTGTAATATACAAGTCCGCCGCAATTTCTTGATTCGTATAACCTTTCACCAGCAGTTCTACCACTTCTTTTTCCCGCTCGGATAGCATCGACATACCATCATTCTGCTGCTTGGAATGATCTACAAGGCCGAAGGACGCTATCATTTTGTTCAAATAATCCTGCAGCTTGCTGCCCCTCGTATCGAGAACGTAATAGGGCGTAGGAGTGTTAATGTCATAATCATAATGTGCAACGTTTTTCACCTGCTCGCACCCCAAGCTAAGATGGAATTCCTTTAAGAAAGAGAGATCCGGAGGACCAGTCACGACATAACCGGAAGAAATAAGTGAGATGAATGATAGCCCTGCAGTTGTACGTATCGCCACGTCCTCAAAATCCGTCACATCGACCGTTTTCACAAAATAACCCGCAATATGTTCCTTCGGCACCCGGAGTTCCTTTAACCTATGATCCGGAAGACTTTGGAAATAAGCGGATGACGGCGGGTGAGTTAGCAAGTAGTCAAGTGTTCCTGTATGAATCGGAATGATTGCCGTCAGACCGCATATTGCCCCCTGCGGATCTCTCATCAGCTTAACAATGTCAGGATCGAGCTCGTAAAGCTCTTGAAGATGAATATGTTTAATCGGGTAAAAAGATTCTTCTTTAGAAATCATATACTCGAACCTCTCGCCCGTGTCCGGGTTGTGGAGAGGAAGGCAAGCTTCCTTCAGATTGTTGTGACGATTTTCCAAATACTGCTCTGCCTCCGCCCAATTGGACGGATTCAACGTCTCCAGGGGATGCGGAGTTAATTTCTGAAAACAGAAATTGCGGACAACATGATCGCCGATATAATAGTACCATTCGACGCCTTCCCAAGCGATCGTCTTTCTCTTGGATGGGTTGGTCATCCTGCTGTAGTAATACATAATGCAGCGCTTCCATAACCAGTCGTAATGTTCAGGCTGGCGCAAACGCAGCTCATGGCCGATGGCATCCCGCATCAAATCATGAAGGATCCAACCCCTATCCACTCTCCGAATGAAGGAGAGTCCGATCAGCCATTGGAATAAATCCGTCTTTACCTGCCGATCCAATACATAGGAGAGCAGCTCCTGGTTAAAATGCCGAAGTACAGCTACGGTCTCTACGAGCTCTCTAAGATTGTCGTCTGAAACCTCTTTTAGCCAAATGCTCACGATATGTTCGAACACTTCGGTTCCATCCACCAATTCCAAGCCTTGAATGTTCTGAACCATCGTCGTCGAGACGATCAAGGACAATGTGAGCGGATGTCCTCTAGTTTTCATCCAAATTTGTTTTATCATCGCGTCCTGAGAAATGCCCGAGCGCTCCAGATATTGCTTAACGGAGAAATAATCCAGATCCCCAATGGGCATTCGGTGTATCCAATGGCGCCACGCCGGAGAACTGAGCCATATGCCTTGCAAGGGCAATCTTCCCGCAATGAGAATCAGGATTTCCGGCTTCAATTGTGGGAGGAATGCCTCTCTCAGCCAGAGCTCCATATCACCCATGTCCTCGAAATTGTCTAAGGCGAGGACAAGCTTCTGATTCACCGCCTTTTCCCTCAGGATGTCATGGCATAGCTCTGTAAACGCCTGCGGCTCAGCGATCTGCTGCAGCTTCACCATCGGATAGCCGAGCATGCGCAACAATTGCGTGCAGAAGTCCTGCGGTGTATGAGAGAACCCGCGGCTGTCCATCAACAGAAAGGCGGCATTCACATTCACCGCCAGCCGACGGAACTCGTCGATTAAATAGCTTTTTCCTACGCCACCGGTACCATAGAGATTCAAGATCCGTCCCTGTTGTCCGCCGACTGTTAGCTGCTGCATGAAATACTGAATTTCGATGTCCCGCCCTACCAAATAATGCCGTTCTAGCTGGTCAATCTGGACAGCTATGCGTTCCTCGGGACGGCCTACCTTCACCTTGCCATCATACATAGGATATACCTACCTTCGAATGACATGATTATGTGTTCATTCCTGCAGAACTGCCGTCCGGTAAAACAGCAATTCAACTTACGATCTTCTGCCTTTTACGTGCAAAATTGCTATTGTTTTCTTCATACCGCACCTCCTAAGTCTCTGTCCTTATCGGGATCGGGGTTTCTCTTAACAATATGCTTCTTCCGGTAAGATCAGCTCCATTACCAACTTCAGGTGAAGTATATATATTATTCTATTGTGAAAGCCAGTACTTCTTTTCGATATTCTTATCGCATCAATTATTCAACCTTTGGGGGTGGCTTCGAAATAAAGGTCCTGTAGCGATAGGCGTTTTCAGTTCCTTATATGCCGATTTCATATCATAATGAAGTAATAATTTCGCCCTACATATTGTACGGTTCTCCGCTCTTAATCTTAATGAAGAATCGACTTATGGCATAGTAGGCTGCCCCTCGAACGGCGGATTGGTCATTCAATTCCGCGAATCGAATACTGAGCCGCTTATGATGCTGGCCAAGTGAACGGCGTGCAACCGTGTCACGAACAGCAGGGGACAGCCATGTCTCTGCCCGGCTCATCCGGTTACCGATAATGACGAGATCGGGATTAAACACATTGACAATGTTAGCGATGCCCGCGCCCAGATATTCCCCGATGCTATGAAATAGGGCGAGAACACGCTCGTTGCCTTCTTTTGCCGCTTCGATTAATGTATCCAATTCTGTAAATCCAATGGCTTCCGCTTGCTCAAGCAAGGCTTTCTCTGAAGCATAAAGCTCCCAACAGCCTTGATTGCCACAACGACAAGGTTTGCCATTAACCTCAATGGACAGATGACCAAGCTCACCGGAGAATCCCGAGGCTCCTTTATAGAGCTCCTTATTCAGGATAATGCCGGTTCCGATCCCAATCCCGACACTCACATAAATTTGATTCGCTATGCCTCGACCGGCTCCGAATCTTTGCTCTCCCTGCGCGCCAGCATTGGCCTCATTATCAATGATGACCGGAACACCAAACCGGTCCTCTACTATGGTCTGAAGCGGGACTTGCTTCCAGGCTAGATTGGGGGCGAATAGAATCGTACCCGTCTCATCCACTAGCCCGGGAACGCCAATCCCAATCCCTACAAGGCCATAAGGACTCTCTGGAATTGTGGCTTGGAGCTTTTCGATGCAAGTAAAAAGCTGCTGTTGGACTTTATCCACATCATGGGTCTTAAGGGGCAGCTCGTACTCATGAATGACTGCACCTTCCAGGTCTGTAAGAACGCCACGAATATAATTAACCCCAAGGTCAACACCAATGGCATAGCCTGCGCGTGAATTGAACAGCAGGAGGAAGGGCTTCCTGCCACCGCTGGATTGTCCAGGACCGATATCAATAACGAGATCGCTATGGATGAGATCCTGAACGAGACTGGATACAGTCGCTTTGTTGAGCCCGGTTCGTTCCGATATTTGAGCACGTGATAGAGGCGCGTTCTTCAGAACCGCCTCCAGCACGATTGCCGTATTAATTTGCTTAACGAGGGCCAAATCGCCAGTCTTCTGCATGCCTTTCGTTTCCTCCGTCCGTTCCTCTAGATCGATATGGGTACGATTTTACCATGAGCGCGAAGGAAATTACAGCGATGTTTCATCCGATGGCAATAAGGAGGACTGAATAAGTACGATACCAAATGATGGAAAAAGATGGAATGGGGGGAGTTTAGTTAAAAAAGTTGGCTCTAAATCATAATCGGTGCTAATCAGTGCTAATCAGTGCTAATCAGTGCTAATCAGTGGTTACAATCACGAAGTACCTAGCGAAGCGGACGGAATCGTTCTGAAGAAGCGATAGCGCTCGCCTTTGTCTCCTTATTTCTCCCTCTAAGGGATAGAATCAAGAAATAGGGAGACAACAGCGATCGTAAGAATGATCCGTCCGCGCAGCGGGCTGCACTAAGAATGATCCGCCCGCGCAGCGCGCTTCTACGCACCATGCTTCCAATTTATCAAGCAATTAATTTAATGTTATTACCAAAAGTTTTTACAAAATAACTTACTTTGTTTAATAGACAAACCAAGTTATGTGATGATAAGATAGTCAATAAGAACGTTTTCATAACTTTGGGCGATGCCCACAACATTTTAGGAGGTTCACACCAAATGACCTATTTCAAAAACATTGGCAAGATCGCTTATGAAGGTAAAAACTCAGACAATCCACTTGCATTCAAACACTATAATCCTAATGAAGTCGTACTTGGCAAAACAATGGAGGAGCATCTTCGTTTCGCAGTTGCTTATTGGCATACATTCACTGCATCAGGCGCAGATCCGTTCGGTGCTGGCACAGCCGTTCGTGCATGGGATCACGCTAATCCGATGGATCAAGCAAAAGCACGCGTTGAAGCAAACTTTGAATTTCTTGATAAAATCGGTATTCCTTACTACTGCTTCCATGACCGCGATATCGCGCCAGAGGGTGGATCCCTTCAAGAAACGAACAAGAATCTTGATGTTATCGTAGATCTTATGGAGCAAAACATGAAAGCAACGGGAGCGAAGCTGCTCTGGAACACAGCTAACATGTTCACGAATCCTCGTTTCGTTCATGGTGCAGGAACGACTGTTAATGCGAATGTTTATGCCTATGCGGGTGCGCAATTGAAGAAGAGCCTTGAAGTTGGTAAACGTCTTGGCGCTGAGAACTATGTATTTTGGGGCGGACGCGAAGGCTACGATACATTGCTGAACACGGATATGGCGCTTGAGCTTGATAACTTGGCTCGCTTGTTCCACATGGCGATCGCTTATTCCAAGGAAATTGGATTCGGCGCTCAATTCTTAATCGAACCAAAACCGAAAGAGCCAACGAAGCATCAATATGACTTTGATGCAGCAACGACAATTGCTTTCTTACAAAAGTATGATCTGAAAGACTACTTCAAACTGAATTTAGAAGCGAACCATGCAACACTCGCTGGACATACCTTCGAGCACGAAATTCGTGTAGCTGCTATTAATGGCATGCTTGGATCGCTTGATGCGAACCAAGGCGATCTCTTGATCGGCTGGGATACAGATGAATTCCCGACAGATCTCTATTCAACTACGCTTACGATGTATGAAGTGCTTAAAGCTGGCGGTATTGGCAAAGGCGGCATCAACTTTGATGCGAAAGTACGTCGTGGTTCATTTGAGGATGATGATCTATTCCTTGCTCATATCGCAGGTATGGATACTTATGCATGGGGCCTCAAAGCCGCAGCGAAATTAGTCGAAGACAAAGTCATCGATAATATCATTGACAATCGGTACCGCAGCTTCCGTGAGGGGATCGGCGCTGAGATCGTATCAGGCAAAGCTACTCTTCACACACTTGAGAAATACGCGCTTGAGAATAACAGCATCAAGAATGAATCCGGTCGTCAAGAACGCATCAAATTGGTACTTAACGAAGTTATCTATAGCGTGTAAGGGGGATTCAATCACATGTCTTACGTCATTGGGATTGACCTTGGTACAAGTGCGGTAAAGGCGCTTCTCCTTGATAAAAGCGGTACGATTATCGCGGAAGCATCACGCGAATATCCGCTCATCCATGAGCATTCAGGCTGGAGCGAGCAGCTTCCGACAGATTGGGTGGATGGAACGCTTGTAGCTATTAGGGAGCTTGTCCAGACAGCTGGCGTTCCGGCCGATTCCATTGAAGGTATTAGCTTCTCGGGTCAGATGCATGGGCTAGTTCTGCTGGATGAGTCTGGTCATCCGGTACGCAATGCGATCCTTTGGAATGACACACGGACAACGCTGGAATGTCGCGAAATTGAACAATTGCTCGGCAGCGTGCTGTTGACAATTACTCGTAATCCAGCGCTTGAAGGCTTCACATTGCCGAAGATTCTATGGGTTCGTAAGCATGAGCCCGAAATATTCGCACAAGCGAAGATATTCGTTCTTCCGAAGGATTATGTGCGCTACCGGTTAACCGGTGAGCTTCATATGGATTATTCCGATGCTGCGGGAACCTTACTGCTTGATGTTGCGAACAAAGCATGGAGTGAAACGGTTCTTCAAGCAGTCGGATTGCCTATATCATTCTGCCCGCCGCTTGTGGAATCACATGCCCAAACGGGTACGCTGCTGCCAGAGGTGGCAGCAAGTACTGGTCTTACCACAGCAACCAAGGTGTTCGCGGGTGGAGCAGACAATGCTTGCGGCGCTATCGGTTCGGGCATCCTTAAGGATGGTCTGACGATGTGCAGCATCGGTACTTCCGGCGTTATCCTTTCCTATGAGCAGGGCAGCGGCAATGACTTTCAAGGCAAGGTTCATTTCTTTAACCATGGCAAGCAGGATGCCTTCTACGCAATGGGAGTAACGCTTGCTGCAGGCTACAGCTTAAGCTGGTTTAAGAATAATTTTGCCAAAGGGGAATCATTCGATGAACTCTTGAAGGGTTTGGAGGATGTGCGTCCTGGAGCGAATGGACTGCTGTTCACACCTTATCTTGTAGGCGAGAGAACCCCGCATCCGGATGCAGTTATTCGAGGCAGCTTTATTGGCATAGACGGTTCGCATGAGCGTATTCATTTTGCACGGGCTGTTATGGAAGGCATTACGTTTTCTCTGAATGAGTCTGTTCACATGTTCCGTCAAGCGGGTAAAACGGTCGATACGATTATCTCTATCGGAGGCGGCGCGCAGAATCCTGTTTGGCTGCAAATGCAGGCTGATATTTTCAATGCAGACGTCGTTGCTCTTGAGAATGAGCAAGGTCCTGGTCTTGGTGCTGCTATGCTTGCTGCTTATGGCTGCGGCTGGTTCGAGAGTCTGGAGGCTTGCGCGGATCAATTCGTGAAAATTGCTTCTACCTACAAGCCTGAGTCTGAGGCTGTAGAAGCTTATGCGGGGCTTTTCCAAATTTACCAAGAGGTTTATGCCCAAACAAAGGGCTTGAATGAAAGTCTGAAGTCTTACCGTAATTAAGCTGCAAGCATTCATTGTAATCATGTACTGGCCATTTATCGCTGCTTTCGAGTCATCGAAAGCAGCGGTTTTTTTTTGATATGTACAGCGATTATCGGAAGCAGCTCCAGATCTCACCTGGGACAACTCCAAGCTCTCCAGCGATGAGATCAGCGGTTAGACGCTGGGGCTTTTTTATTTTGCCATTACGAATCTTAGATATGGTCGTCAAAGAAATATCCGTCGTCTGAGCGAGGTGGGTGACCGAAATGTTCTTCTCTGTCATCAGCAAGCGCAGCTTGTAAGAAGGATCCTCGAGCGGATCGATTAAATCAAGCTTCAGAAACACAATAGCATAACCTTTTAATTGACCATCTGTCCGATAGAAGGGCTTCGCGATGACTCTTGAAGTGAATTCATCGCCAAATAAGGTAAGCGTAAAGGATAGCTCCGCTTCTAACTTAGATTTCCTCATCGTATTGAAGAAGCGATAAATTTTGAATTTTTCCCTATGTAGGATGAAATCAGCGATAGAACCTTCTTCCATTCGAGAGACGTTAAAGCGTACGGGGGAGTAGTATCGGCTAATAGAGCTAATGACGCCTTCAGCAGATAGCAGCAGAGACGCTTCAACCTTGCGCTCTAAGATAAGCTGCTCGATCCACTTTTTCTCCGTAATATCGTTTAGGATTAAGGCATAAAGACTATCGTCTTCTGAATATACGCGAATAAGTTGAAGTGACACATACAAGCACCGGCCGAATCTGCTAGAGATTTCACATTCCATCGTATTATCTTGCTGCTCCTTAAGCGAAGCCAAGCTTGTTAATACCTGAGAAAAGGGCGCGCTATGAGATAAGATAGAGATCGATCTATCGATTAAATCTTCTTTCGTATAGGCAGTAAATAATTGGAAGGAGGCATTAATATCTTTAACAACCCATTCTTTTAGATGTCTGGAAATAATAATAATGGGATGCGGTGAAAACGTGAATAAGTCATACAAATTCATGCAGCTCCATTCATAAATATTCATCTTCTAAAATAATTATACCATGCCTTCTGAGTGTCAAGGAAGAGTGAATGTAAGTTTTTGTAACAACAAAGACAAGTTTTTTATCTGAAATTCTGAAATATTGTTCACGATCCGCAAAAAAATGTCATTTGAGCAGGAGAAAAAGAAAGAAACTTGGTATGATTTGGGAGAATGAAGTCGAATTATGGAGTGACACAAACATCCTTTCAACGATTTCATGTACAATAAAGGAATGAGGCAACTTATGCACGATAAGTGCCGTATACATGAGCAGATAACCCGAGTGGAGGAATGGGAATGAATGTATTAGAGGTAGACATCAAGAAAGCAGGTTATGAAGTCAGCGTTCCTGTTATTCGCGATGTCTCTTTTTCAATAGAGGCTGGTGAGCTGGTTGGATTAATTGGTCCTAATGGTGCGGGTAAAAGTACAACGATTAAGTCACTGCTTGGATTGATTCGTCACGTTGAGGGCAAAGTCTCCTTTAGTGGTGAGCAGAAGCGCTATGCTTACGTGCCGGAGCAGCCAGTCTTGTACGAATATATGACGCTTTGGGAGCATCTACAGCTAGCGGCCTCAGCCTATGAATTGGACGAGCCAACCTTTCTGCGCCGCGCAGAGCTGATGCTGGATCGATTTCGGCTCTCTGATGAGCGTCACAAGCTTCCAACTGGCTTCTCCAAAGGCATGCAGCAAAAGATGATGCTTATCATTGGTTTCTTACTGCAGCCTGATGTTTATGTGGTGGATGAGCCGTTCGTCGGGCTTGACCCTCGTGCTACGCGGGATTTTCTTGAGCTGCTGCAGGCAGAGAGACGCCGCGGAGCAGGCGTGCTCATGTGTACCCATGTTCTAGACACCGCTGAGCGTATCTGTGACCGTATCATTCTCATTAATGGTGGATCTGTTGTCGCCCAAGGAACGCTGGAGCAGGTTAGGGAGCAAGCGGGCTGTAACCCGGATGCTCCATTGACTGACTGCTTCTATGCGTTAACTTAAGGGGGAGCATAATGGAATCATTAGCGGGTAAATGGACGTTCGCGAAGCTCTTCCGCCGGAGGGTACTGCGATTCTGGCATGAACAGTGGAAAGTATGGCGTACAGCTCTAGACTGGACCGTGTGGCTGTATGTGGTCATTCCTGGTTTATGGATCGGTGGCGGCTTATATGTTGATGTGTGGCAGCATCCACCGCATTGGTTAACGGTGCTTCCGATCGGGGTAGGAGAGAGGATACCACTTGTAGTCATTCTAATCGGCAGGCTTCGTACCTTTACGGAAGATGCAGATGTCTTGATCCTGCTTCAGAAGAAGAAGTGGGGACGGGGACTAGTCTTAAGGGGAATCGGCTATACTTCCATCAAGCTGGCATTCTTAACAGCTCTCGTATATGTACTTCTGCTCCCCTTCTTGGTGCCGATTCATCATTTGCCTACAGCTTCTATTGTAAGCATGATTATTTATACCTGGATTTGGTCATGGATCAGCTCGTTATGGCGCAATCTCCTCGAGGCGAGATTCGTTGGCTTGCGCAAATGGGTGGGTAAGCTTGCAGCCATGGCCCTGCTTGCGGTTACGTATTTCTATCCCATTACGCTTGTTGGTGAGCATTGGCGACAGCTATTCGTGCCTATAAGTATAGGTGTGATCGTTCTTCTCGTTACCATTCGAGTCAAGCTGCGTGCAAGTGACACCTTTGATTCCGATGTACAGCAGGAGCATAAAGCAAGGCTTGCCAGTACACAGCTTCTGCTTCGAGGTGTCATAGATCGGAAGCCGCGAATCCGCTTGAACCGTCCGCTTGTGCTGCGTCAATCGAACCGTATTTTCAAACGCTTCGATGCGGAAACCATACTGTCCGAGATGATTATTAAAACGTTCATCCGACGATTATCCTTAATTCGGTTGTGGTTTGTCTTTGTGGGTATTTCAATGCTCGCGATCTCTTTATCACCAAGCGGGCTGAAGCCTTTCCTTGTCGTTATCCTACCTCTATTATTATCCGCATGGGTGCAGTCGCATTGGCGAGCTGTTCTTGCAGAATCTTATGTCGCTCAGTTTCGCTGGTCGGACTCTGCACTGAGGCAATCAGCGGAACAAGTGCGTATGTGGCTTGTTGTTCCATGTGTCGTGCTGCTTAGTATGATTGGCGGCCTGCAGACCTACGGAATATGGGGCGTATTGTCGGCTGTACCCGCCATTCTGATCTGGATAGCCGTGAATAAATTTCAGTCGGCCTTCATGCTCCTTAAGCCCAAGGAGAAGGGTGGACCGCTGCAGGGATCGGAATCATCTGAATGATCTGCATGGGGTAGGGCATTCTATACAGGGAATGGAACAATTTACTAGAAAGGGAAGTGCCCCCATGCTGGATGAGACCGCGTTATTATTTCAGTTCAGTGACGATAAAAGTGCTGTACTCGCTTCACAAATGCTGCAGGAGCTTGGTTATGAGCCAGTCATTCAACAAGGCCAGAATGTGCATATTCATCTGGATGGAAGTGATTTGACATCAGCGCTTGAGATTGCGCAAAGTCATGGAGGCTGGCTTACCACTCAGTCCCCGATTACGGATGCATGTATAACCGACGATGCTTATCATATGGATACGATTCCCATTCCGGCGCATGTTGTGAATGAGGATTTAATCGCATCCGAGGATATCTTCGATCCGGATGATAGGTCCTACGGTTATTTCTCCGGTGATGTGCATACGTGAACCCTTCCATTCTGAACTGATTAACAGAGGGCTGTCCGAACCCTAGAAACGACACGGACAGCTCTCTTTGTAATTTTATATGAGGTCCTGTTTCCGGCTTATAAGGATTCGTTTTAATGGGAGAAAGAAGGAGGCGTTTCATTGTGAAGAAAGATAAAGAACAAGGGCGGTCAACGGTAGACGTGGATGTAGTGGATGTAGTGGATGTAGATGTAGAGATTTCTATCATTGATACGCTTGATGAAGATGAATTACAGGTAGATGAGCAAAATGAAGAAACGATGAAGCGTGTCGAGAAGCTGATTCACGATTATAAGGGGAATATTAAATCGAGGTTAAGTCTAGAACAGAAAAAGAAAAACACTTGGCCTGATCTACTTGCCGACAAGATCGCAAGCTTTGGCGGCAGCTGGCACTTTATCATTATTTTCTTCTGCATTCTAGCCTTTTGGGTAATTTGGAACTGCATTCCGGGGTTGCCGCGCTTTGACGCGCCTCCATTTATTCTATTGAATCTAGTCCTTTCTTTTCTTGCAGGCTTCCAGGCTCCTATTATACTAATGAGCCAGAATCGGCAGGCTGCTCGTGATAAGCATGAGTCTATGATCGACTTTGCGATTAACTATCAGGCCGAACAGGAAAATGTCGAGATGCAGCAGCAGTTGAACCGTATAGAGACGATGCTTCAGGAGCTTTTACAAAAAAAAGCCGACCCAAGCTAGCTTGGGTCGCAGTATTTACCATAAAGCGGCAGCAGCTGCCGATTATTCTAATGAAGAAACCGCATGGGTACCTGCTGTATAGCCGGTCGAGAAAGCAGCAGTAATATTATAGCCGCCTGTATAGCCATGCACGTCCAGAATCTCTCCGCAAAAGTACAAGCCGCGCATCAGCTTAGATTCCATCGTAGTAGGGTTAATTTCCTTCAGGCTAACACCTCCGCCAGTAACAAATGCATCTTCAATCGAAAGCGTGCCATAGACACGAATGGGCAAGCGCTTCATTAGATTCGCTAATTGCAGCCAATTCTGCCTCGGGATATTATCGTAAGTTAGACTATCCGCTAGCTTAGCTTTATCCAGCAGTATGGGGATCATTCGTTCAGGAATATAGCCCTTCAGCACATTCTTAATCGCTTTCTTCGGCTCCTCCTCGGCAAGTCTTAACGACTCTGCGTACACTTCATCCACACGCTTATCAGGCAAAAGATCTATCGATACAAGGACGTTGCCAAGTTGATATTGTTTCAGGGCTTTCACGACGAATTGACTGCAGCGAAGAGCTATAGGGCCAGAAAGACCAAAGTGAGTAAATAGCATATCACCCCGATGCTCAATAATTCGTTTGTCCTTTGGATTCCAGACGGAGAGCGAGACATCTCGAAGAGACAGTCCCTGAAGCTCTTTACTTTGAATAAAAGGTTCATTCGAGGTGAGTGGAACTTCAGTTGGGAATAGCTCGGTAATGGTATGGCCAGCCTTCTCTGCCCAGGCATAACCGTCGCCGGTTGAACCGGTTTGCGGTACTGATTTACCCCCAGAAGCAACGATGACGCTTTGGCTAGCGATCGTTTCGCCTGATTGCAGCATAACGCCAGCTACTTGTCCTTCTGAATAAAGGATCTCCTTAACAGGACTGTTGGTCCTTATCGAGACACCCTGCTGCTTGATTTGGTTGACAAGTGCATCGACAACCGTCTTCGCCTTATCAGATATTGGGAACATGCGGCCATGATCTTCTTCCTTGAGTCCAATTCCCAGATTCTTGAAGAATTGAATAATTTCCTTATTGCTAAAGGTAGAGAAGGTGCTGTGCAGGAAGCGACCGTTACCTGGGATATGCTTAATCAATTCGTCTATTTCTTTGTTGTTGGTCACATTGCAGCGACCTCCGCCAGAGATGCCTAGCTTGCGCCCAAGCTTGCTTCCTTTGTCGATGAGCA
Source organism: Paenibacillus baekrokdamisoli (assembly GCF_003945345.1). Classification (GTDB taxonomy): domain Bacteria; phylum Bacillota; class Bacilli; order Paenibacillales; family Paenibacillaceae; genus Paenibacillus_Z; species Paenibacillus_Z baekrokdamisoli. Next base: position 3,546,436 of record NZ_AP019308.1, on the reverse strand, counting down.
GCACTTTATGTCCATTCAAGCTGGCAGCAACACTTGCCATTAGTCCGGCGGAACCGCCGCCGATTACGATAACGTCATATTTCAATTGTAATCTTCCTTTTCTGCTTCATTTCACCATCATATCATTTTGTGCAACCAAAAGACGAATAGTCGAAAACCATTTATTGTTGATGATTGTAAAATTTATAGTCCTATGCTTTAATCGGAATGAATAGGAAAATTTATATGTAATTTTTTGTAAAAAAAGTGGCAGGGGGGAGTTTGTGAATTTGTGTGGAAGCAGATGCTATTGCAAATGGTCGTTGCTTTAATGCCCGTATTTACCTTTCAGCTATGGTTTGAACATTCCAAATCGGTAAGATTTGCTCCTGTCTTCATTAGTCTCCTTTGTGGAGGGTCTCTGCTCCTATCCATCGTGGCTTACTCGGATCTGCATGGGTTTGATATTGATTTCCGGTTTATACCTCTGCTAGTTGGGGCTATGTATGGCGGCGAAACTGTTTTTTTTGCAGTTAGTATTGTGTACATCTGTTATCAGTCCTTGAACATTCAAGGAGTTTGGGATTGGGTGGAGCTCGGTTTATTCTTGTTTTTATTTCTCCCAGTCATCTATGTGTCAATGAAGGCCTTTGGTCAATCTATTGGCAAACGAAAGCAAGGAATCGCCTTTTTGTTAACCGCTATGTCTCTTCTTATCGTGTGCAGCTCTCTACTATCCTATATTTTCACTACAAAGACCGAACTCACTCAAGCGGATTATTATAATCTTGGGCTGCATGGTCTGCTCTGCTTCGTTACCATGTGGTTAAGCATTATTTTCTGCGAGAATTATATCGAGAGGCAAGCGCTTTCTTATCAGCTCCAAAATCTATCTCATCATTATCGAATAGAAGTTCAGAAGCTGCAGCAATTTATAGAAGAAACGCCGCTTTGTGTTATCTTTGTTAATCAAGCTGGAATTATTACACATATTAATGAAATGGCCATACATATTTTACATCATAAAATCGGCGGCAAAGGACGCAAGGATCTCATTGGACAGCCATTTAGGAGCATCAATGAGAATATAGATAAGGATGTTATTGGACGGCTGCTTCTTCAGGCTTTGAGTGGCAATCAAACAACGACAGAATTTGTTCAGGAGCAAGGAAGAGTGCTGCTGCATACTAGCTTTTGTGTCCGTGATTTGCTGAATAACAATATAACCGGCGCAGCCATCATCTCTCATGATATTACTGAGCTGAATCGTTTGCGAGACGAAGTAGGGAGGATGGAGCGGCTTAGTTTAGTCGGTCAAATGGCGGCAAGCATCACCCATGAAATTCGCAACCCAATGGCGGTAATAAGAGGGTTTGTCCAGCTGATGCGTGAGCGAAGTCCAGATCATCAACAGGAATACTTCCAAATCGTTATGGATGAGCTTGATCGAGCGAACAGCATCATTAACGACTTCCTATCACTTGCTCAGAACCGGGTTATTGCGAAGGAAAGCTGTTCTCTGCATGAGATTATTAATGAAATTCTTCCTCTGTTATGGGCAGATGCCAATTTGCGCGGCCAATCCATTGAACTTGAGTTTGCCGATCAATTGCCTACGCTATTTCTCAATGAAAAAGAAATGAAGCAGTTGATCTTAAATTTAGCGCGTAATGGTATGGAGGCAATGGACCAACATGGAATTCTTACCCTACAAACACTTGTCTATTCCGACCGCGTCGAGCTTCGCGTTATTGATAACGGCTGCGGCATTTCAATAGAAAAGCAAGAGCATCTATTCGAGCCTTTCTACACAACCAAAAGTAGTGGTACCGGTTTGGGCCTGCCGCTTTGTCTAAGTATAGTTGAACGACACGGCGGTGAAATCAAGGTTGAATCAACGGAAGGAAAGGGAACGGCTTTCATTGTTAAATTCACCGAATACCAGCGGTCTCTACATCTGGTAGCGGCAGGGGTCTCGGATAGGAGTGTTAATGATGCCTGAGCTATTAACCCTGGGAACGCTTCGATTAGATGGTATTCTGCTGACAGCGATCCTCTCGGCGGCCGTAGGTTTTATTGCTTTAAGTATATGGCTTAAACACGTTGGTGATGAGAGGAAGGCATGGTGGGTCTCTTTATGGCCAAATGGATGTTTGTTGACGCTCCTATGCTGGAAGCTAGCCTTCTTATTCAATGAACCCTCGATGCTGTGGGAGCGTCCAAGCTCGCTTATTTTAATGCGTGGGAGTGCTGAGGATGCAGCGCTTGGCATTATGGTGGCGCTCATCTATATGATAATTGCGGTAAGGAAGCGCGGTATAACTGTCTTGAGCTTATTGGATATCCTACCTTTTGCAGTTCTTCCATGCTGTATCGGGTTTGGTCTGCTCTGGCAGAATCCATATCTATTGCCCTATGCAGGTTTGTTCGCGGCTTTATATGTTGTGCTGCTCCGCTCTCCGGGTACCAGAGAAGCGGGCAGTGGGAGATCGGCCCAAATAACCTTGCTGGGTGCTGGACTGGGGGGTCTCCTCATTAGTCTATTTGCTCCATACTCACCTGGGATGCTGCCAGAACTGACAGTAGGTTTAACGACAGGACAGTGGTCCTTCGTAGGTTTGTCTGTACTTGGTACCTTGCTTCAAGCCAGAAGCGGATAGCTCAGCCATCTCTAGCACATAATAGGGCTAGAAGGAGGTGCCAGAATTGACAATGGATCAGAATCAAACAGCGGCACGTTCAAAGTCGGCTTCAAAAAAGGATTCTTCGAATAGGCAGCAGCAAGCAGAGAAAGCTCCGGAATCAGAGGGTTTTGACAAGAAGCTAGACGGGCCGAATCGTCCATCGATTTAAGGCCTTATTGTTGCGATTTGAGTCTTTGTGTGAGGAGGGCTACTTATCAGCGGAGATGAGCACATAAGCTCGGATGATCCTGGACTGGATCCTTATGAAATTAATTTCCTGCCGCAGTTTCGAACAGGCCGGGGACCTCGGACACCATTCGTGAACAGCAGCGGAATTGTTATCGGAGATCACCAATATGAATCTGAGGATTCGCCGCTAACCAACTGGACGGAAGAGACGGATCCAGCCATCATGGCGGGCGATGAGTGGATCCATCCTTATAAGGATATTGGATTTCTAACGAGCGAGAATAGGGATTATTTCGAGAAGGGGATTATGCCCAAGGAAGGCCTATTTATGCATGCCGACAAGAATAGTGCTTATGGTGCTGGTGATGACGCTTAGCAGTAGAAGGAATGAGCTCAGCAGCAAGGCCTAAGAGCAATCGGAGCGGAAGCGACGGTTGCTTTTTCTTTTGCTTTCAAATTCGTTGAGCGTTATAATAATAATTATAAACACGAAGCTAAGACCAAGATCTTATACTCTAGGAGGAATATATATGTCAATGTCTTTTGAACGATACATGGTAGATATGGTACAGCCTATGCGTGACGATTTAACGCGTCTTGGTATTGAGGAACTGCGTACACCGGAGGAAGTTGCAGCAAAGCTTCCGGATGCGAAAGGGACAGCACTTGTAGTTGTAAACTCGGTATGTGGCTGTGCAGCAGGTCAATGTCGTCCAGGTGTTGCTCAAGCCTTGGCAAATGATCTGACACCTGATCATTTGTTCACTGTATTCGCTGGTCAAGATAAAGAAGCAACAGCTAAAGCCCGTGAATACTTTGCTCCATACCCGCCTTCATCACCTTCGATTGCGCTTATGAAGGATGGAGAGCTTGTTCATTTTATCGAGCGTCACCAAATTGAGAATCGTTCGGCTGCTGATATCGCGGCAGATTTAACTTCTGCTTTCGAACGCTTTTGCCGTTAAGAGGTGATGGCGTGACCGTACAACAGGATATTATTCGAATTCTTGGCGTAAAGCCTGAAATTGATCCAGAAGTTGAAATCCGTACTCGTGTCGATTTCCTCAAAGAATATGTGCGTAAATCCGGAACAACAGGACTTCTCATCGCAATTAGCGGTGGGATCGACAGCGCGGTAGCAGCTGGACTGTGCAAGAAAGCTACGGATGAGCTATCTGCGGAGACCGGCCAACCCTATATGACGCTTGGGGTGTTCCAGCCTTATGGGGAGCAGGAGGATATTGCGGATAGCTATGCGGTAGCCGAAGCGTTCGACCTGAAGCATCGTGTAGAGACGAACATTCAAGAAGCGGTGGATGAAATCGCAATTGAAGTCGAGCACAGCTTGAAGTCTATTGGCATATCACGTCATATTAGCCGCGGGGGCAAAGGAAATGTCAAAGCCCGCACACGTATGGTGACCCAATATGCGCTTGCTTTTGAGCTCAATCTTTTAGTTGTAGGTACAGACCATGCATCTGAGGCGATCACGGGCTTCTATACGAAGTGGGGCGACGGTGCTGTCGATATCACACCGCTTAGTACGTTAAATAAGCGTCAGGTACGTCAGCTTGCAGCAAGCCTTGGGGTGCCTAGCAGTGTGCTTGATAAAGCACCAACCGCTGGCTTATGGGTAGGTCAAACCGATGAGGATGAGCTTGGTATCACGTATGCTGAGAACAGCGCTTATCTCGAAGGCAAGCCAGTAAGTGAAGCAACCCGTGAGAAGCTGGAGAAGCAATACGTGAAGACTGCACATAAACGCGAGCCGATTCCAGGCATCTAAGTGGATATTTGAAAATGACCGTCCTTTGAATCCTGCAGATGAAGCAGGTTGGAGGACGGTTTTTCGTTGAAATATAAGAAAGTATAAGTTTTCTCCATACGAAAGAGATAGGAAGGTGCAGGAGTATGATTATCGGAATAGGACATGATCTCACTTCCCTTGAGCGGATACAGCAGCTGCTGCAGGGCCAGGTAGGGTCACGATTTATATCGCGCATATTAACCGAATCGGAACAAGAGATGGCGAATGCGGTGAGTGGGAGCAGACGGATTGAGTTCATTGCTGGTCGTTTTGCCGTTAAGGAAGCAGTCTCCAAAGCATTCGGCTGCGGGATTGGCGGTAAGCTCGCCTTTCGTGATATTGAGGTTGGTCGTGATGATCTAGGGAAGCCGATTTGTCGGTTATCCGAAGACGCATGGGGACGGCTCAATTACGAGAAGGAACAGATTGTAGTCCATGTTACGATTACACATGATAAGATGCTCGCTTCCGCCTTTGTTATCCTCGAACAGATTTGAGAGATGGTAGTGAGCTGGAGTCGATTAGACCTTTCACCTTTTGCCTATACTTGGAATAGAACTATAGGAATGTATGGGTGAGAGGAGTGTGATTGTAGATGAAAGTACAAACAGAAGAAGATGCAGGCAGAAGAAGATTTCTTAGCGGGCAATTTGTTCCCTTTGATGGCATGTTCAAGGATATATGGGGCGGTTGTTTGCCTCTGCTGCAGGGTGAATTTTTCCCGGTGCATCCTGATATGGGGCAATCCAGATGGACATATGAGGGACCGCTTTTGTTTGGTCTGCAGGGGTTATACTATCGGAATAAGAAACAACGAAGAAGAGGTTAACATACGGCAGGAAGGCAGAGAGGCGCTTATGCTGAAAAATATAGATTAATCAAAACCCGCATCCTAGAGGAGCGGGTTTTTGGTTTTTTTGTTGGTTCTATTCGATTTATTTCTTACTGGCTAGCCATTCTGCGAGCTGCTTGATTTGGCTTGGGGTCAGCTTAGTTGCGAATGCAGGCATAACAGCTCCGCCATCATGGATTTGTTTGGTAATTAATTCCAAACTTAACTGTTTGCCAACATGCTGTAAATTAGTAGAGGGTCCCATTTTACCCTGTAGATCATTGCCATGGCAGGCGATACATCTTGCCTTATACAGACTGACAGTCTCTGCGGGACCATCAAGCTTGGATGTCGATTCTCCGCATGCTGATAGGGATATCACAAGAATAGTGACCATAAACGCATAGAGAAAGCTGCGACGAATGAAGAGGAATGGCATGTAATTATTCATTGAGAAGGAGTACCTCCGTGGCTCAGATATGAGTAAAAATGCTATTATACTCCAAGTATAGATGGTAGTTTGAACGGATTGCAACCTAGTTAGGAGATTTCATTTTTATGTAATAATAAGTGTATAATATAATAGTTCGTTTGGCAGCTTAGATTACAAATAGATTTGGGGATACAATGAAACCTTCTTACAAGACAATGATCGAGAATTATCTTCACCGCTTCCAAGCAGAAGTGTCTATGGCGGCATTTTCCAATACTAAGCCGAATTTTCAAATTGATGAAATTCCTAATTATTACAGTTTTTGGCATGTGTTTCGTGGTGAAGGGCAGCTTACGCTAAATGATCGTAATTATGATGTGAAGCCAGGTCATTTGTTAATGATGCCTCCAGGTATACCACAGAGGTTCAGCAATTCGAGCCAACCTGTATCCATTTTTTGGTGTCATTTTCGTGCGTCAATGGGCGATATTCAGCTGTTTGATCTGTTGAAGCTGCAGGTATGTGTAGAGCCTCTGGATGGGGATAGTATGAGGCGGCTGTTTACGAGAATGATCGATGCGTTCCGATCTACAGCTATGACAAGAGAGCTCCGGTTGCGCGCTGCTTTACTCGACATTATGGCTTGCTACTTAGAACATTGTGAATTAAATGAAATTATTTTTCAGAATAATGACAATATAGGTAAAATCGATAGAGTTTTGGAATATATTGATTTGCATCTGGCTGATAACATGGGCATAGACGAATTGGCTAGATTGGCCTACCTGCACCCCAATTACTTTATTGGATTCTTCAAGAATATAGTCGGCTGTCCGCCGATTCAGTATATTAATTTACGGCGGCTGGAGCGAGCCAAGCAATTACTAGAGAAGACATCAGATAATATATTGAGCGTTGCCGATCAGGTCGGCATGAAGAATCATTATTTATCTCGTTTATTCAAGCAGCATACAGGTTTGTCTCCTAGCAGGTATCGCCAGATTTATCGAACCGCGTATGGTGTTCAAAGCAAGGATGAAGGAGGGAGTAGTGAAGATGAAGACAGAAGCCGCCCATTATTTTAGCCGAGAGCTGCTCAATTGGTATCTCGCGAACAAGCGAGTTCTTCCCTGGCGGATGAACCGGGACCCTTACCGGATATGGGTATCGGAAGTGATGCTGCAGCAAACACGGGTAGATACCGTTATTCCTTACTATGAGCGATTTATGGATAAGTTCCCGACCTTAACTGCTTTAGCAGAGGCTCCTGAAGCTGAGGTGCTCAAGTGCTGGGAAGGGCTGGGCTACTATTCCAGGGCAAGAAACCTGCAGGCTGGTGCGCAGGAAGTTGTTAGCCGGCATAACGGAATTGTACCTGATCACAAGGAATCGGTGGCAGCGCTTCGAGGCGTAGGGCCTTACACTTCTGGGGCAATTATGAGTATTGCCTTTAATCGGCCTGAACCCGCTGTTGACGGTAACGTAATGCGGGTTCTCTCTCGTTACTTCCTCCTTGAGGATGATATTGCCAAGCCTGCAACACGTGTGAAAATTGAAAAGCTAGCGGCCTCCCTTATTCCTGAGGGTTCTGCAGGCGACTTTAATCAAGCATTGATGGAGCTAGGTGCGCTTGTATGTACGCCAAAGTCACCGGGCTGCTTAACTTGTCCAGTTATGGCGCATTGCGAGGGCAGAATGGCAGGGATGGAGCATACATTGCCGATCAAGACAAAGGCGAAGCCGCCGCGTCCAGAGACTCGGCTTGCCGCACTTATTGTAGGTACCGGTGAGCTAGCCGGAATGGTACTCATCCGTCAACGTGCAGAGACCGGCTTATTGGCCAAGATGTGGGAGCTGCCGCATGTGTTGGCTCCTCAATCGGCAGAAAGCATCATTAAGCCAAAAGGACGAGGTCGTAAAGCTGCTGCTGAAGATGCAAATGCAACTGCAACTGCATCTGCAGGGAGTCTGCAGTCTGTTCATTCGTTACAGTCCGACATTCTGTGCCGGACATTATCCGAGGAGGATGGCATCCTTGTTCGGCCGACTGGATGGTGGGGTGAAGCAGAGCATGTATTTAGCCACATCGTATGGGATGTGCAGGTGTTCAAGGCGGAGTTTGGCTTCTTCACCTCTGTAGATCAATCCCCCTCAGAGGCACAATCACCTATGAGAGCAGCAGCTCCAAAAGCAGCTGCTGAGCTTGTCGGGATGCTTGCTGCGGAACAACGCTCCTTCTATGAGCTTGTTGATGGTATTCCTGCTGAGCTTGGTGAAACAAAGATGCTCCCGCCCAACTATCGTTGGATCGGTGTTCAGCAAATGAAGGAATTGGCGTTTCCTAATGTGTTTCTTAAGCTTCTAGGTGAGTATTGGCATGCAATAGAGCAATAGATTGCTATAATAGATTGCTTCATAGGCGTATTCATTCTACAATAGGAAGTGGTTTCACTATTCGACGGGAGGTTGCTTAAGTGAGTCAAATGCTGGAAATACTGCAAAAAGAAAAGGTTGTCGCCATCTTTCGTAATATTGAGGATCAATATGCGGATCAAGCGGCAGAAGCGCTGCTTGCGGGCGGGATTACAATGATGGAAATTACGATGAATACCGAGGGTGCTGCGGGAATGATTAGCCGTTGGCGGGACAAATACGGTGACCAGGCTTCTATTGGAGCGGGAACCGTGCTTGATCTAGATATGGCGAAGGAAGCCGTAGCTGCAGGCTCGCAATTTCTGATCTCGCCAAATTTGGACGAGGCCGTCGTAGATTATGGCTTGAAAAAAGGTGTTTCGGTATGGCCGGGCGTTATGACGCCGACCGAGATTGTGCGTGCTTGGAAGTCAGGTGCTGAAGCAGTCAAGGTGTTCCCGATGGGGACGCTTGGTTGGAAGTACTTAGCCGAAATTCGAGCGCCGCTCGATAAAATTCCGATGATGGCCACTGGTGGAGTGGATTTGGACAATATCGCGGACTATTTCAAAGCAGGTGTTTGTGCAGTAGGTATGGGAAGCAAGCTCGTGAATCTAGATTGGGTACGCAGCGGTAGATTTGATCTGCTGACTGACAAGGCCCGTCAATTCGCGGAGGCGGCCAAATCGCTCTAGGCGGTGAATCGATGATAATAGCAATTCTGATAAGCGCGGCGATAGCCGCGCTTCTTATTTGGCTCATATGGACAATCGGGGCGCGAAGTCAACAGCCAAAACTGCGAGAGAATACAGTAAAACCGAATGGCAGCTATGAATCGATCAGCTTTCAGAATGGCGGAGCTGTACTTCAGGGGTGGCTGCTGCATCCGACGACGGAAGCAGATCGTAATGCTCGTGAGGATGAAGCGAAGCAGCCGCTTGTTATTGTTGCACATGGTTGGGGCTCTAATCGTTCTCGCGTTCTCCGTTATACGGAGCCGCTGCTTGCCGCAGGACTTACCATTTTCATGTATGATGTTCGCAGCCATGGTGATAGCGATAAGGTAAAGACGCCATCGGCATTTATGTTCCGTGCTGATATTGAAGCAGCGGTAGCGGCTGTGCGGAATTTGCCTGATATCGACCAGGGGCGAATTGCTGTTCTGGGTCACTCACTTGGAGGATTCGGTACCATTCTTGCCCTTGGGCGTGGTTTACCCGTTCAGGCGGTCATCACGGACTCCATGCCTACTCGGTTCGAGACTATGGTGAAGTCAGAGCTGAAGCGGAAGAAGCTGCCTTTCTTCCCGCTTGGTCTTCTGATTCCGCGGATTTGGCTTCTGAGAGCACGGATAAGTAGAAAGGAATTTAAGGAAGCTCAGATTCCGGTAGCATTGGCTGCTAATGAAGCAGGAAGACGAGTTCCGGTTCTGATGGTTCACGCAATAGGGGATGATTATATCCCAGCAGGGGATTTGCGGGAGCTAGCCGAGAAATGCCCTGTGGAGACGCTATTCGTAGAAGGAAACGGACATAGTCTGTCGGAGCAGGATCCAGCTTTTTGGAACAATGTGATCCCTTTCTTAAAGAAGAATTTATCCCTATAAAAACAAAGAGGCCTGCGGCATATCCGCAGGCACAAGAGAAAATATATAATAAAGGGGGGTCATGTGTCTATTATAATCCGCCTATATGAAAATAACATGAAAGAAACATTACAATTATATTACAGAACGAAATCGCTTACAGTTCATACACAGACTATATTGGCGAGGGGAACCTCGAATAAGATGAAAGATATTCAAAATAAATAGGTGTTTGGGAAAAGCTTACAATGTAGGACCCGCAGGTAGAGCTTGTGCCGAGTACGTTCCAAACTCCGCAAGCCGATTGCGTTGGAATGACGAAAGGGCTGTCCCAGAAGGTCTTTCGAGACCTTCTGGGACAGCCCTGATTTGTTGATGATCTGCATCTGCTACAGGTTATTATAGATAAAGAAGCGAAAATCCGCTACTCTGCTCCTAACAGTATGCATTTATTGCAGGTCATCTGGATTTAAGACTGATTTTTGCTGAAGCACATGGATGTTTTGCAGGTAGTGGCTAGTCGACGGCGGCAGCCGACCGTTCGACGGTCAGGCGAACCGTTTCGCCCTCCGAGGAATTCGGGCCTACCCACAGGGTAAAGTTACCGGGTTCGACCGTGAGATTCATATCCGCGTCGATGATCGCCAGTGCCGAGTTGGGAATCGCGAACGTCACGATTGCCGTTTCACCCGCGCACAGCTTGATTTTACGGAAAGCGATCAGCTTCTTGAGCGGCTGCGTAACGCTGGCGGCTTCATCGCGGAGGTAGCATTGGACGACTTCCTCGCCGGAACGGCTTCCCTCGTTGGTTACTTCGATGGTAATGCCGAAGGCATCGTCCGGGCTGATCCGTTCCTGCGATAGTTGGACTCTTCCATAACGAAAAGTCGTATAGCTTAGGCCATAGCCGAACGAATATAAGGGCTCCGTCGTAGAATCGATATAGTAGGACGTATGGACGCCTCCGGGGGGACGACCGGTATTTTTACGGTAATAGTATATCGGAATTTGGCCTACGTTACGCGGGAATGTCGCGGTCAACCGTCCGCTTGGATTGTAATCTCCGAACAGGACGTCGGCGATGGCATGGCCGCTTTGCACGCCTAAGTGCCACGCTTGAACGATCGCGTCCGCATAATCCTGCAGCCACGGTATGGCGAGAGGCCTGCCGCTAATCAGCACGGCGACAATCGGTTTGCCTAGCTTGGCGACGGATTCCACCAGTTTTCTCTGGCCGCCCGGCAAGTCGAGATCCGTCCGGCAACGGGATTCTCCGCTCATATCGAATGCTTCGCCGAGCGCCAGGACGACAACGTCCGCTCCGGCAGCCGCTTCCAACGCTTCCGCGATGCCGTCTTCCGAGTCAGTATCGACCTGGCAGCCTTGGACATAGGGGAGCGTCGTGCCGGGAGTTACCGTTTGACGGATACCTTCCAGCAACGATACGACATCATTCGGTCTGCCGTCGAGCGCCCAGCATCCGAGCGGATCTTTCTTGCTGTCGGCCAGCGGTCCGATGACCGCGATAGAAGCCGTTTCTTTACGCAAAGGCAATGTTTCCTTCTCGTTGCGAAGCAGCACGATCGATTCCCGAGCGGACTGACGGGCGAGCGCAAGATGAGCTTCCGGAAGGGAAGCGTCCGTCGCATACTCGCTAGGATTCACGAATGGCTGCTCGAACAACCCGAGCTTCAGCTTGACGGCCAAGATGCGCATGACCGCTTCATCCACGAGCCGTTCAAGTACTTTACCTTCGCGCACCAGTTTCGGAAGATATCTAGCGTAGATGCCGGAGTGCATATCCATGTCGAGGCCGGCTTTGATACTCAGGATACACGCTTCTTCCTCGTCCGCGGCAATGCCATGAACGATCAGTTCCTGAATCGCACCGTAGTCGCCGCATACGATGCCTTCGAAGCCCCATTCCTCCCGTAAAATGGTCGTCAGCAGATAGCGGTTGGCGCAAGCAGGAATACCGTTAATTTCGTTAAAAGAGGCCATGATGCTAAGCGCACCGGATTCTATGGCTTCGCGGAACGGCGGAAGGATGACCTCGCGAAGCATGCGGTCGGAGAGGTCTACCGTATTATAATCCCGGCCGGCTTCCGCGAGGCCGTATGCGGCGAAATGCTTCGGACAGCTTGCCGAGGCAAAGCCGGGGCCTTCGTCCATCTGAGCGCCTTCGACCCACGCTTTGGCGTAAGCGGAGGCAAGATAAGGATCTTCACCTATGCTCTCCGCGATTCGGCCCCAGCGAGGATCACGAGTCACGTCGATCATTGGCGCGAATACCCAAGCAACGCCGTCGGCAAGCGCTTCGCGGGATGCGGCAGCGGCCGTCTGCCCTGCCAGCTCGGGATTCCATGCGGAGGCTTGAGCGAGCGGGATCGGGAACACCGTTCTATAACCGTGTATGACGTCGCGTCCGATCAGCAAGGGGATTCCGTGTGGTGTCTTCTCGCGAGCGAGGCGTTGAAGCTCGTTGACTTCCGCGGCTCCAGATAGGTTGAACATGGAGCCGATGAGTCCTTGCGAGATTTGCTCGGTGATAATATTGTGCTGGGAGAGGCCGGTATCCGGATTGATCGGATTAAAGCCCCAGTCGTATTGGGTCATCTGACCCGCCTTTTCCTCCAACGTCATCCGGCTGACCAAATCTTGGGCTCTCCTGCGAATATCGGGTGTCATCCATTTAAATGTCATTGAAAATTCGGCTCCTTTCAAGGGCAAGGGAATAATAGGGTTTGAATGCTGTGCGCTGATGACTCGCTGATATTCCAAGTCGTCGTAAATGTTCAGAAGCGGATACTAGACGCCATTCATGTCGGGATTCAAAGTAAGAGGCGCTTTTTCCGTTAGTTTATCTCCACTATACTGCTCGGTTTGGATCAATCTGATGGTGCGTTGGCTCATGATCTTTAGCCAACAATATCATTTATGTCATTATTATAAAAGGTTTAGCGGAGGTTTATGTAGAAACAAAGTGATTGAATACCTATACGATCTGGTCGTAGTAAAAGGTATATATGGAGGCGCTGGATGTGAGCTTGAGTGAAATTAACGTACATTTGTGCGGATATTCGAAGCATTTAGAACCATTTAAACATGATTATCGGAATGGCTTGGACACCTATATTATCCGATTGCAATTGGAAGGATTCAGCCAAGCTCTGATCGAAGGCGAGATCGTGGACATTTTGCCGGGAGATCTGCTGTTGTTCAAGCCCGGGGACGCGTATGCGCTGAATATCGGAGAGCCGGGTGAGCCAATGAAGCCTAACGGGGATTATTTCATTATGAGTACAGGACCGAGAATGGACGAATGGTGGGCGCAGAAACGCAGGCCGACGCGAACGAAGCTAGCGGAGGATGAGCGGATAAAGGGGCAATGGCAGCAGTTGATTCAGGAAAAAAGGCGGCTGGACGGAGGTTATCCCGAGCTGATCACGCTGTTGGTGCGCACGTTATTGCTGCTCCTTGACCGCGCGATTGAGGAGGCTCCTCCTGCGCAGTCGGTGTCAGCTTTCCACGCGCTGAAGATGCGGAATTTCATCGAAGAGAACGCCTCGTCCGTACTGCGACTTCAGGATATCGCCAGTCATGCCGGTCTAAGCGTGTCGCGCGCGGTGCATTTGTTCAAGGACCGTTTCGGCGTGTCCGCGATGCAGTACGCTCAGCAATTAAGGCTGTCGCACGCACTGGAGCTGCTCGATCATAGCCTGCTGTCGCTGGAGCAGATCGCCATGGAAACGGGTCTTGGCAGCTATACGTATTTTCACCGCGTTTTCCGCGCGACATACGGAATTTCTCCCGGAGCCTACAGGAAGCGGCAGTCGATGAAGGTGAGTCGGCAGTAGCCTGACAGCAAGTCACAGTTATTTACATCTGCAACGCGAACCGCAATAACTCGGAATACCCGGAAGATATTCGCTACTTAACGACCCAAGATGAATGAAGACGTTACCAGAGTATCTCGAAAAGATTTAGGCACAAGCGAGACTGCGAAAACAAGCTGATAAGGGAGCTAAGACATCTATGGAAAATAGTAGGGAGGGGCGGCCAGTTATAGTCATCTTGACGGCCTGCCCGCCTGCTAGCTTAACAAATTCCCATCACTACCTATCAAACCGTGAAGGGGAAATCATTCGGATTAGTCTATTTTTTAGACTATTCTTTTTCTGCAGGATTTCAAACGGTCGCATCATCTCGTGATCTTCATGCTCGAGCATGTGACAATGCCATACAAAACGTCCGGTGAGAGGACCGAAACTTGCAATAAAAGAGGTAACGTAACCGGCGGGAGCACGAATCGTATCTTTAAATCCCCTTTCGTTAGGATCAGGAGGAGCCGCATGTCCTGTAAATTTAAGTTTTCCTGTGGTTTGGAAATGAGCAACGTCAAAAGGCTGGCGCTCAAGAATTTGCATGTCAACGATATGTAAATGAATGGGGTGATCATCCGTTGACGTATTGATTAACCGCCATATCTCAACAGTTCCTACCTCTATTTTCTCGGAAATACGGTCAATCCACATTTTACCATCCAGTAAATTTAACGATCTTCCATATTCATCCGCCACCTTGACGAGTGTGAGATCTCTTGTCCTGCTAGCCATATTTCTTGAAAGAAAATTGATCTTCCCCAAATAATCCGGAATGGAACTGGTATCTTTACCCTTTAAGGGAACTGTAACTCTAAACTGCATCACATTTGTTGTTTCGGGGGAAGCACCCTTGAAGACATTTTTAAGGACAATCGACTTACCGAAGGAGCCGGAAAAATCAACGATTACATCCGCGCGCTCGGTAGTTAGAAGGAGGATCTCATTCATTTTCACTGGTTTCTCCATTAGTCCGCGATCGGTTCCAATTTGATAAAATGGCTGTCCGGAGTCCAATTTGAATGTAATGGCTCGACTATTGGAGGCGTTTAAAATGCGAAACCGGTATTTTCTCGGTTCCACTTCGACATAGGGCCATACTTTCCCGTTTACCAAAATCATGTCTGCGTCAAAAGGTGTGACAATCGAGGGATAAGGAAGACGAGGGTTCTTTTCATCCGGGGAACTAGGGTAATAGAGCGATCCGTCCGGGTTAAACGATCGATCCTGAATTAATAGAGGGATTTCATATATTCCCGTCGGCAGATTCAGGGATTGTTCATACTTGTCGCGGATGATAAAAAATCCTGCTAGTCCCGCATACATGTTCAATCTCGTAATTCCCATTGTGTGATCATGATACCATAAAGCAGTGGCTTCAAGGTTCGGGTACTCATATATTTCTCTTTCAAACAAAGGTCCTGTTTGTTCAAAATTTCTTGTAAACCAAGCTTCAGGGTACCCATCACTATGGGCTGGCTGTTTTCCTCCGTGTACATGAACCACAGTCCTAACCTCTGGTAGAGTTCCTTCTGCACCATGAATGGTCGTATCGATGGGGAGAAAGTGCTTCGTGGGCAGATCATTCATCCATTTGACAAAAGTCGTTTCACCCTTCATTACGTCGAAAGTCGGGCCCGGGTACATTCCATCGTAGCCCCATAAGCGGGTAGGCGGGAGATCACGATGTAGTTTTTGGGTAAATTCCCTCATGGTCACTTCATAATAGGAGCCCTTCTTGTCTCGCTTGACCGGGGAAATAGTTTTGGGAATCGGTAGTTTATCTACAAATTTTTGCAGTTTGACTTTTGCTGCCATATAGATAGAACACCTCCTTAATTTATTCCTTTACTCCTCCAAACATTGATCGTTACTATCATATGTACAGAAGGCAATTCCATGATGAAATAACAAAAGGCTTACCGGCCACTATTTTGCTTAGATTATCTAGAAAGGTTAATCCAGAAAGGTCAATCTATTGACAATATAGAAACAGGGTAGTAACCTAATAAAAACATACGCTGCCGTATCTAGAGGTGAGTCATGCAATTAACCAGGGAAGACTGGGTAAAAGCTGGATTGAATAAACTAGCTGAAGCTGGAATACATGAAGTTCGTGTCGAAATACTTGCTCGGACGCTCAATATAAGTAAAGGGAGCTTTTACCACTACTTTCGAGATCGTAAAGAGCTTCTGGATTCCATGATGGATTATTGGGAAGATTATGCAACCAAACGGATCATTCATAGTATAGAACAGGATAATTCCTCATTGGAACAGCTGCTTCACATAAGTATCAATCGGGACAAGAAAATTGAGATTGGCATATATGCTTGGGCCAAACATGACCCTATCGTGGCAGCTCGTTTAGTTGATATTGAGGAGCAAAGAATGAATTGTCTTGCTGTGCTCTATCAAAGGAAGGGTCTGACGCTTACGGAAGCGATAGACAGGGCCAGACTTACTTATTTAACTTATGTAGGGTGGATGCCCCGAATTGAGGCCAATACAAATTTTGATATCGAAAAAATGTTCATGATTTTATTAAATATATGATTACGCATGTCCCTTAATGTGGTTGTACGACCCATAGGGGCATAAAAAATGCATCAAACATACGGAACCGTATGTCTCGGCTGCTAACGACTCCCATATTAGATGGAGAAAGGAGCTTTTTACATGAAAATAGTATACCTCATAGTGGCATTAATGATTATGCTCTTGGGGTTTATTCATATCTGCATAGCACCCAGAATACACAAATCTATGACTCAAGAATCGATGTGGTTCGTGAGCGGTGGGCTGGCATTAATCTCCAACGCTATCATTAATTTAGTTATGATTAACGTTAAGCTGGAATCGAGTTCGATGAAATATCTTTGCCAAGGAAATAATGTACTGACATTAATATTTTCACTTATTTTAGTTCGTGTACTCCCTAGGCCGCAAACGAAACTGTTTGTATTTTTAATGTTTTTGGAAACCTTGTTAGGATTTTGAGCAAGTTTAAATAAGATGATTTTGGAGGCGTTCTAATGAAATTCGTTATGACATTATCAACTGTAAGTCTTTTGGGTCTGATCAGCATCTTACATATTTATTGGGCGTATGGGGGTCGCTGGGGTGTCGGTGCGGTCATACCTTCGAAAGCGGGGGAGAATAAGCCTGCTTTTGTTCCTCATAAGATAGGGACACTAGCTGTGGCTACCCTTATGCTAATCGTGTGCTTCATTCTTCTAGTTCAGGGCGGTTATCTACATTCCGTTATACCAGCTACCCTAATAAGAGGAGGGTGTATCGTTTGCGCTGCTGTTTTCTTTCTTCGGGCGATAGGTGACTTTACACATATAGGATTTTTCAAGAAAGTAAAACACACTGTATTCGCTAGAAATGATACATGGTTATATAGTCCGCTTTGTTTGTATTTCGGGTTAACATGTACGATTCTTTTGTTTTGATCGGCATAAGATTTACTGAGAATTTAGCAGTTATAGCGTATAAGGTGAACCATATCATAAATAGTGGTAAAGCGGAGCTGAACTTCAGATGGTATTAAAAATGTCGTCCCTTGAAAATGTAACGAAAAGGTTATATAATGAGTAACATAGGTTACATTATTGAGGAGGCTATACATTTGGCGTCTGAAACAGCTCGGTTGGAAATTAATAGAAGGAAAATACTTATTGGTAATTTGGTTGGTTTTATAGTATGGCAACTTCCGAATTTATTCCACTATTTTACATCCAGACCCTTGGCAGGGTGGGGTTCCATTATTTCTGCCATTGGTGGGTTGGTTTGGGCGTATTACCTCTTTCGAATTGTACAATTCTCACGACTTCTTCGAAAAAAACGTGAGTTGGCAAATTCCTTAAATGATGAATATATTCAAGTAATTCGATTTAAGAGCTTTACGATAGGGTTTTGGGTACTCATGGGGTTTATTGCATTTTTGATGGCCATTAACGGATTTATTGATTTGAATGTTTCTTTTGTTTTGCTTTCATCCATTTTTGTTGGAGTCATAGCTATCCTTATATCTTACCTAGTAATTGAAAAAGACTAATATTGGGGTTAACATGATGACTGAAGAATTCCTAGAAAACACAATAAAAGTACAAAGAGCCAAAATGAATCTTACTCAAGAGAAGTTAGCCGAATTGGTTGGAGTGACTAGAAAAACCATAAACACAATCGAAAATGGTAAGTTTATACCCAGCACAATGTTAGCAATTAAATTGGCAAGAATATTTAGGGTACCTGTAGAGGAATTGTTTATTCTCAAATAATTATGGTTCAACAATATTAATGAAGAAGTCAAGCTAACTGAGCATGGCTTCTTTTTCTATTTTCTGAAAGCCAAGCATTCAAGGCATAATCATAAATAATCGCTATCATCTTAGAAAAACCCTTCTGATTATTTCATCAGAAGGGTTCAAAGTTACGAAACTTGCGCTAAGCCATATTATGCGATGCCTGTAAGAAGCAAATTCCATACGGCATCAAATTCTTCATCTGTCTTCTCCGGTGACCATTCATGGGCGTGTACGGGATGATGGAATTTTGAGGTAGCAATAAAAATGGCTTTTGCAATGACCTCGGACTGCCCAGGCTTAAATTTATGGCAACTCAATTTTACTTACACTTTATTTACATGTAAGGTTTGGGTATACTATAACTAGGAATTGTTGGCAAATGACTGTTAAAGTGTGATCAATCGATAGTTAAAGGGGGAGGAGCAGGCAAATGAAGCAGCTCATGTTCAGATTTAGTTTAGTAGCCCTGCTTCTACTATTTGGACTTGGATCTGATTTTTATTATACGCCTTCGCCTACAGTCACTAGCGCTTCAACAATGAAGGAGCTTGAGAGTAAGCTTGATCAGAAAATACGAGAACAATCCAATGAAATCACGATGGAATATACTGGCGATCAGAAGGAATTATCAGCAGACTTTGCCAAGCTGCTGCGGAATGTTTTCGCCAAAGATGATTATACGGCTTACATTCTTGACTCGTACTTGTATACGATTCGGACTTGGGGATCCACAGCCAAAATCAAGATATCGATTAAATACAGGGAAACAGCGGGACAAACAGAACAAGTCGCTGCACAAATCAAAAAACTGCTGCCTACGATCATAAAGCCTTATATGACTGATCTGCAAAAGATCAAAATGATTCACGACTGGATAGTGCTTCATGTCGCCTATGACTTGTCGCTTGAGCGGTACACCGCTTATGATGCAATTCATACGGGAAAGACGGTTTGCCAAGGCTATTCTTTGCTGGCCTATCGGATGTTGAATGAGGCAGGGATTGAAGTCCGCATCATTGAAGGTACTGTTGATTCCGGTAATCATGTATGGAACTTGGTTCATATTGGAGACACTTGGTATCACATGGATGTTACCTGGGATGACCCTATCCCTGATCGTGAAGGGAAGGTAAGCTATAGTTACTTTTTGAAGAATGATGCTCAAATGAAAAAAGATCATCAGTGGGTGAAATGGTATCCTGCTGCGAATTGAGCAAGCTAGTAGAAGGCGGAGCCGATAATATATTAGTGTACGTTAATAAGGCAGGAACGCCTAAGCGGTTCTCTGCCTTTTTTGTGTTCTTGTCCGACCGGCTAAGCCTCGTCGACGATGAGCTTCCCCTTCATCTGGGTATGTCCCGTTCCGCACATGACGGAGCAATGATACTCGAAGGTTCCCGCGTTCTTGGCATCGAACTCTGCACTTTTATTGCCTTGGATATCTACGTTGTAATCGGGAATGGTGAATCCATGGCCGCCATCATCACTCGTAAGTGTGATTTTTACATGGTTGCCTTTCTTGACATGGATCTCCTTTTGATCATACTCAAAATCTTTAGCTCCCAGTTTGATCTCCACGGTTTTGCCCGTAGCAGACGAATCCGCCGCGCTCGTAGTACTCGTAGCGTTCGCAGTGTTCGCGGTATCTGACGTGCTGCTGCTTCCGCAGGCGCTGGCCAGTGCCGCAATGAGGATCAGCATCAAAAAAAGTATACCTGTTCTGATTTTCACTGTTCTATCACTCCTGTCGAATTGGTCTTCACGCTTATAATAGCCTGCGAACATTAAAATCCCCTGATAGAATGGGCAGCATCTGTTCAAGTTGTTCCTTAGGGCTTCTTCAGCTGGCTTCATGCTGCAAGGTGAAGACCGCAAGCTCAGGCACGCTGCTGAATCGAAAAGGCAGCCTCGTAATCCCGATACCCCTATTCACATATAAGGTCATTGGTTTCCTTGCGCCTACAATCCTATAGAGTCCCTCCCTATATTTCCTTGCAAGAGGGGGCGTATAGAGGGAGCCGAACCAAGGAAGACGAACCTGTCCGCCATGGCTGTGGCCGGAGAGCTGCAGATCAATCGGGTATGTTCGGACTCGATCCGCAATGTCGGGTTCGTGGGCAAGCAGCAGTGTGAATCCATCTTCGGGTACGTGCTGGAATGCCTTTTTAATATTCGGAGAACCGAGTAAGAAATCATCTAGCCCCACAATTGTGAGCTCACTTTGCTGAATACGAATCCTGTTTTGCTCATTTACGAGTAAAACGAAGTTACTGTCCGCTAAGAGTCGACGATAGATTTGCTTGCCCCCACCTCCTTGATCGTGATTGCCATAGACCGCATATTTCCCGAGTGGCGCTTGTATTTGTTTTAAAATCGGCGCAATGCTACCCTGAGTAGGGTACTGAGCGAAGTTATCTACGAGATCGCCTGTGAATACGACGAGGTCTGGATGCAGTTCATTAATCCGTTTCACAAGCTGCTTAAGCTCGGCTAGCGAATAGAACGGTCCTAGATGGAGATCACTAAATTGAAGGATACGGATGCCGTCCAAATCCTTAGTAACTGAAGAGCTTCGTATAGTTTGATAACGAACATGGAGTAGATTCGGTTCGATATGTCTTGCATAATAATAGAGCGTACCGGAGACAAGAATCATAAGTATAAGTAAGATTTTGATAAAAGCAGAGCGTTTGTATACATATTTCATAGCGTCCTTCCCCCTTACAACAAGACTATAAAGGAGCTTCGTGACAATAATGTTACAACTGGACGCGAGCTGGAATAGGAGATATCGATGCAGATTCTAATTGCAGATGATGAACGAGATATGCTGAAAATTTTAAGAGCCTATTTTGAAAAGGAAGGCTATAAAGTGTTTGAGGCCGAGGATGGAGAGAAGGCTCTGGAGATCTTTTACCGGGAGAAAATCGATTTGGCCATCTTAGACTGGATGATGCCGAAGGTGAATGGCCTTGAGGTATGTATGGAGATCAAGGCGCGTTCTGACAAGAAGGTCTTGATTCTTACCGCGAAAAGCGAGCAGGAGGATGAATTAAAGGCTCTGCATATTGGCGCGGACGAATTCATCCGTAAACCCTTCCACCCCAAAATTCTAGTTCTTCGTGTGAAGAAGCTGTTGGGGGATGAAAAGGATATTCATTACCACAATATCCGAATAGCTCTGGAAGGCAATAAGCTGTACCTTGATGGACGCGATGTACAAGCGACGAAAACGGAGTTCGAGCTCATGCATTGTCTGGTTCGGAACAAAGGGAATATTCTCACGAGGCATCAACTGCTGGATTTGGTATGGGGGCTTGATTATTTTGGCGATGAACGGACAGTAGATACGCATATTCGAAGATTGCGGGCGAAGGTGGGAGAAGCCGTGATCAAGACAAACAGAGGTCTAGGGTACAGTGTGGAGGGAGCACATGAATAAGCTGGGGAGAAAACTCTTCGTGAGTATTTCACTCGCCATCGTATTCATCTTCGTCATCTTAGCCATCCTCGCAAATGTCTTTTTGCCCAAGTACTATATCTTCAAAACCAAGGAAAAGCTAGGACAAGTCACAGAATCGATTGAACAGATGCCAATGAAGAAGTTCCTAGCTGCGCTTCCGCAGCTGGAGGCTAAGTATAACCTGACGATTGTTTACGCTGCTATGCCGGGGAATGTGAATCAATTAAATGAAGCGCTATTGCAGCAATTATCTAATAAGAGAGTCACCTTGAATAAGTTTTGGATCACTAGTGAGTCTCTCGCCAAGGTGCAAGCCGGTCATCAGGTGAATAAGATTTATGATCAAGGGAAGTTGAAATCGAGCTTTTATGCGAGGTTCATCCAAAAGGATCACAACATCGTGCTTATTGGTCTATCAATGGCTTACTTGCATGACACGATCCAGATCATGAATGAATTCATACTCTATTTGGGAATTATTTCGATCCTGATCATGGTTGTTATCGTCTGGATATTGTCGTATCGGATTACGAGACCTCTTCAAGAGTTGGGGGAAGCTGCGAAGGAGATTTCAGAGCTTAAGTTCAAGCAAGTCCACATTCATACTGGGGATGAGATTGAAGAATTGGCTGTGAGCATTAATACGATGAGTCATAAATTGCATACAGCGCATCAGGATTTAACAAGAAAGAATCAGAGCTTAAAGCTGTTCATGTCAGATATTACCCATGAGTTGAAAACGCCAATTTCGTTAATTCAAGCCTATGCGGAGGGGATGAAGGATGGGTTGGATGATGGGAGCTACACGGATACGATTCTGCGGCAGACCGATAGCATCACGAGGCTGATTGATGAATTATTGAATGTTGCAAAGATCGAACAAAATGCGTTAGAGCGAACTGTCTTTTCTTTCAGTCCTCTCTTTCATGCTTGTGCCGAGAAATTCGAGATTAAGCTGCAATCGAAACAGATCTCACTTCTGATTCAAGAAGAACCAGCAGCTGCGGCTTCTCTCATCTACGCGGACCCAGACAAGATTCGAATAGTAGTGAATAATCTTCTGAGCAATGCCATGAAGTATACAACGAATCAACAGATTGAAATATCCTTACAGCTGCGAGGAGAGGAACTCTTATTTCATATGAAGAATGGGATCGAACAGATGATTGATGATATACATAAAATCTGGGAGCCCTTCTACGTGCTCGAGCAGTCTCGGAGCAAAGAAATTTCAGGGACTGGCCTTGGGCTCGCAATTGTGAAGGCGATTTTGGATCAGCATGAGTACCGATATGAAGCTGCTGTTGATGGTCAACACATTCACTTTTACGTGTATATGAAGATAAACAACTCTCCTACCGCTTAGGCAGCAAGAGAGTTGTTTGTTCATTTATCTAATACGCAGAAACATCGAAGGTGCTTGCAGCTTTCCCATTCATAACAACAGCTGTCTTAGCTTTAATAGTCTGCTGGTTGTATGCAAAATCCTGCGTGGAATAATTAACGATGACCTTCAAATTATCACCAAATGAGGTGCTCTGCACCAAACGATCCTTCGATAGAATTTGAAAGTCGGTCATAGGCTGGGTGATCGCCTTTTCATGGAAAGGACTCCATACCTTCAGATAAGAGGTGATCATCGCTTTATTCGTTTTCCAGCTATCCTTATCAATATGATAGAGGGGAGGAACGTTGTATAGCAGCTCTGACAGCATCCGATTTCCTACCTCACCTTTAATCTTGAGACTGCCCCATTCCCAGTGATGTGTGGTTATGACGGAATCGTTATAGACAAGCTTGTATAAGGGCAGGTTATAGACAGGATCGATATAGATGCGTTTGTATTGCTCTTTTATCGGTACCGACTTGCTATAGCGCTCGGGTGTTTCACCCGCTGGCGACCAATATCCTCCTACATAATAAGGACTTGTCTTGTTCTCTCGCATATCGGGGTCTGACCACTCAATAACGGGGGTCTCGATCCCATGGGCAAAAGCGATCGTGGAGCTCGCAAAGTCATTACCACCCTCTGACCCAATGACCATATTCTTGTCCTCGCTAATGTAACGCATCCGCTCTAACCGTGCCGCTAAATCTTGACTCGCGGTTGTTGGGTGACGCTTCGAATAGTCATCATATATTTCCCCAGTTGCATCACAATCAATGAACCACGAGTTGAAAGCAATGCCATCTTGTAGAATCCCGTTGACGCGCTGCTTAACGCTAGGGAGAGATAAGGTTGGATTCAGTTTTCTTCCTCGTCCTAAGAAGCCTTTAATCTTCTCCCCTTTTTTATTCTCAATCGTGGCCGTGTCATAGAGGCTGCTGTCTTCAAAGGAAGCCGTGTTCCAATCCGTGCTCGCATTCTGCTGGATGGAATGATAAGAATCATAGGGACCGATTAGGTAGCCAAGCTGATTGGCTTCCTTGACCATGGCAGGATTCTTGAGACCGTTTGCCCAGTTGGGTAAGCCGATCCACGCTTTCTGAATACCGGATTCATGCATATCCTTCAGGATATCTGTAGATGCCTCTTCTCCCCACTGATCGATAGGATCGACGATGTCCTGAAGCACACTTTTCAATAAGCCTTTGTTAAAGCTGTATAATTCCTGCTCACTTAAGCGAGGGACTCCTTTATTCAAGAGCGTCTGCGTGTCTTTGTCCAGATGTGTAAACAAGCCTTTGTTATATAATTGCGGCAAAGTTAGGACATTATTCAAAGCTGCGGTAAAGGTCTGCTTCTGATATTTATCCATATATCCGTTCTTTTTGATTTCCTGCAGCATGCTTGTCAGCTCTTTAGAACCATCTTCTCCATATTGGCCTAAAAGCTGGTTCACCCACTGGAGCAAGGGGCCGTTAATCACAGGAATGAGCTTCTGCCAGTGAATATTGTCTTGTGTAAGCACCTGGCTATTCCATAAGTAGATGTGCGGCGCACCATATAGCTTGGTAACATTCGGATTAGCAACCGCTTTGTCCTGAAGTGTCTTGAATTCCCCATGCTCTTGAATATACGCGCGATAGGTTGTCGCAATCTGAACGGGATCATTCTTCGTCACATATAATCGGAATCCGTATGTCTTATTGGGATTAATGGAAGGGAACTCATGAGTAACACTCATTCGAATCGCCGGATCTGTATTAAAATGAATCGTGTCATTATACATGTCGTCGGCAATGTACAAGATGGAGAAATTCTTCTTGTTCACAGCGAAGAACCGCATGGAGAAGCTTTCGATGAAATTCAAATCCGATTCCGCTAAAAATTTTTTCCAATAGGGATCCTGACTAGGAATGAATTTCCCCTCACCTAAAGGCAGCATATAACTGTCCCCTTGGACTTTTGGCCATTCAAATTGCTCGGCTCCTGTAGAAGTAAATGAGACATGCAAGTAATCGTCTTTCTTCTCCACGGCAACATTCATTTGTGCTCTTGGGTAACTCCACGAGACGGAGTCATTGGTTTTCTTGAGATTCAATACTTCTTGCTTCGGCAGGGGGAGAGAGACACTTTCCTTCACCCCTTCATGTTCCATCATTAACTCTGCTGTCTCTGGATGAACGTCAAAGGTGAAATCATTCCCTTTCACATTAACATTCGAGGGGGGATTACCGGTTGCTGCAGCTTGCTGCTGTTCGGTTGGTGTCTGCTCAGATCGCAGAGCCGGCAGGGTGAATACGGTAGCAAGTACTACGACGAGAATAGCAATTACCGTGCCGGTGGTTTTCTTTTTGTTCACTTCTGTTTCCTCCTTCTCTTTCTTCACACCCTCATTCTAGAACTGCATTGTGACATGAATGTTACAGGGAGGTGGGGGGACAGAAAGAGAATGGCACGCCGGTAGCGGAGGTGGCACGAGGGCTGAAGATCACTAAGCTTTTGCAAGCTTCTGCGAGTTCCCCTAAAAAAAAATATGCCGCTACTTAAGATACTATTCACCTCTTTGCAGTTATAGGTGAAAAATTTGTCGAATTTCATCCCTCAAAAAGAGTTCAAATTTACTATTATTTAATGGTGAATATTGTTATAAAATTATTGATGTTCAATATAGTTAACTGTTATAATAAATAAAATTTTGGAGGAAATGTATGAAAAAAGGAAGTAACAAAGTGGCATCAATCGTACTCGGATCAGCTCTTCTTATGTCTCTCGGTGGGCCTGCATTTGCAGAAACTCCAAATAATTCAACTATCTCGCAGGAGGTTAATTATTCAAAAGAAGAACGTGACAAAGCGATTGTCGATCAATTAAAGAAGGAAATGCAGGCAGCACAGTCTAATTTCCCTGCCCAAAATCAAAGACTTCAATCTCTCCATCAACCGAAAGTAGAACCATTAATCGCAATCAATAGTAGTGGGGAAGTCGATTTATTAAGAGCTACATGGGGTGATGCAGCAATAACTTTGCGTATAGCGGGTCTACCCATGACCTGCGATTTCTTAATTTTTTCTTTGGATGATCATCCCGTTGACTTGTCTTATCCTGCAAACAGTAACTATAGTAACAAAGTTCATGCAGCTCCGGCTATGAATACATTTATTACAGATTTTAAAAAACGTCTTCCATCTACTGGAAGCTTCTATTCTGAATCAACAAGCTTAGCTTTGAATTCACCTACTGACATTTATCTTTCTCTTCACAATGTCCAAGTTTTAACTGCAGCAGAAAAAGTGAATGGGGTATGGACTATCTATACAAGGGTATACGATTTGTATAATTTTGAATATTGGAATTATGATGCCGCTCATAGTGTTCCTGCCAAATTTGTGACTCTTGTAAACAATTCAGCTGTGAGATCTCAAGAGATAGGTGCAATTGTGCCTTATAACGTTACTTTCTTTATGCAAGATACAAAATAATCTCATTTATGTTAAAATAGTTGGAGTCAATATTGACTCCAACTATTTCCTCTTTTCAAAAACATCGTAAGAGGTGAGCAGCTATTAAAATTTTTAAAATTGGCGTCTTCTGTCTCCTGTTGTTTTCATTAGTTGGATGCTTTAACATTATTGAAGATTATCGAGACACAACAGATGATGTTATTGTTTTACCGAATGATTATCGTCTATTTAAAGGGAATTCTGAATTGCATTATATTGCAAAGAAGCAAGATCATTCACCTATTGTTGCCGAATCAAATGTTTATATGATTGGATGGAATGATCGATATGTCTTGTATAAAAGAAAAATCACGGATGATTTAGAATTAGGAATACTTGATACGAAAAACGGGAAAGTAACGAAACTCTCGCTTGACAAAAATGTTTCCGACCAATTAAATGAGCTTGGGATAGAGAATATTGAGTTAAAAAATGTAAATACACTTTTTGACGAAAAAGCTAAGAAACTTGATAATTCTTGATTTTGCCTTACGAGAGCATCTATGATTGTAAGGCTTCGAGGGTCGGTCAAATCTTTTGTGTAAAATTTAGTGGTTATTCAACAGGCGTGGGTTTGACATTTACTAATTAGAGGTTAAGACATATTACGAGGTGATAAGATGTTTAAGAAATTGGTTATCCTTGCATCATTTTTAGTGGTTTTACCTCTTTCAACAGTAACCTCTTTCGCTGCTGAGCCTCTTCTTGTAACCGTTAATGAAAACGATTATCCAGCATCCCTATTTATCATAAAGGACAACCGACTTTATGGTAGTATCGAAACCGTATCCAGTATGATGGGTGCAATGTTTGGTTGGGTCTTTAAAGACAAACAATCGGTTAGTTTTGTTAGCCACTTCTCTAAAGAAGGGAACTCGGATGAGTTTTATACCTGGTTTAAAAACTCAAAAAAAGTGGAAATAAGTTCGACGCAATCTAAAGAAGAACAAATCCAGAACCTTACAATGAATAATTCTACGATCATTTCAAAAGATGGTGAGATTCTTCTTCCGCTTCGTGATTCAATTGTAGCATTAGGTAAAACGATATCCTGGGATAGGAAGACGAATGAGATAACAATTACAGGCAAGATCATCTATTAATTTGACTGCTTTACGACGACAATCGAATTGGCGGCTCTTTTTGAGGGAATACCTCAAGCCATACCCAATTCTAGTGAGCAAAAACAGCTCAATAACAACAGCGGCAGCCTAAAACATAAATGTTTTAGGCTGCCGCTGTGTTTTATTCGGGGTGATTTAATTCATATTATTGCTTTTATGAATCAAGCTTCGCCGCTTGGGTCATTATCACGTTTGCGGGCAGTCATCTGCTGCCAGACCGAGCCTGCAGCTTCCTCGCCGCGTTCGATTCGCTCAAGCGCGATGCTCGCTTGCAGGCTGACCTCGAATTCAGGGTCAGCCGCAGCAACCTGAAGTGCGGGGATTGCTGTCTCATCCCCGGCTTCATAGAGAAAACGAGCTGCCCGCCAGCGGACGAGCTTGTTGCGGTCTTTGAGCGCCTCGATCATCGGACCGGTTGCAGCCGGATCGCCTAGATCGGATAGTGTATCGCCTGCCGTACGGCGTACGGAGGCAGAGGAATCGCGCAAGGCAGCGAATAGATGCGGCATGGCCTCGGCACTGCGCAGCTCACCGAGATAGACGACGGCTAGTCTCCGGATGGAGACGTTGTCGTCGGTGATGGCTTGCGCCAGCAGCGGCAGCATGCTTAGTTCAGGCGATGTGCGTGATAACGCCTCGTAGCGGTCGCTCCACTCTGGCGAAGCAAGGCGTGCGGCAAGTTCCTCTGCCGTAAGCGGTGCTGGCCGCACGGGAGCAGCTGGCGTAGTTCCTTCGCCGCTGACGTCCTTGCCCTGTGCAAGCGCGGCAGCAACAAGCTCATTCAGCCGTTCCTGCGGATAAGCGGCTTCGAGCTCACGGACGAGCTCAGCTGCGATGTCATCCGGCTCGCCATAACGTACACCGAGCTCCTCAAGCTTGCGCTCGCGAATCATAGAAGCGGCAGCCGCGGACGTCACCGCTTCCGTGAAAGCCGCAGGCATCGCCGCGCGTACCTCGCGATCGCCAATACGCACACGCACCTGCATCGGAATGCCGCGATACAGCTGCACGAACCCATGCGCTTCGCCGAAGCTGTCCATCGCGCCCGCAGCCGCGGCGCTATCCGCTGCTCCGGCGTCACCGCTTTGCAGGACTGTCCGCGCCGCTGCTAAGATGCGCTCCCAGTCTGCGCCCGGCTTACGGTCGAGCGCGATAAAATCCGCCGTGCGGAACAAGCCGCGCACGCCGTCAATCGCAAGCAAGCTGCGCAGTGGCTCAGATATATTCCTTGCGCCTGCTGTGCCAACTGCAGTTTCGTTCAAATCTGCCGTCTTGAGACTAAAGCGTTGACCTGGGGGCAGTTTCTCATCGACGTTCAGCTTCATCGTATTCGGACTTGGTGTTGGCTCTATTCCAATTAATATCATCCTATTAATCCTCCGGTATCTATTCTTTTTTCCTTCTGTTATTTCAATTTTAAACCAAAACTGAGAAGTAAACCACTTGGTGCCAGATTCATGGCAGATCGTTTGCTTATTCGCTTGAGCCTTGGTATCGTTAAAGGTATAGAGGTTGTTATTCAGATAGGAGACAAACTATGCGTTTCGAAAACCTTGACCCTACTGCTACCGTGAAGTCTTTCAAAGAACTTAGACAATGGCGCCGTGAGCGCGCTGTGAAGATGAAGCTGAAGGATTATTCGTTCGCCGTTCCCGCAGTGAAGCCTGATATTGCTTATTTACAAGAGAACAAACATCAGCCATCTTTAACATGGATTGGGCATTCGACGTTTCTGATTCAACATTCCGGACTTAATATTATTACGGATCCCGTATGGGCGGAGAAGTTGGGTTTTCAAAAGAGACTTTCTCAGCCCGGACTTCCCATCACGGATATTCCACCTATAGACGTCGTCCTTATTTCCCATTCTCATTATGATCATCTGCACATCGGTTCACTCAAGCAGCTGTCAGGAGGTAAGACTCTTATCGTGCCGATTGGCTTAGCAGATAAGATGCGCAGCAAGGGCTTCTCTTCCGTCATCGAATTAGATTGGTGGGAATCGGCTACAATTGGCGGGGTCGAATTTACGTTTGTTCCTTCACAGCATTGGACTCGCCGCACACTGCTGGATATGAACCGTTCGCATTGGGGCGGTTACATCATCAACTCATCAAGTGAATATGATGTGATGAAGGCAGCGGCGAAAGCTTCTATTACAAGCGCCAACACAATCAAGGTACAGCTGACAGCTAATGATAATTCCACAAGTACTTCTCTCGGGGAATGCCCAACGATTTACTTTGCAGGAGACAGCGGATATTTTGATGGCTTCAAGCAAATTGGAGAACGATTCCGCATCGATATTGCACTTATGCCAATTGGCGCATATGACCCGGAGTGGTTTATGGGTCCGCAGCATGTGACGCCCGAACAAGCATTGCAGGCTTTTGAAGATACAGGAGCAGGTTGGTTCGTTCCTATGCATTACGGCTCATTCCGACTGGCTGACGATACCCCGCGGGAAGCGCTGGATCGGCTTGAAGCAGAACGGGCTAAGCGACAGATTGTTCCAGCAAGGGTTGTTAAGCTGCAGCATGGTGAAACATGGCGCTTAAATGAAAACTAAAACTAGCTTAAGAGCGTGGGATTAATACACACTCTTGTGTTATAATGGTGCGATGAATAAGATCTTCGAGTGAAGGACGGGATTACTTACAATGATTAGCACAAGCGGTATAACGCTTCGATACGGTAAGCGTGCGCTATTTGAAGATGTGAATATTAAGTTCACACCAGGCAACTGTTATGGTTTGATCGGTGCAAACGGAGCTGGCAAATCTACCTTCCTGAAAATTTTGTCCGGCGAGGTTGAGCAGTCTCATGGTGAAGTACACATTACGCCAGGTGAGCGACTTGCAGTCTTGAAACAGAACCATTATGAGTACGATGAGAATCTCGTACTTGAGACGGTTATCATGGGCCACAAGAAGCTGTTTGAAGTGATGAAAGAGAAAGATGCAATCTACGCCAAAGCAGAGTTTACCGATGAAGACGGTATGCGCGCGGGCGAGCTGGAAGCAGAATTCGCTGATATGAACGGCTGGGAAGCCGAATCCGAAGCAGCAGGAATGCTGAATGGACTTGGCATCACGCCAGACCTGCATGACAAGAAGATGTCGGAGCTTTCCGGTAACGAGAAAGTTCGCGTCTTGCTTGCACAAGCTTTGTTCGGTGCTCCGAATATTCTGCTGCTCGATGAGCCTACCAACCACTTGGACATGGAATCGATTCATTGGCTTGAGGATTTCTTGGGCAACTATGAAGGTACCGTTATCGTAGTATCCCATGATAGGCATTTCTTGAACCAAGTTTGTACACATATTGCGGATATCGATTTCGGTAAAATCCAAATGTATGTCGGTAACTACGACTTCTGGTACGAGTCCAGCCAATTGGCGCTATCGCTAATGCGGGATTCGAACAAGAAGAAGGATGAGAAGATTAAAGAGCTGCAGGCGTTTATTCAACGTTTCAGCGCGAACAAATCCAAATCCAAGCAAGCTACTTCCCGTAAGAAGCTTCTTGATAAAATCTCGCTGGACGACATTCGTCCATCCAACCGTAAGTACCCGTTCATCAACTTCAAGCCAGAGCGTGAAGCAGGCAAGCAATTGCTGTTAACGGAAGGTTTAACAAAGTCTGTTGATGGTGTTAAGCTGATCGACAACCTGACGCTTGCCATTAATAAAGGCGACAAAATCGCCCTAGTTGGCCCGCATACACTTCCGAAAACCATTCTATTCCAGCTGCTTACAGGGGAATTAGAGCCGGATGCAGGAACATTCTCATGGGGCATTACAACGTCGCAGGCTTATTTTCCGAAGGATAATGCGCAGTACTTTGATGGCGTAGATATGAACCTGGTTGACTGGCTTCGCCAATATTCCAAGGAGCAAGATGAGAGCTTTATTCGTGGCTTCCTTGGACGTATGCTGTTCTCCGGTGACGAAGCGCTTAAGAAGGCAAGCGTGCTCTCCGGTGGCGAGAAGGTTCGTTGTATGCTGTCCAAAATGATGCTGTCGAGCTCGAACGTTCTTTTGATGGACGAACCGACGAACCATTTGGATCTCGAATCCATTACGGCATTGAATAACGGATTAATTGATTTTGATGGTACGCTGATCTTCACCTCGCATGACCAACAGTTCGTTCAAACGATTGCGAATCGGATCATCGAAATTACGCCTACCGGGATCATCGACCGGATTATGCCTTATGATGAGTACCTCGAAAGCGCAGAAGTCAAAGGGCTTCGCGAGCGCATGTATCCAGCTGAATAATAACAATGAAGCAGAGACTGTTCCCTCACGTAGAAGTTTACTAGAGGGTACCAGTCTCTTTTGTTTAAAACGCGAATAGAATCAAGGTAAAAGAGCGGCACGTGCGTGACCCTATCCCCTAGTTTGTGATAAACTTATAGAGCAACTTAGATTGGGTTAGAAAAGAGGAGGCGATTCTGATGTCCTTTTTAGATAAAATCAAACAAGGTGCATCCGATGCTGCAAAGAAAGCGTCGCAGACTGTAGAGATCACCAAGATAAAATCACAGATTTCTGGCAAAGAAAAGGATCAAGACAAAGTTTATCACCAGATTGGGTTGTCTATCTATCGCTCTCATCAAGAGGGAAATGTTGCGAATTCCGAGAATGAAGTTATGAGCTGCTGTCAGCAGCTGGATGAGCTGCAATCTGATATTCAAATGCTAGAAGAGCGAATTAAGATGATTCGCTTCGAGAAAACCTGTACCTGTGGCAAAGTGGTCGCGCTGGATACTCGCTTTTGTCCAGATTGCGGTACACAGCTTCCGCAGGAGCCAAGACCAGATTCAACCGTTGGCGAAATACGCGTTATCTGCAGCAAATGCCAGACTGAAAATGAGCTAAATACCAAAATTTGCTACGTTTGCGGTTCAGAGTTCTCTGGAGGCTCTGATGCTTATACAGACCAGCATGGGCAATAGCAGGAAGAAGAGATTAAGAAGGTCAGAGAGCAGGTAGTCACCAGTGCTGTAGGATGCATAGGTAGACTGCCTGTTTTTTTTACATACAAGAAAGTATAAGTTTCTCCATACTTTGCTTCTATTTCAGAGGAAAAAAACGAAAAGGGGATCATTAAATGTCCGAAAATGTGAAGCAGACGGCAGAGTCACTTGTTTTTACTAGGCAGGAAAAGCAGCAGCTGCGGCATCGTCCTATTATTAAAGGAAGCGTGAAATTGAGAACTCATACGGATCCGGAGCATGTTGATGCGGTTGCTTTTGTAGAAGGAAAAGATTTTATTGTCGATTACGATTCTGGAGTTATCGTTAGAGCGGAGGGAAGCAGCATTCTGGATTGGTCTGACCATGTGTTATATGAAAAGGTGAATTTTGATCATACCCTGTTTGATGATTACAGTAACCGCAATTTCACCGTATTTATTGATTATGAGTATGAGCTGGATAGGGATGCAGCAAAGGCTGGATTCGGCAATGCTGCTAGTCATTTTTTGAAGAATACGATCAATAAGCTTCAATCCGGACAAGAAGCCGTCTATGTGGTTTATGGCGATAGTATCAGTACAGGCGGAGAAGCAAGCGAAGAGCGGTATGCTTATTTCCAGCGTTTAGCCAATCGTCTCTCGACCTTAAGTCCAGCAGGGAACGTTCGTGTTGTGAATAAAGCGATCGGAGGAGAGACGAGTACTGGAGGATCAGCTCGTGTAGAGCAAGATGTTGTGGCTAATCATCCGGATCTGCTGACAATAGGGTACGGCATGAATGACCAGAACCTATTTGAGGGGAAAGTGGCTGTACCGCTCCATGACTATGAGCAAAATATACGAAATATTATTGAAGCGACCCTTCGAAACGGTGAAACGGATATCGTGTTGGTTACTCCTTGCGAGCCGAATCCATTATGGAAGCACACAAGCGGTCAAGTAGGTGAATTTGCCCAGGTTCTTCGTCGCTTGGGAGTGGAGTATAAAATCGGTGTTGCAGACGTTAATGAGATATGGAAAATTGAATTGAATGCAGGTAAAACGCCAGAAAGCCTGCTGCTTAACAATATTAACCATCCGAATGATTACGGGCATTGGTTGTATGAGCAAGCATTTAATTATTTAATTGAGGGCACAGGAGCTCATACATAAGCCGGGGAGAGGCCGCTTCATTTTTTCTGCAGATGTCGCAAAATATTTTTTTTATTTTAGTGTTGCAACCGTCATGTAGGGGGTATATATAGGAGAGCCCAGAGATTGTTGCTCTCATTGTTACCCAAAGAACTCTAATCGTGCTTAATAAAAAAGGAGGCGTTTATTTGCTCTTACCTGTGGAATCCAAACAAATATCATTCTGTTCCTATGATGAGACGGAGTCAACCTTGCAATTGTACTATCACACTGGAGAAATTGTCGTTGTTCCGTCTGTTCATCAAAGTGATTACCAGTCTA
The DNA here is from genome assembly GCF_003945345.1 of Paenibacillus baekrokdamisoli. Lineage (GTDB taxonomy): Bacteria > Bacillota > Bacilli > Paenibacillales > Paenibacillaceae > Paenibacillus_Z > Paenibacillus_Z baekrokdamisoli. The sequence continues at coordinate 3,512,412 of NZ_AP019308.1, read as the reverse complement.
TCCTTCATTCGGCGAATCGGTATGATACTCTAATGGAAGTAACACAAAAGGGTCAAACAGATGATGTATTGGGTGTCGTTGTTCCCGAGATGGGAGCGCCCGCAGTGCAAGACATCTAGGTAACGTTAAAGAACAACTTCTAATTAATTTAAGATGAACATTCCTTCATTCACGACTTTTTATTATTCCTAAGGTGGAGATTTCGTTTGGATAGGTAAACATTGGTGTAACTTACCAGACTGTGAAGGCTATCCTATAAAATAGTACTTAAGTCATAGAATCGGGACAATAAAGTCGAGCATTTCTCAAAAGAAATCGAGGCCGCAATGCTTGTATATAGAAGGCTTAAATAGCTCGCAAACAAGGGACGTCTTATGAGAGACGTCTTTTTTGTGCTGTCTTCCTAGTGACTCATTGGTACTTAGCTTGATGTTCTTCACGAACTACGCAGGTACCAAAGCATCGTCGTATGCGAACATCAACAAAGATAAAGCTGTCATTTCCCACGTTGGGATTTACTTGGGCAATGGACAAGTGCTGCATACCTACTCGACAGAGTCGGGCGGCGTTCGTACGAATGATATTACCGGTACACACTGGGAGTACCGCTTCTTATTTGGAGGAAGCGCTTTGTAGAACAGTAGTCCTGACTAATATTTAGCGGAATAAACAAAAACCAGCCCAACACGTTATTTCCGTGTTTGGACTGGTTTTTATTCAATTAGGATGTAAACCCTGCTTACTCTCTCGGCTGTCGACGGGCAACGCCGCTCTGTATGGCGGCCTGTACGACTCTACGGCGAACCTCTTCCACGACACGTTGATTGAATACGCTAGGCACAATATAGAGCGGGCTTAGCTCATCAGCGCTTATGACGGCTGCGATTGCTTCAGCTGCTGCCAGCTTCATCTCCTCATTGATAACGGAGGCGCGACAATCGAGCGCACCTCGGAATATGCCAGGAAAGCAGAGAACATTATTAATTTGATTCGGATAATCCGATCTTCCCGTCGCGAAGACCGCAACAATATCCTCGGCTTCTTCAGGACGAATCTCGGGTTCTGGATTGGCCATTGCGAACACAATAGGCTGCTCAGCCATCGTGAGGATATAATCTCGCTTCAGTATGCCGCCAGCGGAAAGTCCAATGAAGACATCAGCATTCTGCAGAGCTTCCGTAAGTCCGCCATATAACCGTTCCTCATTCGTATGCTCCGCGTACCATTGCCACATCCCATTAGGATAATGCTTGTCGCGTGTCAATATGCCTTCCCGATCCACTCCGATAACATGGCGAGCACCACCAGCAAGCAGCATTTTCGTGCAGGCAGTACCAGCAGCTCCAATTCCACAAATGACGATGCGAGCATCTTCGATCCGGCGATCGGTTAGCTTCAGCGCATTGAGCAAGGCAGCATAGAGAACGACAGCAGTCCCGTGCTGGTCATCATGAAAGACTGGAATATCCAGCTCCTCTCGAAGGCGCTGTTCGATCTCAAAGCAGCGAGGGGAGGAGATGTCCTCTAGATTAATACCGCCGAAGCCTGGAGCGATTGCTTTGACCGCAGCAATAATACCTTCAGTATCCTGAGTATCCAAGCAGATTGGGAAAGCATCCACATCAGCAAATTGTTTAAATAGCATGGCCTTTCCTTCCATAACAGGCATAGCTGCGAAGGGACCGATGTTGCCGAGGCCGAGTACAGCGCTGCCATCCGATACGACTGCCACACAATTACGTTTGATCGTTAAAGTGAAGGCCTTGGATGGATCTTCATGGATGGCGGTGCATACTCTAGCTACCTCAGGCGTATAGACACGGGATAAATCATCCCGGTTCTGAATGGGTGTCTTAGGTTGAATCGTTATTTTACCTCCGAGATGGAGTAGAAAGGTACGGTCTGAGACGTTAACCAGGCGGATACCTGGGAGCGATTCGAATGCCTTTGCTATCTTATTGGTTGTTTCGGCTTCCCGAACCTTGACGGTTAAGTCTCGTACGGTACGGTCTCGACTTGTCTGAATGACATCGATAGCGATAATATCGCCGCCGGCACTTTCAATGGCAGTTGCAGCGGTACCAAAAAGGGTTTGCTTCGTATCGAGCTCAATACGTAATATGACCGTTTTTCCATCTAACGGCTGGTCTCTCATCTCTTACGCCTCCTTAAATGTCTACCTATGTTTACCCAGAGTAGAAAGGCCCTATGCAGGGTGAAGAGGATTGCGGGTAAAAAAAACCGTCACTGCATCAGTTGCAGGACGGCGCGTGAACATTGCATAGGGTTATATTGCTGATTGCGCTTGGTCATCAGACTGTTCCTAAATTGCACGGAAGCATAAGGCTCAAGAATGAGCTTGAACCATTTATCGATGGTTTCAGTGGAGATCAGCATTTCGCCAAAGCCGCTTGCTATGAAGTATTCACAGTTCTCTTCTTCTTGACCAGGAATCGGCTCGTAGAACAACATTGGTATACCTTTGCTAAGGCCTTCGGTACAGGTCATACCGCCCGGCTTGGTAATAAGCAGATCGGAGACATCCATAAGCTTGCTGATTTCTTTAGTAAATCCCAGCACCTTAATATTGGGATGCTGATACTGGGGATCGGCGAGCATTTTCTCCCGTGATTTATCGTTGTTGCCTACACAGTAAATAAGCTGTATGTCCTCACGATAGCGTGTCATATACTCAAGTAAATTGTCACTGTACATGATACCCCAACCGCCGCCCATAATAAGGACCGTTGGCAATGGCTTCAGACCAAATTGTGCCTGCAGCTCCACTCTGTCATGCGTTTGCCAGAAGTTCGGATGCACGGGAATGCCGGTTACTTCGATTTTGCTGCCAAGAATGCCGCGATCCGTTAGCTTCTTCTTAACCAGAGAGGTGGAGACCAAATATTTAGTCACTTCGGAGCTGGTCCAAGTCCCATGAGCATCATAATCGGTAATCAGCGTATATAAGGGAACAGGAAGCCCAAGCCGCTTCAAACGAGATACGACTGCGTTTGGGACGGGATGTGTACAGACGATTAAATCCGGCTTCAGCTGCGAGATAACCTGTGAGATATGATTATAAAATAGGCGATGCAGGGCAAGCTGGGTGAAGCGATTGAGCGATTTTTTATATTGTCTACGGTATACCATGCCTACCAGCTTAGGCTGTGTGCTAACTGTCTTACGATAAGCAGAAACAATTAAAGGACCAATAACTGGATTTAGAAAGTTACCTAGTTCAATGACTCGGGCTTGAATGTTTGGATTGAGCGCGCGTAGGCCAACGGCAAGTGCGTATGCAGCTTGTGTATGTCCGGAGCCAAAACCCTCTGAAAGCAAAAGCACTCTTTTTTTACGCAATCTTCTCACCTACTTTTCTTTCCAACTCTGGAATTGCACTCGAAGTTTCGGTTGGCGATTCAGCGAGTTCATCTTCTATTATTAAAGTCTTATTACCATATTACGATGCAAAGCTCTGCAACACAAGATTGGAATGGAGACTTGGATGTGAATGTATCATTAATTTATGCTAAAATTTAGGGAAATCAGTTGAATTGAAAAAAATAGGAGGTCAAAACAGATGCAATCTAACCAGAAATTCTCCCCGGAGCCGGGTACGCTTGTCGTCATTACTTATAAAACAGGCGAATATGTAGGTGAAGTGGTAGAAGCAGGCTCCCCCCGATCACTTGTCAAAGTATTAGCTGTTCGCAAGCATCCTGAACAAGGTGATTTACATAATCCGTACAATCCCGATGTACCGATGTTTCATGAACGTCGGGCGCTTAGCTTTACAGAAAAGACGAACATCCTCGCTTCGGACATGGAACCTTTTCATGGGGAGGTTCCTGAGTATAAGGAATCCTTGAAGCAAGCATTGGCCGCGGATATTGCAGCGCTTGACCGATTGAAGCGATGGGCTGAGCGTGGCTTGGGGCAGCTTGAAGGGCTGGAGAAGGAATATAAGCTTTAGAATTAGAGCCATTGCCATGGATTAGATGTATTGAAATTTATTTTGGTTCCAAAAGAGAGATAAATGATTAAATATGAACAAAATGATAAGTCCTTCATGTAGGTATCCAAACCATCCTGTTATTATCAGAAGTATAAGAGACGAAATAGCAAAGATACTGGTTAGTTTGACTTCTTTTCTGAAGAGATAAAGAGTCATTCCTCTTGAAAAATACTGTAAGAAATAAGCGAATTGATCAACCCAATATATTGGAACGTGTAAATGAGAAATGGACAGATCGATGAGCTGTATATCGACAAAGAAAGTGGAATATTTGAAAATAATGCATGAAAATGGTGCTTTTTGACTAAGTAAATAATCGGTAATCCTCTCGTTACCCAACACTTCTTGAAGGATAATTATTCTGTACCGTCTAGCACGTTTTTGGTTGAGACGCGTATAATTAATTGTATGGGAGTGCACTCTTTGAAGACTCATGGAAATGGGGACGTACCGATTAAGGACGGGCTGGAGAAAACGCGTTTATTTATTGCGCTTATTGTTGTTTTAGTTCTAGTCAGCTCATCCCACAACTCCAGCTACAAGAAAAGCATCAGTTTTCTTCCAAACAACTTTAATATTCAAGATAATAATACAGGGAGGAACAGTCAGAAGGGAGAACAAGCCGTGGGAGTGAACGACTCGGACATGGTTAATTTACAACGACAATCGGGTATTAATGTGCAACTTTCCCCTTACAATGCTAAAGGCGATGGGGTTACGGATGACACAGCTGCAATTAATCGAGCTATTGAAGCAGCTGGTTATCTAGGTGCTTTGTATTTTCCAAAAGGAGTTTATAAGCTTACTAAAGCACCTGACTTTCGTAGTCGTCGTGTCATTGGTGCTGGTGTGGATCGAACCATACTTGTTCAACATACGGCAAGTGAGGCAGTTGTTATTACTGGCGAAGTGTATAGCTACCTTGCCGATATGACTCTTCAGCATGCGGATCGTTCAGCGCTTAGTCAAAAAGTTCCTCAAGGTGTTGGCGTGAATTTGCAGCGAGTAGGTTATGGTAGTGTACTCGAACGGCTGGAAATCAAAAATGTGACATCTGGTTTATATTGTGGAGAGTCTCTGACTGCGGGTAAGGGGAATTACGTATTCTCCACGAGTCTTCGTGATATTACAATTAGCGCATTTAGTCACTCCATGTCTTACATTCGTGGATCAAATACCGGAAATATATGGTCGAATATCCACGGTATGAACTGGGACAATGTGGAGCAGAAAACAAAGCTCACTGCTACTTGGGGCATGTACTTCCAAACGACCTCCAATGAACAATTGCGTCAAATTAACATTGAACATGGTATTTATACCACTGCAATTGAAGCTGTCGATGCACCCAATTTCATTATCGATAATATTCATATCGAAGGGTTTGTGCCTAAAGGAAATATCTCTTCCATCGTTAAAACCAACTATCACTCAAGTTTGAACATTCGAGGCTTATCGTTAACCTTCTCTACATTCTCCAAATCACTCTCTAACACAGTGGCCTTGTTCCAACTTAGCGATGACTCCACAATTACTGTGAACGGCATCGAAATTAAAGACAATACTATTGTTGGTACGATTAACTTACGGCGTCTCATAGCTGGCGGCACAGTGACGGCAGGTGCTAACTTACACATTGATAATATGCGAGTGACAGATGGATCCTTTCAAAATGGGGATTATGTCGACCCGTCTTACCAAGTAGCTACGCCGCTTGTGACTACGACACTTAAGACTTCACTGCAATAATAAAAGGACATTCCCAAAGAGGGTGTGTCCTTTTTATGACTAGACTTTTAGACTTTGGGCCTTTTTAACAGGAGTTATTCCGTACTTTACGAGTTCAGGAACCTTGACCTCCTTGACGAATAGAAAAGTGTCCCCTACATGGGACGTCTTTTCGATCAAGTTATCACTCAGAAATGTGATTAATCCTCCTTTCGTATTTAAGGTACCATCCCGCTATGATCCCAAATGTGATCCATACGACCATCATTCTAAAAGAGTCTACGTTAAAGCCACAGGCAAAGACTCCTACGATTAAACATAGTAATAGATTTATTTCTTTCTTCTCATTATTTGTTGCATCTTTTTTAGCATTCACGAGCCTTATCACAGATAAAGCCCATATTGAAAGCCAAATTAATAAACCTACTACACCAAGTTCTGCAAAAATTCGTGCATACATCCCGTGTACTTGAGCTGTACCGCCCAACTCAGCTTTCTCAATTTCGTATGATCCTGTTGTCCATTCCGGTATATATGATGCAAAATTAAATATAAATTGACCTTCACCTACACCAAAGAACGGGTGAGCTAACCCCATATTGACTGCAGTCATCTGCATACCTAACCTGGCAGTTGATGAATAACTCTCATCGCTCTCCATGGTGAAATCTGTAATCGATGATATCGTTTCTGTTACACTTTCCATTGCTGTCGATACCGCGCTTTGATTGTTATACCCGATCCAAAGTGACATAGCGATTAGAAACATGGTAACTGGAATAAGTCTTCTACTCATGACTTGTTTGAAAATAGTAGGGAAAAACACAAGACTTTGTAATAGTACAACTACATACATCGTACGGGACGTCGTGTAATAAATAGTAACTAAAAAGAGTAAAAATAAAATTTTATGCTTTCCATGCTTCAGTAACATATGAAGCAAGAAAGGATAGGCAAAAGCGGTATATATCCCGTACCAGCTAGGCTCACCCGATAATGTATGAATGCGTCCGGGGATATAAGGATTTCGGTTGACGAGATGTGAAATTAAATTAAATACTTCAAGAAACACTGAGATTCCAACTATTTTCCCCATTATCTCTATCACTCCAACAAAGACACACGCTTTTATGGAGTATATAACGAATTCCGAAATCCTTTCTATGGTTATCTCGCGCTTTACGATGACAGTAGAAATAAAGAGAACTAGAAAAATACCAACTGTTATCTCTAGCATTTGCTTGAAATACCTATATAATCCTACATCACTGTAATTTGCTGAATGATAAATACCAATGATATTGGCTACTCCAGATATTAAAGCCCAGTACAAGAAAAAAAGTAGCAATTTCACTATGAAACTATTGTGATAATACCTTTCTAGCAGTAGAACTCCAATTAATGGAGAAATTATCAAGTAGGGGTATAATCCTAATTCGAATAACATCTCATTCATACTCCCAAAATAAAAACAGTTGATTGGAAGTAGCAGTAATGACAGGAAAATAAATCTTTCATACTTTATACTTGGTTTATTACCGTATAATTGATCTCTAAAGAATAATTTGCTATTTGTCCTCATTCATTTGTTCCTCCAATTTGAGGAGTAACTTCATCAGGTTCAATACGGAAAAACTCAAAATATCGCTCATAAAGTATCTTACTACTTGATGTCAGACCTAAAGTGTATTGATCATCCGGTCGGTCTAATCGCATTTGTTCATGATTCTTATGCTGATCTGCGAGGTAGCGAGCGAATTCTATTAGTTTGTTCCTTCTAAACATAGCTTGCAAGTCCATCACTCCTTTTTTACATCGTAACACAAAAGATACATTTTGTATCTTATTAGTTACAAAATGTATTCGCGGATTGATGAAATGATTTAACGTCAGATGATGAGAGCACAAGTATAAGGATAATTCAAAAGCGGACAGGCTTGCAGTCTTCACCCAACATTCTTTTGGTATTGGATTTATTAAGTTTAATCAAGGAAATAATTTCCCTTAATAATTGATCGAAACTGGATTGGTGAAAATATTTGGAGGTATTATCAATTCTGGGATTAAGTCATAAAACAGTTAGAAGTAGCAGTTAGCTTACCTTATAGGATAAAGCGCTTTTGCGATTGCACCGAATGATACCTTCTTTGAAAATTCAGTAATTGTGTGGGTGATAATTGTTCTCTGTGGTATTCTATTTTAAGGGCGTTTTTACTCACTTACTTAGACTTGATGTATAAAAACAGAAGGGAGTTAGCGCTATATCTACGACACATTGTACAAATATAACAGTAATATTCGGACGGCGGTGTTAGGTGGCGCCTCGCTCAGTACATCAGTTAATAGAAGGAGTATTACCAACTTCAAAGGTGAGTTTGATGCAATTCGAGCTGCAAGTTGTATTGATACTGTAAAGGTCTAAGATGGTATCACAGTATCGTCAATAACTCAGTAGAGAATTACGTGGAGTAGTTTCTCAGAGCACATTTGAGCTAGGAGGGTTTAGAATCGAAAAGAAACGATTGATCATGGCCCGAGAACTCTATAAGGTTGCTCATTTGACGGGGACTTTTACGCTTCGATCCGGACAAGTGTCGAATGATTATTTTGACAAATATCTGTTCGAATCGGATCCAAGGCTTCTTGGTGCAATTGCTGCGGAGCTGTCAACACGCATTGCCGTGGGGACAGATGTACTTGCAGGACTTGAGATGGGCGGCATCCCGATCGCGACTGTGCTCTCGATGGAGACGAATATTCCCGCTGCTTTTGTGAGGAAGAAGGCGAAGGAATATGGAACCTGTAAGCTGGCTGAGGGGGCCGATATTAAGGGGAAACGCGTCTGTGTAGTTGAGGACGTTGTTACGACTGGCGGTCAAATCATAAGCAGCGTAATGGAATTGCGCGAGGCGGGAGCTATTGTTGAAGAGGTTGTTTGTGTGATCGAACGTCAACCAGAAGGTCGAAAGAAGCTTGAAGAGATCGGGTTGAAGCTGCACGCGCTCTTTACGATGCAAGAGCTTGTGGAAGCAGGGGAAATGAAGGGGTAGCGGTGAGCCATTGCGTTTCTTCAAAGGTTGATGAAAGCTGCATGTCCAAGCATAAGCTTGGATAAGCAGCGTCACTTGTGAATTTGTTCAAATATAAGAAAGTATAAGTTTCCTCTATACTTTGCTTATATTTCAGAAGGAAGAAACTTGCTTCGCCACCAAGGACGGCTTTAGCCGTTTCTTCTTGCTAGTTACACCTTGCACTCCTGTTTGAAGCGTGCTACAATGCATAAAGTGACTAACTGACCGAAATTGAAATTTGGTCATAAAGAGAATTGAAAATGAAGGAGGCAGCAGCCATGGAGCAGAAGAAACCAGTTGATCGCAGAACACAAATTGTAGAAGCGGCTGGCCAGTCCTTTGCCATGTTCGGCTACAAAGCGACGACAATGGAGCTTGTATCCAAAATTGCTGCAGTTGGCAAAGGTACGATCTACACATTCTTTCCAACCAAAGAAGATCTTTTTGGTGAAATTATTCGCCAGCTGACGCTCGAGCTTCGAATAGTTGCGGAACGAACGATTGACCACAAACGTCCTTTTTTTGAGAACCTAGCTGATGTTCTGTATGAGCTTCTTATATTTCGAGAGAAGCATGAACTTATCGTTAAGCTATCTCAAGAGGTTCGGGATATTGGGACCCCTATGGCCAAGGAAGGTATCGCTAAGATGGAGCAGGCGATTGTCCAGTTCATCCAGCAGCGTGTTTCGACTGCTGTACAGAAAGGTGAGCTGCGTCAGGTGGATGCAGAGCTAACGGCTTTTGTTATGATAAGGCTGTACTTGGCATTAGCGGTGGAATGGAGCAAGGAGCATGAGTCGCTGACGAAGGAAGAAGTGACGAGTTATTTTATCAGTTTGATGAAGAATGGTGTAGGTGCGAAGGTAGAAGAGTGTTAACTATTGAAAAATAGTGGCTAGCTGAGCTGCTTATTTTTTTGAGATAGATTGACTGCAATACTATATGGGTCAGTAATTCATGAAGCTGGAGGCGAAAGGCTATGAAAGGATTATCTTTATTCGGGAATGAAATTAGCCGGATCGTACGCGACCGTAAGCTTCTCATACCCATCATCGGCATTTTATTCATTCCTATTATGTACAGCGGGATGTTAATTGGGGTTAACTGGGATCCCTATGGAAAGCTAAGCAAGCTGCCGGTTGCCGTTGTTAATGAAGATGCGGGAGCGCAATTTGAAGGAAAGTCGCTGACGGTCGGTAATGATCTGGTAGAGCAGCTGAAGGAAAAGAAGGATTTCAAATGGGAATTTGTTGACAAGGCGAAGGCGGAGAAGGGGCTTGTGGATGGTAATTACTATTACGCGATTGAAATTCCCAAGGAATTCTCCAAGCAAGCGACCACCTTGCTAGATAAGAATCCACAGCCGGCTGCACTTCGTTATGTTACGAATGACAGTGAGAGCTATCTGGCTTCGAAGATCGGCCAATCTGCCATTACGAAGCTGCAAGCTGAGATATCCGCTCAGGTAACTAAGTCTTATGCTGAAGCGGTATTCAATCAAATTGGCGATGCTGCTGACGGTATAGCTAAAGCTAGTGACGGTGCGACCAAGCTGAGTGATGGAGCGTCGAGTGCCAAGCAAGGAGCGGAGCTGCTCCGTGATAATGTCGCGAAGCTGGCGAGCGGCACTAAGGATCTGCTTGGCGGCGTTAGCCAATTAGGTACAGGCGCAAGCAGCGTATCGGATGGAGCTGCTAAAGTAAGTACGGGAGCGGCGGCAATGTCCAGCGGGCTCGGAAAGCTTGAAGCTGCGGGCAAACAGCTCAGCAGTGGTGCAGATAAAGCGGCTGCAGCTGGTAAACAGCTGGAAGCTGGGCTTGCTTCAGCGCAGCAAGGCAGTGAGCAGCTGGCTGCAGGTGCCGCTAAACTTGAAGCGGCACTGGACGCATACGTCGCTGCACAGCCTGATGCTGCGGGGAATGCGACCTTGCAGCAGCTGCTGGGCGCTGCCAAAGCGGTATCCTCCGGCGCAGCCGAGCTGTCCGGCGGCAGCGCGAAGCTTGCCGCTGGAGCGACGCAGCTGCAGCAGGGGCAAACTTCCCTGCAGCAAGGGCTTGGCACGCTGCACGAGAAGCTCGCAGAGGCGTCGAAGAGCGGGGCCCAGCTTGCCGCGGGCGCGAAGGCAACAGCTGCAGGCGCCGCGAAGGTCGCAAGCGGCGCTGTAACAGCAAGCCATGGTGCGGCGAAGCTAGCTGATGGTTCTGGCAAGCTGGCTACCGGATCCGCTGAGCTAGCCAGCGGCACGAAGCAGCTCGCCGATGGATCCGCCGAGCTATCAGGCAAGCTTGGTGACGCTTCGCGTCAATCCGGTGACATCACAGGTTCCGATGCCTTATATGATATGTTTGCCAAGCCGGTACAAGTCGATGAGACCAAATTAACGGAAGTACCGAACTACGGCACAGGCTTCACACCGTACTTCCTATCACTAGGTTTGTTCGTCGGGGCGTTACTCTCCACGATGGTCATGTCTTTCCGTGAGACAACGATTACTCCGCGTTCCAGTTGGAGCTGGTTCTTGAGCAAAGCCTTATTATTCGGACTTGTCGGAGTTGTGCAAGCACTTATAGCGGATGCGATTCTTCTATATGGTATCGGGCTGCATGTGAATCATATGGCTGCCTTTATTGGTTTTACTTTATTGACGAGTGTTACGTTCATGATGATTATTCAATTCTTGGTTGCGGCATTTGATCAACCAGGTCGGTTTATTGGGGTTATTCTGCTTATTCTCCAATTGACAGGCAGTGGAGGCACTTATCCATCTGAGCTAGTGCCAACATGGCTCAGTAATATTCGTGAATGGCTGCCAATGACATACACGATCTCGGCTTTCCGCGAGATTGTAACAGGCAATGAGCTGCTTACAGCAGGGAGTAGTGCGTTCCATGTTGCATTATTTGCAATCGTGAGTGCAGCCTTATCGCTAGTGGTGTATACGATCATGTTCCGCAAAAACAAACGCACCGCAGCAACAAGAGACGTTGCTTTGTCAGCCTAGGTTAAACAACACTCCGCTTTCGAGCTAAATAATCGTAAATGTTTTTCCTAACAAAAACCACCTCCGCGATGAATCATGAAATTCATGATTCTGCGGAGGTGGTTTTTTTCAAACTATTTTCTAACTATCAGAAAGTATAAAATTCGCTTATTCTTTTCGGCTCTAAATCATTATCAGTGCTTACCCTCTCGGCTAACCTAGCGAAGCGGACGGAATCGTTCTGAAGAAGCGATAGCGTTCGCCTTTGTCTCCGTATTTCTACCCTTAAGGGATAGATTCAAAAAATAGGGAGACAACAGCGATCGTAAGAATGATCCGGCAGCAAAGCGGGCTTCGAATGATCCGTCCGCGCAGCGGGCTTCTACGAACAATACTTCAAATTTTTACCGTTTCTTCTTGTTTTCCATAATAGTTAGGAAATGATTATTTATTAACAAAAACAGTTTGAATCGGTTTTCTGTAGATAACCTGATAACCAAGTCCTTTGGAAAGTGCCGCTAGCGGCAGGTAAGTAACCTGTGAGCTGCCGACCTTTTGCAAGTATGCGGGTGTTTCAAGGGGAATGACCTGACCATTTACATTCATGGTCTTTGCACCGATGGTAAAGGAAACCTGCTTATCACCAGCCTTCAAAGTGGCTGTTCTAGCCTTGTTATCCCAGGAAAGAGTGGCATTCATCGCTGTTGCAATATCACGCATCGGCAGAAAAGTTGTGCTATTTTTGACGATTGCCGTATTTGCTCCAGACAGTGTTATGCCCTTGACTACCACGCGTAAAGGAACGCCCGTCGGCAATGCTGCCGGCTCTCGATATTCGTTCCAGATTCCCTTCGCGAATGCTTTGCCGATTTGCTCATAACCTGTTTGCTTCGGATGAATATCACCACGCAGGATGTAGGTATATGCAAGCTCGTTGCCCTTGAAAGGCTCCGATACATCAACTGACTTCACATTCAGGCCTTCCTGACGGAGCTTAGCGGCCAATGCTTCATCCTGCTCCCTTAGCTTCTTCACAGCATCCAGGAGTACGGCATATTGCTCCTCCGTTACTGCTTTATTGATAGCGGATGGCTTAGGAACAGGTAAATATTGATCAGCGAAGATAACCTGTGTTGTTCCATTAATAGAGAAGATCATTCGTAATGAGGCTTCAAGTGAACTGTTGTAATCACTCAGCATCGTATCCAATCGTGCTCCAAGCTGCTCAGCTGTCATTGGGCTTTTCTTGATCTCTTCGAGGATACCGGTAAAATCATTGCCTCCAATTGTCATGACAACAATATTGGCTTGCTCTAGCGCACTGCATAAATTTGAGGATTTTGCAATCATTTCCGAAGCAAGGGGATAACTGGATAAGTTCGGCTGAACTTGTTCCGCTGTTGCTGTTGTGCCATTCACAGCGGCATCCAGCCAGCCTTTAAGTCCCGTGGATTTTAATCCAAGCACCCCATAATTCTGCAAATCAGCACGAGAATGATAAAGAGCTTGCTCGTATACGCGATCAACATATCCGTATGGGATTGCTCCTACCTGCATGCCAAGCTCATACCCGGCAGTTAAGGAATCACCAACTGCAACGATATGGAGCTGATCTGCTGCCTCAGCGGTTACTGCACTGTTTGCGTAAGGAATTTGATTCGGTGCTGCTAATCCGGATGCTTGAAAGTTAGACGCTGCCTTGTTTGAAGCTCCTGAGGCGAAAGCGGCCCCTGCACTTACCGAGGCTGCAAGCAGTGCAGCCGCTGTCAATGAAATGGCTAGCCGCCGTGATTTCCTTAAGTTACTATACAATCCACACACATCCTTTGTTATAGTAAAAGTATAATTAAAAAGCGTTTTAGTCTATTCTGAGGTGAGTTGATGCCCATCCAGATAAAGATTCTCTTATCAGCACCATAAAAATATTAAATTGATATCGTTTTGACAGGATGTTAAAATAAAATAATAACGAAAATGCGAAAAAGTGCTACTTTACTTGAGGATGCTGACCATTATGGCATGCTATGCAGCCGTAGACAGCGTTTTTTTTATCCCCGTAAGCAGTTTGTGAACAGCGAGAGCGTTGTTTCACACCCTCTTGTTCAATTTCCGGCTGTTTGATATGCTATATCCTTACGTGTACTTTCATTCTAAGCGATAAATCGCCAAAAATGAAGCGGGGCCTCATGAATATTGTTTATCAAAAATTTCTCATAGAAAGGTTGCAACCAATGAAAGAGAATCGTTTGGGATTGCCACCGAAGCAAGGTCTATATGATCCGCAGTTTGAGAAAGACGCTTGCGGCATGGGCTTTGTGGCCAACATCAAAGGGAGAAAGTCGCATTCAATTATTCGCCAGGCGCTCACGGTGCTCGAGAACATGGAACATCGCGGAGGTCAAGGCAGTGAGCCGAATACAGGTGATGGAGCAGGGATCATGCTTCAGCTTCCACATACCTTCTTCGCGCGCGAACTGAAGAGCCAAAATATTGAACTGCCGGCAAGCGGAGAGTATGCGGTAGGCATGCTGTTCTTGTCGCAGGACGAGAAGCTGCGCGATAAACATGAACGTGAATTGGAAGCAATCATTCGTGAGGAAGGCCAAACATTCATTGGTTGGCGTACGGTTCCTACTAATGATGAGAAACTTGGAACTTCTGCAATTGCGGCTAAACCGTTTGTTCGCCAAGTTTTCATAGGGAAGAACGCTGAGCTTAAGGATGAGCTGGCATTCGAGCGCAAGCTGTATGTCATCCGCAAACGTGCGGAGCATGCGATCCGTTACTCCGGTGATGTAGGAGCAGACAGCTTCTATTTCTCCAGCTTATCGAGCAAGAAAATCGTATATAAAGGGATGCTTACAACGGAGCAGGTTCGTTCGTTCTATCTGGATCTGAATGACGAGTCTGTTGAAACCGCCCTTGCACTTGTGCACTCCCGTTTCTCAACGAATACATTCCCAAGCTGGGAGCGCGCGCATCCATACCGTTATATGATTCACAATGGTGAGATTAATACGCTTCGCGGAAACGTGAACTGGATGCATGCCCGTCAAACGCTTTGTGAGAGCGAATTGTTTGGCGATGATATGGAGAAAATTAAACCAATCATTGATCCAGATGGCTCGGATACCGCGATGTTTGATAACACGCTGGAATTCTTATACCTCTCTGGCCGTTCCCTGCCTCATGCAGCCATGATGATGGTGCCTGAACCATGGTCGAACCACGAAGCTATGAATGATGAGAAGAAAGCTTTTTACGAATATCACAGCTGTTTGATGGAGCCGTGGGATGGACCAGCTGCAATGGGCTTTACAGATGGTACACAAATTGGCGCGATTCTTGACCGTAATGGTCTGCGTCCAGCGCGTTATTATGTGACCAAGGATGATGTTATTATTCTTGGCTCTGAAGCAGGAACGGTTCCTATTGAACCGGAAAACATTCTATATAAAGATCGACTTCGCCCAGGTCGTATGCTGCTTGTTGATACCAAAGAAGGCCGCATCGTACCTGACGAAGAGGTAAAAGCAAAGATTGCTGAAGAGCATCCATACCGAGAATGGCTTGATGAGCATTTGGTTGGTTTGGACGATTTGCCAGAAGCACCTGAGCTGCCAGAACCGGATCATAATACGGTAGAGCGGCGTCAGCAAGCATTTGGTTATACGTTCGAGGACCTGCGTAAAGTGCTTGAGCCTATGGCGGGCAGCGGTATAGAGCCGATTGCTTCCATGGGTTATGATGCACCACTTGCTGTTCTATCCGAACGCCCTCAGCGTTTATATAATTATTTCAAGCAAATGTTCGCTCAAGTAACGAATCCACCAATTGACGCGATTCGCGAAGAGATCATTACGGCAACCGGCACAACGCTAGGACCTGAGCGCAATTTGCTCAAACCTGAGCCAGAGAGCTGTCGTCACATCCGTCTTGCATCGCCGGTTCTGTCGAATGAAGAGTTTGCTAAGCTGCGCCATGTGCGTCGTCCTGGATTCAAGTCCATTACGCTTCCTATTCTATTCGAAGCATCGGAAGGCGAAGCAGGAATTCGTGCTGCGATTACGCAAATGTGTGAAGCAGCAGATCGTGTTATGGCAAAAGGCCATAATGTATTGATCCTCTCTGACCGTGGAGTGGACCGTGAGAATGCAGCAATTCCAGCGCTTCTTGCTGTATCTTCACTTCATCATCACTTGATCCGTCAAGGTACGCGTACGAAAGTAAGCTTGCTGCTCGAATCTGGTGAGCCTCGCGAAGTGCATCATTTTGCATTGCTGCTTGGTTATGGCGTAAGTGCAGTAAATCCTTACCTGGCTTTCGAGACGCTTGATGATATGATTCGTCAAGGGCTTCTCAGAGGGGTTACTCACGAGAAAGCAGTCAAGAACTTCATTAAAGCTGCAACGAAGGGTGTCGTTAAGATTTTGTCCAAGATGGGCATCTCGACGATTCAATCCTACCGCGGAGCACAAATTTTTGAAGCAGTCGGTCTGAAGCCAGAGCTAGTGGATGAGTACTTCACATGGACTACGACTCGTATTGGTGGGATCGGCCTTGATGTTATTGCCGAAGAGACACTGAAGCACCATAACCGTGCGTTCTCTGAGCAAGAGGGCCGCGTGAAGGAGCTTGACTCCGGCGGTGAATACCAATGGCGTAAAGACGGCGAAGATCATTTATTCAGCCCGCAGACGATTCATACGCTGCAAATGGCTTCCCGCTCGAATGATTACAAACTATATAAGAAATTCTCTGCGTTAGTGCAGGGTGAAGATAAGAAACATCTGACGCTTCGTTCGCTGCTTGACTTCAACTACGATGCTGATCCAGTACCATTAGAAGAAGTGGAGTCGGTTGAGTCGATCGTCAAACGTTTCAAAACTGGGGCAATGTCCTATGGTTCGATCTCGAAGGAAGCGCATGAATCGCTAGCGATTGCGATGAACCGCATCGGCGGTAAGTCCAATACAGGTGAAGGCGGAGAGAATCCAGCGCGTTTCATTAATGACGAGAACGGGGATTCCCGTCGCAGTGCGATTAAACAAGTAGCTTCTGGCCGTTTCGGCGTAACAAGCAACTATTTGGTTAATGCAGACGAAATCCAAATCAAGATGGCACAAGGTGCGAAGCCAGGTGAAGGCGGTCAGCTGCCAGGACGTAAAGTATACCCTTGGGTTGCTGAAGTTCGTGGATCTACACCAGGTGTAGGCCTCATCTCGCCTCCGCCGCATCATGATATTTATTCGATCGAGGATTTGGCAGAGCTTATTCATGATCTTAAGAATGCTAACCCTCGTGCCCGTATCAACGTGAAGCTGGTTTCTGAAGCAGGCGTAGGTACAATCGCAGCTGGTGTTGCTAAAGGTCGTGCTGACGTTATCCTAGTAAGTGGATACGATGGCGGAACAGGCGCGTCGCCGCTTGCATCGATCCGTCATGCGGGTATGCCGTGGGAGCTGGGACTTGCGGAGACGCACCAAACACTCATGCTCAACAATCTTCGTGATCGTGTAGTCGTTGAAACAGACGGCAAAATCATGAATGGTCGTGACCTTGCGATCGCAACATTGCTAGGAGCAGAGGAATACGGCTTCTCCACTGCACCGCTTGTCGTGCTTGGCTGTATTATGATGCGTGTCTGTCAGCTGGATACTTGTCCAGTCGGTGTTGCCACACAAAATCCAGAACTTCGTAAGAAGTTCATGGGCGATCCAAGCCATGTTGCGAACTATATGCTATTCGTAGCGCAAGAGCTTCGTGAGATTATGGCAGAGCTTGGTTTCCGTAAGATTACAGATATGGTTGGTCGTGTTGAGCGACTTCAGACCAAATCTCTTATCGATCACTACAAACTTAAAGGCATCGACTTGACGCCGCTTCTATATCAAGCGGAGCTGCCGAATGATGCAGTCCGTTACAATGTACAGCAGCAGGATCACAAGCTTGAAGAGTCGCTTGATATGCAGGAGCTTATGGGCCTTGCACAGCCAGCGCTTGAGAGCGGTGAGACGATTCGTGCAACACTTCCGATTCGCAACACGAATCGCGTTGTCGGTACGATTGTAGGAAGTGAAGTTACACGTCGCTACGGAGCGAAGGGCTTGCCTGATGATACAATTAACTTCCACTTTGTTGGATCTGCTGGTCAAAGCTTCGGTGCTTTCGTACCGAAAGGAATAACGCTATCGCTCGAAGGCGATTCCAATGACTATGTGGGTAAAGGATTATCCGGCGGTAAAATTATCGTCGCACCTTCACCGCAGGCCACTTTTAAAGCAGAAGAGAATGTTATCATAGGTAACACAGCTTTCTACGGAGGAACGAATGGTGAGGCTTATATCCGCGGTATTGCGGGAGAACGTTTCGCTGTACGGAACTCTGGGGTGAAGGTTGTTGTCGAGGGTGTCGGCGATCATGGCTGTGAGTATATGACAGGTGGCCGCGTTGTTATTCTAGGCGCTACAGGCCGTAACTTTGCAGCAGGTATGTCCGGCGGTGTCGCATATGTATTAGATGAGGCAGGAGACTTCTATAAGCACTGTAATATCGAGATGGTATTGCTAGAGCGCGTTGAAGAGTCAGCAGATGCGGCAGAGCTGCATGAGATGCTTGAACGTCATGTTCAGTACACAGGCAGTGCGGTCGGCGACCGCGTCTTAGCGGATTGGGACACATACCGTGCCAAATTCGTGAAGATCATTCCGAAGGATTACAAACGGATGCTGGAGCAAATCGATAAGATGGAACAGTCCGGTCTTGTCGGTGAAGATGCACTTCTCGCTGCTTTTGAAGCGAATATGAAAGAATTAGCTCGCGTAGGCGGGAATTAATAGGAGAGACCGAGCGTCCACAGACGCTCGGTCTCTTTGTATATAAGAATGCTGATCTAAGTTATTAAGTTGTTATAATAACCAGTCATTTTCTTGCTGAACTGGTCCCAACTGCATGTCCTCGCAAATTCCCAGCCAATTCTGCCCATTGCTAATCTTTTATCCGGATGATTGGCCAAATACTCAATCGCCTGAGAGAGATCATGAGTAACTTGATCAGGACTATGAACTTTAATTTTCATGCCTACCTGTTGGGGGACAAAATCCCTTATTCCTTGATGGTCGAGTCCAATGATAGGTAGGCCGAATGCCATCGCTTCAAGAACCTGACTTCCAAAAGAATCTCTCAAGCTTGTGAATAGAAATGCATCTGATGACAGATAGTAGCCTCTTAATTCCTCCCAAGGAAGCTCACCTTTATATTCTATACGATCTTTAACGTTATATTTTTGTATCCAACTCTGGATTTTGCTCGCGTATTGACCTCCACCGATAATAGTGAGCTTGACTGTTATTGTGCTGGCTACTTTTGATATAGCTTCTAACGCCAAATTCAAGGCCTTCCTAGGCATTATTCTTCCTACCCATAGAAGATGGAGACACGAAGGATGGGATACTCTTTGAGGCAAGGTATCAGGGTAGAATTCCTCGGGTAGGGAAGAATCCAGACAAAGCATCACTTTATTGGAGCCACCTAGCTTATTGATCATGTCAAAGGTATCTGTGTTTGTTGCCAGTATCAGATTAGAATGATGAATTGTCCAACGAATTAATGGATTAAGGGCGGAGAGCTTACAACGAAACAAAGTTCGGAGTGATTCGGTGAACCATTCCTGTTCAAAATATTTCTTAAACGCTGAAGGTGCAAACTGTCCTCCTCCAACAGGTCCAAATACAAAAGGTTTTCTTAACTTCCACATCCATGAACCTCCTTGTAAACTTCCGAGGGTCACATGATGTACAACATCGAAGTTTATTTCTTTATCCCATACTGTTGCTACCTTGTAGGCTTTCCATTGCCAATAGTAATAGTTTAAGAAGTAGCCGACAAAAGAAATATGTCGAATGCGTTGAGAATCTTGAATGTATATGAAATGTAGATTAGTGAGCTGCAACATATTTAGCTTTTCTTCTATTTTGGCTTTGAACTCAAGCTTAGTAAGCACCCATAGCTCGTTGTCACCTTGTCTGGCCAGATGTATGGCTGAATTCCAGCCTATACCCGGCTCAGAGCCCTTGCCTGGTTCGCACATGAATGCGGATAATAGTATTCTCATGTCTATTACCTCCAAATGGATGACCTAATTGACAATGATACAATAAGTAACATATACTATTTTTTGTAAACGATTTGTATCATAACTAGGAGGAAAAAAAGTGAATTTAAAGGATTCAGTCAGACTAGGATCGGACAAGCTTCGAATGGTTATTATTGTTATGATTTCAATCGTACTGGTGTTTACTCTACAGGGAGCAGCATCGGCAAAGGGGAAAGGCATTACCTATAATAAACATGGTGTAATCGTTATGCATAAAGAGCTCTATCATGTAAAAGAAGGTCAGAGATATGCGGCGGTGACTGTGGAGCGTCTTGGAGGATCAATGGGAAATGTAACTGTAGATTATTGCTTATGTGACTTAACAGCTAAAAAAGGAAGTGATTTCCTAGGATCTAGCGGCACGATAGCCTTTAGGAATGGTGAGCGAACTAAACGAATTCAGCTAAAAATTATTGATGATCAGATCATTGAAGGCATGGAAACCTTTCGGGTAAAGCTTATGAATCCGAAGGGCGGAGCTGTGATAGGCAAGCCTGGCGAAGCTATTGTAGAGATCATCGATAACGATAATAATGTAGTCGTAGCGTAAAATAATAAGCAAATCAAAGCCCTCATCGGTATATCAACGAGTGAGGGCTTTAATTTACTTGTTCATGTTCTAGCCTTGAATTTCAGCTGGTTCGAGTTCAAGCTGAACCAACGAATCGTCGTTAAGTGGACTCGGTATCTGGGTTCTGCCAAGTAAATAATCTGTTGTAACCTGAAAGAGGGTAGCAATGCTTCTTATCGTTCGATAATCTGGAAAACGACGGTTTTTCTCATAATGAGAAAGTGAGGATGAAGAGATACCAAGTAGTTTCGCTAATTGATTTTGTTTTATTGCATGCTTTTTACGTAATAAAGTTATCCTGCTCCCAATTTCATCCATATTTATCCTCCCATCTACCAAAAAGCACTTTGAGAAATAGTGTATCAAAAAATTGATATACATGATACCTTCAAAACGCTCATCATTCACTTTAAGATACAATATGTATAGTTACCCCTGCGATTCTCTCCAATTAACTGAGTTTATACTATTCTATTAAAGTTCATGATTCCCATGCCTAAATACACAATTTAACTAACTTTTATCGAAAACAACTTTTAGAAATAGACTTGACATGATACAATATGTATCGTAAATTAACTTTAGCGCAATGTTACAAACTGTATACTTTTCGTCAATTTAGGTTAGGTGGTGTTAGTAATAGAAACAGTAAGAAGCTCAAGGATTTTAGATGTAAATTCGGAATCATATCCTCCACGGTCGATTACATCTAAGGATCTCATTGCACAGCAGGATGTATATGGACTGTCGGACTCGGAATTTGTGGAAGAATTAGGAATAGTGAACCCAATAGGATTTTACCAGAAACTGATCTTTGTACTGAAGTTATTAAAGCGATGGCTGATATTACTTATCATCTTCCCGTTGCTCTGCGGCACTGCAGCTTGGGCCTATAGCAACTATTATGTAGTTCCCTTATTCGCTGCCAAGTCGACTCTATTAGTACAACCACAGAATATTAGCTCGCAAAATATGTACAACAGCATCATGGGTAATCAGCAACTAATCAAGACTTATGAGGGGCTAATCAAAACACGAACGATCGCTTTAGATGTATCTCGCAGATTAGATAATAAGGTAACACCTGAGCGAGTGTTGGAAAATTTGGGGGTCAAAACATCAAATGTAACTTTCTTGATTACCTTGACCTATACCGATACGAATCAAGAACGTGCAGTAAGAGTAGTGAATGAGGTAGCTCGTTCCTTCGCTAAGAATGTTGGTGTATTCGTTAATCTAGATAATGTAATGATTGTCGATGAGGCTGTTCCGCAGAAAGACGCATCCCCTGTAAGTCCACAAATTGTTACTAACACTCTTCTGGGATTCGCTTTGGGATTGCTGCTCTGTATATTGCTTGTTGTAGTAGTAGAAGCACTTAAGGGTCTAATGAAGCTATTGCAAGATGCCGAGAGGAACTTCAAAGCAGAGGGGCGGAGAATGTAAATGAAGTCGGTCGTACCTGTTACCAGTCAAACGAAGGCACAGGATAAATCGTCCCTTTACGAACTTTATATCAAGGCAGTTGTTGATTACCTACTTGCATTGTTGATATTCATCCCTGCGTTGCCATTCCTCGTGCTTGTATTCTTTCTTATAAAATGGAGTTCGCCTGGAACGCCAATCTTTAGACAACCACGAGTTGGGAAGAATGGCAAACCATTCACCATCTATAAATTCCGGACGATGTATATCGACGTTCCCAAAGAGGGTCACTCTCCAACCTCTGGCAGTGATCGGAGAATTACACCTCTAGGAAGGCTGTTACGAAAAACGAGTATTGATGAGCTGCCGCAGTTAATCAACATCTTGCGTGGAGAGATGAGCTTTATCGGGCCGAGACCCGAGCAGAAGTCGATTGTAGACACTTGCTATACCGAATACGAGAAGCAACGGTTTTGTGTGAAACCTGGGCTCACTGGGCTTTGGCAGATAAGTGAGGATCGAACGAAACCTATCCATCATAATCTACAGCATGATTTTGAATATATTAATCATCTGTCTGTCGTAATGGATCTCTCGATTCTCTATAGAACGCTACGTGTGATCGTTCGCAGTAATACACATTAAGAGATGAGAGATTACATAGGGAGATGTGAAGTCTGATGATTAGCCGTTTCCGGGACAGCCTGCTGCTGAAGAATACAATGTGGATGTTTGCCGGACAGGGATTCAAGATTTTACTTCAAGCGGCATATTTCATTATTATCGCACGGACCTTAGGAGTTAATGGCTATGGAATTTTTGTGGGAACAGTATCCCTGGTGGCCATTCTAGCGCCGTTCTCAAGCTTAGGTCGCGGTGAACTGCTGGTTATGAATGTTTCTAGAGATCCTGATGTATTCAGAACCTATTGGGGTAATGCAATCCTCATGACCTTCATTTCAGGTATTATACTGACATCCATTACGTTTCTGGCAGCGCAATATGTGCTTCCCGCTTCGGTACATCCAATGTTGATCTTCTGGATTGCTATATCTGATTTGATACTATATCGGATTCTGGACATCAGCGGTCAATCTTATCAAGCAATGCAGAAGCTGAAACGGACAGCGCAGATTCAAGTGACACTTGGAGTATTACGTTTAATCGGAGCTGTCGCGTTGATCCTTCTGTTACCAACAAAAACTCCTGAGACCTGGGGCTTCCTTTACTTCATGAGTACGTTGATTTGTATGTTGTTCGCACTAACTATAGTTATTCGCGAGCTGGGTATTCCGAAGGTTCAATTTCGCAAGTTAATCGAAGAGCTTAAGCAAGGTTTTTACTTCTCAATTAGTCTATCATCTGTTGTGATCTATAACGATATCAACAAGACAATGCTTGTACGATTCGGAGATTTACAGTCAGCCGGTATCTTCTCCGCTGCCAGTCGAATAATGGATGTGACGTTGACACCTCTAAGATCGCTCATGAGTGCAACCTATGCGAAGTTTTTTAAAGAAGGAGAGCAAGGAATCGGAGGGAGTTTAGCTTTGACCCGGAAGCTTCTACCCGTAGCCGTCATTTACAGCGCTATGGCGGGAATCGGTATCTACATATTTGCTCCTTATCTACCTTGGATACTAGGAAATGATTATAAACTGGCTGTCGAAGCTATAAGATGGCTCGCAATCATTCCTTTTCTAAAAAGTATTCAAAGCTTCGCAGCTGATACGCTCACTGGAGCTGGTTATCAAGGAACGCGCTCAGGAATTCAAGCATCCGTTGCTATTATGAATGTGATTGCCAATCTGATAGTTATTCCTATCTACTTGTGGAGAGGAACAGTAGTCGTAACCATTGTGACGGAAATAATATTGGCGATTTGTTATTGGACATCCATTTATCTGCTGAATCAGAGAAGGCTCTCTTTGAGCACAGTGTCTGAATAATCTGGAGGACAGAAAAGTGACCATTCATACACTTCAAGCCGGATTTCGCTCGTTTTATAGATATAAGGCCATCCTCATCAAGGTACTTCATTCGCTTGAACAGTTCTATATATTGCTTGCTCTCTTGTTGTTTAGCCAGTCATTCCTGACCATTCTTCAGGGAGGCAGTGCAGCGGAGAGCATAACGGATGGAAATCCGCTCGTTCAGAAAATCTGGGCTTTCATTTATGCCGTTGCTTTATTATTGTGCTGTATTAGGTGGAGGGCTGTCATCATTGTCATTCGACAGGATAAATTGCTGCTGCTGCTCACTTTTGTGGTTATTTTATCCCTCACGTGGTCCGCAGCACCTGAGATGACACTTCGTCGATCCTTTGCTCTTATTGGTACGAATCTCTTCGGACTTTATATGGCCATTCGTTTCAGCTTGAAGCAGCAATTTAAGCTAGTAAGCCGTATGCTGTTGGTTGTCATCGTATTCAGCTTCCTATTCGGACTATTCTTGCCTCAATATGGCGTAATGAGCGACAACAGAGGAACGGCTTGGCAGGGAGTCTTATCTCATAAAAATCAGCTAGGTAGGTTAATGTGCTTCAGCTCCGTCCTGTTTTTTGTCTTTATGTTCAATAAAGGGGAAAAGAAAAAATTAATATGGTTAGGGTTAGGCGGGTCTTTTCTTTTGATGCTTCTTTCAACTTCCAAGACAGCATTGGTAATCATGCTTGTCCTGCTTATGCTTATCCCTTTCTTACAATCGTTTCGTTGGAATATCAGCATAGCGGTCCTTTATTGGATGTTTGCCCTGTTAATAGCTGGAGGAGCAATATCCTTACTGTTTAGTAATGCTGATCTTCTGTTAAGTCTAATGGATCGTGATGTCACCTTAACAGGGAGAACCGATCTATGGGCGGCGGTATGGGAGATGATAAAGCAGCGACCATTGCTTGGCTATGGCTATAACGGATTCTGGCTAGGGCTTGATGGTGAATCTGCTTATGTATGGTTGGTTACAAAGTGGGATCCTCCACATTCACATAATGGATTACTTGATGTATGGCTTGATCTTGGGGTAGTAGGTGTCATCCTTGTTCTGCTTCACATGATTAGGGGCTTTAAACTTGGCGTTACTTACATTCGGCAAACACGTACAATTATTAGTTTTTGTCCCCTTCTCTACTTCATGTTTATGTTTTTATACAACTTGACAGAGAACACCATTCTTAGACCAAATAGTGTCTTCTGGGTATTGTATGTATCCATAAGTCTATCGTTGTCCATTGCTATACGTCGGCATAAAAGGAAGGAAAATAAGGGTGGGATAGTATGATGAACTTGTCGATCTGCATCTTAACTTACCGGAGGAATGAGGGTTTAAGGCGACTCTTCCAGGGACTTCGGCAGTTATCCTTTCAACGTAATCCTATGCCCAATATTCGAATCATTGTCGTTGATAATGATCCTGCCGGTGAAGGAGCAAGATACGTAGAAGAGGAAATAGGCGATTTTCCATGGCCGATTACTTGTAAGGTAGAAAGAGAGAAAGGCATATCTTATGCCAGAAACACTGCCTTATTAATGGCGGTGGAAAATAGTGAGTTTGCAGTTTTCATCGATGATGATGAAGTGCCGGAGCCACAATGGCTAGACGAGTTAATGGATGCCCAGCAGAAGTTTCAGGCAGATGTTGTAGCTGGTCCCGTGCTGCCGCAGTTTCCGGAGGATGCACCGCAGTGGAGTAAGAGAGGTGGCTTTTATGATCGACAACGATTTCAAACTGGGCAGGAGCTACCTTTTGCAGCGTCAGGGAATGTTCTTATACGTTCAAGCATGCTAAAAACATTCTCCTCGTGGTTTGATAAGCGCTTCGCTTTAACTGGCGGTGAAGATACGCACTTTTTTATGAGAATTAGTCAAGCAGGCTATCGAATTGTCTGGTCCAATGAAGCTGTCGTGTTTGAGCCAGTACCTCATAATAGACTTCAAATTGGATGGTTAATGCGGAGGTCTTATCGTACTGGTATTACATATGTGCAATGTGAGCTAGAAATTAAGGGGAATTGGAAGACTACATTGCTTCGAATAGGCAAGGCCTTTCTTCGAATTATTCAAGGAACCGTGTATATGCCTGTTGCTATTCTAGGAGGCAGGATACCTTTTACAAGATCGCTGCTGCTGCTTTGTCGTGGTTTAGGCATGCTAGCTGGTATGAGCGGGTTACGCTTCTATGAATATCAAAATCAAAAAGGGGCATTAAAGCAATTGCAGTCCAATAGAAAATAAATCATTCGTGGAGGTATAACATGAACATTGTCGTAACAGGTGCTGCTGGTTTCTTAGGCTCCCATCTAACTAAGGAGCTGCTTATGAAAGGAAATCATGTTATTGGAGTTGACAATTTATCAACCGGCAAAATTTCGAATTTGGATACTTGCTTTGAAAGTAAGAATTTTTCATTCATTGATTATGATGTCTCAGATCAAAGAGTGATTGAGGTATTGGAGAATTATAAGGTTAAAATCCATGGCATCTATCATTTGGCCTCACCAGCTTCACCGAAGTTTTATCAGAGTGCCCCATTCGAAACCATCTCCATTAATACGGATGGAACACGCAATATGCTTGAGCTTGCAAAACGTAAAGCAGCTAAATTAGTGTATGCCAGTACAAGCGAGGCATACGGAGATCCCGAGCAGCATCCCCAATCAGAAACCTACAACGGAAATGTGAATACTTGGGGGCCGCGGGCCTGCTATGACGAAGCTAAGCGGCTAGGTGAAGTTTATTGTTACGAGTATTATTCTAGATTTGGTGTTGAAGTGAAGGTAGCACGGATATTCAATACTTATTCGGCAGGGCTGAGAAACGACGACGGACGCGTCATCTCTAATTTTATAACACAAGCTCTAATGGGTGCTGATATTACGGTATATGGGGATGGCTCGCAAACACGTTCCTTCTGTTATGTAGATGACAATGTTAGAGGATTACAGCTCTTAATGGAATGCGCTGAGGCAACGGGTCAAATTATTAATATTGGTAACCCAATTGAGTACCAAATTATTGAGGTTGCTAACCTAGTATTAGAGCTGACAGGATCCTCTAGTTCAATTACCTATCACCCCTTGCCTGAAGATGACCCTAAGGTTCGCAGACCCGTTATTGATAAAGCAATTAACCTTCTTGGGTGGGAGCCAAAAGTGGATCTCAAAGATGGATTAATGCACACGATCGAAGCTTATCGAAGAAATTTGATTTTCCAATAATCAGAAATAAGAGGTGGCATATGAATATAGTATGTATCGGGTCTGGTTATGTAGGTAGTGTGACAGGAGCAGCTTTCTCTGCATTAGGTTATAAGACGACAGTCATAGATATCAATGAGAGTAAGGTTGCCCTTCTAAATTCAGGCCAAAGTCCCATCTATGAGCCGGGCTTAACGGAGCTTATCCGTGCTTATATCGGGAAGACATTATTTGCAACGACTTCTTATGAGGCGGTTAAGAGCGCTGATGTCATCTTTATCGGAGTGGGAACACCTTCAAGGCCAGATGGAAGTGTAGATCTTTCTTACATTAAAGCGGCCGCAGGCAGTATCGGTAAGTCATTGAGTCGGGATCGATTCACCGTTATTGTCAACAAGTCAACGGTTCCTGTTGGGACGGCCGACTTAGTATCATCAATCATTGAGAAAGAGTCTGGGCTTAGAGCGGAGCATCAGTTTACGGTTATTAGTAACCCGGAATTCCTTAGAGAAGGTTATGCTTTGGAGGATGTGTTCTTCCCGGACCGGATCATTATTGGTTCGGTTCATCACGCAGCAAAGGATAGAATGAGGCAGCTATATAATTCCATTGTTTACCGTGAAGGTTATGAAGCAGCAGCAAAGTATTTCTACTTCAAGCATAACCCTGAAGCGCCTCAAGCCAAATATTTTGAAACGGATACGAAGAGCTCGGAAATGATTAAATACGCTGCGAATGCTTTTCTAGCAGTGAAGATCAGTTATATCAACGAAGTGGCTCGTTTATGCGAATCATTGGGAGCGAATGTACCGGATGTCGCACGAGGAATGGGAATGGATTCTCGTATCGGAGAGAAGTTTCTTGAAGTTTCGAGTGGATGGAGTGGAAGCTGTTTTCCTAAGGATACAGCTGAATTCCTGCACACAAGTCAACAGTATGGTAGCGAACTTACGCTCGTAAAGACGGCGATGCAATCGAATGAACGGATGCATGCCTATGTGGTTGAGAAGATTCAACATCGTCTCAAGTCTCTACATGGCAAAAGTATATGTATCTTGGGATTAACGTTTAAGCCTAATACGGATGATGCTCGAAAAACGCAAGCCTCTTACATTATAGCAAGATTAATTGAGCTGGGTGCTCATGTTAAAGTACATGACCCTCAAGGCATGGAAATGTTCCGATCTCTGAATAGCAGCCTGAGTGTTGAGTTCTGCAAGTCACCTCAAGAAGCGGCGGAAGAGACAGATATGGTTGTGTTGTTGACCCATTGGGCTGATTATCAACGCTTGGATTGGACCAAGGTAGCAAAAAGAATGAAGCATCCTTTTTTATTCGATACACGTAACGTTCTGGAGCACCATGAGATGGAGCGCGCTGGATTCCAGTATGAAGGTCTTGGGCTTCGTAAGTATCAAGATTTGAAAGTATCTGAGCTCACGAAGCTACTTGTTTAAAAGAATCCACTAATTCCGAGTCAGGAGGGTAGCATGACAAAAAACAAAGTTGACCAAGAAAAGCTTTTTACACGCAGAGACTTTATTAAGATTGTGGCAGGAGTCGGGGGAGGCGCCCTCCTCGGACTAAGTGGATTGAACCTATTGTTAAAGCATGCTGATGGAAGGGCTAGGAATGAAGAACCTATCTATACGAACAAAGTCAGGGCAGTGTTAAGCACATCAGCAATTAGTGAAGAGAATAAGCTTCCGGGAACAGATGGATGGAAATTCAAGAAAGGCGGAGCCGGTAATATACAAGGCTACGCCTCAACGACCAGTGTGACTGCTGGAGAAACGATCGAATTTATGATCAGCACGAAAAAAGGAGGTACACTCTATCATTTGCAAACTTTCCGGCTTGGCTATTATCAGGGAAAAGGCGGAAGGCTTGTCGATGAGGCCAAGGGGTTAAAGGGGATCGCTCAGGGCTGGTGGTCAAGCAAATCAGGAAGGAATGGTCTTCCCGAACCAGATCTGGTGACTAAATTGTTAGATTTGAAATGGGTGCCTTCTTACAAATGGACAGTACCAACTAATGCGGTATCTGGGTATTACTTGACTAAATTAACGGATGCTGAAGGATATGAAACCTACATACCTTTCATTGTGCGGGACGACAAGAATGCCCATGATCTCATGGTTCAATCCTCTGTGGCTACCTGGCATGCATATAGCGCATGGGGAGGGCATAGTTACTATGGACATTATGACAACGAAACCCATGAATATTTCACCTATGATCAGGATCCGAAGAATAATGCGGTTTCAATTTCCTATAATCGTCCATATGAACAAGGGAACGGAGCTGGAGATCTATTCATTGAATACCCTACTGTCTATTGGCTTGAATCGCATGGTTATGACATTGGATATGTAAGCAATATAGATACACACTTATCCCGAGTGAAATGGAAGCCAAAGGGCTTTCTCTCTATTGGGCATGACGAGTACTATTCTAGACCGATGAGAGAATACTTAGAGAACTTTCGGGATAACGGTATTCATATGGCGTTTCTAGGGGCAAATTCAATTTATTGGCAAAGTCGCTACGAGTCAAACATGAATGATTCAACATTAGAGCCACGTATTCAGACCTGTTATAAGTATCGTGCGAAAAGCCAAGATCCTGTACGAGACTTAAAGCTTCTCACGACAACTTGGTGTCAAATAGATGAGCCTGAGAATTTGATAGTCGGTCAGAATTGGGGCTCTGTCGTAAATGAGTCTCAGGATTGGGTCATCAGTAATCCGACGCATTGGCTATTCAATGGTTTGAAAGTGAACAAAGGAGATAAAGTAAACAAGCTCATCGGATGGGAGTTCGATGGTGTCGCTAATCACTTGTTCACCCCCCCCAACCTAGAGATTATAGCAGCTTCTAAGGTCATCAATAAACAGAATAAGGTCTATGAAGCAAATAGCACGATTTATGAACATTGGAGTAAGTCGACCATATTCAGTTCGGGAACAATATATTGGGGATTTGGTCTTGCGAATCCAGCTGAGGACCCAAGAGGGGTTGTAAGTCCAATTGTTCAAGGAGTAACCAAAAATTTATTGGATCGATTCGTTGGGATAACAGTTTGAAATATCCAAGGAGGATATGACAGTGGGCACAAGAGTGGAGCATCAATTACTGTACCGTAGGCAGTTTATAATGGGGCCGAGAAGTGTAGCGTTATCTGGCTGGAAAACTCTCGATATAGACGGCAAGCATTATTTGACTATACATCCTGATTTACAATTTGAACAAACGACAATCAATAACGGTATTCAATTGACGCTGCTAGGCTACATAATTGATCCTTACCACCCAAATGAAACCAATATGATGATCTTAAATAGACTTCAAGATAATTTATCTTCATTTGAAGAGCTGACGAAGCGCAGCGAGCCTTACGGAGGGCGCTGGATTATTATTCATAGAGACAATTGTGGTGTGCGTTTATTCCATGACCCTTGTGGATTGAGACAAATTCACTATATGGATACAGAAGAGGGCTTATGGTGTGCATCGCAAGCCATTCGATTAGCAGAGATATTGAATATCAAAGAAGATAACGATGCGAGTATGCAACAATTCATGCATTCACCTCAATTTGAATCAGAGGAGAGAGCTTGGGCTGGAGAGGGGTCCCCTTATAAAGGGATTAATCATCTAATTCCCAATCATTATCTGGATTTGAATCGTGTCACGGTTCACCGCTACTGGCCTTACGAGAATCTCAAACCTTTGGCCATTAAAGAAGCCGTTGTAGAAGCAGCCGCCCTATTACGAGGTTCTGTTGAAAGTATTGCGCAGCGATATAAAGTCATGATACCGGTAACGGCTGGCTGGGAAAGTCGTTCATTACTTGCCGCAAGTAAAAATATTAAAAATAAGGTCTACTATTACATCGGCAAACACGAGCATTTATCTGATGAGAGTCAAGATGTTCGAGTGCCGGCTAAGCTTCTTAAGAGACTAGGGCTAGAATATCATGTTGATGAATGCAAGGAAGAAATGGATGAAAGCTTCAAAAATATTTATAACCGTAATGTTACTATGGCTCGCCATTTGCCTAAATCGCTGATTATTTACAGACACTACAAGCACACACAGGATAGGATCAACATATGTGGAATATGTAGCGAAATCGCCAAGAAATGCGTGTATACCCATCATTATGCGCGTCATATCACACCAGAACTTTTGGCGAAAGTATTCAAATACAAGAACATGGAATACCCAACGGCCATTTATGCAAGATGGCTAGAGCAAACAGAGGATATCGCCAAGCGTTCAAAAATCAATATATTTGATTTATTTTATTGGGAAATGAGAATGGGCAATTGGGGAGCGATGTACGCGGCTGAACAGGATATTGCGGTGGAAGAGTTTTGCCCGTTTAACAATCGCAAGCTTCTAACGATCCTTCTATCCGTCCCAGAAAAGTATCGTATCCCACCTAATTTCACGCTTTATCGGGAGATTGTAAAATCTCTATGGGAGCAAACGTTGATAGAACCGGTGAATCCGCCAACATTGAAGTCTCTTGCCAAAAGAGTCTACCGCGGTGTGAGACGAAACACTCTATATATAACAACATATTGGCAAAGGAAACCTAACTATCAAAAATACCAGTTAACAAAAATGGCTATTCATGCAGCCGGAAGGATGAAAGCTGATGGAAGTCAAGAAATATCAGGTAACTATTATCTATAAAACACTGCCTCAATATCGGCGTAAATTTTTTGAATTGCTTAAGGAGCGTCTGGATCAGCATGGCGTTGAGTTAAATCTCATCTATGGACAGCCAGGCATTAAGGATGCAGCTAAGAAAGATACTGTTGATTTACCATGGGCTCACAAAATCACCAATCACATCATTAGAGTGGGTAATCGTGAACTCTACTGGCAGCCTTGTATTAAACTATTAAAGAAATCAGATCTTGTCATTGTCGAGCAAGCTAGTAAATTGCTGGTCAACTATTACCTGTTCGCGGCTCATCTTGCCGGGAGACGTAAAATGGCATTCTGGGGCCATGGGAAAAACTTTCAAGGTCACACAGCAAGCTCGTTAGGTGAGAATGTTAAACGGTTCCTATCAAGAAGGGTACATTGGTGGTTCTCATATAACCAGACCAGTGCCGATGTAGTTCGGGAAATTGGTTTCCCAGAAGAAAAAATTACGATTGTGCAAAATGCTATCGATACCAAGCAACTAACAGATATTAGTGCCGCTCTTGGACCATCTGAACTCGATCAGCTTAAACTGGAGTTGGGTATTAACAGTAATCAGATTTGCATCTACGCAGGTGGCATGTATGAGGAGAAACGGCTGCCGTTCTTATTGGAGGCATGTAAACTGATTCGCAAACAGGTGCCTGATTTTCATATGATATTTATTGGAGCGGGATCGGAAGATAATCTTGTGAAGGAAGCTGCGGCAAAGGATGACTGGATTCACTATGTTGGACCCAAATTTGATGCGGCTAAAGTTCCTTATTTTGAAATATCCAAGCTGTTTCTGATGCCGGGATTGGTTGGGCTAGCCATTTTGGATACATTCGCGCTAGGTGTACCCATTGTGACTACGGAAGTTCCTTATCATAGTCCGGAAATAGAATACTTGGTCAATGATTATAACGGGGTCATATGTAAGGATGCTGAAGACATTGTGCAATATGCCGATACGGTGATCAAGCTGCTTCAGAACGATGTAAAGCATGCCAAGCTCGTAAAGGCTTGTCTAGAAACTGGAAGTGTTTACACGGTAGAAGAAATGGCGGATCGGTTCGCCCAGGGCGTTCTATTAGCCATGGGAGTAGAGGGAGCTCGGGTAGAAGTATGCTGAACTTCGCAGGGAAAAAGTGGTTACTGAAATTACTTAATCGATATGCAGTGCGTTCTGGTGTCGAATTAGGAAGAGATGTACACATTGGGATCGGTTCTACACTTTGGGCACCGAACCGATTGACTGTCGGGAATAACGTCTACATTGGTAAGCGCTGCACACTGGAGTGTGACGGTAGCATCGGCAATAATGTCATGATCGCTAATCAGGTCGGATTAATAGGCAGGTACGACCATGATTATGCAGTAATTGGCCGCGCAATAAGACAAGCGCCGTGGATCGGCGAGGAGGATTACGAGGGACCGGGTAAAGGGCTTAACATTCATATTGGTGATGATGTCTGGATCGGTTTCGGTGCTATTGTCCTCTCCGGCCTATGTATTGGCAGAGGAGCTATTATAGCAGCTGGGTCGGTTGTGACGAAGGATGTTGAGCCCTACACGATAGTCGGAGGCAACCCTGCTAAGAAGATTACTCGCAGGTTCACGGAAGAAGCAGTGGTCGAACATGAAGCGATGCTATATAGCAAGGAACTAACTTTAGCAGGGAATAAATAAGATCAATCGGAGATGAGGAACACATATGTCAGTTGTTATTGTCACAGGATCTGCAGGATTAATTGGGTCGGAAGCTGTTGATTTCTATGCAGGACTAGGCTACAAGGTTGTTGGTATCGATAATAACATGCGACAGACTTTTTTTGGTGAAGAGGGTTCCACACATTGGAATCGGCAGAGACTCGAAAGCTCATTTGGTAGTAAATATGAGCATCATGATGTCGATATTAGGGACTTCGATGCCATATGCAAGATTTTTCAGATCTATGGAACGGATATAGAGCTGATTATTCACACTGCTGCACAACCTTCACATGATTGGGCAGCTAGAGATCCATTAATGGATTTTGGGATCAATGCCAACGGAACGCTTCATATGCTTGAGGCTACGCGGCAGCATTGTCCAGAAGCTGTATTCATTTTCACTTCCACTAATAAAGTTTATGGTGACAGTCCTAACCGGTTACCTCTTGTAGAGCGGGAAACGCGATACGAGATTGCAGAGGAACATGCTTATAAAGATGGTATCACTGAGGATTTAAGCGTTGATCAGAATATGCACTCCTTGTTCGGGGCATCGAAGCTGTCAGCTGATATTCTTGTACAGGAGTATGGTCGGTATTTTAATTTCAAAACCGTATGTTTTCGGGGCGGCGTATTGAGTGGTCCAAGGCAATCAGGTGTTCAGCTTCATGGCTTCATTAATTATCTCATGAAATGTGCAATGACAAGTGCGCCTTACACCATCTTTGGCTACAAAGGAAAACAGGTTCGTGACGTTATTCATTGCAACGATGTCATAGCAGCCTTTCA
The DNA here is from genome assembly GCF_003945345.1 of Paenibacillus baekrokdamisoli. Taxonomy (GTDB): domain Bacteria; phylum Bacillota; class Bacilli; order Paenibacillales; family Paenibacillaceae; genus Paenibacillus_Z; species Paenibacillus_Z baekrokdamisoli. The sequence goes on along the minus strand of NZ_AP019308.1, from coordinate 3,478,070 downwards.
CACCTTCTTCTCGAATCCTCGCAGAGGTGGAGAAGTGTATAACTTGGGCGGTGGACCTACATCCAATATTTCCATGCTTGAAGCCATTGCGTTTGCTGAGCAGATTACGGATAGGAAGATGGAAGTCACTTATACCGACGAATTTCGTGCTGGTGACCATATCTGGTATGTCAGCGGCTTAACTAAATTCCGCACGCATTACCCGGAATGGAACATCCGGTTTGATGTTAAAGCCATCATGGAAGAGATCGTTCAAGCCAATCAAGCACGGTGGAGTGTTGCCAAATGAACCGTCCCCCATTGAACAGAGGCAAATTTCCCATTTTGGGTGTAAATATTGATGCAGTCGACTACAGCTATGCAGTGGAGCAGATCATTACGCATGCTAGGAATAAAAAACCTTATGCAGTCTCAGCACTTGCTGTACATGGAGTTATGACGGGCTTTCTTGATCGCATTCATCAACGTCGATTGAATGGTCTTGATTTGGTCGTCCCTGATGGTCAACCTGTAAGATGGGGGCTTAGGCTTGTGTATGGCATTAAACTTCCTGATCGGGTTTATGGTCCTGAGTTAACTCTTCGTGTTGCAGAAGCATCGGCTGCTAATAGTATTCCAATCTATTTATATGGAAGCAAGATGGATACCATCGAAAAGTTTGAAAGAGTTTTGCAGCAGAAATACCCTGGTATTCAAATTGTGGGCAAGGAGCCCTCTAAGTTTCGTAAACTGACGCATGAGGAAAAGGAAGCAGTTGTGCAAAGGATAAAGCAAAGCGGTGCCCAAGTGGTATTCGTAGGATTAGGATGTCCAAGACAGGAAGTCTGGGCCTATGAATATCGACAATCACTTTCTATGCCTTTGCTTGCAGTAGGAGCGGCATTTGACTTCCATGCGGGAATTCTTCCGCAAGCACCAGGGTGGATGCAAAAACGAGGTTTAGAATGGGTGTTCCGTCTTATTCAAGAGCCACGACGATTATGGAGACGCTATTTGTTTTTAAATCCTCTTTATAGCCTGTATCTGCTAGCACAAGCGATGCATATCCGAACGTTACCCGCTGTTATGCCCAATTATCAAGAAAAAGAAGAATCCTACGGCTAATCAACATTGCCAAAAATGAACTTTCGCCATATAGATAAACTACTACCATCTCCTTAATAGAAGAGGAGGTGAGGAGAATTTATCAAGTGGAGAGGAGTTACATTATATGGATGCTGTAAATGGAATTAATTCAAGTTTTTTTGGCATGCATCTTCAAAATATTGAGAATGACAAACCAGTCGGGTATGGAAGTATTCGTCTTTGGGATACTGGAACAACATGGAGGGATATTGAAACGCAGAAAGGAAAGTTCGATTGGACAAGATTAGATCAATTTGTCCAGCAAGCGGTCACGAATGGCAATGAAATTGTGTACACACTTGGACAGCCGCCACTCTGGGCTACGACACCTAAAGTGCCGAGTCAGAGCTCGCATTACAACCCCTATCCACCGAATAATATTAAAGATTGGAAAGATTATGTCACAGCGGTTACAAAGCGATATCGCGGTAAAATTAAGTATTACGAGATCTGGAATGAACCTAACCTGGCTATGTTCTATGCAGGAACGATTCAGGGGCTTGTTCAGCTGACAAAGGAAGCTTCTGCTATTATTCATCAAAGTGACTCGACAGCAAAAGTATTAAGTCCATGTTATACGGGACTTGAGGGTTATCAAGGGTTTGATGCGTTTTTGGCAGCAGGTGGTAAATTCTTCATAGATATCATCGCTGTTCATCTTTATTGTTATCCGAGTCAACCGGAACGGATGATATCACTTACTCAGAGCTACCGCAAAGTAGCTGCGAATCATCAAATTGGTCATTTGCCAATTTGGAATACGGAGAGTAGCTGGAATAACTTTTATTATCAAGGAATCTATTATCCTAGTGGTGCAAACAACGATGCTACACCGATTATGCCTGATGATTTAGCTACGTCTTACTTGTTTCGCATGTTTTTAAGCAACTGGGTAGCTGGGATTGAGAGATGCTTTTTCTATGGAATGGACAGTATGTGGTCCAGTATCAGGCTGTTGACGCCGGATAACAAAAGTTTATCGCTTGTGGGATACGCTTATAAACGGATGGTAGGCTGGTTTGACGGCGCCGTTATGAACAATTACGAGATAACCGACGAAGGCATGCATTCAATAACCTTTACCAAAGATGACCACAAAGGTTACTGTGTGTGGACAACAGATCTAGAGAAGATCTATGGTATTAATGTTCCAGCTGATTGGGCAATTGTGAACATCACTCGGGCAAATGGAGATGTTATCTCTGGAGTTCCTACATTTTATGTCGACAAGATGCCTGTACTTCTTGATTCTGTACAAATGAATCGGTTATTACCAACCTTTAAGGAAATGGATGACAACAATTCGTTACCATCGCTTGCCTATAATTCTGATTTTAAATTGTACTTCGACGGAACAAATGTGCCAAGCAGCTGGAGTGCAGGCGCAATGCCGACTACCGCTTATGCAGGTACGGATGTTCCCTTGGGTTACAATCCGATTACTTTGGCACCTACTACTCAATATCAGGGACTGCGGCAGGCAATCAATAACGGTTTATTACCGGGAGCAAGATATGAAATGGCAATTCTCTATAAACTGCCTGCTGTGAGTATGGACGGGGAGTGGATGCTTCGAATCGAGGTAGGGTCAAGAGGGACTTTGCTGGAACAAAGCTGGGGTGCATCTTCCAACACCGATCAGAATGATGAAACGGGTTCGGGTATTAATCTAAATGTCCAGAATGAATTCGCTATCAAGAAATCTGTATTCCTATACGATCTGGTTAATCAAATGGCTCCAAGCGGCAGTATAGTTCAATTCGGCCTGATAAACCGGGCTGCGAGCGGACAAAACAAACCTATTCATGTCGCCGGCATTTGGTTGAGACAGATCACTCAGGTGAATCCTCAGGAATCACCAAGCCGAATATTTTATTTGCAAACAGCTCCTAAATCAGGTTCATTCGGTAAAGGGGATCAGATTATCTTTACTAATCCGGATACAACACGTATGGAAGGCTACAGTTGGATCTGCTCTGTCTCGGGTACATTAGGTACCATTAACAATGTTATGGGAACTATCCAAGCGGGAGCAGCCATTCTTACTATAAGTAGCCCTGATGCTATTCGTGTGAATAACCGGATTATGATCGGGAGTGATACGACCGTTTATACGGTGTCACTGCGTAGAAGCTCTACACAATTTGAATTGAATGCGCAGACTGCTGTGACACAAACTAACCAGACGGTGACTTATGCTCAGCCTGATTTCATTAAACTCACTGTACCTCGGAATGATATCAGCCCTACGGTACCCGCTATCAACGCCAGCCCATATTTATTAGCCAATACGAATGGTTATTCTGTTGAAGTGGTTGTTGCTGGTGGGGCGGTAACCAAAATTGAATTTAGCCGAGATGGTTTTAATTTCTTTGATCTGGGGATGACCTCAGGATCGCTATCGTTATCGCCTAAGGATCAACTTAGAATCTCCTACTCCGTTAAGCCGACAGTAACCCTCATTCCAAGGTAATCAAGTCAACATCTAAACGCAATACCCGCTGTTCGTAATCAGCGGGTATTCGTCTGAGCTTGTAAGGAACAAGCTAAAGGGAGGCGACTTTCTTGTTTATAAGCAATAAGAAAAAAGTGATTGTTGTTATTCTCATGAGCTTCCTAGGAGGATTTCTTTGGCCGCAGTCCAGTGAGCATGCCGATGGGGCAGACAACTATGCCCAGATCAGGCAGCGATGGGTTGTAAGATTGGTCGGGGAAGGTCAGACAAATGTGATTGACCCGGATCTTAAGCAATGGAATCAAGGAGTTGCTTCTGAGGTTAGCAATACGAGATACACTGGATATCTGGATCGTATGAACAAGGGAGCCAATCTCGCATCTTTATGGCCTGATCTTACAAAATGGTCTTCTGATCCTTTATATTCTGGTGATATCTATCAAGCATACTCCAGATTGAGAAGTATGGCGCTTGCTTATGCAGCAAAAGGGACAGCCTTGTATCATCAGCAGAATTTAAAGAACAGTATAGTAAGTGGTTTGGACTGGATGTACGCGAATCGTTACAACGAGCGTGTTGTACCAACGCCAAGAAGCAATTGGTGGGATTGGCAAATTGGCATTCCTCTCTTGCTGAATGACATTGTTGTTCTCATGTATGATCAATTAAACAGTAATCAGGTTGCTCAGTACATGCGTGCAGTGGACAAGTTTTGCCCAGATCCGACCATACAGTATGACTTCAAACAAGAAGAAACAGGAGCAAACCGTGTAGATAAAGCAATGATTGTTATTATTAAAGGGATCCTACAGAAGAATGCCCTCGAGATTGTTAGAGGTAGAGACGCACTAAGCAAAGTTTTCGAATATGTGGAAGTCGGCGATGGCTTTTATCGTGATGGCTCGTTTATTCAGCATTCGAATATCGCGTATACAGGCGGGTATGGATATGTGCTGCTTGATCATTTAGCCGATGTGCTTTATTTACTGAATGGTTCAGAATGGTCGATCAATGACCTTAATGTATCCAATGTCTATCAGTGGGTATTCAACTCCTTTGCTCCCTTGATGTATAAGGGAATAATCATGGATATGGTTAGAGGCAGGAATATAGCAAGATCGAGTTGGCAGGACAATAATATCGGAAGAGAAATTAATATGGCAATTCTTCGGTTGTCAGAATTCGCACCAGCCGGTGTGAACACGATGCTTAAACAGATTGTAAAAGGAGCTGTTCAGGAGGATCGACAGTATAGCAACTACTATACAGGACTAGATGCGTTTCACATTAAACGAATTAAGCAGTTGCTAAATGATAAGCTAATCATCCCAGTAGCTAAGAAAAATCAGAGTATCGTCTTCGCCGCTATGGATAGGGCAGTGCATCAAAGAAAGGATTTTGCTTTTGCCATAAGTATGACCTCGGAGCGTATTGCCAATTATGAGAGAATCAACAATGAGAATTTGCGAGGCTGGTATACCGGGGCAGGAATGACTTATTTATATAATAGTGACATGCATCAATATAATGAAGAATTCTGGCCTACAGTAGATCCATATCGTCTTCCTGGTACAACCACAGATGGTACAACCCGTAATGCAGGAGCCCTTAGCTCAGCAAGTTGGGTTGGTGGTACTGTTTTAGGTGAATATAGCGTAGTTGGTATGGATGTTGCTTCCAAAGACAGCTCATTACTAGGGAAGAAATCTTGGTTCATGTTCGATGATGAGATTGTCGCGCTTGGAGCAGGGATTTCGGAAGGATCTGGTCGTAAGGTAGAGACGATTATTGATAACCGAAAATTAATAGCAAATGGCTCTAATCTGCTTAAAGTTGACGGTCTTCTGCAGTCCTCTTCTCTGAATTGGGACAAGACGTTCCAAAATGTTCATTGGGCACATTTTCAAGGTAATGGAACGGTATCAAACATTGGTTACTTTTTTCCTGATGAAGCTAATGTACAAGGGAAGCGAGAGGCGCGATCAGGCTCATGGAATCAGCTAAACAGTGGAGACTCTTCCAGGGTAATCAAAGCTTCCTACTTGAGTCTTTCCTTTGATCATGGATCTTCACCGCAAGATGTTAAATATGCCTATGTATTGTTACCCAATAAGACGGCTATAGAGACTTCTCTCTATAGTAAGAACCCGAATATTGTCATATTAGAAAATTCGACGAATGTTCAAGCCGTTCGGGAACAGACTCTGAATATGACGGCAGTAAATTTCTGGACATCCGGAACATACGGAACGATTAATGTGGATGCCCCGGCCTCAATGATGCTGCAAGAAAGTGGGAAAAACCTACTTTTATCCATTGCTGATCCGACCCAGAAACAGGAGAAAATTAATGTAGAGCTTAATAAATCTGCTTCTCAGATCATTAGTGTAGACAACTCAGTTACCGTATTAGAAACCTATCCCACGATAAGACTTCTTATAGATACTCATGATTCCCATGGAAGAAAATTTTTCGTGAAATTTAGACAATAGCTGCAACTCCAATATTTCCAACGATTAGAAAATTTGATGAGTATCACCAGTCTGAAAAAGGATTCGAATGACGTTATCGGCAGGCTGCGATGGTATATTTATAGAGACAGACGAGCCTGCCGGCTTTATTATGTACGACAGTAAAATGTTGAAAGGAGATTTGGTTTTGAAAAAAATAAAAAGTCAAAGTAGAAGATTAGTGCTGACAGTGCTTGCTTTTCTCATTGTGATGCTTAGTTTCACACCATTGATGAAGCGGGCTTCTGCAGCTGATGATTTCGACGCTTTGCGTACGAAGTGGGGGCAGAAACTTACAGGGGGAAGTTATAGTTCGACAGATTCTGACATCTTCTACTATCTTGTTTCTCTAGCGGGTTCAATTACGAATAAGAATCGGACAGGCCTGCTAGATACACTAGATAGATCTTCTTCACGTACCTATCTATGGTCGAATTTGAATCGCCCCACGTCGAATCCTGCATATTCTAATGATATATATACAGTTTATTCTCGGCTTAAAACGATGGCTCTCGCGCTCAAGTCACCAGGCTCAAGCTTATACATGAATCCTACGTTGAAGACTGAGATCATCAGTGCGATGGATTGGATGTACGATCATCGCTATAATGAGAACGAAACAGAGTATGCTGGAACAAATTGGTGGGAATGGGAAATTGGTGCCCCTTTGTTCCTGCTAGATACGATAGTATTAATGTATAATGATTTATCTGCAGATCAAGTGACTAAATATTTGCGAGCAATCGATAAATTCTGCCCGAATCCAACAATGAAATCGGATGGGCAATGGGTAGAAACAGGGGCTAATCGTGTAGATAAATCGCTGATTGTGACACTTCGCGGCATACTCGGAAAAAATTCAAATAAGATGATGCAAGGAAGAGATGCACTCAGTCTCGTTCTCGCTTACGTGACGAAAGGTGACGGATTCTATAAGGATGGCTCATTCATTCAGCATGATAATGTACCCTCAACTGGCAGCTATGGCTATGTGCTTTTAGATCATTTAACGGATCTGCTTTATTTAACCAATGGGTCTTCCTGGGAAGTACAGGATCCCAATGTTGCCAATATACAGAACTGGGTATTGCAATCCTTTGAACCCTTAATCTATAAAGGTGCAATGATGGATTCTGTTCGCGGGCGTTCCATTTCAAGAGAAGACTTACGTGATTATAAAATCGGTCGTGAGCTCAGTATCATCATATTACGTCTTGCACAAATTTCAAAAACGGATCAAGCTTTGGAATTGCGTAAAATGGTGAAAGCTTGGATTTTATCAGAGAACCGCTACGAGAACTATTATTGGGGGTTAACGATAAATGGTATGCTCCTCGTCAAATCGGTTCTGAACAATGCTTCTATTGTCCCCAAAGCAGACCTGCTTCGTAATGTTCAATATCCTTCCATGGATAGAGTTGTACATTTACGGCCGAATTTTGCATTCGGCATTAGCATGTATTCCAATCGAACGACAAACTATGAGCTGATGAATAATGAGAATTTAAAAGGCTGGTATACCAACGAAGGAATGACATATTTATACAATAACGATCTCTCTCAATACAGTGACCAATACTGGCCGACGGTAAATGCTTATAGACTACCAGGTGTTACTACAGATGGCGCTCCAAGAAAGGACGGCTTTGAGAGCTCAAAGAGTTTTGTTGGAGGTGTGTCACTTGATCGGCTATATGGTACTGCAGGAATGGATTTGGGACCTGATAACAGCACCCTCGAAGGAAAGAAATCATGGTTCATGTTCGATGATGAAATTGTCGCATTAGGAGCAGGAATCACAAGTCGTGATTCGCGAAAAGTAGAAACCATTGTCGAGAATCGAAAGCTGAATGCAGCAGGGAGTAATAAGCTGACAGTTAACAATACGGCGAAGAGCTCCACTCTTGGTTGGTCGGAGACGATGAGTGGGGTTGAATGGGCCCACCTACAGGGCTCAGTTGCTAATTCCGATATTGGGTATTATTTTCCGGACAAGTCGAATATTGATGGATTGAGGGAACAAAGAACCGGATCATGGAATCAAATCAATCAAGCAGGCTCGACTACGCAAATAAAGAAAAGCTATTTGAGTTTAGCGATTAATCATGGGATGAAACCAGTTGATGCTTCCTACTCTTATGTAGTCTTGCCTAACAGAACAGCTGCTCAGACAAGTGCATACAGCGCAAACCCAGATATTCAGATTCTGAGCAACACCAAAATGGTACAGGCCGTTAAAGAACAAAAACTCGGTATCATCCAAGCTAATTTTTGGAGTGCAGGTTCTGTCGAATATATCATTGCAAGGAATCCAGCAGCAGTTGTTGCTCAGCAAACGGGCAATCAGCTTAGTATTGCCATCTCGGATCCTACACAAATGAATCCAAATGTTGTGGTAGAGATCGGTAAGGTGGCAGCTGCTGTAATAAGTAAGGATCCTTCAGTAACGATTCTACAGAGTGCTCCAACCACTGTGATTAGTGTCAATACGAGCGGATCAATGGGTGCCACACATAGTGTGAAGCTAACGCTTAATACATCAGTTCCAACTACGTATCCTACGACGGTTGAGCTGGCACCAATTGCAGACTCATTTGTTCGGAACGGAACGTATGCAACGACGAATTACGGCAGTTCTAACATACTTCCCATCGCTAATGGCAGCACCGACTATGCCCGGCAGGCATTCTTGAAATTCGATATTAGCTCAATTATTGGGAAAATTGAAAGTGCTAATTTAATCGTGTATGGTGCAACGACAGATAGTAAAGGTAATGATTCTAGCATTGCCGCATACTCTGTATTGGATAATAATTGGATAGAAAATAAAGTAAACTGGAACAACAAACCGCAGATAAATGCCTTGCTTCAGGAGGTAAGGTTTGAAGGTAATCATCAATGGAGAAACTTCAATGTGACATCATTCGTCAAAACACAGTCAGAAAGCAACAACAAAAATTTTAGCTTTGCTCTCGTACAAACTGGGAAAGCATTGTTTGCAGAGATTTTTAGCCGTGAAAATGCAATAAATAAACCTAAGCTGCAAATCTTATATTTTAAAGAAACGACCTCGGGAAGTGGAACAACCGGAGGCACAGCAGGAGGCACGACGGGATCAACTACAGGATCATCTGGAGCAACGACTGGGGGGAACTCTGGTACTGCATCGGTGAGAACAATTTCGGCATTTGCGGATTCCTTTGTTAGAGACGGTATGTATGCGACTAGCAATTATGGTTTAGAGAAGACCTTGGGTGCTAAGACCTCGGCCCAAAAGGATGATAATCAAAAGTCCATAATTAAGTTTGATCTGTCTTCATGGGATACATCTATTGCGAATGCGAAGCTTAGAATTTATACGAATTATATAGAGGGAAATAATGCATTAATAGAAGTATTTGTTTCCCCTGAATCAGGTTGGCAGGAAAATAAGGTTACTTGGAATACGTTCCCTACAAGATTAGATAGCCCGATTCGAACGGTTAATCTCAAGGCCTCAGGAGCTTACATTGATCTTGATGTTACTGCATTCATTCGAAGTCAGCAAGAGGAAGGAATAAAGATTGTATCATTTACAGTAGAGAATGCAACCAAAGATGTCAGCGTATTATTTGATAGCAGAGAAAGTTCGCATCCTCCTCAGTTGGTTATTCAGTAGTAGGTTAAGTGCGAAATCGACAAATTTTACCAAAACTAGGTGAATAACGACTTCCATAAACCGACACCTTCTTCAAGAAATGTTAGATATAATAACACTGTTCTTGTTCAAGCTTATACAGATAGAAGGGTTGGGTGTAACGTGGAAGCTAGTGGAGATAACAAGAAAAGAGAATACTGTGAGAATGGAATTGTACAAATTGATATTAAACAGTTGCTTTTACAGATAGGTATTTCGGAGGAGAAATGGGCCAAAGAGATCTTAACCGTATACAGTCCTTTTAGCATGTATGATGATGAGAAAAGCATAAAATAAAAAACTTGTCGGGTGCAGTAAAACACACCCGGACAAGTTTTTTTGTTTAGGTTTTCATTGAGCGTTCTGCCCTTACAAAAGCGATGAAACGGCGGGCCTCTTCGATTGTTAGTTTACGTCCGTCTATTGTCAGCTCGAAGTTATTTAGAAGGTCCTCGCTTGATAATTCCAACTGATCCACAAATGAACGAATAGGATCATCAAGATTAATTTCTGGGTTACTAGTACGCCCTACCAAATAATCGACAGTCACATGAAATAAATCGGCGAATTTCATCAAAGTCTCTGAATCTGGTTCTCTCCGGTTCTTCTCATAATGAGATAGGGCGGCGCGTGAAATACCAAGCGATGAGGCTGTATGTTCTTGCGTCCATTTCTGATCTTCTCTCAATTTAGCGATTCGGCTGCCTATATTCATTGTTCTCCTCCTAACCTACACAACTTCAGTTTATAACGAAATGATTACTATTGCATCGTATGAAACAAAACGTCGCAAATCACAAAAAGAATAAGTAATCCATTGACGTGTTACGGGATGTATCGTAAAGTGAAGAATATAAATGATACAAATTGTATCTTGAGCAAATCTTATTATAACCTAAAGTTAATTTGATTATACCTTTGTTTTGCTTTGATTATGTAATTTTCTATGTCTTTTTGAGAGAAAAATTGAAGAGGGATTAGGTGAGCATTTTATGAAAAAGGTGACAAAAGCAATTATTCCGGCTGCAGGGTTAGGAACGCGTTTCTTGCCCGCTACAAAGGCTATGCCCAAGGAAATGCTGCCGATCGTTGATAAGCCAACGATACAATACATTGTTGAAGAAGCGATCGCATCGGGTATTGAGGATATCATTATTGTTACTGGTAAGGGCAAACGAGCGATTGAGGATCACTTTGACGTCGCTTTCGAACTAGAGCACAGTCTTCAGAAAAACGGGAAACTTGATATACTCAAGAAGGTTCAAAGCTCTTCATCCGTGGAGATTCACTATATTAGACAAAAAGAGGCAAAGGGACTAGGGCATGCAGTATGGTGTGCAAGGAAATTTATCGGAGATGAACCTTTTGCAGTGCTACTGGGCGATGATATCGTTCAAGCCGAAGTACCATGCACAAAGCAGTTGATTGACCAGTATGCGAAGCATCAGAAATCCATTATTGGTGTGAAGACTGTATCCACTGAGGAGACACATCGTTATGGAATCGTAGATCCTATATCCATTGATGGATCGTTATATACCATTAATAAGCTTGTAGAGAAGCCTCAAAAGGGGCACGCGCCTTCCAACCTAGCTATTATGGGGCGATATATTCTCTCTCCCGAAATCTTTTCTTTTCTAGAACTTCAGCAAGTCGGAGCAGGTGGCGAGATTCAATTAACAGACGCTATACAGGAACTCAATAAAGCAAGTGGTGTGCTTGCCTTAGAGTTTGATGGAACTCGATATGATGTGGGAGAGAAGCTTGGATTCATTCTTACTACACTCCATTTTGCTATACAGAACGAAGAACTGAAATACCCATTGCTTCAATCTATTGAAGAGATAATTCAGAAGGAACGCGAGAAGGCAATCTAAGTACGTTGGAAGTGATGAGTTGAAAGAGCATGAAGGTTACACCTTCAATAACAAGGAGTGAGCGGTATGAAATTCCCGCTTAGAAAGATCTTAATTTGGAGCGGTTCCATAGGCTTCGTTATCCTTCTATTTGTTGGTGGATATTTGTGGTATCTCTTTCATTCCGTTAAAGTAACAGCAGATCGGATATATGAAGATATCCCACATTCGGATTACATAAGTGTTGATCCATCCCTGAGTAGAAGTAAAGATATAGTAAAACTAAAGTCAGAATCAAATTCAAACCCGGATACAGACAAACGGAATCCCTTTACTGTATTGATGCTCGGAGTGGATCAGCGGAAGAATGACCATGGGCGCTCAGATACAATTATCGTACTTAGTGTTAATCCAAAGCACAAATCTATTCTGATGTTTAACATTTTACGAGATTCACGCACAGAAATAGTAGGACATGGAACAGTGGACAAAATTAATCATGCGTACGCCTTCGGAAATGTTGAAATGTCACTTCATACGGTGGAGAAGTTCCTTGATTACCCAATCGACTATTATATTAAGGTTAATATGGAAGGTTTCGAGCGTATCATTAATTTATTTGGTGGTGTAGAGGTGAACAACCCTTTGAGCTTTCAATATGAAGGGGTTAACTTTGAGAAAGGACATCTGACATTGGACGGGACAGAGGCGCTTCTGTTTTCTCGAATGCGGTATGATGATCCACGGGGGGATATTGGGCGAAATGCTAGACAACGCGAGGTATTGTCGCAGGTTATGAAGAAGGCAATGAAAATCTCCTCCATTACACGAATTAATACTCTGCTTAATGAAATTGGAGATAGTGTAAAGACCAATATTAAGTACGAAGAGATGAAGACGTTCGTTATGGATTACCGGGCAGATCTAAATAACATGGAAAGCATTGAGATTAAAGGTAAAGGCCAGATCATTAATAAGGTCTGGTACTACATTGTGGATGATGCAGAGCGGGGACGAATTCATAATGTATTGAAGGAACATCAGGCAGATCAATAAGTTGTAGATGGTGTCAGCTATTATGAAAGGAAAAGCAGCTGCTTTTCCTTTTATTTTGTTCGTCGCCATAGTGCGTGCGTGGCAGCACGATCATCAGGTGGGTTGAAGTCCCGCTGATCACCGGACTAGGAGCTCATATCCAAACCCGGGGGTAACGCCTCGAGTTCGCTTGATGATGAAGTCGACTCCACAGCATCGTTTCCGACATCCATCCGTGAAATCATCCGCCTCTTTCTGTACATGCGCTTAACAAACGAAGCCGCTCCCAATGGTGAACTAATGCACTATTTATTAGGTTCTATCTGAAAATAATACAAAACACTCACATAAAATTCTAGACACAGAATGTCGCAAATGAGAAAAAAACTATGAAAATCATATTGACATGTTACTAATCGTATCGTAAAGTAAAGAATAAAATGATACAAATTGTATCTATTGAGATTGTTTCGAGGCGGGGTTGAATGCCTACTTTTTTATAAAAATACGAGCTATTCTCTTGATTCAAAGATGAAGAGAATAGCTCATATTTTTACACATCAGGTTTGGTTCAGAAGAGAGAAAATATGAGGATAGGAAGTGGATACTATGAAAAAGGTTAGAAAAGCGATCATTCCTGCCGCAGGATTAGGGACAAGATTTCTTCCCGCAACGAAAGCAATGCCTAAGGAAATGCTGCCAATCGTTGATAAACCTACCATTCAGTACATTGTTGAAGAAGCCATCGCCTCAGGTATTGAAGATATTATCATTGTAACCGGAAAAGGGAAGCGTGCAATTGAGGATCACTTTGATAATGCTTTTGAGCTTGAGCATAGTTTGCTTGAGAAAGGTAAGCTCGAGCTTTTAGAAGAAGTACAAAAATCTTCTGGCGTTGACATTCACTATATCAGACAAAAAGAACCAAATGGGCTTGGTCACGCTGTATGGTGTGCTCGCAAGTTTATTGGTGATGAACCTTTTGCTGTTCTGCTTGGAGATGACATTGTAGTTGCAGATGTTCCGTGTACGAAACAGTTAATTAATCAATTCGAGAAGATTGAACGATCCGTGATTGGTGTACAGACGATATCGATTGAACAAACCGAGAGATACGGTATTGTGGATCCCTTAGAGTCTGATGGGGATTTGTATCAAGTTCGTAATTTCGTTGAAAAACCGAAGCTTGGGTCGGCTCCATCTAATTTGGCCATTATGGGACGATACATTTTGACACCACAGATCTTCGATCTTCTGGAAACGCAAGAAACGGGAGCAGGTGGGGAAATTCAGCTCACAGATGCAATTCAAAGACTTAATGAAATAGAAGGTGTATACGCGTACAACTTTAATGGAAAACGGTATGATGTTGGCGAAAAACTCGGATTTATTACTACAATGATCGACTTTGCTCTTTTGAATCAGGATTTGAGAAATCCTCTGATGCTCGCATTAGAAGAAGTACTGGAAAGAGAACATACTTTGAAGAAAATTCTTAATGGTTGAGGTTATAGAGATGAGTCCACAGAATGATGGAGATTGGGAAGAAATTTGTACTCTTCAACTTTTCGGCAGAAAGAAAGAAAGAAAGAAAACGCAGGTTTCGATTATATCTGATGGCTAGGAGAGCAAAAGTTCAATTGGTTTTAACTTGAACGCACTACTAGTTTTATCTATAAATCGGAGAATGTGTAGAGAAGAAAAGGTATTGCTCATAATCCAATCGCTTGTCTCATAAAGTGTAAGAACCTTATGGACAGGGGTGCTAAGAATGTACCGAAGACGGAGCAGTAGAGGACCCATTGGACTTAAAATTGGATTAGGCATTGCCGCTATTTTACTACTTTGGATGGCCTTGCGAAGTGGTGCAAGCTTATTCACCTCCGAAGATAAGAGTGAGGCGGCAGCCTTGGTTCAAGAGTTCTATAAAGACGAACAGGTGGGCGACTATGGGAGTGCTTGGGAGCTCTTTCATCCGCTTATGCAGGAGCGCTTCAGTAAGCCGGAATATATTCAAAAACGTGCACATATTACGATGCAGGATTATGGTGTGGCGACCTTCCAATTTTCACTAGGCGAGCCCAAGCTGTTGGCAGGCTGGAAGATGAGCAGCGAGGCTGCGGAGCTTCAGGGTGTTTATGAAATTATCGTTACTCAGAAGTTTCACAGTCCTTATGGGAATTTTGAACTTATTCAACCTTGTTACGTGGTTAATTCGACGGGGAAGTGGCGATTGCTTTGGTCTTATCAAGATAAAGTTGAGGAGGCAGCTGAGTAAATGACAGAGCTGGTTTGTTTTCATTCAAGAACATCCTGTGCACTCCGCTTACAGCGTACTTCCGATGGCTATCTGGCAGCGGAGGTCGAGGGGAAGCGGTACGAGCGGGTAAGGCTTGATCGTATGCTATCTTGTTTGATGCCAGAGTTGTTCATTTCACTCTACGCTTGCACGGGTGAAACCATCGCATTCCTGCGGGATATAGAGGCATTCTGTGATGAAAGTCGGGAGCTTGTCCGTCTTGAATTAGATCGCCCTAATCGGATTCCACGTATCCTGCAACTAAGGTCGATGGAGAGATTAAGCGCGGAATGGATATGGAGCGTGGATACGGATGAGGGGAACGCATTCATCGTGATGGATCGGCTGGAAGATCATATTCATGCGATTACATCCGCTCGATGGATCATAACAGATAACAGTGGTCGAAGGTTTGATCTCTCGGAACTGGAACACATGGATCATCATAGTCTCCAATGCTGGGATAACATTCAGAAGCATCTATGTGCCTAATAGGCATTATTTTTTTGAACATTTAGATACAAATTGTATCATAAAATAAAAAAGGGGTGAACAAAGGTGGACAATAAGAGGAAGCAAGTACGACGCAAACAGGTGCGTATTCAGGTGAGAGATGGCGTCCATGCGGATGTATCCATCTGTACGATCTTTGGGAAAGCCATCGGATCAGGAGCTACACCGGTTCTTCTTCAGGATTTGAGCCCTACTGGACTTAAATTTCAAACCCATCTGCGCTTCCCCGTCAGCAAGGATTATTTACTTCAGGTTCAGGTTTCTTTTGATGAATGGCAATTCTGCTTAAATGGATCTGTTGCTTGGCGGCGTAGAGAAGAGAATTTATATGTATATGGTCTTGTATTCGTTCCAGACAGCCAAATCTGGCAAGCGCTCTCTACAGCCCTTCAGGAAAAGCTGCGTTTAATGAATCCGAATCAGCATCGCATTCACCGCATCTACGAACAGATGATGCAGGGAATGCGAGAGCCGATTACTAGGCAAATAAACAAGTGGATATAAAGCGACTGCTCTTACAGTAATTTAACAGTAATGATAAATCCCATAAGCGTATAATAGAAGCATGTCCAACTTTCTGGAGGCGCACATATGGAAATAGCAGTCATTGGAACGGGGTACGTTGGGCTTGTAACAGGTGTTTGCTTCGCGCTGCTGGGTCATCGTATCATCTGTATTGATCGTGATGTGGATAAGATTGACGAGCTCGCGGCTGGACGAATTACGATCTATGAACCGGGTTTAGAAGAAGAGCTTCAGAGGCAGCAGGAGGAGCGTCGATTGTTTTTTACAACCTCCATGACAGCCGTTTCTTGTGCAGATATCGTTATTCTAGCGGTTGGAACACCACAAAAGGCAGATGGAGAAAGTGATTTGACCGACTTGGAAGCTGCTGTACGATCTATGGCTATCTATTTATCGGGCCATACCTACATAATGACGAAAAGTACCGTCCCCGTTGGAACCAATGAACAGATAGAGAAATGGATCAAAGCAACCACGAATGAAGCCTTTGATGTCGTATCCGTTCCTGAATTTATGAGGGAGGGTTCTGCACTGAGTGATACGCTGAAGCCAGAGAGGGTCATCATTGGAGCTAGAAATGCTCATGCCTCAGAAGCCATTGCGGCCCTTCATAGACCGCTTACTGAGCAGGTAGTTGAAACGGATTATCGTACGGCAGAAATGATCAAATACGCCTCTAACGCCTTTCTCGCTACCAAAATTTCCTTCATCAACGAGATGGCTAATATATGTGATAAAGTTGGCGCTGATGTCGTTACCGTAGCACAGGGAATGGGGATGGACCGAAGAATCGGGTCTTCTTTTCTTGAAGCGGGTATCGGTTATGGCGGTTCCTGCTTTCCTAAAGATACGCATGCACTTCTACAAATTGCTGGTGACGTGGATTATGATTTTAAGCTGCTGAAAGCGGTCATTGAAGTCAATAAAGATCAGCGTCGGCATATCCGCAAAGTGCTGCTCCAAGAGCTAGAATCTTTATCCGGGAAATTCATTGCGGTATGGGGGGCCTCCTTCAAACCGAATACAGATGATGTTCGTCATTCACCAGTACTCGATATCGTTCGACATCTGCTTAAAGAAGGCGCTTCTGTCCGTATGAGTGACCCAGCAGCAGAGTTGAACTTCCGCCGCAGCTTGGATCATCCCTTGATCAGCTGGCATACGGATCCATTGGAAGCCGCACAAGGAGCAGATGCTGTATGTCTGCTTACAGACTGGCCGCAATTCCTCTCTATTGATCTGCACAAGTTGAAAGCGGTTATGACCACACCGATTCTTTTTGATGGTAGGAATGCCATTAAACAAGAGCAGCTAGTAGACACTGGAATTCGTTATGTTGGAATTGGTAGACCTGGAATGCGTGGGATTAAATAGAAGATTACATAGAAGACGATGTAGAAGAAGATGTAGAAGAAGATGTAGAAGAAGATGTAGAAGAAGATGTAGAAGAAGATGTCAAAGGTCTTCTTCTGCCCATTTATGTAAGCGTATACACGACAAATTATTCTATCAGACACTCTTATCTATTGACAATATTCGCTAAATGTCTTAATCTAAAAATAGTCTGATACGTAATGTAACATATATCGATGTTTTGATACATATAGTATAAAGAATAGAATGAAAAAGGAGAGGGTAGCGATGTTAGATAGGGAACACTTTTGTTGTGTGCGCTGCGAGAAGGTGCTTTTGAAGGAAGAAGCTGAGGTCTTATTTCGAACAGGCTTCTATCGCTCTATTCATGCACTGGGCTGCTGCAAAACCTGCTATGAAATAACCGCTGGTTCCGGAATGCCGGAGAACGAGGATTTATTCAGCGAAGGCCGACTGAAACGTCATGATGCGATGTCGGATCAATCCAACTATAACAATAACCAATTGGCTATAGCCTTGTGAACCATTAATACCTGCCCATTTACAGCTTATATTGCTGTAAATGGGCAGGTATTAATTTTCGCTAAAGAAACTTCCAATCACTTCCTATCTTCTGTATAATGAAAACGAATTGAAGCGGCTATCCATTGTGTAGCTTGCTCGAACAGGAGGTAAAGGATGGATTCTCAAACCGGATCAAAGCCAGTAGTACAATTGAAAAATGTAACGAAAACATTCGGAAGTCGAACGATTATCGATCATTTGACGCTTGATTTGCCGTCTGCTGAAGTATTCGGTTTCCTAGGACCCAATGGGGCCGGTAAAACGACGACAATTCGGATGATGGTCGGTCTCATGTCGCTAACAGATGGCGACGTTCTTATTGAAGGACACAGTATTCGGAAGGATTATGAGAAAGCGATTCGGCATGTCGGAGCGATTGTTGAAAATCCGGAGATGTACAAATATTTGACAGGTTTTCAGAATTTGCTTCATTTCTCTCGCATGGTTCCTGGCATTACGAAGCAGCGAATTGATGAAGTCGTTGAGTTAGTCGGATTGAAATCTCGTATTCATGACAAAGTAAAAACCTATTCGCTTGGAATGCGTCAGCGGCTTGGGGTCGCGCAAGCAATTATGCATAAGCCATCTTTGCTCATATTAGATGAGCCTACGAATGGACTCGATCCAGCAGGTATCCGCGAACTGCGCGATTACTTGCGTAAGCTTGCCAAGGAAGAGGGAATAACCGTATTCGTATCCAGCCATCTACTCAGCGAGATGGAGCTCATGTGTGATCGCGTAGCAATTATTCAAGGCGGCAAGCTGATTGATGTACGCAGCATTCGTCAAGGGGCACCACTTGCAAGCGAGGCAAGCCGTGTCTTGTTCGAGGTTGATCGACCGGCAGAAGCGGTACTTTATCTTGCCAAGTATAATGCGATTCAAGAGGAAGACGCAGCGCTTGTCAATGTAGATAAAGAGACGATTGCAGTCGTTAATTCCGAGCTTGTTACGGCAGGATTCAAGGTGTTTGGTATTCGAATATTGAATAAATCTCTAGAAGAGCAGTTCCTGGAAATGACAGGAGGCGAGAGTGTTGTTTAACTTTTTACAACTCGTTAGAAACGAGAACATGAAAATATATTTGCGTATGCGGACATGGATTATGTTCGGCATAATTGTCGTCCTACAGCTGGCGATATCCATCATCGCTAAGCTTGTATCGCATAGTGATCCCAACAACTGGACCATGATGTTTCTTGAATCCAACATCTTGTTGGTATTTGTCACTATATTTACAGTTGTCGCTTCTGCTGACAGCGTGGCCGGTGAATTTACGAGCGGGACTATTAAGCTCTTGTTGATTCGTCCTTGGAGCCGCTCCAAGATTCTTCTCTCCAAATATATCAGCCTCATCCTGCTAGCGCTCTTCATGTCTGTGGTGCTATTCGTATTCTCCTTCTTCGTCAATATGCTGTTATTCGGATATGATAGCTCGAAGGATGTGGTCAAGAACGTTTTCTCCGTAAATCGGGATATTCCAGTACTTGGCTATATGCTGCTGTTTTACCTGTATCAATTCATTTCTTTAATCATTACGGTGACACTCGCGTTTATGCTATCGACCGTGTTCCGTAGTGGTGGGTTAGCGATTGGACTCTCCTTGTTTGTATTGCTTGCGGGAAGTACCGTTACTGGCTTGTTAAGTATGCTTGATTATGAATGGGTGAAGTATATCCTATTCCTAAATATGAACCTGTCTTCCTATTTGAACCTGTCGCCACTGAAGGAAGGGATGACTATGGGCTTCTCCATCTCCGTATTAGCCGTCTATTATGTGGTGTTCATGGGTCTGACTTGGTTTATCTTCAACAAACGTGATGTAGCCGCATAATCAACTACATCTAGGGATTAAGGAAATAATCAAGGAAGCAGCCTGACAAGCCGGCTGATTCCTTAATAACTAAGGAGCTCCCCGTCGTGATGACAAGGGAGCTCCTTTGTGTGAATAAGTAAAAGTAGAGGTAACATCTTCAACTGTGTATGGATATTCCCGTTAGCCAGCTTGCCGGGATTTTTCTTTTTCTTTATTGTTAGCTTCCTTATTCTGCTGCTGCTGGGCTAACTCATGGTCGGTAAGCGGGCGTGACTTCGCCTCAGGAGTATGTTCCATCCGGCTGCTGCCATTGAAGATACCGCCCTCTTGTATGAGCAGAGATTGAGCAGCAACATTGCCGTTTAGGTGACCGGAGGCCGTAATTGTCAGACGACCTTTCGTATGAATATCACCGAATACTTTGCCGGCAACAATGACGTCTCTGGCTGTTATGTTGGATTTAACGACTCCGCATTCTCCGATGATGACATCACCCTTGCAGGCTATTTCACCGTGGTACTCACCTTCAATTCGAATGCCTGCTTCACTGGTAAGCTTGCCGTCAATATGAGTTCCTTGTCCGATTAACGTGTCGGTCGTGCCGAGTCTTTTGTTTTCCTTGAACATCCGTTATCAGTCCTCCTTCACTAATCGCAAATAGTTGAAAGGATTAACCGGCTCATCCTCTTGCATGATCTGAAAATGCAAATGGGGAGCTGTACTGCGGCCTGTGGAGCCAAGCAGACCTATTTTCTCGCCGCGTACCACGATATCGTTTCGGTTAACCACAATTCGTTTTAAATGATAGTAAGTGGTTTTGAGGTTTTTAGTATGTTTAATAATGATATAGTTCCCTTTGCTGTCATTTGTACCTGTCTCCAGAACTACTCCATCAGCTGCTGCGATGACGGCATCACCTTGTTTACCCGCAATATCGATACCCGCGTGGAAGGTAGATCGGCCGGTAAAGGGATCGGTGCGATAACCAAATCCAGATGTTAGCATATGTGATCGCGTAGGCCAACCAGAGGGGATGGCGGCTTGTTCGGCACGACGCAGCTGATCTCGCTTCAGAGAGGCAGTCATCGTCTCTGCCATTGTATCGATAAGGCTTGAGAAGGCACGAAAATCGAGCTTGGATTCCATGGCAAGCTTGATCATACGATGTGCTTCCTTCGTAGGTGAATAGCTATCATTGGTGATGGACTGCTCAGGAGCTTGGACAGGAGCACTCTGATGAACGGTGCTGCTGTAAGCGTCAGTGAATTGCTTGAGCTTCGCTTCGAGCTCCTGCAGATCGGTCAGCTTATCCTCCATATCGGAGGTTTGCTGCTTTAAGCGATCTATTTCCTGCTGCAGTAAGGCAACCTTCTTATCCTTCGCTTGAACGTTCTGAGCGAAAGAAGCCCTTTGTGTGGCCAAGGTCTGCTCCGTTAAGTGCAGGTGGTAAGCGGAACGGAATTGCAACCCGGCGATGCAGCCAGATACCGCAAGTACGGCAACGGCAGGTGCGGCGATAATGGAACGCCTCGAAACTTGGAACTGCCTCACGTTTCGATCAGCGCCGCGCATGATCAGGAGCGACCATTTGCTTCCCCGAGTTCTTTTTAACATGCGTTCTCCTTCCGGCCGGCAAAGATTAGAACGTTCTTATAGCTATTTATTCTAAGAAGCTATAAAACATGCCAACAAAAAGGTGTATATGGTGGAGACGAGCAGTTAAAGCTAGTATCATTTCGAATCATCAGGAGGGCTTGTATGATATGGGTCGTGCTAGCACTCATCATTTTTATTTTTCAGATCGCCACGATTCTCATCCTCGAGTTTCGTCATCCATCTAAGACCGTAGCATGGCTGCTCATCTTGTTTATTTTTCCTATCATCGGATTTGTTATGTACTATTTCTTGGCGCAAGAATATCAACGCAGGCGTACGGTTCGTAAACGCGGGGTAGTTGCGGAAGAGATGCGGCTTCAAGCACTGCTGCGCTGCAAGATCGTTCACCGGCCAGGTGATATGCATAGTAATCAATTTACTCATCAGGAACGTCTCTTTCGGATGCTTCAGAGCATGACCTTATCCCCAATTACAAGCTGTAATGAAGCATCGGTCTTAACGAATGCCGATGAAACCTATGCATCCATTCTAGAGGCTATCGAGCAGGCCAAGCATCATATTCATGTTGAATATTATACGATCCGTCATGATCAGATTGGCCAGCGCTTCAAGGAGGCGTTAATCAAGAAAGCGAAGGAAGGGCTGGAAGTTCGGGTCATCTATGATGGAGTCGGAAGCTTGGAGCTTAGCAATCGCTACCTTGAGGAATTGGCTGCTGCTGGTATACATACGCAGTGTTTCTTAGCGCCTCGCCTTGCTTTCTTTGACAAGCGGATGAATTATCGCAATCATAGAAAGATTGTGGTCGTGGATGGGCTTGTCGGTTTTGTGGGCGGCATCAATATTGGAGATGAATATCTGGGCGCTAATCCTAAGCTTGGATTTTGGCGCGATACCCATATGCGGATTAAAGGGGATGCGGTTTATTTCTTGCAAGAGGTGTTCATGCAGGATTGGTTTTTTACATCCAAAGAGAGATTGAATAATCTTGCTTATTTGCCCGAGCATAGCTGTGTGAGCAATGAGCAGGTGCAAATCGTCTCAAGCGGTCCGAACAGCAGCGCGGATGCTATTCTGGAATGCGTGTTTGCTGCCATCTCTGTTGCCAAGTCACGTATTTTCATAGAGACGCCCTACTTTATTCCAGATCCAAGTGTACTGATGGGGCTGCGGACGGCTGCACTAAGCGGCGTCGATGTGAGAATCATCATTCCGTATGTGGCGGATTCGAAGCTGGTGCTCTACGCCTCGCTATCTTATGTGGAGGATCTGCTAATGGCAGGTGTACGATTTTACCGCTATCGAAAAGGCTTTATTCATGCGAAAGTACTCATCGTGGATGAATTAATCGCATCCGTTGGGTCGGCTAACATGGATATGCGCAGCTTTTTCAGTAATTTTGAGATCAATGCATTAATGTTCGACGAGTCTGCTATTAAGCAGTTAGATGACGATTTCAAGAAGGATTTGGAGGATTGCATGGAGATCCACATGTACGAGTTTAAACGACGTCCGCGTTGGCAAAAGGCAAGCGAGGTTATCGCACGTATGCTGTCTCCGCTGCTGTAAGTCATTGATTAAATGTAAAAAGCTATCCGGCGTGTCATTCGAAATGACGTCACGGATAGCTTTTTTCGAAATATAAGAAAGTATAAGTTTCCTCTATACTTTGCTTATATTTTAGAGGGAAGAAACTTGCTTCGCCGCCAAGGACGGCGTAAGCCGTTTCTTCTTATAGGGAAGGGAGTAGGTTTAGACGTTCTGGAGAGATGGACGATCGAGCCTGACAATAGGAGCGATTGGATGATCCTTGCCACTTATCAGGTTGCGAAGCAGGTGAGAGGCTATCATGCTGTAGACAGTTCCGTTGCCTCCGTAGCCGAGGCAGTAATAGACGTTCGGCCAGCTTGGATCAACGCCGATGAAAGGCAGATTATCGCGGGACTCCCCGAATGTTGCCGTCCAATCATGAGTGAGCGGTGCATCAAAGGTTGGGAAATGCTCCTTGACTCTGTCATAGAGCTTGTCCGTTCGTCTATAACGAGCTTGTACATCTGTAAGGGGTTCTGGTGTTTCTTCATCAAGACCGCCTGCGATTACTCGTCCATCAGACGTGGTTCTCATATAGAAGTAGGGTCTCGCGGTTTCCCATATGAAATGATGCTCAAACCACTTTTCAATATTTGGCTGTGGAGCTGTTGCAATGGCATAGGTTCGACTGATAGCCGCTTTAATGAGTTGTCCGCGAAGCTCTTCCGGCTCGTAACCAATGGCATAGATGACATGATCGGCAAGAACGGTTGCTCCTGATGCAGTTTGAAGATGCTGCCGACCATCTTCTTGTGTAATGTGGGCAACGATATCCGTGTGCTCGTGAACAGCAAGTCCAAGCTTAGAGGCAGCATCTGCTAGCGCATGGACAAAGCGAAACGGATTAATCTCGGCATCCCCATGAGTAATGATGGCGCCTGGCTTACTGAAAGGGTAATGGGCCGAGATATCTTCGGGGGTCCAAAATTCCACGTCGAATCCATGATTCTTTAACGCAGCAAATTCACGCTTAAGATTGGGTAATTCACTCTCCGTGCTGGCATAGTACAGGCTGCTCCGGCTGATGAAGCCGACATCTACGTCTAGCTCTGAGGCGATCTGTCCAATTTGCTCTACAGCTTGCTTGCAGGCCTTATAAAAGCTGACGGCGTCAGTTTCGCCGATCTGGTCAATGAGTGCAGATAGCATGACATCGTTACAAAATTGCAGCAGTCCTGTATTAGCAGAGGTACTTCCACCTGCAACTTCGCCACGCTCCAAGATACAAGCTTGAATGCCGTTCTTGGCAAGCGCATAACCGCAAGCAGCACCTGACATACCACCGCCAACAATAGCAACCTGCACATCAATATCTGCTGCAAGCTGTGGGTATGTACGATAGTGCTCCATCGTTTGTGGCCAATAAAGTGTTCCATTGTGCAAGTCCTTCATTGTCGATACCTCCCAAGCCTAATATGCCCAACTTTTCCGAATATGTTGGGCTTTCTTTGAGTAAAGCGGTGATGCAGGCAGCACCTTTTACTAAGTTTGAACCGCCAGCTTGTCGATCGCTATAATGAGTCATATGGTCTTTCCTCAGAAGAACCTGTATCATCAACTTTACAAGGCTATTACATCCTGACAAATCATCGGAGGTGCTCTTTTGAAAAAGGATACAGGTATTGAGGTGCTTGGTGTTCCACTCGTGCAGACGACGCGGGGAGAGCGGATTGAAAATGTGCACAGCGGTCATATAGCCGTTGTTTCAATAGAGGATCAAGGCAGTGACCCCATGGGGGGCAGCGGCAAAATCATTGCGCAGGCGGGTGATGCCTCCATCCTGAATTATATGAGATCAACCGCAAAGCCGATTCAAGCCTTGGCTGCTGTGATGGGCGGTGTACTAGAGGACTATGGCTTAGGGGAGGATGCGCTTGCCATTATGTGCGGCTCGCAGCAAGGAGAGGCAGAGCATATTGCTTTGCTCACGCGCATGCTGGAGCAAACGGGCATTCAGGAGGAGCAGCTGGCCTTTGGGCCAACCCTGCCAGCAAGCTTGCGAGCGCGTGATGCTCTTGCTGCTGCGGGGGGAGGACCGCGCAAGCTCTATCATGTATGCGCGGGCAAGCATATTGGCATGCTCGCGCTGTGTAAGAAGCGCGGCTGGCCGCTGGATTCCTATGCGCAGCCGGAACATCCGCTGCAGCAGGAGCTGCTGGGGCATGTCGCGGCCTTCGCGGACATGCCGCAAGAGGCGATCGGCCGCGCGATTGACGGCTGCGGCCTGCCGGTATTCGCGCTGCCACTATGGCGGCTCGCGCTCATCTATGGGCGGCTAGCCGCCCCGGCCGTCGCCGGGGGCAGCGCCGCCATGGCTGCGGCTGCGCGCATAGCCGCAGCCATGAACAGCCGCCCCGCCCTCGTCGAGGGCTCCGGGCGGCTTGCCAGCGTCATGCTTGGCGACGCCAACGTAGTCGCCAAGAGCGGCGCGCAGGGCGTCTTCGCCTTTGCCCTGCGGCGCGAGAAGCTAGCCGTCGCCATGAAGCTGGCCGACGGCGGAGAGTCCGCTTGGCCGGAGGCAGCCTGCGCGGTGCTCGAGCAGCTTCGCGTAGGCGGCAACCTCGTCAGTCGCATCCGCGAGCAGTTCCCGCCGGCGATCGTCAATGACGCCGGGGAGATCGTCGGCCGTCGCGAGCCCTGCCTGCAGCTCACCTTTCACTAACCATTTTATATTTCCTCAAGGGCTTTAATGGCAGGGATTTTAGGATTATTTACATTAGCAGCGACAAGCCGGAAGTAAAGCAAAAGTTTTATTGGCTCAATCTTATAATCAGTGGTTGACTATTTTGTAACGGGTCCGTTTCGAGTCTAAGCCGCTTTTTATTCGTCGATAGGTGATTCTACACAGCGATTCAGACGTTCAATAAGAAATAACAGGAAAACCACCATTTCATTCTCTCGATTTTGGGCTGAGCGGTCATTTTTCCCGTTAATCTTGCTGAGCGGACTGTGGAACCGCTATTCAGATCGAAACACGACTCCAAACAAGTTCAGCGGACACAGGTTCCGCTATCAACTAAAATGCAGCTGGTTTCAGATGATTTGCTGGAGAATAGCGGCTTCTCTGTCCTTTAGTCTACCTACATGCAGTGATTGGAATGAAATAAGAGCTCTCCTGTCCGCTCAACATCTGATTACCTTCGTCGTCAACCACTAGTTTTAGTGTTGAGCCGTTTTATTCTTCGTATTTCTTGTTATTTTCGTCATCTCGCTTATTTTCGGCAGAAGACGAGCCTAACTGTGGTCTATACCATTTAAGCGAGTTCAAGTCATTCAAGTCATTCTAGTCTCATGTATCAACCCGAATGAATGATGGATTTACGATGGAAGTTCAAGTCACTAATGTTCATACGGTTCATAACTTGGGATAGATTGTCGTCATCGCTTGGGGCGGTGTGCCATTCCCCAATGAGGATTTTAATCCTCGAGTGGTTTACTCCCCCTTGGTTCTTGTATAAAATGGAATTATCCAATAGAAACATCTAACAAGAGTAGACCGTTCATTGGCGAACGGTCTACTTTTGTATCCAAAGGGGCGAGTTCAATCATGCTGCAAAAAAGCAGATTTTTTCGATTTTGCGTGTATACGCTGGGGCTGCTGCTGATCATCTACATGATTTCAAAGGTCAGCTTTCTATTCCAACCCTTATCCAAAATGTTCAACATCCTCATTGTGCCCTTTGTACTCGCAGGTTTCTTTTACTACTTGCTGCGTCCGATTGTTCACTTCCTCACAGAAAGGAAAATGAACAAAATCGTAGCCATTCTGCTGATTTATTTCCTATTTGCAGCCTTGGCTTTTATTTTCTTCATCGTCGTCTGGCCGACACTCATTAAACAGATCAATAACTTTGCCGATAGTGTTCCAATGCTGATTGAAGGATTCAAGACTCAACTTAACAATATTCAGAGCAATCGAATCGTTGGTTTCTTAAACCCGGGTAATTCGGATCTTTCTAACAAACTATCCGAGCTTCTGAACACAATCATTACGACTGCATCCAATTATGTGACGAATGTCATCTCTGCCATAACCAGCTTCATCATCGTTGTAGCGACTGCTCCAATTATTTCGTATTACATGCTCAAAGAAGGGGAGTCCATCCCGAGATCTTTTCTTCACCTCATTCCAAGTCGATACACGCGGGATGGAAAAGAAGTGCTGGACGAAATCGATTCGGCTTTGAGCGGATTTATTCTGGGCCGGATGATTATTACCTCTTTGCTTGGCGTTATGATGTACATCGGATTTTTGATCATAGGCTTGCCCTATTCGCTGCTGATCGCGATCATTGCCACGATTCTCAACATTATCCCGTATATCGGATCAATACTAGGCGCTATTCCATGTGTTATTGTAGCCTTTATTGTTTCTCCAACCATGGTACTATGGGTGTTGATCGTCGTTGTAATCGCCCAGCAAATTGAGGGGAACGTTTTATCGCCTTTTATTTATGGGAAAAGAATCGATATTCATCCGCTGACTACGATCGTTTTATTGCTGGTAGCGGGGGAGATGTCTGGTATTCTAGGCGTTATTCTGGCGATTCCGTTCTACATGGTCGTCAAAATCATCATCGTCCGTATTTATCGTCTATTCTTAGCCGAGAAGGTTGAGGAGCTCGTCGAATAACAGGAAGCCCGCTGCGCGGACGGATCATTCTTACGATCGCTGTTGTCTCCCTATTTCTTGATTCTATCCCTCAGGGGTAGAAATAAGGAGACAAAGGCGAACGCTACGCTTCTTCAGAACGATTCCGTCCGCTGCGCTTTTGTTTTCCTGATGGCAAGCACTGATTAAATTCCTGAACTCCTTCAGCTTACAGCGTCTTCATGGTCTCTCGATAAACGGTCGGCGACTGCCCGTAGAAACGTCGGAATTGCTTGGAGAAGTAGAGCGGGTCCTGAAAGCCGACTGAAGCAGCGACTTGCTCAATCGTCAGCTCCAGCCGCTCACGCAGTAATAAATGTGCTTTATCTATGCGAAGCTTGAGCAGGAACGTTACGGGTGTAAGGCCGGTTTGCTGCTTGAATAGCCGTGATAGATAAGCGCGGTTATAACCGAGCATCTCTGCTATATTCTCGATTGATATAGGTTCCGTATATTGCGTTGATAGATAACGGATAACCTGCTGTATGAGCGCCTTGCCATCATTGCCTCGCTGAGGAGCTCCTGCTTCCTCCTTGCTAAGCAGCATGCCGAACTCGGCAAACAAAAGATATAAATAGCCGGCTGCGCGCAGATGTGCGGTCGAGCCGCCATGACGGAAGGATCGCTCTATACTGCGGTAGAGCACACTTACTCTTGGATTCAGACCTGTGTTGATAATGGGCTGCTGTGCGGATAGGCCGGCTCCAGAAACGAGCTTGGCAGCTTGAGGTCCTTCAAAGGCTATCCAGCGATAACGCCAAGGCTCCGATTCACTTGAGGCATAGCTGATTAGCTGGTCAGGATGAATCAAGAAGGACTGTCCGGCACTTACCTCACGCTGCTCGCCCTCATAAGAGAAAGTGCCGGAGCCAGACAGTACATGATGCATCAAATAGAAGTCATAGACTTTGGGCCCGACCATATGGCCGGGCTTTGTTTGGCTTTCACCGGAAAATAATACATATAAATCACCATGTTCATTCGGTATCGGGTTCGATACAACCGAGTAGGTTACTGATCGGTTCAAATCGCTCCACTTCCTTTGCCAATAGGAATATCTGCTTAGGCTTTAATAGTAACATAGCTTCCTTCATACATTCGAATAAAGTCACATATATCCATGTCATGCTCACATCAAGCCATTTTGTTCTACTCTGTGTTCAGCTATACTAATGCTAGAGTGAAACAACTACACAACAGAAGGAAAGTGGTGCAACGATGGCTAACATCCAGGAGCTGACACAACGATTTCTTAACGTATATGGTGAATCATCAGAGAGCATCCATGTCTTTCATGCGCCAGGCAGGGTTAACCTGATTGGGGAACATACGGATTATAATGGAGGTTATGTTTTTCCAGCGGCATTGACCTTTGGTACAACGCTGCTGATCCGCAACCGCAATGATAATCAACTAGGCTTAGCCTCAACAAACTTTGCCGAGCATAGGCATTTGCCAATTGAGCCGATCGCTTATGATGAAGCCGATGATTGGATGAACTATCCAAAGGGTATCGTGAAAGAGCTTCAGCAGCGCGGTCGCAAGTTTGAAACAGGCTTCGATCTTCTGTTTCATGGTGAGATTCCTAATGGAGCAGGTCTTTCATCCTCGGCATCCATTGAAGTTGTTACGGCTTTTGCGCTGCTGACGATGGGCGGATATCCTACGGATACAGTTGAGATCGCACTGCTTTCACAGAAATCGGAGAATGAATTCAACGGTGTTCAATGCGGCATCATGGATCAATTTGCGGTAGCAAATGGTCGTAAGGATCACGCGATTCTGCTCATGTGCGATACACTCGAATATGATCTGGTTTCTTTCCAATCTGGTCAGTATCAATTGGTCATCGGCAATACGAATAAACGTCGGGGGCTAGTGGATTCTGCATATAACGAGCGCCGCAGTCAATGCGAGCAAGCGGTTGAGGATTTGAAGGCAGCCTTCCCAAGTCTTACCCTGCTTGGTCAGCTCTCCCTTGCAGATTTTAACGCGAATAAGCATCTCATCAAGGATGAAGTCGTCCGCATGCGCGCTGAGCATGTGGTGGAAGAGATAGACCGTGTTATTCGTTCCATCGAGGTGCTTAAGGCGAATGACTTGGAAGCCTTCGGACAATTGATGAATCAGTCGCATGACTCGCTTCGTGATCTTTACGAAGTAACAGGTTTAGAGCTCGATGCAATGGTTACAGCAGCACGTTCCGTGGAAGGCGTACTCGGCTCAAGAATGACGGGGGCCGGCTTTGGCGGCTGTACAGTCTCACTTGTTCACGAGGACAGCATCGAACGCTTCAAGGAAGAAGTCGGACGTCAGTATTTTGCAGCGACAGGCCTTACACCAGACTTTTATGTTTGTACAATCGGTAATGGTGTAGAGCAATTATCTTAAGCGTTTAAGAACTTCTTGGACAAGGAATGAAGGACAAGGAACGAACTGAAAAGGGGAGAAACCAAATGGCAGTATTAGTAACTGGAGGAGCGGGTTATATTGGCTCGCATGCCGTGGCAGCATTAGTAGAGCGCGGTGAAGAAATCGTTATTATAGACAATCTGCAGCAAGGCCATAAGGATGCCATTATCGGCGGTAAACTTTATGTAGGTGACCTGCGTGATGGAGAATTTCTAGATACGATTTTTCAAGAGAATAGCATTGATGCTGTTATACATTTTGCAGCTAATTCACTAGTAGGCGAGAGTATGAAGGATCCAGGCAAATATTATCACAACAATGTCTATGGCACGCTTGTATTGCTGGAGAAGCTGATCCAATATGACGTGAAGAAGATTGTATTCTCATCGACTGCGGCAACCTACGGCGAACCAGAAAGCTTGCCGATCCAAGAGAATGACCGGACGCTTCCTACGAACACCTATGGAGAAACCAAGCTGGCTATGGAGAAAATGATGAAGTGGTACGATACCGCTTATGGCTTGAAATTCGTCGCACTTCGTTATTTCAATGCAGCAGGCGCTCACGCTAGCGGCCGTATCGGCGAGGATCACAGTCCGGAGACGCATCTGGTCCCATTAGTTATTCAGGCGGCACTTGGCCAGAGGCCTCATATCTCCGTCTTCGGAGAAGATTATCCGACTGAGGATGGCACTTGTATCCGTGATTACATTCATGTAAGCGACCTTGCCGATGCGCATGTGCTAGCGGTTGATCGTTTGCGTAAAGGCGGCGAAAGCTCGGTTTATAATTTAGGTAACGGTACAGGCTTCTCCGTGAAGCAGGTTATTGACACAGCACGCCAAGTAACTGGTCGTGAAATAGCAGCTGTCATCGAGGATCGCCGTGCGGGTGATCCAGCTATACTCGTTGCCTCATCCGATCGTGCTCGCCAAGAGCTTGGCTGGAATCCTACACGTAATAAACTTGAAGACATTATCGGCAGCGCATGGGCGTGGCACCAAGCTAATCCAAGCGGCTATAACGACAAGTAAAGTCACCGTATACCACCCCTCAGCTAGAGCGGGTGGTATGCATAGTTAGCAGAGCGCTTTACAAAGGAGTCTATTATGAAACAACAACATCAAACGCCGAGTGCTGATGAAGCGCTCGTACTGATCGAACGTCTGGTTCAATTCGCTGTTCAGCATGGACTGGCTGAGCAGCTTGATAGCTATTCGTCACGAAATGCATTGCTGGACCTATTCAAATTTACCGAAGCCTACAGTGGCGAAGTGCCTGAGGAGAATCTCCAAAGCCCAATAACGGTGCTGGAGCAGCTTCTTGATTACGGCGCGTCAATCGGTCTTATTCCTGATAACACAATCACGTTCCGAGATTTGCTGGATGCACGCATTATGGGACTGGTTATGCCACGTCCGTCAGAGACAGCAGCCAAGTTCCAAAGACTCTCTGCATCTGAGGGTGTTGCCCGTGCGACAGATGATTTCTATCGCCAGAATATCAATTCTAATTATATACGGATGGATCGCATTGCGAAGAATCAGTATTGGGAGCAGCCAACCGAATACGGTAAGCTTGAGATTACCATCAATTTATCGAGGCCGGAGAAGGACCCCAAGGAAATTGCTTTGCTCAAAACAATGGCACCCAGTCATTATCCAAAATGCTTACTATGTATCGATAATGTAGGCTATGCGGGCCGTGCCGACCATCCAGGCCGTCAAAATATCCGTGTAATCCCGCTGGAACTGCGTGGAGAACAATGGTACTTCCAATACTCGCCTTATGTCTACTACAATGAGCACAGCATCGTGTTCAAAGGAAAGCATGAGCCGATGCGCATCTCAGACGAATCATTTGCAAGGCTGCTCGATTTTGTCGATGTATTCCCGCATTACTTTATCGGATCAAATGCAGATTTGCCGATTGTGGGCGGCTCCATTCTTAGCCATGACCATTTTCAAGCGGGTCGACATGTATTCCCGATGGAGGCAGCATCCGTAGAAGCGATCTTCACGGATCCTGCAGAGCCAGGTCTTCGTTACGGCACAGTTGCATGGCCAATGTCGGTGGTACGTGTGAATGGTACAAGTAAAGCGGCTGTATTGAGGGCAGCAAGCCGCCTTCTGACGGCATGGCGCTCTTATAGCGATCCTGAAGCAGATATTATTGCATTCTCGGATCAAGGCGGTGAGCAAGTGCCGCATAATACGATTACGCCAATCGCACGTATTCGTGATAACGGTGAGTATGAACTTGATCTCGTTCTGCGTAATAACCGGACAACCGAAGCGTTTCCGAGCGGAATCTTTCATCCGCATCAGCACTTACACCATATTAAGAAAGAAAATATCGGCTTAATCGAGGTGATGGGACTAGCTGTTCTTCCAGGTCGATTAAAAACCGAGCTCGAAGAAATTGCAGAAATGCTCACCCTCGGAACGGATTTAAATCAAGCTTCTTTTCAGGATGGTCCACTAGCTAAGCATGAGGATTGGATTCGCGATATGATTGCCGTTCATGGTAATAAACTATCTACTTGGCAAGCCGAAGAGGTGCTGCGAGATGAGGTTGGCCGAAAATTTCTTGATGTTCTCAAGGATGCTGGCGTCTATAAACGCACACGGGAAGGCCAATATGCATTTAAGCGGTTCCTTACCTCGCTCGGCTTGATCACAAGCAAACAATAAGGCGGGATACAATAATAGGACGATCGCTTTTCCGATATCTCGGAAAGAGATCGTCTATTTGGTTTAAGGAAGGGGCACATAGGGCTATGCTATTGCATAGTTACATTGGCAGCCTAGGTTAATAATAATTAATAATGGAATTTTTTTATAATTATTTAGAGGAATCATGTTAGCAGTGGCGAAAATATAAAAGAGTTCAATTTCAGAATTTTCGGAGGGATTTAGAATGCCTTTACCAATTATACCACTGGATGATTTTCTGGGCTTATCAACAGATGACCAAGTGGAGAAGCTGAAGCAGTGGAAGATGGATTATACGCTTAAGGATATTCGTGATGCTTGGGGCTTCAAACATTCAGCTCAATATTACATGCTGCTTAAGAAGCTGCGAATATATGAACGGGTTGTGAATAAATCAGACAAGTTCTCACCAGAACAACTGCTGTCCTCTCGTAATGGAGCAGATCACTATGTTTCGGCTGCCTATGTGACGCATGAGCGAAGTCTTCCTGCCGATCAATTCGGTTATGAGCTCAATACGACATTAACCGGACCGGAGCTGGCTGATAAGCTGGAGCGGCTTGCTCATTTCTTGAAGGGTGAGAATAAGGTGGTTACGATTAAGCTTTCCATAACCGCGGCTGCTAAAGTTCCCGATCCATCGAATGATTCATTTGACCAATAAAATAGCTGTCTGAGAGATAAAAAAGAAACCGGCTTAGAAGCAGCGGTTTCTTTTTTCTAATATATGGTCGAATAATGTTACTAATTGTCACAAACTGTTAATAAGTAGGTTTATTAAGCGCGAAGGCGGCCAAGCTCAGATACGAGTGCTTCAACTTCACTAATACTGAATTTTTCTTTACTCGCTATGAGATCGTAAATATCTTTCATATCCTCGTACTTGTCCATACTGAAGTTTGATGCTTGCATGGCTGCTCCAGAAGCCATTCTTAATTTAGTTTTAATCGCTTCTATCATGAATTCGACATTTTCAGCTGTCGGTTGATCTAAATTTTTCATTAATATAGGACCTCCTCTTCTTACCTTTACGGTTGTTCGTATTGTATCATGAGCAGGATAGTAATCGCTACCTGGCTTCATTTGTAGCTTGGCCCCCTTTTCTGTACAATTAGAAGTAAGGTAATGATCGATAATCATTTTTGTGCTTCTAAGGGAGCTCGCTCTTCCAGAAGCATCTTAGTAAATTCTGCAAAGACGTTAAGGAGTAATTATGGTCAATCGTTCTAAAGCACGTAGAGACACAATCCATGAACAGCATCTTCGTGAGAAGGTTGACATAGGCGGTGTTCGATCGTTTTTTGATAAGGTGGCTTTGATGCATCCCGATAAGTCTGGGCTTGCTATTGTATGCATCGGAACGGACCGATCGACGGGGGATTCTTTTGGGCCTTGGATTGGAACGATGCTTGAGGAGCTTGGCTGGCCAGTTGTCAGGGGTACGTTGAAGGAACCATGGGATTCAACTCGTTATGAAGCGAGCGTCCTGGATATGCCAGCATCGCTTCCCGTTATTGCGATTGATGCCTGCCTTGGCAAGATCGATGATGCCTGTCGCTATCTCATTTCCGAGGGTCCGTTATATCCGGCTCGTGCTGTTGGCAAGAATCTGCCCCCAATCGGCAATTATAGCCTGGAAGGTATCGTCGCTCCGCTTAGTGTGAAGCCATACTGGAGTCTGCAAAGCGCATCTTTATATGAAGTAATCGATTTGGCTCGTGCTGTCACAGATGCCATACATTCCGCTTGGAGACATAAATAGGTTCGATTCAGAGAGGATGATAGCAGATGAGCGAAATATCAATAGCTAATCAAATCGTCACCGCTTCCGGAGGACGTCAAATCGCCTATTTTGACTCTGGCAGTCAAGGGAACAAAGGCGGGTCTTCTGAACCCGTTATCGTACTGTTACATGGTTTCTGTGGAAGCTCTGCTTATTGGGAACGAATTGTCCCCCTGTTGGAGAACAAAGGTCGAATTATCGTACCCGATCTGCGAGGACATGGCCGAAGCTCAGCTCCCGAGGAGCAAGTTTACGAGATAGATGCCTTTGCGGATGATCTGCTGCTGCTGCTGAATGAGCTTGGTTTGGAAAGTGTCAGCTTATTCGGACATTCTCTCGGGGGCTATGTAGCGCTTGCTTTTGCAGAGCGCAGCCCAGATCGTCTGAAGTCCCTCAGTCTTGTTCATTCTACAGCGAAGCCCGATAGTGAGGAAGCGAAGAAGAATCGGGATAAAGCAGCTGCAGCCATCCAGGAGAAAGGTATTCATCCTTTTGTGGACGGATTAATACCGAAGCTGTTCGCACCTAAGCATCTCGAATCCATGGAGCCAATCGTGAAGCATATCATTGAAATTGGTTATGGTACTTCGGGTGCTGGCGCTGCGGCAACAGCTCAAGGAATGAAGACACGACCAGATCGAACAGGCGTGCTCTCTCAATTGCATATCCCACTGCTCCTTATCGCAGGTTCTGAGGATGCAATCATTCCGGCTGAGAATACGTTTACGACTAAAGGTCCGCATGTAACACAAGTAGTGCTTGATGGATCCGGTCATATGTCCATGGTGGAGTCACCGGCGGCGCTTGGAGAACGTATTTCCGCTTTTATGAGCTATCTATCCACGATCTAGTCAGTGGCAGGGAGAGGCAGAGGATAACGATGTTTGAAAGAGATTATTTCATGCGGATGATTGGGCAAATGGGTCAGGTCATGGGACAAATGATGGGGCTTCGCAAAGAACAGAAACAGGAAGAAGCACTTTTTGTTATTGACGATTTGTTTAATCAGCAATTTCGGTTGAATGGCAAACTAATCCGTTCCTTGTCTGATGTCGATCTGATAAGAATTTTAACCACTAATGGAGTCGTGGAGACAGCTAATTTGCACGCAATTGCCCTGCTGATGAAGGAAGAGGGCGAGATTCTAGAAGAGCTTGGACGCTTGGATCAAAGTTACGTCAGTCGTTTGAAGGCCTTTCATTTGTTCATGCGGCTTGCTCTGCTGGATGCACCGTTATTGCTCCGTACACCATCTGAGGAGGCCAACGATCTTGCGCTCCAATTAAAGGCCTACGAGCTGCCTGAGGCGACAAAGCGGCTTATGTTTGAATGGTATGAAGCCGACGGACGATATGATCAAGCGGAGAATGTACTCTATGAATTGCTGGTGGATGGTATGCTCCTGCAGGAGGAAGCGGATGACTTTTATCGCCGCCTGCTGCTGCTCCCAGATGAAAGGCTTATAGAAGGCGGTCTTCCAAGAGATGAAGTTCTCGAGGGACGCCAACAGGTATCGACCTCAAAGATTGTTTAGGAGCTGAATGAGAGAAGATGGAACAATGGCAAGAGAATATACAGCAGTGGATAGAAAGCGGCAGCCTTCGTCAAGCGATATTCAGTCAGCTAAGACGCAAGGATGCAAGCATTCCGGCAAAAACAGTCATCCGTCCCATTGAGCTAAAAGGGAATAGACATATTCAATTTGAATATCATTTTCAAACGAAGGTTACCCATGAGAACGTGCCGCAAGCAGAAGCTTATGCGCGAATTATTGAATGGCTGGAGCAGCACTACCGCCAAGCCTTGTTCAAGACGAATGAAGCAGACGCGCAGCTGCTTTTCTCTAAGAAAGGCAAAGCAACGATGCTAATCAAGCCAGCAACAGCCAAAGCTGCGGGAGAATCACTCGCTCATAACCGGCAAAAGCAGCGCGTCGTTCAAGAAGGAGAACTCATTCCTTTCATGATTGAGCTTGGCATTATGACGAAGGATGGACAAGTCCATGCTAAGAAGCAGGATAAGTTCAGGCAAATTAATCGGTTTCTCGAAATGGTTTCCGATGTTCTGCCGAATCTGCCAACGGATCGAGAAATCAAGATTGTTGATTTTGGCTGTGGCAAATCCTACTTAACCTTCGCACTCTATCATTTGCTTGCGATCAAGCAGAAACGTCAGATTTCAGTTGTAGGACTCGATTTGAAGGAAGATGTTATCGCTTTTTGCAAGGAGCTTGCTAATAAATTAGGCTATGAGAAGCTGCATTTTCAGGTTGGCGATATTGCACAATATGAGGATCAGTCTGCTGTTGATATGGTGGTCACTTTGCACGCATGCGATACGGCTACCGATGCAGCACTGGTGAAGGCCGTTGAGTGGGGCGCTTCTCTCATCTTATCCGTTCCTTGCTGTCAGCATGAACTATTCCGTCAAGTAGCCAATGAAGGGTTGAAACCGCTTCTATCCCATGGCCTGCTGAAAGAACGTTTCTCTGCGCTTGCTACCGATGCAGTGCGCGCTCAACTACTTGAGGTTCTTGGTTATAAGACACAGCTTCTGGAATTTATTGATCCTGAGCATACACCCAAGAACATGCTGATTCGAGCTGTTCGAGGCGCTGCAAGTGAAACCAAGCAAAAATGGGACGAGTATGTGGCATTTCGAGATATGCTGCGCCTTTCGCCCTACCTGGAGCGAGCTCTTGCTAGCCGTTTACAAGAGATAACGACTAATGTTAAATAAGAAGACGCAAGTCATTGTCGAATAAATGCGGACTGTGATAGAATAAGAGAGTATGGCTAGTCCCAGGTCGATAATTTCTACTATATAAATCGTGATTGGGTGGAGTGTTGTGGGACTATTGACATGGTTAGACATAAGCCTCTTTCTTATTCTATTCGTATTGTTTGCTT
Organism: Paenibacillus baekrokdamisoli; assembly: GCF_003945345.1. Classification (GTDB taxonomy): domain Bacteria; phylum Bacillota; class Bacilli; order Paenibacillales; family Paenibacillaceae; genus Paenibacillus_Z; species Paenibacillus_Z baekrokdamisoli. The sequence goes on along the minus strand of NZ_AP019308.1, from coordinate 3,440,646 downwards.
ATGTATTTGTTTACAATGTGATTACACGCTTACATAAAGTCTATCTGCTCTTCCACTTCTTTATGATGATCTGGCCGCTCGGTCAAGTCGCAGTTCACACGACAGACAATCCTCAACTCCAGCTCACCTACATCACGATATCGTTTGTCGGCTTATCTATGATTGGGTTCGGATGGCTTCTATTCTCCAACTTCTTAATCAATCAGTCTTATATGCCTCGACGAAGATCGCTGTTTTACATGGTACTGCCTGCACTTCTAGTTGCTATTGGAATAGCTTCGAATCCATGGAACTCCTTTGTTGAGGCTGTTGATGGTCGGTACGAGGAACGAATATATGGGCCAATCTTTTGGTTAATGCTTGCTGTGCTATTAGGCTACTTTATCTACTCGCTTTGTCTATTATGGCGTGCGTCCCATTCAGTCTCGACGATTCAGGATCGCTCGCAAATTGCTAATGCGCTTCTTGGTATATTTATTCTTATTTTTTTCACAGTATTGGATTTGACCCTGAACGTCCTCCTTGATCCTTGGCTTCCAGTTATTCCTGGGCTGACCTCACTTGGTATCGTGCTGTCGGACATTTATTTCATTATCTCGATTCAGAAGCATCGTATGTTTGACAGGAGTAAAATCTCACAACAGCTTGTTGTGGATACGATTGCTGTCGGTATCCTTGTTCTTGATAATCAGGATCATGTCATCGAGATGAATCCTAGGGTGGTCCCACAGCTTGGCATAAAGCTTGGAGACAGACTGGATATGGACAATATAATGGTTTCTTTTTCATCCAATAATCAGACGGAAGAATTTCTTCAAGCCTATTGGATGAATCCCTTTGAACGACTGCAGACCGAAATTTGTTTCAACAATGCAGACAAGCCAAATCACTTGTCCCTGAATGTTGCGCCGATCATTGCGGATAAGCGAATAATCGGAAGAGTAATCACGTTCCAGGATATCTCAGAGCTTCGGGGACTAATCGACGAATCCAAGAAACAATATGTGGCGCTTCAGGAGCGTAATCGAGCGCTCATGTTTATGCAAGACGAGCTGTTCCAAGCGAATCAGAAGCTGGAGAGAATGGCCATTACAGATGGGCTAACCGGCTGTTTCAATCGCAGATACTTAATGCAGCAGTTAGAGCATGAAGTGATGATCAATGTACGCTATCGCATTCCATTTGCTATTTTTCTTTTTGATATCGATTTATTTAAAACGGTTAACGATCGATACGGACATCCGGTTGGTGATGAAGTTATTAGAAGAACGGCTGACATCGTCCGTTCTGTTCTAAGGAGAACAGATATATTAGCTAGGTATGGCGGCGAAGAATTCACGGTTTATTTGCCGCATACGAATCGAGCACAAGCGGAAATGCTGGCACAGAGAATCCGAACAGCAGTAGAAAGCAATAAGATACCGTCAGGGGTCGAGAATACACAGATTTCTGTGACCATTAGTATGGGAGTTATTGCTATCGAAGAACCATTGGATGTTCAACTTCTAGATGCTAAAGCATATCTGCGCGAGCTGTTCGTCAATGTGGATGCAGCCTTATATAAAGCTAAGGATAATGGTCGTAATCGAGTTGTGAATTTCTAAGAGAGCGGAGGGAGCGAATTGTCGCACCAAGGACGTATTATAGCAGTAATGATTGCGATCGGCATGATACTGTTTACGACTGGGCTGAACTACTGGTCGAGTAAGACCCATGGTTGGATATCAGTCTCAATTGGTGCGGCCATTTTCGCTGCAGTTGCCTTACCGTTATCGTGGATAATTGGCCGTAAGTATGATCAACTCAAAATTGATTCCTTCGTAGATTGCGTAACTGATATATACAACCGTAGATTTGTCGAACTCAGCTTCCCGAAGCTGAGTTTGCAGGCACAGCGCAATCATAAGAGATTATCCGTTATTCTAATCGATGTGAATGACTTTAAAGAGGTAAATGATCGCTTCGGACATGCGCGAGGGGATATGGCACTTAAGCTTATTTCACAGACATTGAAGGATTGCTCGACTAAGGGAGAGATTGTTGCAAGGTGGGGCGGAGATGAATTCATCATGATCTGTCCCTATGCCGATGATAAAAGTATAGACAAGTTATCTGCACAGCTTCATGAACAATTATTGAAGCTCTCTCAGCAATCTGGTTTACTTCTTTCAGTATCACTTGGAAGCGCAGTTTGTCCTGTAGAAGGTTCTAAGCTCACTCAGCTTGTGCAAACAGCTGACAAACGAATGTACGCTCATAAAGTGATAACCAAACGGATAGCTGCCGAGCCGGAAATAAAACAAGCCTAGCAGACTATAGCAATGTGATTAAAGGCGGGAGTACACACATGAGAAAACTACACATTCACTCCGCTAAGCCGGGAGATAAATTAGCTCGTGCCATATTCCAAGAAAATGGGAACATATTGCTTGGTGTTGGTGTCGAACTAAATGAACGATTTATTATGCGCTTAACTTCTCTTGGCGTCGATATACTTTATATCGATGATCCGATGACAGAAGACTTGGAGCCGACTAGCGCAATTCAAGACAATACACGAAAACTTGCGACAGATGCGGTATATAAGACGATGAGTACGCTTATTGACCAGCCAGTAATTAGAGGCCGAACGATAGCGCCTGAGATGGGACGATCCTTTCGTAAAGTGTTTGGCGATATTATGCAGGATCTGATTACGCGTGAGAATGTGATGGTGAATTTGACCAACATTCAGGTAGCAGATGGTTACCTCTTCCAGCATTCCGTGAATGTCGCGATTCTCGCAGGTATTATGGGACTGGCCAAAGGATATAACCGTAACCAGCTTGAAGAGCTCGGCATGGGTGCATTACTATTCGATATTGGAATGACACGATTGCCAAAAGAATTGCTGAGCAAGACGTCGCCTTTTAGCAGTGCAGAACGAATCGCTATGGAGAAGCATACAGAAGAAGGCTTCAATATTATACGTGCGCAGCATGATATATCGCTGCTGTCTGCTCACTGCGCTTTTCAGCATCATGAGCGATATAATGGATCCGGATATCCACGACAGCTCAAGGGTGACGCAATTCATGAATATGCACAAATCATCGCTATAGCTGATGTGTACGACGCGTTGACATCGCCGAGGCCTTATCGTAAACGACACACACCTTCGGAAGCGATAGAATTCTTGTTTGCTGCCGGTAACACATACTTTGAACTAGAGCTGATCAAGACCTTTTGTAAGCATATCTCGATCTATCCGGTTTCGACAACGGTAAAGCTAAGTTCGGGACAAATCGGGGTTGTTGCGCTCAATAATCCATTAGCGCTTCATCGGCCGATTGTCAGGATACTGCGTGAAGCGGATGGAACTACACCAGCTGCACCCTATCAAATTGATCTTAAGGATCAGAATAGTCTATTGATTATTGAAGAGCTATAAGCTCACTAACTTTATAGCATCGATAATAGCAAACTTGTCGAAAGGCAAGGACGCAAAGCTAAAGGATCTAATGTTCTTAACGGAACGATTGATAGCCTGGCTGCCGAAAGCACTCATCTCAAATGAGGTGAAATGAGCGGCTTCCTGGCGATGGAAGGTGCTTTTTCTGTTTTAATACTAGTTGAACCTATAGGAGGTACAGAGGATGACTCATTCAACTGGATCTAACAAAGAAACATATAATTCGGGCAAGCAGACTTTCTCCTCCAATGCTCTCTTGCATAGCCGGACAGTTGTAGAGAAAGAGGGCTATGTATCCACAGGTATTTTGACGCATGTCGAGGGTGAAATGATGGAGATCGAGATGACGGAATTCAAGTCTTTCGAGTTGAGTAATCCGGTCAACCTAACGCTGTATTCACCTGTTGGCATTCATCGGTTACAATCAACGGTCATTGCGAAGGCTGAAGGATCAATCGCTGTTATTTTTCCGGCTCGCTCGCTTATTGGGCTGGAGGAGAAAAGGGAAGCTCCGCGGTTTGAGGTTAATCATAGGGGGAAGCTGAGTCGCTCCTTAAAAGATACGAGGGAGACAGTGAATGGTCTTGAGGTCATCGAAGTCACAGATGTATTGCCACTGTCCGTAAGGAATATTAGTTCCACAGGTGTTGGCTTCGTGTTGGAGACCATAGATGAGCTTAATACGGATGAGTGGCTGGAAGCGACCATCCAATTGGGCTTCGAGCTTAGCTGTAAGCTTGAGATTGTTCGAAAAGAAGAGGGAAGTGGGCAAAGCTTTTACGGCGCAAGGTTTCATGACATTAATGAGATTCAGCAGCGTTCTCTGCGTGCTTTTCTGCTTCGTGAACATATTGCTGCTTACTATCGCAGAAAGCACATTACTGCAAACCAGCGGTTTAAAGGGTAGTAATAGTCAAAACATAAAAGGCGCTGATGGGTCGCTTGGACCAATCGCGCCTTTTGTTGTTTGAAGTCATTGCTGTTCCGTTTAAATGTCACGTCTAAGTGCTCGAAGTACATCAATTCGAGTTGCTCTTGCAGCAGGACGCATGCCGGAGATAATGGCAACGCCAAGACTAATAACTACACTGACTAGTGTTAGCGTTAAGGGGATATCCGAGAAGATAAAGTTCGCCGGTGGTTTACTGTCCAGAACAGACGATAAGATCGGTGGTACGACTTTGTTTATGATTGCACTAAGGGCATAAGAAATGACAGCACCTATAAAGACACCGATCAAACCGATTCCAAAGCTCTCGAGTAAGAAAATGCTTCGAATGGTCCTTGGATGCGCTCCGATGGCTTTCATAATTCCGATATCCTGCGAACGCTCGGTAACAGCCATAGTCATGGTGTTATAGATCCCGATTGAAGCGATAAGCACGGCAATGGTACCGACAAAAATCAATCCGATTTTCATCACAAGAAACACAAGATCCATTTGCTTGATTGAATCAGCGACCGAATAAATTTCGAAATGCTGACCACGCAGAGCTTTGGAGATCGAGGTAACCTCCTTCGCACTATCCGCGTAAACCTTAATATCTGGTCTGTTTTCTTCAATTTTCGGAAATAACTTGCTTTGGAAAGTATCAGAGAGATACATGTTTCTGCCTTCGATCCACTGCTTAGCTGGCTTTTCCATAATTCCTACAACGGTAACCTTTATCGTTGCTAGATCAATTTCCTTATTGCTGTTTTGGTCAAATCCCTTTGCATGGAGGGTTACTGTTTGTCCAATCGGGTTTTCGGGGTAAGCTTCTTTAGTTCCGGTTTTTATTAAGTTTTTGGCAAAATCGTAACCGACAATCGTTTCGTTCTCATTGATGGGCATACGGCCCTTCGAGAGCTTGAGTCCGGATTTGGTTTCCTGTTCAAAATCGGTGACTGTGACGGAAGTAGATGACTTATAGCCGTCGATTTCCGTATCACCATGTGCCATTCTCTGCGTGGTAACGGCCTTGACATGGTCCATCTTTTTCAAAGCATCGATATCGGATTGCTGTGGAGCATTGTAGGAATCGCCACTCTTCTTGGAATGAACTTGAATTTGGGTTAGGTTTTGATCTTCAAGTACTTTATTGACGATACTCTTCTGCAGGCCGAAGGCAACGGACGCAATCATGATTAAGAAGGAGCAGCCCATGGCGGTGGCGAGTATAGTCATAAAAACACGCGATCTATTTTTCTTCATATTTTGCCGAACGAAACGGATTTTATCTTTCATTTTCATCATTTTACAACCTCCAGCTTACGGGGTTCTGCTTGGTTTAGCAGCTTGCCGTCTTCAATTCGCAATTTTTTATGCCCAATGGAGGCGACCTTATCATCATGTGTGATAATGAGCAGCGTTAGCTTGCTCTCCCGGTTGAGTGACTGGAGCAGCTGCAGGAATTGTTCCTCGTTCTCACTGTCCAAGCTCCCCGTTGGTTCATCGGCAAGAATGATGGGTGGATTGAGAATAAGAGCGCGGGCGATGCCGACTCGCTGCTGCTGCCCTCCTGATAGTTCACTTGGATAATGGTCGCTATAATCCGCGATGCCTAGACGATCCATCAGTTCAAGCGTGAGCTTACGGCGAACACTTGGGGCTGTACCCTGCAGCACGAGTGGGAGCTCAACATTCTCATAGGCAGTCATACTCGGAATGAGCTGGAAGTTCTGAAACACAACACCGACGTGGCGTCTGCGAAAGTCCGCCCATTGTCCCTCGCCGTAGGCGGTTGTGTCTTGACCGGCAATCGTAATACTGCCGCTGGTAGGTCGGATGAATCCGCCCACAATATGAAGCAGTGTGGATTTGCCAGAGCCGCTGCGCCCGATTAACGTTGCAATCTCACCGCTTTTAACGGTCAAATCGATGCCTCTAAGAACAGGCACCTCCCGCTCACTACCCTTTCGCCCAAGCTTAAAAGCATGTTCAATTTGTTTAAGTTGTATCATTGATCTTGATCCCCCTAAAAGTTTTTGCGTGGCTCTGCCTGATCAGCCTGATTAAGGCATGATCGAGCGAAAACTACATCGGAAGCATAATCTTAAGTTTTTGCGTGGCTCTGCCTGATCAGCCTGATTAAGGCATGATCAAGCGAAAACTACATCGGAAGCATAATCTTAAGTTTTTGCGTGGCTCAGCCTGATCAGCCTGATTAAGGCATGATCAAGCGAAAACTACATCGGAAGCATAATCTTAAGTTTTTGCGTGGCTCTGCCTGATCAGCCTGATTAAGGCATGATCAAGCGAAAACTACATCGGAAGCATAATCTTAAGTTTTTGCGTGGCTCAGCCTGATCAGCCTGATTAAGGCATGATCAAGCGAAAACTACATCGGAAGCATAAGCTTAAGTTTTTGCGCGGCTCTGCCTGATCAGCCATTGTTATCGTGTTCACTGTGTTGATAACGAACCGTTGTTTAATAAAGTTTTAACGGTGCTGGACTTTTTTGGGATAAGTGTCCAATATGATACAATCACTTCAAAGAACAGGGAGAATATGGGTGTTATTAAATGATGTATAGGAATAAGAAAAATTCAGTCGTGCTCCTATCTTTGAGTGCCCTGTTTTTTACAGCGGTACTTGGATATTCTGCTTATAGCTATGGTCTGTTTTTTGAGATGAATTTCTATCGCTTGGAATGGATGATCATTCTCCTTGCTTTGCTAACGACAATGTTCAGAATGATTGTTCTATGGAAGAATGGAAACAAAGCTAGTACGGGTGTGATGGAAGTTATATATCCTGCTGCTGGCCTTTTAGCTATTGCTGGTTTATACGCATTGTCTTTATTAAATAACCCTGTATCGGTGCAAAGCACGATTGAGCAAGGAATTCGTTGGTCTACCTATGCCGCTTTTTTGTGGATAACCACGATAGGATTCAACTCTGTTAGAGGGCGTCAATGGCTGTCTGTAGCGGTGCAAGCAGCTGGCGTTTTCGTCGTTTGGGGAGCGCTTGCGGGGTGGATGGGATGGATTTCCTTTCCTGATATTGTGATGACGACTGGAGATGCTCGGTTGTCTGCGGTTGGTGCGAGACTATCGGGGTTTGTGCAGTATCCTAACTTCTTAGGGGCAATAACGGGTGCTTATTTACTTTGGAGCTGGCTGCTGCTTGTTCGGTCCCGATCTCAATTGTCCTTCTTCTTCGTTTCATTGCAGCTATTACCAATTATGCTTGCGTTTTTGTTGACAGAATCCAGAGGAGCCTGGCTTGTTACAGCACTTGGTTGGCTATTAGGGCTGCTGCTGGTCTCGCGTCTTGAACGAATCAAGTGGCTTCTTTACAGTGGGTGGACGATGTTATCTGCTGGAGCGGCCTATCGTTTCGTAGTCCATATTGGGGCGCGAGGCGGTGCAGGAACAGCTGAGTCAGGTGAGCAGATAAACGAGGCTTTGCTTTTGATAGGTGCTCTTGTCATAACGGTTGCAGGGTTCGCGTGGATTCGATTATGGCTTGCAAAAGGGGCTGAGAGCCACCGGATCGTATACTTCGCTTGGGGTGGATGGATTGCGGTGCTAACGATCATGTCGCTGCTGCTGCCCTCGGTCATTCATGGACGATTAAGTGGACACTTTCAGACTGTGGGTGCGCGTAAGTTGTTTTACATAGATGCATTTAAGCTCATAAAGCAAGCGCCTTTTCTTGGGCATGGTGGCGATACCTGGCGTATGATGTTTACTCAAATCCAATCTCAGCCTTATGTAGGCAGTGAAGTGCATAGCGGATATTTGGAATTGATGCTTGATCTTGGCGTGATTGGCCTGCTCCTTGTTATTGGAGTATCAGCTGTTCTGATTTATCGGGTCTGGTGTTACGACCGCTTAGGCTTACTGCCGATTATGGTTCTGCTCGTACATGCTGCGATTGATTTTGATATGTCCTTTGGTTACTATTGGCTGCTGCTTATAAGCTGGTTCGTTTTGTACGGCGGAACGAAAGTGAATAGCAATCAGATGGTTGGAGCGGATGAGACCGTACAAGCAAAGGATGCTGCCCGATTAACAGTGATAAAAGAACGGTTGAATGGTTTAGGTCAGCGATATCAAATAGTCAGAGCGGTCCTGATGGTTACTGCAGTCTTATTCCTCATTACCGCAGCCATCTACAGCTGGAGATTCGAGAACTCTCTGCAATACCGTCAGACAGCAGCTGCATCTTCGGGCATCGCACGGATATCCGGGCTTCGCGCGGCGCTCGATTGGAATCCCTATTGGACGCGAGTTCGAATTGAGCTGTCCAAGCTTGAGCCGCTGCAAGAGAGGGTCAATTTGCTGGCTATCGGGCTGCGTTACGAGCCCCAGTCCGTTCCGCTCCTATGGGCGCTTGGCATCACGGAAGCTAAGCGAAATAACACCATGCAAGCTGCGGCATATATGCGTACCGCCTTGCACTATGATCGTTTCGACCGTGTGAAACAAACCGGAGCGGTGGTGACAATGACGCAGCTCGCGCAGCAGCTGCTAACTGCTGACGAACTGCCTGCGGCAAGTCAGGCCGCGGAGCAGGCGATTCAATTCTTCGATGCCTACGCATCGCTTGGTCAGGGTGTTCGTGTTAATGGACGCAGGTTTGCGATCACGAACGAGGCGAAGACAGCTGTGAAAGAAAGCCGTCTGATTAACAAATTCAGAGGATGAAACTTGCTTCGCCGCCAAGGACGGCGTTAGCCGTTTCTTCTTGTGTCCACTCCTTCTGTCATTCAACAGCATAAGCTGTAGGAAACCAGGGGAGGAGTGATAACCATGGCATCTTCACGCGTCAGGCCATTGCTAAATGTTCCGAGCAAAGGAAAAGTCATTCGTAAGACGAGGGCAAGAGGTTTATCTCAAAGCACGGGTACAACTTTCAATCGACTAACCGTTGTTTGGGTAGCACAGAATGGCGTACCATTCAACACGACTGGATTCTTTGCCCGTCTGTTCCGGGGGAATCAGCTGATTTCAACCGCATTTTTCGATCGTTTCGGAGTCGTTCGCTTTAATAACGTCCGTACACTAACGAATGCAACCTTTACCATTCAGGTGATCAGAAATGATGGGGTTCTATTCCGTACGCGCACCATTCCAGCAGGCGTACAGACTTTCGCGATAATCGGCTAATCTACATGGAGCAGCTCTGACGACAAACAACAGCAGCACAGTCCTAGAGAAGCTGTGCTGCTGTTGGTTGTCAAAGGCATAACAACATTAATCGGTTTCTCAGAAGCGTTTGAATACAAAACTCACATTTTGATCAAGCGGTGGGCTAATGCTTTAAATTGTATTCAGTGCTTCAGCAAACGCTGAAATGCCTGATGAAATATCAGCCGTGTAGGGCTTTGCATAGCTGAAGCGTACGAATCCAGGTTCAGAGCCGTATACACTTCCAGGTACATATACTAAGCCTCTGCGGATCGACTCCTCCAGCAGCTTGCCGTCATCTACCACTTGATTAATTTTACACCACAAATTCAGACCGCCATCAGGAGCATGGAACGTTACACGGCCTTGCAGTGTGCGATTAATGGCCTGTACCATAATCTGTTGCTTATGATACAAAGAGACTCTTAATTGATCGAGATGACGGTGGAATTGATCACTGTTCAGCAGCCTTTCGGCAGCCCACTGTGAGATGATGCTTAACCCAAAATCCATTTGTTGTCTAGCATCCGTTAACCTGCTGATGACCGATTGAGGAGCGATCATCCATCCGATACGAAGCCCGGAAGCGGCGATTTTCGAGAGAGAGCCGATATATAACACGATGCCGTCAGTATCCATTGCCTTTAAAGTCGTAGGGGGGGAGCCTTCAAAAGCGGTTAAGCTGAACGGATCATCTTCTACGATTGGAATACCCAGATCCACCGCGATCTTCAGCAGGCGAATACGTTTGGACTGGCTGAGTACCGTGCCTGTTGGGTTCTGATAGTTCGGGTTAAGAAACAGCATACGTATCCGATGCTCTCGAAAAAGCTTAATGATATCATCCGGATCGATCCCGTCCTGTTGGACGGGTAATCGAAAAATACGCAGTCCAGCAGATTGGAACATTGGCAATGAGTAGCAGTAAGAAGGGTCTTCGATTGCAACGGCATCTCCTGGAGATAGCAGACATTGCGTAATCAGATAGAGGGACTGTTGAGAACCCGATGTGATCAAGATCGATGATTCTGTTGTTTGGATGCCATTGTTTCGTTCCAGAACGGACACAAGTGAGCTGCGTAGACGGTAATAGCCCTGCGGATCGTCATATCCTAGATGTTCATTAAAGGTCTGTTCTTGCAGCAAGCTCTGAACGATATCATTTGGGAACATATCGGACGATAGTTCACCGCTAGCCATATTGATGATGTTGGGATGGCTTCGAGTAACCTCACGAATACGTCTCATAAATGGCAAGTTAGGAAGGAATGTTCCGCCTTCCGTATATTGACGCCAATTCGGCGTATGCTTTGGAGCAATCCCCCACTTCGTTCGGCTGACCCGGGTACCACTCCCAACGACGCTTTCAACTAATCCAGAAGCGCGTAATTCCTCATAGGCTTGAATGACCGTGCTCCGATTTACTTCAAGCTGTTCAGCCAATTTTCGCTCAGACGGAAGGATGCTGCCTGGCGGAAGCTCGCCATAAGAGATTCTTCTTTCCAGATGATCGGCGATTTGCTGGTATAAAGGCTTTTTGGACGCACGCTCCGGTTTCCACATTTCCAAACAACACCCTTACAAAGTAATGATCACTACTTTATATTCCCTACTGTTAACAGCGTCCGAAGTTCTTGGATAAGAAAGCTATTCTCCTGTTTGGTGCCTATACTGACTCTGACGTGCTGTGGGAGGCCCCATGCTTTTCCATTTCGAAGGATGATCCCTTTGGTTAGCAGTGTGTCATAGATGTTCTGTGTATGTGGACCAAGCTCAATAAGAACGAAATTGCCCATACTCTCGATGTAGGGGAGCCCCAGCTCACGACAGGCTTCATATAGCTGCTTCCGTCCCTCAATTACAGTTTGTCGCGACAAATCAAGATGCTCTTCATCTGTAAGAGCAGCAGTGGCGGCTATTTGCGCTAATGTGTTTACATTAAAGGGTTCTTTTACCTTCAGGATCTGCTGGATGATGGACGCTTGGGCGATACCATAACCGATTCGCAGCCCTGCAAGGCCGAAGATTTTGGAGAAGGTATGCAGGATGACCACTGGATAATTTTCTTTCACGAATTCAATTCCATCCGTGAAGTCTGCGGCATCCGCATAGTGATTATAGGCACCGTCAATGACGACGATAATTCCTTTAGGTAAACCTTGCAATAGTTCTGTCAATTGCGCATGTGTCATATAGGTTCCGGTCGGATTATTTGGCGAGCATACATAAATGATTTTGGTTTGCTGGGTTACAGCTGCAAGGATCGCCGGTACATCAAAACGAAAATGATCATCAAGGGGCACGGGAATCACCTTTGCATCCATCAGGTGGGCGCCAAACTCATATTCGCTAAACGAAGGTGATGGAACAATAATATTGTCACCTGGTTCTAGATAGGTTTCCGAAATGAGTTTGATTAATTCATCACCGCCGTTGGTTATGATGAATTGCTCCGAAGAAATTCCGAGCTTCTCTCCAATCGCATGTCTGATCGCAGTGGTATTGGCATCCGGATAACGGTGCAATTCCCCAAGACTGGATTGGATGGCCTCTATCGCCTTAGGGGAAGGGCCTAGCGGGTTTTCGTTCGAGGCTAATTTCACTACAGACTTAAGCCCATATTTTTGCTGAACCTCCCAAACAGGCAGGCCTGGCGTGTAGGGTTGAATTTGTTCAAGTGCTTTCCTAGATTCCACGGTCATGATAGAGCCCTCATCTCTTCCTTATATTTAATATAACTCTAGTCTACTGGGATCCGATTGTAAACATCCAATTGGCATTGGGACCAACCATCCAAATCATCATCTAATAAAGAAATGGTGGGGTCAATTCTTGCTGAATTGGATGGTCACAGAGAAGGCAGATGAATTTATGATGAAGGAAATACCTAATTGATGTGGAGATGATTTCGTATGGCATATGAGGCGATTTGGGCCAATGAACCATCCAAATTGAATGCTGCTGAGTTCATGAAGATGGAAAAGGACGGACTTGACGTTATCCGTACGATTATTGAAACGTACTCCGTAGAAGGGTACGAATCCATACCGGCAGATGAACTGAATCGCTTCAAATGGGCTGGCGTTTATCAACAAAAACCTAATGATGGTCACTTCATGATGCGGATACGTATCCCCTCTGGCATGCTGACAGCAGCGCAAGCGCGGGCATTGGCCGACATTTCCACCAATTATGGTCGTAATCTGATGGATGTGACCACGCGTCAATCCATTCAATTTCACTGGCTTCGTGTGGAACAACTGCCGGATATTTTCAAAAGACTTGATGCTGTCGGTTTGTATTCCTTCGAAGCATGTGGTGACTGCCCAAGAGCAATTGTAGGGAATCCGCTGGCTGGCATCGATAAATATGAGTTATTCGATACAACTGAAATTGTTCAGCAAGTTAGCGATTTCTTCGTCATGAACCGGGACTTTTCCAACTTGCCCCGCAAATATAAGATCTCGATTTCCTCCAATATATATAATAACGGTTTCGCGGAAATTCAGGATCTAGGCTTCACGCCTGCCGTAAAGATGATCGACGGGAAAGAAGTGCAGGGATTCCATATACAAGTTGGCGGCGGCCTTTCGGCGAAGCCATTCCTTGCTCAGCCGCTGAATGCGTTTGTTCATCAAGAAAATGTTCTTAAAGTTGCGATAGGTGTAACTACGATTTTTCGCGACTATGGCTATCGTGAGAAGCGCCATCATGCCAGAATGAAATTTCTGGTCAATGATTGGGGTCCGGAAAAGTTTTTCGAGAAGCTAACGGAGCTTATCGGACCTTTGCCCGAACGTGGTGAGGATAAGACGATCGGGTGGCAGTCTGCTTACTACGACGGAATTGGGGAGCAGAAGCAAGAAGGGCTGCGATATCTCGCACTAAACGTTCCGGTTGGGCGGTTAAGCGGAACTGACCTGGCCGAACTCGCTCGCATTTCCGAAACGTACGGTGATGGTTCGATTCGCACAACAATCTCCCAGAATATCATTATTCCCAATATTCCGGCAGATCGCGTTAGCGAAGCTGTCACACATGATATTTTCCGCAAATTATCTCCGAATCGTACGCGGTTTCTAGATCGGACAGTATCGTGCACAGGGAACGAGTTCTGTAATCTGGCTATCGTAGAGACCAAGCTGCGGGCGCAGTCTGTGGCGGAATATCTTGAAGTCCATGTAGATATCGATGAGGACATACGGATTCATTTTGTGGGCTGCCCGAATGCATGCGGTCAGAAGCAAATCGCAGATATCGGCTTACAAGGTTCTTTGGTAAAGACGTCTGCGGGTATGCAGGAAGCATTCGATATAGCTATCGGCGGAATTCTCGGTCCGAACGCACAGTTTAACGAAAAGCTGAAGGGGCGTGTAGTCGGTGAGCAAGTTGGACCGGTTCTCGCTGATCTCATTCATTATTACAAAGAGACTCGGGCCACAGGAGAGACCTTTCACCAGTTTTATAAACGTGTAGGCATTGGCGCATTCCAATTACGTTTGAACGCCGTACTAAGCAGTATAACCGAGCAAGAGGTAAACAAATGAGCAATACGCTGAATGGCAAAAGAATCGTAATTGCCGGGTCTCAGAAAATAAACGAGATGCAAGCCATTATTGGGAAGCAGGGTGGCATCGCTGTTAGCCGACCGCTTCAAGGGATCAGCGTCTTTGACGAGAGAGAGCTAGAGCAAGGCTTGACCAGATTCGCACGAGAAGGTGCGGATTGGATCTTGTTTACCACCGGGTTGGGGGCTGAAGCCCTATATCAAGCAGCGGATAAACTGAACATCCTCCCTGCTTTCACAGCAGCAGTTGCCAAAGCAAAAATCGCCTCCAGAGGCTATAAGACCTATGCATTTCTGAAAAAGCATGATCTGCAGCCAATCGTAAGCGATGATGACGGCACGGTGAACGATCTTCTTGTGAAGCTTGCCCAGCATGACTTCGCGGGTCAGCGTGTGATGATTCAGTTACATGGGGAGTTATCGCCTCCCATTCAAAATTTTATGGAGAGCAATGGAACAAAGGAGATACAAATTCTTCTTCCTTATAGGCATCACGCGCCAGAAAGATATACCCTTCAGACAATCGTACATGAGCTCACAAATGGCCTTGTTGATGCGGTTTGTTTTACGACACGTATTCAAGTTCAATATCTGTTCGAGTATGCCCGGGAAATGGGTGTGGAGAGTGACATAAGACTGGCCTTTAACGGAGGCGTAATAGCTGGGGCTGTTGGCAAAGTTACCTCAGGAGCCTTAAGAGAAGAGGGAATCAATCGAGTGGTAATGCCTGAACTCGAACGAATGGGCGCCATGATTGTTGAGCTGTCTCGTTACTATTCTGCATGTGAACAAAATCTTGATCAGGCTGAGGTGTAAGGATGAGTAATCAAAATGTCCGAGTCGCAGTTATCCAATCCGCACCGATCCTTTTTGACAAAATATCTGCTTTGGATAAAATAGCTAGCTGGACGAAACAAGCGAGTTCCGAAGGTGCACAATTGGTCGTATTTCCCGAGGTTTTTGTTTCGGGTTACCCCCGCGGCCTATCCATGGGCACAAGGGTTGGAAGCCGCACGTCCGAGGGTCGGAAGGACTGGGAACGATATTGGGAAAGCGCCATTGATATTCCAGGCGAAGATACGGAGTATTTGGGAGAGATCGCTAGGGAAGCCGGTGTCTATCTTATTGTTGGCGTAGTGGAGCGAGATAATCAGTTTAGCAAATCCACTCTCTACAATTCGATCCTGTATATAGGTCCAGATGGAGAAATGCTCGGCAAACATAGGAAGCTCATTCCAACGGGAGCGGAGCGTCTGCTGTGGGGACAAGGGGATGGGAGCACTTTGACGGTTATCGATACCCCTTTTGGGCGTATAGGGGGCCTGATCTGCTGGGAGAACTATATGCCGCTTGCTAGAACGGCCATGTATGCGAAAGGGATTGATATCCTGATAACGCCAACCGCAGATGCAAGAGAGACATGGCAATCGACTATCCGCCACATTGCTTGTGAGGGCCGCTGCTTTGTTGTATCCAGCAATCAATTTGTAACCAAAGACTCTTATCCTACTGACCTGTACGGATATGATGATATTGCCCAAGATCCCGATGTGCTGTCCAGAGGCGGCAGTGCTATTGTAGGGCCGCTCGGCGAGTATGTATCTAATCCTTTATTTGATCAAGAAGGAATGCTGCTGGCAGATCTGGATATGTCGCAGGTTACGCAAAGCCGTTTTGATTTTGACGTCGTCGGCCATTACAATCGTCCCGATGTGTTTCAATTGATTGTAAAAGAGGATAAACAAGCAATCGTGGAATTTCGTTAACATCTAAGGCTTGTGCAAGACGGGGACGATTTACATCAGATGCAAACGATAGGAGGTATATACATGAACGTACCAGTTGGGATTTGGATCGCTGCGGTAGTCATTGTCGGCATTATTGCTTGGATGACATTCTGGGTAACGAATATGGCGTACTCCAGAAAATGGGAAGATCTTGATAATGAGAGGGATTGAGCGTAATCGTGCCAAGGATCGTGAAGAAGTGAAGCCTGCTGCAAAGATAAACGTCCAAAATGTACTTAGCGGTGTTCTTTCGGCCTTACTGCCCTGTACGGGTGGCACCGCCCTCATATTAAGCAGTGCAGAACATGCAGGATTTACGAATTCCGAATTAATATCTTGGCTATTCGTTGTCTACTTTTTCGGCGGTTTATTCAATTTGGTCCTGTCTGTCATTTATAAAATCCCATTCGGCGGTGCTCATTCGATTACGGCTGCCGCCTTTTTGAGTACAACAGCCGTTCATTATCATATCGATGAGCTTGCCGGCAGCGTAATCATGGCCGGAATGCTCATCGTTTTTTTTGGCTTATCGGGGTTTTCGGCAAAGCTGCTGGAATGGCTTCCGAAGCCACTGCTTGAAGCGATGCTTGCTGGTTTGATTTTCACGCATATTGCGAAAATGATCCCTGCTTTTAAGGAAAACTATCTATTGGGTGTAATCGCCCTGCTGGGATTTCTTCTAGTGTCCCGAGTATCAAGGAAGGTTCCTCCCGTATTGGGCGTGGTTGCGCTCGGCTTGGTGTATCTGGCTCTAGTGAATGACTTTCCGGCAGGGGAGAATTATTCGTTTGTATGGCCTCATAATATCATGCCCTCCTTCTCAGTGAATGGATTCGTCTCTCTATCGATACCACTCGCAATTCTTATTCTGAGCAATGACGTATTCGTCGGACTAGCTGCTCTTCGTAAGAACGGCTATCAACCTCCTGTAGCCAAATCAATCGTATTTACAGGGATGGCGACTGCCTTTGCCGGATGGTTCGGCGGTCACGCAGTCAATATAGGAGGAATGATGAGCATGGTCTGCAGTGACGAACGGTCAGGTCCCAAGGAACATCGCTATATCGCGGGTATTGTTTCTGGAGGGCTGGTGGCACTGTTCGGTTTATTGGCTTGGAAGGTAGTGGCATTTATGAGTATCCTGCCGACACCTTTCATTTTGCTTATTACGGGCTTCTCATTAATCGGCCTATTTATGCAAAGCATGAAATCAACCTTTAGACAGTCGTCATACCGATATGCAGCACTTATTACCTTTATCATCGCGGTTTTCAACGTTTCTTATTTGGGAATATCGGCTCCTGTATGGTGTATGCTCATCGGCTTGATAACAGCTAAAATATTGGGTGAAGGCAGACGGGATATCATCAAGCCTTGAACATGTCGAAGTCTGCTTCCTCAAGGCATAACAGATTCTATCCCACTTGCCTTACCCGCCAAATGCATCCCGGAAAGCAGTACACAGCTTATTACGATCAACTTCCCATAATTCTGCTATCTCAGCGCTGAGATTCTCATCCCACCAGTCAGAGAGCAGCTTGCGATTACTGAAATTCTCGTGAATCCATTGAAGGTTAAGAATGACCTTTTGAAAATACAGTTTCTCTGCTTGCGTTATACGATCCTTGGCAATATAAATACCTAATCGCTTCACGGTTCGATAGAGCTCATTCTCGCAGGCGCGTCGAATTTTGCGGGCGGACGGATAGTCCGAATTATGTTTCTGGGCAGAAGGTTTCATCGTCACCGACTCCTCTCTACCTCTTATATATGCACCCTGCTTTTATGCGGTCACTCTCCTACTGAACGACTATGTACCCAACCATAGGACCACCGTGCTCCATGGTCGTGTGAGTGAGACAAACGATTGGATAGGTTCCCTTATGCGCAGCAGTGAAACGGACGATCGTCGTTTTTCCTTTGGTTACTTCCCCTTTAATTCCGAGCTCTTCAATGACAAAAGGATGGGATTTACCGTTTATACCCGTAATGTGCAGCTCCACAAGCTCGCCTTGACTAACGACTACCGTGCCTGGATCCCACCGGTAGACCTCGATTTCTTTCCCCGCATCGGTTTTTGTTGAGAATTCGCCCGTAACGAGCTGGAAAATCCGAGGCTCCTGCGGGACAGCGGATGCAGCTCTGGATTGATTCCATTTGAGACATGCGGCTGCAAGGAGCACGACTAGCAGCAGGATGGAAAACAAACGAAGCTGTTTTTTGGTTACAACAAAGATTTTGGCCATAGGGATCTTCTCACCTTCTTTTCATTTAAATAGATTACACTAGTCTATGCGGGGGCTTGGCCCAGCATGACTGCAATGGAGGACTGGCCCAGCATGACTGCTATGGAGGCCTGTCTTCAAGTATGCTAGAATACCTTATAAGTCCAACATATAGAGACATTGACTAGTTGAAACTTATAGGAATGGGAGATGGAGAATGAGTTGGTTTCACGATATGGTTAACTCGCTGCTGCAATGGATTGAAGGTTTAGGGTATTTTGGTATTGTTTTGGGACTCATGCTTGAGGTTATTCCAAGTGAAGTTGTTCTCGGATATGCAGGTTACATGGTATCTGATGCGGGAGGCAACCAGTTTACATTTATCGGTGCAGTCATAGCCGGTACAATTGGTGCGGTTGTTCAGCAGTGGATTTTGTATGCCATTGGTCGTTATGCAGGTAGGCCTTTCTTTGAAAAGTATGGCAAAATCATTAAAATCGGTCCTAAGCAGCTCGATAAAGCAGAGCATTGGTTTAACAAATACGGTGCTGGTATCGTGTTTACTGCTCGTTTCGTACCCGTTATGAGACAAGCGATCTCCATTCCTGCCGGTATGGCACGGATGAATTTTTGGTATTTCACATTTCTTAGTGCACTCGCTTCGCTTCCATGGTCGTTGTTGTTCGTATACCTAGGCTCAAGTCTTGGTGATCAATGGAAAAATATCGATGAAAAAGCAGCCCCATATGTGCAGCCTGCCATTCTGATTGCATTGGCCTTGCTTGTGGCTTACATTCTATTCAAAGTGATCAAAAGTCGTGGCAAATCCGTGTAGTTTGTGGTGGCTGCGTGTCATTTGGTACAATAAAATAAACATAGGCATCATAGAGAGTGGATCTAAAGCGGCATCATAAAAAAATGTAGGAGGCACCAAAAATGAGTAAAAGCGTTGCTAGTAAGCTTAATAAAGGCATTAGCCCCCAGCAATTTATCGATACGATGCAAAAAAATAAAGAAGCTTTTCTGGATTGGTCTAACCGTTTTGAAATTGAAAGCGAGGACGACCGTGAGTTTTTTGAGTCCTTGAACAATCGTGATGATTTGCGCTGTCTGATCTTAATGGCAGAATGGTGCGGTGATGTGGTTCGTAACGTTCCTGTTATTTTCAAAACGCTTGCGATTACTGGTATTCCTACAGAAGTGCTTATTATGGAAGAACATATGGATACGATGGAGGAGTTCCTGACAATGGGCGGCAGAGCTGTTCCGATTGTGATCTTTGCTGATACAGGTGGTCATGTTCTCGGTCAATGGGGTCCTCGTACGAGCTACATTCAGGAACCGATGGTTGCTTTCAAACAGGAGAATCCGGACCGCGAAGCAGCAGACTACCAAGAGAAACTTGGCCTTGTACGTCAAGAGATAGGTCGTCGCTATGGAGAAGGCACTGAATATCAGCAAGTGATCGTGCAAGAGCTACATAAGCTGCTTGCCTCCTTATAAGATGCTGAAGATCGAGACGTTTACATTAGGACCGCTGCAGACGAATTGCTACCTCCTTACAGAGGAAACCGGCAAACGCGGATTTATCGTCGATCCTGGCATGCAGCCGAAGCGTTTGCTGGAACGTATTAAAGACTTAACTATTGAAGCAATCGTGCTGACCCATGCGCACTTTGATCATATGGGCGGTGTAGATGCTGTTCGCAAAGCAGCTGGCTGTCCGGTGTACCTTCACGATGAGGAAGCCGACTGGCTGACAGATGCTCGCAAGAATGGCTCTGCTAGATGGTCGGATGTTACAGAGCCGCTTACTACGGACCCTGCCGAGTACAGCTTAGCGGAAGGGCAGAAGCTGGAGTTAATCGGCCATACCTTTAAGGTGATGCATACGCCAGGTCATTCGCCTGGAAGTGTCAGCTTACTGTGTGACCAGCAGCTCATCAGCGGTGACGTACTTTTCCGTATGGGTGTCGGACGGACGGATCTTCCTGGTGGACGGGAGCGGGATTTGTACGATTCTATCCGCGGGAAACTGTATAAGCTTGATCCGAATGTGCGCGTATATCCTGGTCATGGGGCGCAGACAACGATCGGTTATGAAATGGCCAATAACCCTTACGTGCCGGCTTAATATAGCTGGCCCGTAAGGGTTTTGTCCAAATATAAGAGGGAAGAAACTTACTTCGCCGTCAAGGACGGCGTAAGCCGTTTCTTCTTGAACTATCAGAATAATAGGGTGACCTGAGAGGGAGTTAGATAGAGTGGCTGAAACGAAGCAACGAATGAAGGATGAGGATCTCGAAGAAGGCGCTTCAGGTAAAATCGAGCTTACTCCCGAGGAGCGGGCTGCAGAGCAGGAACGAATTGTTAAGCGAATTTCCGCCGGGCTAAGTCTGCCAATCACGAAGGTGAAATCAGCTGTGAGCCTGCTTGATGAAGGGAATACGATTCCTTTTATCGCGAGATATCGGAAGGAAATGACAGGCGAGCTCGATGAGAATGAGCTTCGCTCCATTGAAGAGAAGCTTCAATATATGCGGAATCTAGAGACGCGCAAGAGGGAAGTTATTCGGCTTATTGACGAGCAGGGCAAGCTGACGGAAGAGCTTCGGCAGTCCATTGAAGCCTCAGTTAAGCTGCAGGAGATTGAGGATTTATACCGTCCTTACCGTCAGAAGCGGAAGACAAGGGCAAGTGTAGCGAAGGAGCGCGGGCTCGAACCGTTGGCCGCTTGGTTATTGACGCAGCCTCGTCAAGGTGAACCGCTTCGCGAAGCAGCCCGTTACATAAATGAGGAGAAGGGTGTGCCTACTGCTGAGGATGCTCTGCAGGGTGCGATGGATATCATAGCGGAGCAGCTAGCAGACGACGCCAAGATACGAGCATGGGTACGTAAGTTTACCTATGACCAGGGTATAATCCGCACGGAAGCGAAGGATGCGAAGCAGGAAACCGTTTATGAAATGTATTACAACTATCAAGAGCCATTTCGCAAGCTGCCGCCTCACAGGGTCCTTGCTATCAATCGAGCAGAACGTGAGGATGTTCTTCGTGTATCGCTAGATGTGGCACCAGAGCGGATTCATGATTATATGGATCGTCAAACCATCCGCGGCGGGACGACAGCTCTTATACGTGATGTGCTGCTGCAAACGATCTCAGATGCTTACAAACGACTTCTCGCACCTTCCATAGAGCGCGAGGTTCGTGGGGAGCTGACGGAGAAAGCAGAGGAGCATGCCATTCAGATTTTCTCCATGAATCTGCGTAATTTGCTGCTTCAGCCGCCTGTGCGAGGCAACGTAGTGCTTGGTGTCGATCCAGCCTTCCGGACAGGCTGTAAGCTAGCTGTCATCGATGAGACGGGCAAACTGTTAGAAGTAGCAGTTTCCTACCCAACTGCGCCTAACAATAAGGTTGCGGAAGCGGAGAAGCTGATCAACGGGCTTATCGATCGTTATAAAGTCGAGCTTATTGTCATTGGTAACGGCACGGCCTCCCGGGAGACGGAGCAGTTCATTGCGGACCTGATTAGCAAGCGCAAAGCAGCTGGCCTAGCCGCGGCTAATGAATTGAAATATATTATCGTCAATGAGGCAGGTGCGAGCGTTTATTCCGCTTCTAAGCTCGCGGCTGAGGAATTTCCGGATCTGGATGTAGCGGAGCGAAGTGCGGTATCCATTGCAAGGCGGCTGCAAGATCCGCTTGCTGAGCTTGTTAAGATCGAGCCCAAAGCGATCGGTGTCGGTCAATACCAGCATGACGTCAGCCAGAAGAGGCTGGAAGAAACACTTGGCGGTGTCGTGGAATCCGCGGTTAACCACGTTGGTGTTGATGTTAATACAGCTTCACCATCACTTCTTTCTTACGTGGCAGGGATTAATGCGACCACGGCTAAGAACATTGTGAAGTTTCGTGAGGAAAAAGGGAAATTCGGTGACCGTAAGACGCTGAAGAGCGTACCTCGTCTCGGAGCGAAGACGTATGAGCAGTGTATCGGCTTTATTCGCGTCCTAGAGAGTCCCAATCCGCTAGATCGGACACCGATCCATCCGGAGTCCTACGACGTCGTAGACAAGCTTTGCAAGGAGATTGGTCTTAAGCTTAAGGACTTGGGTTCTGACGCATTCAAGGCCGCTCTGAGCGCTGTGAAGGTGGATGAAATCGCACCGAAGCTTGGAGTGGGTGTACCAACGCTGCGCGATATTCTGGACAGCCTGCTGCGACCTGGGAGAGATCCTCGGGAAGAGCTTCCTGCACCGATTTTTCATACGGATGTTCTAAGTATGGAGGATCTAAAGGCGGGGATGGAGCTTAACGGAACGGTTCGTAACGTTATCGATTTTGGAGCTTTCGTCGATATCGGGATTAAGAACGACGGACTCGTCCACATTTCGCAGCTTAGTGACAAGTTCGTCAAGCATCCGACGGATGTCGTATCTGTTGGTGATACGGTGACGGTTTGGGTGCTGAGTGTGGATGAGAAGAAGGGCCGGGTCAGCTTGACCATGCGTAAGCCCGATTAGCCGAAGGAAAAAATACACGTTCTATGATCAAGAAAGGGTGTTATCTGCAGGCAGTCACAAGTCACTGCCTGCAGATAGCACCCTTTTTTAATTTACATCATGTCGAATGAACAAATCGCATTTGGGCAGGCAGATAGGCAGAACGCACACCGCACAACGTACAACGTACACCGTACAACGTACACCGTACAACGTACACCGTACAACGTACAACGTACAACGTACACCGTACACCGTACAACGTTGACTCTCGTACGCTACAAACTTGCGGTGTCGTCTTCCGGACGCGGCTTCGTGCGATAGAAATACCAGCAATCATTCAACAGTCGAATTTGTCGGCGGTCCTTCTTCAAAAATGCGCCCATTAATTGATTGCATAGCCATTGAGGCATGAACTTCGCCCTCCTTCCAGCCATCACTAGTTGTAGTCATAGCATATGGGAATGGGCGAATGTCCGTGCAGGTCCTACTCTAACTCTTCCTCATACCACTGCTCAAGCTGAGCTTGAAGGGCGCGGATTTCTGTTAAAAGCGATATCAGGGGATAAGACTTTTCTTGAATCGAAGAAAAATCACGCTCAAGTGCATTCAAGTAATCCAAGCCGGAAAAGACGACAATTGTCTTATCATGCAGCTCGAGATCCGCACATTCGGCAATCGCGTACGGAAGCGAAGGAACATTGCTCGCCGTCAGCTTGTCGATCTCTTTATGCAGGCGAAGATTCAGCGCGCTTAGCTGGTAAGCATGTGATTCAGGCATTTCCACAAAAGTGACGCCTTGCTCGCCCTGTAATACGATATAACGCATAAGTGCCATTTATTTCGGCCTCCCTCAAATTAAGCAGGTGAATACTACTTGACAGTGTAGCGTATCTGTCCTTTAAAATTCAAGTAGGACATGTAATAAGGTGTAGGACATGTAATAACGTTGAAGGAGCGTATAACGTGCAGGATGAAATGCTTCAAGCCTGGGTAGAGAAAGTTTCACTTGAATATTTCGAATTGCCCTTTCGTCATAAGGCTACATTTAACCGCAGACTTACCTCAACCGGTGGTCGTTATTTTACGAAGACGCATAACATTGAGATTAGCCCGCATCAGCTAGAGAATTATGGCAAGGATGAGACGGAGAAAATTATTAAGCATGAGCTGTGCCATTATCATCTGCATCTATTGAGGCGAGGATACAAGCACCGCGATGCCGATTTCAAGCTTTTGCTTGCGAGGGTGGGGGGCACACGGTTCTGCAAGTCACTGCCTGGAGGGAGCGCACGTAAAGTAATCCCTTACAAATACAAGCTCGTTTGTCGAAGCTGCGCTACCGAGTATTTACGCAAACGTAAGGTAGATCCTAAGAAATTTGCTTGTGGAAAGTGTAGAGGGACTTTAAAAATTTTTGTGCTTGACTTCAATTCCCACACATGATATATTCTTTCTTGTCACTAAAACATATTCCCTGATAGCTCAGTTGGTAGAGCACTCGACTGTTAATCGAGTTGTCACAGGTTCGAGTCCTGTTCGGGGAGCCATTCATATGGAGAGATACCCAAGTGGCTATAAGGGGACCCTCTGCTAAGGGGTTAGACTGCGCAAGTGGTGCGAGGGTTCGAATCCCTCTCTCTCCGCCATCATTGAATGTGACAGGGCCGTTAAGCCGGCCCTTTTTCTTTGCTCAAATCATCGTTGAGTTTTGTCCCTCAAGTCTTAACTCAATAAACGGTGAAAGAAAAAGCTTGCATTGATCCTTAGAATCTGATATTATGAATTCTGTTGTTCGAACAAGCCATTATTGAGCGTCATTAGCACGGCCCGTTGGTCAAGTGGTTAAGACACCTCCCTTTCACGGAGGTAACAGGGGTTCGAGTCCCCTACGGGTCACCATCTTATGAGCCATTAGCTCAGTTGGTAGAGCACCTGACTTTTAATCAGGGTGTCGTAGGTTCGAATCCTACATGGCTCACCATTTTCTCATAATTGCATACCTCATTTATAATTCGCGGTCGTGGTGGAACGGCAGACACACCATCTTGAGGGGGTGGCGCTCACAAGGCGTGAGGGTTCAAATCCCTCCGACCGCATCCCAGAGAAAAGCCTTGATTATCAAGGCTTTTTTTGTTTTTATGCAAATGTACTTCTTTTAAGAGACAAAAAAGACTAAATTGGTGCTGGTGTTCAAGATTAGGTCAAGAACTTATTTTTCATAAGTTTTGAGTATAACGTAAACATAGACTATTTTCCTTATTGGGAAATGGTCTATTTTGCGTTTTGTTCTTATTCGGCCATCTGTCAACAAAAAAGGGTGAAGTTTTAGATGAAACTAAAGTTAAACTAGTTCCTCTGCTATGACGGATTATAATGGGAATAACACTGAGGAGGTAGATTTAATCATGGTTAACCAAGTGCAAGCCAGTATTCAACTTTCATCTAAGCTTCCTGTTTCCTATACACCAGATGTGGTTGTGGTGGGCGGTGGAGCATCGGGTATTGCAGCAGCTATGGCTGCCGCCCGTAACGGAGCGGACACCTTATTGATCGAGCAAAGAGGGTATTTAGGAGGAATGGGAACAGCGGCGCTGGTACCAGCATTCTGCCCTTATACGGATGGTGAGAAACCTATCATAAGGGGGATCGGCCTGGAGCTGTTGGAGAAGATGAAGCTTGCTGCCGGTGAAGCCTTCTACAGCCGTAATAAAGATAGATTAGATTGGGTAGCTATCGATGTTGAGACCCTAAAGTGTGTATATGACCAGGAGGTATTGGAAAGCGGCGCAAAAATTTTATTTCATACCTTTGCCGATCAGGTTCTGTTGGAGGGAGATCGCATCAGCGGTCTTGTGATAAGTAATAAATCCGGACGATCGGTCGTTCAAGCTAAGCTGTATATCGATGCCACGGGGGATGCGGATCTCGCAGCGCTTGCTGGCGTTCCATTCCAGACCGGGGGAGAGCATGGTGAAATGCAGCCAGGCACCATGTGTTATCTAGTCACAGGAGCGAACCAAGCTCGCTTTGATCAATTTCTAATCGATACGGGACAAAATATAGCCTTGGAGAATACCGTCATTGAGGCACAGCGAAATGGGGATCTTCCACAAGGACGTAAGCGTATTTCAGGCATCGCTTGGATTACGGATACGGTTGCTGGCTTTAACTTTGGACATATATTTGGAATTGATGGCACAAAGGCGGAGGATTTAACCCGTGCGGCCATCGAAGGACGGCAATTAATTCAAGTGCAAATCCAATTTTTGCGTAAATATGTGCCTGGGTTTGAGGATATCCATCTCGTCCATTCCGGTGATCAAATTGGGATTCGTGAAACACGGCGGATCGCAGGGGACTATACACTGGTCGTGGAGGATTACATGTCGATGCGATCGTTTGAGGATGATATCGCGCGCAACGCCTACTTCATTGATATTCATCTCGCAAATGCCAGCAGCACAATGACCATCAAGTATTTGCCAAAAGGAAAATCACATGGCGTCCCTTATCGCTGCATGCTGCCGCAAGGTAAATCTAATCTTATTGTAGCTGGACGCTCCGTCTCATCGGATCGTCCGGTACAGGGCTCGCTCCGTGTAATGCCTAACTGCTTTGCGATGGGGCAAGCGGCAGGTACGGCAGCGGCCATGGCTAGTAGGGACGGAGGAGGATTCCGCGAAATATCCGTATCCGGACTTCAGCGTAGGCTAATCGAGCAAGGCGCTTGGCTTGGGGAGCGGCCGGGTTATGCAGAGCATGATCAAGCTGCTATTTCCGGTCATATTGAATTTGAAGAGGAGTGCTAGGTGCTGCTAATAATGATGAAGGTCGACCTCCTGTTAAGCTTTGCAGGGGAGTCGATCTTTTGTTTTGTTATAGGTTGAAGCTGCATATCCAGATATACTAAATAAGCAAAGCATAGGAGGTCAATGAACTTATGTATCGATTAGTTATTGTAGACGATGAATCTACCGTTCGCTTTGGACTAAGCAATTATTTTGACTGGAGTCAGTACGGCATTGAGGTCGTAGGTGAGGCTGATGATGGGGATGTTGCATTAGAGGTCATCGAGCAGGTCAGACCGGATATTGTGCTTACGGATGTGCGTATGCCCCATATGGATGGAATCCGGTTATCCAATGAAATTAAGGCACGGTTTCCCACCACCCAAATTGTGTTTGTCAGTGGCCATGATGATGTGGATTATCTCAAATCTGCGCTGAAGGTCAATGCGGTTGACTATGTATTCAAGCCAGTGAATATGCAGGAGCTGTCCACAGTTATTGAGCGTGTAGTTGCTGTGCTGCAAGAAGCGGAGCAAGAACGCACCTATATAGTAGATATGCAGGTTAAGCTTACGCAGAGCATGCCTTTACTGCGCGAGAAGTTTCTCATGTCCTTGATTCGCGATGGGGTCACACATCCGGGGCGTATTAAGGATAAGCTTGATTTTCTGGGGCTTGATCTGCCGATGGAAGCTGATTACTGGACGATCCTTGTGAACATCGATGATAGCGCAATAGTCGTCTTAACTCGCTCCGAACGGGATCAACAATTGCTTTCCTATTCGGTTCTTAATATTATACAGGAATTAATCGATCAGCAAATGCATGGATATATGTTTGAGAATAGAAATGGTGAGTTCGTAGGTATTCTGAGAATGGGAAAGGAGGACAACCAAGAGGAGCAATTGTTTCGTTTAGCAGAGGAGATTCGGGATAATCTCCAGCGATGGCTAACGATAAGTGTGACGATCGGCGTTGGCGAGCGCATCTCATCCCTGTCTTCATTGCCTCAATCGTATACCCAGGCGCGTGAAGCTGCTGATCAGAGATGGTTTTTGGGCAAAAATCATATCATCTCGATCGATAATTTACAGCAGGATAAGAACAGCTTCTATCGATTCGATCTTGCCCAAGGAGAACGTATCTTGTCTATGCTGAAAGCAGCGGATAAGGATAAGCTGCTTTCAGAGCTAGACAAGGTTTTTGCACCGTTGGCACGCAGTCGCAAGGAAGGACTTGTTACCTGTCGATATGTCAGTTTGCAATTGATTCTACTAACAAGCCGTCTTATGCTGGAATTAAATATGCTGGCACCGGAAATAGGGGACAAGGATGCGCTGCTCTGGGAGCAGGTTTTCAGGCAGGAAACAATGCTTGATTTAAGGACCATTGTAGAAGCTCATCTGCTTGAGGTATGTGAACGTGTTGGTGAGAAGCGAAATGGAAAGCCCAAAAATGTGATTGAGAGAATCCATCTCTTGGTTGATCAGCGCTATGCTGAAAATTTACAGGTAGGCGATATCGCCAAGGAGGTTTTTTTATCCCCTACCTACTTATGTCTCTTATTTAAACAGGAGACGGGGGAAACGATCAATGAATACATCACAAGGGCCAGGATCGAGAAGGCGAAGGAGCTGCTCGGCGATCCACGCAATAAGTTCTATGAGGTTTGCTATATGGTGGGTTACTCTGATCCCAGCTATTTCAGTAAGCTATTTAAGAAGGTTACAGGTCTCACACCGAGTGCCTTTCGTGATCAATTGATGTAAGGCGGTGAAGCAGGATGAAGAGATTCCTGAAGAGAAGTTGGGACTACGGCTTGCTGATCTTGAAGGGAGTTATGGCGGCTAAGTCATGGCTGTTGGCCTATATTGTATTCATTCTGATT
Organism: Paenibacillus baekrokdamisoli; assembly: GCF_003945345.1. Lineage (GTDB taxonomy): Bacteria > Bacillota > Bacilli > Paenibacillales > Paenibacillaceae > Paenibacillus_Z > Paenibacillus_Z baekrokdamisoli. The sequence goes on along the minus strand of NZ_AP019308.1, from coordinate 3,412,312 downwards.
CCGGCATCGATGCTGCTGTATACATATACGCAGAAATCATCGCAGATTCTGGTAGAAGAGGTAACCAATTCGATGCTGCAAACGCTTAAACAAGCCAGTATTAATCTGGATTATCAGTTTGACTCCGTACGAGATACATCCAATATTATTTTTATGAACCCCAAGCTGCATCAATATTTAAGCAGCACGGCAACAGTTGGGCAGCAGTTGGATTCACTCAAGGAGCTGCGATATTTGGTTGACAATGCCCAAACGAATCCGAATGTATTCCGAGTGCGATTGTTTGTGAATGGGAATCGATTGTATGCTGGCGAGAAAGTCAATTTTTTTACGCTGGATACCTTGAAGAATAGGTCTTGGTATAAACAAGTTAGGGATGCAGGAGGTACTATGCTGTGGACAGGTGCTTATTTAGAATCTTATATAGATACTGAATCCACCTATGTGTTCTCGGGTGCAAGAATTCTGAGGGACCCTGACGATTACGAACAAATTTCAGGCTATTTATTGATTGATGTAGCTGAGAAAACGATCGAGCATATTTTGTCCAAAATGAAGCTAACCAACGAAGGCCATATTTATTTGGCAGCTCCCGATGGAACGATTAAATCTAGTAATGAAAAGGAATTACTAGGGACCACCTTGAAATCAGCTGAGGTGTTGGAGGCATTGGGGCAAAGGGACGAAGGAATCGTTCCTCTGATGAAGGATGAGAATCCTCGATATGTGATTTACACGAACGTTCATTCAACAGGCTGGCGGCTAGTGGCAGAGGTACCCAAAGCGGAGATAACCTCTCGTGTGATTGCGTTGAATCAGTTTTCAGGCGTAGCGACTTTATTTGGTGTAACCATTCTATTTTTGCTGCTTGTATTCATATTGCTTGCTGTGATTGTACGTGGGATGAACCGCAGGATACAGATGGTCATCATGACGATTAAGCGGGAAGGCATTGACAGCTTGGACGACCGTATCGGAAGCTCCGATGCTCTGCTGGAGAATAGTGTGGATCATTTAATACATAGAGTTCATGATTTGATGGAGGAGACCTATCGATCCAAGGTACAGGAGCGGGAAGCTCAGCTGCGTGCTTTGCAGGCCCAGATCAATCCACACTTCTTATACAATACGCTGGATACAATTAATTGGATTGCGATTGGACGTAATGCTCATGATATTAGCCAGATGATTGATGGCTTGGCCAAATATTTTAGACTTAGCTTGAACAAAGGCAGAGACTTAGTAAGCATAAGCGATGAGCTTAATTTGGCCAAGGTTTACTTGGAAATTCAGCAAACACGATTTCCTAAGAGTTTCACCTTTTATTTTGAAATAGAAGAAGATCTGGATCGTTATGAAATGCCCAAGCTGACGCTCCAACCCCTGGTCGAAAATGCACTTCTGCATGGGATACGTAAATCAAAGAGTAAATCGGGAACGATCCGAATCCGAGCTTACAGGGATGGTGAAGATCTGGTCCTGTCCGTTACGGACGATGGGATTGGCATGGAGCAAGAGCTTGCCAGCAGTTTGTTGACCAAGCCGCAGCCGGACCTGCGTTCTGACGGGGCGGGCGGCTCTTATGGCTTATATAATGTAAATGAGAGAATCAAATTGTTTGCAGGGGAAGCCTATGGTTTGGATATTCATTCGAAGCTTGGTGAGGGCACTACGGTTTCGGTTCGTTTTAAAATAAAATAGCATGGCTAAAAAGAGGTTGTCCCAGCGGTAGATTTTCTACTTGGGGGCAGCCTCTTTTGCGTTGTGTAAATACCTTAAGATACTACCTGAAACCACAATATTACCATCTACAAATGGATGGCCCCACTCTTTATAATTCAAATATAAGAACACGGAGGTGAGCCGATGATACGGTCAGAGCTTGAACAGCAAACAGCTCACATGAAGACGAAGTCAATAAATAAGAGCCGCTGGAAGCTATTTCAAAATAATTATGATCTGTATTTATTATTGATTCCTGGTTTGATATTTTTGCTGCTATTCAAATATGCGCCGATGTATGGCATCATAATAGCCTTTCAGGATTTCAACATTTTTGATGGGTTTATCGGAAGCAAATGGGTGGGGCTGGATCAATTCGAGAAGCTTATTCATTCAGATGAGTTTTATCAGGTATTCAATAATACGCTGTTAATCAGCTTTTATAAAATCGTCCTGCTCTTCCCGATCCCCATCATCATAGCACTCTTCCTGAATGAGGTTCGCAAAGCCTTGTTCAAGAAGACGATCCAGACGATCATATTTCTGCCGCATTTCTTGTCTTGGATCATTATTTCTGGGCTATTCATGAATATCCTTTCTCCGTCAGGAGGGCTGGTGAATCATGTGATCGAATGGCTGGGGGGGACGCCGATTTCCTTTTTCCTCGATAATCACTTTTTTCGAAGCGTTGTTGTTTTTACAGCAGGCTGGAAGGAATCCGGTTGGAATGCCATCATCTTTATCGCAGCTATTGCGGGAATAGAACAAGAGCAGTATGAGGCATCCTCCATAGATGGCGCTGGACGGATCAGACAGATGATTCACATTACACTTCCAGGTATAGTGCCAACGATTATTCTGATCTTTATTTTACGCTTAGGCTACTTGCTTGAAGCTGGAACCGAGCAAATATTGACGATGTATAATTCGGTTGTATATGCATCAGGAGATGTGATCGGAACCTTCGTCTACCGCCAAGGACTTGGTCAGCAGGATTATAGCTTTAGCACGGCAGTAGGCCTTTTCAACTCGGTTATCGGTTTGATCCTGATCGTATGCGGAAACGAGCTAAGCAAAAAATTAGTTAAACGCAGCATATGGTAGATGATGCATACGATGTTAGTTTTTCTACGAAAAAATCTAAGGGGGTGTGAATATTGCATAAAAAAACGATGGGCGATCGGTCCTTGGATCTGTTTATCTACCTGTTTCTTCTTCTCATGGGAGCAGTGACCCTGCTGCCACTAGCCAACGTACTGTCCAAAGCGGTGAGCGATGAGTCAGCCGTCATATCCGGCAAGGTGGGGATTTTCCCGGTAGGCTTTCAACTGCAAACGATGAAATATGTTATATCCTCCAGTCAATTTATGAATTCCATAGGGATTTCCTTTCTAGTCATGATTGCAGGAACAGTGCTTGCGATTGCATTAACAGCTTTGACGGCATATCCCTTATCGAAAAGGAATCTTCCAGGTATTTCCTTAATTATGCTGCTGTTTATATTCACTATGCTCTTTAATGGCGGGATTATTCCTAACTATCTGTTGATGAAGGAGCTTCATCTGATCAATAGTCTATGGTCCTTAATTCTTCCAGCTTTAATTAGCGTATTCAACATGCTAGTCATAAAAAGCTACTATGAATCACTTCCGGAATCACTAGAAGAGTCGGCCAAGATGGATGGCGCCCGCAACTTCACTGTCTTGTTCCGTATCGTTATTCCATTAAGTGGTCCGGTTCTGGCAACAATCGCCCTCTTTTATGCCGTATATTACTGGAACGATTACTTTAATCCGATGCTTTACATTAACGATGCAGGCTTAAAGCCACTGCAGCTGTACCTTCGTGACATCGTTATGGATGCAGACAGCTCCTCGGCTTTGAATAAGAGTGCTGACGATATGATGAATGTATCCCCAGAAGTTGTTCGCTCTGCAACGGTTATCGCTTCGATCTTACCGATGCTTCTCGTCTATCCTTATTTGCAGAAGCACTTTGTCAAAGGCGTTCTGATTGGCTCTGTTAAAGGCTGATGACCCCAATTGCCTTGCCTTGTTGCATTAATGCCCACGATGTGCACATCAAGGGTTTAATGATATAGTACACAAATGAATAGGGAGGTCTACACATGGTTAAGAACTATAAAAAATGGATTATGGCAGTACTCGCAGGAGGGTTATCTGTAACATCTCTGGTCGCTTGCTCCTCTAACGGAACACCAGCAGCTAGCAGCAAAACCCCAGCTAGTACCCCATCAGCAGAGGTCTCAACGGTAACGCCAGAATCCAAATCTGAATTGAAAACACTCCAAGTCTGGCAGAAGGATGATTATAATACGTATCCGGTTGCCAACTATTTGGAGCAGAAGACGGGTTATAAAGTTCACTATGATATGCTGCCGCAAGACAAACCCCAGGACAAGTTAAATATATTGATTGCTTCTGGCGAGCCTTATGATGCGATAACAACATTTGGAAGCACCGATTTCAAGGCGCTATATTCTGACTATGCCAAAAAAGGCGCATTAATCGATTTGGGACCGTTGATCGACCAATTTGGACCCAACATTAAAGCAGTTATAGATCCTGAAGCTTTGGAAGCTGCCAAGGTCGATGGAAAGCTGTACGCGATCCCAACCAAAAGCATTCCGAATGTAAATACAAGCTTATATATTCGCCAAGACTGGCTTGAAAAGGTAAATATGAAGTCGCCTACTACATTAGATGAGCTTACAGCGGTTCTTAAAGCTTTCAAAGAGAAGGATCCTGGCGGAAATGGGGACCAAAATATACCTTTGACTGTAAAAGGCGAGGTAGCCTTCATTGATAACATTGTTGGTGCATTCGGAATGCCGAATTTCTGGAATAATGTGAACGGCAAGATGACACCCCGTGTTTTAGACCCTGCGTATACCGATTATGTGAATTATGTTACCGACCTTTTCAAACAAGGACTGTTGGATAAAGAATATGCAGCCAACAAAGATGCGACGTCTAAAGAAAAATTCACAAGTGGAAAAGCGGGCATGATCCTGTTGAACTGGTCTGACGTTCCCACTATTTCCGATGCTTTAACGAAAAATATTCCCACGGCGAAAGCGGGCTTTATTTCGGCATTGAAAGGTAAGGATGGAAAAGCGGGACTTGCTGCATTCAGGGGCTTTGACCGACTTACTTTTATTCCTAAAGCTTCCAAGCATCCGGAAGATGCGATTAAGTGGATAAATGCTAAGCTTGAAAAAGAAACGTTTTTAAACATGACCATTGGTGAAGAAAATAAGCACTATACATTGAAGGATGGCACTTATACGCCTATTCAACCTATCTTTTCCGAGGAGCGGGCTGCCGCCAATAATTTCTTAACGGGCTCCGACGACACGAACTATCCGATCTACTGGCAGGCACGTGTTCGCAAGGATATGCGTTTGTTCGAAGCATGGGAATTCATGAACAAAAAAGAGCCAGCTAATACGAAAGTAGAAGATCCATTAGGTTTTGCTCCTTATCTGCCTGAATTCTCGAAAAACTTTCAGCAGTTGTACACTTTGGCGGGGGATTATACGATGAAGCTGGTTTTCGGTGCTGAGCAATTGAGCGGTCTAGATGCTTTCATCGCCAAATTCAAATCCTCAGGCGGAGAAGCAAGTTATAAAGAAGTGAATGATTGGTACGCTACGGCTAAGAAGTAACAGAGTAACACGATATGACAAAAGCTAAGAGTGGAAGAAGACACAACTGCGTGTCTTCTTCCATTTTCAATTTTACATGCGCTTTACCTCGAGTGTAACCTATCTCCTTGTATGACTATCGACTATCAAAAAGGAATCATTTTAGCTGATTAGCAGCCGTAGTGCTCCCAATGAATAATTCACCTTGAATACGGATGTGCTCATAAGGGAGGGTAGGATTAGCGATACGCCATAACATCCGATCGGCTGCCCGGTATCCGGTTTCCCGAATGGACAGTAGAGGACGAGTAAATAACGGCAGCTGCTCCTGTTGTTCGTTCATGATACCTATTATGGAAATATCTTGAGGAATGCTCAGTTGAAGCTTGGTGCAGAGTTGGTATACGGTGGCAACCTCTCCGTCGACTCCGCAGATGATAGCTGTGGGAGCATAGTGAACAAGCCTTTCACTAAGCTCCTCCAGCCACTGGGGATGGGTGCTCCGTTGGCAGGTCGAATGGACAATCGGGTCGACCTCCGTATGGAATTCATTCATGGCGTGAAGAAAGGCCTGCCAGCGTAAAATATACCCCCTTTGGGAATGCGTGTCACCCACATACATAATACGGTGATGACCGATGGATTGCAGATAGGCGACTGCTTGATAGGTTGCTTCGTAGATGTCCCAGATGACACTGTCCACTCTAGTCCCTAGTGGGGGATAGCTAAGCAGTATCCTAGGAATAGATAGTTGAAGAAGTGCAGGCTCCCAAGCTTTGGGGACGATACTGGGAGCGATGAATAAGCCATCGGCAAACTCCAGTCCATTCTCATCAATCCAGTCGTACATCTCCGTTTCTCTGATAGCGCCAGGAAGCATACAGATTTCAATATGATGGCCGAAGGAAGCGAAGCGTTCGTGCAAGCCTTCGAGTAACAGTCGGTTGTAGCCAACCGATTGTTCGGTTTGTATAAGTAAGAATCGCTTGCGTTCCATCGGATAAGAGATAATGCGTTCAGCCCTTAGGCTGCGAATCTGATCTTTCGTGAAGTAGCCCAGCTTTTCCGCAGTTTCGACAATAAGCTGCCGGGTCGTCTCAGACATGCCCGACTTTCCTTTTAAAGCCTTATTGACCGTCTGCACGGTTAGTCCCAGCTCTTTGGCGATCGTCTTTAATGTGACCTCCTTGCGTATAGGCATGAGTGTACCCCTCTTCGTTCAGAATTCATATACGTATCGTAGCATGTTTGTTGAGTTCCGCGCACAGAAAATTCACCCATTCTGTTGGTCCTGGCAGTTCTCTCTTCGGGCTAGCAGATATCCGGATTGTTGGTCTGCTGAAACAAAACAATCTTTGATAACGTCTAGATTAGTAATTTTGGTAATTATTACTAGTGGGGTGAGTGTTGTGAAAGCAGCAAATGGATGGTCAATCTTACTTATTCTTGTCCTATTATTCGCAGCGGGCTGCAAGAACACAGAGCCGGAAGTAGAGAAACCGGACCCTATGTTCCCGGTAATGGAACGTGTGAAGTCGGTTGCAGTTACGAATGATGAGGGTACTGAGGTTCTAGCAAATCTAGAGAATGAAGAAGTCATTGCAGCCTTGCTGTTGGGACTGCATGATGCTGTTCCTTCCTATATTGAAGATCCCGAACCATCCGGCAAGTTATTAAAAGTGAAAATGACGAATGAATCTGCTACTCAAACGTATACCGTTAATGATTTACGAGAGACAGATTCCCTTGATTATAGTGTGAAAATATACGTTGATAATAGCGACGGTCCTAGTCGGGCCTGGGTGCTCCCAACTGCATGGGCTCGTCTTCTTCTTGGTTATGATTCTTCTATGAATGAAGAACCGCTTCTATATGCTAGTGTCAATACACTTAGTAATAGCGTTGTGGTGCAGTCCAATCGAAACATGAACCGTGATTCAGTTGACAAAGCGATCAAGGATACGTTAGTTACCAGCATGATGGAAACCAATGATCAGCTAGATTATCACATTTATTGGAGTGACCCACAGCGGTTTGTTATACGCTTCGCAAAAGTAGGGGAAGGAAATTCCTTACTATTCAGGTTAGATGGAGTAATGGCAGAGACGGGTGAATCGTTTGCAAGTAAGTCACAACCATTTCGTAACCAAGTAATTGTGTATGGCAAGAGCTCAGGTCTTAGGTGGGTAAATACAAATAGAGAAATCGAACGGGAACAAAAATATGATTCTGCTGTGCTCATTCAACCTATTTGGTCAGATAACCAACAAGATTCCCTATTGGTATACCATCATAACGATAGTCAAAGTCTTATTAAACTGTCCACCGGAGACATTCATGCAATGAACCTTACTGAATGGCCTCAACTAAAGAAAGGTTATGGGAATGATTATGGTACAGGGGTATTATACGCCGATAGATTTACTAGTGGTATGTCTTATGCAGTTAAGGAGAACAAGACGGTTTACAGGGTAAATAGCAGAACTGGCGAGGCTAGTAAGCTTTATGTTTCTGAGAAGCCGATATACGGTATCGCTGCTTCGCCTGACAACAAGCGAGTTGCCATTCTTGTTTCTTCTGATTCGATAATTAGCTCTTTTGCCGACCTAATCGTATTAAACAGCTTGGGTAAAGAAATATTCAGAAAAAATAAAGCAAGCTTTTCTGGGCATAGTGACGGATTTTTGTTCGTTTATCCAATCTCTTGGTTGGATAATCATAGAATAGGTGTGATCTTCCAAGGAAAGGGTGATGAAGAATTTTTAAGAGGAAAAGCCTACATTAACATAGAGGACGCCTCCATGAAGAAAGAAGCGGATGTATCACTTCCTGACGAGGCCATGCAATTACTGGAGAACTATATTGGAGGTACTGACGCGGAAATCCTAAGAGTGCTGCCGAATCCAAGTGGAGAGAAAGAGCGTTATTACGCTGTACAAATAGCTGCTACAGGAATTTGGCTGATTGATGTTATTAGCCATAAAGTGTCATGGCTTGGCCCAGGCACACTCATTCAATGGAATGATTTGGGGGAAGTAGTCTTATGGCACTCTCAGGACTCTATAGCTTTCATAGGGCTGTAATAACCAAGGAACTACTTCCTATTTTCTATGTTTTTTTATAGACAGCTAATTGTGACATCGATTACAATATGTACACCTTACATCATTTCCACTTTTAACCAAATAGTCTATGGAGGTTGGACCGCATTATGATGGAGACGATCACGTTACATCATGGAAGAACGGAAGTAACACCGGAAGAGGTGGGTTTCGATTCGGCCAGTTTGGAACGATTAAATGACCATTATAGGTCGTTGATCGAAAGCAAAATAATTCAAGGCGCATCGTATGTGCTTTCTAGACATGGCAAGGTGTTTGCGCATGCAGCAATGGGACAGCTCACACATAAGGAAGAAAGTCTGGATTTACTGCCGGATTCTATCCGAAAAACGTATTCCATAACTAAAATTATGACTGCATCCGCCATTATGCAGCTTATTGAACGAGGATTCATCTATCTCCATCAACCCGTAAGCAGTATATTAAAGCAGTTTGATACGCCTATGCACCGAGATATCACTATATTTCATTTGTTAACACATACATCAGGCTTGAGGGCAGATCCGGGCTACTATTTTGAACCGAATCCGCTGCCTTGGTTTGAATGGGCCTATCATGAGAGAAAAAAAATGGATCCAACCACGGATTGGATTCAGATTATTCTAGCTGGCCCTGTTATGGCTGCACCTGGAAGGGAGTGGCACTACTCGACAGCCGGCTATGCGGTTCTAGGCGAAATTATTACACGAATTGCTGAAACTCCATATCATCAATATGTTCAGGATGAAATCTTGCTTCCTCTTGGAATGGAGCATTCTTTCTTCATCGTGCCCCCGGCCTGGAGAGAAGATGTTTGTATAACCAGCTCAAGGGAGGAGAATGGGCTATTAGTTACAGAGCTTGACGCAAATTCACCACCGAGGGCTGGGAACGGCATGTATTCAACGCTTTCCGACCTATTGCGATTTGGTCAAATGCTGCTCGGCGGAGGTACGTTGGATGGAGAAGTTATTTTATCCAGACGCGGGGTGGAATTGCTGACTCAAAATCATTTGACTAATGTTCGAATGCAGGGCTGGGGAAACGACGAAGACAATTTCCGATTCGGGCTGGGTTTCTCATTGGAAGACTTCGACCTTTGCACACCAGGCACCTTCAATCATGAAGGATTCGGACACTGCGGTCTTTATGTTGATCCTGTGGAACAGATGGTGTTCGCTTTTTTAGTTCCGAGTACACGCGGCTACACCACGGAGTCTGTCCTCGTTCCGAAAGCGATCGTATGGTCGGGATTATTATAGGGAGGTAATTAAAAATGACGATGATCGCTTCGCTTCAAACGACGACGCCTGAAGAAGCCTCGTTTCGCCCAGAGGTACTGGTCCGACTTGAACAGCTTTTCCAGAATCTTATCCAAGAAAACCAATTACAATCGGCTTCCTATTTGCTTGCCAAGGACGGGAAGATTGTTGCAAGCAGCGCTATGGGGAGACGTACGTATAAGAATGATGACGATTCTCCAATGCTTACGGACACCATTCGAAGAATTGCTTCTGTCACTAAGCTGTTCGGGGCAGTCGCTATATTCCAACTCATCGAACAAGGAAAGCTATTCTTGAAGCAGGCAGTATCCGAGTGGATAGAAGAGTTCAAGCATCCAATGTTTGAGAGAATTCAAATCTGGCATCTTCTTACACATACATCTGGATTATGGCCAGACCCTGGATATTATAACGAACCCAATCCTTTCGGGCATTGGGATGTACGCTTTGCTTTCGAGCCGGATAATGAAGATACAGCAGTAAACGAGGACGAGCGGTTGAAACTGCGAAAGTCAGCATGGATTCGATCCATTCTTTCTCTAAAGCCTGTATGCAAGCCAGGGGAGAATTGGAACTATTCATCTGCTGGCTATGCTTTGATAGGTGAAATCGTTTCACGTGCGAGCGGTATGCATTTCGAGGAATATGTGATCAAGCACATCACAGAGCCGCTTGGAATGAATCGGACATTTTTTGATGTGCCTGCAGAGCTGCACGGAGAGATATGTGTTACGAACGAATGGGATGTATCGCGGCTGGATAAGCGAGACAGAACCTATGATCCGCCAAGAACGGGAGGTGGATTGTATTCGACCCTTGAAGATCTGTTCCGGTTCGGTCAGATGCTGCTTAACAATGGCTCGTACGAGGGGAGGCGTATCCTATCTCGCAAATCCATCGAACGGATGACACGCAATCATTTTGAAGGACGAAATTTGTTTGCTTATAGCTGGGGGGGCAAGGTTGCTTCAATGCCTTATGGTATGGGGCCAGGTGTAACACTAGAAAATGAATGGATCTCGGCTGGTGCTTACGGTCATGAAGGCGCTGGACGCTCGAAACTCATTATTGACCCCAAACATAATGCTGTTATCGTCTTCTTCGTTCCATCAAATTCGGATTGGGTGCCAGAATCCATAATTACCCCACTGCAGATAATAGGGTCTGGGTGGAAATGAAGAGGGTAATTGAATCCATTCAAGCTATCGGCTTTGCAACCTACAAGGAATGGGCAGCCTATCGATCGCATATGGCTGTCTCGCTTCTTGTTGGACCGGTCTACTTTCTTGTGCAATATTTCATTTGGAATGCTGTTTATACAGGGAAAGATACTTTAAATGGTTTGACTTTGGAGCAGATGCTAGCCTACTTCGGTATCGCGGCAGTCATCAATTATTTGACTTTCGATTTTGCCGACTGGAATTTGCAGATGCTCGTTCGCTCAGGAAAATTCATTACATTCGCGCTTCGGCCAATGCCGCATTGGCTGTTTGCATTCGCACAAAAAATCGGCCATCGCTCACTAGGCTTCATGATTGAATTTGTGCCTATTTTCCTTGTATTTATGTTTGTCTTTGGTATTAAGCTTTTACCAGCTGCACCAATTTGGGCTGTGATATCGATAATCCTTAGCTTCCTGATGAATTTCCTGATTAATTACTGTGTTGGTCTAACAGCTTTCTGGCTTATTCGTGCGGAAGGTATTAGGCGAGTCTTCTTGCTGCTTAAGGATATAAGCGCTGGTGTATTCATTCCGCTCACCTTTTTTCCGGAATGGACACAAAAACTGCTGTTCTTCCTGCCGTTTCAATTCATTACCTATGTACCGACCCGGGTCTTCATAGGTAAATATGAATTAGCAGGGTATTCGCTTAAAATTCCTACCATTGTCGCGCTTCAAGCTGGCGCAACGGCGTTAATGGCGATCCTGATGCTCCTCTTATATCGTGCTTCTATGAAACGCTTTACGGGGGTGGGGGTATGAGAGGCATTGCTGCTTGCATCGCTTCTATACTTCGGACAAAAATTGCAGAGCAGATGGCGTACCGAAGCCACTTCTTCCTGAGCATTATCCTTCTGGTTGCAGGGGATCTGCTTGTACCGATGATTACACTGCTTGTCTATCGATCAGGCGCCTCTTTTCCCGGATGGTCTTTGCATGAAGCGCTTCTGATTCAAGGTGTTTTTGGCATTGCCAAAGGAATTGCCTTTCCGCTCTTCTTTGGAATGGTGGGCAGCACATTATCTTTGGTTAGAGAAGGGACATTTGATTTGCTTCTGCTGAAGCCTCGGCCAGCGTTGTTCATGACGATGTTAAATGGGCTGGATCCAGAGGATTTTGGCAGGCTGCTCAGTGGAGGCGTGCTCTTCGGCTATGCATTGTCGGGCCTGCCGGCACCGACATTAACCGGTTGGATACAGTTTGGCGGATTGTTCCTGGCATCACTGGCGGTCTTATGTGCATTCTCGCTTGTGTTATCAGGATTACTGTTTCGATGGGTAGGGAGCAGTCGAGTCTATGATATATTTGATTCGGTAACGAGTTTTGGGATGTACCCAGGAACGATTTATGCCAAATCCTTTCAGCAATTAATGACCTATGTTATTCCGGTAGGTATCATTGCCTTCGTTCCAGCCTCTGCTTTATTAGGTCGCGTCGGTTGGGAGACTTTAGGTGCTGGTGTTTGCTCAGTGGCATTCTTGGGTGCGGGAATTCTATATTGGCATTGGATGCTTCGCGGATATACAAGCGCAGGTGGATAAAGAATAGGAGATTACCTATGATTGAAGTCAGCAGTTTAACTAAAACCTATATGACTCATGAACGAGGGCATACGCTGCGAGAAATTGCGGCCAACTTAATTCGCAGACCTATGAAAGAGGTTACGGCAGTTAAGGATATTTCTTTTACGGTGGGACAAGGGGAGATGGTTGCCTTTCTTGGGCCCAATGGTGCAGGCAAATCCACTACGCTTAAAATGCTGACCGGCGTCCTGCATCCGACTTCCGGGGAAGTAAAGGCATTGGGACTAACGCCTTGGAAGCAGCGCAGTGAATATGTCCGGCGCATCGGCGCGGTATTTGGGCAGAAATCACAGCTGCTCTGGGACATTCCCCCGATTGATGCCTTCTATATGAATAAAGCGATTTATGGTGTGCCAGAGCAAGTGTATGCACAGAGACTAGATCATCTAACGACTTTATTGGAGGTTGGCGATGTCATGCGCAAGCCAACTCGCCAGTTGTCGCTTGGCGAACGGATGAAATGCGAATTTATTATGGCGATGCTGCATGGTCCGGAACTGGTTTTCCTGGATGAGCCTACAATCGGCCTCGATGTTATTGCCAAGGAAAATATTCGTCATTTTATTAAGGATATGAATCGCCAAGGCGTGACTTTTATTCTGACCACGCATGACCTCGATGATGTGGAATTGCTTGCGGACCGAATAATTGTAATCAACCATGGAGAAATCGTATTTGATGATGCGCTGCATGTACTAAGGAGCAGGGTAGGGGAGAAGAAGGCGATTCGAGTGACGACGGAAATTCCCCTTCCTGATGTGTCATTAGCTGGAATTGTGTTGTTAAAAAGGATTCACGAATCAGAAGCAGAGCTTGAAATTGACACTGATCTTTTGCCTCTGAAGCACTTTATCTCGCAGTTTAATGAAACCTACGGTATTCGCGATATGTCCATAGAACCGCTGCCGATTGAAGTTATTATGAAAGAGTTGTATGCAGGATAGGTAAAGACACTGGTTACTCAAGTTATTAGTGGTTTGGAGATCAGGAGACACCACAACACTCGGCTGCACACATGGCGCAGTGGTATTAGAGGACTACTGGTTTAAAGAAAAAGGTGGATTTGAAAAATTGCTAAATCGGCAACTTCCTATTGATAGAACTGTAACTAAACCGGAAAAATCATCCAAAATAGAAGAATATTATAGACTTGCCAAAAAATTTCTGAAAATCTTATTATGAAAATGGGAAGTGTATACAAATGTCAAAGAAAAAATATAAACTCGGGGATATTTTCTTAATAAATTTAGAAGAAGAATTATATGGAGTTGGACGTGTGTTAATAATTCTAGAAAATATTGTATTTGTCGAATTGTATAAGATGAAGCCTATTACTTCAAAAGAAGAGGTGAATTTTGCAGTAATAAACGATACAACCACTGTGTCTAAGATCTGGTGTGATAGTACTCCCCTAAAAAAGGGGAATTGGGAGATCATAGGAAATAATTTAGTGGAAGGAATCGTCGATATGCCATATTTCTGGCAAGAGGGGATGACGGGTGTCTATCATTTGGTAAAAGGTACTGCTAACGATTTCATGGGGATTATCACAGATAAAGTTTTAACTAGAGAAGAAACAAGGAAGTATGATTCAAACGGCCTTTGTAATCCATTATCTGTAAAAGAAATCTACCAGAGGAGACTCAAGCAATTGGATTTATTAACTTAAGTCACTAGCGTTGCATAAAAGTTTTTAGAATCTTCAAAAATTTCTGTGCTTTTCGCATTCAAGCATAAAAAAAATCCTTTACAATGGTTATGGTAGGTAATACCTGTCCATAATCCACTGAAAAGGATAGCTCATGGACAAGAATACTCTATTTTCATCATTTGGTAAATGGCTAGCGCCAATTTGTACGAAAACATTCACAGATCGTGTCAACGAAATCAATCAGGATAAGTACGTAAAAAAACTAACGACTCTTGCTTACTTCAAACTCTTTCTGCTTGCGGAGTTGAAAGGACGAGACGGACTTCGTGACATAGCAAATGATGTATTGTCCCTAGAAATTCAACGCGAGCTCAATCTTCCTTCCATTTCAGCAGCGCAATTAAGTCGAAAACATAATCAGGTCGATCCTGCATTACTTGAACAGGTATTCACCCGGTTGGTGAAGCAAATCCATTCACACGCTAATCCTCATCTCTCCCGTAACAAGCTCAAGATTATCGACTCCACGACGATTGTGCTTTGCTTGCAGAAATTTAAGTGGGAGCACTTTCGATCTACGAAGGCCGGAATCAAGTTGCACTCGCGTATTGCGTAATGGGATGACGATGATGTTTATCCAGATCAAGTAAAGGTTACACCCGCTAAGGTTAATGATCGGAATCTGTTAGAAGAACTAGCCGATGAAGAAGGGGTTACGTATGTGTTCGACCGAGGCTATGTCGATTATGCAGCCTACGACCGATTCTGCATGAATCAGATTTTCTTCGTTACGCGATTGAAAAATAACGCGGTTATTGAGCCACTCCTTACGTATGACCTGCCGCCCAATAGTACGGTTAGCTTGGATGAGAAAATCAGGGTTGGCACGCAACAGAAACGAATGAAACATCCGCTTCGTATGGTTCAAACGGTTGATTCCGAAGGCAATCTGCTGTTCTTGCTAACGAATCGGTTTGATCTGACGGCAGACGAGATTGGTGAAATGTATCGAAGTCGCTGGGCCATCGAAACGTTCTTCAAGTGGATGAAACAACACATTAAGATCAAGACATTCTACGGTACAAGCGAAAATGCTGTGATGAATCAGGTATGGATGGCACTTATTGATCGGCTGCCTTTTGGACAGCCCCAGCAACACAGCTCCTTCTCTATTTGTCATATATCCATCAAGAACTTTCTCCACCACTAAAACCTTCTTCATCTCTTCTCGTGTCAATGTCATTATCTCCTGTCCCATAGTGACATTATCTCAGAACAGTTATAGGGTGACATTATCACAGAAGAACAACATAAGACGATCTGGGCTTTCAAATGAATGCCGGATATGTTATCATAGGTCACAAGTTAATAGTGGGTTGGAGATCAGGAGACACCACAACACTCGGCTGCGCACATGGCGCAGCTTGAGATTGTTGTGGTTTTTTTGTTTTTTCTTATCGATTAGGAGGGAGAAGAAAACATGGAAAATCAATTATCTGCTGCACACCGGGTAGACAGGTTGAAAGAAATGGAACAAGAAATATGGGACGTGCTCGTTATCGGAGGCGGTATTACTGGGGCGGGTATTGCGCTTGACGCTCAATCACGGGGGATGCGGACGGCCCTCATTGAGATGCAGGACTTTGCCTCAGGCACATCGAGCCGATCGACCAAGCTCGTCCACGGTGGTCTTCGCTACTTGAAGCAATTTGAAGTGAAGATGGTCGCGGAAGTAGGCAAAGAGCGGGCAGTCGTTTACGAGAATGGACCGCATGTGACTACGCCTGAATGGATGCTGCTGCCGATCTATGAAGGAGGAACATTCGGCAAATTTACTGCATCAATCGGATTAGCCATATATGACTTTTTGGCAGGCGTAAAACATGGCGAGCGCCGAAAAATGCTAAGTATGGATGAAACGCTAGTCAAAGAGCCGCTCCTGAAACGCAAAGGTTTGAAGGGCGGAGGCTACTACGTTGAATACCGCACCGACGATGCCCGCTTAACCATAGAAGTCATAAAGAAAGCAGTCGAGGTTGGCGCCACTGTGGTTAATTACACGAAGGCGGATGAGCTTCTCTATGAGAATGGGAAGTTGGTCGGAGTCGTGGCAGGTGATCAAATAGGCGGCGGGACCTATACGATTAAGGCGCGAAAAATCGTCAATGCTACGGGGCCCTGGGTGGACATGCTTCGGGAAAAGGACAATTCTAAGAAGGGAAAAACGCTTCGGCTTACCAAAGGTATTCACCTTGTCTTTGATTCGGATCGCTTTCCGTTACATCAAGCCATATATTTCGATACGTCGGATGGCCGAATGATGTTTGCTATTCCACGCGAAGGCAAGACGTACGTCGGCACTACGGATACGGATTATGAAGCGGATACGGCACATCCGACGATGACAATTGCAGACCGCGATTATGTGCTTCGGGCGACGAACGAAATGTTCCCGGATTTGAAGTTGAGGGTGGATGACGTGGAATCGAGCTGGGCAGGAGTTCGTCCTCTCATCTACCAAGAAGATAAATCGCCTTCCGAAATTTCCAGAAAAGATGAAATATTCCACTCCGATTCCGGCATGTTCACAATAGCGGGTGGAAAGCTCACCGGTTATCGAAAAATGGCGGAAACGGTAACGGACCTGCTCTCACGTGAACTTGTTGATGAGGGGAAAGGGACATTTCGGTCTTGTACAACGAAATCCATCCCAATTTCCGGTGGAGATGTCGGAGGTTCTGGACGTTATCCGGAGTTCGTGAGGAATATGCGGGAACAGGGGGTTCTGCTCGGATTATCTGAAGCTTCCGCTGAGCGTTTAGTAAAGCGTTACGGCACGAATGTGTCACTCGTGTTCGAACTGCTGCCCAAACCAGACGAAAGGATAAATTGCGGAGAGCTTCCGCCTGATATTTACACATCGCTGCTTTATGCAATGAAGTTTGAAATGGCAGTCAAGCCGGTCGATTTTTTCATTCGAAGAACCGGTGCACTTTTCTTCGACATCGCATCCGTTCATGCTTGGAAAAGTGAAGTCATCCGCATCATGGCCGCTCAGCTCGGTTATTCCGCTGAGCAAATTGCAGCATATGAACTTGACCTTGAGCGACAACTAAAGGAAGCGATTCTCCCTACGACGGTCAATGAAGAGAACTAACCAAATCTTTCAGCGTCAAAAGCTATTGACACCGCTTTCATGGCGTGTTATAAATATCACAAGTTAATAATGTGATGGAGAACTGGAGATCCACATTAATTGCTATCCTTAGGGAGAGCAGTTTGATGTGGATTTTTTGTTGTGCTGGAAGGAGTGATGAGAGTATTGCTCTACGGAATAAAAGCAAGATCCGCAAGCAGGTAATGGAGAATGGATAGCAAATTATTAACAGGGGGTCGATCAGCGTTATGAAAAACTTTTTCTCTAGACCATTATCGATTATCGTATCATTGTTGATTGTTCTGATCAGCGGCCTAATCGCAAATAATGTTCAGACGGACAATGGGAACGTTAGCATCAAAGATGTCCGATTCGTTGGTGATAATGGCAATTTGCTAAGTGCACTGCTGTATACGCCTGCCAAGATGGATCCAACGAAGCCGCTGCCCGCAGTGCTTACCATGCATGGTTATATCAACTCACGTGAGGCTCAAACCGCTTTTGACATTGAGTTTGCAAGACGAGGTTACGTTGTGCTTTCCATGGACATGGAAGGTCATGGATATTCTGAGCAATCTCCCCTTGACCCTACAATGAGGGGCTCCTTGGCCGGTCTCAGCTACCTTCGCAACCTAGCTTTCGTTAATAAAGAGAAGATTGCACTTGAAGGTCATTCCATGGGTGGCTGGTCGATATTGGCCGCAGCTACAGCTAAGCCGGAATGGGTACACACGGTTATTCAGGAGGGTTCTTCTACGGAAACCTTCTACTCCGGAGAAGTAACCGCAAAAACGCCATTCAATTATGCAATCGTCTTCAGTAAATATGATGAGTTCGCACCTTTAATGTGGGAGGTGGCAAAGGCGCCTCAGATCGTTGGTACCGATAAGCTGAAGAAAGTATTCGGCGCTGCGGATTCTATCGTACCTGAGAAGCTATATGGCTCCTTCGATAATAAATCGGCTCGTATGCTCTATACCCCGAATGTCATACATCCTGGGGACCACTGGTCTAAGGCAGCGGTTGGCAATGCGATCGATTTCCTTCAACAATCTATGCCAGCGCCGGCGCCGATCGATCCAAGCTCGCAAGTATGGCGAACGAAGGAATATGGAACATTCGTAGCGATGATCGGAGCATTCCTCTTCTTATTCTCGGTAGCAGGTAATATGTTAAGAGCAGGGCTTTTCCAAGCTGCCGTAAGACCGAGACCGGATGGCAAGGGAATTACGGGATCAGGCTGGATTGTGGGAGCATTGATCTCGACAGCTATTCCCGCGGTTACCTTCTTCAAGTTCCAAGAATGGGGATCCAAATGGTTCCCGGCCGGAAGCTTCTGGGGCCAGTCAATTACGAACGGATTCGTGATTTGGGTCTTGTTCAATGCAGTTATTGCAGCGATCTTGATCGGTCTGTGGCATTTCTTCTTAAACCGCAAAGAAGGCGGAAGTACATTCCATTATGGCGTTTCTTATTCCGCAGCGAGGTTTGAAATTGATCTGCGAGGCTTGTGGGCATCCATTGTTCTCGCTGTTAGCTCGGTCGGATCCCTATACCTGCTAACCTTGTTAATCGATTCATGGTTCCATCTTGACTTCCGAATTTGGGTTATGGCGTTTAAAGTAATGAGCTGGGATCAATTTGTACTCATGTTGAAGTACACCGTTCCTTTCCTCTTGTTCTTCCTTGCGAACGGCTTACTGATTCATGGTCAGCTTCGCCTCAAAGAAGGTAGTTCCGAAACGGCTACTGCATGGAAATGGTTCGGGGCAAATGCCGCGATTAATACACTTGGAATCTTGGTATTAATCTTGATGCAGTATGTCACTCTCTTCTCAACAGGGGAATTGTTTTGGAAAACGCAAGCACTTCTCGGGATTGTCGCGTTCCAGTTTGTTCCGGTGAATATCGTCATCTCGCTCGTGTCCACTTACTTCTTCCGTAAGACAGGAACGATTTACGCGGGTGCGATCGCCAACACGCTATTAATTACCTGGTACATCGTAGCAGGTCAGGCTACGCAATATGCCGGTCAGGCTGTTTCTAATACTTCATCTATAGTTACGTTCCTGATTTGCGCGGTTGTTGCTGCAATTATCCTTCTCGTGAAGCGCACAAAAGCCTCTAAGGCCGATTCCAGTCTATCGGCATAACTCTAACTAGATTTTCATTCCTAGAAAAGGAGGAAACTCGTTAAGGGTTTCCTTTTCTTTGATAGGGTCAAAATCATAATCAGTGCTTACCATCACGAAGTACCCAGCGAAGCGGACGGAATCGTTCTGAAGAAGCGGCAGCGTTCGCCTTTGTCTCACGATTTCTACCCTTAAGGGATAGAATCAAGAAATAGGGAGACAACAGCGATCGTAAGAATGATCCGTCCGCATAGCGGAATAGAGAGAAGAATGATCCGTGCGCGTAGCGGAATAGAGAGACTGCAATCTTTTGGAGGGGGAAGGAATTTGGCGTTTCATAACCAACTGATTTTACCAGCCGCAAGGAAAATGAAAGACTTAGAGAACTTGATGACAACCTCCTATGAGTACATTGTGCTGCTGGATAGTCATATTAGCCAGATCAAGCCCATTCTAGATATCGCGAGAGGTTATGGTAAGAAAGTATTGCTGCACGCCGATCTGATCGAAGGACTCAAGAACGACGAGTATGCAGCAGAATATCTATGTCAGGTCATGAAGCCTGCAGGCTTGATCTCTACAAGAGCCAGTGTTATTTCGAAGACGAAGCAGAACGGGCTGTTGGCTATCCAGCGAATGTTTCTCTTAGATACGAATGCTCTGGAGAAGAGTCACGCGCTGTTAGAGCGCTCACGGCCGGATTATATCGAAGTATTGCCGGGAGTTATGCCGCATATCATAGCGGAAGTACATGAAAGAACGGGTATACCTATATTCGCGGGCGGATTGATCCGCTCCGTATCGGATGTTGAACAGGCTCTGTCGGCGGGAGCCACTGCGGTAACTACCTCCAAGGCGGAGCTCTGGAAGCATTACGAACAAAATCAATAGGGAGGCACGCATGTCCCAAACTTACATTCTATCCATTGATCAGGGAACAACGAGTTCCCGGGCCGTTGTATTTAATAAGCAGGGCGAGATTGTCTCCTCTGCCCAGCAGGAAATTAAGCAATATTATCCTCAACCGGGCTGGGTTGAGCATGATGCCTCAGAGATATGGGTTTCCGTACTTGGCGTAATGGCCTCTGCGTTATCCGCGAAGAATATCAGAGCGGATGAGATTGCAGCAATAGGAATTACGAATCAGCGAGAAACGACAGTAGTATGGGACCGAAATACGGGTATCCCTATTTATAACGCAATCGTATGGCAATCCAGGCAAACCGTAGATATTTGTGAGGCGCTCAAGAAAGAGGGGCATTCAGAAACTTTTCGGCAAAAGACGGGGTTGTTAATTGACGCTTATTTTTCAGGAACGAAGGTACAATGGCTGCTGGATCACGTAGACGGCGCTCGCAAGAGAGCAGAACAAGGCGATTTGCTGTTCGGTACGATCGATACTTGGCTCATCTGGAAGCTGACAGGTGGACGGGTGCATGTGACGGATTATACGAATGCTTCCCGAACCTTAATGTTCAATATCCATGAGCTGAAATGGGACGATGAACTGCTCCGAATTATAAACATTCCGAAGTCTATGCTGCCGGAGGTTCGTTCTTCCTCGGAGATATATGGTCATACGATCGAACATCATTTTTTTGGTCAAAGCATTCCCATTGCCGGCGCCGCTGGTGACCAACAAGCTGCCCTATTTGGTCAAGCTTGCTTCGAGCGCGGCTCTACTAAGAATACGTACGGTACCGGCTGCTTCATGCTAATGAATACCGGAGAACAAGCAATATTCTCGAAGCACGGACTTCTAACCACCATTACATGCGGCTCCAGGGAGCGGGTGGAATATGGGCTTGAGGGAAGTGTTTTTGTGGCCGGATCTGCGATCCAATGGCTGCGTGACGGTATGAGGATGATCAAAAAAGCCAGTGATAGTGAGAAATATGCCGAAAAAGTGGAGTCGACCAAAGGTGTCTATGTGGTGCCAGCATTCGTGGGACTTGGTACGCCTTACTGGAACAGTGACATGCGTGGTGCTGTCTTTGGGCTCACGAGAGGTACAAGTAAGGAGCATTTCATTCGTGCAGTGCTTGAATCCTTGGCTTACCAAACTAAGGATGTATTGAATGCGATGGAAGAGGATTCCGGCATTAAGCTGCAATCACTTCGAGTCGATGGAGGAGCGGTTATGAATGGTCTGCTCATGCAGTTCCAGAGTGATATCCTTGGCATTCCAGTGGAAAGACCGAATGTGAGCGAGACAACCGTGCTGGGTGCAGCTTATCTGGCTGGTTTGGCGGTCGAATATTGGAAGGACAGAGAAGAGATTAAAGATAATTGGCAAGTCAATAAAAGGTTTGAGCCAACTATGCTGCCGGAGAGAAGTGCATCCCTCTATAAAGGCTGGCAAAAAGCAGTTGCTGCGGCAATGGTCTTTACACAAGAGGATTGATGAGGGTACAATCTCTTCGACTGGAGCCCAAACAACAAAACCTGAAATTCCTTGATAACTAAGGAATTTCAGGTTTTTTCTTAGCGTCTGACTCGTTATTCGGATAAAAGCCTCCACTCCTCAGGTTCTATCAATTAGGGAAGTCAGTGCTTGCCATCCCGAAGTACCTAGCGAAGCGGACGGAATCATTCTGAAGAAGCGCAAGCGTTCGCCTTTGTCTCCTTATTTCTACCCCTAAGGGATAGAATCAAGAAATAGGGAGACAACAGCGATCGTAAGAATGATCCGTCTGCGTAGCGGGCTTCTACGCACATGAAGCACTTATTTTAGTGTTGAGCCAGAATTAAAGTTACGATTGAAAATACCAATTCAATTTGTGTCCGCTTACATTCAAAGCTTATAATCAGTATGAACCTAATCAAATGCTGGTTGAAACCAGCACATGAAGGGAATGGACAGGCATATGAGTACTTTGTATCATGTTCTCGGAGCCAAGCAATTCGATCGGGCTGTGCTCGATAAGCTTTTCATCTCAGCAAGAGAGATGGAGCACGTTGCCAAACATGCCGGTACAGATCGTTTTACTTCCAAAATTATGAGCACGTTGTTTTTTGAGGCCAGCACGCGTACTCGTTTTTCTTTCGAGTCAGCCATGCACCGTCTTGGTGGACGTGTGATAGGGACTGAGAATGCCAGTCAGTTCTCATCCACGATTAAAGGGGAAACCCTTGAGGATACGATACGAATTATTTCAGGCTATAGCGATCTTATCGTTCTACGTCATACGGAGATTGGATCTGCTAAACGAGCGGCTGCCGTATCAAGTGTTCCTGTTATTAATGCGGGCGATGGCTCTGGAGAGCATCCCACGCAGGCGCTGCTCGATTTGTACACCATTCAGAAGGAATTCGGCCGAATTGATGGGCTGCATATTGCCATGATTGGGGATTTAACCTACGGAAGAACGGTTCATTCACTTAGTTATCTGCTAGCTAACTATCAAAATGTTCATATCTATTTCATCGCACCTGATAATGTCGTCATTCCGGATTCGGTCAAGCAGTATTTGGATGATAAAGGGATCAAATATCAAGAAACGACGGATTTGGTAGAAGTGGCTAAAGTGGCAGATGTGTTCTACCAGACGCGTATACAGAAAGAGCGCTTCCCATCAGAAGAGGAATATAATAAGGCCGCAGGTAAATACATCATTGATCGTCATCTTCTTTCGTTTATGAAG
This sequence comes from Paenibacillus baekrokdamisoli, assembly GCF_003945345.1. Classification (GTDB taxonomy): domain Bacteria; phylum Bacillota; class Bacilli; order Paenibacillales; family Paenibacillaceae; genus Paenibacillus_Z; species Paenibacillus_Z baekrokdamisoli. The sequence goes on along the minus strand of NZ_AP019308.1, from coordinate 3,389,150 downwards.
AAGGAAGCGATGATCCTTCATCCGCTGCCCCGTGCGGGAGAGATTGCGATCGAAGTGGATCAAGATCCTCGTGCGGCATATTTCAGACAAGCCCAGAATGGATTGTACATTCGCATGGCGATTATCGAGAAATGCTTATCTGGTAAAGCTTGAGCTTGAAGCGATCCCATAATAAGTGAAGGGCTGTACCCGCTGTGATGAAAACCATCACGAGTGGATACAGCCCTCTGTCGTTTAAAGCTTGGTAAGAATGAACGGACCATCCTCAGTAATCGCAAGCGTATGCTCATATTGGGCGGAAAGCCTGCCGTCTATCGTTCTTGCGGTCCATCCGTCGGAGTCCAGCTTGCTCTTCCATTCGCCGGCATTAAGCATCGGTTCAATCGTTAATACCATGCCTTCCTTCAACCTGGGACCTCTTCCAGGGGGGCCGTAATGCGGAACCTGCGGTTCTTCGTGCATGATCGAGCCGATACCGTGACCGATAAATTCCCGAACGACGGAGAAGCCTTCTGCCTCCGCGTAGGTTTGAATGGCGTGGGAGATGTCACCGATCCGATTACCTATAACCGCTTGTGCAATTCCTTTATAAAGTGATTCCTCAGTAACGTTCAAGAGGCGCTGCGCTTCAGGAGCAACGGAGCCTACTGCATATGACCATGCGGAATCCGCAAGCCAGCCGTTCAAATTAACAACCATATCTATGGTTACGATATCGCCATCCTTAAGAGCGGTCTCAGATGGGAATCCGTGGCAGATCACATCATTGATGGATGCGCAGGTTGCGAAGCGGTAGCCGTTGTAGCCCTTCTGCTCGGGTGTTGCGCCATGCTCAAGCATGAATTTTTCTGCGAATTGATCAATTTCATTGGTCGATATTCCAGGCTTGATGAGCTTGGCTATTTCTTTATGGCAGGAAGCCAAAATAATACCGGCTTTGCGCATGTTATTAATTTCTTCTTTTGTCTTGATTATAATCATCTTGCACCTCGTCATCATTGAAATTTCAGCATGTGGTTATCTAACTATTATATATATTATAATCGGTTATAAACCACAGTGGTACTTATAAATTCATTTGGCTTTACGAGCATGGCAATGAAAGCGTGGTAATACGCTTTGCGTAATTGGAATCGCATCCATTTGAAGACAAAGAACGATAGAATATAGAAATAAGAGTGAAATAACGATATAATCTGGAGAGGGATTTCCCAATACATCAGATTAAGGAGTTTGATCATGGAAAAAGTACTTATTTTCGGTCATAAAAATCCGGACACGGACACAATTTGCTCAGCAGTTGCATATGCAGAACTTAAGAAAAGCCTAGGTGTTGACGCTGAAGCCGTTCGTCTTGGCGATGTTAGCGGCGAAACGCAATATGCGCTTAACCAATTCAAAGTAGAGGCACCGCGCCTTGTCGAAACAGTAGCCAATGAAGTGAACCAAGTAATTCTGGTTGATCATAATGAACGTCAGCAAAGCGCTAGCGATATCGATAAAGTTCGCGTGGTAGAAGTTATCGACCATCACCGTATTGCTAACTTTGAGACAAGCCACCCGCTTTACTACCGCTGCGAGCCTGTTGGCTGTACAGCAACGATTCTTAATAAAATGTACAAAGAAAACGGCGTAGCCATTCGTCCAGAAATTGCTGGCTTGATGCTTTCCGCAATTATTTCTGATTCCTTGCTGTTCAAGTCACCAACTTGTACACCTGAAGATGTTGCGGCAGCTCGTGAGCTGGCAGCAATTGCTGGTGTAGATGCGGATAGCTATGGTCTTGAGATGCTCAAAGCAGGAGCAGACCTGAGCGACAAAACAATCGCGCAGCTCATTTCCTTAGATGCAAAAGAATTCCAAATGGGCAGCTACAAAGTCGAAATCGCACAAGTGAATGCGGTGGACGTGAACGATGTTCTTAACCGTCAAGCAGAGGTTGAAGCTGCGCTGAACACGATTATCGCGGACAAAGGCTTGGATCTGTTCGTATTCGTCGTAACAGATATCTTGAATAACGACTCTGTTGCATTGGCTCTTGGTAAAGTGGCAAATGCGGTAGAGCAAGCTTATAACGTAACATTAGCTGATAACAAAGCCACTCTTAAAGGCGTTGTTTCACGTAAATCGCAGATCGTTCCTGTTCTTACAGAAACGTTGAATAAACTGTAAATTCAAGTATAGTCCTTCAAAGAGGCAGCTTCCAGTTATTTATGGAGGCTGCCTCTTTGTCTTTCGCTTACTTAGAGGTGGGCTTGCGGTCGGACACGCGATACATAAAGGGGTAACGCAAAAGGATAACGCGCAAAGGGTAACGCGTATCTTGGTTGTTTTCAAGAATCATGTTACAATCTCTGCAAAAGTGGTATTCAACAAAGGAGATGGATATCGATGAAAGCTGTTTATGCAGGGAGCTTTGACCCGATTACGCTTGGGCATGTGTCCGTTATTGAACGAGCCTTCAAGCTGTTTGACATCATTCACATAGTCGTCGCGAATAACCGTTCGAAGAAGCATTTATTCTCGTTAGAGCAGCGATCTAGCTTAGTCAGCCGATCGATTCCAGAGCAATTTGCCGAACGCATCGTTATTTCCCCTTTCGAGGGCATTGTTGCCGATTATATTAATGACAACGGGATCGGAGCCGTGATCCGGGGGATTCGTAACGCTACAGACCTAGAATATGAGCTTCAGTTAGAGCAATATATCCGCAATACGACTACTGCCGAAACGGTGTACCTTTCTCCCTATACGCAGCATATGCAGACGAACAGCTCGCTCGTCCGCATGTTTTTTCAATCCGGGAAGCATGAGCTGGCTAGTCACTATATGGCTGCAGATGCCTATAAATTGGCTTTACTCTATGAATTAGGTCAAGGTCAGGCAGATAAGAAGGAATTGGATTAACGCTGCGCATCCCGGTAAGCTGCCGGAGAGATGCCATGCTTCTGCCGGAATACGCGAAAGAAATAGGAATAGCTGCCGAATCCACAGGTTTCAGCGATATGCTCCAATGTCATTCGACTGAATTTGATTCGCTCTGCAGCCATAGATAGACGGACATTTTGGGTATACTGGATGATGGTCATCCCGTAGCATTCCTTGAACAAATGAACGGTCCGCGAGACGCTAAGTCCAACATGATCGGCAACCATTTGAATGGTAAAAGCCTCTCCGGCATGCTCATCGATAAAATTCTTCATACGGGTAGCGATGAAGGATTTGCCTTGAAGCACGGACTGGGTCTTAATAGCCCGATCAAGGCCTAGACAGAGGGAACGAAGTAAATAATCAGCTAGCTCCAGATCCTCCTCGAGAAATCGACGCTTCTCCAGAATGAGTGCTTGCCAGATGGATAGCCAGCGCTCATCAGCAACCACCTTTACTCGCTGCGGTCGATCCTTGCGGCTCCACCATTCATCCAGCCAAGGACCTCTGCACATGATGTAGTAGTCACCGCTAGAGATAGCTGTATCGGTAATGTCCTGACCGCTTTGTAAGTTCGTCATATTAAGTACGTAAGCATCACCTGGCTTGAACAATAATAAATCACCCGCATCAATGCGCTGCATGCGGCCATCAACAAGCGCTTCACAGGAGCCTTCTGTTTGGAAGCGGAATAAATAATTACTCATTCCTTCCGGAAATCCAGTTTGAAAAGGCTGGGAGTGATACGAATATCCGCAGTCCATCGTTTCTGTATACATAGCGGCTCCTTTTTTTTGTAGCAATATTGTACATGTCATTGCTATATTCTACATCTACTTATAGAAGCTTTTCCACTATAATAATAATCAGATTCGTCAACTATATTTTTTTTCATGAGAGGAAGATCCTATAATGAAAATTGGATTGCAATTGTACACGGTTCGCGACGATACCGCGAAGGACTTCACAGGCACGCTTCGTCAGGTTGCAGAGATGGGCTATGAGGGCGTTGAATTTGCTGGATACGGAGATGCTACTGCCGAGGAAATGCGCGATTTGCTGAATGAGCTTGGCCTTGAAGCATTCGGAAGCCATGTCAGCCTGCAGCGTCTTGAAGAGAATTTGGATGAAGAAATAGCCTATTTGAAAACAGTGGGCGCTCGTTATGTCGTCTGCCCTTATCTGACAGGGGAGCAATTAGCTGGTGGAGAAGCATTCTGGCTTGAGCTATTCAATAAATTTAATGGCATTGGTCAGCGTCTTCGTGAAGAAGGTCTAGTGCTCGCTTACCATAACCATGCTTTTGAATTCGAGAGAAAAATTAACGGTGAATTCGTATTTGATGCGATGTATAACGCTGTAGATTCAGAATTGCTTAAAGTTGAAATCGATTTGGGCTGGGTACAATACGCTGGACAAGACCCGCTTGCATATATTGCCAAATACGCAGGTCGTTTGCCGCTGCTTCACCTGAAGGATTTCCGTCAAGGCAAACCGGGCGAAGACATCGATACAGTTGAGCTTGGTCAAGGCGATTTGGCTCTTAATGATCTTATCGGCGCAGCTGAGAAAGCGCAAGTAGAATGGTTGATCGTAGAGCAGGACCGCTGCGCGAATCCACCACTAGCATCTGTTCGGACTAGCATCGAGTGGCTGAGAGCGAACGGACATAAAGCTTAATAACAACATGATAGAGGAGCGAGACAAGGATGAGTAAGATAAGAGTTGCGGTAGTCGGTTGTGGTTCAATCTCTAAATACCGTCATATTCCTGAATATGCGGCGAATGAGAATGTAGAGCTTGTTGCTTTCTGTGATCCTGTTGTAGAACGCGCACAGAAATATGCCGATGAATATGGGGCTAAGGCTTACACGAACTACGAGGATATGTTAAGTGAGCTGAAGCCGGATGCTGTCAGCGTCTGTACACCGAATTACCTGCATGCAGCTGTAGCCATTGCTGCTGCCAATGCAGGCGCGCATGTTCTTGTTGAGAAGCCAATGGCTTCAACAGACGAAGAAGCGGCAGCGATGATTGAAGCTGCTAGTAAGAATGGTGTTTACTTGATGGTCGGCCATAACCAACGCTTTATGCCGCCACATGTGAAGGCTAAAGAGATTTTGCAAAAAGGTGAGCTTGGTAAAGTGTTATCTTTCCGTACGTCCTTCGGACATCCAGGTCCTGAGAGTTGGAGTATTGATGGCCGAGAAAGCTGGTTCTTCCGTAAGGAAGAAGCCGTTATGGGCGCTATGGGTGATCTTGGTGTTCATAAGTCTGATCTGATTCGCTATCTGCTTGATGACGAGGTTGCGCAGGTATCGGCCTTTATTGATACCATTGATAAAAAAGGTACAGATGTGGATGATAATGCTGTTGTTCTTCTACGTATGAAGAGCGGAGCGATCGGTACGCTTGTAGCAAGCTGGACGTATTACAAAGGTGAAGACAACGGTACATTGATCTGGTGCCAGAACGGTCTAATCAAAATCGGAACACATCCTGAGGATCAAATCATCGTGGAGCTTCGCAATGGAACAGTAGAGCGCTATAATGTTGGTGCTATTGCTACGAATGATAAGCAAGAAACAAGCGGTGTCATTAATGCTTTCATCACAAGCATCGTTACGAATACACCACCTAGCATTACAGGAGAAGAAGGCCGCAAGTCGCTGGAAGTCATTCTTGCAGCGTTCGAGGCACAAGCGACAGGTAAAGTCATTAGCCTGTAAGCGATGATGCGAAACCATATAGCAGAAGAGCCCGGTTCCTTATGGAACCGGGCTCTTCTGCACGAGAAGAACTATTCGAAGAATAGAAAGTTGGTGGGTACGGGTCGCAATGCGCCATCAGAAGGATGGTTGACAACCTGTCCATTAAATACGAGCGAGGAGGAGCCGCCTCCATCGAGATTATAGCCATCAATCGCACCAAATCTGGAGAGCAGGATCTGCATTTCCTTCAGTGTTGCCCCTGAGCTGCCGCTTTCATTATGACCATCGATAACGAGAAACAAGAGCTGATTATCCTTGTAATTAGCTACTACTGTACGAGGTGCTCGGGTAGGACTGGATTGCCATTTGGTCGGAATGGTCTGCGGTACACCATTCTTCATCAGCACGGGTACAAAGGAAGCTCCGAACTTAGGACTCTGCTTATCCAGTTGACTCTTATCGTTGAATTTCCCGCCAATCAGTTTCCTGTCTTTGTTAAGTCCCACAAAGAAGAGATCCTTATAGGTAGGCTCGAAGCCGCTCAAATATTGCCCTTCCATAACAGTCGTACTAAGCGGGTAACGCTTGCCATCCTGATCAGCGAAGCCGCCGGCATTAATACCGGCGATGGCTTGGTATCGCTTGGCCGCGGCTAAAGTCGTCTCTGCACCGCCAAGCTTATCCTTACCAAGCACCATTTTCATGCCGCTGTCTGATTTCAATTTCACTTTCAGCGCATAGCCATTGAAATTCTGAGCATGAATGTTGAAGAGCTGCGCCGTTATTTTGTCGGATTGCACCGAACGTGCAGGAGATCCTATTGCCCTAGTAATTCGGCGATCATAGATAGCTCCAGGTCTATCTGCTTGCATGGAAGCTGTCTTCACAAGAACAGACATGCTTTGATTCGTAGCATGGTAGAGTGACACTGTTTTCTTGATAGCGGATGCCGTATGTAAGGCAGATTGTTTGGCTTGATCAAGCTGCTTCAGGAGAACAGATGTCTGGGCAGGGATAGCCGTAATCTCCGTTGTTTGCTTGGGAAAAGCTTCTTCAGGTAAAGATAAGGAAACATTTGCTGCAGCTAGCCAAATAACTAATCCGAGAAAAGGAGCCAAAGTCAGCAGAGCTAACCGATTAAGCTGTTTGACATTCAAGGTCATTTCAACACATCCAAACTTTTCTTTAATTCATCCAGCTGCTTCTTCACTTCGCTAATCTGGCTGTATAGTTTGTTGCTATTATCGGTCTTGCTGCTGGCATTATCCTTGGAGAACTCCAGCAGCTCATTAAGAGCATCGACCTTTCCTTGAACCTTGCCGATTTCACTTGTGAAATTGGTCTCCAATTGTTTGATCTGAGTCTCGTAATTGGTTTGAAGAATGGCGATTTGCTGAGCGGTCTGCTTGCTGATCTGAGTGGCAAGCTGTTCTTTCATTTTCCCTGTATACCAGATAGTGCCAAGCACCCCGGCTGCAATTAAGATAATCCATATGGAAAGGAATAAGGAAATGGATGGTTTGGATTTACGGGGCTGGCGTTCATACCCGCTAGGTGTCGACGACTCGATCGTGGTGGCATTCATAGTTAATCAATCTCCTCTTGAATTACTATTGGTAGAGACGTAGGCTCCACCTGTAAATGTTGCAGCCCTATGAAAATAGGAATCTACATTCTACCATAAAAAAGGGAGTGAAGGGAGGGCAAAGGGGGAGTGAGGGGAGAATTTACCGAAAAAAAACGATCATGTCGGATGACAAGAACATTGTCCGATTCCAAACTTAGTGTCTCTCCTCCAATTGTATCGGTGCTTTCAAAACTGTTATAGTGTTTAGAGAGCTATTTGAATTATAATTTTTATGGGACTCAAAATGAAAGAGGGAGAAAAATTGGCACAATCATCCGTTGAAAAACAGTTTACAGATACGTTAAAATCCGTTGCGCGAAATTTAGAAATTAAGAAGTACATTCAACAATCCAACGAGCTTTATCCGATTTTTGAGCGTGCGTCTAAACGATTTGTAACAGGCGATTCAAGAGAAGACGGCTTATCGGTAGGGAATCAACTAATACAGAAGGGATACCGTATTTCTCTTGAATATATAGGGGAGAACACCACCAGTAAGGACGAGTGTATTCAAGCCAAAGATGAGTTTATAACTTTGATGAAAGAATGTGCAAAGCAAGGATTAAGTTCTCGCATTTCTCTTGATCTATCCCATATTGGCTTATCTATTGACCCTCAGCTTGCCTATCAATACTTAGTAGAAATTGCTAAAGAAGCACAATCCGACGATCTGTCTATTATGATTAGCATGGAGGAATCGACTAAAACGGATCAAATACTGTCTATTTACAAAAGGGTCGTTGTAGATTATTCCAATGTAGGGATTACACTTCAAGCCCAATTACAACGTACTCTTAATGATATCAACGATCTACTAAACTACGCTGGTACAATTCGTATCGTTAAAGGTGCATACCAAGAGCCGCCAGATATTTGTATTCCTCGTTCACAAAATTTAAATGAGCGTTACCTTGAATTGGTAGATTTGTGCGTGAAAGCAGGGAAACAAGTTTCAATCGCTTCTCATGATGAAGTCATGTACCAACAAATCATCGAACGAGGTTATTTGCAAAACCCGAATGTAGAAGCCGAGATGCTATATGGAATCCATCCCGATCTGTGTAAACAACTTAAAGATGACGGGCTACCCGTTCGGGTTTATCTAACCTATGGTACTGAGTGGTACTTATACCTTTGCCATAGAATCGCCGAATATCCTCCAAACATTTATGTTGCTATTACGGACATGATTCGTGGTGTGGAAGACTCCTCTCAACTTTACTAAACCGCTAAGACTAAAACGATGAGCCATCATCCTATCACTTCTTACCCCAAAGACCACTTGAAGTGGTCTCTTTTATTGTCTGCTTATCGCACTGAAATGCCTGTGAGCTCAATAAAAAGAAGGAGCAACTGCCGCGGCGAAATCTGCTCCTTCTTTATTCAACTATCGTTCCCCGTTAGCCATACATGCTGCTGATGCAGCACCACAGATTATGGAATGAGTTTCATTCTTCCATTGACTCAGCATCAGCACGTACTTTCTTTCGCACTCCACTACGATTAAAGAATGGGTTATCGGAGCATCGAGAGAACTGTAAATAAGCTAATCCATGCGATAAATTCTAGGATAATTCACGGTGAGCCTTATCATAAGTGAAGGCAACGTTTTTTTTGAAAAATTTGAATTACTTATAGTAAAGGGGAATAGTAAAATGGTAGTATTTTTTTAAGGGATGACGAAAATTGGTGAAAAAGGTGTTCTATGCTTCGAAAGTGAATGTACACGCACATATTTTTGCATTGGATCTTGACGATATAATAAATAAGCATATTCCGAGAGTTCTCAATGAAGCCCCAAGCTTAAAAACAGGTTCCTTTAACTGAAAAATTATAGATATAAAGCAATTCTCCTGCAAGGCTTTCTTCATTTGCAGGTGCGGACAGCTAGGTTAAGCTGAACCGTACCGCAAGTGACGCAGAATTTCTCTAATTGCATGGCTTGTCATTGACTTAAATCAAGGTAGCGTAAATTTCCAATTTAATGTGATTGTTTTCATCAGATAAAAACATTACAATGGGATTCATCAGAAATGTACTGGAAAATGCTTGCAAATAATTAAAATACGGACCTGCTTTATCATTGTTGGTTTTTTCAGCTTGTTCAAAATAACATTCTAGAGTAGCAGAGAGGAAGAGGAGCTGAAGTGAAAAATAAAGAATTGAAGAGGGGCCTCGAAGCGCGTCATATTCAAATGATTGCTTTGGGCGGCACAATCGGCGTAGGGTTATTTATGGGTTCTGCAAGCACGATAAAATGGACAGGTCCATCAGTTATGCTTGCGTATGCACTTGTAGGGATTTTTATATTTTTCATCATGCGTGCAATGGGGGAAATGCAGTACGTAGAACCGAGCACGGGGTCCTTTGCGACCTTTGGCTATAAGTACATTCATCCTTTGGCAGGTTACACGACGGCTTGGAGCAACTGGTTCCAGTGGGTCGTTGTCGGGATGGCGGAAATCATTGCGGTTGGGACATATATGAAGTATTGGTTTCCGGATTTACCCGCGTGGATACCAGGTATTATCGCAATGGTGATTCTCGGTGCAGCGAACCTATTCTCTGTTAAATCATTCGGTGAATTTGAGTTTTGGTTTTCCATGATTAAAGTCGTAACCATCGTATTGATGATTGTTGCAGGGATTGGTCTAATTTTCTTTGGGATTGGCAACGGTGGAAACGCAATCGGGTTATCTAACCTATGGGAGCATGGGGGCTTTTTTACCGGTGGATGGTCAGGCTTTTTCTTTGCTCTCTCGCTGGTAATTGGGGCTTATCAAGGTGTGGAACTTATCGGGATTACTGCGGGCGAGGCAAAAAACCCACAAAAAACGTTAATGAGTGCGACTCAAAGTATTATTTGGCGTATTTTAATTTTCTATATTGGCGCGATTTTTGTGATCGTAACTGTTTACCCTTGGGATCAATTGCATGCAATCGGCAGCCCGTTCGTGGCAACATTTGCGAAAATCGGGATTACAGCAGCGGCAGGGATCATCAACTTTGTCGTCATCACGTCAGCTATGTCAGGTTGTAATAGTGGGATTTATAGCGCAGGGCGCATGCTTTATACATTAGGAGTAAATGGACAGGCACCGAAAATATTTACGAAGCTATCCCATAACGGCGTGCCCCTGCTGGGAACGATTGGCGTACTCGTGGGATTGGGCATTGGTGTGATCTTAAGCTACATTGCACCGGAAAATCTGTTTGTGTATGTGTACAGCGCCAGCGTACTTCCCGGTATGGTGCCGTGGTTTGTTATTCTGATCAGTCAAATGAAATTCAGAAAAGTAAAGGGAGCTGAATTGGATAATCATCCGTTCAAAATGCCTTTCGCACCAGTGACAAACTATGTAACCATTGCTTTTTTACTTATGGTATTGGTCAGTATGTGGATTAATGATGATACACGCGTCTCTCTTATTGCCGGAATTGTTTTCATAGGTATCGTTGTACTTAGTTACTACGCTTTCGGAGTTGGCAAGTCTGTTCAGGTGAGTGCTCAAACGGATGGTGGAACTAAGGAAAGATTGATTGGTAAAAAGTAAAAGCAATATCCATTAATCCAGAAATGGTTAGCGAAGAGAGGGGACAGCCACCCCTCTTTTTTTGTGCTCCTACGTTGCCGAAGCCTCAAACGAGGTGGACCGTATCGCAAGTAGGGCAAGTTTTTTGGAGAAAAGCTCGCAGCAGGCTTGGAAGGGCGCTTTGCCGGACATGGGTTCAGGAAGGGGCACGCTTGTCGTTGAAGATTATAATCTCCTGCTCGCAGATGTCACACAAAGCATCCCTGATGTGCCGGTTCACGCGATCTGCAGTCATACAGGCCTGGGGCTGAACGAACTCGCTCCCTACTTGATGCCTGGTAAAACAGTCGTCTTTCTCGGCATGTCCGGCGTCGGTAAATCATCTCTACTCAATGCGTTGATAGAACAGGACGTAATGAAGGTTCAGGCGATCCGGGAGGTCGACAGCCGGGGGCGGCATACGACAACGCACCGTCAGCTGTTCATGCTCCCCTCCGGTACGATGGTCATCGATACGCCGGGTATGCGTGAGCTTGGGCTTTTTGATGCCGACGAAGGCATACGCGCAAGCTTTACCGATGTGGAGGAATGGTTCCCGCAATGCCGATTTACGGATTGCCGCCATCAGGCCGAGCCGGGCTGTGCCGTTCTCGCCGTGCTTGCCGACGGTTCGTTGCCGCGTGAACGGTGGGAGCATTATGTTGCCCAGCAGCATGAGAACAAGTATGTCCAGGATAAAACGAGCTACCTCATCGACAAGAGGGCTCGAAACAAAACGATCGCCATGTGGAGCAAGCAAACGAAGAAAAACGGAGGATGGAAGAAATGAATATTAAATTCGAAACGCTGATCTATGCCTTAAGCCGACGGTTCAAGAAGGATATCATCTCGGCCGACTGCCAAACCATGCCGTTACAGGGCGGAACTGTGGGAAATGTGTACCTGGTAACGGGGATCGCCGAAACTGCGGATGGCGAAAAAATGCCGTACCGTATCGTGCTGAAAATCCAGAAGAAATGGGAGCGTTACGGCGATCCGGGTTCATGGCGCCGAGAATATGATCTCTATGCGTCTGACTTTGGAGCGACGTTCTCGGATGCCTTCCGCTGGCCGACATGTTATCATGCCGAGATCAATGCCGAAGAAAATGAATTCCAGCTGTGGCTGGAATATATCGATGGCGTAACCGGTTTAGACTTGACCGGTAACATGTATGAACAGGCTGCACTGGAGTTAGGACGTTATCAAGGCAAGCTGTATGCGGAGCAGCCCGCTGTGCTGCAGAGCCTGACCAACCTGAGCCATGCGGATCTCATGAAGAATACGTATCTGCATTACCGGTCATGGCCGGTCGTCTACGATTATATACGCTCGGATGACTGCGAATTCCTGCAGCACGTGCGGCAAATGCTCATCGACATCGATGAGCACGCAGACGAGATACTCTCCCGCATCGAAAAATTGCCCCTCGTGCTATGCCACCGGGACTTCTGGGTGACCAACCTGATCTATGCCGATGGGAAAATCGCGCTCATCGACTGGGATACATCCGGATGGGGCTACTTGGGCGAGGATCTCGCAAGCCTGATTGCGGATGAAGCGGATATCGATCACATGGTCGAATACTACCAGCGATGTGTCCCCGCGTATTACAAAGGCTTTTCGGAGTATGCGGATGTATCCCCTATCGCCGATCATTGCGTCTACGAGCTGATCCTTCTCGTATTCGGGTACAGGCTTGTGGAGTGGTATCTCCATACAGAGGACGATGACGAGAAGACTAAGCTTGTCCACACGCTTCAAAAAATCTATGAAATGAAGACCAGCCCCGCACAGGGTAGACTCTAAAAAAGAAACTCCGAAAACCCGAAAACCCGAAAACCCGAAAACCCTTGAATGTAGTGGGTTTTCGGAGTTTCTTTCATTACTCCCATTCGATCGTCGCCGGCGGCTTGCTCGTGATGTCGTAGACGACGCGGGCATTCCAGTCGGTGAATCGACAGTGGAATTGACAAACGTTTACGGCGTCACATCGGAAGCTCCGATGTACGTCATCGTTGCTGGAAACTTCCTGGATTCCTGCCGACATTTTGCCTTAACTTCTTCGACTTGAGTTCAAGGCTGTACCCCTGCAATGCTTGCTCCTCAGTGCTCACTCTGATGTAGATGACAGCGTGAACGACCATTGCTGGGAATTTCAAATATCATGGCTGCGCTAACCTGCCCGTTCGTAACGAGGCTGCCGTTCAATCAACGGCAGCCTCATGATGTAGTTCATTGCGATATCGTTCCCCGTCCCTCGGTATTGTGATTAACCTTCGGACCTACCAAACAAACATTTTAGAATCGAATCTACACATTCTTCTGAAGAACGTATTTTGGATGTTGAGCTCTCGTACCCGTCGTTAAACGATGGAATTTATAGGTTTATAGGGCGCGGTCTCTAAAACAGAGTTTATTCAAATGTTTACTCAAGCCATCGAGGTCGGGGTAAATTACAAAGGTATTTATGCTGTTCAAGTTTAGGTACCATTTCAAATCCGTTGCCAAGTCCGAATCTATTTCGAGTTTCCTCGATATTCCCGCGTGAATTAACTGACCGTTTTTCTCAAGTTCCAAGGGGTTACCAGAATCACCCTGCATGGTGAAAAAGCCCTGTTGTGCTAATAGGCGTGGTGAATTCTTTATCGGAGTGAATGCCACAGTATGTGGGAATAGCTGACCAGTACCAATTGCATCCTCATATGACTCCGCGAACGGTGGCGTGGGTAAGATTTCTTCGTTAAACATTATTTTATTCATCTTTTCGGGTGATAACATCCAAATCACTGGTGATTCGCCTGATTCGACCGCAAAAAATACAGCAAACAACAGAGAAGTTGTCCAGTCTAATAATCGAGTTTTAACTCCGTAGTGCTGCATATGAGTAAGTAATTCTATATCAGATTGCTTGTTAAGGAGGGAATAACCGAGATTACGGAATAAGAAATATGCATTTCTTTCAGTATTCTTCAACTTTTCAATACTTGAGTAATTTGTTCTGAAAAGACTTGAATGTAAAGGTTTATCTACGCCTTGCCCCCTATACCAGAGTTGGTGGGGCATATTTGCTTCTTGAAATACTTTAACTTCGTTTAATAATGCTATTAATTTATCTGAGAAAGCCATATTGACCCTTCTATATGCACTTTTAGTGAAGGCTGTCCAGATAGTTCGCGAAGGCCGGTAGACCCTCAAATATCAAGGCCAGCGCAAGAGCAATACCTAGAAGTTTCTTACCTTCACGACGGCCGATTTCAATAAAGTTATCCATGATATATCTCCTTTGTTTTTTGAATACTACTAGTACGGAGTAAGACAAGAAATAGTTCCCAGTAAGTGCGTCATAATTTCTGTGTTGAGCTATTCTGCCCGTTACATCAATAGAAAAAAGGAGCTGTTCCTGGCAGCTGCTCCACACTATCGTATACGTTAGTTGAACTGGCACTCTAATTACAATTATCAACAAATACATATATTATTAACAAAAATTTCACTAATGCTTAAACTGTGCAATATAATTTTTAGCAAAACATTGTTGTTATATTTTGTAATAGTTTTTCTTTTATAGAATGATAATAAACGATACGCTGAATTGTTCCGTGGACTTCGCTGATACCCATTTTTCTTTCTTCCTCATCTGTACATTCAATCATCAAAGCCCTTTTTATATTATATTCAAGCCACTCAAGCCAACCAAAGCCGCTGCTGTACAGCGTTTCCCAATCAACCTGAACATTCCCGTACTCTTCGTGATAGGATACGATAAACGCCTTTAATAGATCAAAATTTATGCTGCAATGATCATTGCCCGACCAACTTAAAGCCAGTGAAAACATATCCCAAAATGGATTTCCATAATCAAGGCATTCTAAATCAATAATAAAAGGATTTCCATCCACCCACAAAATATTTTTGCAGTCCATATCGCCGTTGGAGATACAGGTGACAGCCGGTATCTTTTTTAGTGCCATATTAAATTCTTTTTGGCAAGAGTACAAGATTTCTCTACAACTATTTAACTTGCCTGCGATTTCTGGACACTCTGTAGTTGCCGTCGCAATATATGCGCCCCAATCAATACAAATTTCATCTCTGACAAATGGTTTCTCAAACTGCTCAATTTTGTGAATTTTAGCCAAGAGTTCACCGACTATTTTACAATGCTCCTTTTTTATTTCATCCCCATGGAGCGCTCTCCCTTCAACCCACGGAAAGACGTAGTAATATTGGTCTTCGATATACTGCATTTTGCGGCCATTTATCTCCATTGCCGGAACAATAGGCATTTTGTTTTCTTGCAATACCCGTTCTAAACGCTCTGCCCTTTGATAATTCCGGAATACATCCGGCCTTTTCATAATAGCAGGGTTTAATAGCTTTATTGCATATTTTCCTGTGGTGGTCTCTAAACAATACATTTTATGCATAAAACCACCAGAAACCCTTTGTGGTTGTAGTTTGAAAGAGCCTAAATCTAAATCAGTCAATATTTTATGAAATGTAGTAGTACTATATTCCAATTTAGTACACCGCCTAATATAAAATTTCTTCGTCTCGCCCTTCCAAACTACGGGCGAATATTATGCTTACCAATTACCAATTATACCATTTCATTTTGCTTATAAGTGAGAAAGTTTATCTTTAATATTTTTTGACTTATACTACAACGCAATCCTGCCAGTTAGCGTAACGAAGGGCCTTAAAGATCGCAAGATTCAGGGTTGACTATTATCCAACTTATAATAGACACCATCATGCAGAACCGTGATGGATTTACTTTCTGGGACATCTTTCAATTGAAACAGTTCCGATCCCACTGGATATCTATTTGAGAAGACATGCTCGTCATTGTATCCACGTGAACCCTGATTGTCATAAGCATCCACTTCACCGATTTTCTCTCCGATTGTGGAAGCTGGAACGGTTTCGTCTTTATAGACATAAGAATATCCCTTCCACGTGACAAGTGCATGCACCCAATCTACGAAATTTTCTTGAATAGGGTTTTCCTTTTCTTTTGCACATCCCATTAAAAGGATACAAATGCATATGATTAGAAGTAAGTTTTTTTTCATCATCATCCCCCTTTCCAATTAACGGAAACTGCAGTGGGAATGTTGCGGAACAGATATGTTTCAACAATGAAAGATATTCAAGTAAACTGCCCGTTAGCATTCCTGTAGAGCGTTAAATTTCAGCTTTGCAAAAAAACGAGCGCCTCGGTACGATGGGAGTACGCAACGGGTCATAGCCCTTAAAATCCCATCATCCAGGAGGACGCTCTACTATGAAGTTTAAATCGCAGGACAAACAAAATCAACTCATTGAAAAAATTACGCCTAAGCATCTGGTCGTCGGGATCGATATCGCCCAACTGACGCATGTCGCACGAGCCGTTAACTTTCGCGGTATTGTGATCGGCAACCCCTTATCCTTTTCTAACGATGAAGATGGTTTTCATTCACTCTATCAATGGATAGAACGGCTACAAAACGCTCATAACTTATCCGCAGCCATCGTTGGCATGGAACCAACCGGACACTACTGGCTTAACCTATCGAAGTGGCTCTCCGAACGCCAGTTTGAAGTCGTTCTAGTCAATCCGCACCTTGTGAAGAAGAACAAAGAAAACCGCGACAACACGCCCTCAAAGAGTGACAAAAAGGATGCGCTTGTCATCGCTGACATGGTGAAAAACGGGTACTACTCCTTTACTCGAACGACGCCAGAAGCCTTTGAAGAACTGCGTGTCTTCCTCTCAAACCGCGATTCTGTCGTTACGAGACTCGTTAGCGCGAAAAACCAGATACACCGCTGGGTTGACGTTGTTTTCCCTGAACTGCGACATGTCTTCAAGGACATCATGTGTGTGGGTTCCCTGGCAACACTTCGCCTGTTCCCTACGCCGGCAGAGCTAAGGATGTTACAGCCTCAGGACTTGATTCAGGGCTGGAAATCGCTGATGAAGCGTCACTCCGGCGAACGTAAAGCGAAAGCACTAATCGCTCTAGCGGGTCGTTCTGTCGGTTCCAAGCAAGCAACGTATGCTTACAAACTTCACTTAAAGCAACTGCTCGAGGAGTACGAACTCGCTTGTGTACAGCTGCAGGCTATTGAACTTGAGGTTACATCCGTGTTAGAACGCATTCCGTTTGTTAAGTCTATGCTTGTCGTTAAAGGAATTAGTGTTGTATCGCTGGCTGGTATTCTTGGTGAGGCTGGAGATTTAAGCGGATTTGTTCACGGAAATGCTTTGCTGCGTCATGCTGGCCTCAATCTTGCAGAAGCCAGTTCAGGTAAATGGACTGGACAGATGAAGATTAGCAAACGCGGACGATCTCGCCTCCGTCGATTCATCTTCATGATGACCATGAGTCTAGTGATGAACAATCCAGAGTTTAAAGCCATGCATGCACACAATGTGCAAGTGAAAAAGATGAAGAAAATGAGATCCATTATGAAGCTTTGTGGCAAATTAGCTCGGATATTAGTTGGGATGGCTCGAAGCGGTGAAGCCTACAACCCCTCAAAAACGTTGTCTCTCCAGCTTGCAGCTTAATACTTAATACCGTTTCGTTGTACGTAGATTGGCTTATTCGCGGGATTTCAAAGAAAGCACGGAGTACCGGATGCAGTTGAACCAAAGGGCACCGACCCGTACCGTTAGCAAGACCGGCCTCCACCCCTTGGATAGGTGTAACGAAGGAATGAGAGGGCAATGACCCGTTGAGACATGGGAGTGAAAGCCTCCAAGGGCGGCGTGGAGATAGCGTGCAGTACATGGAAATTTATGGGGCGACAACCTCCCCCTCTATTCCCGCACGCCTTCATGTTGCCAATGTCTTTGGCGGTGTCCCCATTCTTCTCACTTCGCCCCTACCAACCGGTGAAATCCTGCGAATAAGCGAGCATTCGTGAGTAAATCATATCGTACCGAGGGAGTTCAATCATCATCGAAAAATCTGCTGCGACAGGACAGTTCGATATTGGACAGATTTCAATCATCCATCGGCAATCGGATCATTTTCTTGACGTATGGAAATGACAAGGCTTGTCACTAGACAGATCACTCCTGACCGTAGGCCAGAGAAATAGTAACCTCTGCGATTAACAGTGATATACAAGTAGATCAGTGGAGATGCATCAATCTCACCGGAATTAGTAGGGCTTTATGTAACCATTTATTTATCAATTTAATGCATACTAACTATGCTATATATGTATTTTACTTATAAAATGAACCGTTTTAGAATAGGATTCAAGAGAAATGTAATCGCTTTCCAAGGAAAAGTTATCTAAAATAGCCAAAGGGGAAAATGGGATGAATGAGGATGATATTGTAATTGTCAGTGCCGTTCGCACACCAATCGGTAATTTTAATGGTTTGTTAAAGGACGTTTCTGCAGTCCAGTTGGGTGCGCTCGTAATTAGAGAAGCTATAAGTCGAGCGAATATCGACATAGGAGAAGTTGACGAAGTTATTATGGGACATGTATTGCAGGCTGGATTGGGTCAGAACCCTGCTCGTCAAGCCTCTCTTGCTGCTGGCTTATTAGTGGAGACCCCTGCCATGACGATCAATAAAGTGTGTGGTTCGGGTTTAAAAGCAGTTCATCTTGCCACGCAAGCGATTCGAAGCGGAGACAACGAAATCGTTGTGGCAGGAGGTATGGAAAATATGAGTCAAGCCCCTTATTTGCTTGCAGGTGCGCGATCTGGTTATCGCCTGGGTAATCAAATTGTGGTCGATAGTCTAATTCAAGATGGTTTAAGATGTGCTACCAACGATTATCAGATGGGAATTACGGCTGAAAACTTATGTGACGCATACGGGCTTACACGTGAGGATCTAGATCATTTTGCTCTGGAGAGTCAAAAAAAGACAGCAAATGCTTTGGCTGAAGGACGCTTCTTAGATGAAATTGTACCTGTAGAAGTGCCGCAGAAGAAAGGTAATCCTGTGATTGTGGAGGCTGATGAATACCCGCGTCCGGAGGCAAGCATCGAAGGGCTAGCGAAGTTACGCCCTGCTTTTAAAAGCGACGGCAAGGTTACAGCGGGCAACTCATCCGGAATCAATGACGGTGCTGCCGCTCTGGTCATAATGAGTTGGAGAAAAGCAAAAGCATTAGGTTTAAGCCCGCTTGCAGTCATTCGTGCCAATGCAACAGCCGGAGTCGATCCAGCTATTATGGGATTCGGTACTGTGCCAGCAACCAAGAAGGCTCTGAAGAAAGCCGGTTTAACAATGGCGAATATAGATCTTATTGAAGCAAACGAAGCATTTGCAGCGCAATCTCTTGTTTTTGCAAATGAATTTGATTATAACCCAGCTATTCTCAATGTAAATGGGGGAGCGATTGCTTTGGGCCATCCAATTGGTGCAAGCGGAGCGCGTATTATGGTGACGTTAGTTCATGAGATGCAGAGAAGAAAAGTTCGATATGGTTTGGCTGTTTTGTGTATAGGCGGAGGACAAGGGATTGCAACAATCATCGAAAGATGGAGTGAATAGGATGAAAACAATAGAGAAGTCTTTTGAAGAAGCGATTCAGGATGTAGAAGATGGGGCTTCGTTAATGGTGGGTGGCTTCGGATTGGTTGGAATTCCAGAAAATTTAATTGTTGCTCTAGTTGAAAAGAAGGTTAATCAGTTAACGATTATTTCTAACAACTGCGGTGTGGATGATTGGGGATTAGGGTTACTACTGCGAAACAAACAGATTAAAAAGATCATAGCCTCTTATGTGGGTGAGAACAAAGAATTTGAACGTCAAGCTTTATCAGGAGAGATTGAAGTGGAGCTTATCCCTCAAGGTACTCTTGCAGAAAAGATAAGAGCAGGAGGAGCGGGTATCCCGGCATTTTACACGCCTGCTGGTGTGGGAACAGTCCTTGCAGAAGGACGGGAGCTGCGCAATTTTCAAGGTAAAACGTATATGCTGGAAGAAGCGCTAACAGCTGATTTCAGTTTCATTCGTGCAGCAAAAGCCGACAGGATGGGAAATCTGGTTTATAACAAGACAGCCCAGAATTTTAATCCGATGATGGCAACTGCAGGAAAGATAACGATCGCTGAAGTCGAGCAGCTTGTCGAAATCGGGGAGATCGCACCTGAAAATATTCATACACCCGGTATTTATGTAAATAAAATCATTGTGGGCCGTCAAGAAAAACGGATCGAGAGACTAACAACAAGTTAAGGAGTAGGTGTAATGAAAGAAGATAAAATTTCTATTCGTGAACGAATTGCTAAACGGGCGGAAAAGGAAATTAAAAACGGTTATTACGTCAATTTAGGCATCGGCATACCAACCCTAGTAGCCAACTTTATTACGGAAAATAAGCAGTTTGTGCTGCAATCGGAAAACGGTTTACTTGGGATTGGACCCTATCCAAACCTAAATGAGGTCGATCCTGATCTCATTAATGCAGGAAAAGAAACCGTAACAGCTATACCCGGAGGCGCCTATTTTAACAGCGCCGATTCATTTGCAATGATTCGAGGCGGACATATTGATTTAGCCATTCTTGGAGGCATGGAAGTTTCCAAAGAAGGAGATCTCGCTAATTGGATGATCCCTCGCAAAATGGTTAAAGGCATGGGTGGAGCGATGGATTTGGTACACGGAGCGAAAAGGGTCGTTGTGATTATGGATCATGTCAACAAAGAAGGGCAGCCCAAAATTTTAAATCAATGCAGCCTTCCCCTTACTGGAAAACAAGTTGTGAGCAGAATTATAACCGATCGTGCGGTGATCGATGTCGTTTCAGAGGGTTTACGACTTGTCGAAGTGGCTATAGGTTACAGCATTGAAGATATCCAGAATTCAACGGAACCGAATCTCCTTGTGGACGAGAAAGTTATAGTAGATGCCTATTAGTAGAATAATCAATTGGAGGGATTGTACATGTTCAACAAAATAGCAGTACTTGGTGCAGGAACGATGGGACGCGGTATTGCCCAAGTATTTGCTCAGCATGGAATATTTGTTGTTCTATATGATCCCAATGCTAACGCGATTAAAGCTGCAAAACAAGCGCTGGGCGACAAGCAAGCATTAGGACAAAAGGAATGGAATTTACAGTATGCGGATAACTTGACGGATGCTGTAAAGGAAGCAGATCTCATTATCGAGACCGTATCAGAAAATTTGGAAATAAAGAGAGAGCTTTATCGTCTCCTAACGCCATTATTAAAAAAGGACGCCATTGTTGTTTCCAACACATCTACCTACAGCTTAGAAACACTGGCGCAGCAACAGTCTTTTGCCAAGCAGATGATCATTACTCATTTTTTCAACCCAGCTGCCATTATTCCTTTAGTTGAAATTGTCCAACTAGCTGAAACTGAGCAAGAGATTACCGAGCGAGTTATCGAATTACTACTCAGATGCGGTAAAGTTCCCGTGCTATTGAAGAAAGATATTGCTGGTTTTATTGCTAACCGATTGCAGGCGGCCGTTATGAGAGAAGCTTGTTATCTCATGGAGAGTGGAGTAGCAGATGCGAGTCAGATCGATACAGCTATGAAGGAAGGACCAGGTATGCGATGGGCTATAAATGGTCCATTCGAGATCGCTGATATGGGCGGACTCGATGTTTGGGAAAAGGTGACCGGCCATTTGTTTCCGCAGCTTGATCCTAACTTACTCTCGCCGGAGTCGATTAGCAATAAAGTACGACTTGGAGAGCTGGGTGTGAAAAGCGGTAAAGGGTTTTATGAATACGGCGATGCCTCCGTGAGAGATACGCAATCAAATGAAAGAGAACAGAAACTACTTCAGATCGTAAAACTGAAGGAAAACCATTAATTCACTTGAAACCTATCACGCACAAACTCAATCCAACCTCTTGCAGCATGGGAGAGGTATTTATTTTTAGCCCAAATAATGCCTAAGTTCCAATGTACGGCAGGTTCGATTTCAGGGATGATGCAAATTCGAGTGGGATCTAGCTTAGCGGTGATGGTCTCTGGTAAAAGAGAGATTCCTAGGTTTGCAATAACCATCTCACTCATTAGATCCCACTGTGTGCTTTCATAGCTTATATTCGGTTCAAAACCCTTGCGTATGCATGCTTCACGAACGCGGTCATGAATGGCGAATCCTTGCCGGAATAGAATGAAAGCTTCGTTTTGCAATTCTTGAAGGTTTACTTTGTTTCTCCCTGCCAAAGGATGCTTGATATTCACGACTAGCTTCAATTCACGTTGTATGATCGGAACAATCTCAAAAAGCTGTTCATCGACCGGTAACACAACGATCCCAAGGTCAATGTTCCCTTCCAGCAAGGACCGTTCTATTAATTTCCCACCCTCTTCAATGAGTTCAATCTTTATCTGCGGATGCAGGGCATGAAACTGCGCAATTATTTCCGGGAAAAAGCTAGAACCGATTACAGGAGGTAATCCCAGTCTGAATTTCCCCGTTTTCATTTGTGATAAATCGGCCACTGCAGAAAGTAGATTCTCCATCGATTGTATAATCATTTGTGCTTGAGCTTGGACGACCTCGCCAGCTTCAGTTAAATGCATACGTCTTGTAGAGCGATCAAACAAAGCCATACCGATCTCTTCCTCCAAGTTTTTCACAACTTTGCTTAAGGTAGGCTGAGAAAGATGAAGCTTTACACTGGCTTTTGAAAAGCTTACCTCTTTGGCTACCTCCAAGAAGTAGCTTAATTGTCGAATATCCATACGCTTCACCTCTATTTATGGCATGAATGAATGAAAACTATTATATATATGTATTCTAGCTATATATTGGAAGGTTGTAAAATAGGGCGGAAACAAAAAAGGAGTCATAGGAATGGTGGGAAATAAGGTTGTTGTTATTACAGGCTCTGCGCGAGGAATTGGCTTTGAGATCGGTAAAAGATTTGCAGAAAACGGAGCAAAGGTTGTTTTATCGGATATAAACCAGGAGAAAGTTGAAGCATCAGCTGAAGAGCTTCGACGTATGGGATATGATTCTATTGGTTTAAAGGCAGATGTTGGCATAGAAGATGAGATCGTAAGTATGATTCGTAAAGTGAAAAGTGAATATGGCCGAGTAGACATATGGATCAATAATGCAGGATTGCAGCATGTCTCTCCGATAGAAGAGTTTCCCACTGAAAAATTTGAATTCATGATAAAGATCATGCTGACAGCTCCATTTATTGCAATAAAAAATGTGTTACCTATCATGAAAGAGCAAGGATTCGGACGAGTTATCAATATCTCGTCTATTAATGGTTTAATTGGCTTTGCCGGGAAAGCCGCATATAACAGTGCCAAGCATGGTGTCATTGGTCTAACGAAAGTAGCTGCACTCGAAGCGGCCGCTTTTGGGATTACAGTAAACGCCCTTTGCCCTGGATATGTAGATACAGAGATTGTACGCGGACAACTTCAGGAATTGGCTAAGTCACGTAATGTTTCAATTGAAAATGTGCTTGAGGAAGTCATATATCTACTTGTTCCACAGCGTCGTCTGTTAGATGTAGGTGAAATCGCTGACTATGCCATTTTCTTGGCAAGTGATCAAGCAAGGGGTATAACGGGGCAGGCTGTAGTTATTGATGGGGGTTATACAGCACAATAGGAAGCAGTCAACTACACTCGAATCGAATGGTATAACATGACTAAGCAAGCGATCACTCCTGACCAACAGTCTGGGGATGATCGCTTGCTTATTTGTGAATAGATATCTCTGCGATTAACGTATAAATAAAAGTGGATTCAGTGGTGACGCAGCAATTTCACCAGGTTTAATGCCAGGGAGCCAGTTCTTCAGATCACTTTCCCGTGCACTGCTATCGGGCTCTAATGCTCGTGTTCCGTCAGCGTAATAGATGATCGTCATAATCTCACGCATCTTATCCGTTGGGTTGCCAGGTGCAGAGTGGAGCGTCCATCCCGCGTGGAATGTTGCATCTCCTGCAGCCATTGCACCGTAGTTGGTGGTGGTCAGACCTTTACCAGCAATATAAGATCCGAGTGTTTTATGCGATTCATCGGAGATAAACTGGCGACTCATATAGCCTGAGCTGTGCGAGCCGTCCACGAATGTCATGGAGCCGACTTCTTCAGAAATGGGAACGAGCGGCATCCACATCGTTATCGTTTTGGTGGTGTCGAGCGGCCAATAGACTTGATCCTGATGCCAAGGGGTATGACCGCCGCCTGGCTCCTTGAACAAGGCTTGATCATGATAAATCCGCACACCGTCCACACCCATCAGCTCTGCAGCGATTTTGGCAAAACGTCTTGCTAGAACGAATCGCTTAACTGCTTCATCCTGCGCCCAAATGTTGCCGACTTGGATGAAGGCTTTTCCGTACGTATCGCGCTGATCCACGGGCAGTGTGTGATTGTTGTGCTGCCTGACGAATTGTTCAATAACAGGCTCATATCTGCTTACCTCTTGGGCAGAAGCGACGCCGCGCAGTAAAATATGACCTTTCGTTTGAAAAGAAGCAACTTGCTCTTCTGCTAAATCATTATTTTCGGACAAAGTAGGTAATTGTGCTAGCTTCGCATTTGCTTCCATTTACAAACTCCCTTTCATGTGGCTAACTTAATCCTATTATAGGTGTGGAACCTTGGATTGGCTTTGTATGGCTGTACTGATTCTTTTGTCAAAAACAACTGTTATGGCCTTATAATAGGGATAAGAGAAATAACCCCGCATGGAGGTTGAAATATGTATTTATCCGAAATGATGGCGAAGCATCCAATCGTTCCTTTTATACGCGAGGGTGATTTTGCCGTTCGTAATCCTTGGATTCTTCCGGAACGAAGACTGCTAGATTACCTGCTTGTCTATTTTCAGGAAGGGGAATGTATGTTTCGGGTAGACGATGTGGATTATGAGTTTCGAGTAGGCGACTTTTGTCTCATTCAACCGAGCAGCCTTATCCGCTTGGAGGGACGCACCAATACGATTACACCGTTCGTGCATATGGATCTATTCTATGATTCATACCGTGAGGAGCGGTTCCCCACTAAAGGGGGACAAATTGATCTGTCCGCATACGCACATCTTATGCAGACAAAGCTGAATGACCTGAATGGTATCCAAATCCCAGTCAAGCTGCGCCCCAAGCAGCCCATTGCCTTACGGGATACCTTCCTACGTCTGGTTGAATGCTGGCAGTATCGTGATCCACTTATGCAGCTAAGAGCGCAGTCTCTTGCGACAGAGGTTATTCTCACGATTCTAGAGGATCACACGGATCTCAGAACAACGGAGAAAGCAGCGCCGCAGCCGCTTAATTGGATTACGTCTTTTATCTCGTTCCGGCTATCCGAACCGCTTAGTATTCATGAAATGGCAAGAAGAGCCCATTTATCGCCATCGCGCTTTAGTGCGAAGTTCCGGGAACAGTTTGGCACTGCACCCCATCAATATTTGTTGAATCTGCGTATTCATCATGCTAGAGAATTGCTAATCACCTCCGAGCTTCGAATGAACGAGATTGCGGATTATTGCGGGTTTGCAGATATTCATCATTTTGCTAAAGCATTCAAAAAACAGGTTGGAATTGCGCCAGGTGCTTATCGCAAAATGGAGAAAAATATAGATGTATATTAAATATATAAAGTGTATATATAATATGCTATAATCCCCTTATGGTACAAATTTACCTATTGGAGGGATAAGGAATGCTGCAATTTGAAGTGGATAAAGAATACCCTAGACCGCAATTTTTTCGTCAATCATGGGTTAATTTGAATGGGGAATGGGACTTCCGTTTTGATGATGCTTATGAAGGTGAAGGAGCAGAGTGGTATAAAGAGGTAACGGCAGACAAGAAAATTATTGTTCCATTTACCTACGAGACTAAGGCAAGTGGAATCGAGGAGGAGAAGTTCCATCCTTGCGTTTGGTACGAGCGCCAGCTTGCGGTTCCTTCAGAATGGGATGGCAAGCTTGTGAAGCTTCATTTTCAAGCGTCCGATTACTTAACTAAGGTTTGGGTAAACGGCAGCTTTGTTGGCGAACATGAAGGCGGTTACACCGCTTTTTCCTTTGATATCACCAGCAGCTTGTCAGGTACGGGATCGGATAAGCTGGTTGTTCGCGTTGAAGACAGCGATAGCTGCAACCAGCCTCGCGGCAAACAGCGCTGGACCCAGAATAACTTTGGCTGCTGGTATGTACAGACGACGGGAATATGGCAATCGGTATGGATGGAAGCGGTAGAAGAGCAGTACCTGCAATCTGTCAAAATAACGCCGGATGTTGATAATAATTCTGTATTGTTCGAGTATGTAGTACCGAATTACACCCAACTGGACAACCTGTCCTTGAGGACTAGAATGACTTTCAAAGGCCAGCTAATTCGCGAGGTGACAATGTCTGTTGACCGCTCTAGATCGAGTATTCAGCTTCATGTTGTGAACGATCGAATTGGTGAGTGGAAAGCAGCGCATACCTGGTCACCGGATAATCCGAATCTGTACGAAGTCGAATTCACGCTTCTCAAGGACAATGTCGAAACGGATAAAGTACAATCTTACTTTGGCATGCGCAAAATCTCAATTGTGAACGGCAAAGTATTGCTTAATAATGTACCCATCTATCAGCGTTTACTGCTCGATCAGGGCTACTGGAAGGATTCTCATTTGACGGCACCATCGGTTGATGCGCTTATTTTGGACATTGATAGAACGTTAGAGTTTGGCTACAATGGCGTTCGAAAGCATCAGAAGCTGGAGGATCCAAGGTTCCTTTATTGGTGTGACCGCAAGGGACTGCTCGTCTGGTCTGAGATGCCAGCTGCTTATGAGTTCAATGATGATGCGATCGAGCGATTCACACGGGAGTGGATGCAAGTGGTGCAGCAGCATTATAACCATCCGAGCATTATAACTTGGACACCGTTTAATGAATCATGGGGAGTTCATAACATTCTGACGGATGTGAAGCAGCAGCAGTTAACCGTTGCGATTTATCATATGACCAAAGCCTTCGATTCCATGCGTCCGGTTGTCGTTAATGATGGATGGGAGCATACCGTTTCCGATATTATTACGCTGCATGATTATGAGGAGCGAGGCGAAGTGCTTGCTGAGCGTTATGCGAACAAGGAAGAAGTGCTTGGCTTTGACAGATGCTTTAATAATTCCAAATATGCATTCGCTCAAGGGTATGCCTACAATGGCAAGCCTATTCTGATGAGTGAATATGGGGGTATTGCCTTCAACTCCGAGGAAGGCTGGGGCTATGGCAATCAAGTGAAGACAGATGAGCAGTTCATTGAACGTTTCCACAGCATTACACAAGCAATCAAAGATTTACCCTATATGGTCGGCTACTGCTACACCCAAATTACGGACGTGCAGCAGGAAGTGAATGGTCTAATGACAATCGACCGCGAGCCCAAAATTGACCCTGCAATTATCCGTGATATCAATTTGGCTTAACTCTAAGTGTTTGATAAACTCGAAGCATGGTGCGTTGAAGGCCGCTGCGCGGACGGAGCATTCTTCTTCAGAACGATTCCGTCCGTCGCTAGGTACTTCGTGATTGTAACCACTGATTAGTATGGTGCGTAGAAGCCCGCTGCGCGGACGGATCATTCTTACGATCGCTGTTGTCTCCCTATTTCTTGATTCTATCCCTTAGGGGTAGAAATAAGGAGACAAAGGCGAACGCTATCACTTCTTCAGAATGATTCCGTCCGCTTCGCTAGGTACTTCGCGATTGTAACCACTGATTAGCATAGTGCGTAGAAGGCCGCTGCGCGGACGGATCATTCTTACGATCGCTGTTGTCTCCCAATTTCTTGATTCTATCCCTTAGGGGTAGAAATAAGGAGACAAAGGCGAACGCTATCGCTTCTTCAGAATGATTCCGTCCGCTTCGCTAGGTACTTCGCGATTGTAACCACTGATTAGCATTGTGCGTAGAAGGCCGCTGCTCGGACGGATCATTCTTACGTTCGCTGTTGTCTCCCTATTTCTTGATTCTATCCCTTAGGGGTAGAAATAAGGAGACAAAGGCGAACGCTATCGCTTCTTCAGAACGATTCCGTCCGCTTCGCTAGGTACTTCGCGATTGTAACCACTGATTAGCATTGTGCGTAGAAGGCCGCTGCTCGGACGGATCATTCTTACGATCGCTGTTGTCTCCCTATTTCTTGATTCTATCCCTTAGGGGTAGAAATAAGGAGACAAAGGCGAACGCTATCGCTTCTTCAGAACGATTCCGTCCGCTTCGCTAGGTACTTCGTGATGGCAAACATTGATTATGGTTGATATTCAGTAATTTCAAGACATACAGATAACCACTTCGTCCGAAGATGATTTCCCCGATCCCTATTGCCCCGGAATTTCTGATAACGACCATTCTAACAGAAAATCCAGGGCGAATCGAGAACGTTTGGCCTTCTCAGTACCATTTCCCCTTCGTACCCACGCACACGATCCGTTCATTACAAAGCAACTTTCTAATCAACCAAGCGGATGCAAACAACTTAAGGCAAACTACTTATCCACAGAAATTCATATCCAATTACCGAATAATGTAAAATTAGGAGAACGGATTTTCATCCATGCACCCAGCGGAAGTTCAAGGTGAGAATCTTTAAACTCGAAGCCTTGTGCGTAGAAGGCCGCTGCGCGGACGGATCATTCTTAACGATCGCTGTTGACTCCCTATTTCTTGATTCTATCCCTCAGGGGTAGAAATAAGGAGACAAAGGCGAGCGCTATCGCTTCTTCAGAACGATTCCGTCCGCTTCGCTTTTGTTTTTCTGATACCGATCATTCTCTAAGAAAATCCAGGGCGAAACGGGAACGTTTGGCCTTCTCAGTACCAATTTCCCATTCGTATTCCACACGCGATCCGTTCATTCCAAAGCGACTTATTAATCAACCAAGCGGTTGCAAACAACTTAAGACAAACTACTTATCCACAGAAAACCGCACCCAATTACCGAATAATGTAAAAATAGGAAAACGAATTTTCATCCATGCAACCAGCGGAAGTTCAAGGTGAGAATCTTTAAATTCGAAGCATGGTGCGTAGAAGCCCGCGTTGCTGCCGGATCATTCTTACTATTGCTGTTGTCTCCCTATTCCTTGATTCTATCCCACAGGGGTAGAAATAAGGAGACAAAGGCGAACGCTATCGCTTCTTCAGAACGATTCCGTCCGCATCGCTTTTGTTTCGTGTCGACAAATACTGATTATGGCATATGGCCATTATTATAGCTTGAATTTTGCATAAATGAATTTCGAGGATTGAAGGTTTGAAAGGGTACAAAGGTTTGAAAGGAGTGAAGGACTGAAGGATTAAAGGACTGAAGGATTGAGGGTTTAACGGGTATTAAAGGTGTGAAAGGGAACCGGGAATGGAGTGGAAAGTTTACGTGTCGCCTTTGAAATCGAGTTCCTACCTTTGAAAAATAAATTCAAGGAACAGGATTTCAACAGCGACTGGAGCCCAGTCTCGGGCCCTGAACATGCACTTTGAACATGCACTTTGAACATTCACTCTCACATACATTAGCCGAGTATTTGAACCGACTATCGCCAAGGTTGAATAATAAGCAAAAGCACCGATCCATTTCTTTAGATGGATTGGTGCTTTTGACCTTTAAGGTTGGATAAACATTTGCGACCAGTATGGACTCATATTGCCACCGGGACTATATCCAAGTCCCATTTCTGTGAAATTAGGACTCATGATGTTCGCCCGATGACCAGGGCTGTTCATCCATGCAGTCATAACGGCTTGCGCATCTTGCTGGCCAGCAGCAATGTTCTCGCCCGCATAGGAAAAGCTAATTCCGAACTTTTTCATCATATCGAAAGGGCTGCCGTAGCTAGGTGAATCATGTGAGAAATAGTTATTGTCCCGCATATCCGAAGCTTTAGTCGAAGCCACCTTGGAAAGTGAAGCGTTCATTGTAAGCGCCTTAAGGCCTGCTTTGGCACGTTCGGCATTCACCAGCTGCAGCACCTGAGTTTCAATGGAACCCGATCCTGCGCTCGTTCCAGCTCCAGTTCCAGCTCCAGTTCCCGTATTCGTTGCTGGAGCTTGTGTAACAGGCTGCGTTGTCCGCTGGGTAGAAGGCTGTGTAGAAGGCTGAGTCGTCCGTGTTATCTGCCCCGTCTGAGACAATTGCTGCTGCAACCATGGAGGAAGCTGGCTTAAGTCATTTGTTACGATGGGTGTTACCGATTCTGTAGTTTTCATACGCAGCTGCGGCGTATGAATGGGCTTGTTGCCTGTACTAATCGAACTTGCTTGTGGCTTGATTTTGGCATTCTGATTCATTTTGTAGATGTAGGATCCTCCGCCTACGAGGATAACAAAAGCACAGGCAGCTAGCAGAAGCTTCTTCATCGATTCATAAACTCCCTTCACACGAATGAATACATTACCTAATATGCTCAATGGTGTGAAGGTCAACACAGATCAAATTTTGTAATAATAATTAAATTAATTCCACAATCAAGAGGTCGCGGCCAGCTAACTCGGTTTGACCGGATAGAGAATGACCTGTCAGCAAGTTTACACCTCGATTTGAGCCAAGGTCGATCATTGTGCTGTCTGCATTATGGTTCATAATAAAGAGGTAATCCCGCCCGTCTTTATCTCGCCGAGTTACTTCTACATTCGGCATTTTTCCAGGTAATGGGTGAATATCATGCTGAGCGGAGAGTTCACGGAGAAAGCCTTGTAAGAATTCTGCATCTGGACTTGATGCCAGATACCATGCCTCACCTGAACCGAAACGGTTACGCGTAAGTACAGGCATGCCGGCGTAGAAATCATCCCCGTATTCCGCTAGAACATCAGCACCTTCGGAATGAATTAAATCACAGAGCAGCGAGCAATTGAACTCGGCATTGGCTTGAAGCGTACCAAGGGATTCCTTCATGATGATTCGATTGGATTGATCCGGGAATAGAGCATCGATTTCCTCTGCCCAAATGCCAAGCAAGTTCCTTAATTCACCTGGATAACCTCCAAGTGTAACGATGTCATTCTCGTTTACAATCCCACTGAAATAGGTCGTTACGAATGAACCGCCAGCCTGCACGAATGACTCGATTCGTGATTTCATCCCAGGCTTAACCATATACATGACTGGGGCAAGGACGACATCATAAGGACTCAAATCATCTTCAAAAGAGACAATATCGACTTGAATACCTTGCTGATATAAAGCGTCATAGTACTTATGAATTTCATCTACATACTGCAGCGCAATGGTCGGTCCGCTTGAATATTCGATGGCCCAGCGGTTATCCCAGTCATACATAATGGCAATCTTGCTGGTAAGGCGAGAACCGAGAAGTTGGTCACCAAGTTGTTGCAGCTCATCACCGAGCGCTGCGCACTCACGGAATACACGAGTATGCTCATGTCCAACATGCTCTATCAATGCTCCATGATATTTCTCGCATGCGCCAACAGAGCGGCGAAGCTGGAAGAACATCACGCTATCCGCCCCGTGTGCAACTGCCTGGTAGCTCCACAACCGCATAACTCCTGGACGCTTAAGTGTATTATAGTCCTGCCAGTTCTGCTGACTCGGTGTTTGCTCCATAAGCAGAAAAGGGGCGCCGCCCTTAATTCCGCGCATCAGGTCATGCGTCATGGCGGTCATGCTGAATGGGGTATCAGCAGAAGGGTAATTATCCCATGAAACAATGTCCATATGCTTGGCCCACTTGAAATAATCAAGTGGTTTATAAGTACCCATCAGATTCGTTGTCACTGGTACATCAGGCGTGTACTGCTTAATGGCTTCATATTCAAGTTTGTAGCAATCTAACAAGCCATCGGAATTGAAACGAGTATAATCAAGCGAGATCCCTTGGAAACAAGTGCTTGTGCTTGACCATTGCTCGGACAAGGAATTTGGCAGCACGATTTCTTCCCAATCATAAAAAGTATGTCCCCAAAACCGTGTATTCCACTGCTCATTAAGCTTGTCCAGCGTAACATATTTCTTTTGAAGCCAAATGCGAAAAGCAGCTGCGCAATGATCACAATAACATTCACCGCCATACTCATTGGAGACATGCCATAGCAGCAAGGCAGGATGGTCTTTGTAACGTTCTGCAAGCTTAGATGCCAAGCGAGTTGAATATTTGCGGTAAGTCGGGCTATTCGGACAGGAATTATGCCGACCACCAAATTTACGTCTTCGGTTGTCAAAGTCGGTTCGCAGCACATCTGGATAACGATGGGCCATCCATGCGGGATGAGCCCCCGTGCTAGTGGCTAAACAAGCATAAATGCCGTTCTCGTGCAGCATATCCATAATGGCATCAAGGGTCTCAAACTGATAGCTATCTTCACTTGGCTGAAGCAGCGACCATGAAAAAACGTTTATCGTTGCGATATCCATTCCCGCAAGTCGAAGCATGCGCATATCCTCCGGCCATATACTACGATCCCATTGCTCTGGGTTATAATCGCCACCATATAACATTTTGGGCAGTTTGGATGTATTCATGTTTACTTGCTCCTTCTCAGCGTTTATCTTTATAAAAGTGCGTAGAAATCATATTTTATGATGATATTTTTTTATTTTATGTTATGATTCCAGTTAGAGATATATATAAAATAATAGGCAGGATATGATAATATGGAACAGATACTGGAGCGGAAGGAATGGGTTGTCGAAGGTTCAATGCGGCGTTTCTTGTTTAAGCTGGGTGAATTCGAGCTTCCGCTTTATATCGAAAGTATAGGCCTCAATCCCGATCAGGAAACAACGATTCGCCCCAAAGGATATCCTGTATTTCATTGGCTGCAAACGTTAGACGGAGAAGGCGAATTTGAGCTGAGCGGCAGGCGCTTCTCGCTTCCCCCTGGCAATGGCTCTCTATTATTTCCCGGTGTCCCTCATTCCTATACGGCAAAAGAAAAGAAATGGACGACTCTTTATGTTACCTTCGGTGGCTCTATTGCTGCATCTATGCTGGCTTCACTGGGAATTAGACATACAGAATGGCTTCATTGGGAAGAGGATGCACCTGTTACATCGCATCTAATCGAAATGATTGAGCAAGCACAGCATGATGATGACCGAACAGGGCTTAATGCTTCTGCACAGCTATACCGCTTCCTCACGATGATAAAAATTTTTGGTCAAACAGGTGGTCGCTCTTCCTTATTTCAGCATTTGGAGAAGCTTGATCCGCTTCTGATCTGGCTGGATGGGAAATTTAGTGATCCGGAAATTGGCTTAAACGATATGTCAGACCAGCTAGGCATAAGTCCACGTTATTTGAATTCATTATTCAGACAGGCTTTTGGGATAACAGCTTATGCCTACCTCATTCGGCTTCGAATACGCAAAGCAAAGGAATTTATGAGTTTAAGTGACCGTAAGACGATTAAGGATATCGCTCAGCTGTCAGGATACCGGGATACGAGTC
Organism: Paenibacillus baekrokdamisoli; assembly: GCF_003945345.1. GTDB lineage: Bacteria > Bacillota > Bacilli > Paenibacillales > Paenibacillaceae > Paenibacillus_Z > Paenibacillus_Z baekrokdamisoli. The sequence goes on along the minus strand of NZ_AP019308.1, from coordinate 3,355,913 downwards.
ACTTCATTTCCGCTTTCGGGAAGACGGAAGGCATGACACCGGAACAGTTCCGGAAGCTGCATGGGCTCAACAGCTACTAGAGAAATTGCCGACTTGCAGTTTTGTAGGGGTGCAAAATGAACGGAGCGGAATATACCGATGGATGTAAAAAAATGTGCGGCCTGCGGTCAGGAGAAACCGTTATCCGCTTTTACGAAGCGATCTGGGAGCAGCAGTCGGCGTGGAACATGTCGTGCTTGCTTACGCCAGCGCCAGCGTGAACATTGGAGCCAAGCAGGTGAGAGGCTTGAAGCAGATGTAGGAAGTGACGAGGTTGCGCGAACACTTACCAATTCGGAAGGTTCACCTCCGAAACGCAAGCGTCGCCGCAAGCGGAGAAGCAGGGGCAGCAAGCAAAGACTAGGCTTACAAGCTGCTTCTATAGAGTCAGAAAGTACCTCGAATCAGTTGGATCAACTGCTGCCTAGCGAAGGGGAATCCGAGAATCAAGTTAAGCTAATCAGTGAGATGACCCCTAGCAGTAAAAATAAAAGGAAACGCCGAAGGAAACGTCAAAAATCAAGCGCAGCTAGGCTGAAGCAGGGGCACGTTGAGAACCCTTCTGCACATACGATAAGTGTGATTCGTCCCCCAGATAAGTCAATTGAACCGTTAAAAGGACCATTTACGTATAAGACGTCGATCTTGAATGATCGCGGTAAAGGCATGATCCGGCTGCGCGGCCATCGGGAGACGGGTAAGCGATGGTCAACGGAAATTCCGACAGAAATGGCCGTTCGTATGGTGGAAGAAGGTGCAGCTGGCATTATTAGCCCTGGATTAATTCATAAGCTGTATACGAAGACTGATTTTCGTCTGCTCGTCTTGCAGCGTGATCATTATATCTGTCATTACTGTGGTCGGTTCGGGGATACGATTGATCACGTTATGCCAAAGTCTAAAGGTGGTTTATCTACCCCAGCTAATTGTGTGTGTGCTTGCGCAGAATGTAATTTAAAGAAAGCGGATAGCCTTGATTTCGTATATGATGATTTTATATAGAAGGCTCCCTCAAAAACAGGGAGCTTTTTACTATGGTTGGATATCATAATGACTATACTCCTTGAGGAGCTGACAGCATTGGATAAGAAAATTCTTGTCGTCGACGACGAACAAAATATTGCTGGTGCAATTGCGTATGCATTCCGACGTGAGGGCTACATAGTAGAAATTGCCTATGATGGTGAGGAAGCCTTGAAGGTTGCAGCGTCTTTTAAACCTAATGTCATGATATTGGATGTCATGATGCCCAAGCTAAATGGTTATGATGTTTGCCGCAAGCTGGAGAATCGCTCCGGAATGGGGGTCATCATGCTAACGGTGAAAAATGATATTGTCGATAAGGTCATTGGACTTGAGTTAGGAGCCGATGATTACATGACGAAGCCCTTCGATTTGCGTGAGCTTGTTGCTAGGGCAAAGGCACTGCTCCGGCGTATGGAGAGCAAGCCTGAGGAAGAAGTGCAGCTTGTAGAGATCAGTGATCTTCGCCTTCATAGGCAAAATCGTACTGTTCAGCTTAACCATACAGCACTTGATTTAACACCGAAGGAATTTGATTTATTAGCCTTGTTGATCTCACATCCTGAGCGTGTATATACGCGAGATGAGCTGCTTGACCTTGTCTGGAGTATGGATTATGCGGGAGGTACTCGTACCGTGGATATTCATATGCAGCGTCTGCGCAAGAAGCTGGGCGATTCCTATCAGCATTTGCTTCAGACTGTTTATGGTGTTGGCTATAAAGCGTTAAGGGAGCTCCCCGAATGAGCAGGAGAAGCCATCCGATTCAATTCAGCTTGAAATGGCGGTTCACGATCGGATTAGCAGCTTTGCTCTTGCTGACGATCTCGGCTCTTGGCTGGTTAGTACTTCGCGAGATTAAACTGGATCAGCAGCAGAAGGTTGAGACTGATCTGAAGCAAAGAAGTGAGCTCGCGAGCTTGCGAGTTCGTCAAATCTATCTAAGCGGTAGTGCGCTTGATGATGTACCGACCTTCTTAAGGAGACGCGGGACCGAGCTTGCGGCTGATCTTAGTGCTCTTCTTAATGGCACCCATGTTATGCTTTACGATAGTAATGGAAAAGAAATCGGGAATTCGATGCCCCTCTCCGGAAGTGCTGATGTCAAGGATATCATGGTCTATGCCAAGCAGGGGAAGATTGTTTATGAGCAATCTGGTGATTCATTAATCTACCTGGCACCGATCATTTGGTCCGTAGGCCAAGTTGGTATCGTACAGCTTCAGCTTTCATTGAAAGCCGATCAAGCCTTCTATAGCTCTATTGCCCTTTCGCTTCGAAATATCGGATTAGCCGCTTTAGCTGTGAGTTTCCTGCTTGGCTTCATTTATGTGCAGCGAGTGACCTCAGCACTGAGGAAGCTTCGGGCGGCAGCTGATCAAATTCGTGCTGGGCATTATATTGGGCAATCACCGATTAGACGAAGAGATGAGCTTGGCGAACTCAGCGAAGGAATTACTTACATGAGCCGCGAGATCGAGCAAAGTTTAGCTAGGCAGAAGCAATTTATAGGCAGTGTCAGCCACGAATTTAAGACCCCCCTGACGTCTATTATCGCGTACTCCGATTTGTTGGATATGTATCGTGATGATCCTAAGCTGCTTGATGAGGCTATAGTCAATATTCGCCAAGAGGCTGACAGACTTCTCGAAATGGTTGTGAAGGTGCTTCATTTATCCGAGATGGAGCAGTATGAGTTCAGCCTGCATGCAGAGAATCTGGATGTTCAAGAATCACTAAACGCTGTCTGCAGCAGGTTAAGAGGGAAAGCGGCGCAATTCAATATCAGCATTGAAACCGATCTTGAGGCGGCAATGATAAGGGCGGATCGGGAAAGCTTCATGCATATTTTCCTGAATTTACTTGATAATGCCATTAAATATAATGTTCCTGGTGGATCTATTCATATTAAATGCCGTGCGGATTCGAACAAAGCGGTAATCGTTATCCGTGATACGGGGATCGGCATTCCCGAGGAGGCAAGGGCAAAGCTGTTCGAGCCGTTCTATACCGTAAGCAAAGACCGTGCTCGATTAAGTGGAGGAACGGGACTCGGGTTATCGCTTGTTAAGCGGCTGGTGGAGCTTCAACAGGGTACGGTTGTATACTCCGAGCCGCCTTCTGCTGCTCAAGGCTCGCAATTCACGGTAACTTTCCCGCTTCTTTCGAAGAAAAATTTACAAGCTTGAAACAAGTTGGGCGAATGTTGGATAAATTCGTTTTGTACGATTAGACCTATCAGCTCTACAGGAGGTCATAAGATGAGAGACTTGCAGGGTAGCAAAAGGAATATGACAAAGATAGCCGCAGCGGTTGGGATTGTAGGCTTCCTGCTTATGACAGGCTGCAGCGGCCCTGTTACCAATAACGGCGGTGAAGGCTCGGGCCGGGAAGTGATCGAGAAACCGCAGAAAACAATCACAATAGTGGATACTGAACCGGCAGCGGCCCATACAGAAATTGAAGTCGTGAAAATTGACGAGCTGAATGGAATTCGTGGATTGGACTGGCTGGGCGAGGATAAATTAATTATTGATAAAGAGAACAAGAAGATGGAGCCGACTACGATAGAAGGTCGGGAGCGTTATCCGCATAATCTCTATATTCGTGATCTAAGTAAAGGAGAAAGCAAGGACGAGGCGCTGAAAGAGGGAACAGATAATCAAGGTGCTGCGGTCCTCTCACCAGATAAGAAATATATGTTCTACAAAGTGACGGAGGAAACGACGGGGACGGGTTATATCATGGATCTTGGAACGCGTAAGACGGTTAAGACGGGTTCCGAGCAGATGAGTACTCAGGAAGGCAGCTGGAACGGGAATGAACAGCTGGTCTTTCCAGTCATGACGGGGAGAATCCTTTCTTCTAACTTGAATGGTGAAATGAACGTGATTACAATTACCAAAAATCCACTCCTCTATAATGTGGTACAGCGCGGAGCCAATCTGTATTATATTGGAATCAATAATAATCTCTTTCTATTTAGCACTGTAACCAAAGAAACAACCTTGCTGGATAGGAATGTGATTTGGCTTATCCCCTCACCTGACGGGAAGCAATTAGCACTTGTGAAACGTACCTCCGATACAGAAATGGAATTAACCATAACGGATTCTTCCCTTCACAAAAAGGTCGCTCTTGCCAAAAGCACACAGGTATTCGGTACAAGCTGGTCACCAGATGGAACGAAGCTGGCTTATAGCGAAAGCTCCGAGACAGGAGGGGTTAAAGGGGTATTTGTAGCAGATGTTGTATCTGGTAAATCAACCCAGATAGCGGTAGACGTGCAGTCTATTGCAGACCCTCTTGTCTGGAGTCCTTCCGGTCATAAAATCATTACCACGACAGCGGTTCTTCAGGATAACAAATATGTATTTATTACCTATATCATTACATTGAAATCATAAATAATGGAGTGGTTTTAAATTTGCTCAATACTAATAAGAGCTTGATAAGTTCGAAGCATTGTGCGTAAAAGCCCGCTGCGCGGACGGATCATTCTTACGATCGCTGTTGTCTCCCTATTTCTTGATTCTAGCCCTCAGGGGTAGAAATACGGAGACAAAGGCGAACGCTACCGCTTCTTCAGAACGATTCCGTCCGCTTCGCTAGGTTATTATGTTTACGTGGAGGATCAACAGAAAGCAAGTGTTCTCAACAGACTATAAGGAGCTTTCAGCGCATGGCGTACAGATTGAGAAACCACAAAAATGGCCTTTGGTTAATTTCACTTCTTTCGTGGATGAAGACGGAAATCAGTTCGGAATAAAGGGGTAAACAAGCGTGTAAACATGAGCCTAAATGGGGCTTTGGTATATATTGTGGCATGAATGATGAATCCTCCTGTGATAACATGGGTGGCGTCGGGAAGAACGTCATGTTATCTCGCAAAAAACTTAAGCGTATGCTTCCGAAGTCGTTTTCTGCTTGCAGAGATGTAATTCAGGAAGTAGCGCAAAAAACTAAGCGTATGCTTCCGAAGTGGTTTTCTGCTTGCAGAGATGTAACTCAGGAAGTAGCGCAAAAAACTTTTAGGAGGATTCATTCATGAAGATGCAAAAACCATTTCGCGTAGGTGTAGCCAGCGTGCTAGCAGCAGGTTTAATCGTGCTTGGCGGAGGAGTAGCCGTACAGAAGGCCAATGCAGCCTCCACAAACGTAACCTCCGTCTCGTATAATGTAACGAGCATTGATACGATGTACAAAATCGCTCAGAAGTATGGCATTAACTTAAACACTTTGCTCGGAGCGAATACATCACTAGCTAATCCTAACTGGATTTGTCCTGGGATGACCGTTAAAGTACCGGTGAAACCTGGCACTGGAACTGGCACTGGAACGGGAACTGGAACTGGCACTGGAACGGGAACTGGAACTGGCACTGGAACTGGCACAGGCACAGGCACAACTACTGGTGGCGGATCGACAGGTACAGTTACGCAGAGTCAATTTGCTACACAGGTTGCTGCACTAGTTAATCAAGAACGGGCAAAAGCTGGACTATCAGCATTGAAATCCGATTCGCTATTGAATAAAGTAGCGCTTGATAAAGCAAAAGACATGTATACCAACAATTATTTTGATCATAATTCTCCGACTTACGGGTCTCCATTTGATATGATGCGTGCCTATGGGGTTAGCTATTCCTATGCGGGTGAGAATATTGCCAAAGGACAGCGTACACCTCAAGAGGTCATGACAGCGTGGATGAACAGCGCAGGTCACCGTGCCAACATTCTAGGCGCTAATTACAATAAAATTGGTGTTGCGTACTACAATGGAGAATGGGTACAAGAGTTTACCTCTTAATCATTCCTGAGGGTCTATTCCTTATTATCTTTTCCTACAGCAAAGCGGCCATCGAGGCCGCTTTTTTTGTCTAATCCTCGAGGGAAATGCCTATTAATAGCTGGGTCCACAATTCATCATTCGAAAGCCAGAGGCTAATTCGTTATCGATACCGCACAAACCTAGGGATGTTTTCGTTCCAATCGTGAGTAGTTAGTGGGAATGTATCGTGACGGACGTGAGGTCGTTGACATATACTGTATGTACAAGTAATCTGAGAAAACATTTCACAATCAAAGTTGACCAGTAAATAACCGTCGGTTATAATATAACCAACGGTTATTTACTTTTGTGTTAATTTGGAAAGGAAGAGATAGATATGGCGACATCTAGGCGGAAACAGCTTACGGAGGAAATGAAAGCAGCCGTTCGCAATGCGGCTGCTTCGCTTTTTGCAGAGAAAGGCTATCATTCCGTAACGATGAGAGAAATTGCCAAGGAAGCAGGCTGCTCGCATACGGCCATTTATTTATATTTTAAGAACAAAGAGGATTTGCTTCAACAAATCGCAATCCCCCCTCTACTCGAGCTAGAACAGCGACTTCTGGCGCAAACTAATAATGAGGCACTAGACAGCATGGACAAAATAATGGCTGCCATCGGAGAATACGTCGTCTTTTGCCTAACGCATGGTAGTCTTCAAACCGTATTATTCACATCAGGCTCTGTTCGAGTTGATGTAGTTGAGCCGGAACTAGAAGTGAATCGAATTCGCAATCGTTTGTTCAGTCATATCATGTCTCTGCTGCAGGAAGCAACGCAGACGACAGATGCTAACAGAACCCTTAATAACGGACGGATACTCGTGTATTATCTGCAGGGCTTTATTCATACTTATACCGATCATAGTGAGCCAGTTGAGAGCTTACTGGAGAGAATATTACCGATCTTTAATGAAGGCATACAGATTTTGGTAACCGGTATGCGAAATCCATAGTATACCTTATTATTCGTTTATAAATAGTTCTCAAGTACCAAGGTGTTTCCAATAGAGATAGCGAATTGATGTAATATAGCTTCTTCTATACACCGGGGGATAGATGATGAGATACCGAGCCCTATACGTCAATGAATCTCTTGCTAAGAAATACATGGAACGAAGGAAGTTGTTTAAGTCACTTCGTTCTTCCATGTCTATCGGTTCTGGTTCAATCACGATCGTGGAACAATTGTATCATTTATTAGATAAATCGCTTACTTGTGCTTATCTCGTTCAAGATGACAAGATTGTATATGTTAACCAAAGCCTTGCCAATTTATTTGGATATGCGCAAAATGAAATGCTAGCTATGAGACCCTTGGATTTTGTTCATCCCGAAGATAGCGATCGTCTTAGAAAAGAAACGGAACAAAGGCTGCAAGGTCATGAGAAGAGGGAGTTTTATTCGCTAAGGGGCATTCGAAAAGATAAAAGTTTTTTTTATTATGAAACGAAAGCAACTTCATTCCTGTTAAATGGGAAGCCAGCGCTGCTCGGTACGGTCATAGATATCACGAATCTCGTTCAAGCCAATCAAATCATTCGCGAGAATGAGATGCGTTATCGACAGCTGATACGCTATCTCCCTGAACCCATTATAGTCCACGATGGAAATAAGCTGCTGTTATCAATAATGCATGCATGGCTTTACTGGGAGCTACGGATGAGGAGCAGATATTGAATTATTCTTGTCAAGAACTCTTACATCCTGATTATTTGGCTAAAAGCTTTCAGCGTATAGAAGAAGTTTTGAAGACGGATGAGCCGAATGAGTTTAGTGAATTTAAATTAATTGCGATGGACGGACGAATTATTGATACGGAAGTATCTAGTGTACGCATCCATAATTTTCAGGGTCATGAATATGTGGTCCAGTCGGTCTTTCGAGATATTACGGAAAGAAAAAAGGAAGAAGAAGCGCTCATTAAGGCGGAAAAACTCTTCATTGCGGGTCAAATGGCTGCTGGTATAGCTCATGAAATCCGCAATCCACTAACCTCACTTAAAGGATTTACGCAATTTCTAAAATCTAAGACTGATAACTACCATGAATATTATGATATCATGCTGACTGAGCTTGATCGGATCAATGCCATCGTTCAGGAGTTTATGGCGCTTGCCAAGCCGCAAGCCAACCATTTGAAGAATCACGATTTAATTAATATCATGCAGCATGTGAATACGTTGTTGGAAACTCAAGCAAATTTGAATAATGTACAGATCAGGACCCAAATTGATGACGGTCACCCTTTTGTAAGATGTGATGAGAATCAATTGAAACAGGTCTTTATTAATATTCTGAAGAATGCCATTGAAGCGATGCCTGAAGGCGGCGAGGTAATGATCGAATTAGATACGCGGCAGTCAGATCTGGTCATGATCCAAATTACGGACCAAGGAATCGGTATACCAAAGGAACAGCTGGGTAAGCTTGGAGGTCCATTTTTTACGACGAAAAGCAGCGGTACGGGTCTTGGGCTTATGGTTTGCCATCGAATTATTCAAGCCCATCAAGGTACAATGTTCATTACCAGTGAGCTTAATAAAGGTACAACAGTGACCATTCAGCTACCAGTCATCCAACAATATTGAATAAGAGGATGGGGCTGTGGGACAGCCCCATTCGCAAGCCAGCCTTTTAAGGGGAAATCACCTCGGTGTTTGATTTAACCACGTTTTTAGTCGGGGTTCTTCTGTCTTAGAACAGATGAGCAGGCCGTTAGAAGTGGAGACGATGATGAGGTCATGTACACCAATTATAAGAACCTGTTTATCATCATCAGTGAAAACCGTATTGCCTGTGGAGCCAATTAGAGACACTGTACCTTGACTTACGTTACTATCCACATCAGCTAAAGAGTGACGGCTAACGGCTGCCCAAGAACCGATATCATCCCATCCGCAATCTACGGGAATGCAGTACATCGTCTCGACTTTCTCCATGACGGCATAATCAATCGATAGCTTGGGCATCAATGCGTAAGCAGCTGCGGGATCTAGAGGGTATTGGAGCAAGCTATTCCATATGTCTGGCTGAAAAAGCTGAATACATCGAGCAATGGTGGAGGGACGACAGACAAAAATACCACTGTTCCAATACATGCCAGGCTCCTGCAGGAGCTGCCTGGCCCGCTCTTCTGAAGGTTTTTCCAAAAAACGAACAACTTGGAGAACGCTAGGGGGTAAATGATCGCTGGATTCTGCGGTCTTTAAGTAGCCAAAACCGACTTCTGGTCGGCTTGGCGTGATGCCAAGCGTGACAATTGCATCCTCCATCTCAGCCGTATCAGCAGCTAGCTTAATGGCATGAAGGAAAGCTGGTTCATTTGCAACATGCTGATCGGAAGGGACGAATACGATAGCCTCATCATTGTTAGCGTTCAAGAATTGAAAGGCTGCAAGCGCAATACATGCTGCGGTATCCTTCTGTTCGGGCTCAACAATAAGCTGCTGCTTGGGAAAAAGGGGGAGCTGCTCATCAAGTAGTGGTAAATATCGTTCAGGACTCGCAATGAATAAATGATCCGCAGAGACGAGCTGCTGGAAGCGGGCCGCTGTTTCTTGAATTAAGGTTTGCTGCGAGTGAAAATTAAGAAATTGCTTGGGCAGGTTATCTACGCTTCGGGGCCAAAATCGTGTCCCTTTGCCACCTGCCATAATGACAATATTCAATTTGTTAGGTCACCTCCATACAGAAGACAAGGGATGGGCTCTGTGAAAAAAGACAGAGAAACCCGTAAATATACTGTTATTGTATTCATCTTCTAGATGCCTTTGGAACGGTATTTGTACGTGCCGTTGATGCAACTGGGCTGATTTACCTGTAGGAATAGCTGCTGAGCTATGGTATTCTCTTACGCGAGCCGAAACTTTTGTACGGGGGATCTTTTGGAGAACACTAGAAGGTGTTTTCCACCGAGAATGAACACTGAGAAGTGGTTGATTTCACGGTGATTGCGCGCAAGCGCTGGGGGTGAATCGCAGAGCGGAGCTATCCGCAAATGTGTAGGGTTGAACTCCTCAATCCGAATCCGACAACTAACCTCGCAGGCGAAAAAAAGGAGGACATTAAATTGTTCAACAAAGTTTGGAAAAAAAGCGCAGCTACTGCAGCGCTCAGCATTGCTATTCTTATTCATGCAGGATCGGCCAGCGCGGCCACGACCTACAAGGCCAAAGAGAACGATACGTTGTGGAAGCTCTCCAAGCAATTTGGCATTCAATTGGAGGAGCTTAAGAAATTTAATCCGAACGTAGATCCACTGAACATTTATGAAGGACTTCCTATTGTCATTCCCGCATCCGCCACGAACAACCCGAACGTGAGCTCGACGGAGGCTGCCAAGAAACAGGCAAGTAATCAGGTTATGACTGCAAAAAGCACTGTAAATGCAGATAGCATAACAGTCGGCGGTCGTGATTATAGCGTCTCGGATGTCGTACAGGCAAAAGCTAGCGCTTACACAGCAGCAGCTTCCGAGAATGGCTGGGGAGCAGTAGATTATTACGGTAATCCTTTGAAGCTAGGAACGATAGCGGTAGACCCTAACCGAATTCCAATGGGCAGTAAAGTATACATTACCGGTTATGATCATGCCGGCTTGCCAGTTGGTGGTATGATGGCTATTGCTACTGATAAGGGCAGTGCCATTAAAGGAGATCGAATTGATATTTTCATCCCGCAATCGCAAAAGCAGGCTTCAGAATTCGGCTTTCAATATGTGAAGGTTTTCATTCTCAATTAATATTTCGACTCGAAACCTAATCCAGTTGTGATATGCTGATTTGAACGTCTACCTGCGGCAGCATGTCATGGTAGGCATGAGACCTGCGACATTACATAAAATAAGCTCTCAATGGTCTGCTGGCCATGAGAGCTTATTTTACATTTTCACTATTCTTTCTTTCGATATACACGACCCTGCTCCTTAGGGGGCGTTGAAACCTATTGTCCTAGGGGAATAAAGGAGGAAGACAGTTCAACCGGCTTGCCGCCGGATAATCGAGATTGTTCTGCTGCGAAAGCGATCAAATGGCTTTGTAGGGAAGCGGCAGCTGACGTCAGGCCGCTGTTTTGCGCCGTATTAAAGCGGCGTATCTCATCCACGAAGGAGCTGACGAAGTGATTGTCCCCGCCACCGTGTCCGTCATGTGTAATATCGAATTGATGGCTGATGCACTGTCCAGATGCGAAATGATAGGTCCGAAAGCATCCTTCTTCCATATTTCCTTGAATCTCGCCATGAGTACCCATAATTTGAACTGTACGAGCGATATGACGGGTAAAACCCGATAGTGTGAATGTGGCGTTAGCGCCGTCTTCAAATTCCATATTAACGATCTGATGATCGACGACATCATTATCACAATGATATACACAGCGGCCATAGGGCCCATCTTTTAACGCTTGCAAAATATTGGCTGGAGTTGGTTCGTTAGAGATATAACGTGCATAGTTGGGTTCTGTCGTCTCCAAATAGATTTTGATCGCAGAGTATGGGCAATTCTTCTCCACGGAGCAACCATCCGTACATCGGGCAGCAGAGCCGGCTGGCGCTTGATCTTCCCGGAAATGCATCAGGCTGCCGAAGGAACTGACTCGGGTACAATCCTGATCCATGAGCCAAGATATCAGATCCAAATCGTGACAAGATTTGGCTAGAATGATCGGGCTGGATAGAGCTGTATTGCGCCAATGTCCACGTACGTAGCTGTGGGCCATGTGTTGATGTCCGACATTCTCCGTTAGTTGAATGGAAGTAATCTGTCCGATCTTCCCTTCGGCGATTACATTCTTGATGCCCGCCCAGAAGGGGGAGTACCGCAGCACATGACTCACCATAAGCAGTCGACCATATTTGCTGGCGGCTGCCTCCAGACTTATACACTCTTCGGGCAAAGTAGACATCGGTTTTTCTAAAATAACGTGATAGCCAAGCTCAAGCGCCTTCATCGCCGGTTCGAAATGCATGCGGTCCTGCGTGCTGACGATAACTGCGTCGGCTATTTTTCCTAGAGCCAGTGCTTGCTCCCACGATACGAAGGATTGCTCTGAAGCAATCCCGTGAAGAGTGGCGAATGCCGCTCTTCTATGCGGGTCGGGTTCTGCAACGGCCACGAACGTAAGGTCGTTCGGATATTTCTCCGCATAGGGGCCGTAGATAAAATTGCCTCTGCTGCCGGCGCCTAGTAATAACGCTGTAATAGCCTTCATTTGTCAAAATCTCCTTTATATCATGATATAGCAGGGTAACTGATTCATGACGCAACCATGCGGATTACTGTTTTCCCTTCGGCTTCCAAGATGAAGCCGTACCGCCCTCGAAACGATCGAATTCCGTTACCCGCGACGAGAATGCACCCGCCGAATTTCGATTATTTATAATCTCAAGCAGGAGGGACACTGTCCTTTCTTTGTCCGCTGTGGAAACGTAGTAGGTTGTCAGTTGAGGGACGCTGATTTTCACAAGCTCAGTTAAACCTGATCCAATGAGGCTGATGTCGCTCGGCACGGATACGCCCTTGCTCTGAAGATACTGGAGGACGCCAAATTGAATAACGGTATTTGCGCAGAAGGCAGCCGAATAATCCAATTGCAGCATTTCGGCTCTTTTACCGAGCTCATAACCATTCTCATCGTTACTAATTTGAATTAGGGACTTATCCAGGGGAATGCCGTTTTCTTTATGCGCTTGACTGTAGCCTTCCAAGGTCAATTGATGGATATGGTAATCCATGCTTCCCATAAACAATGCGATACGGGTATGACCGAGCGAGATTAAATATTGGGTGGCATCAAATGCCAGCTTCCCGTTGTCAAAGGCGACAAAATTGAGATCGTTTTCTTTGTCACGAACAGGCAGACCATAAAAGATATATGGGGTATTCGAGTGGCTAAACATATCAACGAGCTTTTCGTCTACGTCTCCAGATACGATAAAGCCTTCAATCTCCTGATTTTCTAGAGACCTTTGCAATTTGCTCAATGACTCGGGGGCATGGGTGATATTCATAAAAACCAATCCGTAATTGAAACGACTGGCTGCTGCTTCCATGATTTGTAGATCTGTCATATAACGTGGATCATTCGCATCCCGATCGTAGAGTATATAGCAAAGCTTGGGAGAGACTTCCACGTCCCGGTAGCCAAGGTCTTTAGCTGCTTGGAGTATTTTACTTCGTGTTTCAAGTGAAATCGTACTGCTTGGAGTGTTGTTCAATACAAGAGAAACGGCAGTTCGCGAAATACCGAGGTGCTCTGCGATCTCTTTTTTCGTTACCATAGGGCAATCTCCTTCTAATAGAATATATACATAACGATGGTTATATTATAGCCCGAAAGGGTCTGAAACGTCAATTTACGTATAATAAATTTCAAAAACAGTAGAAATGATAGCACTTACAATAGAGTTTTAATGCGAAAAAAAAGGAATTGACAATCAAATATAACGGGTGTTATGATTCCGGTGAGACAGAGTTTATCGATGTATGTATGGAAAGGTGGGATCTATCAACCTAGTGAAACAGATCACTGCAGTACTCGTAGGAGCCGGCGCGAGAGGAAGATTCGTATATGGTGCATATGCGAATAAGTATCCGGATGAACTGAAAATTGTCGCTATCGCAGAACCGAATGAAGAACGAAGACAGCTTGCGGCCGCGGAACATCAACTAATGCCAGGACAAGTGTTCGAGAGTTGGGAACAGGTCCTATCTAATCGTAAAGTTGCCGATATTGTCGTGATTTCCACGCAAGACAAAATGCATTATGCACCGACCATGAGAGCTCTCGAGTTGGGATACGATGTGTTGCTTGAGAAGCCGATGTCTCCATCAGTAGATGAAGTCATCGCCATGGCACACGCTTCTCGCAAGCATAATCGTTTGTTGTCGGTTAGTCATGTATTGCGATATACCCCTTTTTGGTCGAAGATCAAGGAGGTTATCGAAAGCGGTATCATTGGTACAATCGCATCCGTACAATTAAGCGAAAATGTGGGTTATTTCCATATGGCACATAGTTTTGTTCGGGGGAATTGGAACAAGTCCGAAGAAACGAGTCCGATGATTTTACAGAAGTCTTGCCATGATATGGACATTCTATCCTGGTTGATTGACGAGAAGTGTACGGGAATCAGTTCATACGGCTCGCTTCTGCATTTCCGTTCGGAGAATGCTCCAGAGGGTGCAGCGCTTCGTTGCTCAGAGGGGTGCGCGGTCGAAAGGGAATGTCCTTATTCAGCAATCCGAATCTATGAAGAGGCGGATACACACGAGTGGTCCCGTTTTATCACGAACGATTTAACCCCAGAGGGTATCAAAGAAGCGATTCAGAAAGGTCCGTTCGGTCGCTGTGTTTATCATTGCGATAATAATGTGGTCGACCACCAGGTGGTCAATATGATGTTTGAAAGTGGCGCTACCGCATCATTTACGATGTCAGGCTTCTCGCATGATGTTTCTAGAACTGTTCAAATTATGGGGACTCTGGGCGAAATCAGAGGTTACATGGAGAAGAACGAGATTGTTTTATACCCTTTCGGAAAAGAAGCGATCGATATTCTCGTGACCGCTGAAGAAGGAGGCCATGGGGGCGGCGATGAAGGCCTGATGCGGGAATTTCTGAAGCAAGTTCGGAATGAGAACAACAACGGAGGTCAGGGGCTGACATCGGCTGAAGCTTCCTTGCAAAGCCATTTGATGGCCTTTGCGGCGGAACAATCCAGACTGGCGGGCGGAAGCTCTGTCGAGATCCAAGGATTGAGCGAACAGCATGGCCATTCCGTTTGCAGTTGAGCTGAGTTTTCAGCAGCTTCATATAACATCAACTGATAATATCAACTGAAAAAAACTAATAGGGGGTCAAATGAATGAAAAATGTAACCGCATTATTATTATCTCTTGTCATGGTAGCTGTGCTGCTAGCAGGATGCGCAGGGAATAAAAACAAAGAACCGGCGAATGCCGATCCGGGCACGAGCACCACAAACCCGACAAATGAAGCTAACGTGTACCCGGAGAACGGCCTGTCTAAGGATGAGAAAGTAACGCTGAAGATGGGATTCTGGGAGGCGGGTTCGGGTCGTACCTGGATGGATCTGGCGGTTAAGAAGTTTTCCGAGAAATATCCGAATGTCAATTTCGACATTACCTCAACTCCAACGCTGTCGACAATACTCGAACCAAAGATCGCAGCTGGCGACGACAATGACATGTTCGATTTGTTTATTCCGAACTTCTCGGCGGCAGGCCAACTGGAACGTTTGGCTAACGCCGGCAAGCTGGAGCCGCAAGACGATTTGTGGGATCGCGACATACCGGGAGAGACGGGCAAAAAACTGAGATCGGTTATTTCCGATGATGCATACGACACATCTCTTAGTATGGGTTTTACGGCCAGGGTACCGATTGCCGGATATACGGCAGGCCTATTCTATGATCAGAAGCTGTTTGATGAGAAGGGCTGGAATAAAAATCCGGCTACATGGGACGAGTTTGTAGCGCTTCTGGATCAAATTAAAGCAGATGGTATCATCCCGATTACATTCCCAGGCGTATATGCCGGTTACCTTACCGATTATGTCTTCAATACGATTCAGTTCGATTTAGCTAAAGCCAATGGAACTTTTGATACTTACATCAAAAATTTCCGTAGCTTTACAGGGCCGCAGCTTACAACAGCAGAAAACAAAGAAGCATGGAATCGATTATACGAATTTGGAAAGAAAGGCTATTTCCCTGCGGGTGTAGCGGCACTGAACCATACACAATCGCAAATGCAAGTGCTTCAGCATAAAGCTGCGCTTGTTTCAACCGGAGATTGGGTTGGCAATGAGATGAAAGAAAGTACGCCGGAAGGCTTCACTTGGGGATTCATGGCCGTACCGGCTTCCAACGATGCTAACCAAACCGTATTCGTTAATTCCGGGGTGGGCGATACTGCATTTGTAATCTGGAAAAACAAGCCTGATCAAAACAAAAAGTGGGCGAAGGAATTCATCCTGAGCTTGTACGATTTTAAAATTCAGGAGTCGATTGCTGCAGATGCTGGAGCCTTTCCAGCAAGACTTGACTTTGGTGATGATCCTGCCCGTATCGCGAAGCTGCAGCCTACTCAGGCAGCCGTAATGGAATATGCAACAAAACATAAAGTACAGTATATTTCTTATCGTCGCGAATTTGGACTTACAAGTCCTGAGCATGGACAAGCGGACAAGCTGCTGAGCGAACTAATAACAGCAGCAGCAACAGGGAAGAAAGATCCTTCACCGGTGTTGGAAGAAGCAGAGAAGCTTAAGCAAATCGCAATCGAGAAAGACCGTCCAAAAAAGTAAAAGGTTTATCTGATTGCTCGATACAAAATTGCGCCGCCGTCTTAGGACGGCGAAGCCGTTTTACTTATGTAAGGGGGAGACGCTTTGAATGCCGGGATAAACGGAAATCAACCGGTTGTGCGGAAGCGGCAGGGGACCGATAAGGCTAAAAGACAGCGAGCCGTCTTTTTATTCCTTGCGGTTGCCCCGTCATTGATTGGTTATTTTTTGTTCACCTTGTACCCGAACGTGATGTCGGTTTATTACTCCCTATTGGATTGGGACGGATTAACAGCTGCCAAGTATGTCGGATTCGACAACTATGTAAACATGGTTAAAGATCAATTCGTCTGGCGTGCTTTGTACCACAACCTGCTCTATATGATCGTCGTGCCTGCGCTTATCGTCTTTATTTCATTATTGCTAGCCTATTTACTGAACAATAAATCGTATAAGGAAAATGCCATTTATAAGGTTCTCTTTTTCTTTACGAATGTACTTTCTACCGTTGTTATTGCATTGCTGTGGTCGTTTATCTTCGATGGAAGCTTTGGGCTGCTTAATGGCATGCTGGAGCTCTTCGGTTTGACTATGGATGACTTTTACTGGCTTGGGGATTCGAGAACAGCCTTTTGGGTATTGGTATTACCGATGGTATGGGGTGGAGTTGGCCTATATGTCGTGATTTTCATCAATGCGATGAGTGCTATTCCTAAATCTCTGTACGAAGCGGCCGTTCTGGAAGGAGCGCGTCCGATGACAATTCTGTTCCGCATTACGATTCCGCTCCTACGCGGAGTTATCCGGGTCTGTGTCGTGTTTGTCATTCTCGGTTCGATTAAGGGCTTTGAGATTATCATGATTTTGACAAACGGCGGACCGGAAGGTTCGACAGACGTCATTGGGCTGTATATGTTTAATCTCGCATTTGGAAGAGAATATCACAACTACGGGTACGCTTCCGCCATAGGAATGTTCTTGTTCGTCATTCTTGTCGGGGCAAAGTTGATTATTGATAAATTATTTCCGGAGGATAATGTCGAGTTCTAGCACAGGTAATCAAGGAGGTAGCAAGGCATGGCAGAACGGCGAACTTTAATGGATGGAGTATGGAGGCTTCTACTTCTTCTGTGGGCGATATCCATCATTTTTCCGGTCATATGGATACTGTATCAATCTTTTAGAACGAATGCTGCGTTCTTTCAAGATATATGGGCTTTACCTACGGAACTGCGGTGGGACAATTATTCAAAGGCATGGAATGATTATAACATCGGCAAATCATTAGCAAATACGTTTTATTATGTTGGTGTGAGCTTGGTGTTGGGCACTTTTTTAACGACGCTTAACGCCTATGCGTTAACACGAATGAATTTTCGCGGCAGGAAACTGATCTGGGGTTTGATTATGCTTTCACTGTTTTTGCCGGGAATCAACGCATTGGTGCCCCAATACATTCTGATGAAGACACTGCATCTAACGAACAGTCTAACAGGTTTGGTTATACTAGATAGCTTTGGGGAGAACGTGTTCTTTCTCATGCTGCTTGGTGGGTTTATGTCCTCGCTTCCTAAAGATTTGGAGGAGAGCGCTTTTATGGACGGTGCTTCGATCTTCCAGATGTTCTGGCGGATTATCGTGCCCTTGTCTACACCCGGAATCGTAACGGTTGCCATCTTTAAGTTTCTCGGGCTGTACAATAACTTTCTGGGACCGTTTATTTATTTGGGAGATCCGTCTAAATATACGATCGGGGTTAACATGTATCAGGCAAATATGAAGATGCAATATACGTCGGATTGGGTGACGATGTTCGCAGGCGTTATTATTGTCATGATTCCTTTAATCATTTTTTATATGTTATTCCAGAAAAGAATTATGGAGGGTGCAACGATGGGGTCGATGAAAGGATGAGCATGGGCATGAGCATGAGCGTGAAACAGCAACAATTTTCGTTCTACGGTGAGCTTAGCGGATTGGATACTGGGATAGATATAATATGCGGCATGCTTGGTTTGAAACGTACAATCAGTGGAGGCTTGCCGATAACACTGGAACGAACGGAAAATCCCGAGCTAATTGTGACATTCAAGGGAGCAGGTGCGAGGATTGTTTATCGTGACAGTAATCACCTGTTTCGAGCGATTGGATTAGTAGTCGAATCCATAAGATCGGACCGGCTTACTGAGATCCGGGAGGAACCGCAATTCGATACGATAGGAATAATGCTCGATTGCTCGCGGAATGCTGTACCAACAATCGAGAGTGTCAAGGAATTGCTGAGATATATGGCTCTGATGGGCATGAATACACTTATGCTGTATACCGAGGATACCTATACAGTAGAAGAAGAGCCGTATTTCGGTTACATGCGCGGCAGATACACGATTGGAGAATTGCAGGAGTGTGATGCCTATGCGGCGGAGCTCGGCATCGAGATGATACCATGTATCCAGACACTCGCACATCTCGAATCCTTCTTAAAGTGGCAGGCAGCGGCTAATTTAAGAGATTCACATGATGTTCTTTTGGTAGGGCAAGATCAAACCTATCAATTGATCGATCGAATGGTTGACAGTGTGTCGCGTACCTTTCGCAGCCGCCGCATACATATCGGGATGGATGAGGCTCAAGGATTGGGGCGAGGACGTGCACTGGATCTCTACGGATACAAAAACCGTTTTGAGCTAATGAATGAGCATTTGTCCAAGGTAAAGGAAATAACGGCGAATTACGGCCTGCAGCCATTGATCTGGAGTGACATGTATTTTCGAATCGGCTCCGAGACGCATGACTATTATGATCTCGAAGCTGTTATCGATGATGCTCATGCTAACCGTATTCCCCAGGGAACACAGCTCGTTTATTGGGACTATTATCATTATGAGCAGGAGTTTTACGAGGCCATGATAAGAAGACACCAAGAGCTAGGTTCCGTTCCGGTATTCGCTGGCGGCATATGGACTTGGCTTGGCATGTGCACGCATTATACTCGTACGCTGAAGTGCTCCAATGCGGCTTTGCAGGCCTGCAAGCAGGAAGGCGTAAGGGAAGTATTCGTAACAGCTTGGGGGGATAATGGAGCTGAGAATAATATATGGTCCATGCTTCCAGGGATGCAGTTATATGCTGAACACGCTTATGCCAAAGTAATGGACGAACAGAAGCTGCAACAAAGAACGAGCTTCTGCACGGGGATTCCTTATGAACATTTTATGAATCTCGAGTTGTTGGATCATATACCAGGTTTGCTGACGGAGCAGCATGGTGATTTCTCCAATCCATCCAAGTATTTGTTGTGGCAGGATGTGCTGTTAGGTCTTTTCGACAAACATATTGAGAATGTAGATCTTGCTGGGCACTATGGACGACTTGCAGAATTATATCGGGAGCAAGCTGACGCTAGGGATACTGCCAATCATCTATTCGGTTTTCTTGCGTGCTTGGGTGATGTGCTTAAATTAAAGGCGGATTTGGGATTGCGCCTAAGAAATGCCTACGTTGGCGGGGATCATAGCCTATTAGAGCATATTGCCGGAGGAGTGCTGCCAGAATTGCTATTAAAGGTGGAAGCTTTAAGAATTTCGCACCGTGAACAGTGGATGAGAACGAATAAACCTCAAGGATGGGAAATATTAGATATTCGCTATGGTGGTCTATCAGCAAGATTAAAGTCCGCACAAGACCGCATAACTGATTATTTAGCCGGTATTATCGAGCGGATTGAGGAGCTGGAAGAGAGAAGACTTTATTTTGATGATAGGCTTGGACATGAGGGAGCGGAAGCGGACTATTTTGTGTCCTATCATCTTATTGCGAGTGCAAACAAGTTTACCTGAATGAAATTTATAGCTCTTCCGCTAGGGTCGATAACTGCGGAAGAGCCGGAAATGTGGTTGCCAAC
Source organism: Paenibacillus baekrokdamisoli (assembly GCF_003945345.1). Lineage (GTDB taxonomy): Bacteria > Bacillota > Bacilli > Paenibacillales > Paenibacillaceae > Paenibacillus_Z > Paenibacillus_Z baekrokdamisoli. The sequence goes on along the minus strand of NZ_AP019308.1, from coordinate 3,335,806 downwards.
TCATGGATTCACTCCTTGGCAGTTCCCGACAGGCAAGTAAAAAAGGGGGGCTGTCGAGACTTATTAAACATTGATAAAAATGTTAACGCTTTCATGATTTTGGTTGAAACTGACTGGTGCAGATGCGAATGCCAAAAGGCAGTTGTTGTAATTTAAAACAATTATAAAGGAGAGAAATAATCATGGTTCGAATGAAAAGAATGAGTTGGAGTATATTGGTTCGAGTTCTCATTTTATGTTTAACTGTCCCTTATATTTTAATGGGTGAATCGGCTGCGAGCGCCCAGGCTGCTAAACCTGACCATTTATTTGCGAATACAGGTCTTGAACTTGACTCAGGGTTGGATTCGTATCAAATTTGGACGGCTCCCAACACGATGAATATATTAAAAAATCAAGCCCCGCTTGACGGCAATAGTATTAATCTGGATATGGCAAAAAGAGAATATGAGAGCGGCCAAGCGTTCGTTACTGCTGGGGAGGGCGGGGCTGAGGTGACGGGGGTGAGCATCTCAGATCTCACTTATGAAAACGCAATCATTTCTTCTCAAAACGTACAAATTTATGTCCAGCATTACGTGAATGTAACCAAAGGCACAACAGGAGCTTTACCAATTGGCTGGTATCCAGATGCGTTGATTCCTCTGGCCTCCTATATGGGACTTAATGGTAAAGTCGATGTGAAGGCAGGAGAGAATCAGGCATTTTGGTTTACTGTCCAAACGGATGCAGGCACACCTTCAGGCGTTTATTCAGGCTCAATTAGCTTAATTGTTAATGGAAAGGAAAATAGAGTCCCAATTAACGTAAAGGTTAGAAACTTTGCGCTTCCAGAGGAAAATCATGCAGAGACCGCATTTACAATCTGGGGCGGAGACATGCTGCTGGCAGGTCACCCTGGAATTACGATTAATACCCCGGAATATTGGGAACTAATGAGGAATTACTATGATCTTATGCTTGACTATCATATTACAGCAATGGATTTACCTATACCGTCTGACAATTACGATAAATTTGTGAAGGATGCCGCACAATATGTAAAGGATCCTCGCGTCTCGGCCTATCGGATTCCTTATGAGGCTTCAGATTTTGATGATGGAAAAGCGGCAAAGCTAGTTAATGATTTGGATAAATCAGGACTTCTTGATAAAGCCTATTATTATCTGGGTAGAGATATTGATGAGCCGACTCCGGCGCTGTATCAGAAAGTCATTGATTTTAGCAATAAGATCAAAGCTATTGACCCGTCATTGCGGCATATTGTAACAAGCGGAATAAAACCAGCTTTAGCTCCGTATGTAAATACGTTTTCCCCACTATTTAGTGAATTTACAACGCAGCAAGATTTGGAAATGGTTAGGGAACATCAATCCAATGGGGGTCATGTATGGTGGTACGGATGTATTGCAAACCAAAATCCTTACCCTACGTACCATATTGACGATAATTTGATCAGCGCGCGATTGTTGTCTTGGATGCAAAAGTCATACGGAATTGAAGGCAATCTGTACTGGGCGGTTAATATTTACAAGAAATATAATGGAATTGAATATGTGAATCGAGATATATGGAATGATCCGGTGTCATTTCAAGGGGCAAATGGTGAAGGCTCGCTGTTATATCCGGGCGATAAATACGGAATTAACGGGGCTATTCCTACATTAAGACTACAAGCTATTCGAGATGGCAATGAAGACTATGAGTATTTATGGCTGCTAGAGCAAAAAGTTAAAGAAGCAGCACAATATTTAAAAGTTGATGTATCTGTAGACGATATCATGAAATTGTATTATGATTCGCTGTTTAAAAATGTAAAATCCTTCACATTAAATCCGAAGGATCTCCAAGATGTACGCAGTGAAGTGGCGGATATGATAGAACAATTGGATCAGAATCCTGCTTCGCTTATTGTAATTGGTAACCCTCTCACTGGAACGATGGAAAAAGAAGTAACGGTTTATGCTGAGATAGGTACAAATGTGACTATTAACGGTACGACAATTTTAGGCACAACTGTTAGCGGAAACAATGTTGCACATAAATATGCTGCGCGTATTCCATCAAAAGTGGGTGTGAATGAGGTTACAATCACACTGAATAAGGATGCTCAGCACGAAGTTATCACTAGACACTTTATTCAGAACTCGAGAACGATGGAACCCATAATGAAAAAGATCGATTTTAATGATTTTGAAGATGAATTGTCGTTGAACGGAATTGTGATGACTGATGGGGCAACTCAAGAAGGCTTGTCGGAGGAACATGCGACTAGCGGTATTAAATCGCTGAAAGTTAAGATTCCCGATATGACGGGTGGATCGTGGCCTGCTATGATTTTGCCTGTAAGCTCGAAAAACAAAGATATTTCAAAGGCTAAAACCTTGGAATTCGACGTGTTTAATGATTCGCAATCTGCCCTGCAGCTTTTTGTTAAGGTTTTTGACAAATCTGGCCATGCCTCTGATCACGCACTAGGTGGAATTACCCCTGGCGCTCACCATATTACTTTTCCTATTTCGGAATTGACAGGTGTTGATAAGAATAATATTTCATCTATTATGGTTTGGACTTACCCGGGCATTTCGGAAATAACATTGTATTTTGATCATTTTTATTTTATAGAGCCCGATGAGGAAGCGATAAAGCAAATGGAGATCAATTATAGTCCGATCTTACCTCATATTGATGGTGTTTTAGATGATGCGATATGGAACGTCAATAAGGAGTTGTCTTACAAATCGGGGGTTACGAATAACGAGGCAAAATATAATCTCCTGTATAATGATCAATACTTGTATGTCGGAGTTAACGTGAAGGATGATCATGTTGTAAATTCGAATGCAGCAAAGCCGTGGGATGATGATTCTGTGGAAATCTATATCGACGGCGACGGCATGAAGGGAGAGTACACCGATCATACCGTAAGATATGTGTTTCGATATCAGGATAATCAGGTATATGCTTATGGCACAAAACATAAAGAAACGGATGGCATTAAACAGCATACGGTTAAAACAGACGATGGGTATTCGTTGGAAGTAGCGATCCCATGGCGTGTAATCGGAGTGACTCCAGGAAGTGAGAATGTCATTGGTTTTAACATCCATGTCAACGATAAGAATGTTAATGATGCTAGTGGCTATGCACAAGGAAAGCTAAGTTTAACGCAAGATACTTCCAAAGATACGGTTTCATCTCTTAGTTGGGAAGACAGAGTGTTTGCGAAAAAAAATGCCAGTTTTACAATCGCTAAAAGCTTGAAAGATGAAATCTTGATCGATGGCAAGCTAAATGAATCGACCTGGGATATAAATTACAACTTAGGGTTCTCTACCTTTGGACAAACAAATAATACGGCAAAAATGGGTTTGAAATGGGATGCGAAATACTTATATGCCGCCTATGATGTGAAAGATGATGTGATTCATGCGCCAAAGGAACGCCCTGTTTGGGAGGAAGACGGCGTGGAGCTTTTTATTGACGGGGATTTCCTACAAGGGCCGCGTACGGGTGATCATGCACCCCATTATTTGTTCAGATTTGGAGACGATACGGTATACTTGGAAGGTTTTCCGAGCGAATTAACAAAAGGGATTATTCAAAAATCCGTAAAAACGGATACAGGATACAGCGTGGAAATGGCGATACCTTGGGAAACGATTGGCATCACAGCAGCAGAAAATCAATGGATTGGCCTTACCGCCCATATCAATGATAACGATAATCCAGACATTGGCGTACTCGGTTTGACAGAGGATGGTATTATGGATGGGGCAAATACAGCGAATTATTTGGCATTTCAGCTTGTGGGCCCTCCTAAGTTAGAGCAGCCAAAAAGCATTTCGTTAGATCAACCGGAAGTCATGCTCGCGGTAGGAGAAAGTGTGAAATTAAATGCTACTGTACTACCAAAGAACGCCTATGATAAAAATGTGACATGGACTGTAATGAATCAATCTTCCGATAACGTGGTTAAAGTAAGTGCGGACGGTGTGGTTACTGCTGAAAATTTGGGTACTGCTGTGATCAGAGCTTCCACGATTTCAGAAAATGTTTATGCAGAAAGTCATATTACGGTCAATAGGCTTCAGGAAGTGACCGTGGATGAAGTTCGTCTCGATCACACAAAAGGAATATTGAAAGTGGGGGATACGATGCAGCTGAATGCGATCGTACTTCCAGAGGATGCCAGTAATAAAACGGTCATTTGGTCCGTATATGGCGAACAGCCGGTGGGTGTGGCCCAAATTACGGCGACTGGATTGGTTTCTGCAAAAGCTCCAGGAACTGCTGTGCTTCGCGCCACCAGCAAGGTGGATGCAACGAAATTTGCCGAATTCAACTTGACTGTAAAAGCAATCGATATACCTGGTGTTCCTGGTGGTTCTGGCAATGGATCAGCTGGGGGTATACGACCAGATGTTCTTAAAGTGGAGAACGGTACGATTACAGTGAACACTAAAGTTGACGGTGATGGATTGACTGCGACAGCCGAAGTGAACATAGAAGCTTTAGAGAAAGCATGGAAGAGTACCCATGTGGATAGCTCGGGGCTGGCAGTGATTCAAATTGAAGTCAAGGGAGAGCAAGGTGAAAAAAGGACGGAAATTTCAGTTCCTGCAGAGGCCATTACCAAACTTAACTCTAAGCAGAAAATCGAACTTATTACACAACGCGCACGTATGACATTGTCTTCTAATTTCTTTCAAGAAAAGGCAGCAACGAATGCCAAGATCGTTACCTTTGTCATAGGAGATGCAGATGCAGGCAAAATGAAATGGCCTCAGCATCTGATCGATCAAATCGGCGATCATCCAGCAATCAATTTCACAACAAAAATAGATGGCAAAGAATACGCTTGGAGCCATCCAAATACACATGTTGAAATTGAAATACCTTATGTGCCATCAGCAAAGGAAGCCGAAAAGCCGAATCATATCGTCATATGGTCCATTAATGAGGCAGGCGAAGCGGTTGTGGTTTCCAATGGAAAATACGATCCAACGACAAAAAGCGTACGCTTTAAAGTAAACCATTTCGGTTCGTTTGTCGTTATGTTTGTCAATAAGACCTTTTCCGATCTTGGAAACCACACATGGGCTAAGGCAGCGATCGAAGCATTGGCGGCAAGAGAAGTCATCCAAGGGATTGGGATCGATACATTTGGACCGGCACAGAATATTACACGAGCAGATTTTGTCACGATGTTAGTCAGAGCTTTGGATTTAAAAGGAGTCTTAAATGTGAACGGGGCTGTACAAGATAATAAAAATTTCAATGATGTATTTGGCAGCGATTATTATTACGAGGCGATAGGAATGGCTAAGCAACTGAACATCATTTCAGGAACAGGCAACGGTAGCTTTAATCCAAAAAGTGAAATTTCCCGTCAAGAAATGTTCACCATCGCAGCCCGTGCACTAACGAAGCTCGAAAAATTACAAACAAAAGGGAACATGGAACAGTTATCTAGCTTCATTGATCATGGCAGCGTTGCCGAATATGCTGTCGACAGCATAGCAGGGTTGATTCAAGAAGGGTTGATTGAAGGTGAGGGCAACTCTCTTCATCCCAAAGCGAATGCAACTAGGGCAGAAGTTGCTGTATTTATGGAAAGACTGTTAAACCGCATCTATTAGTTAAGAATCATAATTTGGGCTGTCCCAAAAGTCGTAAAGCAGCGACTAAGGGACAGCTTGTTTTATTTTTGGAAAGAGGGACCTGCTGATAAGGTTCTCCTTCCGTTTTTCTATTTAGAGGAACGGTTAGTTTGGCGTGACTGAGGCGTACCTAGAAGCTCAGGCAGTGTTACAATGGTGTACCCTTTACTCCGGAGCAGCTGAATGAGCTTAGGCAATGCTGCGATCGTCCCATTTAACTCTTGGCCTTTTCCGCCGCCGGCATGCTGTAGGATAATAGATCCCGGCTGAAGCGTCCGCTTAATATTGATTAGAATCCGATTGCTATCTAGTCCCCGCCAATCGGCAGAATCCACATCCCAATTGACAACGATATATCCATTTTGTTTAAGCCACTCGACTTGCTTTGGTAATATTTCACCATAAGGCGGACGAATCATCTTCGGGCTATAACCAGCTAAAGGTCTAATAATGCGTTCTGTCTTCATGATCTGCTGCTGAAAAGCTGTCATGCTCAGACGAGAAAATAGCGCATGGTTATATGAATGATTGCCAATGATATGTCCTTCTCTTTGCATGCGCCGTACGATATCTGGATGACGGGCTGCTCGCGAGCCAACTACGAAGAACGTCGCTCTAACCTTGTAACGAGCAAGAATTTCTAGCACCTGTGGTGTAAAACGAGGGTCAGGCACATCATCAAAGGTGAGAGCTACCTTCCTTTGGTTACGAGGGCCACCCATAACAAATATACCTGGGAACTGAGTCTGTAGGTTCACCCAAGAGTTGGACTGCTTGCGGCTGCGGCTCCTTTTCTGACGTTTCTTCTTCTTCTGCTTTGCCGTAAAGGAAGGCTCTGAATCGAGGCTGTCGGCATGAGAAGATAGCTTATGGCCGGATGGTTCTACCTTTCCATCAGCAACAGCAGCATGGGGTGAGATAGAGAGGAGGCTCCAAGCGAGAAGTAATAAAATGGTTTGTCGCAGCCTTCGATTCGATAACATCAAGATTCCCTCCATTTCGCCTCGCTGCATGTTCGTTACTGATTTACGCTTCGTGTCTTCATTGTTCCCTGACTGATCGGTAACATGCATCATTAGCAAGAAGAATAAGCTTTACTTCTGATGAGTAAAACACGTAACATAGGAATAAATAACCTTATAAAGGAGTACATAGATGCCAACAATCGACATGCCTTTATCACAATTGCAAGCGTATTCAGGAATTAATCCGCGGCCGACTGACTTTGATGAATATTGGGAGCGAGCTCTCCAAGAGATGCGGGAAACAGATTCACAAGTTGAGCTTATTCCGAGCGCATTTCAAACGTCAACCGTGGAATGCTTAGACCTTTATTTTACCGGTGTGAGGGGCGCTCGCATTCATGCCAAATATGCCCGTCCTCGTGATTCCAAACAGCTGCAGCCTGCGGTCTTGAGATTCCATGGTTATTCTGGGAATGCTGGCGATTGGAATGATCTTCTTGGGTTTGTTGCCCTTGGTTTTTCTGTATTTGCCTTAGATTGCCGAGGTCAGGGAGGCTACTCCGAGGATATTGGAGGCGTGAAAGGCAATACGTTAAATGGTCATATTATTCGTGGGCTGGAAGGTCACCCTGATCATCTGTTATTCAGGCATATCTTCCTCGACACGGCTCAACTGGCTTCAATTGCATTAACAATGCCTGGAATTGATCCTGAGCAGCTGTATGCCACAGGTTGGTCTCAGGGTGGCGCTTTGACCCTAGCATGTGCGGCGCTTGAACCGAGGGTTCGTAAGCTAGCACCGGTATATCCTTTTCTAAGTGACTATCGCCGGGTTTGGGAGATGGATTTGGCGAAGGATGCCTATGCGGAGCTGCGTACTTATTTCCGTTTTTTTGACCCGCAGCATGAGCGCGAGGATGAAATTTTCACAACACTTGGCTATATCGATATTCAACATTTGGCCGCTCGAATAAAGGGAGAGGTCTTGCTTGGAGTTGGGCTAATGGATACCGTCTGCCCGCCTTCTACCCAGTACGCCGCCTACAATAAGATCACATCCATCAAGCGAACGGAAATTTATCCGGACTATGGGCATGAAGGACTACCAGGCTTAAATGATAAAATCTTTCAATTTTTCTTAGGCAACTATTAAGTTTCATAACGTATAAGGGAGGAACTTTACATGCTTCAATTTGAGAAGAATGACAAGCTTGTTTTTATCGGTGATTCCATCACGGATTGCAATAGAGCTAGACCTGTAGGAGAAGGCTTATTCGATGCGATAGGTAAAGGGTATGTAGGACTAGTTGAGGCTTTGTTAACATCAACTTACCCTGAGCTTGGCATTCGTGTCGTAAACATGGGGACAAGCGGACATCGTGTACGTGACCTCAAGGAACGTTGGCAAACCGATGTTATCGATCTGAAGCCGGACTGGCTTGCTATTATGATAGGTACGAATGATATTTGGCGGCAGTACGATGTTCCAACGATGACAGAGAATCATGTCTACATCGAAGAATATGAAGCAACGCTTGAGGAACTCATTCTCCAAACAATCCTTCAATCCAAACCAAAATTGAAGGGCCTTGTCCTAATGACACCCTTCTTCATCGAGCCTAATAAAGCGGATCGTATGAGAGCGACAATGGATCAATATGGCGAGGTAGTGAAGCGATTAGCAGCTAAGCATGGCGCCATTCTTGTTGATACGCAAGCTGCATTTGATAAAGTATTGAAGCATCTGTACTCCGCTACCTTAGCTTGGGATCGTGTTCATCCAACGCAAGCGGGACATGCTATTATTGCGCGCTCATTTCTTAAGTCCGTTGGCTTTGACTATACGAAGGATCCTGAATAGCCGCAACAAAACAAGTACAAGCAAACAACCCCCAAGCCATAAGGCGTGAGGGTTGTTTGCTTGTTGCTTATGTAAGCTAAACTTTGAAGATCGAAATGGTCCGTTGTAACTGCATAACAATCTGCTGCATTTTCTCTGTCTCCGAAACGACAGCTTGAACGGAACTAATCTGTTCGTTCATCGAAGCAGATACTTGCTCCGTACCAGCAGCGGATTCCTGCGTAATTGCTGATATACTCTGAATGGCACCAGAGATTTTACGAGAACTCTCCAGCATTTGATCGCTTTCATTGGAGAACTGAGCGATTTGACTTGTAATAAATTCTACACTAGCGACGAGCTCGCTAAAGATATGCTCTGATTCACGAATCATCTTCGTCTGCAGCTGAACAACCTCTTCATTGACTTGAATATTCTGAATCGCTTGCTGCACACCTTGATTGATGCTGCGAACAAGGGTAAATACCTCTTTTGTGGAGGAGGTTGATTCTTCTGCTAGCTTACGCACCTCTTGTGCAACGACCGCGAAGCCCCGACCATGCTCACCGGCTCTTGCTGCTTCGATCGAAGCATTCAAGGAGAGAAGGTTTGTTTGCTCGGCCAAGTCAGAGATCGTACGTGTAATGGCTGAGATTCCTTCTGCTTTACGTGCCAAATCCTCAATCGTTGCAGCAACGTTGGAAGTAGCTTCAATATTGCGCTGCATACCTGCTGACTGACTCTCGACCGCATGGCGACCTTTCTCAACAAGCGAGAGTGTCTGCTCAGAGCGCTCATTCATTTCCTTCGTAGCAGTTGCATAGGATTCTACCTTATCTTCGATTTCACGAATGGACTCAGCCATATCCCCAACATCCTCTGAGATCTGGTTAGCTCCCGTAGCAAGCTCTCCTGCTGAGAGAGCGACCTGCTCCATTACCTGCTTGAGATCGTTATTCTTGTCGTAAATGCTGCGGCTGGTGTCATTGACGATCCGAGCGATATTACCAGTTTCCTTCAGAATATCTCTAAGTTTGTCTATCATGCTGTTGAAGGAGTGACCTAATTCACCAAGTGATGCAGAAGAAGATACATCAACCTTGTGCGTGAAATCACCTTTTGCAATGCTGAAAGCGATTGATGACATATCATCAATTGAAGATGTAAGCGCTGTCTCAATGACTCGGACGAGGGGGAATGTAACTACTGCTGCAAGAACAATAATAACGATACCTAGTCCAAGACTGCTTCCCGTAATAAGCAAGCCAAGCAATAAAGCAATTGAAAAAATGGTAACGATGGAATAACAGCCAACGAGCAGCTTATTTCGAATCGATAATGAATTATACCATTGCATGATGGAAGGCTCCCCTTTTTATGGAATAATCTTATTATATCATCGCCTTTACATTTGTCTACAATCGTCTAATGCAATCGATTCAAGTCGAAAGACCGATGTGAATATGGCATACAATGTCGAATGGACTATATTTCTGTAAGGTTTTTGTAAAATAAGTGTTGAATGAACGAAAACATTGTCATATAATGGGCCTTACGGAGGATATTGATATTACTTCATGAAAAATAGAATATTGGAGGGGTTTGGTTGTGAATTTGGATGCGATGCCGTTAGCTCGTCAAGTGGATTATGTCTTTAAGCAATTGGAAGAAGAGCTTTTGCACACTACAGCTGGAACCGTCATCATACAAGTTCGCAACAACGTGGTTGGCAAGTTTGGGGTTCGGCATAATCCAATCGAGAGTAAGAATGGTCAAATTGGACAAGCAGAGCAGGGAATGACACCGCAGCAGGTGCAGGCGTTCCGTCAAATGGCGATAGATTCTATTAAGCTTAAACGTAGTTGGACGCACGGCGAGATTCTATATGATTTCTCCGTCCGTACTGGAACGGGTGCTTGGTCAGCCAGCATCTCCTTCGAGTCTAATTATAATTTAGCGAATGGAATGTTCCGCTATCAACCAAAATACGCACAGCAAGCGCTTAAAGATACGCCCTAATAATAATAAATCGCAACAAAAAATGCTGCCTACTATGCTGGGCAGCATTTTTATGTAGATGGAGCAATTTTAGCGAGAAGACTTGCCTGCAAGCTGTTGCTCTGCGATTTGAACTAATTTGCGTGTAATGTATCCGCCAAGTGCCCCCGCATCGCGAGTAGCCATATAACCATAATAGCCATCTTGGGGAATTTGAATGCCTAGTTCCTGCGCCACTTCGTATTTCATTTGATCAAGCGCTGCATTAGCTTGTGGGACGACCAGCGAATTACTGCTTCGGTTAGATGCCATCGTAATCACCTCCTTGTGTACCCTTAGTATGGTTGAATTGGAACCATTTATGCGGGAGGGTTTGCACAAAAATGAGGTAATTAATTCCATTGGAGAGCGCCTAACAGCAAATCAAGAGGTGGGTTATAAATCAAAATCATAGTCCGGATATACGTAAGGCGAATCCGGAGCTTCAATGATCTGGAGATGCTGCGCGTCCAGTACGGAGATTTTCTTCCCATCGAAGGTACTCTCATTGAGAATCCCGCTTACCTTGACCCAAGCATCATCCTTGAAGGCCGCAGCATGAGGGAAGTTAATAACGATACCATAAGGAACAGAGTCAGCCGAGCAGCAATTCATCACGAATCGACTTACGACAAATTGATTGTTGCTCATTCCCTCCTCGCGAAAAACAAATCCGCTGATTTCTACGGTTTTACCAATAAAGTTGCTGCGATACAAATCAATTGTTGTGAGCGTCTCGACATAATCCTTCTCAGGAATGCGGATGGTAGCTTGCTGGTATAGCTGCCGGCCTAATTTAGCGTTAGCCTTAGTCGATTCATCGAATGGGAATAAAGCCTTCCATTCCGCCTCGGTTTGTGGCTGCTTCGAAGCGGGTGACATCGAGGCAATTGGCATCAGTGACTCAGGGCCAGAAAGATGGATCCCTTTTTTTGAGACGATATTATTGCCAAGCATGCCATCTGGAAGCAGGAAGCCAAGCGCAATCGGGAGGATGAATAATCCATAGATGAGCGTGTTCTTCGTTACGGAGGAAGAAGGCTCATGATTGCAATCACAATTTATTATGTCTTTACCTTTCCAGGTTTGAAAGGCGGTATACACCTGATAAATGGCGGTCGCATAAAGTCCCATAGCGGAGAGTTTTACATAAATGACCATACGCGGAGCAATGTATAAGGTTAGACTGTCTGTACGAACAAGGTAGATAATATACATAGCAAAGCCGCTTAGTATGGCAGCACGTAAAAGTTGATGAAACAAACGTCTGCGGTCTGCAGAAGACAACATCATGTATATTCTCCTTTCTATAAGAGAGGGATCGTGGAGATGGTGAAGTTAGGTGTGGAAAACGAGCTTCTCCGCAATAATTGAACCGCAGAGAATAGCAACAAACAAGAAGAGAATGATGGCAATAACCACTTTCGTACGGAAGGAGGCCAGCAACATCAGCATACTCTTCATATCAACCATCGGCCCGAAAACCAGGAAGGCTAAGAGCGCGCCTGGACCAAAAATGCCATTAAAGGAAGAAGCTACAAAAGCATCCGATGTGGAACAAAGTGATAATGCAAAAGCAAATCCCATCATGAACATATTAGAAATGACAGGCTCACTGCTAATCGTTGCCAACAAGCTGCGGTCAAGCAGGGTTTGCACAACGGCAGTGATAAAGGAGCCCATAATCAAATATTTTCCGATATCAAAAAATTCATCTGAAGCATGCGATAATGTGGCTACAATACGTCCCCGGAATCCCGTCCCATGGCTGTTATGCGTATGTCCGTAGCTATCCAGATCAGTTAGATCCTTGTTATTCGCTGCAGCTAGAGATAAGGCGTCCAGCTTAAGCGGACTTTTCTTCATGAATCGATATAGGACAAGACCAAGAGCGATACAGACTGCCAATGCCAGTCCCATGCGGGTATAGGCCATTACGGGCTGCGAACGGAAAGCCGTAAAGGTGGAAGTGAAGACGACAGGATTAATAATCGGTCCTGCAAAAATAAACACGATACCTATATAAGCGGGCATGCCTTTGCGAATGAGCCTTCTTACCACTGGAATCATGCCGCATTCACATAGGGGAAGCAATAACCCAAGTAAGCTTCCGAACAGCACCCCGATAATGGGGTTCTTAGGCGTGATTCTGGCGATTGTTGCGTCCGAGACGAATACCTGCAGAATCGCTGAGACGAATACACCAAGAAGAATGAAAGGAAAAGCTTCTAATATAATGCTTATAAACAAGATCTTGAAGGATTGCACCGAGGGGTTGCTAACGATCATATCTGTCATTCCGCCCATATTGAGAATTTGGGCTAACATAATCAAACATCCAGCGGCCAACAATGGCATGCCGAGACGATATATGAAGTTCAATCTGAAGACTCCTCTCCGTAACCAGCAACCAATAAACGCTGGATTTGCTTCCTACTCTATGATATGCGCTTTTGATATTCGGCAGGACAACCATTTCCAACAATTTTAAGAAGCTTCTAAGAAGAAACGCTCCCCAACGCTTCCCTACTTAATCCGGACGAACTGTCATCTTGAAATTCACATGTATGTTTTTATGCTGTCTTTGTGGCACGAGAGTCGATTTTCTTCAAAAAACATTTATTCAGAAAAGCATTGCCAACGCTTCAGAAAAAGGGTACAATCTCAACTGTGACAATATGATAATGATTCTCATTATTAATATTAATTATTATTTAAAATATAGATGTAACGGGGAGAGAAGATAATGTCTCGGGGAAATAAAAGACGGAAAAAGGGTTATGCTTTGGCTGCGGCAGCACTTGCTTGTTCTGTAGCAGTGACCGGCTGTACCAGTAATGTACATGTGAAAGTAAAGGATTATAATTTCGATACGGCAGGTAATATGTTCGCTTACGCGGAATTCGAATTGTCCGGAGAGCCGCTTGCTGAATCTCTTGGGCTTGATCTAGATGTTCTGGACGCTGCAAAGATAGATTCACCTACAGCCTTTGACTATATCGCTGGAATCGAATCCTACGAGTATTCTGAGGAAGGAATGTATGAGGTCGTTGAGAAATCCGGCATGGGGCTTCACCTTGTGAATGGGCCTGCTATGCTCGAAGAAGCTAAGAAGTCTGGCAAAACGGCCAATGAAGTTCTAGCATCACGTTTCTTGAAGATGGCAGAGAGTGTAGGGCAGCCTGCAGACCAAATTCAACAAAATATGTATCCAACTTTCATTGAATATGTATCAGGTGATCCGCATTATTCGCAGAAGATAGATACGGCCAAGTACGCAGATGGTAAGAATGGTACTTATATTCCTAATTTTCAAGTCAATTTCAGCTCGCTTCGTTGGAACCGCGATAAAATGACCAAGCAGCTCGTTCCTTCTGCTTACGGAGCAACCATGCTCAAGCAATCGCTTTGGGCAGGAGACTTCCTAGGGAATCTACATAACACCGAATCAGATGAGGAAGTCGATGCTTCAACTGCAAAGAGTGGCCCTGAGGCGGATCAAGGTCTCCGACTTGGCGTTAGCTCAGTCGATGGCATGCAGGGTATGATCCTTACAGAGGAAGTATGGAACAAGCTGCTCTACGTCCGTGATAACTTATTCTACAATCCGTCTTCCAAAACGATCGGCTCGCTGTCAGCAGCTGGAAGCGGCGCTTACCTGCCGCATGCAATCGACGTTGAAGAGAGCAGCGATGCTAACTATGCCAATGCTAAGAGCTTAAAGGTAAACGATGGCAAGAGCAGCCTTCAGGATCAATGGCTGATGCTTTGGCCGACCTCTGAATTCTTCGGTATGACGGATCAACGTACGGACAATCCCAACCGCAACCCGGCGTTCGCCCGTGTCTTCGATGGTGATCCGTTCCCAGCTGCACCAGCCGTGAACGTTGATAGCGACCCGACTAATGATATCGCATCGAATGATCCCTACACAGTCACGCGTGATGTACTGTTATCTGTATTTAATAACATCAAGGATCGTCATTGGAATGATAAAGTTGGTGCCTTCGTCACGGAAGCGGATGGCGATAAGCAGGGCACTCAAGTAGATACTTTCCAAGCAGGCTATACCATTGAGGCGCTGCGTATGTTCGAACGCGCAATCGATGGCTTGCCAGTAGGTTATGCAAGCGGCGATGCTGCTCAAGGGTTGAAGACAGAGCTCGGTAAACAAGCCAAAGAGATGATCGCGAAGCAGGCCGATTTCATTATTAACTCTCTTTTGACCAAAGATGGGCTAGCGGTTAGCGGTTATGATGTTGATAAAGGAAAAGCGACAGAGGATACGACGCTGATGGCACAAATTGGCGCAATTCGCGGGTTAACGTCAGCTTTCTTATTGACTGAAGATGAGAAGTATCGTGATGCAGCGCGTAAAGTCTACGCAGCCATGGATAGCAAGTTATGGGACGACAGTATTAAAGCGTACAAAACGAATGGCGATAATGCTTCCTATGATGCTTTCACTGCGGGTGGCGTATCATCCGTTCTGCGTATGGCGCTGCAGCATTTGAAGAATACGAGCAGTGACAGTGATGCTCCCAAATCACTCGAGCAGAGTGCAATTCAAGCAAGGTACGTCAGCTTCTACCGCCAAGTTATAAACGGACCGACTCTTGACGAAGGTATGCAGGCTAGTGAGTTCTGGGATACGGGCGACTTCTACAAAGAAGGCGATAACTCTGGTAATACCGACGGTGACACCGTGCCACAAATCCAGAAAGGACATGGTGAGAATGGGATTGCTCCAGTACTTCTTCCAGTCACAATTGAAAAATAAAACTTCGCTTGCTTTTAAGCTGGCGGCGGGTGCATTTGCGCTCGCCGTTTTGGCTTTAATGGCAGGCTGCTCTCTCACGGATGAGAAAGCCCCGCAAGGACCTCAATCTGGGAGCAGCATTATTATCAACCCAGACGGGGATACCCTCTACGTAGCTAATGGAGACACGAATAGCGTTTCTATAATCGATGCGAAGAGTCGTAAAGTTCTCAAAGAAATAGCAGTTGGGAAAGAACCGCGAGAGCTATCCTTATCAAATGATGGCAAGACCCTCTATGTTACATGCCGCTATGCGGACAGCGTAGAATGGGTAGACATTAAGGCTGGTAAGGTGCTGGGTACGGTGAAAACAGGAATTGAGCCTTTTGGCATTGTAAGCAGTCCGGGTGGGGAGCGACTCTATGTAACTAATTATCGCTCTGGCACGGTGACTGTCATCGATGCAGAGAAACGCACCATTATCAAGCAATTGGATGCGGGGACTAATCCTAGAGCCATTGCTATCTCAGCAGATGGAGCCAGTCTGTATGTATCGGATTATTTAAACACGGATACGCTTGTTTTTGACACGGTGTCGCTTCGGAAGACGACTTCCACTAAGCTGGCTCCATCGCCTGATTTACCGGACCGTAAGAAGAGCCAAGGAACCCCAAATACCGTTGAACAGCTGCGGCTGACACCCGACGGCAGCAATATTTGGGAAGCCCATCTTCTAACGAATACGGATACCCCTATTCAATTTGAGGAAGTTATCTTTCCGGCCTTATCTATTCTTGATGTGAAAACGACTAAGGAGAAATTAAACGCTCGCAAAGAGCTGTTTGCCTCTATTGATGTGAAGGATAAATTGGGCAAGACAACCATCGTCTCGAACCCAACGGATATTGTTTTCTCACCTGATGGGACCAAAGCTTATTCCCTTATGGGGGGGAGCGAGGATTTATTGACGTTCGATTTGGCACGCGGTGGACGGGCAAGTCAAATTATTCGACATCTGCCAGGTGACTTTCCAATTGGGATGGTCATGTCTCCAGCTGGCGATACGCTGTATATTCATAACCTCAGCTCACATGACTTGACGGTTGTGAATCTTCCTAGTGAGAGCGAAGGCGGTCAGGCGAAGGTAGAGGGGAAACCGATTGCTCTCATCGCGAAAGATCGATTAACGCCTGAGCAGAGACTAGGTAAGACGATCTTTTATAGTGCGAATACAGAAGACTTTCCAATTACCGGGAATAACTGGATGAGCTGTGTTTCTTGTCATTCCGATGGAGAAGTCGATACCTTGACACTCACTACTTCGAGAGGTCCTCGTAACATTCCAAGCAATGTACTGGCATTAGAGACAGGATTGTTCATGTGGGATGGAAGCCGGGATGACTTTGTTGACTATATTCATACGATCCAAGGTGAAATGGGCGGCATGTCGGATGTTGATCCGGGTAAACCAATGCCAGCAGATAAGCAGAAGATATTCGATGCCTTGGAAGCCTATATGAAGATGCCTGATGCTTTCCCAGTGCCGGAGAGTCCTTATCGAACAGCGGATGGTCAATTAACACCTGAAGCGGAGCAAGGCAAAATCCTCTTCGAAGGTAAAGCCCAATGTATTACCTGCCATGCGACGGATGTGATGACTGACAGCGTCAAGGCTGTCGATAGTCAAGGTAAGCTGACAACGGATAATACAGACTATCTGCATGACGTAGGAACGGTCAGCAAGACCGATACCGATTACGGCGGCGATGCACGTGGAGCATTCGCTAACAAGCGAGCTCGCGGCTTTTATGACACACCAACGCTGCGAGGCATATACGCAACAGCACCTTACCTTCATGACGGTAGCGCAGCTACGCTTGAAGACGTCTTAGCCCGTGCTGGTGACAAGCATGGTAAAACCAGCAGCCTAAGCGCCAAAGAACTAAGCAATCTAGTCGCTTATCTCAAACAGATCCAATAATAAGGCGTTCCACCTTGACATATCCCCCTCTAGGAGTATAATCGATCTAAATACAAGGATGGGAACAAGTAAGCGCAGACGTACGCTTCAGAGAGCCGGTGGTAGGTGCAAACCGGTGCAGATGTCTGAGACCGAATGGATCCCGGAGTTGAGACGAGGAAAGCGGCCATAGCACCGCAAGTATATGTCTACGTGTCGTTCCGCGTTAGGGAATGTGAAGGTTCGTTATTTAAGTCGGTGATTTGGTTTTGCCGCATAACGAACGAATTAGGGTGGCACCACGGTCCTTCGTCCCTTATATGACGAAGGGCCTTTTTTGCGTTCAAAAATGTCGGCTGGAATGAAATCAAACAATCAAACAAATGAAATTAGGAGGCAGCGCTATGCCACGCGTATTATCAGGTATTCAACCAAGCGGTCAATTGACGCTAGGCAACTACATCGGTGCTATTCAAAATTTCGTTAAGCTGCAGGAAACCCATGAGTGCTATTTCATGGTTGTAGATCTTCATGCGATTACTGTACCACAGGATCCAGCTGCGCTTAGGGAACAAACAGAAGCAGTAGCGGCACTCTTCATTGCTTCGGGTATCGACCCAGCCAAAGCAAGTATCTTCGTTCAATCCCATGTTACTGCGCATGCGGAGCTAGGCTGGTTGTTAACGACGCTGGCTTATATGGGCGAGCTGGAACGAATGACACAATTCAAAGATAAGTCTTCGGGCAAAGATTCTGTAGGAGCAGGACTCTTCGTATATCCAGCTCTTATGGCTGCTGACATCCTGCTCTATAATGCGGATCTCGTACCGGTAGGAGACGATCAGAAACAGCATTTGGAGCTGACTCGTGATATCGCACAGCGCTTTAATTCGCGTTTTGGCGATTATTTTACAGTACCGGAGCCTTATATTCCGAAGGTTGGAGCGCGTATCATGTCGCTCGATGATGGAACGAAGAAGATGAGTAAGAGTAATCCTAATCCAGCCAGCTATATTGCGCTGCTTGATCCGCCGGATGTTATTCGCAAGAAGATTAGCCGGGCAACGACGGACTCTGGTCGCGATGTGATTTTCAATCCGGCTGAGAAGCCGGAGGTGAGCAACCTGATGAGCATTTATGCGCATTGTGCAGGTTTGACGCTTGATGAGGTCTCAGCTCGCTATGAGGGCCAAGGGTACGGGGCATTCAAGAAGGATCTTGCGGAGCATGTTGTCGCCACACTTGAGCCGCTTCAGACCAAATATCATGAAATCCGCAGCTCAGGGGAAATCCATGCTATCCTTAAGCAAGGTGCTGAGCAAGTATCAGAGGTAGCTAATAAAACGCTGCTTGAAGTCAAGGAACGGATGGGTTTCTTGCTTCCTCGCTAGAGAAGGGTAGACAAAAAGAACGGCACATGCGCTTCAAGCATGTGCCGTTCTTTTTGAATATCAGAGGACGGCGTAAGCCGTTTCTTCTTACGCTAGAAACTATTCTTGTTGTCGTCTTCTCATTCTCGCTTTCACGATGAAACCCCCGCCGATACTGCATAGAGTCAGCAGCAAGAACAAGGCGGCAACCCAGCCATTATAACTGATGGAGATAGCTGTTGCGCTCATAAGGAGGACGGAAAGAATCGCAAAAAACAGGGACATGGACTTCGTCATGATGTCATTCTCCTTATCTCAAATAAATTTCATAATCTTAAGCATATTCTTTTCATAAACGTATCATAATAAGCTTGCAAGCTTGCATTACATCATCGTCTTCGGGACGAAAGGAGAAATTCCACATGGCAGGACAATCTCGCAGCAGCAACACACTAGTAGTACCACAAGCAAGTGCAGCACTTAGCCAATTAAAATATGAGGCGGCTCAAGAGCTAGGAATTCAAATTCCGGCAGATGGCTACTACGGTAACTTTGCCACTCGCGATGCTGGCTCACTTGGTGGCTACATTACGCGTAAACTCGTTCAAATCGCTGAACAACAACTGTCCGGTCAATCCCAGTTCCGCTAAGTCGTCGTCACTATAAACCAAAGCAATACAAGCAAGAGCTCAAGGTCATCCTTGAGCTCTTCACTATGTTTAAGGGAAGTCTACCTATAAATAAGTAAAGGGCCCCTTCTATTGTGCAAGAAGGGGTCCTACTCCGTCAATACGTATTCATGCGCAGACGTTTCTGTAAACGGTCTTCACTTAGCCAACCGACATAAGAGCCTAAAGTCTTATAATCACTGTCCATCAAGAGTACTCCGACAAATGGATACTGCTTCCGATGGCGATAGCGAACGTCAGACCAGCGAACCTCGTACCCCCAGCTATGCTCTTTTACTTCAGCACAAGCTGTTGAGGTGAAGTATAAAAAGGCTTGGATGGAGGGATCGTTCCTGGATTGATCAATTGCAGGATGCTCCTGACATTTGGCCCTATCGATCCACCGCAGCTTGCCTTGTCTAAAATCACCGATCAGGAAGCTGCCGTCCGCATTCCTCCTCACGACATTCCAATCGTAAAGGGATATCGTGGGTATGATGATATAACGAACCCCTTCATGGTAATCCGTATCTAAGCGTTGAATGCGATGACTTAGCATGCGATGAGCGATGGTCCGCCAAATATAATAGGCAGCTAGCACTCCATAAAGGAGAGGGAAAATTAAGGTTGGCTCACCTAGCTGTAAGGCCCATAGCAGAATGGCAATAACGTGAGTGATAAAAATAACAGGATCGAAGATATGGATGATGTTCCATGAAATCCACTTTTCCGTAAAAGGTCTCATCGCTTGTGTCCCATAAGTGTTGAACAAATCTACAAAGACGTGAAGAACTACTGCTAGCAGCACCCAGCCGCCAATATGCAGCCAAGGTAAATGAAAGCCAAAGCCCGATTGAATCAGAAAAGTAATTAAAATCGTCCAAATCGCGATAGCAGGTATAGAATGCGAAGCCCCGCGGTGATTGCGAATATAAACGGCATTACTCTTTAATCGCAATAAGCCATCTAAGTCCGGCGCTTGTGATCCAACCACTGTACCGATCAGTACCGCCGCATAAAGAGAGTGGTCGGAAGCGATGACAGGGTCAATGGAAGCCAAGCCTGCAAGTCCGAGTCCCATCACCAAATGCGTTCCGCTGTCCATGTGTGAGTACCTCCTAGTCATAAACTTTGTTGTACATGGGGTAGTGTATACTCTTATATGTACGCTTTAGTATTTTCTGAATCTTGGGCATTTATAACGAAGGAGCAAATTTTATGTATATCTGTTTTGTAGAATACCACATTAACGAGGAATTTGTAGCATTATATCGCAATTGGATCGCTGAGAAAATGGCAGCTGGTCCCGTATTTAAGCTTTATGAGGGAACAGACCAACCTCATTTGTTCGTTGAGGTCTGGGAAGCTCAGGGCGAAGCCTCCGCAACGGCAATAAAAGAAGAACGCTGCAGTGAGCGTTCTTCTTGGCGCCAAATGGCAGCTTGGGTCCCCGGCGGAGCGCCCAAAATTCATGCATGGACTTTTCGTCCGATTACCTTCCAAGCATAGCAGCGCCTGAACCTGTGGTAATCATCGGTGGTGTAGATACGGGTGTCATGTTCGTAATCGTTGTACCTTGGAAGGTGTAAGAGTAATTAATCGGTCCTTCAAACGTAACGTAATCCAGATTAAGGGTCAGGAGTAAGTAGCGCATACCGGTAGCTGGATCACTGATGATGATATGATCGCGCCCAGCTGCTTCAATAATGCCGCGAAAAATCTTTGCATTCCATTCGCGGTTATTCTCATAAGTCATGTAGAAGGTTGCCATTTTACCGCGATTCATCCGTAAAATATTCTCAATATATGATTCTTCAACAGCCGGGACTGTAACGATGGTTCCGCCAGAAGGTGTTACAAAGGAGCCGCTTGGTACCATTGGTGGACCTGCTTGTGCGCCAGCTGTGGAGGTGGGCTGCATAGGCATTTGCATAGGCATTTGCATGGGTGCTTGAGCAGGCATTGTAGCAGGCATTTGCATAGGTGCTTGAGCAGGCAGTGTAGTAGGTGTTTGAGGGAAAGGAAAACCGCCGTAACCTGGGTAGCCTCCTGTACTAGCTGGACTTACCGCATTATTGAAGCCATAACCGTTCGACATGATATGAATTCCTCGCTTTCATTAGTTGACCAATCCACAAAAAATGATGCAATGCTGAAGAGAGACTAAGCTTTAATAAACGTTCGGGCAATCACTTTGAAAGGGTGCGTAGAAGCAATGCGCCTTATATTTACCAATGAATTGTTGATCCCACCATGTTGGCGGACAGCTTCCCGCCGGCCGGAAGTACCACAGAGAATTGGAAGCAGGACGCTGCCGTTCACCATTGATCACACGTGGTGCGTATGTTTTTGAAATCAATGCAGTTTCCACGGATTAGATTTGATGCCGACATTTCCCACCATCAGCATGCCAAGATCGCCTTCACCCTCTGCCTCCGCACGCAGTAGTCTGGCAAGTATTTTAACATCTGCGGAAGTTGCTTTTACGACTGCCATCTCTGAACAACCACTCCCTTTCGCTTCCGTATAGGCCAATAACCACATGACAGTGTATTTAAATAGAGGCAAAAGTGTTCCTTTTCTTATGAAATAGTTATTTATATGTTCATCGTTCCGCCTATAATGCCGTGTCAAATTAATGAACAAAAAGAGCGAACATTGTCAACAGCTTGTTTTTTCGGTATGATTAAGAACGATTTTAAAACATAGAAGATGGGTCAATTTTGCCCATACGGGATCGGAACGGGGAGGCTGGCTGTGCTTAAAGATTACGTGGCCCTGACAAAACCTGGCATCATACGACTTAATGCGTTTGCGGCATTCGGGGGATTTTGGGTCGCTTCCAAATGGCATATTGATTTGTTGCTGCTTGTCTACATGTTGATCGGCTCTGCGCTTACGATGGCATCCGCTTGCGTCATTAACAATTATTGGGATCGCGAACTAGATAAAAAGATGGAACGTACGAAGAATCGTGCATTGCCGACGAATCGTATGAAACCGACGGGTGTCCTTATTTATGGAATCGTGCTTGGTGTCATCGGCATTACCATGCTTTTCGTTCTAGTAAACAAGCCTTCAGGTTGGCTTGGTTTGCTCGGGATGTTCGTCTATATCGTGGTGTATACGATGTGGCTCAAGCGTACTTCGACTTGGAGCACCTCCATCGGCGGGGTATCAGGGGCGATGCCTCCTGTTATCGGCTATTGCGCTGTTACAGGACATGTTGATGCGGGAGCTTGGATATTGTTCGCGCTCTTGTTTCTTTGGCAGCCGGCGCATTTCTGGTCGCTTGCGATTAGACGTGTGGAGGAATATCGCGCAGCGGGCTATCCACTTCTGCCGGTAGTTAAAGGAATAGGACGTACGAAGCTTCAGATGATACCGTATATCCTACTGCTGATCCCGACAGGGATTTTGATGTTTACTTATGATTATGTAGGCTACTTCTTTCTCGTTATTTCTTTGATTGGCGGCGTTCTATGGCTGGTTCATACTCTTATGGGCTTGAAGGCTAAGGACGATGACAAGTGGGCGAAAACCAACTTCATCATCTCGATTAATTATTTGATGGTTGTCTTCTTCGTCATGGTGCTGGACACCAATGGGATTGGCTAGTTGTCTTTCAGGAGGGACCGAATGATGGGATTTGCACGAAAACACGGATTCAAAATTGCTGTGCTCGCTTTGTGCGCGGCGATGGGCATTTATTTGTTAATGACCTACTCGAAAAGCGATACCCCAAAGCTGGATAAGCTTAAATCAGCGCCGAACTTCGAGCTGACCGATTTGGGTGGTAACAAGGTTACGCTTGATGATTCGAAGGGGAAAGTTAGAGTTATCTATTTCTTCTATGCGAATTGTCCGGACATTTGTCCGCCAACTACTTATCTGATGACGCAAGTGCAGGATCAGCTGAAGAAGGAAGGAACCTTTGGCAAGGATGTCGAGTTCATGTCCATTACCTTTGATCCTAAGCGTGATTCTCTCGCGGCTATGAGTAAGTTTGCGGGGAAATTCGATGTCGATACGAGCGGGTGGAAGTTCCTTCGCGAGGATAGTGAAGAAGCAACAAAGAAGCTTATGAATAATTTTGGTCTTGATCTCATAAAAGATGAGAAGACAGGGCTTTTCAGCCACACAGATACCATTACGATCGTGGATCGTGAAGGTGAGATACGCAAGTATATGACAGGCTCCATTCAAGATACGAAAGCCGACGACATTGTGAAAGTCGTTGACACATTAGTGAATGAGTAGGTAGGCCGCCAATGACAATTTTTTGGTCAATCTTATTGAACAACGTACTCCCGCTGTCGGTTATGATCGCCATAGGCATCACACTGCAGCGGGCTTTTTCTTTGGACATCAAGACGCTGTCCAAACTTAATTTTTATTTATTTTCTCCAGCTGTTATTTTTCGATTGTTGTATACGACGGAATTATCGCTTCAGATTGTTGGCAAGGTACTGTTATTTTTTGTCCTATTCATGGCCTTACTATTCGGCGCTGTCGAGGCTGTTATTCGTATCCGCCGCTACAAAGCTGGCATGAAAGCAACAATGCGTAACAGCGTATTGTTTTATAACAGTGCGAATTATGGGATTCCACTAAATCAACTGGCTTTTGCAGCTAATCCATTCACGTTATCTGTTCAGCTCATTATCATGGTCATGCAGTCGCTCTTACCGAATACTTATGGGATTTATAGTGTCAATGCCCATCAAAGCAGTGGGAAAGAAGTACTGCGTAAGATAGCGACTCAGCCAGTTATTTATGCGATTCCTCTTGCTCTTCTCCTGCGTGGCTTCCATTTACCGCTTCCTGTTTTCTTGGCTACACCAGTAGATTATGTAGCGAATGCTTTCTTCGGTACCGCGCTCATTACGCTTGGCGTTCAGCTAGGCAGCATGAGCTGGTCGGTGCGCAGCTTCATGCTGACGGATGTAGCGCTCTCCACTGGACTGAGGTTGATCGCAGGACCCTTGCTTGCAGCATTCGTTGTGTGGGGCATCGATCTGGCAATGGGAATGGACAGCATGATGGCGAAGGCATTAATTGTGTCCTCTGCTGTCCCGACATCACTGTCTAGTGTTCTGTTAGCGGTTGAGTTCGACAATGAACCCGAGTTTGCTTCACAGACCGTCTTGATTTCAACGATCCTAAGTATGATAACGGTCACGGTAGTGATTTACTTCTTACATATTTAAACCCTTTTGAATAAGCAATCATTAAAATTGATCTTCTTTCTTCCATGGAGCGGGATCTTGAGGTGGGTACATGATGTACGCCTCGAGACCTGCTTTTTCTAATTGTTCGATTAAATACACTTCAGGTGTTTTCTCTACGCCAGAGTAGCCCTTACGTGTATGAATGTGATCGGCATCAGGGAAGGCATCTCTGAGCATGCCGCGTATTCGTTTGCCGGATGAATCATTGTCGGTAAATAAATAGGGATGCTTGTCCCCAACCTCTCCGCGCAGCTTCTCAAGCCTATCGGTGCTAGGTGTTCCATACGTACAATAAATGGGAACATCATCAGAAAGTACGCGGCGGAGTCGGCTTCGGTCGTTTTTGCCTTCTACAATAATTGCGATTCTCACAAGCGGTCACCTCCCTCTTACGCCTATTGTAAACGAATGACCGTTCAAACGAAAAGACGGCCTGCTGGGTAGCAAGCCGCCATTGGCGAATGGGTATTAACAGAAACAACCACCTATAACAATAACAAGCAGGATAAAAAGAACAAGAATAACGCCAGCTGAAGTAAAACCGTGTCCGAAGCCACGACGTTCGCTTTCAATGAGTGTAGACATTATGAAGTCACCCCTCTTCCGCCTTTCATTGAGGACAAATACTAGTTTAAATGCTGAATGGCAGCCCTGCCATAATGTATCCTATGCCTTAGGTAAATGATGGCCCTGTGTTTTCACCCAGTTCGGGAAAAATGGGCATTGGAGCCACCTGTCTTGCGTATGGAGTAAAAAGGGAGAATGGAAACGGCAAGCATTAAGACAACAAAAGCGATGTAATAGGGTGATATCACATTACGGAGCTGACCAGCGAGCATAGGCCCCATAAAGGCACCAATTGAGAAGGCAATGGATAGAATCGAGAAGGTTCGGCCATATCTTGTTCCCCCGCTAAGCTCAATAAGGAGTGAGGAAAGAGCGGGAAAGATCACCCCTTTTGCCATACCAAGTAGTAAGAGCATCATAAAAAAGGGAGCCGGGACACCCGACGCGATAGCAAAGTAAGTGAGAGCCAGCATAAAGGCGCCCCATAAGGAACGCAGGAAGGGCGACATACGGTTTAAGAAAAGCATACTTAGCGTAATCAGCGCGCCGAAGCTGACCACAGAGAAGAGAAGGCCAGTCTGCATCATGCCGTCTTTGGTTGTTGACATGAGAGGCAGCTCAAAGGATAGGATGCCTTGTGCGCAGCTCATGGCGATGGGCAGCGTGTAGACCAGCCAAGGAACATGGGTGTGACCAGAAGCTTCATTGGATTCGGCTAAGGGAGCGGTAGGGTGTGAATGGGAGCCAGAGCTTATTGTCTTGGCACGAGCCCGTGCAGCATAAACAGTTTCTCGAATAAAGAATAGCGCACAGACAGCAGTGACAATTAATATCCAGCCAAGCACGTAGAAGGCTGTAGTGAAACCAATCTGGGCGACCAAATAAGCCCCGGCAGCCGGAGAAACTACAGAAGCTACCGTATGGACAAGTCCATTGCCCGCCATTAGCTTCCCTTGCTGCACTCGATCCGTTGTGAGCTTTGCAAGCAGGGACATACAAGCGGGAGAGAGGAAAGCGAGTACGAATCCACTGATGGAGCGCAGCGTTAGCAGCTGCCAAGGGTCCGTTACTTTAGATTGCAAGAGAAGGATAACACCAGCTGCAGCTAGACTGAAAACGATAAAGAGACGACTGCCGAAGCGATCAACGCCATAGCCGGCGATAAGGTTACCAGGTAGATGCGTGATCGAATAAAGCCCCATCATGAGTCCGATAAACGAGGGAGCAGCCCCAAGTGATATGGCGAAAGGGGTTAAGATGGGATATTGAGCATGCAGGTCAAAAAAAGCGATGAACAGAAACAGATACAACCATATTGCGGTCTTCATTTATAACCCTCCTAAGGAAGCATATGGATTGAACAGTATGTTACTACTTGTACGCTTGGATAAGCAGGGTTATGTCTCAATCAGTCTAGGTTTACGCTAATAGGTGCATAGGGTATAATATTTTGTATTCAGGCTTTTCAACGGGTATAATGGAGGAGATTATCGGATGAGCTTTGATTTCAATTATGACATGGATACTTGGGTACAGTTTTTTAAGGACAAATGGCTTTTTCTCATCATTGCGCTGATCGTGCTTTTCATTGTCATGCGCATCGTCAAGACTGTTGTCAAATGGTTGGTTGTGCTAGTTATTCTTGCTGGTGTGATCGTTTATAGTGGCTACTCACTTGAGGATTTGAAGTCTATTGGCTCTACCATCGGCACGAAAGTTGCGGAAAGCGTCAAGCAAGAGGCGATTACTGCTATGGCTGGTGAAGCTAAGGATGCGAAATATACCTCAAATGGCAATGGTACCTTCACCATTACAACTAAGAATCTCGAGCTTGTCGGTGCCCCAGGCGATAAGGAAGTAAAGGTGTCGTTCCGTGGGACATCACTTGGCACATGGAAGATCGATGACACCATTCAGCTTTTAATTGATCAGGCAAAGAAGAACGTCTAATGAAGCCATTACACAAATAGGCTAGTTGCTAGGTTGGGAGGCTTTATTATGAACACTTGGGTTCAGGCGCTGTTAAGACCAGAACCGGTTGCGGTGATGGTTCTGCTCATCTTAATTGGCTCGCTTATTCAAGGCGTGAGAAGAGGTGCATCGGGTTCTGCGAAGCACCTTTTCTTTTTTATTTGGCAGGCTGTCTCTGTCGTACTCTCTTTATTGTTGGCTGGTCGTGCGGCGGAACGGCTCTCACCGCTTGTGCGGGATTGGCTACTCAGCCGGAATATTCAAGTACCCAAGCATGAGCTTAGCACGTTCAAGCAGATTTGGTACACAATTGTGACGAGTCTTAGAGATTTTGATTTGCTTCGCTTTGGTCTTATCTTTCTAATTACCTATACGATTTTTCGATATTTGCTTGGCTGGCTGCAGCCGCTATTCGGTTTGTTCTATGATTCCGTATTACGAATCAGCGAGAATCGGAGATCAGTAGGGGACAAGTTGTTATCGGGTACAGCGAGCAGAGCGACGGGTGCTATGATAGGTGCTCTTCTTGGAGCGGGCCGTGCATTTGTAGTCATCGCTATTCTATTCGTCTATGTATCGATGCTGCCGAGTGGACCTTTAACAGAATCGATTCGTTCTTCAGCTTTCTATGCCAAGACTGCCAGTGAGCTGCTGAGCCCGGTTGCAGGGGATGTACTAACTCGCGGGCCTGTATTTACTGACGCGGTTGCAGCAGAATTCCGCCGTGTCCTGCAGCGTAAGTATGAAGTGATCGACTCTGCCGTACCGGCTAATATTGAACAAGCAGCCATAAAAGTGACCAAAAAAGCGCGTACTGATGAGGAAAAAGCGCGTGCCCTCTATGATTGGGTAGGAACACGTATTGCCTACGACTGGGATAAGGCAAATAATTATGAGGACAATGGAGTTTGGAAAGAACAGACCCCTGCTGAAACTTTTAATACCCATAAAGGCGTCTGTATAGATGTAGCCCGATTATATGCTGTGATGGCACGTTCGGTAGGTTTAGAGGTACGTGTGGTAACGGGGCTAGGAGCCACAGGTAAGGGCGACTACGGTCCTCATGCATGGAATGAAGTTAGACTCGCTGATCAAGGCGGAGGCTGGATTCCGCTTGATGCCACATGGGCTTCTTCAGGGAATTGGTTTAACCCGAGTGGATTTTCTAGTACACACCTGCGGGAAACGTAAAGGTTGTAAATGGGAAAGTCCAGCGGTATGATGTCAAGCCCATGATTCTTACGAATTGGAAATTATCTTGGCTATAAAGCGTTTCAGCCAGGAAAAATGGGCGCATCAAACCTAACCCAGTAGAAAAAACGTCTAATTACCATATTTTTACTGGGAATTAATGAAGGACCTTGGCAAAGGAGGCGTTAATCCTTCGCGCTATTCACCTTCCTTCTAGGCGTGTAGAGTTGGCCGTTGCGTAGCAGTACATCGACCAGACGCACAAGTTTTCTTGCCGTTAAGACGAGGGCGCGTTTGTGTTGGTGCTTGGGTACTTCCTTGTATTTCTTCCGGTAATACTCACCGAATTCATCATCGCGGTTTTTCACCGAGTTGGCAGCTTCAACCAGGTAATAGCGAAGGAAACGGTTGCCGGATTTAATGCGTTTAGTGTCTTCTGCTTCAAACGGGCCGGACTGGTGTCTGCGCCATGTGAGACCGGCGTACTTGGCCACAGCGGCTTGGTCGTTGAATCGGTCTATGTTGCCGATTTCAGCGAGGATACCGGCGGCGTAAACGCGGTCAATGCCAGGAACGGAGCGCAAGCATTTAGACTCCGGCATGCTTTCAAGAATGCGTTCTATGGCCTTGTCGAGATCTTTGAGCTGGGCTTGGATACTCCGTATAGCTTGAATGGATGTGCCGAGCACAAGATCAATAGAATCCTCGACAACCTTTGAGAGTCGGTAAGAAGCTCTTGCGGCTTTCTGGATACAGCGAGCGACATTCTCTGGGTCTGGGAAGCGATTGCGTCCCTTATCTCGCAAGTAGTCAGCCAAATCAGTGACGTCCATCGTTGCGATGTCATCTAGACTGAACTTCTCTGAGAGCATTTCCATGAGAGCGTGGCCGAAAACGGAGCTATCCACTTCGGTAGTAAAGGCATTGCATTTGTAGAACAAGTTCTGCAGGAAGTATTGCTTCTCACGAGTCAAGTTGTGAACCATGTGAAACCGCATCCGGGTTAGGCGCTGAAGTGCGACATACTGCTCCTGCATGACGATGGTGGTCGTCAGTCTGCCGAAGCGAAGCCGGTCTGCAATGACCCATGCGTCGAGACGGTCGGTCTTGTCTAGGTCGGGGTAAGCCTCTCTGAACTTGCTGACGAGCTTCGGATTGATCGTAAAGACTTTGGTCTTTCGCTCTTTCAGCGCTGGATCTTCATGCATGTACATGGCGGGATGCCAGCTGTAGACCGAGGTGGCTTCTAGCCCAATGTGTATTTCCGAAGACGAATGCTTGTCCACCGCAATGACGATACGATCACGCAGATGGGAAGCCCCCTGCAAGTCGTTTTTCACTTTGAACGATTCCAGCTTATCGCCGTCCGAGTTCATAAAACACGCTTCTAGCTCTTGCGAGCTAACGTCAATACCGACAAATAGCTTCAAGTGGAATCTCCTCCTTTCTACAGGGGATCCAGGGAACGGACTCTCCGGGATGCCTCCGGCGCACTCGCAGATCAATCACCCTCGCATATAAGAACACGCTTCGGTCCATGAGCTGCCCCGGACCTGCTAAAACCGGGCATGGGCTACCGAAGGGAACAGCCAGCGGGTAAGAAGTTCAAACGAATACCGGAGAAACAGACTTTGAGAGTAGACAGTGCTACAGGAGAAATAAGAATTTCCCCGAATGGACCCTAAGTTCCATTGTCCAGAGGCATGCCGGAAAGTCCAGTCCCTTTTTAATTTTCAAGGTGCGATTTGCTGGAAATTTTGAAGTGGCCTTCCAGCCCCCTCGGGGGCTGGAAACTGGCATTCAAATAGCTTCAAGAAATACTATACGAGGAGAATGGTTTGTGGAGGATGACCCGCAGAAACGGGAGATTAAGAATCGGAGGAATTTCTCGTTCCGGTTGAACTTATTCTTTTTTGTTACTTTTTTCGTATTTAGTGTGCTTATTGTTAGGCTGGCTATTCTGCAGTTTGTTGAAGGACCTTCGCTTCGCGATGAAGAGACGAGAAGGGGGCATACAGATGTTCTAATTCCGCCGATACGCGGGAATATCTATGATTCAAGCGAACATGCACTTGCCTATTCGACCTCGACGCAGACGCTCACTTACAGCATTGAGCCAGGAACGAAGAAAGCGGATTCGATTGCAACAGCCAAGAAGTTGTTCGATGTGTTTCAGAAGAATGGAGATCCTAATGTCGCGATATCTCTAGCTGATATCATTAAGAACATGGATCTTGACTACAAAAAAAATACCGTAACGGTTCCTCGCCGAATCAAGAGCGGCCTATCCTCCAAAGAGATTGCGTATTTCATGGAAAATGAGGCGCTCTACCCAGGTATCGATATCGTGGAGGAAAGCATACGGCATTATGATAAAAGCACGCTTGCTGTACAGCTTGTGGGCTATCTGAAGAAATATGGCGGCGGTGCGGAGAATAATTTATATAAAGACCGTGTGAAGACTCAAGATCCACGACTTAAATATCTGCAGCAGGAAGACGTTGGGTACGATGGCATCGAGTATATGTACCAGGATATTCTTCGTGGGAAGAATGGTCTTAAGACCTATCCCGTGAATGCGGCCAGCCGTATCATTGGCCCGCCTGTAATTACGAAGCCCGAGAAGGGCGATAATCTGTATCTGACTATCAATCGTGATGTTCAGGCTAAGACCCAGCAAGCGATCATGGATCAGCTTCATCTCCTTCGAACAACGTCTGATCGAAGTATACGTCAAGATAATGCGAAGACTGGTTATGCAGTTGCTATGGAAGTAAAGACTGGAAAAGTAGTAGCAATGGCAAGTATGCCAGACTATGATCCCAATATTTGGGAAGGTGGAAAAATCAGTACAGATGATTATAATTCCATCGCCAATGTCTTGCAGAATGGAACCATCAGCTCGGTTATTGGGCCTTATACAGATCCTAAGGAACAGCGTAAGCATCCTTCCTCAGTGGTGTTTCTCGGCTCAACGATGAAACCATTGTCGATTCTGATTGGTTTGAACGAGAATCTGTTCACGACCTCAAGCACATGGAATGATACGGGAGCCTTTTACTATGGTAAAGAGGGTTCATCCACTCGCCGTAAGATCGGTAACGCGAAAGGCCATGCTTATGGCTTACTTGATCCCGCTCTAGCGATAACCAGATCGTCTAACCCCTTTATGGCTAAGATGGTGGGAAATGCGCTTTACTTGAAAGATGGAAGTAAAGGTGTCGATGTCTGGGATAATTATGTAAAGCAGTTCGGTCTGGGTGTGTCCACTGGAAGTGGATTACCAAATGAAAGCAAGGGTGTTATTGGCTACTTCCATGAGAGAGAAGCAGCTAGTTCCCAATCTGCCTTGATATTCGCGTCATTTGGTCAAATGGGACGTTATACAACGCTCCAGCTGGCACAATATACAGCGACGCTTGCAAGTCATGGCAAACGGATGAAGCCGCAGTTTGTGAATGAAGTCAAGGATTCAGACGGGAATATCGTGCAGTCCTTCAAGCCGGAAGTGCTCAACTCAATAACTTTTCCGGATAATTATTGGAAAGAGATTGAGCTGGGAATGGCTAATGTAAAGGTGAATGCATTTGATGGTGCTTCTTACAAAGTGTTAAGAAAGACGGGTACGTCTGAGCAGCAGGTTAGCGGAAAAACTGTTGATAATGCGGTATTTATTGCCTATGCACCAGCACAGGATCCTGTACTGGCAGTGGCCGTTGTTGTACCTGAAGGCGGCTTTGGTGCGAACGGAGCAGCGCCGATCGCTCGTAAAATATTCGATGCTTATGATGATGCCATCGGATTGAATGGGGTACCGAAGAAGCCGGTATCTTCAACAGGCACAGCAGGTACAGATGCGACAGCTGCCGGCACTACCGGAACTACCGGAACTACCGGAACTATCGGAACTGGGGCTAAGGGAACTGGGACTACAGGAACTGGAACGCCATAAGCTCGGTTATTATTTTTCTTTTATAAAGCGAAGCTCCCCTAACGGGGAGCTTTATTTGTACAGGAGTGTAGGGTGAAGTATGCGCTACTAATCAAGCAATAATCAAGAATGATTGAGTTGCACAAAGGAAACATATTTGCATACGATAAAGAAAGTGCATGCAATCATCTTGATGAAGGGGGAATTGTCTATGCGTCATCGAACAAGCGCATCTATTCGCCGATGGTTTTGGACCCTTTTCTTTTTGACAGCTTCCTTACTGCTTTAATAGCAAGATGCAACACAAAGTGAACAAGAATGAGAAGCGCACGCGCAGGAAAAATTCTTTATAATGAGAATCGTACCCAATGAATTACTTTCTAGTTGCGGCGGGTTTGGATTCAGCTTGAGATGTGCTAAAATTGCTTTATCAGAGTTAAAGCCACGCTTGCAGGAGGCACTAATTGCATATGGGATCGATTAAGTTAATTGCGCTAGATATGGATGGCACGCTGCTGAATGAAGTACAAGAGATTAGCAGTGAGAATGCCAAATGGATTCAAAAAGCTTTGGATGCAGGTATCACCGTTTGCTTTGCGACCGGAAGAGGGTATCAAAGTGCATTGCCGTATGCCGAGCAGCTGAAACTAGATACCCCTATGATTACGGTTAATGGCGGTGAAATTTGGAGACGCCCTAGCGTGCTGCATAGACGCTCACTCATGCCGGCAGCAACGATTAAGCGACTTCATGAACTGGCGCTTCAACATGAGGAATGCTGGTTCTGGGCTTATACGGTAGAAGATATTTACAACAAAGAGAAATGGTTGGAGCCTGTTGATGACTATGAAGCGCATCATTGGCTAAAATTCGGTTATTACACCGAGGATGAAGTTACTCGTGGTCTTATTTTGGAAGAAACGGCCAGTTGGGGCGGGATGGAGATCACAAACTCATCACCTTGGAACCTAGAGATGAACCCGCAAGGGGTAACGAAGGCAAGTGCCATTCGTGAGCTTTGTGAATTGCTGCATATTGACATGTCTCAGGTTGCGGCCATGGGGGATAGCTTGAATGATATTGCGATGATTCGCGAAGCTGGACTTGGTGTTGCAATGGGGAATGCGCAGGATGCGGTCAAAGCGGCTGCCGATGCGGTTACAGTCACGAATAATGAGGATGCTGTTGCTCATCTCATTCGGGATTATATTCTGAAAGGGTGAGTAGAAGGTGGAGATAGCCGGTTGGATTATCGTTATCCTATTATTCGCCGTTGGACTAGCTGGTGCTATATTTCCCATATTGCCGGGCGCGCTTGCCATCTATGCTGCATTTTTCGCCTATGGATTTTTTATTTCCTTCCAACCCTTTGGATTCTGGTTCTGGACCATTCAGACCCTTATTGTAGTCGTGTTATTCATAGCCGATTATGCCGTAAGTGCTTGGGGAGTCAAGAAATACGGTGGATCCAGGGCATCTGTCATAGGCAGCACAATCGGTATTATCATCGGTCCATTTGTGATTCCCGCTTTCGGTCTCATTCTGGGCCCTCTGCTTGGTGCGATTATCGGCGAATTGTTGGTCGGATCGAATTTGAACCTGGCGCTGAAAGTCGGATTAGGCTCCGTAGTTGGGCTATTCTCCAGTATGGTCGTTAAGGTCATTCTGCAGGTTGCAATGATTGTTCTATTCTTTATATGGATCTAATTTGAGGAGGCAGATAAACAATGGTTAAAGTGACGGTATGGAATGAGTTTTTGCATGAGAAACAAGATGATGAAGTACGTAACGTATATCCAGATGGTATACATAACGCGCTTGCAAAAGGGATTGGCACGGATGGATTCGAGGTTCGTATAGCTACACTTGATCAGCCCGAGCATGGACTAACAGAAGAGGTGCTCGCTAATACGGATGTTCTGATCTGGTGGGGACATATGGGACATGATCAAGTAGAAGAAGCAATTGTTGAACGTGTGCATGCACGAGTCATGAATGGCATGGGTCTGATTGTGCTTCACTCGGCTCACTTCTCCAAGATCTTCAAGAAGCTGATGGGCACAGGCTGCGACCTCAAATGGCGTGAAGCTGACGAGAAGGAACGGATTTGGACGGTTAACCCTGCTCATCCAATCGCAGCGGGTATCCCTGAGTACTTCGAGCTGGAACGGGAAGAAATGTATGGCGAGCACTTTGACATTCCTGCACCGGACGAGCTTATCTTCGTTAGCTGGTTTGAAGGCGGCGAGGTATTCCGCAGCGGTTGTACGTTCTTCCGCGGTCAAGGTAAAGTATTCTATTTCCGTCCGGGTCATGAAACATACCCAACTTATTATAATGAGAATGTGCTCCAAGTTATTAAGAACGGCATTCGCTGGGCAGCACCATCGGGAGCCGCAGCGCCAGTTCGCGGCAATCATCAGCCTCTGGAAGAAATCAAAGCGAAATAAGCGACAGACTAGGGGAATCAAGCTAGCTCATGGTTAAAAAGGATTCTTTAATAAAAGGCACGATTATTCTAGCGGCAGCTGCGCTGGTAGCCCGGTTCCTCGGGATCTTCCAGCGTATACCGCTGGATAACCTGATGTCTACGCAAAGCGGCGTTTACTTCAATGATGCGAATAATATTTATCTCATGCTCTTAATTATTGCTACAGGAGGCATACCAAGTGCGATCAGTAAAATGATCTCACAGCGGTATGCCCTTGGTCGTCCAGAGGAAGCTCAGCGTATTTACAGGGCCGCACTTTGGTTTGGGTCGGTAACCGGTGTTATTGTATCGGTTCTGTTATTCGTGTTTGCTCCTTTTATCGCAACGAATATTTCTATTGAACCTGGATTAGATGCTTCGATAAGAGCAATTGCTCCTGCGCTATTATTGTTCCCGATTATTGCGATGATGAGGGGGTACTTCCAAGGCCGTCAGATGATGATGGCTGGCGGATTGTCCCAGATTGTTGAACAAATATTACGAGTCATAACAGCAGTTGGGTTAGTCATGCTTGTTGTATCGTGGGATATGGGAGATCGAAAAGTGGCAGCAGTTGCTACCTTCGGCAGTGTCCTAGGCAGCATAGGCGCATTCGGCGTCATGCTCTACTATGCCAGGAAGCTCAAAAGGCAGGATCGGCAGGAGCAGGCTGCGCTGTCTGGACAAGTTTCGAGTATGCAGACAGGTGAAAGTGAACTTGTAGTGGAAGCTTCTTCACAAGTGAAATCATCCTATCGTTCGATTTACAAAGAATTGTTTGCGATCTCGATTCCTATCGTTATTGCTGCGATGACGGTTCAGTTCGTATACAATTTTGATACGATGCTGTTTAATCGTCTGACAGGTTCCTTTTATGAAACGAAAGAAGCAGCCAAACAATTTCATAACTGGCTTGCATTTCGAGCGCAAGGTATCGCTGGCATACCTCCGATTCTTGCTATTGCGTTGAGCACATCCATTATACCGGTGCTATCCTCAGCCTTTTCGGTTCGGAACATGAAGGAAGTAGAAAGACAAACCTCCCTTGTCATGCGTATTGTCGTCTTTACAGGCGTTCCAGCAGCACTTACGCTAACGGTCGCAGCAGTATCGGTTACGGGATTTTTGTTTGGTGATGCTAATGCGGGCGGAAGCGGGATAGTGGCAGCTCTTACAGCAGGAACAATTTTTCAAATTACGATGATGACAAGCAACTCGATCCTGTTCGGGCTTGGGCAGACGAATGTTCCCATGCGCCATACCCTTATTGGTTTAGTTGTAAAAGTGATTGCGAGCTTAGCATTAGCTCCGTTACTTGGGGTATATGGACTGATTATAGCTTCGACACTGTGCTTCGTGACCATTGCCTCGTTAAATTTGCGAGTCATAAAGAAGGAAGTTAACCTGAGCGTCCTAGGCGCTCGCTGGCTTGGTTACGGTGTAACGATTGTTATCTCAGCAGGTGCTGGCTGGATGACAGACATACTAGTCCGAGGCTGGCTGGAAGGCTTAACACCAAGAGTTGGCTTTTTAATTTCCGCTTTAGCAGCAGGAATGGTATCATTTGGGCTATACTTGGCGCTATTGATCCTGCTCAAGGTGGTAACGGCTGAAGATGTACGTCAATTCCCGGGACCTCTGCGTAAGCTGTTGAGCCCATTAATACGTTTAACAATGCGCTCTAAGAGCGATTCTAGATAATCATTTATCTTCCAAAATTCCCCTCTTCATGGTAGAATAGACACTAGTCTTTTTGCCTAGGAGAGGGGTTTTTTCGTTTTGAAACAATGGAGATGGAGTAAGAGAACAGCTGGTTTGCTGCTGCTAGCGGTGATGCTTGTGATCATGGCGGGCTGTCAAGCAATGGGGGGCGTTGATTTCAATCAAATGCTCAAGCAGGCTATTAAAGTGACGTCTTTTGAAGGCAATGAAACTATGGAATTCAAGCTTCTGCTCAAAGAGGATGCACTTAAGGATATCCCTGCAGAAGAAGCGGAAATCATGGATCTATTCTCGCATATCAAATTGCAATTAAGCAGTATGAAAGTAGCCAAAGCTGGCCAAATGTCCATGAATGGCAAGCTAGAGCTTGGCGCGAAGAGCATCGGATTCTCACTAAAAATGAATGAGGATCTTGCGGTTGTTGAGCTTGAAGGGGCGAAAAGTCCATTTGTGCTGCATCTCAAAGAAGCCATTGATCCATCGGGAGCTGTAGATTCAGCAGCTTCTAGTGATGCGAATCTAGTGGATTCAGGAAGACAAATAGTAGAAACATTTGGCGGGTTTGCCATTAATAATTTGCCGAATCCGACTCACTTGTCCGTTGATGCAGGTCAAGAAACTGTTGGCAGCGAAACCGTGACGGGTATGAATATTAAGGCTGAATTGAGCGGTAAAGAAATATGGACATGGATCAAAACATATCTGGATGCACTCATAAATGATAAAGCAGGACTCAAAACAATGCTTTCCGGACTGTTTGATATTATGCAAAGTCAGTCTGGCCTAGCCCAATCTGTTGGTGGAGAAAGTATATTTGGCTCCATCCCAGAGGAAGATGATAAGGCGGATTCCGTGAATGAGGCGACAAACAGCCTTATCAAAATGCTTACGGATTATAGGGATCAAATGAAACAAGCGGAGAAAGAAGATCAGGCGTCGATTGATCAAATCTTCAATGATCAGACTTCGATCAAAGCGAATGTGTTCGTCGATAGCAAGCTTGATATTCGCAAATCAACGATTGAAGCGACAATTAAACCAAAATTTGCAACTACGCCTGCTGCCACTTCAAGTACCAATGACGAGAGTGGCTACGGTTACGAAGAGATGCTTGCAGATTCTCCAATCGAAGGCATTTGGTTAAAGTTAACGAATGAGATGTCTAACGTGAATGGCAGTATAACACCAGAAGCTGCGGTTGAGCCTAAACAGGCTGTTGATACAGAGAAACTGCAGGATATGCAAGGGTACGAAATACTTCGCCAATTCAAGAGCGATTCCGTTGCGTATGGCCTGCTTCGTAACCAAGCACACATCTCTCATCAATCTGTAGCTTTTTATGTGGATGAGGAAGAGAGCGAGCCGATCTTGACACCAGCAGGAGTAACGCTAATTCCTCTACGCAAGGCAGCGGATAGACTTGGTGCTACTTTGACCAGAATGCCTGGATCGGGTACGATTAGCGTGTATGATGATGCTACATCTACGACTGTTAATTTGAAGGTTAACAGCAAGGTAGCCGTTATTAATGGCAAAACAGTAACTTGGTCTTTCCCGACTACAGTAGTCAGCGGAGTGACTTATGTACCTGTTCGTGATTTCGCCAAGGCGCTTGGTGCCACTGTCGCTTGGGAGAATCTTGACGTGAACTTTAATAGGATTGTCATCTCCCGCGAACCATAAGAAGATGTGTAGATGACTAAAGGAGTGGCTGAAGCTTGAGAATCATACAAACCGATGAGGCGTTTCGCGAAACAATTGCTTCTCATCAAATGACAGTCGCTGTTTTTAAGACAACTTGGTGTAAAGATTGTCACTATATCGAGCCTTTTATGCCTGATCTAGAAGCGGCTTATTCGGGACGAATTCAATTCATTCAGGTGGATCGCGATGATCTTCCTGACCTGTGTAGTGAACTGAATATTCTTGGTATTCCAAGCTTCATTGCTTTTAGAGATGGACGTGAGCTTGTACGTTTTGTGAATAAGCTTCGCAAATCGCGTGAGGAGATCGAGCAGTTTCTAGATCGAGCTCTTGAAGTATCAGAAGCGCTGTAAGATTGAATTTATTCTATGTAAACACCCGTATGCGGCCTTGAGGCAGCTTGCGGGTGTTTTGCTGTATGGAGGTGGTGGAACGATAAGTGCAAATGGACACCATGTTGTGTTCACAGTTTCAACATGGTATTTGTCGTTCTTGTTCGTTATAATTGAGATTGATTATTCCAAGAAGTAGGGTGATGACTTTGATAACTAGCCGGTATCGTACGCTCGCTTTAGCGACGTGCATCGGAATGCTTCTCGTGCTGCTGGCCGGCGCACTCGTGACAAACACCAATTCTGGTCGTGGTTGTGGAGATGACTTTCCGCTATGCAATGGCAAATTTATTCCCGCTTATACAGTTGAATCGTTAATTGAATATTCACATCGGCTGATAAGTGGTCTTGTTGGATTACTTGTTCTAGCTACCTTTATTATGACCATTGTGTCTTACCGTCGTTATCGTGAAGCGATTATTTATGCTGCAAGCGCTGGATTCTTTACTGTGCTGCAAGCTGTGCTGGGCGCAATTGCTGTCGTTTGGCCACAATCATCAGCAGTTTTGGCTTTACACTTTGGTATCTCAATCTTGGCATTCACAAGTACGCTGCTGCTGCTGCTTTGGGCTGATCGGATGAGGCGAAGCGGAGGCAAGGAGGACAGGCTTTCTAGGCCTATACCTCGCTCAGTTGTTGTACTGCTGCTAATTGCCCTTGTTTATACGTATATAGTCATCTATATCGGTGCGTTTATCCGTCATACGCATTCATCCGGGGGATGTATGGGATGGCCGCTGTGTAATGGACAATTAGTCCCGAGCTTGGAAGGGGCAACGCTCTATGTATTTATTCATCGAGTAGCAGCAGCCGTTCTTCTGTTCTTTATAGCTGGTATCTGGCTGCATATTAAACGATATTGCTCGAACGTACCTGAGCTTCGCAAATCGGCAAATTTGGCTTTTATCCTCATCTGCTGCCAAGTTTTAAGCGGAGCGGTTCTAACGGCTACATTGAACAATTCAGATTGGCTCGTATTTACGAGCATTTTGCATAATATGATTGTTTCTGCTTTCTTCGCGGTGCTGGCGGATATGTTGATTCGTTCTTGGAAAAGGCGAGAAGGGCGAACGTAAGTAAGTAATTGTTAAACCGATTGCGTTTTTTCATTCATTGTTTCAAAATAAAGGGTAGCCGTAGACGCTAAAAATACAGCGTATGCGGCTTCTTTTTGGGAAAAGTCGTAATTGCTCGGGACTTTAGACCACCCGACTAACTTTAACCGCCCGATACCTGACGCTTGAGCCAGTGATTAATGGGGAATCCTAAAGTTTATAGCCGAGCCTAAGGGAGATAAGTTAAGATAAGGTAATGGTTCGGGGAGGATGAGACGATGCTTCGTATGTTATTTGGTGAACCCCCGCGTAAGCCGGAGGGTAAGCTGCTTGAAACCATGCAAACGATGGAACGATTGATTGCTATTGTTCATAAACAAATTGCTGAGAATCATGATTTGGATCATAAGCTGCGTAAATATGAAGTTTGGACACAAGGTTTGCTTTATTCTCTTGATGAGTTAGAGCAGAGCCAATACGCTGCTCGCAAGTTTGGGGCAATGGTTACCTCGGCCTCCGTTGGTGCCATGTCTCCGGAAGAGCTACTTAATTATCATAGGCATGTTTATTATGACAAAAATGCATTTATCCGTGTATTCTCTATCCTTGATAAGCTGGGAACCTTGATGAACGATTTACTTCATTTGCAGACGGAACGGTTAAAAGCACATTTTTCTTACTTTACGGTGCTGCGCAGCATGTATCAACGCAATGCTTATCCTGAGCTAACGAGAGCGTTAACGAAGCTTAAGGACGATTACAAGGAGCCTATGGCTCGGCTGCGCAAACGCCGGAATGCAGAGATTCATTATATGAATGCGGAATTGCAGGATGATCTGAAGCAGAACCATGATGCTTACGGTGAGCTTCATAAATTAGAAAATTTAGCGCAACAAACCGATGACTTGGCACAGGGGATTCAGATGGTGATGGAGATCCTGCTGCACACCTTTGAACATGCGATTAGACAGATAAGGAAATAGCAAAACTTTTGGGAGGGTCGAATGGAGCTACAGGGGAAAACGGCTTTAATTACTGGCAGTGCCAAAGGTTTAGGGAAAATGTCGGCACTTGCGCTTGCACGAATGGGCTGCGATATCGTGATTAATTATGTGACTAGCGAGCAGGCAGCAAACAAGCTTGTGGAAGAGATTCAGCAGCAGAGCGGTGTAAGGGCAACCGCCATCTGTGCAGACATCGCAAAACGGGATCATGTTGACAGGCTTGCTGCTGAAGCACAGGCTTGGTCGCATAACGGCACAATAGACATTCTCATCAATAATGCAGGTCCTTTCATAAGAGAACGTAGATTATTTACTGATTACGACGTAGAGGACATTATTACCCTTTTACATGGCAACCTCCTTGGCGTCATGCTGCTCGATCATAAGCTGCTCCCTCAGATGCGTGAGCATCAATGGGGACGGATTATACATTTTGGCTTTGGACACGCCGGAGAAGGAAGAGCATGGCCGCAAAGAGCAGTATATGCATCAGCTAAGACCGGTCTTGTTTCCTTTACGAAGACATTAGCGGTTGAGGAAGCGGGGAATGGCATTACCGTTCATATGGTCTGTCCTGGTGATATAAGGGGCGATAATAAAGAACGCTCCATTGCAGAGGTGAAAGATGAGCGGGACGATGAGTCACCGCGCAGCAGGCCTGGGAGTGGCGAAGATATCGCACGCGTAATTACTTTTCTTTGTTTACCGCAATCCGATTATTTAACTGGCAATATCGTTGATGTGACGGGTGGCTTTGATCCCATTAAAACAAGCATTATGCCTACATAGTCATGTACATGGGGACAGAAAAAGAGTCTTACTGGTGATTCCTTGCCTCGAGGCATCGGAACTCCAGTAAGACTCTTTATTGTAAAACCATTCTTGAACGGCTTTGTTTAGAATACTTGCATAACTTCTTGTACGCCCTCGACTTCTTCAAGCAGAGCGCGTTCAATGCCTGCTTTAAGTGTAATTGTCGAGCTTGGGCAGCTGCCGCAAGCGCCCACTAAACGAAGCTTCACGATACCATCCTCTACATCTACGAGCTCGACGTCGCCGCCATCGCGTTGTAGAAAGGGACGCAGTTTATCGAGAACATCCAACACTTCATCATACATCGTGCTTTGTACTTGTTCACTCATTGCAATCCACTCCTTTCTCCCCTATTATAGTACAAAGTACAGCAATTGAAAATGGATATCAATACGCAAGGCTAGGTGAAATCAACATGTTGAAGCCAATTATAGAATTTTGCGCAAGTAATATG
The DNA here is from genome assembly GCF_003945345.1 of Paenibacillus baekrokdamisoli. GTDB lineage: Bacteria > Bacillota > Bacilli > Paenibacillales > Paenibacillaceae > Paenibacillus_Z > Paenibacillus_Z baekrokdamisoli. The sequence goes on along the minus strand of NZ_AP019308.1, from coordinate 3,294,039 downwards.
CATCATGGCACTGGTTCGTTAATGAAAAAATTAGAGCAAAACCCAGACTTTGATGTAATCGAATATGGGTGTTTAGGCAATTGTGGAGAATGTTATTTAGCGCCTTTTGGGCTTGTTGATGGTGAAATTATTGCCGCTTCAACCGTAGAAGAGCTGGAGTCCCTCATTATGGAAGCCATAGAGAGACAACAAGCCGAACGTGAAGCGCTGGATCGCCTCATCGACGACATGTAAAGCTTAATCATAAGAGCAAGCTAAGAGGCCTATAGAAGGACGTTAGCCAAGGTGATGCTTGGACATCCAAAGTACGCCGCTTTTGAGAACGCGTGGTACACGTCCCATAAGGGGGGTGCGACCCATTAACCCAAAGCCGGATTTTTTACCAAGTGATCCGAGTACACCTTTAAGCTTGATTTTACCAAGCTTCGGTGTTTTGTTTTTCCATATCGCTTGCATAACCTCTGCCACTTGCTTACCTTGTCCTTCAGCCGCTTGCGCGCTTGGGGAGAAGGGCAGGGAGGCACAGTCTCCAACGATGAATACATCAGTATGATCAGGCAATTGATGGAATTCATTAATAATGAGACGGCCTTGATTATCTTTAGGCAGGTCCATCCGCTGCACGAGGGCCACAGGCTGAATACCTGCAGTCCAGACAGTTACGTCGGTCAAGATGGAGGCTGGGTTATTTTGGTCATATAGAACACCTTCCTCAAGTCGAGACAACGCGACATGTCCACGCATTTCAACCTCATGCTCGATAAACCACGACGAGACATAAGCCTGAAGCTTCGGCGGGAATGCGGATAATATACTAGGTCCACGATCGATAATACGAATATTAAGATCCGGACGTCCTTCCCGCAGCTCAGAAGCAACCTCAACACCGCTTAGCCCGCCACCAACAATAGTAACTTGTCCATATGGCTTCACATCATTCAGTGCTTGATACGTTTTTCGACTGGCAGAGAAGGTCTGAATACTGTTGGAGAACAGTTCTGCGCCTTCAATACCGTGGTATTTGTCCGTACAGCCAAGTGCGACAACGAGCCATTCGTATTCAAGCGGTTCCTGACCAGCCATGATAACTTGCTTAGTGTGTAGATCGACGTCGGTTACTTCACCATAAGTGACAATAAGACGCGGATCGGAAGGGTAGGCAACACGGAGGTCAATATCTGCTACCGTTCCTGCAACTAATGAATAGTATTCTGTTTTTAAACCTTGATAAGGCATGCGGTCAATAAGAACAATAACTGTGTCTTCGGGTAGATCACCTTCGAGCAGCTGCTGCGCAACTGTAAGTCCGCCGTAGCCACCGCCAAGAATGACAAAACGCTTCATGGAGAATCCCAACCTTCTTATGCATTAAAATAGTGCCGTGCTTCGTCATTTTATATGAGTAGTATGCGCGAAATACTTCTCAGCCATGATGCCCGATCTTGGTTGTCTTGCTGGAAAAATAAATTATTCGTACACCTTTACTTCATTATAGAACGTATCACGCTCAACAGGAATTCGACCTGCGCCTTTAATAAGCCAAATTAAGTCCTCACGCGTAATGCCATCTGGTGTTAATGCGCCTGCTGAGTGGCTAATTCGTTCTTTGACCATTGTTCCGTGTACATCAGATGCGCCCATAGTAAGGGAAACCTGGGTCAATTGCGTACCAATGTTAATGAAATAAGCCTTGATATGTTGGAAATTATCAAGCATTAGGCGACTTATCGCGATCGTTTTGAGATCCTCGAATGCAGAATTGCGTCGACGAATACCGGCTTTTGGGCTGATCGGCTGCATGGAAAGAGGAATGAATACTTGGAAGCCATTCGTCTCATCTTGAAGCTCGCGAATTTGAACCATATGATGAATGCGATCCGCATGTTTCTCAACAGAACCGTAAAGCATCGTAGTGTGGGTACGCAATCCCAAATTATGTGCAGTACGGTGAACATCAAGATATTGTGAAACATCGGCTTTGTCGACCTTCATCTTTTTGCGATACTCATCCGACAAAATTTCGGCGCCTCCGCCAGTAAGGCTTTGTAACCCCGCCTTCATCAGCTCTTGAATAACTTCCTTATAAGAAAGCCCACTGATCCGAGAAAAGAAATCAATTTCAGCCGCTGTGTAAGCTTTAAGCGCGACATCGGGATATTTATCATGCAACGCTTTTAGAGAATCGACGTAGTATTGAAATGGAACATGCTGATTGTGACCGCCAACGATATGGAACTCACGGACACCTGGGTGAATATGCTGCTCGACATAAGCAATCATTTCTTGACCTGATAGTGTGTAGGAGCCTTCTTCACCCTGGTCTTTACGGAAATTACAGAATGCGCAGTGGGCTTCACAGACGTTCGTGAAATATAAGCTCATGTTCTCGATAAAATAAACCTTGCGGCCATTCTTCTTCAGATTCGCTTCGTTGGCCATCTGTCCAATCGTAAGCAGATCGTCGGAACGGTATAGAAACTCGCCGTCTGCTTGGGTTAAGCGTTCGCCTGCGCGAACTTTCTCAACGATATGCTGCATTTGGATATCTTCGGTTTGTATTGCGATGTTCATGACGGCTTCCTCCTAGTCCGCCGGGCACTGTCTAAATAGGGTCCGGATTATATGGTATAATGTTGTCGCGCATGAGCCAGATTACAGCCGATTTCGCGAATAATAGTAATCGGCTCCAAACTTTGTGAAAAAAGGAACTTGATCGATCTGTATTGGGCAATCACAACTATTGAACTGTCCTTATTATAAACGTCTGTACCGAGAGCGGCAACCATAAAAGTCGAGTAAAGTCGAGCACGCTCATTTTGGGCAGCGTTTGGCTTCGTTTTCTTTTGTCGTAGAACGAATTGAAGTATAATAGAAACGAAGTAAGTCTGACTGGTGCATATGAAGCTGAAATAATGAGGTGAACAATGGCGAATACTCATACGTATACACGCAGGGAAGAAGTGGCGAATGCCATTACGCATGGTATTGGAGCGGTGCTCAGCGTAGCTGCGCTCGTGCTGTTAATTGTTTTTGCAACGATAAAAGGAAATGCCTCTCATGTGGTAAGCTTCACGATTTATGGAACCATGATGCTGCTGCTCTATATCAGTTCTACACTTGTACACAGCTTCCCAGAAGGGAAAGCAAAGAATGTTTTTGAAATTATGGATCATTCCTGTATTTACTTATTCATCGCAGGGACGTATACGCCGATTCTTCTTCATATGGTTCAAGGTACTGAGGGTTGGACACTGTTCGGTATTGTATGGGGAGTTGCAGTCTGCGGCGTCATATTTAAGTCATTCTTCGCATCCAAGTTTTTATTCACATCGACGATTCTCTATATTCTTATGGGATGGCTGATCGTGTTCGCATGGGGGCCGCTCAGTACACATCTTGCACCGCATGGTCTTCAGCTGCTTATCGCGGGCGGTTTGTTATATACGTTAGGTACCGTTTTCTACATGTGGCGGAGCTTTCCTTATCATCACGCGGTCTGGCATTTATTCGTCCTTGGTGGCTCTATTCTGCATTTCTTTGCGATATTACTGTACATTCTGCCTTGGTAGGTCGGCGTACGTATTGAGACAATGAATAAAGTGGAGTATAATAAAAAGTAAGTAACACGTCTTAATGCTTGTGATGAGTGGAGTTTTCTACGAAAACCTTTAGGAGGGGAACGTATGATTAACATTAGCGAAAACGCGAATGAGAAAATAAAAGAAATGCTTGATGCTGAGGATACACCGAACTTATTTTTACGCATTGGCGTTAAAGAAGGCGGCTGCAGCGGATTTTCCTACGGTATGGGCTTTGATGATGAGCAGCATGATACCGATCAAGCATTGGAATTTGACGGACTGAAGGTTGTCGTTGATACCGACAGCATCAAATATTTGAACGGCCTCGAAATCGACTTCAAGGAGTCGGCTATGGGCGGCGGTTTCACCATCAATAATCCGAACGCATCTGCAACATGCGGATGTGGATCGAGCTTCCGTACAGCTGCGGATGCGGGGAAACCGGCTGAAGCTGGGGAATGTTAATTGTAAGAAACTGCGTAGTATCAATGTTTCTCAGCGATTAACTATTCTTGATTATTGCGATAGCTAAGGTGATGAGCAGTTCGGAATTGGTGTTGGAGGATTGTGGAAAACGACCACATGTACGATATTAGACCGCTAATATCGTACATGTGGTCGTTTTTTGTGAGGTTAAAAAAGCGTGTTAAGCGTGCACAATTTACATTTGATCAAGTGTTAGATTTGGTTATTGGAAACGGGGAGAAGTATGTTCTTGCAGATCCTTTCTCAAGACGTCCGCATCCTTCTCAAGTATTTTATAGTCATAGAGTATGAAATCAATTTTCTTTGGAGGCAATCTATCTTTCTTTGTTTTATTACCACCGAAAGGAACCGTGAAATTGACGGCAAAGCTTGATTCTGCATTGGGTTCAATAATATGAACCTTCTCAAAACGGCTAATAGTTTCCTGCTCATAAGCTTCCGAAACTAAGCCTATTTCATTAGACCAATCTGGATGCATTGAAAAGTGCAGCTTATCATCTGAGTTATTTTTCACCACAATGGTACAATTAAACGAAACAAGTCCAGCTCCGATTTTATAGTCATTTAATATACTCTTATCGAAGACATACACAAGATTCCCCTTTTCTTCTTTGTTAATCCAAATAGAAGTTATGAAGACCGCCGATAATATAGTAACGAATATGGAACACACAACAAATATTTTTTTTGTCATCTTATCTTTCGTACCCCTTTCCAATAAATCATTATAACTGTTGGACGGATTTTCCAAAAGCAATAAACAGAAAAAAAGGACTTGTCATCATCCTTATTTTCCGCATGCGAGCTTTAATCTGTGGAAAGGTGTTTGGAAAGAAAGTCATTGCGCTCCATATAAGAAAGAACGTAAAGCGCTAATTGTCGCATATAGTGTTATAGCTGCCGATGGTGAAATAAGTCATTGTCCTTCGCCCAAATCAGAGCTATAGTGGTTATAGATGAGATCGATAAAATAGACAGATATAAGAGGTTGTGAGGATAAAATGTTGAATGATAAATTCGTAGGCTATAAGGTGTCGTTCAAGATGGGGAAATTTAGTATTTGTGTTTATATGGAGAAAGATGAGTACGAGACTTGGAAGACGAATAGTGATAAAGGAATTAATGATGTCTCGGTTGAAGAGGTAGAAATTGCACTAAGCTACTTTCTAAACTAATTCGATTCTTTAAGCGTCAGACCCGTTCTTAATAATAATGGCCTTCAGGATGTTTATAGTCTCTGCGACTATTGCATGTTGAGGGTCATTTTTATGTTCATCGATTTCTTCAGAATTAATTCAGATTTCCCCTACCTTAATCATCAGATCTATTCGGTAAGATTAGATTTGTTAGTTAAAGGAGGGGATTCATATGTTAGCGAAGACGAAAAAATCAGGCTTCCAGGAGAAGCTGTTGTTTCTTTATCGATTCTTGCAAACACCTGGACAGATCGGGAGTGTAACACCCAGCTCAAAGTTTCTGGCGAAGAAGATGGTTGATGCCGTACCATGGAATGAAGTCTATAGTGTGGCTGAATTAGGTGCGGGTACAGGAGCTATAACCAAGTACATTCATGCTGCCAAACGGATCCACACAAGGGTGTTATTATTTGAGAAAGATACCCATCTCCGCAAGGAGCTGCAAAAACAATATAGAAATTTCTCGTGCTATGAGGATTGTCAGGAGCTGCAGACAGTCTTGAAGCTCGAAGAACTCTCGCATGTGGATTGTATCATCAGTGGACTTCCCTTTTATAATTTTCCTCAAGCTATTCGCGATAAACTAGTGGAGCAGATCATTGAATCGCTGAAGGATGAGGGATGGTTTATTGCCTTTCAATATTCTAAGCAAATGAAGAAGCAGCTGGAAGAACATTTTGATGTCATTGACATTCAATTTGTACCTCTCAATGTCCCACCAGCTTTTGTTTATGTTTGTAAAAAGAAGAAAAGTGTGGAACGATCATGAGAATATCAGTTAGAGGCTTGATGCCTTTGTTAGGGCTGCTGGCGATCCCCATCTTGAATATCTGTTATGGGCTCTTGAATCATGGGGGAAGTGATGTCGCTAGTCTTATGACAGACTTGGACAAACAAATTCCCTTCGTACCTGCTTTTATCGTTCCTTATGTGATTTGGTATCCCTTTATATTTACGATATTGATTGTCTTGTTTGTAAAGAGTCGACGCGCATACTATCGAACACTTCTCACACTCTGTCTGGGTCTGATTGGCTGTTATATCATTTACTACTTTTTTCAAACTACCGTACCGCGTCCCGTGATTACTAGCCAAGGTGTCTTTGACTCTCTTGTTCAATTCATCTATAACACTGACGGCCCCTATAATTGCTTCCCGAGTATTCACGTACTAACCAGCTATTTGATGATTAAGGGATTGGCTGCCTGTACGGGGTTATCTAGAACATCGCAGTGGCTAATTACTTTAACATCATGGTCCATTATTCTATCGACCTTGTTTGTGAAGCAGCATGTTCTGCTTGATCTTATTGGCGCGATTCTATTATCGGAGTTGCTGACCCTTGTGGTGGATAAATGGTTGCTTCCCTCGGCAGAATATGGTTTATTATTACAGAATAAGAATGTTGTGAAATGACCGAGAGGGATGATTCCGATGAGTATGACCATTCTTGTTGTTGATGATGACCGAGAGATTCGTGATGTCATTCATATTTATTTGCGTAATGAAGGGTATCACATACTTGAGGCTGAGGATGGCATACAGGCTTTGGAACTTGTTCAGCAAAAGAAGATCCATTTGATGATATTGGATATTATGATGCCTAATCTGGACGGGATTAAGGCCTGCCTCAAAATAAGAGAGCTATCGAATATTCCAATCATCATGCTCTCCGCCAAGGGAGAGGATCTGGATAAAATCATGGGACTCTCCACTGGAGCAGATGACTATGTCACTAAACCCTTTAATCCACTCGAATTAATTGCAAGGGTGAAGGCACAGCTGAGAGGAAGGGGTTTTTCTAGCCTATCCCAAAGCTCTGATCAATCGGAAATTTGTGTGGATGATCTTGTTATTCATAAGGAATTTCATACGATTACCATCCGCGGCAAGGAAGCAGCTTTGACCCCTATAGAGTTTGCTATTCTTGAATTGTTAGCTACCTATCGGGGTCAGGTGTTCAGCATCGATAAAATTTATCAGAATGTGTGGAAAGATCAAACGGCGTATTACTCCGACAATACGGTCATGGTTCATATTAGGAACATTCGTGAGAAGATCGAAGTGAACCCGAGAGAACCCCAATATATTAAGACCGTATGGGGAGTGGGGTATAAGATTGAGAAATAGAATGTGGACTTTCTTAATTAGTGAAAGAAGTATTCGAGGCCAAATGCTGTGGTCGTTCGTTCTGGGGATGATCATGACTATAATATTGAACCTGTTTATCACTTACTACATTTTGAATGAAATTCCGAATGGTTTTATTAGTTCAATACTATCAATTGGCACTTTTCTTTTCCTTTTTATTATGTCCTTCTTCTTATTAACTCGCCCTATCATGCAATATTTCCGAGCGATTACACATGGATTGAATGCCATAGCGGGTGGCGATTTGGGCTACAGGCTTCCCTTAACCAGACTAGATGAGCTTGGCACAGTAGCCCAGAATATAAACAACATGGCTGAACGTTTGCAACTGCAAGTAGAACGGGAGCGTTATCTAGAGAAGTCGAAGATGGAGCTCATTACATCTGTTTCTCATGATTTGAGAACACCGCTTACGAGTATTATTGGCTATTTGGATTTATTAAAGACACATGCCTATCAAGATGTACAGGAGCAAGAACGTTATATTGATCATGCCTGTAATAAAATCCAGCAGTTAAATAAGCTTGTTAATGATCTGTTTGAGTATACGCGGCTTACAAGTGGAGAGGTACGGCTATCCTTACAAGAGGTTGATCTTAATCAAGTACTGGAACAAATGATTTCTGAGTTTGAGCCAGTAGCTAGGGAACACGGAATATCCATTCACAAAAGCCTGCCTCCAGTACCGGTTAAAATCATTATGGATGTTGAGAAAATCGTAAGGGCTATCGATAATCTGTTTTGGAATGCCATTAAATTTTCTGAACGTCCGTCTGAGCTTAGGATCACACTCCTGACGCAAGAGGACAGCATAATAATTGCTGTCGAGAATGATGGCAAGCCAATCAGCCAAGAGGTTGAAGAGCAGTTATTTGAACGTTTCTTTAAAGGTGAGCCATCACGCAATGATAAGAATATGCCTTCTGGCTCTGGCCTTGGCCTTTCCATAGCGAAGCATATTGTGGAGCTGCACGAGGGCCGGATTTGGCTGGAGCATGATAACGGTCATTTTAAATTCTGTATCGAATTGCAAAGTTCTTAATGCGACAATTATTTCCGAGGAAATAACGGCTCAACACTAAAATAAGTGCTTGATAAATTTAAAGTATTGTGCATAGAAGGCCGCTGCGCGGACGGATCATTCTTACGATCGCTGTTGTCTCCCTATTTCTTGATTCTATCCCTTAGGGGTAGAAATAAGGAGACAAAGGCGAACGCTATCGCTTCTTCAGAACGATTCCGTCCGCTTCGCTAGGTACTTCGTGATGGCCAGCACTGATTATGGTTTAGAGCCGTACAAGGAATCACAATATAATTAATGTTCAATTACGATTCACCCTGTGCTACAATTTGGGAATGTAAACCACAACAGGGGGAAAGTCGCAGCGTGAAAAGGAAAAAGAAAAAAGTACCATCATTAATTCTACTTGTCATCGTTCTTTTATGTCTTGCTTATCAACAGCTGCATCAACAGCTGCATCAACAGAGCACAACCGAGAAGTCACAGCAGCCAGTAACAGCAACAACTAATAATGGCTCCACTACTAGTGAACACACCTTGTACTTCCCTAAAGATCGGTTTCCCGAAACAGGTCAGCACATCAAGAATGCCATCGCTTCTGGGGAATCATCAATCTGCACGATTGATCGCAAGCAAGCTGAAGAGAATCGCAAACATTCTCTCAAAGGCGTACCGACTAAGAAGGGGTATGACCGTGATGAATGGCCGATGGCGATGTGCGCCGAGGGTGGGACTGGAGCTGATATCGCGTACATTGATCCCTCAGATAATCGAGGAGCGGGCTCTTGGGTTAGCAATCAATTGGAGAAATACGAGGATGGAACTCAAATATTATTCATCGTTAAATAAGGGCTAACCATAACAATGTCTAACAACACAAAATCCCTCGATCAACTGACGTATCGTGGCTATCGCTACTATACAGAATCAGTTGATGAGGGATTTTCTGCGTTTCTATTCGAGTTCTGTTTACTCTGCTGCTATCGCACGAATTTCAGCAAGTATAGCTTCATCTAGGACAACATCAACAGCAGATAATACGCTTAGAATGTGGCTTGGCTTACGCACACCGATAAGCGCACTAGTGATGGCTGGATGAGCGAGGTCATAGGCGACAGCAAGCTGGGGCATAGTTAAGTTTAAGCGTGCTGCGATTATTTTGAGCTTCTCAACCCTATCAACATTCGCGCGCAAGCCTTCTCCGGTATGAGCTTTGTTACGGGAACGCCAGTCACCCTCTGAGAAAGTGGTCTCGTATGTATAATTGCCTGATAGTAGTCCCGAAGTAAGGGGGCTATAGGCGACAACCCCGATTCCGTGCTCTAGGCAGAAAGGCAGAAGCTCCTGCTCAGCAGCGGGTCTCAATATGGAATAAGGAGGCTGCAGCGAATCGACATGACGTACCTGAAGCGATTGCTCAAGCTGCTCGACATTATAGTTGCTGACTCCGGCATAGCGGACTTTACCGTCCTGAATAAGCTTTTCCATCGCTCGCATCGTTTCTTCAGCAGGTATCTCGGAATCTGGCCAGTGCATCTGATAGAGATCGATATAGTCCGTTCCTAAACGCTGTAAAGATGCTTCCGCTTCACGAATAATAGAGTCGTAAGCCCCCGTTAGCGTAATCGTATCGTTCTCATCCCATACAAGTCCGCATTTTGTAGCTAGAACTACGTTATCTCGATCACCCTTAAGCGCTTTTCCAAGTACTTCTTCCGAATGGCCCAATCCGTACACAGCCGCTGTATCATAAAAGGTAACCCCTGCATCCAATGCCGCGCGAATACTGTCAATCGACAAGCTATCGTCTTGATCTCCCCAAGCGCTTACCCAGCCCGCCCCGCCAATCGCCCATGATCCAAAACCGATGACGGATATTTCTGGTCCGTTCTTGCCAAGTTTTCGATATTTCATTTGTTCACGCTCCTAAAGGTTATTTTGTACTTCATCTACAGATTTTTAGCAAAAAGCCGCTCGCAATAGGAAGCGTCGAAGCAGCTATTCCTCCTTTTATTATAAGGAAGTGCAGTGCAAGAGGAAAGGCGATCTTAATCAATCACCTATTCTATAAGGCTATTGAATCAGGCGAGTTTCCCCCTTCAATCATCCAAGAGATAGATGGTTATGAGGCATATATTAGTTAGTAGTATGGAACGAAAGGGGAAACTGTTAATGGGCAAAGGACATGGAAGGCAGTTAGCCAGTAAATGGGCCAAGACAGCGGTGTTGTTATCTCATTCACAAATAGCACCGCATATTCCTCCAACACGAATGTTTACGAAGGCGAATATGCGGAGCATGCTACATGCTCACGGCATGGTTGTCATCAAGCCGGTGTGCGGCGCAGGCGGGCATGGCGTTATTAAAGTTTCTCATGAAGGCAGCGGGTACAAGTACACCTATTATGCAAGAACGAAACATTTTACTGGTTTTGATGCTTGCTATCAATCTTTGAATGCAATGCGCAATGGACGAAGATATATGATTCAGAAAGGGATCAGGCTGGCAACCATTCAAGGCAGACCGATTGACTATCGCGTGAAGCATGTGAAACAAGCGGGCGGCAGATGGGCCATTACAGCTATTGTAGGAAGGTTAGCAAAACCAGGATTGTTCGTAACAAATTTATGTCGCGGAGGCACAAGAATGTCGGGCTCTGAGGGCATTAGACGTTCATTATCAGCAGCAGCCGTCTCTTCTAAGAAACAGCAAATGCGAACTTTAACAAAGTTATCTACACAGATGCTGCAGAATAAATTTCCCGGGATCGGACAGCTGGGATTCGATTTTGGTATCGATCAAAGCGGTAAGCTGTGGATTTTTGAGGTGAATACAAGGCCTCAATAAATAGTTAATAGGATTTAATATATTTGATTGATAGATTCATAGAGTACCATCAAACTTTTTTATTGGAATTGTAAATAGAAAGGCTGTGTATAAACCTATCCACATAATCCTCATTGCTATTCCTGTTTATTCGACGATTACCCACAAGTTACACACATGCTGTCCACATCAAATTGTGGATAACCGGAACGCTTGTTCTGATAAAAGAGACATGCTAAGATGAACAGGAATAAAAAGGAAGGGAGTGTGAGGAGATGGGAATCTTGTCCGATGAGGTCTTAGTGGATGCGTACCATTCGGCCATTTTATTTAATTTGGAGCCTGAATTCATCCGATTGTTGAATGAGGAGCTATTACGTAGAGAACTTAATCCAGATATTTCTCGTATTACCGCTTAGCATCATGCAGTTTTTGAAGAATAACATCGTTAGTGCCATTTCATTACCGTTGCTTCGTAGGTTTTCTCGCAATTCGGACAATATAGGACATGTTTACAGCTGCGTTCACCGTCTAAATTAGAAATCATCGTCTCCATGCTGTAGGAAGTGTCTGAATCCTGTTGATAAGGCGCATAGGGAGCAGTGAAATCGGCTATTTGGCCATAGTCGTTCGTCAACTTCAAGCATGAAGGACATTTTGCGGCAAGCTGCTCCAATCCATTACAAATGGGACATAACATAAAGGGTATCCTCCTTTGCCTATGCCGATGGAAACGGCTCTTATTGGCTAAGCTTAGGATACCCTGTTTCGTTTCAAATACATGCCTCTTACATTTTCATATTACTGCTATGTCCTGGGGATAGCTTTGCAGTTGGATCCAGATATACCTTTGCATTGTTAATGGCAGTTGGTGCTTCACCGAAGCCTACCGCAATAAGCTTCAGCTTACCTGGATAAGTCGTTACGTCACCAGCGGCGAATATGCCGGGGATGTTCGTTTCCATTCGAGAATCAACAATAATGGAGCCGTTGTCGATAGCAAGTCCCCATTCTGCAATCGGACCCAGAGAAGAGATGAAGCCGAAGTTAACGATAACGGCATCGACTTTTACTTCTTTGATTTCTTGCGTCTTCGAGTTTTGAAGAACAACGGTCTCGATATGCTGATCTCCTTGCAGTGAGGTTATCTCGTAGGGAGTTAATATTTGCACCTTGGAATTCAACAGGTTCTCTACGCTATGTTCATGTGCACGAAATTTATCCCGTCTGTGCGTCAGGGTGACGCTCGCAGCGATTGGTTCAAGCATGAGCGCCCAATCTACGGCAGAATCACCACCGCCGCTCACAAGGACATGCTGCCCATGGAAACGACTTAGATCATTAATGAAGTAATGCAAATTATTTTTCTCAAAGGCGACGGCTTCTTCAAGCTCCAACCGACGAGGCTCAAAAGCGCCAACTCCGGCGGTTATGATGACCGCTTTGGCAAAATGAGTTTTTTTATCGGTGATGATCTCAAAGGAACGCTCGTCCCTCTTAATCACTTCAAGCACTTTCTCTTCTAGGCATATATCAGGCTTGAAATGTTCCATCTGCTTCTTAAGCTGTTCGACCAGCTCACCAGCTGTGATCTTGGGAAATCCAGCAACGTCATAAATGTGTTTTTCTGGGTAAAGAGCAGCAAGCTGACCGCCGAGCTGAGGCATGCTTTCGATGATTCTAACCGAAGCTTGACGCATTCCGCCATAAAAAGCAGCAAACATTCCAGCGGGGCCACCCCCGATAATCGCGATATCAACATAGATAGGTTGTGTAGCAGAGTTTGACACGATGGCACCTCCAATAAGTTCAATCTATTCGTACATTATAATCCTGTAACAAGCCTAATGGAAATAACAAAATTGTATGTTGTTCTAAAGATTTTCGTATACTTTTACCCTTGAATTATTGCATGAAAGTTTGTATCATGTGAGGTAATAACAAGGCTTTGTCGAAACGGTGCGCTTGTTTGACATAAAAGCGCTACTCTGTTCACAAACTACAGGATAAAATACGAACTTTCGTCTGAGATTGTGTAATTTTTCACAAAGTACAAATAAAAAGAATTTAGGAATGGATGGGATTGTGCGATGAGCAACATACCGAAAATCGTTATTCTCGGAGCTGGATATGGCGGTGTTCTAACTGCACTTCGTCTTCAGAAGGAACTTAACTACAATGAAGCTGATGTCACGCTTGTAAACAAGCATGACTATCATTATTTTACTACACATCTGCACATGCCTGCTGCAGGAACGGATAAGACTGAGAATGCACGTGTAAGCATTTCGAAACTGATTGATGAATTCAAAATTGATTTCGTCAAATCGACAGTTGTACAAATTCGTACCCAAGATAAGAAAGTCATTCTGGAGGACGGCACGCTTTCCTATGACTATCTGGTTATTGGACTTGGCGGCGAGCCAGAAACCTTCGGTATTCCAGGTATGCTTGAGCATGCCATGAACATCCGCAGCATTAACTCCGTTCGCTTGATTCGCGAGCATATTGAGTATCAGTTTGCCCGTTATAAGCGTGAACCACACCGTACCGATTTCTTAAATTTCGTTGTCGGTGGTGCTGGCTTCACAGGAATCGAGTTCGTAGGGGAGCTTTCTGATCGTTTACCTGAACTGGCTAAACAAAATGACGTTGACCCATCACTCGTAAAGCTTTACAACATAGAAGCAGCTCCAAGTGCGCTGCCGGGCTTTGATCCGGAGCTGGTTGAGTACGCGATGAACGTACTGACGAAGAAGGGCGTTACCTTCCGCATTGGAACGGCAATTAAAGAATGCACGGCTGACGGTGTTATCGTCGGTGAAGGCGAAGAAATCAAAGCTGCAACTGTGATCTGGGCGGCTGGCGTACGCGGCAACCGACTGATTGAAGAAGCGGGCATTGAAACCATGCGTGGACGTGTGAAGGTTGACGAATCACTGCGTGTTCCTAGCCATGACAACATCTACGTTGTGGGTGACAACTCACTGATGTTTAATGAGGAAGGTCGTCCTTTCCCGCCTACAGCCCAAATTGCGATGCAGCAAGGGGTTACCTGTGCGCATAATTTGGTTGCTTCGATTCGTAACCAGCCACTTAAGAAATTCGAGTTCAAAAACAAAGGTACTGTGGCTTCCCTTGGTAAAGGCGAAGCGGTCGGTCTTGCTTTCGGCAAGAAATACAAGGGCGGCGTAGCTGCATTGCTCAAGAAAGCGATCGACATCCGTTACTTATACATCATCGGTGGAATTCCGTTAGTTGTTCGTAAAGGGAAATTCCTATAATGCGCCATTGCAGCGTACAGGTCCGAGGACTCTTGAAACGCGACGAGCTGGACAGATACAACGCGCTGATGGAGGTTGGCTCCTTCTTGGAATCCCAAACCCGTCATGACTTGGCATATACAGTGCAAAAGGAAGTCGATATTCTCATTCTTCCAGCCATTGAACGGCTGAAGGAAAAAGGCAGAGAGCGTGATCGTCAGACAGAAGCTTATCTGGAAGCCAAGAGGCTGATGGAAGAGGACGACGACGAGGATTAATAAAGAAAAGCGGTTGAGGTGTAGAGATAGCTACACTTCAACCGCTTTTTGCTTTTTAAAGACTAAGGAATTGTGCGAGCTTTTCTTCGGTCAGCAGGTTGCCGACATAGAACTCACCAAATTCGCCGAAGCGAGCGCTAACTTCATCGAACCGCATTTCGTAAATAAGCTTCTTGAACTGCAGAGCATCATTAGCGAACAGCGTTACGCCCCATTCCCAGTTGTCGAAGCCAACAGAGCCTGTAATGATTTGTTTCACTTTACCTGCATATCCGCGACCAATCATGCCATGACTGCGCATCATAGTCTTCCGCTCGTCCATGCTGAGCATGTACCAATTATCGTTTCCTTCACGACGTTTATTCATCGGGTAGAAGCAGATATGATTCCATTTTGGCAGAACAGGCTTAATACGTGCGATAATGTCTGGGTTTTGCAGCGGATCTGTTCCTGGAGGAGCCATGTAGTTACTGAGCTCCACGATACTGACATAGGAATGCGCAGGAACCGTGTATTGAGCGAATATTGTCTTATTGAACGCTGTTTCAATGGCATTCAGCTCTTCTAACGTTTCACGCAAGTACATGAAAACGAAATCAGCTTTTTGACCCACTATCGTATAGAATGCCGTGCTACCAGAGCCTGCTTCTTCTACAGCTTGCCATTCTTTAAGAAAAGATTGAAGCTCATCTAGAGCGGTATTGCGATCAGTTGGATCTGCCAATCTCCAAGCTACCCAGTCTATCGAACGGAAATCGTGCAGGGCGTACCAGCCTTCCAGCGTTTGAGCTGCTTCACTCATGTTGATCTCTCCCTTAAATGTACTTGTTGTCCCCATTGTAACGTAACGTTACAATGTAGAGCAAATGACGGTCTTGTGACAACATGGCAAATCAAATTGACTTCCTATCAGTCATCTACTACACTATTCGTAGTGAAAGGGGAATACGAAACGGTATGAATTCAGATGTTGATTTCCTACAGCTTATCATTGCGACGGTCTTGTTCTTCGTTATGATGTTTGGAATCGGGTTTATTTTAAATATGCTTCTCAAAACGACATGGTTTCCAATTTACTTGTTCATCATCGTGCTGCTCCCAATATTCATTTGGCAGACCTGGGATGATAAGAAGTCGTTTGCAGGCAATTTTGGTGCATTTACCTTCGTTGACATTTTGCCGGCAATTGGTGCCCTCATTGGTGCTTATATTAGCGGTGCAACGATTCGTGCCCTTCGGCGCGGCGGTTACAAAATGTTCTAATCATGAACAACCTAGCGGCTCGGCCATACTAAGGGTAAAAATCCGAGGTGTTGCGCGATGCCGTTTTTTCATATTGGGGATGTTGCCATCGAGTATCAACAGCAAGGAGCGGGAGGGATACCTATTGTTTTCGTCCATCCGCCTTGTATTACCAGTGCACTTTTTTCAAATCTTAATACGGAGCTAGATGCAGCCGGGCCGATAATAGCCTTCAATATTCGTGGACATGGGGCAAGCGAATCGGGTCCTGCAAGGCTTTCACTTGCTCTTATCGCAGAGGATATGAAGCATGTACTAGATCAATGCGACGTGGAAAAAGCTTATCTCTGCGGATATGGAGCAGCGTCTTTTCCTATTATTATGGCGTTATACACATACCCTGAACGGTTCTGTGGGGGTATCCTGATCTCAGGAGCTGCATCTTACACCGATATCAGCACCAGATCAAAGCTGCAGGCGACCTTTATTTCAAGCATCTTAAAGGCGAAGAGTTCAATTGTGAAGCAAGCAGTTAGAATGGAAACGGAGAATAAAGCAGTCGTTAGTACGCTGTTCGAACAGGCCATGCAGGGTGATCCGATTAAATGGAAAGAATACGCGGAGGCTTGCTTGAACGCTTCTTTTGATCGAGAGCTGCATCACATCAAGCAGCCGATGCTGCTGTTATGTGGAGCTGAAGATCAGATTAGCAGAAGCTTGTCGGAGCATATGTACGGCCAATTGCCCAATGCGGAGTTTTTTGGAGTTGTTGGTGCGCAGCGTCAGCTGCTTGTTAAGGAGACGACTAAGACAGCTTTTGTTATGCGAATGTGGCTGGCCAATCAGCAGCAGCCAGAGCGAGTGGATACCTTTGAAGAGCGCAGTGAATGGCTGGAAGATCTCGTAAGCCATGGTGTGGAGGAGCAGATGGTTTAACTGGATTTGGTGAAGAATTAGTATGCAGACTTCTCTGATATCAGATAGCAGTATCATAAAGTTCCCTCATTCGGGGGAATTTTCTTTTTTTCGCGCCTCTATAATGCTACTCTTTTATGTTAAAATAGTAGAACAAGTTGAAACGGATGGAGTCGATAAGATGCGGATTGGTAACTTGCATCAATTTACAGAGCATCATCGATATTACATTTTTCGTGATTATTCGCTAAGCGCGGTAGATCGCAAAATGCTTGGTCTTATCTATCAGCCGATGATTGGTGCATTCGCTGCTGGCCTCTATCAACAGCTCTACCAGCAGGTTGCTGACGATCGGGTAGGCTATTCGCCGCTCGAGCCGCAACGTAAGCTTTTCCTTGGTCTTGGACTGGATATGAACGAGAAAGGCAGACAGGAGCTCGTTGTGCACGCTTCTCGTCTTGAGGCTGTAGGTCTGCTGCAGGTATCGCGGCTTGGTGTTGAGGATAGCGATGATGTTATTTATGAATACGAGCTGGTTAAGCCGCTCACGCCGGACGAGTTTTTTGGGAGCCCGCATTTAACACTGCTCTTGCGTGATAAAGTTGGGAAGCATTCCGTAATTGCGCTGCGTGAATCATTCTATGCGAAGGAAGCGGATGAGCTGGCAGGTGCCGAGCTTCAGAAGGAGAATATTACAGTTCCTTTCTATGAACTGTTTCGGCTCAATACACAAGGCATCGATTTGGAGCTTGAACAGGCACTTACTGAAGTCGCCCCGACAAGACAAGCACAGCCTAAACCACAGTTTGAGACGGCTGGTATTCAATATGGCGAGATCATTATGCGCTTTCCGCGTAATTCAACGAACCGACGTCATGTTGAGCGTCTTCGCGGGGATGAAGAACAGCTTGCACAGCTGAACTATGTCGCGTATAAATATGGTTTGACTGTTGTCGATTTGTGCAGACTGCTAGATGAAGATCATGTATTTACGAGCAGCGGTGAGCTAATTATGGACGAGCTGCAGCTGCGCGCGAACCAAATGTATCATCAGGATCGTAAGCGCAATGATGAACGGCTGCGCATATATGGACGAACATCAGCTGCCCAAGACAGCATAGATAAGGATACAACCGAAGATTCATCCAATGATGATATGCCCGAAGAAGTGGCTGTTCAAATTGAATTTTATATGGAAGTGCCGACTCAGCTTGCTGCTAGGTGCGACATTCATCAATATAATATGCTAATGCGGAATGAGCCGCATACACGGTTTATTGCTCGCTTCTTCCCAGGAGCCGTCCCAGAGTGGATCATTCGTGTTTTTGAAATTATCGATCTTAATTATCGCCTTCAAGGATCCGTTATTAATGTTCTTATTCATTACGTACTTGGCCTTAATGATGCACAGCGTGTCACCAAAACATACATAGATGCAGTTGCATCCAATATGCTGATGAAGCAAATTGATTCTTTCGAGAAGGCTGTCAGTTATGTTAGGGAACAAGTCAAGCTGGAGCAAGATAAGGAACGTCGCCGTGAGAGCGGCACAACAGTAGGTACCAGTAATGCCTCCAAAGGCGGAGGAAATGCAAGAGGAGCTCGCGCAGGTACAAGCCGCAAGCCATCCATCTCGATTATTCAGAACTCACCTAGCGGGGGGACAGCTCTCTCGCAGGAGGAGATGGAAGAAATACGCAGGATGGCACGCAAATTAGATGGTCAATCAACGTGATCTGAGGTGACTTAAGAAATGGCAATGGAATCGCTTGGCGAAATGCTTAAACAGCTGCCCAATGGCAATAATGCGGTTCAACAGGCGGAGAAGCTAATGTCTGGACTGCTCGCAGATCCACTGGTAGATCGGCTGCGTGCCAAATACCCAGAGCTCGACGATGCGACAATTAAGCTGAACCTGAACCGCGTGTACCAATATACGAAAGAATACCGGAATTGCACGAATTGTCCGGGACTTGACCGCTGTCCGAATGATTATGAAGGCCATTATACCCTTCTCTCCTGTGAAACCGTTAACGGTATTGTGCAGATGTCCGACCGCAAGAAATCCTGTAAGAAGTTGTTGACTAGACAAAGTGAAGACTTGATTCGAAGTCGTGTGCGCAGCTTTTACGTGGATGAGCGGGCATTATCTCAGGGATATTCCGCTGATGAGATTGTCTCTAAGGATATGGAGCGGATGAAAGCCGTTGGACAGGTCCTCAATTATATAAGTAAAACGCAGGAGCATGGTCTTCAAAGAGAAGGCTTGTATTTAGCCGGAAGTTTCGGAACGGGGAAGACCTTCTTGATGTGCTACATGCTGCATGAGCTTGCGAAGGCTGGCTATACGGGCGCGATTGTCTATATGCCCGATTTTGTAGAAGACTTGAAATCATTGATGCATGAGCAGGGTAAGCTCAAGGAAATGGTAGATCTCATGAAAGAAACAGATCTGCTCATCTTCGATGACGTTGGTGCAGAGAACTTGAACCCGTGGGTTAGAGATCATGTACTGGGAGCCATTCTGAACTATCGGATGAATCGGAAGCCGACCTTCTACACTTCTAACTATGGATTGGATGCGCTTGAGAAGCATTTCAGCTTTACGAATAAGGACGGAGACGAGCTGCATAAGGGACAGCGGCTAATGGACCGAATACGGCCCTATGTAGAGACCGTTTTTGTAACGGGGCATAACAAGCGTGGAACAAGCTAATAGATTTCTTCGACTGTATAACGAACAAAAAGCCGGGAGCATTGAGCTCCCGGCTTTTTGTTGTACTTCCTTATTTGGAATAAATACCACCCGAAGATAGCGCTATTGGCAAAGTAGAACATTTTTATTTACCGTAAATATTGTCGAATACGCCGTTATCCGCGAAGAATTTGGCTTGTGCTTTATCCCAGCCACCGAATGCTTGAATGTTCGTTAATTCAAGTCTTGCAAATTTCTTCGTAAACTCTGCAGCGATTTTCAAGTTAGTTGGGCGATAGTAGTTTTGAGCTACAATGCGTTGGCCTGCATCCGTATACAGATAGTCAAGGTAGGCTTTGGCTACATCACGTGTACCATGCTTCTCCACGTTTTTGTTGACGACGGCAACTGGAGGCTCTGCAAGAATACTGAAGGAAGGTGTTACGATTTGAAAATCACTTCCATGCTCTTTAAGGGCAAGGTAAGCTTCGTTCTCCCAAGCCAGCAAAACATCACCAATTCCTCGTTCTACGAAAGTCGTTGTTGAACCGCGAGCACCGGAGTCGAGTACGGGTACATTCTTATATAAGCTGGTAACGAAATCTTTTGCTTTATCCTCGCTATCGTTGTTTTGTTTCAATGCATAACCCCATGCCGCTAAGAAATTCCAACGAGCGCCACCGCTTGTTTTTGGATTAGGTGTAATAACGGAAACATTCTTCTTAACGAGATCGCTCCAGTCCTTGATTTTCTTCGGGTTTCCTTTACGTACAAGGAAGACGATCGTTGAGGTGTACGGGGAGCTGTTATGAGCGAAACGTTTCTCCCAGCCATCATTAATAAGTCCTGCTTTCTCGATTGCGTTAATGTCATAAGCAAGTGCCAGTGTGACAACGTCAGCGCCTAGTCCATCATTAACGGCACGAGCTTGAGCACCGGAACCGCCATGAGATTGTTTAATCGTCACTTTTTGATTCGTTCTAAATTTCCAATAATCTGCAAAGGCTTTGTTGTACTGCTCGTAAAGCTCACGGGTTGGATCATAGGATACATTAAGTAGTTCAATATCTGGCTTCTGTGGTTTAGTTACTGCTGCAAAAGCATTGGATCCGAGCGATAGCACCAGTGTCAAAATAGTAAGGCCGATCAGTAATCTCTTCTTCATCTTCAATCTCTCCCCTGAATAAATGAATTGGATAAAATTTGCCTCGTATGCTGAGCCGGTTAATAACGAACAAAAGGAGGCCCCAAATGAGATGCGCATGAGCTGCACAGCCTGATCATTCGGGGCCTCCGGTGGACCGGTCGGCTCGATGGAATTATCATAAACCCACAATTCCCACCTGTCAACTATGAATTGATAATTTATGAAAATAATGGACACCCTTATTTTTCCTTCAACTATGTATAAGTAGATCTTATAGCTTCAATCAAAATAATAAAAAAAGGAGTTGACAACTAAGCTTGTCCGTTGCTATTATTCTTCCATAACCAACTAAACAGGTAGGAATAATTTTGTTTACTGTCCGCAATCACGGGAGTATACGGCATTATCAAATTTATCTGTAACTATTAGAAACTAGGGGTGCTTTTACATGACAAACATGAAAAAGAAAAATCGTTTGCCGTTACATGCTCTTATTACATTTATCGTACTGGCCATCGCTTTAACCGGCTGCGGCAGCAATGGCAATTCTACAAACGGCACCACGAATAAAGGAACAGCTTCGAATGAAACGAATAACGCTAAACCGAAAGAAAAAGTTGAATTGCTGAATGTCTCTTATGATCCGACACGCGAGCTGTACACAGCTTACAATAAATTGTTCGCCGATTATTGGAAGAAAGAAAAAAACCAAGAGGTTGTCATCAAACAATCACATGGCGGTTCAGGTGCTCAATCCCGTGCAGTTATCGATGGGTTGAAGGCCGATGTGGTCACATTGGCGCTTGGCTATGATATTGATGCTATTGCCGGTAAAGGTCTGATCGACAAGGATTGGCAGCAGAAGTTTGATAACAACAGCTCACCATACACGTCAACAATCGTGTTTCTTGTTCGTAAAGGAAACCCGAAGCAGATTAAAGACTGGGATGATCTTGTGAAGCCTGGCATCCAGGTGATTACGCCAAATCCAAAAACAAGCGGTGGTGCGCGTTGGAATTACCTAGCAGCTTGGGGTTATGCAATGAACAAGAATGATGGTAATGAAGATAAAGCAAAAGAATTCGTAGGTCAGCTGTATAAGAATGTTCCGGTTCTAGATACAGGTGCTCGCGGATCAACAACAACTTTCGTTGAGAAAGGAATTGGCGATGTTCTTTTGGCTTGGGAGAATGAAGCTCTCTTATCTGTAAAAGAATTGGGTCCGGACAAATTTGATATCGTCTATCCATCGATCAGTGTATTAGCTGAACCGCCTGTAGCAGTTGTAGACAAGAATGTCGATAAAGACGGGAACCGTGAAGTCGCAGCAGCGTACCTGGATTTCCTTTATACAGAAGAAGCTCAGAAGCTTATTGCACAGAACTTTTACCGTCCGCAGTTAACTTCTGTAGCCGAGCAATTCAAGGATCAATTCCCAGATATCCAAATGCTTAACATTAACGATGATTTTGGTGGTTGGGCAGAAGCACAGAAGAAACATTTTTCAGATGGCGGCGTGTTTGATCAAATCTATACGCCAGGCTCATAATGCGAAACGGGCGGGGAGCTGACTTCACATGAAAGGTTCCATTTCTTCAACCAAAGCGAAGAAGAAATCCAAGAGCATATTGCCCGGCTTCGGGATGTCACTTGGATTCACGATCTTTTACTTAAGTGTCATCGTTCTTATTCCGCTTGCTGGCGTCTTCATCAAGACCTCCGGCCTCAGCTGGGATCAATTCTGGCACACAGTGACCAATGCGCGTGTTGTTGCCTCTTATAAGATTAGCTTCTTTACGGCTCTCGCAGCTGCACTTGTGAATCTTGTTTTTGGTTTGATAATCGCTTGGGTACTTGTGAGATATCGGTTTCCCGGAAAGAAGCTTATCGATAGCTTGGTTGATCTGCCGTTTGCGCTGCCGACAGCTGTAGCCGGGATTGCTCTTACTGCGATCTATGCGCCCAATGGATGGATTGGCTCTAGATTAGAGCCGCTGGGCATTAAAGTAGCCTTCACACCGCTAGGTATTACGATCGCACTGATCTTTATTGGATTGCCGTTTGTTGTTCGCACCGTACAGCCCGTTCTGCAGGATTTGGAAAAGGATACTGAGGAAGCAGCCGTTATGCTAGGTGCCTTCCGCTTGCGAACATTCCGCAGTATCATTCTACCGGAGCTTATCCCGCCATTGCTTACCGGCTTTGCGCTAGCGTTTGCTAGGGGGATTGGGGAGTATGGCTCGGTCGTCTTTATCTCTGGCAATATGCCGATGAAGACAGAAATTGCGCCGCTCCTCATTATGACGAAGCTTGAGCAGTACGACTATCGGGGAGCAACAGCAATCGCCCTTGTCATGCTTGTTGCCTCATTCCTCTTGTTACTTCTTATAAACTACCTACAATGGCGCAGTAATCGCCGTGTTGTAGCGGGATAGGGGGCATCATACATGGCGGGAGCAATTACAACCTTTTTGTCAGAAAAAGCTGCACAGCGTCCGAAGCATATAACGGAATCGGGATTCGTACGCTGGACGCTTATCGGTATCGCCTTATTATTCTTAGCGCTTATCGTTCTGCTTCCTCTCCTCTCCATATTTATCGAGGCGTTCAAGAAAGGCTTTGAGGTATATATCGCATCGATTACTGATCCAGATGCTTTGTCTGCATTGAAGCTAACCTTATTCACTGCACTCATTGCCGTTCCGCTTAATACGGTATTCGGTGTTGCTGCTGCCTGGGCGATCAGTAAGTTTTCATTTCGTGGTAAAAATGTATTGATTACGCTGATTGATTTACCATTCGCGGTATCACCAGTTATCGCAGGTCTTATTTATATCCTATTGTTTGGCGCACAGGGCTACTTTGGCCCATGGCTGTCGGATCATAATATGCAGATCGTGTTCGCACTGCCGGGTATCGTTCTGGCAACTACGTTTGTCACATTCCCATTTGTTGCTCGCGAATTAATCCCGCTCATGCAGGCTCAAGGTGTGCAGGAGGAAGAGGCTGCAGCAAGCCTTGGTGCGAAGGGCTGGCAAATCTTTTGGCGAGTTACATTGCCTAATATTAAGTGGGGCTTGCTTTACGGAATTATCCTTTGTAACGCTAGAGCGATGGGGGAATTCGGTGCGGTTTCTGTTGTCTCCGGTCACATTCGTGGAGAGACGAATACACTGCCGCTGCACATTGAAATTCTGTACAATGAATACCAATTCTCCGCTGCATTCGCAGTTGCATCGCTGCTTGTCATGCTTGCACTCCTAACGCTTGTTATTAAGAGCTTCATTGAATGGAAGACGGCACAAAAGGATCCGGAAAGGGGCACGCAGGATGCACATTGAGATTCGTAACGTATCCAAGTCGTTTGGTAATCACAAGGCGGTATCGAACGTCAGTTTCTCGATTAATCGAGGGAAGCTGGTCGGACTTCTTGGCCCCAGCGGCGGTGGCAAATCCACTCTATTACGTATTCTAGCTGGGCTAGAATCACCGGACTCCGGAGAAATCCTTATCAATGGAAAAATTGTGAATGATGTAGCCCCGCAGCATCGTGGGATCGGATTTGTTTTTCAGAACTATGCCTTGTTCAAGCATATGAATGTGTTTGATAATATTGCATTTGGCCTAACCATTCGGAAGACAAGCAAAGCGGAGATCAAGGAGCGTGTGAATGAGCTCCTTGATCTCACGGGGCTCCGCGGGTTTGAACACCGTTACCCTCACCAGCTGTCCGGTGGTCAGAGGCAGCGTGTAGCATTTGCTAGAGCACTTGCTCCTAGGCCGGAGCTGCTGCTGCTCGATGAGCCCTTCGCTGCTATTGACGCGAAGGTTCGTAAAGAGCTTCGGACATGGCTGAAACAGCTAATCAGTACGCTCGGCATCACTTCCATCTTCGTTACCCATGACCAGGAAGAAGCAGTTGAGGTAGCGGATGAAATGCTTATCGTTCAGCAAGGTAAGCTGGAACAGCAGGGGACACCCGTTTCCATCTATACGGATCCTCAAACCGCATTCGTTGCAGGCTTCATCGGTCATTCTAGTCTGATTGAACAGCCTAATCGGCTCCGAGGCTTTGAGAATACGGAGGTTGCAAGCGGCTCGAGAGCGCTCATCCGTCCTGAGTTCGTAGAGGTGGGCAAGGAGCGGGAAATTGCCTTCCCATCTGCTGCTGAGAAAGGTAAGGTAAGGCATATTTTCTTCCGCGGTGCGCATCTTGAGCTTGATGTTCAAGTCGGGGAGAATCGTCTATCGGCGCATCGTTCGCTCGATCAAGACCCACTTCAGCCAGGTGATGAAGTATCCGTTCTGATCCATCGGCTGTATGTCATTTCGGAGGAATCCGCAACCATGGTGGAGAATCCGCTTAAAGTCGACCCGACGCCCGTTTATATTTAGAAGCAGGCAGAGCCCGCAAAACTTAGTTACTGCTTACGAAGAGCACGCAAAACTTAGCATATGCTTACGAGGTAGTTTTGCTTAGCTAAGCCTGAGATCGGCATTAGTAGGTAGAACCACGCAAAACTTAGCCTATGCTTACGAAGTAGTTTTGCTTAGCTAATGCCAAGATCGGCATTAGCGAGCAGAGCACGCAAAACTTAGCCTATGCTTACGAAGTAGTTTTGCTTAGCTAATGCTAAGATCGGCATTAGCGGGTAGAGCACGCAAAACTTTTAGGAGGGATCATTATGGCAAAGCCAATCGTGCTGGATCAAGAATGGTTGGAGCGAATAGCAACACAAGTGGATGGTCTTGAATATGGTTCGGTTCTCATCACTGTTCATGATGGCCGAGTCGTTCAGATCGATCGAACGGAACGGAAACGTTACGATGCAGCTGCTAACAAGCAGCAAATTCAGAATCAGAACGCCGGTGAAAAGCTGAAAGCTGTAAACAATGGCTGATAATAAAACAGGTAAAGAGAAAAGAAGTGTCTGACCCACTCATTGATTGAGTAGGGCAGACACTTCTTTTTCAACGATCCGATAAGGATGCTGCTTGTTCCTTTACTTTACCCGGACAAACAGCTGCCTGGCTTAGTGCGTCCTCAGCCGTGCTTCTTAAAGATGTAGGGCTTCAGTTAAAATATACCTTATCACTTGATAAGCAAAGATCAGACGGAACATGAATCCTATGACGGGGCTCTAAACCATAATCGGTACTTGACAACATGAAGCAAAAGCGAAGCGGACGGAATCGTTCTGAAGAAGCGAAAGCGTTCGCCTTTGTCTCCTTATTTCTACCCCTAAGGGATAGAATCAAGAAATAGGGAGACAACAGCGATCGTAAGAATGATCCGTCTGCGCAGCGGGCTGCACTAAGAATGATCCGTCCGCGCAGCGGGCTTCTACGCTGTTTCTTATTCCAGATCTATTTTCTTTCTGTCCGTGGATGTGAATCTTCCATCAAGGCGTTTATCTGAGCCTTTCTTCTGGCGTTTGCTTAAATTCTGCTCCTTACGGGCTTGATGAGCGAGCTCTCGGCCTGTTTTCTTGTAGTTAGCATAACGGCGAGAGTCCAAGACTCCATCATCCAGTGCATGTTTGACGGCGCAGCCAGCTTCTGTCTCATGGGTACAGTTGCGGAATCTGCATTCAGCAGCCAGCTCTTCAATATCGGAGAAAGCCTCCTGCCGTCCGTTGGCAGCTTCCCACAGCTGGAGCTCTCGCATACCAGGCGTATCGATCATGACTGCACCGCACGGGAGAGGGAACAGTTCACGATGGGTGGTCGTGTGTCTTCCTCTTGCATCATCTTCACGGATCTCCTGTACGCGCTGCAAATCAACATCGGCAAGCCAATTAAGCAAGGTGGACTTGCCAACACCAGATGAACCGGTCACGGCTAATGTGCGGCCTGGCAGCATATAAGAAGCTAGCGCTTCTTTGCCAACGCCTTGAAGCGCACTGACAGCATGAACGGCAATGCCCGGCGCTATGGCTTCAACGGCTGCAATACGACTTGGCGTATCCGCGCATAGATCAGATTTGGTCAGCAGTACAACAGGAGCTGCACCGCTCTCCCAGGCGGCGATGAGGTAGCGTTCGATTTTGCGCACATTAAAGTCATCATTCAATGCGCTTACGATGAACAGGGTATCCAAATTAGCACCAATTACTTGTTCTTCAGGAATGGAGCCCGCTGCTCTGCGAAGCATAACTGACCGTCGCGGCAGCACCGCATGGATGATGGCTCGCTTCTCACCTTGAAGGGGTTGAACAGCGATCCAGTCTCCGACGCCAGGGTAATCACTTCTTTTATTTGCATCGAACTGGAATTTGCCGCTTACTTCAGCAACAAGCTCGCCTTCCTCGGTAATAATACGATATTGATTCGTGAATTGGGCAATGACACGAGCGGGTAATAAATCTTGGAATTTCTTATCATTCATCAATGAACGCCAGTGTTCATTCCAGCCGTAGGGTTGTAAAGTTTCAGCTATATTTCGATTAGTTAATTGCAAATGGGTGGGCTCCTTAAGTTTCAATTTTTATGGGTGAACGACAAAAAAGCGCAGGAGAGTTCCTGCGCGTACAAAGAGAAAAACCGCAAGAAACCAGTGCGGTCTCTTACGGCTCTTAGTAGTTGTTTCTAAAAAAAAGTATGCACGAACGTGTTGGATATTACTCCAAACGCTTGCTGCTACTTTCGATTAGAATGCCTTATTCCGTAGAGACTGCTGTTTATGCTGTTGGTTGAATGCAATCGATGTATAGTTGTACATAAAACATCAGCCTCCTTCAGGTAATTTATTTCATATTGTATGTCAGATACGACAGTTTTGTCAATTCATTCCATGATCCAGATGTAATCGAATCGGAATCGGAATCGGAACGGATCGGATCGGATCGATCGGAATGGAAAAGGCCTCGTCCGGTCAATTGACCGACACGAAGCCTTTAACTACCATCACCGCAAAAAACAGCTTAGAACCGAACATGAGGTTATCGTGCCTACAGTTCTTGAAGTACGTTAGCTGATTCTTTATTACGAAATGATTAGCTTGATGATAACCGCAGCAGCGAATATGACGAACAGAAGCCCGAAAAATCCACCGAAGCCGATTGCTACATCCATAAAGTCGTCGCGCGGTTCTTCATTCAGATGTTCGCGCGGGTCAGTAATAGACACATTTTCCATAACCTAGTTCCTCCTCGAAAACAACGAATGCTCCTTTTAGTATACCCAAACTTCAGAATAATTGTAAAGTCGGAGGTCGTGACAATTGTAAGGCGAATTCATGTCTGCACATGCAAATTTGGAAAGTGAACCTCCGACATGGTGTTCCTTGCTGTGCTACAATAGGAATATTACGATCAGTTGGGAGGGGAACCAGCGTGGAGAACCAACATCCAGAAGCTTCTGCTCAGCAGCAGCGTTTGGCGGCGGCAGAGCATATCCGCAGCAAGCTGGCCTTGCTGCCGGATCAGTCAGGCTGCTATTTAATGAAAAATGCAGAAGGCACCATTATATATGTAGGAAAAGCCAAAGTACTTAAGAATCGGGTCCGGTCTTATTTTAACGGGAGTCATAATGGTAAAACACAGCGTCTCGTGTCAGAAATACGCGACTTTGAATATATCGTAACCTCCAGCAACATGGAAGCACTCATTCTTGAATGTAATCTCATTAAGCAGTATCACCCAAGATATAACGTACTGCTTAAGGATGACAAAACCTTTCCTTATATTAAGATAACCAGTGAGAAGCATCCGAAGCTTGAAGTCACAAGACGGATTATTAAGGATAAAGGCAAGTACTTTGGGCCTTATCCGAATGCTTACGCGGCTCAGGAGACAAAAAAGCTGCTAGATCGGCTGTATCCGCTTCGCAAATGCAATACCTTACCGGAAAAGGTTTGTTTGTATTATCATCTCGGACAATGTGTGGCACCCTGTGAATTTGACATTGCACCTGGGACATATGAGAACATGATCCAAGAGATTACGAAGTTTCTAAACGGTGGTTATGATGAAGTAAAGAAGACGCTGCAGAGTAAAATGATGGTTGCGGCTGAAGCACTGGAGTTCGAACGGGCTAAGGAATTCCGCGATCAGATCATGTCGATCGATGCGATCATGGAGAAGCAAAAAATTACACTTACAGACGCAATGGACCGCGATGTATTCGGTTATTTCACGGAAAAAGGCTGGATGTGCGTTCAAATTTTATATATGCGTCATGGCAAAATGATTGAACGCCGCGCAACAATGTTCCCTTATTATGGGGAAGCTTATGATGATTTTATGACGTTCGTTACGCAATACTACAGCGATAATCCTGCGCTGCCCAAAGAAATCTTACTTCCGTTACCCCCTGATGAGGAAGGCTCCGTTGAAGCAGAATCTTTATCGGCCATAGAACCTTCGCCAGAAGATGATCCAGATGGTGACGAAGCACTGCCAGGATCAGCAGCTGACGATGTGGGCTCCTCATTGCAAAAGTGGTTAAAGGTTAAAGTATTCATGCCTCGCCGCGGGCGCAAACGAAACGTCGTACAGATGGCGATAGACAATGCCAAGATAACGCTTGACGAGAAGTTTCGGCTTATTGAACGTAATGAAGAGCGTACGTCTAAGGCAGCTGAAGGGCTTGCTGCAGCTTTGGGTCTTCCAGAAGTGCGCCGTATTGAGGCCTTCGATAACTCGAATATTCAAGGAACGAATCCGGTATCGGCAATGGTCGTATTCACGGATGGTAAGCCGGATAAAAATGAATATCGCAAATATAAGGTCAAGACAGTCCAAGGGCCTGATGATTATGAGACGATGCGTGAGGTCATTCGCCGTCGATATGAACGGGTGTTGAAGGAAGGACTGCAGCTTCCAGACGTTATCGTTGTGGACGGTGGGCGCGGACAAATCTCAGCAGCATTAGATATTCTTGAGAACGAGTTGGGGCTGTTCGTGCCTGTATGCGGACTTGTGAAGGATGCCAAACATAAAACCGCCCAGCTAATGAGCGGCGACCCGCCTGCCATCATCCCATTAGCCCGCGACAGCCAGGAGTTCTACCTGCTGCAGCGAATACAAGATGAGGTCCATCGGTTCGCAATTTCCTTCCACCGTGAACAGCGGGGCAAGTCGATGATTGCCTCTCAGCTTGACGCGATCCCTGGAATTGGTGAGAAAAGGCGGAAGCTGCTTTTGAAGCATTTTGGCTCCATTAAGAAAATAAAAGAGGCCGGAATTGAAGATTTCCGCCCTCTATCGATCGGCGAGAAGCTCGCCGCACAAATTATTGAAGCACTGAGGGAGGAACCGTAATCTACGGCTCCTCCTTTTTTTGTAGTCAGAGCCCTATCGGCTATGCGAGTCTTTCCCTCCTCGGGAATTTAGAGCTGAACCATCTCATCATCCAGGCAATCGGGATGGGCAGGATGATATAAACGACTCCTAAGATGATGTTGCCGGCTGTCCCCATAAACATAAGGGAGATCGCCATCATGATACTGTCAAACACAGCATGAGCGAACACCACCGTTATAAACCCATAACGGACGAACATGAGACTGAAGATAAGTCCGATTATGGTTAGCTCCAGCAAGCGAGTTGTGGACGGGAAAATGGGATAGGTAACATGGCCTAGCGCCCAAATAATTGTAGGTATGAGAGAAGCGACGAATGTATTTTTGAACCATTTCTTCATTAACCCGATACCAAACAGACGATAAATGGCTTCCTCCGAGATCGCTGCACACCAAGCCATCATCGGAAAAATCCAAGGTGTAGCCAGATTATATGGCGATTGGCTGACATCACTTGTCGACCAAGCACCGGTAACCTGCATGAGAATGATGAAGATAATGGTTTGCAGGCCCAGCAGCATAAAAGCAATCAAGTATCCGAGCCACATGCTTCGCCACACATGCTCTCCATATCCCTCTTCACCGAAACGAGGCCATAGATTACGCCCTATTGACCGCCAGAGTCCATCACCGCCTATGAGAGAGAAATAAACAGAAGCGGCAATCACAACGGTAATTCCGACGGTAAAAGTGAGGGCGAACATCGCCTGTACGGAGATGTTTGCTTGTTCCCCATAGGCTGCCAGGAAACCATCCATCATGTTGAAGTCATTGACAACATACATGGCTAGGAAGAGGAGTGAAAGGACAATACCTCGGACAAAAGAAGTATGCTTCCGGTACTGTGCAGCGTAAATAATGGCTAATATGAATAGAGCAAAGGTCATGAGTGAGTTCCCGAACAAGGAAAGATAAGATGCAATTTTCTTCTGTTTATCTACATAGGCTTCATAGCTTGTGGGAACGGTGAATTGGGGCTTATACTCGGCAATGACCAGATTGCCGTTGTCCAGCCGCTCGCTTCTCATCTTGAGAGTAAGTTTCGACTTCCCAATATCGTAGCCGCTAACATCGAACCAAATCAGACCTTGATCGGGAGTAACCTTGGATACCTTTAATTGATTCATCTTGAAGCCCTTTGAAATGGCATAGGCAAAGGCGGAATCGCTTAATTCATTTTCTTGAGGTAGCTGCACATGGGAGGAGTTGAGACGATTCCAGCTCACGACCTTGCCTTTCTGCATATGTACATAAATAAATAATTCGCTGCCGTCCCGCATGTTAGCATTCACTTGAAAAGTATCGGTTGGGAAAGCTGGATCGTATTTTTTCTCGTAGGTAGATGACAGCTTCTCTTTAGCCAGATAACCAACTAATAAGCTATCAGATTGATGAACAGCATGCAGATTCAGAGGCCGTTCGTTGAACTGCTGCTTGGCAAAGTCTGAGGCAATTCGCTCCGCAGTGCTCTTGGCAATGACGCTTTCACTAGTAGTGCCAAAGAACGATTCTGCTGTGGAGGGGACGATTTGAATGAGTAAATAGATAATTGCGCCAACTGCAGCTAACCATGAATAGGTTTTCCAATTGGGATGGATTTGATTTGGTTTCATGAATGCACCTCTGTTTATGGTATACAAGCAATTAAACGCATATAACTACCATATCATAGTTGTTTCGAAATTATCCATGCGATTGCATCCATTCTCGATTTAATCACGAGGTAATAAAGCAAGAAAGCTAGCAACGATTTGATTTTGGGCATTGATTGCGTTATTTTGGCCGAATAAGCTTGAATATCTTCCTAATTGTCGCTTGGTGATTCTAGGCGCGGCAATATATAATGTGATCAATTGCATAAAAAGCCGAATTTCAAAGTGAAAACGGGGGAACCATATTGTTGTCGAGAAGCGATCGATTTTGTCGAGTCGTGAATACCGTCAGCACGGGGTGAATTTCTCAAGTTAGCGAACTTGCATTCTTGCGAATAGGGCCGCCTGTCCGGGCCCGAATCCGTCAGCTAACCTCGTAGGCTTCCCTGGAACAGGACTCATGGCAACAAGCATTGGGCTTCCAGTGCTTTTTTTTGTGCGTATAAATAGTTAAGAGGGGTGGAAAGGTGCTGCATGAAAGCTTTTTTTAATGTATCCAAATGGTCACCGCCCCGTATTCTCGTTACTGGCTTTGCTCTCATTATTCTGATGGGAGGACTGCTGCTCTCCATGCCCTTTTCATCAAGAGCGGGGACATTCACGCCTTACATCGATGCCGTGTTTACTGCAACTACCGCGACTTGTGTGACGGGGCTTGTGACGGTCGATACAGGAAGCCACTGGTCTATACCTGGACAAGTTATTATTATGACGCTTATCCAGATGGGTGGACTCGGTTTTATGACCATGTCCACGTTATTTGCCATCATGCTGCGCAAGCGGATTTCGCTTCGAGAGCGTCTGATTCTACAGGAAGCAATGAATCAGAACAGTATGGAGGGTATTGTCCGGCTCATACGAAAGGTCATCCTATATTCGCTCACGATTGAGTTCGTGGGTGGTGTCCTGTTCGCGATACGCTGGTCTTATGACATGCCGATTGGTCAAGCGATTTATTTTGGCATGTTCCATGCGGTTTCATTCTTCAACAATGCAGGCATTGATCTATTCGGGCAGTTCGGAGTTCCCTTCACGAGTTTGACGCAATATGTGAATGATCCGCTCGTTAATATCGTAACGATGCTGCTTATTGTAACAGGTGGGATCGGATTTATTGTTATGGCGGATTTGATGGATTACCGTAAAAATAAACGACTATCACTGCATTCCAAAGTTGTACTATCCATGACCGGCACGCTTATCATTGTAGGTGCCATCGTCATCTTTATCTTTGAATATTCCAACACCAAGACAATTGGTTCGCTGAATTGGGGCGGTAAAATATTAGCTTCCTTCTTCCAATCCGTTACACCGAGAACGGCGGGGGCTAATACGCTTGACCTTGCCTCACTTCGACAAGCCACACAATTTTTCACGATCATTTTAATGTTCATTGGAGCATCTCCAGGATCAACCGGTGGCGGGATCAAGACAACGACGTTCACTGTCCTGATTGGTGCTGTTATAGCTATGATGCGAGGCAAAGAGGATATCGTGCTTTTCAAATATCGCCTGGCACGCGAGAGAATCTTCAAAGCATTAACCATTACGATGCTATCGCTGGCTCTTGTTATCTTCGTGACCATGGTGCTGTCAACGACAGAGGACAAAGCTTTTATCAAAATATTATTTGAGACGACATCTGCATTCGGAACGGTAGGCTTAACACTAGGGATAACACCTGAATTATCGCATATCGGGAAAGTCCTTATTTCGCTCACCATGTTCGCTGGAAGGCTTGGCCCGCTGACGCTTGCTTATGCGCTGGGACCTCGCACGGAAAAAGAACTGTACCGTCATCCGGAAGGTAAAATTACGATTGGATAGGGGAAAAGAAAGAGAATGAAAAGCAATCAATTCGTCGTCATCGGGCTCGGCCGTTTTGGCTCAAGCTTGGCCAGAGAACTAATACAGCTTGGCTATGAGGTGCTTGGCGTCGATAAGGACGAAGAATCAGTTCAAGAAATGAGTCAGGTTCTCACACATGCTGTTATTGCAGATGCAACAGATGAGGAAGTGCTGCGATCACTAGGTGTGCGTAATTTTGACTGTGGTGTTATCGCGATTGGTGATGATATTCAAGCTAGTATTTTAACGACGATCCTGTTGAAGGATCTCGGTGTTAAGCAGGTTGTCGCGAAGGCGATGACTGAGCTTCATGGACGTGTGCTCGAGAAAATCGGCGTTGACCGCGTTATCTATCCAGAGCGGGACATGGGCATCCGCGTCGCGCATCAGCTAGTTTCACCGAATTTGCTTGATTATATTGAGCTCTCTAAGGAATATACAATCGCAGAGCTTGCCGTACCGAAATGTCTGAATGGCGTATCCTTAAGAGAGCTTAATCCACGCGCGCGATTCGGCTGCAGTATAGTCGCTATTAATAAGCCCAAGGGTATTATTATTGCACCAGAAGCAAATGATGTACTTGCCGAGAAGGATGTCATGGTCGTAATCGGTACGAATCAACAGATTGAACATTTCGAGGAGTCAGTTATTCGTTAATCACGATGCTTGCTACTTTTCAAGAAACGGACGTGCCATTAAACGATGGAAACTCCTACAACGGAATTAATTCATCACTTCCTATTACTAATGCTGATTATCGTAGCGGCTGGTATGATTGCCGGAACGGTTGCCTCCAAGCTTCGACTGCCGGATGTTGCCCTTTTCATTATCGTTGGGATGATTATTGGTCAAGGGTTGAACTGGATTAATGAATCCAGCAGCTCATTAACCAATCAGCTGATCTTGGTAGCTGGATCCTCTATCATTCTGTTCGATGGCGGACGCAATATCCGATTACATGGACTCAAAAAAGTTGGCTGGACGGTTGGGCTTCTCAGTGTGCCTGGGGTTCTTATAACGGTTGCTATTGCCGGTTCGGCGATTCATTGGCTGTTTGGTATTGAGTGGCTTTATGCCTTGCTTGCTGCCTCAGTCATCGCTTCCACGGACCCCGCCTCCATAATCCCCGTCTTCCGTCAGGTGAGAATACGTGAGCGGGTAAGGGAGACGGTAGAAAGCGAATCAGCTTTTAATGATGCCACGGGATCAATCCTTACCTTCGCTTTGCTCGGTGCTGCAACAGGGAAATCATCGCTGGATGCAGGGGTCATTACACTGGATTTTCTAAAAACAGCCTTAGGCGGAATTGGTATCGGTATCGCAGTGGGCTTCATCATGATCTATCTTGTTGCACATATCCGTGTTGGAGTTCTGCGTGATTACACGACAATTGCGATGCTTGGTACAGCGATCGGGGCCTATTTAATCGGTGACTTTCTTCATGTGAGCGGCTTTATGGCTACCTTTGTAGCTGGCTTGATCTGGGGGAACGCGCAGTCCTTTGGTATCCATATGAGCGGAAAGCACGAAGAGATGTCTCACTTCTCCGATAATATGACCGTTATGATGCGTATGCTGATCTTCATACTGCTTGGCAGTCAAGTCAATTTCACACTGCTTGCCGATTACTGGTGGCAGAGCTTAATCGCCGTACTCGTGTTGATGTTCATCGCTCGTCCGGTTACGGTCTTTGCTTCAGCGCTGCCAGATGTGAAATCACGTTGGTCACTTAAGGAAATGACCTTTATGATGTGGGTTCGCGAAACGGGAGTCATACCTGCTGCCTTATCAGGAATGCTGGCAGGTATGGGCGTCAAGCACGCGGATATTATCGCATCTGTTACCTTCATGGCGATCATGCTGACGATTTTATTGCAGGCTAGTACGACCGCTTGGATGGCTCGTAAGCTCGGAATGGTATTGGATACGGAAAATGGCAAACAATAAAGGACAGGGCCGCTTGACGGCTGCTGTCCTTTATTGTTATAAGCGGTAGCTGTCGATAGACAGGCGGAGCTTCAAGCCTTCTACCCCCAGCGGAGCAATGTAATCCGCTAGGCAAGCTGCATCCGCGAAGCAGGGATGAAGATGGCATGGACAAAGGGAAGGGGGATTCGATTGGAGAGCGCGAGCGTTCGCCTTTGAACCCGGGAATACACCGCTAGGCGTATAATCAATATTCCGGGGTTCAACAGCGACGGAAATTGATCCCCCGACCGCGTCCAGCCACTTCTTCATCCTAGAGGAGCGTCAGCAGCGCTCCTGCCATTCCGTTTATAATGCGTAGCGATCTCGTCGATCCACAACCGGATAGCCGGACTAAGGCTTTCAGCTTCGGCATGGATAAGAGAAGTGGTCCGTTTAGAATCAACAAGCTCGCGAATGGGAATAACGGTAAGGTCGTTATCTGCGATCATTTCTGGGCGCAAATAGGATTTGGGCAGCAGTGTTCCGGCTCGGCAAGTATGAAGCAGCCTTAGAATGGCTTCGAAAGAGTCAATTTCCATCCGAACATCAGGTGATAGTTGATACTTGTCAAACAGCTCATCCGTTAAGATCCGATACCAGGTTCCTTTGGAGAACAGGATCATTGGCATTCCGTCTAAGTCGCCAATAACCGGCAGCCCTTTATCCATAACAAAATGGTTACGGGGGAGCACCAGCACAAGATGGTCGTCAAATAGAGGTATACAGTGTAATGAGGGATCATCGATTCGGGAGGCGACAATGCCGAGATCTGCTTTGTGATCTCGAACTAGCGTTACAATTTCATGAGTTTTGCCTGTTATGGCTTTAATATCGAGCTCCGGACTTCGTTTGGTCAGCGCTTGAATGAGATCGGGCAGCGTGGTTTGTAGAGTTGTAAGACTCGCACCAATCGTGAAGGAGGAACGGCCTACGCTTTTATAATCAGCAACCATCTTTAGGTAGCGCAGATGCTGCTGGCGGGATTCGACAGCATACTCATAGGTCAATTGGCCAATTCGAGTCAGCTCAAGCCGCTTGCCAATACGCCTGAATAGTAGAGCACCGAGCTCCTGTTCAAGCTTGGCAATCTTCCGTGATAAAGCAGGCTGTGATAAATTCAAGATCGCAGAGGCTTTATTCATGCTGGATTGCTCGACTACGATAGCGAATACATGTAATTCCTCAAGCATGTGAAGATCTCCTTTATCAGACTTACATATGCATAATTGTTATAACTTTTAATGAATAATCAGCAATTCCATTATAAGCGCAAAAGGAGTATGATGTGAAGTGTGACAAATAAGTGTCAAGCTTATATATTGACGCCTATAGGGGCTGGCTGTACAATGGAGAATGGTTTTGGCGAAGTATGGCGAATGTAATTCCACAGTATGGAAAGGAGAACGCACAAGTTATGAAAGGAAATTCGTATTTATCGCGCAAGATCCACTCCCTGCTAGGAGTAATCCCGCTCGGCTTGTTCATTATTGAGCACATGCTGACGAACTACTCGGCATACGAGGGCGGAGCGCAAGGGTTCAAGGATAGCATCAAAATGTTGAATGATCTTCCGTTGGTCTTCTTCCTTGAGCTTTTCGGCATTTGGCTGCCATTGTTGTTCCATGGCGTTTATGGTCTGTATGTCGCGTACCAATCAAATCTGAACACCGGACGGTTCCAATATGGCCGCAACTGGGCGTTCGCGCTTCAACGGATTTCAGGGGTAATCACATTCATCTTTATTTTCTGGCATCTTTACCAAACGCGTTATCAAGTATTGATCGGTAATGTGAAGCATGAAGATCTTGGCAACCTGATGCATGGTATTTCGACCAATGGGTTCTACTTCTTGCTCTATATCATTGGTGTTGTTGCAGCTACATTCCACTTCAGTAACGGGATGTGGGCATTTCTTGTGAGCTGGGGTATTACAGTTGGCCCTCGTGCTCAGAAAATTTCTTCCTTTATATGGATGGGCGTATTTGTCATCGTAGCGGCTTTGTTCCTTCTGTCGCTTGTGGCGTTCCGCAGCGATGAGTTTAAAGAAGCGGCTTCCGCAGCGCTGCAGTTGACGAATCTCGTTTAGGCATTAGGACAAGGAGCGAATCGATATGGCTAAAAATAAAATAATTGTCATAGGCGGCGGCCTCGCCGGTCTAATGGCTACAATTAAAGCAGCAGAAGCGGGTATGCATGTTGATTTATTCTCGCTTGTGCCTGTAAAACGTTCTCACTCCGTTTGTGCGCAGGGCGGCATTAATGGTGCGGTTAATACGAAAGGTGAAGGCGACTCCACTTGGGAGCACTTTGACGATACGGTATATGGTGGGGACTTTCTTGCCAACCAGCCACCGGTAAAAGCAATGTGCGACGCAGCGCCTGGTATTATCCATCTGATGGACCGGATGGGCGTTATGTTCAACCGGACACCAGAAGGCTTGCTCGATTTCCGTCGCTTTGGAGGCACGCAGTATCACCGTACAGCATTTGCTGGTGCAACAACAGGCCAACAGCTGCTATACGCGCTGGACGAGCAAGTGCGCCGTTGGGAAACAGCGGGTCTTGTAACGAAGTATGAGCACTGGGAGTTCCTTGGGGCAGTACTTGACGACGATGGCGTATGCCGCGGCGTATCTGCACAGGATCTTCGTTCGATGGAAGTTCATACGGTAGCTGCAGATGCGGTTATTCTGGCATCAGGCGGTCCCGGAATTATTTTCGGCAAAACAACGAACTCCGTTATTAATACAGGAACCGCAGCGAGCGCCGTGTACCAGCAGGGCGTTGATTATGCGAACGGCGAGTTCATTCAAATTCACCCGACTGCCATTCCAGGCGATGACAAGCTGCGCTTGATGTCGGAATCGGCTCGCGGTGAAGGCGGACGGATCTGGACGTATAAGGACGGTAAGCCATGGTATTTCCTTGAAGAGAAATATCCGGCATACGGTAACCTGGTTCCTCGTGATATCGCGACGCGCGAAATCTTCCACGTCTGTGTAGACGAGAAGCTTGGTGTTAACGGCGAGAACATGGTTTATCTTGATCTCTCACATAAGGATCCGAAGGAGCTTGATGTTAAGCTTGGCGGTATCATTGAGATCTATGAGAAGTTCATGGGCGATGACCCGCGTAAAATTCCGATGAAAATCTTCCCGGCTGTCCATTATTCAATGGGCGGAATGTGGGTTGACTTCAATCAAATGACGAATATCCCAGGTCTGTTCGCTTGCGGCGAATGTGAATATCAATACCACGGTGCTAATCGTCTGGGAGCGAACTCGCTGCTCTCCGCTATTTATGGCGGTATGATCACGGGACCTAAAGCTGTTGAATACATTAAAGGGCTTAAAAAATCCGCAGAGGATATTTCTTCTTCGGTCTATGAGCGCGAGAATAAACGTCAAACAGCTAAATATGAAAGCATCATCAGCATGAACGGTACAGAGAATGCTTATGTGCTTCATAAAGAGCTTGGCGAGTGGATGACCAATAATATGACCGTTGTTCGCTTCAACAAGAAGCTGGAAGAAACAATCGTCAAGATCAAAGAGCTTAAGCAGCGTTACCGCAACATCAACATCAATGACACCGCGCGTTGGAATAATGCATCGGTCGCGTTTACTCGTCAGCTCTGGAACATGATGGAGCTTTCCGAAGCGATGACTCTTGGTGCCCTTCTTCGTAACGAAAGCCGTGGCGCGCATTATAAACCGGAATTCCCTGATCGTATCGATGAGGAGTTCTTGAAGACCACGAAAGCGAAGTGGACGGCAGAAGGCCCGCAAATTTCGTATGAAGAAGTGGATACATCGCTTATTAAACCGCGGAAACGCGACTATTCGAAGGAAAAGTAGAAAGGAGAATAACGATGGCGGAAACGACAGTTGCAGCAAAAACAGTTAAGCTGATCATCACGCGTCAAGACGCTCCGGATGCTCAATCCTATACGGAACAGTTTGAAATTCCGTATCGTCCGAATATGAACGTAATCGGCGCGTTGATGGAAATTCAACGGAATCCGAAGAAGCAAGATGGAGATAAGACCGCTCCGGTGTGTTGGGAATCCAACTGCTTGGAAGAAGTATGCGGAGCTTGCTCCATGGTTATTAACGGTAAGCCGCGTCAAGCCTGCAGCGCGCTAATCGACAAACTTGAACAGCCGATCCGACTTCAACCGATGAGCACGTTCCCGGTTGTCCGTGACCTTGTCATTAATCGTGAGCGTATGTTCAACGCACTCAAACGTGTTAAAGCATGGATTCCAATCGATGGTACCTATGACCTCGGTCCAGGTCCCCGGATGGCAGAGACGAAGCGTCAATGGGCGTACGAGCTATCCAAATGTATGACTTGCGGCGTATGCTTGGAAGCATGCCCGAATGTCAATGACCGGAACAGCTTTATCGGTCCGGCAGCGATCTCACAGGTACGTCTGTTCAATGCTCACCCAACAGGTGAGATGAATAAAGAGGAACGTCTGGAAACACTGATGGAGGATGGCGGTATTGAAGGCTGCGGTAACTCGCAGAACTGCGTACGCTCCTGTCCAAAGGGTATTCCACTTACGACTTCGATTGCAGCAATCAATAAAGACACAACTAAACATATGTTCAAGAAATGGTTGGGTATGTAATCGAATCACACGGATCATAAAAGACACAGATGCAGCGTTAATAACGCTCACCTGTGTCTTTTTTTTGTGCTCAAATATGCACCTCAGTCATCTAGCTCATAGGTATCAATGAATACTATATAAGTTGAACTAGAGATATAACAAGTGAGTGGAGCAGATGGATGATTCTGAAGAAGCGTCAGCGTTCGCCTTTGAGACCGGATTTCCCCCTTATCAGGGGAAAAAACAAGAAATCCGGGCTCAACAGCGATCGGAAGAACATTCCATCTGTGAAGCGGCTCATTGTTCGTTTCTTAAGTTCAACTTATATAGTTTTCAGGAATAACCTTTATTTGGTACAATCACTACAACTATTTGTTCAAAAGAGGAGTACCTGTGGCATCTATCTTAATGAGGGTCGAAAAAGGCGGTACAGGAGGCAGCGGGTGTGAGCATTTCGGAAGAAGGAAGACAAGCGAATCATGAGCGGCGAGAGAGCAATGAATATCGACAACAAATGACTGATATGACGCTTTTGGAACGGGCACAGCAGGGGGATACCGAGGCATTCGGAGAATTAATCCATACCCATAGGGAAAAGGCCAAGCGATGGGCACAGCAGGTTACAGGAGATCCCCATATGGCGGAGGA
Source organism: Paenibacillus baekrokdamisoli (assembly GCF_003945345.1). Taxonomy (GTDB): domain Bacteria; phylum Bacillota; class Bacilli; order Paenibacillales; family Paenibacillaceae; genus Paenibacillus_Z; species Paenibacillus_Z baekrokdamisoli. Next base: position 3,253,200 of record NZ_AP019308.1, on the reverse strand, counting down.
TATCGTACAGGATGCTCTTATTCGCGCATTCTTGCATGTCGGTTCATTGTCGGATACGAGTCGATTCCTGCCCTGGCTGCACCGTATTGTCTACAATCAAGCGAGAATGAGGCTCAGACGGGGGGGACCCTATAAGAAGGAACAGCTGTTCACAAACTTGCAGGGGCATGGGAGAGACAGCCGTTCGGTTGATTGGGAGGACTTAAGCAGCATTCTGCATTATTTGACGCAAGCCAATCAGGCTCACACCTCTAATGATCCTCATGAGCAGATTCAGCGCAAAGAGCTGTATGAAATGATTAATGCCCTGCTGCGGTGCTTAAACCGCAAGGAACGGGGAATGTTCGAGGCTTACTTCTTTCAACAGCTGTCCCCCCAAGAAATTGCGGAAATTTATCAAACGACAACGGGCACAGTGTATACGTATCTTCACCGCTCCAAGCAGAAGATCCGCAGCCTCTATGACAGCCGCTCCTATTTCGACCTTCCTCAAGAGAAGGGAGCGGGCTCGATGGGCAAGAAAGTTATACTTCCTTTATCGGAATGGCATTCGGAGAAGCGAGTTAGAACAACTCTAATGGATCGGATTGGCCATCTTTTATCAACGATCGGCAATCCGGTGGAGCCATCGACTTTAATGGGTATATCTGGTTTTGCATTTCGCATGAAAATTTCGAATAAGACAACCTTTGCCGACGGCATATTTATCTTCGACTGGCGTCAGACGCTAGTTCAGATCATGGAACAATTGGGCTACGAGATTAGTCTGCTTTGTGGTCAATTAGCCCATGCACCTACTCCGCTGCTGGGTGCTGCTGAACGGTTTCCGGTTGTATTGCCAATTAAGGAAGCGGTTATTCCCTTTATTCGCAAATATGTGGATGCAGGTCAACCTGTGCTTTATTTCGATACCTTGGCGGAAAGCCCTTATGTTCATGAATGGTCACTGATTTATGGCTATGACGATGATAATCAGCTTGTCTACTTAACGGATGCCATTAGACCAGAGGGAAAGATGCTGTCCTACCAAGACATCACAGAGAACCCACTTCGCTTTCTAGCTGGCATCGATAAGAAAATCACAACGGCTGCGTTCACCCCGAATGAAGCGATGACGCTGCAAGCGCTGCAGTTTGCAGTGGACTACGCCAGGAAGGGCTGTCCGTATTTTCCTAAGACCGTGTACTTATCTTATACATCGGGTATTACGGCGTACGACCGCTGGATCGATCATTTGCGCAACGGGATCACCTCTCCCAATCGCTATGGCATGGGGCAATTAGCCGCTGTCTATGGAGATGCTAGAAGGCTAGCTGTACAATATCTACATAACATCCCGCTTGAAGGTGAAGCCATGCGGCTCGCACTGCTTGCTGCGGAAGCGTATGAGCAGGCAGCGGAGAGCCTGAATGCAATTAGCGAAGCTGTACCTTTTGAACGCAGCGGAAAAAGAATGGAAGAGGATACTGTGTATTGGTGTGCCATTCAGCTTGAGACAGCCAAAACCTTTGAAACTGCGGCGATCGGATATATCGAGAAGCTCCTATTAAGAGCAAATGGAGGAAATGAGCATGAGTATAACAACTATTAAATTTACGACACAATTTGAGAATTTGAATGATCTTATTCAGGCCAAAGCCTCCTTCGAACAAAAGCATCCAGACGTTCAGATTGATATCGAGCAGGTGACTGATAATTTTGAGTCCTTACGTGCTTTCAACTCCGATGCTCCGCCTGACATTATGGATTCGGGTGGATGGGCTTTATGCCTGAAAGAGGGTTTATTTATTGATTTAATGCCATGCGTAAGAGAGATTGATGGGCTGGAGGAGGATTTGAATGCAGGTATTCTTGGTGTAGCACTTCAAGACGACAAGCTGACAGGACTGCCGATCGATATATCTGTTCCGCTGATTCTTATCAATAAAGCCATGTTCGATAGGGCTGGGCTGCCTTATCCAACGGATGATTGGACATGGGATGAGATGATAGAGCTGGGCAAGAAGCTTACGATCCGAGATGATCAGGGATTAGCTACTCAATTTGGGTTTGGAACTGGCGTAGATATCGAGTACTTCGAGCCTTTCGTCATGCGTAATGGAGGCAGATACTTATCTCCGGATGGCAGGACAGCCAGAGGCTATGTAGATAGTCCAGCAACCATAGAAGCGTTTAAGAAAGTAGTCGATATGTTCCGCGTTCACCATATTAATCGAAATCCGGGAGAACCGTCTGGAGCGGGTGAGCTTCATCAGGGGTTTGCAATGGTTTTTGCTTTTACATGGTTTACTGGCGGCTTAATTCACCATAACATCGACGATCATTTCGAGGTAGTCGGTTTACCGCGGATGCCTGGAGAAGAGGAGGCTAATATGATTTATATGGGGGGTTGTGGAATTACAACCAAATCGCAGCATCCAGATCTCGCCTGGGCATTCCTACGCCATTACATCTTGGAGCGACCTGAGAGGTTCCAGCAAGCCAATGTTCTGCCTTTGACATACTCATTAGCCCAGCAGAGCGGGATGACTGAGAACAAGTTCTGGCAGCGATATTTGAAGGAGCTTGAGGTGGTTCAAACATCCGGATTCTACTTGAATGAGAGGTGGAACTCATCCCGGCAGCTCATTAATCAGGATATGGAGAGAATGATCCTGGATGGTGATGATGTCGGTCAACTTCTACGATCCTGGACTCGTTACGCTTAGCAATCATACGATTCTTCAACAAAGGCGCGTGGACGAATTGTCCCGCGCCTTTCATCTGTCCTTATAAGCAGAAAAGCTGCCAGCATGAATGCAGCAGCTTAACACCAACCTTCGCCCCAATCTTGAATCGATTGGATAACGGGCTCTAGACCCCGTCCTTTTTCCGTTAATTCATATTCAATCCGAACCGGCATTTCCGGGTAAACGCTTCGTTTAATAATTTGGAACTGCTCGAGTTCTTTCATCCGATCGGTCAGCATCTTATCGCTCATCTCCGGAATTTGTTCCTTCACTTCTTTAAACCGTTTAGGTCCTCCAAGCAGAACGCGGACAATCATACCTGTCCATTTCTTACCAAGTAATTCAGTAGCGCATTCATATTTTGGACACATTTTGGAATAATCCACCGTTATCACCCCTCTTTCGGTAATTCCATTGTAGCACATGGTGTTTTAAAAAAGGAGAGGGTAAACAACAGTTGTCAAAAAATACTTATATTTTAATATTTACTATAGTAAAGTTAGCTTCAAATAGATGATGTATATAAAAAAATAGTCATATGCTAAGCAGAAACGTTATAATGGTTGGTATGTAACGAGAAGAACTATATAAGTTGAACTAGAGATATAACAAGTGAGCGGAGCAGATGGATGATTCTGGAGAAGCGTGATCGTTCGCCTTTGAGACCGGATTTCCCCCTTATCAGGGGACAAAATAAGAAATCCGGGCTCAACAGCGATCGGAAGAACATTCCATCTGTGCAGCGGCTCGTTGTTCGTTTCTTAAGTTCAACTTATATAGATGCGAATAACTTATGCAGAGGTGCTGTATGACGGACAATTGGGGATTTTACGAACGCCGATCAGAGTCAGATCAGTTGCGTGTTCTGGTCAATATTGGTTATAAAGGCGCTGCTCCTTTAGCGGAATATAGCGAATTATTCTCGGTAACGATTAATTTATATCCTGTTCGAACCCATAATCATTCAAAGCGAGATTTCATCAAACAGTTGGAGCAGTTTGAATCTAGTCTAGAGCAATGGCTGAAGAAAGATGCGGGTGCTATTTATGTAGGGCGGATCAACGCTGCAACCCGTCTGGAGTTTTATTATTATGTGAGCTCCGGTCGCTTGAATGAAGAGTTGATTAGGCAGTGGATGGACAAGCATTGGGCATATCGGGTGCAGCATTACTTGAAGCCAGATCCCGAGTGGTCCTTTTATTTGTTTATGCTGCCAGATCAATTAGAAGAATTATTCGTTCATAATGCACAAATGATCTATGCGCTTATTCATAAAGGTGATGACATCAAGCAGCCTCGACATGTGTATCATTGGCTATTATTCCAAGAAGATAATCAAAGGCGCGAGGTGGAGTCTACGCTTCAGACGTTAGGATATCGAATTGAGAAAGAAAAAGAAGGCAGCCCGGAGAATGGATATCCTTATCCGCTTGTAATAAGCAGGTTCGATGACGTCAAGCTGGATACGGTGAATGAGCGAGTACGCGAGCTCTATCGGCTGATTATTGGCAAGGGTGGGAGGTATGATGGCTGGGGATCTGTCATGAAGCTATCTTCAGGTAATCGGATGCGTCAGCAGGTTCGGCGTTTTTTTGATTCGATAGAGTCTTCCTTACGCAAAAAATTCTCTAGCCGCAATAGATCTTAAGATGATGCATTACCATCTACCTATAGTCGGATAAGCACGAGCCCAGTTATCATGAGCATGAAGGCTGTCCACTGCAAGGGAGTAAGTCTTTCCCGGTAAAGAACGATGGAGCCTGCGGCTACGATAAGGCTGTTAGCAGCAAAGATTGGACCCACGATGCTGGCTTGTCCTGTCTCGAGCGAAATGGCATACAGCTGCAACCCACCATAAGAGAATAATCCGGCAAGTAATCCCCAGTACATGCCTGTATGTCTTGAAGCACTCGCAAGCTGCATGGAGCTTCTAATAACAGTAGATGGATCATTAATTTTCGCTGTGTGAATGAGCAGGCTTCTTTCCTGTAAGGCCGCTCTGGCAAACCAAAGAACCGATAATAGGTAAGCAACGAATAAGATAGGTGCCCCTGCAAGTCCCATATCCTCAGTTACCTTCAACCCTCCATTACGAACGGCAAACATTAGGATGCTGATCGCCACATAAAGATACCACTTGTTATGTTTTATCGATTGTTTCTCCTTGTTCCCGCGCATAGAAACAAAAATAACCGCCAATAGCAAGAGCAGCACCCCACAGAAATGGACCCCTGTTAAATGCTCTTTGTAGACGAAGGCGCCCATTGCAATCACGAGAACAATATTCATGTTGGTCAAGGGTGATGTTAAGCTGGCAGGTCCGTATTCTAATGCTTTCATGAACAAGACATTTCCGAGAGCCGATCCGGCACCAATAATGATACCGGCTGCCCATACCCTTGCATCAAGAAGAGAGGGGATTAAGGTATGCTCGATTAAAGCATGAATGCCGAATCCAAGGGTTCCTGATAGATAGAGGCCCAGAAGCAGCCAAGAAGGAGAACCACTCTGCATCTGGGACACTTTCATCCACCAGCCTGCCAAGCCAAACAGTACCGCGCTGCTCACGGCTGCTGCGAACCACATGATGCTTTCAGCTCCTTAATTATTCTCTACGATTACGTTAACCATTAGGTATCCGCATTTTGCAGCTCATGCTGCTTCAAGAACTGCTTGCCGTATTCTCCATGGGGATGAATCGTGGCATGCTCCGTCTGAATGGTCGAGTGGGTAATATCATATTTATCACGAAGCAGCTCATTAATGGCTAGAATGACGCAGAAGGGCTGCATATTCTTGGGAATGAATACATGGGCTGTCAGGGAGTAATGATTGGAGGAAATCGCCCAGAGATGCATTTCATGTACATCCTCGACTCCATCAATTGCAAGCAGGCTGCTGCGCATTTCATCCAGATCAAACTTGTGAGGAACGGACTCCATAAGGATCAGATAAGATTCCCGGATAATACGATAGCCGCCAATGCAGAGAATACTGCCGATGATGATGCTGATGAGCGGATCCACAATAAGCCAATTGGTATAGTAAATGATGATGGCCGAGATAATGACACCGATGGAACTAATAAGATCTCCGATGAAATGCCATAAGGCACTCTGAATATTCAAGTTTTCTTCTTCCTTCATACTGCGGCTTAGCACCAGCGTTAGAACTAAATTCACTACAAAACCAATCGAAGCAATGGTTAGCATGAGAGCGAATTTGATCGGCACAGGATGAATAAAGCGCTGGTAGCCTTCAATGAAAATACCAATCGCAATAGCGAAGAGGGCGAGTCCATTGAGAAAAGAGGCAATAATCTCGAAGCGCAAGTAACCGAAGGTGTAACGGGCATTGGGCGGACGGCGTGCCAAATAAATGGCTGTCATGCTGAGTCCAAGCGCGATGACGTCGGAGATCATATGAGCTGAATCGGATAATAGAGCGAGTGAGTTGCTTAGAAGGCCACCGATAATTTCGACAATCGTAAAGAATAAAGTTAAAAAAAGGGTAATCCAGAGCGACCGCTTTGAGGTTGCTTGCTCCTTCTCATGTCCAAGATGATGGTAATCGTACATGTATATCACTCCTTCCAAGTAGGCTAATCGAATTTGTTACACAAATGAAATGTTTCTGTTATTGTCCTAACACAATAGAGGGTTATGATAATAAACAAGACCCCCTTTTTATTATATGTAAGTTAGGACCTGCCGCGAGCAGGTCCATTTTTTTGTCTGCTCGGCGCCAGCTTAGAGCTTCACGACGACCGGCTGCTTTTGCTTAAAATAAACCCACTGCTTAAAACCGATTTCCTTCAGCCGTTTCGCAACAAGCTCCCATTCATCACCAACACGCTTAGGAACATGGGAGTCTGAGCCAAACGTAACTTGTACGCCATAATGGCAGGCACGCTCTAGAATGGCATTGGATGGGTACCATCCACCCGAATCTTTCATTTTACCGGATGTATTGATTTCGATTGCTACCCCGCTATCAGCAATGATTGATAAGGCTGTATCGATCGCTTCAGTTGCGGGAATATCAGAGAATGCGGGATAGTACCCCTTCATCGCATCGATATGGCCGAGTACTTGGAACATCCCGCTCTTTGCTGATTGTCCGATTAAAGCATAGTAGTGTTCCTTCTCCGTGATTTGAACCTCAGCAGACAAGCCTTTCCAACGTTTGCGATTAAAAATGCTGACACCGCGCGTCTGATGAACCGAGCCAATAATGTAGTCAAAAGGATACTTCGCATATACATCCTTATAAAGCTGCTCATGCTCGGGATAATAATCGGATTCCACCCCAAGGAGTACATCAATCTTGCCTTCATACTTTGCTTTTAGCTTAAGAACCTCTTCAATGTAATTGACAAAATCACTTTTTGCCATTGCAGTGCCGGGATTAGGCTGATCTTCCACGCTTGCAAAATAAGGAGAGTGGTCGGAAATACCGATTACCCCAAGGCCGGCTTTAATGCCCGCCTGAATGTAAGCTTCAATGGAATCGTCTGCATGTCCACAGCGAAAGTGATGGGTGTGTAAGTCGAATTTCATCGCTAGTCATCCTCCTGTCATTTCAATTCACGTCTACTCACTGCTGATAAATTGATCCTCAGGCATACCTTTCAGATCACTTAAGAATTGCTGCATAGCCGAATTGATGTAGCGCCCTGATTTATACACAACACCAACAGGATGACTCATATCCAGCTCATTCACTTTGATTCGTTTAAGGGTGCCAAGCCGCACTTCATTGTGTATGGACAGCTTCGAGACGACAGCAGCACCGAGGTTAATCTCAACCATCCGCTTCACTTCCTCACTGCTTGATAGCTCCATAACGATATGGGGCTGCAGCTTGAGCTTGCGAAAGATTTGATCCAGAAACCTTCTGCCAAGTGTATCAGGAGATAGCATAATCATCGGAATGTCCTTAAGCGACTCAATTGTGGTGTGCTTTAAATGGCTCATCGGGTGCTCAGGCGAGACAACAAGCTCATAGGTATCATAGTAAAGAATCGAAGTTTCAACGTTCGGGTTGCGTTCTGATAAGTAGGTGATACCAATGTCGACTGTGCCATTCTCTACACTTGTCATTACTTGAGAGGAGGGCATGGAGTGAATCGTCGTTTTGATCATCGGAAATTGATCCTGGAAGTAAGAAAGGACGCGCGGTAGAATCTGAATGGCAATCGAAGAGGTCGTACCTAGAACGATATGCCCCTGTGGTGTTTGGCTAAGATCAGAAAGCTTTTGTTTAAGCTCCTCAACAATGGCTAGTATTCGCTCTGCATGATCGAGAAATACTTGTCCACGGTCCGTTAAGGTGACGGGCTGGTTGCGGTCAATCAGAACGGTTTTAAATTCATCCTCTAAGCTCTTGATCTGTGCAGAGACAGCCGGTTGAGTCAGGTTGAGCAGCTCGCCTGCTTTTCGGAAGCTCATGGTCTTAGATATGGTCAACAACGTCTCAAGTTGATTTATATTCACGGAAAACCCCCAATCGATTAAAGATTTTTATCACATATTACTCCTATTATAAATGAAAACAGCTGTAACAGCAAAAACAAGAGCCGCTTTAGAGGTGGTTTACCCCTCATATTTACAGAAAATTAAGAAGGAAACCAGGTATCGTTGTCGAAAAGGTTGAATCAACAAACAATCTGATAGCTGGAAGGGCGATGACGGTGAATCGACAAGCGGTTCGGGGATGGCTGATGTATGACTGGGCAAATTCAGCATTTGCGACGACCATAATGGCAGCGGTCATGCCGATCTTTTATAAGACGGTTGCAGGATCTGATTTACCCGGAAATACAGCAGAGAACTATTGGGGCTATACACAGACTGTTGCGATGATATTCGTAGCTGTGTTATCACCTATTATGGGCGCGATCGCTGACTACTCCGGATCAAAGGTGAGATTTCTGACTGCTTTTGCGATTATCGGTGCGCTAGCGACGATGTGTATGGGGTTTATCGGTCATGGGGATTGGCTGCTTGCTTCCACGCTAGTCGTTCTAGGAACGATCGGATTTGCCGCAGGCAATACTTTTTATGATGGTTTGCTTACTGAAATTGCGCCGCCTGAGAAACGTGATGCAATCAGCTCCAAGGGGTATGCACTTGGTTATTTGGGAGGCGGGCTGCTGCTGGCCGTGAACCTTGTCATGATTAAAGGCTGGGACAAACTCGGGTTCCCAGGCGAGACCATTGCAACGCAAATGGCCTTCGTTACGGTAGGGATTTGGTGGCTTGTATTTACGATTCCAATTGTTCGTCATGTAAAGGAACAGGCTAAGGGTAAGGCGGTTAGCTTTGGAGATGCAGTTAAGAGTGGTTTTATGCGCATTGGACGGACAATGAAGACGGCCTCACGTTACCCAGAGCTTCTCAAATATATGGCGGCTTTTTGGTTTTTCAATGATGGCATTAACACAGTAATTGTGATGGCGACCATATACGGAAGCGGGATCGGTATTGGTACGTCAGATCTCATAATAGCGCTTCTCATTACACAGTTCGTTGGCTATCCAAGCACGCTGTTATTCATTAAATTGGCGGCGCGGTTTGGCACGAAGCGATCATTAAATGGTTCACTTGTGATCTATGTGGTCATAGTCATTCTTGGATTCTTCATGACCAATGCGATTCACTTCTACATACTGGCGTTTATGGTCGGTCTTGTGCAGGGAGGCAGCCAAGCGATTGCGAGATCCTTGTATGCCAATTTAGTCCCACCTTCACGCACGGCTGAATTTTTTGGTTTCCTCAGCTTATCCAGTAAATTCTCTTCGGTAGCGGGTCCGCTCGTGTTCTCCGTTGTGGGGACAATAACAGGCTCAAGCAGACTTGCTATACTGTCGCTTGTCGCATTCTTCATAGTTGGAATTGCCATACTGGCGTTCGTGGATTTGGAAAAGGGTCGCAAAGAGGCATTAACGGGAGAGGTTAACTGATCTTAGGAATGAAAAGATAAAGCCAGAAAAAGCTCTCTAAGGACCATTATGGACCGAAGAGAGCTTTTATATGTGTGCTTCAATAGGAGCGTCCGTTATAACCAATCCTTCTTCCGGAAAACATACAGCATGCCAACGGCGAGAACCAACATGAACGAGAGCAGAATGTAAGATCCACCATGCGTATGCATGCCTGGGATGTAATCAAAATTCATCCCATAAATACCTGTTAAGAACGTCAGCGGCATGAAAATGGTCGTCAGCGCCGTGAACACACGCATGATCTCATTCGCTCGGTTGGCAAGGCTGGATTGATAAGCCTCTCGTAAGTTTCCCATTAGATCGCGGTAAGTTTCGAAGGTCTCAGCGATTTTAACCGCATTCTCATAAATATCGCTGAAGTACTTTTGAAGCTGATCATCGATGAGCTTCAGGTCTTTCTTGTTAAGCGTAGCGATAACCTGTGTCTGCGGATTCAGAACCTTCTTTAGCCACAAAATTTCACTTCGAAGACCGATGATCTCATTCAAATGGGATTTTTTGGTGTGCATCAAAATATCTTCCTCTAAGCTTTCGATGCGTGCTTCAATACGATCGCCTACAAGAAAATAATTATCGACGACGATATCGGTCAAATGATAAAGAAAATAGTCGGGACGGCTTATGCCCTCTTCCCATAAGATAGGCTTGAGTGAACGAAGCTCGTTGATCTTCTGTTTCGTAACCGTAATAATATAATGGCGGCCCAGAAAAATATTCAGTGCACGAAGAAAAATTTCTTCATCGTCAAAACGAATGCTATTGATCACAATAAAATAATGGCCCTCATGAATTTCAATCTTCGGCCGCTGCTCCTCTTCACTGAGACAGTCCTCTACGGCAAGCTCATGCAGCTGGAAGATCGGCTGCAGCACTTCCAAATCATCCACATCTGCATCTATCCAGTAGAAGCCTTCAGCCGGCGGAATAAGCGCCGAATGGATGTCTTCAATCGGTGTGAAAATACCTTGATTGACCAACCGGATTTTCATTCGCGTCCTCTCCTTTCATCCTTGTTGCGTATAATTCCCGGATGCCAGAAGCGCAGAAGGAGACGGACGTGAACGTGAAGCAAGCCATGCCTAGCTAAGCCGTATATAGTATCATTACGGCGTTGACGAACATGGGCAACTGTACGTTGTAGGGTACGTTTCCTTGAGCTACTGGTATACTAATGCGGTTACCCGCAGGCCTCGGGTCGCCTTCCATATTCGTCAACACCCCTTTAGTTTCAAATGAACAGCAATTTTAGGATTCGTATAATCCTTGTCTAGTATACTCCGACAATGTCTTTCCATTCAAGAAGAAACTAGATGGCTGTGCCACCTTATATGATATGCTATTTCGATTCGGCGGTGCGGATAGGCTTGAGGCTTATTGGCCGCCATGTAGAAGGATTCAACTTGACTTGAATTAAGGAATGATTTAAAGTGAGATCAAGAAATAGTAAGTAACCAAATAGCAAGCTTTCTTATCAAGAGCAGGCGGAGGGACTAGCCCGATGAAGCCCGGCAACCGGCGTTAACACGCACGGTGCTAATTCTTGCGGAAACGATTCAATGTTTCTGAGAGATGAGAGGCGCATGAACGATAAATTTGTGCTCCCTCTCTGACGACAGAGAGGGGGCTATTTTCGTTGCCTGAACCTCCAAGAAAAGTAACGTTGAATGGCCGCACCACTGAGGAGTGATGGAAATGCCAATTAAAGTACCGGATCATTTGCCAGCAAAAGACATTTTGTCGGGCGAGAACATTTTTGTTATGGATGAAAGTGTAGCGTACCATCAGGACATAAGGCCGCTGCGTATTGCAATTCTGAATTTGATGCCCACTAAGGAAACGACCGAGACCCAATTGCTTAGGCTGATTGGTAACACGCCTTTGCAGTTAGAGGCTGTTCTCCTTCATATGAAGACGTATACGTCGAAGAATACGTCCTCCGAGCATCTGGAGAGCTTCTATAAAACATTCGAAGATATTGCTGATGAATATTATGATGGCTTAATCATAACAGGGGCTCCTGTCGAACAAATGCCGTTTGAAGATGTAGCTTATTGGGAAGAGCTGAAGGAAATCATGGATTGGAGCAGGCGCCGCGTGACTTCAACTTTTCATATTTGTTGGGGTGCACAAGCTGGATTATTCCACCATTTCGGTGTCCCTAAATATGATCTTTCTGAGAAAATATTCGGAGTATTCCCGCACACGGTTGAGAAACGCAACGTTCCGTTGATGCGCGGATTCGATGAACAGTTCTTCGTACCGCAATCCCGTCATACGGAAGTGCGACTGGAGGATATCGAGCAGGCGTCAGGACTTGAAATTCTGTCTACATCACCGGATGCTGGTATCTATATTGCTGCATCCAAGGACGGCAGACAGATCTTCGTAACCGGACATGCCGAATATGATCCGCTTACGCTCAAGTATGAATATGATCGCGATCTGGCCAAAGGACTGCAAATTAACGTACCGAAGAATTATTTTCCTAATGATGATCCCGAGCAGGCGCCGCTATCGAGCTGGCGCGCACATGCGAATCTGTTGTTCTCGAACTGGCTGAACTATTATGTGTATCAGCAGACTCCTTTCGACCTAGGCGCTGGGATTTAATGGCTATTAATTAATCTTAAAGGAGCTCATACAACGATGAAAATTGAAAGCCGCTTAGCGCAAATTGGATCGATTCAAGAACCTGTGACCGGAGCTGTCAGCTTTCCCATCTATAATGCTACAGCTTTCCGTCATCCGCGTCTTGGTGAGAGCACAGGGTTCGATTACGCGAGGTCAAAAAGTCCTACACGTAAAGTGCTTGAAGAGGCTGCAGCTCAATTGGAATCCGGCGATGCAGGCTTCGCATGCAGCAGCGGTATGGCTGCCCTTCAAACCATATTTGCCTTATTCAGTCAAGGAGATCATCTGCTTGTATCGCTTGATTTGTACGGGGGAACGTATCGGCTATTAGAACGGATTATGAGCCGATTCGGTGTAACGGCTTCTTATGTGGATACGAATGATCTGGATGCGATGTCTACGTTGTATACGCCTAATACCAAAGCCGTTCTTATCGAGACGCCAACTAATCCACTAATGATGATTACTGACATCGAGCGAGTATGCGCTTGGGCTAAATCGAAGGGTATGCTTACAATCGTGGACAACACGCTTCTGACGCCTTTCTTCCAACGTCCAATAGAGCTTGGAGCGGACATTATCATTCATAGTGCTACCAAATATCTCGGTGGTCATAACGATGTGCTTGCTGGTCTGATCGTAACCAAGGGTAAGGAATTGTCGGAGCAAATGGCTTTCCTTCATAACTCCATTGGTGCGGTACTGGGTGCTCAGGACTCCTGGCTGCTTATGCGCGGGATGAAGACGCTAGCCCTGCGAATGGAGCGTCATCAGGAGAATGCAACGCGTGTTGCGAGCTGGCTTTTGGAGCATGAGCTGGTTGAAGAGGTTTATTACCCTGCACTTCCGCATCACCCAGGGCATGATGTTCAGAACAGGCAGTCATCCGGCAATACTGGTATTTTCTCCTTCCGCTTGAAGGACGCAGGCTATATAGAGCCGGTCCTTCGCCATATTAAACTCATTGCATTCGCAGAAAGTCTGGGCGGCGTTGAGTCGTTAATGACTTATCCATCTGTGCAGACACATGCGGATATTCCAGAAGAAATTCGCCGTCAGATCGGTGTAGACGATAAACTGCTGCGCTTCTCGGTTGGAATCGAGCATGCCGACGATATTATCGCAGATTTGGACCAAGCGCTAGCAGCAGCCAAACGTGAAAGACAGGAGGCATAAGCAACTATGGCAGAGCAAGAACAAGGGAAATCAGCGGAGAAGCTGGATAAAAAATTCGCGACGAAGCTGATTCATTTCGGCGCAGAGATTGATGAGCATACTGGTGCATCGAGTGTGCCGATTTATCAAGCCTCCACCTTTCATCATCACGATATCTTTAATCCACCAGACTACGATTACAGCCGTTCAGGTAACCCGACAAGACAGGCGCTGGAGGATTATATTACGCTGCTTGAAGGCGGTGCCCGAGGCTTCGCATTCGCATCCGGGATGGCAGCTATATCCACAACGTTTCTCCTGCTTTCCTCTGGTGATCATGTTATCGTAACCGAGGATGTATATGGTGGAACGTATCGCTTGCTGACAACGGTTTTGAACCGATTAGGCATCGAATCCACCTTCGTAGATATGACAGATTTTGAAGCTGTCAAAGCAGCGCTTCAGTCCAATACGAAGGCGGTGTTCATGGAAACACCTTCTAATCCGACTCTCAAGATCACGGATATCGGGGAAGTCGCTGAATGGGCCAAGTCACTTGATTTGATCACGATGCTCGATAATACGTTTATGACACCATACCATCAACGTCCTATTGAGCTTGGTGTCGACATTGTGCTGCATAGTGCGACGAAGTTTCTAGGTGGTCACAGTGACGTTCTAGCTGGGCTTGCAGTTGTAGCGACAGAAAGTCTCGGCCGTAAATTGAAGCAGCTTCAGAATGGTCTTGGCACGGTTCTGGGTGCGCAGGAATCCTGGCTTCTTATACGTGGAATGAAGACCTTGCAAGCGAGAATGGAGCATAGTGAACGCAGCGCACGGAAGCTGGCAGATTGGCTTGCTCAGCGCACAGACGTCGTTCAGGTGTTCTATCCTGGCTTGCCAAACCATCCGCGTCGCGAAATTCATGAGAAGCAATCCCAAGGCTATGGAGCTGTTGTCTCCTTCGATGTAGGGGATGGCGACAGGGCCAAAGCGGTTCTTAGCCGTGTGAAGCTGCCTCTGGTTGCCGTGAGTCTAGGTGCGGTTGAGAGCATTCTCTCTTATCCTGCGATGATGTCCCATGCGGCAATGCCAAGGGAGGTTCGACTTGAACGTGGGATCACCGATGGTCTAGTCCGTTATTCTGTCGGACTCGAGGATATTGATGATTTGATCGCAGATCTAGAGCAAGCCTTGAACGGTTAAGAAGCGATATAAAGCGATACGCGGCAGTCCAAGCGGACTAGCCGCGTTTTTCGCCTTTTGGCTGGCATTTACTCGTTGATCCTGCGGGTGACGCAGCTGCTTTATTTATGTTAGTATTGAAGATGGAGCCTAATATAGGAACGGAAATGTGAGAGAGAATGGAGGTCTTCCCAGATGCAGCAAATAGATCGAATTTTAGATAAGGCGCTTCTAGGAGAACGTATTGGACTGGAAGATTGTGTGACGTTGTTTGAATCAGATGAGATTGAGAAGATGGGCCATGTGGCCAACCAGCTCATGCTGCGCAAGCATCCTGACCCGATTACTACTTTTGTTGTTGGGCGTAATATTAACTATACGAATGTTTGCGATGTTTATTGCCGTTTTTGTGCTTTCTATCGTCCTCCCGGTTCAAAGGAAGGATACGTTCTGCCAGATGAAACGATATTAAGCAAAATTCAAGAAACAATGGATGTAGGAGGCACAGAGATTCTGATGCAGGGGGGAGTCAATCCTGACTTGCCTTTCACGTATTATCTGGACCTACTTCGCAAAATAAAAATTCATTTTCCTGCGATTACCATGCATTCCTTCTCTCCTGCTGAAATCCACAAGATGCATGCTATCTCTGGAGGTCTATCGATGGAAGAGGTCGTTCGTCAGCTCAATCAAGCAGGTCTTGACTCTCTGCCAGGCGGTGGCGGCGAAATACTCGATGACCGCACAAGACGTAAGATCAGCCGTCTTAAGGGTTCATGGACAGACTGGATGGATGTCATGAAGGCTGCACATCGTGTCGGTATGAATACGACGGCAACGATGGTCATTGGGTTCGGTGAAGAGATGGAGGAGCGTGCGCTTCATTTGCTGCGTGTCCGTGATGCGCAGGATGAATGTATAGCTAATGGTTATGACTCTAAGGGCTTCCTTGCTTTCATTCCATGGACATTCCAGCCTGACAATACGAACATGAAACGTGAGAAGGCAACGCCAGAGGAATACCTCAAGACGCTGGCTATTAGCCGTATCACGCTTGATAATATTGATAATTTCCAATCTTCTTGGGTTACGATGGGGCCTGAGGTTGGTAAGCAGTCACTCTTCTATGGCTGTAATGACTTCGGCAGCACGATGATCGAGGAGAATGTTGTGTCGGCAGCGGGAACTACGCATAAGGTAAACATTGAGTCGATCCTTCGATTGATTCGGGAGTGCGGTAAGATACCAGCACAGCGCAACACAAGATACGATATTCTTAAAATGTATAATGAGACCGAAGGTGCTCTTCACGACTTTGTGATGCAGAACTAACTAAGCTAGAGTCAAACGCTTATCTAAATTAATCCAGGAGGGATTAGTACGGATAAGCGTTCTTTGTCGTTATTGCAGTGCTTGCCAACACAAAACAAAAGCGAAGCGGACGGAATCGTTCTGAAGAAGCGATAGTGGTCGCCTTTGTCTCCGAATTTCTACCTCTAAGGGATAGAATCAAGAAATAGGGAGACAACAGCGATCGTAAGAATGATCCGTCCGCGCAGCGGGCTTCTATGTACAATGCTTCGCATTTATCAAGCACTTATTTTGTAGTAATAATTAAAAAGGAGCTCTCTCCAGTGAATGACGTTGTCATTCCTACTGGGAAGAGCTCCTTTTCAGTCATTTCAACACTAGGCCAACTGGCTTTCTAGGGTACCTGAGGCGATAACCGTTTGATTCTTACCCATATTCTTAGCCTTGTAAAGCGCCTGATCGGCTCGGTTGAAGAAATGTTCTTTTCCTTCACCGGACTCATATTCGGCGAAACCGACGCTAACGGTTACGGGTCTACCTTGTTGAAGCTCATGGGGGGCTTGTGAAACCTCCAACCGAATCTGCTCGACCAAGTTGAATGCTTCTAGCTTGGCTTTCTCAGTGAACAGAATGGCGAATTCTTCTCCCCCATATCGAGCAACAAAGTCATGCGCACTTACTTTACTTCGTATGAGCTCCGATACACGCTGCAGCACCGCATCGCCTGCACGATGACCGAACAAATCGTTCACCTTCTTGAAGTTATCAATATCGAAAATAGCCAGTTGCAGAGGAAGGTCATTATCTTCATGCTGTTTAATTAATTCTTCAAAATATTCATGGAATGTCATATGGTTGTACAAATCAGTGAGAGCATCGGTCTTGGTCAGCTTGTCCATCCAGACTGTTTTTACCAGCAGCTGTTGATTGGATTCATAATAGGATTTCAAGTAAATCATCAATTCCCGGCCGCGTCTTAAAATCCCCCAAGCAATTAATGAAAAAGAAAGGAACATGACTGTGATTGTAGACAGTCCAACTAATGTAATATCCTCGTTCATCCAATCATTGGTCCAATACATGACATACAGGGAAATCATCGTATTACACAGAGCAAAGATCAGCTTCTTAGGATGAAAGTAGAAGACGGATACCATAACAGGCAAGAAAAGAGCTAGGAGTAGGTAATTAATGGAGTTATGGATATAAACAATAATAAAAGCGAGTAAAGCTGAAGTGAGGATAATGATGTAGTCCTGATACTTACCTTTAAGAACACGGAAAGCGGTTTCTGCAATAAGCAAAAGGCTCAGCTGTAGAATAGTTGGCTCTAACATGTAATTGGTAATAAATGCAAGGAAAGGTTCCTTTGTTATCGTTAAATACATGCCTTCTAATAGGATGGTGATGATTAAGATACACCAAAAACCATTAAGCAGCATACGATTCCATCGGTACCGATTATATTCAATTGACTCATAATCCATTAGGTTCACTCCAACAGGTGTACTTCGTACAAGTTTCAATATACCATGAATAACCTTTCATTCCAATCCCCCGCCATTATCGCCACTCCCTACATCGTATATATACTTTTGTAAGGCCATATACTGTTAAAGAAGCGATTTAATTCACAACTCGGCATGCTTTCAAAGTTGGAAAAAGAAACGATTTTCATGAATTGTAGAAACCTTTAGGAGTGAGCGCATGGAACTGTTTACCGTTTCTTTACTGTCAGCTTCTAGTGAAGCGCTTGATCGACTGCAGTGTTGTCTGAACGAAGAATTCGTTGATTTACATAGCGATACCGGAGCAAGTATACCATCTCATAGCTGCTCGTTTAGCTCTGATTATGAAGCCGGTACCATACAATGCTCTGCTGTTCTGCCACAATTTCACCTCGCTGATGATGGTCCTTTGGTATACCGAAGAGCCGCAAACGCTTTTGCACAGTACATTATGACTGAAATGGAGCCGCTGCTGCTGAAGGCCATCATTCGTAAGCAATTTCACTATGAGGTGCCTAAGGAAGTAGAGATGGTCGAGCTGTATTGTCGGAATCTATTATATGGTGCTGTTGTGCCTGCCCTTGAGGAAGATCGGGTCGACAGCGATATGCTGCGAATAGATCGTGATCGACGCAAGAGCAAAGTGGCCGATGAGCTGAAGCAGTTCATAAGCAGCCATACAAGCATCCATCTGGATGGCTTCGTAACCTTCCGACTTGCCTCCTATTGGGAAGAATTGCGCGAGGTAGCGGCTTACGCTGTAGAAGAATATGTCATGGACAAACAATATCAGGAATTTATTTCGCTGCTCAAATATTTTGTTCGAATGCAGGAGGTCAAGCTGCCGATTGTTCATGTCTTGCATAAGGGCGGGAGCGAGTTTGCTTTATATGATGAACAGTTTCAACTATTAGAAGCTATACCGACGGATCGAATTGTTGCAGAGATGCTGGAGACAGAGATGAATATGGAGGATATGATCGTCAGCACACTTATTACGGTGTCGCCGCAGCAGATTGTTATCCATACCCGTCAGCCTGAGCTGCCCGTCATGAGGACACTTGAGACGATATTTGAGCAGCGTGTGCAGCTTTGTACCGATTGCGCACATTGCAATTCTTATTTTGATGAAACCATCCCATCTGCAGCTTGCTCTGATCTAGATACGGGAATGCGTATGCGTACGGTTATTCCGTGAAATGTCTGGGCTTGACCGGTTTGCGCTGACGGATTATAATTATGGCAAGTAAAAGCAATGACAAAGACATGTTTATGCAGCACGCGCGTTCCAGAAAGAGGAAACCAGGCTGAAATTTCCTTACGTTTGCAGTTGCACGGATACCCCTTTGTAGCTGTGCAGTTGAAGCCAGATTTCGTATGCTGGTTGTAAGCTGTACCGGGCCGTTCCCGTTATAGAACGCTCACAAGGACCGGCAGCATTCGTTTATTACGAGTTCTAGCTGTGCAGGTTGAATTAGGGTGGAACCACGGGGCTAACAAGCACTCGTCCCTTCACGGGATGTGTGCTTTTTTTGTTGCCTACACACCCGAAGAATGTACAAAATGATTCCAATGCGGATGTAAGACTCACATACCGCAGGATATTTTTAGGAGGCATAAGGCCATGACAATTCAAGTGAAACTGCCTGATGGCGCAATTCGTGAATACGCCCAAGGAACAACCGTAGAAGAAATCGCGGGCTCGATTAGCCCAGGATTAAGAAAGAATGCAATTGCAGGAAAAAGGAACGGGAAGGTTATTGATGTTTATACACCGCTTCAAGAAGATGCATCAATAGAGATTGTAACGGTTGATTCTGCTGATGGTCTCGAAGTATATCGTCACAGTACAGCTCATCTAATGGCGCAGGCAATTAAACGTCTTTATGGTAAAACTGAAGTTAAGCTAGGTATTGGACCAGTAATCGAAGACGGTTTTTACTATGACATTGATTTGGAGAAATCGCTGACACCCGAAGATTTGACGAAAATCGAGAAGGAAATGGAACGGATCGTACAGGAAGATCTGCCGATTCGCCGCCGCGTCGTCAGCCGTGAAGAAGCTATTGCGATATTCACGGAACTGAATGATCCGCTCAAGCTCGAGCTTATTCGTGATCTGCCCGTTGAGGCAGAGCTGACCATCTATGACCAGGGTGAATTCTTTGACTTATGCCGCGGCCCGCATCTTCCTTCAACAGGTAAGATTAAAGCCTTCAAGCTGCTTAGCATTGCGGGTGCTTATTGGCGTGGGGATTCCAAAAACAAAATGCTTCAGCGCATCTACGGAACAGCATTTCCGAAGAAAGCACAGCTGGATGAGCATCTTCATTTCCTAGAGGAAGCGAAGAAACGTGATCATCGCAAGCTTGGCCGTGAGCTCAAAATGTTCACTTTTTCACGTGAGGTTGGACAAGGACTTCCACTTTGGCTGCCAAATGGTGCTAAATTACGCAGAACGATGGAGCGCTATATCGTTGATCTAGAGGAACGTCTTGGCTATCAGCATGTTTATACACCTGTTCTTGCGAATGTTGAGCTTTATAAAACAAGCGGACACTGGGAGCACTATAGTGAGGACATGTTCCCGAAAATGATTATGGACAACGAGGAGCTCGTTCTTCGTCCGATGAACTGTCCCCATCATATGATGGTTTTCAAAAGTGATATGCGCTCCTATCGTGATCTGCCGATCCGTATTGCGGAACTGGGCACCATGCATCGTTATGAAATGTCTGGCGCACTAACAGGGCTGCACCGCGTTCGGGCGATGACTCTGAATGATGCTCATATTTTCTGTCGTCCGGATCAGATCAAAGAGGAGTTCGCTCGCGTTGTGACGCTGATTCGTCAGGTATATGATGACTTTGGCATTAAGGATTACCGCTTCCGCTTGTCATACCGGGATCCGCAGGATACGGAGAAGTATTTCCAAAACGATGAAATGTGGGAAATGTCTCAGCGTATGCTTCGTGAGGTTGTAGAGGAGCTTGGCTTGCCTTTCTTCGAGGCGGAGGGCGAGGCAGCATTCTACGGACCGAAGCTTGATGTGCAAATCAAGACGGCGCTTGGCAAGGAAGAGACGCTATCCACAGCTCAGCTTGATTTCCTGCTGCCTGAACGTTTTGAACTCGAATACACGGGGGATGATGGCAAGAAGCATCGTCCGGTTGTTATTCACCGCGGTATCATTAGCACGATGGAACGTATGACTGCGTTCCTACTGGAGAATTTTGCAGGAGCATTGCCTTTATGGTTGTCACCGATTCAAGCGAAGATTATTCCAGTGTCGACAGCCTTTGAAGGTTATGCGCGTGAGGTTGCAGAAAAGCTGCAGCTTGCAGGCATTCGTGTGGAATCGGATTTGCGCAACGAAAAGCTTGGTTATAAAATTCGCGAAGCACAGCTGGAGAAAGCGCCCTATATGCTCGTAATAGGTGACAATGAAGCGCAGTCTGGAACGGTCTCCGTTCGCAAACGCGGCGAAGGCGACATCGGTGCGAAGCCGGTGGAGGAATTAATCAGTTTGCTCCAAGGGGAAATCAACTCTAAACACATTTAATCTATAAAACTAGCAGACTTCAAGGCTCTTGCATAAAGCTTGTCACGTTGGGGTATCCTTCGACTAAGGGGGACAACAAACCAAATGATGACAAGCTTTAGCTCGTTACAACGTGTCCTAACGACAATAATAATGCTAGGTGCTTTGCTGTTCTCTACGATATCTGCTCCTTGTGCCGCGAAGCCCCATGAAGGTTCTCAAGAAGGGGGAGCGAATAAACAGAATCAGCAGCAATTAGCTAATGTAACCATGAATAGCAGCGTGAAGACGCTCAAGCATATTGAAGTCATAGCGACCGGTTATACAGCTGGTATCGAATCAACCGGCAAAAGTCCGGGCCATCCTCAGTACGGGATAACCTACTCTGGTGTTAAGGTAAGAAGAGCGAGTGTCTCAACGATTGCTGCTGATCCGAAGGTTTTCCCTATTGGAACAGTTTTGTTTATTCCTGGTTATGGGTATGGTGTTGTTGCGGATACAGGCTCAGCGATCAAAGGCAGGAAGATTGATCTCTACTTTAAAACACGTAAACAGGTTTATAAGCAATGGGGTAAGCGTACCGTTGTTGTCCATGTGATCAAGCAAGGCAAAGGCAAGCTGACGGAAGCGTGGTTGAATGAGCTTAACGAGGCGGTCACCACGGAGAAGAAAATTCCGGAATCGCTTCTTAAGTCCTAATAGCGGCCTAATAGATTGTTCAACAAATGAATCATTTGTTGAACAATCTTCTTTTTCATGGATAGGTATGATATAGTTATGAAAACGCTATCATCTGATTATTGGAGCGATTATCAATGGATGATGAATCATTACATTTACCTTTCGATGTAGATCATTCTTTGCAGTCGGCACACTGTGAGGATGAATTGCGGGAGCTTTATAATCAAATGACTCGGGTAGCCTACTCGAAGGTCAGCAATAAGTCTGACGCACAGGATGCTGTTCAAGAAGCATGGGTTCGAATGTTGACGAAGCATCATACGCTTAGAGAGCGGAGTAAGCTGATTTCATGGGCCAAGACCATTACGGCAAACGTTGCACTCAACTTGAATCGAGCATCTAGGAGAAGATCTCATTCAAGCAGCTATTGCGACGATGCACCAGATGAAGTGAAGGTTTGCAGTCACGACATGCCTAAGGACGAAGCGCAATTGATGTTGGAGATTTCTGAGATGCTTGGAGAGCTAGATCCCCGGACGCGAACGATGCTTTTGTACAAGTTCTATTACGGACTCAAGGATCAAGAAATTGCTGACGCTATGAAGGTTCCTGTGGGTACCATCAAAGCTCGGATTCACCGTACAAAGATTCAGTTAAAAAAGACAATGGGCGAATCAGGCACTATGCCCGGATGAATGCATTCTAATTTCGCAGATAGCTGAATGGAGTCCTTCAAAGGTATGACATATATATAGTTATCTTAAGAGGAGCCTTATAGGTTTCTCTTTCTTTTTGTTGTATGCTGAATTATAATGTTATTTATTCTAACATATAATCAAAAAGGTGGTTTATTCTATGAATCACCACTATGCTGAAGGATGTCGTCGATAAGGTAATAGCGTTGGTGTAATAGGGGCTGACATTGGCGTCAAATAATGGCCATAAAATGGGTAGAAAAAAGGATTGCAAAAGCGAAATGATCGTGTAAAATTAATGGTGTAACAATTGATAACATGTAGGGGTAGGTGAGTTATCATGACGGACCCGGTTGTTCATAACGTACCATCACGTTTCAAGTCCCGCAAAGCTGCAGATGTCATCCCATTCCTAAACACATATATCGCGAAGAAGGAACAAGAAATTAGCGAGATCGAGCAGATGGTAGAGCGATATGAGAAGCGTCGTATGATCGAAGAGCGGGCGTATCAATCCAAATCTACCCTGCGCCGCTTGATCTCTGGCAAGAAGCCTGATCATCACTTGGCTGTTGAGTATATCCATTACGTCAAGAAGCCGATGGAGAAAGTCCGTCAGCTACGTAAAGAGGTTGAGAAAGCTCGTGAAATATTGAATAACCCTTCTGAAGCCGATGTGGTGGCAAGATCCAATGAGCTTATCGATGATACGAACTGATGCCGTCTGCCTAGACGGTTTTTTTGTACCGTTTAAGAGAAAAGAACGTCCCTAACTCGCATAGATTGCAAGTTAAGGACGTTCTTTTGTTATCTATTATTTTCTCTTTTCATTGTCTCAAGATCGAGAAAGTCATGATCCTGATTGTAAGCAGGAACGCCATGGATACCCACATCCAGTCCGATCAGCTCTTCATCCTTTGATACCCGGACCGGCATGATTAGCTTAATGAGCTTTAAGGCAATCCATGTCAGGGCGAAGCCCCAGATGCCGATAACGACAAGTCCAAGTGCTTGAATGCCTAATAAATTCCAACCGCCACCATATAGTAACCCGTAATAACCCTTGCCGATGCTTGCTGTTAGTTCCGGTTTGGCGAACAAGCCAACAGTTAGTGTACCTAAGCTGCCGCTTATCCCATGTACGGCAAAGGCGCCTACAGGATCATCGACTCCCTTACTCTCCAGGATCTCCGTTGCCAGTACCATTGCAATTCCACAAAGGACACCGATGAAGATGGCCGCACCATCTGATACGAAGGAGCAGCCTGCCGTGATGCCGACCAAACCCGCGAGGGAGCCGTTAATAACCATGGGCGGGTCTGCTTTCTTGTAGCGGAACATAGTAAATAGAATACAAGCAGCACCGCCAGCCGAAGCAGAGAGCATGGTTGTGACGGCGATGTGACCGATTGAACCATTCGTTGCGCTTAGCGTACTACCGGAGTTGAAGCCAAACCAACCGAACCATAGAATAAAGGCGCCGACCGATGCAAGCGGTAGATTAGAGGGCGGAACGATATTGCTTTTTCCATCTGCTGTGAACTTCCCGATTCGTGGTCCGATGAAGATAGCTGCAGCGAGTGCAGAGAAACCGCCAAGTGCATGAATGACGGCAGAACCTGCAAAATCAATCATTCCAAGCTTCTGCAGCCAGCCGCCAGTTGACCAGACCCAGTGTCCCGCAAGTGGATAGATCATTCCGGTCATTGCGATGGTATATAGAATGTAAGCTCTAAAGTGAATACGCTCTGCAACTGCCCCAGAGACGATAGAGATAACAGCAATGACAAAGGCACATTGAAAAAGCCAGAACGTGTCATGAGAGATATTGAGGTGAATGTTTGATAAGTCTCCGCTTAGCATAAAGCCGGTTGTGCCGATTAGGCCGCCTGCGTCCTTGCCGTGCATGAGACCAAAGCCGAAGAAGTAAAAAATAAGTGCACCGAATGTAATATCTACGAATACTTTCATAATGATGCTTACTGCATTTTTTTGCCGTACAAACCCTGCTTCGAGCAGCGCAAAGCCACCCTCCATAAGCAAAATCATGGCTGCTGTAAGTACGACCCATATCGTATCTAGCCCTTTAGAAAGTGTGGCTATATCCATATCCATCACATTTATCCTCCTGTCTTCCTAATCTCATGTCAGGTTTCATCCCAAATGCTAATCCGATCATCATTATATAAGTGCTGCGTAAGCGATGTCAACGTACAGAGTGAACACAGTTGACATCATAATATTGGAAGAGATTGTCCCTTTCTCAGTCTCTAGACTTAGAGTGGTTTCAATCGTCAGACCCTTTATGGCTCCTGAGGCATCGGGTATACTGAGAGTACAAACCTTGGAAGAACAATTGGGAGTTGGTGATTGCAATGAATGGTAACTTTATAAGGCGACTTACGTGGGGATTATTCATTATCGTAATTGGCGTCGTGCTCATGCTTAGACAGGGCGGTGCCATTGATTTTGATATTGGTGACTTAATCTCTAAGCTGTGGCCGTTGTTCCCTCTGTTTCTAGGCTTTCAGAATTTGCTTCAAACTCTGGTTAGCGGCAAAGGCTCAATAATTGGCTCATCGATATTAATGATTGTTGGTTTCGTTTTTCTTGGTCGTAATCTGGACTGGTTCTCCTGGTCTATCGGTGAACTTATCAAATTTGCGGGCCCCTTCATCATTATATTGTTTGGTATCGGGATGATAATTAGGCCCAGACGAAATAAAAAAGAAAATTTGCCTGATGAGGACTGGAAGGCCTATCCTTATGGGCCCACAGAGCAGCAAGTTCCACCGGCTCCTCCGCTGCATCCGGATCCTACGAAGCAGCCTGTGAATTTAAAGAAGAACGATGACTCCGAGCAGGCAGTGCCTACTCCTTCTAATTTGCCGCCCAATTCAAATGGTAGAGAGGCTAATGGCCATAATACCGGCATTGGTAACGGGAATTACTCTCCTTATCATAACCCTTCTGGAACGTCCTATCCTCCATACATGCATCCCAAAATGCAAAAGTGGGCAAGACGTACGGAACGGTTTCGCGAAAGGATGGAACGCAGAGGACATCGTCATCACGACCGTATGGAGTGGTGGAACCACGATCCGAATGCCCAGACACGATCCGGCTTTATCGGCGATATTTATGTAGGGCATGATTATTGGGAGCTTAAGCCGATGAATATCTCTCATTTCATTGGAGACACCGTGCTCGATTTAACGAAAGCACAAATCTTACCGGGAGAAACTCGTGTTCATATTTCCTCTTTTATCGGTGATGTGAAGGTATTCCTGCCTAACGATTTTGAGGTCGGCATCCATGTCATATCCAGCGCTTTTATCGGAGATGTCGCCGTGCTTGATCATAAAGAAGGTGGGATATTCAAAAACATGAACATTGAGACCCCGTATTATAAAGAAACGGATAAAAAAGTGACGCTAGTCGTAAGTACGTTTATCGGCGATGTGCGTGTGACGAAGGTAGGTTGATCGCGTAATGATGGTCAGACTTTTCCGCAATAGCAAGTGGGAAATGATTCTCTTGTTCACAGCTTCCTCCGCTTTATCCGTACTTATATGGACATTAGGCTCTAGATATGTCGATTCAAATGGTGGGATCAACGACCTTTGGATCGGCATTGCCGCCGTTGTAATCATTGTAAGTGCTGCGTTTGGATATTGGACAGCACAACGCACACAAAGGCAAATTGATGTGCTTTACTTAGGTCTTAAGCAAGCCACCCATGGCAATTATGCATCAAGGCTGCCGCAAGAAGGCGCTCGTTCCTTCACGGCCGTCTATCAAGAATATAACGACATGATGGAATTATTAGATCAACGAATGCAGTGGGTTCAGCTATCTGGTGAGGAGCAAGTTATGCGAGAGAATGCTTCTAATGAAGCAGCCGTGCTAGAGGAACGCAAACGACTAGCACGTGATTTGCATGACACGGTCAGTCAACAGCTATTCGCCATTCATATGTCAGCATCCTCGCTTCCTAAGCTGCTGGAGTTGAATCAAGAGCGAGCAGCCTCCGTTATGGAGCAGCTGATCTCGATGTCCTCGCTCGCTCAGAAGCAGATGCGAGGCTATATCGCTCATTTGCGTCCACTCGAGCTCGAAGGGAGATCGCTTCAGGAGGCATTGGACAAATGGTTTCCAGACTACTGTAGGCAGAACGGTTTGCAGGGTGTACTGGATTGGGGAGTCAAGGAGAAGTTGTCGGAAGCGAAGGAGCATCAGTTATTTCTAATTATCCAAGAGGCCATGGCGAACATTGTCAAGCACGCTGGGGCGCAAACCGCACTGCTGACAATTACCCAAACGGAACGACAAATTCTAATGACCTTGCAGGATAACGGAGCTGGCTTTCGAGCAGATCAGGTTAAACGAGGCTCTTATGGTCTATCCACCATGCGGGAGCGGGCGAATAAGCTTGGCGGTGATACTTCTATTATTAGTAAACCGGGCAGCGGTACTCGAATTCGAGTCACATTGCCAAATTATATGAACAAGGGAGCTGAACCGCAGCAATGAGTGGAGTTAATCAATGGCGAATCATGATTGTTGATGATCATGATATGGTGCGTGCAGGACTTCGTACGTATTTGATGCTTGAACCCAAATTTGACGTAGTAGCAGAGGCTTCCGATGGTGAAGAAGCGGTTCGTATGCTGCGTGAAGGCATAGATGGAGGCGCCCCAAATCTTATATTGATGGATTTAATGATGCCCCAAATGGATGGGGTAGAAGCAACGAGAATAATAATGAAGGAGTTTCCTCATTTGAAAATCGTCATGCTTACTAGCTTCCTCGAGGATGAGAAGGTTGTAGCTGCTATTGAAGCGGGTGCGGTCAGTTATGTGCTTAAGACGGTTTCCGCAGAAGAGCTGATCTACGCGCTTAATGGGGCAGCCAAAGGAATGCCTGTCATGACATCAGATGTATCACAAGCGCTGACGCGAGGCTTGCGTCAACGGACGACTCAGGGAACGAACGAAGGTTTGACGGAGCGGGAGAAGGAAGTTCTTTTATTGATTGCTGAAGGTCGAGCTAATAAGGAAATTGCCGATGAGCTGCATATTAGTATCAAAACGGTGAAGACGCATGTCAGTAACCTGCTTATGAAATGCGAGCTTGAGGATCGAACGCAGCTAGCGGTATTTGCGCATCGAAAAGGTTGGGTAAAGACGGGATAATATCCATTGACCAAGGACATTCTAATGGCATAAAAACCGACAGTAAGGAGAATGCCAAGATATGATCCCCCTTTCTTCCAAACTTGCATCAAGCGAACAGCATTTTGCTGATATGAAAGATACGCTGGAGGAGCATGAATTTGCTTTAGGCGGCAGCTGGGATTACAACCACGGCTCATTTGATCGTTATTTGGATGAAGCGCATAAGGTTTGGCTACGGGTACCCTTTGACGTGATAAGCGGCAATGTAGATAGTGAGTCCTTCGATACCGATGCCAAGATCAAACTCGGCCAGCCTTTTGTTCTGAAACATGTCTATAATGAGGGCCTTGATTCGGATGCTCAGCCGCGAACGGTTGGCAGTCTAGTGAACCAATTTCAGGATCCACTTGATCCCGATGCGGAGATAGAATCCAAATGGGTGGATAAAGCAAAGGGAATTCTGAGCAAGGTCGAACCTCTTTTTATGAATTAATAGACTATTAAATTAAAAATAATCCGCTTCGGCTATGAATGTATAGTCAAATGCGGATTTTTTATGTTGCTTTAAACCAATTTTAAGTTTGATTTAAGCTAGATTGTGCAAAATAAGAATATCAGCAAAAGTTGTTAAGAGACAGCTTGCTAGAGCGAAGAAATAAAATACTTATTTTTTATCATTTCTGAGGAGGAATTACAGATGGACGATCAGAACAAAAAAAATCCTTTCGACGATTTTTTTCAAACTAATCAAGGTGAGGAAAACGGCGAGAATCATAAAGCGTCACAAAATGAGCAGCGTGAACAAGGTTACGAGACCGGTGATGCAAATAGCGAGCATACATCCAAGTCATCGTACTACTACTCCTACGGGCCTTTCAAGCCGACAGATCAGTCGAGTACGGACTTGACTAAGCATGACGGAGAAGGTTCCCTCAGCGAAGAAGTGGAAGTTACTCCTCCACAGCAGGCTCGTTCTTTCGCTCCGACGCAGCCAGCAAAGAGTGGATGGCAGGTGAAGGACCCTCGCCATACCTCGTTCAAGGCGATCTTCGCTTCATTCATGGTTGGTGTACTTGCCGTCGGTTCATTGATGTTTGCAGCTGACAGAGGGAACTGGTTCTCGGCGGATCAAGCTTTGGCACAAGTGTCGAATACCGCTTCCTCGGCAGTGGGCAGGTCAGGCGATAATGGTAAGGTATCTACTGCAGCTGATGTCGTAAGACCGAATAATATTGCTCAAATCTTTGAGAAGGCAAGTCCTGCTGTCGTTAAAATCGAAACGTTTGTGAAACAGCAGACTTCCACTAGAAGTAATAGCAACGATTTCTTCAGTCAGTTTTTTGGTGATCAGTCTGGTAGCCAAGACAATAGTCAGGATCAAGGCAGCGGATCAGATCAAAACAGCAGCCAGCTGACTCCAGAAGGCATCGGTACGGGATTCTTCTTTGATTCTACGGGCTACATTCTCACGAATCAGCATGTTGTAGGCGATGCAGACAAGATTGAAGTAACGGTTCAAGGCTACAACAAACCGCTCGTTGCCAAAAAGCTGGGCGCTGATTATAACCTGGATCTTGCTGTTCTAAAAGTCGAGGGTGCTAATTTCCCGACGCTTCCAATCGGCAGCTCTGACAAAATCAACATCGGCGACTGGGTCGTTGCGATCGGCAATCCTTACGGGTTTGATCACACGGTAACTGTTGGTGTTCTAAGTGCTAAGGATCGTCCAATTACGATTCCGGATACGCAAGGTACTCGTCAATATGAGCACTTGCTGCAAACAGATGCTTCCATCAACCCTGGTAATTCAGGTGGTCCGCTTCTCAATCTGAATGGTGAGGTTGTTGGTATTAATACAGCTGTTAGCTCGCAGGCACAAGGAATTGGTTTTGCAATCCCTTCGAGTACGATTCAAGATGTGCTTGAGAACTTGAAAGCAAACAAAACAATTCCGAAAAAACCAGTTCCGTATATTGGTGCAACCCTTGCCGCGATAACAGATGATATTGCTAAACAGCTAGGTTTATCAAGCAAAGATGGTTCTATCGTGCAAAATGTGCTTTATAAATCCCCAG
The DNA here is from genome assembly GCF_003945345.1 of Paenibacillus baekrokdamisoli. Taxonomy (GTDB): domain Bacteria; phylum Bacillota; class Bacilli; order Paenibacillales; family Paenibacillaceae; genus Paenibacillus_Z; species Paenibacillus_Z baekrokdamisoli. The sequence continues at coordinate 3,223,506 of NZ_AP019308.1, read as the reverse complement.
CTTATATGGCTGATCTTAGACAGTATGATGTCATAACTGGGATAGACGGTAAAGGGTATAAAACAAGGGAAGATTTGATAGCCTTCATCCAGACCAAAACCGTCGGTGACAACTTAACACTCAATATTATTCGTAATGGTCAAAAGATGGATCTCAAGGTTAAAGTAGGCAATAAAAATGATTTAACGGCTACTCAATAATATAAGATCTGAATCTAACTGAACATGCGCAGGTAGTCGATCGGGCTGCTTGCGCTTGTTTTTGTGGAAAGAATTAGTTTAAGTTCCTTTTCGTTTAGCCACGATAATACGATATACTTAACATAATGGAATAATAACTAGGTGTAATGCCAATGGGGGATAACGATGAGACCGCATATACTAGTAGTAGATGATGATGAGAAAATAATTGCGCTGCTTCGCCGAAGCCTTGCTTTTGAAGGTTATGAGATCTCCGTAGCTTCTAATGGAGGGGAAGGCTTGAAGCTTATGCTGACAAGCGATCCGGACTTGCTTATTCTCGATGTCATGATGCCGCAGGTGGACGGTTGGGAAGTGTGCAGACGGGTCCGTGAAGGGGGCAGTTCGGTCCCTATTCTAATGCTAACGGCCAAGGATGATATCACGGATCGTGTAAAAGGGCTCGACCTTGGTGCCGATGATTATTTGGTGAAGCCCTTCGCATTGGAGGAGCTGCTAGCTAGAGTACGGGCATTGCTTCGCCGCAAATCAGATAAAATCGAAGAGTCGACAAGTCGCCTTCAATATGAAGATTTAACGCTGGATCTGGATTCGCGAGAAGCCATCCGGTCAGGGAGAAGAATTGATTTAACGGCCAAAGAGTTCGATCTGCTGCAATTATTCATGCAGAATCCGCGCCGTGTTCTGACACGTGATTCGATTATGGACAAAATATGGGGCTATGATTATAGCGGAGAATCCAATGTGCTTGAGGTTTATATTGCCATGATCAGGCAAAAAACGGAGGATGGCACGGACAAAAGACTAATTCAAACCGTACGAGGCACAGGCTACGTGATGAGAGGCGAAGGAGGCTAAGTGAGATGTCTATTCGGCTGAAGCTTACACTTTGGTATTCGGTTGTTCTGGCAGCCACGCTTGTGGCCTTTGGTGTAGCGATCTACTTATTCGTGAATTTTAACACGTACAAAGAGATGAAAGATCGTGTAAGGGTGCAAGCCAGTCAAATTCGTATCGGTTCTACGCTTGATTATGACTTTCGTGTGATGCCTACTTCCGCTTTGGATGAGGAAATGTTCATTCAGATCGTTAATTATAAGAAGGGATCGATCCAAAGCACATCCAATTTAATTGAAAATGATATTATGATCCCTTATCCGAAACCAACGAGCCCTGATTTACGTAAAGATAACTATGCTCACGTTATCGCAGGGAATTATCCTTTTATTGTGTACCAGCATGCCATCAGGGACAAGACAGGAGTCATTGGGTTATTGCAGGTCGCCGCTTTCTCAGGACGCGAAGATAAATTTCTAGACGAGCTTCGGAACACGTTGATCTTTTCTTTGATTGTTGTGGTCCTGATTGCATTTACGATAGGTCTTTTCCTTGCTCGGCAAGCATTGCGACCCATTGAAAATGTCATCCGAGCTAGTGATCTCATTCAGCATGGCTCTGATCTTAGTATGCGTATTCCGCGAGAAGGGCCGCCGAATGACGAGATGGGTCGGTTAGCCGATACATTGAACGGGATGCTCGGACGCATTGAAACGACATATAATGAACTGGATGATGCCTACAAAGCACAGCGGCGATTCGTATCCGACGCTTCTCATGAACTGCGTACGCCGCTTACAACGATACGCGGCAATATTGAGCTGCTCGAGAAAATGTGGCTTCCTTTATTGGAATCTCCCCAATATCAAGAGCAGTTGGATCAGAATAGTAGTCTTTCTAGTCATACGTTATCTAAACAAGCGCAGCAGGCTCAATTCACTCGTGAGGCCATGCAGGATATTGCCGGTGAAGCCAAGCGTATGTCAGGCCTTGTTAATGATCTGCTCTCGCTTGCCCGTGCCGATGCCGGGTATGAGATGGAGAAGACACCTCAACAGTTGGTTACGTTAGTTGAAGACGTAGCGCGCAGAGCACAGCTGCTTCCGCGTACGGCTGAGTGGATAATTGGCGATTTAAGTGCCCTTGAAGGGGTACAGGTAAATGCACATGCTGATTTTCTGAGACAGTTATTCTTTATTTTTGTAGAGAATGCATTCAAATACACACCTAATGGATCAGTTGAGATGAGAGCCATTCGTTCAGCTAACCAAGCAGGAATTGTCATTAAAGATACAGGAATTGGTATGAACAATGATGAAATTCCACATATATTTGAACGGTTCTACCGGGCGGATGAGTCTCGAGGACAGACGAGTGGTACAGGTCTTGGCTTGTCGATTGCTAAATGGATAATTGACGAGCATGAAGGATCTGTCGAAGTCTCGACGCGAGAAGGAGAGGGAACGACATTCATAGTATGGCTTCCAATTACTTTCCTCGACAACTCCTATCAGGTATAATGGAATTAACAGGACGTTTGGTACTTGTCCTATTCGTATTCGGCTCTAGAAAGCAGGTGCAGGATGGAAATCGTAAAAATATCACCGCGCGGTTATTGTTATGGTGTCGTAGATGCCATGGTTCTTGCTCTACAAACAGCAAAGAACCTGGATCTCCCACGTCCCATATATATATTGGGTATGATTGTTCATAACAGTCATGTGACGGAAGCGTTCAAGCAGGAAGGCATTATTACGCTCGATGGTGATAATCGCCTTGAAATATTAGAACAAATCGATAGCGGAACAGTCATTTTCACGGCGCATGGGGTCTCACCAGAGGTTCGCGTTCGTGCACGTGACAGGGGACTAACGATTGTTGATGCAACCTGTCCTGACGTAACGAAGACACATGTTCTGATTCGCGATAAAGTAAATGATGGCTACGAGGTTATTTATATCGGGAAGAAAGGACATCCTGAACCGGAGGGTGCCATTGGAATTGCTCCCGAGCATGTTCACTTGATTGAGAAGGAAGAAGAGATCAGTCTTCTGAACTTGCAATCAGACCGGATTATTATAACCAATCAAACCACAATGTCCCAATGGGATATTAAACATTTAATAAGCAGATTGATTGCAGCGTTCCCGAATGCTGAAATTCATAACGAGATTTGTTTGGCCACACAGGTTCGACAAGAAGCGGTAGCAGAGCAGGCCGGGGAAGCGGAGCTATGCATCGTAGTTGGAGATCCGAGGAGTAACAATTCCAATAGACTTGCACAAGTCTCAGAGGAAATTGCGGGTGTTAAGGCTTATCGGGTATCAGATGTGTCTGAGATTCAACTGGAGTGGTTGAAGGGTAAGAAGCGTGTCGCGGTTACATCAGGAGCTTCAACGCCAACACCGCTTACCAAGGAAGTTGTCACTTACTTGGAGCAATTCGATGATGCTGATCCTGCGACATGGGAAGTGCAGCGTACGGTCAACATGAATAAGCTGCTGCCTACAATTCGTGTGAAATCAACGGTTTGATTGAGAAAGGAGCGCAACTGAATATGAGTACTCCAAGAAAACCGCGCTCAATAAAACGCTGGATGAAGTATAAGTATACTCAGCTGATGAGAGCGCCAGGTGGAGCATCGTTTGTTGCCCTTGGTTTTGGCATCGGCATATTCGTAGAAATGTTTACTTTACCTACTTATGGTTTGGCATTCTTTCTAATCTTCCCTCTAATCTACTGGCTTCGCGCTAGTCTTGCTGGTGCGCTTATCGGTTTTGTAGTGGGCAAAATTATCTATATCCCAGTGGCCTTCATAAATAGCAGAGTTGGTGCAATGTTTCTGCCCCATAGAATGAAGTTCCATGTACCGCTCGCACCTCATTGGCTCGACCATATTCTACTTATGAATCTTAGATTGATTATTGGCGGTATTGTTGTCGGTTTTATTTTAGGAGCGCTCTTCTATTTCCCAGTTAAATTAATGATTCAGTATGTTGCTAACAAACGTAAAGAAAAGCGGAAGCTTCGTCGTATAGGGGAAGTTGATGTGGAAGCGAAGTCCATTGTGGAATAAGATTAAACCGGTCTCTTGACGAGATCGGTTTTTTAATATATATTTACTTTAGTGATTAAAAGCGTAGAAGCATAAAAGCTACGAAGCATAGAAGCGAACACGCGTCGAAGTAATAAACTAAAAAGGGAGTTGTTCTTATATGATCGTTATTACGAACAGTAAGGTTACAGAAGAGAGAATTGGAGAAATTGTTCAGCTTATTGAGCAATCGGGCGTTCAAGCTCATGTTTCTAGAGGTACAGATCGCACCGTTATCGGTATTATTGGCAAGGCTGAGCCAACGCTCGCTGAACATTTGCGTCAAATGAAAGGCGTCGAGAATGTTATCAAAATATCGAAATCCTACAAGCTAGCTAGCCGTGATTTCCATCCGGATGATACGGTCATTGAAATAAAAGGTGTCAAAATGGGCGGAGAGCATCTAGTTGTTATGGGTGGTCCATGCGCGGTGGAAACGCCAGAGCAGATCGATGAAATCGCAAGGCTTGTTAAGGCAGCAGGAGGTCAGGTGCTTCGAGGAGGAGCCTTTAAGCCGCGGACAGGTCCTTACAGCTTTCAAGGTATTGGCGTAGAAGGGCTTGCGATGATGGCGGAAGCGGGTAAAAAGCACGGACTTCTTACGATTACAGAGGTCATGACGCCAGAATATGTTGACGTTTGTGCTGAATATGCGGATATCCTCCAGGTGGGCACTCGCAATATGCAGAACTTTGACCTGCTACGTAAACTCGGAACAATCCAGACACCCGTTCTTCTCAAACGTGGATTCAGTGCAACTTATGATGAATTCTTAAATGCAGCGGAATATATTCTAGCAGGCGGAAATCCGAACGTTATGCTTTGTGAACGTGGAATCCGAACATTTGAAACCTACACACGGAATACGCTAGATTTGGCGGCTATTCCAGTTCTTCAGTCCCTTAGTCATCTTCCGGTTATCTCTGATCCAAGTCATGGTACAGGACGTCGTGAGCTGGTCGAGCCCATGTCCAAAGCATCTGTGGCTGCTGGAGCGAATGGACTTATTATTGAGATGCATACCGACCCTGATAATTCAATGACAGGTGATGGCGTTCAGTCGCTTTTCCCGGATCAATTTGCGAACCTTCTGAAGGAGCTTGAACAGCTCGGAAAGCTTGTAGGACGGCGATTCGACACACCTAAAGAGACGGCAGAATACTTCACAGATTGGATAAAATAAACTAAAGGTTACACATATTGGATCTATAATTGGAAGCTTCTGCTAACTCGAAACACGAGAGCAGATAGCTTCTTTTTTCTATAATCCATGGAAGAACATTGCATTTTAACAATTATGTGAAGTAACCTAACAACCGTTTAAAAAATACCTTACATAAGTATTGACGAAGGATGAAGCTAAATTCTATAATTACGTCATAAGTTTAGTGCAAAAACTTGAACAATAACTGTTCAACACATCGCTAATGTTCGGAAATGGAGGAAATACCTAATGTCAGTTCAAAATGTTTTGAACACGATTCAAGAAAACAACATCATGTTTGTCGATTTCCGCTTTGTGGATCTTATTGGCCATGCGCACCATATCACACTTCCTTCCACAGAGGTAGACGCTGATACTTTTGTGAATGGTGTAGCTTTTGATGGTTCATCGATTGCAGGCTTCCGCGGTATTGAAGAGTCCGATATGGTAATGATGCCGGACACAGAATCCGTATTCATCGATGCTTTCACAGATCACCCAACATTAAACATTATGTGTAACATTCATACGCCTGATGGCGAGCGTTATGAGCGTGACCCACGTGGCATCGCTCAAAAAGCCGAAGAGTTTCTTAAGAAATCCGGCGTAGGTACTACTGCATACTTTGCTCCTGAATCCGAATTTTTCATCTTTGATGATGTTCGTTTTGAAAGCAAAATGAACACTTCTTTCTACTCTGTTGATTCCGCTGAAGCTGGCTGGAACTCTGCTAAACAAGAAGAAGGCGGTAACCTTGGTTTCAAAATCCCTGTAAAAGGCGGTTATGTTCCGGTTGCTCCTGTTGATTCCCAACAAGATATCCGCAGCGAAATGGTTCGTCTTATGCAAGAATCCGGCCTTCGCGTTGAACGTCATCACCACGAGGTTGCTACAGCGGGTCAAGCTGAAATCAACTTCCGTTTTGATACACTAACTAAAACAGCTGACAACCTTATGAAATACAAATACATCATCAATAACGTTGCTCGTCAATGGGGTAAAGTTGCTACATTCATGCCTAAGCCGCTTTTCGGCGACAATGGTAGCGGTATGCACGTTCACTCCTCGATCTTTGACGGCGATTCACCTTTGTTCTACGAGAAAGGTGCTTATGCTAATCTAAGCCAAATGGCTATGCATTACATCGGTGGTATCCTTCACCATGCTCCAGCTTTGATCGCTTTGACTAACCCGTCCACGAACTCGTTCAAACGTCTCGTGCCTGGTTACGAAGCACCGGTCAACCTGGTATTCTCCAAAGGTAACCGTTCCGCTGCAATCCGTATTCCGGTTGCTGCTGTAACACCGAAAGGCTGTCGCATCGAGTTCCGTACACCGGACTCCACAGCTAACCCTTACCTTTCATTCGCAGCGATGCTTCTTGCAGGTCTTGATGGTATCAAACGTAAACTTGATCCAGTTGCACTTGGATATGGTCCTTTTGATAAAAACATCTACGAGCTTCCTGAAGAAGACAAGAAAGAAATCCGTTCTGTACCAGGTTCGCTGGACGAAGCGCTTGACGCTTTGGAAGCAGATTCCGAGTTCTTGACTGAAAGTGGCGTGTTCACGAAGGACTTCATCGACAACTATGTTGCTTTGAAACGCTCTGAAGCAAAAGCTGTTGCGATTCGCGTTCATCCGCACGAGTTCAGCCTATACTTCGATTGCTAATATTCACGGAATCATATGTTTTTTCGACAAGTCTCCCAATTGGGAGGCTTGTTTTTACGTTTCTGTTAAATCCGAATGTTTTCTTTGGGTGAAGGCGGTTACGTTCGACTTTTGCACTTGATGCAAGCCCTCAAACTTGCTATCATAAACGATATAAAAGAAAGAGACTGGAGTGAGGAATAGTGACAAAACGCGCTTATAATTTTAATGCTGGACCTGCGGCATTGCCGCTTGAAGTATTAAAGCAAGCACAAGAGGAATTTGTTGATTTCGCTGGTGCAGGTATGTCTATCATGGAAATGTCACATCGCAGTGCAATCTATGAACAGGTGCATAATGATGCACAAGCCTTACTGCGTGAATTGTTCGGAATTCCGAGCAATTATAAAGTGCTTTTTCTACAAGGCGGAGCGAGTACACAGTTTGCCATGATCCCAATGAATCTCCTAACACCCGATAAGGTCGCTGCCTTTGTCATGACTGGAAGCTGGGCGGATAAAGCGATTAAAGAAGCGAAATTGTTTGGACAAACAGCAGTAGCTGCTTCCTCGGCTGCTGATAAATTCAACCGTATACCTGATTTAAGTGACCTTCAAATTCCAGATAACGCGGCCTACTTACATGTGACTTCTAATGAAACGATCGAGGGGACGCAATACTCCGCATTCCCTGAGACTGGCGATGTAACGCTGATTGCAGATATGTCCAGCGATATTCTTAGCCGGCCTGTAGATGTTAGCAAGTTCGGTATGATTTATGCAGGTGCGCAGAAGAACCTTGGTCCTTCTGGTGTTACTGTCGTAATTGTTCGTGAAGACTTAATCGAGCAAAGTCCGAAATCCATTGCTACTATGCTTCGATATGATACGCATGCTAGTAATAATTCACTCTATAATACACCGCCATCTTTCTCCGTCTATCTGATGGGCTTGATGCTTAAATGGGTACAAGAAAGAGGCGGTGTTGCGGCTACTGAGCAATATAACCGTGACAAAACCAAACTAATTTATGATACGATCGATCAAAGTGGCGGCTTCTATCGCGGGTTTGCTGATCCTTCAAGCCGTTCGCTCATGAATATTACGTTCCGTATTCAAACTGAAGAGCTCGAGAATCAGTTCGCTAAGGAATCGGAGCAGCACGGATTCATCGGTCTAAAGGGTCATCGCAGTGTTGGCGGTTTACGTGCATCAACATATAATGCGGTTACGCTTGAAAGCTGTAAGGCGCTTGCTGAATTCATGCAGGATTTCCAGAAGCGTAACGGTTAATAAGCGATTATTGGTCGTGATTCTTCGCTGTAAATTAAAGACCGCCGTCCTTCAGGGTATATGAAGGACGGCGGTCTTCTGCATAAAGGCTAGATCGAAGATATCATTAGGCTAAAGATTCGACGCTATTGGGACCAGTAAGTTTATAACCAACATTACGAACGGTCATAATATACTCAGGTGTGCGGGCGTTTTTCTCGATTTTATCACGTAAGTGACTAATATGAACGTCAACGATTCGAGTGTCGCCAAGGAAATGATAGTCCCATACGCCATGCAATAGCTGCTGGCGACTGAGTACCTTGCCGCGGTGACGGCATAAGAAAAGCAGCAGCTCGAATTCTTTTGGCGTTAATTCAACAGGCTTGCCTTCAACTTGAACCTCACGCTCCTCGGTTAGAACGGACAACCGGCCAATATCGTGGACAACTGTTTCACTCGATCCTGGTAGAGATTGCGTTCTGCGAAATATGGCTTGTATCCGGGAAAGAAGCTCTTGCGGTGAGAAGGGCTTGGTCATGTAGTCATCAGCACCATTATCAAGGCCGGCAATCCTATCGGTTACATCCTGCAGCGCAGTCAGCATAATAATTGGTACTGCATTGTTCTGTTTGCGCAGCTCGCGGCATACTTGAATGCCATCCATCTTGGGAAGCATGAGATCTAGAACAATGAGATCAGGTCTGAATGGCTTTAACATATCGAATACGGCTTCGCCATCCTGCACGCAGCGCACTTCATATCCGGCTAATTTTAAATTGAACTCTATTAACATGGAGATGGAAGGCTCGTCATCGACGATTAATATTTTCTTCTTCATCGTTCATGTTCTCCTTTTTTTACGATTCTATTGTCATTATGGCAGTGTACATTTGTCTAAAGATTAAGGGATCGTTAAACCTATGTTAAATTATTAAGGAAATGTATGAATTTTGATAAAAGCGTAAGCTTTCGAAGTAGTTTTTTCTCGCAGGAAGTAATTCAGGACGTTTCGTAAAAACTTAAGCGTATGCTTTCGAAGTAGTTTTTTCTCGCAGGAAGTAAATCAGGACGTTTCGTAATAACTTTTAGGAGTTGAAAGCATGCCTTTGCATATTGTGTTGGTTGAACCGGAGATTCCGGCGAATACGGGAAATATTGCGCGTACATGCGCGGCGACTGGAACTCATCTTCATTTGGTGCGACCGTTAGGCTTTGATACGGATGATAGAACGCTTAAGCGGGCGGGCTTAGATTATTGGTACGCCGTTAATGTGCATTATTATGATTCTTTTCAAGAGCTGCAGGAGAAGTATCCAGATCAGCGCTATTTTTGTGCGAGTACGAAAGTATCAAAACGATATACCGATTATGAGTTTAGAGATGGGGACTTCTTTGTATTTGGGAAGGAAACCAAGGGTCTGCCGGAGTCAATCTTGGAAGCACATGCTGATACTTGCATGCGTATTCCGATGACGGACAAGGTGCGGTCACTGAATCTGTCGAACTCCGCTGCGATTGTCGTATTTGAGGCCTTGCGGCAGATGGATTTTGCAGGAATGGAATAAAGAAGTAGCTTTATCGACCTTTTCTTGCAGAATATTAAGTAAATATAATGCGGAGAAGGAATATGACCTCTTTTCTCGAACCTTATAGGGTGCAAAAGATACTATGATTGCTTACAAATTCAGACTGTAGAGAAGGTGAAATCGTATGAAACCAGCTGGTGTTGTGCGCAAAGTCGATCAATTGGGGCGTATTGTGCTGCCTAAGTCGCTGCGTAAAAGATATCAAATGAACGAAGGCGATCCTGTGGAGATTTTAGTCCAGGGTGACCATATTATTTTGGAGCGTTATCGTCCTCGCTGCGTATTTTGTGGATCAATGGAAGAAGTACGGGAATTTAAAGATCGTTCCTTATGTGGAGTTTGTATCACTGAGATGAATGGGCTTCGTCACACCTAAGTTCATATGCCAAAGACAATAAGCCCCAAGTGAACCGAGCGGCACCCTTCTAAGGGTCCGGTCGTTTACTTGAGGCCAATAAAAAAGAAGCTTCAAGCATTGAACTAGTTCAATTACCGAAGCTTCTTTTTTAAAATATAAGAAAGTATATGTTTTCTCCATACTTTGCTTATATTTCAGAGGGAAGAAACTTGCTTTACCGCCAAGGACGGTGAAGCAAGTTTCTTCTTGTTTTCATTTAAATGCCTTTAGTCTTGTCGTCATTATATGACGCTGTAAGCATGGCTACCAAGAATAACACAAATACAGTCGTGACAATAAGAAAATTAATCGTCATTCTGGACACCTCCTCATATACGTACTTTATTATACCCAAAGTTGAGTGAAAAGAAAATCTTCAAAGTTGTGAACAAAACTTGTCAATACTCAACGAAGCAGTCAATACTTGTCGTTCAGTTGCCCAATTACGGAATGATGCGTAAAATATAGAATAAGGAACTAAGGAGGCGAATAAACGTGGATTATCGGTTTTCGAGAAATGTGGAGCGGCTGCAGTCATCTGCGGTTCGGGATATTTTGAAGCTAACGCAAGGAAAGGAAATGATTTCGTTTGCGGGAGGTCTGCCGGCCGAGGAACTTTTCCCGCTTGAAGCCATTCGGGAAGCGGCAGATCGCGTATTTACGACCGGTAATGGTTCGCTGCAGTATGGACTTACAGAGGGTTATCTGCCACTTCGTGAACAAATTTGTAAACGAATGCTGCAAAAGGGAATGAATATTCAGCCTGAGCAAATGATAATCACAACAGGATCGCAGCAGGCCATAGATCTCATTGCTCGGGTGCTATTGGAGCCGGGTGATGTGGTGTTAGTCGAAAATCCAACTTATCTGGCGAGCTTGCAAGTATTTAATCTAAGTGGTCTTCGTGTTATTCCTGTTGCTAGTGATAAAGATGGGATGATTATGGAAGACTTGCAGCGGCTTATGAAGCAGCATCAACCAAGACTCGTTTATGTTGTACCTACATTCGGTAATCCAACCGGACGAGTGTGGAGCTTGGAACGCCGTTTAGGCTTACTTGAGATTTGTCACCAGCATGGAGTTGCTATTCTTGAGGATGATCCTTATGGAGATATTAAATTTGATGCGACAGCTATTTACCCAACCCTGTACTCTTTAGAGGGGAATTCAGAGGGCGGCTGTGTCTTATATACAAGCACCTTCTCGAAGACTGTTGCCCCTGCACTCCGTACAGGCTGGGCAATGGGTAATCAAAAAGTCATTCAAATGATGGCAAAAGCGAAGCAAGCCGCAGATTTACACTCCAGTTCTTTAGATCAGCAGACACTAAGCCACCTATTGGAGCATTTCGCACTGGATGCACATATCCGTACAATCGCTGATGCTTATGGGGAGCGAATGCAGCATATGCAGGCGCTGCTGTGTCAGCAGAATCTGCGCGATGTAACGTGGGTGGAGCCTAAGGGAGGGATGTTCCTGTGGGTCGAGCTTCCGGAAGGTCTGGATGCGGAAGCGCTTCTGCGCTGTGCAGTTACAAAAAATGTCGCTTTTGTTCCAGGTGCAGCCTTCTATGCGGAGGAGCCGCAGCGGAATACTGCACGATTGAATTTCACCTATACGCAGGGTGAGCGAATGGCACTTGGCATTAAAGGGTTCGCGGAAGCGCTCAATGAATTTCTTGCACGCTGCTAATATTTATAAATTTAATTGGTCAACCTGCAATTATACATTGCTAGGTGAAACTAACTAAAGTTAGTTTGCTTAATGTTGTTATGACTAAAGTTAGTGTACCTAAACGAACAGACAAAGGCCCATATTCCTCAGGAATATGGGCCTTTGTCTGTCTTTCATTTACCTATATTTTGCAAGGCAAATTGTCCTTCGTGTACCACTAAGGGTGAACATGCAAGCTGTTCGCCTGGGACATTAGTTGAAGCGCCTGTCGATGCATCGAATGACCAATAGTGAAGTGGACAAATGAGTTCACCTTCGAGTGGACGAACAGTACCGCCTGCATGTGGACAAATAGCAGATACAAGCTTGTAGAGGGGCGGTTCGTCTTTAGCACGTACATTGGCATGAACGATAAAGAAGGGATCATTGTCTACCGTTACAGCAGCAGGTAATAGAGGATAATCCTCCACCCTGCCAATCAAGCGATATTCTCCATTGTATGCCAAATCAGATAGCTGACTCATTCATTAACATCCTCTCTATTGTGTGTGGGTTGTGGTTCTTTTCCTTTAAGCCAGACCTCGATAATTTTCCTGTGCTCGATAACGGCGGCTGTGCCATCTGGTTTGAGACGATACACGCCGCGCTCAACCCGTTCAAACCAACCGTAGTAGTCCTTCTGAAGAATGTGGCTGGCTTTCACAACCTGAGTAAGCTCTGCGGCTTTGCGTGGAGGCAGCTGACCGTGCTCATGAAGAGCCCAGGCGACTCGTAACGCCTTCTCCCGAAAAGCAGTCATAAGCTTGCGTCCAGTGCTGCCACCTGTGTTATAGTCCCCGCTGCGTTCGCGGAATTCATTAAGCAGCCGGGTTTGACGCAGCCGGCGCTGCCCTCGCACAGGGGGATCTCCAGGCTCACAGAGGATATCAAGCACGGGAGCTTTCGTTTTGAAGAAGGTGACGGTCATCAACCCGATGCCCAACATTCGGCATAATTCCGTTAGGTCGCCGAATCGCTGATTGTGCGCGCCGTTCTTCTTGCGATTGCGTTCGATAGCTAATATGACGTCTCCGCCAAGACGCAGTCGTTCAATGCCTTGCAGCAGTAAGGCAAGATTGAATGTTTTTTTCATTTCAACGAGAATCGTCGCGCCGCTTTGAGGATGGATGGCTACTAAGTCACAGTGCATAATTTCACTTTTTACTTCATAGCCTTGTGCCTCGAAGTAAGCTTTAATGGGCTTGTACAATTCCGTTTCATGGCTGACGGCCATAAGAAGCGCCCCTTTCCAGTGTCTGCCCCAGATTATATCACATTATAAGCAGCTGTTGAGCCGTAGACGCTGTAAATCTATGAGCAGATTCAGTAGACTGTCATATTGTCGGGATTCTTGTCGAATCCAGCTCGCTTCGACAAACGATTTGGATACGATGGTTCTGTAATCGCTTGCGTACAATGTGGGGAAAAGACGAATCGAGCTATTGTTTTTAGTAGAAACCTACTTACCTTCTAGTATCGAATTCTGACTCTCAGGGATAAGAAGCGCGAATTATGACGGAATGTCATTAAAAATATAGGGCAACTTCCCTTACGCAAGTGCATAGGATTGTATTACTTCAACAAAAAAGCCGGGCAGCTTTAGTACTGATAAATGGTGACCCGCACCCGAAAAGAGTAGCAGGCAGCATCTGAGTGGACGAGAGGAGGTACGGCATGGATATTTTAAAACGGATATCAGCGTACAAAGCGGAAAGCGAGAAGCTCGCGTGGACGGGGACGTTTAAGGAATACCTCGAGTTGCTTAAGCAGGATCCAACTCCTGCCATGACAGCACATGCTCGTGTCTATGAGATGATTGAATCGTTTGGGGTTGTAGAAGATGGTGGCTCAAAGAAGAAGTACAAATTTTTTGAGCAAGAGATATTCGGCCTGGACCGTGCGGTTGAGAATTTGGTGGAGGAATATTTTCATTCGGCAGCGCGTCGGCTGGATGTACGTAAACGGATCTTACTTCTAATGGGGCCAGTTAGCGGTGGGAAGTCTACCATTGTAACCATGCTCAAGAAAGGACTGGAGAAATTCTCTCGGACAGAACGTGGCGCGGTATACGCGGTAAAGGGATGCCCCATGCATGAGGATCCACTGCATCTTATTCCCCATGAGCTGCGCCCAGAGGTTGAGCGTGAGCTTGGCGTGAGAATAGAAGGTAATCTATGTCCTTCCTGTCAAATGCGCCTTAGAACGGAATTTGGGGGCGATATAGAGAATGTCATGGTGGAGCGGGTATTCATTTCGGAGGAGAACCGTATCGGTATAGGTACTTTCAGTCCGTCCGATCCCAAATCTCAAGATATTGCCGATCTTACAGGCAGTATTGATTTCTCTACCATTACGGAGTTCGGCTCGGAATCGGATCCGCGTGCCTATCGATTTGATGGGGAACTCAATAAAGCCAATCGTGGGTTGATGGAGTTCCAGGAGATGCTCAAGTGCGATGAGAAATTTCTGTGGAACTTGCTTTCCTTAACGCAGGAAGGGAATTTCAAGGCCGGCAGATTCGCCTTGATCTCAGCGGATGAGCTCATCATCGCGCACACGAATGAAACGGAGTACAAATCGTTTATTGCCAACAAGAAGAACGAGGCGCTTCAATCCCGGATGATTGTTATGCCGATTCCTTATAATCTGAAGGTGTCTGAGGAAGAGAAGATCTATAAGAAGCTGATCGATCAAAGTGATATGAAGCATATTCATATTGCGCCTCATACGCTGCGTGCGGCTGCAATCTTCTCTATACTTACCCGTCTTAAAGAAACAAAGAAGCAAGGCATGGATTTGGTTAAGAAAATGCGCATGTACGATGGAGAAGAAATCGAAGGCTATAAAGAAGCCGATCTGAAAGAAATGCAAAATGAGTTCATCGAAGAGGGCATGTCGGGCATTGACCCACGTTATGTCATTAACCGCATATCCAGTGCGCTTATCAAGCATGATGTGCAGTGTATTAATGCGCTTGATGTCCTGCGGGCGCTCAAAGAAGGACTCGATCAGCATCCTTCCATTACGAAGGAGGAACGGGAACGGTATTTGAATTTCATCTCTATCGCTAGAAAAGAATACGACAACCTAGCCAAAAAGGAGATTCAAAAGGCGTTTGTCTATTCCTATGAGGAATCTGCCAAGACATTGTTCGAGAATTATCTCGATAATATTGAATCGTATTGTAATTGGTCCAAAATCAAAGATCCGTTAACGGGCGAGGAAATGGATCCGGATGAGCGCCTCATGCGTTCCATTGAGGAGCAGATCGGCGTATCCGAGAATGCCAAGAAAGCATTCCGTGAAGAGATTCTCATCCGTATCTCCTCCTATTCGCGCAAAGGGAAGAAGTTTGATTACTACAGTCATGATCGGCTTCGGGAAGCAATTGAGAAAAAGCTGTTCACCGATTTGAAGGATATTGTGAAGATTACGACCTCTACAAAAACGCCAGACGAGAGACAGCTGAAGCGGATAAACGAGGTGACGAAGCGGCTTATCGATGACCACAGCTATTGCCCAGTCTGTGCCAATGAACTGCTGCGGTATGTGGGAAGTTTGTTAAATCGTTAAATGATGAATGATGAATGATGAATGATGAATGATGAATGATGAATGATGAATGATGAATGATTAGAGGCCGTAGTGTGCTTGTGCGCACTGCGGCTTTTTGTATGGGGAGGAAGCTGCTGCATAATAAGCTAACAAAATAAATGTGGAAACTGTAGTGAATAAACGTATACAACATGGTAAAATAAGAACATAAGTTCCTATTTCATTGGAGGTATGTCCGAGTGAAAATGCTGATGCTTAACGAGCAAGGAAAGTCCAGCTTCATTACTATGGATGAAATTTGTTTGATCATTCCCACGAAGAATGGTCCTGAGTTTGTAACAGAGCAGGGAAAGTTTCGGTTTCCGCAAACGGCTTCACAGCTGAATACTCAATTTGAACGCTTCGGCTACTTACAGGTGGATCGTAATGCGATCGTGAATCTCAATAAAGCTACATACTATGATCCGGAGGACCGTAAGATTTACTTGGATGCTGAGCTGTCAGATGGGCAGAAGCTCTGGGCAACGGTCTCCGCTGCCAACGCGAGCAAACTGAAGTACCTTATCCGTGAATCGAATGAGACTTTTGCCGAGTACAAAGCGATAGCCGGATAAAGGTTGCCGATTTAGATTCATTTAGTTAAGGCACTAGCCCCTTCTAACCGATAAAGATATAGTAGTGTTAGATATCCAAAAAGATATAATATTACTAGGTATCCAACTTTGGAATTTTGCATAAGGGAGAGGGAAAGCTTGATTAATGTTACAGAGAGTAGAAAGAAACAGTTAGATTTTATGGGGATAAGTGAAGAAGATCTGACGCTTCTATCCAACCATCGCGATATCTTTCAGAGTGTCGTTAATGAAGTAGTGGATCGTTTCTATGTTCATGTTCAGCAGCAGCCGGAGTTGAATGCGATTGTGAAGCAGTTCAGTGCGATTGATCAATTGAAGGAATCGATGCGTGTGTATTGGATGTCGCTTGCTGATGGGCGAATTGATGAACCATTCATCGACAATCGGGTTCGGATCGGTAAGGTTCATTCGCGTATTGGGCTTACGACAAACTGGTATTTGGGTGCATACATGATTTATTTGGATATATCCACCCAAATATTCCGTGATGTTCTACCACATGGGTGGACAAAAGTTATTCATTCATTATCCAAGATGTTTAATTTGGATTCCCAGCTTGTCCTTGAAGCTTATATGCTTAAGGAACAAGAGCATATTCAAGACTTGGCCGACGAGAGACAGCATGTATTGTTATCGGTTACTGAAGCGGTAGAGAGTCTAGTCGGTATGATTGTTGAGCTTGAAGCTAGTACGCAATCTATAGCTGATTCTGCGATTTCAACGGCTGAATTACAAGATAATTCCCATCGCCTTCTAAGCGCTCTGCAAGAGGATGTAGATAACATCGGTGAGGTAGGGACACTTATTCGGGGGATTTCCGACCAGACCCATCTACTAGGCTTGAATGCGGCTATTGAAGCTGCACGTGCGGGTGACCAAGGCCGAGGCTTTGAGGTAGTAGCTAATGAAGTGCGTAAGCTGGCGGCATCTTCAAAAACAGCCATGGGGACAATCGAAGAGCGGCTGGAAGAGATTGAACGGAAAGTATCAAATGTCAGCAAGGAGTCGGAGCAGACAGCTGTTCAAGCAAG
Source organism: Paenibacillus baekrokdamisoli (assembly GCF_003945345.1). Classification (GTDB taxonomy): domain Bacteria; phylum Bacillota; class Bacilli; order Paenibacillales; family Paenibacillaceae; genus Paenibacillus_Z; species Paenibacillus_Z baekrokdamisoli. Next base: position 3,206,327 of record NZ_AP019308.1, on the reverse strand, counting down.
AGAGCAAGCGGCACGTTCGGAGGAGCTTGCAGCGTTTGTGCTGACGATTGAGAAGGTTGCGGATGATCTGAAGAAATTGAAAGCGTAGCCACATATTTACATGGGAAAATGAGGAGAGACGGCATAGATTGCGTCAAATCCTTACGATTCACATTCGTTTTACGTCGAGATGATCGAGAAAGATTTAACTGTTCGCTCTCATTATGAGGGTGTACATCGAGCATTCGCCCGCATGAAGCCCCCGGAGCTCGCTGCGAGACATACAACGATGCAGCAGCGAATACTAGAAGAAGGTATCACGTTCACTTTATATGCTCAGAATCAATCCGAACCACTAGAGCGGACGATCCCTTTTGACTACCAACGGCGTCCCTTGCCGATATTTGAGCGGGTATCATTTTGTAGGCGATTGGCAAGGAGGCAGTGCTGACTTCGAGCAGGCGTCTCATTCTTGAGGTGAGCCTTGAGGTCACTGTTGATTTGAAAAAGGTAGAGGGGTTAAACACGGAAAATGAAAAAAGAGCAGTCATTCGCACTTCCATGCGGTTGACTGCTCATTTTGTTATGATTTTACCTGGTTGAAATCTCCGGCCGTGACGACAATATTCAGGAAAATACCAAGAAAGTCAGATCGCGCTGTATGTTTCTTGGCTTTATTCTTCATCCGGATCAATTCCCCAAAATATGTGATGTGCAGTACCGGTATTGGCAAAATAACAGGCATCCACATACACTTCTCGCAGGGCATGATCGACTTTGTAAATCACGATAGTATTACCAATAAGAGTCCATGAATAGCCATTAAACGCAAATCCAGGAAAATCCGAAATGCCATATGCTTTTTCATGAGGGGCAGAGGATAATACCGATTTGGATCGTCGGAATATGCTCATCGCATCCACTTTGAAAGGCTGCATGTGAGCGAGAGCAACACGCGCGTAACTCGACCAGAGAACTTTGTAATGTTTACTTATCATGCTTGATCTCATCCAGAAATTGGACGAATTCTTCCTCGCTGTCGCTATAGGTTGAGATGCCTTCCTGCCGGTCCTTTTCCGCTTGTGAAAGCTGATTGAAGACGTCAGGATCTTTGAATATAATGGAGGTTAGCTTTTTCTTTTGTTCGTTTGACAGAGATGACTCTTCGTCTTTTCGGGTTAATTGAACTTGATATCCGAAGTGATCCTCGATCAGATGTATAAGATCCTCGAGCTCAACTACAGATTTATTCCTTAAGCTTTGTTCAAATGTATCTTTTGATAGGGACATGCGAATCACCATCCTCTTTGTAACCATTTTACCACAATAGCTGTCTCCTAACACGCGAATTGATAAGTCTCAAGCAGCTTAGCGCAATGAAGCTTTGCCTTTGGATGCTTGTTTAATCCTTCAACTTCAAGGTTGTCATTGTTGGACCCTCTATCAGAATTTTTGGGAGAAAAGCATTATTAATCGATTAAATACTGATCTTAATGAGCGAGTAATGTTTAGCAACGAACTGCTTGATCATTGTACAATTAGATAATTATCATAAGCAAAATCAGAAGGAGGTCGAAAACAGTGTTAAATCCGGATGGGAAGAAAATTCATACCTATCAAGATTGGCTGACCTGGGACGGAACTTGGGAGTTAATTAACGGTAAAGCCTATAATATGTCTCCTGCTCCAACCTCATTGCATCAATTTATAGTAGGTGAAATTAACTTCGCTCTAGGGACGTTCTTCCAGAACCGGAATTGCTATGTGTTTGTGGCTCCATTTGATGTGTTTTTCAGTGAAGATAAAGATTACGAATCACCCGATCATATCACGCAGCCCGATCTCTCGGTTGTTTGCTCTAAGGATCAAATATCAAAGAATGGATATCATGGTTCACCTGTATTGATCATTGAAGTGCTGTCCCCATCCACCGCTTTGAATGACTTCAATGAGAAATTCAACCTTTATCAGAAATATGGGGTGCAAGAATATTGGATTATCGATCCTGGCAATCGGACGGTTCATGTGTATGCGCTGCAGGATGGCAGATACACAATACGGCATTTGTATACGGAGCAGGAAACAATCCAATCCATCGTATTTAAAGATTTACAGGTGCCAATGAACAGTCTGTTCAGTCTGGAATAACAAGAACAACAAGTCGGGGATAACAATTCTCAACAGGCTCATTTGACCCAAGCAAATGAAAAAAAGAGCAGTCATTCGCATTTTCATGCGGTTGATTGCTCTTTCTGCTATGGTATGACGCTCGGTCAAGCTGAACAGATGGTCGAGCATGTATAGACCTTACGCTTAAATAAACTTGCGGCTCGTCTTCTTGCCATCGCAGCTGAACACAATGCGTTTATCCTCGACAATGGTCTCGAGATGAACCGATTTTCCCCATAGGGCAACAACGTGAGGCAAGGTGCGTTCGACATATTTGAGATCCAGCTCTACGCCTTCGTATTGGTGATGGAGGAACAATTCTCCGACCCGGTTGAAATCACCATCGGTGACGACAATATTCGGGAAGCCGCCGTTGACCTTGGAATAGACAAGCTGGTCACGAACTGACTCCCACGTTTTGTCTGTAATCTTCCACTCGGCGCCTTTCTTCTCGAAGACATATAAGTCCAGATCCTCAACGAGCTTCTTGGTCAAGTAATTGCGAAGAAACGAGATGTCAGAGTCAAACTCACGCACCTCGAACATTTTCTCACGGCCAAGGCCGGGCTTGCGTCCTAAGCGGTCCTGCTCTTCTTTCGTCGGATTATCGTAGCGCTTTTCGATATCCTCGAAGATTTTGACGCCTAGATAATAAGGATTCAGGCCGTGCCGGGATGGCTGCACGACGGACGAGTTAAGCATCGCGAATTCAATTGTTTCTTCGCTTGTGAGATCTAGCTCTCGGATAATGCGTTGATGCCAATACGAAGCCCAGCCTTCGTTCATGATTTTGGTCTCGATCTGCGGCCAGAAATAGAGCATTTCATCGCGAAGCATGGTCAGAATATCACGCTGCCAATCCTGCAGCTGGGGTGAATATTCCTCAATGAACCAGAGGAGATCCTTCTCCGGCTTGGGTGGGAATTTTTTCGAATCAGTGTCATTGGATTTATTCAACTGATCGCTTGCCTCAAGCGTCCACAGATCCTCGTAACCGGTATTCAAGGGTGGTGTACTGTTTAATTTATCCTTGCTCAGCATTTCAATATAATGCGATTTGTCGAGCTGATAGGGTTTAATTAATGTAGGATCAACATGCTCTTGAATAGCCAGAATCGCATCAATGAACTTCTCGACAGCTTCTGTTCCGTATAGTATCTCGTACTGGCTTACGCGCTCAGCAGTGGCCGACATACTCTCCACCATGTTACGGTTTGTGTTGCCGAAACGGGCATTGTTCTTGAAGAAATCACAGTGTGCAAGGACGTGAGCAACGATTAGCTTGTTCTGAATTAGGGAGTTGCCATCAAGCAGAAAGGCATAGCAGGGATTGGAGTTAATGACGAGCTCATAAATTTTACTAAGTCCAAAATCATACTGCATTTTCATCTTGTTAAATGTTTTGCCGAAGCTCCAGTGGCTGAAGCGTGTTGGCATTCCATAGGCACCGAAAGTGTAAATAATGTCCGCCGGACAAATTTCATACCTCATCGGGTAGAAATCAAGACCGAACCCTGCAGCGATTTCTGTTATCTCATCAATCGCATATTCCAATGCTTTTACTTCATCCTGGCGCAATGGAGGCGTCCCCCTTGGTAAAGAAATTGGTTTTATGCTTCATACCTATATGTATGGGGAGAGAAAGATTGATATGTTCATTTTTCTACTACAATATCAACGAGCGATGCAGTTCGACTAAGGGTTGAATGCGAAAAAGCTGGAGAAAATGGTAAGAGATGAAGAGGAGGCTATGTGGTGAGAAGAACGGAGAGAAGAATCTTCAGCACGACGCGAAGAAAAGCAGGACGGAGAAAACGTATCGCATTATGGATAATAGGTCTGTTGGTCGTGTTCTTCATAATTGGTTTAGTTGTCTATTATCGCCTTATTTATAATCCGAATGCAAATGCGCAGGCAGCTATGCATACAAACGCCAAGATAAGATTCATCGAGCAAGAAGATAGACTGACCTTTCAGCCAAATGGTAAGGCGATAGGTCCTTCCGTAATCATCTATCCAGGTGCTTTAGTAGAACCAGCGAGCTATTCTGCATGGGCAGCAAAGCTTGCGGAGTCTGGTCATACGGTATACATCATCAAGATGCCGCTTGATTTGGCTGTTCTTGGCAAGAATCGGGCAGATCGTATCATAGATGAGCATCCTGGGAAGACCTTCGTCATAGGTGGACATTCTTTGGGTGGCGCAATAGCAGCTCGTTACGCAGCAGAGCATGCAGATAAGCTGAAAGGAGTCTTCTTTCTTGCCTCTTATGCTGATTCGAAGGGCAAACTAAACCAGAAGGGACTTCCAGTCCTTCAGCTTACGGCAAGTAAAGATGGGATATTAGACTGGACATCCTGGGAGAAAGACAAGAAGAACTTGCCTGCAGAGGCGGAATATGTATCCATTGAGGGTGGTAATCATGCTCAATTCGCCTCCTACGATAAGCACCGAGGTGATAAACGTCCATCTATTTCGGAGAAAGAGCAGCAGGATCAGCTGGTGAAGGCGATGAACAGCTGGTTAAACAAGCTGAAATAAACAAAGAACCTCCGAATGCCGGGCATTCGGAGGTTTCCTATTATAGGCTATGTAGGCCTCTAATTCATTCTACTACTTCTTGACGTTGTCCGGGTGTTTGATCAAATCGGGTTTAGTAACTGCGGTTTCCTCTATGACTTCGCTCGCTGCTGCTACTGGCGCATATTGTTGGTCCAAAGCTTCTGCTTGCTCTCTTACAGCAGCTTTCTTCGCGGATCGACCACGCAACCATCTCCATAAGGCAGCGCCTCCAGCGATGACGATAATCCCAAACTTTTTGGCGAACAGTACAATCAATGCGATAAGGCCGACCTTCTTAGCAACTATAAGTCCACCTCCGCCTAATATAAGTGCGGTCAAACCATATTTGGAGGCTTTGTCGGTGCCCTTAACATAATCCTCATAACGTTTGCCTTCCTTCAAGGTGAGAGCGGGAAGAACCGAGTTCACGAAGGTTTTGCGGTCTGCCGCTAGATGCTCAGGATCGGAGACGAGAATGGCAGAAATATAGCCCTCTCTAGTTAGTATCCGAACATTATAGTTCAACAGCTTGTTGCCAGCTGCATCATGCAATAGCAATGACCACGATAAGCTCTTAAGCTTCTCATCATAAAAGGGAGCTACATCCCAAGCATCTACATAAAGCCAGTTCTTCTCATCTTGCTTTTTGTTATTCTCTTCTGTGCCGTCCTTATAGCTTTGCAAAAGGTCATCGGCGTCGATGGATACCTTCTCATCATCAGATACATGCCCGGGCTCCAAATAATCGAAATAGACAACCCAGTTCTCTTCCTCGTTATCATTGTATGGAAAAATCGCTCCTAATTCATCGCCGGTAGGAATACTGCCGTTTTGTTGTTCGTAGGCTTTCGTATTTTCTTTATCTAAGAAACTATAACCCTTAGGTAACTTCAGCTGAGCCAGCCCATCACCTAGTTCAATCGTCTGCCCCGTACCATCAATCCATTGTAATGAATTCTCGGTTGTCGTTGTTGAATTGCTGTTCTCTCCTTCAGCAAAAGCTGAGACTGGAAGAATAACAATCATAAAGCTTAGTAATAAAATTTGGAAGAGATACTTGCTTTTTTGTAATGCTTGCACGGTTAATTGGCCCCATTCATTTAGTATGATTAATATTATTCTAGAATAATAGCAAAAAATTGTCTAAATTAAAACCAGTATTTCACTTTTTTTCTAATAATATTTTTTTAAAAAGAGGGAAAGGACTGTATTTCTACTCTCTACACAGGGAAAAACACCATTAAATTTAGGGGAAGTGACCCCAGATTTAACGGTGTTTTGACAGGTTAGACGTAATTTAATTATGAATGGTTAGACGTTTATTTATTTGCGATCTGGCAGCTGCTTGACGTAGCTGTCTGAGTAATTCAGCAGCTCAAGCGCCCGGTTATATTGGTCCGAGGTAGCTACGGAGTTCTCTTCTAGCTTTCGATCTAATGGATAATGGGTGCCATCTTGGAATCCCGTTCCTGGAATGAACAGCTCGTTATCGGTAATAATGGAGCCTGATGGCAAATAATAGCGCTCGGGCAGCAGATTAGAGGTCTGGTTCAATAAATCTTGACCGAAATGAATATGATCCTTGAGCGATACGCCAGTAAGGTTCGCAATGGTTGGCAGTATATCAGTCTGTGCACCAATTTGTTCGAATACCTTCGACGATGTTATGCCAGGCGAGGCAATGATCAGCGGTATATTAATCATATCGGTAAATCCATACTCATGTCCGTATATTTCCTCCATTAATGCTTTATCATCACTAGTTAGTGAATAGATCGGAAGGCCCAGATGATCCCCATAAATAAGAATGACACTTTTATCCCATAAGCCGCGCTCCTGAAGATCTTTGATAAAGAGTCCAATTGCATAATCGGCATAGTTCTGAGCACGAATATAATCACCGACGAAAGTACCTTCATAACGGTCTGGCAAAGTCATTTTGTACTTGCTCTCAGGTATGCTGAAAGGGTGGTGAGCGGTCATCGAGATCAGTTGTGAGTAAAAAGGCTGACCAGACTGGCTGATCTTCTCAAGCTCTGCAGATGTCTTTTTATATAGCTGCTCATCAGAAGGTCCGAAGAATACGGTATCTTCCTGACCAAAGAACTCCTGATCATAATATCGGTCAAAGCCAAGTGCTTTATAGAGCTGGTCGCGATTCCAGAAGTTCACGAAATTTGTGTGAAAGGTTGCCGTCTTATAGCCATTCTGACTCATAAGCTTAGGCAGACTAGGCAGTTGCTTGTTTGCATAAACTACGGTTGCAGCACCCCTCGGTGGCGTATAGAAAGAGGTGTTAACGACAAACTCAGCATCAGAGGTATTACCCTGACCGACCTGCTGATAGAAATGCGGAAAGTAGAAATTTTCTTTGGCGAGTTTATTCATATTTGGTGTGACTTCATGGCCATCGATACTTAGTCCAATAAGGAAATTTTGGAAGGCCTCCAATTGCAGAATGATGACATTTTTCCCTTTGGCAGCATCCCAATACTGAGATACGACAGGCTCTTGAATGCCTTTTAACGTATTAATGGCTTGCTGGTTGATGTCTTTGGGAGCAATATAAGGGATTTCCTCACGCGCAAATATCGTATATAACTCGTAATTTAGGATGCCCATTTCTTCCGCTTTAACAATTTCGTTCATACTTGCTCGATTTGGCAAAATACTAATTAAGATCAGTGCTAATGAAAGAACAAATAAAGAGGTGACCACCTTCATATTCAGCTTCTTCATACTCATGGTCTTCCAGACCTGAGCTCTTTTTTTCCTGAAGAGTACGAAGCCGATAATGAAGATATCTAGAAAGATAAACAAGTAGTACGGGGCCAGCAGTGAGAAAACACTATCCTTTACCGCTGTTACCTGATTGACCTGCTCGAGTGCATGGTACGTAACGATAATACCAAAATATTTGTAGTACATAATAGCTGCAAAGAGGATGGCGGTCACGATGAAATTCACGACCATATACAGAGCAAGCTTCTTCTTTGTAGCAAACCATTCAATGACACAGAACAGCAGCCAAACAAAGGGGATTTCCGTGACGAGAATGGTCCATGAAGGTCCACCATCAAAAATAACAAAATAAGCCAAGGTACTTTTTATTAGTAATATAAGCGTAAAAAAAACAAACGGCTTCATATGTAACAGCCGCCGGGGGTCAAGCATAGACATTGATGCAACATTCCTTTCGCTGCTAGTAAGAAGATCATAACGAAGTAGGTTTCGCTTAAGCGAGCAGCCCTATAGTTTACAAAAGGTACATATCATTAATTATGCTACTCGGAGTGTCTGATGTCAAAAAGGTTTGCACCATATTCTCCGAAAGAACAACCAAATCCCTTTACATATTTATTATTCCGATATATCCTATAGGAAAAGTAAATAATTGTTTGGAGGTGACTCGCCAATGAATATTGAGAATATTGAGGCTTTTGTATTCGTTATTCATTGTGGCAGCTTTAATAAAGCGGCAGAAGCGTTATATTTATCCCAACCCTCTGTAACGGCACGGATTCAGTCACTTGAACGGGAACTGGACTGCAAGCTTTTCAATCGATTAGGCAAGCAGGTGCAAATTACGGAGGAAGGCAAACGCTTTTTGCCCTATGCCCAGCAGCTTCTTCTGACGTACCAAAAGGGAAAATTACACATCAATAAGAAAAAGTCACTTCCAGAAGAAATGAAAATCGGCTGTACAGTCTCAGTAGCCAATTACATTATTCCGAAGATACTGCCCTATTTAAAACGTAAATTTCCGAACACTCATTATAAATTGGTAACGGGTATTACAGAGGATATCGTGAATAAGGTTCTGAATAAGGAGGTGGATATGGGCTTCGTTCGGAACGTTAATCATCCTAATCTTCAATCAATTAAGTTCTATGAGGATCCGATCTCCTTATATGCCTATGAGGGGCATCCGTTCATCACAGATGAGCATCTGACGATAGAAGCCATTGCTGCACAGCCCTTCGTCTTCTTCGAATGCGGAGCATTGGACTGGCTGAGGATCCATCGCATATTTAGGAACCTGGATGTGCCGCCAAATATTCAAATTCAAACAGATAATTCAGAAATGGCAAAAAAACTGGTCGTGCAAAAAGTGGGGATTAGTTTTCTGCCTGGATTATGTGTGCAGCAGGAAACTAGCGATGGTCTTCTTTTCCCCATTCATGTACCGGAAGCAGAAGGAATATCGCTGCAGACGAATATCATCTCCAATCATGGGGAGCATGCACTATTTATTGATGCGATATTGGAAGTTAGTAAAGAGTTATCCATCCGAAGGCAAATTCTTAAAGTGATATAGAGAAATTGGCTATTGAAAAGTTATATGCATATATAGAATATCTCTATTAACGGAGCCATTGACGGTTAATTAGTCGGATGGTAAAGTTATCTCATCGCTAATTCATACTTAACAGGTAGGAATTATAAGTTTAATTACAGAGTGTAAAAATGGGAGGAACTAAAGATGAGAAAATGGTTGATTATGTCGTTTGCACTTGTAACTGTACTAACTGCAGCAGGCTGCGGCAATAAGAACGAAACGAATACGACAGGGGCATCTACTGATTCTACGAACACCACGAAGAATGATGCTAAAGGGGACAATACAGCGGCAGCATCAAAAGAAGTGAAGAAAGTCGTTATCGGAACAGGGACGCAATTCCCGCAGGTTTGCTTCATTGATAAGGACGGCAAACTCACTGGCTTTGATGTTGAGCTTATAAGAGAAATCGATAAGCGTCTTCCAAATTACGAATTTGATATTCAAACCATGGAATTCACCAACCTGCTGCTTAGCCTAGAAACGAAGAAAATTGATTTAGTTGCCCATGAGATGGAGAAGAATCCTGAACGTGAGCAAAAGTATCTGTTCAACAAAGAGCCGTATGCACACTGGAAAAACAAAATCATCGTAGCAAAGGATAACAGCTCAGTAAATTCAATTGAGGATCTGAAAGGGAAGAAAGTTCTGACTTCCGCAACTAGCGCAGAAGCGCAAATTCTCGAAAATTACAATAAAGAGCATGACAACGCCTTGAAAATCATTTATCAAAACGGCGGAGCAAACGATACAGTATCCCAGTTGACGACTGGACGCGTAGATGCAACGGTTGGCGCTGACTTCTCCTTGTCATTGATCGATCCAGAAGGCAAGCTGAAAACAGTCGGGAAAGAGCTAAGTGAAGCGGATATTCTTTTCGTACTTCGCAAAGACGATCCAGCAGAACAGGAGCTGGCAGATGCGGTTGACGGAGCCGTTAAAGAGCTTAAAGCAGATGGAACCCTTGGTAAACTAAGCAAACAATGGCTTGGTCAGGATTTCACGGCTGAATAGAACACTACTACTTTCAAGCGAAAGGTGAGATCGTGGTATGGGAGCTAGTTTCGATATCACCTATGTTTTTGATTATTTCATTAAAATACTGCCAACGTTGAAGATCACTCTTCTGATTGTGGCAAGCTCCATTCTGCTTGGACTGGGCGTCGGCTTTATCGTCGCCCTCCCTCGTCTTTATAACATCCCGGTGCTTAAGCGTTTCTCGCAGGTCTATGTTTCTTTTTTTCGAGGGACTCCGATATTAATTCAGCTTTTTTTGTTTTACTATGGTCTGCCGGAGATTCTAAAGCTTATTCATATTGATGTTTCGAAGGTGCCATCCTTGTATTTTGTTATTCTGACTTATACTTTGCACAGCGGCGCATTCATGTCTGAGACGATACGTGGTGCTGTAGCCGCTGTCGATCGCGGGCAAGTGGAGGCTGCGTATGCGGTGGGAATGACAGGAAGGCAAGCCTTCGCAAGAATCATTTTGCCGCAGGCTTTGGCTATCTCGATTCCGGTATTCGCCAATCTGGTTATTGCTAATTTAAAAGATACTTCATTGGCTTTTTCCTTGGGTATTATGGAAATGACCGGAAAAGCACAATCGCTTGGCAGTCTTGATCAGCATTTCGTTGAGTCCTATCTTGCGTTAGCCCTTGCTTATTATATGATCAGCTTTATTCTTGAGAAGTTATTCATTCGACTCGAGAGACGGCTGCTAAGACATGAACAGCGAGTAACAGCATCTAGCAAATGGAACATTAGGCTGTGGAAGAAACGCTCTTATCAGAAGCTCGGCGGAGATTTGGAAATTAGCAAAGGAGGTGCGGGGCTATGAAACTGGATCCAGCCTTCATTTGGACCGCATTTGTACAATTGCTAGGCGCACTACCGACAACCTTGGAAATCACGTTCGTATCCGTCTTATGTGGTTTTCTGATTGGTACCTTAGTCGCTTTAATCCGGATCTTCAAAGTACCGGTGCTTGAACAGCTTGCTGCTGCTTACGTATCCTTCATCCGAGGAACACCTATGCTGACGCATCTGCTCCTCATTTATTTCAGTCTTCCTTTAATAATTGATGGTCTAGCAGCCCATTATGGGTGGAATTTTCATTCTGCATCGATACCTTATATTGGATTTGCCTATATTTCATTTTCTATTACAGCCAGTGCTTATATGGCTGAGATTATACGGTCTGGTTTACTCGCAGTGGACCGGGGGCAGATTGAAGCTGCCTATGCGGTTGGAATGACTACGTCGCAGGCTTTGCGTCGTATCGTTTTTCCACAAGCCCTAGCAGCGAGCTTGCCTCATTTATCTAATAGTTTGATTGGTATGCTTCATGGATCTACACTTGCTTTTACTGTATCTGTTGTTGAAATTAATGCAAAGGCTCAAATTGTTGCTTCTACGAATTGGAAATTCTTCGATTCCTATATTGCAGCGGCTCTTATCTTCTGGGGATTAACGATTCTTATTGAGCGCATTACAGCATGGATTGAGCAGCGTATAAACCTTTACAACCGAGGTGGAGTGGCATGATTAAATTGACACAAATCAAGAAGACCTTTGGCAAGAATCAAGTGCTGAAAGGAATTGATCTCACCGTCCAAAAAGGGGAGGTTGTTGCGATTTTGGGCCCAAGCGGCTCAGGAAAGACAACCCTTCTGCGCTGCATAAACTACTTGGAGAGACCAAACGATGGCGAGATTACGGTTGATGATTTCACCGTAAACTGCAAAAAACCTCATAAAAAAGACATCCACACACTTCGCCAGAAAACGGCGATGGTGTTTCAGCAATACAATTTATTCCGGCACAAAACAGCACTTGAGAATGTAATGGAAGGCTTGGTTATCGTTAAGAAGCTTACCAAGGAAGATGCGCGTAAGCGAAGCATCGAGCTGCTTGAGAAGGTTGGGCTTGGGGCGAAGCTTGATGCTTATCCAAGTCAGCTATCAGGCGGTCAGCAGCAGCGGGTAGGTATCGCACGTGCACTTGCTCTGAATCCAGAAGTAATCTTGTTCGATGAGCCAACCTCGGCGCTCGATCCTGAGCTAGTTGGCGAAGTGCTTGCCGTTATTCGCAAGATTGCCAAGGAAGGCATTACCATGATCATCGTTACGCATGAAATGAGCTTTGCCCAAGATGTTGCAAGCCACGTTGTCTTCATGGACGGTGGCGTAATTGTGGAGGAAGGCAGGCCTAATGATATTTTTAACTCACCCAAAGAAGAACGTACCAAACAGTTCCTGAAACGCATTACACCAGAGGGTGTTTATTCTATTTAAACCGAATGGAGCGATTATTATGACTCTTAAGCTTGGTATTCTCGACCAAAGCATCGTATTTCCCGGACAGACACCTGCTGAAGCATTGAACAATACAATCAAGCTGGTCCAATTGGCAGAAAAGCTTGGCTTCGAGCGTTTCTGGGTATCTGAGCATCATGACTCCGCAGGTATGGCGGGGTCCTCACCTGAGGTGCTCATCTCCCATTTGCTGGCTCGCACGGAGAAAATCAAAATTGGATCTGGAGGCGTAATGCTTCAGCATTATAGTCCCTATAAGGTTGCAGAGAATTTCAACCTATTGGCATCCTTAGCGCCTGGACGTGTTGAACTAGGAATTGGTCGTGCACCAGGTGGTCTTCCTCGTTCGACTAAAGCTTTGCAGAAAGGTGTAGTGGATTCGCCATCATTGGCCGAGAAGCTTATTGAATTGGAGCATTTTCTTCAAGGTTCATCTGGAGAAGGACAGCCTATTGAGGGATTACAGGCAAACCCGCTGCCTGTACAGCCAGCTGATATTTATTTGCTGGGTACGAGTATCAACAGTGCAGAGCTTGCGGCTGAACGCGGCTATCCTTATGCTTTCGCTTTATTCATAAATAATGATCCGGAAACAGCTCACAAAGCATTCGAAGCTTACCGCAACGGGTTTAATAAAGAGCGTGGCGGCGAACCTAGATCGATTCTAGCTTTATCAGTCATCGCAGCGGATACAGATGAAGAAGCGATTGAGCTCGCTGGCAGCTTCAAGAGCGTTCGTGTCACCCTAGCAAGCGGCAAAACTGTAAATGTCGGCTCGCTTGAGCAGGCGGAGGAATTTGCCAAGCAAGCGGGTGAGACCTTTACGGCCGAGGTACGCGATGCGGAGATTACTAAAGGCACGAAGGAAACGGTTCGCAAGCGGTTATTGGAATTAAAAGAGACTTTCGGGGTGGATGAATTAATCTTCACGACAATCATACCTGATTTTAATAAACGAGTTCGTTCCTTCGAGCTGTTGAAGGAAGCCTTCTCTGAGCTGCCCGTTCAAGGATAAAATAATGAGGAGTTTGCGGCTCGCTCTAAGTTTTAAAGAATCCATACTCAAAATAGAGCGGAGCGGACGGAATCATTCTGAAGAAGCGAAAGCGTTCGCCTTTGTCTCCCGATTTCTACCCCTTTGGGATAGAATCAAAGAAATAGGGAGACAACAGCGACCCTTAAGAATGATCCGTCCGCGCAGCGGGCTTTTTCGCACAAGAATGCGATTTTACCAACCACTTATTAAAAGTTTAGCGGTTTTGCTCAAGTGAATCTTAAGTTTATGCTTAAGCAAAACTTTTAGGAGGGGAAAGAAATGAGTCTATTGGCAGCTGAGCCGTTCGTAGAACAATTAGTAGCCATCCGGCGTCACTTGCATGAACATCCGGAGCTCTCTCATGAGGAATTCGAGACAACGGCTTTCATTCGCAAATGGCTAACAGAAGCAGGCATCACCATCGTGGATTATTCGCTCGAGACGGGTGTCATCGCTGAGGTTGGTGGTCTGCACGGCGGCCCGATTGTCGCCGTTCGCGCGGACATCGATGCACTGCCTATTCAAGAAGAGACCGGGCTGCACTTCGCTTCTCGTAATCCTGGAAAAATGCATGCATGCGGACATGATTTTCACACTGCTGCTATTCTTGGTACTGCGCTCCTCTTGAAGAACAAAGAGCATGAGCTGCAGGGAACGGTACGGTTCCTATTCCAACCGGCTGAAGAGAAAGCTAAGGGTGCTATTAAGCTTATCGAAAGTGGTGCGCTTGAAGGCGTGCAAGCGGTTTTCGGCATGCATAACAAGCCGGACCTGCCTGTAGGCACAATAGGGATTAAATCTGGTCCGATTATGGCAGCAGCAGATGGTTTTGTTGTAGAGGTTGAAGGACTTGGAACGCATGCAGCTGTTCCCGAAGCGGGTATTGACCCGATTGTGACCTCTGCCCATATCATTACAGCCTTGCAGTCTATCGTGAGCCGTAATGTAAGTGCATTGGACAGTGCTGTTATTAGCGTAACTCGTCTTCATAGCGGAACGGCGTGGAATGTAATAGCAGACAAAGCTACATTTGACGGTACCTTACGTACCTTTAGCAGTGAAGTTCGTACGAAGGTAATTGCAAGGTTCGAACAGGTTGTTGCTGGCGTAGCCGCGGCCTTTGGAACAAAAGCAAAGGTAAGCTGGCTTCAGGGTCCGCCTGCAGTTGTTAACGATCAAGGGTGGGCTGAGGTAGCTAGGCATTCTGCCGAAGCTGTAGAGCTGCAGGTGGTTCAGCCAGCTCCATCACCGGCAGGGGAGGACTTTGCTTTCTACTTGAAGGAGGTCCCTGGGGTCTTTGTTTTTCTAGGTACATCAGGTCCTGAGGAATGGCATCACCCTGCTTTTGATGTGGATGAGCAAGCTTTGCCAATAGGGGCTTCATTCTTCGCCACGCTTGCGATTGACGCCATAAATAAATTATCCAATCAGCCTCATTAGGGAGGGGAAAGTATCACTAACCGCAAATCTTATGATGTCATCGTCGTTGGTGCCGGCTCTATGGGCATGAGTGCTGGTTATGAGCTTGCGCGCCGTGGTCTGAAGACATTGCTGATCGATGCTTTTAACCCTCCGCATATAATGGGCAGCCATCATGGAGAGCCTCGTCTTATCAGACACGCTTATGCTGGCGGAGAAGCTTATGTACGTATGGCGCTTCGCGCGGATGAGAAATGGGTGGAGATAGAAGAACGCACAGGTGAGAAACTGCTGGATCGAGCAGGTGTGTTGAATATGGCGGATACAGCTGTATATTCCTACGAGGCAAGGCGCGACGATGCTTCTGCCTTAGATGTTCATGTGGAATGGCTGGATGCTGCTGATATTAATCGGCGCTGGCCAAACATCAAATTGCCTGAGCATTATCGCGGCATGTATGAACCGAATGCAGGTTATTTGTTCAGTGAGAAATGCATCGAAGCATACAAAAGATTGGCGCTGGAAGCTGGTGCTGAGCTTCTGCCCAATACCTTCGTTACCGGTATTAAAGCAGAGCAAGGAGGTGTCACCGTCCAGACCAATCATGAATCGTTCGCTGCGGGGCATGTCATATTGAGTGCAGGAGCGTGGTTCAAAACGTTAGAGCCCTTCATTTCTCTGCCGATTCGTACCATTCGTAAAGTCGTTGGCTGGTTCGAACCAGCGGACTCTTCCTTCAATTCCGAGGTATTCCCAGGCTTTACACTAGGAACTCAGAATGGCGGCTATTACGGATTCCCCAGCATCAGAGGGGCTGGTCTAAAGATCGGACGACATGATACGGGTGAACACTGGCAGCCTGGTGATGAGCTGGCTCCGTTCGGTGCTTTTCCAGAGGATGAAGATGATCTGCGCAGTGTATTAGAAGCCTTCATGCCTGGCGCAGCAGGGAAACTGCTGAGAAGTGCAGTTTGCAAATATGAGCATACACCTGATGACAACTTTATAATAGATTCCCACCCGGAGCATGCTAATGTACTGTTAGCAGGAGGTTTCTCCGGACATGGCTTTAAATTTTCCAGTGTGGTGGGAGAGATCTTAGCGGATTTAGTAGAGAAAGGTAAATCTGAGCAGGATCTTCGATTATTCTCTCTATCACGATTCGCTGCTATAACATAAAACCGACTAACGGTCCTATAAGGAGGAGCTCTCATGAGTCAATTACCTGTTGATATTGAAGCTTATTTGCATACCGAAGATCAGCTGCAGCAAGCAATTGAGGGACTTTCCGAGGAACAGCTCAAGTGGAAAGCAGCACCAGAGCAATGGAGCGTAACGGAAGTTCTCGCCCATCTAGCCGATCATAACATTGTTGTAAGTTTTCGCATTCGCGATATTTTGGCCGGTTCCACCGTACAGCTGCCTATTTTCAATCAAGATCCGTGGGTGGCAGGGCAATATGCAAATGCAGGTCATGCATCAAATATTCTGGCTGCATTCCGGGCTTTGCTTACCTATAACACTTTGCTGTTTCGCCGTCTGACAGCGGAGGATTGGAATAAAGCGGGTATTAATTTTAAAGGTGAGAAGGTCACAATAGCGGCCATTGTCCCAGCTTTTATAGCTCATGTTCAAGTCCATTTAGCGCAAATTGAGAGAATCAAACAGGGAGAGACGGGATCACAGAACTCTAGTTGTGCGCTCTAGTCTCAAGCTGCTGGAAAACCAAGTACACAAACAGAAAGCAGGTGGATGCCATGACCGATTCGTCCATTATTATTCGTGAAGCTGTTCAATCCGATCAAGCTGCGATCAGAGAAGTACTACTGGATGCGTATCAACAATATGAGTTCAC
The DNA here is from genome assembly GCF_003945345.1 of Paenibacillus baekrokdamisoli. Classification (GTDB taxonomy): domain Bacteria; phylum Bacillota; class Bacilli; order Paenibacillales; family Paenibacillaceae; genus Paenibacillus_Z; species Paenibacillus_Z baekrokdamisoli. The sequence continues at coordinate 3,189,651 of NZ_AP019308.1, read as the reverse complement.
ACTATCGGAAGATCGTTGGGCGGCTTATAAGGAAAGTATTCTGCTGGCGGTAGACAGTGCAGAGACGAGAGCGCGACTTGTTGCTGTAAGAAATGATGAAGTAATAGGCAGCATATTTATATTTGATTCCTCGGTACTGGCATATGGACTTCCGGAGCTCGGTATTGAGAACCCGATAATTCGACTGCTAGCGGTCTCTCAAAAGGCTCGAGGCCTCGGAGTTGCCACTGAATTAATTCGAGCAAGCGCTAAGCTTTCACTCGAGTGGGGAGCAGAGCTCCTGCATCTTCATACATCAGACATGATGGCATCTGCGGTTAAGCTCTATGAGCACCTTGGTTTTGAGCGAGCCTTTGACAAGGATTTGATGAACGGTGATGTCGTAGTCAAGAGCTACCGCCTTCATCTGAAGGAAGCAGCTCTGTTACAGGTTTAAGCATTGTGAAAGCTTTATTAATCTTTATGGCTCAACACTAAAATAAGTGCTTGATAAATTTGAAGTATTGTGCGTAGAAGCCCGCTACGCAGACGGATCATTCTTAAGGGTCGCTGTTGTCTCCCTATTTCTTGATTCTATCCCTTAGGGGTAGGTTGAACACAGCAGCAGCGGAGCGAGCAGAATCGTTCTGGAGAAACGTTAGTGTTCGCCTTTGCAGCCGGATTCTTACCTATATGTGGTTCATACAATCAAAGAATCCGGCTGCAACAGCGATCGTAAGAATGATCTGCTCGCGCAGCGAAAGTAACTTGATCAACTTATTAGCTGAATTTATATGGCTAATTCCAGCAATATTCCCTAAGGAGGAATCGAACATGGCAAACCGTAAACAAATTAAATTTGGCGCTTTGATTCATGGAGTGGGCGGCAACGTATCGGCATGGCGGCATCCTGAGGTTCCTGCTGATGCAAGCGTGAATTTTGAATTTTACAAGACGCAAGCGCAAACGGCGGAAGCGGGGAAATTCGATCTTGTCTTTATCGCGGATGGACTATACATCAATGAGAAATCTATCCCGCATTTCTTGAACCGCTTCGAACCGATTACGATCCTGTCTGCATTGGCAGCCGTTACTTCGAAGATCGGTCTAGTCGGAACACTCTCAAGCTCCTACAGTGAGCCATTCACGGTTGCTAGACAATTCGGCTCTCTAGATCAAATTAGCGGAGGCCGTGCAGGCTGGAATGTGGTAACTTCTCCACTTGAAGGCTCAGCCAAGAATTACAGCAAAACTGACCATCCTACGCATGATGAGCGGTATCAGATTGCTGAGGAGTATCTGGAAGTAACTAGAGGTCTCTGGGATTCATGGGAAGATGATGCGTTTGTGCGGAATAAGGAAACAGGTGTTTTCTTTGATCCATCTAAGCTGCATCGCCTAGACCATAAAGGGAAGTATTTCTCCGTACAAGGTCCATTGAACGTGGCTCGATCGAAGCAAGGACACCCCGTTGTATTCCAAGCTGGCTCCTCGGAGAGCGGCAAAAAGCTGGCAGCAAAAAGTGCAGATGCCGTATTTACCGGACATGAGAACATTGAGGATGCGAAGAGCTTCTATAAGGATGTTAAGGATCGTACAGTAGCTTATGGACGTTCAGCCGATGACATTGCGATCCTTCCGGGTATTGGGCCGATTATCGGACGCACAGAAGAGGAAGCTGAACAGAAATATCAAGAGATTGCTAACCTGGTTACGATCGAGAACGCGCTTGATTATTTGGGCAGATTTTTCGAGCATCATGACTTCTCCCAATATCCGCTTGATGAGCCATTCCCTGAGCTTGGTGATCTGGGCAGCAACAGTTTCCGGAGCGGTACGGACAAAATCAAGAAAGTCGCTAAAGAGCAGAATCTAACGCTTCGCCAAGTCGCGCTCAGTTCGGCAACGCCGCGCAGTGCATTCATTGGAACGCCGGAGAAAATAGCTGATCTCATTCAACAATGGCATGAAGAGGGCGCTGCAGATGGCTTCATTATTCATTCCTCGCTTCCAAGTGGCCTTCATGATTTCGTTAATCTTGTTGTTCCTATTCTACAGGAGCGCGGTATTTACCGTACCGATTATGAGTCTGATACGCTTCGCGGCAATTTAGGTATTCCGATTCCAGCGAATCGTTATGCTGTCGCTGAAGTAACCGGCTAAGAGGATGGATACGGAATCGATCTTTGCCTTACTTGAGGAACGGGCGGATGAATGGATTGCTTTGCGCAGGGAATTTCATCGTCATCCGGAGTTAATGTATGACGTGGATTGGACAGCTGCCCAAGTCGCAGATCAACTCGAGCGTTTCGGGTTGGAGGTTCATCGGAATGTTGGCAACCATTTCGGTAAAGGTGTTGTTGGGATTCTGCACGGAGCTTTTCCCGGTAAAACGATTCTGCTGCGCTCAGATATGGATGCCTTGCCTATTATGGAGCGGAATGAGACGGAATATCGGTCCGAGGTAGATGGGAAGATGCATGCCTGTGGACATGATGCGCATATGACGATGCTGCTAGCAGCTGCATTTGGATTAAGTCAGGCCAGAGATCAGCTTGCTGGAACGATTAAATTTGTATTTCAGCCTGCTGAAGAAGGTGCAGTGAATAGTCCGATTGACGGTGAGCTGCGCAGCGGTGGTCGCGATTTAGTGGAGAGCGGGGTGGCGGATGATGTGTCTGCCGCCTTTGCTTTTCATGTATGGCCGGACCTGTCTGTTGGCCGCATGGCCGTTCACCGCAATCGTGCTATGGCGGCATCTACTCATTTTCGCGTATCGTTCCAAGGAATTTCTGGACATCATGGTGCCCCCCATCTGGCTGCGGACGCGTTAATGATGGCAGCTCAATTCGTTATGGATGCTAAGGCAGCCATTGCATCGGCTGTCAATCCACTTGAGCCGGCAGTTTTGTCATTTGGCTCGATTCAGGCAGGTACAGTTATTAACGCAATCGCCGAATCGGGTGAAGTATCAGGAACCTATCGTGCTTATGAACCGGAAACGGTCCTGCGAATAAGAGCCATTCTTGAACGCTGTGCCGAATCTTCCGCCAGCCTCTATGGTGGGACATCCACTGCTTGGTTCCGGATGGGCAAAGCACTTATTAACACCGATTCTGCCGTTCAGATGGCGGTAGAAGCCGGAACAAAAGTGCTTGGCGCTGAGCAGATCGCTGTTCTGGATACACCGAGCCTCGCGGGTGAGGATTTCGCTTATTTCCTGGACAAAGCTCCAGGAGCCATGCTGTTAATCGGTATTCGTAATGAGCAGCGGGGCATCACCTTCCCACTTCATCATCCTGAGTTTGATCTGGACGAAAGCGCACTTTTGATCGGTGCGCGGCTGTATATACAGCTTGCTGTAGAATCGCTTCTTGTAGAAGAGGAATGGCAATAATGAGATTGATCATCCTTTTATTGGATTGATTGATCTTTTTTTCATGCGGAAAATTCCAAATCTATGTGTGATGCTGGGGATCGATCGATGATATAATACGTGTATCCGATTGATTGCTCTATCCTACAAGTGGGAGAGAATGACGTTGGATATAATCTTCCACTACACTCGAGGGGTTCGAAAACATAATGGGAGCCATCAGCCATTTCTTCACTAGTCTCAAACTCCAGCTAGGACCTAGAGCTTGGCATAACTTTCGCATTGATGCTGGAGCATCTGTATTATTCAGCTTCTTTAATGTCGTATTTAATCAATTCTACATTCCGATGGCGATTCAAGAAGGGGCATCCAATATTCAGGTGGGGCTGCTGTCAGCAGCACCTGCGATCGGCTTGTTATTCTCGCCTATATGGGCGGGGTGGATTGAGCGATCTAATCCGAAGCCCTATATGATGATACCGAATCTAATTGGCAGGGCCTTGATTATTCTTCCTGCTTTCTTTGGAGTTCCTATTGTATATGTTGTTGTTGCCCTACTTTTTCAAATGCTGATGGGGATTCAGGCACCTGCCTATGCTTCTCTTATTATTCGTATGTATCCGCCGGAGCATCGTGGTAAATTAATGGCTAACGTCCGGGTTGCTATGGGGGTTCTAATGATCCCTCTCGCCTTCTTTATAGGAAGCTGGACGGATGCAGCAGGCCCTAAAGGGCCATTGCTGGTCGCTGCTGTTACCGGAGTAATCTCTATTCTCATATTCACGCGAATCAGAGCCAAGAAGGAAGCTCCACTTAAATCGCTCACGGGTAAACGATCTTCACTTAGAGAACAGCTGCAGCTTATCAAGCAAAATCGAGAAATGGCTATGTTTTTTCTAGCGTGCACCTTTACAGGCTTCGGCAATATATTGGCTCAACCGCTCTATCAAATCATACAAGTTACTCACTTACAGCTTACGAATACGGAGATTGGCTATGCTCGGGTCACCTATTTCACTTGTCTTCTAGTTGCCTACTTCGTAGTAGGTGGAGTCATTGATCGATTATCCGCCAAGCATACGGTCGCTTTCGGATTGGCTGCTTTCTCTATCGTTCCGCTTCTCTATGCTATCTTTGGTAATTATCCAGGTGTTCTTATTGGGAGTGGTGTGCAGGGTATTGGGGATGCGGTGTGGGATATCGGCTTCCTCGCTTATGTATTCCGTTTAGCACCAGGAAGGGAAGCTGTAGTATTCGGACTTCATCTGATGCTCTTCGGCATCCGTGGGACGATAGGTCCACTTTTAAGCACGTACATGTCGGGAGTGGTTCCGGTAGCTGATCTGTTGTATGGTGCTTCATTTTTCGGCTGGATTGGATTACTTTCATTCGTTGTATATGCTTGGAAAACCAAAACAAAGCCCGCGACTTTATAGTCACGGGCTTTTGCTTATTATAGTCTCCCGACAAAGGAAAGAAAGAAGTAAGTACTAAGTTCAGCTATTATAAGCTGGCGGCGGTGTTTGGGTATCGTAGCTCGCTGAATTTCCTTTAAGATCGAGATAGAAATGCGCCATAGTGGTCAAAAAGTATGAATTCAACCAAAGGAAGCCGATCCCACATGTCAAGATTGCAAGCAGCATCCATCCAATAAAGGATAGGTGTAGAACGAATAATCGCCATTTGTGCCCAACCATCATTTCTTTGCTGCGTTGAATGGCTTCAAGGGCGCTTATCTCGGGGTTATCACGCAGGATATAATAGGCTTGTGAATACCTATACGTTGCAATAATGCCCGGTACAATGAGGAGCAGCATCCATAGAAATGTGAAGACCGACAAGAGTAAGTATAAAAGGAATGTCTTGGTGAAATGTTCAAAGCCCTCGAACAATAAGGAGACAGAGGGGCGATTGTTTCTAGCCAATGAAAGGAAAGCCGCTGCCGCTCCATATCCAAGTGGACCTGAGACGATAAAAATAAATACATACTGAGCATAGGGATGAATACGGGTAAGGATTAAGTCTGGTATAAATGTCATTAGTCCCATAACAATCAGAATCAGGATAGCCCTTCCCCAATTACCCTGCAAACTTGCTCTTGCTCGTGCGCGAAGCTCTGGACGAGTTACCATTGTTGTGTATGCCGCCTTTTCTTATTTGAATAAGACACTATTTTACAGGAAAGTTTTATTAATGACAATATGGCGCCCGCTGCGCGGACGGATCATTCTTAAGGATCGCCTAGACAAGAGCAATTGTAAACAGATGTACCTGAATGTAAAAACAAGTGTATAGATGAGTCATACGTTTCCCATATATAATTCACGAGAACGATATTTCAGAGGTAGGATTATCCTTTGCAGAGTATACGTTCGGATGTAACGGAGGGATGAACGTGACGGTCAAACCATTCGGCGTACAAATCATTCAAGGGCTTCAGCATTGGGCGATCTTGCAGCAGCAGCAAGGCTTCGGGACAATCAACTTATCGGGAACATGGTCTTCATTAACTGACGTAATCGCCGATCAGGCGTGCATCTACGCACGCGTTGTCAAGGAGGACGGAAGTGGCGCTGTCATCCCTTGGATGCGATGTGCCATGGGGGATGCCGATACGTGGAGCATGAGTATGAAGGGAATTCCAACAGGTGGATTGTACCGGATTGAAACTTGTCTTCGTCTGGATGAGCAGCAACCGATGGAATTGGCAACGCGAGGGGATATGGTTCATCACCTTGCCGTCGGTGATATATGGGTCATTGGGGGACAAAGTAACGCGACGGGGTATGGTAGAGGAGCGGTCTATGATCCGCCTGAGATGGGTGTTCATCTGTTGAGGCATAACGGAAAATGGGATTTGGCGACGCATCCTTTTAATGAATCCACGCAATCTGTTCAAATGTTGAATGGCGAGCCTGTAAATCCTGGACATTCACCTTACTTGGCTTTTGCCAAGCTGATTAAGAGTGAGACGGGCACTCCGATTGGCCTTCTTCAAACTGCTCTTGGCGGTTCACCGCTGGAAAGATGGAATCCGGGTGAGATTGGGGATTTATACCGGAATATGATGGATGTCATTCAATCCTCCGGGGGAAAAGTAAAAGGGATGTTATGGTATCAGGGATGCAGTGATTGCGATACTCTTAACGCTCCTACCTATTATGATAGATTTGCTAGTATGGTTGATCATTGGCGTAAGGACATGGAGAATGATGAGCTGCCCGTACTAACCGTGCAGTTAAACCGATATGCAGGTTATGCGGACGGGGAAGAAGGTAACCGCTGCTGGGGGAAGGTTCGGGAAGCTCAACGGCTGGCGGCTATGCAGATCAAACATGTGTACGTCGTGCCTTCGCTCGATAGTCCGCTTTCGGATATTATTCATAACAGTCCTGCAGGCAATTTACTTATCGGCGGGCGATTGGCAAGAGCAGCACTGGCAGAACTTTATGGAAAGCTAGTGTCGCATCGTGCGCCAAATGTAATAAAAGCGGAGTTGGGTTCCCGTACTTCGGAGGGGAATCAAACGGTCGTGCTGGAATTTGAGAATGTGACGGGTGAATTATTCGCCATCGGACCAGGAGAGAGTGTGTTTGCTATCGACGATGAGAAAGGGCTAGAGGCAATTGCCCATTGGCGAATCGTGAATAATAACCAGGTTGAGCTTATCCTCCCTCGTCCAATCGAAGGTGATGCCGTCGTTCATGGGGCTTACGAAGCTAATCCTACGGCGTTTCCCATCCTGGATACGGGCACGCATATGCCGATGCTAGCGTTCTATGGCGTGAAAATTATATAAGGAAATAGGGTGATCAGCATGTCGAAATATGCTTATATGTTACGTTTCACTTTGCAGCCGGGTCATTGGGAAGAGGAACGGCTTGAAGCATTAATTGATTTTTGCCGCAAAGGAAAAATCGATGACGTTATGTTTTTTATAGCGCCTTTAAATCTCCGTCATATCACAAGGGAAGAAACCAAGCCTTGGATGGATATGATCGGGCGGGCGAAAGGTTTGTTGGAACGGATTGGGGTGACCACCTCGATTAATCCCTTAAATACGCTGCTGCATGATTCAGCAAACAACACCTTGCTCGAAGGTCAAAACTTCCGATTAATGGTGGACCCAAACGGGAATCAATCTACCACTGCGGTATGTCCGCTTTGCCCCGAATGGCGCAGCTATATCATTGAATTATATGCTTACTATGCTACGCTGCAGCCCAATTCGTTGTGGGTGGAGGATGATTTTCGTTTCCATAATCATAGTCCTCTCCAGTGGGGCGGTTGTTTCTGCGAGGACCATATGCGTGCGTTTGCACGTGAAGCTGGTGTGGCTTCTATCAATAGAGAGGATTTTGTCCAAGGCGTGCTAGCGAGCGGTGAACCTCATGAATATAGACGTATATGGTTGGACTCCTGTCGGCAAACGATGGTGGAATTGGCAGAGGCCATCGGTGAAGCGGTACATCACGTGTCGCCCGAAACCCGGATTGGCTTGATGACGAGTGATCCAAGCGTACATGCTGCTGAAGGTCGGGATTGGCACGGTATTATGAAAGCATTCGATGGCAATCAGCGGGCTATCATTCGTCCTAATCTCCCAGCCTATATGGAAACTAGCGGCATTCATTATTCGTGGGCATTTAATGCCGTGTCGCGATTGACGGCTGCTCTCATTCCGGACCACACGGAGGCGTTCCCGGAACTGGAGAATGTCCCTTACACTTCATACTCCAAATCAAAGAGCTTTCAGAAGTATCAGTTGGAAACCGCATTACTGCTTGGCAGCCGAGGAATAACCTTGAATATGATAGACATGATCGGGAATGGCCTATATCCAGAAGAACAGTCTGAACGTTGGTTAGCCGAGGAGAAGGACTTCTTAAATTCCATTGCTTCCCTGGATCTCCATGTTCAATATTCAAAGGGGGTGCAGGTGCTTGTGAGCGAACACTCCTCTTACCACTTGCACACCACAGAACAATCAACAATGGAAGCGCTCTATCCTCGGGAAACATGGTGGACCAGCTTGCTTTCTGCTTACGGCGTAGCTAACGAATATGCGGTTGAATGGCCCAAACGAGAAGGCGTGCTAGCGTTATCAGGGCAAATTCTGCGTAATTACGATGAAGCTCAGATTAGAGAGCTGTTTAAGGCGAATTTCGTTTTGTTGGACGGAGAAGCCGTTTATACTCTTTATACAATGGGGCTTGGTTCATTGTGCGGAGTATCACAAGCAGTGTGGCGTGAAGTGCAGACTATTGAACAAATCGTGAATGGTCATGTATATTCCGGAATTAAGGAAGGACGAATGAGACCGTACCTTAGCATAGGCCGCTATTTGGACATCCAATATGAACAAGGCTCCGCAGACGTGATTTCGGAAATTCTAAGCGTTCAAAGCGAAGCTATTTGCCCGGGGATGACAGTCGTTAATGGGCGGATCTTTATATTGCCATACGGGCAAGATGGCCAGGAGGGAACACTTAATCCGATACGATGTGCAGTGCTTCAGGAAACAATAACTGCAATGGGAACCGAGGAGACGTTAATGATTACCAGCTATTCTCCTCATGCGGCTGTATACGAGTTTCGATCAGCCACTCAACAATCAATAGCGATAGTCAATAATTCAATGGATGACATTGACGGTATCGAGCTTGCCGGTGCAGATCTGACAGATGATAACTGGACGTTATTTAGCCGCTTTGAACCAATGGGACAACCAATTGCTTTGCGAAGCTCCGAACACCGGACGGTCGTTAAGTCTCATTTTCCTGCACTAACCTTGAAAGTTCTACACAGACAAATCTAATCACTGGACTTCTAAAGTAAACAACTGTACATGAATGTAAAGTCTAGTGTATAGAGATGGCAATAAGTAGCCTCTATAATGTAAATATGAGAGATGCTTGATATGTAATCTAACTTAATGTGTGATATTACATATCGCCTCATTCTTACAAAGATTGCAAACGCAATGCAATGCACAGCGAAAATGAAAAAGGGGGATTTCAGAATGAAGCGCATGAGCAGATTAGCGTTATCCTGTATTTTGGTAATCGTTTTGGCGGTATTATCGGGTTGTGGAGGCAGTAATACGAACAAGGAAGCAGTAAGCCCGCCCACTGGGAGTACCACTCCGGCTGAACCAGACGTAGTCGAAAGTACCGGACCCGTAGAAATTACGATGGCTCGCGAGAGCGAAGCGGACGTAAAATACCTTGCGGGCGAAACGATCGACAAAAACTCGGTTTCCGATGCGATTGTGAGAGATACAGGTATCACGATCAAGAACGTATGGGTCGCGGAGACCGCGCAATATGAGCAAAAGGTGCAAATGAGCATCTCATCGAATGATATTCCTGATTTGATGGCCGTAACGATGCCGCAGCTGCAGCAGCTAACCGAGGCGGATATGATTATGGATCTTACCGATCTCTATGAGAAGGACGCCACCCCTGAGACAAAGGCCTATCTGACCGGAGATGGCGGCAAACAGATGGATTCGGCGAAACACGAAGGAAAGCTAATGGCTATCCCGCAAACGAATGGACCTTACGGCGCTTCCACGCAAGTATGGATCAGAAGGGACTGGCTCAAGAAGTTAAACCTGCCGGAACCGAAAACGATGCAGGACGTTCTGGCCATCTCGGCGGCATTCGCCAAGAAGGATCCAGGCGGAACTGGCAAATCCTACGGTTTGCCGCTTACGAAGGATTTCCTCAAGGACGTTACATTCGATATTAGAGGATTCTTTAACAGCTACCATGCTTATCCAACACAATGGATCAAGGATAGTTCCGGTAAGCTCGTTAGCGGAGACATCCAGCCGGAAATGAAGCAAGCCTTGAAGCAACTGCAGGATATGTACAAGGACGGTCAGATCGATCCGGAGTTTGCGGTTAAGGATCTGGTTAAGGAGAATGAGCTCCTGGCTTCGAACAAAGTGGGAGTCGTCTATGGGCCATTCTGGCTGAGTGCCTATCCGTTGTTTGGCAACGCGGTGAAGGATGGGAAGCTCGTTCAAGATTGGTGGCCGTACCCGATCGCATCGATTGACGATAAACCTGCGTTGTCGCAAATCGAATTGGGCGTTCAAAAATATTACGTTGTATCCAAAAAGGCAAAACATCCGGAAGCGGCTATCAAATTGCTGAACAAATGGGTTCAGGCGTATACAAAACCAACAGATACGGATAAAGTGTACTTCCTGCAAAACAATGAAGCAGCAAGCTACTATAAGTTGAGCCCTATTCGGGTATTCTCTCAGACGGAAACGATAACACTTGGAGATGTGGTGCCTAAAGCGGTATTGGCGAAAGATCCTTCAACGCTAACGGGTTTGGAAGCGCCTAACCGATACGGGAAAATAATGAAATATTTGGGCGGTGACACAGGCGAGTGGGCGGAATATCCGATTTCCGGACCAAACGGCGCTTTCTCCATCATGTACGATTATTTGCAAAAAGATCTCTACCATTTCAATGAGTTCTACGGGGCTCAAGGAACCGCGATGTTGGAAAAGAAACCCGTGCTCGACGCTAAAATGAGCGAGATTTTCATTAAAATTATCATGAATCAGGTATCGATCGATGAATTCGATAAATTCGTCGAAGAATGGAAAAAGCTTGGAGGAGATGAGATCACAGCGGAAGTTAACGCATGGTTTGCCGCTGCTTCCAAGTAAGATGGAATGGAGGAAGGGGAACTGCAAACGGCGGATATCCCCTTCCGATTTTTTTTAGGAGGTAACGTATACATGATCATCAAGAGGTTTACCAAGGAATGGCCCCTGCATATGTTATTGCTGCCCGGTATCGTTATTGCCTTAATATTCAGTTATGTCCCTATGGCGGGGATAGCGATTGCATTCGAGAAATTCATTCCGACTAAAGGAATATTCAAATCCCAATGGGTCGGGTGGGATAATTTCAAATACATGATGGAATATCCCGGCATGGGCCGGATTATGTTTAATACGCTCTACATCGCGATCATGAAAATTATTGGCGGACTTATGGTACCAATCACCGTTGCCATCCTGCTGAATGAAATACGCAAAGAGGTATTTAAACGGACCGTTCAGACACTCGTTTACTTGCCTCATTTTTTATCCTGGGTACTGCTTGGCGGCATTCTGATCGATATTTTGTCACCGACTTCCGGAATAATCAATCAACTTCTCGGATGGTTTGGCTTCAAACCGATATTCTTTCTTGGAAGTAATGCATGGTTTCCCTATACGCTCGTCATCTCAGACATCTGGAAAGAATTCGGGTTCAGCACAATCGTATATTTGGCGGCGCTTACTAGCATTAACCCTTCCTTGTATGAAGCTGCTGAAATGGACGGCGCTGGCCGTTGGAAGCAGACTTGGCATGTTACACTGCCCGGAATGCTGCCGATCATCGTTCTTATGGCGACATTAAGCGTCGGAAACATATTGAATGCAGGGTTTGAGCAAATTTTCAACTTGTACGGACCGGCAGTTTATGAGAGCGGCGATATCATCGATACCTTCGTTTACCGGATGGGTTTCGTTCAGGTTCACTATGGCTTGGCTACGTCTGTAGGTTTATTGAAGTCAGTCGTATCTTTCGTTCTTCTATCGATGTCTTATTCAATGGCTTACCGTTTCGCGGGATATCGCATCTTCTGAGATGATCAGACCTGTTTCACTTGAAAGGAGATTTTACTTTGAATTTACGAATTTCAACGGGCAGAAGAGCGTTTGTTATTTTTAATTACATCTTCTTGGCCCTTCTTTCTTTATTGTGTATGTTCCCTCTCATTCATATGCTGGCTCTATCTTTCAGTTCTGGTGGTGCGGCTGCCGCAGGCAAAGTTACTCTATGGCCGGTTGAATTCAATACAGCTGCTTATCGGAATATAGTAAACAAACCCGAATACTTGACCGCATTTGGGATTTCCGTGCAGAGGCTTGTGCTTGGTACCCTCATCAGCTTAATGCTTACCATTATTACCGCGTATCCGTTATCCAAGGAGAATACTGCTTTTCAATTTAGAACTTGGTACGCCTGGTTTTTTGTATTTACGATTTTGTTCAGTGGCGGACTAATTCCTTGGTTTATGACGATCCAGAAGCTTGGACTAATGGACACGATATGGGCGCTTGTGCTGCCTGGGGCGCTTTCGGTATTCAATGTGATTCTTCTGCTCAACTTTTATCGAGGGTTGCCAAAGGAACTGGATGAATCGGCAAGGATGGACGGAGCAGGTCACTTTCGGGTTTTATGGAGCATTATCGTACCATTGTCGAAGCCTGCCTTAGCGACAGTTGGATTGTTTACAATGGTTGCGCACTGGAACAGCTGGTTTGACGGGCTGGTACTGATGAATCGCCCAGAGCATTATCCGCTGCAATCCTTTCTGCAAACGATCGTCATTCAGAAGGATATGAGATTCATAAGTGCGGAGAACGTGGAACTGCTTAAACTGATCTCGGACAGAACGAGTGCCGCGGCACAAATTTTCGTAGCTTCCGCTCCCATCCTGATCGTCTATCCTTTTCTGCAGCGATTCTTCATTAAAGGCATTGTGCTCGGAAGTGTTAAAGAGTAATGAGTATAATTTTTAAAAGCCTACCTCTCTGGCTTATATGATAAAGTGTTTATACGTCAAGTGAACACATAATCGAAGCAGGGGGAAAGTCATGGAAATCCTGAACAACTCGAAGTGGAATCGTCCAACGATTTTCGTTAAATTAATGCTAACCTTCATTGCTGTTTTGGCGCCCTTATATTTGCTTACACTTGTAATCAATAATAGAGGCTCACAGAGCATACGTAAGGAAATTTCACAATCAATCGCCAGTCGCAACGATTTTTATTTAACCATGTTGGAAATGGAAATCGAACGGGTTGTGCATATACTTCCGGAATATGTTGCGGACAACGATCTGATGGCCTTGAGCACAACTGGAAACAGCATGAGTGATTACGAGAAAATAGACAACATTAGAGCCATTCAGCGACGCATAAACCTGATTAAATATAACAGTATCTACATTAAGGAAGTAAGGGCTTATATTCCACTGCTTCAGAGAACGATCCTAAGCTCGAAGTTTGAGACGGATATTAATAAGGATGAGTTCGAAGCGCTTCAGCTCAAAAACAATATACTTGAAAGTCCTTTGATCTATTGGGAGGGGCGGCTATTCGTCAGCATGCAATATCCAGCGATTGTAAACCGCAGGGCACTGTTCGTGGTTGGCGTGGAAATATCGGTCGAGAAGCTGATGAATACGTTAAGTGAAGTGATTAGCATTCCGCAAGGCAATGCGGCAATCTTGAATTTGACCCAGAATTGGACGATCTCAAGCGAAAAGAATGGATCGATTATACCGGCTCTCCGCAGCCATTTGGCCGCTAAGATGAAACAGGGGCTTCATGCGGGCTACGATACGCTTGACTTCGATAACGTACCTTACCTTGTCTCCTATACCTATTCCAAGCAGTTGGAGTCTTATCTAGTGAGCTACGTGCCGGAAAGCCATGTCACCGGCCCGATCAGTAAATATCAATATTGGATATTGGGCGTATCCGTTTTATCGGTATTTATTATTCTATTCTTCTCGATGTCTATATTCCGCATGATTCATCGCCCGCTGAAGGTGTTGATCGGGGCCTTCAAACGAATGCGGACAGGCGATATTATGCCAATCGCGCATGCGCAGCAAAGACATGATGAATTCGGTTATTTATACAAGGCATATAATGATACCGCGATTCATTTAAAGACGCTGATACAGGAAAATTACGAACGGAAAATTCACAGCCAGCGCTCCGAATTAAAAAGGCTGCAATCGCAAATTAATCCGCATTTCCTGTATAACTGTTTTTTTGTCCTATGTCGTTTAATCAAATCCGAGGATTTGGAGCTTGCTTATCGATTCTGCCAGTATGTCGGCGATTATTTTCAATTCATAACCCGGGATGATTCCGATCAGGTATCGCTTGAGACGGAAATCAAGCATGCCCGGACATACGTAGATATTCAGAAAGTATGCTACGGGGGAAGAATTCAGGTTGAATTTGATACGTTGGATTCGGCTATTGAGAAGTTTAGGGTACCACGATTAATCTTTCAACCGATTGTTGAGAACATTTATAAGCACGCGGTAGTGAAAATGGTAAATGGCGGTAAGATATGGATCCATATGGAGCAAAACCGTGAGGACTTGACCGTCTATATGGAAGACAGCGGGAATAGCTTGACGGCGATGGATCTAGAGCTCTTGAATCATAGGTTGAGCATGTCGGCGCACCACATCGAGGATACGACGGGAATCATTAATGTGCATCGACGCATTCAAATTATGTACGGTCCCGATTACGGACTTACGATGTCCAGATCGAAGCTGGGCGGACTTCGGGTTGAAATCCGGTTATCCTTAATGGAAGGGGAGGAGTGACGCATGTATAGACTATTAATTGTGGACGACTTGCCGATCATAACAGATGGACTTGCAGAGCTATTTCAGAAGGAGCAGCATTTACAATTAGAAGTGTATAAGGCTTACTCCGGCTTTGAAGCGCTGGATCTCTTGAAGAAGCACCGTATCGATATCGTGCTTTCGGATATTTTGATGCCTGGAATGGATGGAATAGAGCTATTGCGGGAAATTCGCGACAACTGGCCAGCCTCCAAAGTGATCCTGCTAACCAGCCATAGTGATTTCAATTATGTGCAAAAGGCGCTTTCCCTCGGTGGATTGGAATATATCCTGAAGACGGAGAACGACGATATAATCATACAGGCAGTGGAGAAGGCTATCATTGCCCTTAACAAGGAACATGATGCTAGAAGGCTGATAGAAAAAGCAGAGGCGCATATGAAGCTGGCCATACCGACGCTGCAAAAAGATTATTTATGGTCGATGCTCCAGGGGAAAAAAGTGGAGCCGGTACTGCTTGCCGAACACTTCGCCAACATCCAGCTGCCGTTTCGTGCTGATGACCCTGTGTTCTTATTAATTTGCCGCGTGGACGACTGGAACGAAATAACGAAAGCGCCCGATAAGGCATTAATTATCTATGCGGTTCAGAATATCGTCGAGGAGTTATTGTCAGAATCCACCCAGTTGATCTCGTTAGTCTATGAATCTTCGAAAATTATTTGGATTGTGCAGCCACAATCTAGCGAAACCGGCGAATGGGCAAAAACTTCCCATTTTATCAACGGAATGCTTGAAATGATTCAGAGCAAATGCTTGGGCCTATTGAAACTATCTGTTTCTTTCGTGCTTGGCAGCAAGGAGGCAGCTTGGCCGGAGTTAGCCGACAAGTTCCATGCTCTGAAATTTCTGTTCGTACGCGGACTAGGAAGTCGAAAAGGCACGCTGCTAACGGATGTAAATCGGTCAGAGGTAGAGGTGGGTACCCATAAAGCTGCTGGGCTCGGACCGAGAAAAGGAAATTACCAGCTTCAGAGTAAGGTACCGTTATTGCTAAACAGCCTGGAAAACGGCAGCGAGGAGGAGTTTTATCGGCTATTTGAGGAAATATCGCC
Source organism: Paenibacillus baekrokdamisoli (assembly GCF_003945345.1). Lineage (GTDB taxonomy): Bacteria > Bacillota > Bacilli > Paenibacillales > Paenibacillaceae > Paenibacillus_Z > Paenibacillus_Z baekrokdamisoli. Next base: position 3,173,759 of record NZ_AP019308.1, on the reverse strand, counting down.
CATTTTTATGGATGATAGCGTTTCTAAGCTTCAGAAGACCGAGCTATATCATGCGTTGTCTTACGTGTTTTTGACCTTCGTGAATAAATATGATCTGGAAAACGAGCTTGGAGAACAAATTGAATGGAGCAAGCTTGTTCTATTCGACGATCAAGTTTCTTGGAAGGAATGGAATGTTTATTTTCTGCATCTGGCTTCCCTCATTATTGGCCGGAATATGGAAGAGCAAGAAAAAAGCACCCATGATGTCATAAGGAAAGTACATGACTTTATAGAAAGTCATATATCTGCGGATATCTCTCTTATTCATCTGGCAGATCATGTGAACCTTAATCCGTCCTACCTGTCCCGACTGTATAAGCAAATTACCGGGAACGGGTTATCGGATTATCTGACCGAATACCGTGATCGCAAGGCGAAAGAGATGCTCAAAAAAAGCAATCTAAAAGTGCATGAGATCGCAGCCCAATTGGGCTATAATTCCTCGCATGCGTTTATCCGGTTTTTCAAAAAACAAAATCGTGTAACTCCTCAGGAGTACAGAGAACAATGGGGGCTGTTAGGGATATGAAACCGGAGGGTGACATGTATAACAAGGCTCAGAAGATGAATGGCATTTATGTAATCAGCCGTGGATATGAACCTCTATCATTCGCGGCTGAGGAATTGAGGAAATATTTAATTGCTTTATCCGGAAGGGAAATCGTTCTGCATCACTCGGATCGATACTATGAGGAACAGCCAGGAATCTGGGTTGGACTAAGGACAGACTTTCCCGAAGTCCCGCAAACCGAGTGGCCCGGGCAAGGTACAGAGGAAGACGACGCGGTCTGGATTGATGTTGAGTGCGGGCAGGGAATCCTTGCTGGATCAAACCCAAGGAGCGTCCTGCTCTCCGTCTACCGATATTTAACTGAGGTTGGCTGCAGGTGGGTGAGACCGGGCCAGGACGGCGAGTATATACCCCAAATTGACTACTTGACTAAAGTGGTCAAATTGATGGAGGCTGCTTCTTACCGGTATAGAGGGATTTGTATCGAAGGTGCTGTTAGTTTGGAGAACGTGACTGATATGATCGATTGGATGCCTAAAATGGGGTTTAACGGGTATTTCATACAGTTCCGTGAAGCTTATGTGTTCTTTGAACGTTGGTATAACCATCTGAGCAATCCGCTCAAGCAATCGGACGATAAGCTTGAAGTGGCTTCGGCATTATTCAATGTAGAAGCAGCGGTTGCGGAGATCAAAAGAAGAGGCTTGGAATATCATGCTGTCGGCCACGGCTGGACTTCCACGGCGTTTGGCATACCGGCGTTAGGATGGGGAAAAGTGGAATGGGAGGCGGATCCGGATATCACGCCTTATCTCGCCCAGATAAACGGAAAACGCGAATTGTGGCAGGGAGTTCCAATGGATACGGAGCTGTGTTATTCCAATGCGGAAGCAAGAAGTCGAATGATCGGGGAAATCATACGATATACAGCCGATCATCCGGAGATTGATATGCTTCACGTTTGGTTGTCGGATGGCCATAACAATCAGTGTGAATGCGAAAACTGTGTACGTGCTTCTCCCTCCGATTGGTATGTCCTCATGATGAATGAGTTGGATGAAGCATTAACGGCCCGGGATATGGGTATTCGTATCGTATTCTTGCTCTATCAAGAATTACTATGGGCGCCGCTTCACGAAAGGTTTAGAAATTCGGATCGTTTCGTCCTTATGTTTGCGCCTATTACACGTACATACCGCAAATCCTTTGCGGAGGCTGGGAATTCGCCAAGTATTCCCCCATTTGAAAGAAATAAAATTGACTTTCCTCTATCCATTGAAGAAAACGTATCTTACTTAGAGGATTGGCAGCATGTTTTTTCCGGGGATGGCTTTGATTTCGATTATCACTTTATGTGGGCCCATCAGAAAGACCCCGGTCAAGTCAGCATTACGAGAATTCTGCACGAGGATATCAAGCATTTGCATCAAATCGGTTTGCGCGGCTATATGAGCTGCCAGGTTCAGAGGTCTTTTTTCCCGAACGGCCTTGGCCTTACAGTCATGGGAAGAACATTGTGGAATCGGAATTTGAGCTTTGAGCAAATAACAGGGGATTATTTTATCAGCGCCTATGGAAAAGATGGGCTAAATTGTCGGAATTATATGACAACTCTATCGCAGCTTTACGATAATCTTGATTTGGAGAAGGCTGCTGATCGGGATCAGGTGGATAAAAGTGTTTTTGAGAGCATTTATACGCTTATCCGTCAATTCGAGCCGATTATTGAAAGAAATCTTCTTATTCCGAATCGCTGCCATGCCGTCTCTTGGAGCTATGTAAACCACCATAAAGACATTTGGTTTATGATGACACAGGCATTGGAGCTTTTATACGGTGGTGAGGCTTCGGAAGCACGTACACAGTGGCAAGCTGTGCGAAATAGGCTTTGGGAAATCGAAGAGTTGGTTCAACCCGTTTTAGACATTTACAATTCTGTACTCGTATTTGATGGCGTTTTTGCTCGTTAGACATGAATCTATTAATTATTCTTGGAGGCGCTTTCATGAAGAGATTCGGAAAGAAAAAGAGCGGAATTTTCAGAATGAGACAATGTACGGCACTTATTACGATGCTATGCTTATTGTTTTCTTCTTATCAACCAGCGTTTGGAGCGGCCAATTCCCAAGATCATAAAGCCGCTGCCAACGATATTGCGGGTCATTGGGCCGAGCGTCAATTAACCGAGTGGCTGGATAAGGGGATGATTCGCGGGTTTCCTGACGGATCATTACGGCCGGATCAGTCAATCACAAGAGGAGAGCTGGCCGCTCTTATTAATCGCGCCTTCGGTTTCGAGGCGGCAGATTCGGTAAGCTTTACTGATATGACGAAGGAAAACTGGGCTTATCGTGATATGACCATCGCGGTTAAAGCTGGATATTTGCAAGGCTACGGAAATGGCGGGATCGGAGCCGGAATTGCGGTCTCCAGGCAGGAGGCAGCAGTCGTTATCGCTCGATTGCTTCAATTGGATTTGACGCTGAATGCTGTGACAGCTGAAGCCTACACGGACGCTGACCAGATTGCTGCCTGGAGCAAAGGCGCGATAGGGGCTGCATCAGCTGGGAAACTGATGAAGGGATATACGGACGGCAGCTTCAAGCCCAAATCTTTGATCACGCGGGCGGAAATGGTCGTCGTGTTGGATCGGGTAATGGCTGAGAATATTTCGACATTCGAGAAAGCCGGTACATATGGACCCGCTGTCGGAACCAAGGTTATCAAAGGGGATGTAATCATTAATGTCCCCGGTGTCACTCTCCGGAACATGACCATCTCCGGCAACCTGCTAGTGGCCGAAGGTGTCGGGGAAGGCGATGCCTTTCTCGACAACGTAACGGTGAAGGGTACGACAACGGTGAAGGGAGGGGGCGCAAGCAGCGTTCACTTCAATAACTCGGAACTAAATATCGTTCGAATTGAGAAGACATCAGGTGGCGTCCGAGTCGTTCTAGAAGGAAAGACTACGGTCATTGAGATGATTATTTCCCCCGTGCTTGGAGCGGGCTCTACGGTTGTTATTGATAATGAGTCGTCAATCGTTTCCCTGTTCCTGAATGAGATGATCAAGGTGCTCGGGCAAGGGAAAATCGAAAGAGCGATTTATGGACAGAAGGGAAAAGGAACGACATTCGAACGTAAGCCGGATAAGGAAGAGGGGCAAGAAACCGAGATGCCTACTAACGGTGGATCAACCACGACACCAGAACCACCCGCAACGCCAGCGACGCTTGTCAAAGAGAGATTACCCAAAGCGGATATTCTAGTAAGCCCTCTAGCCAGTAAGATGGAGATGCTTGCGGCAGAAGAGCTTCAGAGCACGATAAAAAAGGTCAGCGAAGCGGAACTCCCGATCTATAAAGGACAAATGGATGGAGATACCGTAAGCGCGCAGCTGTGGGATAACGAGATGGACATCAATAAAGTAGGTACGTACCCGATTCGGATCTCGCTCATTAATAACAGCAGCCGTTCTGTTCGCATTAACTTGACTCAGACGGATAGCGGGCCGATTACCACGAATATGGGAACTGACATGATATTGAAGGTAAAACAAAGTCAGACGGTTGAAGGTACCTTTACTATTCCAGCCGACATTACGGAAGGGACGCATGTCATTTCTCTGCAGGTTAGCACTGATGATTCTCCAATTACCGTCCTGACCTTAAAGGTAAATCTGGATCGGAATTTGATCAAGAACGGGGGATTCGAAAAGGCTGCTATTGGCGGTAACCTACCCGAAGACTGGATTGTGCCATCAGGTGCGCGGGACAATCAAGTCGCACATAGCGGAACGAGCTCCCTTCGGATCGACCTTGGGCAGAACGACTATATTAACGCGACTACTAAGCCTCATCTTATACTTGAACGAGGTCGCGAGTATGTCCTGAAGGCTTGGGTAAAGGGCAGCGCCCCAACAGGTCAAAAGATCGTCACGCAGTTCATGGAAATGAAAAATGATGGGGGATATCAAGACGGCTCGGGTCAACAGGTAACGAACATTACTGATCAATGGACACTGGTGGAGTTGAAATACACGCCTAGCAAAACCCATACATTCGATTATAACTGGGTTTATTTCTATGCCGTTAAAGGAACGGATCATTTGTGGATCGACGATGTAACGGTAATGGAAACTGGAGAAACGCCGGCACCAGAACCAGAACCGACGCCGAACTTGATCAGCAACGCTGGGTTTGAAACCGCCACAACCGACGGGCTGCATCCTGTAGGCTGGATTGTGCCATCAGGTGCGTGGGACAATCAAGTGGCACACAGCGGAACGAGCTCCCTTCGGATCGATCTTGGGCAGCACGAGTATATAAACGCGACCACCGAGCAGCATCTCATGCTGGAACGAGGTAGCGAGTATACTCTGAAGGCTTGGGTGAAGGGTAGCGCCCCTACGGGCCAAAAGATCATCATGCAGTTCACGGAAGTGGATAAAGACGGGGGAATACAAGACGGCTCGGGCCAACAGGTAACGAACATAACGGATCAATGGACACAGGTGGAGTTGAAATACACGCCGAGCCAAACCAATACATTCGAGTATAACTGGATTTTCTTTTATATTGTCGCGGGAACGGATCATCTGTGGATCGACGATGTTACGCTGACGAAGACCGCTAGCCAGCAGCAGAACACGGTAAACTCACAAGATGCCGAGGAATCTCAAATCGCGCTGCAGACTTCAGTGAAGTCACCAGAGGTTTCTATTCTGAGCGCGGACAGTGGGGCCGATGAGGATCGGTTTCAGATTATTTTGGGAACACCGGACTCTTATCCAAATCTAACTCAACTATTCGGGGACGACATGGCTTATTTAAGCCACTCTGACGGATTTGCGGTCAGGAAAGCAGGTAACCGGATTTATATTATCGGCACGGAGCCTAAGGGCGTGTTAAACGGCGTCTATGATTTCCTGGAGAAAAATGCAGGGGTATTATGGACTCGCTCCAGTACCACGGACATCGGCACGCTGTATGACCCACTCCCATCGATCGTTGCCAATAAAGTGAATTATCGCGAGAAATCGCCGTTTCAACTACGTGGATTTAATCTTACCGGCTTCGGAGCAAACGGGGAGTATCACGAGGATCCTGGCACGGAAACGATGATAGCCCGCAATAAAATGAATGCCAAGTTGGCCGAATTTGCTAACCAGCCTCTCTGGGAGAGACATGAAAGCGTAGGTGTAAAGTCGTTTACCCTCGGTCATAATCTGGGTTACTGGCTGCCCAATGAGGATTATTTCGCAGCTCATCCGGAATATTACAACACGGATATTAGCGGGGAGCACTATATCCCGGTAGCCGACGATACACAAATCAACTTCTACAATCCCGATGTACCTGGGGTTATTGCTGGCCGAGTTAAGCAGTTTTTAAGCGAGCACCCGATCGAATACGTCGGAATCGGCATCAACGATACCCATTATTTTCAACAAGGCGAGCTGAGCCGTTCACCGTTTACCACGGTTGACAACATCGTGATTCAGCCCGATGAAGCGGATTATAAATCGACCGTATTCTATTCGTTCCTGAATAAGATTGCGGCCAAAGTGAAAGTGACGAATCCGAATGCCAAAATCGTCACATTCGCCTACTTCTTCACGGATACGCCGCCAAGGGTAAAGCTGGAGGATAACATAGTCGTCGTCCTGGCACCGTTAACCGGGGATGACCGAGTTCCCTTCAATACCAGTGATGTAAACAGCGGGAACTATGGTCACAGGCTCAAGTTAGAGGGATGGCTGAAGAATACGAAAAACGTGGTCATGTATAATTATTACGGTTCTTTCCTGTCTGACACTTACGAAAGACCGATTGCACAGAAGGTTCAGGCGGATATGAAGTATTACCGGGATATGGGAATAACCGGGGTATTGCCCGAAAGTATTATGGATGCGAGAATTCCGAATTGGTCCATTAACGCGCTGCAATTTTGGTTGTTCCAGAAGCTAATGTGGAATCCGGATGCTGATCTTGAGCAATTGAAGTCCGACTATATTCGGAAAGCTTATGGGGCCGCCGCAGCGAAGATGAGAGAGTACTATGATCTCATTGAGCAAGGCTGGAATAAGTATAACGATCCAATCGGCTACAATACGAGCACCAATACGTACATCGGGAAGTATATCATCAAAGCGGGAATTAAGGATGCGGCTCAGAAAGCTTTGAATGAGGCTTGGGCATTGGCAGACGACAAAGCAAAGGCGAGAATCGAACCGATCAAAACGACCTTCGAAAAGATGGTGCTCGAGCTTAGTGAGATCCCCTACCTGGAGGTGCACGCTTCCAAAACGACCGCAAGCAAAGCTGATATCGTCAACGTGACCGATTTCAGTCAAGGGCCATGGGCAGATGCAAAAGCGGTTTCGGAGTTTTACGAGATGAACTCGAAAAATCCTGCTCCCGTACAGACTAAAGTTCGATTGTTATGGGACGATAAGAATCTGTATGTCGGTTATGAGAACTTCGACGACAACCCGTCGGCGATGATAACCAGTGATGCTGCTCCTAGCGAGTGGTGGGCAAGCGGGGCCGATGACGATAACGAGACGTTTATAACGGGCCATCCGGCGGCCGCGACTTATTACGGATTTTTCAATAACTCGAAAGCATTGAAGGTGGAATACAGCGGGCCAACCGCGAACAGCGCCTACAACGGGCTATGGGAAGCTTACACGAAGAAAGGAACAGACCGTTGGATATCCGTTCAAGTTATTCCTTTTGACAGCATCAATGTTGATCTTTCCATTACCAAGGCGCTGCAAGGGTACTTCTTCAGAACCTATCACGGTAAGACAGGATTTTATGGCTGGGGTGTTGGAGCGGTTTGGAGCTCCTCGAGTTTTCATCCCATATTGCTTGATGATAATTAAATCAATAGCTGCCGATTAGCTGTATGACGGAAGCGCCCCACTCTTGGAAATCCACTGAATGAGTTTAACTATTCGTGTCAAGAGAGGGGCGCTTTTCTCTGATTTGAAATGTTGAGATGCGGAAAGGAGGTGGGGAGCGGGTGTTCGAGCATAAATAATTTTGTGTCAAAAAAAATCGGAGGTGTATGAGGAATGAAAATCGTTCAGGTGAGAAGCTCGGTGATTGGGTCCGTTCTTATGGGTATTCTGCTAATAACCGCCTATATCCTAGTAACTGTCACGTTCAAACCGGAGACTGTATTTGCTGCGAATACAACCTACTATGTGGATGCGGTAGGTGGTAATGACAGCAATTCAGGGACCAGTACGGGCGCGGCTTGGCAGACATTGGCCAAAGTCAACGCAACGACGTTTGGAGCGGGAGACAAAATACTGTTTAAGGCGGGTACGAGTTATACAGGTCAGTTGTGGCCCAAAGGCTCAGGAGCAAGCGGCAATCCGATACTCGTAGATAAGTATGGAACCGGAAGCAAGCCTGTCATTAATGGAGCAGGGACGGTTGCGGAAACGGTACGGTTATACAACCAGCAGTATTGGGAAATCAGCAACCTGGAAATTACCAATCTGGGCGCGACAAGAGCGCTGAGAAGAGCCGTCTGGATAGAAGCCAGTGATTTCGGGGTGATGAATCACATTCAACTGCTTAATCTTGACATCCACGATGTCAACAGCATCATCGGCGATTGGGATTTGGATGGAGGCGGTATTATTGTGCGTGTAACTGGCGGAGCCGTCTCCACCATCTTTAACGATGTGCTGATTCAAGGCAATACGATAACAGCAGTCGACAGTACAGGGATATTCGTACGAAGTGTCTGGATGAATCGCGGGGCTATGTCAGGCGGGGCCGGCCCCTGGGCGGGCTCCACCAATGTTGTCGTCCGAAACAATTCGCTTAACGATATCGGCGGAGACGGGATTGTTATTTGCGAGAGTATTGCGCCTCTTGTGGAATACAACGTTGCCTCTAACGTCGACCGGAGGATGAGCGGATCCCATACGGCGATATGGAATATGAATACCGACGATGCCTTATTTCAATATAATGAGGCCTACCTGACTCGCAATCCGAACGGCAAAGACGGACTTGGTTTCGATGCAGATGGGAATTCTCATAGATCCATGTATCAATATAATTACAGCCACGATAATGAAGGCGGATTCATGGACATTTGTAACTATGAAGGAGCTTCGGCGTTCAATGATAACGTCGTTGTTCGATACAATATCAGTCAAAATGATAGGAATCGTCTCTTTGCTAACTGCGGGCGAAACGTCAACGCAAACATTTATAATAACACCTTATTCACGAGTGCTGCAGGCAACATCCTGTTTGTATGGGACTATGCTGATCCGACTACAAGCGACTCTATGCTGAATTTTAGGAATAACATCATCTATAATACGGGGATTTTGTTATTTAATTGCAGTGATTGTACACGTGGATATACCCCGAGATCTTTTGATTACAATACCTTCTTCGGCAATCATCATAGCAGTGAACCAGGGGACTCGCATAAGTCGACGGCCGATCCGAAGTTTGTTAATCCGGGATCCGGAGGCAACGGCAGAAATACGGTCGATGGCTACAAGCTAAGGCCTGACTCTCCAGCCATCAATACAGGAATAACGATCGCGAACAGCGGCGGCAAAGACTATTGGGGCAATAGCGTACCGTATGCGGGAGGCGCAACGGACCGGGGGGCGTTCGAATATCAGGGAACTCCGCCTACAACGCCGCCGACGCCGCCCATCGGGACAACCTGGAAGGCATCCCTTCAATTCAGCGGCATTCAAGGCCAAGATCAATGGTACTACAAGCAGAAGAATCTATTTTACGGTACGTATACGAATGATACATGGAATGCCGCAAACCAGTGGTGGGCAGGCTCCCAGTACTATGCGATCATTACCAAAAATCTGACAGCACCTGATGCAGCCAACGATTCCGTGAGAGCCTGGGTCGCGCCGGCTTCGGGAACGATTACGATATCCGGGGTGGTAAGGAAATCAAACGTGACCTGCGGGGATGGAGCGGTTGCTTCGATTTTGCAGAACTCGACCGCTATATGGGGGCCCCAGCTCGTTGCGTATAACGATGCGCTGGGATACAACCTTTACCAAACGACGACGGTTACAGCAGGCGATATTATTTATTTTGGCATTAACAAAAATTCACTTAATGACTATTGTGACACTCTGAACTGGGATCCAACGATTACTTGGGGGGATCGCAAAGTATGGAAAGCCTCGGAAGGATTCAGCGAAACGCAAGGTCAGGACCGGTGGTTCTATAGGCAGTGGAACGGCAGCACCTATACGTACAAAACTTGGGATGCCGCTAAAGGCTGGTGGGTAGGCAACGTGAACTATTCCACCATTATGAGCACGTCGCAGCATGCCCAAACTGGACTTGACTCCGTTCGGACTTGGGTTGCACCGAAGGCGGGAACGATTACGATAACGGGAACGGTAAAGAAAGACAATGTGAATATGGGTGACGGTGTTGTTGTTTCGATATTGAAAAACTTAACGACGATATGGGGAAATCAAACGATAGCATGGGATGATTCCATTGGATATACCCATAGTGTGATCACAACTGTTGCGGCAGGAGATAACATCGACTTCCGGGTAAATTCGAACGCGGTCAACGACTATGGCGATAATGTGAATTGGGACCCTGTTATTACGTATAACTAACGAACAAGTACGATGAGCAGTCGGAATTTTTAATCCTGTTAAGAGGGGCAACCAGCGATGGATTGCCCTCTTGAATGTACTGGGGGCTGAACGAATGCTGAGGGGAAATATTAAATTTAACAAGATCGCCACCAAGAAGCATTTAATCATTGGGATTGGCGTGATCATAGCGGCAGCGGCTTGTTGGGTGAGCCTCATGCTCATTTATCCGCGGGAACAAACCGATTCCCCCGTCGCGACCGTAAACGGAGAGCCGATTTCCGTCTACGAGTTTAATCAAAGAATGCGGATGAACCGTACCCGCATACTTCTACATTTTCAAACCCAATACGGAGCGCAGGAGACACCTGAATTTTGGACATCCAGCTTTGATGGCGAAGTTCCACTCGAAATGCTGAAGAAGGAAGCCTTGGATGAATGCATTCGTATTAAACTTCAACAGCTGCTTGCCCGGGACAAGGGCTTGGTTCAGGACATTTCATATGCCGCCTTCCTTAAACAATTTAACCATGAGAACAATCGCAGAAAGGCGGCAATAAAAGCGAAGGAGGTTATTTACGGACCTGTTCAGTATTCGGAGGAGACTTACTTCGAATATGTATTTTCCAACATGCAATCGCAATTGAAGGATAAATTAAAAGGCAAGGAAATTGCTTACACGTCAGAAGATCTTAGGCAATATTATGAAGCAACCAAAGCTAAGTACGCCAAAGAGGCTCGTATAACAATCGAAAAGATAGCTGTCACTTATGTCGATCAGGACGGCAAAGTGATGGAGTCCCGCAAAAAGGAAGCCAAGCTCATCATGCAGAAGGCGAAGGAAAGGCTTGAGAAAGGGGAAAGCTTCGGAGAACTGGCCGAGGCGTACAACGAGACCGACGAGGAAAAGAAAAGCCATGGTGCACAGATCTTTGACAGCTCCTCAGCACGAACCGATCGTAAATACTACCCAGAGCTTCTTAAAGAGGTATCAAAGCTGGGAGCCGGCCAAACAAGCGGAATTATAGAAATCGGCAACACGTTATTCATTGTGAAGTGTGTGGAAAAACAAAATGGAGGATACGAAACCTTCAACGAAGCGAAAGAGAAAGTCGAGACGGATTATGTGAGCAGCCAATACGAGTCACTCATTGATAAGATGGTGAAAGGAGCTAATACGTTTTTCAAGAAAAGTAGGATCCCCCCACTAACATTTGCTTTGCGTGTATAGCCGCGAAGCCTTCCTGACTTCTATAATGAGTCAAATGAAAGAGTGGAGGGCGCTAAAATGTCTAACGGTAAAGGGTCAATAAGGGATCCAAGAGTTCGGGAATATGTGAATCCAAGCAGAATCTTATGGACGTCGGATGATGGTAAGTCAGCGGTAGAGAACGCTGCAAGCTTGCTGGATGGACGAGATAGCCAGTCAACGCTTCAATCAGATAACCCCTGTGTGCTCAGAAATAATGGATATCCAGCAAGCATCTTGCTGGACTTCGGCAAGGAGTTGCATGGCGGGGTACAGATTGCCGCCTGGTTTATGGGCGGGAACGAGCGCACAGCCAAGCTCAGGGTGCGCTTCGGGGAGTCAGCCATGGAAGCGATGAGCGATATCGGCGGAGAGGGGAATGCGACTAACGATCATGCCATTCGCGATCAGATCATTGATGTATCGTTCCTTGGGGCCACGGAATTCGGCAATACTGGTTTTCGCTTCGTACGCATCGATCTGGTGGAAGAGAACAGTTTCATTGAATTGAAAAGTGTGCGCGCCGTTTTTCTATACCGTGACCTAGAATATAAGGGAAGCTTCCGAAGCAGTGATCCACTGTTGGATCAAATTTGGGATACCGGCGCTTATACCGTGCATCTAAATATGCAGGACTATTTGTGGGACGGTATCAAAAGGGATCGCTTGGTATGGATCGGGGATATGCATCCAGAGACCTCAACTTTGCAAGCGGTGTTCGGCAGCCACGAGATCGTGCCGGCTAGCTTGGATTTTATCCGGGATCGTACGCCCCTTCCCGGTTGGATGTCGTTCCCTAGCTATTCCGTATGGTGGTTGCTCATCCATTACGATTGGTATATTCAAAACGGGGACTTAGCTTATCTGGCAGAGCAGCGAGAATATCTCGTCGACTTGTTGGATTTGATCGCCAAGCAGATCAATGAGGACGGGACGAACAATGCCCCAAACCCATTCCTGGATTGGCCGTCGAGCGAAAATCTAGAAGGCGTTAAGGCCGGTGTGCATGCGTTGTTCGTACTGGCGATGAAACGCGGAGCTGAGCTTTGTCTCATACTAGGAGACGAGGCTGTCGCATATAGATGCGGGCTGACCGAGCAAAAGCTTAGGCGCCACGTACCTCATCATGCAGGAAGCAAGCAGGCGGCGGCACTATTGGCGCTTGCCGATCTATGGAGCGCGCAGGAAGCCAACGAGGAGGTGATCGCCGTTGACGGTTCGAAGGGTGTGTCCACTTTCTACGGCTATTACATGCTGGAAGCTCGCGCGAAGGCCGGAGATATTCAAGGAAGCCTCGACTGTATCCGCGAATACTGGGGAGCGATGCTTAAGCTTGGCGCAACCACCTTCTGGGAGGACTTCGATCTTTCCTGGATGAAGGATGCTGCCAGGATTGATGAATTAACACCTGAAGGGAAGGTAGATGTTCACGGAACCTATGGTAACTATTGTTATCAAGGCTACAGACACAGCCTCTGTCACGGATGGGCATCCGGTCCGACCGCATGGCTGACGCGCCATGTGCTTGGGATCGAAATTATGGAGGCTGGCTGCAAGGTAGTGCGGGTCGAACCAAATCTGGGTGACCTGGATTGGGCAGAAGGTGGATTTCCGACGCCGCTTGGTGTGATTCACGTGAGGCATAACAAGCTGGAGGACGGCTCCGTGTATTCCGTCATTCAGGCACCTTCAGGCATCTCGATAATTGCCCTTAGCAGTGCTGAACTGCTTACGGTAGGCTGAGGCGGTCATTCCGGTAATTTTGCGAAATGTTTTGTTGAAGAAGCGATAATCGTTATATCCTACGGACTCGGATATAACGATTATCGTTTTTGTGTCTTCCACCAGCAGCCGGCAGGCTTCCTCGATTCGCACCTTCTGCAAATAGTCGAGCACGCTGATTCCTGTCACACTCTTGAAGATACTGGAGAAATAACTTTTGCTGAGCAAGGCTTGTTGAGACAATTGGTTGAGTTGGATGGGGCTTGAGAATTTGTCACGCATATATTGAATCGATTTCTGGATGAGCTCGAGTTTGTAGTTATAGGGATGAGGACCTTCGCGGTACAAATCCTTGTAGGTTCTGTACGTTTTGATGAGGAGCTCGCAGAGCTGCATCTTCAGAATGTCCAAGTATCCTTCTTGTTTGGCCTGGTACTCCTGGAGCATATTGTCGAAAAGTTGGGCGAATGCCTTGCGAGGGGCTGTACCCAGCATCAGGTCTGGCATATTCCCCGTTTCCTCTGGATACAATCCATTCACTAAGAATAAGCTGGTAATTCCGCGCATGATGGGCAGCTCGATATGCAGGTGCTCGATAAAAGCGGGCAGAAACATGCAATTATATACGAGGAGCCCGTCTGTATTGGTCCGGTCATAAGGATAGAAGCAATGGGGCGTATCGTAATTGATGATGAAGAGATCCCCTTCGGTAACGGGAATCAGGCGGTCTCGGACTCTGTGCAGCCCTTTGCCTCGGCAAACGTACACAATTTCGATAAAATCGTGAACATGCAGCTCGAGCTCGTCATAGTTATCGTATGCGTATTGGTTGATAAAGAAAGGAATATGATCGGTGAAGATCAGGTCTGACCTGAGCGTAGTAACAGGATTGATGAGGTTCACACCATTTCTTAGGGAGTTGCATTCATCTCTATTATATCAGAATACAGCCGACTCGCTTCAAGCTATAAACAGTCAAAAAAGTCCAAAAAATACGTAAGATTATTACTATATTTAAAGTAGAAATCTATCCTATATTTATAGTGATAGACGGCGTATAACCCCGAATGGTAAGCGCTTTCAGGAGATTTGCACTTCTAAATCCCTGTTGTCGAAATGGTTATGCTATAATCCTAGGAACGCATACCTAAACAAGCGTGCGTTCCATTGCTCAATATGACGACTCTTATGATTATCAACGGACAGGCTCAGCGTCCCGACAAGAGCGTCTTTTTTTCTTTCCTGCGAACAGCAGCTTTCGTGAGAGGGGTTATTTGACATCTATGATAAAAATCCAGATCCCAATAAAGGGCATGCAGCGACTTTTTTTTTGGCATGAGCAAAAAATTCATTTTTTTTAATTCCCTCGTTGGTGTGGTATTTATTACTGTGCTAAGCGCATTGCTGTCGCAATACATGGAGAAATATACGATGGAAAATATAAATCAATACGTAATGAGCCTTAATGTACAAATAAGCAACAGCATCGATTTGTATGTCGACGATATGCAGAAGGTGCTGATGATGCTCTCGGAGGATTCGAATCTTCCCATCATAGCAGATAAAAAATTTATCGGAACCTATGAAAGCTATCAGGCGTACAGCAAGTTTTATGATAATATACGATCGCTGATTTTCTTCAAAGGCTACAAGTCATTGTCGGTTATTTTATACGATAAGCAAGAAATACTAACGACGGATTTAACAGATGGTCATGACTACAAATATTTGCATCAAGCATTGAACGATAACACGTATAAAGAAATTACGGATTCCGAGCAATCGATGATCTTACTTCCTGAATTTTCACTGCTGCCGTATAAAGATAACAATATTTTATTCTCACAAGCGATTAAGCTGTGGGGCAATCTTCCCGGAGAGAAAGACTTCATGGTGCTTAGTGCTGATAAGAATCTATTCGCGAATTTCCTAGCGGGTGTTAATAACAAAGCTTTCGATGATATCTTGATCACGACCGCAGCGGGCCAAGTTATCTTCAGCCTGAATTCCGACGTATCGGTGTATTCAGAGTTCAAAGATAAAGATATAGGCAGCTTAAGCGCTTTCGAAACGCTCCATTTAAACGGAGTCAGCTATTATGCCACCCTTAACAATTCCGCTTCAACGGACTGGTACGTCATTTCTTTGATTAACAAGAATAAGATCGACAAGCAAATATATGACTCCAAAATGACAATTATTTATATAGGAATTACCGTAATCCTCATTCTTATTATCGCTGTAAATTTGTATGTTACGAGGAGTACCAGGGATTTGAAAAGGTTATCCAAAATGATGAAAAATATAGAGAAGGACAACTTCCAAAGCAGGAGTGAGATTAATAGAAATGACGAAATCGGTGATTTAAGCCGCAGCTTTAATTCGATGGTCAAAAATGTTCTGGAAAATCAGGTGTTGAGAAAAGAAGCGGAAATCAAAAGCCTTCAGGATCAGATTAATCCGCATTTTCTATATAATACG
Source organism: Paenibacillus baekrokdamisoli (assembly GCF_003945345.1). GTDB lineage: Bacteria > Bacillota > Bacilli > Paenibacillales > Paenibacillaceae > Paenibacillus_Z > Paenibacillus_Z baekrokdamisoli. Next base: position 3,158,123 of record NZ_AP019308.1, on the reverse strand, counting down.
CTGGATACAATCAGTTCGCTGGCCATTAAGCAGGATCATGTCAAGATTAACCAAACCATTGAGAAGCTTGCTGATTTCTATCGCTACAACATGAATATCGAAAGCAATAACCTTGTAAATATCGGGACGGAAATTCAGCATGTGAAAAACTATCTTGAAATCATTACGCTCCGTTACGGCACTAGATTGAAAGTTAACTATGATATCGATGAGGAAGTGCTGGATTGTAAAACAATCCGATTCATGCTGCAGCCTGTTGTTGAGAACTGTGTCCAGCATGCTTTTAATGAAATGTATCTTAATTGTGTAATCGACATTAAAGCCTATTCTGACCAGGAAGCCGTCTTCCTCGAAGTGTCGGACAATGGGATTGGTATGGAGGAAAGCCGCTTGAGTACGATCATGAGCTATATTAATGGGGAAAGACAAGCGCTGGATCACGGTGGCAATGGGGGCGTAGGCCTTAGAAATGTGAATTTGCGGTTTAAGCTCACATTTGGAGACGCGTATGGAATAGTGATTAAAAGTGAAAATGGCGAAGGAACGAAAGTTATCATTACCAGTCAAATCCTGAAGTGAGGTGCGCTCATGATAAAGGTATTAGTCGTAGATGATGAAGAGCTAATTTTGGATAAAATCGTATATTTACTAAAAAAGAGCGCTATAGAGTTTGAATCCATCCTGTGTGCGGGCAATGGTCATGATGCACTTAACCTAATCGCAGCGGGTCATATTCCAGACATTATCTTATCCGATGTCAGAATGCCTGTCATGAATGGTTTGGAGCTAATCGAGAGAGTAAGAAGCTTGCATTCCCAGGTCCGATTCATTGTCATAAGCGGATATGCTGAATTCGAGTATGCTGTCAAAGCTATGCAGTACGGTGTAACCAATTATGTACTAAAACCTGTTAAGGAACATGAGCTTATTGTTGTTGTTGAGCAGATGCGGGATGAGATTGTAAAGGTCCAGCTGGAGAAGGAAGCGATGCAACAGACGGAGTCGGTAAAAGATGAGAATAAGCGAATGTTTATTGAGAAGATGCTCTATCAGATGCTGAATGATCATCAGGGTGATCACAGCTTGAGAATTGGTTTGGACAAGAATAGCGGTATCCTAAGCCATCAAGTATATATCGTTTCCGCGATTAAACTCCATCCGGATCAGCAGCAGGCCCAACGCTATATTTACACTAAAATGCAGCAGCATTTTGGCGAGAAATCAGATCACATCTGGATGTTGGAGAACACTTTCGGTAAAGATACCTTCATTCTTATATTCGGCGGAAAGGATGGCGAAGATATCGTCGTAACCGCGGTAAGGGAGACGAAATTGCTTCATAAGCTGCTTCGTGAGGAATATCAGGTAGCGGCCACGATGGGAATTAGCAATGCATGCAGCGACTTGAGAGCAGCCTATCAGAATGGTATTACGGCACTGAAAAGCCGGTTTTTGTATGGTGTGGGCAGCATCTATGTTTACAGTTCAAATGTATTTCACAAGGATAGAGCCTTACAATCCTTTATATTTAAGGTAAAGCTTGTAGAGAAAAGCTTGGAAAGTAAAAGCATGCTGAAGAGTATAGGGATCCTTCGACAATTCGCGGAGGAATTATTCATCGATCGCATTGCTGATTATCTTGGAGAAACTTCCATAGACTACCTCTTTAACGAATATCTGAATATCATTATCCGCTTCTGCTTGAAGAACAATATTGAATTCCTCGATAAAATCGAGCCGAATGTGATATCCGGAAAGACGCTAGAAGGCCTTGATGACAATAGGGCTATTGTGAAACTCATCGGGACAACGTTGGATAATATCTTTAACAATCCTCTCCATGCAGATGGCGAATATCTTCAGCATAACAGAGCGCTTCATTCTTCGGTTGTGGACAATATCATTCTCTATATCAACAGAAATATTAATGAAGAGATCACTCTCCAGATGATCTCTGAGAAGTTTGCTATTAACCCTTCTTATTTATCGAGGGTCTTCAAAGCAGCTACTGAACAAGGCTTCGTTAAGTATGTAACGGGTCTTAAGATTGTCAAGGCACTGGAGCTTCTTGAGAACAGCAGCATGGAAATTGCGGATATCGCTCATGGATTGGGTTTCTCCGATCAGCAATATTTTAACCGGGTATTCAAGAAAACGACGGAGATGACACCGAGTGAAGCGCGGTCAAGGAGTAAAAAAAGTCCAAAAAAGACGTAAGATTTTTACTATATTCATCCATGTCCTTTAACGTAAAGTAAGAGTATAAGCAATGCAGGAATGCTAGTTTAACAAACGGTGGTGAAGAGAGCAGCTAAGATAACAAAATAGTAAGAACAGAAGAAACTATTGATATTACCAAAAAAGTAAGCGCTTACATTATTATTGTTCGTCCATTATTCCTCGAAGCAGGTGATCATCATGAACAAGGTTTACCTTCAAAGATGGCTTATCGCATTCACTTTACCTGGATTTATATTCTTTCTCGTGTTTTCCTATTTTCCCATGTATGGAGTTATTATTTCCTTTCAGGACTACGACGTGTTCAACGGGATCTTTCACAGTCGGTTTATAGGCTTTGATAATTTCCGCACCCTGTTCAATATGCCTGACTTTACCAATGCCCTCAAGAATACGATTATTATCAGTTTGCTGAAATTGATCATTATTTTTCCGACTACGATTATCATTGCCCTGCTAATCAATGAGATTAGCACGGGTTGGTTCAAGAAGTTCATTCAAACAACCTCTTATCTGCCCTACTTTGTATCCTGGGTCATCGCTGCTGGGATTTGGTATAAGCTACTGTCTATTGACGGCGGAGTAGTGAATGATGTGTTGATGTCTCTTCATATCATCAAGGAACCCTTTTACTTTGTCGCTGATCAGAACGCTTTTTATCCGCTTATTCTATTTACCGAGGCTTGGAAAAGCATGGGGTTCAGTGCAATTATCTTCATTGCAGCCTTGTCGTCGATTGATATGCAATTATACGAAGCAGCAAAGGTAGATGGAGCAAGCAGGTTCAGGCAGATCTGGCATATCTCGCTGCCCGGCATTAAAAATACGATCGTACTGATGTTCATACTCAGTGTCTCCGGATTAATGAGAGCCGGCCAAGATCAGATGTGGACGATGTCAAATGTCACGATTCAGAATAAAGCCGAGATTCTAGATACGCTTGTCCTTAGATACTTGAAGGATATGGGGATGATGGGTTATTCGATTGGAACGGCTATGGGGATCTTTCAAGCTTTTGTTGGCCTTGCCCTATTTATCTCCTGTAATTACTTAGCAAGAGCAGCGAAGAGCGATTCGATTATTTAAGTGCGGAGGTACATCAATGAAAGCAAAAAAGATTGACTTGTTTGTTATATGCAACAGTGCCCTGATGCTATTATTCATTTTCGTCTGTATATACCCTTTCTACTATGTGATTATTATCTCTCTTAACGATCCATTGGATGCGCAGCGAGGAGGCATCTATCTTTTTATTCGGTCCTTCTCGATAGAAAATTATAAAGCGATCTTCAAAACGGCGGAGCTGCTAAACGCTTATCAAATTACGATATTCAGAGTTGTTGTCGGTTCTCTATTACATTTGGTCCTTACTTCGATGTTTGCATACGCGCTGACCAAGAAGCATTTTGTATTTAGAAAGTTTCTGACTTGGTGGATGCTGATTCCTATGTATTTCTCAGGCGGGATCATTCCTACCTATGTCGTTATGGACATGCTTGGACTGGTCAACAATATCATGATCTATGTTCTGCCTCATCTGCTCGCGACCTTCCATATCCTGATCATGCGAACCTTTCTAAGTGAATTGCCGCCGTCGTTGGAAGAGTCGGCTGTCATAGATGGTGCGGGTGACGTCGCGGTTTATTGGAAGATCATCATTCCTTTAAGTACACCAGTTTTGGCGACGATTGCTTTGTTTATCGGTGTATTCCATTGGAATGATTGGTTTACCGGTTTTACCTATATGACAAGTGAGAACCTTTGGACCGCACAGAATGTGCTGTTGAAGATCATTCAAACGAATGAAGCTTCCAATATTGCTTATATTTCCAAGATGGACTCGGGCTTAAAGGCAACTGTTACAGCAGAATCGGTCAAAATGGCGATGCTTGTTCTCACAACAATTCCAGTTATTGTTGTCTATCCGTTCCTTCAGAAGTATTTTGTCAAAGGCATGATGCTTGGTTCGGTCAAAGGCTAGCTATCCGTTTGGTATGAGTACCTTCAGGTATTTATATATAATTAGATCATAGGGAGAGGTTAACATGAAAAAGAGAAGAAAGATTGTAGCTCCGTTAGTCGTACTTCTGATGATTTCTAGTCTGCTGGCCGGCTGTGCCAAGTCAAACAACGTGGTTAATGAAACGACACCTCCGGCACCTTCGACCGGACAGGAGGCAGCAGGTACGACTGAGCCTGTGAAGGAAGCGCTTCCTTCAGAGCTTATCGTTTCCTCGTTCAACTGGGGATGGCCGACCGTTGATGAAGCTCAGGACAGAATCGGGCCAGAGCTTGAGAAAGCGCTGGGTTTTAAAGTGAAGTTGAACGTGCTGAAGGCGGGAAGTTCCGATGAAGCGGACAAGAAGCTTCAGCTCTGGGCGGCTACGAAAGCAGCAGATATGCCCGATATTTTGATGACAACAAGCTCGACCCTTGCAGCGCAAACGATAGATTCTCTAGGGCGAAACGGAGTTCTACTCGACTGGAATGAAATTCTGGATCGTATGCCAACTTACAAAGCTCAGGTTAGCCAGCTCCTGCCGATAAGTACGGATGTAGAGAGCGGCAAGCAGTTCCGTGTGCCCCAGAACTTCGAATCACCGAAGGGGACCAAGCCTGCTGCCAACCCTCTAATCCGGAAGGATTGGCTCGATCAGCTTGGCCTTCCTGTGCCTAAGACAACGGATGAACTGCGGAATACATTGATTGCTTTCAGGGATAAAATTAAGCTGCCAGACGGTCAAAAGGTTATTCCGTCGGTTGATTTCGGTGAAATGTTCTGGACCAATAAGTATATGTTTAATAATCCGGAATACTCTTATGCAGGCTCCGGCAACATTACAGTCGGACTGAATGATTGGTTCACAGATAAGAAGGACGGTAAAGTCAAAAGGCATGATATGGAATTCTCAGACAATGTGTATGAGTTCTTAGCTTATTATAACTCTCTCTACAAAGAGGGCTTGCTCGACAAGGAAAGCTTTACGTTGAAGTATGGACAATACTTAGAGAAGGTATCTAGTGGCAGAGTAGGGGTATTTGGTACTTGGGGTACTCATGTAATGACTGTCAATGATACCTTGGCAACTGTTGATCCTAAGGCTTTATTTGTCGGTACTACAGTTTTCGATAGTAAGACGAATCCAACGTTAGACCCAACATTTACTAAAAAGGCCTTGTTAGGGGTTAACTCTTATTGGATCATCAAGAAGAGCATTAGTGAAGAGCAGCTGAACGCTTTCATCAAGTATATGGAATATACGATGGGGGAAGAAGGGTGGAAACTGACTAACTTCGGTCAGGAAGGAAAAGACTGGAAGTACGATGCTGATAATAAAATTGTGGAGACACAGGAAGCCGCAGATAAATTCAAAGGAAATCTTGGAGCAAAAATTCCCGAAGGAATCTGGTATTACAGCCCAACTCCAAACTATGATCTTAAAGTGAAATACGATGCTCCAACCGCGTATGATAAAAGGCCCGATGTTATTGAAACATTAAAAAACATGGGCTATGTTCAAGGTGATGAGGTGTATTCCTATATTACCGACAAAGCACCTTATGTCCTTCCTGGTCCTATTGAAATGAAAAAGGGAGCAGGTTATGTAACAAGATGGAAAGATATGGTTGTATCGGGTGTGATGGCTAAAACGGAAGATGATATCAAGCAGATTATTGCGAAATGGCAGGAGACGGAAAGAAAGTTAGGGTATGACGAGATATCCGAGGAAAGAACGAATAATTTAAAGACAGTTCCGGATCTTGAGGTGAAATAAGCTTACTCTGCAGAGGGAACAAATGAAAAAACATACTGCCGATTCGATTAATAAAAAAATAAGGAGCCTCTGCGGATGTCCTCGTCCGCAGAGGCTCTGTTAAAAAACGAAGGAGTGATTTTGATGAAATCTAGTAAAGTCATTTTTTTATCTATACTTTTTGCTAGTATGATGACTCTCATGAGCCTCAGTACAGCGACTCCAGCAAATGCAGCTGTCGCAACCGCTGCCCCTTTTCCAATCGGAATATTTAATTCCCCTGGTTTTAATGACACTACATTTGCTAAATATAAGGAAATTAAAAATATGAATGTCACCTATCTGATGACCAGTGGCCTTAATACATTCAAGGAAAATGATGCAGCATTAACTCAAGCTGCAGCTAATGGTTTGAAGGTTATAGTATCTGATCCGCGTTTAATGTTTAATAGTATTCCAATAAATCAAATTAGTGAAGGGGGGAGTCATGCTGTTTCTAATACGAATGCTATTGGGCAGACATTTACAGTCCCTGCGGGTACTTCGGGTTATATCATTGATACGATTAAACTCAACATTGACAATCAAAATTGGGCAAGTGATGTAATACTTACTTTAAGCATATATGATAATCCTAGCAAAACAAACCTAATTAGAAGTACTCCAATGACAGGCCCAGTTATCGATAACTACCCTGTATTTTATATTGGAAGCTTCTTTTCCCCAAATACAACCTATTATATGGAGCTTACCAGCAATTCTTCTACTCCTATAGACTGGCTAAGCGCGGCGTCTGATGTGTATGAGGGCGGAATGGCTTATCAGAATGGGACTGCGGACAGCAGTTTTGATTTTTGTTTTAAAATGGATGCATTGGAATCGATGTACAATGGAACGAGTCATCCTTCTGTTTCTGATATAAATAACATTGCAGATCATTATAAAACGAATCCTTCGCTGCTTGGATATAATCTGATAGATGAGCCTTCATCTAACAAAATGACACGCTTGCAGGCTGCTGCAAAAGCTTTCAAGCAGCGAGATCCTAACCATTTATCCTTAGTGAATTTATTGCCTTCCTATGCAACGCAAGAACAACAAATTGGCTTCAAAAATACCGGTATAGGTGTTGTGTCTCCAAGCAGATCAGTAGGACAGACATTCGAGACGAGCTCGAATACAACCTTTATTTCAACCATTCAATTGTATGTTGTAATAGAGAATTGGAGCAACACGGCCACCATCACACTAAAGCTGTGGGATTCCAAAGACAAAACGACACTTTTGGGTCAAGATACGCTTTACAGTTCAGCTACCATATATCCTCAATTCACATTCAATGTAGATGTAAGCGCTAACACAAGTTATTATTGGGAGCTATCGCAGGGAGGAGTAGAAGAGAATCACGTTGGTTGGGTTGTCCGATCACCCAATGGTTTCGACTGGGAAAAGGACGGAACTGCTTATGACAATGGGGTCCCGGTCGATGCGGATTATTGGTTTACCATTAATCAAAATATAGTAGCCTTCAGTTATGAGGACTATGTCTATCAGTGGGCGAGCAAGAATCCTGATGTTTTAATGTATGATCATTATCCTTTTCTTGAAAATGGGGGTTTAAGCACTAGCTATTATTCGGATATGGAGATCATTCGACGTCAGAGCCTAAAAAATAAGGTGGATTTCTGGACCTATATTCAGTCTGTTGGAATTACAGGCTCGTTGAGATCCCCATCTGAAGGCGATATGAGATATCAAGTATTTACAAGTCTTGCTTATGGCGCCAAAGGGATTAACTATTTCCTTTATCTGACTCCCGACTATCCCGGCACCCCGTTCCATGATGGAATTATTAATTATGATTTAACTAAAACGGCTCTATATGATTACGCAGCAAATATAAACGCTGACGTGCTTAAGCTTGGGCCGAAGCTGCTGGGATTGAAATCGGAGGCTGTCTATCATACCGGAAGCACAATTCCAACTTCTACGACAGTACTGCCGTCCAATTACTTCTGGAAGCCTACAGATATGACACAACCACTTGTATTCGGATATTTTAAGGATAACACCGGTCGGGAATATATGATGGTTGTGAACCGGGATGTTGCCAATTCCCGAACCGTGACCTTCGATCTCTCGACTAAACCAAGCAACGTGATAGAAGTATCAAAGACGACTGGAGCAGAGGTAAGCACGAATTACAATTCGACCACAGGGCAGTTGTCATCCACGTTTGCCGCTGGTGAAGGCCGATTATATGCTCTTCCGTCGTCTACACCTGCAGATGTATCTGCTACAACGTTAACATCCACAATAGGAACAGTAAGCACAGGCGGAACAGCGAATGAAACCATTACGAACATTCCAAACGCAACAACGTTAACAGCGTTTAAGGCAGCGATCACGCCAGCAGTGAATGCAACGTTTGAAGTCTACGATGCAGACGGAATAACCATAGCTTCAACTTTGGCAACAGGCAAGAAGGTCATTGTTACAGCGCAGAATGGCATAACAAAGGTAACGTATACCGTAACTGTGAATGCAGCACCATCCAGTGGTGGTGGCGGTGGTTCAACAACTCCAAGCGATGAGAAGGTTACCTCTAACAATGGTAATTTAACGCTTCCCGCAGGTAAAACGGGTGAGGTTAGTTGGAAAGATGCGATCACGATCTCTATTCCGGCAGGTGCTACAGACAAAGAATTAAAATTAACAATTGAAAGCGTGCTGGATACTCAAAAGCTTCTAACGAATAAAGAGGTTCTAGCCAGTCCAGTATTTGAGATATTGAAAAACTTCTCGGAGAACTTCAGTAAACCGGTAACACTGACTTTCTCTTACAATCCAGCAAGCTTGAAGAACAATCAAATACCAGTTGTATTTTATTATGACGAAGCGAAGAAGGAATGGGTGGAAGTAGTCGGTGGCAAGGTTAACGGAAATCACATTACAGTGGAAGTTAATCACTTCACGAAATATGCGGTTTTCGCAGTAAACCAAGTGACAGATGTACCAGCTATCGATCAGCCAACAGATACCCCAGCGAAAGTTCAATTTAGCGATATTGCTGGACATTGGGCGGAGAGCAGTATCATGCAAGCGGTGAGTGGCGGCATCGTCAAAGGTTATACGGACGGAACGTTTAAGCCGGGTAAGACCGTGACACGCGCGGAGTTTGTAGTGATGTTGATGAATGCGCTGAAGCCGCAAGAAGCAGGGGCAGAGCTGACTTTCACAGATAGCGCGAAGATCGGAGCTTGGGCGCAGAATGCGGTCGCGCAAGCGTTTCAAGCAGGCATTATTAAAGGCTACAAGGACGGCAGTTTCCGACCGGATGCAGAAATTACTCGCGCTGAAATGGCGGTGATGATCGCAAACGCTTTGGGTCAGTCTATCGATGTGAATGCCGCAACCGGCTTCGCAGATGACAAGGACATTCCGGTGTGGGCGAAAGGTGCAGTGGCGATTATGAAGAAACTTGACCTTGTAGTGGGTAAAGGCAAGAACGAATTCGATCCTAACGACAAAACCACCAGAGCAGAGGCTGTAACGGTTCTGTTGAAAGTGCTGGCACAGAAGAGCGAGTAATGGAAATGCAATAGGTACTGTTCCCTGTTGTGATGATTACTTACTAACGCTGCAATCTTTAATGGTTCACGCAGTCATTAGTTGGGTCTAACGACAGAAGCTCAATATAATCGCCGGTGATACGTATGCCTGTCATACAGTGAGCGTAGGTGCTTGTAAAAAGTAGGGCATCAAAATAAGTTTGTTCCGCAGAATCGGTCAATCAGGGCGGAAACAGCTGTTGTCATTAAGTGGTTCTTGTCCGTAAATCATGCTGTAGATTTATTTGGTACACTGGTTTTTGTGAAAACCTGAACAACTAAGCCTCCATAACCACTCTACACGGTGGGGATGGAGGCTAGTTATTTATTACGATGGAACGGTTGATTCTCGACAATCGTCACGTTGGACTGTACGCAAGTCATCAGAGGGAGGTCGTTTGCTCCGTTTGGTGCGAATAATTATAGCTTTTAAATCATGAGCGTTACTTCATCCCACAGCTTATAAGCAGACATTAGCGTGCTGCGCCTCAATAGCCTGTAAGGTCTTCTTAGAAAATCGTTGTTAATTTCTCGGGATCCATTTTATAATTTTAGATGAAATATCACAAGGAAACTGTTAATCTGTCGTTAGTACAGGCGACAGAATGGAAAGTTGTATCGTATTCCGACTGATCGGAAGGTCCTATGGATAACACCAACCGAAATGCCGATAAAGCTTAGTATTGATGAGACGCGTGGTTATCGATTGCCGTGATGAGACGGATTTCATGCCTATTTTATGACGGACATCCTTTTCTTATCGCAGAAGTAATCTAGAGGAGTCTGCTTAACGGGCAGGCTCTTTCTTGAATTTTTGTAAATTCGATTGCTACTATAAGATTTTCAACCCACACGTAAAGGAAGAGCTATCATGAGCTTTCGGTCTAAGCTTGCCATTACCTATACCTTTTTTATTGCTGTGTTAATGTTTACAATGGGTACCGGGTTCTATGCTTACAATTCCTTCATCTTCGAGAAAGATGCTTATGCTAGATTAAATGAACTTACAATCAAGATGTCCCAACAGCTAGATAACCTTATTCAGCCAATGGATTATGTTTCGTTAGATTTAATATCAAGGTCAGAGATGATCGATGCCCTGCGCAATTTATTGGAGAAAGATAAAGGTCGTTCGGAGTATTCTCGTGATTTGCAGGAATCTTACCGTACATTGAATTCGCTAGCTATGAAGACGTTAGTCAAAAAAGAAGGCTATACAATCAATATTTTCAATGAAAAAGGGGATTTCTTTACAAACAGCCGGGATGTACAGGACATTGACGTTCTGGCAAATGAAATAACAGATCTTAAGTGGCTTAATCAAGCGAGAGCGAAGGATGGGAAAAAATACATCGTACCGCCCTCGGACCAAGTGTGGTCAACCGGAAGCTCTGAGAGTACTTTTTCCTTGGTTCGGATGATCAAGGATCCAGGAAACGAGGTTGGCTTTATCGAGGTACAGAATGAAACGAAGGAACTATCCAGTGTATTAAGTGTGGGTGTTGATAAAGAGATAACGGTTCTTCTTGTTAACGATAACGATGAAGTGGTTTATAGAAATAAGGACGTGGACATGCAATCCTTGCAGCATTACCTCTCAATTACAGAGAACGGATCTCACCCTAACAATCCAGTCAGTGGTGCCCCCGAGGTAGTCTATCATGTCGCATCAAGCTTTACAGGCTGGACACTGATATTAATCCAGGAGAAGGCTTCCATCTTGAAACCGTTAGGTGTGTTGAAACAAATGACGGCATTTATTGGTGCGGGGGTAACCCTGTTTACATTTATTTTCTTCTATGTGTTTTCCAATCGGTTGACTAAGCCCCTTAGAAAGCTAAAAAACACAATGGAGAAAGTTCGGATCGAGAATCTCCCCAGAAAAATGGTCGTTAAGCATGAGAATAATGAGATTGAGGCCTTAAATCAATCTTTTCAGGATATGAGAATGAGACTAAGTGATTCCATTAATCATGAGTTTAAGCTTCGATCCATGCAGCTGCGGGCGCATTTCGATTCGCTCCAGGCGCAGATCAACCCTCATTTTATGCACAATATGTTGAACGTTCTGGCTAATATGGGAATGGAAGCAGGTGCTGCTGACGTCGCGGATACTTGCAGAAGAATATCTGCAATGCTCAGATACTCAACCTCGACAGACAAGCGTAGAACAGCAATAAGGGATGAAGTGGATCATGTCGACAACTATTTTTATTTAATGAAAAAGCGGTTTGAACATAAATTGGAATTCTCCATTGATGTGGATGAAGCCATGTTGGATATTGAAATACCTAAGATTGTGCTGCAGCCCCTCGTTGAGAATGCCATTACGCACGGGTTTGAAAACCGTTCTGGAACGATGAGCATCGTTATTAAAGGGTTTATTTCAGGAAATGACTGGAAGATCGATATTAGCGACAATGGCTCTGGATTCAGTGAAGATATCCTCATGGATTTGGAAACACGGATCGAACATTATTCTAAGCAGCTACTTGATCATGAGGATATGGCAGGCCTATCGATTGGCGGCATGGGCATAATAAGTACTTTTGCGAGATTAAGGTTGTTTTACGGTGAGGAGCTACGTTTTGAGCTAAGTAATAATGACACTATCGGGGCATGTATTAGCATTGGGGGAAGCCGGGTGCAGGAGTACAAGGGAGGTAATATTGTTGTACAGAATCATGATCGTAGAAGATGAACCGCCTATTGTCAGATACCTTAAAAGCATAGTGGAATCGGTGACGGATCGATTCATGATTTGTAGTGTTGCCGAGGATGGTATGGAGGCACTTGAGAAGATAGAAGCTCTACGACCTGACGTTATATTGACGGATGTGAGAATGCCGAGAATGAACGGTGTTGAGTTTGTTAAGCACCTTAGAACGGAACACCCGCAGCTGTTAACAGTCGTCATTAGCGGATACCAGGATTTTGAGTATGCGAGGGAATCCTTGAAGTGGGGGGCTTTGGATTACTTACTTAAGCCAGTGAGTCCGGAGCAGCTGAAGCCCTTGTTAGACATGCTTGCAGTTCGGCTGGATGGCATCTATCATGAACGCGCTGCTACTTTATTAGATCAGATCATTGGAAACAGATCTGTAGAAGAACAGATTTGCCAGAAGTATCTCAATTACGAGCAATTCCATGTCATTCTCGCAAGAGGCGGCTCACTACCTGCTCGCTTCTTCAATATGCAGCTTGGATTTAACGAATTAGGTGGTTGGGCGCAATTGGATCTTGAGGAGCTAAGTAGAAGGCATACGGGGTGTAAAATATGGCTTCAATCAGGTCGGGATGAGTTTGAATCCTTCTTCATTATAGCTATGGATGGCAACCAGAGGTTTCACTCCAAATCTATGGCAGAACAATTAAATGCTTTCGTCTCAAAGCTACGCGGGTATGGAACCGTTGTTTACTCTTCCAAGTCAATAAGCCTAACTGATTTAGCGGGTGTTACCAATCGGATGATCGGGGTTCTGAATGAGAATTGTGTTTTAGGTAGAAATCAGGCGCTTGACCTGGAGGACATGTTGTCAGCTAATAGAAGAGAGATGCTAGTCTTGGAAGATACTATGGAAAATAAACTAGCATTCTTTATAAGTAATAGGCAAGTTAGCTACTTGAAAAGCGAACTATCAAAAATGTTTGCGGATTGGAACATTCAACAATATACGCAAATCAGCCTCGAAAAAATACTGAGACAGATACTCCAACTCGTCGAGAAACATACAGGTTACCAGACCCCAAAGCTAAGTCTGGATAGGGAAAGACAGCTTGATGAGGCGCTATTTTATGCAAATGGTTACGAAAGTTTGTTGAAAGCTATTCTTGATATGATCGTGGAGCTTATGTCCGCACTAGACATCGATCAACCCACTTACAAGCTGAATGCTGGGGAAATTTTATCGAGGATTGAAGTTTACGTACACAAAAATTTAGCGGAGCCTATTACATTGCAAAGTGTCTGTTATCTCATGGACGTTTCGCAAACCTATCTGAGCAGGCTTTTTCGGAAATCCAAAAACCTGACGTTTAACGAATATGTCACCTATGCCCGAATTCAAGAAGCGAAACGCCTTATGGCTGAACATCCCGAGATGTTGCTTAAAGATGTGGCTTCTATTGTCGGTTATAAGGATTCTCATTACTTCAGTAGAATATTTAAATCCGTTACGGGTTCATCGCCTTCAGCTTATAATGATTGATTCGGATTCGGATTCGGACTCGGACTGATTTATCCACCTCCAGATGCTGACCTATCCATTTATTAGAACAATAAAGGCTGATAATATTTGTTATGGAAGCGCTTCTACAACAGATACTTAAGGGGATGTCAGAATGAAAAGAAACTATTATCGTATTACTGCAATGCTCTTGACTTTGTTCCTTGTGACTATGCTAGTAGCAGCCTGTGGTTCTAAATCCGATACGAATAAAAATGTGGCGGGTAGTACGGAGCCTGCTGATAGTCAGTCTGCGAGTGCGTCAGGAGAACCTCAGAAGGCAGTTACATTATCACTTCTTGCGAATAAGGATCATTGGACGTTAGGTACACAAGCAATTGTAGATGCGTTTAATGCTAAAGGAACAGGGATTACCGTCGAAGTTGAAGTGCTACCAGGCGGAAATGAGACGGACAATATTATGAAAACAAGACTTGCCACGGGTGAGGCACCTGATATTTTCCAATGGTTGTCCGGGGCTAAGTTAAATGATGTGGCACCTGAACAAAATTTTGAAGATCTGTCCGCTGAAGCGTTCATGTCGAATGTGGATGAGTCTTTCAAGTCGGTTATGTCCTTGAACGGTAAGGTGTACGGCATTCCCGGTTCTCCTGCGCAATTCGGAGTCTGGTTCTATAATAAAAAGGTTTATGACGAGCTATCCCTGAAGGCACCCAAAACATGGGCAGAACTGATGGACAATAGCGAGAAAATCAAAGCGGCAGGGAAGACGGCTATAATAGCTCCTTATAAAGATGCGTGGACTTCGCAGTTGATCGTTCTCGCAGATCATTACAACGTCAAACATAGCGTACCGACATTGGCAGCTGATCTTACCGCTAACAAGGTTAAGCTTCAGGATGTACCGGAGTACGTAAGAAGCTGGGAAAAGCTTCAAGAGGTATTCACTAAAGGCTATATCAGCAAAGATGCACTGTCCATGTCTTATGACACCGCACTCAAAATGCTTGCTGAAGGTACAGGTGTTCAATTCCCAATGGGCAGTTGGATGTTAGATGCTCTAGTTGAGAAGTATCCGGACCAAGCCAAAGACATTGGTTCCTTCGTTCAGCCTTCAGACGATGCAAGCGTTAATGGAATCACGCTCTGGATGCCGGAGGGACTTATGATGTCCAAGCAGTCTGAAAACAAAGATAGCGTAAGAAAATTCCTTGATTTCTATGTTTCTAAAGAAGGTACAGACGCGTTTATGTCCAAGCAGAAGCCAGCTGGTCCGTTCCTAGTTAAAGGAATCACATTGCCAGATGACGTTCTGCCGGCTGTGAAGGACGCCGTTCAGTATATTGACAATGGTGCAGCGAATGCGGCACTGGAGTTCGAAAGCCCGATCAAACCGACTTCCTTTGAGAAAATTACGATTCTAGTTGCGGCGGGATTCAAGACTCCGTTGGAAGGTGTTAAGATGACGGATGCTGAGAACGAGAAATACGCCAAATTACAAAAGCTAGCTGGATGGTAATAATTAACGGCTAACGGTTAACGACAAACTATTGAAGATTTGAACCTTAATAGGCCTCGTAATTTATTACGAGGCCGTTTCTGTTCGCAAGGAGGTACACATGTCAACAACGCAGAAGAAACTTTACTCGTATTACTTCATATTACCTGCAGCAGTCTTATACATTGTACTGTTTATTGTGCCGACATTCTCTTCCTTCTATTTCAGTTTAACTCGGTGGACCCTGTTTGATTTTGAATTTATCGGGCTTGATAATTTTGTGCAGCTATTTAAAGAAGAAAGTCTTGCTATTGGGTTTAAGAATACTGTCATTTATACGGTTGTGTCGGTTTTTTTCAAGGTTGTGCTTGGCCTTGGACTTGCGATGCTACTAAACAAGGGCTTGAAAACCCAGTCCTTTCTTAGAGCCGTATTTTTCTTCCCGTCGATTATTAGCTCCGTGGCGATTGGACTAATCTTCAATGCATTGATGTATCCAACCACCGGATTAATTAACAATACACTAAGAGCGATCGGTCTTGATGGCTTAGCGCGAAACTGGCTTACGGATCCGAGCATTGTCATTTATTCGGTATCCTTCGTCGAGGTTTGGAAGTACCTCGGGATATGTATTGTCATTTTTATAGCGGGTTTGCAAGCGATCCCTAAGCATTACTACGAAGCCATCAGTATCGATGGTGCTAACAGGTTTGAGAAATTCAGGTATATTACATTGCCGCTGATTAGACCTGCATTGAATTCGGTCATTATCTTATCGCTTATTGGCGGCATTAGAAGCTTCGAAATTGTGTATGTCATGACGCAAGGCGGCCCTGGTTATGCTTCCGATCTTCTATCAACTGTTATATACAAGCAGTTTGCTGAGGGGTATTACGGACTTGCCACAGCGGGGAATGTCCTATTGTTCGCGGCTGCTACTTTAATTGTATTCCCTCTCTATACTTATCTGACCAAACGGGAGGTTGAATATTAAGATGGCAAATACGATCCGAAAGCTAACGCTAGAAGGAATTGCCTTGATACTAGCAGTTGTCGCTATACTTGTTCCTTTTTATTTTGCTCTTATTAACTCTTTCAAGAGCAGCGCTGAAGCTGCTGCTATGCAGATCGATTTCCCGAGTCGCTTTCATATTTTAGATAATTTTAAGATTGTCATTAAGGAAGGTCGCATTCTTCAATCGTTTACCAACAGTGTTATTATCAGTTTTTTCGCGATATCCATCCTTATCATTATTTCATCGATGGCTGCTTTCGTTCTCCAGAGAAGAAAGGGCAAGGCGTCTAAAATCATCGATTTCTTCGTCCTTGCTGGTCTTATCGTGCCACCAGCGGTCGTACCAACCTTATGGATGCTTCAGCGTCTCCATATTAATAACACCTTATTATCGGTCATTTTGATCCAAGCAACGCTGCAATTCTCTTTCGCGACAATCATTTATAAGAGTTTTTACTCCAGTATCCCAAGGGAGCTAGACGAAGCGGCCATTGTAGATGGATGCAGCAGGTTCAGAATGTTTGCTAGCATTATTTTTCCCCTTCTAAAGCCGGTAACCGTCACAATTATGATCATAACGGGCATAAATATTTTTAATGATTTTATGATCCCGCTGTATTTTCTGAATGGGATGAAGAATACGACAATACAGCTCACTATCTATTATTTCTTCGGCAAATATAATAGCGACTGGAATTTAGTTTTTGCGGATGTCATTCTCGTTTCGATACCGCCACTGGTATTCTATCTGATATTTAATGGGAAAATAATTTCCGGTATGACTGCGGGTTCTGTCAAAGGTTAAATTGTAAAAAGGAAAAAAAGCCATTTTCCTGATTCGAAGTCATAAAGGAAATAATCCCGCTTGATGCACATTGCGTGCAATCACAGCGGGATTTTGTTATCCAGTACTTTCCCGTTTCCGAAAGAAGGTCTTCAATGCCTTATAAATTTCGCCCTTCTCCTTAATCACATAATACAGAAATTGCGGATGATCCAGATGCTTATAAGCAGACATTAGCGTGCTGCTCCGATTATATTGATTCACTTCCCCATAGCCGAAGATGTTCGAGCGTTCCAGCAGCTCTTTAATGAGACGAACGCATCGCTCGTTGTCACTTGTCAGGTTGTCCCCGTCGGAGAAGTGAAACGGATAAATATTATACATGGACGGCGGATAGCGGCTGTCGATGATCTCCAAAGCTTTAATATAAGCCGATGAGCAGATTGTACCGCCGCTCTCGCCTCGGGTGAAGAATTCTTCTTCCGTAACTTCCTTCGCTTCGGTATGGTGCGCAATAAAGACGATGTCTACTTTCTCGTATTGGCGGCGTAGGAAGCGGGACATCCAGAAGAAGAAGGAACGGGCACAATATTTTTCGAAGCTGCCCATCGAGCCTGATGTATCCATCATTGCGATAATAACCGCGTTAGATTGAGGCTTAATGACTTCCTCCCAGGTCTTGTAACGAAGATCGTCGGGGGAGATACCGTGAATAC
Organism: Paenibacillus baekrokdamisoli; assembly: GCF_003945345.1. GTDB lineage: Bacteria > Bacillota > Bacilli > Paenibacillales > Paenibacillaceae > Paenibacillus_Z > Paenibacillus_Z baekrokdamisoli. Next base: position 3,140,319 of record NZ_AP019308.1, on the reverse strand, counting down.
CCGGATCACCACTTGTTGCATTTCGTTTCAAATTCTCAAGAATCGTCCGTTTCTTATCGATGTTGGACATGATCCCTTTCTTGCGAATATCGTTGAAACGGACTTCCTTCGTTTCTAGCTGCTCCTTATCCTTCTGCTTCAAGAAGGGGAGCTCGAGCTCTTCGAAGAGCATCGTCTCCAGCTCGGATAAGCTGATCTCGGCTTCTATAATATCATCACCAGGCTGATCGCCGGGGCCCTCACCCTTTCCGCCCTTTTGAGCGGAGGCAGGATCGACACCTAGCACATCGCCTACCTGACTTTCGCCATCGCCTTGACCGACATGCTTATTCTTGTTGAAGTTATAGACGAAACGAAATTCATCGAGACTTCGAATCGGCACTTTGATGACCTTTTTGCCATCGGACATGATAATGTTTTCCTCCGAGACGAGATCCGGCAAATTTTGCTTGATGGCATCGCGGACTTTTTGTTGGTGACGAGATTGATCCTGATGGCCTTTCCGATGCAGAGACCAATCCTCTTGGGATATGATGAATGAAGCATGGGTCATGGCAATCACCCTTTGCAAGTTTATTGGGAAATCTAGATATATCATTATATTCCCCATAAAGCTGTTTATGTGATTTGTTGGAGAGCCTTCATTCTTTACTTCTCCAGCTCGATCCCCTCAATTTGCGGGCTTCCCCATGAGGGTGCTTTGATCTTCACGATGAGATGACTCGCCTGCTTTTCGAGCGCCTTTCCTGTATCCTCCGCAACATAGTATTTCTCTAGGCCGTATTGAACGGAGATTATATGATTGTTATCAACATATTGTACGCGCCCCTTGAGGATGGTCTCCTGCTCAGTAACCTTCGGTTTATGGGGGTAAGCGGCTATAGCATCGTATACGTTTTTGCTTGGCTGCTTTCGCACGACGACATAAATAATGTCCCCTGTTCGAGGAGCTTCAGCACCCTTCCAGAGCTTGTAATTAATTTGGTTAATTTCATACTGCAATCGAACATAATCACCGTAAAATAGATCTCTAGGATCAACGGGCACGGTTTGTAAGCGAATCTCCTTGCCATACTGGTAAGCTGCATAATGCAGACTAACGATGCCTAGTAAGAATAGAACTTGTGACACCACAAGCGCGATGAGGAATGGTCTGCGATAACGCTGTAAATTACTTATGTTCATGATCGTTATCCTCCTCAACATCCGCCAGAAATTGTTTCTTACGACGGTTCAAGAACCAGCTCAGAGCTAGTAAAATCAGACCGCCGAGGATGAAAAAGATGGATTTGTCCATAAAACCCCAAGCGAGCTTCCCATAAGCGGTCATCGTACTGCATAGGAACAAGAGAGTGCCAAGGTTAATTTTGAGCCGCCATTCTTCTGCATAACCCCGCCATAATAGGTACAAGGAAAAAGTGAATAAAGTAAGTAAATACAAGACATCAATACCATTGTTGAGATAGAAGAACGGAATGGCAAGCACCCAATCTAAGCTTGAGGATAATCGGTTATTTCTTGCTTTACCTGTTAGTGACAAGCCAAGCAACAAGATAAGAAGCGAGCAGTAGATAAGTGAATTCGCCGCAAGACCATGATGGAAGCTCGAAATGTCATCGTTTGACCAGAACAGAATGATGAACAAATTAAAGACAAATGCGGCAATAAGGGTAACCGCTTGAAATGGATATACTGTCCTCCGATCCTTCAGCCAGTCCACCCCTGCATATAACAGCCAAACTGGAATGAAGAACCAGGTGAACGGCCATGCATTGGATGTGACGAGCAGCAGAAATTGTAAAGTTACGCTTAAGGCCAAGCCCCAGCCGATCGTCTCATTTTTATTGTTCCACCAATAGAAGCCTAATCCAACACCCATAATTACAAAGGAAACATAACTGAAATGATTAAACTCTGTCGTACTGTATAGCTGTGACCCCGTGAATACAAGCAGTGTGAGTAGGAATAAGTATCGACTTGTATACAAATAGGTCAGCAGCAGTCCGGCACTTCCCCAGACAATGATTGAGGTGGCATCATATGCGGTCAGATGGAACATCTGGGCAATGAGAATGATACCAGCGCCGAAGGTGATAAGACCCAAACTGATCAAGGCAATGCCTAGGTTATGGTGGTCTTTCTTCAGCAATCGATCACCTGTTATATAAAAGGCGATCATCGCAAGGATAATGATCGACAAACGCAGTAACTGCGGGATTACCTGCCAATTGGCAGCGACAAAACTAAGAATACCAAGTCCTACGAGGATACTCCCCAGTAGAGGAATGAGCCCTATAGCCCGTTTTTGCTCCGGATATAAGTCTAGAATACGTTTATATTGGTCACTTGTTATGATGCCCTTCTCGGACCATGAACGTCCTTCCTGTTCAAGCCATCTTCTGCTCATCATGACACCCCTTTGTTCTTACTACTCTTTAGTATAGTCAGGATTGACAGGAAACATAGTACTAACTTTCTCTAGGACTCGTTCAGAAGAAACGTACGTCGAAGGATTTTAGTACGCATGGAAAAGGGATTATGGTAGTAGCCAAAGAGATTCACAAGCTGGCAGAGCAATGCCGATATTCGATTCAAGCAGGTAATCGTAAAGAGCTGCATCGTCTTTCAAGGTGATTAAAACCAACACAAACCAATTAAAACAACTATAAAACAATTTATTTACCTGTGGTTAACGAAGAATTAACAATTGAGCTATATAATATTTCTATTGAGACGCTTAGAAAGGGGAGAACAACGATGACCCTACCGCAAAATCCTTATCTTCTACTTACGCCAGGGCCACTAAGTACATCTAAACGTGTAAAAGCAGCCATGCAGCAGGATTGGTGTACGTGGGATAAGGAATATAATGACTTCGTGCAAGAGATACGTGCACGACTTGTAAGACTGGCAACAGCACATCATGAGGCTTATACAAGTGTTCTTCTTCAAGGGAGCGGGACCTATTGCGTCGAGGCAGTGATCGGCTCCGTTATTCCTAAGACGGGAAAATTGGCTGTGCTGGCCAATGGTGCTTACGGTCAACGGATTGCACAAATTGCCCGCATTCTGGCTATTGAAGTAATCGTGCTTGATGCAGGTGAGACAGAGCCTGTCCGCGCTGAGCAGCTAGAAGCTTTATTGGCAGAGGAGCCTTCCATAACCCATGTAGCCTTTGTTCATGGGGAAACGACTACCGGTATGTTGAACCCTATCGCAGACATCGCAAAAACCGTGAATAAACATGGAAAAGTATTGATTGTTGATGCGATGAGTACGTTTGGCGGTATTGAAATGGATATCCATGAGCTTGGTATCGATTTTTTAATTAGCAGCTGCAATAAATGTCTGCAAGGCGTGCCTGGTTTTGGCTTTATTTTAGCTAGGACGGAGCAGTTGGAAATTTGTAAGGGCTATGCTCGTTCTTTGTCTCTAGATCTAGTTGATCAGTGGGAAACGATGGAGAAGAGCAATGGCAAATGGCGCTTCACTTCACCTACTCATGTTGTACACGCTTTCTATGAAGCACTGTTAGAGCTGGAAGAGGAAGGCGGTATTAAACAACGCCAACTTCGTTATGAAGAGAATCAACGCGTTCTAGTAGAGGGTATGAAGCGACTTGGCTTCCAAACCTTACTGCCGACTGCGTTGCATTCACCGATTATAACTTCCTTTTATTATCCGGATTCATTGCAATTCAGCTTTGAACAGTTTTACGACCGGATGAAGCAGCAGGGGTTTGTACTTTATCCAGGGAAAATAACAGCTGCGTCTACTTTTCGAATTGGCAATATCGGTGATGTCCATTTAGCAGATATTCATCGTTTGATTAAAGCGATCGAGAGCGAACGATTTTGGTTATAATCTATTTGAAGGACAAGTAACCAAGCTATAGGATTATCAAAGGGAAAAAGCCTACTCAACTAAAGTAGGCTTTTTTTATGGAATCATCTAAAGCGAGATTTTTGATCTGTTGTGGGGTTCTCTAGGATGTAGATCCTAACAGGATGCCAACTAAGAACAATACCGCTAAACCGACTGGGAGAAGAGCGTTAAGTATAATTCCAATAACAGAGAACGCTTTACGTGTATTTTTTATGCATGCGCCTACAATACCGAATATAAGACCGATAAGGCCCAATCCAGCTGAGGTAAATAATAAAATGATACCGATTAGAATTGGAGCATACGCGGTGTAGTCATTGTTTTTTATACTGTTCTCAATTTCTAGTTGAAGACTGTTGCCGTCGGCGAAATTCTGGTTCATAATAAATGTTGTCATTACGATAATACCGATGACAAAAATGACAATGCTGATGAGCCCGATGATGAAGGATGTAATGCCAAGTCTAGACTGTCTTTTCTTTGGCTCTTCTTCGAGGGGTGAAAATGGATTAAAGCTGTTTTGCGAATAGATGCTTTCGTTGTCAGAGCTTGTTTCCTGTTGATTTTCCTTCTCGTTCATTGTCTATTCTCCTTTTTGCGTTGTCATTAGCTAACGTACATTTTAACTGATTTGTAAGTGGTTGGAAAGGATGAAGAGAGAAATGTTTAAAAAGTATGGCGCTATTGGAGCTTTACATGCATTGCTGGCTGTTGTGCTTGGCGCGTTCGCTGCGCACGGATTGAAGGAACGGCTTAGCGCGGATATGCTAGCTGTTTTTGAAACCGGTGTTCGTTACCATATGTACCATGGCATTGGATTGTTTCTGATTGCCTTGGCTGCTGATCGAATTGGAGAGAGCAAGGGGATTCGCTGGGCGGGACGTCTGATGCACGCAGGAATTTTCTTGTTCTCGGGAAGCCTTTATGTACTAAGTCTGATCAAATTCAAATGGCTGGGCATTATTACCCCCTTTGGCGGAGTGGCTTTTATCATCGCCTGGGGTTTGGCAGCCAATGCCATCTGGAAATCGAAACGTAATGATTAATAGAGCTTGAGTGCGATCTGGAGCGTAAAGAAAGAGATATGGAAGAGATGATCAAATGTGGGAAGCGTAAGGGCCTTTCTATCATGATCATCTCTTTATTTTGACGGTATAGAACAAGTATCGCATAGATATGGTTATTTTGTACTATGAATTCTGTGGATTATGTATATCCATCTTCCAACGTATCGGTTTATAATAGTGGGATAGAGAAATCATGCCAAAAAGGGAGGAAAATAATTCGTGTCTAGTGATGCAGGGAGAACTCCCAGACAACTTGTTCAACAAACCAATGTAAGCGCTAGCATATCCTGGGCATCGACAACTCTTTTAAGTCTAACCGCTTTAGTGTGGGCGGTAACGGGCCATAGGTGGCTTTCCTACTCTCAATATTGGTGGAGTACTACCATTTTTACATCGATAGCTATTCTCTATATCATTGTTATACATATTCCAATTATTCTACGAAATCAAGGCCACGCCCATCATTCTCTTCATACTCCAATCGTTGAATCCATTTTGAAGCATAGTCCAGTAGCTTTAGCGGTAATTAGCCCATCAGGGAAATTCATAGAAGTGAATGAGTCATCAAGCCAACTGCTTGGTTACGAAAGAGATGAGCTGGTGGGTCGGTCGTTTTTACCTCTTATTGCTTCTGATAACCGACAGGATTATTTTCAACGGTTTCAAAAAGATCTTTTAACCTACCCGCAGGACGCATCGATTAACGTCATTCATCGTACCGGCTATCGATTTGGCATCAACATAATAACCGCGCCGCTTACGGTAAGGGGAGAGAGCATTGGCGCTATTGTTTTCAGCCATGATATTAGTGATCATAACCGTAACATAGAGCGAATTCGTTATATGGCTTATTACGATGATATGACTGGGCTGCCTAATCGCCGTTTATTTATGATGCAATTCACCGAACGTTTAACGAGTAAGAGCGAGCGAGACAACAGAATTGCTATCATTTATTTGGACCTAGACCGATTTAAACTGATTAATGCCTCCTTTGGACGTGAATTTGGAGATATGCTTCTAATGCAAGTGGCAGAGCGTCTAACTCGTAACTTAACGGATCAAGATGTAGCCGCGCGGATGGATGGTGATGAATTTGCCATTATGTATGGGGATGCAGGCGGGGAGCTAGAGCTGCTTGGTAAAGTAAAGGAGCTTCTGATCTCTCTTGAAGAGCCCTTTGAATTGCAAGGCTTCCCTCTCCACGTGACGGCGAGTATTGGGATTGCATGGAACAAGCTAAAGAATGACGATGCAAGCTTATTGATGAAGAAAGCAGAGATGGCACTCGCCAAAGTGAAAGAAAGCGGCAAAAATAATTGCCTGCTCTATTCGGATACTTGGGAGAATAGCTCACTGGAGCGTCTTAAGCTGCAGCATGATCTGAAGCAGGCTTTATCTAAAGGCGAATTTGTTCTGCACTATCAACCGCAATATAACTTATGTAATGGCAATATGGTCGGTGTTGAGGCATTAATACGCTGGCAGCATCCGGAGCGAGGTCTTGTGCCACCTAATCAATTCATTCCGTTAGCTGAAGAGAGTGGCATGATTGTTCAGATTGGGGATTGGGTGCTGCAGGAAGCTTGTCGCCAGAATAAAGCTTGGCAGGATGAGGGACTTACGTCTATTCCAGTATCCGTGAATTTATCGATTCGGCAATTTCTTCAACAGAATCTAACAGATAAGGTCTCACAAATTCTTAAGGATACAGGGCTGCAAGCCAAATATCTCGATTTGGAGATTACGGAGAGCATGACAATGGATATAGAACGTGCTTCCCGTTGTCTATTGGAATTGACTAGTCTTGGTGTGAATATAAGCATGGATGATTTCGGTACCGGCTACAGTTCTTTTAATTATTTGAAAAGTCTTCCTATTGGCAGGCTCAAAATTGATCGCTCCTTTGTGAGAGACATTGAACAGGAAGCTGGCGACGCCGCAATCGTTGCTGCTATTATTTCTATGGGACATAATCTTAATCTCCAAGTGATTGCTGAAGGGGTTGAGAATGAGGCCCAGATGCAGTTTTTAAAGAAACATCATTGTGATGAAATACAGGGCTATTTCTGGAGCCCGCCTGTGCGGGGCCAACAGATTGCTGAAATGCTGCAAGGTGTATGGAAGCATTGAGCAGCTATTTAGAGTCATAGAAAAAGGTTGAGCTGGGTTACGGGCTCAACCTTTTTCTATGACTTTTTTATATAACGAAATCATCGATTTCATTCAAAGTAAAGGAGTAGACCTGCTTCTCATCGACGTGATAAACGGTAAGCATTTGAGTTGTGATATCAAAGTTAATAATTCGACAAGGAATATTTAATTTAACACCAAACCCTTTATTGATCATCAAACGAATAAGACGATTTTCAGCAATGGAAGCTTGAATACGCTCCGTCACAAGCGTTAAGCAAGCCTGTGTTTCAGTGAGATTGGACTTTGATGCTTGTATATTTACTGACGAATGATTAGAAGTAGGGATCTCAACCTTGGGTGATAGTCCAGATGGGTTCAAATTGCTTCCAGCGATTGCTTTCTTTGCTTCTAAAGCTTCTATAAGCTGACCTAGCTCAATACCGGATTTGATACGATAATCATCAAATCCACATTGATTAAGTAATTGAATGAGACGCTCCATTGCACGTGCATTTGACTCGTCCTGCACTAACAAATCGACATTAAACAAATAAGCATTCTGCTCATTGTTGGCTTTATCGGTTAATTTCATTGTCTGTAAATCTATGCCTCCATTGCTATAATGAATAGATTAACTATACCACTAAAGTCCTAAGTATTGTAGTCGAATAAACGCGAATTATGTTGAAAAAGTAAGAATTAATCGTATTGTCACTTAGGCATCCGTCCAACACCGACGGTATTTGTACCGCATATAGTGGAGGAGTGGTCAGATGGCGTTTAGATCGCATTTGGTTGCTTGGAACAATGGGAGGAGGTGGTTTTCGATGATGCGCATGGTTCCTATCACATTGGATGGGGGAATAACCGTACTTGGCGTTGAGGTGAAGCTGCCCAAAACAACTTTAATTGCGGTGACGACTGATAAGGGGTATATCATGTGTGGAGCGCTGGATGTAGCACTTCTTAATGATCGATTAAAGGATAGAGGTATTATCGCAGGCCGTGCAGTTGGAGTGCGTACACTTGAGGAGCTGATGGAAGCTCCGCTTGAATCGGTTACGGGAGCAGCTGAGGTACTTGGCATTTCGACTGGGATGAAAGGCGTGGATGCGCTCCGACTGATGGTATAGAACTCATGTTTGAACGATTAATAATAAAAGGACGGTTACGAGCACTTGGCATTTGCCATGCTCGTAACCGTCCTATTTTTAAAATATCAGAAAGTATGAAAGAAACTTGCGTCGCTGTCAGAGGACGGTGTCAGCCGTTTCTTCTTAGTGCAGCTTATTATTGTTCAAATAGCTTCTTTAAATTGACATCAAACGGAGGACGGATAATCCCTTTCTCCGTAATGATTGCCGTTACATAGTCGTGTGGGGTGACATCGAAAGCTGGATTAAATACTTTAACGCCTCGCGGAGCAGTTCGTTTGCCGAAACCTTCTGTAATTTCTTCCGCATTGCGTTCCTCGATCGGTATGAGGTCGCCCGAAGGCGTGCTCAAGTCAATGGTTGAAAGCGGACATGCGACATAGAATGGAATGTTATGTGCCTTCGCAAGAACGGCAACGCTATAAGTGCCGATTTTGTTAGCTACATCACCATTGGCTGCTACACGATCCGTTCCAACGATGACAGCATCAATCCAGCCTTTGCTCATAACCATGCCTGCCATATTGTCGCAAATTAGTGTAACATCCACCCCGGCTTGATGGAGTTCAAAAGCGGTGAGACGTGCACCTTGCAGGACAGGTCTCGTCTCATCAGCAAACACGCGAAGCTTCATACCTTGTTCTTGAGCCAGATAGAATGGAGCTAGGGCTGTACCATACTTGGCTGTTGCCAGACCACCAGCGTTACAATGTGTAAGAACACCCATGTCTTCCTCGAATAAGGTCAGTGCATGTACCCCGATCAGTCTGCAGGTCTCTTCGTCCTCGCTTTGGATAGCTATTGCTTCTTGAAGCAGGAATTGCTTACATTCCTCGAGCGAATGGTTAATATTCGAAGAAGTGAGCTCCTCCGCCTTTGCTTTCATGCGATCTAATGCCCAGAATAAATTGACTGCCGTTGGACGCGAGGTTGCTAAATAATCACTTGTATCTTTTACAGCTTGAAGCCATTGTTCTACACCATCATTCGAATTGCGGCTGCCTAAGAAAACACCGTATGCGGCAGCGATGCCGATTGCTGGTGCACCGCGTACTTTAAGGTGGCGGATAGCCTCCCATACATCCTCTGAAGTTTGAAGAGGAAGATAGACAATCTCTTCGGGCAGCAAGCGCTGATCGAGCAAGTCAAGATGATCCGTTGCCCAAATAACGGATTGGAGCGCAGCTTGTTTCGTTTCCATGTTGTTATTGCTCCTTTTCTATTAGGCCTTCAGTACTGAAATACTGGATTGAGCCTTTTCTATAAGCTCCTCTATAGAGGCAGCACGGCGGTTGAGCCGAATAAGCGATTTACCGATAGAAAGCGCAAGCCGTTGTGCTTGCTCGCGGGTAGAGGCATCTGTGATTTTATCAATATCCGCAACATGTGCAAGACCCACAATTCGGCGTACCATTTTGCAGCCCGCGAACCCAATTGTATCCTGAAGGACACGGCGCAGATAATCATCCAGATAACCAGGAGCCGACTTGGCAAGAGAATCCTCACAGTGTTCCGCCCACAGGACACGAAACTTAGCTTCGAATTTAGTCCATATATCCCGAATGGTTTCCAGTAGATAAGTACGGTATTCATCAGTGGAAGCTGCATCGGAGTTCCAATGTTCCCGGCTGGAATAATTAAGCAGCAGGTTCGCGATAATAGCTCCAATATCAAAACCCATCGGTCCGTAGTAGGCAAATTCAGGATCGATAATCTTTGTAGAATCGGACTTAATAAATATACTGCCAGTATGCAGGTCACCATGCAGCAATGCTTGCGCGTGGGTCAAGAATTTCTCGCGAAGTAGAGCAACCTCAAAGTGAAGGGAGCCGTCACCCCATAGGGCTTGAGCTTCATCGCGAATCACTTCTTCAAAGTTATTCGTTTCCGCATCTTTGTAAGGATCATCGAAGATGAGATCTTCTGTTATTTTGCACAGCTCAGGATTGATGAAATCTCTAACGCGCAGCTTTTTAGATTGCTGATTCATTCCAAGATCAGAGGTGAAGAATAAAGTTTGCGCTAGGAAGGTGGAGATATGCTCCGCAAAGAGCGGATAGCGGTTGTTACTAATCAGTCCCTGTCTCATGATGACATGGTCGCTCAGATCTTCCATGACAGTCAGTGCCAGCTCTGCATCATACTTATAGACTTTCGGGACTAATCCAGGGGCAAGCTCGCCTTCAAGGATAAGTGCCTCGCTTTCAATACGAGCACGATCAAGCGTAAGGGGCCATGATTCGCCAACGACTTTGGCATAAGGCAGTGCTTGTTTCAAAATAATGCTTTGGCTGCTCTGAGTATCTGAAATGTGGAACACGAGATTCAGATTGCCGTCGCCGATTTCGCGGCTAACCAGCTTAGCTCCAGGTGCAAAAACGCCTTCAAGGGTAAGGGCAATTTCAATGGCTTCTTTTTCGTTTAATGGATGATAAGCAGACATAGCTTGTCCACCTCCGGTATTTGATATTGGTTTGATTCGTTTCAATAACAGCAAATAAATAAGGCTCTAAATCATAATCTATTGTGGAAGAAACGAACAACGCCGCTAGTTGTTATAGGAAGGCGAGCTATTTCATCTGGACCTTGAATAAGTATACCGAATATTATTTCGCGTTGGAATACCTTCCTTTGTTATAATAGTTATAAATAAGTTTTGGCATTTTATTTTATGATCTTGTTCCGAAGGAGGTACAACATATGAAATCATTAGGTTTCTCAAGTGATGGACGACCTGTTGCGCTTAAGGAATGGGCGGTTACGGTTAAAGCATTAATAGAGGGAACACAAATATTAGTGCTGCGCAAGGGTGGCATTTCTGAGGAAACGCGTGATTTTGAGCTTGTCAGCCCCGCTTTCTTTCTTCTACCAGCCTATGAGCATCAAAAGCCTGAACTGCTGAAGGAAGTTTATCAACCGCAGATTAAGCAAATAATGGAAGAATGGCAGCCGGAATCAGACGAAATTGAAATTCGTGCCTTTGCGAAGGTGGTTGAGGATATGGAGATTCGCGATCAAGAATCACTTGATCGCATTCGGGAATATCATATTTGGACAGATGAATTTGCTGAAGAACGCCTCAAATGGAAACGGTCCAAACCGCTTCATTTGCTGCTTTTGCGCGTTAGTGTTCTGGAACAGCCTGTCCATATCCCCGTCCGACCTGCTTACACAGGTTGTAAATCATGGGTGGCAATTGAAGAAGATATATCGGAACAAGCTGCAGCAGAGGTGTTAGACGATATCGCTTTCAATGAGCAAGTAGCAGAAATCAAGCGGTTACTAGCGCTCTAAGCCAATAAGGATAAGGCCTGCTGAGCTCGATTGATTGCTTTATAAAGAGACTTATACTAAAATAAGTATTGAGAATCAATGAGAATCATATTAGAATGATTATAAAGAGGGATATCTCAATTTGAGGTAACCGAATAGTTGGAGGGAGCAGTTCAGACATGGCTACACAATTCAAAATTGATGGCTTAAAGGCTTCAATTGAAGGTAAAGAAATTCTAAAAGGAATCAACCTCGACATAAAAGGTGGCGAAATTCATGCCATCATGGGCCCGAACGGAACAGGTAAAAGTACGCTTGCATCGGCTCTAATGGGGCATCCTAAATATGAAGTAACAGACGGCCAGGTTCAGCTGGACGGAGAAGACGTTCTGGATATGGCTGTTGATGAGCGTGCGCGTGCAGGTCTATTCCTTGCCATGCAGTACCCGAGTGAAATTACAGGTGTAACAAATTCAGACTTTCTTCGCAGTGCGATTAACGCTCGCCGTGAAGAGGGCAAAGAGATTTCCCTAATCAAGTTTATCCGTCTCATGGAAAGCAAAATGAAAGAGCTGGACATGAACGCTGAGTTCGCTCATCGCTACTTGAACGAAGGCTTCTCCGGCGGTGAGAAGAAACGGAACGAAATTCTTCAAATGATGATGATCGAGCCGAAAATCGTCATCCTTGATGAGATTGACTCGGGTCTTGATATTGATGCCTTGAAAATCGTAGCTAACGGTGTGAACAGCATGCGTTCGGAAGATCGCGGTTTCCTGATCATTACTCACTATCAACGTCTGCTTGACTACATCACACCGGATTATGTCCATGTTATGATGCAAGGTCGTATAGTGAAGTCTGGCGGACCAGAGCTTGCTGAGCGTCTGGAGAACGAAGGCTATGATTGGGTTAAAGAAGAGCTTGGTATTGAAGATGAAACGGTCGGACAGGTTTGAGCGGAGGAGGAGCACCGAAAATGAGTACACAACTATCGACTCCGGTAAATCGCCAATCTGTTGAAGCGTTGTCCCATAGCAAAGGCGAGCCAGCTTGGCTCGAAGCGCTGCGGGCTAAAGGCGCTGAGCTGGCGGAGACGCTGGAATGGCCGAAACCGGAAAAAATTAGAATTGACCGTTGGAATTTGACGGCTCTTGGCAATTACAAGCAAGAGGATGCCATTGCATCGGTAGACGAGCTGCCAGAATCGGTTCGCGAGCTATTAGGTAATGCATCTGCTGGACTTTTGGTCCAACGGAATTCAAGCAATATTTTGAAGCAGCTGTCACCTGAGCTTCAGGCTAAAGGTGTTATATTTACAGATTTAGAGACAGCAGCGCGTGAGCATTCCGACTTGGTTGAGAAGCATTTGTTCCAAGCGGTTGCACAGGACGAGAACAAGCTGATTGCACTTCATTCTGCATTATGGAATGGCGGCATATTCCTATATGTCCCTAAAAATGTAGAAGTTGAACTGCCTTTGCAGGCTTTAATGTATAACGATGATTCAACAGCGACTTTTGCACCTCATGTGCTATTAATTGCTGATAATCATAGCCGCGTTACGTATGTAGATAATGTGACGACTGCTTATACAGAGGCAGGTCAGCCATTAGCTAAACAAATGGTTGTCGAAGTTTTTGTGAAGCCTGGTGCACATGTGCGTTACGCAACGATTCATAACATGGCTGACAATATTATTGACCTTACCATTCGCCGCGCTGTTGTTGAGAATGATGCTCGTGTGGAGTGGATCGTGGGCGACTTGAATGATGGTCACGTTTTATCCGATACACAATCCATTCTTAGAGGCAAAGGATCTTCTTCCGATGCAAAAGCAATCACCGTGGGCAGGAATGCGCAGCAAATGAGCTTGACGACTGGCGCTGTTCATATCGGTCGCAGCTCAGAGAGCAACATGGTTACGCGTGCCGTTATGAAAGATAAGGCTACCGCGATCATCAACGGAATTACGAAGATTGAGAAAGGTGCTACTAAAGCCAATGGCGTGCAGACAGAGAAAGTTCTTATGCTTAGTCCAAAAGCTCGTGGTGATGCCAATCCAATCCTTCTCATAGATGAAGATGATGTTAAAGCAGGACATGCGGCAAGCGTTGGACAAGTGAACGTGGAGCAGGTGTATTATTTGATGTCCCGCGGAATTACTAAAAAGAACGCAGAGCGTTTAATCATTCACGGTTTCTTGGCACCAGTCGTGTCGGAAATTCCGATCGAGGCGGTACGGGAGCAGCTTCAGCATTTGCTTGAAAGGAAGCTGGAAGGATGAACATAAAAGCGATTCGGGAGCAGTTCCCGATTCTGCATCAGGAGATAAACGGGCACCACCTCGTTTATCTTGACAGCGCGGCGACTTCACAGAAGCCGCGTTCTGTAATTGATGCTGTTAATCGGTATTATGAGATGGATAATGCGAATGTTCACCGTGGCGTTCACACGCTTGGATCTCGTGCAACCGATGCTTATGAAGGCGCACGCGAGAAGATTGCTTCGTTTCTCAATGCAGCTAGTACGCAGGAGATCATTTTCACGCGTGGAACGACAACAGCTCTCAATCTCGTGGCAACAAGCTATGCACGCGAAGCTTGCGGTGAAGGCGACGAAATCGTCCTCACACCGATGGAGCATCATTCGAACCTGATTCCTTGGCAGCAGGTTGCAAAGGCTACAGGAGCAACTCTTAAATATATTCCGCTTCAAGAAGATGGTTCCATCAGCCTCGAAGATGTCCGTGCTACGATTACCGATCACACCAAGGTTGTCGCTATAACTTATGTTTCCAACGTGCTAGGTGTCGTCAATCCCATTAAGGAAATTGCGGCAATTGCGCATCAGCATGGTGCCAAATTAGTAGTGGATGGTGCACAAAGCACCCCGCATATGAAAGTGGATGTGCAGGATTTAGATTGTGATTTCTATGCTTTCTCTGGTCACAAAATGTGCGGACCGACTGGAATTGGTGCTCTTTACGGGAAGAAAGCGCTGCTTGAAGCGATGGAGCCAATTGAGTTCGGCGGTGAAATGATCGATTTCGTTGATTTATACGAATCGACGTGGAAAGAGCTTCCTTGGAAATTCGAAGGAGGCACTCCAATTATCGCTGGTGCAGTAGGACTTGGGGCTGCCATTGATTTCCTTAATGAGGTAGGACTGGATGCAATCGAGAAGCATGAACACAAGCTGGCTGCATATGTGTATGACCGTTTAAGTACAATTAACGGGATTACGATTTATGGCCCTGAAGAGGGTCGTACAGGACTTGTAACCTTCAACTTGGATGATGTTCATCCTCATGATGTAGCAACTGTTCTGGATACGAAGGGGATCGCGGTAAGAGCTGGGCATCATTGCTGTCAGCCGCTTATGCGCTGGTTAGAAGTTTCGGCAACAGCTAGAGCAAGCTTTTATATATACAACACCGAAGAGGACGTTGATCGGTTAATTGACGGCCTCCAACAGACAAAGGAGTTCTTCGGTTATGCAATTGGATGATTTGTATCGCAGAGTCATTATGGATCATTATAAAAATCCACGTAACCGCGGTACGTTGAGTGATGAGGCCTTAACCATTAACCTCAACAATCCGACGTGTGGCGACCGAATCTCGCTTCAACTGCAGGTTGAAGAGGGAATCGTCAAGCAAGCGAAATATACAGGCGAAGGCTGCTCCATCAGCATGTCCTCCGCATCCATGATGACGGAAGCTGTTAAAGGCAAGACTGTTGAAGAAGCTTTAGCGTTGGCTGACAAATTCTCTACCTTCATAAAGGGTGGAGATGCAGAGTTCGACGAACTCGAAGATATTGAAGCACTATCAGGCGTTAGTAAATTCCCAGCCCGTATCAAATGTGCGACCCTTTCTTGGAATGCACTGCGTAAAGGTATTGAACAACATAAGTTGCAATAAACGCGAATTAAGCGTAGGAAATGGGAGGCTTTCATTATGGCGAAGCAAATGCCCGAAATAGAAGATTACAAATATGGTTTTCGTGACGAGCACAAATCGATCTTTCAATCCGGTAAAGGTCTAACACCTGAGATTGTACGTACAATCTCAGAAATGAAGAATGAACCCGAATGGATGCTCGAATTTCGTCTGAAATCGTTGGAACAGTTCAACAAAATGCCAATGCCAAAATGGGGCGGCAACATGGATGATCTGGATTTCAATGACATCCAATATTATGTTAAACCTTCTGAGGGTCAAGGAAAGACTTGGGAAGAAGTGCCTACAGAAATCAAAGAAACCTTTGACAAGCTAGGTATTCCTGAAGCGGAACAAAAGTTTCTTGCCGGTGTTTCCGCTCAATACGAATCTGAGGTTGTTTATCACAGCATGCAGGAGGACCTGGAGAAGCAAGGCGTTATCTTTACCGATACCGATACTGCACTGCGTGAGCATCCAGAGCTCTTCAGGAAATTCTTCGGTACGATTATTCCTCCCGAAGACAATAAATTCGCTGCATTGAATAGTGCGGTATGGTCCGGAGGCAGCTTCATTTATGTGCCAAAAGGCGTGAAATGTGAAGTTCCTCTGCAAGCATATTTCCGTATTAACTCCGAGAATATGGGCCAGTTTGAACGGACGCTTATTCTTGCGGACGAAGATAGCACAGTACACTATGTTGAAGGCTGTACAGCTCCAATATACAGCACGAATTCCTTGCATAGCGCCGTAGTTGAAATTCTTTGTATGAAGAACGCTCGTGTTCGTTATACAACGATTCAAAACTGGGCACCGAACATCTATAACCTCGTTACGAAGCGTGCTGTTGCTGAAGAGAATGCAACAATGGAATGGGTAGACGGTAATATCGGCTCCAAGCTGACAATGAAATACCCTGCTGTCGTTCTTAAAGGCCGTGGCGCTAAAGGGATGGTTCTTTCCATCGCTGTAGCCGGTAAAGGCCAGCATCAAGATGCAGGAGCGAAGATGACTCACCTTGCACCTGACACGACTTCAACGATCGTATCTAAGTCGATTAGTAAGCATGGTGGTAAAGTCACTTATCGTGGTCTAGCATCCTTTGGCCGTAACTCCGAAGGCTCCAAATCGAACATTAAATGCGATACACTTATTCTCGATAATGAATCCACGTCAGACACGATTCCGTATAACGAAATCATGAACGACAACATTACACTTGAGCATGAAGCAACGGTTTCCAAAGTATCTGAGGATCAACTCTTCTACTTGATGAGCCGTGGCCTTACAGATGCGGAAGCAACGCAAATGATAGTAATGGGCTTCATCGAACCGTTTACGAAAGAATTGCCGATGGAATATGCAGTCGAAATGAACCGTCTCATCAAGTTCGAGATGGAAGGCTCGATTGGTTAATCCAATCAGTGGTTAAGATAAACAAAAAACTCCGGAACTTAGCATGAAGCTGAGTTCCGGAGTTTTTTTTTGTTAGAATATAGAATTCTACATATAAACATGTTTAATTTCTAGGGTACGATCGATGGTCATATCGATGAATTCATCCTCAATCTGAATGAGAGGACGAAAAAACTCAGAAGGATGAGTCATAATTATCGTTCCGGTTTCACCTGTTAGCATCTCCACACGTTTCCCGATAAAATTCGGTATCATATGCTTAATGAACGTATGCGTCGTGAAGGCATCTAACTCCGAAAAGCTCATGCGATACAATTCCTTCAGTACAAATAATAAATCGCGTTTCTTCTGATACACTCTAGAGGATATCATGGCACTATATACATCCGCGACAGCTACGATTTTGGAAACCGGATGCATTTGATCACCGCTGATTCGGTTCGGATATCCAGTTCCGTCCATACGTTCATGATGCTCCAGAGCAACTAGAGCGTGCAAGGTTTCCCCAAAGGACTGTTGAATTATTGCATGGCCAAATACGGTATGCTGTTTGATCAACTCATATTCTTCTTCCGATAATCGGTCTGGTTTGTTAAGGATGCTATCCTCAATCTTACATTTGCCGATGTCATGAAGAAATCCAGCCTGCCCAATTTTGACAGATTGCTTCTCGTCATATCCGAGCCATGAGGCTAAATAGTAAGCGAGCATACCAACTTGTACAGAGTGCTGGTAGGTGTAGTCATCTTTTGTATTAAGCAGCAGCAGCATGGAGACGACATCTCGTTCCAATCTGAAGTTTTCTACGAGTGGCTGGAAGGTTTGTACGACATCCTCCTCGAAAATCTTGCCATTCTGAAGAGCTTCTAGAAATAACTGCTCGCATCCACTTACAGCCTCTTGGTAAATCGGCTCCATGGTTGGCAGCCATTTAGGACTAATGCCGGATTCAAGTGTTCGAAGGGGCATCGTTTCAATTATTCTTGCTTCTATATCTACATAATCAACTTGATGTTGAAATAACTTGGAAATATCTCTTGCTGACAAATCGGTGCCTTTGGATAGTACATGTAACCCATAGGAATTGAAAATATCATTACTAATCTTGTCGCCTTCTTTTAGCTCTGCTACATGTGTTCGCATGCTCCACCTCAAACTACTAGTATCTAGGAATGATCAAGATAAGACTATGGTAGCAACAAAATGTAGATATGGCAATAAAAGCATATGAAATTAGTCATAATGCTTGTTAAATTCACGAATAGTAGGTATTTGGTAATAGTTAACAAGAGGTGTGTATAGTTCTTAGGTCTTGATATTGCTTATAACGTTGGCTATTATTAGAGTCCATAAATTTCACTGTAAATGCGTTTTGCAATAATTGGATCTTCTGTTCCTTGTATGAGTGCACGGCCATCCGAGAATAAGACAGCTGTAAACGTCTCATCACGCCGATAGCGCAGAAGGAAAGGATTACGCTCTATCGTACCTACTCGAGCTAATCGTTTTGCAAGAACTTCAAGATCAACGAAAGCACTTCTTCCATGTGTAATTTGGATCGTATTACGCCCGCATAATGCTGCTGCTGTAGGTTCTGAAGCGTTATGATCCAAGCGTGTGAACTGTCTTAATTGACAGGATGGACAATCTGTTCGACGTGAGCCTGAGACGTTTAGAGGCATAAAGCGGTGATGCCATAAGTCGACTTGAAACAGGGTCCCATGCAGTTCATCGCGATTACCACTTAACCACTTTAATGCTTCTGTAGCTTGTATAGAGGCAATTATGTCTACCGCAGTGGAAAGGACGCCGGCAGTTTCACATGTATCAACTGAACCAGCAGGGGGCTCATTCGGGAAAAGGCAGCTAAAGCATGGTGTCTGACCAGGTAGGAATGTCATCGTCATACCAGATGCACCTACCACACCGCCATATATCCAGGGAATGGCTAGCTTTTGACTAATGTCATTAAGGAGGTAACGGACAGTAAAGTTATCCGAACCATCTATGATAAGATCAACATCCCCAAGGAGTGATTCCGCATTGTAAGCTGTGAGATCGGTAATAACTGGGGAAATGATGACTTCACTATTGATGCTTCTTAGATGTCCTGCTGCGGCTTCAGCCTTTGGTAATAAACGATGAACATCTTCCTCGTTGTATAGCACCTGCCGCTGAAGATTGCTTAGCTCGAGAATATCGCGGTCAATGATTCGGACATAACCAACACCGGAACGGACAAGATGCTGTGCGGCTACCGAGCCTAAAGCACCCATGCCAACCACGACTGCGCGACTATTGCTGAGAAGTCGCTGACCTTCTTGTCCGATTGGAGCGAAACGGCTCTGGCGAGAATAACGGTCAGTCACTTAGAAGACCTCCTGTAAGTAATATGAGTGACGCCATTTAAAGCGGGGCTGCTGGATTCCAAGGTCCCTGCTGGTGGCCCTTCCACTCTGATCCGTCCTCCCATATCTCGCGTTTCCATATAGGGACGATTTGCTTCAATCGTTCAATCGCATAACGGCTTGCTTCATAGCACGCATCTCGGTGAGGAGCTGATACAGCAATAATGACACTGATTTCCGCGATACCAACGATACCTATGCGGTGTGCAATCGCACACCTAGTACCAGGCCAACGCGCATCAATTTCATCGCCAATCTGCTGCAATGTTTTGAGGGCCATCGGAACATAGGCTTCATATTCTAATCGGACGGTACGCTGCCCTTGCGTCCATTCTCTAGTCGTACCTGTAAAGGTCAGCGTTGCGCCATGTGAAGCTGTAATTACTTGGCTGGTTAAAGCTTCAACAGAGAGTGGTTCGGAGGTAATCACATAGCGAAGGGGCTTTGTGATTGAGTCGTCCTCCACAGCTGACTCCTCACCTCCGGATACGGGCGGAAGAAGGGCGAGTTCATCATGAGCTGCTACGCGGTCATCCTCTGCAGCGTAAGCCTGATTAGAGGCAAGAAAGGAAATATTTATGAGCGGTTCGTGATTGGGATACGCAGCAATTAACGCTTGCTTCAGCTCTAATACAGTGAGCTCGGAGTGATCAAGATCTAAGAAAATCGTTGGTTGGCCGAACCTATCGGCAAGACCAGCGAATAGGTGAATGGTCCATTTTATCATCTTTGTCATCGTAACAAACCTCTCGCTTATGATCTCGTAAGCATACCATAATTAACCCAATAATGTTATGCTAGGAGGAGTTAGAAAGGAGTGCGTACCATGACTAAATTGACGGATCGATTCGGTCGGGAGCATGATTATTTGCGTATTTCGGTTACGGATCGCTGTAACTTACGCTGTCTTTATTGCATGCCTGAGGAAGGCATGGAATTCGCGCCTTCATCTGACCTGCTTAGCTATGGTCAAATTGTTGAAGTTGTGAAAGCTGGGGCTGAGCTTGGAATTTCAAAGCTGCGGATAACAGGCGGAGAGCCGCTTGTTCGTCCCGGTTTGGATGGACTCGTTCGCAGACTTGCAGCTATTCCAGGCATTCGCGACATTTCTCTGACTACCAACGGGGTTCTCCTTGCCGATCAAGCTGAGGCATTACGTGACGCGGGCGTTAATCGTGTTAATATAAGCTTAGATACCTTGGATCCTTCACGATTCAAGTTTATAGCAAGGCGAGGGGATCTGAAGCGAGTAATGGCAGGTATTGAAGCCTCTGCCCGAGTCGGCTTTGGACCAATCAAGCTCAACTGTGTGCTTCTTAAAGGTGTTAATGAGGATGAAATTGCTGATTTTTTGCGGATGGCCTATGAGCAGCCGCTTCATGTCCGTTTTATCGAATATATGCCAATCGGCCATGCAGATGATAACTGGAAGGCTCATTATTTGCCGCTATCACATGTCCTTGAGATCGCTCAAGAACAGCGGCTTGAAGTGGAAAGAATAGAAGATATGCTTGGCAATGGGCCGTCGGAAGATTATCAAATTAGAGGTGGAAAAGGCTCATTTGGACTTATTCATCCAATAAGCGATAATTTCTGTAAGAATTGCAACCGACTTCGGCTGACAGCTGACGGCAATATTAAGCCTTGCTTGTATTGGGTAGACGAATTGAGCGTTAAGTCGGCACTTGGCAATCCAACCGCTCTTCGTGAGCTCTACCTGCGAGCAATGGACATTAAGCCGCTGAATCATGAAATGGCTGCGAAGCTATTAGATGAAAATTTAAGCCATGAGCCGACAGCAAGACGGATGTCGCAGATTGGTGGATGATGAAAGGGGTTCTATGTCATGCTGCCTAGGTCGGATCGCACAATTGTCATTCATCATTTCGGTCAGGAGCCGTTTGAGACCTCACCAGAAGATATGACTGCCTTAGCCCAATCGGTATTTCCGCTAGCTGATCGAGTTGCGGGAGCCGTAGGGGAAGCTTTTGACTTTGCAAGCTGGTATGGCGCATGGCGAAGTAGGCACGGTATAGAAGAGAGCGCAGCCATACCTACTCACCTGAAAGTGGAAGCGGCTGATGCCTTTGAAGCGCTTATTCCTTGGGAACAGCTAAAAGATGCAGCCGTTCAATATGCCATCGATGGCGAGCATCTTCCTATGGGCCCGATTCGACTCTATGTTCCAAACGGGTCGAGTGAATGCTTAAATGTAAAACATGTTGTTGCTTGTCACTTTATCCATGAGGAAGCCCATCGCGGAGAGGTCTCCTATGGTTTCAAAAGCAGCTTTTCTCCGGATGATCTCCGCAAACAACGTTAATCCCTCACTGATCGGGAGGCAAGCATGAGAGAAACATCGATTGATGCTTTAGAAGTTGTATTGCTGCATAGCAATGATATTCACAGCCGGTTAGAGCTAGCTGCCAAGATGGCCTCTTATATTGAAGAGGAGCGTCGTAGGTATGGCAGTGATCATGTATTGACAGTTGACATCGGCGATCATATGGACCGCATGCGGGTGGAGACAGAAGGCAGCGACGGTCTTGTTAACATCGCTCTGCTCAACGCATCTGGTTATGAAGTCGTTACGATTGGCAACAATGAAGGGCTTACTTTTACACCAGAGCATCTCGCAGAAGCGTATGGTGAGCGTGCAAAGTTCCAAACGATCTGTGCTAATTTTCACTACAGCTCAAATGGCGAAAGACCATCCTGGCTAGCACCTTATGCCATTATTAATAAAGGTCCCTATCGAATTGGGTTGATCGGCGCTACTGCTGCCTTTGCAGAGTTCTATAAGCTGCTGGGATGGGATGTCAGCGATCCGTTAAAGGCAATTGCCGAGCAAGCCGCTTTCTTGAGAGACAAAGTGGACGTGCTTATCGTCATGTCTCATCTTGGTTTGCCAATGGATCGGCGAATGGCAGAGGAAATTAAAGGGCTTGATCTTGTTCTCGGCGGGCATACGCATCATCTGCTGGAGGAGCCGGAGCTTATTGGCCAAACTTACCTATGCGCAGCCGGTAAGTTCGGCGATTACATCGGTCGCGTGGTGATCGGGATGGATCCGATCACGAAGCGACCGACTTTTCGCGCGGAGTGCGTGCCGATGGCCGCGCTCGAAGAGCAGCCCGAAGCGGCCGCGATTATCGGCCGCTTCAGGGCTGCGGGCCAGCGCCGCCTCAGCCGGGTCATTGCCCGGCTGAGTGCGCCGCTGCCCGCCATTGCCGAGCGAGAATCACCGCTCGGCAATTTGCTCGCCGCCGGCCTACGGCGCTGGACGGATGCCGAGATTGGCATCGTCAACGCAGGGCAATTGCTCGGCGGCCTCGCCGCAGGCGATGTGACGGCGGGCGATATCCATGCCCTATGCCCGTCACCGATTAATCCTTGCCGCATGAGACTGCGCGGCAGGGCCCTTCGACAGGCGCTGGAGGAATCGCTGCTAGTCGAGTATAAGAATAAGCCGATCCGAGGGTTTGGTTTCCGTGGAATCGTACTTGGCACGTTAGCCGTGGATGGCATTGAAATTCGCTGGAATGAGGAAGCTGAACCATTGAACAAGATCACTTCAATCCTGATCAATGGGCAGTCACTTGAGGATGAGTGTGACTACGTAGTCGGGACGATTGACATGTTTACGTTCGGCGTAGGTTATGAGACAATCAAAAGTGGCACGGATGTCAGGTATTATTTACCAGGGTTTATTCGAGATGTGCTGGAGAGAGAACTTCAGGAAAGCAGCGCGTTGTCAGATTGCCAGCGTATTCGTTGGATGGCATCGGACACCCAGAGCCGATGACGATACGATAGATTATTAATGGAGAGAGAGTGGAGAAACTGTGGGAGATTTAATCAATGCTGTCATTTTAGGAATTGTGGAAGGCTTAACGGAATTTTTGCCGGTGTCCTCTTCTGGTCATATGATTCTGACGAACAAGCTCATTGGTGTTTTACCCGACGATCAAAAGATGATCACGTTCGAAATCATCATTCAATTAGCAGCGATCTTGGCGATTGCGCTCGTTTATAGAGCACGTATCGCAAGCCTGTTCGGCTTGTCCCGCCAAACGGAAACCGTTGGAACCCTATCGCCATTAGGGAAGCGGTCAAGAAGGAAGCTCAATCTCATCCATGTGGCACTTGGAATTGTACCGGCCTTGCTGCTTGCTTTCTTCCTTCGAGATATTATTAAAGGCGAAGGCTTCAACCAAACGCCTGTATTGATCTCACTTGTCGTTGGCGGTATCTATATGATTGTGGCCGAACGGCTTGTAAAATCAGGACGTATTCGCACCGTATCGGAATCTATGGATGATATTACATACAAACAAGCACTTTCAATTGGATTGCTGCAATGCTTATCCTTATGGCCGGGCTTCTCTCGTTCAGGATCGACCATTGCAGGCGGTATGCTGGTTGGTACGAGTTATAAAGCAGCAGCCGACTTCTCCTTTTTGATGGCGATTCCGATTATGATGGCCGCTTCAGGATATGAACTGCTGGATAATTATAAATATATTAAAGGCGATAATTTAATGTTCTTCATCGTGGGCTTCCTTGTTTCATTCGTCGTAGCCTGGATCGTTATTGTGTTATTCCTAAAATATATCCAAAAAGTGAAATTATCCTATTTTGCAGTCTACAGATTTATACTTGCAGCGTTGTTTTGGATTTTTGTTATGCGTTAAGTCCCTGCATTAAATTCCTACCTATTCCCTAGCTGCTCGAATAAGCCTAATCCGGAGTGCCATACAACGGACTAGGCTTATTCGTAATTAGTTGACTTGCTGAACGCCACTTACTTAGAATGAAGACAATCAAATCAGAGTGATTGCACCTTGAATATATCCAAAATTCATATTGTGCAAATTGTGCAGGGTCATAGTGGAGTAATGTACAGATTAATCAGTAGCAAAGTGAAGTCTCCTTCTGTCATGCTAGAGAAAGGAACTCTTTCCGTACATGGCATTAAACGGCTGATTATTTCTGTTATTTAGAAGAGGAGACTACTATGACATCTATTCAAGAAAATCAAGCGTACAAAGAAGCTGAGGTTTGGTGGAGCACTGAGCAGAATCCAAGAGATCGAGCTTGGTTTGATCATTCAATGCCGATTAAACATAAGCTTGAAACTAGAGAGAGCTTGATCTTCACTGCTCCCAGTGCGATCGACATCCCAACGATTACTGTATTTCCGGATCTTTCATTTCAAGAAATTCTTGGAATAGGCACTTCTGTGGAAGAAAGCACCATCTATAATTTGTCGCAAATGACAGCGGATAAACAGGAAGAGATCTATGCTTGGCTGCTCGATCCCAGCAGCGGGGTTGGATTTAACCTGATGCGAATAACACTAGGCACTTCAGATTTCACCGCTCAGACCTTTTATTCCTATAATGATCTAGAAGAGGGAGAGACGGATTTCTCTCTAGCGCGCTTCTCGATACAAAAGGATATTGATTTGGGAATTGTGAGTACGCTTAAGCGGATGCTTGAGATTTCACCTGATATGCAAATATTTGCTTCTTCTTGGTCTCCGCCAGCTTGGATGAAAACCTCTGGAAGCTTGAAGAAAGGACAGCTCAAAGAAGGAAATGCGTATATAGAGGTACTCGCTGAATATTATCGGAAAGCCATTCAAGCCTACCAAGAACAGGGCATTGAGCTCTATGCCATTACACTTCAAAATGAGCCTTTACTGGAAATTGATTATCCGAGCTGCTATATGAGTCCCGAGCGTCAGCGTGAATTAATAATCGCCTTGAAAAAAGAGCTGGATGCCTATCAGCTTCACACGAAGATTTGGATCTTTGATCACAATTTCAGTGATGGCTGGATGTACGTTTGTCCCATTCTCAATGATAAAGAAGGCTATGAAGCAACGGATGGGATTGCTTTTCACGATTATGATGGAGAACCAGCCATTATGTCGGAGATTAAGGGGGCTTACCCGGACAAAACCATTCATCTGACAGAACGTTCGATATGGGGCGTTGCTGCAGCAGACCGAATTGCGCAATACTTTCGCAACTGGGCTTCGAGCTACAATGCCTGGGTGACTATGCTAGATAGTAACATTGGTACGCATCAATGGGTGGGAATCCCCGACCCCACCTTAATTGTGCAGGATGCCAACCATCGAGATGAATACTGGATGACTCCGGAATTTTTCTTAACTGGACAATTTTCCAAATTCATTCAGCGGGGGGCACGCAGAGTAGAAAGCAATTATGGATCTTCATCTACCGTAACGAATGTTGCTTTTCTAAATCCTGATAACACCTTAGTTGTTGTTGTCATTAACCAGACAGACGAGGAGCAGCCCTTCCGAATTGTCGCTGATCGTGAGCAAATTCATGCGGCTCTTCCTCCGAAAACCGCAGCAACGTACCGTTGGAAACGCGCTTAACTAATATCAGTTGTATAAGGGCTGTCCTATTAATGGGGCAGTCCTATGTTGTTCAAGGCTGCCAGAAGGAATCGTACAAAAGGAGTCGAAATGAGAATGCTGGCTAAATTTCGTTCCCGCAAATATTTGCAGCGTATTTTATTGTCCCTGATCGTCTTCGTCGTTGTTGTTCTTTGTGTTTTTGCGCTCACGTTATATTGGAAAATGAAAAGCACCACGCTTCATATTCAAACAGAAGCGAACCGTAAGGTGCTCGCCCAAGTCAAATATAATGTCGAGTACATGGATGAAATATTGAAGAATTTAATGATGTCGCTTTATTTTGATAATGAAGTCATTCCTATTCTGTATGGCAAAACCTTTAGCTATGAGAATATTGCGATTAAATTGGCGAAGCTTGATAAGGTAGCAGATTCATCGACCTACTTGCATTCTATTATTTTGTATAACAACTACACGAATACCTATCTATCGACGAACAGGAAGTTCCAAGATAATTTGAATGGTGAGATTGGGCGATTTGAAGAGCAATTAGATAACCAGCAGAAGCTGCAAAAGATGAAATTGGTTCCTATCAAAATATCGCAGGATCCTCTTACAGCTGTCGATTTTTTCTCGTATGTCATGTATGGGAACCAGGAACAGGCAACTAAGAAGCAAAGTAAGCTGATTTTAAACGTGAAACCGGAATGGCTGTTCAATAATATTAAAGTGATCAATGATCTGGCCTATGACAAAAGCAGTTCCGTTCTGCTGATGGACGGACAGGGGTTGTTGTATACCAATGAGAATCGTTCAGCGAATTTCCTGCCCACTGATGTCTCTGAGCGAATACAGGCTAGTCATGCTGATTTTGAATCTTTTACCTATGGAAAAGGTAAAGATAAATCAATTGTTACTGTGATGTCACTCGGTGTTTATCACTGGAAGGCCGTCAGCATTCAATCCTATGATTATGCATTAAGCGAACTTAAGAGTATTCGCAATATGCTTATAATCTCGACGTTATTGTTCTTCTTATTATCTGCTGTCATTGCTTATGTCATTTCTAAGCGTTTATATCGACCTGTTGAGATGATGCTCATGCAGCTTAGAGGAACACTTCCAGAAGCAAAGCAGACGAAGGGAAAGGATGAGTGGTCCTATCTCTCAGATGCCTATGCCTCTATCATCGATAAAGCGAATATCGCCGAGCTTCACCACTCTAGAAATCGGCAAATTGTCGAGGGCTTTCACATACGTAATCTACTGACGAAGAGCGGCAGCCTGACAAAGGATAAATTTCTTCACTTACTGTCCGAACATGACCTTGCTATAGAACCGGAAGGGCCCTTTATTATCGGCGTGTGTAAAATTGATGATTTTGATCTAAGAATGCTGCAAGTCAGCCCTAATGAGCAGAAACTATATCGGTTCGCTCTAGGGAATATAGCAGAGGAAATGCTCGCACCTTGGTGTAAGCTCATCTGGATCGAGATGGGAGATAATCATTTTGTCTTTCTAGCGTCCCTGTTGGATAAGGAATCCTTTGCACTTCCTTCATTCGAGGCTTCAATAGAAGAAATGCAGCAAGTCATACATAGGTATTATCAGCTCTCGACAACGATATCGATTGTATCCCCATTTGATAATTATATGAAGATGGCTGAGGCCTATAGTGAAGCTCAAGAATTAATGATGTATCGCATGCTATTGGGTCATTCCACTCTTATAACATCCGATCGTGTAAAGGTGAACGAGCGTCATGAGGATATTCAGCAGGCAGCTTGTATAGAAAAACAGATCATCGAGCATTTGCGCCGGGGCAGCAGTGAGGGATTAACAAGCAACTTCCATCATTTCTTCGCATATGCAGCAACACTGACCTATACCCAATTCATGCACTCTGTCTTACATATGACGGTAACCGTGACCAAAACCATCAGTGAGATGAACGAGAATCGTTCAAGACCGATAGCCATTGATCTACGACATTTTTACCAAGAGGTGCTGGAACAAGAAACGGTAGGCGGGATTGAAGCGCTGTTCCATTCCCTGATTACACAGCTATCGAGTGAGACAAACCAAGGCGAGAATGAAAAGACAGAAATTCTGTGTCATACGATGAAGGAGATTATTGCTGAGAATAGTAATGATCCTGATTTCAGCTTGCAGAACATTGCACAGCTGCTAAAAATGTCTTCTGCGTATATCGGTCGTGTATTTAAACAAGGGACAGGGATGGCAGTAACAGAGTACATCAATAAGATACGTCTTAGTAACGCCCTTGAGTTATTGGAAGCCCAAAATATGACCATTAATGAAGTCATGGAACGCGTGGGTTACCGATCTCAGAGTTATTTTTTCAAATTATTTAAGGCCCAATATGGCACCACACCAAAAGATTATCGATTAAGAAAAGTGATTATGGCAGAAAGAATATGAAGGAAGGCCTCGGATGTTCAACGGAAGTTGAGATTCGAGGCCTTTTTCAAATTATAAGAAAGTATAAAGTTATCTCCAACCTTTGCTTATATTTCAGAGGGAAGAAACTTGCTTCGCCGCCAAGGACGGCGTTAGCCGTTTCTTCTTGGTAAAGCGCTCATTGATGATGAGTAAAGTATCCGAATCGGACTGCTCAAATGGAGTAAAGTACAATTTGTTGAGTAGTAAAGGGCGGGTGCTATCTGACAAGATGAAGGTATGAAATCGCATGCAAACGATAGGACAGCTGAGGGAGGTGAATGCTAAATGAAAGCACAAGCAGCCCGTGAGGGAATGGCAGGGAAGTGGAATCATTTCAAACGTAACAAAGAGCTATTCATTCTTAGCTTGCCAGCTCTGATTTTTAAACTCATTTTTAGTTACTTGCCCCTTATTGGACTTATTGTCGCCTTTAAGAAGTTCCGATTTGACGGAGGGATATTCGGAAGTTCGTGGAATGGATTCGATAATTTTCGCTTCTTCTTCGTATCTGACAATGCCTGGAGAATTACACGAAATACGGTGCTTTACAATATGGGGTTTATAGCGATCACTATGGTATGTGCGCTGATTTTGGCTGTGCTGCTGAATGAATTGTCCAGTAAGGCTGTTAAAATCTATCAAACTGCGCTGTTCCTTCCTTACTTCCTCTCATGGGTAGTGGTTGGTTATATCGCACTTGCCTTTTTGGAACAAGACCGTGGCTTGTTGGATCAGCTCTGGAAATTATTCGGGCAAGAGCCAGTGAGCTGGTATCAGGAAGCTAGTCGTTGGCCCTATATTCTAAATGGTGTTAATTTATGGAAAACTGTCGGATTCTCCACGCTTGTCTATTACGCAGGGATCATTGGGATCAGCCCCACCTATTACGAAGCAGCTAAGATAGACGGAGCAAGTAAGATTCAGATGGTTCGCAGAATTACACTGCCATTACTGACACCGTTAATCATTGTTTTGTTTATTGTGGCAATTGGTGGTATATTCCGCGCAGATTTCGGTCTGTTCTATTTTATTCCGAATAATGCTAGCTTTTTATACTCCACAACGGATGTTATTGATACGTATGTTTTCCGAGCCTTGCGAACGGTTGGAGATGTAGGGATGTCTGCCGCAGTTGGGCTGTATCAATCCGTAGTCGGCTTCATTCTTGTCGTTACAGCTAACTGGATTATTAAGAAAATCAACTCGGATAATGCATTATGGTAAGGAGCGTTACTATGAAATTGAAGAATGGGTCCATAGCTATTAGTATCGTTCATGTTCTTTTTGGACTCGTGGCTCTTGCTATGCTGCTCCCGCTTTTGCTGGTAGTAGCGGTTTCCTTGTCCGATGAAAATGCAGTGGTCAAATATGGATATCGATTTATTCCTGAACAATTTAGCTTGAAGGGCTATCAAGTGGTGTTTCATAATCCAGGTATTCTAGTTAGTGCTTATAGTATCACTTTAATAGTCACAATTGCTGGCACATTAGTAAGCTTGCTATTCACAGCCATGGTAGCCTATGTTATGTCCCGTAAAGATTATCGGTATAGAAAGGCGACTACGTTCTTCGTGGTATTCACCATGCTGTTCAATGGCGGCTTAGTTCCCTTCTACATTCTTATTGTGAAATATCTGCATATGAAGGACACCATGTGGGTATTGATTCTTCCATATTTAATTAATCCCTTTTATGTCATGATCATGAAGGGTTTCCTCGATCGAATGCCGACAGAAATTATTGAATCTGCCAAAATGGATGGTGCAGGCGAGTATCGGTCGTTCTTTACGATTGTACTGCCGCTTTCCACACCCGCCTTAGCAACTGTCGGCTTATTTATTTCATTTGTCTACTGGAATGATTGGTGGCTGGGTCTCTTGTTTGTTGATAATGAGAAGCTCGTTCCTTTGCAGCTCTTGTTGTACAGGACCATGAATTCCATTGAGTTCTATGCCACTAATTCACAATACTTAAGCGGGAATGTCGATATCTCCCAATTCCCCAGTCTAACCACGAGAATGGCTTTGGCTGTTCTTGGAGCAGGGCCCATGCTGTTTATATTCCCATTCTTTCAACGCTATTTTGTTAAAGGTCTTACAGTCGGTTCATTAAAAGAATAAGAGAATGAACAACAGGAGTAAACGGTTATTGTTGGATATCATACCTTCAATAATCGTTTTCCATAGATTCTATTAGGAGGTCACTTCCATGTTAACGAATAAGAAAAAAGGAATTCAATTGGGGCTAACCGTTTTGATGAGCATGTCGTTGATTCTTTCCGCTTGCGGAGGAGGGAGCAATCAGACAGAGAAAGGCAGCACAAGTAAGGAGGGGAACGGTAATACAGCCGCTTCAGGAAATACGGGTAAAGAAACAGGCAGCAAGCTGGATCCCGTAGAGCTTACTTGGTATTACCCGCAGTGGAGTACACAGCCAGATACCAAATCTGTCGAGGAAGCTATTAATAAGATCACTTCAGAAAAGCTTAATGTCAAAATTAAATTAATGCCTACAGATGGCGGCAGCTATGAGCAGAAACTAAATACGATGGTAGCAGCTAATGAAGATTTTGATATTGCCTGGACTTCCTTCTGGATGTTTAACTATGCGCAAAATGCGCGCCGCGGAGCGTTTGCCCAGATCGATGATCTATTGAAGAAGGATGCTCCTGAATTAAAAAAGAGTATGCCTGACCTTGTTTGGGATGCCCTTAAGGTGGATGGAAAGACTTATGCCATTCTTAACTACCAAACAATAACCAATAAAGAAGGCTTCCTCATCCAAAAACGGTTTGCCGATAAATATAGTCTGGATACGAGTAAAATCAAGTCCATCAAAGACATCGAACCTTTCTTAGTCAAAATTAAAGAAAATGAACCGGACATCATTCCTTTTGCAATGACACGCGGCGGTAACTTTGAAAATATGAAAACGACTTATAATAATCTGGAATTTATCTCGAATGAGGCCATAGTCGGCATTTATCGCGGAGATTCGACCACCAAAGTCGTCGATGTTATTCAAACACCTGAATACAAGGAATATCTGGATCTTATGAATAGCTGGTATAAAAAAGGATTAATTAACAAAGATGCACCTACTGTAAAGGCGCTTGATGATCGTAAAAAGGCAGGACAGCTTGCTGTTACCTTCCATAACGTACTGAAGCCAGGCCGGGAAGTGGAAGAGAAAAATGCCTCAGGCGGTCAAGACATCATTATTGTACCCACTTCTGAGCCTTTTGTTGGTACCAATACAATCATCCAGTCGATGCAGGCTATTAGTAAGACCTCCAAGAACCCTGAGCGTGCTCTGATGTTCCTCAACCTTCTGAATACGGACAAAGAGCTGCTGAACTTGGTTTGTTATGGTATTGAAGGGAAGCATTATACGCGTCTCACTGCCGATACCATCAAGTTAACGGAAAACAGCGGTTATAATCCGAACCAAACCTGGGTATTTGGCAATGGTTTCCTAGCTGATATGCAAGAAGGTCAAAATCAAGAAGTCCGAGATCTGACTCTAAAGGAAAATAGTGAAGCGAAATCTTCTCCAATCCTCGGATTCACCTTTGATCCAGAGCCTGTCCAAAGTGAAATTGCTAATATTCAAGCGGTTAATGATGAATATGGCCCCCCTCTGAATACAGGAGCAGCAAGTTCCGATCAGAAACTAGCGCAGTATATTGAACAGCGCAAAAAAGCAGGTATTGAGAAAGTGGTTGCAGAAGTTCAAAAGCAGCTTGATGCATGGAAACAAAAAACAGCCAAATAAACAAGACTTTGTTTAGTACCTTAATCTAAGGTGCGAATAATACGTTTAACCATTGGTGCTTACTCCAATGCGCTTGCAGGCAATTGGGCAGCAATTGATGATTTTAAATTAATGAAAAAATAAGTGTGATTTTTACTTCATGGATAAAAGAGTACTACCTAAAGCAGGAGACCTGGACTCAGCTGTTTCGAGAAGAAACGACTGCTAACAGAGCTCCTGCTTCACTATGTGCTGGAGTGACAGCTGATGAATAATCTTTTTGTTACTGTGTTCACGTATGAAAGGTACAGCGCCTAGTTACCAATTATAAAAAATACAACAAAATTATTATAGATGAATTGAAAGAATTGTCGATTATTGACGAATTTTTTCCTTGCTCTTTTTTTGAAAATCCCTTACATTAACATTACGAGGTGTTAATCTAGCCTCTATAATAGGAAAATAGACGCAATTCAGGGGTCGAGACAATGCGATTATTACCCATTCATATGTGCCAGCCTGGTATGAAGCTAGCTAAAAAAATATATTCCGAAGAAGGCCTCGTGCTGCTCAGTGAACGAATGGAGCTTACCACTAAGCTCATTAGTCGCTTGTCAGAATGCGGGATTAGTTTCGTATACATTGAAGATCCGAGAACTTCGGATATCATTATTCCTGATCTTATTAGCGAAGAGACGAGACATCGAGCACTCATGGAAATTCGTTCTAACTTTCGTGACATGATGGACCGTCCTAAGAGCAAAACTGGCGTATCCTACCCCTATATTGGAAAGTCGTTTCGACATGTTATGAATATGGTTCTTGATGATTTAACCGCTCAGAAAGATGCCATGGTCATGTTAATGAATATGGGAATTGTGGATAATTATTTATTTAATCATTCATTAAACGTTTGTATATACTCGAGTATTCTTGGCATTGCCAGCGGTTATTCACGAGAGGAGCTAATGACTCTCGGATTGGGTGCTATGCTGCATGATGTGGGCAAAACACAAATTAATACAAATGTCCTAAAGAAAACGGGATCACTCACTCATGATGAGTATGAAGAAATGAAGCGGCATGCAGAGCGCGGATATTATTTGCTCAAGGATGAGCCGAATATTCCATTGCTGGCCGCTCATTGCGCTTATCAGCATCATGAACGTTTGGATGGCAGCGGGTATCCACGTGGCATTAATGGCAATGAAATTCATGAATATGCGAAGTGGATTGGGCTTGTCGACTCTTATGACGCCATGACGACGACGCGAATTTACCGAAGCCCAATGCTTCCTCATCAAGCTGTGGAATCATTATATGCAGGCTCTGGTACGCTCTACGAGCAGAGGATGCTCCAACTATTTCGAGATAAAGTTGCTATTTATCCACTTGGAATAACCGTGAAGCTGCATACGGGAGAGTCTGGTGTAGTTATGGATATCAATTCTTCTTGTGCGCATCGGCCTGTTATCCGAGTTCTTTATGGCGAGACGGGTGAAGAGCTTAAAGTGCCATATGAGATTGATTTGTCCACTAATTTGACAACCATGATTATAGCTGTGAATGAAGAGCCTTCTCTTGCAGGAACATCTGGTGCATAGCGAATTTCATAGAATATTGGTATACTAAGGAGCCGAATAGGCTTCTTTTTTGAACTTAATGAGGGCACAAGTTCCATATCTACCTTTTTCTTCTATTCCTTAAGGATAATACAACAAAATACCGCCGCCAATGCGGGTCTTGCCTGTTTTCTTTTTTCATAGTCGCATAAAAGAGTGTTACAATATTTACGTAAGTGATTTGCAACGAACATCCCCTTGATATTACAATAATAGAAATACGACTTATTCTTATGTCTAAAGTCAGGTGCTGAATATATGCAAAACGCCATATCATTAACCCAGAAACCTATTTTTCCATCTTTTTCTCCGTCCGATGATCCATGGGACCCCATTAGTTCGCTTCGTCAATTTGGCCGTCATCAGCTGACCAGTGTAGAGATGACCATTTCGAATTTATGTAATATGCGCTGCGAACACTGCGCAGTTGGTGATACGTTGGTCATGGCTGAGCCTGCCAAGCTGCCCTTAGACTCCATGTTAAGTCGACTTGATGAAGTCGAGCATTTGCAGACGATAAGCATAACAGGCGGCGAGCCCACTTTTTCCGATAAAACGGTAAAGGAATATATCATTCCGCTTCTAAAATATGCAAGGAGTCGCGGTGTGCGCTCCCAAATTAACTCCAATGTGACATTGGATTACAATCGTTATGAAGCGATAGCTCCGTATCTAGATGTGATGCATATTTCATTTAACTACACGGAGGCTGCTGATTTCCATCAAGTTGGCTTTGCAAAGAGTGGGCATTCCGTTTCTTATGAGGCAGCTGCTCGGTTATATGAAAGAATGATTGGTAATACTAAACGGCTAAGTGCTGGCGGTCTATATGTTTCAGCCGAGTCGATGATTAATTTTCGGACGCATACGAAGATGGCAGACATTCACAAACTAATCGTTGAGATGGGCTGTAAGCGTCATGAAGTACATCCTATGTATCCAAGTGCATTCGCAGTTGATTTACCGGTTATAAATAAGAAGGAGATGCGTGATTCGATCGCAAGCCTGCTGGACAACCGTGATCCTTCAGTATGGATGTTGTTTGGAACACTTCCTTTCTTTCATTGTAGTGAGGATTCAGAAGATCGCACTTTGCTGCGTAGGTTAGCTAAAGAACCGAATGTAACGGTACGGAATGATCCTGATGGTCGCAATCGCTTAAATGTTAACTTGTTCACTGGTGAAGTATTCGTTACGGATTTTTCAGATATTCCTGCCTTCGGCAATATTAGCTCAGATCGTCTTGATGCATTGTTCGAGCGTTGGATTGATCATCCTCTGGCTAAGAGTGTTGATTGTCATTGTCCAGCTGTGGGCTGCTGCGGTCCCAATCTTCTTGTCAAAGACATGTATTATCGAGACGTTGATTTTACAGTTCGTGAAGCGATCCAAGAGAGATGATCTTATAAGAGTGGATGAGAGGAGCGAACAATCCGGTTGGAACATTTTGATACAAGCAGCATTTTTTGGAATTTATTAGTTGTAATCATTCTTGTATTGCTTAACGGTTTCTTCGTTGCAGCGGAGTTCTCGCTTGTAAAAGTAAGGCAATCGCGTTTAATGCAGCTTTCCAATGAAGGCCATAAACGAGCAAAATATGCGCTTACTGTAAATAAAAGGCTGGATTCCTATTTATCAGCAACCCAGCTTGGCATTACGCTTGCTTCACTCGGATTGGGTTGGGTAGGTGAGCCTGCGATATCGCATCTAATCGTAGAACCTATTCTTCATAAATTCGGGATGGAGGATGGTACAGTAATTACAACTGTTTCTGTTCTAATCGGCTTTTTAGTCATTACGTTCTTACATATTGTTTTGGGTGAGCTTGCACCAAAGACGCTCGCGATTCAGAAGTCGGAGGCGACTTCATTGTGGTTATCGATGCCATTGCTGTACTTTTATCGCCTCTTTCTCCCTGTCATTTGGCTCCTGAATGGTTCAGCAAACCGGCTGCTTCGACTTTTTGGCGTTAAGCCGGCAAGCGAGCATGATTCGGCCCACACGGAAGAAGAAATACGTATTTTGATGAATCAGAGTGCGAAGAGTGGCATTATCGATAAG
Source organism: Paenibacillus baekrokdamisoli (assembly GCF_003945345.1). Taxonomy (GTDB): domain Bacteria; phylum Bacillota; class Bacilli; order Paenibacillales; family Paenibacillaceae; genus Paenibacillus_Z; species Paenibacillus_Z baekrokdamisoli. The sequence continues at coordinate 3,104,741 of NZ_AP019308.1, read as the reverse complement.
GATGAGCTTACTTTATTTGATAATATTTTCGAGTTTTCAGATCGATTGGCGCGTGAAATTATGCTTCCTCGTACAGACATGGACTGCTTGTACGAAGACTTGTCCTTTCAAGAGAATATGAAAATTGTCTATTCCACGAAGCATACACGCTATCCGGTATGTGTGGAGGATAAAGATCAGTTGATCGGATTTGTTCATATTACGGATCTGCTCACTGCCGATCCTGATGAGGATCAAACGTTAACTAAATTTCTTCGTCCGATCCTTAACGTCCCAGAATCGATGGAAATCAGTCATGTTTTGAAGCTTATGCAGAAGAGACATTCACAGATTGCCATTGTCGTTGATGAATATGGCGGAACAGCTGGTATGCTAACGACAGAATCCATTCTCGAGGAAATTGTAGGTGAGATTCATGATGAATTTGATAATGTGCAGCCAAGCATCATCGTCAAGGGAGATGTGACCTCAGTTGATGGTCGTATGCTCATTGAAGATGTGAATGATATGTTTAACCTAACAATAGAAGATGACGATGTTGATTCTATTGGAGGCTGGTTGTTCACTCGTTTGGAGGGTAACCCAGTCAAAGGCAAGAAAATCGAGCATGAAGGCTACGTCTTTGAGGTAGCTGAAAGTGAGCGCATTCGCGTGCTTCGGGTAAATATCTTTAAGTTGAAAAGCGATGAAACAGAAGAAATAAGCACCTAAGATATACATTCATAAGTGAAAATACATAGGTGGAATACATAAGTATTGGCTCAATACTGCCCGCTTTGCAGACGGATCATTCTTACGATCGCTGTTGTCTCCCTATTTCCTGATTCTATCCCTTAGGGGTAGAAATCGTGAGACAAAGGCGAACGCTATCGCTTCTTCAGAACGATTCCGTCCGCTTCGCTTTGTTAGTCGTGATGACAAGCACTGATTATAGGTTAGAGCTATAAGTATAGCTAATAAGTCACAAGATCGGACTACCGCCTCAGCAGCATGAACTGCTGGGGTGGTAGTCTTTTTGTATCATGCGACAATTGAATAGAAGTCCTTCAATCATTTCTTCTGGTCTGGTCTTGGAACAAGTTGTAATATTCCCCGGGAAATCAGAAATAAAAAATTAAAGACAGTGAGAAAAACAGCTAGGCTCATTTCATATGATAGCTATAGGAAGACCATGTTCAGGCAGCGCGTCAGGCAAAGCTGGCTGTAAATACAATGTGGATGCTGACGATATCAGCTTCATCAAGAGCTTCCATATAATTGGAAACTCTGTGCAATGCCATGTAAAAAAATTAGGAGGCGTTAAAGTGAACGTCAATAAGCCAACCCGAGAATGGTATCCCTTTATTGGACCCTTCGATCCTTGTCCACCGAAGTATGTGAAAACATACTCGATGCCGCCTAACCAATTCATCCCCTTTCAGCCAATGAATCTGCCACAATTCTCATTGCAGGATGCGCTTCGCTATGGCACGTTATGGCCTGCTTTGTTCAGCCCTTACGAATCTAAATGCGAAAAGAAGGGATAAGGTAAATGATGACTAAACTCGATGAACAGTACTATCGGAAGCTGCTTGAGCTGCAGCAGCTTGATTTTGCACTTGTTGAGTTAACCTTATACTTAGATACACATCCCAATGACTTGCAGGCACTCCAGCAGTTTAATCAGCTTGCACAGCAGCGTCAGCATTGTGCACATGAATTTGAGATGCAGTATGGGCCGCTCCTTCAATTTGGGAACAGTTTTTCCAAGTATCCTTGGCAATGGTCTGAAACACCTTGGCCGTGGCAGGTATAACGATAGATATGATGTGATTGAGGATAACATCAGGCAGCTGAGCCTTGATGAACGACTTCTAGGAGGGATAGAATACAATGTTTATTTATGAGAAAAAGCTGCAGTACCCCGTTCGTGTCAGCAAATGTGACCCAAGGGTAGCGAGATATCTTGTGGAGCAATATGGCGGAGCGGATGGAGAGCTTTCTGCGGCACTGCGATATATGAATCAGCGCTATTCGATTCCTGATAAGGTCGTCGGCTTACTCACAGATATTGGAACTGAAGAATTTGCTCATCTGGAAATGATTGCCACGATGATTTATAAGCTCACTAAGGATGCTACTCCTCAGCAGCTGGAAGCCGCTGGGTTAGGGCCACACTACGCGAACCATGATAGCGCGCTCTATTATAATAATGCGTCGGGTGTGCCATGGACGGCTGCTTACATCGCAGCTAAGGGTGATCCGTTAGCTGATCTTTACGAGGACATTGCAGCAGAAGAGAAGGCGCGAGCTACGTATCAATGGATTATTGATATGACAGATGATGTGGATTTGCAGGATAGCTTAAAGTTTTTGCGTCAGCGCGAAATTGTTCATGCCATGCGTTTTAAGGAAGCGGTAGAAATTATTAAAGCCGATCGGGATACGAAAAAAGTATATTAGTTTGCAAAGCTTTTCTAATAGAAAAAGAGGGATGCCTGGTCATTGAGACCGGGTTTTTTTGTGCTTTTTATGTATAAAAATGGATGTTTAAGTGAGTATTTTATTGACGAACAAGCACTAGTTTTGTCGGATGACATCCTATGCTGAAACTTTTAGGGGGTGTTATGCGTTTAGTAGGAAGGACGAGGATAGCAATAGAAGGAGGCGAAGAGGCAAATGGAAACGAAAGTTGTGAGGGCTTCATCAATGGATCAGCCGATAGCTCCACGAACGGTGTCGAAGAAGAAACCGAAACAAACCAAAAAACGTAAAGGACGATTTTTTCGTTTATTTATGTATATAATGACTTTTGCTGTATTGCTTGGCGTTACTGCGATAGGCTGGTTATTCTTAACGCCTTCTGGAAATAACTTCCGTTATTTGATGGCAGATACGCTCATTACGACCCAGCATCGGCAGTGGGCTAAATATATTATCGGTCAAGAAGCGCTCGACAGTCGAGTCAAGGAATACCAGGACCACTTCAATGCGATGGGAGATGAGCGTGATACTCATACGATTCAACGACTTGGTTTGGGGTCCAATGTAGAGTCTGAAAAGGATTTAGTTCAAATTGAACCGATCTCAGGAACGGGTTACTCCGGATATGTGATGACGGTTAAAGATCCGACGAAAATAAGGCTAGGAGTTCCTAGCAAACCTGGTCGGGGCGAGCGCGTTTCCAGTATGGTTAAGCGCACGGGAGCAATTGCTGGTGTTAATGGTGGCGGATTCTCCGACCCTAATTGGCAGGGTAATGGTTTTCAGCCTATTGGTATTGTAATGTCCCAAGGTAAAATCTACTATGATGATTTAGGTAAAAAGAAATCAACGCAAATCGTTGGACTGGATAAGGAAGGAAAGATGATAGCGGGGCGTTATTCCCTTAATGAAATTCAAGATATGGGTGTTCAGGAAGCTGTTACGTTCCAGCCTCGACTTATCGTTAATGGAAAAGGTTTAATTAAGAATGCTGCGGATGGATGGGGAATTGCACCGCGGACAGCGATGGGACAGCGAGCAGATGGAGCTATTCTTTTTGTCGTTATTGATGGTCGCCAGCCTGGACATAGCATAGGTGCGAATCTGTATGATGTGCAGCAAATTATGCTTGATCATGGTGCGGTCATAGCGGCTAATTTGGATGGTGGTTCATCAACAGTGCTAGTCAAGGACGGAGCAGTGCTGAATAAACCGTCAACCAAAAGCCCGGAGGGCCGGTATTTACCGACCGCTTTCCTTGTCTTTGAGCATCCGGAGCTTGTTGATATGCCTAATGTATGGAAAGGACTGCGACCACAGGATATTGATGCTTCCAAATGGTAAGCTAGACCGCATTCTTTTTTGATAATTTGCGCTGAGCCCATACATCAAGCTTTTTAATTTGTTTGCGCCCCAATGTCAAACCATAAATAATGAAGAGAATAATGATGAACGTGAACAGATCGAATGTATGTTCAACTATCAAATTAATGATGCCTAGAACGACCTGAGGGATAACGCCTGTTAAGACGGTCAGGATTGCTCCTGCTCTGAATAATGCTGTTGAACCAAGTCGGTAGCGTGCATACATCATAAAAAAGGTCGCTAACCATGCAAGCACCTCAAGAGTCAATAAGATAAACCATTTGTTTTGCAAAATAAAATCCATGAATATCCTCCTCTTTTAACAGAAAAAAGCCCGGGACATATCGTTAAACGATACCTCCCGGGCTTTTTTCCCTCCGTGTGTTCACGGAATAATATCCGTGGGCCTCCCTCGGACCAGACCAGTAAGTTATACTGCGGAACCCTAGAAACCTTACTTATTAAGTTACATTAGAAACTACTATACCCGATAAGAATGTTGAAAGCAATCCGATTTATAACCATCTTGCTCTTGTCCTCTCTTTTCAGTTATCATGAAGACACAATGAAGGAAAAAGGGGAGAGCAACCTGACCAATCACATGCATTTAAAAGCGCCTCAAGCGATGATTTTTGATATGGACGGAACCTTATTTGAGACAGATACGCTCTTGATTGGTGTACATGAACGTATTTTTGCAACGCTTCGGGAAGAGAAGCTATACATGGAACCCACGCCTCCAGTTGAGAAGCTGTTAGGCTGTTTAGGCATGCTGCTGCATGATATTTGGAATCAGGTCATGCCTGATAGTTCCAAAGCTGCTAGAGATCGTGCGGATGAGTTAATGCTGCAGTATGAGTTAGAGGGATTGGAAGCAGGAGAGGGTTCACTTTATCCACATGTGGAAGCAACCCTTAAGACTTTAAAAGCACAAGGAATGAAGCTGTTCGTAGCTAGTAATGGTTTAGAGCATTATGTAAAGGGAGTTGCACAGCATAAAGGAATTAAACCTTTGTTTGATGGTTTGTACAGCGCTGGAGAGTACGAAACCGCAACAAAGGTAGATTTAGTTGCCCGACTGCTGAAGGATCATGCGATTGAATCAGCCTGGATGATTGGTGATCGCTCATCTGATGTAGAGGCAGGTAAAGGGAATGGACTGGCAGTTGTTGGCTGCGCTTATGCAGTCTATGGTCGTAAAGAAGAATTGGCAGGTGCAGATGCATTAATTAGTGATTTTCGCGAGCTCCTTACGCTAAGTAATGGGGAAACAGCCAGCGATAGCTCTGAAGAATCGAACCGATAGAAAAATTCCCGGCACCAGTTATTCAGGTGTCGGGAATTTTTCTTCCAGTGGTTGTATTTTTTCTTCCAGTGGTTGTATTTTTTCTTTACGCCGCTTTTTTTGTTCATGGAGCCAAATGGCGTATTCCAGTGGTCTTACAATTGCACGTCGGTACGTTTCTTTTTCCCCTGCTTGAATGAATACCTCACGGGCAGGCTTGGGATTAACTTCGAGCAGCCAAATATGCCCTTTTTGATCGATGGCTAGATCAAGTGCCAATTCGCATAATCGACCGTAGGTTTGTTCGAGGAAGATGGCCATTTGTATACTAAGCTCTTCAGCTTGTAGCTTGGCTGCTTCTACGGTTTCATCATTTTTGATAAACCTCTTGAGCAGCGATTGCATCGTAACGGCTTCACCACCTCCATGAAGATTGGATGTAATGCTGCCGGAAGCCCCAATACGCCCTGCACAGCCGGTTACTTCCCAGAGGCCGCTTCCGTTCTTCTGGACGAGCATCCGATAATCATGAACACGTCCATTTGGCAGCTTGAGCTGTATCCCTTGCTGAACTAAATAATGGTTTTCTTTTAGATTCCAGCCTTCTAGGCGCCCATGAAGCTCGGATAGCGGAACGCGCTGCGGATGGATGATACGTCTGGACTGATCACGTCCTTGAATGAGATAGATTCCGCCTTGCTGCTTCTGGATCCGAAGAATTCCGCGACCACCAGTTCCATTAATCGGTTTTAAGTAAATAAGTGGATATTTGCGGATCATATCGGTCAAATCAGAGGGACTCTCATACATTTTTGTAAGAGGCAAATGCGGAATAAAGCGTGGGTCTTTGCGCATAGTCCGATAAATGATCCATTTATTACGCAGCATGTGGTTAAGAAAGGTTAGATGTCCATACTGTTTACGGAATTTACCTAGTTCTACGAATCTTTGACTACGCTGTATCCGACATCGATCGAAGATCATATGGGGAAAAGAACGCCATTTGCGCGTCCAGCTTTTAGTGACTGGGTCAAACATCAGCGCGTTGATTCGATTCTGCTTATAATTGACATCACGAGGTGTAAAGACGTAGATGTCGAGTCCCATTTTTTTACCTGCGATCGTCATTTTTTGGTAAATCGGCTTCTCCTCGAGCAAGCCGTTATCATTTAAATAAAGGGTCATGATACCAAGCACAGGTTGGCCCATGCGAAGTCCTCCTAGCTTTCGAATCGAAGTGTAGATTTGCCGGTCGGACCTTGATGCAAGCTGACAGCTTTCATCCCGGAGCGGAAGCATGCTTGCATACTAGCTGAATTGTCTGTGGCAACGTTACAGGTCAAGCGGCCACAATGACTTTTTAGGGCGCGTAGCAGGAGCGTGGCAAAGCCCTTGCCGCGCATTTCGGAGCGAACGACGATGAGACAAGCTTGCTCGCCTGCGTCTACGGCAACTGCGCATGCAGCAAGTTTACCGTCTTCTATTGCTACCACTACGGCAGATCCTGCTTCGGTACTGCTAAGCGAAGCGGGCGAGAGCTCTTGCAGTGCTTTAATTCCAACCGCAGTTATGCGGCTATCGCCAAACCGAATAAAGAAGGCAATTAGCTTTTCTTTTGCAATCGCCCATTCGGCTGGAGATAGCAGCTTAACCTTCATTCTAATCGTCTCCCCGTATCCCTGCCTTCTTACGCAATAAATACTGGCCATACTGAAATACGCGATCAAGTGAACGTTTGCGGATGTCCGGCTCATCGAACTTCATCGGTTTGGCATTCGCCTCGAAGAACCATATACTTCCTTCTTGATCGATACCCAGATCCATGGACATCTCCACAAGGCTGCGACCAGAACCCCGCTCGATCTGCCTAGCAATCATCAATGCCGTATCACGCGTCTTTACTAGTAGTTTATGCGCTTCATCTTGACCGAATACACAGATGAGCAGTCTCTCTGGGTCATCGATGCTTCCTCCACGAGGAACGTGAGTCGTTATGCTGAGCGTTCCTGCGACACGTGCTCCAATACCTGAGATCTCCCATTGTCCGCGCTGGTTTTTTTGTACGAGAACACGAAGATCGAACGACCGATCATTAAAGGAAGCTAGATGAATGCCTTGTTGAGCGATATAACGCTCCCCGGTGCTTTCTTTTTTGATTCGGGTCCAAAGCTTTGTGATCGAGCCGCAATTATAGGTAATGCTTTTTTTGTCTGCTTGGATTTTGAGCCGATAAGGTAAGGGCTTCTCTGGTTGAAGATGAATGGTCATAATGCCTTTGCCCGCTTTTCCACTGACCGGCTTCAAATATAAATAGTTATGTTTAATCATCATTTTACCGAGCCCGTCTTGGGTCAGCATGCGGCGGGTTGTCGGGATGAAGGGTTGTGTTGTCTTGGATTGACGCAGCCATTTGAACAAAGTCCACTTATTGAAGAAGGCGGGGTTAAACAGCATGACCCGTGGATCTCTCATACATTCTGCAATCTTTTGCTTTACTCCTGGGAGTCGTTCATCCTCTCGAAGTGGAATACGGTTGTAAATCAGATTTGGAAATGGGAACCTTTTCAGTTCCCAGCTTCCGGTCGCTGTATTAAAGGTAAAGCCGTCAAGCTGATTGCGCCTCAGCTTGAGCTGCTTTACCGTTACGACATAAACAATAAATCCATGCTCGGTACCGGTTTGAATGAGGTCAGTGAAGTTACTGCGATTACCCCGAAACAACTGGATGTCGTCCTCAATCGTGAGAATGGCGAGGACTGGACGTTTGCTTTGGATTTCTCCAACTTCAGAAGCTGCCTGGAGTACGATTCCCATTAAGTGGTTCCCCCTTGGAACCTGCTAAGATACATGCAATGCTCCAGGATATGGGATAGAGATTCGCGTCCTTGCGCCCGAAGTGCAGGATGACTAAAGATAGAGCGTCCTGGCTTTGCATTAGCCTCGAACATCCAAACATCGCCATCTTTATCAATGCCGATATCAAGACCAAGCTCGCCAAGTGTATGAGGGAAGTTACGCTCAATTGCTTCGGAGAGCTTTACGGATACTTCCTTGGCTTTCACAAGCATTTCATCTGCTCGATCACCGAACGTTCGGCCTAGCGCTTGCTCAGGTGTTAATAGCGTTCCGCCGTTCTTAATATGGGTGGTTACACTGCCGCGACCGGCTTTCTTCGCGCCGATGCCGACGGGCACCCAATCGTTATTTCCATTCTTATGCATATGAAAGCGGAAGTCGATCGGACATCCGTCAATTTCTATTAATCGCACGCCCTGTTGGCTTACATATTGGCCAAGGGCATTTCCGTGTCTGATTTGCAGCATGCGCATCAGGCTATTGAAATTCGTGAATCGAAGCAGTACGTTCGTACTGCCTCTGCGGTAACGGGCAAAATAGCCGCGTTTAGGATGATAGGTAAGCCTGTAAATACCGATACCCAGACTTCCGGCAGTCGGCTTATAGTAGATGAATTGATGATCTTCTAACATGGCCTTTATTTTATCCGGGCGAGGATTGTTTGCGGACTCCGGGAGATGCTTAAGAGCCTCAATATCTTGATCGAGCAATTTATAAACATCCGACTTATTAAAGAAGCTCCAGTTGAAAAAAGGTACCTCCTTGCGAATGAAGCGTTCCCTCAGGGACATGATGGTAGCGGTAGTTTCTGCACGTCGGCTGGGTAGACGGTTATAAACGACATCCGGCAGCGGTACGATTTTACGGTACCAGCTGTTGCTGCTGTTAAGGAAGTATCCATTAATTGTTTCTTGCTGCCAATTAATATCCCGTGGGGTGAAGGCGAAGAAGTAAGCCTTTTTCTCTCCCATGCGAAGCAGCTGTTTGATATACCCGGTACGGTTCCCAAATGGACTATCACTTGAGTTCAAACCGGATTCGGTCAGAACACCGATTAGAGGACCGATCTGGACTTCATTATCACTGCTTTGGTAAAGTGAGATGCTCCCTGCCTTGGGAACGCGTATCATCTGACGGACACCAGCGGATAGGTAAAGGTGATTGCCTTGTCTTTCAATCGGCTTTACAGTCGCTACAATTGTTTCTTTGCCAAGCTTTACTTGAATCGTTTTTTTACCTGCTAGCTCTAACGTTTTTAGAAGCGAAGCTGACAAATAAACGACTCGTTCACTTTGCGGTGAGAAATGCACATGACATGATTTCAAACTCATGGATGAACCTCCTGGACGTATCTCCTTTGGATTCGTTTTGCAGCTTTGGCGGCGTCGCGGTGCTGAAGCAAGCTTGAATCATTGTTGAACAACATTGGGCTGCGACGAGCGGCGAGTAAGGTCGCATATTGAAGAGGGCGAAGGAGGGCCAGACGGGCAGCACGTTTATCCGTATTCATCGATAATCGTCCTGGTTTGGCATTGGCCTCTAGCAGCCAAAGCTTACCGCTTGGCTCAACGCCAAAGTCTAAACCAAGCTCAGCAAGTCTGCCGAAATGCTGCTCCAAAAGGGGGGCAACTTTCTCGCTGATTCGCCGAACTTTAGCTAACAGACGGCTTGCGACGTCGAAGCCGAAACGTTCAGTGAGTGCTTCTAGGGCCGCTTCGGCATGGCCACCCCCAGAAAGATTGGATGTGACGCTTCCTTGCGAGCCTTCGCGGAGCGCTGCACCCGTGAAGAGCCATCGGCTGCGGTCATCCTTTTGAATGAGTGCCCTGATATCAAAAGCATTACCGTTCATGTCGGTAAGCTGTAAATAAGGCTGAATGATCGAGGTGGAAGTGTGAACAAAACGTGCAAGGAATCGTGCAGCTGTATTCCAATTCGTGAATTGCTCATGAATGAGCTCATTGCTGCGGCTTCTGCCGTCAATCTCCCACCCTCCGGGATAACGGCGCAAACGAATCGCACCTTTTCCATGCGTACCCGCTGAAGGCTTGAGGAATAATCCTGTCGGATGCTGCAGCTCAAGTAGAGCAAGCTGATCTTCATCTTCATACAGATACGTTGGTGGAAGCGAAGCTGCTAACTGTTCATTATCCCGAATAGCGGTGTAGACCTCCCATTTTCCTGGCAATGTGCTGCTGAAGGGAAAGAAGGAATGCACTTCTTTCAATTCATCAAGCATCTTACGGTGGCGACTATATTGAGCAGAGCTCCGATGTAGGGAGCGATCATAGACAACGTCAGGCAGCGGGAAGCTGCCCCGTGACCAAACTCCTTTTCGCAGCGAGTAACCGGTTATTTGGGCTGCATTAAAGCTGCTGGTAGTATCAAATAAGAAGACCAATATTCCTAATGTCCGTCCGAGCTGGCATAGTCCGCGGCAGAACGCGTCTTCAGGCATTGCAAGAGGAGCCTCTGCATACTCGGCGCTGCGGGTTGGTTGCTCGCTAATCATAATGCCAAGTATGAAGCGAAATTGAGACACAGCCATCGGCGCTTCCCCCTTTGCATTAAAATCCGGCTAAATGCCGGGAATATTGAATCATATTGCGAACGGAAGGCCTTATCTTTTGATCCGGAAGCGGTGTGTTATCATTCTTTGATGGTTTGGAATTTACCTCGAGCAGCCACACCCGCCCGCTGATATCTACAGCCAAATCTATGCCAAGCTCGCCGAAATGTGCTGGAATGAATGTATCGACACCTTTGGCAATTTCTATGGCTGCACGTTGAAGCCTACTGGAGGTATCGCCTGCGGAAATACTGGATAAATTCGACTTGGCTACTGCTTCACGAACGGTACTAAGCGTTCCTCCACGAGCGAGATTAGATACGAAATGGTTGCCGCCTGCCGTTCGTGCGACAATCGAAGTAATCGCCCATTTGCCCGTTTCGTTTTTTTGCACAAGAGCTCGGAAATCAACGGGTTTTCCGCCAATATCGATCAGATGCAGACCCTGCTGAATTTGATAGCGCACGGTTTTCATTTTGCCGGAAATAGAGGCGAACACCTTCAGCAAGTTTGGGAAATGCTGCCTTCGTGTTCCGCCGAGCGTCGTGTATAAAGCCTGATAGGAATCATTATCAGAACGAGATACACGGATAATTCCTTTTCCAAGACTTCCGCGAACTGGCTTCAGGAAAACGTTGCCGTACTTGGAGCACATCGACCTCAGCATTGCAAAACTTCGCAGCACATGTGACTCGGGCAAGTATTTAACAAGCGCGGGATCCTTGACTAATGCGTCGAAGACTTCTGGTTTATCTAGAAATTTTTCATTGTAAACGGCAGTGTTATAGCGGGATTTTACTTCTTTGATGAAATGTTGTACGCTGGGTTTATTCTCGAGCTTACGTGAAGTAAGCCGATTGTTCACAACGTCCGGAGCGGGTACAGCCGTCTTGCGCCAGCCCCCGGAGTATACCCAGCCTTCAACCGTATTGCTGCTGCTAGTGATGTGATCAGGAGTGAAAAAGTAAACATGAGCGCCTTGTGCTGCGCAAGCGTCGACGAGCTCCTTGCAGAACATGGTGATCGAACCAAACGGTCGCTCCTTCATGTTCGGATCATCTCGGCTAATGAGTACACCAATCAAAGGACCTAGTGCAAGTGTGGAGGTATCGCTTCGGTATTGGATGCGAAGAGAGGTGTTGGCGAATATTCCCATTCTTCTCGCTAAGCTTTGCCCGATCCGCATACCGTCGAACCTTTCAACAGGCACCACCTTGATGGACTGGCGAAGCGCGCCGAATTTGAGATTAATCGGCTGTCCTTGCGGAATTTTCCATTGCTTCAAATAAGCCTCGCCGAGCATGATCGCATCATCCGGCAGCATGCCTGAGCTAATCACCTGAACGGCGACTTTCGATTTCAGCATCGACGAATCTCCTTCCAAGCTGGAGGATGACGACGTGTCGCTTGTTGCTTCTTGATTATTAACACGAATTACCTCATCATATGAGGACATCTATTCCTTGGTGATTAGCGGACACGGCTGATTTGCTGTAAGAACAAGCCAAAATGAAAACAAATACTGGTTAATCCACGTTTAGAGCAGCTGAATTTGGGCGTACGACTACCCAAAAGTCTATGAAATCAGTTCTTGCCAAGTACTGCTTGATTTTCGGACGATTTGGCTAGAACTAGACGAACTCTAATAAAAGGGAGATAGAGATATGAATGTATATGATAAAGCTTATGAATTAACGAAGGCGCTTCAGGAAACAGAGGAAGCGCAGGAGCTGAAGGCTGCGCTCACAGCGGCGCGTAATGATCCTGAGGCGAAACGGATGATGGAGGATTTTCGCGATAAACAGACCGTGCTCCAGCAGAAAATGATGGAAGGCGAGCAGCCTTCTCAGGAAGAGATGGAGATGATGAATAAGCTTTATGAGGTTGTTACTTTGAATCCGCTGCTTAATCGTACCTTTGATGCGGAGAGACGGTTTAGCATCATTTTTGACGATGTAACGAAGATTGTAACGGAATCGCTTAAAACAATCATGGAATAATGGATTCCTAGCCTATACGAAAGAACGGTCTTATTCGCTTCATGCGGAGGAAGGCCGTTTATTTATTTGCTGACTTAATGGCTTGGCACGGCTTTTTTGTTAGAATAGGTAGAATGAGATAGTGACGATTGAGCGGATTAGGGGTGACTATGGTGACATTGGATGGAAAAGAGCTTGAAGCCTTAACGAAACATGAGCGCCTCATGAACTATATTCAGCAATTGAAGATTGGCACGAAGCTGTCAGTACGATCAATGGCCGAAGAGCTTGGTGTAAGCGAGGGAACAGCTTACAAGGCGATCAAGGAATCCGAGACACAAGGGCTTGTCAATACGAAGGAGCGTATCGGAACGGTCCGGATTGAGCGGAAGAAGAGAGTATCGCTGGATCGTCTCACCTTTGGTGAAGTGGCTGATATCGTGGAAGGGAACGTCATTGGCGGTGCTGCCGGATTAGATAAAACGCTGCATAAATTCGTCATTGGTGCCATGGAGCTCGAGGCCATGGTTCGCTATATTGATGCCGGAAGTCTGCTCATTGTAGGGAATAGACAAGGAGCGCACAGATGTGCGTTAGAGCAGGGTGCGGGTGTTCTGATAACGGGGGGCTTTGGTACGAATGAGGATGTCAGACGGCTCGCTGATGAACGAGCACTGCCAATCATTTCATCCAAGCATGATACCTTTACGGTAGCGTCGATGATTAATAGAGCGATGTTCGACCGATTAATTAGGCAAAAGATAATGCTGGTAGAGGATATCGTTACATACAGTCGGCCCGTTGAGACGATGCGCCTAGGCGAAACGCTTGCTGATTTTCAAAATCTCTCGAAGCGTGTTGGCGGATCTGTCTTCCCCGTGCTGGACGATCGTGGACGAGTTGTTGGAATGATGACGACGAAGGATGCGGCAGGCTCTGCAGATACGCAGCTCATAGACAAGCTGATGACGCGAAATCCGATTACGGCAGCGCTGAATATTCCCATCGCTTCAGCAGCGCATACGATGGCTGCTGAAGGTATAGATTTCCTGCCAATCGTCGATAAGAACCGAAAGCTGCTGGCAGCCATTAGCCGCAGTGAGGTTCTTGAAGCACTTCGATATGCAGGTAAACAGCAGGAAAGCGGAGAGACCTTCGATGATTTAATAAGCGCAGGGTTCGAGAAGAAAACAGCGGATCAAGGCAGTGAATGGATGTACAAGGGCCGAATTACGCCACAGATGTCGGGTACGTTCGGTATTGTCTCGGAGGGTATTTTGGTAACCCTTATGACGCAGGCGGCACGTGGTTTAATACGGGAGTTTGGCAAGCGCGATCATGTCATTGAAAGCATGACGACGTATTTTGTCCATCCGGTACAGCTTGAGAGCGCGGTCTCGATACTCCCGAAGCTGCTTGAAATGAGCCGCAAAAGCGCCAAGCTCGAAATCGAGCTGGAGGATCCAAACGGCCTGGCTGCAAAAGCAATGCTTACAGTGCAGCTCATCGATCCATTCTGATAACCGGATGAACCTTTGGAGATCGTGGCTTAAGAAGCTGCTGCGCTTTTACTGCTGCTTCATTGCGGTATAAGCACTATGGTTGCGGAAGCCTGCGAATAGGTTGAACAATCCGAGGACAAATAACAGCGTACCAATAATAACTTTTACTGTAGAACCGCTGAAGGCGAGCATCATAAAGAGAGAAATCAGCATGAGCATGGCCCCCATACATATATTCATCCGGGCACCATAAATACCTCGAGCTCGAACGTCAGTCGAGCGGCGCGATTTGAAGCTGAAGACTACTGAAAGCAAGGATACGACACAGATAAGTGTGACCAAAGTCCAATGTAATACTAACATGGTTCTCGTTGCAGCTCCTTTGTCATGGAAAGTTTCAGCCCCTATTGTACCATGTTGCAAGTGATAGGCGAAAGGACTGATTAACCAAGCGGGCGTGTATAAATCGATGCTTTAAACCACACCTGAAGGATATTATCTACAATAAGCATTGTTTTGATTTCTACGGTGTAATCCTTTCCGTTCACATCGGTATAAACCTTGCCGTCGAGGAGGAGTCTTGCCATCTCTGCATTGTAGTCGATCTTGTATATGCTTGTACCGATGAAGACGCTGAGTTCTTTTTTAATCCGGCGCTTCAGCTCCGACTTTGTCAGTTCGCCCATTGCATCATGTTCCTCTTTTTTTTCTCTATTATCCAGCAGGGTCGCTGAGATGCTTTTAATAACCGTATGCTGATCCTTGAATTGATTCAGCTTCTGAATGCGTTCTTCGTAGTCAACCAGCCTGTCCTCAAGCCCTCTATTCGTATTGATAAGCGCGTTGAAATTCATCACATAGACAGAATGATAGGCCATGGCTCCAATAATCGCACCGACTACGATGAAAGCGACGGCCTGCGTAAATTTGGCAAAACGTTCGAAAGGAGGAACACGCATGATTCAAACCGCTCCTTTACACAGCCATCTGATAAGCTCCGTGCCCATATGGGCGCCAAGAAAGGCGCAGATCATGAATCCAATTTGCTGGGCGACTGGTGAGAAGTGACCTTCGATCATGTTGCTTTCGATCACTCTCATAGGGTCAATTGTTCCGCCAACTGCTGCGACAAGCGCCCAAATTTTCAGCCTTGAAGCCGTATCAATCATCATAGCGGCCGGAGGCGCAAACACGAATACAGAGCCTATACCGGCAAGCATCGAACCGCCAAATACAACGCCGAATGCAATACAGAAGTCTAAAATTGCTTTTGAGAAAAAAGTATCCATCTTCATGATCACCTGCCCTCAGATTGGGGAGAGAAGCTTGTCTTCTCCTCTACTCCATTCTATGGGCTTCCGGGGTAGCAATATGATAAACTAGTAGAAAATGATGCAACGACTGAAAGAAGGAATAGATTGCGATGAGCGGCAAACAAGAGTTTGTACATTTACACGTTCATAGCGAATTCAGCCTGCTTGATGGTGCGATACGGATCCGAGATCTGGTCGCCCGGGCTGCTGAGCTTGGAATGAAGGCGCTCGCACTGACGGATCACGGAGTCATGTACGGCGCCGTTCCTTTCTATAAAGCTTGCCGTGAACGGGGTATTCAGCCGATCATTGGCTGTGAAGTTTATTTGACGACAGGTTCCCGGTTTGACAAAGGCGCACGTAAAGATAACCCGACCTACCACCTTATCTTGCTAGCTAAGAATGAAATCGGTTACCGCAATCTGATGAAGCTAAGCTCAATTGGGCATCTAGAGGGCTTTCATTATAAGCCCCGTATCGACTTAGAGGTGCTGGCCCAGTATGCGGAAGGGATCATCTGTCTGAGCTCTTGTCTTGGAAGCGAGATTGCGCAGCATCTGCTGCACGACAGATACGAAGAGGCACGCACCTCTGCTCTTCGTTATCAGGGGATGTTTGGCGATGACTTTTACCTGGAGCTTCAGGACCACGGTTTGCTTGAGCAGAAGAAAGTGCTGCAAGGCACGATTGCACTCTCGCGTGAGACGGGTATTCCGCTTGTAGCGACGAATGATGTCCACTATTTGCAGCCGACCGATTCCGCCGTTCAAGACGTGTTAATCAGTATTGGTACGGGAACAACGATAGAAGATGACGGCCGAATGAAGATGATGAGCGATCAGATGTATCTCAAGAGTGGGGAGGAGATGGAGCTTCTCTTCCGACAAGCCCCGGAAGCTGTGTCCAGAACCACCGAGATTGCGGCAAAATGCAGCTTGGAGCTCGTATTTGGCCGTGCCCTGCTCCCTTCCTTTGGGCCAATCCCAACTGGGAAGACCTCTGCCTCTTATCTGGTAACCTTGTGTGAGGAAGGACTAGAAGCACGCTATGCTGGAAGTCCAGAATGGGAAGTAGACCCTTCCTTGCAAGCACAGGCAGCAGAGCGACTTGCCTATGAATTATCCGTTATTGAGAAGATGGGATTCAGTGATTATTTTCTTATTGTCTGGGATTTTATCCGTTTTGCTCATGAGCAGGGCATTCGAACAGGACCTGGGCGGGGCTCTTCAGCTGGCAGCTTGGTCGCTTATACCTTGAATATCACCGATGTGGATCCGATCAAATATAAATTATTGTTCGAACGATTCCTCAATCCGGAACGGATATCGATGCCGGATATCGATATCGATTTCAATGACGAACGACGTGACGAGGTGATTCGCTACGTCTCGGCCAAGTATGGCGAGGAGCATGTCGCGCAGATTATTACGTTCGGCACGATGGCGGCTAAGGCTGCGGTTCGCGATGTCGGACGCGCAATGGCTGTTCCATTCGGCGAAGTTGATCGAGCCGCCAAGCTGATTCCGAATCAGCTTGGCATCACACTTGAGGAAGCGCTCCGAATGAGTGCGGAGCTTCGCGAAGCAACGGAACGACAGCCGAAGACAAACGAGCTGCTGAGGATGGCCATGAAGGTGGAGGGGATGGCTCGCCACGCTTCTACTCATGCGGCTGGAGTTGTTATCTCGGGCGAGCCGCTAACCCAGTATGTGCCGCTGCAGGCTGGTGGCGAACATACCGTGCTGACCCAATATTCAATGGAGCATTTGGAAGCGGTTGGACTGCTGAAGATGGATTTTCTCGGACTGCGAACGCTGTCGATTTTGGAGCGGGCATTGAATTGGGTGAAGCGTCAGCATGGGATTACAGTTGATTTTCGTTTTATTCCAGATGATGATAAAGCGACTTACGAGATGCTGACACGCGGTGAGACGACGGGGATCTTTCAGTTGGAGTCCGCGGGAGTTCGCCGTGTGCTGCGAGATCTGAAGCCCACTGGATTTGAGGATATTGTCTCAGTGCTTGCGCTCTACCGTCCAGGACCGATGGAGTTTATTCCGAAGTATATTCAAGGCAAGCATGGCGTGGTGGAAGTGGAATATCCTCATCCATCGCTAGAGCCTATTCTTGCAGATACTTATGGGATTATCGTCTATCAGGAGCAAATCATGCAGATCGCTTCAGCAATGGCTGGCTTTTCCCTTGGAGAAGCGGATCTGCTGCGAAGAGCAGTGTCCAAGAAGAAACGTGAAGTGCTTGATGAACAGCGTGCGCATTTCGTGCAAGGTAGTTTAGAGCAGGGTTACACAGCAGAGGAAGCCAATCTTGTTTATGATATGATCGTTCGCTTCGCTGATTATGGATTCCCACGTGCTCATGCGGCAGCTTATGGGGTTCTAGCTTTTCAGACAGCTTGGCTGAAGGCGAACCATCCCGTTCCGTTCATGGCTTCGATGCTCGCATCCGTGACCGGCAACCAGCGTAAGACAGCGGAATATGTGGATGAATGCAGACGGATGGGGATTCAAGTGCTTTCTCCGGATGTGAATGAAAGTGAAGTAACCTTCACGCCGGTTGGCGAGGCGGTACGGTTCGGTCTTGCCACGATTAAGAATGTCGGAACGCAGGCTATTGAATCCTTACTGAAGGAAAGAGCGGAGCGGCCATTCGACAGCCTTCTTGATTTATGTCGACGTGTCGATTTACGCGTCGTTAATAAACGGGTGTTAGAGTCGCTGGTGCAAGCGGGAGCCTGTGATAGCCTTGCTGCTCACCGAGCACAGCTTGTAGCTGTACTTGATGAGACGGTTGACGCTGCGCTGAAGTGGCGCAAGGAGCGGGAAGAGCTGCAGATCGAGCTGTTCGGCTTCGATGAAGTTCGGAATTGGGATGTTGAGATGCCTAACGTTCAGCCTTTTACTACGGGGCAATTGCTCGCTCTAGAACGAGAATTGATCGGTTTGTATCTATCCGGTCATCCACTCGATGATTACGAAACGATGCTCGGAACGCTGCCGCTGGATCGGCTTGTGGATCTTGCCGATGCCCCCGAGGGGGGGATTGCCCTGATCGCAGGAATGGTCGTATCGCTGAAGCCATTTACGACGAAGAAAGGACAGGCGATGGGATTCCTCGAGATCGAGGATCGCATTATGCGGGTAGAGGCCGTCGTATTCCCTACGGTATGGAAGCGGCACGCGGCACTGCTGAACCCTGGCAGCTTGGTTATTATGCTGGCTGCGGTGCAGCATCAGGACGACGACTTCAAGCTAATCGTTGAAGACGTCGTTCCGCTTGACCGCCCGGACCTGGACCTTGCGGAGCAGGTCCGGCGGCTTGAGCAGCAGGCGCGCATGCGTACGTCGCGCGCCGCCGCTGGCTTGGCGCCTGCGGCGCAGGCTGCCGCACAGCGCCGCGGCAGCGGCAACGGCAACGGCAGCGGCAACGGCAGCGGCAGCGGCAGCGTGTCCGCATCGCGGCCTGCCGTGCCGGCCGCCGCGCCGGCGGCAGCGCCGCAAGCGCCAGGCGCAGCCGCCGCGGCGCTGCCGCCGAAGGCGCATGCAGCGCCAGCGCCGCGGCAAAGCCGCGCGGCTGCTGCGCCGCCAGCCACTGCCGCCGCAGGCAAGCGGCAGCAGCGGCTGTATATCAAAATCGCCGCTGGCCGCGACCAGCCTGCGGCGCTTGACCAGCTCAAAGCGCTGCTCGCCAGCAATAACGGCGCGCTGGAAACCGTTCTGTTCTACGAGAGCGAACAGAAGACAGTAGCGCTAAGCGCGACTTACCGAACCAAACCTTCGCCGCAGTTACTTAGCCAAATCGAGGCGATTTTTGGAAAGGGCGCTGCAGTTGTTAAATAGAATTGTGATGTCAATGAGAATCATCGACGGTAATGATCTAAAAAAAATTTGACAGGCACATGTTATTCCCTGTCCGCATACATTTAGGAAACACGGAGCTTTCTTCCTTACAATTGCCCATTGTACAAGAGGCGAGCACCTAATTTTCTACCGCTTGCACGAACAAGAGAGTATGGACTTGACAGGCTGTTGGTTTGGCCGGTTTCTCTGGACTTCGTACAAGCTGATGCGGGGGGAGTGTAACAGTGTCATCTGAGATGGAGAAGTGGTTAGAAAGACGTGGAGTATCAGTCGGTGACGTGGCAGAAATCGTCTTTTCGCTTCAAATCCCGTATAATCCAGATTTGACCTTAAAAGAATGTGAAGAGAGCGTCGTCGCGGTGTTGAACAAGCGAGAAGTG
Organism: Paenibacillus baekrokdamisoli; assembly: GCF_003945345.1. Lineage (GTDB taxonomy): Bacteria > Bacillota > Bacilli > Paenibacillales > Paenibacillaceae > Paenibacillus_Z > Paenibacillus_Z baekrokdamisoli. Next base: position 3,085,151 of record NZ_AP019308.1, on the reverse strand, counting down.
CAGTATGTATTATTTACAGGTATTGCGCTTGATGAGCTAGCAGAACGAAAGCTTCTTCCCGAGCCGCTTCAGGCCATTATGGAAGCGGATGAATCCTTGTTTGGTGTAGATGAAACGTTAGCACTTGGGATAACCAATGTGTACGGAATGATTGGGCTAACCAGCTTCGGATATCTCGACAAAGTGAAGCCGGGCATCATCCGTAAGCTGAATGAAAAGGGGAAGCATATCCATGTTTTCCTTGACGATCTCGTAGCGGGACTGGCTGCTGCCGCTTCTGCACGTATTGCGCATCAGGATCCCAAGGCCAACCATTATGATCAGACTTGAATGCTGCCTGTAAATCTAAATAAATCTGGGCTAAAAGAGGGCTGCACCCCTCTTTCCAGTCATGCGGCGTTGCGGTTAATTCAGAACATATGGTATCATTATCACATCATATGCCCAGATAGCATGAGTTTGCATGGCTGAACGACGTCAAAGCTCATGCTTCGTATCGATTTTCTAATATGCTCAGGAGGTCCTTTCATGTGGACGGTTATTTACATCGCGCCGACGGCAAAAATTGCGGAGAGCATCAAAAACCGGCTGACCCAGGAAGGGTTTCTCGTTAAGATTCGACCGATTAACGTGACCAAACAGCAGTACGAAATTTTGGTCCCATCAGGCGAACTCGAAGAAGTGCAGGAAGTGCTCAACAATATTTTGAATACGCATAGATAGTTTAAACTACTGCGCCCCCAAAGAGGTGTCACTTGTGTTCAAGGACTTATTTCATAAAAGAAAATACGCAACAATTCCATCTGGAACGCAGCAGCCGCGCACTAAGCCGGATATTCCAGAAGGACTCATGTCCAAATGCCCTAAATGCGGCAATATTCAGTTCAGTAAAGAGATTGAGAAGAATTTGAAGGTATGCGCCAGCTGCGGCCATCACTTCCGTTTGAATGCGTGGGAACGGATTGCCATCACGCTTGATGAAGGACGAATCCAAGAGTTTGATGCGGACCTGGAATCGGAGGATCCGCTTCAATTCCCGGGATACGCCAGCAAGCTGGAGGCTCAGAAGAAAAGCACAGGGCTTAAGGATGCTGTTGTAACAGGGGAAGGAACAATCGGTGGTTTTCCTGTCGTTGCTGCTTTCATGAGTTTTGACTTTTTTGCAGGAAGCATGGGTTCGGTTGTTGGAGAGAAAATTACGCGTGCAATCGAACAAGCCCATATGAAGAAGCTTCCGATGCTTATTTTCTCCACTTCAAGTGGAGCTCGAATGCAGGAAAGTATTCTGAGTCTGATGCAAATGGCGAAGACGAGCGCCGCACTGGCTAGGTTTCAAGGTGATGGGGGTCTTTATATCTCCATTATAACGGACCCTACGACAGGCGGTGTCTCTGCGAGCTTTGCTATGCTGGGGGATTATAATCTGGCCGAACCGGGTGCACTGCTTGGCTTTGCCGGCCGAGTGGTCATTGAGCAAACGATTCGCCAGAAGCTTCCTGATGATTTCCAAACCGCAGAGTTTAATTTGCAGCACGGCCAACTTGATAAGCTCGTGCATCGTAAAGAGATGAAGTCATTACTGACGAAGCTGCTTGATATGCATGCTGTAAAGGGGGATATCGCCCATGGCGGGTGAGCTGCCGTTTGAAAAGCCGCTTAGCGAGCTGAGGAAGAAAATCGAAGAATTAAAAAAATTCGGTGTAGAATCGGGTATTGATTTTACCGATGAAATTGGTCGTCTAGAAGAGAAATGCACCCAACTGCAGGAGGAGCTCTATAACGAGCTTACTCCAGCGCAGAAGATGCACCTCGCGCGTCATCATGGCAGACCCACTTCACTTGACTATATACAGTCGATCTTTAGTGATTTTATCGAGCTACATGGCGATCGATTGTTTGCCGATGATCTTGCCATTGTTGGCGGTCTAGCGAACCTCAATGGGATCCCTGTTACGGTTATCGGTCATCAACGAGGCAAGGACACGAAGGATAATATTGCTCGCTTCTTCGGCAGTCCCCACCCGGAGGGCTTCCGCAAAGCTCTTCGCTTGATGCAGCAGGCCAATAAATTCAACCGTCCAATCGTAACGTTTATCGATACGAAAGGTGCCTATCCGGGCAATACTGCAGAAGAGCGCGGTCAATCGGAAGCGATTGCTCGCAATCTCCGTGAGATGGCAATGTTCGGTGTACCGATCATCTGCGTTGTAATCGGTGAAGGCGGTAGTGGCGGAGCGCTCGCGCTTAGTGTTGGCAACCGGATCTTAATGTTGGAGAATGCCATCTATTCCGCTATTTCACCTAACGGTGCAGCTTCTATTCTTTGGAAGGATGCATCGCGGGCTGATGAAGCGGCTTCTGTCATGAAAATTACGGCGGCTGATTTGGTTGAATTCGGCATTGTAGAAGAAATCATTGCTGAGCCCCAGGGCGGAGCACATCGTGATTTGCCAATGCAGGCTGAAACGATAAAAGATGCGGTTTGGCGTCATCTGCAGCAGCTGTCTGAGCTTACTAAAGAGGAGCTAATCGTGGATCGTTACGAGAAATTCCGCAAGATTGGTAAGTTTAAGTCGCCTGAAACCACGTTGACTGATGATCCTGTAGAGCAAGTAGAATCCATACAAATATAGAGATATATGCTTGTAACCGTACAAGCTTAAATCATACAAATTTAGTCAGAGTAACAACTGGAGGATGTCAATTAACATGCGCAAAACGAAAATTGTATGTACAATCGGACCATCAAGCGAATCACTGGAAAACACCAAGAAGCTAATCAACGCGGGTATGAACGTAGCCAGGCTTAATTTCTCCCACGGCGATTTTGAAGAGCACGGCAATCGGATCAAGAACATTCGTCAAGCTTGCCAAGAGCTTGGCACCACTGTCGCTATCTTGCTGGATACGAAAGGTCCAGAAATTCGTCTTGGCAAGCTGGCAGACGAGTACGAGCTTATCCAAGGCGATACCGTTACATTGACAACAGAAGAAATCGTTGGCGACCAGAACCGTATCCCGGTAACGTATGCGAACTTGCCTTCTGACGTTGAAGTAGGTTCAACGATTCTTATCGATGACGGTTTGATCGGCCTGACTGTTGAAGAAATTCAAGGAACAGAGATCAAATGCCGTATTGTCAATAGTGGTCCAGTTAAGAGCAAGAAGGGTGTTAACGTCCCAGGCGTACATATTTCCCTTCCTGGTATTACGGAGAAGGATGCGAATGATATCGTGTTCGGTATCGAGCAAAATGTAGATTTCATCGCCGCTTCTTTCGTTCGTAAAGCAACAGACGTTCTAGAAATTCGTGAGCTGCTTGAGAAACACAATGCAAGCCACATTCAGATTATTTCTAAAATCGAGAACCAACAAGGTGTTGATAACCTCGATGAAATTCTTGAAGTTTCTGACGGTTTGATGGTCGCTCGTGGGGATCTCGGCGTTGAAATCCCAGCTGAAGAAGTACCGCTCGTTCAAAAAGAGATGATTCAAAAATGTAATCGTGCCGGTAAGCCGGTCATTACTGCGACTCAAATGCTTGATTCCATGCAGCGCAACCCGCGTCCTACACGTGCGGAAGCAAGTGACGTAGCGAATGCAATCTTTGATGGCACAGATGCGATCATGCTCTCAGGGGAAACAGCAGCTGGTAAATATCCGGTTGAATCTGTTCAGACGATGTCCCGTATTGCAGTACGTGCGGAGTCGGCGCTTGATTATCGTGAAATTTTTACTAAGCAAGCGAATGCACAGCAAACGACAGTTACTGAAGCAATCAGCCAAGCAGTTGCGAATTCCGCGCTGGATTTGAATGCGAAAGCGATCATCACATCCACTGAAAGCGGCTATACGGCACGCATGGTTTCCAAATATCGTCCAAAATCACCGATCATCGCAGTTACACCAATTGAGTCGGTTATGCGTCGTCTAGCGCTGTCTTGGGGTGTTATACCTGTTCAAGGTACGCCGGCTGAAACAACGGACGAAATGTTCGATATCGCAGTTCGCGGCGGAATTGACTCCGGTAATGTGAAGCTTGGCGATACCGTTATTATTACAGCAGGTGTGCCAGTTGGACGTTCAGGCTCAACTAACTTGATCAAAATCCATACAATTGGCGAAATGATTGCCAAAGGACAAGGGATCGGTTCACAAAGCGCAACGGGGAAAGTTGTTGTCGCTCGTACACCGCAGGAAGCAATCGCCAAAACAACAGAAGGCTCCATTCTCGTTACCGTTTCGACGGATAAAGAGTATATGCCGGCTATTCAAAAAGCAGCTGCAGTAATTACGGAGATGGGCGGAATTACGAGCCATGCTGCAATTGTTGCGTTAAATCTGGGTATTCCGGTTATTCTAGGTGTTCAGAATGCGCTTGAGCTTCTGCAGGATGGTTCTGAAGTTACTGTATATGCGGAAGTGGGCATTATTTACTCCGGACAAGCCAAAGTTCTATAGTATAAAACTTCTTCACAAGATGACGAATGACAAAACAAAGCGATGGTGCGCGGGCACCGTCGCTTTTGTTCTACTTAGCCAAAGAAAAAAACTCGATTTCGTTTATTTGATTCACTTCAAAGAAAGGTGGTGCTGGTGAATGACAGATACAGATAAGCCCGTTATATGGCATTTGCATCCACTTAGAGTGAGGTATCAGGAAACTGATCAAATGGGCGTCGTATTTCACGGTAACTATTTGACTTGGTTTGAGATTGGCCGGACCGAGCTTGTGAGATACTTAGGAATGTCTTATCAGGCGATCGAGAAGGCGGGGATGCTGCTGCCTGTTGTGGATTTAGCCTGCAGTTATCGTTCTCCCGCTCGATATGATGATTGGGTAGTCATCTGTACGACAGTTGAGCAATTCTCATCGATTCGGATTTCGTTCCGCTCCGAGGTAAGACGAATCAATGAGATGACGAGCTTACCCAAAGCATGGCTTGGGGAGGAGCCGCCTGGAGAGCTGCTTGTAAAGGGTGAAACACATCATGTGTGGGTTAATGCGGAATGGAAGCCTTCAAGAGTGGAGAAGGCTATACCAGAGCTTTACGAACGTCTAAAAACTTTAGCTGCTGGAACGCTGCCTATAGAGGGAGAGAAATAGCATGTTGAAATGGATTATTGCTGCAATTATTATTATTCCGAGTGTAGAACTATGGGGAATTATCAAGATGGGGAATCTGATCGGAGGCTGGGCTACGTTTGGCCTTATCCTGCTGACTGGTTTTGCCGGTGCACAGTTTGCCAGATCGGAGGGTCGCAAAGCGCTCCTCGATGTTCAACAGCAGCTTCAATCCGGACACCCGCCTGGCCATGCCATGCTAAATGGATTATGTGTGCTGATTGGCGGATTATTGCTCATGCTGCCAGGTTTTCTAACGGATATAGTCGGCATCACGCTGTTACTTCCTTTTACGCGTCCCTTTTATCGCTTTCAGATGCTCCGTTTTATAGAGCGGAAATTACGTAATGGATCGTTCATAATCCGAAGAAGGTAATAATAAAAAGGCTCGCGTAGAAGGCCGCTGCGCGGACGGATCATTCTTACGATCGCTGTTGTCTCTTTATTTCTTGATTCTATCCCTAAGGGGTAGAAATAAGGAGACAAAGGCGAACGCTATCGCTTCTTCAGAACGATTCCGTCCGCTTCGCTTTGTTAGTCGTGATGGCAATTAAATTTCCTATTATCTGGGGCCTCGCATGACAAAGGAGTAGATGTCTTTAAATACATTTGCTCGATGGATGGCCGACAGTATAACGAGGGAAACGGGGCCGATAATAAGGCCTAGGACGCCGAATAGCTTTAAGCCGACGAACATCGCAATCAGGGTAGGAAGGGGGTCAAGCCCCACGCTGCTGGCGAGAACTTTGGGTTCAAGTATTTGCCGAGTGATGAGAATAACGCCATACAGGATCGATAATCCTATACCAAGAGATACATCTCCATATATGAAGGTAAATGCAATCCAAGGGACCATGGCTGCGCCCACTCCTAAATAAGGCAGCAGGTCAACGAGCCCGATAAGTAAACCGATGGATATCGCATAATCGACCCGCAGGATGAGAAGACCGATAATAACGACAACTGCAGTGATGGAGATCATAATAAACTGTGCACGGAAGTAACCGAACAATGCTTTTTGTAAATCAGACCAGACTGCTGTTGTTGATTTGCGAATGCCTTCCGGAAACCAATCTTTCATTCTGAACAAATGACGATGCCAATCCTTCCCTATGAAGAAGGCAGCAAGCATGACAACGACCATGATGGTCGCCACATTAGGCAGGGACGAGATTAAATTGATCACTCCATTTAGAATAAACGTGATTACGTATGTACTCGTTTGTGCCAATAGGTTGGCTGTACTGGATATCCGAGCGTTGATTGTTTCTTGATAGTTAGGGTTGTTTTGATAAAAGTCGTTTACTTTACTGATAAGATCTTGAATATTGGGTGAGGCGACAAGGGATTGAAAGTGAACTCGCCACCATTCAATCGTGCTGTTTAATGATTTGGATAAATGAATGATTTCTACGACGATTCGCGTGACCATAGCCGTGACGATGGTCAGTAGGGCGGATACGAACAGAAGAAGGGTGAAAGAGACACCTAACCAGCGTGGAATTTTTAATTTACGGTTAAGCATATTGACGACAGGATTTATAAAATAAGCAAGCAACCACCCGATGATAAACGGATAAACAAGAGGGGTTACATAAATTATAGCAAGAATTAACAATGCAATTCCAACGAGCACAAGCATCGAACGGCCGATACGCTTCCAAACAACCCGATCCATGATATTCCTCCTAAAAGCTTCACGAAGTGAAGCTAGCATCGAAAGCATAAACTTAAGCTTCACGAAGTGAAGCTAGCATCGAAAGTATAAACTTAAGTTTCACGAAGTGAAACCAGCATCGAAAGCATTAGCTTGATGTTTACTCTTTTCACTAATATTGTATCATGTTGCCTGACGTTTACCAATAATACGCAATTGAATCTCACTTACTTTACGTTGCATTTACAATCTTATAACATTTAACAAACAGTGAACCTACATAATAAAGATAATCGGCATTTTTTACCGAAGAGCAGTTGATTTTGCTGAGTATAAAGAATGATTACTTGCTGATGCCTTACTCTGATTATATTCAGGAGGATTTCGTATGAATAAACCTTTGTCCCCGTATGTAAACCGTGATTTAAGCTGGATGGAATTTAACCGAAGAGTACTTGAAGAAGCCCAGGATGCGAACAATCCATTATTAGAGCGGGCCAAATTTCTATCTATTATGGCAAGCAACCTGGATGAATTTATGAGCGTTCGAGTTGCCGGTATTCAAGATCAAATCAAAGCGGGTTATATCAAAAAGGATTTTACTGGTTATACCCCTGCTGGCTTGTGGAAACGTTTGATGAAGCGTGCATCGATGATGGTTACGGAGCAATACCGAACCTATCGCGAAGTTTTGAGGGGATTAGCGAAAGAGGGTATTTGTTTCCGGTCATTGGATGAGCTCAGTGAAGCGCAGCTGCAAGCAGCCGATGATTATTTTAACGAGATTGTATTTCCTGTTCTTACCCCGATGGCTGTTGATCAGAGCAGACCTTTTCCTCTGCTGCATACAAAAGAACTCTATTTAGCCATACTGCTCGGTCGCGAGAATATGCCACCTGAAGAAGAACCTTTTTTTGCAATCGTTCAAGTTCCTTCCATTTTACAGCGTTTTGTTCCCATTCATGGACGGTCCAATAGCAAAAAACTGGATTTTCTGCTATTAGAGGATTTGATTGAGCGGAATATCAAGACTTTATTTAACGGCTACACAATGATTGATGTTAGCCCATTCCGGTTGACTCGTAATGCGGATTTAACGCTGAACGAGGAAGGCGCGGAGGATCTGCTTGAAGAGATTGAGAAGGAGCTGCGTCGTCGTCGCTGGGGGATGCCGGTGCGACTAGAATATGGTAAGGGAATGCACCCTTATGCTCTGCAGATGCTCAAGGAGGAGCTGGAACAGGGTGAGAATATGATTGAGATTGACGGCCCGCTCGATCTGACATTCCTCATGCGTTTTTCAGGCTCACTGAAAGGTTTTGATTCGCTTCGTTATGAGAAGATTGAACCTGTCTATCCGCAAGAGCTTGAAGAAACGGAGGATATGTTTGCCCTTCTTCGTCAAGAGGATGTGCTCATGTATCACCCCTATGAGTCCTTTGATGCGGTTAATGATTTTGTAACAGAAGCGGCCCATGATCCCGATGTACTTGCTATCAAAATGACACTGTACCGTGTCAGTGGACAATCTGCTCTTGTACAAGCGCTGGCCAAGGCAGCCGAGGCTGGTAAGCAGGTGACGGTTGTTGTTGAGCTTAAGGCTAGGTTTGATGAAGAACGCAATATAGCATGGGCGCGGCAGCTAGAGAAAGCTGGCTGTCATGTGGTATATGGCTTAGTTGGCTTGAAGACACATGCGAAGATAACGCTAGTTGTTCGTAAAGAGCAGCAGATGCTTCGTCGTTACGTCCACGTGGGTACTGGAAATTATAATGATAATACGGCTAAGCTTTACACTGATATTGGATTATTTACGTCTCATCCGGTTATTGGAGCGGATGCATCGGCGTTGTTTAACGAAGTGACCGGTTACTCATCGCCTTACGAATGGAAGGCTTTTGGAGTAGCGCCAACCGATTTGAAACAGAAGTTGTTTGGACTGATTGATCGGGAGAAAGAGCATGCTATTGCTGGAAGGCCGGCCCATATTATTGCAAAAATGAACAGCCTATCGAATCAAGAAATGATCGATAAGCTGTATGAAGCCTCACAGGCCGGGGTGAAGATTGAACTGATTATTCGCGGCGTTTGTTGTCTAAGACCTGGCGTTCCTGGTCTTAGTGAAAATGTTCGAGTCATTAGCATCGTTGATCGCTATCTGGAGCATTCGAGGATCATTTATTTCCTCAATGGCGGCGAGGAAGAGCTGTATTTATCGAGCGCCGATTGGATGACACGGAATTTGACACGAAGAATTGAATTGATGTGTCCAGTATTCGATGCCAGGTTACGAAAAATGCTTGTGAATGTACTGCAGCTCAATCTCAATGACAATATGAAATCACGTGAACTGCAGCCAAGCGGTGTCTACGTACCCGTAAGGAATGAGCTGCCACCGCTTAGAAGTCAATTCGAAGCGAAAAACATTCGTCAATGGAAAAGCTATCTATAGTCTGGTGCATACAGGGCCGGAATAAGGCCCCATAGTTTCTTGAAATCATGGGCAAGCGTATCGACTTCCTTGCGTTCAACAGCAAGCGAGCCATCTGCTCGGATAGCCCGCAATTCCAATTTGCCGCCTGCATTCTCGATGACGAGGCGGCCTATGGCTTGCGTTTCGCTTCTGTCTAGTGCAACAGCTAGTTGAAGCAAGGAACCAAGCTTACAAATAAGCGTAACGTCATCCTCGCTTAACATCGGCCTGTAGGCAGCGGCAAGCTGGCGGACGCGATTCTTGTTTTTGTAAGAAGCAATAGCAGCACAGAGTAAGATTTCCTTATGGGAAAATCCATTAATATGTGAATTGATCATTAAGTAAAACGTATGTTTCGTGTAATCATAATAGTCAATGCTCGCTCCAATCCGGTAAAGGATAGAAGCCGTATCGATCCAAAGTCTTGCATGTTCTGGGAAGAAAAGCTGCTGCAGCTCCAAAGAGTCGAACAGCTGCAGAGCAATCCGATTAACCTGCATCATATGCTGCTTAGGCGCTTCCGGATGGAGAGCAGCTATATTATTAACACTATAAGTAAGAACATCGTCCAGCTTAGGCTTCTCAGGAAATCTTGTGGAGAAGAATAGACCATCACGCAAACCAGCACCGCAAATGACGTAAGTTGAGGCGCCAATAATTCGGTATATGGTTCGCAGAATGGCAATGCCGGGTACAATAATATCGATGCGGTCCTTGGATAAGCCTGGAATTTTATTGCGTTTATCGAGCGGCTCTTTGCGGAGCATATCAAATAAATCATCCGTTGCTGAGCCGGACATCGGATAGTTGTGATAACTCTCAAAGGGATATTTCACATGGGCCTGATGGATTTTGCCAAGTGCCCGAATCGTTCCGCCAACACCGATGAGTGGAAGGTCTGGTGACCATTTCAGCCAAGCTTCTCGCTCTGCTGCTTCCTCGACAAGCTGTTCGAGTGCGCGGAGCTGATCATCGGATACGGCACCCTTGGATGAGAATCGACGGGTTAAGCTGACACAGCCAAATGGGAAGGAGACAGCTTGCACGAGTGTACGGTCTTTGAATAAAGATACCTCGGTGCTGCCTCCGCCAATATCGATGAGGAAGCCATCCTTAACATCCATGGAGTTAATCATACCAAGGAAGCCATAGCTAGCCTCCTCTTCGCCGGAAATCAGTTCAATTGGAAGACCGCTCTCTGTTTCTACGCGCTGAAGCAAATGCTGTTTATTGGTTGCATTTCGAATGGCGGCAGTTGCTACGGCCCGAACAAGTCCTGTTCGATGATGAGCACAAATGAGGCGGAAATGGTTAATTGTATCAACGAGCTCATCTATTATTTTATCCGGCAATGCGCCATTATCGTCGATTTGTTCACTTAGCCTAGCTGAACGTTTACTTCCATCAATGACGCGATGCGCGCCGCTTGAAGTACGTTCGTAGACAACAAGTCGAATAGAGTTGGAGCCAATATCGATAATGCCGATGCGTTGTTCAATCATTGGGGAGCCTCCGGTTTGAAAAACTTATTTTTCTGATCATGTACATATTACCATTTGAAGGGCTATGCAAAAAGGTTTGTTTCAATACGAACGGGCAGTTATTTACGGAATGATCAATGTTCGTGTCGAGAAAGAGAAAAAAAAGTAAAAAAATAGTAGCCAAGAATCATATTACCTTGATATAGTTGCATATTATCACAGCCATTATGCTATTTGTAAGTGCAGTGCAGAAGCGAACTGTCACTGGTCAACCGCCATCTCCAAACAGTTTTTAATTACATTTATCATTAAGCACCCAACTGGGTGCTTTTATTTTGCCCTGAAAATACGGAGTCAATAAAGCCGATAAACAATAATACATGGATTGTAGGGTCCGCGTTTCAATATGCAGATAATGGGGCCGTTGATGGAATTACCGGTAAAGTTGATATTGAATAAGTCGTTGTAAACGATAAGCTTGCTGCCTATGGCTCGATCAAAGGACATGTTTATCTTCCAATTCGGAAGATAGGAGAGGCGTTTGGGTTTTCAGTATATTTGGCATATCTATGGCAATACGGAGTTGGAAGAAGCGCCGTGCGTATTTGTAGGCGTTTCTTATATTTTTTAGATCAGACAGAAGTAGCGAAACAATGAATAGAAGTAGGAATAACAATCACCGTAGCTTATCCTTTAGTGCCCACATTTTGCCCATGTCAGCATGAATTTAGGCATATTTTATCGTGTCATATGGAACAGTATGATTATTAAAATAATGTAACTGGTCCGCGCTATCGTTGCACATCGTGCTAAATAGGTCTAAAATAATTTTGATGAAGCCGATAAAGCAATTTTATGTCCATTTTTGTTCACTTCCCTGCCAAAATCCGATATGATTAGAGCGACGATACGGAATGGATGCCCTTTATTGTTATCGAAGTCATGAACAATTGAGCTCGAAGTGCCCTGGCAATTGTTCATTACGGTGAGTTACAATTGAATATCAGTGATTGGATCAACGCATAGTTATACGAGCTAAAAGGAGAGAGAAACATGACAGCAACCAAAGGTCTGGAAGGCATTGTCGCTACGACATCCTCGATTAGTTCCATCATCGATGGCGTATTGACTTATCGCGGTTTTGATATCGACGATTTGGCAGAGAACGCTTCTTTTGAAGAAGTTGCTTACTTACTCTGGTACGGAAAGCTGCCAACACAATCTGAGCTAGACGGCTTGATTAAGCGGCTTGGAGAAAATGCAGCGGTTCCAGCAGGTGTTATTGACCAGCTGAAGCTTTACCCGAAAAACACCAATTCCATGGCTGCACTGCGTACAGCAGTTTCAAGTCTGGCATTGTATGATGAGTCTGCCAATGATATGTCCAAGGAAGCTAATATTCAGAAAGCGATTAAGCTGCAGGCTCAAATTCCTACTCTTATTGCTGCATTCGCTCGCCTTCGCGAGGGCAAAGAACCAGTAGCACCCAAAGCAGGCGTTTCCATTGCAACCAATTTTCTATATATGCTTACAGGACAAGAGCCCGATCAGGTTGCTGTTAAGGCGCTTGACCAAGCACTCGTCCTTCATGCTGACCATGAATTGAATGCTTCAACGTTCGCTGCACGCGTTACGGTTGCAACGTTGTCCGATATATATTCAGGCGTAACATCGGCTATCGGCGCACTGAAGGGACCTCTTCATGGTGGAGCTAACGAAGCTGTAATGGTGATGCTTGAAGAAATCGGTTCTTTCGCTAATGTGGAGCCTTTTATAAACGCAAAGCTTGCTAATAAAGAGAAAATCATGGGTTTTGGGCATCGTGTTTACAAAAATGGCGACCCTCGTGCGAAACATCTTCAAAAAATGTCCCGTGAGCTTGGAAAATTGACAGGCAACATGGAACTATACGAAATGTCCGTGAAAATTGAAGAGCTTGTTACGGGTCAAAAAGGGTTAAAGCCGAATGTTGACTTCTACTCTGCATCTGTCTATACGACACTTCAAATTCCGCGTGACTTGTTCACACCGATCTTTGCCATCAGCCGTGCATCCGGATGGACCGCACATATTCTTGAGCAGTATGATAACAACCGCCTGATCCGTCCGCGTGCCGAGTACACAGGTCCGGTTGATCAAAAGGTTACACCAATCGCTCAGCGTTAATTCATTTCTCAGCCACATGCGGCAGGAACAGCCGGTGGTTGCGACGGGGTGTCGATACATGGCTTTATAAGCTGTGTAGTTGGCTCCCGTCATGCTATGTTAGCGTCATTTACCCACACATCCCCAAAAATAAATGTTAAAAAAGGAGATTTACAATGTCATTCGAAAAATTCGCAATGCCAACTGAAGGTAACAAAATCACGATTGATAACGGAGTTCTGAATGTTCCTAATAACCCTATCATCCCTTTCATCGAAGGTGACGGCACTGGCCGTGACATCTGGAAAGCGTCCAAACGCGTTCTTGATGCAGCAGTTGAGAAAGCTTACGGCGGCGAGAAAAAAATCGCTTGGTACGAAGTATTTGCCGGCGAGAAAGCATTCAACAACTACGGCGAATGGCTGCCAGCTGATACGCTAACTGCTATCCGTGAATATATTGTTGCGATTAAAGGACCTCTTACAACACCAATTGGCGGCGGTATTCGCTCCCTGAACGTAGCCCTTCGTCAAGAGCTTGACCTTTACACTTGCTTGCGTCCTGTTCGTTATTTTGACGGCGTACCTTCCCCAGTAAAACGTCCTGAGCTTGTAGACATGGTTATTTTCCGTGAAAACACAGAGGATATTTATGCAGGTATCGAGTATCAAGAAGGATCTGCAGAAGTGAAAAAAGTGATTTCTTTCCTTCAAAATGAAATGGGCGTTAATAAAATCCGCTTCCCAGAAACATCCGGTATCGGAATTAAGCCAGTATCTGCTGAAGGCTCCAAACGTCTTGTACGTGCTGCGATTGAATATGCGCTGAAACACGGCCGCAAATCGCTAACACTTGTTCATAAAGGTAATATCATGAAATTTACTGAGGGTGCTTTCAAAACTTGGGGTTATGAAGTTGCTGAGCAAGAATTCGCTGAAAAAACCTTCACATGGGGCGAATACGACCGTATCAAAGAAGCACAAGGTACGGATGCAGCAAACAAAGCACAAAAAGATGCAGAAGCAGCTGGTAAACTAATCGTTAAAGATGCAATTGCTGATATCGCTTTGCAGCAAGTACTTACACGTCCTACTGATTTTGACGTTATTGCTACGTTGAACCTGAATGGTGATTACCTGTCTGATGCATTGGCAGCACAAGTTGGCGGTATTGGTATTGCTCCAGGCGCTAACATCAACTACCTGACAGGACATGCTATTTTCGAAGCTACTCATGGTACAGCTCCAAAATATGCGGACCTCGATGTTGTAAACCCAGGTTCTGTTATCTTGTCTGGCGTTATGCTGCTTGAGCACCTTGGCTGGCAGGAAGCTGCTGATTCCATCTACAAAGGTTTGGAAACAGCTATTAACAACAAAACAGTAACTTATGACTTTGCTCGTCTGATGGACGGCGCGAAAGAAGTTAAATGTTCTGCGTTTGCTGATGAAATCATTGCAAACCTAAAGTAATACTGCACCCCCTAAATCCCCCTGGAAGGGGGACCCCAAGGGCTTTGCCCTTTGGAATCCCTCTGACTAACGTGGGAGATGGTCATGCGTCTTAACGGCCGCTGGGTGGGATGCTTACGCCAATAACGCACTGTTGTTCAGTGCGTTATTGGCACGCTTGATGCGTGTTTGGTGCGTGAGAGCCGCTTAATGCGGCTTTCTTGATCGCTAGGCGCGTGTTAAAAGATTTAGTAAGACATAGGACTCTCTTCAGGCGAGATCAAAATATTAGGCTACTGGAGGTAATTTAATCATGGCAATTAAACGTCATAAAATTACTGTTGTTGGTGCTGGTTTTACTGGAGCGACTACGGCTTTGATGCTAGCTCAGAAAGAACTTGGAGATGTCGTGCTCGTTGATATCCCACAGCTGGAAAACCCGACTAAAGGCAAAGCACTAGATATGATGGAATCGACACCTGTTCAAGGCATCGACTCCAAAATCATCGGTACTTCTGACTATGCAGATACAAAGGATTCCCAAGTTGTTATTATCACGGCTGGTATTGCTCGTAAACCAGGCATGAGCCGCGACGATTTGGTTAACACAAATGCAGGCATCGTGAAATCCGTTTGCGAAAACATTAAAGCAACAAGCCCTGAAGCGTACGTTATCATCTTGTCCAATCCGGTTGATGCGATGACTTATGTTGCTTTCCATGCACTTGGCTTCCCTAAAAACCGTGTCATTGGTCAATCTGGTGTTCTTGACACTGCACGTTACTGCACATTCATCGCGGAAGAGCTGAATGTTTCCGTTGAAGATGTTCGCGGCTTCGTTCTTGGCGGCCATGGCGATGACATGGTACCACTTGTTCGTTATTCCAATGTTGGCGGTATTCCAATCGAGAAGCTGATCTCAGCTGAGCGTATTGAAGCCATCGTACAACGTACGCGCGTTGGCGGCGGAGAAATCGTTAACTTGCTCGGCAATGGCAGTGCGTATTATGCGCCAGCAGCATCGCTCGTGCAAATGACGGAAGCGATTTTGAAAGACAAAAAACGCATTACGCCAGTAATTGCCCTTCTTGAAGGCGAATATGGCTATGATAACTTGTTCATGGGTGTGCCTGCAATTCTTGGTGGCGACGGAATCGAGAAAGTATTCGAGCTTGAGCTTACCGACGGGGAAAAAGCAGCTCTTGAGAAATCAGCTGTATCCGTACGCAACGTGATTGCAGTTGTAAACGGCTAATTTCTTCTTCAAAAACGAACTCGTGAAGCACATGAGACCCTGACTAATTGCTGTCAGGGTCTTCATTTTTTCCTACATGAAAGGAGGTTTATGGATGAATCAAGCAAGGCAAATGCTCAAACAGGTGTACGGCTTTGACTCCTTTCGCAAAGGACAGGAAGATATTATTGGAGGCTTGTTAGAGGGACGGGATACGCTGGCGATTCTGCCGACTGGCGGCGGTAAATCGGTCTGCTATCAGCTGCCTGCACTGCTGCTTCCTGGGACGACGATCGTTGTATCGCCGCTCATTTCCTTGATGAAGGATCAGGTTGATGCTCTTAACCGATTAGGTGTTTCAGCCGCCTACTTGAACAGCTCGCTTGATGCGGCAACCTATCGTGACGTGATCAGAAAGACTTCTCAGGGGGTCTATAAACTGCTCTACGTCGCTCCTGAGCGCCTGGATGGTACGATGTTCGAGTCACTCGCAAGTCAACTTCACATCCCGCTTATAGCGATTGATGAGGCTCACTGTGTATCTCAATGGGGGCATGACTTCCGCCCTAGCTATCGTCAGCTAGCAGGTTGGATCGGTCGATTAGAGAACCGTCCTCCTGTTGCTGCGTTTACAGCAACGGCTACACCGGAGGTTTCGCAGGATATTGCCGACATGCTTGGGCTGCGTAAACCAAATGTATTCGTAACCGGATTTGCTCGGACGAATTTATCGTTATCCGTCGTGACGGGAACGGATAGAAGAAAGTTTCTTCGTGATTATTTGGCACAGCGGCCAGATCAGTCAGGAATTGTGTATACAGCTACACGTAAAGAAGCGGAAGAGGTTTATGAGGATTTAACTAAGCTTGGCATATCTGCGGGCAAATATCATGGTGGACTTAGTGATACGGAGAGAGCGGATACTCAGGAGAAGTTCCGATTTGATGATAATCGCGTCATGGTTGCAACGAATGCCTTCGGTATGGGGATAGATAAACCGAATGTACGCTTCGTCGTACACTGGCAGATGCCCAGTGATGTTGAATCCTACTACCAGGAAGCTGGGCGTGCTGGACGTGATGGGGAGGAAAGCGAATGTGTATTGCTTTTTGAACCTCAGGATGTTCAGGTGCAGCGGTTTCTGATTGAGCGGAGCACAGCAGATGCGGAACGCAGGTCAATTCAATTAAATAAGCTTTATACGATGATGCATTATAGTCGCTCGGATCGTTGTCTTCTTCAGTTCATTGTTAGTTACTTTGGAGAAGAGGATGTCCCTTCATGCGGTAAATGCAGCAATTGTCTGGATCAAAGCGCGAAGGTGGATATAACAGAGGATTCCCGAAAAGCCTTGTCCTGTGTGGGACGGTTGAAAGGGAGATTCGGTGTCTCATTGGTAGCTAAAGTGCTGAAGGGCTCTAGGGAGAAACGTATTATTGAATTTGGTCTAGACCGTTTATCCACCTATGGTTTGCTGCGTAACTGGGTGGAGAAGGAAATTACCGATTTAATTTATTATCTCGTGGCGGAAGGCTATTTGCGAATCAGCGAAGGCGAGTATCCGACGGTCTCACTTGCTGCTGAAGCTTTACCTGTGCTCGAGGGTAAAATAACCGTCACTAGAAGACAAAGTGCGGCTGCCAAGCGGAGAACAAGTGAGGGTAATGCGGTATCAGCGGCGAATACACCGCTCTTCGAAGCTTTGAGAGATTGGCGTCGAGAAGCGGCAGCTCGAGAACATGTACCGCCATTTATGTTATTTTCCGATGCTACATTGCGAGAAATTGCGGACCGGCAGCCTGTCGTCAGCGAGCAGTTGCTCGAGGTCAAAGGTGTTGGTACGGCAAAAGCTAGTAAGTATGGCAGTGATGTTATTGCCATTGTACGTCAACATCGCGGTGATGGCTCCAGTCATTCTGAGCAGAGAACTGTACCTTTTGCGAACTCGAAGACGATTGCAACGGATATGATTAATCAAAGTGCGGCAAAGTTATCTTCTTCAGGAAATGGTGCTGAGCTTGCTCACTTGGCAGGGTTATCGAGTCATATGCAGACGTTGGCGCTCCTTAATGAAGGACAATCGATTACGGAGATCGCATCGATTCGAGGTATGGGGCGAGTGACCATTGAGAATCATCTCTTGCGTTGTGCAGAGGAAGGTGAAATGATCGATTGGGATGCTTTTATCCCGATGGAGCATGAAGCATTAATCGTCGAGACGATCACAGAGATCGGAGCGGAGAAGCTGAAGCCGATTAAAGAAGCGCTGCCCGTTGATGTTGATTATTTTGCAATTAAGGCGGTCATGGTCAAACATAATCTCATTTATCGGGGAGAATAACCCGTTTTCTTTGAAATTGGCTGATTGTTCTAGTATACTTGTAAGGATTCAGTAGCTCGAACGAGTAACGCAAAAACATGGTTTATGCTTACGAAGTAGTTTTTGCTCGTAGGAAGCGATTCAAAGATGTATCGCAAAAACTTTTAGGAGGAAAAAAAGAATGTCTAATTTCATGTTGTTTTTACACGTAATTGGAGCGGCTGGTATGGGGTTTTATATTGTGCTTCCCGTTATTATTGGCCGAGCTTCGAAGCTTGATGGGAGTGGACAAGCTGGTCTTGCTGACGGATTGGTCGCAGCTAACCGCATTGCGCAGTATTTCCTAGTTCTACAGCTGCTAACTGGCGGTTATTTGATTTCTCAAGGTGAGTACAAAGTGGTTTGGATGATTGTTGTTACGTTACTTTTCTTGGCTATTGCAGCACTAGGTGGTATTGTGTCTAAACCTCTTAAACTAATCGCTACTTCGATACAAAGTGGAACAAGTGCATCTTCTCATATTGCGAAGGCTCGTGTGTTGAGCATCATTATTCTATTGATTTATTTAGTAATTATTTACTTCATGAAATTCCCGATTTACAAATAGTTGATTAACTTCTGCTGATAGGGGAGAGAAGCGTGACAAAGACTGCGCCGGATTTATTAACCTTTGGTGAAACAATGGCGTTATTCATGCCGCAGGAGTATCGTGGCATCGAAGGAGCGCCTTCTTTGGAGCAGAGCTTTGGCGGTGCCGAAAGCAACGTAGCCATCGGTGCGGCAAGACTAGGTTGCTCTGTAGGATGGTTTGGCGCACTTGGAGATGACCCTTTCGGTAGATCTATTCTAAAGCGTATACGCGGCGAGGGTGTCGATGTCTCCAGAGCGAGACTTACTCAAGGCGCACAGACCGGTATGATGTTTCGTGAGATGGTAGCAGGCAAGCTGGCTGTGCACTATTATCGTAAGCATTCGGCAGCGAGCCAAATGCAGCCTGATGATCTTGATCTAGCTTATATAAAAAGCTGCAAGCTGCTTCATGTGACTGGTATAACACCGGCACTCAGTGAAAGCTGCCGTGAGACGATTCTAACGGCTGTCACTGCGGCGAAAGAAGCAGGTGTGACCGTTAGCTTTGACCCGAACCTGAGGCTTAAGCTCTGGACGATCGAAGAAGCAAGACGTGTTGTGCTTCCGCTCGCGGAACAAGCCGATTATTTCCTTCCTGGATGGGATGAACTGAGGCTGCTTTATGAGACAGATGATTTCACTGAGGTGAAGGCTAAGCTTGCTCAGTTGAATGCCGTTAGCATTGTGAAAGGCATCGGTGACGCGACGGTCGTGCTGGAACGAGGGGAAGCCACAGAAGTTCCTTTCTATCCGGCCGATAAAGTGGTGGATACGGTCGGAGCCGGTGACGGTTTCTGTGCAGGCTTCCTTGCTGGCCTGCTCAAAGGCATGAGTCCAGTGGAAGCAGTGAGATTGGGGAGCATCAATGGTTCCCTCGTCGTTCAAATGCGTGGGGACTGGGAAGCGCTTCCCGATTGGACCACAGTAGAGCGCCGCTTGAGCGATAAAGGGTGGGTTGAGCGTTAATGGCAGATACCCAGTCGTCTAAGGGCCAGCGCAGACGTGAGCAGGTTATGAATGTGCTGAAACGACAGGGCCGGATAACCGTTCAAGAGGTTGTCGAGCGGTTCAATGTTTCGGAGGCTACGGCACGTCGCGATCTGGAGCTTATGGAGAAATCGGAGCCCGTCATTCGGACGATTGGCGGAGCGATGTATGACGGGATGAATACGGTTCGCGAGCTTCCCTTTGCTGAGAAGGAAGGTCTATCGTTTCTCGAGAAGGAGCGTATCGCGGCCGCTGCTGCAGCGCTCATTGAAGAAGGCGATGTTGTTGGCTTATCGGGTGGTACGACGAATTACTATTTGGCTAAGCTGCTGAAGACCCGTCGAGGCATTACGGTTGTCACGAATACGGTGAATGTGGCTATGGAGCTTGCGGGAAGTGACATTCAGGTTGTTGTTACTGGCGGTATGATGCGCCATAACAGCTTCGAGCTGTGCGGACCACTTGGTGAAGGAATGATTGGTCAGTTGAATCTTGGCAAGATGTTTCTTGGGGTGGATGGTGTATCATCTACAGGGGGCATCACGACCTATTCCGAGCAGGAGGCGCATATTGCCAAAGCAATGATTCGGCGTTCTCAGGCCACCTATGCGATGTTCGACAATACGAAGATTGGGAAGACTTCACTTTTCTCTATTGCACCGCTATCAGAGCTGCAGGGCTTTATTACGGATAGGCCACTTCCACAGCAGCTTGCAGCTGCTGCTGAATCATTTGGCATTCAAGTATTCCTTGCACGTGAAGAGCAGCATTCGGATGAAGCAGGCTTTGGTTCAATATAAGCAATGTCCTACAAGGTTCAATGAACCAAAGCGGGACATTGCTTTTTTTATTGGAAGCTTCAATCTATGATCAGCTACCCGGAAAGAACGTAAGTGTTGTGCCTAACAAAGTGACTAAAGAAGAAGCATTAGACCCATCAAAGTAGCGATAGCTGGTTCTTCTTTAATAATTAAGCTATACATATAGGGAAATAGGTTGTTTTATGGCTCAGATTTGATATACTGCTCTTGAAATGCGAAGAAAAACAATCGTCTTGTCATCTTTCATTAGGTTGTACAAGTAACTGACATTTAGGAGGAATTGAGTCGTGTCCGAGAAACGAGTGATTGGAAGCGCATCCCATTTGTATGAAGTTGAAGAAGGCTGGGGCAAGCTGCCTGGCGGTCTTGCCTATGGATATACCCACGGAATATGTGTTGATGCAGAGGACCGTGTGTACGTACATAATACAAGCAAAGACGCTGTTGTCGTATTCGACCGAGAAGGTACATTCATTACCTCATGGGGAGAAGAGTTTGAAGGTGGAGCACATGGTTTTTATTTGCATCGTGATGCTGATGGCGTGGAGTATTTATATTTTGCCGATACGAATCGCGCGCTTGTTGTAAAGACGACATTAGATGGAAAGGTACTGCTCGAGATAGGCGGTCCTGACCGTCCGGATTTATATGATACAGAGCGCCGTTACGTGCCTACAGATCTATGCGTTGCGCCAAACGGAGATATTTATGTATCCGATGGCTATGGCCAATCTTATATTCATCATTACGATGCAAAAGGCACTTATATTCGTTCCTGGGGTGGTCACGGGTCTGAGCCTGGACAGGTTATTGAACCGCACGGAATATCCATTAATCTTCGCGGCGAAGAGCCGGAAATTTATGTGGCGGACCGTCGCAACAGCCGGATTCAGGTATTCACGCTGGAGGGTGTTCACAAGCGCTTCGTTGATCATAATCTTGATTTGCCTTGTAGCTTTTATTTCTTCGGCGATGAGGTCTATTTGCCGGATTTGGACAGCCGAGTTACGATATTGGATAAGGATGATCGCTTGATTACCCATTTGGGCGAAGACCAACAGGCCTATAAGCAGCAGGGATGGCCTAACCTACCTAAGGAATACTACAGACCGGATAAATTCAGCTCGCCACATGGCGTTTGTGTGGATTCCCACGGGGATGTTTATGTCGCGGAATGGATAATTGATGGTCGAATTACGAAGCTAGTCAGGCAGAAATAATCGATACATTTAGTTCATGGAAGATTACCGTGGTTGGGCTTTTGCTTTAAAATGATGTAAATAAACAACAAAGCCGACGGGGCTCAGAGCGAACCGTCGGCTTTGTTGTTTAAAGGTAGAACCTATTGCTCGGCCGCAAACACCTGACGACCTTGGACCCATGTAGAGAGGACGGTCTCGAATTTGCTATCCGTCCATACAAGATCCGCTAGCTTACCAGCAGCAATGGTTCCAGTGCGTTCCTTCAAGCCAAGCTGCTGTGCTGGATTCGCGCTTGCTAGCACGCTTATCTCCGGCACGCTAAGCGAAGTATTCGTGAGTATATAACGGAAAGCATCGATCATTGTCAATGTGCTGCCTGCGAGATTACCGCCTTCACGAAGCGCGGCAACACCTGCAACTACATCAACCACCAACCCGCCTAATTCATATTCCCCATCACCTAAGCCTGCTGCTGCCATGGCATCCGTAATGAGAATGACTTTATCCGATGGTTTGGCGGAGAGCAGCAATCTTATGGCCGCAGGATGGACATGATGTCCGTCTGCAATAAGCTCTGCATAAATTCGCTCATCGGTAAGGACCGCGCCTAGTGTGCCTGGTTCACGATGATGCAGGCCGCGCATGGCATTATAGGTATGAACAGCTTGCGTAAGCCCAGCATCCGCTGCTGCAAGAATATCTGCATACTTAGCATCCGTATGTCCGCAAGCCGCTACAATCCCTTGCTCGGCAAGCCATTGGATCAACGCGAGAGAGCCTTCTTTCTCTGGTGCGAGAGTAAGCTGCTTGATCTTACCTGGATATTGCTTATTCCATTCTTGGACCCAATCCAACCTAGGCGGAGATATATAATTAGGGTTCTGAGCGCCAGGCCATAGCTCGCTGATGAAGGGGCCTTCCAAATGAACGCCTTCCAGCGCAGCATAAGGCATGCTTGCATTCATATAAGCCGATGCTGCATGAAGAACAGAATCGATATCTTCCGGTGAAGCAGTAACCGTTGTAGCCAGCATTCGGGTCGTTCCATTAGAAGCGTGGAACTTCGTAATGGTATGATAAGCCTCTTCAGTAGCCTCCATAAAGTCAGCTCCGTAACCGCCATGGACATGGATATCGATAAAGCCAGGCAGCAGCCAGCCGCCGGCTCCATCTATTGTCGGTATGGCGTTCTCTAAGGAAGCATCATCCGTATTCCCCGCGATTATAGCAGAAATGATTCCATTGTCTACGAGTAGACTACCTTCTATGATGTTTGTGTCCACTACGATTTTTACATTCTTAATTCGCCATTTGTTTGGGTTCTCATGCATGATTTATAATAACCTCCCAGCCTCTTTATCCAGCAGAACAATGACATTAGCGTGAGTTTGCAATAAGGATGCGGGGCATTCCGTTGTAATTGGACCTGTAAGGGCCTGCTTGACGATCTCCGCTTTGTCCGCCCCTTTAACAACGAGCAGGATCGTGTTCGCTTTCAGAATCGAACCGACTCCCATGGTTATAGCCTGTTTCGGAACCTCGTCTAAGGAATCAAAGAAGCGCGCATTTGCGACACGCGTCTCTTCCTTAAGCTCTACGATATGCGTACCTCCTTGGAGAGAGCCGTCTGGCTCATTGAAGCCGATATGACCATTGTGGCCAAGTCCAAGCAATTGCACATCAACAGGCTGTTCGGTAAGCATTCTGTCATATTGTTCGCATTCTTCATGAAGATTCTCAGCGTTGCCATTGGGCAAATGAGCTTGTTCACTTGGTAGATCAATATGAGCGAATAAATGCTGCCTCATGTAATGGGCATAGCCTTGCTCGTGATTCTCCGGCAGTCCAACATATTCATCTAGATTGAACGTAGTCGCTTCTTTGAAGGAAACTTTACCCTTGCGATACATCTCTATCATTTTTTCATAAATTCCGATCGGTGTCGAGCCCGTAGCTAAGCCAAGTGTGGCGTGTGGTTTATGATTCAAAGTTGCAGCGAATAGCTGCGCAGCATAATGATCAAGCTCTGATATCGTATCAAATAATTTCATTTCCATAATAGAAGCCTCCTGATCGATCGTTTCATCTTAATTGTAAATGAATTTGAGTGTAATGACAATTAAATGATTATTTTGGTCATAAAAATGATCGAAATAGTCATTTGATAGATATGAATGACAAGAAAAAGCTTGTCATAAATATAATAGATAGGCACTTCGCACGCTGCTTCTGGCTGTGGAGCGCTCGGAAGCTCCTTTGCGTCCTTGATCGGGTCGGCTATTGGTTTTATCGCGGATCAAGCACAATAACTCAATAACGCTGCCAAGGCACTTCCGTGTAGCATTGGCTACTGCTGGACGCAGGTTCGATGATTATGTTAAGATTTATCGATTGGCCCCTGCAATTCGCAACCTTTTTGAAGATAGCAGTGTGGTTGATTTACCCGATTAGGATTGTCACCTTATGCTGCACCCGCAATATTCGTCATGCTCACATATGTTTGTTGAAATAGAGCTGGGAGTTTATGGCGTTGAGGGCGGTACATACGCTATAGTAGTAGCATTCGGTTAATTAGCTCGTGAGCTAGGACACCAATTGTGACCCAATCCGTTCAGCTCGTTGCGAAGCGGATCTTTGAGAGTGTCCTTAAATAAACAAATTCAAAAAATTTTTTCTCATATATAGGATAGGTTGGAGGGGTTAGACCCATGGCAGACGATCGGACATCAGAGCAAGAGCGAGAAGAGCAGTATATGACTACGATGAAGCGTAAGGGTGAACACATTCGTATTTGCTTACAGGAGCAGGTACAGAGCATCGGGATTGAGACCGGATTTGATCAATATCGTTTCCGTCACTGTGCGCTTCCAGAGCTTGCTTATTCGGAAGTGGATATGACAACTACCTTTTTGGACAAAAGAATGAATGCACCGCTGCTTGTCAGCTCCATGACCGGCGGGACGGGTGAAGCATCCATGATTAATCGCCGGTTAGCCGAGGCAGCCGAGTCACGGGGCTGGGCCATGGGCCTTGGTTCCATGAGGGCAGCAATCGAGAATGAGAAACTGGCAGAGACATTTGTTGTCCGCAGAGAAGCCCCCACAATTCCGATTATTGCAAATATAGGAGCGGTACAGCTGAATTACGGCTATGGTGTTGACCAATGCCGTCGCGCAGTGGAGCTTGCGGAGGCCGATGGGCTTGTTCTGCATCTGAACAGCATGCAGGAAGTGTTCCAGCCAGAGGGCGATACGGATTTTCGTGGACTTCTTGCGCGGATCGGTGACGTATGCCGTTATGCAGGTGTACCCGTGGGTATTAAAGAAGTCGGCTGGGGAATCGACGCCAAAACAGCCACTGCCTTAATAGAAGCGGGGGCTGCTTTTATTGATGTGGCGGGAGCAGGCGGAACCTCTTGGAGCCAGGTTGAGAAATACCGTTCCAGTGATCCCTTGCGCGCAGATGCAGCCGCAGCTTTCGCTGATTGGGGTATACCAACAGAGGAATGTGTACGTGAAGTAAGAGCAGCACTTCCTGATTCGTATATCATTGCAAGCGGTGGTCTGAGGAATGGCGTCGATGCGGCTAAGGCCATCGCACTTGGTGCAGACCTAGCGGGATATGGCCGATCACTTCTTGCCGGCGCAGCAATGAAAAACGATGGTGTTAACGAGCTTCAAAAGCAAATGGAGCAAATCGAATTTGAGCTTCGGACAGCGATGTTTGGTATCGGTGCAGGCTCACTTCCTGAGCTTCGTTCAACGGCTAGCTTAGTGAAGCGGTAACCTTAACGAATAAGCCCAGTTCCTTCAATTTTAACAACAGCATCAACCTCGAATTTCAGTTCTGGATAGATAGACTTCCAGTCCTTCCATGTTTTTTCACTGCCTCTATGAGTAGCTCGGTAGCGAAGTCCAAAGCCGAATGGATCAACGCCTGCTTTTTGAATCTTGAGAAGCAGGCGTTCCGCTTTTTTGGCTACCTGTTTATTGAAGCTCGCCTCTAATTTAGTCCAATTCCAATCATATACGCCCATGGGGGCTTCCTCGAAGATTCCTTTTATCCGAAGATTCAACTTTACGACATGAGAGCCGTCTTTTTCTTGAATGATTTTATAGTTGGATTTTATATTTCCGACTGAAAGCACCAGAATGCTCCCCCTTATCTTCGCGGTGACGGTGGATTTAGCGTACTCGTTTCTAATTTGGTTAAACAGTTCCGTTTCATTTGGGTTTAGTGTCAGAACGAGTTTGGATTTGTTTAATAGACCCAGCTTTGTTATGACATAGCCTTCTGGCACGCCGCGCATAATAGGAAGCACTGGATCCAGTCCTTTTTCTCCCACACTGCGTGTAAAATCAAAAAGAAATTGTGAGATGATATAAGACGATTCCGTTCCATCCTTGCCGAATAAGAGAAAGATCATATTGCCAGAGTAACGCTCGGTCTTTGGATTGATTTTCATAATCGATTTTGCGTCTGGTGTACCGATCGCCAAGTGGGCTACATTCTGTACATCGCGGCGTCTGCCTAGCCAGTTTAGCAATTCATTATAGTCATGCTTCGCAAACTCATATCCAAGTAAATAAAGCTTGCAATGGCCAAAATCCAGCTCTTTATCGACATGTGATTTTATTAGTCTGACTGCTTCGGCAATGGAAGGCGCTTTAATGGTTTCTATTTGTGTAATGGCAGCACCCGGTTCAATCTTAGGTGAAGTAACGGCAAGACGAAGCGTGATAAGATACCCTTTTCCATCGTTTTTGGGCTTATCAATCCCCATCGCAACAACAAAGAAACGTTTGTCGATATCTTTAAAGCCGCAGCCAGCTATCATATTCGCCAGAAGAATGAGTACTGCAACTAGACGAAGTGATTTATAGGTCATACGGAAGGCTTCCTCCTTTTGGTCCGAATAAGGATGAACAGGAAAATGACTGTTCCAACCTCGATGAACATGCGGAAGATCAGCCAGTAGATCGAGATATAGAAATTCTCCTTTTCATCGAACAGCTCGGAGTAAGACAGCGTGATTATGGCGAATACACCTGTAACGATCCAATTTATTAAAGGCGTATTATGCTTTCCAGATTTTGGATCCCGTTTTTTTGGCATGCAGCTCTTAACAAACTCCATGGCCTGATGCCAACCGGAGGTTGTGTATATAAGGGTTAGATTCAAATATAGCAGCAAGAAGAAGAAGATAACCCGCTCAATGAAGCCGTAACTCATCAGCATCGAATCAGACGTTACACTCCAAAGGTACAAATAGTCATCGACCGTTTCCGTTCCATGGAAGCCAATAGGTACAAAGAACGTAATGAGTAAAATAAGCGTTCCAAAGGCCGGAATCATCCAACGATGGCGAAGGCGAAAATTCGCTGGAGCGAGCCGATTGTAGATGGCCATATTAATATAGCCCGTGAACACAAACGTCGCAGCTGCAAAGGGACGAAGCTTAGGCGATTCTCTCCAATAATTGGCGATGGTGCGAATGGCATCCCAATCGATCGCATTACTTCGAACGGCTTTAATCAGCAGGAAGGCGAGTAATGGCATATTAATGATTAATCCCATCTCGATTACGAACATGACCGTTAAAGAGGAGCGACTAGCTGTATACACACATACAAGCACCATAAATAAGAGGACAACAAACGGGCTTGTGTCCGGGTTAAAGAATCGATTGATTAGCACGGCATAGGAGACAAGCGCAATGGAAGATGCAATCAACCACATGACGGCCATGAAAATCAAGAGCGCGATGGTAAAGGGTCTAGGCAGGAACTGATCTAGAATTTCCGGTAATCCCTGGCCAGGAAACTTTCGCAAGATGTTGGTGAATACGATAGCAACTGTACTTCCTACAGCAGCAGCAAGCACCATCGATGTAATGGCCCCGTCATAACGGTAAAGAACTAGAATATGCGGGACGAAAATCAATAAATTTAAGAGACTGACGAGAAATACGTTGTAATAGAAATAACGGTTCATGGCTTGTTCACCTGTCCAATATCACCGACATGATGAGTCGTTTTACCGAAGAATCTAAAGTAAGGCTTACCAAAGCTTCTTAAGTCCGCCAAATACACAATGTACACGAATATGCCTATGGTTACTCCAGTAATGCCAAAGAAAATGGCAGCTGCAATTAATGGATATTTCAAGAAACGGATCGAGGAAGACATATTGTTAACAGGTACGACGAAATTTGAGATTGCTACGACCGACGTAACAATAATCATGATACTGCTGACTAATCCGGCCTGCTGAGCGGCTTGTCCGAGAATCAATCCGCCAACTGTTGTAGCTGTTGAGCCAATATATTTGGGCAGACGTACGCTCGCCTCGATAAGTGATTCAATCATGAAGAGCATAATCATTACTTCAATGAAAGACGGGTATGGCACAGCGGCTCGGCTTCCCGCAATGGAGAACGAGAGCTGAACGCGGAATATCTCTGGATTATACGAGACAATAGATACATAAAGAGCAGGCAGCGTTATCGTCAGAATAACACCTGTGTATCGAAGAAAAATCAAGAATCTTGTCATCCAAAAGGAGTCGTAATCATCATCAACTGCATGCATGAAGTCATAGAAGGTCGCTGGTAAAATAAGCGCAAACATAGATCCTTGCATAATAAGTACGACTTTACCCTTCTGTATTTGGTAGCATATCCGATCGGGGCGCTCGCTGATCATCATAGTCGGGAATAGCTTGTAATAATCTCCAAGCTCTCGTTCGAGCTGACCGGTCGCTGTTAGAAAATCGATTTCGATGGAGAGCAGCTTCTCTCTGACGGCACTCAGCACATTAGGATCCACTCTGCGGCTGTCAAATATGATTTGGACGCGAGTTTTGGACATGGAACCGAGTGTCTGTTCTTCTATGGAAAGCTCAGGCGATGGATAACGATTACGTATGATGTTGATAGAATCGATCAAATCTTCACTAAGCGCGACCTGCGGGCCGAGGATAGCGGTCTCTACGGTCGTCTGCGGATTCACATTACGAATGATACGAGCCGCATCAAGCGAGTAAATCTTATCATTCAAATGAATGAGCACGAAGCCGCGCAGAAGCGTATCTCCCCATTTTGCAGGATCCTCAAGTAAATTAAAGGATGGATTCTGTTTCAAAATTTCATCGAATGGCTGCGTATGCTTCATGAATGGAACGAGAATATAGTCGCTCACTTTACTTTCATCACATAGCGTTGAGATATAAGCGACCTCAATAATGAAGTTGTCATTATTAACGCGATACGTGGTGAGATCTTTAGCTTGCGCGAATAATAGGTCAATTCGATTCAACATGATTCTTATCCTCCTAAAAGTTTTCCGTAGGAAAACTGGCATCGAAAGCGTAAACTTTAAGTTTTCCGCAGGAAAACTGGCTTCGAAAGCGTAAACTTTAAGTTTTCCGCAGGAAAACTGGCATCGAAAGCGTAAACTTTAAGTTTTCCGTAGGAAAACTGGCTTTAAAGCTAGCTGGATTAGTATGGAACAAGAGGAAGAAAATTATGCCACTCAAAAGAGCTTTTTGCCATAATGACCGTCATTGCAGTACAATTAAAGGCATCATAGGTATGGAGCAGTAGAAGGAGGAACTTACTTGACAGCATGGTACGAGCGGAGCTTTGGCTCTGATTATATGATTGTTTATCGCCATCGGAATTGGCAGCAGGCAGAGACTGAGGTACAGCGTATGGCCAGTTGGCTGGCACTCCCAGATGGGGCATCTATTCTCGATATTGGTTGTGGAATGGGTAGACATGCGCTAGCGCTCGCTAATTTAGGGTTTCATGTGACGGGAATTGATCTGTCTAATGCCTTGCTAGAAAAGGCCAGAGAGCATAACATAGAGGGTTTAATCGAAAAGCTTGTCCAAGGGGATATGCGCGAGCTGCCTTTCGAGGATGGTCAGTTTCAAGCAACGGTTAATCTGTTCACGTCCTTTGGTTATTTCCCAGAGGAGTCCGATAATTCCCGTGTTCTAAAGGAGATACGCCGAGTTTTGCAGAAGGACGGGCGGTTTTTGATTGATTTTATGAATGGCGCTTATGTGAAAGCGAATCTTGTCTCTCGATCGGAACGTATCGATGAGGAGTCAGGCCTACATATTGAAGAGGTTAGAGCGATAGAGAATGACTGGGTAGTGAAAAAAATCAATATCGGTCCAGTCGGTAAGAATGAGGAATCCCGCAGTTATGAGGAGCGTGTCCAATTACTCCCTTTAGACTGGTTTAGAGGAGCGCTTATTGAAGCCGGCCTTACTCTTGAACAGGTTTTCGGGAATTATGAAGGCGATGCTTATGATGTGGAGAGATCGCCAAGAATTATTATGGTAGGGAGGGTTTCTGCTTGACCGAACAGGGCTTAACCACCGCTGTATGGTGGCCAGGAGAGATCATGCAGGTCAAAGTGCCGCTGCCTTTTTCATTGAAATGGGTAAATAGTTATTTGGTGAAGGATGAGAAGGGGTACACACTCATTGATCCTGGACTGCATACTTCCGAAGCTTTAGATACATGGACTGCTGTTTTAACTAATCATCACATCGAAGTGGATCGCATTCATACCATTCTGCTAACACATCAGCATCCCGACCATTATGGTCTAGCTGGCTGGTTTCAGGAGCGTACAGGTGCTCTTGTACTTCTATCACGACAATCTTATGCCTATGCGCAGAGACTTTGGGGAGAAAATCGTTCTTTCGGATCCGATTTAACATCGCTCTATGCTCAGCATGATACGCCCAAGTCTGTATTGGATCAAATCGATCCACATCTGGAGAGCTTCGTAGAGAAGGTTTCTCCACAGCCGACAGTGACCTTTATTGAAGCGGGGCAGACCCTAATGATTGGCGGATATGGTTATCAAAGTATTGCTGCGCCTGGTCATGCACGAGGTCAGCTATGCTTTTATTCTCCTGAACGTCGATGGATGTTTTGCGGCGATCAAGTGCTGCCGAACATTACACCGAATATTAGCGTCGTTCCCGGCGAGGAAGAGGATCCTTTGCAGCAGTTTCTTGATAGTCTAAGGCAGCTTAGACTCTATAATGTCGAGCTTGCTTTTCCAGGCCATAGGGATCCTTTCTCAAATTTTGAAACTCGAATTAATGAAATTATAGAGCATCATGATCGCAGGTTAGATGCCATGCAGAAGCTGCTTGAAGAAAAGGCTTATACGGGCTTCGAAATGTGCGAGAAGCTGTTTGGAGCGCGGATTGCCGGTAACATTCATCAATTTCGCTTCGCGATGTCGGAGACATTAGCGCATCTCTTTCATTTGGAACGATTAGATCGTATTACGGCTGAAAAGCAAGCAGGTATTATGACTTATAGAACATGATTTATAGGAGAATCGATCCTATCAACGATAGGTAAATGCTGGTATAATGAGTGGGATTGTGTTTGAATCCTGCTCTTTTCTTTTATATCCTACTCGTTTCTAAAGGAGCTTACTTTCAATGTTTGTATCACGTTCAGAATCGCATCAGCATAATAAAAAACGCAAGTCACGCCGAATGAAGCGGCTTGTCATTATTAATCTCTCCATGCTAGTTATTATTGGCGCACTAGTTATTATTTATTTTTTCATGAATACGGACGGAACTAAAAAGCAACCCGATGCATCAGGCACCGTAAAGCAGCAGGATAATGGGGATGCTCCCTCGGGTAATGGAGCCAATCCTACCAAGGAGGATGACTCTAGTAAGAAAGATGCTGATAAAGGAGAAGATGGTTCGTCGAATCCTAGTAATAAGGGCAACGAAAACATCCCAGATAAGGGTACAGACAAAGGTTCGGACAATGGCCCGAACAATGGCCCGACAGACAACAATGGTACAGGCACGAATACTGGCACAGATACAGAGAATGGCAATAATACAAACAATGGCGGTAATCCTTCCGTGGAAGGTGAGAGTAAGGTAACGTTATCCTTTGTTGGCGATATTTTGTTAGCGGCTTCGGTTGATAGTCTGATGAAGAAGAATGGCTACGAATATCCATATGCAAAGGCCTTGCCTTTTCTAACGAAGCCAGATCTCATGGCGGCTAATCTGGAGACCCCCATTACCGAGCGCGGCGTGCCTGCAACCAATAAATCCTTTGTGTTCAAGGGTTCGCCAAAGTCTCTTCCGGCACTCAAGGAAGCTGGATTTGATATTGTTAATCTAGCCAACAATCATACTCTTGATCAAGGGGTAGAAGGGCTGCTGGATACCGTTGATTATCTCAATAAAGTGAGTATGCCCAATATAGGAGCTGGACATGATGATGCGGAAGCATTCAAGCCAGTTATTCTGGAGGCGAAGGGTATAAGTGTTGCTTATATTGGGCTGACAAGAGTGGTTCCGGTTGGCTCTTGGAAGGCGGAGAAGGATCGTGCAGGAGTTGCAGAGACCTATGATGCGACAAGAGCCTTGAAAGCAATCAGAGAAGCGAAGCAGCAAGCAGATCTCGTTATTGTGATGGTGCATTGGGGCATTGAACGATCCGATAATCCCAATGCAGTCCAAAAGCAATTAGCACATGCCTATATCGATGCTGGGGCAGATTTAATTGTTGGCAGTCATCCGCATGTCCTGCAAGGATTTGAACGCTATAAGGGGAAATGGATTTCGTATAGCCTTGGCAATTTTATTTTTAATATGACGGCAACGGATAAAACGAAGGATACGGGGGTTCTGGATGCTGTTTGTACGGCAAAAGGGGATTGCTCCCTTCAGTTCCATCCCATGCGTGCTGTTAATTCACAGCCGAACCCGATTGAAGGCGATCAGGCAGTTCAGCTTCTGAAGCGAATATCCAGTATTTCGATTCAGTCAACGCTGGATAAAAACGGCTTTATTAAAGCGAAGGAGTAGACAAATGAGCGATATCACCCATTCCTGTGTAGCTCATCGCGGTGCTTCCGGTCTTGCACCTGAGAATACAATGGAGGCATTTCGTGAAGCTTTAGCTTTTCCATATGTAGAGTGGATTGAACTAGATGTGCAATTGTCCTCTGATGGTATTCCTGTTGTTATTCATGATGATATGTTGAAGCGGACGACCGACGGATCTGGTCGTGTTGCTGACTTCACTGCCAAGCAATTATCAAGTCTGAATGCAGTGAGCTGGTATTCCAAGCAGCTTCCAGCGGAGGGAATTCCATCGTTAGAAGAGGTACTTGATGCGACTATCGGGCGCTGCCGACTCAATATCGAGCTGAAGACCTATGGAGGTCGCTATCCGGGACTGGAGCAGAAGGTCGTGGAGCTGCTCTATAAGAAGGGATTGCAGCATGATTCTGTACTTACGTCATTTGATTCCGGGGCGCTGCAAACCGTTCGTCAGCTGTCGAAGGATATAAGAACGGGTCTGATTACTGATTTAGCGCCATGGACACTTCTAACCGATTTGCAGCGATTAGATGCCAGCTTCCTATCGATCGGATATGCCAGCATTTCTTCGGCATTGATGAAGACCATGCAAGATGCTAACATAACCGTCATGGCATGGACGGTTAATGACATCGCGATGATGAAACGACTGACCAAGCTTGATCCGACGATATTAATTTGCACGAATTATCCTGACCGCTTCGGACAAGCGCTGAGGGAGCTGCATGAATAAAGAGAATCGGCTATCCCCTCTTGAGGAATAGCCGATTCTCTTTCTATATGGTGCTGTTAATCTACGTAATTCTCACGTACTTCTAGAATTTGAGGCAGATTGTCCATAAACACATCGACAAGGTCAGGGTCGAAATGGCGGCCGCGTTCCTCTTCGAACAGTGCTAAAATACGGTCGAGCTCCCAGGCCTTTTTGTATACACGTTCACTGCCCAGCGCATCGAATACATCGGCAATTGCAGTGATACGGCCATAAAGATGAATGTCCTCACCGCTAATACCTCTTGGGTAACCTGTTCCATTCCATTTCTCATGATGCTGATGAGCGACGATAGCGGCTGTCTTGATAAGCTCGCGGCTAGAGGATTTCAATAGATTATATCCGATATCCGTATGAGTCTTCATGTTATTGAACTCTTCTTCCGTCAGCTTGCCAGGCTTATTGAGAATAGCATCAGGTATCGCTACTTTGCCGATATCATGCATGGGTGAAACCATCTTCAGCTGCTCCGCTTCATGGATGCTCAGCCCATAACCTCGAGCTAGGATGTAGGAATATTCCGCAACCCGCTTAACATGATTGCCGGTTTCCTTTGAACGGCTCTCCCCGATCTGACCCATAACAAAAATAATCTCTCGCTGCGTAGCCATGATTTCCTCATGCAGCATGACGGATTCGAGCGACTTGCCTGCATAGGAAGCAGCCAGCTTCAATTGTTCTAAGTCATGCTCGGTAAAGACAGCATTCGGTGTTAATTTATTTATAGCTTGGTAAGCGCCGATAATTGTACCGTCATTACCAACGAAAGGTACGGTTATAATGGACTTCGTTCGATACCCTGTGCGACGATCATTCTCTGCATTATGGCGGACATCGCTATACGCATCATCAATTAATAGAGGTTCTCCAGTCACAACCGTATGGCCGACAAAGCCGGTCCCAAGCGGAATGCGAATCTCATTAACTCCATGTGCAATTGTTGTGAAGAGTTCGTCTCGTGTATGGTCAATCAGCCATACTGTACAGCGATCAGCCAATATCATTTCACGGCCCATATCGGCCATTAAAAGTAGAACGCTGTGCAAACTGCGCTCGCTGCCTATCTTAGCTGTATACTCAAAGATAATGCGTAGAAGCTGCTCAGGTGTCCGCTCATTCACAGCAGCGGAGGGTATAGAAGCTGCGTCGTTCTTTTTGTGCATAAGGGCAACGACACTCCTTGTTCGACAGTTTTTCCTCTATGTAGTCGTTTATAGTTAATACTACAGTAAAGCATGAACGCTGCAAAGCATGAATTCGGTATTTTCTGATTATTTGTAAGAGAATTATGAGAAAGGAGAGATGATTATGGAGCATTGGATTACAGAATGGTGGATCAGGTTTTTTATAGGCGCAATCGGGAGTTCATTTATCGCTGTAGTGGCTTATCGGCTGCGCTCTTTATCTCTATCGGGTGCTTGGTCAGCGATAGTTATGGGAACCTGTTATGTTACACTTGGTGACCCTATGTGGTTCAGTGTCCTGCTCGCTTTTTTCATCTCCTCCTCCGTTTGGTCGAAGTGGAAACGGCATCACCGGACGAAGCGGAAAGCCGAAAGCACTTACGCGAAGACCGGCCGTAGAGACGCCCTTCAGGTATGGGCGAATGGTGGTTTAGGTCTTGTTCTGTGTGCAGGGCATGCATGTTGGCCAGGGGCTGGCTGGCTCTATGCTTTTGTTGGTGTCATGGGAGGAGTGAATGCCGACACATGGGCCACCGAGATCGGAGCGCTAAGCCGCACCGCGCCGCGTGCGCTGCTTAGCGGCAAGGCTGTGGCTCCAGGCACGAGCGGCGGCGTTACGCCGCTCGGCAGCGCCGCTGCTCTTATTGGCGCTGTGTTCATCGGCGTAATTGCTGCGCTATTGGCTCCTGCTGGGGTGACATCTGGCGGGCTCATTGCTGCGGCCGCAGTGGCTGGCTTCGCAGGCGCATACGCTGACTCGCTGCTCGGCGCGACCGTGCAAGCGATGTACCGCTGCAGTATCTGCGGAAGCGAGATGGAGCGCGCAGAACATTGCGGTGTCGCTGCCCTACGAATACGCGGCTGCGCATGGATGACCAATGATGCCGTGAACCTAGTATCTTCAGCCATCGCCGGTTTGTTGGCGTGGGCTATTGGCTTAATCTTTTACGGATAAAATAATGACTGGTAACGAGGGAACGGTAATGCGTTCACAACCTAGGAGAGTCATGTAGAGTACGCGGTAATTGATAAAGCAGGGCGTCTGCAGATTCCTTCAACCTATCTGCAAGCTGATGAATTCAAAGAAAAGAACAAAGTTCATGTTGAGATGGAAGAAGGCCGAATTATTCTCTATCCTCCGGATAAGTAGATCTAAATCTTATTATTCATGTTTAATTCATAGTTTACAGCTTGGAATTAAAAATATATACTAAGGATAGATTAGATGCTGGAATATGAGATCTCTTTTCGACATTCAACATTAAACATGAACATGGAGAGTGAGAAAATTATGCCCAAAGTAGTCATTATCTCAGGTAGCCCCAATCCCATCTCGCGATTAAATGGCATTGTAGACCATATTGAAGAAAGACTTGTATCTCTCGGACTGGACGTTAGATTCCTTCATGTAGCCTCACTTCCAGCTGAGGATTTGATTCTAGCCCGCTTCGACAGCCCGTCTATTGTGGAAGCGAACCGAATTGTAGCAGAAGCAGATGCGATTGTTATTGCTAGTCCAGTTTACAAAGCAGCTTACACGGGCGTTTTGAAAACTTATTTGGATTTACTTCCTCAGAAGGGTCTAGAAGGAAAGGTCATCCTTCCATTGTTCATTGGAGGCACGATTGCACATTTACTTGCCATCGATTATGCGTTGAAGCCTGTGTTATCCGCCTTATATGCAAGACATATTACAGCTGGTGTCTATGCAGTAGATAAACAAATTACAAAAACGGAAGATGGCTCATTCATTCTTGAAGAAGAGCTGATTCTACGCCTTAACGCAGCAGTTGCTGGGTTTGTGGAAGCGACTGCGCTCTTTGCACCTGAAGTGGCGCCGCAAACATAGCCCGTAGATCCCTTGCATCCTTATGGAAAAGAGCTGGATGCAGTGGCATTCTGATTTCCGGCAGCACCAGCAGATCATGAGGGTAGCGTTTTATTGAAGAGCACACAAAAAAGAGCAGCGATTCCTCATTACTGGATTCGCTGCTCTTTTTGTTATCCTTACATCTTCTTATTTTGTTAGCTGTTCCATTTGCTCGATGAGATTCTCGAATACGCTCATCGCTTGCTCGATTGGCTCTGGTGTCGACATATCGACGCCAGCTTTTTTTAGAATATTGATGGAGTAGTCACTGCCGCCGCTCTTCAAGAAGCCAAGATAACGCTCAACTGCAGGAGCGCCTTCCTCGAGAATTTGTTTCGAGAAGCTTGTAGCTGCGGAGAACCCGGTCGCATATTTGTATACATAGAAGCTTGTGTAGAAATGTGGGATGCGGGCCCATTCCATTTCAATATCTTTATCAATAACCATTCCTGTTCCATAGTATTGCTTGTTCAGGTCATAATAGATTTTGCTTAATTCTTGTGGAGTCAGCGATACGCCTTCTTCGGCTTGCTCATGGATGATTTTCTCAAACTCAGCAAACATCGTTTGACGGAATACGGTCGTCCGGAATTGATCTGCGTAATAGGTGAGCAGATACATTTTTTCCTTCGGATCCGTTGATTTCTTCAGCATGTAATCCATAAGGAGAGCTTCGTTAAGTGTAGATGCTACCTCAGCCAGGAAGATCGTATACTGGGCATCTCGATAGTCTTGATTGCTATCCGAGTAGTAAGAATGAAGCGCATGGCCCATCTCATGGGTAAGTGTAAACATGCTGTTCAAGTTATCTTTATGATTCAACAGCACATAGGGATGCGTGCCGAACGCGCCCCAGCTGTATGCACCGCTGCGTTTGCCTTCATTCTCATAGGTGTCAATCCAGCCGTTAGTAAAGCCTTGATTCAACACTTTTAAGTAATCTTCACCTAGTGGATTCAAGCTTTTGCTAACGGTAGCTTTTGCTTCATCAAACGTAATATCCATTTTGAATTCATCGACAAGCGGAGCAAATAGATCATACATGTGAAGCTCATCAACCTTAAGCAGCTTTTTCCGCAATTCCATGTAGCGATGCATCAAAGGGAGATATTTATGGATCGTATGAATCAGGTTCTCATAAACTTCCTTCGGAATGTTATCACCATAAAGGGACATTTCCAACGTAGATGGGTATTTACGAGCACGGGAATAGAAGGTGTTTTTAGTGACGTTGGCGCTAAGTGTTGCTGCTAGGGTGTTTTTCAGTTTGCCGTAGGTTTCGTACATCGTTTTGAAGGCTGCCTCGCGAACCTCGCGATTTTTGCTTTCGAGGAACTGTATGTAACGGCCTTGCGTCAATTCTACCTCTTCGCCATTCTCGTCTTTGACCTTTGGAAACTTAAGATCGGCATTATTGAGCAAGCTGAAAATCGTGCCTGGCGCTTGACTAATATTACCGACTTGTGCGAGCAGTGCTT
The DNA here is from genome assembly GCF_003945345.1 of Paenibacillus baekrokdamisoli. Lineage (GTDB taxonomy): Bacteria > Bacillota > Bacilli > Paenibacillales > Paenibacillaceae > Paenibacillus_Z > Paenibacillus_Z baekrokdamisoli. Next base: position 3,047,425 of record NZ_AP019308.1, on the reverse strand, counting down.
CTTCTGATTTGGACAAGATATGCGCTTTCTGGCGACGCATTTCTTCTAGCGTGTGGCGATATTTGGCAAGCTCCGGATTGTTGATCAAAGCTTCTAAATCTTTATCTGAGAGACTGAGCACCTCTGGTGTAATGAAGGAGAGTGCCTCTCCAGTTTCAACGCTAAGCTTTTTTGATTTATCGGAGAGCGCCATATAAGTGGGCTCAGCTGTGTCTTCATGATGCTTCATATTGGCATAGACATAGAGACGCTCAACATGAAGTGATAGCTCATCTTCAAGCTCGAAGCAAGCTTTAAGCTGTTTTGGATCAGATAGCTTTCCTTCAAAGGCATCGACTTGCTTCATTTGTTCCTTCGCCTTCGCATAATCCTTGTCCCATGCGGATTGATCCGCAAATAAATCGGTAAGCTTCCAGTGGTACTCAGGCGCGGTTTCAGAACGTTTAGGTAATTGGCTCATCGAAATCCTCCTCGGTTGATGCTTTATAGTGGTTGAGGCTGCTGAATCGGGTGCTGTACGATAAGGGGCAGTGCCAGTAACTGGCAGCAGGGTAAGGGACAATACAATAGGCAGCCATTTCATATGCTCACGCTCCACAATCGTTTGCCCCTAGTTTAGCCTGCTGAGCGCTTCATTATGAACCCATAGTTGTTAAACTATAAACAATTAGGAAAAAAGCAAAAGCAATAAACACAATTGAAGCGATAGCGAATCCTCTGCGCATGCTTGCAGGAATTTTATCTCGCTGCAAAATAATAATGATGCCCAATGAAAAGGCTGCGATGATGAAAATAATCGTAGCTGTTGTATCCACTTTCGTAAGCTCTCCCCTCCGCACAACCTATGCAACCCTCGCATCTGATATGTTCGATATGCAGGATGATTTTTCCTTCTCCTTCAATTAAACAGAACGGAAGGCTTCAAAAATTTCTTTATACTCTTCTTCACGACCGACGAAAGCTTCCGGTTTGAAGCGATTTTGTGCCCAGTGAAGCATCTCTGGACGGCTAACGAAGGTGTGGCATTCCTCGCCCCATTGATCGGAAATTTCCCTCACAATGAGCGTTTTTCCCTGTACTTCAACATTCAGCATATTATACTTGTCCGTTTTGTAGATTTGTACTTTCTTAAACATTAGGATCATCCTTTCAACATACATGCTCGTACCCTTCATCATAGCCGTAATAAGGGATGGAAATCAAATAATTCATATGTTAAACTATGTAAACCGTTAGCTGTTCTGTTAGGATCATGGAATTAGAGGGCAGCGGCAGAGCAGGAAGTAGTCAAGAAGAGATGAGCAGAGTAGAGATGAGAAGAGGAGAGATGAGCCATGCAGCAAGGTTATGAGCAGATAGGTGTTTCGATAACTTGCCGAAGTTTTGATGAGTATTTACAGATGTTCGATTTGAAGGAAAGTGACCTGACAGAGGGTCAAATTCTTGATATCGCTGCAGGGGGTTCATCGTTTACAGCAGATGCATTCCACAAAGGGTACGAAGCATTTGCAGTTGATCCCAGATATGCTTTGGAACCAGAGCAGCTTATCGCTGATGCGGACGAAGAGATAGAGGTTTCAACAGGCAAGCTGATGAAATTGGCCAATCAGTTGGATTTATCTTATTACGGAGACATGACCAAACATCGTGCAGGAAGAGAAGCTTCCTTGAAAAGATTCGCGTCCCATTATGAAAACAAGGAACAGCGTGCGCTTCGATATAAGGTTGGAAGTCTCCCGAATTTACCCTTCGACAATGGACAGTTCTCACTCGTTCTTTGCAGCCATTTTTTATTTCTCTACGAGGAACAGTTCGATTATCCGTTCCATCTGCAAGCGGTTCTAGAGATGATGCGTGTCTGTAAGCCTGGTGGTTGTGTACGCATTTATCCGCTTATGTCGCTCAAATGGAAGCCATACAGCTTTCTCGATCAGCTTGCCTTGGATATTGAGAAAAATGGCGGAAGTACTGGCTTTTTCAAGACCAAGCTGCCATTTATTCCAGGCTCCGAATTGGGAATTTATATATCAATATGATTGATAATGGGTGCACTCGCATATATAATATTAAGAAGCCGTCGTTTTAGACGGTGTTCATTTTAGGAGGTTGTTCATTTGAAAGGAACTGTGAAGTGGTTTAACGCCGAGAAGGGCTACGGATTCATTCAAGTCGAGGGTGGAGAAGATGTATTCGTTCATTATTCTGCTATTCAAGGCGATGGATTCAAGTCTCTGGATGAAGGTCAGTCGGTTGAATTTGATATTACGCAAGGCAACCGTGGCCCGCAAGCTGCTAACGTCATCAAGTTATAGAACAATTTCTTTCTATCCATTTCATGCGTTGATGCATACATGAAGACCCGACATTCATTGTCGGGTTTTTTTAATGTTCAAAAAGCATAAGTTTCTTACCTGCATGGCTTCCAATCCTTTGACCAAGTGGGCTTCTAGATGATAAACTGTTTAATGGAATTTAACGTTAAGGGGAGAGATCGCCATGAAGTTTAAGTTGTTTAAAGACCGTAAAGGTAAGGCCGATCAGGCTAAAAATAATAAATTCGTCAAATTGGCTCGTGAAATTTATGTACATGCCCGCAAGGGTGGACCCAATCCGGAATCCAACTTTGCTCTGAAGACAGCTATTTCTGCTGCGCGTGCCGAACAGATGCCAAGTGATAACATTGAGCGTGCGATTAAGAAAGCGGCGGGAGCTTCCGACAGCGTGGAGTACGAAGAAATTATGTACGAAGGCTACGGACCAGGGGGAGTTGCCATTATGGTGCGTTGTCTAACGGATAATCGCAATCGTACGGCTGCAGACGTTCGCTCGATTTTTAACAAACGGGGCGGCAATATGGGAGAGAGCGGCTGCGTTGTTTATATGTTCGATCATAAGGGATTACTTGTTATTGATAGGGAGCAATTTGAAACAGACGAAGATACGATGATGATGCAAGCCTTAGAGAATGGTGCAGAGGACGTTATCGTCAACGAAGATAGCTTCGAGGTTCTGACACATCCGCATGAGTTCGAGCAGGTGAAGAATGGACTTGAGAACGAAGGCTATCAATTCGTCAATGCAGGCGTACGCTGGCTGCCGCAAAACTCGGTCAAATCCGAAGGCGAGAACGCCGAGAAGCTGCAAAAAATGATGGACGCCTTTGAAGATAATGAGGATGTGCAAGATGTGTATGTAAACTTCGAGATTGAAGGCGAAGACGAATAATTGCTTCCTGAGTTTTAGACAATAACAGCCTTACACCTTTCATTCAAGATGAAAGCTGTAAGGCTGTTATTCGTTGCCATTCAAAATATAAGAAAGTATAAGTTTCCTCTATACTTTGCTTATATTTCAGAGGGAAGAAACTTGCTTCGCCGCCAAGGACGGCGCTAGCCGTTTCTTCGTGTGTATAAGCTTCTCAACTAGCTTTTAAGAACGATTGGTTACATAGTGTTTGACCAGGAAGCTGGCCGAAGCAATGAGAGCAAGGACCATGGCTAAATGGAAGAAAGTCGTTTTTCCAAAATGCTCATATACATTTCCACCGATCATCCCGCTAATGACGCCGGCGAAACCGCTAAATACGACGGCATATACCGCTTGCCCTGACGCTCTATATTCATCAGGAATAATTAGGGACAAATAACGTAAGGCGGTTGCGAAATAAATGCCGAAGGTTATGCTGTGCATCGCTTGTATCGGAATAATCCAAATGGGAGAAGTGACTTCGCTTACTAACCAGAACCGAACGGCGTACATGAAGCTGGCAACCGCGAGCAGAGGCAGCTCCTTGAATTTGTGGCCATACTTTCCAAGGAGGAATAGAACGGGAATTTCACTGCAAGCGGACGTAAGCCAAGCGATACCAACGAGTGAATCACTTGCTCCCATCTGGCGCATTGTGACAGCTAGAAACCCCTCATACATCCGATGAGAAATCGAAACGATAAGCACGATTATGAAGAAGCTAACGATGCTTGGTTTGCGGATGAGCTTATAAAAGCCAGAGAATTCAATTTTTCTCATCGAGCCCTGATAGTCCTTCAATCGAAGGGTGAGCAAGCAGGTTATGGCAATTGTACCTAATGTAAGGAGCAGAGTAGCGGATGATCCCGTTAGCTTCAGAAGCTGCCCCATAGCGAAAGCAGCGAAGGCAAATCCTAGTGAACCGAATATACGAATGAGAGCATAGGGTGTTCCTGTATATTGACTGGATAACAAAATCAAACTGTCACTAAGTGGATTGACAGGCGTCTGGAAAAAGTAAAATGCCAGCATAATGAAGCACACGACAAGAAAAGTATCGGTTGTGAGAAGCAATGAAATCATGACTAACTGTCCGAATAAGAGTACTGTCATGATCTTTTTGATCGTTCGGTATTTGTCACTTAATGCTCCAAACAATAGATTGGCAAAGATAGATATAAACGGACCGGTCGAGTAAATAATTCCTATTTGTAAGGCGCTATAGCCGCGATCCATGAAGAAGAGAGGGAAATAGGAAACAATCATGGCCATCGTCATATAAGAAGCGAAACTAAACGTTCGAAGGGCAGTTGTTTCTTTTCTTGCAGCCGCCGGTTTGATTGTTGTTGAGGAAGGGATGGATTGGCCTGCTGCTGTTGTTGCGGTTGTTGAGCTTGAATTTGATAACCCCATGCTGTCATTCACTCCATATAAAACGCTCAAGCTGTCTTGCCCAGAGGATACAGCGAGGCCGTTGATATCGTAACCATAAACCCCAGTATAGCATATGGCGAACATGTTTTCGCGCTGGATTTGTACTCTCTGAAATGGTACATTAGTGCATGGAGGTTTTTGATCGTGAATCATCTTTTCCTATGGAACGAACGTCTGGGTATCTCGCTTCCTGAACTGGATCGTAGTTTTGAATTATTCAGTAATGAGGAGCAAGCATTCATTGTAACGCAATGGGAAATTATCCGCGGCTCGATCCCTGACCGTGTATTCGCTTTTGAACTTTTGATTCATGTGAAGCAAGCAGAGCTGTTCGAGGAGGAGGATTTTGAAACCTCCTGTACAATAAACTCGGATATTGCGGAGCTTGCAAGCCGGATTAATGATCTACATATCTGGTACCGCATCAATCAAGAGATTGAATCGCGTCGCCATTCCTAACGGGAATTGGCCGAGGAGGGCGTCTAGTATGAAATCGCCATCAGCTCGTCAAATACCAAAGTCGCCCGTTCCTTTAATGATCCGGGTTTACAAATATGTGCTCCCTGGAGTGAAAGCTGAACTTAATCGGCTCAGAGTCATTGCGCAGCGTATTCCAGACAAGGAATTGAGAACACAAGCAATCGCAAGTATGGATAGTAAAGAGTTTCACTGTCAGGGAGGTGGCGTTTACGCCGCCGCTAACTTACGTCAGCGTCACATATTAATACCGCTTATCGTATCGCTGCAGACGATTAGTGATTATTTGGACAACCTATGTGACCGAAGCACATCACTTGACCCTGATGATTTTCGACTATTACACCAATCCATGCTGGATGCTATAGAACCCGAGTCGCCGCTTCGAGACTATTATGCACTTAGAAGTGAACGTGATGACGGCGGCTATTTGCAAGAGCTCGTTTCTACCTGCCAAATCTGTGTAAAGAAGCTCCCTTCTTATAACAGTGTAAAGCCTGTTGTAACTGAGCTTGTCCGTTTATACGGCGATTTGCAGGTTAATAAGCATATTGTCAAGGAAAGTCGCGAACCGGAGCTGCTTGCGTGGTGGGAGAATCATCGTCACAAGGTGCCTAATCTGCGCTGGAATGAGTTTGCTGCTGCGACTGGATCAACGCTTGGGATGTTTCTACTTTTTCTTTTTGCTGCAGAAGAAGGTGTAACGGAAGAAGATGCACGTATTGCCTTAGATGCTTACTTCCCATATGTTTGTGGGCTTCATATAATGCTGGACTACTTAATTGATCAAGAAGAGGACCGCATCGGCGGGGATCTGAATTTTTGTAACTACTATGAGGATCAGACCAAGCTTATTGAGAGAATTGGAGATATGGTTGAGCAAGCGCGTCAAGATGTACTTGCTCTTCCAGGATGGCAGTTTCACCGCATGGTGATTGAAGGGCTGCTCGCTTTGTATCTATCAGACCCTAAGGTACGGGGTCAAGTCGATGTACAGCGCGTCTCCAAACGATTGATGAGAAAAAGTCCGCTCACTCGGCTTTTCTTTTGGGTGAACAGTATTGTCATACGGAAGCAGGCGAAGATAGCAGATAAATAAAGAGATGATAAGAGGAGTGGATGGGAATGTCAGCAGTTAAATCGATTGCCGTATTGACCAGCGGTGGGGATTCACAAGGAATGAACGCTGCTGTTCGCGCAGTTGTAAGAAGTGCGCTTTATTACGGTGTAGAGGTTTACGGTGTACAGCGGGGTTATCAAGGTCTTCTTAATAATGATTTGCGTCCAATGGATCTGCGAAGCGTAGGGGATATTATCCAACGTGGAGGTACGATTCTTCAAACCGCTAGATGTAAGGAGTTTATGACGCCAGAAGGCCAGCAGAAGGGTGCGGAAGTACTTCGTGAACGCGGTATCGAAGGTCTTATTGTTATCGGTGGAGATGGGTCTTATCAAGGCGCTAATAAGCTTTGTAAGCTTGGGATCAAGACGATGGGTTTGCCTGGGACAATCGATAATGATATTCCGTTCACCGATTATACAATCGGATTTGATACTTCCGTTAGCATCGTAGTCGATGCAATTAACAAACTGCGCGATACGATGACTTCCCATGAGCGTTCGTCCGTTGTTGAAGTTATGGGTCGTCACTGTGGCGATATTGCCTTATATGCAGGGCTTGCAAGCGGAGCAGAGACCATTATTGTGCCGGAAGTACCATTCGACATCGATCAGGTTGCAAACCGGATGAAGGAAAACTTTGCTTCAGGAAAACGCCATAGTATTATTATCGTTGCTGAAGGCGCAAGCACAGGAGAAGAGATCGGAAGAGGAATTGAACAGCGCTGCGGCATGGAACCGCGTGTAACGGTACTGGGTCATATTCAGCGCGGCGGTTCGCCGACTCATAACGACCGGATACTAGCAAGCCAGCTGGGTGATTTTGCGGTTCGGAAGCTAATGGAAGGCGAATCAGGAAAAGGCTGTGGTATCATCCGTGGAGAATTAGTTGTCACCGATATCGACAAAGTTGTCAATACAAAGAAACCGTTCAACATGGATTTATATAATCTAGCGCTTCGGTTATCTCAATAAATCTTAAAAGAAACCTTATATGGACAGAGCGTAGAGTGTTCGCTATCGTCCCTATAAGGTTTTCATTTTGCAGGTATATGCGCTCATCGTCATCATTCTTGTATGAAAACGGAGGGGAAATAATTCATGTTCTTATATAAAATCGAAATCGAAATGGAAACGACATCTGCCCATTTAATTATTCTAGCCGAAACAGATGAGAAAGCCTTTTCGGTAGTAGAGAGTCATGTCGCTCGTCACTACATCAAATCACCAATTATCACATCAGCTGCGATTGTCGAGAAGAAACGAACAGAACCAGGCGCAGGTTACTTCATCCCGCAACAGTAACAAAAAAAAGCCCCTCAGCGAGAGCGAGAGGACGGATTCATCATCCATCCCTTACTCGCAGCTGAGGGGCTTTTGTCATTTAAAATTTTGTATCGGCCGAATATTTATTGCCTGCATTCCAAAGGAGATATTCTTCAACATTCGTATCCTTTAGTGCTTTAATTTGCGCTTCAACCTCTGCTTTGCCGTAGGGTATATAATGCCCTTTACCTAGCCAACTAGCGGTGAAATCTTGAATCCATGGTCGAATGACCGGCTTGTAGGAGCCTATAGGATCAAGCTTCTTGTGCGTATCAACCATCGCACCTTTAATCGTCGCGTATGGATTCTTATCGGGATCCTTGACCCCAAACCAGCCTGTGCTGTAATGGCTCGGGTAGATCATAGGCGAGATAACATCCACATGCTTCGAGATTTTCACGAAATCCTGTCCAATCCCCTCGGCTGCTGGTACGGAGGCAGCATATCCGAAGATATCAACCGATACCCGAACACCGAGTGGCTCGAGCTGTGACTTTGCATACTTGACGAAACCGGAAATGGTATCAACGCGTGTATCTTTGTTTTTGGTGAATACGAGCGAATCTGCCTTCTTCTCGAAACCTTCAGGGAAACGAACGTAATCGAACTGAATTTCCTTGAACCCGAGCTGCACGGCTTCCTTCGCCATCGCAATGTTATAATCCCATACTTCTTTCATATATGGATTTACGAAGCTGTCGCCTTTACCATTTTTCCAAACTGTACCGTCTTTATAACGGAAGGAAAGCTCAGGGTGCTTCTGAGCAAGTATAGTATCCTTGAATACAACGATCCGGCCGATCGGGTAAACGTCATGCTTCTTGAGACGATCCATTAAAGCAGGCATATCGCGTATGTACTTTTGCGGCTTGGCAAGCTTAAGCAATTCTGCATTTTGAGTGGGATAGGTAATATAACCATTATCATCCTTTAGATCGATGACCATGCTGTTCAGCGGTGTATCGTCAAGCAGCTTCAATAAGGATTCCATCCTTGATCCGCCTGCACTATGTGCTGTCACATAGATGCCTTTCACTTTTGGTGCATTTGGCTGTGGATCATGCTTAGCAGGATCGGTGCCTAGTCCAGAATCAACGGTCGATCCAGGCAGTGTCGAGGCAGGTTGCTGTGCTGTGGTTGCTGTTAATAGTGTGGTGAGCATCTGATGTGTAGAAGTGCTCTCTTGGCCAGTCATAGTGCTGCTTCCTGTGAATAAATGAAATAATAATAAAAAAGTTGAAAATATTGTGTCCATTGCACTCTCTCCTCATACGCTCTGTACATCAAATTATAAAGCAGTTTTGCGATCAGGCACAGAGTTATTTTGTAGGATATTAAACGTGAATGGACGGCTGTGAAGCAATAAAGGAGCGTTTTATGGTCGACAAAAAAAGAACGAGAACGGAAAACCGTTCTCGTTCTAAATCGTTTAGAAGGCTGCATAAGCCAGCCACTTCTACTTGCTATTGCAAAAGCATTTCTCTTTGTTGCTCAATGCTGTGCTGTACAATCTCCATCGCGTCATCCGGTTCCAGTAAGGCCAGTCCATCGCGCAGCACGATATTTAGATTCAATTCCCGCTCCGTGAGGAAAGGCACTAGCTCAGGCACCAGCTTTTCAACAATCCGCGACAGTCTAACCGTTTCCATATCCATCGAAGCATCACCCTTTCATCGTAATGGAGGGCAAAAACATGAGGCATGAAACAATTACTACGGGATAGTTATATTATAGCAGTAGCTTTCAAAAAAACTAGGGGTAGGAAGAAAAATCCATGTTTGTCGGGTAAAGAGAGACATCAATTCGTTTAGTTTCTAAACTTATATAATCGGTTTGCGGAATTCACCCATAGTTCCAACCGTCTCGACAATATTTACAAATGCTTTTGGATCTATTGATGAAATGATTTTTCTTAGCTGTGTCAGCTCGAAGCGGGTCGTGACAGTCATTAACATGTCATACTCCGAATCGGTGTAGCCTCCACGAGTTCGAATGACGGTAATTCCTCTGTGCAGGGGGAGTAGTGCTAAACGCAGCGCTTCAGTCTGGCTAGTTACAATAAAAGCCGTAACTTTGGCATGCTGGATATGGATAAGATCAATGATTTTACCAGTAGTAAATATAGAGAGGAGGGAGAATAGAGCGATATCCCAATTTTTCGTTAACAAACCTAAGGCTACAATAACGGCGCCATTCATGACAAAGATCAGCATACCGATAGACAGATCCCGTCTGCGTGTTAGAATGGTCGCTATGATATCGAAACCGCCTGTAGAGGAGCCGGCACGGAAGGAAAGTCCACTGCCAAATCCGACGACTACGCCTCCGAATACTGCACCTAGCGTAAGATCAGTAACAATTGGTTTTATAGGTATGAGCTGCAGCGCAATGGTCGTAGCCACAACAGAAAACATACTCCATCCCACAAAACGAACACCAAGCACCCGCCAGCCCCAGATTAAAATAGGCACATTCAGTATAAAATAAAGCCAGCCGATGTTTAGGGCAGTCGCATAACCGATAATCATGGTGATCCCCGAGACACCACCGCTTATCATTTTATGCGGAATAAGTAATTGGTTGAAGCCAAAAGCAATAAGCAGGGAGCTTAGCAGCATGACACCTGCAGTACGAGTCATACTCAAAATGGATCACCTCAGACCAGATTTTAGTTGGTCTTAGTATGCCTATTTTAGACTTGCTGGTATTCGCGAAGGTAACTGTGCTATAATGAACTGTATATTTTCTGTAGGATGCAGATAGAAGGAGATTGAAAAAGTTTGAAAACATTTGCTGAATTCGGCTTGGAACCCAAAGTTTTACAAGCCATCACGGAGCTCGGATTTGAAGAATCCACTCCAATCCAATCAAAAGCCATTCCTATTGCGCTGACCGGTACCGATTTAATTGGTCAAGCTCAGACGGGAACGGGCAAAACGGCTGCTTTCGGAATACCTCTTGTTAACAAGATTCCGGTAACCGAAGAGCGTATCGTAGCATTGATCATGACCCCGACCCGCGAGCTTGCCATTCAAGTTTCGGAAGAGATCGGAAAGCTTACTCGTTACAAAGGATTACGTTCATTGCCTATTTACGGCGGACAAGAAATCGGAAGACAAATTCGTGCTTTGAAAAAGAAACCGCAAATCATCATTGGTACACCAGGACGTTTGCTTGATCACATCAACCGCAAAACGATCCGTCTTGATGATGTACAAACGGTAGTATTGGACGAAGCGGACGAAATGCTGGACATGGGCTTTATGGAGGATATTACATCAATCCTTAAGCTTGTACCAGAAAACCGTCACACGATGTTGTTCTCGGCCACAATGCCAACGAACATTCAGAAATTGGCTCAACAATTCCTGAAAAATCCGGAGCATGTGTCTGTAATTCCAACGCAAGTAACCGCACCTCTTATCGACCAAGCGTATATTGAAGTTCATGAGCGTCAGAAGTTCGATGCGCTTAGCCGTTTGCTTGATATGGAATCGCCGGAACTTGCAATTCTTTTTGGACGTACTAAACGTCGTGTTGATGAGCTCAGCGAAGCACTCCAGAAGCGCGGATACTCCGCAGATGGCTTGCACGGTGACTTGTCACAGAACCAACGGGATAACGTTATGCGTAAATTCCGTGACGGCAGCATTGATGTACTGGTTGCAACAGATGTTGCAGCACGTGGACTTGATGTATCCGGCGTAACACATGTTATTAACTTCGATTTACCGCAAGATCCAGAAAGCTATGTACACCGTATCGGCCGTACTGGCCGTGCTGGTAAAGAAGGAACTGCTTGGTCATTCGTCACTCCGCGTGAAATTGATCATCTGCACTTCATCGAGAAAGTTACACGTCAAAAAATTGCTAAAAAACCGTTGCCAAGCATCGCGGAAGCGATTGAAGGTAAGCAGCGTGTAACAGCAGAACGCATTCTTGAGTTTGTTGAGAATGATGCCATTAATGAATTTAAAGCTATTGCTATTCAAATGCTGGATCAATACGATTCCGTTAATTTGTTAGCTTCAGCAATTAAATTAATTACGGGTGAGAAGAAAGATGTTAGTATCGAGTTGACTCCAGAAGATCCAATTCGTGCTAAAAAACGTAAGCCTGATGTTCGTTCGAGTGGTCGTCGTTTCTCTGGCGGTCCTTTCGGCGGCGGTAATCGCACGGGTGGCGGCAGTGGAAGCAGCAGCAGCGGTCCTCGTGGACGCAGCGACAGCGGACGCGGCGACAGTCGTGGTGGTTACGGTGGACGCAGCAGCTCAAGCAGCAGCACAGGCAGCTCTTACAATCGTGATCGCGACGGACAAAGTAAAGGCCGTACGGAAGGCCGCAGCGAAGTTCGCCGCACTCCACGTCCATCCTCTGACGAATAATTAATTGAAGAACCGGGGCTATCCCTCAGCCGAGTGATCGGATGGATAGGGATGCCCCGGTTTTTTAACGATTATAAGCGAATGGGATTAATACAGAATAGAACGGCTAATAATGATAAGCAATATGAAGAGAACAAGGAAGAACCAGCAGACCTCCATAACCTTGCGTTGTTCACTAGCGGAGACCTCCATAAGTTTCAGGTCTAGCTTAGTGAATACTGTATATCCTGTGTAATTAGGTCCGAGTCGTCTAGACGGTGGCCTATTATAATTTAAAATGGGCGTTGGCTAATTAAGTCAACCTATATTATAGTAGAATGTATAACATTCATGTAATCGCTTGCTTAGCGGATATATTTAGGAGGAAAGCGCAACTATGGAAATGAGAGGCTTAATGGGCGGGTTTTACAAAATATCGGAATGGATCATGCGGTTATCTGTTACGAACTTGCTCTGGATTATTTGTTCTATACCTTATATTTTTCTTCTCTTTCCCATTTTAATGGCTGATTCAAGTGATGCTTTGATGACGAGTTTAATTCTCTCGAGCGTTATTGCACCTTTCACACTCTTTCCGGCAACGGCCGCCTTATTCTCGGTTGCACGTAAATGGGTCATGGGTGAAGTTGATGCTCCGCTCTTGAAGACTTTCTTCCGGAATTACAAAGAGTGCTATAAACAAAGCATGATCGGCGGTATTCTGTACGTGGTTATTTTTGCTATCCTTATTGTTGACTTCCGAGTCTATTTGGTTAAGCTTGAGTCGCTGCAGATTATTTCCTACTTGTTTATTGCTCTTATGGCTTTACTGGCTGTTTCCCTCTTTAACTTCTTCTCCATGGTTGTTCACTATCAGATGAAGACATTCCAGCTGTTGAAGAATGCCGTACTTTTAACAATTGGCAGACCGCTTCGCTCACTATCGACGGCTATTATGTGTGGCTTTGTGGTTTACATTAGCTTCAGTTCACCCAAGCTGATGTTCTTAGTGCCATTCTTTACTGGCAGTATCGTAGCAGCTATTGCTTTTTGGAATTTCTATGGGATTTATACGAAGTTGCAAATGCAAGCTGAGAAAGCCGCGGCAGCCGCCGAGGCTGAAGCGCTTCAAGAAAAGATCGATAATGAAGGCATTGAGTTTATTACAGAAGAAGGACATAACGCCAAGAAATAGCCTTTCGGGCCGCGTTTACTTTTCCTTCATCTCCGGCTATAATAGGAATACATCCTGCGATGTACGTTACGGCTTATAACTTGTTTTGAACCAATGGCTGTATTACGGGAGACCTAGATTGAAGCGTAGCTGACATGCCCTCGAAAAGGGATCTCAAAAGCGGTTCTGCGGACACCCACCTGCGAGAGCGGGTTCAGAAACAAGCAAGTCGGACGGCATGGCGGGTTTACTTTAAAACACAAGAAGAAGCGGCAAATACCGTCCCTGGTGGCGGAGAATTGAGTTTCTTCATTTAGAAATATCAGAGAAGGATATGCTTTTATACGATCTGATATTTTGAAAAGGGGGCAACCCCTTTTTTTTATGTCAGAAACTATGTTATGATATTTTCTAGTGTACATAGAAGTTGGAGGGGGAGATTACCTTTGTTGAAGCGGACCCTAATTGGGTTGCTGCGCAGTCATGAATTGACTGGCGATAAAGCGAAAGATCCAATGCTTAAATCCCATTTTTACAAGCTGTCTAGGGAAAGATCGTGGGAAGAAGTCGTCTCCACACTGAAGAAAATGCAAGGCTACAAAATTCTTCATGAAGTACAATCTGTTGGTGAGATCGTGCTTGAGAAGAGAACGATGAGTGGACGTACGATGGATATTACGGTGTCGGTTATAAGTGTTAATCCGGTAACAGCAGCGGTAGACATTTATTCCGCTTCGCGGGGATCATTCGGAGACCTCGGTTCTAACTATAGGGTCATTATTGATATTTACCGAACGCTTGATAAGAAGCTGGCTCAGTACAAAACGAGCGGTGTATAAACAAAACAAAAAGCGAGGAAAGGAGTCCCTTTTCTCGCTTTTGTTGTATGCTTAGAGGTACGGATTATAATGAATCCGTTTATGTAGCTTATACGAGTGCTTTTACAGCGTTCAAAGCTTCTTCATAGTTCGGGTGCTCAGTCATCTCGCTGAGTACTTCCACATACTGAATAGTGTCCTTTTCGTCGATAACGAAGATGGAGCGGAAGTCCAAGTGAAGATCTTTGATCAGGACGCCATAAGCTTCACCGAAATTATTGTTTCTGTAATCAGAAAGCAAGACGACTTTATCGATACCAGCTGCGCCGCACCAACGAGCTTGTGCGAATGGTAGATCAACGCTGACTGTCAAGACAACAACATTATCACCCAATTTACCAGCTTCTTCGTTGAAACGACGCGTTTGCGCATCACATACACCAGTGTCGATGGATGGAACAACACTAACAAGCTTCACTTTACCTGCGAAGTCTTTCAATGTAACGACGTCAACAAGTGATTTGTTTAATTGAAAATCAGGTGCTTGATCACCTTTCTTCAGTTCAGGTCCGATCAGTGTAAGAGGGTTGCCTTTAAGGGTCGCGACGCCAGTACGTTCTTGTGCCATTTTAAAATTTTCCTCCTTCAAATGGATGTTCAATACCAGATTTATTATAATCATAATGAAATGCTGTTGTCCAATTACGAGAGCAAAGGAGAATATGATGATTTTTTTAAGATATGAAAGCTTCCGGGGTTATTTACGGATGTACCCTGTTACAGCAGCGATTATCGCTATAAACATTATTGTATTTATTTTGGATTTATTAAGTGATAATCACTCGCTGCTCGACAAAGGAATGTTCTACAGCACGCCAGATCAGAATCATTTTTCACTCGAGGAGCCTTGGCGGTACGTAACCGCAGTTTTCATGCATATTGGTTTCCAACATCTGTTTTTTAATATGTTTGCGATTTTAGTTTTTGCACCGCCTCTGGAGAGAATGCTCGGTCATGTTCGCTATGCTGTCTTTTACTTGCTATGTGGTATTGCTGGAAATTTCCTTAGTGCTGTAGTTGAGCCAACTACTGCAGGCGCTGGAGCTTCTGGAGCGATATATGGTATATATGGTGCGTATCTCTATTTGGCTGTTCTTAAGAAGACGCTGGATGAAGGTTCAAGAAAGACCGTATACACGATTTTGATCTTTGGGTTAATATATTCTGTATTTGTCCCGGGCATCGGGATTTGGGCACATGTTGGCGGATTGATCGCAGGTTTTGTATTTGCTTATGGGTATGACAGGTACTTGCTATACAAGGATAAACGCTAGTACGCCAATTTCAGCTTGAACGGAAGAGGAGAAGTTATGGAGCTGCGTCAGTTGTACTATTTCGTGAGAGTGGCAAAAAGAGAACATGTAACCAAGGCGGCTGAGGAGCTGCATGTGGCACAATCAGCAGTAAGCAGGCAGATTCACCAGTTGGAAGAGGAGCTTGGAGCTAAGCTTTTCCTGCAAAAGGGACGTAATCTACAGCTTACGCCAGTGGGGATGCTTTTTTTGAAGCGCGCAGAAGTTATTCTGGCCGATTTGGAACGTTCTGTTCTAGAGGTTCAGGAATTTCTTGATCCCGAGAAAGGGGAGATTCGACTTGGATTTCCTCATAGTCTAGGATTTTCTCTCATACCTGAGGTCGTATCTGCCTTTCGTAAACAAAATCCGAATGTGAAGTTTCGATTTAAGCAGGGAATGTATCCTTCGTTGATAGGTGATGTGGTCAAAGGTGAGGTGGATCTGGCTTTCGTATCCCCATGTCCGGAACAGCATGAGCATGTAACAGGACAAACCGTACTAACGGAAGAATTATTCGCGATTCTACCCCCTAATCATCGACTTGCTGGTGAAGAAACCATTGAATTGCTACAGTTAAAGGATGAGACCTTTGTTTTGTTTAGTAAGGGATATTCACTTAGACCGATCGTATGGGAAGCTTGCAAAGAAGCTGGTTTTACCCCAAATATTGGTTTTGAGGGAGAAGAGACCGATACGATCCGAGGATTAGTCGCTGCCGGAATGGGTGTAAGCCTGCTGCCTGAGATGGCACTTTATGCATCAGGACCGCTTCAGCCAGTTAAGGTGAGCGTGCATTCGCCAAAAGTGACCCGCACCATTGGTCTTATTTATCGTTCGAATGAGAAGCTGCCGCTGGTAGCAAAGGTGTTTCAATCGTTCTTGCTTGATTTCTTCAGCAATAAGGGACTCAAGTAATAAGGAATGATGGTTGAATGCGAGCTCTGAGGGGGATAATGGAAGCTACAGACTTCCACAACATTTCCTTAGGAGGTACCAATGAACAAAAATGAGCGTCGGATGGGGAGGAACCGGCGTGTTTTTGTTGTTCTAATGGGGATGAGTATGATTTTGCTCCTCCTTATCATGAGACTAGCTTGGCTGCAGCTCATGCCTGCAGCACCTGCTTCAACGCGCAGTCTCAACTGGAAGAGGGAAGCGGTTGCTCAACGTGAACGTGGACTAGTTCTAGATTCTGGCCGTGGGGATTTCTACGACCGACATGGTTTAGCGATAACCGGTGAGACCTATAAGGCACTCGCTGTGTTTCCTTTACAGGCTAGTTCGCGTGAAATGGATTCAACGGACTTCGCTAAGCTTGCAAGAGAGCTTGGTGTTGAGAAGGAGATGCTGGAGAAGTGGGTGCGGGCGTTGAAGGAGCCGGCATTTTGGCAGGCTAAAGGTGAAATGGTTCCCCAGAAGCTAAGCGAGAGACAGCTAAAGATTATGAGTGGGCTTCATCTTAACGGGATACGCGTACTCCCTTATCGGAACCGTTATCCTTCTTCTTTCGATGAGAAGCATATCATTGGTTACATGAGTCAGCATCCAGAGCTTCTACGCAGTAAATTTCATCATGAGCTCTCTTCTGGCAAGATGCTCGTAACGGATATGATTGGCGGTTCTGGTCTAGAGCAGTCACTCGATCGGTTGTTGAGAGGAACAGGAGCTACGTCGGTATCGTATTTTACCGATGGGGCGGATAAACCACTGAAGGGCTTGAACATGCGGTTGACAAGTCCGAGTAACCCCTATTATCCGCTGCGTATCATGACCACACTCGATCTATCTATTCAGAATGAAGTCGAAGATTACATGGATCTCAAGGGTCTTAAAGAAGGCGCGATTGTCGTGCTAGATGCTCGCAGTGGCGATATTATATCGATGGTCTCGAGACCGCAGCTTGCGGCCCATACACGGGGGTCAGGGGGGACGGACTTAGCTGATCATGCCATCCGTTCTGCAATTCCTGGCTCTGTGTTTAAGTTAGTGACAGAGGCAGCTGCATTGGAAGCAAAAGCAACGGACGAGCGAGAGATATTCACCTGTAATGGAGATTATGGTCATTACGGGCTGCATTGCTGGAAGGATGGTGGGCATGGCAGAATTTCTTTACGAGAAGCGTTAGCCCAATCCTGCAACGTTGCGTTTGCTACATTAGCGGAGCGATTAACGGCAGAGCAGTTTACGATAACCGCCGATCAGCTTGGGATCGGACGGAGAATTGGTTGGAGCTCGGAAGAGTCGATTGCGCCGCTGGGCCAACCGCTACGATTGTTTAAGGCAGAGGAGGCAGGGCGGTTGTTCTCTGTACTGCCTAAGCATAGAGATGGGGGACTGCTCGCCCAAACGGGTATCGGGCAGCGTGATGTCAGGATTTCGCCGCTGCAGGCTGCCAATCTCGTTTTAACTATTTTGCATGAAGGACAGGTTATTGAACCAAGGCTTGTCAGTGAGATCCGTTTTGCGAATGGTCAGCGAATGATTGCGCTGCAGAGACAATATGCAACATCTCGATATGGCAGAGTGTCACGGGCCACATTGCAAACGCTTTTGCGCGGCATGGAAGCCGTTGTAACGGATGGAACAGGACGGCCGATCCGTGAAGGGGTATGGACAGTTGCAGGCAAATCAGGTACTGCCCAGACGCTCAGAGATGGACTTGAGCGCAACAACCAATGGTTTACTGGTTACGGACCAATTCAATCACCTCGCTATGTCGTTGCTGTCTTAGCTGAGAATCGTGCAACCAATTCTTCCAATCAAGCTACAGCGGTTTTCCGCGGTGTAATGGATATACTAGCCAAACATACAGATGGGGCTGTCCTAAAAGGGTAAACCTGAGTAAGACAATCCCATAATATGCGCAAAAGAACCTTCAAGCCACTATGAAAGTGGATCTGAAGGTTCTTTCTTACCTGAATATTACGTGAAAAATGAAGGTTAAATTTTCCGGAAATGACTTTTGAGACAGTCCCATAATTGCGATCCGATGGAACATACGGATCCGTGTTTATGGTAACGGTTCAGCAGGTGGTTCGGCCTGCTGCTCGAATTCGCCCTTTGGCGAATGAATCCAGCGTTGGAAGTAACGCTGATCGTAAAGTGCTTTTATAAGAATCATGAGAATAGGGGATAAGATAACCCCAGCAATGCCAAAAATGGATAAAGAGACGATCATGAATGCTAGCATTGTAAAGGCCGATACACCCAGTGTGTCGCCGGTAATCTTTGGTTCGAGAATTTGCCTTGTAAGCACGACAGCCAAGAATAACACCGAGAGCCAAATGGCTAATCCCGCTTTGCCAACGATAAATAAATAAATAATCCATGGGACGAAGACCGTTCCTACACCAAGCAATGGAAGTACATCGAAGACAGCAGATAGTAATGAAATGGAAAAGGCATTCTCTACACCAAGAAGTAATAATGAGATAAAGATTACGCCAAAGGTAATGGAGATCAGTTTCCCCTGAGCCTTCAAATAAGCGCCAATGCCGGAGAATACATTATCTCGCAGGAAGAAGAATGCCTTCTTGAAGGTCTTCGGTGTTTTGTTTGCTGCAGTCTGTTTCCAATCTGTAATTTCCAGACTGAGAAAGTAAGCCAGTATAATCCCGATGGAGAAGTTAAAGATAAAGGTCGAGAAGGATTTTAAATATCCGCCGAGCGATAATAGGAAGGAAGCGGCAAGTTTTTGGCCCCAGTCCGTGATGTAGCCGATGACATCATTTAGTTTAGCAAGAACGCTTGGCGGTAAAGCATAATATTTATCATGAATCATGGTTGAGTTTTTCTGAAACTGTTCGGTAAATAAGTGCTGATAGTAAGGAAGCTTGCCGGCTAAACCCGTAATTTGTGAAGTCATAATAAAGCCTACGCCAACAAAAGCTCCAACGATGACAAGTGTGAAGATCAGGACGGATATTCCTGCGGCAATAGACTTCTTCAAGCCAAGACGATTTAACCATTTGGCTGGAGGTTCAATAAACATAAAAATAATAAAGGATAAAAAAATGGGAGTTGCGATGCGGTACAAATAGCTGAAAGTAAACATAATCAAGTAAACCGTCAGTGCGATAAGAGCGATATCAAATGCGGTACGCCAATATTTTCGGTAAAAGGAAAGCATTTTCTTTCTCCTTTGCTCGTATGTATCTTACTACTAACCAGATTGTACTATATTATCTCCATGTTTCCTAACCTTTCTTATACATCAACAATCATAGCCGTTTTCATGCACGTTATGTTACAATAAGGGGAGGCATCATAGCTGCTCCGCCTTCCGTTTGTGGATAGAGGGGAACGAAACTAGGGTGGTGGATAACATAATATGGAGAATTTCTTGCTTTGGGGCTTTTATATTTTAACCTTTTACGCCTTTCTCCCTGGTTTAATTAGCCGTACTTTTGGATTTCGTGTATTTAAGCGTGGACTTGCCGAACGTGAAATTGCATTGACGTTTGATGATGGTCCCGATCCCATTTACACACCTTTATTATTAGATTTATTGAAGCAATACGATGCAAAAGCGACTTTTTTTGTTGTTGGCATGCATGCGGAACGGCATCCGGAATTGCTTCAAAGAATGCATGCTGAGGGTCACATCATCGGCATACATAATTACGTGCATAAATCCAACTGGTTTATGCGTCCGGGAACTGTAAAACGCCAAATTCATCGCACCTCAGAAATTATTAAGAAGGCGACAGGCGTTCGATCTGCGTATTACAGACCTCCTTGGGGGATTGTGAATTTGTTCGACTTTTCCAACCTTGGGTATTTACAGATTATTCTATGGTCAACTTTATTTGGGGATTGGCGAAAAGGTGTAGGTGTAAAGCGTCTGCAGAAGCGCATGATGAAGAAGCTTCGTCCTGGAGAAGTGCTGCTGCTTCATGATTGTGGCGATACACTGGGAGCTGACCGAGATGCACCGGCTAACATGCTTGGAGCTCTTGAGCCTTTTCTAGCTGAGGGTAAGCGCAGAGGCTTTAAATTCGTACATATCTCAGAAATGCTTGAGATTACGGATCGCAGCAAGACATTAAGGCGCTCACTTGGGTGGATGAAACGGATTGTAATATCCTGCTGGATGGGCTGGGAGCGGATTTTTCATTGGCTCTTTCGGTTACAGCCTGGCGGATTAGATTCTATCTTTCATGTGCGGGTTGTTCCTTACAGGGGAAAGCCGCTCAAGCTTTTGGATGGAAGAACGATTGAAGATAAGGATGACATTATTGAACTTCATCTCGACAACAAGAAGCTGTTCAAAATGATGTCCGAATCACGTTCCATGATGCATGTTGCCATTAAGCTAATCCGAGAAGTGGAAAGGGCAATGCCGAAGCTTGCGGCACTTGTGGCTTCACAGAAGAAGTTTGAGCATGTGCGTGGTTTATATGGAATTTCGATGATCAACAGAGGCGCAGAGCAATTTGGGTTTAGTGTGCTGGATCTACCGCCTGGTTTGTTTGATAAGATGACTCGTATTTATTTGAAGCTTCTGCTGCAAGTGATGCATCCATCAGGGAAGCAAAGAGTAAAGGAACAAGGATCAAGGTTATCACCTCGGATTATTGCTATGTCGATGGAGGAATTTTGGCATCGTTATGGTCCTAATCATTTATTGAATCGACAATGGAGTAAAACCGAAGGATTTGATGGCAAACTTAATTCAGCGAACCGAACTCCCTTGCCACAACCAGCCTACGAAAATCAGAATGCCGCAAGGGAGTTTACTCCTTAGCGGCATTTTTAATGGGCTCTCTAAGTTGTGAGGTCTATTGTTTTTTTTCAACTTGACTCAATATAAGGATGTTGTCTTCCCAATCTACATGCCAACCAAGTAATTCCGTTATAAAGCGAAGAGGTACTTGTGTTTGTTGATTACGAGAACCGATGGGGCTGCCTATTTCCTTTCTTTCTCCGTTCAAGGACATAATGGAGCTTCCTGGCCAGAAAATAGCATGTTGATCTGGAGTGATGACATGGATCGTATGATCAGCCTTTTTATAAACTACGTTTGCGCCGACCGCTTCAGCAAGCGGGCGAAGTGATACATAGAGGCGATTATCAATCAGATTTGTGTTTATCGTAAGCTTAATGGTGTTTTCATTTGTCCACATTATGGGTCCCCGCCTTTCTATGTATAATACCCAAACTTAATAATGTCTGGATGATACGTCGATTAGCAGATTTTGGATCACAAGAACTGCGTGATGCATATGCGCTCGAATCATTGCCATAGGCCTTGCGAGTATCGTCATTGACGGTAAAGGAATGTGTTTTATCGTCCAAGCGGAGAAGTTGCCGGAATTAAAGAACGAGGAAGTCTTTCAAGTATGGCTGTTAAAAGGAGATCAACCGGTCAATTCAGGGACCTTTGTAACAAAGGACGGCAAAGGAGCGCTTTATTATACCTTTTCAGCTGATGAATTTGATTCGATTGCGATTACGCAAGAAACTGATGCACATGGATAGACAACTAGAGGAAATGTTGTATTAGCGGCTAAACTTACTCCTTCTGCTGGTGGAGAAAGTAGTTCGGGGTCCTAAACGGGAAAGAAAGCTGGAGGTTAGCTGTTTGGTGGTTTAATGAATGGAAGAGGGCAGAAGAGCGCTGAATAGCTGCTTTTCTGCCCTCTTGTTGGTTGTAGACACACAAAAACTGCTGGACCGCGAGTCGTGGTCCAGCAGTTTATTCAGGAATAAATAAATGCCGGTGTAATTAATTAAATTTCAGTACGCCGCCCGTACTGGCATTTGTAACGAGATAGGAATAACGAGCAAGATAGCCTTTTTTGATCTTAGGCTCAAAGCCCTTCCAGTTTGCTTTACGTGCAGCAAATTCCTCATCACTGATAAGCAGGTTCATCTCACGGTTGTCTAGGTCAAGCTCAACCAGATCGCCATCTTCCACGAATGCGATCGGTCCGCCTTCAGCAGCTTCCGGAGATACGTGACCGATACTGATACCGCGTGATGCGCCAGAGAAACGGCCGTCCGTTACGAGACCAACCTTAGCGCCAAGTCCCATACCGACGATTTGTGAGGTTGGAGCAAGCATTTCAGGCATGCCAGGACCGCCTTTAGGTCCTTCATAACGAATGACAACAACATGTCCTTCTTTAACTTTGCCATTAGCGATACCGGCTAATGCTTCATCTTGTGAATCGAAGCAGATTGCTGGGCCTTTATGGTAGCCATTAACGGATTTATCAACGGCTCCTACTTTAATAATTGCGCCTTCAGGAGCAAGATTCCCGAACAATACGGCTAATCCACCGCGTTGGCTATGAGGATTATCAATTGTGTGCAGGACATTGGTATCAGTGATTTCATGTCCAGCTACATTTTCACGAAGGGTTTTACCCGTAACAGTAAGCACCTCGCCATGCAGTGCACCTTCTTTTTTGAATAATTCATTAAGAATTGCGCTAACTCCGCCGGCATTATGCACATCTTCGATATGGAAGTCGGAAGCGGGTGCGATTTTTGCAAGATGCGGTACGCGAGCAGCAATTTCATTGATACGTGAAATTGGGTATTCAATACCTGCTTCATGTGCGATCGCAAGTGTATGCAATACAGTGTTAGTAGAACCACCCATTGCCATATCAAGGGCAAACGCGTTATCGATTGAATCTTTTGTCACGATATCACGCGGCTTAAGATCAAGCTCAATCAGCTTCATTAGCTGACGAGCAGCTTGCTTGACGAACTCTTTACGTTCAGGCGAAACGGCAAGAATAGTACCGTTACCTGGAAGTGCAAGGCCAAGACCTTCAGCAAGGCAGTTCATCGAGTTCGCGGTAAACATACCGGAGCACGAACCACAGGTCGGACATCCATACTGTTCAAGCTCTGTTAAGCTTGCTTCGTCGATTTTACCAGCTTGGAAAGCGCCAACGCCTTCGAAAACGCTGGAAAGTGAGATCGGACGACCATCGGCTGTTTTACCGGCTTTCATAGGACCGCCACTTACGAGCATTGTTGGAATGTTGACACGAAGAGCACCCATAATCATTCCTGGTGTGATTTTGTCACAGTTAGGAATACAAACCATTCCATCGAACCAGTGAGCATTAACAACCGTTTCAACGGAATCAGCAATAATCTCACGGCTTGCTAGCGAATAGCGCATACCGATATGACCCATTGCAATACCATCATCTACACCAATCGTATTGAATTCAAAGGGCACGCCGCCAGCTTCGCGGATTGCTTCTTTTACTAGTTTACCAAATTCCTGTAAATGCATATGACCAGGAATAATATCAATATACGAGTTACAAACCGCAATAAATGGTTTGTTGAAATCTTCTTCTTTTACTCCAGCGGCACGCAGCAAGCTGCGGTGTGGCGCGCGGTCGAATCCTTTTTTAATCATGTCTGAACGCATTTTAGTTGACGCCATTTAGGTCCCTCCCAAAGTAAGATCAATACCTTTGAGTCTATCACAACGGACATTGAAAAACTAGTATAAACGGCCATAGGAGCTTCGGGAATGAGAGGAAGAAGACTTTACTTTGCCTATCAGCTAATCAACTGGATCACCTGTTTAATAGCTAGTGTTAGTTTATGTCAATAAGCATAACATGCAATTATTTATGTCATTAAATCTAACAGGGGATAATTCACTTAACGAACAGCACTGTCCCCCTCTGGCTTCAACCCGATTTTCACCATAATTGCTGATGATGTAGGGTTTTAGTCATAGCAGCTGCCCATATATTATTGAGTTTTAGCTCATCAAACCCGAATTAATCCACTCGCCGTGCCGGTTCGCTTGCATACCCTTGCTCCCAGTAGGGGACACCAAGCCATTAGGTGAGTTCGCCCCTTCGATGCTCAGAGAGATTTAAGCTTATACAGCCGAGAAGAAGCTTGCTATTCTTACTAATAATTGCGAAAGTATAACCATAACCTTTGTTCGCGGCATCTCGTCGAAAGTCGATCCAGCCCCTCAGCTGCACCGTCCGTATAAGATGAGGGGTGGGATAGAGTAGTTTTTGCTACCGTGTGGTCATTGGCCGACATTTGTACAGATGCTGCACCATCATTTGCAAATGGACGCAGCTCTTTAGTCGTTCTGTTTCAAAAATAAGCTTCAAAGCTCCCGCCCCGGTTTCATAATGTTTTACGATTACTTATTAGAATAAGAGCGGCTTAAGCTGATTAGGAAATCATTAATAAACACATGATTTGTTTTATTCCTAAATACTTTACAAGTAAAACATTATCGATTAAGCTAGGTTTAGAGAAAGTAATCAAGGAGGTTTCATGCTATGGATGTACAACGTCAACAAGATTTCGCTCAACTCGAGCATACGTTCGCACAGGTTAAACGCCGTATGGATGCGGAGTGGGCAAGAGAGAAAGATATAGGTATTAATGCCATGCAGGCAAGAATTCTGGTTAGATTATTCGAGGAAGGCCCTCAAAAAGCCTCAGCAATTGCTGAGAAACTACAAATTACAGCAGGTGCTATAACAGGGATTGCTGATAAGCTTATTGATTTACAATATCTTGAGCGTGAGCGGGATGTCGAAGACCGCCGTGTCGTCTATTTGGTTCTTACTGACATTGGGCAGAAGCTGGTAGAGCGTCTTAAAGTGAAAAGAACCGCCATCATGGAAATGATGTTTACTGGGCTATCGTCTGATGATATAAGAGAATTAACGAGACTTTTCAATCAAGTCATTTCCAATATGGATGCAGTGAAAGAGAAAGATTAACTATTTTATTCAGAATTGTTCACTGTTAGAAAACATTCTGACTTTTTGAGGACAAGTCATTCATTTATCATAGGATAGTTATAGTCATCTATCTTTGAGGATTGAAGCTGCTGCACAAATGAAGCCCTATCTTAAGATGACGACGTCATCCAAGACAGGGCTTCATTGGGTTTATTACATAGCAATCGGCTTGCGAGCGGAAAGTAAGGTTTTTATCTGGTTCTGTCTCCATTTGGAGACAGGTACCTGTTTGGTTTCAGATCCGAGCTGATCAAAGCTAATTCTACCGTCAGCGAAGGACATGATTTTTGTTGCATTGACATAACAGCTTCCGCTTACCTTGATAAACTGACCACTCTTGATGTACGCCTTTAACTGCTCGTCAGATAAGCTTTTCTTAATATTATAGTTCCTACCGTGAAAGCTTATCAGGCCTAATGCACCGACTTTAAAGTAAAAAATATCCTTCTCCACCTCAAAGTTTTCGTACAAGTTCCGAACCTCTCCCGTTGCAACATTCATCATGTAATGATCCCCCTCAATAAAGATGAAATTGTTAGCGCTTTCATTCTAGCACAAATAGAAGGGGATTGAAACGGGGGGAAACAAATATTTATAAGCAAATTTTCAGTGCTTGTTTATTGTGAGCAGAGTGAAGCTGAACAAATTATTAATTCTTTATAGTGACTTAAAACTTATCTACATTATAGTACTCTTCTAAAGATCAATATTTAATCCTGCAAATGGCCTAACACACAGCTGTTGCACATTACCTTGAATGACAACTGGCATAAGCATAAACATTCCTCTGGAATCCGAGGTGCTGATTCGAAAGATATTTACATATTGAATAAAGAAACTCTCGATGATGAGCAATTTATCTATTCCATTCAGAGAAAGTATTTGAGTTGATCCAACAGTAATGTATTATTTTAACAGTTGCATAATTAAAATCAACATGATATATTGTAAATCCGCCGCAAGAACAAGCGAATATATGATACAACAGCGACGGAATATTAAGATTCACACAAAAAAATAATTTGCATTTGGTATTAGAAATATGCTACAATGTAATTCCGGTTGTGAAACCGACAAAGTATTTGTTCTTTGAAAACTGAACAATGAGCGACCTGTCATAAAGGTTTTAAAAGCTAGCAAAAGCTTGAGCAATTAAGCTTCTGTAACGCTGAAATCCTTCGGGATGGAAGCACTGGAGTTTCAGTCACCTCGGTGACGAAGAACTTCTATTATGGAGAGTTTGATCCTGGCTCAGGACGAACGCTGGCGGCGTGCCTAATACATGCAAGTCGAGCGGATTTAAGAGGAAGCTTGCTTCCGATTAAATTAGCGGCGGACGGGTGAGTAACACGTAGGCAACCTGCCTACAAGATCGGGATAACATTCGGAAACGAATGCTAATACCGGATACACAATTTGGCTGCATGGCCGAATTGGGAAAGGCGGAGCAATCTGCCGCTTGTAGATGGGCCTGCGGCGCATTAGCTAGTTGGTGAGGTAACGGCTCACCAAGGCGACGATGCGTAGCCGACCTGAGAGGGTGATCGGCCACACTGGGACTGAGACACGGCCCAGACTCCTACGGGAGGCAGCAGTAGGGAATCTTCCGCAATGGACGAAAGTCTGACGGAGCAACGCCGCGTGAGTGATGAAGGTTCTCGGATCGTAAAGCTCTGTTGCCAGGGAAGAACAGCGAGGAGAGTAACTGCTCCTCGTGTGACGGTACCTGAGAAGAAAGCCCCGGCTAACTACGTGCCAGCAGCCGCGGTAATACGTAGGGGGCAAGCGTTGTCCGGAATTATTGGGCGTAAAGCGCGCGCAGGCGGCCTTGTAAGTCTAGTGTTTAATCTCGGAGCTCAACTCCGATTCGCACTGGAAAC
Source organism: Paenibacillus baekrokdamisoli (assembly GCF_003945345.1). GTDB lineage: Bacteria > Bacillota > Bacilli > Paenibacillales > Paenibacillaceae > Paenibacillus_Z > Paenibacillus_Z baekrokdamisoli. Next base: position 3,020,474 of record NZ_AP019308.1, on the reverse strand, counting down.
TGCAAAGCTTGAGTACAGAAGAGGAAAGTGGAATTCCACGTGTAGCGGTGAAATGCGTAGAGATGTGGAGGAACACCAGTGGCGAAGGCGACTTTCTGGGCTGTAACTGACGCTGAGGCGCGAAAGCGTGGGGAGCAAACAGGATTAGATACCCTGGTAGTCCACGCCGTAAACGATGAATGCTAGGTGTTAGGGGTTTCAATACCCTTGGTGCCGAAGTTAACACATTAAGCATTCCGCCTGGGGAGTACGCTCGCAAGAGTGAAACTCAAAGGAATTGACGGGGACCCGCACAAGCAGTGGAGTATGTGGTTTAATTCGAAGCAACGCGAAGAACCTTACCAGCTCTTGACATCCCGATGTAAGCATTAGAGATAGTGCCCCTCTTCGGAGCATCGGAGACAGGTGGTGCATGGTTGTCGTCAGCTCGTGTCGTGAGATGTTGGGTTAAGTCCCGCAACGAGCGCAACCCTTGATCTTAGTTGCCAGCAGGTTAAGCTGGGCACTCTAAGGTGACTGCCGGTGACAAACCGGAGGAAGGTGGGGATGACGTCAAATCATCATGCCCCTTATGAGCTGGGCTACACACGTACTACAATGGCCGGTACAACGGGCAGCGATACCGCGAGGTGGAGCGAATCCTTAAAAGCCGGTCTCAGTTCGGATTGCAGGCTGCAACTCGCCTGCATGAAGTCGGAATTGCTAGTAATCGCGGATCAGCATGCCGCGGTGAATACGTTCCCGGGTCTTGTACACACCGCCCGTCACACCACGAGAGTTTACAACACCCGAAGTCGGTGGGGTAACCCGCAAGGGAGCCAGCCGCCGAAGGTGGGGTAGATGATTGGGGTGAAGTCGTAACAAGGTAGCCGTATCGGAAGGTGCGGCTGGATCACCTCCTTTCTAAGGAATTACCTAGCCCCGTAGAGGGTTAGATACTTGACAGGTATCGCTCATGTTCAGTTTTGAAAGAGCAAGTCTCTTTCTGTTGTTTGACAGATGTCACTTTGCTGAAGCGATTCAGGAAGGGAATCATCCGCAAACATCCGTTTGGTGGCGATGGCGGAGGGGAACCACACGTTCCCATCTCGAACACGACCGTTAAGCCCTCCAGCGCCGATGGTACTTGGACCGCAGGGTCCTGGGAGAGTAGGACGTCGCCAAGCGGTGCGAAAGCACTATATCTATCTTCTTGTTCAGACACAATTGGATTCTCAATTGTAATCTTTACAGGTGATTGCACCTTGAAAACTGGATATGAAATTTGCGAAATAAACTCTTAGCTGAGTTAACTAGCAATAAGTACTTGTAGTTGGTTTTGAACTTAAAACTTCGTTTTGAGTGACATTCAAACTAACAATGTTTATTGCAGCGTAGGTTTTGAGCGTTTGAGCGACTTTGGTACGCAGTACCACGGGAGCACAAAGGCCAAAACCGGAGCATTTGGTTAAGCTAATAAGAGCGCACGGAGGATGCCTAGGCGCTAGGAGCCGATGAAGGACGTGGCGAACAACGAAATGCCTCGGGGAGCCGTAAGCAGGCTTTGATCCGGGGATGTCCGAATGGGGAAACCCAGCTGTGGTAATGCACAGTTACTTATCACTGAATACATAGGTGATACAGAGGCATACCAGGGGAACTGAAACATCTAAGTACCCTGAGGAAGAGAAAACAATAGTGATTCCGTCAGTAGCGGCGAGCGAACGCGGATTAGCCCAAACCAAGGAGCTTGCTCCTTGGGGTTGTGGGACGTCTCACGTGGAGTTACAAAGGTGCCGGTTAAACGAAGAGGTCTGGAAAGGCCCGCCAAAGAAGGTAAAAGCCCTGTAGTTGAAAGTCGACACTCTCCGAGACGGATCCCGAGTACCGCGAGACACGTGAAACCTCGTGGGAATCCGGCAGGACCATCTGCCAAGGCTAAATACTCCCTAGCGACCGATAGTGAAGCAGTACCGTGAGGGAAAGGTGAAAAGCACCGCGGAAGCGGAGTGAAAAAGAACCTGAAACCGTGCGCTTACAAAAAGTCAGAGCCCGTTATAGGGGTGATGGCGTGCCTTTTGTAGAATGAACCGGCGAGTTACGTTCCCATGCAAGGTTAAGGTGAAGAGCCGGAGCCGCAGCGAAAGCGAGTCTGAATAGGGCGACATAGTATGTGGACGTAGACCCGAAACCGTGTGATCTACCCCTGTCCAGGGTGAAGGTGCGGTAACACGCACTGGAGGCCCGAACCCACGCATGTTGAAAAATGCGGGGATGAGGTGGGGGTAGCGGAGAAATTCCAATCGAACTCGGAGATAGCTGGTTCTCCCCGAAATAGCTTTAGGGCTAGCCTCGGAATTTAGAGTCATGGAGGTAGAGCACTGATTGGGTGCGGGGCCCGCCAAGGGTTACCAAGTCCAGCCAAACTCCGAATGCCATGTACTTATATCCGGGAGTCAGACAGTGAGTGCTAAGATCCATTGTCAAGAGGGAAACAGCCCAGACCATCAGCTAAGGTCCCCAAGTGTGTGTTAAGTGGGAAAGGATGTGGAGTTGCACAGACAACCAGGATGTTGGCTTAGAAGCAGCCACCATTTAAAGAGTGCGTAATAGCTCACTGGTCGAGTGACTCTGCGCCGAAAATGTAACGGGGCTAAACACACCACCGAAGCTATGGATTGATACCTTTGGTATCAGTGGTAGGGGAGCGTTGAATGTACGTTGAAGTCAGACCGTAAGGACTGGTGGAGCGCATTCAAGTGAGAATGCCGGTATGAGTAACGAAAAGACAAGTGAGAATCTTGTCCGCCGAAAGCCTAAGGGTTCCTGAGGAAGGCTCGTCCGCTCAGGGTAAGTCGGGACCTAAGGCGAGGCCGAAAGGCGTAGTCGAAGGACAACAGGTTGATATTCCTGTACCACCGTAAGCCGTTATGAGCAATGGGGTGACGCAGAAGGATAGTGACGCGAGCTGATGGAATAGCTCGTCCAAGCAGTAAGGCTTGTGTGTAGGCAAATCCGCACACTACAAGGCTGAGCTGTGATGGGGAGGGAAAATTATAGTACCGAAGGTCATGTGTTCCCGCTGCCAAGAAAAGCCTCTAGCCAGGTGAAGGTGCCCGTACCGCAAACCGACACAGGTAGGCGAGCAGAGTATGCTAAGGCGCTCGGAAGAACTCTCGTTAAGGAACTCGGCAAAATGACCTCGTAACTTCGGGAGAAGAGGTGCCTCGGTAGGGTGAATAGCCCGAGGGGGCCGCAGTGAAAAGGCCCAAGCGACTGTTTAGCAAAAACACAGGTCTGTGCGAAGCCGTAAGGCGAAGTATACGGGCTGACGCCTGCCCGGTGCTGGAAGGTTAAGGGGAGTGGTTAGCCGCAAGGCGAAGCTATGAACTGAAGCCCCAGTAAACGGCGGCCGTAACTATAACGGTCCTAAGGTAGCGAAATTCCTTGTCAGGTAAATTCTGACCCGCACGAATGGCGTAACGACTTGGGCGCTGTCTCAACGAGAGATCCGGTGAAATTTTAATACCTGTGAAGATGCAGGTTACCCGCGACAAGACGGAAAGACCCCATGGAGCTTTACTGCAGCTTGATATTGGACTTTGGTACGATCTGTACAGGATAGGTGGGAGCCTAAGAAACCGGAGCGCCAGCTTCGGTGGAGGCACCGTTGGGATACCACCCTGATCGTATCGGAGTTCTAACCTGGTACCGTAATCCGGTACAGGGACCGTGTCAGGTGGGCAGTTTGACTGGGGCGGTCGCCTCCTAAAGAGTAACGGAGGCGCCCAAAGGTTCCCTCAGAATGGTTGGAAATCATTCGTAGCGTGTAAAGGCATAAGGGAGCTTGACTGCGAGACCTACAAGTCGAGCAGGGACGAAAGTCGGGCTTAGTGATCCGGTGGTACCGCATGGAAGGGCCATCGCTCAACGGATAAAAGCTACCCTGGGGATAACAGGCTTATCTCCCCCAAGAGTCCACATCGACGGGGAGGTTTGGCACCTCGATGTCGGCTCATCGCATCCTGGGGCTGAAGTAGGTCCCAAGGGTTGGGCTGTTCGCCCATTAAAGCGGTACGCGAGCTGGGTTCAGAACGTCGTGAGACAGTTCGGTCCCTATCTGTCGTGGGCGCAGGAAATTTGAGAGGAGCTGTCCTTAGTACGAGAGGACCGGGATGGACGCACCGCTGGTGTACCAGTTGTTCCGCCAGGAGCATAGCTGGGTAGCTACGTGCGGACGGGATAAGCGCTGAAAGCATCTAAGCGTGAAGCCCCCCTCAAGATGAGATTTCCCAATTCGTAAGACCCCTAGAAGACGACTAGGTTGATAGGTTCGAGGTGGAAGTGCAGCAATGCATGCAGCTGACGAATACTAATCGGTCGAGGGCTTATCCTACCGCTTCTCACCTCAGGTGAGAGCAAGGCTTCGGGACTTACGTGTAACAGGTAACATAGGCTAAGACAACATTTCGCAAATGTTCGTATCCAGTTTTCAGGGCGTAAGCTCTGTACACCGATTCTTGAGTAATCAAGATCACGTTTGGTGGCGATGGCGAAGGGGACCCACGCGTTCCCATCTCGAACACGACCGTTAAGCCCTTCAGCGCCGATGGTACTTGGACCGCAGGGTCCTGGGAGAGTAGGACGTCGCCAAGCACGATCAACCGACTGCAGTCATGCAGTCGGTTTTTTGTTGTTTCTTTGATTTATCCCTCCTTTGATTTACCCCTCCTTTGATTCATTCTCATTCCTCATTAGTCATTCCTCTGTAATTGCTTGTATCTTGCCGGTGTAATCCCTGTGGCTTTCTTAAACATTCTGTAGAAGTGAGGTAGACTTTCAAATCCACTTTTCTCTGCTATATAACTAATATTATCATCGGTCTGGAGTAAAAGTTCCTTCGCGAATACAATCCTTTTGGCAGTAACGTAGTCTGTAACATTCATAGCTGTTAGCTGCTTGAAGACCCTAGAGAAGTGTGCAGGACTGATAGAAACATTTTGGGAAAGGGCTGACAAGCTTAATTCACCATCGAGGTGCAGGTCAATATAGTTCAATATTTTTCGCATCCATCTTGGTTCTACACTGGAATCGCCCTTATTTCGAGTTGGCTCCGGTATGATCAATCGATTTAGGACAAGTAATAGTTGCTGTAAATGATATATAACCGCTTGTCGATAACCAAGAAATTGTTGTTTCTGCTCATCGTTAATCACCTCTAATAACTTTTCAATTCGGATGCGCTCCTGCTCTTGAATTTCAAGCTTATAGCTCTTAATCTTCTTGGCATGCTCAAAGCAACGAAGGTTTGAGTAGGCATCACCGAGGTCAAAATGCTGCAGCATTATGGGCATAAAAAACAATGCAGTGGAAGTAACGGGATCTATTGATTCTGGAAAGGCTCTATGAATTGTATTTCCTGGTATGAGGAATACATCGCCGGCTTTCATATCGTAGAAGGTCTGATCAATGAAAAATATGCCCTTACCTTTATAGACATAAACGATCTCGTACCAATCATGGAGATGATCGGGCAGTTCATCCTGTGGACTTTTTCTATCCTTATATACCAGATCAAAGGGAAATTGCTTATCGGTGGTGAATTGTTTTCGAAACGGATTTATACTTTCTCACCTCTATCTTCTTCTATAGGAATAACATATCAAAAAAGAGTACATTTAAGCAATTATAAGATATTTTATATATTTTCTGTATTGTTATAATACATATAGACAGTGAATAAGGAGTGATCGTCAAGTATGCGAATTGATGCCCATCAACACTATTGGAAGATCGATCGAGGTGATTATGATTGGTTAACCCCTGAGCTTCCACAACTTTATCGCGACTTTTTGCCTCATGATCTGCTTCCACATTTGAAGGAGCAAATGGTGGATGGCACGATTGTAGTTCAGGCTGCACAGACGCTAGAGGAAACGGATTATTTGCTGAAATTAGCAGAAACGACGGATTCGATCTTAGGTGTTGTTGGTTGGCTTGACTTGAATGCTCCAGATTATGCTCAGCATTATGAGCGTTTCCAGGCTCATCCTAAGTTTCTTGGATTCCGTGTAATGATTCAAGAAATGACGAATGCGAGTGCGATCTTAGAGCCGCATTTTGTTGATGCTTTAAAATGGTTTGCGCAGAGAGAGGTACCTATTGATTTATTGGTTATATCCCATCAATTAGAGTTTCTTGTTGAGTTATTAAAAGAAGTACCAGACTTACGTGGGGTCATTGATCATATTGCCAAGCCTCGTATTGCTGATGCAGTAATAGAGCCATGGGCCAGCCAAATGAAAGAGATTGCAAAGCATCCCAATTTGTATTGCAAGCTATCGGGTATGGTGACGGAGGCTGACCATAAAGAGTGGAAGCTGAGCGACTTTACTTCTTATATTCGTCTTGTGCTTGAAGCGTTTGGTCCGAATAGAGTTATGTTTGGCAGTGATTGGCCTGTCTGTCTACTTGCGGCAAGCTATGATGAGGTTGTGAATGTGTTAGTTGCAGCGATACCTGATAGCTGGACGGACCAAGATAAAGAGAGACTCTTTGGTTTAAATGCAAAGGCGTTTTATAAATGTTGAACCTGTTGAGTCGAGCTGTTCTGAATAAGCAAGGGCAGCAAGAAAACGATGATTTCAACGCTAGTCCCATCACGATTTTACAAATTGGGGAAGGGAATTTCATTCGCGGATTTTTTGACTGGATGATTAATGAATGTCATAAACAGGGTTTATATGATGGACGTATCTCGGTCATGCAGCCTCGTCCCTCAGGAGCAGCGAATATAGCAAAGCTTAAGGAGCAGGATGGTCTGTTCACATTGGTTATTCGAGGTTTGGAGGACGGAGAACCAGTTGAGAGGGATGAAATTGTAAACGTATTCGCGGAGATTTTTGATCCTTATTCAGACTGGGATGCTTTTTTGGCTCTCGCAGTTAGTAGGGATTTGCAATTCGTGGTATCTAATACGACCGAAGCAGGATTGGTCTATCAGCCTGAGGCGTACGTTGAGAAGCAGCCCATTTTGTCTTTTTCGGGTAAAATGACTCTATTATTATACGAGCGGTATAAAGCGTTTGAAGGTGCAGATGACCTTGGATTGATTTTTCTACCCTGTGAGTTATTAGAAAATAATGGAGATAGACTTCGAGATTGCGTGCTGCGTTTTGCAGAAGATTGGGGACTTCCGACGGCATTTATGGCATGGATCGTAGAGCATAATCGTTTTATGAACTCACTCGTGGATCGTATTGTTACAGGATATCCGGGAGATGAGCAGGCCGGTGAATGGTTTGATAAATGGGGTTATACAGATAAAATGCTTAGTACAGCAGAGCTTTATCATCTATGGGCGATTGAGGGAGAGTCAGAATTAGAGCAAAAGCTGCCATTGAAACAAGCCGGCCTTAATGTTCATTGGGTCCAAGATTTGAAACCTTTTCAGTTGAGGAAGGTAAGGATTTTGAATGGAGCCCATACCTTGATGACTCCGCTTGGAATCTTGCATGGTGTTAGTTATGTGCGGGAATTGATGGAGCATCCTGATTTAGGAATATTCATTCGGGAAGCAGTGGAGAACGAAATTCTTCCTACGCTTCCATACGGGGTGGAGGAGATGAAGGATTATGCGAATACCGTGTTCGAACGGTATCTGAATCCGTTCATCTTGCATCGTCTATCGGACATTGCAATGAACAGCATCAGTAAATTCAAAGCTAGGCTGCTGCCTACTTTGGCTTATTATCGGGATAACAGTTTACCGCTGCCGGAAAGGCTTGTTCATGGATTCGCTGGACTCCTTCGCTACTACAAGGTGAAGCAAAACGTTGACGGTGATGGCTATGAAGGTATGACATTCGGTGGTTCGTCCTATAAGGTGCGAGATGATGTAAAGGTATTGGAGCAGTTGGCGTCCATTTGGTTGGAAGCTGAGCGTGGGGAGTATCAAACGATTCATACAGTAAAGCTCTTGCTGGGACTTACCGAGCTATGGGGTGATGATCTATCGTTATGGCCTGAGCTGGCCGAATCGATTAATGTCCAATTGATGGGATTGGAGAATGATAACGTATGAATAGTTGGATCAGACTCGCTGAGAAAGACCATGTCATTGTTGCTTTGAAAGAGATTTCCAAAGGGGAGACTCTTCTTCTTGAGAAGAATGAAGAGCTCATCGTTGTTGATGATGTACCCGAAGGTCATAAAATAGTGACATGCCCTATCCGCAAAGGAGAGGATGTGTTGAAGTTCGGCTACTCTATTGGCATAGCCAAAGAAGATCTTATTGCTGGAAGCTGGGTGCATACGCATAATCTCGAAACGGGATTGAAAGGTTTTTTGGAATACACCTATGAATCGGTAGCGCTGCAGCATTCGGTCAATGCTCAATCGGAGCAGATGTTTCAAGGCTTTGTTCGTCGTAATGGAGATGTCGGTATACGCAACGAAATATGGATCATTAACACGGTGGGCTGTATTAACAAAACATGTGAGACAATTGCCAAGCGAGCAGATTCACTGCATGGCAGCCGCATTGATGGCGTATATCATTTCGCTCATCCTTTCGGATGCTCGCAATTGGGGGATGACTTGAAGCACACTCAAAAGCTGCTAGCATCCCTAGTCAATCATCCAAATGCAGCTGGTGTACTCGTTGTTGGTCTCGGCTGTGAGAATAACCAGATCGATTCTTTCAAGCAAGCCATCGGTGCCTATGATCCTAGTCGGGTGAAGTTTATGAAATCGCAAGAGGTTGAAGATGAGCTTGAGATCGGGTTAGAGCTGGTTGAAGAGCTTGTAGAAAATGCGGCGCAACATGTAAGAGAACCAGTACCGGTGTCGAAGCTTAAGATCGGGCTGAAATGCGGAGGCTCTGATGGATTGTCAGGCGTTACAGCAAATCCGCTTGTGGGAAGCGTCTCAGATCGGCTTATTGAAGCAGGTGGGACAGCCATTCTCACTGAGGTGCCAGAGTTGTTTGGTGCTGAGACGATACTGATGAGCCGGGCTGCAGATGAACAGGTTTTTGATGGAATCGTTGCATTAATTAATAACTTTAAGCAGTACTTCATCAGGCATAATCAGGAGATTTATGAGAATCCATCCCCAGGCAACAAAGCTGGGGGCATTAGCACACTGGAGGAGAAGTCACTTGGCTGCACACAGAAGGGTGGTCAAGCGATTGTCACGGATGTCATTGCTTATGGGGAACGAGTAACCAAGGCAGGCCTGAATCTGCTTGAAGCACCAGGTAATGATCTTGTCTCGGTTACTGCGCTTTCCGCAAGCGGGGCACATATTGTTCTGTTCACGACAGGCCGAGGCACACCTTTTGGTGGGCCGGTTCCAACCGTGAAGATTGCTACGAACAATGGATTAGCCGAGCGGAAAAAGAATTGGATTGATTTTAATGCGGGACAATTGCTGGGGAATAAAAGCATGAACGAGCTAACAGATGAGATTTGGACGCAAATCTTAAGTATTGCATCGGGAGAATCGCAGACGAAGAACGAGAAGAATGGATTTCGCGAGATTGCTATCTTTAAAGATGGCGTAATTATGTGATTCTATAAGAGAGGGGCGGTAGAGATGCAATACGGATATGATGAGTTTCCTGACTGAAAAAGGGAGGTTTGTTGAGATGAAGGGTATTGTATGTGAACAAATCGACCAATTTCAATACATTGAAATGTTGGAACCCACTTACGTTAAAGGAGAAGCTATTGTACGTATCAAGCGAATCGGTATTTGTGGGACAGATCTGCATGCTTACAAAGGGAATCAACCTTTTTTTACTTATCCGCGTGTACTAGGACATGAGCTGGCCGGTATTATTGAGCAGGTAGGGGAGAATGAAGCTGGTCTGCAGGTAGGAGATCAGGTTAGTATCATCCCATATATGCATTGTGGGAGCTGCATTGCTTGCCTTAGAGGAAAAACAAACTGCTGTACTGATATGAAGGTTCTGGGTGTTCATGTGGATGGCGGGATGAGGGAGCTGATCTCGGTCCCAACAAGTCATTTGATCCTGACAAATGGGCTCACGCTCGATCAAACGGCTGTATTAGAACCGCTAAGTATTGGTGCGCATGCCGTTAGGCGATCAGGTCTGCAAAAGGGAGAAACCGTGCTGGTTATTGGAGCAGGGCCTATTGGCCTTGGCGTTATGGCATTCGCGAAGCAAAGTGGAGCTAAAGTTATCGTGATGGATATGAAGGACGAGAGGTTAGACTTTTGCCGACAATGGGCTAATGTGGATCATACAATCAATGCGCTCCATGGACCAAAGGAACAGCTTGCCGCTATACAGGATGGTGAATTGCCGACAGTCGTGTTCGATGCAACTGGGAATGCTCGTTCGATGATGGATGCTTTTCAATATGCAGCTCATGGCGGCGTGCTTGTGTACGTTGGATTAGTAAAGGCGGATATTTCGTTTCATGACCCTGAGTTCCACAAGCGTGAATTGACGTTAATGGCCAGTCGAAATGCAACAAGAGAGGACTTTGATAATGTTCTCATGTTGATGAAAAACAGTAAAATAGATGTAGAGCAGTATGTAACTCATCGGGTTCCTTTTGAGATGATGATTAGTGAGTTCGATCGTTGGTTGATGCCAGAATCGAAAGTGATCAAGGCGTTGGTTGAGCTGTAGATCATATGAAATGATTAGTAAATCCTTCTGATATTCAGTTATCAGGAGGTTTTTTATGAAAATAACCTATAGCTTATCAAAACTATGTTACCCTATGAGTAGAATGATTATCATTAAATGATGAAGTTCTTATTTATTCATAAGGAGAATTGTAATAATGAACATAGGTATTTCTGTTTCTCAAAAAGAACTGAAGGATATTCTTTTGAATGTGGCTGTTGTAAGGCCGATATTCATTTGGGGTCCTCCCGGTATCGGGAAATCTTCGCTTGTCGAACAGTTTGCAGATGAACTAGGATTAGCATGTGTATCGCTGCTTGGCAGTCAATTGGCTCCTGAAGATATTATTGGTGTACCACAAATTAAAGATGGCGTGAGTGAATTTTGTCCTCCGAAAATGATCGCCCGAAATGAACCTTATTGTTTATTTCTGGATGAATTAAATGCATGTTCGCAAGAAGTACAAAAAGCGTTTTATAGTCTTATTCACGAGCGACGTATTGGTGAGTACCGCTTGCCCCAAGGTTCAATTGTTATCGGTGCCGGCAATCGTGCACAGGATAGTGCAATTGTTAAGCCAATGTCCTCTGCGTTAATCAATCGGATGTTTCACGTACAGTTGAAGGTGCAGGCAAAGGAATGGTTTGATTGGGCCTATAGCAGTGGCATTCATCCTTACGTAATTGAATATCTGCAGGCGCGTCCGGATCATCTCTGGACACAGCCACCGAAAACGGAAGAACCTTTCTCAACCCCACGCTCGTGGCATATGCTAAGTGATGCTCTTAATGAATTCAAAGAAGAGCTTTCAAGTGAAAAGGTTGAAATTCTCGCTAGAGGTTGTCTCACGCCAGATCATGCTTTGCAGTTTAAAGCGTTCCATAAAAACTTAAATGGTAAATATCAATTGAATAAAATTATTAATGGCGATGCCAGATTCCCTTCGGAAGCAAGTAATCGAGATTTACTTTATTTCTTGTCGCTATCGTTCCGTGCTCAGATCATCAAGACACTGCCGGAGAATAAGGAATCCATAAAAGAGGAACATAGAAGTTTTGCTCATAGAGTTAAAGCGCTTCTCAAAGAATTAAGTGAGATCAGCCTTGAAATGGCTCAGCTTGTAGTAGCTGACCATGGGGAGGGTCAAACACTTCCGAACTGGTTCACAGTCGAGATTGTTCGGGATTTACCACGCCTGGCAGCAAAGGATAAATAAGATGAGAGGTAAATCAAAGAGCTCACTTGATCCAGCTACTCTAAATTATACGCGAGCAGAAGAGTATATTGAGTCCCACCCGATGTTCTCTCCCCTAGCCAGCCATGCTTGGTTTCGCAGGGAAAAAGATAGATATCAATTATGTCCGGAAGAGGGATGGGCCGTTATTACCATAGATGGATCTATTCATGTTCATCCCACACGGCGCGGGGAAGTTGATGAATGGATATATGTGCTCGCCCACTGCCTCTTACATCTTGGCTTTGGCCATTTTCAAAAAAAAGATAACCCCAGACTTTGGAATACGGCATGTGATGTGTATATTTCTAAATTTCTCTATGATATGAAGCTTGGCAAAAGACCAGAGTCATTCGGATATCGAGTTGATGTTCCTGTAACTAGTGAGCAGCGGTTGTATGAACAATATCTTGAGCGTGGGATACCAGAAGAACAGAAGCATTATGGAACTGCAGGCGAACATGCATCGGATATGGTTTTTCAAGAGGAAAATAATCATTATAGAGGGAATCGGAAGATCGATTGGGAAGGATGTTTTGCCGCAGGGCTTTCTATGGCTGTTGCTAAAGCGGTAAGCGTTGCTGCGGGATATAGCTCGACGATTATGTCAAACGAAAATCAGCTTACATCGGCTCAGAAAGCGCGAAACTGGTTTATTGATCATTATCCATTGCTTGGGGCTCTTGCTGCCGGGTTTAAAATTATTGAAGATGTAGCTGTATGTCATCGATACGATATAGCTATTGCTGCAATTGATATTGAAGATAAGGAAGTCTATATTAATCCGGCAGCAGGTTTGAGTGAGGAAGAATGCAAATTTGTAATGGCGCACGAGCTTCTTCATGCTGGTCTTCGACATCATGAAAGATGCCAAGGCAGGGATCATCACCTGTGGAATGTAGCATGTGATTATGTGATTAATCACTGGCTCGTAGAGATGCATATTGGTGAGTTTCCCCAAGTGGGTATTTTACTTGATGACTCCATGAAGGGATTATCAGCAGAATCGATCTACGATCGTATCGTGACTGATATTCGAACCTATCGTAAACTGGCAACATTACGTGGTATTGGCGGTATCGATATGCTGGATAAAGGTAGGCAAGGGTATTGGGATCCGCGGGATGGGACAGGGATCGATGATTTTTGTAGAAATGCGTTAAAGCAAGGGCTCATCTATCATGAAGATGCAGGAAGAGGGTTTATCCCAAGTGGTCTTATTGAAGAGATTAGAGCTTTAGGTCAACCGGCGATAAAATGGGACATTGAGCTTGCTAAATGGTTCGATAGCTATTTCTCTCCTATGGAAAAGGTCCGGACTTATGCAAGAGTGAGCAGAAGGCAATCATCAACACCGGATATTGCTAGGCCTAAATGGGTGTATCAAGGCGGTGATGATGATGGAAGAACCTTTGGTGTAGTGCTGGATACTTCCGGATCTATGGATAAGAAATTATTAGCTAAAGCATTAGGTGCAATAGCTAGTTACAGCCTATCGCGTGATGTTCATTCAGCAAGGGTGGTTTTTTGTGACGCTGCTGCTTATGATCAAGGTTATATGAAGCCTGAGGATATTGCAGAGAGTGTTAAAGTAAGAGGCAGAGGCGGCACGGTGCTTCAGCCAGGAATTGATCTACTACAGAATGAAGTGGACTTCCCTAAAGATGGCCCTATATTAATTATTACAGATGGCTTTTGTGACAAAGTAATGGTTAAACGGGATCATGCTTATATTTTACCTAAAGGTCGTCATCTGCCATTCGTACCAAAAGGGCCGGTATTTCGGATGGAATAGTTAATTTTATATCGTTGAGCGGAAAAACCTTCCTAGAAATGGGGAGGTTTAGCTTTTATTTGAGATCCTATCGTCATAAATGAGGAGATGAACGCGTGCATCTATTAAAAGGACAGAAAGTTGAGGTTACAAAAGGAAGAAATCTAGCAAAGCTTAGTCTGTACTTCGGATGGACTGCGAGGACAGCGGCAATGAGTATAGATGCTGCCGGGTTTATTTTATCGGATCAGAACCGATGTGAGCGTGATGAGGATTTTATTTTTTATGGAAATCCGTATGATCGGAATGGTGCAGTCTCACACTCGCTATTAGAAAGTGGAGATAAGGAGGTCATCCAAATCTCTCTATCCAGGTTGCCAGAGAGCGCTGCAAAGATAGCTTTTTCAGTAACCATTCATGAAGGGGAGAAGCACGGGTTTTCTATGAAGGATGCAGCTGACTTGTATTTGCGACTCGTAAATGCTGAGACTGGGGAAGAGCTATATCGATTTGAATATGGCTTGGACTTGTCAAAGGAAACGGCGATTGTAGCAGGCGAGCTATATAGGCACAACGGGGAATGGAAGTTTAATGCCATTGGCAGTGGTTTCGACGGAGGGCTGGCTGCTTTATGCACAAACTTTGGGCTTGAAATTGAAGAAACGGCATCTGAGGCTGCAGCGACAGTGGAAGAGGTCGTACTATCCACTATCGATTTGCGCAAGAAAATAGTGCAATATACATTGACAAAGAAGAAGTTGGACCATGTGGCAGCCAGGGTAGGCATTGTGCTCGATATAACGGGGTCCATGCAAACCTTGTATAAGAATGGGACTGTTCAGGAAGTAGTCGAGCGTATATTGGCAGTCGCTTGTAAATTTGATGATAATGGGTCTTTGGATGTGTGGGTATATGATAATGAATTCAGTCGATTACCCGCTGTGACAGAGCGTGATATCGACCAATATGTATCTAATCATATTCTGAATAATAAGAGCATCCATAAATTTGGCCGCAATAACGAACCGCCTGTCATGGAAGATGTCATACGGAAGTATACGGTCGAAGAGGAATCCGAGATACCTGTGTTTATTATATTTATTAATGATGGCGGCGTGGTAAAACCCATTAAAAAGGTAATTATAGAAGCTTCCATTCAGCCGATATTCTGGCAGTTCGTTGGTATTGGCGAGTCTGACTTTGAGGTGCTGAAGCATCTGGATACCATGGAAGGGAGGGTCGTGGACAACGCTAACTTTATTCATTTGAATGATATTGCAGCCGTTTCCGATGAATCACTTTACGATCAGCTTCTAAATGAATTTCCACAGTGGATCAAAGCAGCTGCAGAAAAACGAATAATCCGGAAGTAATGAGTTCGTGAAGTCAAACGGCTATATATAGACAAGGAAATTGAAGCGAGCACCGTTACAATTCTTGGGTACATGCACTTCTAGGCCACCGCCTACATACACTGTAGAACAGTCTTTATTGCCGAAGGTGGGAAGGTGTTTCCCGACTGCGTCAAATCAGCATGGAGGTGGCCTTACGATGCCTGGAATTTTTACGGCGATCGCATTATTCATTAAACAACTGTCGCTTCTCGTCTCTTACGTTAAGAACAACGCTTTCCCGCAGCCGCTTCACGAGGAAGAAGAAGTCAAGCACCTGCAGCTAATGGCAGAAGGCAACCAGCATTCGCGTAACTTGCTTATCGAGCACAACCTCCGTTTGGTAGCGCATATCGTCAAGAAATTCGACAACACCGGTGAAGACTTGGAGGATCTCATCTCCATAGGAACAATCGGACTTATTAAAGCGATTGAGAGCTTTCAGCCGAACAAAGGCACGAAGCTGGCTACTTTCGCTGCTCGTTGTATTGAGAACGAGATACTTATGCATTTACGCTCCTTGAAGAAAACTCGTAAAGATGTATCGCTGCATGATCCCATTGGTACGGATAAAGAAGGTAACGAAATTACCTTAATTGATATCTTAGGTACGGAAGCTGACGATATTGCGGATCACGTGCAGCTTAAGATTGAGAAGAGTAAGATTTATAAAAATCTTGATATATTAGATGATCGTGAAAAGGAAGTCGTTGTTGGTCGATTTGGCTTGATAGCCGGCGGGGAAGAGCGGACGCAGCGGGAGATTGCTAAGGAACTGGGGATCAGCCGCTCGTATGTGTCGCGGATTGAGAAGCGGGCTTTGATGAAGCTGTACCATGAGTTTTATAAGGCGAAGCGGTAAGGATAATAAATCAGATACTTCATTTATTTGGACTTCCGGGGGATCGCCGTCGGCAGCCGTGCCCAATTCACCACGATGAACCGCGCCATTACGGCCCACCTGTCATCGACCGTGTGTTTTGGTTAAATTATTATTCGCCATCCATAAAGCGGAGCCCTTTTCTTTTCCTTTTGGGAAGAGACAAGGGCTCTATTGGGATTTTATACGAAAGCTAAATCAGGGGGCGGCATTATTCGGTGAGAGGCCAGGTATAGCTTGAACATTTCTACGGACTGATTTTTTCATCAAAGACCGAATACTATAACAACTAGAGGATCCCTTTACAGATATTGGCGAAAGAAATCACAATGCTAAGAGGTTAGAATAATAGCAAGGTGATTTTTAATAAAAGGAGTATTTTTTGTGAAAAGCATTCAAAGCCGTTTATTAATCATGCTGCTTGTTTTTATTATCCTTCCGTATTTTCTGTCCATGCTGTTGATTTATCGGCAAACGAAAGAGAATGTGGAACGGCATGAGCTTGAGAACAGCCGCGAGCAAATTGGGCAGGCGTCCGAAGACCTGGAGCAATACTTTGATGACATCGTTAATCTTCCGTATATTTTATACCGAAATCCCGACTTGTTCATGATTTTCGAAAAAGGCTTCGAAAGGTCCCTTTATTTCAACCAGCTTGAAATCTATAAAGGCATGACAACCTTTTATCTTATGAGGAACGAAATTAGGCAGGTTCGGTTATTCATCGAAGAAGGAAAAAACTCGTTTACGGTTTATAACGCGATGATAAGTTCCCGTAAGCGGCAGCCGGATTTATTGAAACAAGCTTCTATTCAGAAGCTAATAAACTCTGATTCGAACTTTTTAATCGAACCGCCTCATCAGATTGAAAATTATAACAATACATCAATTATGCCCCAATCGGACAAAACGATGGTTTTGACGATTCATCACAAAATCTTGGACGCCCTTTCGAAAGAATTTCTCGGTATCATCACGATAGACATTGATTTGGACAAATTTGCTCGCATATCTAATCATTTTATTCAAAAAAATAAAGAATCCGTATTACTTTCCGATTCGGACGGTCATGTCATCTATGCAAGTGATGCAGCCATGATTGGCAAGGCCGTTCCAGCAGAATTACAAAAGAAAATCAATCAGTCGGCTGCAGGCGCACAGTTTTCGAATGGCGATATTATCTTTTCCAAAACGTTGTCGGAGCCTTTAAATCAATGGCACTTTGTTAAGATAACCTCAAGCAAATTTTTATTTAATGATGTGAGAAAAACTGCCTACACGAACATCATCGTCGGTGTAATCGTAGGAGTTCTGGGCTTAATCATGATAGCCATAATATCATACAAGATTACTCGACCGATCAAGCTGCTTAGCCGGAAAGTGCTGAGCATTGAAGGAGGGAACATGAATGCTCCGTTTGACGATAAGAGGGAAGATGAAATCGGCAATCTGGAAAGGCATATCAAGGAAATGATGAACCGGATCAATCGTCACATCGACCGTGAGTACAAGCTGGAGATTGAGAACAGGAAGAACCAGCACAGGGCGCTAAAGTCCCAGATTAATCCTCACTTTTTATACAACTCTCTCCAATCCATTGGTGCGGTTGCCCTATTTAGCGAATCTCCGCGAGTATACCAATTGGTAGTCTCCTTATCCAAAATGATGCGGTACTCCATTCGTGTGGATCAACAGGCCACAGTTCGGAGTGAAGTGGATTATGTAAGAGCGTATTTGAACCTTCAAGAGGAGCGTTTTCAAACCGATTTTAGCTATTCCATCGACATACCCAAGGACATTCTTGGTATTTCAGTTCCGAGTATGATTTTGCAGCCTCTCGTTGAAAACTTCTTTAAACACTGTTATGAAGAGGGGTTCGAACAAGCCCACTTGCGTATTTACGGTGAAGTACGAGGTGGATATTTGAATCTGGTTGTTGAAAATAACGGCCGCAGTATGACGAATGATGAGCTGACGGCATTAAAAGATAAAATCTACACGCCGGCTTACGAAGGAAACTACTCGCTAGAGCATATCGGCTTGAAAAACATTCATGACCGCTTGGTTCTTAATTATGACAAGGCAGCGGGAATTGCACTGGATACGATGCAGGGACATGGGTTTTCCGTGAAGCTGGTGATTCCATTCTACCTAAAGGAGGAATGACGTAATGAAAGCTCTTATCGTCGATGATGAGATCAATGTACGGAAAATTATCCGTTTTATGGGACAGTGGCAGAAACATGGGATTACCGATATTTTGGAAGCCAGAAATGGTGAAGAGGCAAAAGCGTTGATTGATCTGGAAAGTCCAGAAATCATCATGACAGACGTGAAAATGCCCAAAAAGAACGGGATTGAGCTGATCGAGTGGTTGGATGCCAATTCCTATCCGGGAAAAGTGATTTTGATTACAGGGTTTGACGACTATTCCTTCATGCGTAAAGCGATTAAGCACGGCAGCTTCGATTATTTGTTGAAGCCTATCGAAAATGAAATGCTAAATGAAACACTTGCGGGAGCGGTAGAAACCTGGAAAAAAGAAGAGGAAGAACGCTGTAATAAAGAGCCGGGCTTCTATGAAGAGGTTAAGAAGCTTCGCTTAAACAGGGGGGTTACCTCAGCATGTAATGGGGAACTTTTTAATTCCGACGAAATTGCCTTGTCTCTTCCGCAAGCGGACGCATACGATCTTACATTAATTTATTTTTACCAAACCCATCATTTGGATCCCTACCTCCAGCATTTGACGGACGAGCTGGTTACTCGGGAATGGGGGAATGCCTATGCTCTTCAGAACGACCCTAATGTCTGTGTGATACTTTCTGTTCACGGCCAATTCTTCCCGATAGAGGAATGGATTACCCAGCACATTGATATTCCCGTTCGTTTGGTTAGCGGCCATCCAGTGAAGTCGCTTACAGAACTCCCGCAATCTTTTCAATCTGCACAAAGGGCATTGGCTGAGCAAAACTTCAGAGCCATACATCGTTTAACGGATTTGGATGATGCCAGGCGCATGCATGACATTGTTGCTTTTGTAAGTGAACATTATATGCAAGAGTTAAGTCTGGACAAACTGTCAACCCGGTTTTTCCTGAGCCGCGAACATATCTCGCGACGATTCAAGCAAGAAATAGGGATGACCCTATCCAACTACGTTATTCAATTAAGAATTAAACAAGCCAAACAGTGGTTAAGCCAAACGGACGAGAAAATGTACTCTATTGCATTAAAGCTCGGGTACCAGGATGAAACTTACTTTTCGAAATTGTTTAAACGAATTGTTGGCATGACGCCACTTGAATATCGGGATGAGGAGGGAAAACGGGAAATAACGGAATTGGGGGAATCATGATAATCAAGGTTTTTCAATGCATTTTAGCCGGGTTTCTAACCCTATCGCTTTCTTCTTGCGGGGCGGACAATGGTTCGGTGAAGGAAATGGATACAATGAGTGCTGATCAGAACATCACTTTGGAGGTGCTTAATCCCAAAGTGGAAATTTCCACGGAGTTCGAGCAGATGGTAAAGGAATACGAGAAGGAAAATCCGAATGTTAAGATGAATATTTTAACCTTTGGCGGAAGGGGCAAACTACCTTGCCGAATTGAAAGCAAGATTTGCAGCAAATAAAGGTCCCGATATCTTTCCTAACGGCGGTTACGAAGAAGCGAAGTCATGGAAAAGGTATTTGGAGGATTTGTCCGATCAGCCGTGGGTGAAAAATGTGTATGATGAGGCCCTTGAGCCGATGAAGATGGACGGGAAAATTTACGGGATGCCTGTAAATTTCGAAGGCTACGGCTTTATCTATAATAAGGATTTATTCGCAAAGGCTGGTATCGATACACTGCCAATAACGCTCTCCGAATTAAAGGCAGCGGCGGAAAAGCTGCATTCCGCTGGTATTACCCCTTTTGCAGTCGGATATTCAGATAGTTGGTTTTTCATTCTCATGTTGAATATTGCTTTTGCCCAGCAGGACGACCCGGACGCTTTTATTCAAGCTTTGAACGACGGGACGCAATCCATCGAAGGGAACAAAAAGTTCGAAGATCTGACTCGAATGCTGGATTTGACCGTTCAATATGGCAATAAAGATTTTCTGACGACCGACTATAATACCGAAGTCTCATTGTTTGCAACTGGCAAAGCGGCGATCCTTAAACAAGGGAATTGGGCTCAATCTAAGATTGATCAAATAGCGCCGAATATGAATATCGGTTTTTTGCCCATTCCGATTAATGATGACGCCAGAAACGATGCCTTATCGGTGGGCGTATCCAATAACTGGGTTGTGAATAAAGAATCTTCGCCGGAGAAAAAGAAAGAAGCAAAGAAATTCTTAAACTGGATGGTTTCATCGGAACAAGGCAAAACGTTTATGAAGGACAAATTCCATTTTATTTCTGCGTTTAAAAATATAGAGACGGACCGTTCTGGACCACTCGTGGACGATATTATTCGTTATACAAAGATGAAGAAAACGTTGTCCTGGAACTGGTTTAAATTTCCTTCGAGGGCAAGAGAAGAGTTCGGCTATGCAATGCAAGCTTATGTAGGCAAACAGCTTAACCGCGATCAATTGCTTCAGGAGCTCCAAAAGTCCTGGAAAAAGGCTCAGCAGAAATAATTGACTTTGTTCATAACCCTTTCGCCTCTGATGCTTAGTATCAAGGCGGTAAGGGTTATTTTGTGTTTGGGAGGGAGTGTCCCCGAACGCCAGAAGCTGGGAATTCAATGATCCAGTAAGGCCAGTTTGAGACGATAAGCTCGTCTAGTTGAATCAATATAAGCCTGTAAATCTATCAATATACGACATGTTCTTAACGTTTGCTTTGCTTTAAACTACAAATTGTGGAGAGAAAAAACAAAAAGTAGACAAGGAGTTGTTAGGTTATGAACATCAAAAAATTTGTTAAACGAGCAACAACAGTAAGCTTGACTACAGTAATGCTAATAGGGGGTGGAGCTCAAGCATTTGCGAAAGAAAAAAACAATATGGATTACAATGAAAAATATGGTTTTTCCCACATTACACGCTCTGATATGCTGAAAATACCTGAACAACAAAAGAGTGCACAATTTCAAGCACCTCAATTCGATGCATCAACAATAAAAAACATTCCTTCGGCAAAAGGTTATGATGAGCAGGGCAACCTGATAGATATCGATGTTTGGGATAGCTGGCCGCTGCAAAACGCTGATGGAACAGTAGCAAATTATAATGGCTACAATATCGTTTTTGCTTTAGCAGGAGACCCTAAAAGAGGATGGGACACATTTGTCTACTTGTTCTATCAAAAAGTAGGCGATACTTCCATTGATAGCTGGAAAAATGCTGGAAGAGTATTTAAGGATAGCGATAAATTCGTTCCTAATGATCCTTTTCTCAAATTTCAAGCAGAAGAATGGTCAGGCTCCGCAACCTTAACATCGGATGGAAAAGTTCGCTTATTCTATACAGATCGTCAGGGTTGGGACCCCAATCACGGGTTTTATGGTAAACAAACCTTAACAACGGCCCAAGTCAATGTATCTCAACCAGATAAAAGTACGCTGAAAATTGATGGCGTAGAGGATCTCAAATCGATTTTTGATGGCGGAGACGGCAAAATCTATCAAAATGTTATGCAAGGAATCGAAGCGGAGAACTATTCGGATAATCATACATTTAGAGACCCTCACTATGTGGAAGACAATGGTCATAAATACCTTGTTTTCGAAGCCAACACAGGTACGGAAGTTGGCTACCAAGGAGAGGCATCGCTCTTCAACAAAGCTTTCTACGGCGGAAACAAGCAATTCTTCCAGGATGAAAAAAATAAATTGCTGCAAGGTCCTAAAAAAATTGCTGCTGAGTTAGCGAATGGCGCATTGGGAATTATTGAATTGAACGACGATTATACGTTGAAAAAAGTCATGAAACCGTTAATTGCATCGAACACAGTAACAGATGAAATCGAACGTGCCAACATATTTAAAATGAATGGCAAATGGTATTTGTTCACAGATTCCAGAGGATCCAAAATGACGATTGATGGAATCGGCGGGAATGATGTATACATGTTAGGCTATGTGTCCAATTCCTTAACAGGAACATACAAACCGTTAAATGACAGCGGACTTGTATTAAACATGAATCTTGATCCTAAGGATCTTACTTGGACTTATTCTCACTTTGCAGTACCGCAAGCTGACGGTAAAAATGTGGTTATCACAAGTTACATGACAAACAGAGGTTTATATGCGGACCACAAATCTACCTTTGCGCCGAGTTTCTTGCTGAACATTAATGGTTCAAAAACTTCGGTTGTCAATGATAGTATCCTTGCACAAGGGCAATTAACGATTGACACGAAGAAGAAAAACGAAAAATAAAGAAAGCATCCTCAATAAAGCTAAAGAAAATGTCGATGTAAATCGGCATTTTCTTTTTTACAAAAAGGAATAAGCAGCAGCAAAAGCGAGGAGGTGTCAACTTGAACGATACAACAAATCATAAGAAAGCAGCAAAACGAATAGGTGTAGTTATGATTTGTTTCATTATTTTGATGACGATAGGATTAGTGATTCATTATTCCGATAGCAATAAGAAGAACGAAACCATCGATTCAGTTATGCCAACGTATCGAGCTAGCTATCATTTCACTACGCCAGACAAATGGAAAAACGACCCTCAGCGGCCGATTTATTTTGATGGTAAGTATCAGTACTATTATCTCTATAATCATGATTATCCGAACGGGAATGGAACCGAATGGCGGCATGCGACATCAACGGATTTGGTGCATTGGAAAGATGAAGGGGTGGCCATTCCTAAATATACGAACAGAAATGGAGATCCATGGACGGGCTCAGTCGTAGTGGACGATACAAATACAGCAGGCTTTGGAAAAGGGGCTATTGTGGCGATCGTGACACAGCCCTCTGCTGATGGGGGGAAACAGGAACAATATTTATGGTACAGTACGGACAAAGGAAAAACGTTTACTTCTTATAGTGACGATCCCATTATTCCGAATCCGGGCACAAAAGATTTTAGAGACCCGAAAATCATCTGGGATCATCAGATTAATAAATGGGTGATGGCAATGGCGGAAGGGACGAAGATTGGTTTTTATGAGTCTCCGAATTTAAAAGATTGGCAATATACGAGTGGTTTTATTACAGGGAATATCGGAATTGTGGAGTGTCCTGATCTTTATTTGATGCGTGCGAATGACGGGATCTATAAATGGATTCTTGGTGTCAGTGCAAATGGTAAGCCGGTTGGTCAACCAAACACTTACGCCTATTGGACTGGACACTTTAATGGAAAGGAATTTTCCCCTGATCAAAGTGACCCTCAGTGGTTAGATTACGGCTTTGATTGGTATGGTGCTGTCACGTTTGAAGAAGGAAAAGACAGCGATAAATACAATCATCGGTATGCTTTGGCTTGGATGAATAATTGGGATTATCCCCATAATACGCCAACCCTTCAAGAAGGGTTTAACGGAACGGATTCGATTATTCGTCAAATTAATCTAAAAAAAGAAAGCGATCATAGGTATCGTTTGACTTCACAACCTATTGAAGCATTGAATCAATTGACAAATACAACGGATTCGTTGAAACAAATAGAGGTTAATGGCTCTAAAACTCTTCCTATAACAGGCGATGCTTACCAACTCGAGACAGATATATCGTGGTCAGATATCAAGAATGTAGGATTAAGACTTCGAGAATCAACAGACAAAAACCGTCATGTTGATGTCGGAGTGTTTATAGAAGGCCAATATTCTTATGTCAATAGAGCTTTTACAGGGCAGCCCGACAAGAGTGGTAAATATTTCGAAAGTAGGTCACCATTTGATGTGAGTAAGAAGAACGTTCACTTTAAGATTCTCGTCGATAAAACAAGCATTGAAGTCTTTGTGGATGATGGAACCATCGTTTTTTCCAATGAAATTTTCCCGGAATTAAACGATCAAGGAATTACCCTTTTTTCTGAAGGCGGCACCGCGATCTTTAAAAATGTTGTAATCAAGCACTTTAACAAAGATCAAATCAATCTAAAATGAACAAGTCACGCGGCGGCGTCCCCACTTTGTAGACACTGAGAAAACCCTAGACTGAAAGCTGCTTCCGGTAAACTACCGAAGGCAGCTTTTTTTCCTTCGTTGCGGTCGATGCTGGCGCCCGAGAGCCGATGACGACTGCGGTCGCTTCGACCGGCTCCGGAATGGCTGCCTTGGTGACGGTGAAAGCCTTCCGACGTGCCGAATGGGAAAGAAGCCACGTGGCAAGCCAAGGGCTCCAGTGACGGGATGACGAACCGAATGTCGAGCAGCCTCCTATGATAAAGTTATATGCCTTTTTTGCAAGGGGCGGCTGTATCCCCCTCGAAACGCTCAAATTCCGTAATCCGTGACGAGAACGTTCCCTCGGGATTGCGATTGTTTATAATTTCAAGCAACATCGACACGGTTTTGGCCTTTTCCTCTGCGGAGACGTAATAAGTTGTGAGTTGAGGGCTGCTGACCTTCACAAGCTCAGTTAGGCCGGAGCCAATCAGACTGATATCGTTGGGCACAGAAACGCCTGTGCTCTGAAGGTACTGAAGGGCACCGAATTGGATGATGGTATTCGCGCAGAAGGCGGCCGTATAATCCAGTTGCAGCATCCCGGCTCTTTTGCAGAGTTCATAGCCATTCTCATCATTACTAATCTGAATGAGGGATTTGTCTAAAGGAATTCCGTTCTTTTCATGCGCTTGACGAAAGCCTTCCAAGGCTAATTGATGGATATCGTAATCCAAGCTCCCTATAAACAACGCGATTCGGGTGTGGCCAAGTGAGAATAAATATTCTGTGGCATCATGAGCCAGCTTTCTTTCATCGAAGGCGATGAAATTGAGTCCTTCTTCTTTGTCACGCAACGGCATCCCATAAAAAATATAAGGGGTATTCGACTGGCGAAATAAATCAAGCAGTGTTTCGTCAACGTCACCAGATACGATGAAGCCTTCAATTTCTTGATTGTCTAGGTACTTTTGCAGTTTATTCAATGAATCAGGGGCATGCGTAATATTCATGAAGACCAATCCATAGTTGAATTGGCTGGCTGCTGATTCCATGATTTGCAGATCTACCAAATATCGTGGGTCATTCGCTTCCCTATCGTATAGCACGTAGCAAAGCTTAGGAGACACTTCAATATCCCGATAACCAAGCTCCTTGGCTGCTTGGAGTATTTTATTGCGTGTTTCGGTTGAAATCGTGCTGCTTGGAGTGTTGTTTAAGACAAGAGAAACGGCAGTCCGTGATACACCGAGGTGTTCGGCAATCTCCTTTTTCGTAACCATGTGGGAAAGCTCCTTCTTATAAACATAACGTCAGTTATATTATAGTCTGAAAAATAAGCGTTCGTCAATTTATAGGTGTAATACAGTGTAATACGAATAAAAGTGAGCAATGGCGGTCAATGACTCAGACTCGTTAATTTTATGTGAAAAAGTATAGTTAATGAAAAGGGATCAAAAATAAGTGCTTTCAGTGAAAAAAAGTCTATTATTGAGGATTGACATTGAAAGATAACGAGTGTTATGATTTCGTCGAGATTAAGTTTATCGGTGTATATTAGAAATGGCGAAATCAATTAACGAAGAGCCTCTTCCAGAACGTGCAAATCACAAAAGGAATGAGAGGGGTGATAAATGGCGTATTCGGAAGAAGATTAGACGGGAAGCTATCAACAAAGTAAGCAAAACTTGAAAGCGCTACCAATACTTGCTGAAGGGGGGAAGCATGTGTCATATCCAACGTTTCCATTAAACGGAGATGGACGCTTGACGGGGAATGAAGCTCTTGATAGAGCTGAAGCAGCTTTGATCAACAACGAAATTGTAGGTGTGAAAGCATCGAATGGAACAATAATAGTGGAACTAAGTCATGTGCCATTAACTGATCCTTCGATGGATGACTTCTCAGTGTATCAAGTTATAGGGGGCCAGGCACCGGTTGTCACTAAACCAACTGCAATGACGTGGTCAACCCAAACTAGAAAAATCGTACTTTCGGTTCCAGTGTTCCCTTATGAATCAATGGAACAGGAAATCACTTACAGTGTTTCTTACAATAACGGAACTCCTATTGAAGAGCTAAGGGTTACAATCACTGAAGGATTGTCAATTATCTTGGATGGTATTGCAAAATGTGTGATTGTGGCTCCTCAGAAGGATAATGATGCTAATGCTTATGCAGCTGCTTGTAAGCTAATTAAGTATTTGAAGATGGCCACGGGCATAGAGCTGACCTTTGTGCCCTATGGTACTGCGATTCCAAATCATCTTTTGCCTATTTATATTGGAGTAACGGGATTGCATAATCGTGATCTCATTCACCATCAATTACAAGAGCTGGATGGGGATTGTTTTATTATCGACTGCAGTGTCGATGCGATTACGATAATCGGTTCTAGTGGCTGGGGAACGGAATTCGGTGTGAATGAGTTTTTAGAGGCCTATGCAGGAGTACGCTGGTTATTGCCTGGAACTGATGGTGAGCATGTACCTATTACTTCACGGTTGACTGTGCCTGTAGGTACAAGAGTGGAGAAGCCTTCTTTCTTCTCAAGAATCTTTGGCTCAGCAGACAAAAGTACAGAGTGGAACAGGGACAACCGTATATATCCTCGAATTCACACCAATCATGTCATGTTTGAGTTATTTAATCCCAAAAAACATTTGGCCGATCACCCAGAATGGTATCCGACAACGATTAAGCCCGACATGATCGGCGGGTGGCAGCCATGTTACAGTAATTTCGAGACTGTGGACATAGCAATTGCGTATATTAACGAATATTTCGAGGGTAATCCCAACGCTGAATCGTATTCTTTATCGGTTAATGATGGTGGAGGATATTGTGAAGAAGATCCGCATCATCCATCTTATACAGAGTTGAAGCTTAATTCTTTGGGTCTGTTGCATTTGTCTGATATTTATTTTAAGTGGATACAGAAGGTTGCTGAAGGGATATTGGCAAGGCATCCTAATAAGTATTTGGCTGCACTAGCCTATCACGAAACATACGATCCGCCTTCTATAGAATCGAATGTGAAGCTACCACCGAATGTTTTGGTCTATATCACTGATGAAAGACTGAATTGGTCGAATTCAGAGAGACGAGCAGTTGGACACAGCTTAACGAAAAGATGGTTGGAAGTCGCCCCAGGAGCTTCTTTTTATGATTACTTATACGGAGGCCCCTACTTACTTCCACGATCCTATTTTCATCAAATGGCAGATAACTACCGTTATGCATGTGAAATGGGAATCGCGGCGCTGACATCAGAGTCACCGGCGAACTTTGGTGAGGGTCCTAAAATGTGGCTTGCAGCCAAGTTAAAGTGGAATGCGGCATCTGATGTGGATGAATTGCTGCATGATTGGTACGTACATGCAGTAGGTTCAGAGGCTGCCCCCTACTTAGTTAAGTATTATGAACATTGGGAGGACTTCTGGCAAAGACGAGTATATGAAACGGATTGGTACAATTCTTGGTTGATGTCGCTTCCAAGAACGAATTTCATGTCCCTCACGTCTGCTAGTTATCTTAAAAATGTAGCTCTAACTGAGCTTGTAAAGAGTCGCAAATGGCTTGAGAATGCAGTCATACTCGCCAAGCAGCATGGAACATCCTTGCAGGGGAAACGCGCTGAGCTCCTACTAAGGGCGTTTGAATACTATGAGTGTTCATACTTAACATACCCCGGCAATATAGTGTCGGCAGATGAGGTTAAAAGTACTGACCATGCAATAAACTTGTTGGATATTTTGGTCGAAAGACTG
The DNA here is from genome assembly GCF_003945345.1 of Paenibacillus baekrokdamisoli. Taxonomy (GTDB): domain Bacteria; phylum Bacillota; class Bacilli; order Paenibacillales; family Paenibacillaceae; genus Paenibacillus_Z; species Paenibacillus_Z baekrokdamisoli. The sequence continues at coordinate 2,992,714 of NZ_AP019308.1, read as the reverse complement.
GCTCTGTCCGAGAAAAGAAGAAATCTCGTAGAGGAATTCAAGTCGGATCCAATATTAAATATTCATTGGCCCCCCGAGGTTTATGGAATGATGTGGTCAAGTACGAAGAGCAGAGATACACAGGCTTTAGTTGAATGGATAAAGCAGGAGCCATCGACAGGTGCTTTAAGGAGCAGAATCAATACGATCATAGATTCAGAGTCTTCTATGTATGCGGTTCATTATGTCAAGCTGCTTCTCGCGACGGCTGATCAGTGGGAGACTGTCAACAGTAATACTTCCTTCGAGCAGGGTGACGGGATCGATGCGCATGACTGGTGGTATTGGTTGGAATTTGGACAGTCTTCAGCAAATCATCTGCACAGAAGTCCGGAGAATCCGCGAACAGGAAACTATGGAATCAAAGTGAATGGCCTTTCCCACGGTGGACCAGTCTACGAGATTAATCATCAGATCAGTCCAGGTTATTATGGAATGTCGGCGTATTACTATGTGCCAGAGGATTTTAATTCGATGGGTACATTGCAACTATTTGTATATTTTAATGATGCAGATGCTCAATGTTTCCATTCTACAAGCAGTGAGGATAAGACAGTCGCTGATGATGGACCAGGATGGCATTTAGCGGATTGGGTTGGTTATGTTCCAGAGTTTTACGACGGGATGAAGGTTGAAAAACTCACAATTGGAATAAAATTGACCAAATATAAGGATGGAGAAATCTTGTATCTGGATGATATCAATTTCTTCAAATTATGAGGAGCAGCTATTCAGCAATTTTACAGCAATATTAAACATTTATGGGGGAATGAACAATGAGGAAATTGAGATTAACATCATTAACATTGACTGTGATTCTATTGTTTGCAGTAATCTTGACAGCCTGTTCCGGCAACTCGAATAAAGACTCCTCTCCTAACACATCCTCCAACACTCAAACACCTAAGAGTACCGAAACAGATACACCTGAACCGGCAGCACCTGAGAAGCCGAAGGAGCCTGTGACCTTAAAGTATGTCACCTATTTTGTTGGTCAATATCAGGCAGAATATGACTTGTTCCATAAGAAATACCCGTGGATTACGATTGAGCCAATTGTAACCGACGATGTTTTAGGAACAGTTGTAGCAAAGGTAGCTGCTGGGGATAGCCCCGATCTTGCGATTGTTGACAATATGACGACTTTCGTGCAGCAGGATTTGCTTGAGGAGCTGACTCCTTATATGGAAAGCAGTGAAATCCTGAAAACAGCAAAGATTAGAAATGGAATTAGTAATATCTATAAACTTGATAACAAAAACTATGCAATGCCAATCTCGGACGTTCCATTATGGATGGCAGTTAACAAGGATTTACTAGCGAAGCACGGACTTGAAATGCCAACTAACGACTGGACTTATGATGATTTCCTGGAGATGGCCAAGCAAGCGACAGATCTTAAAGCGGGAGAATACGGCGTATCGTATGACACTACATTCAATTCATGGTTCACTGAAATCTATGCCATGGCTAACGGTGCAATTCCTAACTTCAGCTACATGAATGAAGATTTAACGAAAACTGTATTTAACACACCAGAGGTTGCTGCTAGTCTGAAGTGGGTATCTGATTTGACTTACAAGTGGCATGTTCGTCCTACAACGAAAGAAGCAGAAAGCTACGGTTGGGATTCAGGCAACAATTTCTTAGCAGGTAAATCATTATTCGGTGTTGGTGCTGACTGGTACGTACCTGGATTTAACGATAATGCAAAATTTGAGTGGGATGTTCTCCCGTTCCCTGTCGGAAAGAAAATGCAAGCAACGATGCATCTTAATGCACCGTTTGGAATTATGAAAACTTCTAAGAATAAAGAAGCAGCTTTCCTATGGCTGACCTTTCAGTATGAGCTTGAGGCTCAAAAATGGATGATTGAAAATTCAGGAACTGCATTTGTAGATGATCCAGAGCTAACATCCTACTATGAAAAAGTAGATGTATGGAAAGGCAAAAATGTAGGGGCGATTGAACGGACGGGTGAAATCTGCTGTTATACCAAAACCCCTGCGATTCTGGATGTGGATTGGCTTAACGCCAATGTAATCAGTAAACTCAACCAATATTTCTATACACAGGCTGACCTAACTCCATTACTTGCTGCTGCAGATCAATACAATAATCAAGTCGTTATAGATGCTAGAAAAGCTTTAGGACTAAAGTGACCTTTAATAAGTAAAAGTAAATAAGATGCTGTTCAAGACTTTCGCTGCATTGTTATATGCAGCGAAAGTTGCTATTAAAAATATAAGAATTCGATGGGGGGTAATAGATACGTGGGGAATGTAGTGTTTCAACATGTTTACAAATATTATAAGGGCGAGTCCTCCTCCTCGGTCAATGATTTCCATCTAGAAGTGGCTGACGGGGAGTTTTTAGTTATGGTCGGTCCGTCAGGCTGCGGGAAATCAACAACACTAAGGATGCTAGCCGGACTTGAGGAAATCTCTGAGGGAGATCTCTACATTGATGGTAAGTTTTCCAATTATGTATCGCCAAAGGATAGGGATATTGCAATGGTGTTTCAGAATTATGCACTATATCCGAATCTATCTATATATGAAAATATGGCACTTGGTTTACAACTGCGTAAGGTAGTTAAGCATGAAATTGAAGAACGTGTGAATCGGGCAGCCAAGATGCTGGAAATTTCTCATCTGATGACGAAGAAGCCAGGACAACTGTCTGGTGGACAGAAGCAACGCGTAGCATTAGGCAGAGCGCTTGTTCGTGAACCGAAAGTATTCCTTATGGATGAACCGCTATCGAATCTTGATGCGAAGTTGCGTGCTCAGACACGAGCTGAAATTATTAAAATACATAATCAATTAAAGACGACATTTGTTTATGTAACGCATGATCAGACAGAAGCTATGACAATGGGGACCAGAATTGTTGTCATGCGAGATGGTAAAATTCAACAGGTGGATGCACCGCAAACGTTATATGACAGCCCCAAAAATATGTTTGTAGCTGGATTTATTGGATCACCGCAAATGAACTTTATCGAGGGAGTATTAGTGAAACACGCAGATGGTGTGTACTTTGAAAATCGTAGATGGAGCTTGCCTTTGCCAGATCATTATTCAAAGTATGTACGTGTTATGAAGCCAAAGGTAGTGCTGGGCTTGCGGCCTGAGCATGTCCTGAGCGATGGAGAAGCCTTGCAAGTAGAGGCGTATGAGAAATGGAAAGTACAAGCAACGATTGAAATGAAGGAGCCGATGGGCTCTGATACCTTTGTGCACGCGAATTGGGGTTACGGTACGCTAATTTCTAGAGCGGATGCTCATACGAGAGTTAGTTTGGGAGATTCCATATCATTAGTTCTGCGTTTAGATAAGGCTCATCTGTTCGAGGGGGAAAGTGGGGAAGTGTTAACGGGTCGGGAGGATCTTAAATGAACAAGACGAAAACTTACCGACGAATACTAATCTTTGTGATCTTGCTGTTAGTCATTGCAGTTTGGCGAATTTCGAGCAATGGCCAGGAAAAGCAGGTGTATCCTGTAGTTCCTGCCAGTATGCTTCAGATGGGAAAGGAAAGTAACGAGGGAACTCCAATTATTCCAAATTATACGAATTGGAGAGAAGCTCGAGAGACCAATAGATTAAAAGGGTTGCAGCAGGTTTCTGGAAGTCCTCTAGGAGAATCGCTTCAGCTGGAAGCAATTGATTATTCAGCAGCATCTGAAGACATTCAATTGACCAAACGACAAGATAAACAAAAGGGTTCTGTTATTGACTGGACTAATGCTAACGGATGGATGGAGTGGGTTGTTGATGTTCCGCGGGATGGACTATACGAGCTTCAAATGGATTACTATCCATTAGACGGAAGCTTCTCCAATATTGTTAGAGGTGTTCAAATTGATAAAAGCTTTCCCTATCAGGAGGCAGAATTTATAACGCTTGAGCGCCTATGGAAAGATAGTCAGTATCCCTATGAGCGTAATAAACTGGGCAATGAAATTCGTCCAGTTCAACAGGAAATAAGAGAATGGCGTAACGTTTCATTAACGAACTATGGCGTTTCTTCAGAGTCATTGCTATGGGATTTGACCAAAGGTAAGCATACGATTCGACTTACGGGCGGTAGAGAGGCATTATCAATTGCTTCATTGACGCTGGCCTCTCCGAAGTATATTCCGAGCTATGGCGAATATATCGAAGCAGCGAAACAGGAAGCGAGTTCGACAACTACTGACGATAAAGGCTGGTATAAAGTTATTGAAGCTGAGCACTATCGGGTCAAGTCGTCGAATGCCATTCACACAGCTAGTTTAGCTGAACGGTTCATCTCGCCGGACCCAAAGGGAAGGCTTATTTATAATACAATTGGAGGAGATAGCTGGCAGCAGGCAGGAAACTGGATTGAATGGGAATTAGAAGTTCCAGCTAACGGCTGGTATGCAATCGACTACAAGTATTTTCAAGGCTACAACGGGAAAACCAATGTGTACCGCACCGTAATGCTCGATGGTGAGGTGCCCTTCCGCGAATTGTTGCATTACACATTGCCGCCTAATCAAGGCATGAATATTGCTACATTTGCGGATGGGAATGGTAAGTCATACTCCTTCTGGCTAGAGAAGGGTAAGCATCAGCTGCGGCTCATTGCAGATAGTTCTTTACTAAGTCCTGCCATAGATTCATTGAAAGCCGTGCTCACAGATATATCCGTATTAGATCGGGAGATCCGTCTTATATCAGGGAATTATGGTACAGGCACAAGTACGAATCTGGATATAGGGCGAAACTGGCAAATTAAGACTTATGATCCTGCTATTGAAGAAAAGCTCACGAATATGATCGATCACCTGCGAATCATTCGTGACTATCTAAATGGATTGAACCAGAATGCTACAGATTCGACGAATGCTATCTCTGCTTCTATGAATAGGCTCGAGAAACTGCAAAAGGATGTTAATAAGATTCCCAATCAGATTCAAGTTTTTTCGGACATACAGACAAGCATTAATACATGGTTAAAGCCGATGGAGAGTCAGGCTGTTATGCTCGATTACATCATTGTGCGTGCTCCGGAAGCAGATCCAGGTTTAAAGACACCTAATACTTGGGATAGCATCAGTTACAGTATGATCAATTTCACGCGAACTTTTTTCCTGAAATACGACATGAAAGAACTGAATGAAGAAGATGCAATTACTGTATGGGTACAGCGAGGGAGAGATTATGTAGATCAGCTGCAAAAAATGATCGAATCGGACTTTACTCCAAAAACGGGGATTCGTGTGAACGTCAATCTTATGCCAAGTACGAACGTGTTGATTCTAGGAAATGCGGCTGGTGATCAACCGGATGTTGCGCTTGGTGTTGGTATGGAGACGCCTGTTGAGTTTGCAATGCGTGGTGCGGCGATGGATTTATCACAGCTTCCTGGATTCGAAGAAGTGGAGCAACGATTTAATCCAGGGGTAATGCGTTCCTATCACTACAATAATGGTGTATTTGGTCTGCCTGAAACGCAGTCTTTCTTAGTCATGTTCTATCGCACAGATGTATTGGAGGCGTTGAAGCTATCACCACCTAATACTTGGGATGAATTACTAGAACTGCTGCCGACACTGCAAGAGAATGGAATGAACATCTATTATCCAGCCAAAGAGTTCGTGACGCCATTCTATCAACACGGTGCAGAGTTCTATTCAGCTGACGGTATGCAGACCACTATTAATAGCCAAGAAGGACAAGAAGCATTTAAGTGGTGGACAGCCTTATTTAATATACACAACATGCCAATGGAAGTGCCTGCTTTCTTCAATCATTTTAGATTCGGAGATATTCCAATTGGTATTGCTGATTATAATACCTACATTCAATTAAGTGTAGCCGCTCCAGAAATTATCGGGAAGTGGAAGATGGCCCCTTTGCCTGGTGTTGTGAATGATAAAGGACAGGTGGTACGTTGGTCTTCACAAAGTACGACTGCAGGCATGATTATGGAAAAAAGCAAGAAAAAAGATGAAGCATGGGCTTTCTTAAACTGGTGGACCTCTGCGGATAGTCAGGCAAAATACGCCAATGATATTGAGGCGCTGGCTGGAATGGAATATCGCTGGAATCCAGCGAATAGAGAGGCTTTGAAATATGTGCCATGGCCGAGCGAAGAAATGGAAGTATTAGCGGAGCAAGGACGATGGGGTAAAAATATGCCGTATGTTCCTGGATACTACTTCCTGGGACGTGAGATGGATTTCGCATGGAATAATTCAATTTTGACCAATATGCCTGCTAAAGAAGCGCTCCGTAAAGCAGCAGTCTCCTTGCAGCGTGAGATGACGCGTAAGCAGAAGGAATTGGGTTTCGGATCGGGAGGAGGACAAGATAGTGCGGAATAAGATTAATAAAGCAGTAGGGACAACGTCTGTTTCTTCTTTTCCCCCTCTTGCTTCTAATAGTGGACAGACCCATGTACCTATTGATGGACCGCGGTTTGTAAAAAGGTTTAAACGGTTCTTACGGGAGTGCTGGAATGCTCGATTATCCTACTTATTTTTGGCGCCTTTTCTAATTGCCTTTAGCTGTTTTATTTTAATTCCTGTCTTTATGGCTGTAATGCTAAGCTTCACTTCCTTTAATGGATTCGAATTTCCAACCTTTATCGGGTTCACTAATTTTATTAATTTATTAACACAGGACATGATTTTTATTAAGTACACATTACCGAATACATTTAAATTTGCAATCATTACTGGTCTAGGTGGTTATTTATTATCATTTGTATTTGCGTGGCTGATCCATCAGCTGCCTCGGAGCCTAAGAGATTATTTCACATTGGCCTTCTATGCTCCCTCGATGGCAGGTGGTGTAGCGTTATCTGTAATCTGGATTGCAACCTTCAGCGGGGACCAGGTTGGTTATTTGAATAATATTTTACTTAATTATGGAATTATTGAATCGCCCCAATTATGGCTTCAGGATCCTAAATACTTAATGAATATTATGATCATTGTCACGCTATGGACCAGTATGGGGGTTGGATTCTTAGCAATGCTGGGCGGGCTGCAGACAGTCAATACCGAACTCTATGAGGCGGGTCGCATTGATGGTATCAAGAATGCATTACAGGAAGTGTTCTATATAACCATTCCTTCCATGAAGCCTCAAATGCTGTTCAGTGCAGTTATGACTATTGTGGGAACGTTGAAGGCGGGTGCAATCTCGACACAGCTTACAGGCTTAGCGATTACACCAAAGTACTCTGGTCATTTAATGACCAATCATATTGATGATTATGCTTTTATACGCTATGAGTGGGGCTATGCCTCAGCACTATCTGTTGCATTGCTCGTTTTTTCATATTTAGTAATGAGATTTTGCTATCGTTTGTTTGCGACGAAGGAGGGAGAATAATCTAATGGCGTGGCTTTCACGAAATATGATGTCCAGATTAAAGAGAATCTCCATATCCCGGTCGCTGCTCGTTATTTGTTTTATAGGTCTGGCAATTTTCATGCTGCTCCCCATTATCTTTCTTTTTAATAATGCCTTCAAACCTCTTAATGAGCTATTCTTATTCCCCCCAACTATATTTGTTAAGGAGCCGACAACACATAATTTCGCGCAATTGTTTCTACATGCGGGTACGGCTGAAATTCCTTTCACCCGATATTTGTTCAACAGTATAGTTATTGTCGGTTTATCCCTTGTTTTCGTCATTCTTATTAGTACAATGGCCGGCTATGTAATAGCCAAGCATCGCTTTCCGTTCAAGACGTTTGTTATGGCAATGATTATGCTCTCTCTGATGTTTGCACCTGAGACGGTAGCCATCCCGCGTTATTTAATCGTCAGTCATTTAGGCATAACGAATACATATTTAGCGCACATATTGCCTTTTATTGCTTCCCCTGTTGCTGTGTTTTTAATGAAGCAGTTTATTGATCAAATTCCAGATTCATTACTAGAGGCGGCAAAATTAGATGGTGCAAGCGATTTCTATATTTTCATGAGGATTATTATTCCGTTAACCGCACCTGCGGTTGCTACAGTTGCCATTATTACTTTCCAAGCCGTCTATTTGGACATGGAAGGCTCTACTCTATATACGACAAAAGAATCGATGAAAACGCTTGCGTTTTATGTGAGTAGTCTAACTGCTAATTTACAGAATAGTGTGGCAGGTCAAAGTATGGCAGCTGCAGCAGCATTGCTCATGTTCATTCCAAACTTAATTATGTTCCTTCTCTTCCAGCGCAAAATGATTCAGACGATGCTCCATTCGGGGGTGAAATAATTGAAGTTGCGATCTTATTACAAGCTTGTAATCCCTTTATTGCTTCTAACTTCAATACTATTTCCGTTGACAGTCTCTGCGAAATTGTCCTATAAGACCTGGTTTGTAGACGAAACGACTGGTCGCGTGCTTAATATACAAGCGCTTTATGTCCCTAAAGGTACGATTGGGTATGGAGATATTGATATTCCAATACAGGGCCCGAGTGATCTGTACATTGGCAAAGATGATCAAGTCTATTTAGCGGATACAAACAATAATCGTATTGTTGTTTTTAATGCGGATGGACAATTCATGAGGTCAATAGGGGATGCGGAGGGCAAAGGTGTACTGAATTCTCCTGAAGGGGTATTTGTGACGGATGAAGGAGTAATCTTTGTTGCAGATACAGGGAATAAACGCATTGCTGTGTTTGATCAAGAAGGTCATTATGAACGTGGCTATGAGAAGCCGGAGTCTTCATTGCTGCCAGGGGATTATCATTTCGTACCGAGTAAAATAGTCGTGGACAAGCGTGGTGTGATGTATGTCGTTGTAAAGAATTCTTATCAGGGTCTGCTGCGAATGAATGAAGCCGGTCAATTTACAGGCTTTTTTGGATCTAATAAAACGGAGTTAAGCCTGTTAACGAGATTTAAAAATAAGATTCTCAACCAGAAACAGCTGGAGAAGGAAGTTGCGAATCGTCCGGGTGCGATTGAAAACGTAACGCAAGCCGACAATGGTTTCTTACTAACGACAAGTTCTGGGATCTCCAAAGGTCAAATTAAAAAGCTGAATGCTGGTGGCAAAGATGCCTTTTTGAATAAAAGCTTTGTAGAGGATCAGCTCATTGATACAGCAATCGATTCGGATAACTTTCTATATTGCATGAGCGGTCAATGGGGTGAAATCACGGTCTATGATCCCTATGGCAATGTCCTTGCCTTTTTTGGAAAATTGGACAAGGGTGCCTCTCAGCAGGGCGTGTTTAATTATCCCACAAGCCTAGCAATTAATAGTAAGAAGGAGATATGGGTTGCAGATAGCAGTCTGAATTTAATTCAGATCTATTCGCGCACAACATTCGGAGAAGCCTTCCTGCATGCGACAAAGCTGTATATTGAGGGAAGCTATGAGGAGAGCAAGGCTTATTGGGATGTTATTGTTAAGCAGAATGGAATGCTGGATCTTCCATACAAAGGTATAGGTGAAGTTTTGCTCCAAGAAAAATCGTATGGTGAGGCCATGCAGTACTTCCAAGAATCCTATGATGCGGAAGGATATTCAGAGTCTTTCTGGAGTGTTCGTGAGGAATGGATTCGTAATCATTTCGTGAATGCTTCATTCCTATTCATTGTCCTCATTGTACTCCTTCGATGGATGTATAAACGTTATAGAGTTCGCATGCGCAATCGAGTGCAATCCCCAGCCCTCGCCAAGTATCTACAGGAAATTAAGGATTTCTGGTTTGTTATGCTGCATCCGTATGAGGGCTTCTATCGATTGAAGGAGAGAAAGATATCTTTACTTATGCTTGCTGCAATAATCCTATTTGTCATTGGCCTTCGCTTGCTGTCCATCTATGGCATGGGATTTATATTTCACCCCTATGATCTCGGTCGAGTAAATGTGTTGTTAGAGGTATGTCTATTGATCGTGCCTTGGGCAACGTGGAGTATTTCCAATTATTTAGTTAGTACGGTTAAAGGTGGAGAAGGACGTTTTCGAGAAGTGCTGCAGGCTAGCACCTATGCGCTAGTTCCTTATGTTGTATTAATGACTCCTGCTATTTTACTTTCCAATCTGGTTGTATTGGAGGAGCGAATAATAGTAGATGCTCTTATCTACGTCATGTGGATTTGGATTGCAGTAAATTTCTTTATCATGACCCAGGTCATTCATAATTTTGATTTTCTTGAAGCAGGTAAAAATGTCGGCATTACAATTGTAACCATATCTGTTATTTGGATATTTACGATTATCTTGTCGGCTCTTAGCTACAATTTGTTCGACTTTATTAAGCAAATTTATCGGGAGGTAACTATATATGTCTGAGACTGAGATTACAAGCCCCCGTATGCATAGAACAAGAAAATATTGGTTGCGTATTTGCCTGCTCATTGTCCTCCTAATTATCATCCTAGTGGGTACGATTATTTTTATTAATAGGGATACTCTTCCAAGACTTGAGGATAACGGAATCCAACTTCTGGCGCATGCCTCTACTCCATTGAGTATGGGAGAGGAATGGGTTCCGGGCACGCTTGATAATAATGGCTTCGCTAAAGTTATAGAAAATTCTAGTTACGTATTATTTATGGAACCAAAGACAACTCAAGTGGCTATTCTCGAGAAGAGCAGCGGGTTTTTATGGCGAAGCAACCCGACCAAAGAGCAGATTGATAATGAAAAGCTTAAAGGACAATTACTTACGAATCTTCAGTCTCCGTATTTGTTGGATTATGTAATAGATGGAAAGACGCAGCGCAATGCGACTAATGCGTTAGATCTAAATATGAGTAAAAGTATTGTACGTACAGAGCATGGTGTAGAAGTCGAATATCACTATACGAAATTGGACCTAAGTTTTGCAGTTCGCTATGAGCTTACAGAGCATGGGCTGGAATTAACGGTTCCGACATTAGGCATTATTGAAAATGCAGAATACAAAATATTTGCACTGCAACTTCTTCCCTATTTTGGAGCTGTGCACCGTACGGATGAAGAGGGTTATCTATTCGTGCCGGATGGTCCAGGGGGCCTGATCCATTATAATACTAGCCGGCCCGCGATTGGAAACAGCTACGAACAGATGTTATATAACAATGATCCTGCTAACCTACAAGAAATAGAGGTTCCGAGAGAAGCGATTGCTTATCCTGTATTTGGGATGAAGCGTGATGGACATGCTTATGTCGCTATTATTAAAGATGGCAAATATACGACGAAGATATCGGCAGCTCCTGCTGGAGCGCAAATCGGGTATCATATGATCGCGGCCAAATTTGATTATCGAGAGGAATATCTGCGGAAAGTTAGTAAGATGACTTCATCTGTGAGCAGCATTCAAAAAGAACGTGTCCATGAAGATCGGAAAATTGAATACCGACTATTATCTGGAGAGTCTGCAGATTACAGTGGCATGGCGATGGCTTACCGTGATTATCTAATAGAGACGGAACAGTTGCCAAATTCACTACCAGAAATGGATAATATACCGCTTCTTTTGGGAATAGTGGGTGGCGGCACGAAGGATGTATTTGGCGGTGACAGCTACGTTACCGCAACAACCTTCGAGCAGGCTAGTCAAATGGTTAACAATCTTGAGGTTAAGGGCATTCAAAATATGATTGTCTACTATCAAGGATGGCAGAATAGTGGTCTTAGAGAGACGGATCAGCGTTTCCCGATTCAACCAAAACTAGGAGGCGCAGATGGCCTGAAAGGGCTGGCTTCAACATTAGCAGAGAAGAACATTCCGCTTCTACTTGAGGATTTCTTGACATGGATGAAAGTTAATAAAAATAGTTTGGTTATGAGAACAGATGGTGTACGCAGCATTGATTCAACCGTTTTGCAGAATAAACGGAAGGATTCTTATCTTTTGAACCCCTTAATAGGCGTTAGAAGGGCAATTGATACGATAGATCAGCTTGAGAAGTTAGGTGTAAGCGGTATTCTTTTTAATGGGGCTGGCAGTACAATCTATAAAGATTATGGCTCAAGTAAATTAGAACGTGAAGATACGGGGCAACTTTTCAAGTCTCTGCTCGCTATTACAAAGGGAAAGCTAGGTGTAGCTGCAACTAATCGAGGTAATGATTATGTGCTGAGTTCTACGGATTTGTTAACGGAATTCCCTATGGATGGAAGCTATGACTTCGTAATTGATGAGAATGTACCCTTCTATGCGATGGTTGTTCATGGTTCAATACTGTATACAGGTGTAGAAGGTAACTCAAGGAACGAATATGAGAAAGAACAGCTTAAGTTAATTGAATATGGTGCAATTCCTTACTTCCGGTTGACCTATTCAAGCAGTCGTGAATTGAAGGGAACGGATTATGATCATTTATTCAGCAGCGAGTATGCTGTGTGGCAAGACCGGATCGCTGAAGAATATAAAAAGCTGAATCGCTTGGCATCGCTTCTCAATCATCGAATGGTGAAGCATGAGAAGCAAGCTGAAGGGGTTTATCAGATGACCTATGATGATGGTACGAAAGTCACGGTGAACTATAACACGAACGAATTTGAAGTATCCAAGAAAGGGGGCCTACAGTGAACTCACAGAAGGAGGTTGTAAAACGTCAACGACGCGGTGGGCTTTGGAGATACCGTTGGAATAATTACAAGAATGGTTATCTTTTTATGCTGCCTTGGGCAATCGGCTTTAGCGTTTTTGTAGCGTTCCCAGTCGGTTGGTCGTTATTCAATAGTTTCCATAATGTAAAGCTAAGAGGCGGTGACTTCCAATATGAATTCGTTGGCTTGAACAATTTTCGACGAATTCTTATGGAAGACAATGTGTATCCGGTAGAGCTTCTCTTATATTTTCAAGAAATGCTGCTTATAATCCCATTGATTTTATTTTTTTCGTTCATTGTCTCGCTGCTTCTCAATCAGAAGTTTGCTGGACGTGGGCCGATTCGGGCCATTTTCTTTTTACCTGTTATCTTTGCCACGGGCCAAGTGTTAATGGAATTATTCGGGCAAGGTGCTGGCGAACTACCTTTTATTGAGCAATATAATTTAGAAGGGCTGATAAAAGGATACGTTGGAGCACAATTGGCCGATCCGATAATGGGTGTTTTGGGCAAAGCCGTTATTATTTTATGGTATTCGGGTGTACAGATTCTGATTTTCATAGCAGGATACCAGACTATACCACGTACGGTTTATGAGGCTATACGTATTGATGGTGCTACCCCATGGGAAAGCTTTTGGAAAATTACATTGCCAGGCATGATTCCGTTTATTGGATTGAATGCCGTATTTACAATAGTCGATCTGTTCACCTTTCCTATGAATCCTGTCATGGAGCAGGTTAGCAAAAATATGTTTGATGTAAAAACGGGGTATGGCTATGCTAGTGCACAGGCTTGGCTCTATTTTGCCCTAATCCTTCTATTGCTGGGGGTAGCATTGTTGATCGCCTATCGTTCTACTTTAAAGAGAGGGGTGTACCGATGAAGGCAGTTGAGACGATAAGACAGATGAATTCTGAGCTGAATGCGAGGCTAAACAACCGTCAAGCACAACGTATGAAAAAGTTGATATTAGGCCAGCACGTGAGCGATGGCTTACTTATGAAAACGGTCATCTACTTCATATTAGCGATCATCGCTTTTTTATATTTGCAGCCTCTATTATATATGATATCAACTATGGTTAAGTCTCAGAGCGACTTGATTGATCCTGTCGTACAGTGGATTCCACAGAAGCTGCACTTCGGGAATTTGGAGGATGCCTGGAGAGGATTAAAGTATCCTGAAGCCTTCAAGAACACGATGATGATTGCTTTAATATGTTCATGTCTGCAGGTGGCTTCTTGTGCGATTACAGGATATGCACTAGCGCGGCTGGAGTTTCCAGGGAAGACAATAGCGTTTATCTTAATTATTATTTCCTTTCTTGTACCGCCTCAGATTACAATCATTCCGCTATATAGCATATTTAGTAAGCTTGGAGTATTGAATACGCCATTTGTATTCATAATACCGGCATTATTCGCTCAGGGGCTTAGAGGTGCGCTCTTTATTATTATATTCAGACAGTTCTTCCTTACTCAACCGAAAGCTCTGGAAGAGGCAGCGAAGATCGATGGTGCAAGCGCCTATCGACTATTTTTCAAGATCATGCTGCCGCTCGCTCGTCCGGCAATTATAGTCGTCTTTCTATTCTCCTTTGTCTGGTATTGGAACATGTATTATGAACCTTCTATGTTCTTGAACCATGCCTATCAGCCTTTATCCATTCGGCTCAACATGCTGGAGCAGGAGCTCATGGGTAATAAATTGGTTAATTTTGCAGTAGCTATAGGAAAGGATCCTCTCACGGAGGGGCCTAAGATGGCTGGCGCGTTTCTTATTATATTCCCGCCTCTTCTTGTTTATTTGCTTACACAGCGCTGGTTTACGGAGGGAATTGAACGGACGGGAATGGTAGAGTAGCAATTTCATGATATCGATATAACTAGGGGTATATTATAGTCAGGAGAGTAGTTATCATCAAATTATGGCAGCAAACAGCCACTTCTTTGTGGAATTATCACAAAGAAGTGGCTGTTTGTGTAAATCTTATTGCTAGAATGTCCGAACAAAAAATCGTGTTGACAATCAAATATAACGAATGTTATGATTTCGTTGAAATTAAGTTTACCGATGTATTTTTTACAAGGAGGGATCATTCAACGTTGTGCATCAAATTACTGCAGTGCTCGTAGGAGCCGGCGCGAGAGGAAGATTCGTATATGGAGCATATGCGAAGAAATATCCGGAGGAGCTAAAAATCGTCGCAGTTGCCGAACCGAATAAAGAAAGAAGACAGCTTGCTGCTAAGGATTATGGACTCTCATCCGATCAGTTATATGAAAGCTGGGAACAAATTTTAACGAAAACAAAAATAGCTGATGTCGCAGTGATATCTACGCAGGATAGAATGCATTATGCGCCTACGATGAAGGCTTTGGAGCTGGGATATGATGTTCTGCTTGAGAAACCAATGTCTCCATCGCCAATTGAAGTTATTGACATGGCGAACGCATCCCGCAAGCATAATCGGTTGTTAACGGTCAGTCACGTGCTACGATATACCCCTTTTTGGTCGAAGATCAAGGAAGTAATTGAAAGCGGTGCCATTGGTTCGATCGTATCCATACAGTCAAGCGAAAATGTGGGTTATTTCCATATGGCACATAGTTTTGTTCGAGGGAATTGGAACAAGTCCGAAGAAACGAGTCCGATGATTTTACAGAAGTCTTGCCATGATATGGACATCCTATCCTGGTTGATCGACGAGAAGTGTACGAGAGTCAGTTCATATGGTTCGCTTCTGCATTTCCGTTCGGAGAATGCTCCAGATGGTACAACGCTTCGTTGCACAGAGGGGTGCGCGGTTGAGAGGGAATGTCCTTATTCAGCAATCCGAATCTATGAAGAGGCGGAAACGCACGAGTGGTCTCGTTTTATTACGAACGATATAACACCTGAAGGCATTAAGGAAGCACTTCGAAGTGGTCCCTTCGGACGCTGCGTTTATCATTGCGATAATAACGTCGTCGATCATCAGGTGGTTAATATGGAATTCGAAAGTGGGTCAACCGCTTCATTTACGATGTCTGGTTTCTCTCACGATATCTCCAGAACCGTTCAGATTATGGGAACGCTTGGTGAAATCAGAGGTTATATGGAGAAGAATGAAATTGTTCTATACCCTTTTGGAAAGAAAGCAATTGAAATTCCCCTGACCGTTGAAGAAGGTGGCCACGGAGGCGGAGATGAAGGTTTGATGCGTGAATTCCTGAAGCAAGTTCGGAAGGGGAACAACATCGGCGGACAAGGGCTGACATCGGCGGAAGCTTCCTTGCAAAGCCATTTGATGGCCTTTGCAGCGGAACAATCTAGGCTGGAGGGCGGAAATTCTGTCGTTGTAGAGGAATTGAACGCGCGTTATACCTGTTCTTCTGCGGATGAGCTGAGTTTTCTGCAGCTTCATATTGCATCAACTGAAATAATTATTTAGGGGGGTCATATCCTTGAGGAATGTAAACGCATTATTATTATCTCTTGTTATGGTAGTTGTTCTGTTAGCGGGATGTGGAGGGAATAAAAACAACGAGCCGGCGAGTTCTCAGGCAAGTACGGAATCAAACGTAAGTCCGAGTGAAAACGCTCCGACTTCCGAGAGCAATGCCAATGTTTACCCGGAGAATGGATTGTCCAAGGATGAGAAAGTAACGCTGAAGATGGGATTCTGGGAGGCGGGTTCGGGTCGTGCCTGGATGGATCTGGCGGTTAAGAAGTTTACCGAGAAATATCCGAATGTCACGTTCGACATTACCTCAACTCCAACGCTGTCGACAATACTCGAACCAAAGATCGCAGCTGGCGACGACAATGACATGTTCGATTTGTTTATTCCGAACTTCTCGGCGGCAGGCCAACTGGAACGTTTGGCTAAAGCCGGCAAGCTGGAGCCGCAAGACGATTTGTGGGATCGCGACTTACCGGGAGAGACGGGCAAAAAACTGAGATCGGTTATTTCCGATGATGCATACGATACATCTCTTAGTATGGGTTTTACGGCCAGGGTACCGATTGCCGGATATACGGCAGGCCTATTCTATGATCAGAAGCTGTTTGATGAGAAGGGCTGGAATAAAAATCCGGCTACATGGGACGAGTTTGTAGCGCTTCTGGATCAAATTAAAGCAGATGGTGTCATCCCGATTACATTCCCAGGCGTATATGCCGGGTACCTTACCGATTATGTCTTCAATACGATTCAGTTCGATCTGGCCAAAGCCAATGGAACCTTTGATACTTACATCAAAAATTTCCGTAGCTTTACAGGGCCGCAGCTTACAACAGCAGAAAACAAAGAAGCATGGAAGCGGTTGTACGAATTTGGAAAGAAGGGCTATTTCCCTGCGGGAGTAGCAGCTTTGAATCATACGCAATCGCAAATGCAGGTGCTTCAGCATAAGGCAGCTCTTGTTTCAACTGGAGATTGGGTTGGCAATGAGATGAAAGAAAGTACGCCGGAAGGCTTCACTTGGGGATTCATGGCCGTACCGGCTTCCAATGATGCTAACCAAACCATATTCGTTAATTCCGGGGTGGGCGATACAGCATTTGTAATCTGGAAAAACAAGCCTGATCAAAACAAAAAGTGGGCGAAGGAATTCATCCTGAGCTTGTA
This sequence comes from Paenibacillus baekrokdamisoli, assembly GCF_003945345.1. Classification (GTDB taxonomy): domain Bacteria; phylum Bacillota; class Bacilli; order Paenibacillales; family Paenibacillaceae; genus Paenibacillus_Z; species Paenibacillus_Z baekrokdamisoli. The sequence continues at coordinate 2,975,515 of NZ_AP019308.1, read as the reverse complement.
CGATTTTGAAATTCAGGAGTCGATTGCTGCAGATGCTGGAGCCTTTCCAGCAAGACTTGACTTTGGCGACGATCCTGCCCATATCGCGAAACTTCAGCCTACTCAGGCAGCCGTAATGGCATATGCAACAAAACATAATGTTCAGTATATTTCCTATCGTCGCGAATTCGGACTTACAAGTCCTGAACATGGGCAGGCCGACAAGCTGCTGAGCGAGCTAATAACAGCAGCGGCAACAGGGAAGAAAGATCCTTCGTCGGTATTGGAAGAAGCGGAGAAGCTTAAGCAAATCGCAATCGAGAAAGACCGTCCAAAAAAGTAAACAGTTTAGGTTCGGGAGGAAGGGTATTCCTCCCGAATATTTATTCGCGTAAGGGGGAGACGCTTTGAATGCCGGGATAAACGGAAATCAACCGGTTGTCATCTTACCACGAGTGCGAATAAGTTTACCTGAATCAAATTGTAATTGTATAAGGAGGAAGTCAGATGAACCGGAACAAGGCCAATAGAAGAACCACATTCATAAGGAAGTTCTTCATCGTATCATTTGCGGTAATTATGCTAAGCAGCTACATACCGACAGTCCAAGCTGCTCCAATAGGAGCAGCCACAGTTAATACGGATTCTGATATTGCTGGAAATTGGGCTGAAGAAATCCTGAATCGCTGGATTACAGCAGGAAATATCCAGGGATATGGTGACGGAAAATTCGGTCCTGACAGACTGATTACCCGAGGTGAGCTGGCAGCACTCATTAATCGTTCATTTGGCTTTACGGAGAAAAAAGACCTTGCTTTTACAGACTTAGTGAAGACCGATTGGGCGTATGAAGACCTGTCCAAAGCGGTGCAAGCAGGTTATATGCAGGGGTATGGGGATGGAACGATCCGCTCAAAGAATGCGGTTAGCAGGCAAGAGGCTGCTGTTGTCGTTTCGCGTTTACTGGGAGTGGAAGTGAAAGATGAGGCTAGCGCAGCAGATAGCTTCACCGATGCCGCATCTATTGCAAAATGGAGCAAGGCAGCGGTTGGGGATTTGCTTCATCGTAAGATCATTACGGGTTATGTGGACGGCAGCTTCAAACCGTTATCCTCTTTGACCCGAGCTGAGACTGTTGTAATCTTGGACCGAGCCTTAGCGGCCAAATCTCCAGGAGTCCATTATGATCAAGCTGGTGTATATGGCAGCATGGACAAAAGTCAGACAATTGCTGGGGATGTATTTGTAAGCGTTTCCGGTGTGAAGTTGAAGAATATGGTGATCGAAGGCGATTTAATCCTCGAAGCGGGGATTGGTGAAGGGGATGCATTCTTTGAGAATGTAACCGTTCGTGGTAATACAATTGTTCGTGGAGGCGGGGAGAACAGCATCCACTTTACGGATTGTGTATTGATTAAGGTTATCATCGACAAAAAACAAGGCAGAGTTCGCGTTGTGATTAATGGCAGCACAACGGCAACTGATGTCAGCATAAGATCATCAGCCATTATTGAGAATACCGAGCTAGAAGGGGCCGGAATTAGCAATATTACTTTGGAAGCTCAGTTGCCTGCACAATCGATTGTTAAGTTTATCGGTAAATTTAAAGTTGTTAACGTGCTTTCTACGAAAAGCGAGATCGTAATTGTTTCAGGAACGATCCATACTCTAAAGATTTTTGAGGATGCAACCGGAATAAAACTGACCATAGAAGAGCAAGGGAAGATTGCGCAGCTCATCGCGGACAGTATGATAGCTGCATGGGGAAAAGGCAAGATTGAAAAAGTGATATTAGGCTTGAAGGCAGAAGGAAGTACGTTTGAGACAGCGCCATTAATCATTGTACGAAGCTCGAGCGGTGGGAACGCTGGCGGCAGTAATAGCGGTAATGGAGGAGAAACGGGTCCTGTCAATAATATTTCCGGTGTAAGCTCAACCAACGGAACGATAACTGTCAAATTAGCTGTTTTTCCGACGAGCGATCCGGTAGCTGCTGATTTTACAATTCGGCAGATCGTCAATGGTCAACCAGCGGTTGCCGTTACCCCTAGTTCCATAACGGGATCAGCTATAACGAAGCAGGTTGTTATATCTGTGCCTATCCTTCCTTATGATGCATTAGAACAACAGCTTATATATAGTGTCTCCTACAATAACGGTCATGCATTTGAGTCTAAACCGTTTACGGTTGCTCCGGGCTTGGAGATTACCTCAGGCGGTCTTGCTCAAGCAGTTATCGTTGCACCTGACCAGAATAATAATGCCAAAGCAAGAGCTGCTGCATGGAAGCTGAGCAAATATGTGAAGAAGGCAACGGGAATTGAGCTGAATGTCTTGACCTATGGAGCTGAGATTCCAGATCATTTGCTGCCCATATATGTGGGAATTACAGTTCCACAGAATAAGGAACATATTGATGAATCGCTTCAGGGAGTAACTGCAGACGGTTTTGTGATCGATTTTGGTTCTGATTCCATTACGATTATCGGACCCACTGATTGGGGAACTGAATTCGGCGTAGACGAATTTCTAGAGGCTTATGTTGGTATTAGATGGCTTATGCCGGGAGCTGATGGCGAGTTTGTGCCTCAGAATTCTAGCCTAACCATACCTAAGAAGAACGTAGTTCAATCCCCTTCGTTCTTTGCTAGAACGTTTGGCTCAAGTACCCGCGAGGCTTGGGCAGAAGACAATCGGATCTATCGACAAATATATTTGAACCATTCGATGTTCGACTTATTTGCTCCTTCTAAGTATTTGGAAGCACATCCCGATTGGTATCCAGCAAATATTAATCCGAACCAACTTGGCGGCTGGCAGCCTTGCTATAGTAATCCTGCGACGGCAGCCAAGGCTATTGAGGTCATTAATCAATATTTTACGGATAATCCGAAGGCCACTTCTTACTCCATTGCCGTTAATGACGGCGGTGGCTATTGTGAAGCAGTTCCGGGACATCCCGGTTATACCGGTGCAATTAATTCTCTCGGCATGTTGAACATGTCGGACATCTACTTTAAGTGGGTGCAAACAGTGGCAGAGGGAGTCAATGCGCAGCACGGGGATAAGTATTTAAGCACGATAGCTTATCATGAGACCTATGATGCTCCTTCAGCTGCGTCCGGTATTCACTTGCCTTCTAATGTTCTTGTCTATATTACAGACGAAAGGATGAGCTGGGCAGATCCGGCAATGGGCAGCAAAGGTAAGGAACTGACAGGACGATGGAAGCAGGCCGCTCCTGGGGCATCATTCTATGAATATTTGTATGGGGGGCCTTACGTGCTGCCTCGCTCGTACTTCCATCAAATGGCGGACAATTATCAATATGCTTATGAAACAGGAGTTGAGGCACAAACAACGGAGCTGGCGCCGAATTTCGGTGAAGGTCCGAAGAGCTGGCTCGCAGCAAAGCTGCAGTGGGATGCAACAGCCGATGTGGATGTGCTGCTTCATGATTGGTATGTGAATGCAGTCGGAGCTGATGCAGCACCTTATTTGGCCAAGTATTACGCGCATTGGGAGGATTTTTGGCAGAATCGTGTTTTCCAGACGGACTGGTATAAGGCGTGGAAGACGTCGAACCCAAGAACCAACTTTATGACTTTCATGGATGCCAGCTATCTGAAGATAGTAGCTGATGCAGAGATTGCCCAAAGTCGTCAATGGCTGGAATTGGCAGTAGCAAATGCAAAGCAAACGGGTACGGCTTCCCAGCTTGTACGTGCTCAGAAGTTATTGAAGGCATTTGAATATTACGAATCCTCCGTGTTGACCTATCCAGGGAATTTGGAAGCGTCAGGTGCAATCACGAGTGAGAGTATGGGAATTACGCTGCTGGATGAAATCGTAAGTCGACTTGCGCTATCCGAGAAAAGAAAAGACCTCGTACAAGAATTTCAATCCGATAATATTCTTTCGCTAGAATGGTCGCCGGAAGCCTACGGCATGATGTGGTCGGGCATCCAAAGCAGTGACGTTCAGGCTTTGGTGGAATGGATCAAGAACGAACCGAAGACTGGCGGGGTAAGAACCCGAATGAATACAATCATTCAAAAGGAAGAGTCTGCTTACGCCGTTCATTATGTCAAGCTGATGCTGGCAATGGCAGATAAAGGGGAGACATTGAATACGAATACTTCATTTGAGAAGGGCACTGGGAATGATGCAGATGATTGGTGGTATTGGCTGGAGTATGGTCAAACCTCGGAAATCAATATTCATCGCAGTAATGAAAACCCGAGAACAGGTGATTATGGAATTAAGGTAAATGGTCTGAAGCTGGGGGCCCCCGTCTATGAGCTTGGAAAAGTGAATGCTGGTTATCACGGAATGTCAGCTTATTATTATGTGCCTGAGGGTTTGAAAACAGAAGGGACATTGCAATTATTCATTTACTATAATGATGCGAATGGTAATTGGCTTGCTTCTTCCTACAATGAAGAGAAGCAGTTGAAAGATGCTGTTAGTGGATGGAATTTGGCTGAATGGGTCGGCAATATTCCGGAGAAGGTCGATGGAATCCCCGTTAAAAAATTGCAATTTGGCGTTAAAGTGAGCAAGTTAAAGGAAGATGAGATCATTTATTTGGATAATGTGGATTTTTTCAGATTGAGCGATCCTTATGTACCTCCGGTAGTAGGAGAAAAACCATTAAATCAAAATAGCTCATTTGAGAATGGCTCTGTAGGAGCGGATGATGCCTTGCCATGGTCTTATTGGATCGATGGAAACAGGTTTACCGCTACTGCGATAAGCAGAAGCAGTGAGGAGCACAAGACAGGCAGCTACAGCTTGAAGGCAGATAGTGTGAAGGCAGGTGCTGTAAGCCAAATCATAGCCGTTGATCCTGGAAATTACCGAATGTCAACCTGGTATAAAACAGCGGCAGGAGGCTCAACCAATGGCAAGCTTAGGCTGTATGTCGATTTCCTCAACAAGAACAACAGTATAATCGGTGAGGTATTAATGGATCCCGTGCAGGTAGGGAATACGCAGGGAGAATGGAAAGATATGAAGTGGACAGGGAAAGTACCGGCAGAAATTAACGGTGAAGCTGTAACCCGAGTTAGACTCGCTATACTGCTTTATGATTTCGCGGATGGCGAGGCTGTTTATCTGGATGATATGGAATTATATGAGCAAGCACCTCCTAAAGTTCTGAACGGGAATGCATCGTTCGAGGAAGGCTCGGCAGGAGCGGATGACGCACGGCCATGGTCCTATTGGATCGATGAAGGCAGAAGATTTGCGGATACTGCGATGAGCAGAAGTAGTGAGCAGCACAAGACAGGCAGCTACAGCTTGAAGGCGAATAGTGTGAAATTAGGTGCTGTAAGCCAAATCATAGCCGCTGATCCTGGAAATTACCGGATGTCGACCTGGTATAAAACAGCGGCAGGAGGCTCAACAAATGGCAAGCTTAAGCTGTATGTCGATTTCCTCAACAAGAACAGCAGTATAATCGGTGAGGTATTAATGGATCCCGTGCAGGTAGGTGATACGCAGGGAGAATGGATAGAAACGGAGTGGAAGGGGACAGTACCGGCGGAAATCAACGGTGAAGCTGTAACCCGCGTTAGACTCGCTATACTGCTTACGGATTTCGCGGATGGCGAAGTTGTTTACTTGGATGATATGGCATGGACCTTGCAACAGCCTGCTCCTGTTGAGCCTCCCATTGTGGATCAGGCGCTGAACGTGAATGGATCGTTCGAGGAAGGATCGGCAGGAGCGGACGATGCCTTGCCATGGACCTATTGGATCGATGGAGGCAACAAATTTACTGCTACTGCGATAAACAGAAGCGGTGAACAGCACAAGACAGGAGCCTTCAGCTTGAAGGCGGATAGTGTGAAAACAGGCGCAGTCAGCCAGCTTGTGACCGTCGAGCCTGGAGATTATCGCATGTCGACTTGGTACAAAACAGCAACAGGAGGCTCAACAAACGGCAAGCTCATGCTGTATGTCGACTTTCTCAACCAGAGCGGCAGTATAATTGGTGACTCAGCAATGACTCCTGTACAAGTAGGAGATACGCAGGGAGAATGGATCGAAGCGGAGTGGACAGGTACGGTGCCAGCGGAAATCAATGGTCAAGCTGTAACTCGCGTTAGAATCAATATGCTACTTACGAATTTCGCGGAAGGCGAGGCCGTTTATCTGGATGATGTGGCGATGAAAGTGCATAGATAGTTCAAGGAAGGCTCGGTAGCAGCAGCTGACGTATTGTCATGGGTCTATTGGGTGGATGGAGGAAACAAATTCACCGCTACTGCGATAAGCGGTAGCGGTGATCAACACAAGACAGGAGTCTTCAGACAGAAGGTGAAGGTGGATATTGTATAACAGGCGTAGTCAGCAATAAAAATAAAGTGAGGCGGTTGATAATGATGAATAATCGCAATAAGCATGGACGTATGCTTCTTCTGGCGCTATTGCTATCATTGTTTATTGGACTTATTTTTACTAATTACTCCTATCAACAAGCCGATGCAGCACCACTTCTTGGAGACGATATGGAGGATGTTAGCGATTGGACGCTGGTGAATCCTTCTAATGGATCAATGACAACTTATGCTGGAGCATCACAGGTGCTTCAAGGCTCCTACAGTATGAATTTCAGGGTTACAGATAACAACAATGGGGTGAATGATGCCGTCTCGGTTTATAAAGCGTATTCTCCGAATTTGAATCTCAATAGTCATGATGTGATGTCCTTATGGATTCAGACCGATACACTCAATCCGTATTTGGAAGTCCAGCTGACCGATTCAGACGGGACAGTGAGTAAAATTATACTTTCCATGGTAGTGCGAGGATCTAATATTCCTGCTGAAATTAAACCGGATAAATGGTATCAGGTATTTTGGCACTTCAAAGAAAATATCGGTGTAGTTAGTGGCGGAGACGGAGTCATGAACTACGCTGCGATCCAAAAGGTAACACTATCCTCTACGGATGGTAGGCCAGCCTTTATGAAAACAGCCCAAACTAATTTTTACATCGATGATTTGAATTTTTATGCGGACAGTGACTTGTACAGCAGCACACAAATTGATGCGATGGAAACTACATCTGCTTGGTTAACGACAGCCCTTGCAACTCTAGCGTCCTCTTCTGCACAGGTGAAGCAAGGCTCGTCCAGCATTAAATTTACGGCAACGAACAACAACAATGGGAGTGCTGAGTATCCATCACTATATAGAACTAATGTCAATTATAATTTGTCGGGCTCCTATGAGCTTACCTATTGGATTAAACCTACCCAAAATCTGACTTTTTTCAATGTGCGGATAACCGATACCGATTCTACTTCAGAGGAATTTACACTTGCCAGAATGTTTCCTGCTGAAGGAGGCACTTTGCTGGCTAACAGATGGTACAAGGGACGAATTTTGTTTAGGGAGGATCCTGGAACCATTACAGGTGGAAACGGCATAATGAATTTTGATGCGCTTAAAGAGATTGTCTTTGTCACACGGGATTCTGAACTGCCAATTGGAAGTAATACAGATATGTATATCGACGATTTACAGGCTGTCAAATATAATGACCGCCTTATGTTGGACGCTATTGACAGTACTACCGGTTGGACAACAACAACGGGTTCAAGCATAACATTAAATACATTTAATTATCGGGATGCTTCTAAAGCTGCTGTGGTCTTTACCGCTCCTAATAATAATGACGGATTAGAAAATGACTATTTTGCTATAAAGAGTTTATCTGCAAATCTCTCGTCTTATGATGTGCTTTCCTTCTGGATTCTGGTCTCTAAAGAAACGGATAAAATGATATTTTCTGTGGTAGATGCGGATGGAACCAGCAATTATATTCGTCTGGATTCGATTCTTTGGGGTTCTCAGTTAGTACCTGGAAAATGGGTGCATATCGAATGGCCATTTAAAACGGTTACAGATGAAATTAGCGGCAGTGATGCTGTGATGAACTACACTAATATTACTAAATTCCAAGTAATAGTGAATGACAATCAGATGGTCAAAGGGATTTCCGGCAACTCGTTCAGCTTTGATAATCTGGAGGCCATGACCGCCAGAGAGTGGACTCGCAGCAAGGAGGATGTTCCGATGCTGGCCCCGACAGCTTATGATTACGCTGCTGATCGTTTTCAAATCGGGATGTATCAGGGTAGCAATGTGCAGCCCGAGAAAGCATTTCAAGATATAGTGAAGCACGGAGTTGATTTTTTGGTAACGCATGTCGGGCAACGAAACGATATAAGTACCAAAAATGCCGGATTGGCTCGAAAGCTTGGTCTCAAAGTAGTTCGTTCGAGCTTTCCGGATATCTCATTGATTCATTCAAGCTTAGACGCAATGGCTTCCATCGATTCTGCTCAGACGAGCCTGTATGATCCTAATAATAATACGTTAAGCTATTTGAATTCAAATGAGCTGGAGGTTTACTGGTCGAATTCTTTGCAGAGCTCTGTCGCGGCGGATTACACCTATTTGGCTATGAAGACTAGAGCCAACGACGCCCTTATCGGCTTGAATAGGCTCACCAATACGCACCATATCAATTATCTGTGGTACGATACCGGCGAAGATCTGCCCTGGTTTATGGATTGGTCAACGCTTGGCAACTATGGAGGCTTCAAATGGACGGATCGTTTGAAGGAAACAGCTCAGCGTATGGGTAAAACAAATGTAATAAACACGAATTCCTGGTCACCTAGCAATTTACTGACAGCGATGAGTGACAGGAACTATCAGCATGTAGGTTTGGCACCACTCAATCTCGATGCAATTGCTGACTTCAAGGATTCGCTTTGGACGAACTTTGAAGGAGGAATAAATGGAATTGCCTTTTATATTTATGATGGATCGGATGATAATAATAAATGGAATTTCGTTGATGACGACGGCAATCCGATGAATGATCGGAGATGGGCGGCCGTATCTGATATGTCCAAGCAAGTAAGGGCAACAGAAGGAAAGCCTTACGTGGAACTGACGTACCCGCGAAGCTTTGAAGTTGTCGAAAAAGGCAGTGTTTCGTTAAGTGCGAAGGCTGCTCCAAGTGGAGCTGCGATTGCTTCAGTTACCTATGAATATAATGACGGAACAAACGATAGCTGGACTACGATTGGGAGCAACACGACTAGTCCATATACGGTAACCTGGAATACAAGCGGGTTGGATTTGGCGAAAAAATATACGGTTCGTGCAAGATCCTTTGACGGAACGAACTATTCCAGTTACGATACGAGCTCCTTTATCTCGCTGGTTGCTGCGGGTGGGCCGGTTATTTCCAATGCAGCATTATCCTCCAATCCGACGAACGGGGCAACCTCATTGGTGCTTACGTCAACGGCAGCGGACAGCGCACAAGCGATATCCCAAGTGCAGTATTATGTCGATACCGTGCAAAAACCAGGTCAGGGAGCTGCGATGTCAGCATCGGATGGTGTATTTAATAGTTTAAGCGAGGGTGTAACCGCGACAATTACCATTCCAGCTCTCGCCGCAACAGTGCCGATTCTGATTGATGATATGAATGATATTTCCGATTGGAGCGGGAGCGCGACGAGAAATTTGGAGGCTGGACTTCTACGTCTGGATGTCAGCAATAATAACAATGGGGTCTCCAATATCTTTACCGCTATTAAAGACTATGGCGCTAGTCTACAAAATCTGAGCAATCTCGATACATTAACGTTCTGGTTGAAAGATGATGCCTCAACTCTTACCCAGCTCCAGGTGAAGCTGATCGACAGCGACGGCACGATACTGCAAGCCTCACTTCCCACTTATTATGGCTCAAGCAGTTTGCCGGCAAACATTTGGAAGAACATTCGTTGGAGCTTCAGAGAGAACTACGATTCGATTTCCGGAGGTAACGGAGTTTTTGATTACAGCAATGTAAAAGCGATCGAATTTGATGTGGATGACAGCATGCTTCCTGCATCCGGTGCGCTGCAAAAAATTTATATAGACCAAATTCGCGCATCTGCTGAAACTCGCTGGCAGGAGGAAACTACGCCGATCGTTTATGTTCGGGCGAAGAACAACGCAGGAAACTGGGGACCTACCCAGTCGATTAAAGTCAATGTGACCAAAAGCTCCGCAGGCGATACTCAGGGTCCTGTAACAGTCGTAGCTGGAACTAATCCTCATGGCATAACTGATGGCTTGTCCTCGTTTCTGTTAACGGCTAATGTGGATGACGGGATTGATAACCACGGCGGGTCACAAATTATTGCGGCCGAATATTTTACAGATTCTACGGGAGTCAATGGGACGGGAACGGCTATGGGGGCTATAGATGGCAGCTTTGATGCGATGAGTGAATCTGTGATTGCTTCTGTATCTGCAGCCGCATGGGCAGAGAACAGCAAACATACCTTCTATATTCACGGCAAAGATGCTGCAGGCAATTGGGGACCTTTTTATACTGAAACCATTATCAAAACAGCTGCTCAGGGACCTCGTATACAGAATGTGGGGGTTAATCCAAGTCCGACGCAAGGAAGCACAACGGTAACGGTTAGAGCGATTGCCGATGAAACGGAAACGGGCTGGGGTAATATTGCCGCTGGTGAATATTTTGTAGATACGGTCGGCTTTGAAGGAACCGGAACTTCGATGGCCGCATATGACGGAGCCTTTAGTGCTAAATTGGAGCAGGCTACGGCACAAATCAACATCTCTGGATGGTCTAATGGCTACCATACGGTTTATGTGCACGCTAAGGATTCACGAGGGAAATGGGGCGCTTTGAAGTCTGTCGCGGTATTAAAGAATTAACTTAAAAAGCCCTGTAAGGTTTGATGTTGTTGTGGCAGCTAAACCGATGGAAGTGCGTAGAATAGCTTGGCCGACCAACAACGACTTCCTTTTCCCGATCATCTAATATATCAAGATTTTTATAAATCTTAATGCGAAGCGGTAGTTGTAAAGTTATTGTGGGAATAAAAACGTTGAAGCAGGCATCTGGAATTATTCAGATGCCTGTTTTTGTTTGCGTGAATGAAGCCTTCTACGGTTTAAGCTTTACAATTCTTTATATTGTGATTGACGTGGAAAAAACATTACTAGATTAATATAAGTGTGTGGGAACGATCTCACATTGATGTGGGAACGATCTCACAAGTTAGAAAGGAAGTGCAGTGTGGATAATCTTACAATTAAAGAAATTGCCCTGCGTGCGGGTGTGTCCAAATCAACCGTATCGCGAGTGATTTCCGGAAAGGGATATTCCAGCTCGGGGGCACGTGATAAGATACTCCAGCTAATTGAAGAATTGCAATATAAACCTAATGCAGTAGCGAGGGCGATGGTTTCACAAAGAACACACAACATTGGTGTACTTATTTACCGCCGACATCATCCTATAGCATCACATCCATTTTACGGGAAAATTCTCGATGCCATTTTAATGACAGCAGCAAGCTTGAATTATTCTGTGTTCGTTACGACTGATCATGAGATGTCACTGCGCTCCGCCGATTATATGATGGAAAAAAGGGTGGATGGCCTGATTTTAATCAGCCGCTTGCAGCAGAACGTCATTGATTACATCACAAAATTCAGAGTCCCCTACGTGATGGTTAACGGATCTACAGAAGTTGACGGGGTCATCCACATTGTCAATCAGGACGAAGAAGGCGGACGGATGGTCGCCGAGCATCTAACAAATGCAAGGCATAGCCGAATATTCGTAATCGCCGGACCGCAGACGCATCGCAGCCACAATTTGAGGCTTAAAGGATTTATCAATTACATGGCACAAATCGGAATTCCAGTCCCATCATTTTCTGTTAAGTATGCTTCAACTTCGACCTTTGGTGAGGGATATGAGCTAATGAGCAGCCATTGGGAGCAATTTCGCGAAGGCGGATATACATCGATATTTGCCACCAACGATATGATTGCCCTTGGCGCCATGAAATTTTTACTAGAGCAGTCGATACGTATCCCAGATCAGATAGCCGTTGTAGGATTTGATGATATTGATTTCGCAGCCATGTTCTCACCCTCATTAACGACAATCAGAGTGGATACCGAGGAAATGGGGACACAGGCCACTATCTTGTTAGACAAGCTAATCCGGCAGGAGCAGAACATTGAGAATCCCAAGCAGCTGATGCCCAAATTGATTTTCCGTCAGTCAACTAAATAAACGTCTCAGAAAAGGAGTGGTAAGTTCGTATGCGCTGGTATTTAAATGCACTAGGCTCACGAAAAATCATTGAATTTATCATACTTGTTGTGTTCGTCATCTTTTTCTTAGGTCCGCTTCTTAATTTGGCCATTCTGGCTTTTACCGGAAATTGGACCTACCCGGATGTTTTACCGCATCAATGGTCACTGAAATGGTGGATGTTTGTATTCAAGCAGGAGGACATTGCAAAATCGATCAGCTTGTCCTTTATGATTGCATCCATAGTGACAGCTCTATCCATTGTTCTTTGTATTCCGGCAGCTTATGCGTTTGCTCGCATCCGTTTTCCGCTTAGCCGGTTCTTCTTGTTCTCGTTTCTCCTTACACATGCTTTCCCAAAAATGGGACTGTATGTTTCGATAGCTGTGCTCTTTTACAAGCTCGGACTAATGAACACTTTGCTCGGGGTTGTATTGATCCATATGATCAATGTGCTCATGTTCATGACTTGGATTCCAACTGCTGCATTTCGCAATGTGCATAAGGCTCAGGAGGAGTCAGCGAGGGATGTGGGGGCGAGCCCGCTTCGAGTCTTCCGCAGTATTACACTGCCGATGGCAATGCCAGGTATTATTGTAGCTTCGATCTTTACTTTCTTGAACTCGCTCGATGAAGCGCAGGGAACCTTTTTGGTGGGAATCCCTAATTACAAAACGATGCCAATCGTCATGTATTCGATCATTAGTGATTATCCGGCTTACGCGGGTGCTGTATTTTCGATTATCCTCACAGCTCCGACTATCATTTTGCTATTGGCTGCACAGCGGTTTGTGAGCGCAGATATAATGTCCAGCGGCTTCCAGCTTAAATAACCACAGATCAATTAGCCAAAATTAGGAGGCACATATGGACATACAGCTTTCCATTCAACAGTTGACGAAACGTTACCATACAGGAGAAGGAGTTACCGGTATCTCTCTTGATGTACGCAAAGGTGAATTAATCACGCTGCTGGGACCATCAGGCTGCGGTAAAACAACAGTGCTTCGCAGCATCGGAGGGTTTCTTGACCCGGATTCTGGTGAAATTCTTATTGAGGGTAAAAGTGTGCTTAAGGCGCCTCCGGAAAAACGTCCAACTTCCATGGTGTTTCAAGGCTACAATCTATGGCCGCATATGACGGTGTTTGATAACCTGGCATTCGGTCTCAAAATACGCAAGACGAAAAAAGACGAAATCCAAAAGGCCATCAAAGAAGTCCTGCAGCTGGTTCGTTTACCTGGAGCAGAGAGCAAATATCCGAGTGAGCTCTCAGGTGGACAGCAGCAGCGTGTAGCGGTAGCAAGATCTTTGCTCCTAAAGCCTGCCGTTCTTTTATTGGACGAACCCTTCTCTGCACTCGATGCCAAGCTTCGGCACGAGATGAGGGAGGAGATTAGAGAGATTCAAGCTCAAACAGGCCTTACGATGGTGTTTGTCACCCATGATCAGGAAGAAGCGCTGTCGATTTCGGATCGCATTGTCGTCATGAATCAAGGAAATATTGAACAAATTGCTTCTCCGCAAGAAATTTACGACGAGCCGAATACACTTTTTGTTGCACAATTTATCGGCAAAATGAATTTTTTGAAAGGGGTGATTAGGGACAATCAGGTAACCGTAGGAGAATTGAGTTTTCCAAATCCAAAAAATCTGGCCGGTAATGTAAACCTGGCTATTCGACCTGAAGATGTGATTATTAATGGTCAAGAGGAACAAGGTCTAACCGGCGTAATCAAACAGGTAATGGTACTTGGGCATTATGCCGAAGTGTCCATCCATTTACCGGGCTACGGCTTCATTCGGGCATTTCAACCGCGCGATTTCGTCAAAGATCTGTATTCGGGTCAACATATACAAGCCAGCTTCAAAAAAGCACTCGCATATCCGGAAAATTAAACCGATACATCAAGGAGGAATTATTCATGTTTCGCAAAAAGACCGCTCTCGTGTTAATGACCCTGATGACTGTTACTGCTGCTTTCTTATCCGGCTGCGGCAGCGCCAAAACTAACGATGGTGCAGCGAATTCAAACAGCAGCACAGCTCAAACAGCTGCAGCAAAACCTGTCGAATTCAACTTCTATTTTACCGGCTCGCAAAATGTAAAAGATTTGTGGGATACTCTGATACCGATGTTCGAGAAGAATAATTCGGAGGTTAAAGTGAACCCGGTCTATGTTCCGCCGGGAACAGGCGCCCAACCAACCTATGATCGTATTAGCGCTGCCAAACAAGCAAACAAAGGTTCCGGCGAAATCGATTTATATGAGGATGGTTTATCTTCTGTGACTCAAGGGCAAAAGGATGATCTCTGGGATACGCTAGACGGCGGCAAAATTAAAAACCTGGCCAATGTAGATGCGACGACGTTAAAAGATATCAGCAATCTGGCTGTTCCGTTCCGTTCTTCTGCCGTAGTATTAGCTTACAATAGTGAGAAAGTAAAAACGCCCCCAGCGACTTTGGATGAGCTGTACGATTGGATCAAGAAAAATCCAACAAAATTTGCTTACAATGATCCATCCACCGGCGGTTCTGGGAATTCCTTCGTCATGACAACTCTTTATAAATTTTTACCCGAAGCTGCCATTCATAATTCAGATCCAAGCATTGAGAAAGATTGGGATCAAGGGTTTGCATTGCTTAAGGATCTAGGGAAATCCGTTTATGGAAATGGCATATACCCAAAGAAAAACCAAGGAACATTAGATTTGCTGACAAGCGGTGAAGTTGACATGATACCGGCATGGTCAGATATGGCGCTTGAACAAATCGCCAAGGGCCAACTCCCCAAAACAACAAAAATCGCGCAAATCAAACCTGGGTTTAATGGCGGCCCTACTTATTTGATGGTGCCGAAGCTATCGGAAAAGAAGGAAGCTGTCTATCAATTCCTGAACTTCGTTCTTTCTCCTGAAGCACAGGCTGTAGTCGTAAACAAAATGCACGGCTTCCCAGGAATCAATCTATCAAGTATGCCGCAAGACATTCAAGACTCGTTCAAAGGTGCATCCGAAGGGTTCCGTACCTTCAATATCGGCGATCTGGACAAAGATATGGCCAAACGCTGGCAAAGTGATGTCGCTGCCCAATGAAGAAGCAGGTGAAAATGGGGATACTGGGATTACTTCTGGTGATCCCCTCTTTTTTATTACTCGTTGTCACTGTGGTCGTTCCGATTATTATTTCCTTCAAAGAAAGCTTGACCAACAAGGATGGCGGATACGATCTGTCGAATTACAAGTATTTGTTTACTGATAAGCTAATGCGCTCCAATATCATATTCACTCTTGAAGTAACGATAATTTCCGTTATTATCGTATTGGTCATCAGCTATTCGCTTGCCGCGTATATGAGATTCAATACTGGCAAAATCGTGACATGGATTCGGAACATGTACATGATTCCGATCTTTATTCCATCCGTTATTGCTACGTACGGCTTAATTCAACTGCTGGGCAATCATGGCTGGATTTCAAGGTGGGTTTTATTGCTGGGCGGTGAGGCGATGCCGCGCATTATTTTCGACATGAAAGGCATTATTATCGCCAATTTGTGGTTCAACATTCCGTTTACGACCATGCTGCTTGGGTCTGCCTTGTCAGGTGTCCCTAACTCGATTATTGAAAGCGCCAAGGACGTGGGAGCTGGGAAATTGCGCATCTTTATTCGCTTCATCTTGCCGCTGACTTATAAGACTTTGCTTGTAGCGGTGACTTTTGTATTCATGGGTGTTATCGGCTCGTTTACCGCTCCGTTCTTGATCGGACCGAACGCTCCACAAATGTTGGGTGTGTCGATGGAGCAAATTTTCGGCGTCTTCCAGGACAAGCAGTTAGCTGCAGCGGTCGCATTCTTTACGTTTCTTCTTTGCTCGGTGATGGGGTATTTCTATATTCGAAGCATGATAAAAGAAGAGAGTGTGAGATCATAATGAAACGACTGATTCTGGATGTAGAGGGAAACGTACAGCCCCTTTCCTCCAAAACCCATATTTCATACATCTTCCACTTGAATCAGCCCGTTGGTAAACTGTGGATCGACTTTGCTTATTGGCCTAAGAATCTCGAAGATCGAGAACAAGCCAGAGATATGATTACGGTGAGCATTAACACCTATGCAGAATCCAATCAGCGTGATCGAATGCTGGCGAAATGGGAATCATTCCTGCCGCTGAAGAATTTAATCACCGTATCTGTCGACGATCCCGAGCGACATCGCGGTGCGGGCCATCGTCATGATCCCAAGCAGCTCTTATTCATTGATGAGCAGGAAGCTTCCCCAGGCTTTGTTAGCGGTAGATTAATAGAAGGCCTATGGCAGGTCACTTTAAGCTTGCATGCGATTGTAACAGACAACTGTCATTACAAATTGCAAGTCCAACAAGAGGAGGTATAAGGACCATGCCCTGGATGGCTTGCGAATTACACAGTCATACGTTTCACAGCGATGGACAACAATCCTTGCTTGAGCTGGCATATGGGGCCAAGGCGCTAGGCTTCGCATGCATCGCTCTGACCGATCACAATACGATGACGGGTTTGAATCATAAAGAAGACGTGGAACAAGAAACCGGTGTTTCGATTATATCGGGAATGGAATGGACGACCTTTTACGGACATATGGTTACAATCGGACTGACCGAATTTGTTGATTGGCGTCCTGCGGGACCGGGAGATATCCATAAAGGGATTGCGGGTGTTCATGCCCACGGCGGAATCGCCGGTATGGCGCATCCATTTCGTATTGGAAGCCCGATATGTACGGGCTGTTTCTGGGAATTTAAGATTGAGGATTGGAATGATATCGATTATATCGAGGTTTGGTCCGGCACATTCCCTTCGATAAAGACGGATAATGCCCGCGCCTACCGCTTATGGACGGATAAGCTGAACGAAGGCTGCCGGATTGCGGCAACGTCTGGTCGCGACTGGCACACTCAGGAGCAAACGGATGAACCTTTATCCGTCACCTATCTGGACATCGATGAAGCGGAGGGTGATGTGACGAGCAAAGTGGTGCGTGCACTCGCCGCGGGTAAAGCGTCGGTAACTATGGGACCATTGGTCACGCTGGAGATGCGGTCAGATACTGCGGTTTATAGGATTGGAGATTGCGTTCCTAAGCAGGATCGAAGCGACAGCTATAAGGCAAATGTGAAGATTGATTTTCATACGAGGCAAGGCAAATGGGACTTTCCAGAGCCTCATTATGTGCTCTCTTTGGTTGGGAATAAAGGTGTTATAAGTGAACAAAACGTTCGTATTGATCAAGGAAATTATGTAATTGAAATTCCTGGCGATGAACTGGTCTGGGTTCGTGCAGAACTCAAGGGAACGGTTCGCGGAGCTCGCGCGATGATCGCCTTTACCAATGCTATATATGTGGATTAATAGAAGGAAGTGATTGTAGAATGTCTCGTCGATTCCCACTCATTACGGCCCACTCCGGAAGCATGAACACAATTGCTCATACGCTTCATTCCGTACAAACAGGGCTCGAGCTCGGTGCTGACATAGTGGAAGAAGACGTTAGGGTAACAAAAGACGGCATCCCAGTTTTGGCTCATGATGACGAATGGGTTACCGTGGATGGCAGGAAATTGTACATCTCGCAAATGACCTATGAAGAATTAAGAGAGCTTCAGTTTGAGTGCAATCATGGTGAGCACCATGAAACGGTTCGAATTTACAGGCTTGAAGAAATGCTGCCGATCATTCAAACTTCGGGTAAAGTCGTGAATCTGGACTTGAAGGTAGATGAAAGCATTGAACCAGTAGCAGCATTGGTTAGGAGCTATGGGTTGTCGGAGCAGGTCTTCCTATCTGGATGCGAAAAAGATCGAGCAATGATGGCTCAGCAATTAAACCCGGAAATGCGCAAACTGCTAAATACGGATACTCTCTTGTTTAGAACACTGTCATACAGGGATGCTATGGTTCAAACCTGTGAAGATGCACATGCAGCTTCCTGTTTTGGAATCAACATTTATCACAGTATCGTACAGCAGGAGTTTATGGATTATGCCACTTCGCAAGGGCTGCCGGTTTATGTGTGGACCGTAAATGAAGAAGAGTTAATGCGGCATTACACGGAACTGGGCGTAGCTTCCATTACGACACGAAATGTTTCAGCATTGGTTCAATTAAATCAAAAGATGCTGGGCGAGTAAACATAATTGGAACCTATATGTGTAATATCAAGCGTATCAATGAACCCCTTATGCCCACCTCGTCCAATTGGATTAGCGTTGATGTTGCTTAGCGAGATGCTCTGAGTTTGAAAAAGAAAGCTATTGTATTGGAAATAATGAGAGAGGATCTGTGTGTGTGCGGAACCTCTCTTTTTTGACCGATTACTATGTGTAAACAGCCGTATTAGCAGGATCCTCTACGCAAGTCGGCGATGTTATTGAAGATAAGGAGCAAACTGTAAAAATAGGACAGCCGCGTTTAATTCGTGTGTGTTAACGGTTGAAGATTTACATCGTTTCGTGTTCATAACGTCAAGAAATTCGACACACCGGTAGGACTTGGAGGATCTCATCTCCATTAGTACTATCGGACTTATTAAAGCGATTGAGAGCTTTCAGCCGATCAAAGGCACGAAGCTGGCGATTGGATGATCGGAAGAAGGAAGTTGTTGTTGGTTGGTTTGGATTGATAGCAGCTGGCGAGGAGCGAACGCAGCGGGAGATCGCGAAGGAGCTGGGGCTCAGCCGCTGCGGATGAAACTGTATCAAGAATTTTATAAGGCGAAGCAATAGGTATTCTAATACGTAAAGATATGGGATGAGAAGCCTTAGGAGAAAAATCCTAAGGCTTTTGGTGTTTGAACATAAAAACATATGAGCAAGCAAATTTGTGAATTAATGATTTAATATATGAAACAACTGGATGAAGATTAATTCTTTAAATGGGATTTAGGCGCAACCTCGTAGTTTTCTCGGTCGGGTCTTGGTCTCTCATTTAAGAAAAACCGTAAGGATGTATCACAGCATGATCTGATAGCATAAGGAAGATAGTATAGGGTGAACTGGTGTAATCTCGATAAAGTAACACATTATTGGAGGTTTGTGCAAATTAATGTCGAAATGAAACTTAGATAATATTCTTATAGACGGAGTCCAATAACAAGACATTTACTAATAGATACTGGGATTAAAAGTACATATATGATTTATTTAAAAAAATCTCTTGAGAGCATAAAAGCTAGAGGTGAGGGTATTGATCTGGAAATTATCACTAGGCGGTATATATGATTTTGATGTATATGACCCTGTCAGATCGATGAGAATTGGTGAAATTGAAATGTAATAACAGGAGGTATTTTATAAATGGCTAAAATGGAATGTTATTGTGGAGCTGTTCTATCAAATGGATCGGATAATGATATTCAACTAAGGGTTTACACACAAACAGAATTTGAAAAAAAAGTCCTTGATAAACAATTCCCCCATCTAACAAATTTGCCAGAGTATGATGTATGGAGATGTCCTTACTGCGAACGGTTATATTTTTTTAAAGATGGTAAATTGGAAAAGTTATACGTGTTGGAGAATAAATAACCTTCAAATGGAACCACATTGTTTTAACTCTTATGTGGTTCCATCATTTATGAGTAACTTGTACGGAGGTGCAGATAAAATGAAGAAAGTTCCAATTAGGGGATTGCTTATTTTTTACTTGTTTTATATTAGTTTTATTGTATGGAGTAACGTAATATCAGAGGTTATTGCACTAAATATTAAGAAATATAAATTTTCTATATCAACACTGAGCGAACTCACTTATTTCACCATTGCACTTTTCGTGTATATAATAATAATTTATTTATTTTTCAAGAGAAATAGATTGTTACCCATAATCGTTATCTTATTTGAAATGGGTGTTTTGTTAATAAATGGTTCGGATCTTCTAACTTTAAAAAACAGTTTAGTTACCATAATAGATACAATCACCTTGTCGTTGGTCAATTGTTTTTGGATCTATTATTTCAGCAATTCTAATAGAGTAAAAATGACTTTTAATTAATTTTATTATTGATGAGACGCTGAAAGTTGTGGAATATCATACCTTTAAGGGATGTTTAAGCTATTGGATTTCGGATCGGAGCAGAGATTTCTTGATTCTAATTCAGAACTTTATGCAACGCTAGTGAAAAGTGTTTTATAACTATGAACCACATGCAAGAGTAAGAAGTGCACCCTTTAGAATGGACATCGGAATAAACACCTAGTTTATCCGATTAATTCTAAGGGGCGCACTTCAAGTAACTCCATGTGGTTTTTGTTCGTCAAAAAGATTGAAATCATTCATAAACATGAATTTAATGATAGTAGTCTTTAATATGAAGATTATAGGTTGTAAGTTTTATCAATGAGGATACGTATGAAGGACAGGTCAATGATCCACTGACATTGAATCTTTATACTTATGTATTGAATAATCCGTTGATTTACACTGACCCGAGTGGGATGTGTGTAGCTGGAAAAGATGTAGGATGTTATGTAGATTCATTTAGTGGAGTTGATGGGCAATTAAATAGTCTGGTACAAGGTACTGTCGCAAGAAACTCCAGTATGTGGTGGGAAATCGAACGATATCAAGCAAAGTATTGCGATTCAACAAAGTGTAACGCTAAGTGGGACGCTAAACAAAAATTACTAGTGCAAGAAAATGACGGTATCAGGAATAATCCTTGCAGCTACTTTGCTGGTGGTTGCGATGTTGGTTCTGCAAGTTTTATTCTTAACGGTGAAAAAGCGATTGGTGTCAGACTTGCGGTTGAGATTCAGGAAGATACAAGCTCTGGTGATAGTTGGGCAAGTGCATTTGGTGAGTTTTTCTTAGGAAGTACAGCTTATGCAAGCACACCAAGTTTGCCTCCGAAACAGATTACACCAACAACAAGTATTGGATATATAGAGCATTATTATCGTTCTGGGGACCATGCCGTTCCTCATGTTCATGTAATTGACAAGAATGGAGTGTCTGTTAGGGTTGGTCAGAATGGTAAGCCGATATCTCCCGAAGATGACGGAAAATTCAATCGATATCACGCACAGTTAATTTCAACCTATAGAGGTGTAATCCGAAATAATGTTGCTCAAATAATGAGATTTTATCGAGCGTATCCCGAGCAAAGAAAGTAATTTTTAGGGGTGATAATGTTGGAACATGTCGTACAAGAAATCAATGATTTATTTGTCTTCAATGATAATGCAGACATTCTATTGGAGAAATTCAATCAATTAATTAACAAAGTAGAATTAAACATTCAGATGGAAATGCATAGCTTACTTTCTCTTGAGGCGCTTAAGTTTTTTTATGAAAATAGGGCTAGATTGCAAATTTCTGATGAAGTTAAAGAGCATTTAGTTTGGTGGTATTTTAAGTGCAAATTTAATGAGTTTATTTTGGACAGTGAATTTCAAGATTTATTGCTGGTATACAAGGAAACTCAGTATATTTCCTTGGAGAGTATAGTTATTTCATTGCTAAAAGCAAATATATTGTCTGTAAATCAAGTTGTTGATGCGGACAGTGTGTTTTCAAGTAAGGCTTACAAAAGAGAGCGATATGCTCACTCTTGCCAGATTGACATTATGAAAGGAAACAAATTAGACCTTAGTAAGGTTAATGCGCTATTGAATTTTAGGTTATATCCATTGCTTGAATCCGCAATTTCAAAAGATTGTATATCCAAGGAAGGAATTCAGTTGCTCTCTATGCCTTATCTTGAAGCAGCTGATAAAAAAATCAGATTGAAGTTAGCGAATCTAGCTCAAAAGTATTTATAATGTTATAAGCCACATGCAAACGGTAGACCCTGAAACTGGAAATGTTAGCGGACAAAAACGACCTTCTTATGTTGGTTTAGCTCATGAATTGATTCATGCTGATAGAGCAATGCGTGGAGCGCAATACGAATATAAAGAGATGGGAACTTATAGTTATCAGATTAAAACAAAAACAGGTAGTTTTTTGGGAATGAATTATACGGAAATTTGGAGGAAAAGACAGACGATGCCGAAAGAGGAATTAGCCACTACCGGGTTAAATTATGTAAGAAAAGGTGATATAACTGAAAACGCTATAAGAGCCGAGCATGGGTTACCCTTGAGAGGAGCATATTAGTCTAGTGATAAAGAATATGTTTTTTGGGTTATTTTATATTATCGTATGTCTTTTGATAGGATTATATATCTTAAGGATTACTTCGAAAGATGTTGACGATGATGTAATAATGAAAATTTCAATATATCCTACAGCAGTACTCGATGAAACATATTTGTTTGTAGTAAGGTCAGATAAAATGCTCGAGGTATCAAAAGGTGTTCGGAAGCATCAAACGTTTGATTCTGATTTTTTCTTAAGAAAAGTAATAGATATGAAAAAAAGGAAACTAACTGCTGAAGAATCAAAGGTTCTACTCGATGCAGCAAATAGAATCGAAGAAACGAGCGATAATTTCACAAAAGAATTAATTGCGGATGGGTGGGATGTGTCCATTTATTACAAAGGAAAAATAATGGATTTGAACTACTATGGTAATGAATCAGTGGATTTAGATGTATTAGTTAATCAACTAATTACATTGTCACCAATTACCGTAGATCTGCATGGGTGGTCGTAATTTTCACAGCTTAATATATATTCTTCAATATTCAAAAATTAACTGCAGATGATTAAATATGTACTTATTTCTTCTATCACATGCGAGTGGTTGGGCTACCATTATCCAAGCTACAAGAAGTTCTTTTCAGAAGTGGACGGAAAGACAGCGTTGGCATTTTGGCATAAGTATCCTTTCCCTACTCGTCTGACAAGCGTGGGGGTGGAGGAACTGGCAGGATACTTACGGGAATTGAGCAATAACGGACTATCGACCAAGAAGGCAGAACAGATTCTAACCCTAATAGCCGAGGATGGCGATACTAGCCGCGATTTTCAAGACAAGAGGGACTTTATCGTCCAAGGACTTGTTCGTAATATCCGATTCTACGAGCGTGAAATAGCCCGAATCGAAAATGAAATCGAAAGCCTGATGAAGCAACTAGGTTTCCAACTTGAGACGATGACAGGCATAGAACTTGTTACGGCGGCTGAATTGGTGGCGGAGATTGGAGATATTCACCGCTTTGCAAGCCCTGACAAACTGGCACGATTCGCCGGAATAGCTCCGATTGTAGCAGGTTCAGGAAATAAGGTTCGGTACTATAAGAGCAAGCAGGGCAACAGGGAACTACACGACATCTTCAAAGCCCTTGCTATCAGACAAATTGCAGTAACCCGTACCAAGAAAGAGCCACGTAATCCTTACTTCCATGCTTACTATGAGCAGAGAATGGCGGCAGGAAAGACCAAACAACAAGCGATTGTCTGCATCATGAGAAAACTGGCCAACGTCATCTATTACCTGATGAAAACCAAGTCAGCATATGTAATCCCAGTAGTATCCAGTAATGAAGCGGCATGATAAAATCATAGTATCGGGCGGTGATTGTAACACAAACAAGTCTGCCGCCCATTTTATCGCCCATAGTACGCTTTATAAACTAGGATACGTATGAAGGTGAGATCGATAATCTGCTTGTGGCAAGCAATGAGGACTGTAGAATTGGGAGTATCTATAGCAATACAAGCAGGGAATGTACATGAAGAGAATCCGAATGTGGATTTGAATATAAGGCTTTTTGATTCTTTATCAGATGCTGATCAGACAATTGATCTATTGAACAATATTGAGGGCAGGAAAATTGGCTCAGGTTTGAGTACTGATGCTTCCAGAAAAGATATAGCTCCATGAAATGGGTCTCTATTGTGGAAATGCTATACACTGAAACAACGATAAGACATTATATTGTTCTACAATTTCTATCAGAATTCAATATAATGAAGCAAGGAACAGGATGAACCAGCTTGATGACAATGGTTTTTATAATGAAATTAAGGCGAGGTGAAAAGCGTAGAGAAAATGAGAGGTTTTAGACTGAAGGTAATAACATTGCTCTTCACATTAATATTATTAGTAGGGTGTCAGGATAAAAGTACCTTGAGCGATCAGATAATAAAGGAAATAGATAGTAAATGTATGATGAATGATTATTGCAATATATCACTTCAGGAGATCACAACTTTTAAATGGGATAAGATGGCTATTTTTCAAGTAGGAAGTTCCAACTCGCAAATTAGTAAAGCTTTAGGAGTTGAATATAAAGGTCCAACGGATTTAATGACTGGAATGATATTTGTGTTGAACAATCAGATTGTCTATGAGGAAAAAATACCCTATGATCCAGAGCACCCTAGTAAATTGCAGATTTTAATTGAAAGAAAACCCAATGAGCCTAGTTGTGTAAGTTTTACTTTGAAAAATGCTGTGGTTCAAGGGGAAAAGGAAAAGATAGACGGTGTTACTTATTATTCGATTAATACAAAGATAGAGTAGGGAAATAACATTTTTATTCCAAAGGTTTTGGTGGTTTATGACTGCCAGAGTCTTTTTTTTGGGGGAGCGAACGCAGCGGGAGATTACCAAGGAGCTGGGGATCAGCTGATCGAATGTGTCGCGGATTGAGAAGCGCGCTTTGATGAGGCTTTAGCATGAATTTTATAAGGTGAAGCGGTAATTTAAAAGTAATAGTTGAATAAGAACCAGAGAGACATACTCTTTTTCTCAACAGAAGGAATAAGTTGCTTAAATAGTCGTATTGAAGAAGGATTGCTCTTCAGAGTTGAAGAGCAATCCTTCTTTGTCTTGTTTATAGATTCGGATATGACTAAACAAATTTTCGTCTCCAACTGAAAATAATAAGTTATTCGAAAGTTGATCGAAATAAATTGACAACTCCATAAAATTGATATATCGTAAAATCATAAGAATATCGAAATGAAATCAAAACCTAAACGAAATCAAAATAAGGAGTGAGATGAAAGCTATGGAATCAGTAAAGAGATCATTAATCCAACTATTAGGAAAAGAATATATGGAAGCTGTAATAGCTGGAACAATTGCTCTTTATGACCTTGATAATGAAGAAGCAGTAAGACTGGCCTCTGATGAGGTTGAATTTATGCCAGAGGCGTTCATAAAAAAGGTGGATCATCTATTAACGGAAGTAGGAACTCAGCTTATTCCTGAAATTAAGATCTCCAATTCAGGTGCGCCTACAGATGCTTTCAAAAAGGCTGCTAATATGAAGGCGAGTCCTCTTGGCGGTTTAGGCTACCTTCGTTTGGGTGAAGATGGAAGGCTTTACTTGGTGACCAAAAGCGAGCATTATCACACACCTCTTGGTCATAATTTCCCAGGCTACAAACTGATTGAGAATGCAAAGGCTCTGGGCATTACAAACGCTACACATAATAACACAAGGGGATATATTACACGCCTGCTTGAAAGGGAACTCGTTCGAACGGTTAATGGTATAGATCAAGAAGAAACGGATGCTGTAGATCAAATACTTGTTTCTCAAGAGCCCTATGTTTTAAACCGAGTACTTAATCTTGATACAGGAACTTTATCTTGTGAAGCGGGAATCAAAATGATGCTGTCGAGGTTTTATAAACTCGATTATAGCTTTCCCGAACCCAAGTATGGGGATCGAATACCTGTATTCTTCGTTATTGCTGATAATGAAGGGGGAGGAAAAGCGAATTATCATGGAACAACAATCATCGCCCAGACTATGCGGGATTTATGGCCTGCTATGTACGAGAAGATGAGTGAAGCGGGAATTATGAAGGTTTGTCCCGTAAGCATCAATAACTTTGAAGATTTTAAGACCAAATTCGATGAATATAATAAGCCGCCCTATAAGGCTGCTGGATTCATCCATGAAATTATTATGATGAATTATGGTGGAATCAAGCTTGAAGAGGATTTCTTGAAAAAAGTCTATGAGCTTTGCCACGACAATGATACTCCGATTATGTGTGATGAGATTCAGTCATGTATGTGGTATCCAGGCATGTATCTTTTCAGGGAATATGGATTAAATCCGGATTTCGTAATCATTGGAAAAGGCTTCCCAGGGGGCCAGTATTCAGCTTCCCGTCTCATTACTACTTACGAAATGGATAGCCTTAATCAATTCGGTGCATTGGTTACTAATGGACAGGAAGAATTGGCGGCCTTAGCGTATCTCATCACGATGAAGTTTGCTGAAGAAAACGCAAGCTACATCCGTGAGATGGGTTATTATTATGAAGGTAAGCTAAGAGAGCTTGCACTGCGTTATCCATCCTTAATTGAGTGCATAGAAGGAAAGGGGCATCTTGCGAGCATTTTCTTTTATGAGGTAGACAATGTTCTTACATTTACTAAGATTCTCAACGATAACTGTATAGATATTAGCGCTCAAACCTATAAAGCGATGTGTCCGCCGGCTGCATTGACAAAACCGCCGATTATTGCGACAAAAGCTATGCTAGACTTTTTCGTGCTTAAAATGGATGAAGTGCTAAAAATGATTTCAGAAGAGGCGTGATTTGATGTCGGAACAGAAAATGGAAGAACTTAATATTGAAGAGAGAAGAAAAAGGATTTTGGACTTGCTCCATACAGAAGGCAAAGTGAAGGTAATTGACTTAAGTAAACGCTTTGGGATTTCGGAGGTCACAATCAGAGGCGATCTGGATGGACTGGAGCAGAATGGCTTACTTGAACGCATTCATGGAGGTGCGGTTAGTACTTACAAAAGCTATTACAATATGAACTTTCATGACCGTATGGGAACGAATCAAGAGGAAAAACGGAAGATTGCTATTGAGGCGGCTTCCATGATTAATGATGGCGATACCGTTATCCTTGGTTCTGGCACAACACCGCTTTTTGTGGTTAGAGAATTAAAAGAGCAAAAGAATCTGATCATTATCACCAATTCTATATCTGTTGCCCAAGAGGTGGGTTACAACAAAAATATCAAAGTCGTTGTATTACTAGGTGGCAATATTAATGCCGAGTATCAGTTCACCTCAGGAGATGACGCAATAAGCCAATTAAACAAGTATAAGGCTGACAAACTCATTCTCTCATCAGATGGCGTTAGCCCAGAGTTTGGGGTTACAACGTATCATCACCTTGAGGCGGAATTGAATAGACAAATGATCGCTAGAGTGAATAAGACGATTGTAGTTGCTGATTACACGAAAATTGGCAGGTCCAGTTTTTCGCATATAGAAGGCATTGATAAAATTGATTGCTTAATTTCTAATCATAATGCAAACAAGGATGATATCGAAGCTATTCAGGAAAAAGGGATTGAAGTACGTTTGGTTTAGGGCTGCAAATCATATTACTGGGGGTTTTTAAAATTATAATCGGATTAGTAAAGGAAATTAAAAATAATGAAAATAGGGTGGGACTTACACCTGGTGGTGTAAGCGAACTAGTAGGAAATGGGCATAACGTACTTGTAGAAAAGGATGCTGGCATTGGGAGCGGCTTTGAAGATGGGCAGTATTTGGAGGCTGGAGCCGTAATATTGGATGATAAGAGAGAGCTTTTTAACCAAGCGGAAATTATTGTGAAGGTTAAAGAGCCGCTAGAATCGGAGTATGAGCTTTTCAGACCAGGGCAGACACTCTACACTTACCTGCATTTAGCTCCAAACTTAGCTCTAACCGAGATGCTAATTGAAAAAAGGATTACGGGAATTGCCTATGAAACCGTACAGCTTGCCAATGGACAGCTGCCTCTTCTTGCCCCAATGAGTGAAGTTGCCGGCAGAATGTCTGTTCAAATCGGAGCAACTCTTCTTCAAAAATATAATGGTGGAATGGGCATTTTACTCGGTGGGATTCCTGGAGTAAGTAGTGCCGAAGTGGTTATTGTAGGCGGTGGAGTAGTAGGAACCAATGCTGCAAAGATGGCAATAGGGCTTGGCGCAAGGGTTACCGTATTGGATGTGAGTAAAAATAGGCTTGTTTATTTGGATGATATATTTGGTGGAAGAATTTCAACCTTGATTTGCAACGAATCTAACGTAGCACAGGCTGTAAAAAAAGCTGATTTGCTAATTGGAGCCGTTCTGGTTGCAGGTGCCAAAGCACCCAAAATAGTAAAAGAAGATATGGTAAAGACAATGAAAAAAGGCGCGGTAATCGTAGATGTAGCAATAGACCAGGGTGGATCTATAGAGACAATCGATCGGGTGACGACGCATGATAAACCCTATTACGAGAAATATGGAGTCATTCACTATTCGGTTGCCAATATGCCTGGTGCGGTGCCGAGAACATCCACATTTGCCCTCGAAGCAGCTACACTGCCTTACCTTGTTCAAATCGCTAATAAAGGTGTTAATCGTGCCCTATTAGAGGATCCTTCTCTTCTAGCAGGACTGAATACTTATAATGGCATGATCACTTGTGAGCCAGTTGCAGTGAACCTTGGATTTGATTATGTAGATCCAAAGCAATATTTATAAAAGTCACTAAATCTTGCCATCACGTCAAACCTAGCGAAGCGGACGGAATCGTTCTGAAGAAGCGATAGCGTTCGCCTTTGTCTCCTTATTTCTACCCCTAAGGGATAGAATCAAGAAATAGGGAGACAACAGCGATCGTAAGAATGATCCGTCCGCGCAGCGGGCTTCTACGCACAAGAAAGGATGATCCAGGATGTCAGCCAAAGAGATTCAAGATTTAAACCAACAGCTTGAATATTTAATAGGCATTGACATTGGAACATCAGCTATAAAGGGGGTACTCATGTCTTCAGGAGGCACTATTGTTTCCAGGGAGACGGCTCAAACCCAGTATCAAACTTTTGAAGGCGGCTGTATCCAGTTCGATGCTAATCAATTGTATAGGTTGACTGCAGATTTAATTCGCAGATTGGCTGCTGCACTTCCAGAAGGTGCTTCAGTAGCAGGGCTCAGTCTATCATCAGCAAGCGGGAATACCCTCTTGGTGGATGACAAGGGTGAGCCGTTAATTCCTGCCTTCAGCTGGATGGATTCTCGTACAGATGAAGAAATAGAAAAGGTGTTTGGGAAGCTGGAGGAAGACGAAGTACATGAATGGATAGGCTGGCCGTTGATTAAGACCTTTCCTTTAGCACATCTTTCGTGGCTGAAATGTCATAAACCAGAGCTGCTTGAGAATTCAGCAAGAGTTTGTATGAGCACGGACTTTATTAACTTTAAGCTGACTGGCGAATGGGGAATTGATAGCTCTACGGCTACCACCTTTTATCTTCAGGATCAGAAGTCTGCAGATTATCATCTTTCATTCCTGCAAAAGTTGGGTATTCCAAAGTGGAAGCTCCCGTCCATACATAGTCCCGGAACTATTGTAGGACAGATTACCCCAAATGCTGCGGTAGATACGGGGCTCTCACCTGGAACACCTGTGGTGCTTGGTTCATTCGATCATCCGAGTGCAGCAAGAGGAGCGGGTGTGCTGGAAGAGGGACAGATGCTCATCTCTTGCGGAACTTCTTGGGTAGGCTTCTATCCTGTGAAGGAACGGGAAAAAGCGATCAGGCAAAAGATGCTGGTAGATCCTTTTCTCCAACCCGAAGGCCCTTGGGGAGCGATGTTTTCCCTTCCAGCAATTGCCACATCGATAGATAAATACATTTGCCATTATATTTCCAATGAACATGATCGCTACCAGACGTTTAGCAAGCTTGCAGCTTCTGCAGAACCTGGGGCAGGAGGACTTATGATAAATCCTTTGCTCGAGGATGTCTTAGGCGTTCAGGCAGCATACACAAAGGCAGATATAGCAAGGGCGTTAATGGAAGGCACTGCATATCTCTTGAAAATGCAGATGGAACGACTGGAGACGGAAGGTATGCATGTTTCTTCCGTAACTATGGTAGGCGGGCCTTCGGAGACATATCCCTGGCCGCAAATCGTAGCTGATGTTCTTGGCATGGAGCTCTGCACCATTAATGGAACCTGTGCAGGAGCTGCTGGAGCTGCTATTTTAGCAGGCATTGGGCTGGGTATTTATACAGATGCAAGAGATGCTTTTGATCAGACTAGCTTTATTAAGATTACTAGGATACCGGATAAAGCAGCTCATGAAGTTTATAAGGATTGTTATCGTGAATTTAGTAGCAAAAACATTCATTCTGGAGGTGACTCGAATTGAGTAATCTATTTGAGGTCAAGGAAGTAGATAAGATTTTTTATAATGAGAAATTAAGAGATTTTCTGCCTGAGCAGATGATTGATATCCATACCCACGTTTGGTTAGATAAATTCAGGCTGGAATCCGCGAGTGCACCTGTGAGGGCTGTAACTTGGCCATCTTTGGTTGCGAAACAGAATCCGGTGGAGGACCTTATAGAAACGTATGAGCTTATGTTTCCAGGCAAGAAGGTAACTCCACTCATGTTCTCACAAGTTAGCCTTAATTTTGACATTACCGCAGGTAACGAGTATATAAGCAGATGTGCGGAGCAATTAAATTTTCCGTCCTTGATGGTAACCAAGCCCGAACAGAGTGCCTCTTATTTTGAAGAAGAAATTGAAAAAGGCGGGTTTTTAGGATGTAAGGTATATCTAAATTTCGCAGCGCCTTATATACCAGAGAAGGAAATACGTATTTTCGACTTTCTACCGCCTCATCATCTAGAAGTCCTGAACAGGCGCCGCTGGGTTGCGATGCTCCATATACCTAGAGATGGCCGGCTGAAAGATTCCGTAAATCTTGCACAGCTGTTGGAAATAGAAAGGAAATATCCGGATTTAAAGCTTATTGTTGCTCATGTTGGAAGGGCGTATTGTCCTGAGGATGTAGGCAATGCTTTCGAGATTCTTGCGGAGACAAAAAACATGGTATACGACTTCAGTGCAAATACGAACAGTTATGTATTCCAGCAGCTGATAAAAGCCGTAGGACCAAAAAGAATACTTTTTGGCAGTGACCTCCCTATACTTAGAATGAGGACAAGGCGAATTTGCGAGAATGGGAATTATGTAAATCTTGTGCCAAAAGGTCTTTACGGGGATGTAACAGGTGATGTTCACATGAGTGAGGTTGAAGGCTCTGAGGCAGAAGGTTTAACCTTCTTCATGTATGAGCAGCTTGATGCCTTTAGGCTTGCCGCCCAAGCTGAAGAACTAACGAGATTGGACATTGAAGATGTTTTTTATAATAACGCGCAACAAATAATTCAAAATACAGGCAAGGAGTAATGTGGATGAAGAAGCTGAAAATAGGTCTCTTACCTTTATACATTAAACTGTATGATGATTTTTTGCCTAGTTTAAGAGAAAAGATAGATTCTTTTCAACATACGATTATAGGTGAGCTTGAAAAGAATAATGTAGAAGTGTTCTCTGCTGAAGTATGCAGGATTAAGACTGAGTTTAAGGAAGCGATCCATTTCTTTGAGAAGCAGGAGGTAGATGCTATTGTAACTTTACATTTAGCATACTCGCCTTCCCTTGAATCCGCTAGTATCCTTGCAGAGACGAAGCTTCCGTTAGTTATTCTGGATACAACCCCTACATTTGATTACAGTCCTAACCAGAACCCTGATGAGCTCTTCTATAATCATGGTATACATGGCGTACAAGACATGTGCAACCTGTTACTGAGAAATGGGAAGGACTTTTCTATTGAAGCGGGACATTGGTCAGAATCGGATGTACTAGTCCGGATCGTAGACTGTGTGAAAGCCGCAAGAATGGCTGGAAATATGAAGAAGGCCAGGGTTGGAAGAGTAGGTAAAGTATTTGAAGGTATGGGAGATTTCGATGTACCTCTAGATCTGATGCGCTCAACAATAGGAATTGAAACCGTTTTAATGGACCTGGACGAGGGAAGAAAGTTTTACGAAGAGGTTACAAATAAACAGATAGATGAAGAAATAGAAGCGGATAGCAATAAGTTTAGCGCTGCTGATAGCTTCGATGTCGCCGTTTACAGACAGTCGACGCGTGCTTGTCTTGCAGTAAGAGAATGGATCAAACAAAAGGAATTGAGCGCGTTTACTATAAATTTCATGGAAATAACTAAGCAATCGGGTATTCCCACCATGCCCTTCCTAGAAGCAAGCAAAGCGATGGCAAGAGGGATCGGTTATGCAGGGGAAGGTGACGTGCTCACCGCGGCTTTAGTGGGGGCGCTGCTTTCAGTCTATCCGGAAACCTCATTTACCGAGATGTTTTGTCCGGATTGGAAGAATAACAGCATTTTCCTAAGTCATATGGGTGAGATGAATTTAGGCCTAGCAGCTAATAAGCCTACTCTGAAGGAAATGGATTTTCCATTCACGGATGCGGATAATCCAGTCGTTGCTTATGGAAGATTCTGCAGTGGGAATGCGGTGTATGTCAATTTAGCACCAGGAAGAGACAATACCTATTCATTGATACTATCACCTATAGAAATGCTCCCAGTAGAAGGTGAAGACAGGATGGAAGGCAGCATACATGGATGGTTCAAGCCCTCTTTGCCGATTTCAGATTTTCTTTCTACCTACAGCAAGCATGGGGGTACTCATCATGGGGTTATTGTTTATGGCGATACGATGAAGGTAATGGAAAACTTTGGTGAAATGATGGGTTGGAAAGTAGTGAGAATTGGCTGAAAACTTGATATAGGGTATCGCTGATCGTCTATACTAACGAGGCGGAGCTCAGGATAGATCGGATTAGGGTTAACCACAAGAGCGTGCTACATTCACTTCTACAACTATCTGCGATTTCAGAAAAAACTAAACAGCCTTAGTCCGGTGGAGTACCGAACTAAGGCTGTTTAGTGCTACTTTTTCTCATCTGACAATGATTGTGCCATATCTTTATATGACATAAACGGAACCATTTTAAGTTGATCTGAAGGACCCGAAGCGAATCCATAAGCTACTTTATTCGTCTTGTCGTGAGTAATAATAATCGAGTTTTTTAAAATTTTATCCCAATTTGGACGAGTTCCAACCTCTTTACTATTATCGTATCCTCCATGATAATCACCTTGCCAGATTACTTGGGCTACTCCATTATTTATCTTTACATAGGTTTGCACATAACCATTGTGGTAAAAGTAGCTATTGAATTCTCCTTTTGGGAATGTATAGGTGTAACTGTCTAGCTCATTTCGCCTGCTATTTTCAAGTGTCGAAAATTCTTTATACCAAGGCAAAGAAATCGCAGCAAGTCGAGCCTCTTTTAAATTTTCACTTTCTAGTAGAGTAGGATCTGGTTTATAATCATTGCTATTTATGAAAATGATCACTCTTTCAATTTCGTAATTCACTTTGAAATTAAATAATTCGCTTATAAACCTAATTGGAATCAGTATTCTTCCATTAATAACGGCAGTCGGTGCATCCATTTTAATGGGTAACCCGTTCTTATATGCTGTTGTTTGATTAACAATCAATTTAACCTCTAGATTTGAATTATTTACTGTTACACTCGAGGACTTTGTATCCCATTTAAAAGTTAAATTTAACGACTCTAATGTGCGAATCGGTACAAAAGTTCGATTTGCTATTAAGCTAGGATTTACATCTCCTTGAACGATTTGTCCGTTTACAATTAATGTGATAGGTTTACCCTTCGAATTCGCAGCGGCGGAAGTGGTTCCTGCTTGAAACATTAAAATGATTGAAATTAGTGAGATAGCCAGAATGAACTTTTTAGTGGTTATAAGAGCTTTGATATTAGTCATTAAATACCTCCATTTGTGATTATATAATAATACATCATTATCATTCTTGCCCTGGTACATGCTATTTCACTTGTTTGTCATCCTACTTTTATTAAGCGCTTACAATGGCATGGCTCCGGATACTATACTCTTTATAGCACTCTAGCTTTTACTGTTTTGGCGTATTCGGAGGGTGACATGCCAGTTGATTTTTTGAATTGTTTAGAAAAAGAATGAATGCTGGAGTAACCATTTTGCTCGGCTATCTCGGTTAAATTGAATGTATTATCACGTATCATTGTTTTCGTATGCTCGATTTTTAATTTTTTGAAATAGTTGAGGACACTAGAGTTCGTTTGCTCCTTGAACATTGTTTTTAAGTTGGTTTTGCCAATGTTAAAATTGCGGCATAAATCATCCAAGGTTAGTGTTTTTGCAATATGAAGGTTCATATATTCGATGATAGTTTGTATCATTTCATCATCATTACGTTCTTTTGAAGCAGAGGAGAGCTTATTGTCGTACGCAAGTAGTGCGTCTTTCCTCATGATGCTTATCAAAAATAGCTCCAAATAAATTTTGATCATTTGTTCACTGGCGATGAGTTGATTCTCTTTCCTTTTCAATAGGTGATCTCGGAGTAGGTCGAAGGGCTGTTCAAAGGCATTGAAGCCCTCACGGATAATATTGGATAACAGATTTCTTTCCTCATCGCTCAAGCTGAGAACTTTATTGTCAAAAAACTTCATGCTGTGTGAATCACATTCAAAGCAGATGATGATTAAATTGGGAGCAATTTCACGATTGGCCCATACCGTATGAAATTCATTTGGCTTATGAAAAATGATATTCCCTTGTTTAAGCTGGTAGATGCTCGAATCTGCAACTACGGTAATCTCTCCTTTGTCCACGTATACAAATTCCCAGAAATCATGACTTTCCCCTTCGAAAAGAAAGCCCTTAGCGAACTCAAAATAATGGAATGACTGGAGTTTCTTGATGACTAGTGTTTCTTCTAATCTGATATCGGCAACTTCCATTTATTTTTCACTCCTATTACTATAATTGCAAATAAACTGACTTAATTGACAAAGAAAATAGCTTCTTCTATTTATATAATAGGTAAAGCTAGACGAAAGTACAACGAGTCAGTGAAAAATAACGACGCATAAAAAACTGTATAAAGGTAGGGATGACGTTGAGAGTGTTAGCAATTGGTTGCCACCCGGATGATATTGAAATTAGCTGCGCGGGCACGTTAGCC
Organism: Paenibacillus baekrokdamisoli; assembly: GCF_003945345.1. Lineage (GTDB taxonomy): Bacteria > Bacillota > Bacilli > Paenibacillales > Paenibacillaceae > Paenibacillus_Z > Paenibacillus_Z baekrokdamisoli. Next base: position 2,940,481 of record NZ_AP019308.1, on the reverse strand, counting down.
AAATATAAAAAACTGGGGCATGATGTCATATTATGCCATGTTGCTAATGGTAACAAAGGCCATTTGATCATTCCCACCGAAGAGTTAAGGGATATTAGGAAGAATGAAGCGATTTCTTCAGGTGAGGTTATTGGTGCTGAGGTAATAAGTCTGGATATGCCCGATCTTGAAATTTACGGGGATGATAGAAAGTCGAGGGACGCTGTGGTGGACCTCATTCGCTATGCCAAACCAGATGTAATCATTACGCATTATCCGGATGACTACATGCCGGACCATGTTGCTGTGAGTAAGCTCGTCTTCGATGCAAGTTTCTCGGCAACTGTCCCTTATTACAAAACGAGTCGGGAAGCCCATGCACTCAATGTGCCTATTTACTACATGGATACTTTAGCGGGGATCCGCTTCAACCCTGAGGAGTACGTAGATATTACTGATACGATGGAGCAAAAGCTAGAGATGTTAAATCAGCATCAAAGTCAGACGAAATGGCTGATGGAACACGACAACATTGACCTCAGTGAGTTTGTTACAGCGGGATCTCGGTTTCGGGGGCTGCAGTGCGGAGTGAAGTATGCGGAAGGATTCATTCCTTGTCGCGTATGGGGGAAAGTGCGTACGGGGCAGCTTCTACCTTAATGTGAATGGTAAATGACAATGATAATAAAATTGGTGGGGAGGCTAGACATATGGATTTTTTAACAACAGTTAAAGGCTCGCTGATGGAAGGTTTTTTTCCTCAGGGATGGGATTTGCGTAAAATCGATGATTGCTGTGATCACGCACCAGAGACAATTACAGATCGGCAATCATTCTGGCATGAATCTTTTAAGCCTGTGGCTTGTGACCATTTCACCGAATTCGATATGATGATGGGTCACGAAATTGCTATGGAAATTCGCAGAAGCAAGGAAATGGGGCAAAAGCTGGCGATGATTTTGCCAGTAGGGCCGATGGGAATGTACAAATGGGTGGTTTACTTCTTAAAAGAATGGAATGTTGATGCTCATCATGTGTTTGGTTTTAATATGGACGAGTGGAGCGATAGTGAGGGGAATACGTTAGAGCCCACGAATCCCAGCTCTTTTCAATATTCCATGGAGCAGGCATTTTATGGACCGCTCGGTCCATTGACCGTCCCAGTGGCACAGCGTAATTTTGCTACTAAAGAAAACCTTCCAACCTATCTGGAAAAAATAACGGCGTTAAAAAACGATGGAGCGAAACTCATTGTTGTTTTTGGAATTGGTCGAATGTGTCACATTGCCTTCTGGGAGCCGCATTTTGCAGCAGAATATGAGTCCGAGGATCAGTGGAGTAAGGCGGCGCATCGGCTCGGGGCTAAGCTCCATCCGTTAACCATTGAACAGAACGCCATTACAAGCTTTAAGAGCAGGACAACACTCGTGCCTTGTTATGCCAATACGATTGGTCCTGGCTTGTTCCTATTGGCGGATCAAATTATTGGAGGCTGTGACGGAACATTGGGAAGAGGAATGCAATGGCAAGGTATGTCGTTATGGACGACGCTGCGTCATGGTCCGAATCCATGGATTCCTTCAACCTATATGCCAACATTGCCTGGTAAATTATTTTTCATGAAGGATTTGGCTGGTCCGTTAGTTGCTGAATGTAATTAAATGGTTTCGGTATCCAGTGTGAACCTATCAGATTTCAAAAAATCGCCCGATTATATTCTATCTGGCGGTTTTTTCTGTAGACGAATGTTACAAATTAACGTATGATAATGTTATAAAGTAACTTTTTAAGTTTGAAAGAAACTTTTCGAGTTACGAAAAATTGAGGGAGTGGATTTAATTGTCGCTAAAACCAAGATTAAACCGAATGTTTAGTGCGCAAGGAAAATGTTTTGATGTGGCTGTTGATCATGGCTTTTTTAACGAGTTTGGATTTCTAGCTGGAATTGAGAATATGAAGCAAGCGATTGCGACGATTGTGGAAGCAGGTCCAGATTGTATTCAGCTAAGTATTGGGCAGGCTAGACATCTCCAATCGATTCCTGGCAGCCAGAAGCCTGGACTCGTACTTCGTACAGATGCAGCTAATATTTATGGAAGTGTGCTGCCACGTTTCTTGTTTAGCGAGCTTATCGATAAGGCTGTAGAGCAAGCCGTTCGAATGGATGCTGTATCGGTTTGTGTCAATCTTTTACTGCTGCCTAATCAGCCTGAGCTGCACTATCAATGTGTTAAAAATGTTTCTCTATTAAAAACAGAATGTGAAAAATACGGCATGCCCCTTATGGTAGAGCCTTTAGTTATGCTGGGAAATGAAGCAAAGGGCGGTTATATGGTAGATGGCGATATCCAGAAAATTTTGCCGCTTGTACGTCAAGCTGTTGAATTGGGTGCAGATGTGATTAAAGCAGATCCTTGTGACCATGTAGAAGAATATCACCGTGTCATTGAAATTGCTTCCGGTATACCAGTACTTGTGCGTGGCGGTGGAAGAGCCAGTGATGAGGAAATTGTGACCCGTACCGTAGAATTGATGAAGCAAGGTGCTTCTGGAATTGTATATGGCCGTAATGTCATTCAGCACCCGAATCCAGCTGGCATGACGAAAGCCTTGATGTCCATTGTCCACCACGGAGCCACCGAAGAGAAGGCACTAGATTTATTAGCTCAATAACATCTAAAAGGAGATCATTGATCATGTCGAAAAAAATCATACGCTTTGGTGTTATTGGCTGCGGTTTAATGGGAAAAGAGTTTGCAAGCGCGGCAGCCCGTTGGTGTCATCTTACAAATGTTGATTTTGAACCGAAGATAGTAGCTGTATGCGATGCGAATTCTGCTGCGACGGAGTGGTTTCAGGAGAACGTTACAAGCGTGGAGGCAGCTTACACAGACTATAAGGAGCTTCTTGCTAATCCTAATGTAGATGCCATTTATTGTGCTGTTCCACATAATCTTCATGCGACAATCTATGTCGATATTATTGAATCAGGTAAGCATTTACTAGGAGAAAAGCCGTTTGGAATTGATCAGGAAGCAAACCGACTCATTTCAGAAGCTATTAACAAGCATCCTAACGTCATCGTTCGCTGTTCCTCTGAATTTCCATTTTATCCGGGAGCTCAACAAATCTTTCAGTGGGTCCAAGAAAATAAATTCGGTAAAATTATCGAAGTCGAAGCGGGCTTCTGGCATTCCAGTGATCTCGATCCGACAAAAGTGATTAACTGGAAAAGGCGAATCGCTACGAATGGCGAATACGGATGTATGGGGGATTTAGGCATGCATGTCCTACACCTACCCATGCGTTATGGCTGGAAGCCGAAGTCCGTAAGAGCCTTATTATCCAAAATCGTACCCGAAAGACCAGATGGAAAGGGAAATATGGTTCCTTGTGAGACGTGGGACAATGCCATTCTGGCCTGTGATGTTGAAATGGATGACCAGCAGTTTCCTATGGTTCTATCAACCAAACGTATTGCCCCGGGCAATGCGAATACGTGGTTTATTCGGATAACAGGTACGGACTTCTCAGCAGAATTTACAACGAAAAATCCCAAACAGGTAGCTTCCTTACCTTATACACCGGGTGGAGTTCAAGCATGGCATGTCGTAGATGCTCCATATAAATCGGCGTACGGCACGATTACTGGAGGTATCTTTGAGTTCGGCTTCTCGGATTCGATTCTCCAAATGTGGGCAGCTTTCTGTGATGAGCTGGCGAATGGCAAGGATATACAGCAGCCTTTCTACTGTGCAACTCCAGAAGAAGCCTCAAGCAGCCATAAGGTTTTTACAGCAGCATTGGAGTCTAATCGAACAGGGCAAACGATATCGATCAACTGGAGGGATTAGCTTTGAGTCAGAACGAAGCGGAAGTGATCATTGCTGGGCATATCTGCTTGGATATTATACCTACAATCTACGAGAAGCAATCTGGGATGGATGCTTTGCTAGTTCCGGGTAAGCTCGTTGATATTGGTCCTGCGGTTATTTCAACGGGGGGTGCAGTTTCCAATACGGGAATTGCGCTTCACCGGCTGGGCAGCAAGGTAAACTTGATGGGTAAAATTGGGAATGATCAATTCGGTGAAGCCATTCTTACAGTCTTAAGACAGCATGGCTCGTCCTTAGTTGATGGTATGATCGTGTCGCCTAATGAGCACAGCTCTTATTCTATTGTCATTAGTCCTCCGCATATTGACCGCACCTTTCTTCATTTTACTGGTGCTAACGATACGTATTCGGCTTCAGACCTAAGTCCTGAACAGCTCAAAGGTGCACGCTTGTTTCATTTTGGATATCCTCCTTTAATGCGCAGGATGTATGAGAATGACGGTGATGAACTGGCCCAATTGCTTAAGAAGGTCAAGGACAGTGGATTGACCGTATCGCTAGATTTGGCTAAACCTGATCCTAAATCCGACGCGGGTAAGGCCAATTGGCGTGCTATATTTGCAAAAGTACTCCCGCATGTCGATGTGTTCTTGCCTAGCTTTGAGGAAATTCTCTACATGCTGCATCGTGAACATTACGATCAATTGCTGCAAGAGGCTCCATCTGGAGATCTCTTACCATTTGCGAGTGGAGCCCTCCTTTCTGAAATTTCGGAAGAATTGCTAGAAATGGGTGCTGCAATTGTTGGACTGAAGCTTGGAGAGCATGGCTTATATGTGCGAACAACCCCCAATAATAGTCGTCTTCTGGCTATGGGACTTTGCACACCTGCTCAAGAACACCATGGAAATTGGACGAATAGTGAGTTGATATCTTCTTGCTATAAGGTGGATGTTGTGGGAACTACAGGCGCTGGTGATTGCACGATTGCTGGGTTTTTACTTGGCCTGATGAGGGGTTTATCTTTGGAGGATTCACTTCATACCGCTGTCGGCGCCGGTGCGTGTAATGTAGAACAAGCAGATGCGACAAGCGGCATTCCGGATGGATCTGAGGTGTGGAGTCGAATCAGCGGCGGTTGGGCAAAGCGTGAGATGAAGCTTGATTTGCATAACTGGAGCTTTAATGAGGATGGCTTATGGCTCGGGCCTCATCACAAAGGTCAGGAGAAGGGCAGGGATAGCCTATGAAACGAAGTGAAATAGGTAAAGCGCAAGAACGCGCAGCAGCTATGTTGAGGTCTAGTGGTATTGCATTAACGGAGCATGAAATTGCGCACATTGAAGTGGCGGGTTTTGGGCTCGGAGAGCTTGACATTCAGGGCTTGGAATTAATTACTTATGTGAATACAGACCGCTACTGTGCTAAAGAATTAGTATTGTTCCCACGTCAAACATGCCCAGAGCATATACACCCGCCAATCGGTAATGATCCCGGCAAAATGGAAACCTTTCGCTGCCGCTCAGGAAAAGTATTCTTGTATGTAGAGGGAGCAGCACCGACAAGCATCCAGGCGATTGTTCCTCCAGCAAGTGAGCCTTATTACACCGTGTTTCATGAGATAGAATTACTTCCAGGTGAACAATATACAATAGAGCCCGGAATTAAGCATTGGTTTCAAGCTGGTGATGTAGGAGCCATTGTCTCTGAATTCTCCAGCACTAGCCGTGATGAATATGATATCTTTACAGATCCTCGAATCGAACGGATGCCGACCGTTATGGAAGATGAATAAGAATATCACCTCGTGAGATGATGAAATATAACTTAAGGTTGATCCTAAAGTAAGTTCTAGGGATAATAGAGTCATTGAAGAAAAGTAACGGGGGTTCTCCATGACGCATAACCAAACCATCAACCAACGTCAGCAGCAGATTTTGGATCGAATGGCTTTAGATGGCGAAGTTAAAATTGCTGAGTTGAAAGATATGTTTGACGTTACCGAAATGACCCTGCGCAGAGATCTAGAAAAGCTTGAATACATGGGACTGCTTAGGCGAACATTCGGAGGCGCTATTCTCGTTGGCAAGGATATTGCGCTGCAGGATCGTACGGGCTTAATGATGGATGAGAAAATGAGAATCGGATTGCAAGCCGCTCAGCTTGTTCAGTCCGGTGATTCGATTTTTCTGGATGGCGGTTCAACAACACTGCAGGTAGCCAGATATTTGAAACCAGATTTGAATATTACCGTCGTTACGAATGCCCTTAATATTGCTGCTGAGCTTCAAGGGAAGCAAATTTCTACAATCGTAGTTGGAGGCATGCTTCTGGAGAAAACGGCGACTTTGGTAGGTCCTATTGCAGCAGGCTCCATTGCCAAAATGGCGTTTGACCGTGTCTTTATTGGTGCCACTGGAGTGTCATTCAAGCATGGATTTAGTAACTCTAATATGCATGAAGCAGAAATTAAACGGCTTGTCATCGAGCAGGCTTCAGAAGTGAATATTGTCATGGACCATACGAAGTATGGTTTGAGGGATTTGTTTTCGTTCGCGTCTCTGAATGCTGTAGATCGAATTATTTCAAACAGCTCCCCTGATCAGGAATTGGAGGCTACTCTAAAGGAAGCCTCTGTGGAAATCGTACTAAGCTGATGAACGAGGGTATCTGCCCAAGACCGACATTGATCAGCTCCGCTGCAACCGTTCCTTTTTATAATGCGAATGCGAGGGCAGTGTGCCTGTCCAATCGAATGAATAGGTTGTAAAAAGAAGAAGCGGGGCATGCCAGAAAGCTGGCATGCCCCGCTTCTTTGTCATTATGAATAGCTTAAGAGAGCGTTAATAGACGAGAAATGTTGCCCTATTTTCCAACCTAGGGATCGAACAGTTGACAGGAGTATCATTTACCTATATATTAAATTGTATGAAACTAAATTGTATACAATTTAGTTGAAATTAAAATTCATTCAGGAGGTTTTTATTATGCAAAAATTATATACAGCTACAGTTCAAGTATCCGGTGGAAGAGACGGCAAGCTTGTGTCTAGTGATAATGTTCTGCAATTAGATCTTAGAACACCCAAAGAATTGGGAGGTCCAGGCGGTGCTGCGACGAATCCAGAGCAGCTGTTCGCAGCTGGCTATGCGGCCTGCTTCGAAAGTGCTTTGGGCTTAGTCTGCAGAACTCGGAAAATAAAAGTCGAAGGAACAGAGGTAACTGCCCATGTATCCATTGGCAAAGATACAGATGGTGGGTTCGGGCTTGCGGTTAAGCTAGAGGTGGCGATCGCAGGGGTTGAACGGGCTGTGGCCGAGGAGCTGGTTGAAGCGGCACATGGCGTATGTCCATACTCCAAAGCAACAAGAGGAAACATTGTTGTGGAGCTTCAAGTCGTCTAAAGAAATGGCCTCTGATGACGCAGATAGATGACTTCGGCAAGGGAGAGCTCGACTCTCTCCTATAGAAGTGAAGTTAGCCCCTAATCTAATCCGGCTCCTCTTAAGATGAGGGAAGGATTAGATTTTTTTTAAATATAAGTAAAGTATAAGTTTCCTCTATACTTTACTTATATTTCAGAGGGAAGAAACTTGCTTCGCCGCCAAGGACGGCGTAAGCCGTTTCTTCTTGATAGGTTGCTTTTTGCGACAAAGTTTATTAGCTGTACGTTATTGATTTCCGATAATCCTTCGGTACAACTCCTTTATTCTTCCGGAAGATACGAGAGAATGTCTTGTACGATCCGTAGCCCACCTCGAGGGCGATTTCTACCATACTCATGTCTGTGGAGACGAGCAAGCTGCAGGCGTGACGGAGGCGTAAATCATGCAAAAAATGAACATAGGTTTGACCGGTGGTTAGCTTGATAACCTCACTAATTCGCGAGACGCTCATGTCGAATTGACTGGCAAGCTTCGATAGAGTCAGGTCTTCTTGATAGTTGCAATGGATATGGTGAATGATTGGCCATACGGTTGCATGTTTAGTTGAAGTGGTTGTAGAGGAAAGAATAGGACTACTAGTTGCATGTCGTCGATATCGATCGAAGCAAATTAATATTTCTTTTAATCGAAGCTGTAAAATCGTTTTTCGCCAAGAGTCAATACCGTTATATTCCTCCAGCATATCTTCTAATAAATATTGAATCCGATCTTTATGTTTACCCTCGAACTGCGTGAATGCAGGTAAAGGACTCATTTCGATTAGTCCGGCCAAGCCGTCGTTTTGCCCCGATTCCATTAATAAATCCATGCTGAACATACAATTAAAGAGCACTAGCTCACTTCCGGGATCAGTAAACAGCTCATGCACCTGGTAGGGGAGTACAAAGGTGAAGGTACCAGGAACCATCGCGTGTTTGACCTCATTGATCGTTTCCCAGCCGCTGCCGCTAATGACATAGGAGAATTCCAAAAAATCATGCCGATGCGCACGAAAGCCATGCTCGAGCCGGTGAAGCGAAAGACTAAGCGGATAAGAGGTATGCATATTGGGATAGGATTTAAAGTATTCAGGAAAATAGGTCATGATCCGTTCGGCTCCTCCGAAGAATTGGGACGTTTTTCGAAAAATAGGGCAAGCTTTCTTGCCCCGTTTATTTTATCATAGATAAAGGCAAGTTAGGACAGCACTCTGGGAGGAAATAAAGAAGTGGAAAACAATAATAAAATTAGAATAGGTATCATAGGGGCTGGTAATATTGGCAGCGTTCATGCAACAGAGTTCTCCAAGCTTATTGATGAATGTGAAATAACAACCATCACGGACGCCTATCTTCCCTTGGCGGAAGCTAAAGCCAAAGAATTCGGTATTCCAAGTATAGCTTCGAACCCTGAGGCGCTGATCAATAGTCCGGAAGTAGATGCCGTTATCATTGGAGTACCGAACCAATTCCACGCCCCTCTTGCAATCCATGCTTTAGAAGCGGGCAAGCATGTTCTGCTAGAGAAACCGATGGGAATTAATTCAGATACAGCTAAACAAATTTTGAGAGCTAGCCAAGCATCTGACAGAGTTGTCATGATTGGTCACCAAATGCGCTGGGAATCGATTCCGATGCAAATAAAGGAGCAGATCGATCGCGGTGAGCTTGGACGTATTTACACAGCCAAAACAGGCTGGTTTCGTCGTAAAGGAATTCCTGGCTGGGGAACTTGGTTTACTCAGATGGGTCAATCCGGGGGCGGACCATTGATTGACATTGGTGTGCATATGCTGGATCTGGCTTTGTATCTTATGGGCAACCCGAAACCAGTTTCTGTTTATGGGGCTACTTATTCCGAATTCGGACCACGTAAGATTGGAATCGGTACTTGGGGGAAACCGAATTGGAACGGAACCTATGACGTAGAAGATTTAGCTACAGCTTTGATTAAGATGGAAGATGGCAGTACATTATCGCTTGAAGTGAGCTGGGCGGTTCATATGGATACGGATAACTCGCCATTCGTTCATCTGATGGGAACCGAAGGCGGCGCAAGCTATAGCGGATCCAGCGGCAAGCTGCTTACTGAGAAGTTCGATCGAGCGACGGAGACAGAACTGTTTAAGCCAGAGAATGACGAAGGCGAGCGTAACCGCCTAAGCCGTCATTTCCTACAGTGCATTCGTGAGGGCAAACAGCCGATCACTTCAGCATTGACAGGCTTCACAAACAACCTTGTGCTTGATGCGATCTACGAATCATCCCGTACAGGCAATGAAGTGAAGCTCGATTGGAATTTCTAGTCATACAAAATGAACGCTTTGGAGGATTTTAAATGCTTAGAGGATTATCAGGTGCTGGGCTTGGTCGTATCGAAAATGACGAAAGCTTGATCGAATTAGCTGCGAAGTACGGCTTTCAAGCCGTAGATATAGATGCACAAGGGTTAATCGAACGTCATGGGGTAGAAGGAGCTCGCGAGCTCCTGAAGAACCATAACCTCGTGATTGGATCGATCGGTCTTCCTGTGGAATGGCGATCAACGGATGATGTCTTCCGTGAAGGAATCGTAAAGCTTGCTCAAGCAGCTGCAGCTGCAGCCGCACTTGGGTGTACAAGCTGCTGTACGTATATTCTGCCATCCACGGATATGAAGGCAGCGCATTTCACGGTATTAGCTACCAGACGGTTACGCATTTGTGCTCAAATTCTTGGTGCTTATGGTATCCGTCTTGGGCTTGAATTCGTTGGACCGCATCATCTTCGCACAGCATGGAAGAATCCATTCATCTGGACACTTGAAGAGACGCTTGACTGGATTGATGCGATCGGCGAGCCGAATGTTGGACTATTGTTCGATGCCTATCATTGGTATACGAACGAGTTAACGGTTGTTGATATTGAAAGACTCCGCGCCGATCAAATCGTACATGTACACATCAATGATGCCATTGATGTACCTGTTGCGGACGTACTTGACAATGGTCGCGTATATCCAGGTGAAGGGGTCATTGATTTGGCTGGCTTCCTTCGTGCTCTGCATACTATTGGTTATAAGGGAGCAATCACGCAAGAGATACTTACCGCTGAGTCTCCTACCGATTCTCCAGAGACGTTGGCCGAGCGCTCCAAAGCAGGCTTCGATAAAGTATATACAGCTGCCGGTTTATAGGCATAAGGAGGGATTATCTTGAAGGTCTATAAGGACCTGAGGGATAGTCCCTTATCACTTTGCATCTGAAAATGCTCATGGTATAATAAGTGAATGTCTTAATATTGTGGGGAATATCATGAATCAGCTTCATTTAGACCATCCATTTAAAAATATCCAACCCTTGACGAACCCTAGTCAAGGGTTTTTGTTTCCTTGGGGAAAAAGTTTCGGCGGAGGGCATCAAAGATGAGTAAGGGGAACAATGAATCATTTATCGCCGTATGGATCAGCTTAATTAGTAATTTAATTCTTACCGCTCTGAAAATTATAGTTGGATTTGTATTTAATAGTCCCGTATTGCTTGCAGACGGCGTGCATAATGCTGGTGATGTCATTGCAACTGTTGCGGCGCTAAGTTCTATGCGAATATCAAAGCAGCCGGCTGACGAGGATCACCCTTATGGTCATGGCAAAGCAGAGGTGATTAGTTCCGGAATTGTAGCTATAATCTTAGGATTAGCGGCTATGTATATCGGTTACCATGCCGTGTCCTCTCTATTTGAGGAGCCTGCAAAAGCAAGTGTAATTGCATTAATCGCAGCTGCCATTTCTCTTATTTGGAAACAGATCTTGTACATTTATACAATCCGAATCGGCAGAAGGATCAATAGTAAGGGCTTAATCGCCACTGCCTATGATCATCTTGCTGACGTCTATGCATCAATTGCAGCTGTTGTCGGGATCGCATTAGCATTGCTTGGAGATAAATATGACATTCATTTTCTAGCCTATGGCGATCCTGTAGCGGGAATAGTGGTTTCGATTCTCGTCCTGAGATTAGCGATTCATATGTCTCAAGAAACGATGGATACACTAATGGAGAAAACCGTCAGCTTGGATCGCTTGAACGCATTTGCCGAACATATCAACTCGATTCCACAAGTCAAACGGATTGACCGCTTACGGGCAAGGGAACACGGTCATTATGTACTAATAGATGCTAGGGTCAGCATTCCAGCAGAATTAACGATACAGCAAGGACATGATATCTCCCGTGAAATCAAAAAAGGAATCATGGAGCAGCATAGTGATGTAGATGAAGTGCTGATTCATTTGAATCCATGGTACCCAGAGGAATCCCAATGATTGGGGTTCCTTTTCTTTTGAAGGAATATCGTAATTTCTTAATAAAACAGCTAATCAATAAAGATAACACGTGCGGCAAATTATGATGATTATCAGGCAAGTTTACTTGGACGAATGCCAAGAGGGAGGTACATATTCCAACATCCCCTGAAGAGAGGGGTAAGCTGGCAGACATTTGCCTGTGAAATCAGTGCTGCACTTTCGAGCCAGAGTCAGAATGTATACCTCATCAAAATCAGTGCTTGCCAACACGAAACAAAAGCGAAGCGGACGGAATCGTTCTGAAGAAGCGATAGCGTTCGCCTTTGTCTCCTTATTTCTACCCCTAAGGGATAGAATCGAGAAATAGGGAGACAACAGCGATCGTAAGAATGATCCGTCCGCGCAGCGGGCTTCTACGCGGACACACATGATAGAATCGACTGCTTTCGTGAAATGAAGCCTTCCTTATGCTAGTATGTAAGAAAAGAAACATTGAATGGGAGGTTAAGCAGATGGATGTCTTGGAAGCTATACGAACAAGAAGAAGTATAGGGAAAGTGAAACCGGATCCGATTGCCAAGGAGACGATTGAAACGATTCTGGAAGCTGGAGTATGGGCACCGAATCATAGGCTGACCGAGCCATGGCAGTTTTTCGTATTAAGCGGGGAAGGTCGAGAACGGCTCGGTCATGCGCTTGCTCGAATTGCTTTAGCGGACCATGAGGATCCTGATTCACCTGAGAATCTCCTGAAGGTTGAGGGTGCCCGAAAAAAAGCACTGCGTGCCCCTGTTATTATCGCAGTAGCCGTCACACCGAGTGATCGTAAAGAAATTATTGAGCTGGAGGAATATGGAGCGGTTAATGCTGCTATCCAGAATATGCTGCTGGCGATTCATGCCCTTGGATTAGGTGCGGTATGGCGTTCTGGAGAGCCTTGCTATCATCCACTTATGAATGAGAGCTTCGATCTTCGTCCTCAGGACAAGATGCTTGGATTTATCTATCTGGGTATTCCCGATATGGCAGCACCTGTTGTTCGGCGCCATCCTGCTTCGGAGAAGACAATTTGGTTTGAATAGTCTGTGTCAATGACGAAGACTATTCAGTACATGGAGAATATGGAGTATAAATAACAAGAGGCCCATCTCGATGATCCGTAAATGGATAATCGGGATAGGGCCTCTTATTAGTAGTGAACCGTACCTTGCGGAACTCGAAGTAAAGGATGCTTCCTAGCCGTGCATGAGTCCGGCAGATGCACTTGCACTATCATCTTCAGCGCTTAGCGACAGGGGCTGCTTCTTTGTGCGACGAAGCACCAGTCCAAGTATGGCGCCGAATAAAGCGATAAAGATCATTATGCGGAATGTATCGTCGAAGCCTTGAACGCCTGCTGTGAGCATAACTTCCTTACTCACTTTTCCACCTGAGCCTGCTGCTTTCTGAAGCTCATCGGCATGCGTTTTAACTCTTGAGGTCAGAATCGTTACAAGACTTGCAACGGCTAGTGAGTTAATGACCATTTGCAGGCCGTTCGTAATAGATGTGACACGGCTAACTAAGTTCCTTGGAGCTTTGCTCATTAAGTGAGTATTAAGCGGCATCATCATAAGGCCCATACCCATACCTGCCATAATTAGAGGTAGGATTAAATCACTTGCGACAGTTGTTGCATCCACAAGCGAGTACTGAAAGATGGCTCCCGATACGAGAGTGAGCCCAACAACAACAAGCCAGCGTACCCCAATCCGGTCATACAACAATCCGGCAATCGGCATCATGAGACCAGAGGCAACTGCTTGCGGTATGAGCGTAAGACCTGTGTCGAATGCGCCAAACCCGCGAACCTGCTGCAGGAACTGCGGCATAAGAAAGATTGCCCCATACAGTGCGAACTGCGCCACCCACTGCACAACGATCCCGAGCGAGAAGTCTATAGATTTGAATACACGAAGCTCTAGTAGTGGCGTTTTCACTCGTAATTCCACAATAACGAATAGGATCAGAGAAATACCGCCGATGATCAGGCCGCCTATCGTTTTACCAGAAGACCAGCTATGTGCGCCTTCACTCACCCCGTATGATAAAGCCGAGAATGCTAGTGGTCCAAGCAGCATGCCGAGCCAATCCATACCGGCTACCGCGTTGCGAGCAACTTTTGGTAAATATTTGACCCCTACAAGGACACAGATGATACCGATTGGAACATTAAGAAGGAAAATCCACCGCCAGGAGTGATATTCTACCAGCCAGCCTGCTAAGGAAGGACCAATCGCAGGAGCGAACAGAATCGGTACACCCATCATCCCCATAATAGCTCCAACCTTATGAGGAGGGCTAAGACGGAATATATACGCCATCGCAACGGGGAGTACGAAACCGCCGCCAAGTCCTTGGAGCACTCGGAATACGATTAGCCATTCTGCGGTATTCGGTGTTGCACATAGAGCAGAACCGATGGTAAACAGAATAACGGACATCAGGAAGATGTTCTTTGCCCCATAACGGTCCGATAACCAGCCAGCTAACGGAATTACAGCGGCTTGTGCAAGCAAATAGCCTGTTACTGTCCACTGCAGCGTTGGCAGCTGGGAGTTGAAGTCCTTAACTAGACTGGATAAGGCTACATTCATTGCCGTTGAATCCAGTATAACCATGAATACGCCTGCAATAATGGCGAATAAAGGCACCATGATACTGGTCATACGAAATTCAGCTTGTTCCGGCGTCGTCGTTGAAGCAGATTTCTCCATCCTCTAATCCCTCTTTTTCTATAAAAATTTGGAAACAATAGGTCCACTGCTTAGTATAACAGAGGGATAGGTGAACCGCGAATCAATCGTGTAAAAGTTTACCATTTTATTAAAGGGGGGATAAGTCTGGAACCTCGGTAGTTGTCTTCCTTTAAACAAGCAAGGGGCTGCCAATTGCAGCAAAAAGCTACGATTGGCAAACCCCTTTTAAAGTTGAAAGCTATATTCTAAATTTCGTTATTCCATAACGTCAATGTGAACCTCATTCGGACGGTAAACAGCTAGTAGTTTACCGTTAGCATCTGTGGCAAATAATACAGAGCGTTCTTGTCCGAGTGTAAACGAATAAATTTTGCCTGATTGACGATCTCTTACAGAGATAGCTGCATCGCTGCCTAGTTCAGAGACGAAGATATACAGTGAACCTTTGGCAAAAGCGAGTTTGCGGCCATAGACTCCTGGAAGCTCGCCCCCATGCAGCCATTCGAACTCGGTTGATACGCCGGCCTTCGAAAGAGCTTCTGCATAGACAGCTTCAAGCGGCTCACGCCGTTCATTTAATTCGAGCGGAAGTGGGCACCAGAGCAGGCGTCCGGATCCAAGCTCAACATCTGTCAGCTGCGCAGCGCCGTTAGCCGGATGGGTAATCTGCTTGCTGCTGTCAGCAATATGAGCGCCGCCGAATGACACGGGCATTATTCTACCGTTCAATTCCAGCAGCTCTTCACGAAGCAGATTGCCAACGCTCGAATGTGCCAGCCCTAGCTCGGAAGTCAGTCGATTTACTGGACGCCAGTACTCGTCAAGCCCGATAGGTCCCGTAATAAGCAAGGTTCCGCCATTGTTACGTATGTGCTGGATCAGCTGTTTCAACGCTTGACTGCTGAAATTGTGAGGACTCGGCACGATGATCAGCCTGGGTTTCGAAGCCGCAAGCGATTCAAGATGATACTCACTCAGACCGCGGGCATGAACATTCATCGAGTAGGATAAGGTCCGAATCGATCTGCTCGTTGCTTCATAAGCAAGAGCACGGTTGGAGAAGTCGTTGGAATACGGGAATACCACGGCAACCTCTTCAAGCTCCCGTCCCACGAATAGATGTCCGATTTGGCCCATAAAGGCACCGAAGTCATAAGATACCGACGCTTCCGGTTTCTCTGTTCCATCCGCTCGCAGTGCGCCGATATGTGATTCATTCACATTGTTCATATAAAAGTTAATATTCCAGATCCATTGAACAGCACCCGCTCCGCCAGTAGAGAAAGCATATGCATATTTCCGCTCCAGAATATTACGAAGCTCTTCCTCGCTCCGCTTAGCCCGGCCATCTGGTGTCTCGACATACATGATGCCCGTTTCCTGAATGACATTGGGCTTATCGATCGCTTTGGAGAAGATGCCATCCCATACGAGGTCATCCATTTTCCACCAGGAGTGAACGGTTGTATAGTCAACCGCCTCTGCATAGAAGAAAGGGGATGGACGCTGAGCGCCAAGGCCTTCGTCTTGTCCGACTGTAACCAGCTGTTTAGGCTGGATCGAACGTATCGTATCGATTAAATCAGCTGCCCAGCGATTGTGCATATCCATGGAGAATAGCGTGTAATCAAGCCATGGGCCGCCTTTTTTGGTGAGCTGTTCGGTTGTGTTGAAGTTAATATCGCTTGGTTCAGGAATCTTCGCCGCCTCAAAGGAAGGCAGCTCGTCAGGTGTCATATTCCAGCTCTCTTGCAGCTGACGGATTGTTCCGTGACGTTCAATAAGCCATTGCAGGAAATGAGCACGCTCGAATTCGTCATGGCTCGAACGCGGTCCAGCACTGAAAGCCCGTTTGGGATCAAACATGGAAGGCTCATTGATCAAATCCCAATGTACATGAGAGGATTTCGCATGCCGTGTTACAACAGCCGAGATCAGACGTTTCTGCGCTTCTACGCTGCGCGGATCCAAGAATGGATTGACCCCTTCCCAGCACTCAGGCGTGAACGAGAAGAAATTGAAGGTTACCTCAAGATCATGCCGTTTGGCCGTCAGGAAGAAGGCATCAATGGCACGCAGTACTTCTTCGTAAGGATGACCGTCTACAAACATAATATTGCGCCAGGCTGTCCAAATACCTGTGCGAATCGCGTTAATACCGGCACATTTCATTTGGGCCATATCACGATCCCATACTGCTGCGTTAGGGAGGAATAAGTATTTGCGAGCTACATCGCTAGTCATATACGTCATTCCCACGATTGGAAGAGGGCTGCCGTTCTTCCAGAAATAGTCGCGGTCACAGGTAATCATCTCGCCGGAGGTGAGCAGCGCTTGATCGAATCCCCAGAACCCTTGTCGAAGAATTCTGCGCTCGCCAGTGCTGGATACCGTTTCGCATTCCACCGCGTAGTAACCTGCTTCTATCTCAAAAGGCAGCGTGAAGCGCGTAATCGCAAGCTCTCGGCCAATGCTTAATTCCAATTCTCCCCGCCATGCGGTCAAGAAACGTTCTTCTTCATAGATGAAGACTGGATTCGATTTGGCTTCTTCGCTATTCTTCGCTTTATAAACGCTAATCTTGAAGGTCCAGCTTGTCTTATTGTCTTGTAGGGGCGTATTGCGTTTTACGGACGGTGCAGCCGTTAGCTGCTGACGAGCAGGAAGAAGCTGCTGCCCTTGTAGCATCAGTACGGAACGTTCACCGAGCTCATATGAGCCGTAGTTTGGTTTCAGCCAAAGCTCTGTTACGCCTTGAGCCGCGAATGCTGCCCACTCGTTTAACGCTCTCACGCCATCGCCCTGCCAGAAGCTGCTTGAAAGGGTTTGACTGACGAAGAGCCAACGTCCCCCGCTGAATTTCCCCTTTGTATGCTCGAGCAGAATAGCAGGAGCTGAGAGTTCGCGCTGTAAGCCATCACCGCTGATTCCTCTCAGTAATGGATATATATGAGCATCGATAGGGCCACCTGAGCCAAGCTCGCCTGGACGGTCATCAGTATGTGTCACATGAAGGACAAGCCCGTAAGTTGGTTCCACCGAGAAAAGCGATTCATAGGCAGCGAACAAAGGGAGATCGTGGTTCGCCTTCAACGTATTAATGCCAGTTGTTGAGACAACAAGCGCTTCATTGATATGAAGCTGCTGGTGATAGGCGGTCTGCTCAAGCTCTTGAATCCATTCGCCATTCTCTTGATAGACAGGTGTCTTGAAAGGAGCGCCGCCGGCAAAAACGAGGCCTTTGCCCAAGCTAACATGAGCTAAAATCGCCTGCCAAGCTTGTTTAGGGAAATACGTACCATGAAGATGGATATATACGTCAGCATCCGATAATTGGTCAGCTAATTGCTCGGCAGTAACAACTTTAAAAGCCTCATTAAGATAGTTAAGAGCTTGCTCAGTTGGACGTTCTCCCGCAAACGGGAAAGTCTTATCGTAGAACAATACTAATTTTTGCAATGGTTGCCACACCTTCCGGTATTCTGTTTGTGAAAGTAACATTTTTGAAATTTGTTAGGTTTGTTTGGTTTGTTAGGTTTGTTAGGTTGTAATCGATTTATCTTGGCGCTTACAATAGAGCTTAATAGCATGAAAGTCAATCGAAAATGGTATTGAAATAATCTTCAATCACGAATTGGAGAAAGGGAGAAATGAGTATGGCGCATAAAGTATCCATGCAGCAAATTGCAGACCGCCTCGGCGTTTCCAAATATACCGTTTCTCAAGCTTTATCTGGTAAAGAGGGAGTAAGTGAAGCCACACGTAAAGAAGTAATTGCTATGGCCAGAGCACTCGGATATCGAGTCCGTAAGGATGCAGAGACAGAAGAATCTCTTCAAACTCATGCAGGCAATAAAATCGATATCGTAAGCCCTCTGGTGTGGGTTGGCTTAGACGAAAGACATGGCCATGAGCCGAATTTCTGGCAAAGAGTGAGACAAGGCATTGAAGCAGGCAGCAGTGAACATGGGCTCTCTCCGCATTTTTTTACATTTGGGAGGGACAAATCATCCCTTGCAGCCCTGGAGCAGCAATTGATGAGCGAAGCGTTAAGAGAAGTTACTGGTTTCATCATAGTAGGCAGATGCCCAATAGAACTATTATTGTTGCTGAACCGTATGGGCTTACCGATTATCTTAGTGGACCATCAAGAATCGGTCATTCAGGCAGATGCCGTGCTTAACGCTAATATTGAAGCTGGACGTATGGCCTGTCATCATCTTCTCTCTCAGGGCTGCCGATCTATTGTTTTTGTCGGGCGAGACAGCTTCGCAGTAAGCTTCCGCGAACGCTTCTGGGGCTGCAGGCTCGCACTCGAAGAATTACAGACGACAAAATCCTCTATGTATTCCCTACAATTAGCAGCAAATTCATTGCAATCAGCGGCATGGCTGCTTGCAGGAGTACATTTGAAAAAATGGACGGTTCCATATGGGAGCCGGTCATGGCGTCAGTCGCTTGAGCGCCGGATTTCAACTGCTACTGAGTCCAACGAGGAGGGTTCGGCACTGTTTAAGGCGGAATACGATGGACTTCCGGATGGCTTCGTTTGCGCCAATGATGAGATTGCTCTAGCACTTATGCAGTCGTTGCAGAGCCGTGGCATCGAGATCCCCACCCGCTGCCGAGTCGTCGGAATCGACAATACGGCAGCTAGCCGTGAAGCAGCGGTCCCATTAACAACGGTAGATTTGGCCAAAGAATGGCTTGGTATACGCGCAGTGGAGTCATTCGTGCGTAGAAGGCTCCGCCCTGAAGCCCAGCATGAGAATATTACGTTATCAGCACGACTCATCATAAGGGAATCGGGATAATACACAAATTTGCGTAAATCGAATAGGCGAGCTGCAGGCCGCAGGCTGCGGAAAACAGCGGGACAATCTCCATTTCCACTTTTACCAGCATAGAATGCAGCATAGCCCGCTTTTTGATCGAGAGGAGCTGCTCATCATGCGTCGTCGTGCCCAATCTGTCATGCTGCTAGCACTGTTGCTATTCGTCCTGCTTGTTATTCTGCTGCTTGCTGCTGCTATAATTTAAACATAATATTGTATCAACTTCTGACCTGGGCTATGACCCGGAGGATGGACACTTTGAAAAAGGTGCCTGCCCTCCGGGTTCTTTACGTTTATATGGATTGTAACGCTGACCGCTCTTTTTTAATTTGTTTACAAAATTCCCAAAACAGCGTATATTTAGGTTAATCAATTTTGCACTGGGGCAAAACTTTGTCCCATGTCCATATTATATTTTTTTGTCTATTATTTTTCCCAAGGTAAACTTAGTTTCCCTAAGTAAAGAAAGGAAGGTGACGGAAATGCCATTAAATTCAAAGAGGTCTGTTTCCAGACGTGAAGTCTTGAAGTGGGGAGCAGCTGGTGCGATGGGTGTTCTAGGAGGAAGTCTGTTAAACCCGAGTTCATGGTTTGGGAAAACCGTCAAAGCCATGGATAACCACGAGTTGCATTCTGCACTAGAGCATCAAAAACATGCAATGATGGCTCATGGATACGATCCGGGAACAGAAAAAACAAAGGGATTAGAATCAGCGATCAGAGCTCTTACCCAATTTGATTACGGCAAAGTAAGTACCCGTGTAGATGGACGCATTTTAAGAGAGTATGAACTTGTGGCTACGGATACAGAAGTTGAAATCGCTAATGGAATCAAATTTCCGGGATGGGCATTTAACGGAACGATACCAGGTCCGACGATCCGATGTACAGAGGGAGATATTGTCCGAATCAAGTTCTGGAACGGTTCCATGCATCCGCACTCCATTCATTTTCATGGAATTCACCCCACTAAGATGGACGGTATTGAACCTGTACAGCCCGGAACGGAGTTTATCTATGAGTTTGAAGCCAAACCAGCAGGCATGCACATTTACCATTGCCACATTCCTCCCCTTGCAAAGCATATTCATAAAGGACTATATGGAAATTTTATTATCGATCCCAAAAAGCCAAGACAGCCCGCTTTAGAACTTAATATGGTCATGAACGGCTATGATTTGGATTTGGATGGAGAGAATGAGATTTATACAGTTAACGGTTATGCTTTCGCATTTCAGGCATGGCCGATCAAGGTCAAAGTTGGGGAACTTGTCCGTATCTACTTGAGCAATTTAACGGAATTCGATCTGATCAATTCATTCCATCTTCATGCAAATTTTTTCAAATATTACGAAGTCGGAGCGGACCCGGAAGCCAGAGCGATTTATACAGATACGATCATGCAGTGCCAAGGCCAGCGCGGCATATTGGAGATGGAGTTCAAAGAACCTGGTAAATACATGTTTCATGCCCATCAAAGTGAATTCGCGGAGCTTGGTTGGATGGGTTTTTTCGAAGCAGAAGCCTAAGAAAGGGGGAATGGTCATGCAGGGAAAAACCGTCGTTATCAAACGCAGCCCATCTAAAATCATGTGGATTTGGGGTATTGTCCCGCTAATATTGCTTGCCGTCATCATTTATTTGGTTTCAAGTTTTGGAACAGGTATCAAAGATAAGTCCACAGTACCGATTGAAGCATTGGATGTACAGAGGATCGTTCTTACGGATGAAGGATTTACATTAAAGGTATTGAACTCAGGACCGGATTCGGTGACAATTGCGCAAGTGTTGGTTAACGATGCTTTTTGGAATGCCAGTTTCCAGCCTGATGCTACTATTGAACGACTCAATCAGACCAATATATCAATACCTTACGGTTGGGTCGAAGGCGATCCGTACGAAATAAAGCTGATTACTTCAAATGGGCTCCTATTTACGGGTGAGATTGCCGCTGCTGCAAAAACGCCAGTTCCGGATGCTAACAGGTTCGCACAATACGCTTTGATTGGCTTTTATGTCGGCGTAATTCCGGTCGGACTGGGTTTATTATGGTTCCCGTTTTTACGCAGATTCTCAGATAGAGGCATGCAAGGTGTGCTTGCCCTTACGGTCGGTTTATTGTTCTTTCTCGTTATCGATACTTTTCAAGAAGGCTTAGAACTTGGAGCTGAAGCTCCTGGCATTTTTCAAGGTACGGGTCTTGTGTGGTTTGGTGCTCTTATAAGCTTTTTATTCTTGCTTGCTCTGGACCAAGCAAACGAGCGCAGAGGTAACCATAGCGGTAAACAGGTCGCTTATAAAATCGCTGGTGGTATCGGGCTTCATAATCTGGGAGAAGGCTTGGCGATCGGCGCAGCATTCGCTTTGGGCGAAGCGTCTCTCGGAACGTTCTTAATTATCGGATTTACACTTCATAATATCACTGAAGGTGTTGGAATCGCAGCCCCGCTATTGAAGGAACGTCCAACCTGGAGAACCTTTCTGGGATTAGCCGTTCTGGGGGGTGGACCTGCAATTATCGGAACATGGATAGGCGGATTCGTGTTCAATGATACCTTAGCAGCGTTGTTCTTCGGTATTGGAGCGGGCGCTATTATTCAAGTCATTTTCGTTATTAGCAAAATGATCTTCCATGAGGCTGCAAAGAGCGGAAGACCAGCTGTATCATGGGTTAACTTTGCCAGCCTGACTCTCGGCATTGCCCTCATGTATGCTACCGCACTGTTTGTAAGTATTTAATTTGTGAGAAAAGGGAGGAGTCCTACATGCCATTGAACATCGGCTGGACGGGAATATTATTTATTGCTGTGATTGGGATACTGTTTTTTGGGCCTTCAAAACTTCCTCAACTTGGGAAAGCCATAGGCACTACGCTCCGAGAATTTAGAGCGGGTACGAAGGATTTAATGCAAAGTGAAGAATCAGAGCCTACGACGAAACAAGAAACTATTAAATGAGAGAATGCCGCCTTCCTTAAGCTAGAAGGCAAGATGGATTTTGTGCCAGCAAATGTGCCTCTTGCAGTTAATGCGAGGGGCTATTTTCATTAGAAAAACCATTCGGCTATCTTTGGCATAACAAGAAAGCTTATTACAAATACTTGTGTAAGGGTATAGTTCAGCTTCTTGAAGGAGGTAAGGTCTGACGTGACTACGAAAAGCGCAGGACAGGACAAATATAAGAAAATGACGATGTCGCCGAAAGAATATAAGGCTTTTGCCAAAACACGGGAACCGTCAAGATCAATATTACCCAACTGTTTTAGAGCTTTCTTGGTAGGGGGAACCATCTGTGTCATCGGACAAGCTATTCAAGAATTTTTTATTTCAGCGTTCAAGATGACGAGGATAGATGCAAGTAATCCAACTGTTGCCGTGCTTATTCTACTCTCCGTTATTCTAACGAGTCTGGGGGTTTACGATAAACTGGCTCAGTGGGCAGGAGCAGGCTCAGCTGTACCCGTGACAGGCTTTGCAAACTCCATGTGCTCTGCAGCGCTCGAGCACCGCAGTGAGGGGCTTGTGCTCGGTGTCGGCGGTAATATGTTTAAACTCGCTGGTTCAGTAATCGTATTCGGCACCGTAGCTGCTTTCTTTGTCGGGATTATTTATTGGATATTCGGCATTGGGGGTCATTAAAGATGCTGCGAGGCAAACAAACCTGGTGGTTTGATAAACGCCCGGTCATTATTGGGACCGGCACCGTAGTGGGCCCTGATGAAGGCGAAGGACCGCTGGCTTCCCAATTTGACCTCGTTCATCCCGTGCTGGATATGCAGCAGAAGAGCTGGGAAAAGGCTGAACGACTGCTGCTGGAACAAGCATCGGATATCGCTCTCAAGCATGCAAATATCAACAAACAGGAGCTGCAGTTTTTTGTCGGCGGTGATTTAATGAATCAGATCATCAGCAACACATTTGCTGCTCGAACAATAGGAGCCCCATATCTTGGCGTTTTTGGTGCTTGCTCCACATCAATGGAATCTCTTGCGCTGGCATCGCTGATTGTTAACTCAGGCTCGGGACAATACGTATTGGCAGGAACCTGCAGTCATAACAGTACAGCGGAGAAGCAATTCCGTTACCCGACAGAATATGGCTCGCAAAAGCCGCCAACGGCGCAGTATACCGTGACAGGTGCTGGGGCTGCTGTCGTCGCGGCCGAAGGTGATGGCCCCGTCGTTCAGTGCGCCACGATTGGCAGAATCGTAGATCTCGGTATTACAGATCCCTTTAATATGGGAGCGGCAATGGCTCCAGCAGCCGTTGATACGATCCAATCCCATTTCAACGATACAGGTCGCCAGCCCAAGGACTATGACCTGATTGTAACGGGTGATCTCGCTACGGTTGGTCATACAATTGCTACCGATCTTCTAGCTCGCGGTGGTGTACCGATGGATCAAACGGTATTCAGTGACTGCGGATTAATGATCTACGACATCCAGAAGCAAAAGGTACAGGCAGGGGGGAGTGGCTGCGGCTGTTCAGCAGTTGTCACTTATGGGCATTTACTGAAACGGTTGAAGCAAGGAGAGCTAAGACGTATTCTCGTCGTTGCTACAGGTGCTCTATTGTCGCCTCTTTCGTTTCAACAGGGCGAGAGTATTCCTTGTATCGCACATGCAGTTGCCATTGAAAGTCAACACTAAGAGTGAAAGGGGTAATTCGACAATGATTTTTTTATGGGCCTTTCTTGTTGGGGGAGCGATATGCGTCATTGGACAGCTCATGTTCGATGTAGCCAAATTAACACCAGCACATACAATGTCGGCGCTTGTAGTTGCAGGAGCAGTCATTGATGGAGTAGGCTGGTATGAACCACTGATCAAATTCGCTGGGGCGGGTGCAACGGTGCCGATCACAAGCTTCGGCAATGCACTCGTACATGGTGCTCTAACCGAGCTCCACCGTGACGGCTGGATAGGTGTGATTACAGGCATCTTCGACGTTACAAGCGCCGGAATTTCGGCGGCCATTATTTTCTCTTTCTTGGCAGCGCTGGTGGCGAAGCCGAAAGGTTAATACATTATTATAGAAGCTGCCAGCATAAGGCCGTTGTATCACTTGCCTATGCCGGAATGAATTGGAGAATCCCTCTGTGGGATTCTCCAATTTTTTTTGTTGGATCTACGCTATACGGTCAGTTGTATTTTTTGTAAAATAATAACATCACTATCAATTTCGATCATCCAGGAGGTTTGACATGGACAACCGCAACGCAGATTACTTATTATCCAGCGTA
Organism: Paenibacillus baekrokdamisoli; assembly: GCF_003945345.1. Lineage (GTDB taxonomy): Bacteria > Bacillota > Bacilli > Paenibacillales > Paenibacillaceae > Paenibacillus_Z > Paenibacillus_Z baekrokdamisoli. The sequence goes on along the minus strand of NZ_AP019308.1, from coordinate 2,916,140 downwards.
ATTCGACGTAATTTAGAGAGCTGTATCCTGGGGAAAAAGACAGAAATAGAACGTTTATTGACGGCTTTGCTTGCTGGAGGGCATGTATTAATTGAAGATGTTCCGGGTACTGGTAAGACACAGCTCGTGAAGGCATTAGCAAAAACAATCGGCGGACAATTCCGAAGGATCCAATGTAATCCGGATCTTCTGCCTACAGATATAACCGGTGTAGCGATCTACCATCCGAAGACGGAGAACTTTATTTTTAGGCCAGGTCCGGTAATGGCCAATTTGCTGCTAGTCGACGAAATCAACCGTGCAACGACGAAGACACAATCTGCGCTTCTAGAAGCGATGGAGGAGCGTCATGTTACGGTCGATGGCGATTCCCATGAACTACCAACGCCATTCACATTAGTCGCAACACAAAATCCGATCGAATTCGATGGAACCTATACCTTGCCTGAGGCGCAGCTGGATCGATTCATGATGAAAATATCACTTGGATATCCGGATGCTGCAACAGAGCGACAAATGATCCTTTCGCCGAATTCAACATCACCTGCCGAGCTCTTAACCGCTGTTGCAGATATCGATCAAATCCGCAGCATGATGGATACCGTCAGGCGGGTTCATGTCGATGAGGCCGTTGCTGATTATTTGATCCGCCTCGTTCGGGGAACAAGGGAGCATAGCGGCGTACAGCTTGGCGCAAGTCCGCGGGCTGCCATTTCTCTGACCGCTGCAGCCAAGGCAAATGCCTTTCTGCAAGGGCGGGATTATACGATCCCAGATGATATTAAGTTACTAGCTTCACCTGTGCTTGCTCATCGAATTATGCTGCATACGGAATCGAGATTGAATGGCTTGACGGCAGAGGATGTTATCGAGCTGGTCATTCGTGAGACGAATGTTCCCGTACGGATGGAGCGATAACGCCTATGCTTACTGCAAGAGCGACAACGATGAGATGGCGGATTATTGGTATCCTGTATGCAATTTCCCTGTTGTTTTTGCTGTTTCAGGGCGGGAAGACGTCATTCATGCTCTTTTGTATTTTTAATGTGCTGGCGATCTATCTAGTATTTGGTCGGTGGAGCGGGATCGGCAGTGTGACTGGTGTTCGTCATTTAGTTAACGGTACAGCCCAGACGGGGGAGCAAACACTTCTTGCAGGAACAAGGCTCGAAGTAAACCTTCATATCCAAATCCCAGGTGTTTGGCCTATTCCCTATGTATTGGTTCGCGATCGATTATTAGATCAAAATGGCAGCGCAATTCCGTTCGAGACTTCATTTGTGCCGAGCTACCGCAGGCTGGGGGTTGTCTCCTTTATGACACCTCCACTGGAGCGGGGCATTTATCGCTTCGCACCAACAGAATGTTCAACGCGTGACATTTTTGGTTTATTCGAGCACACGGGAAACTTTGAATCTTCAGCGTCGTTTAGTGTTTATCCGAGAATAGTACCGATTCGTCAATGGCAGCTATTCAAACGCGGATCGAAGGGCCCTTACTCCACATCAGCTTCAAGATTGTCTTCCAAGGAAACGACACAAATTAATGGCGTTCGGGAATATATTTATGGAGACAGGCTCTCACGTATTCATTGGAATGCGACAGCAAGGACTGGACAATGGAAATCGAAAGAATTCGAGAGGGAATCACTTCCGCGTACCGTATTCGTACTGGATCGTTATGCTGGTACTTATGAACGGCAGGATCAATTTGAACTGGCTGTTTCCGTTACGGCTTCTATGCTAGAATTCGGATTTCGTAGATCGAGCGCTATGGGACTTGTCTCAACGGGTAAGAAGCAAGAGGGCTTTGCTCCGCATTCGAAATCAGATCAACGGGCAATTATACTCAATCACTTGGTCCGCATTCAAGCAGATGGAGACACGCCTCTTTATCGTGCGCTCCGGGAATCCACATCGCTAGTACCTACGGGTTCGCTAGCTGTCATTATAAGTCCGCAAGCAGGAGAGGAAACCGTACGATCAATGGAGTGGTTAAGCAAGAGGGGGGTCATGCCTGTACTCGTTCATTTGAAAGGAAAAGGCGACTCTATTAAAGATAACGGCGACCAACAGTGGCTGCGGCTGCTGCAGCGCGGCGGGTTTATCGTTCATCCTATTTCCACGCTACAAGAGCTTCCGAAGGTGCTGGAAGGAGGAATTGCATGATTGCCGTTTATCGTAAAACCTTCAAGTGGCTGACGGTGGGTATATACCACAAGCTGTCCGCAATTATGGCGGCTTTGCTCCTATTTGAATGGATTCGTTGTCTAGGTGATTATTGGTGGGAAGAAACGTTTACGATTGTGAATGGAGTTCTGTTCGTATCGACAGCTGCTATTATACTCATTCCGTCCAAGTTTTTTTCGAGTCTCGTTCAGCTTATCTTTCTAATCGGTTTGAACGTAGCCTACTCAGGTTATACATGGATTCCCTTTGAAGGGGATAAAAAGAATGTGGTAGATTGGACGATCTGGCTAGCGTCTCATGTCAAACAGCTATCTCCCTTTCTATGGATCAGTCTTAGTATCTGGGTGGTTTTTCACTTCATTGTTTGGATGAGGAATCGTCGATTATTCATTATTGGGACAATCAGTCTTGCCCTTCTCTCTTTATTGGTTGCCGACTCCCTGCTAACGCCTATTCACCTATGGGATGAGATCGCCTGGATTCTATTTATCGGTCTTGGTTGGCTTGTAACCAGTCACTTCTCTTCCTTTAAAAAGCAGCATCCTGACAATTGGGAGCATCTGCTTGAATATCCAGTTAGTTTGTTTTTGCCGATTCTAATCATTATTACTTTTGTTATGGGTGCGGGATTGTTCGTTCCTTCTATTAAGCCGATCCTCACTGACCCTTACACCGCTTGGAAAGAAGCACGCGGTGAAGAAGTCGGATCATTCGTTGGCGATAAGGGTGTGAGTACAAGCCCGACATCAAGCAGCAGCGGCGATAGCCGCTCGGGCTACAGCCGTAACGATGAATTGCTTGGCAATGGCTTCAAATTTGATTATTCGCCAGTCATGACGGTTTCTACGACGAAACGCAGCTACTGGCGCGGCGAAACAAAAGCCTTCTATAATGGTTCAGGCTGGGAAGAATCGCCTGTTGAGAAGCAGGAACAGTCAGATCCGTTGGAACAATATAAACAGGTATTACTTCCCGGAATGCAGCCCAAGACGACTAAAGTGGAGAAGGTCGAACAGACGTTTACGATCATTCGCAAGGACAAATTTCCTGTTTTGTTCGGTGCAGGACCGATATCGACAGTTCTCGCTGTTAACGCAGCAGATGTGCCTCCACGATTGAATTGGCTGCCTCAGTCCTGGGAATTGAGATTCCCGGCAAAGAGCAGAGGCGCCTATCCGAAGTCGTATACTATCGTTTCGGAAGTACCAGTTCTCGATGAAGCAGCCCTTCGCAGTGGAGCGGCCACACAGCCGGCAAAGGATGCCGATCCGATCTATTTGCAGCTGCCCTCGGAGCTTCCAGAGCGAGTGAGGGAGCTCGCAGCGGAACTTACGAAGGATGCTGCTACACCTTATGACAAAGTCAATAAGCTGGTCTCTTATTTGCGATTAAACTATACGTACACGAATGAGCCTGACTTATCCAAACGGCAGAGCCAAGATTTCGTTGATGCCTTTCTATTCGAAATGAAGAGTGGATACTGCGATTACTTTTCGACTGCGCTAGCGGTGCTTACCCGGGCTACGGGCATTCCCGCGAGGTGGGTTAAAGGTTATTCGCCTGGCTCTCTGCCTTACGATCCGGAGAGAATGCGTATGCAATCGGGCGCTGGTATTGAAATGAATCCAGAGGGCGCGGGTACCTACACGGTTCGCAATTCAGATGCACATTCCTGGGTTGAGGTTTATTTTGAAGGCTATGGCTGGCTTCCATTCGAGGCTACAGCAGGCTTCAGCTTTCCTTATGCTCTGCCCGAAGATAAAGTGGCTCCGGTTCCTGAGACAAATACGCCGGTTACCGACGATACAGTAGAAAAGGCAGCTTCGGGTTTCCATATTCCTGTTTGGGTGTTCTATGTAACCGCAGGTGTCCTTGTACTATGTATCGCTGCTTTGCGTTTCCGTTCTATTATGGACGGTTGGCGCAGGTATAGAATGGGTTCAGATTCGGTAAATGAGAGGATTGTTAGGGAGACGAACCGATTGATCAAATATGGCCGTAAGAAAGGTCTCGACCATAATGAATTCGAGACTGTCCGTGAAACGATGGCTCGCTGGTCAACTAGGTTAACTTTCCTTCAAAGTGAATTCCATGCTGTGCAGGGTGCTTTCGAGAAAGCGATGTACAGCAGTCAAATAATGACGCAGGAGGAAGCGGAGCGAGTGACAGCTACCATGAAGGTTATTCGGGAACGAATTGGATAAGCGGGAGCCGACAGAAGCGCAGCAGCGCCGATGTCGGCTTTTTATATTGGGAAGAGCTTTGCAACAAATTCCCTTTGTATGGTATAGTTTGCGTGATAGCGATAAGTAAGGGAGTAGGGACCTATGTTTGAACGGCTGTTGCCGCAGATGCGCGTCAATACCATTTATAATATTGATTTGCATACGCTGAAAGAACAGGGTATGAAAGGCATTATTACCGACTTGGATAATACACTCGTTGGAGCCAAGGAAGCGCTTGCCACCCCTGAGCTGGTCAAGTGGCTCGATGATGTGCGTGATCTTGGCTTCAAGGTGGTTATCGTCTCCAATAATAATAGGACCCGGGTGTCTAAGTTTGCAGAGCCGCTCGGAATTCCGTTTGTTCATGCTGCACGCAAGCCTGCTAACAAAGCCTTTAACAAGGCGCTTGCTTTGCTTGGGCTGCCAGCGGAGCAAACAGCTGTCATTGGTGATCAAATGATGACAGACGTGCTGGGAGGGCGGCGAATGGGGCTTTTCACCATACTCGTCCGTCCAATTTCGCCAGGTGACGAAGGGGTAATGACGCGTGTCAATCGCTTGATTGAGAAAGTCGCCCTGTCTCGCCTACGCAAAAAAGGGCTGTGGCCCGAGGAGGAAAGCAAGAAGTGACCAAACAGCAATTAGAGCAAGAAGCTTGCGCCGGGTGCGGCGTGAAGCTGCAGACAGAATCGACCGATATACCAGGTTATATTCCAGCATCAACGCTGGATCGTGAACCGGTAATCTGTCAGCGATGCTTCCGCATCAAGAATTACAATGAAGCGGCTTCGGTCGCTATTAATCAGGATGATTTCCTCAAGCTGCTCGGCGGGATTGCCGCTACGAAGAGCCTAGTTGTTCATATCGTCGATTTGTTTGATTTTGAAGGCAGCTTGATCTCCGGACTTCAGCGGTTTGTAGGCAATAACCCCGTTCTGCTTGTCGTGAATAAGATCGATTTGCTTCCCAAAGGAATTAATTTGAATCGTCTGCTTAATTGGGTTCAAAAACAAACGAAAGCTCAAGGGCTTCTTACCGTTGGTATCGTGCTTTGCAGCGCGAAGCGGAATATGGGTTTTGAGCGCGTCATTGAAGCCATTAGCGAGCATCGTGGCAATCGCGATGTTTATGTAGTTGGGGCAACGAATGTTGGTAAATCAACACTCATTAACCGACTGATTCGCGATTACAGCGATCTGGAACGTGAGCTGACAACTTCTCGTTATCCGGGTACGACTCTTGATGCTATTCATATCCCGCTTGATGATGGCAACGAAATTATCGATACGCCAGGGATTGTTTATAGTCATCGGATGACCGAAATCGTGCCGCGGGGCGTGCTTCAATCCTTGCTGCCAGACAAACCCATTAAGCAATTGGTATATCAGCTGAATAGTCAACAAACCTTGTTTATCGGGGCACTCGCGAGGTTTGATTTTATAGAAGGTGATCGTCAGTCGTTCTCCCTCTATATTTCCAATGCGCTGCCTGTACATCGGACTAAGCTCGAGAGGGCCGAAGAGCTGTATGCCGAGCATAAGGGTGTCATGCTTGCGCCACCGACGAAAGAGCAGCTCGAAGAAATGCCGGCTTGGACGCGTCATCGCTTAACGATTAAACGGGGATCAGAAACGGATGTTTTCATTTCTGGATTAGGTTGGATCCATGTGAACGGCGACTCTGGCGCGCTGATCGATGTTTATGTGCCTAAAGGCATTCGTGTTCTATTACGGGACGCACTTATTTAAACGAAGAGCAGCCGCTAATAACAATTAGCGGCAGCTTTTTCTCTTTAGGAGAGTGAACGGACAGTGGGGGCCAAAGAACAGCTGCAAACTTCTAGTACACAATCTTTCGGCAATTCAGGCAATTCGGTTGATAGCCATACGGTGCTCTTCAGTGTTATTGGTGATCCGATTCGCCATTCGAAGTCGCCTGTTATGATGAATCGAGCTTTTCGGGAGAAAGGCATTAACGGCATTTATACGGCATTTCATGTTACTGCGGCAACGCTTAGCGATTTCGTAGCAGGCGTGCGAGCAATGGGAATACGCGGTGTCAACGTCACAATCCCCCATAAGCTAGCCATTATGCCTCTGCTCGATGAAATTGATGAGAGCGCTCAGGCCATTGGGGCCGTGAATACAATCGTCAATAATGATGGTCACCTAGTTGGCTATAATACAGATGGCCTTGGTTATGTGCGCTCGCTCAAAGAAGAAGTAGAGCCTCACTTAGCCGGGGCAAATGTGCTGATCGTCGGTGCTGGAGGCGCTACACGCGGAATCTTGTACGCGCTGGCACGTGAAGGTGTTTCCAGTGTGGTGATAGCCAATCGGACGGTGGAGCGGGCACAGGAGCTAGCTGATGCTTTTCGCGGACAGGTCGCTGATATTACTGCTATCGGTAATGAAGCGCTGCAGGAGGCCTGTGCAAAGGCTGATATTGTAATTAATACGACTTCGCTCGGGATGTATCCTAATGTAGATACAACCCCCTTGCAAGCCGCCTGGCTCAAGCCGAATACGATTGCAAGCGATTTGATCTATAATCCCATGACTACGCGGTTTCTGGAAGAGGCAAAGCTGCAGGGCTGCCGTATTCATGGCGGATTGGGTATGTTTATTTATCAAGGTGCTTATGCATTCGAGTACTGGACAGGCGTCGATGCCCCGGTGGAAGCCATGCGCGAAACCGTGCTTGAAGCGCTGGGTCATGGACGATAATTTGATGAAACGAAAGAAGGAAACAGGAATATGTTAACAGGCAAACAAAAGAGACATCTGCGTGCATTGGCGCATCATTTAAACCCGATTTTTCAAGTGGGCAAAGGCGGCACGAACGATAACCTGGTTAAACACATTGTAGAGGCTATCGAAGTACGCGAATTGATTAAAGTATCCGTGCTGAATAACTGTATGGATGATCCGAAGGAAGTAGGCGCATGGGTAGCTGAGGAGTCAGGCTCTGAGCTTGTCCAAGTCATTGGCAAAACGATCGTGCTCTACAAAGAATCAAAGGATCACAAAACGATAGAGCTTCCTAGGAAATAGATTGATTTTGATTGTGCTGGATAGTGATAAATGAATAATTAGCTCATAGCAGAGTAGGAGTGGATGAATTTGATTAAAGTTGGATTCATGGGCGGCACGTTCGACCCGATTCATTATGGCCATTTGCTAGCTGCCGAAACGGCGCGTGAGGCATGCGGTTTAGATGAGGTATGGTTCATCCCTTCCTTTCATCCCCCGCTCAAGGACAATGAACCTGGCGCAGATGGCTCGCAGCGGCTGGAAATGGTATACCGTGCCATTGATTTTCAACCTCATTTTCGCGCTATGGATGTGGAATTGGAACGTGGCGGAACAAGCTTTTCCATCGATTCGATCCGATCGCTTCAGGCTGCTTATCCGGACCGCGAGTTCAGTTTCATTATCGGCTCAGACCGTGTGAATGATTTGCCACAATGGCATTTAATCGAAGAACTGGCGCAGCTAGTCCGCTTTATCGGTGTTGAACGGCCAGGTGAGCCGATTGATACTTCTCTGCTGCCTTCTTTTATTGCCAATCGATTAACGGTCATTGAAATGCCGCTTATCGAAATTTCTTCCACTGACATTCGTCGCCGGGTTAGCGAAGGGCGTTCCATTCGTTTCCTCGTGCCGGAGAAAGTATATTCATTTATAAAAAGGAATCGTCTATATGAATCGTGAGGCAATGATTGAAGCAGTTCGTGCAGAAATGCCCGAACGTAGATGGATTCATACCATGGGCGTTATGGAGACATCCATTATTCTTGCTAAGCGATTCGGAGAGGATCCAGATCGGGCGGAGCAAGCAGCTATTTTGCATGATGTAGCGAAGTATTGGAAAACCTCACGGATGGAGACGATTATTCGCGAGGAAGGGCTGCCTGCAGAATTGCTAGAATTCGATAAGGAACTCTGGCATGCACCGGTTGGTGCATTTGTTGCCGAGCATCAATTCGCAGTGAAGGACATAGAAGTTTTAGATGCGATAAGGTTCCATACTTCTGGGCGTGTAGGGATGACGCAGATGGATAAAGTCGTCTGCCTAGCGGATTATATGGAGCCAGGACGTGATTTTCCAGGGGTGCATAAAATACGGGAATTAGCCGAGCATAGTTTAGAGAAAGCGCTGATTGCTGGCTTTGATTCCACGATATCGTATTTGCTGGAGCAGGGTAAACGAATTTTTCCGCTTACAGTAGCGGCACGAAATGATTTATTAGCAGTTATACGGGAGGCTGAGCAATGACAGTAGCACCAGAAAAATTAATGCGTATAGTAGTAGCAGCAGCAGAGGACAAGAAAGCCCATGATATCATAGCCCTTCATTTAACAGGTATTTCGCTGGTTGCGGACTATTTTGTTATTTGTCATGGTAATTCGGATACACAGGTACAAGCCATTACGACTGAAATTCGCAAACAAGCCGAAGCGAGCGGCGTTCGAGTGCGCGGTATTGAAGGCATGGACTCCGGAAGATGGGTCTTAGTTGATATTGGGGATGTCGTTGTTCATGTATTCCACCGCGAAGAACGTGAATATTACAACATCGAACGTCTGTGGTCCGACGCGAAGGTTGTGGAATTCGCATGACTTTGATTCCAGGTACGATTCAGAAGCTAAAGCTGGCACGTGAAGTGTCTCCTTATGGCTACTTTCTAACCGATGGGGAATCGGAAGTACTGATGCATTATACGGAGATTGTTGGCCATCGTCCTAAGGTTGGAGAAGAATATGATGTGTTTATTTTCTTTGACTCCGAGGATCGTATTGCGGCGACAATGAAAACTCCGCTCATTATGCTGGGAGAAGTGGCTCGCCTTGCGATTGCGGATATTCATCCGCGAATTGGCGCTTTTCTGGAGATGGGCTTAGGGAGGCAGCTGCTGCTGCCTCTATCCGAGCAGCCTGAACTGAAGGAGCTAAGACCGAAGCGCGGTGATGAGGTTCATGTTATTTTAGCGCAGGACAAAATAGGTCGACTCGTTGCCAAAGTAGCCTTTGAGGAAGAATTGTCTGAGCTTGCTTTTCGGGCACCGAGCTCCTGGCATAATACATGGGTTGAAGGCTGGGTAACCAAAACACTTAAGATCGGCTCATTCATTATGATTGATGGAGGGGTGCTTGGTTTTGGGGCCTATGGCTTCATTCCCGCCGAAGATCGGACAAGACTGCTGCGCCTAGGTGAAAGAGTTCGTGCTCGTGTTACCTTTGTTCGTGAGGATGGCCGTGTCAATCTATCTATGAATCAACGTAAGGAAGTAGGTCGTCTCGAAGATTCCGACCGTATTCTGGCCTTTCTGCGAGAGCGTCCAGGCGGTGCGATGCCTTATTCAGATGAAACGCAGGCAGATACAATTAAGCAGAAATTCGGCATTAGCAAAGGTGCATTCAAACGCGCTATTGGTAAGCTTATGCGTGAAGGAATCGTAACGCAAGAAGGAAGCTGGACCAAGCTTAATCCAGAGCATCAAGCAGGAACGGATGCAGCTGAAGCAAGTGAAGTAGCGGTAGATGAACAAGTAGGATCGCAAGAGAAAGAGTAAAGCTTCTGCGCCATCAAGAAGCAGCGGATACTCAGGAAATGAGTTTCGCTTGCGCAATACTTTTTGAAACGAGGGGAATAGATGCGTGCTTATCGGCAATTTGCCTCCGTATACGATCGGCTTATGGAAGATATGCCGTACCCAGATTGGCTCCGATTTGCTCAGGAAAGCTGGGAGCGATACGGTATTCCCAAGACGGTTGTTGATCTCGGCTGCGGTACAGGCAGTCTAGCTATACCGCTCGCTCGTTCTGGTTTCGAAGTATTTGGTATTGATTTATCCGCTGACATGTTAACGATTGGTCGAAATAAATGGGAGGAGTCCCCGCAGCAGGCCACCCGTTCGAATATCGGTTCAATTCGTTGGCTGCAGCAGGATATGTGTGCCTGGGAATTGCCGGAGCCTGTCGATACCGTCATTTCTTTCTGTGATTGTGTGAACTATTTAACAGAAGAAGAGGATGTTGAAGCTGCGTTTCGTGCAACCTATCATGGGCTTAGGCCTGGGGGCGTTTTTTTATTCGATGTTCATCCACCCAAGACCCTTGAGCGATATGCGGATACGCAGCCTTTTGTGCTTGATGAGCGAGATGTTGCTTACATATGGACCTGTGATTTTGATGCAGAACGAATGGAGATCGAGCATCGACTGACGATTTTTGCAAGAGAAGGGGAACGCAAGCAGGAGAACTTCACACGAATTGAAGAGGTTCATGTACAGCGTGCGTATGATCCAGCTTGGATTCGGGGCGCGCTAACGAGGGCTGGCTTTAGTCGAATAGATTCGTTCGGAGATTTCAAGCTAGAAGCGCCAGACGGGAATACGGAGCGACTCTTCTTTGCGGCAGTGAAGTAAAGGAGCAGCTGGTGCGTTCATTGGCCGCTTGACATGCAGCAGGTACCTTCATTATAATCGAACTAATCATTTTTGTTTTAGATCGAATGAATAGGCATTTTGCCTTTCTTTTTAAAATATAAGAAAGTATAAGTTTCCTCTATACTTTGCTTATATTTCAGAGGGAAGAAACTTGCTTCGCCGCCAAGGACGGCGCTAGCCGTTTCTTCTTGTGGCGTAGAAGAGGAGCAGTAGTTTCTTATCGCTTGAACAGAGAGCCGGCGGTTGGTGCAAGCCGGTCAAGCATAGAATCGAACTCGCCTTGGAGCCGCATGTGAACCTTACAGAGACGTTCAATCCGACCGTTTCTTTAAGTTAAGCGTGCCGTATAGCCCGCGTTAAGGGACTTGAGTGAGCAGCGGGCAAAGAATGCTTCTGCTAACTAGGGTGGTACCACGGGAGTATAATACTCTCGTCCCTAGCGTTTACGCTGGGGGCGGGAGTTTTTTTATGTGCGCTTCAGGCGACTCCCTAATTAATCAGGGAGTGGGAACCACGCAAAATCCTAAGTATATGCTTTCGAAGTGGTTTTTGCTCCAATATGACGAATAACTCGGCTGAATTGGGTAGAACCACGCAAAATCCTAAGCTTATGCTTTCGAAGTGGTTTTTGCTCTAATATGCCGAATAACTCGGCTGAATTGGGTAGAACCACGCAAAATCCTTTAGCTTATGCTTTCGAAGTGGTTTTTGCTCTAATATGCCGAATAACTCGGCTGAATTGGGTAGAACCACGCAAAATCCTTTAGGAGGAATTATCAAAATGGCAGAAGAAAAGCAAGAGCAGCAAGGCTACAATCCATTAGTCATCGAACCCAAATGGCAGGGATTCTGGGATGAGAATAAGACTTTCAAAACTACGGAAGATGCGGGTAAACCGAAATTTTACGCGTTAGATATGTTCCCTTATCCGTCAGGAGCTGGCTTGCATGTTGGCCATCCAGAAGGCTACACAGCAACGGATATCGTCTCCCGTTTTAAGAGAATGCGCGGCTATAATGTACTTCACCCAATGGGCTGGGATGCTTTTGGACTTCCAGCGGAGCAGCATGCTCTTAATACGGGTGAGCATCCACGTGACATTACCTTTACGAACATAGATAATTTCCGTCGTCAAATCAAATCACTTGGTTTCTCGTACGATTGGGACCGTGAATTTAGTACAACAGATCCGGATTATTATAAATGGACACAGTGGATTTTCATCCAGCTTTACAATAAAGGGCTAGCTTATGTGGCTGAAGTGCCTGTTAACTGGTGTCCGGCGCTTGGAACGGTGCTTGCCAATGAAGAGGTTATTAATGGTCTAAGTGAGCGCGGTAATCACCCGGTTGTCCGTAAGCCAATGCGTCAATGGGTGCTGAGAATTACCGAATATGCGGAGCGTTTGCTGGACGATCTTGAGGACCTGGATTGGACGGAAAGCATCAAAGACATGCAGCGTAACTGGATTGGCAAATCGAAGGGCGCTGAAGTAACGTTCGCCATCGATGGTCATGAGGATGCTCTTGTTGTCTTCACTACACGTCCAGATACCTTGTTTGGTGCATCGTATTGCGTACTGGCACCAGAGCATGAATTGGTAGCACGTATTGCCACATCGGAGCAAAAGGCTGCAGTTGAAGCTTATCAAGAAACAGCAGCGCGTAAGAGTGATCTCGAGCGTACAGATCTTGCTAAGGATAAAAGCGGCGTATTCACGGGCGCTTATGCGGTGAATCCCGTAAGTGGAGCCTTAGTCCCTATATGGATTGCCGATTATGTTCTTGCCGGATACGGTACAGGAGCGATTATGGCTGTACCAGGTCATGATCAGCGTGACTGGGAATTTGCCAAGCAATTTGATCTGCCGATTGTTGAAGTGGTTCAAGGCGGCGATGTTACAGCTGAAGCGTATGCTGGTGATGGTCCTCATGTTAACTCCGAGTTCTTGAATGGTCTTAACAATCAGGACGGAATTGCGCGTATGATTGAATGGCTGGACGAGAGCGGCAAGGGCCAAGGCAAAATCACGTATCGCCTGCGCGACTGGTTGTTCAGCCGTCAGCGTTACTGGGGTGAGCCGATTCCAATTCTCCATCTGGAAGACGGTACGATGAAGCCCGTTCCATTCGAGCAGCTGCCACTATTGCTGCCTGATGTTGAAGAAATTACACCATCAGGTACAGGCGAATCGCCGCTTGCCAATGTAACGGAATGGGTCGAGACGATTGATCCGGAGACTGGTATGAAAGCGCGTCGCGAGACGAACACAATGCCTCAATGGGCAGGAAGCTGCTGGTATTACCTGCGCTTCATCGATCCGCATAATGATCAAGAAATTTGTTCCAAAGAAAAGCAGGCAGAGTGGCTGCCGGTTGATTTATACATTGGCGGAGCAGAGCATGCCGTGTTGCATTTGCTTTACGCACGTTTTTGGCATAAAGTGCTTTACGATCTGGGTGTTGTTGCAACGAAAGAGCCTTTCCATAAGCTTGTTAACCAAGGGATGATCCTTGGGACAAACAATGAGAAAATGAGCAAATCACGCGGTAATGTCATTAATCCGGATGATATCGTGAGTGTATATGGAGCAGATACGCTGCGTATGTACGAAATGTTCATGGGGCCGCTTGAAGCAACGAAGCCTTGGAACACAAACGGTGTAGAAGGCATGTATCGGTTCTTAAGCCGGGTATGGCGCCTGTTTATCGGTGAGAATGGATCGCTTAGCGAGAAAATTGGAGATGGTGAGGCTTCGGAATCATTCAAACGGACATGGAATCGAACCGTTAAGAAAATTACCGATGACTATGAGAACCTGCGCTTTAATACAGCGATCAGCCAGCTGATGATTTTCGTGAATGATGCTTATAAATTGGAGTCATTGCCGCGTCAAGCTATGGGGGATTTCGTGCAGATGCTGTCTCCACTTGCTCCGCATATTGCCGAAGAGCTTTGGACGAAGCTTGGTCATACGGGGTCGATCTCTTATGTAGCTTGGCCAACGTTCGAGGAAGCTTGGACAATCGATCAAGAGGTAGAAATCGTCGTTCAAGTAAATGGAAAAATTATCGATCGCATTGCAATTGCAGCAGATACGGATGAAGCTCAAATGGAAAGCATCGCTAAGGAATCTATCAAAACGGCAGAAGCAATTGCGGGTAAAACGATTCGCAAAGTGATCGTTGTCAAAGGTAAGCTTGTCAATATTGTAGTAGGCTAACAGGCTAACATTCTATTACGATGACGAATGGCTAGTAAGGGAGGCTCTTTGACGGGGCCGAGGTATCAAATGAAGAGGTGAATGGCTTATTAACGCAAAGCATGCGTTAAGGGCCATTCACCTCTTTGCCGTATAATGCCTCTGCTACGCGATCCAAATCTTCTTGGTACTTGGCATGCGTGGCATGAATAACGGCGTTGAATACGCCAGCTAACTCAGACTCCAGCAGTGTTAACGCTTTGGCCGTAATGCCTCCGGGAACAGCTACGCGTGCTTGTAATGCTTCCGGTGTCATACCGCCTTCTGTCAGGAGCTGACCTGTTCCTAAGAACATCGCACTTGCCACTAAAGTGGCCTGCTCCCGAGGAATACCAGTTTCCTCAACAGCAGCGTCAATGAATCGCTGCAGTAGGTAAGCCATGAATGCTGGACCACAGCTTGAAAGGTCAGAAACAATTCGAGTATGCTGCTCATCAATGGCCAAAGGTGTGCTAATAAAGGAAAGCAGATGGTTCAGAATGGCCTTATCTTCGTCAGACATACGTTCGCCATACATACAGAGCGTAGCACCACTATGCATATAGTTGGTAATGCTTGGAATGACCTTTGCTACTTTACAGGGGAGACAACCCTCAAGCTGTTCAAGCATGACAGGACTCGTAATCGAAACGAGGATTTGCTGAGGCTCCAAAATCAGCTGAAGCTCGTCGATTACTGTTTTATATTCATGCGGCTTCACGCAGAGGAAGATAATGTCGCAGCCGCTAGCGGCATCTTGATTGGTCTTGACAGCGTGTAAGCCTGTATATTTCAAGGCTAGACTTTCTGCTTTTGCAAATGTTCGGTTGCTGGCTGTTATTTGATTCGGATCGAGTGCTCCCGAGCTGATGAAAGCATCAATTAGTAAACTGCCCATGCTTCCAATCCCGATAAACCCGACATTCATCGCAATCCCTCCTGTGTGCTCTAATTCATCAAGCGCAGCTATGAAAGCAGGTTGTAAAGACCGCATTCCATTCTGCGCAGTATAGGAACATACGCGAATGTATAATGGTTAATGCTGCTCATACTATCTTATGCAAGGGAACATGGCGAAGATGACCTGATTTTATCAATAGGGCTCCTTTTTACTGAAAATGGGTATTCAAGCAATAAGAATGGTAGGGATGAAGGGAGATATCCGTTATATGCGTAAAGGAAATCATGCTGCCAATAATCGTCAGCAAATCTTGATTGTTGCTCTGCTCTTAGTAAGTGTCATCCTGTTAACAATAGCGCTTTGGCCATCCGCTTCTAGTGAACCCCTTGGATGGGTGGCTGTGAATAGCCAAGTGGAACAGACGCTTGCTGTACTTGAACAAAAAGAAGAAACAAAGAAGCCATCAGCGGCGGAGAATGATAAATCTTCTATAGTAGTGGAGGCGGATAAGAAGTCCTCACAACTAAAGGAAGGGACGCAAGACGAACAAAAGAACGGGCAACAGCCCCAACAGGCCCAACAGCCCCGACAGACTGATGGGAAACTGAATATTAACCAAGCGACGGCCGAGCAGCTGGATGCATTACCAGGCATTGGAGAAGTGAAGGCGCGGACAATTGTGGAGGATCGCGAGAAAAATGGAGCTTTCCGCACCGTTGATGATTTACGCCGTGTGAAGGGAATTGGACCAAAACTATTAGAAAAATTGAAGTCGTCCATTGTCGCCTTGCCCTGATTGTGAGACAATGGTGCAGATGTGGAAAAAGCTGTCTGACCACCCATTCCAGCGAGGAGGATTTCTTAAATGTCTGAACAAAGAAAGCTTTCACTAGAGACGTTATCCGTACATGCAGGCCAGGAAATTGATCCAACAACTTTATCCCGAGCGGTGCCGATTTATCAAACGACCTCATATGGTTTTCGCGATACTGATCATGCGGCAGATTTGTTTGCGCTGAAGGAATTCGGCAATATCTACACGCGTATTATGAATCCGACAAGCGATGTATTCGAGAAACGGATTGCTGCACTTGAGGGCGGACCAGCAGCACTTGCTGTCGCTTCGGGACAAGCTGCGATTACATATTCCATTCTTAACATTGCAGGAGCAGGTGATGAGATTGTATCAGCTGCAAGCCTCTACGGTGGTACGTACAATTTGTTTGCGAATACTTTATCCAAGCTTGGCATAACTGTCAAATTCGTCGATCCTTCTGATCCGAACCATTTTGAAACGGCGATCACTGACAAAACAAAAGCACTTTATGCAGAGACGATCGGCAATCCGCGAGGAGATGTCATTGACATCGAAGCTATTGCTGCTATTGCTCATAAGCATGGTATTCCTCTTATCGTAGATAACACGTTCCCAAGTCCTTATCTATGCCGGCCTATTGAGCATGGTGCTGATATTGTACTTCATTCCGCTACCAAATTTATTGGTGGACATGGGACTTCCATTGGCGGTGTCATTGTGGACAGCGGCAAGTTCGATTGGAAAGCGAGCGGTAAATTTCCAGGTCTAACAAGCCCAGATCCAAGCTATCATGGTGTGGTTTATACGGACGCGGTTGGTCCAATCGCATATATTATCAAAATGCGTGTACAGCTGCTTCGTGATATGGGAGCTGCCATTTCACCATTCAATTCATTCCTCTTGCTTCAAGGCCTTGAGACGCTTCATTTGCGAATGGAACGCCATAGCTCGAATGCACTTGCTGTAGCCCAATATTTAGAGGCTCATGATGCCGTTGAATGGGTAAACTATCCTGGATTGCCAAGTCATCCGTCCTTTGAATTAGCGCAGAAGTATCTGCCTAAGGGTCAAGGTGCGATATTGACCTTTGGTATTAAGGGTGGGGTAGATGCCGGCAAAAAAGTTATAAATGCGGTGCAGCTTTTCTCGCATTTGGCCAATGTTGGAGATTCGAAGTCACTCATTATTCATCCAGCGAGCACGACTCATCAGCAGCTTGATGAAGCGGGTCAATTATCGGCAGGCGTTGGGCCGGGAATGATCCGTCTATCCGTTGGTACTGAAGGTATAGATGATATTTTACATGATTTAGAGCAAGCACTGGCTGCAAGCCAGCAGTAATCGATAGGAAAGAAAGGAAGAAGAGCTTCGATGGTGACGGAATTACAAGACAGCTCGCGTAAAGATTGGGACACTTACTTTTTGGATATCGCATACATGGTCTCGACGCGTTCCCGTTGTCCACGCAGGCATGTGGGCGCATTGCTCGTCCAAGGGAAGAAACTGCTCGGGACTGCCTATAATGGAGCACCAATGGGCGTTTCTGACTGCTCGGAAGCAGGCTGTATGATCGTGGAGGAGCTTGAAGTGAAGCTGCTGGATGGACAGGAGCAGATGGTGAAGAAACAACGCTGCATTCGTACCATTCATGCGGAGCAGAATCTACTTCTTTTCACCGATCGGATTGACCGGGAAGGGTCAACCGTTTATGTAACCGATCAGCCATGCTGGACTTGTGCGAATATGCTTGCTAACAGCGGGGTCAAAGAAATCGTTTATCATCGCTCTTACCCGAAAGACAGCGACAACGTAACTCAGCTTATGCAAAATAAGGGAATCATCTTCCGAAACCTTCCTTCTTATGAGCCACCAGCTCAGGCGGGGATGAATGTGATTTCATAACGGCTTTGTTGTTCGTTTAGATTCGTTTAGATTGGCGATCGTAGTTGATGAGGAAGAACCTCTGGCTGCGTCTATTGTAGAGAAATTTGCTAGCCCAACGCGGGTTAGCGATTCTTTTCAAGGGCGTGCGCTGGAGGTTTTTTTGTTGGGTGCAGAAAGGAGGGGCTGTAATGCTGCGAAGACCACTTGTCCTATTTACAATCTGCTGGCTGTTAGGCAGCTGTGCTGCGGCCGGACTCGAAAGCCGCGGGGTTCTGCTAGCAGGAGGCTCGCTTGCTGCTGCTTGGCTGGCTATGCTGCTTCGACAGCGTACAGCTTGGCCGCTCGCTGTGTCTTGTTTATTGGCGTTTGGCATCGCTGCTGGGGAGCGTGTATGGGTGGATTCGCATAATGTAAGCTCACTCCCTGAGATACTCATTTCTGCAGGACCAGGCACTACTACCTCCTATGAAGCGGAGGTGACAGGAGCGATAAGCTCCTCGGTCGAGATTGACGGTGACCGCGTTCAGTTCCGCATGACGGCGAATGACGTCCGCCTCACAGGGGAACAGGCTGTGCGGGACATCAGCGGCGAAAGCCTGCTCGTACAGGTAAGACTTGCAGCGCAGACGGAGCTCGCGCTCGCGGCGAGGTGGCAGCGTGGAGAACGCATAAGCATAGCCGGCGAGCTGACGCAGCCGACTGAGGCGACCAACTTCGGCGGATTTGATTATCGCCGCTATTTGAAGAGTCAGCGCATACATTGGCTTTTCAAAGCAAGCGGAGCCGCCTCCTTGCATACAAGTGCAGGGGCTCGCTTCAGCATGGCATCAATGCTCAGCCGCATCGATGCCATGCGAACGGCGCTGGGCAACCGCATGGATGCCTTATACCCAGGTGAACAATCCGGATACATGAAGGGGCTGGTCCTCGGTATAAGCGACGATCTTGACCCTGATCGGTTCCGCCAGTTTTCGCAGCTGGGGCTGACACATATTCTAGCGATCTCCGGCCTGCACGTAGCGGTATTCCTCTACGTATTGAGCGGACTACTGCGTCTGCTGCGCATGACGCGCGAGCGGATGCTGCTCCTTATGATCGTCGCAGTGCCCTTCTATGTGCTGCTCGCAGGTGCTTCCCCATCGGTGATGCGCGCCGGAATAATGGCCATGCTCGGCCTTGCGGCAGCTCGCATGGATAAGCTCAAGGACGGCCTTCATTTGCTGGCCGCCGCTGCGCTGATCATGCTCGCATGGGATCCGTACATGTTAAGCAATGTTGGCTTTCAGCTGTCCTTTCTAGTGACGGCTGGTTTAATTTTAGGCGTACCGCCTGTACGCAGATGGCTGCCAAGCGGACCGCGGACCAAAGCACTGTTTGACCTCATTACGGTTACCATCGTAGCTCAAGCAATTTCCTTTCCGTTAACGGTTTATTATTTCAATCAATTTCATTTGCTCTCTTTACTTGCGAATTTCGTACTTGTGCCATTTATCAGTTTCATCGTGATGCCGCTGGGGGGAGCATCGCTTATTCTGGATGCCATTTGGCATCCGGCTGGATCCCTGCTTGCTATGGCTGCCATTCTTGGCAACAAGCTAACTTTTGGTTTCGTCCTGAAGTTAAGCCAAATTCAGAGCTTCCGTATGATATGGGCAACACCTTCACTAATTTGGGTACTTTGTATGTATACAGCAATAGCCGTGAGTTTAACAACGCTCCGAAGTGCGTTCAACCGACGACACCTAGTACCGAATGAGCAGGGACTGGAATACGATTCAAACAACGAATTGCAAGGTTCCCCCTTATCTGCACAATCTCAATCCTTGCAGGCAAGTGATCTTACAGAAACACAGCCACTTGATCGAACAGAACCGATTCCTTTTATCAGTCCGTATTCGTCAGAGGGAGCTTACAAACCGAATATTATAATCCGCAGGCTCCTTCCTTTATTTTGCTTATTGATACTTGTAATCCCCTTACTTTGGGCTTATTACCCGGATTGGAAGGATAACGATGCTTATGTAAGCTTTCTGGATGTCGGACAAGGCGACTCTATTCTGATTCGTACTTCTAGCGGGAAGCATATTTTAATAGATGGCGGAGGATCGGTCGTTTTTCGTAAGCCGGGTGATGAATGGAGAGAGCGCAGGGATCCATTTGAAGTGGGGCAAAAGGTGGTGGTGCCGCTTTTACAGCAGCGAGGTGTTCATGCTATAGACCTGCTTGTGCTGTCACATTTGGATAGTGACCACATTAAAGGCTTAACTGCGGTTCTCAAGCAAATTCCTGTAAAAAGAATATTATGGAATGGAACCTATAAGCCCTCTCCTGATGCCCAATCTGTGCTTCAAACGGCAGTCGAGAATCATATTCCACTCTACCGCGCGGAAGGAGGTTTGAGCTGGAAAATGGATGAGCATGCAACCATTGAACTAATTGGAGCCGCACCCGACACCACAATTAACCAGACTGCGTTTATACCAACCGTGAAGGAACAGAATGGTCAAAGCGTTGCTCTGCTATTACACCTCTATGATCGAACCTTTATACTTACGGGAGATGCCGATAAAGCGGAAGAGGATTTTTTACTTTCGCAGTTCCAAAGGCTTCATCCTGAGCAGCAGCAGAATAAATCTATCGATGTGCTAAAAGTCTCTCATCACGGCAGCAAAACCTCCTCATCTGAAGCGTGGCTCGCTTATTGGCATCCCAATATGGCTGTTATTTCGGTCGGTCGTAATAATCTGTACGGTCATCCTAACACTAATGTGCTTGAACGTTTAGAAACATCTGGAACTCAGGTAAAGCGCACGGATTTAAACGGAGAGGTACAATTTCGGATATCGGAGAAGAATCAGCTGCAAATGAGACAAAAGGTAGTGAATAACTAGTACATGAGAAGCGAACTAATCGGTACTAGTTCCGTAATCCGATGAAGTTTTAACTTCCCAATAATCTTCTTAAATGAACTCTCTTCTTCTGTGTTGTTTGACACCCCTATCTGTAAATGGTAGTATTTCAATTAAATTTTTGCGAGGGTGGGGACGAGGATGAAGAAGATAGTTGCGGCGAGACAGCTTGAGCCGAAGCATGTTTTGAGAATTCAGGAGGCAGCATCCGGATGGACTTTCATTAACGGCGACAATCCCGAAACCTTGCAAGAGCATCTTCTTGATGCTGAGATTATTATTGGCTGGAATAAAGCGGTCAAGAAACTTCTGTACGGTGAAGAATTGAAACTCAAATGGTTACAACATTTTGGGGCAGGTGTTGATCATATACCCCTTGAAGAGATCAAAAGACATGGTATTTATTTAACGAATGCATCTGGCGTGCATCCTTTTCCGATATCAGAAACGATTTTTTCCATGCTGCTCTCCTTCACCCGTCATCTGCATCTATCCATTCGTAATCAGCAATCCCGCATTTGGGAGGGGAAAGACGGTATGGGAGAAATGCATAATCGCACAATCGGAATATTGGGAGTCGGTGCTATAGGGCTGGAGACGGCTAGAATAGCCAAAGCGTTCCGCATGACGGTTCTGGGGGTCCGTAAATCCGGGCAGCCTGCGGAAGGGATTGATACGATGTATACGATCGATGGGCTTCAAGAAGTCTTGGAGAAAAGCGATTATATCGTAAACTGTCTTCCTTCTACTAAAGATACAGAGCATATTATTGGTAAAGAACAGTTTGCTGTGATGAAGCCAACTGCTTTTTATATTAATATAGGTCGTGGCAAAACGACGGATACAGCAGCGCTTGTCGAAGCGCTGGAGCATCATGTGATAGCAGGTGCAGGGCTGGATGTCTTCGAAAAGGAGCCGCTTCCAGTGGATCATCCTCTCTGGGGGCTGGACAATGTGATTATTACACCTCATACAGCTGGAGTTACGACCGCCTATGATGATCGAGCAATGGATATATTTATGGAGAATCTGAAGGCATACATAAGTGATGGCTCGCCTTCTGTGAACCTCGTCGATTTAAAGAATGAATATTAATTGGGCTTTTTTATAAAAGGTGATGCGACGCTCGCAATCTGGGTTTTAAGCCCAGCTTATCGACGTTATCGCATCCCTTTTTTTATTGGATAACGCTCCCAGTAAGACTAAATGTTTGAAAGGTATCGCATTCTGAGGGTGTACGGTAATCAACTTTTCTGCTATTGTTTAGGGTAGCTATGTGTTTGTTTTTATGGAAATGCAATGTGTTTTATAACCTAAATTTTTTTTAAAGAATTTTATCGGGAACTGCAACATAATAAGGAACCTTTCCGTCTGAAAGGTTGCAAGAGAGGGGGAGCCTCCGTGGTAGAGCCCGGCCTAATAAAAGCCGCACAAGCTGGCGATGGCGATGCTCTGATTTCTCTATTGCGAGAGATTGAAAATCATGTGTACAGGACTGCCTATTATATATTAAATAATGAGCAAGATGCGATGGATGCTGCGCAAGAAGCGCTTATCCGGATATATACAAAGATCGGTACCTATGAAGAGAAAGCGCAGTTTAAAACTTGGGTGCAGCGAATCGTTACGAATATTTGTATTGATAAGTTTAGGCGCACAAAACCAACTGTCTCCATTGATGAGCACGATATGGTGTTCCATGATTCGCATTCGGTTGAGGAGGAAGTGCTGTCATCTTATGCAGTACAGGATATTAGGAAGGCAATCGACAAGCTTCCAGAGCATCACCGAGCAGTAGTGGTGCTGAGGTACTTGCAGGATTTCTCCTATAACGAAATTGCTGATTCTCTTGATCTGCCTCTCAATACGGTTAAATCTTATCTTTTCCGGGCCAGACAGCAGCTGCAAACGTACCTTCACGATTATCAGAAAGGTGGTGTCCGAGGATGAATTGTCAAGAGGTGATGGAATATATGCAACGGCAGCTAGATGGTGACCTTGATGACAAGGAAGCCGAAATCTTGATGACTCATACAAGGCATTGCTCTAACTGTGCGGCCATGTTTGAACGCTTGCAGCTGCTATCTTCCGGTCTTGAAAGTCTGCCCAAAGTGATGCCGAGCTATAGCTTGGTTGATGCGATTTTACCGCGTCTTCATGAACTTCAGGCCAGTGCTGTCTCCGACAATATGGGATCTATTGACAATAAGGAACCAATCTCCACGATTCATAGAAGAGAGGTTAGCAATCGAACGGGGGGAAGGTGGAGAGACCGCTTCTCGCTTCGTGCTGTTGGCGGCGTCATTGCTGCAGGGGTTGTCGTAGGCTTATTCTTAGTCAATTATAATGGTGCGGATCCACTTAAATCGGGATCTAACAAGAGCAATGAATCCACTATGACTGCAGATTCAGCTTCTTCTCCGGATTCGACGGCATTGACTGCAGAGGCAAGCTCCACTACTTCTGCTGATTCACCTAAGGCGGATTCGGAAGTAAGCGCTCTGGAGGCGCCTGCGTCTAAACAACAAGAACGTGTAGCGATGAAGAATCAGCAAGGAGAGGTTTCTACCAAATCGCTGGATCCGAATGGAGCCCCTTTGGAGAAGCATACGTACAAAGAGAAAATGCAAGAAAATTCAGATAAGGTTACTTCACCCAATTTCTCAGTATCTGAAACAACAGTACCGAATAAGTCGAATTCGGATCATACAGCTGATACTACGGATTCCGATAAAATGATGGTTTCCAGTACAGATGGAAAAGCTGGCTTCGCTGCGGATGCAGATTCTGAAAAGTCTACAAACGCTACTCTAGGCGTTAGTAATGTTATTAACACGGAATTACAAGCGAATTCACCAGATGGCAAATACAGGGCTTATGTTGTGGACCAAACCCTCCAAATTTACATGGCGGAAGACAATACGTTGATTTTCCAAAGTGCTGCAAGGACGGCTGGGATTAATTCACTGCTATGGTCACCGGACAGTAAGACGCTCACGTATGAGACGCCTTCAGCTGACGGCAAGAGTAAGTCAGGATATGTGGTGGATATAAGCACGGGATCGGAACAGCCCCAAATCAAATAATTTCTTTTGCGTTTTCCGCACACATGACGTGATATTCGCGTATAATGGAGCAAACGGAAAACGTCATAGGACGGGACCTTAACGTCGTATGACCATTCGCAGGACGGAACCATGGACCGACTGCCTGCGTATGTTTATATAGATGTTCGGGGACAAAGGGATGAAGTCATCACAGACTTCATCCCTTTGTTGATGTCAGAACGTGTAAAAGTGCGGCGGATAAGGAGTCGATCAAGAATGGAAATGAAAGAAGCGATAAAGGAATGGAAGGCGGGCAAATTTCGCCCAGTCTATGTATTATATGGGAAAGACCGCTATCGGATGAGACAGTTCCTATCCACGCTAATTAGCATGCTGCTGCCCGAGGATGAGCGCGAGCTAGGTATTGTGAAATTTGATACATCAGAGACTGCTATTGAGGAGGCTGTCGCGGAGGCAGATACGCTTCCGTTCTTTGCTTCCCGTAAGCTGGTCAGTATTCGCGATCAATCGGTTTTAGCCGCGGCTCAAGGTAAAGAGGGCAAGATTGATCATCAGACGGATCGATTACTTGCTTATTTGCAGCAGCCCTGTGAGAGCAGTGTCATTGTTTTTCAGGTTATGGCGGACAAGCTGGATGAACGTCGTAAAGTGGTCAAGCTGCTGAAGGATCAGGATGCCCT
The DNA here is from genome assembly GCF_003945345.1 of Paenibacillus baekrokdamisoli. GTDB lineage: Bacteria > Bacillota > Bacilli > Paenibacillales > Paenibacillaceae > Paenibacillus_Z > Paenibacillus_Z baekrokdamisoli. The sequence continues at coordinate 2,891,775 of NZ_AP019308.1, read as the reverse complement.
TATTCCCTTTCAGGAGCTGCAGGAAAATGAACTGCGCGAGTGGACAATCAAACGGGTTGAGGAGCAGGGTAGAGAGATGAGCCGTGAGGCTGCGGAGCTTCTGCTCTCGCGAACGGGAACGAATATGCAGCAGCTTGCTCATGAAGTGGACAAGCTCTGCTTACATGCGGGCGTAGGAGGTACAATCCGTCCTATTGATGTGGAGCAGCTTATCGCTTCGACTGTAGAGGAGGATGTGTTTGCTTTAATTGATTCGATGGCTTCCCAGCAGGTCGATAAGGCGCTCAAGCTTTATCGCGAGCTATTGCTAAGGCGAGAGGAACCTATTAAGATTGCTGCATTAATGGCTAGACAGCTCCGCATCATGCTTCAGATAAAAGAGCTCGAGCGGCATCATTACTCTCCTCAGCAAATGGCGGGACAGCTTGGACTTCACCCTTACGCGGTAAAGCTGGCAGCTGAGAAAGCAAAGCGCCTATCTGTGCAGGTATTGGGTGGACATCTGAACCGTTTGGCTGAGCTGGATTATAAAATGAAGACCGGTCAAGTCGATAAGACGCTTGGACTGGAACTCTTTCTCTTATCTGTTGCTACCTAGAGAGCAACGGATAGGAGGGAAAAAAGGCAATAAAAAAGTCCTGCTTACCGCAATTGCGGTGAGCAGGACTTGAGTTTTTATTAGGCTTGTGCCGAAAGAGCGTTAAGCTTTTTCGCCAGGCGAGACTTTTTGCGGGAAGCTGCATTTTTGTGGATCAGGCCTTTATTAACGGCTTTATCCAGTTTTTTTGTTGCATGAATAAGAGCTGCTTTAGCAGCATCAACATCAGTAGCAACAACAGCTAGGTCAGCGGCTTTAACGGCTGTACGAAGAGCCGATTTTTGCGAAGCGTTCAAAGCGCGACGTTTTTCAATCGTTTTTACACGTTTCACTGCGGATTTAATGTTTGGCATTGCATTCACCTCCTGTAAAAAGGGAAACCCCTTTGTAACAAACACAACTTGAAACATTCTACCATGGGCATAGGCAAATTGCAATAGCTGAACGATTCGTCATTGTGGCTATTAAGCAATCGAATTTGTATATTTCCTCCTACTTTCGCATAAATCTTCTTCGGTCATCGCAAACTAACTTAAACTTTGTTGGAAGGGGCGCCCTTATTGCGATGAATGATTATGAGCATGATATTGATTTGCAGCGTTTTACCGTCGGTATCGATTTAGCACTTGAGGCAAAGGAAATGGTGGAATCCGGAGGCAAGGGGCCGATTCCAGGGGTGTTATCTGAGGTGATAGAGGATGATGGCATTACGATCACAAGGCTTGATATTGTGGACGAACAGGGATCACAGCTTATGGGTAAGATGATTGGTCATTATGTAACGTTTGAGGTACCTGAGTTAAGAAAGCAGGATACGGGTTTACAAGATCGAGTTGCAACTAAGCTTGCCCAGGAATTTGAAACGTTTCTTGAGCGAATTGGGATTGGGAAAACGGCGAATGTACTCATTGTCGGACTAGGAAATTGGAATGTCACGCCAGATGCGCTCGGTCCCATCGTGGTAGAGAATACGCTTGTGACCCGCCATTTTTTTGAATTGATGCCGGATCAGGTTGCTCCTGGCTACCGCAATGTCAGTGCCATTGCTCCGGGGGTACTTGGAATTACGGGTATTGAATCCAGCGATGTCGTTCAGGGGATCGTAGAGCGTGCTAAGCCGGACGTCATTATAGCAATTGATGCCCTTGCCTCAAAAGCGCTTGAACGTGTAAATACGACCATACAGATCGCCGACACGGGTATTCATCCCGGATCGGGAATTGGGAATAAAAGAAAAGGCCTAACAAAGGAATTATTAGGCGTTCCTGTTATCGCTATCGGTGTGCCGACCGTGGTCTACGCTTCGACGATCGTTAATAATACGATCGATCTTATGCGCAATCATGTGAAGGATCAGAATGGGAACACCGATCATATCTTTGGGCTGATTAACCAGATGGAAGAGAATGATCGTTTGCAGCTTGTTCGCGAAGCGCTTGGGCCTCTTGGTCACGATTTGCTTGTAACGCCGAAGGAAATTGACCAGTTTATTGAGGATATTGCCAATATTGTTGCAAGTGGGCTTAATGCTGCACTCCATGATGCAGTCGATAAAACTAACGTATCTGCTTATACGCATTAACTCGCTTATCCTTAGCAAGGCTTCTCAAGCTGGTTATTCTACAGTGGAGGAAGCTCTTTTTTAAATATAAGTAAGTATAAGTTTCCTCTATACTTTGCTTATATTTCAGAGGGAAGAAACTTTCTTCGCCGCTAAGGACGGCGCTAGCCGTTTCTTCTTGTATGCGAATTTGGAATGCAGCTTGAAACGAACAAATCTAGTAATCTAGCAGTTCTATCTATTCTGGTACTCTATTAAACTTTCGGTTCTATTAATTCAAGCATCCTCATAAGGTAGTAATAGCTAAAAGGGCATACGAGAGAAACGAAATAACATCTGGGAGGATACGTGAGATGAAACGAGTTGTCATGACATGGAACATAGGGAAAAGCAGTAAACAAATTCGTCACTTGCTCGTAACTGGCCGGATGTTTGCCTTGATGTCGCTTGGTTCCATGGTTCTAGTTCTTGTTATTGGGATAGGGGCGATCCTCCAGCAGAGAGCTTCATCCTCCCCAGTCTCCTCTATGAAAGGCTTCGCTGCAACGGTATCCAGCGGACTATTCATGGACATGTTATCCATGGAAATGCCGGGAACCGGGCAGGTGCGAATGGAGTCTTCCTTCTCAGGGAGGCAGGTTAGTAATTTTCTCGTTCGCCTGTTAACAGATGTTAACCCATCTGACCCTAAGAGCTTGCTAGCTAGGGAGTATCCGGGACTTGGGGGAGACGATGCGTTCTTACTCCGAGCCAGCTCAACGGTTGATTCGACTATCGAGCCTGAGGACCACGAGCCTCTGCCTATTGTTGGGGATCAAGCTGCTGAGGGCTCCGATTCACCCCAAGATCCTGCTCCAGACACGAAACCGGTAACGGATCCTAATACACAGACAGATCCAGCAGCTAAACCAACTACAAGTGGACGTAAGGTTGTCTTTATTTATCATTCGCATAGCCGGGAGTCTTGGTTTCCTGAGCTGAAAAGCACGAAATATGCAGAGTCCTCAACTAAAAATATTACTCTCATAGGTAAACGACTTGAAGAGAAGCTTGAAGCGAGAGGGATGGGCGCTCTTCATTCATCAACTGATTATCCAAGCGCGATTAAAAATTTCAATTGGGTCCTATCCTATAAGTATTCCAAGAAAACGGTGACCTCAGCGATATCTGCCAACAAAGAGTTAAAATATTTCTTCGATATTCATCGTGACTCAGCGCATCGCAAAAACACGACCACGACCATTAAGGGCAAATCTTATGCGCAGGTTTTCTTTATCATTGGTCTAGCCAATAAGAATTGGAAAAAGAACGAAGCTTTCGCGAACCAAATTCAAGCCGAGCTCGATAAACAATATCCAGGAATTTCTCGCGGAATTCATGGCAAAACAACAGCGAGTGGCAATGGCGAATATAACCAGTCCATTGCACCAGACAGCGTGCTGATCGAAGTTGGCGGTGTTGATAATACGCTTGAGGAGTCCTATCGAACAGTAGATGTACTCGCAAAGGTGATCTCGGAACTGTATTGGGGTGATGAGAAGGTTATCGCACCGAAGTCCAGTTAGGTATGTGGCGTGAGATAGATAATAAGGAGGGAAAACCATGCGTCGTCAATCTTTGAAAATGGCTGTAGTCGGAGGAGCGGTTGCGCTAGTTGTACTATTTGGAATTGATATGGCAACAAGTGGTATAGAACGAGTGAACGGTCCAATCGATCAGACAGGGGCACTTTCGGTTAATCCAACAAATTTATATGAGCAGCCCGTTACTTCGTATGAATCACCCACATCCTCCACTCGTACGGAGGATAATCTTAATGTTGATCGAGAGCTTCCGGCAAATCAAGGAACAAACGCAACTAGAGCTCAGCGCGTTGTCGATGCGCAGCATGGGAGAAAAACACAGGATCCACCGAAGCTTCAAACGGACCAGAATCTGCAAACAGATTCTTATGGAAGACTTCCCGGCGTTCCTGATCTGCGCACGGATTCATCTGTCAATCAACTGGCCGATGGGACGGCCGACGTGCTTCAATCCATCTCAAGTAAAGGCATTCGTTTCATCGTTTCTTTTTTTGAATCCGTTACGGATTGATGGCTACCCCTCGAACTGTTATAATAAAAAGAATGGTTAGCTATTTAGGCAATTCTGGGGGTTAGGCATGGCGGACGTACGTGACCGACAAAAGAAAATTAGAAATTTCTCAATCATTGCCCATATCGATCATGGCAAATCAACATTAGCGGACCGGATATTGGAATTTACCGGAGCGCTCTCCTCGCGTGAGATGCAGGAGCAAGTACTGGATCAGATGGATTTGGAGCGGGAACGCGGCATTACGATCAAGCTGCAGGCCGTTCGTCTTGGTTATAAAGCCGATGACGGTGAAGAGTACATTTTGAACTTAATTGATACGCCAGGACACGTCGACTTTACATACGAAGTTTCGCGCAGTCTTGCGGCATGTGAAGGTGCGCTGCTCGTTGTTGATGCTGCGCAGGGGATTGAAGCTCAGACGCTCGCCAATGTTTACTTGGCACTTGATAACAATTTGGAGATTATACCCGTTATTAACAAGATTGATCTGCCAAGTGCAGAACCAGAGCGGGTTAAGCAAGAAATTGAGGATGTAATCGGACTTGATGCGAGCGATGCAGTGTTGGCTTCAGCCAAGGCAGGAATCGGTATCAAGGAGATTTTGGAGCAAGTGGTGGCGAAAGTACCAGCTCCAACCGGGAATCCGGACAATCCTCTTAAAGCACTTATCTTCGATTCGCATTATGATCCCTACAAGGGCGTAATTGTCTATGTACGCGTCATTGATGGCAGCATTAAGGCAGGCAATAAGATTCGTTTCATGGCGACGGCTGCTGAGTTCGAAGTCATCGAGGTTGGTGCTTTCATGCCGCGCATGGGCATTGTTGACGAGCTCGCAGTTGGAGACGTTGGTTTTGTTGTCGCAGGCATTAAGAATGTTAAAGATACGCGCGTCGGGGATACCATTACGGACGCGAAGAAGCCAGCTCTTGAGGCTTTGCCTGGTTATCGTAAAATCAATCCGATGGTATTCTGCGGATTGTATCCGATTGAAACACAGGATTACAACGACCTTCGTGATGCGCTTGAGAAGCTGGAGCTCAATGATGCTTCCCTTCGTTATGAAGCGGAGTCATCCACAGCACTAGGATTTGGTTATCGCTGTGGCTTCCTTGGCCTTCTTCACATGGAGATTATTCAAGAACGGATTGAACGGGAATTCAACATTCCGCTCATTACGACCGCACCAAGCGTTGTCTATCACGTCACGTTAACGAACGGTGAAGTTCTCACAATCGATAACCCGTCCAACTATCCAGAGGCCGGCAAGCTTGATTTTGTTGAAGAGCCTTTCGTTAAAGCCGCGATAATCGTTCCGAACGACTATGTTGGTGCTATCATGGAGCTTTGCCAAGGCAAGCGCGGTGATTTCATCAACATGGAATATCTGGACTTGAATCGCGTAACACTTACGTATGATCTGCCGCTGTCTGAGATCGTTTATGATTTCTTTGATCAGCTGAAGTCGAGCACGAAGGGTTATGCTTCGTTCGATTATGAGCTGTCTGGTTATCGTAAGTCGAGCCTAGTGAAGATGGATATCATGCTTAATAATGAACAGGTCGATGCATTATCAGTTATTGTTCACCGCGATCGTGCTTACAACCGCGGACGTATCATCTGTGAGAAATTGAAGGAGCTTATACCTAGACAAATGTTCGAGGTGCCGATTCAAGCTTCAATTGGCAATAAGGTCATTTCCAGGGAAACGGTTAAAGCAATGCGCAAAAACGTTCTTGCCAAATGCTACGGCGGTGACATTAGCCGGAAGCGGAAGCTGCTTGATAAGCAGAAGGAAGGTAAGAAGCGGATGAAGCAGGTCGGCAGTGTTGAGGTGCCGCAAGAGGCGTTCATGGCGGTATTGCGAATAGACGAGGATTAAACGACTTTGGAGGGGAGCCGCGAGCTCCCTTTCTTTTATTACAAATAGATGTTTACTTAATGAAAGCAATGACAAGCTTCCTTTTTTGAAGGGATGTCTTGTCTTGGAGGTGACTGATTACATGCTTATGCATGCGCCGCGAGCGCTTTATATTCATATTCCATTCTGCACGAACAAATGTCATTATTGCGACTTTACATCTTATGTGCTCAAAGGACAGCCAGTTGACGAGTATCTGGATGCGCTTGAACGTGAGATGGCTATGACTGTAGAACAAATTCCGCCAGAGGAAATCCGTACTGTATTTGTCGGAGGCGGTACACCAACGGTACTGAATCCCGCACAAATGGAGCGATTCCTAAGCTCGGTGAAGAAGTATTTTCCCATTCATCCGGATGCAGAATTCACAATGGAAGCCAATCCAGGCACGACGGATCTCGATAAACTGAAGGCTATGAAGGCTGGAGGCGTGAACCGAATTAGCTTTGGTGTCCAGTCATTCGACAATGTGCTCCTTGCCCGTATCGGTCGTATTCATAATGTTGAGGATGTTTATCGAAGCATCGAGAATGCTCGCCTAGCAGGCTTTACTAATCTTTCTATTGATCTTATGTTTGGTTTGCCAGGGCAAACAGTCGAGCTGCTCTCCGATAGCGTCAATCGTGCTTTGGAGCTGGATCTGCCGCATTACTCGCTATATGGCTTGAAGGTGGAAGAGAATACGCTGTTTCATGCGCTTTATGAGCGTAATGAGCTCCCGCTTCCTCCGGAAGAGGATGAGCTGGCCATGTATATGCTGCTGATCGATAAATTAAAGGCAGCTGGGCGTGATCACTATGAGATTAGTAATTTTGCAAAGCCAGGCTTCGAGAGTCGGCATAATACGACCTACTGGCGTAATGAGCCTTATTACGGTCTTGGTGCAGGTGCGCATGGTTATGCGAAAGGTCAGCGGCATATCAATATAAAAGGGGTTCAGCCTTTTATAGATGCAAGCTTAACTCGCCTGCCACGACTGGAAACGAATGAAGTGCCGGAAGAAGAGGCGATGGAAGACTTTATGATGGTCGGTCTTCGGATGCTGGATGGGGTCAGTTGTGCCAGCTTTGAGCAGCAGTTTGAAGGTCGCACACTTGAAGAGGTATTTGATCTTCCTTTGCGTCGTATGTTAGATAACGGTCTTCTGGAGCCGATCGAGCATGCTGATGGAGGGAGAGGATACCGTCTATCCGAGAAAGGTATTCCGCTCGGGAATGAGGTTTTTGGAGCCTTTATTGGGAATTAATGAGGATTGGATAGAAAACGAGGTCTTGGGTGCTAGCATCCCAAGACCTCGTATTTTATTACAACATAAGAAAGTATAGGTTATCTCCATACGTTATTCCTTTATCGTAGGTGCATCGTTCAGCTTGTTTGCGTTGAAGGAGGCTGACCCGCCTTTTGGAATGCTAAGTGGCTGCCATTGTGTGGCTAAATAGGCTTTGGCAATGTAGACGATCTGGCCAACATGATAGCCATAGTGAGAAATTTGACGGTGGATGGCTTGGACGACCGTGTGTGCTTCGCCGCGTATACGAACGGTTGCTAACATATCCTCTGGCTCGAGGCCTCTAAGTGTCCCTAGCAGGACGGCCCAGCCGGCTTCCCAACGCTGAAGCCATTCATCCCGATTAATAGTTCCTAATTCAAACTCTGAATCGCGATTGCGCGTTTCTTTTTCACCATCTGTTGTGAGAAAGTCTGTCCAGCGTGAGATCATATTGCCCGACATATGGTTAATAAGAATTGCGATACTATTGGATTCTGGCTCTGGCGACCATAGAAATCCTTCTTCGGGAAGCGACTTCATCGCTTTGTCCCCCAGAGATTTCATACTCAGAAAATCTTGAATAGATACCGTTAATAGATGCTCAGCCAGCAATACATCCACTCTCCTTTGAAGGTAAATAGAAATTAACTTTATTATAACGTTATCGCGAGCAGAGCCTGAACTAAATTTGAAATCACCCTGATAAATTATACTTGTGGAAACATGCATCGTGTTGTATATTTATACATGTTAATTATTTTTTGAAAATGAATGTAATTATAGAGCTGGCTTGGAGGCGATTGCAATGGAAGCGGTATGCAGAAAGGCGACCGACGAAGATGTAGAGACATTAGAACAGTTAATAGCTGGTTATGCCGAGAAAGGTATTATGCTACCGCGATCTCGCGAGACGTTGAAACGGCAGATTGATACATTTGTTGTAGCTGAGGTGCAAGGTGAAGTCGTAGGATGCGGCTCTTTATGCAAGCTTGGCAGTGATTTGGTTGAGATCCGTTCGCTCGGAATCTCTGAGGGATATAAAGGACTTGGGATCGGGAGTAAACTAGTGGATCAACTGATCTTCGAAGCGAAGGAACAGAATATCCCGAAAATTATGGCACTCACGTATGAGGTATCCTTTTTCAAGAAGAATGGATTCTACATTGTAGATAAAGAAATTTTCCCCGAGAAAGTATGGACAGATTGCATCAATTGCCCCAAACAGCAATGCTGCGATGAAATAGCTGTACTTAAAATGCTAAACTGACTTGACGCCAAGTTGGTTTGGTATTTTTTAGGAAAATGATTAACCACGGGTTTCAAGGGTTTTATAAAGGGAAAGAATAATGATAGAACGAGATTCAAATTCATCAGACCACTTAATCGTTAGGGCATTAGCTGACTAATGGGAGATGGTCTTTTTGTTGTTGAAAGTTGCTATTAACGCTAAATTTAGAAGATTTAGCGAGGAGATAATTGGTTCGAAAAATAATCCTACCTACAAATGGCGTGTAAATCAGCGTAGACGTACTCTACTTTAGAGACTACATTATGGTCGTATTGATGCGCTCGTAGCTCAGCATTCTTTAATGACTAGCCACTCAATATGGGTGGCTTTCTTATTATATGGATCCGTTTATGGAGTCATTTGGATTTAGTCGTTCTTATACAGATTCAAATTTACTTAAAACAGGTGGTCGTATTTCCTACTCGAATGAACAAACGGGTGATCATGTCATTTTCAAACACTCGTTACTATTTGTGAATTTTGAATTGAAGCATAAAGGGCAGTTAGATGATTTGAAATCATTAGCATTAAAAAATTCTGCTCAACACTAAAACTAGTGGTTGATGACGAAGGTAATCAGATGTTGAGCGGACAGGAGAGCTCTTATTTCAGTCCAATCGCTGCATTAGGTAGAATAAAGGACAGAGAAGCCGCTATTCTCCAGCAAATCAACTGAAATCAGCTAGATTTCAGTTGATAGCGGAACCTGTGTCCGCTGAATTTGTTTGGAATCGTGTTTCGATCTGAATAGCGGTTCCACAGTCCGCTCAGCAAGATTAACGGGAGAAATGAAACCACTCAGCCCAAAATCGATAGAATGAAATGGAGGCTTTCCTCTTATTTCTAATTGGACGTCTGAATCGCTGTTAGAGGGGTTTACAAATATACAAGAGTTTATTACAAAAATTCAAGAGTGTAAGATGGTTATTGAAGATGTTTTGAAATCATGAATGATTCTTCTCAGATAGGAGCCAAGACGCTTAATGGAACAACGAGGGATGTCTAATGAGAGCAGCGGATAAAAATATTCACTTCTTCCGTGAGAAAGTATGGACAGTTTGCTATAATTGCCCCAAACAGCCCTGCTGCGATGAAATAGATGAGCATAAAATGCTGAACTGACTTGACAATTGGCAAGTTGGTTTGGTATTTTTGTATTAATGATTAGCACTCGACCACAATGAGTGCTAACGATTCTCGGATGAGTGAATTCCGGAACGTCTTTATCGAGCTTTTGAGGCAAATTAGACTTTTGCTTTCGGAGTAAATAATTTCGAAACGAAGTTGATGCTTACGAGCAGGTTTTCTTCGAAAATGCTTAGGAGGGATTGCGATGTTAACAGATCGGCAACGTATGATACTTAACGCTATCATTGATGATTACATCCGCTCAGCTGAGCCCATTGGTTCGCGCAGTATTTCAAAGCGCGGAGATGTCGCTTTTAGTCCGGCGACGATTCGCAATGAAATGGCCGATCTTGAAGAGCTCGGATTTCTGGAGCAGCCGCATACGTCAGCAGGTCGCATCCCTTCCATTAAAGGCTACCGTTATTATGTTGATCATCTGGTGAGACTTGGGGAAGTTAATGAACAGGATCTTAATACCGTGCGATCCTTTTTCGCAGAAAAAATGATTCAAACGGAACAAATCATCCAGCATGCTGCGATGATTCTCTCTAACCTAACTAATTATACGTCTATTGTTCTCGGACCAGAGACCTTCACGACTTCGCTGAAGCACTTTCAGCTTGTACCGATCAGCTCGGATACGGCTGTTGCCATCGTCGTGACGAACACGGGACATGTTGAGAATCGGACGGTCGCCATTCCTCCTGATATGAGTATGGCGGAGATGGAGCAAGCCGTTCAGATTTTGAACAAGAAGCTCATTGGTGTGCCTCTTGTACGATTGAAATCGAAGCTTTATTCCGAGGTTGGTCAAGAGCTTGGACGTTATGTTGACGGCTGTGAACAGCTGCTTGGTGTATTAGATGAAGCGCTCAAGAGCGAGGATGATAGTCGCGTTTTCTTAAGCGGAACTACGAATATGCTTACGCAGCCTGAATTCAAGGACGTTGACAAGGTAAAGACTTTACTCGATCTGCTCGATGAAACGCCAACACTGATGCGAATGTTCACGGCTTTGCCAAGCGGCATTCAAGTTCGAATTGGCACTGAAAATGCACATGAAGCGATTAACAATTGCAGCTTAATTACCGCAACCTACTCGGTTGATGGGCAGTCGCTAGGAACCATTGGCATACTGGGTCCGACTCGTATGGATTATGGAAAGGTAATCAGCTTGCTCGATGTATTGTCTAAGGATATGGCAGTACTGCTGGGCCGCTGGAATAAATGAAGGAGGTGCAGTGATCCGTGAGTGTGAATGAACAACATACTGATGAAGAACATAAACATGATGACAACGGCGCTTCTCATGAACAAGAGGATGTACAGGTACAGGAAGAAACAGCTGATTCAACTTCCGCATTCACTGAAAGTTCTGAGGATGCACGACTGGATGAATTAGCGAAGCAAGCGGATGAGAATCACCAGCGCTTTTTACGTGTACAGGCGGACTTTGATAATTTCCGCAGACGTACATTGAAGGAAAAAGAAGAGCTTGGACAATATGCTTCCATGAAGCTGATTGGGCAGCTGCTGCCCGTTGTTGATAACTTTGGCCGTGCCATCGAAGCTGCGAAGAGCGGTGGGGATGTGGAATCCTTTGCAAAAGGGGTTGATATGATCTTCCGTCAACTCGAGCAAGTCCTTGAGCAAGAAGGTCTGAAGGCGATGGAGACCGTAGGTGTTCCGTTCAATCCTGACATTCATCAAGCGATTATGCAGGTGGAATCCGAAGAACATGAAGAAGGCATCGTCGTTGAAGAGGTGCAAAAAGGTTATATGCTGAAGGATAAAGTGCTGCGTCCCGCAATGGTTAAAGTTAGCGGTTAAACGTTCAGCTATCTATACAAACCAATAGAAGCTTATGCTTTCGAAGCGAGTTATCGCTTGATAATGCCGATGTCTTGCATTATTGAGCAGAGCCGCGCAAAAACATTGAGGAGGAAATTAATCATGAGTAAAGTAATTGGTATCGACTTAGGAACAACGAATTCATGTGTAGCAGTAATGGAAGGCGGCGAAGCTGTCGTCATCCCCAATCCAGAAGGTAACCGTACAACCCCGTCCGTTGTAGGCTTTAAGAAAGACGGAGAGCGCATTGTCGGCGAAGCGGCTAAACGCCAAGCCATCACGAATCCGGATCGCACCATTAGCTCGATCAAACGTCATATTGGTACGAACCACAAAGAAGTGATTGATGGCAAAGATTATTCATCACAAGAAATTTCCGCAATCATTTTGCAAAAACTTAAATCAGATGCAGAAGCATACTTGGGTCAAACGGTTACACAAGCGGTAATTACTGTTCCTGCGTATTTCAATGACAGCCAACGTCAAGCAACTAAAGATGCTGGTAAAATTGCTGGTCTTGAAGTTCTTCGTATCATCAACGAGCCGACAGCTGCAGCACTTGCTTACGGTATGGAAAAAACTGAGGATCATACGATTCTTGTTTATGACCTTGGTGGCGGTACGTTCGACGTATCCATCCTTGAGCTTGGCGATGGCTTCTTCGAAGTAAAAGCAACAAGCGGTGACAACCGTCTTGGTGGTGACGACTTTGACCAAGTCGTTATCGATTACTTGGTAGCTGAATTCAAGAAAGAGCAAGGCGTAGACCTTTCCAAAGATAAAGCAGCTGTTCAACGTCTGAAAGACGCGGCTGAGAAAGCGAAGAAGGAGCTCTCCGGCGTTCTGACTTCGACGATCTCACTTCCGTTTATTACAATGGTTGACGGCGTGCCACAGCATTTGGAGCTTAGCTTAACTCGTGCTAAATTTGATGAGCTGACTGCACCTCTTGTTGAGCGTACTTTGGGCCCAACTCGTCAAGCTTTAAAAGATGCAGGTATGTCTGCAAGTGACATCGATCGTGTCGTTCTTGTTGGTGGATCAACACGTATCCCAGCTGTACAGGAAGCAGTTAAGAAATTGATCGGCAAAGAGCCGCATAAAGGCGTTAACCCTGATGAAGTTGTAGCACTTGGTGCAGCTGTTCAAGCGGGCGTTCTGACTGGCGATGTTAAAGACGTGGTATTGCTGGACGTAACACCATTGTCTCTGGGTATTGAAACAGCAGGCGGCGTATTCACCAAAATGATCGATCGTAACACAACGATCCCAACAAGCAAATCACAAGTGTACTCGACTTATGCAGACAACCAGCCAAGCGTAGAAATTCACGTTCTGCAAGGTGAGCGTCAAATGGCAGCTGGCAACAAAACGCTTGGACGTTTCACTCTTGGTGATATTCCACTCGCACCGCGCGGCGTACCGCAAATCGAAGTTACTTTTGACATTGATGCGAACGGTATCGTTAACGTATCCGCTCTAGATAAAGGTACAGGCAAGAGCCAAAAAATCACCATCACTTCTTCAAGCGGCTTGTCCGAAGAGGAAATCGAGCGTATGATGAAGGATGCTGAGCTTAACGCTGAGGAAGATCGTAAGCGCCGTGAACTAGTTGAAGCGAAGAACAGCGCTGACCAACTAATCTACTCCGTTGATAAAACGATTAAAGATCTTGGCGATAAAGTAGATGCAGGTGAGATTGAAAAAGCGAACGAAGCCAAAGAGAAAGTGAAAACGGCACTCGAGAGCGACAATCTTGAAGAAATCACGGCTGCAACTGAAGCATTGACGGAGATCGTTCAGCAGCTGTCTGTTAAATTGTATGAGCAAGCTGCTCAAGCAGGTCAAGGAACAGATGGTTCTGATGATGACGGCAGCAATACAAGAAGCAAAGACAATGTTGTCGATGCTGACTATGAGGTTGTTGATGACAAGAAATAAAGCTTATCACGCGTAAACGGTGCGCCGTCCGAAAATCCGGATGGCGCAGCCGTTTTTCGTGTGTCTATGGTTAAAAAGCATTAAGCAATAGGAGACGGGGTGACGGACTTGGCAAATAAGCGGGATTATTACGAGGTTCTCGGCGTTGGGAAAGACGCTTCCGAGGACGAAATAAAGAAGGCTTACCGAAAGATGGCTCGCCAATACCATCCGGATGTGAACAAAGCGGCGGATGCGGAAGATAAGTTCAAAGAGATGAAGGAAGCTTATGATGTACTGAGTGATGACGGTAAACGGGCAACCTACGATCAACACGGTCATGTGGATCCGAACCAAGGCTTCGGCGGCGGTGGGTTCGGCGATGCAGGCGGCGGCTTTGGCGATATCTTTGATATGTTTTTCGGCGGTGGCGGCGGTGGCCGGAGAGATCCAAACGCCCCTCAGCGCGGCAATGACTTGCAGTATACGATGACGATTGAGTTTAAAGAAGCGGTGTTCGGTAAAGAAACCGAAATTACTATTCCACGCACGGAAACCTGTGACACTTGTACGGGTTCTGGAGCGAAAGCAGGGACGAAGCCTGAGGCCTGCTCGGTTTGTAAAGGCTCTGGTCAACAGGAAGTTGTACAGAATACACCGTTTGGCCGTATGGTCAATCGTCGTGCATGTACGAACTGCGGCGGCAGTGGTCGTATTATCAAAGAGAAATGCACAACCTGTCATGGGGCGGGCAAAGTAAAACGTCAACGCAAAATCAATGTTCGTATCCCTGCGGGCGTAGATGATGGCGCACAAATCCGTTTAACTGGTGAAGGCGAAGGCGGTCTCAGAGGCGGTCCTTCAGGGGACTTATACATTGTTATTCGCGTCAAAGCGCATGAATTCTTCGAGCGTGAGAACGATGATATCTATTGTGAGGTACCTCTTACTTTTGTTCAGGCGGCGCTTGGAGATGAGATTGAAATTCCGACGCTAAGTGAGAAAGTGAAGCTGAAAATTCCAGCAGGTACACAAACCGGAACTTTCTTCCGTTTGAAAGGAAAAGGTGTTCCGCGTCTTCGCGGCTATGGCCAAGGTGATCAGCATGTTAAAGTAACCATTGTGACACCGACTAGTCTGACCGATGAACAGAAGGATTTGCTTCGTCAGTTTGCGGGCGGCAGCACAAGCGGTGATGCTGAGTCAACGAGTCAAGAGCATCATGAGTCCATTTTTGATAAAATGAAGAAGGCATTCCGCGGCGACTAATCGTTAACCTAGAATGATGAGCATAGAATTTCGTCTAATCGTCTATCCTAACCTTGGTGCTTGAGCATAAAGTGATTCAGGTGAAGGAGGATCAGACATGAACGATAAGAGCTTAGAGAAGGAAAATTTCGGCCGTTTACCAATCAGTAAGAACGAGGATGTCGAATTCTCAGAAGATCTAGCAGACGAGAACGATATTAAGGCACAACAGCGCGCAGCCGAAGCAGATAAACGCGCGGAACGTTCAAAGGGGAGCGATGATAATCGATGACTTCAACGATACATGCGGTATATCCTGATGGTTCCGGCGTCCGTGAAGCGTCGCTCAAGCTGCAGGCGCTTCGTGCTCAGCTAGTTGAGGATGGATCAGACGGCTCTTCGCTAACAGCAACGATTGGCGATGAGTTTGTGGACCTTGCTCTCCATGTGATTAAGGAAACGGGCGGAATAACAGCTTCTTGATGGCTTGCGGGTTATCATTATTTGGCTGGCTGCTCATACAAGGCTGAATGTCGGTGGTCGGATTATCTGACTGCTGACATTCAGTTTTTTTGCGTTTATGGGAAGAATTAAATGGGGCTGTTAGGATCACTTTTTGTGCGTACGCTCCACTTGGTGTAAAATAGATGACATATGGTTTGCCTAGCAATAATAGGTAAGTACTGCATAGGGGGATTTTAACTGTGAAATGGACAGAGTTAACGATATCGACAACGGAAGAATCAATTGAAATGATTTCGAATTTTTTGCATGAAATGGGCGCTGGCGGCGTATCCATTGAAGAATCAGGTACACTCAATAAAGAACGTGATACCTCACTCGGGCAATGGTACGAGCTCCCGCTTAATGATATTCCAGAAGGTAAGGCTGTTATTAAAGGTTATTTTACCGAGGATATAGACATTGAGTCGGTTGTTTCTGATCTGCGGCCGCGTATTGACGAGCTCGGTGAGTTTGACATCGATACAGGTGACTATGCAATCTCTCATATCATCGTTGATGAAGAGGACTGGGCGAATGCGTGGAAGCAGTATTTCAAACCGATTCGGGTATCGGATCGACTGACCATTAAGCCGACTTGGGAAGATTACACGGCCTCTGAGGGCGAGCAAATCATTGAACTTGATCCAGGAATGGCTTTTGGTACAGGTACGCACCCGACTACTGCATTATGCTTGCGTACGTTGGAGTCCGTTATTCGCGGTGGTGAGGAAGTTATTGATGTTGGGACGGGTTCCGGTATTCTTGCAATCGGAGCGATGCGTTTAGGTGCTAAAAGTGTCCTTGCTCTTGATCTAGATCCAATCGCCGTTACAGCGGCAGGCGAGAATTCCCGTTTGAACGGTTTGGAAGGGGATATCCAGGTTCAGCTAAGCGATTTGCTTGGTGTCCTGCAAAGCAACAGCTCTGAAGGCTCATCTTCGCAAGCCATCAACATAACCGTACCGGTTGATCTTGTTGTTGCAAATATTTTAGCGGAAATCATCCTCCTGTTCGTCGATGATGTATATGCGGCTGTTAAGCCAGGCGGTATCTACATCGCGTCGGGTATCTACAAGAATAAAGAAGAGGATGTAGCGGTGGGCCTTGAGGCATCAGGTTTCGTTATCATTGATCGTCAGCGTGATCAGGATTGGATCGCGTTTGTGGCAAAGAAACCAGAATAGAGCGCGGTAAGCTCAGGTGTAAGTATTTGTAAGTTTTGATCTTATTAAGGTGTAAGTGTTTTGAATGTTTTGATCTTACTAAGGTGTAGGTTTTGAGCGTTTGAGCGACTTTGGTGCGAAGCACCACGAGAGCACAAACGCCAAAACCGGAACATGGAGGGCAAAAAAGTGGCCGATTTTCTTTGGTATCCGCTTCAAGATTTACCTTTTATATTTCTAGTGCTTATTATTGCTTTTACTGTGCATGAATTTGCTCACGCGTTCAGTGCCTATAAGTTCGGCGATCGTACAGCATATGACGCTGGGCGAGTGACGCTGAATCCTCGTGTGCATTTGGATGTGTTAGGAACGATTCTTCTTCTTGTTGTTGGTTTTGGATGGGCGAAGCCGGTACCGGTTAATCGCGGACGGTTCAAATATCCGCGGTTGATGGGAATCGTCGTATCAGCAGTAGGTCCGCTTAGCAATCTATTGATTGCGATTCTGGGGATATTGGCCGTTTATATTGTCAATCAAACCGGATATATCGATTCGGCCTCTCATGGGGTTCAACAAGCGATTGGCCACTTTTCCTATTACCTCATTTTTTTGAATTTGTTGCTGTTCCTGTTTAATCTAATCCCTATCCCACCTCTGGATGGATATCGAATTATTCAAGATTTAGTACCTCTGAAGGTACGATTGAAGATGGATCAACATGTACAATGGGGTATGATTATTTTCTTGTTAATTGTCTTTATTCCTGCACTTAGGCAGCACACATTAGATCCTCTTTTTGCTTATCGATATGATATTTTTATTTACTTTGCTAGGAAATTCGAGCTCATTTTCAATGCTGTAAATTGGGGTAAGCTCTGGGTCGATTTTTAACATTGTTCTAACGGTTCTAGTCACTGGAAAATGTTTAAAGATGTGGCGAAGCAGATTCAAAACGTGTATGATGAAGGTTAGAGTTTTTTTGGTTAGAGTTCGTAAAGTTCTATATTTGACAACGAAGGGTATACTGCCATGCAACGATATTTTGTAACGCCGGAGCAGCTTGGTGAGAGCCAGGTCGTATTAACCGGTGATGATGCCCATCACATTGGACGCGTTATGCGGATGGAAGCTGGGGATACGATTATCATCAGTGATGGTAAGGAACGTGTGGCCGAAGCGATTATTAGCAGCGTTGCAGTTGGAAGAGTCGAAGCGGATATTTCAGCTTGGCTGCCGATTGATAGTGAGCCGCGATGGTCCGTAACGGTAGCACAAAGCTTGCCAAAAGGCGATAAAATGGAGCTTGTTATCCAAAAAGGTACGGAAATTGGTGCAGCGTCCTTCATCCCTTTTCAATCGGAGCGGATGATTGTGCAGTACGATGACAAGAAGGAAGCGAAGCGGCTAGAACGCTGGAGCAAAATCGCTAAGGAAGCAGCGGAGCAAGCTCACCGCAGCCGAATTCCCGCGGTGGAGTCCGTGATGACGTGGCGTAAGCTGATTGCTGCACTTGCAGCATATGATTTGGCATTGTTTTGTTATGAGAAGGAAGGCGGAATTGGCGGAGCAGGTTTACGTGATGCTGTTCGAGCTTATCGAGAAAATCAAGGCAAGAGTGAGGCTGAGCAGCTCAAGGTGCTGCTTATTGTAGGGCCAGAGGGTGGCTTCACTGAACGTGAAGCTGCGGAAGCGGAAGCAGCTGGTGCTATTATCGTCGGACTCGGCAAGCGTATATTGCGCACGGAGACGGCGGCGATGGTTGGACTCGCCTGCCTCATGTATGAATCTGGAGAAATGGGAGGCGTTTAACGACTATGCCGTCGGTAGCGTTTTATACACTAGGTTGTAAGGTTAATTTCTATGATACTGAGGCTGTTTGGCAGCTTTTCAAAAAAGAAGGATATGAGCAGGTCGACTTTGAAACGACAACAGCTGATGTCTATCTCATCAATACATGTACGGTAACGAATACGGGCGACAAAAAGAGTCGTCAAATTATTCGCCGTGCCATTAGACGTAACCCGGATGCAATCATAGCAGTAACAGGCTGTTATGCGCAGACGACACCAGCAGAAATCATGGCTATTGAAGGCGTCGATCTCGTTATCGGAACGCAGGATCGGGACAAGCTGATGGATTACATCCGCGATATTCAGGTCGATCGGAAGCCGGTTAATGCGGTACGCAACATTATGAAGACTCGCGAGTTCGAGGAACTGGACGTTCCTGATTTTGCCGATCGTACTCGTGCATTTCTCAAGATTCAAGAGGGTTGTAACAATTTCTGTACCTTCTGTATCATTCCTTGGTCTCGTGGACTATCTCGCAGTCGGGAAGCAGAAAGTGTTCTGAATCAAGCGCGTCAGCTGGTTGCAGCTGGCTATAAGGAAATCGTCCTGACAGGCATTCATACGGGCGGCTATGGCGATGATATGGAGAACTATCGCTTGACGGATTTACTTTGGGACTTGGATAAAGTGGAAGGTCTTGAGCGTATTCGCATCAGTTCTATCGAAGCAAGTCAAATTGATGATGCCATGATTGACGTTCTGAACCGTTCAGCCAAAATGTGCCGTCATTTGCACATTCCACTGCAAGCTGGGGATAATAGCATTCTGACGCGTATGCGTCGTAAGTATACCGTTGAACAATTTGCTGAGAAAATTAAGCTTCTTCACCTTGCTATGCCTGGTGTTGCGATTACGACCGATGTTATCGTCGGCTTTCCTGGAGAGACTGACGAAATGTTCGAGAATGGTTATCGCGTGATGCAAGAGCTTGCTTTTGCCGAAATGCATGTCTTCCCTTATTCGAAGCGAACCGGCACACCGGCTGCTCGTATGGAAGAACAGATTGATGATGAAGTGAAGAATGCACGTGTTCATAAGCTGATTGACTTGTCCGAGCGTATGCAGCTTGAATATGGCAGGAAATTCGTCGGTGAAGTCGTAGATGTGATTCCTGAGCGGGATTACAAAGGCGCACCGGGGACTGGGCGTGTTATGGGATACTCCGATAACTATCTTCAGGTTGTATTCGAAGGCTCGGACTCGCTTGTTGGTCAGCTATGCCGCGTTAAAATAACCGAAGCAGGTGTCAATGAATGCTTCGGTCAGCTGGTTCGTGTACTTGATGCAGAAGCATCCGCTGCGCGTGGTGGAGAAACGAAGCCATTAGCAGTACGTCAGGTGCTGCAAGCGAACTAGTCATTGCCGCAATACCTGAGAAGGAAGTCTTTCCACTACTGGATACCTAATATGTAATCCAAGGATTCTTGTCCTCCCTAACCGGGCTGGAAGGGAGTCCTTGCTCTACATTGGCATAGAACCTAGCATGAAGGGGCCCTTGCTAGGGGATAATGCATGGGCTATGGGAATGGATCGCGAAGGGGGAACTCAAGATGAAAGAAATTTCAGCAGGAGGCGTCGTGTTCCGAAAAGTGAACGATGCTTTGCAAATTCAATTGATTCAGGATCGCTATGGGAAAATCTCATTGCCAAAAGGTAAAATGGAGCCCGGTGAAACGATTGAACAAACGGCTCTCCGTGAGATTGTAGAAGAGACTGGGATGGAGGGCGTCATTATAGCGCCTATCGATCAGATCAAATACAAATATAATCACGAAACAAAAGGCACTGTCGACAAGGAAGTGCATTATTATTTAGTGGAAGCCGTTGGCGGCAAGCTGCAAGCGCAGGTAGAGGAAATTCGCGGTGTGGAGTGGTTTGAGCCTTCCGAGGCATGGAGGCGGCAAAAGCAGTCCGGCTATAATAATAACGACCGTATTCTGGGCGGTGCGCTGCGCTTACTTGGGTTAGAGGTTAATGGCTAACACTTACGAGCGGGATGCTCGCACACGGTGCGAACAAATAGATATGCCCCGCAGGTATAGGAGTCATCCATTTGGAGATAGTTTTCTCAGACTGGGATGATAACAAAGCGGCAGGGCGATTAGAGAACTTAATACATTGAATAACGTTTGCGCATGGGCGATCTGTCCGGAAGGCGAGGCTGTGATCCAGGTCATTACGATTTGGATTTCCGTAACAAAGGGAGCAAAGAGCAGCGCGCCGCCGACATTCAGTACAACATGGGACCAAGCGACGAAACGACCGGGTCTTGTCCCGCCAATTGATGCAAGGATCGCAGTAATGCAGGTTCCAACGTTGGCACCGAGGACAATGGCAATCCCGATTTCAACAGGCATAGCGCCTACTGAAGCAAGTCCCATTATTATGCCGATAACCGCTGCACTGCTGTGAACGGCTGCGGACAGGATGATTCCTGCGGCTAGCCCCCAAACAACGCTATCTTCGGCTCGATTGAGGAATAGGCTGAAGAGGCCGCTGGATTGTATAGCAGGTGCAACCGACTGCATGAGACCGATGCCAATAATTAATAGTGCGAATCCGCCAATAATGACAGCTCCATTACGCAATGGGTGAAGCCAATTCGTGGCGAATGATTGAAGTCGCGACTTTCCAGCAAGTCCCATTTCGCCAATGAGTGCGGTGAGCAGCCAGAGCGCAAGAGAGCACTCCAGCAGGGGCCAAGCGATTCGATTCAAATTTAGTCCGATCAGCTCGGTCGTTAAGCATGTTCCGATATTCGTGCCCAATATAATGCCAAGTGTACGAGGAAACGTAAGTAGACCTGCGTTCACAAGGCCTATCGACATCACCGTGACGGCTGTGCTGCTCTGCAGTACAGCCGTTGCTGCTGTACCGACAACAAGTCCGTGGATAGGCGTAGAGGTTGTTTTTTGCAGCACATGATGAAGATGATGCCCGACTGATCGATGGAGGGCAAGCTCCATGGCTTTCATACCGAATAAAAAGACAGTGAAACCAATCAGCATGGGAATAATAATGGCATGGATCATCCTTATTTTTCCTTTCCATTTCGGAATCATATGTAATCAGGAATAAAATTGGTGAAGCAACCAATCCAGCTCTTCGTAACCCAATATATGTGAGAATCAGGACAAGCATGACAAGCTTCTATAAGGATGGATCTAAGAAGGGTGGAAGTAATTATGGAACGCGCGAAAGCGGTATTACAACGAGATCGAAAAAAAAGGTTGGAGCTTGGACATCCGTGGGTGTTTGCAGGTGAAATCAATCGAATCGATGGGGAAGCAAATGCGGGGGATTTGGTTGATCTGGTCAGTTATCAAGGCCGTTATTTGGCAACGGGATACTGGAATCCCAAATCTCAGATAACCGTTCGGGTTATTTCGTATAAACCTTTAGAAGCTATGGATCAGGCTTTCTTCCGTGAACGGTTCGAGCAATGTGCGCAGCATCGCAGTCGGTTTGTAGATGGACGTGATTGTCGACTCGTTTATGGTGAAGCTGATTTTCTCCCTGGTCTAATCGTTGACCGTTTCGGAGAAGTATTGGTAGTTCAACTGCTTACGCTTGGGATGGACATTCACCGGGAAGCGATTATTAGTGCTCTAGTTGAAGTATTCTCGCCACAAGGTATTTATGAGCGCAGCGATGTGTCGGTTAGACTGCTGGAAGGTCTTGAAGAACGGAAAGGCTTGCTCTATGGAGAATGTCCTCGTATTGTCGAAATTGTAGAGAATGGCCTGCATATGGAAGTAGATATTGTTGAAGGGCAAAAGACCGGCTATTTCTTTGATCAACGGGAGAATCGGGCTTCCATCGCACCGCTTATGAAGGGCTGGGGTGTGCGCAGCGGCATACGTTTAGAGGCACGCAATTTAGATGACATGAAGGCCGATTCTGCAGCTAGTGATGATACTGGAGCCATTGCGGAGCTTGCGCAAACGGAGCTGGTTCCGGTTAATGCCAATGGTAAAGTAGTTACTTTCCCTTACTGGGACGGTGCTACAGTGCTTGAATGCTTCGCTCATACGGGCAGCTTCACGCTGCATGCCTGCAAATACGGAGCGAAAAAGGTGACCTGCTTAGACGTGTCTGCCCATGCTATTGAGACAGCGGAGCGCAATGTTGCTCGCAATGGCTTCACGGATCGAGTAGAGTTTGTCGTTGCAGATGCCTTTGAATATTTGCGCAGTCAGGTTAAAGGCATCGAAGAGCGGATGGAACGGGGAAAAATAAGCAGCGGAAATGCCCCAGGAAAAGGGAAAACAGATACCTCCAAGCCAATAAGTACCGAAGCAGGTCGCAAATGGGATGTTGTCATTCTGGACCCGCCAGCCTTTGCCAAGAACAAAAATGCAATTGAAGGCGCGGTTCGCGGGTACAAAGATATCAATCTTCACGGGATGAAGCTCGTGAACGAAGGCGGCTACCTCGTTACGGCAAGCTGCTCCTATCATATGAGGCCTGAGTTATTTCTAGAGACGATTCAAGCCGCTGCCGTAGATGCGGGTAAGGTAGTGCGCTTGATCGAATGGCGCGCTGCAGGCAAGGATCATCCGCAAATTTTAGGCGTCAATGAAGGACACTATTTGAAATTCGGCATATTCGAGGTACGCAGTCGGTAGCTTTCCGGCATCAATCTCGGAATCTCAGAATCGAAGAAGAGGAATGAATAGGCTTCCCAGCTCTTATTTTAGAGAAGGGGGAGCCTTTTTCTATGTGAACAAGGCAGCTTTCCTTATGTGGAGCTAAACCGAATCCGATCCTATCCTATCCGATCCGATCCAATCCAATCCTACCCATTCCAGCTAATTCTCATTGGCGGTATCCTCAGAGTCATGTAAAATGAGTTCCATATAACCTGATAAAAGGCAGTGTGAGCGATGAACTTACGGGCGTCTCTTCGATCCAAACTCATCATTGGTTTTCTGGCGGTTACCGTTCCTCTATTTATTTTGCTGATGTATAACAATTTATACGCTATGGATGTCGTTCGGGCTCAGGTTGGGCAATCGAACAAAAATCTGCTGGCCATGTACATGAATGAAATCGACCGAACGCTTGAGGATACGGAGAGCTATGTCTACAATTTTGTGGTGCAAAATTCGGATTTGTCGGTATATGGAAAGGCCAAGACAGGCAGCGCCGACTATTTTTTCTCCAAAGTGCGTCTTCAGAATAAGATGATGTCCGATATTATTCGTTACCCTAATGTGAATATGTTCTTTGTTTACTCTCGCTCAGATCGTGAGCTGCTTAGCACGTCATTCCGCGGAGGAGACTTTGCTAAGATGGAGTCTGTCTCGAAGGCACTTAAAAATTTCATCAGTGAGCAAAATGACAGTACGCTATCGGAGAAAAAGTGGAAGGTTCTGCAAAGAGGCGGCGAATTGGCAATGGTTCGTCTTATTAAGACGGACAATGATCAGCTGGTAGGTGTTTGGATGGATGTAGATAAACTTATGATTCCGCTCAATTACTTGAATCTAGGCGATCAAGGTCAAGCTTTGTTCGTTTCCAATCAAGGGAAGCCCTTAACGAAGACTACCATTCGTGAGCTTCAGGCACCCAGCTACACCTTATCCCTTCCTGCGGCAACAGAATTATACCGAACGCTTCGCACCATCCAGGAAAAGAAATATCTAATTGTGGCGACAGCTTCTCGAAAAGCGAGTATACATCTAGCGGTATTAGTGCCAGAGAGCACCTTGCTTCAGCAGCTGCCTTATTTTCAACGCCTTCTATATGTCATACCGCTGATTGGTATGGTCGTTCTCGCCATCTATCTGCTGCTCCTTCAGAGAACGCTGCTTAAACCGATGTATTACTTGATTAAAGGGATGAGGCGAATCAAGCGGGGAGAGCTGGAAACACGGCTAGCGGGAGCCAGTTCCAAGGAATTTATGATTATTAACGACACCTTTAACGATATGGTTGCTCAAATTCATGATTTGAAAATTGATGTGTATGAGGAGCATATCCGGACCCAGAAGGCGGAGCTTAAGCATCTGCAAGTACAGATCAATCCGCATTTTCTCTTGAATGCGATCAATATTATCTATAATCTGGCTGAGCTGAATAAGACGGATCTGATTAAGAAAATGTCCAAGCATATTACCAAGTATTTTCGCTTCGTCACACGTACGAACCTGAATGCTGTAAGCGTTTCAAAGGAGCTGGAGCATATCGAAAGCTATTTGGAAATTCAACAGCTTCGGTTCCCAAACTATCTCAGATATGAAATTTCACTGGATACAGAACTTGCCAATGAAGCCATACCTCCACTTATTATTCAGCCTTTTGTGGAAAATGCAGTCATTCACGGTTTTGTAATGGGCAAGGAGCCTTTCGTTATTCAAGTGATGGTAATAAGACCTACTCAGCTGGATGCGCCTTACTATGAAGTCCATATTGCAGATAATGGGGTCGGTATGGGTCATGAACAATTGGAGGAGCTGCAGAGGAATGATTTGAACGCTGATTTTGAAGATGGACATTTAGGAATCTGGAATGTTCGTCATCGTTTGAAGCTTCAGTATGGGACTGCATCCGAGCTAACCTTTGAACAAAGGGTACCGAAAGGAACGCTTGTGATCATGCGTATCCCTAGAAGTAAGACATATGTTATTGAAGGAGGCCAGAGCAGCCATGTACAAGATATTGCTAGTAGATGATGAATGGTTTGCTATTGAAGGGCTGAAATCAGGCGTGGATTGGCACAGCCTTCATATCTCCGAAATCTACGAAGCGCACAACGCGGAGCAAGCGCAGGAGATTCTAATTCGTACGCAGATTGATGTAATGATTTGTGATATCGAAATGCCGGGTAGTAACGGGATCGAGCTGATGGAATGGGTGAAAGAGCAGAACCTTGCTGTTGAGACGATATTCCTAACCTGTCATGCTGATTTTAAATATGCACAGCGAGCCATCCATCTGGGGAGCTTGGACTATCTGTTGAAACCTGTAGATTATGATGAGCTGAAGGAAACGGTTCATCATGCGCTGGAGAAGATCATTATCGCTCAAGAGACTAAGGATCGTAATGAAGCCTATCTAAAGGTCTATAGTCAATGGGAAACCAAAAAAATATTGCTTTATGAGCGTTTCTGGCAGGACTTGTTCTGGCAGCGCATCATTCCGACTAAAGACAATATTGAAAAGGCGCTATCCTCGAACCTCATGCCGCTTTCGCCCAGTACCAGAATATTGCCGATTCTAATGGGGATTGAGCAATGGGGTAAGCCGCTCAGTACGAGGGAAGAAGAAATCATGGCGTTCGCTTTACGCAACGCTGCCGAAGAAATGCTGCTCGGACAGTTGTCAGGGCAGGTGCTGCAGGATGGGAATGGCGTACACTTTGTCCTTTTATTCGACGACCAGACATCGGATAAACGAGCACTGACTTTCGATCAAATCAAAAAAAGCTGCACACAGTATATAGAGGCATGCTCCAAATACTTGTATTGCAGCTTAACCTGTTATATTGGCGAATGGGTGAATCTCAGCGAGCTTTCTCGGATGTATAATGCCCTCATACAAATGGAGCATAACAATGTGACGATGTCTCAGGCGGTGCTCTTCTTTAAAGAACAGCCCAAGGAGTCACGAGAAACCCAGCTTCCTGCGCTGTTCGAATGGTCAGAGCTGCTAGAGCAGGCGAATCGAGAAGAACTCATGGAACTCTCTAGCCAGATGTTCGAGCAGCTGCGCGGAGATGTAGGAATTACAGGTGAAACCTTGAACACCTTCTATCATGCTCTTCTACAAACCGTCTACTACGTACTGCACAAGCGAGGAATCTCGGCTCAAACAGTCTTCTCGGGCAGGAATGAATTAGATCAATTATCGGCTACCAAATCGCTGCAGCAGTTGCAGCAGTGGACACAGCAGATCATTCATACAGTAACGGTGCATTTATCGCTGCTGGATACGGAATACAGCGTTGTGGACAAGGTGAAACGTTATATTGGTGATCATCTGTTGGACGAAATATCAAGGGAAGATCTAGCTTCGATTGCGCATATTAATTCCGCGTATTTATCCAGACTGTTTAAGAAAGAGGTCGGGCTCAGCTTGACCGATTATATCCAGCAGGAGAGAATGAAGAAAGCGAGCGATATGCTTATCCAATCGGATGAAACGATAAGCAATATCGCCAAAGCTTTTCATTACACCAACTTTTCGCATTTCTCCAAGCTGTTTCGGAAGTATTATGGTATGAATCCGCAAGCATATAGAAGACAGATTATGATCACTCGTGCTTCACAGACTACTAAAACGGATAACCATGATATCAGACCAAGTGCTGAGTTGTAAGATTGATTTCCTGAAGAGTTCCAGTCTCAGCAGAAAGCTTTGCCTTCAAGCACATGAGCGCACTAAGAAGACCGTCCTTAAGTGTACTATCTGAGCTTTCTTGCCCTCGCATGATGGCAAGAAAGTTAGCCGCGAGCTTCTCATCTCCGCCATAGTGGTTGTTATCACCTTCAAACTGATAGCTGTCCACTCTTGGCGTATGATGGTTATGAACGCGCAGAAGACCGGTTGTGAAATCAAATTCGATCGTGCCTTTATAACCGAGTAAGCGGGCACCCCGAGCCGCTGCTCCTCGCCGAGCGAAGAAGTTCTGGGAATAAGAGGCATGCATCCCATTCTCATAGCGGATGAGCGCGCTTCCGGAATCCTCATTGCCTGTATCCTTGGCAAAGCAGCAGTAACGCCAATCCTCTTGCATCGGGGTGCCTACAGTGCTCTCTGCGCAGGTGCGATTCTCCTCACATTCCATGCAGGTTAGTCCGGCAGGCTTATCTCCTTTAAAAACCTGTTTGGAGGACATGGCATAGATTCCAATTGGCTGCTGTCCGATCAGATGGTTGATATAATCGAAGTCATGTGTGGCTTTCTGCAAGAAAAGTCCACCTGTCTCGGCCTCATCTCTATACCAGCCGTGAAAATAAACGCCGCCGTAAGGGACATTATTAACCGCTTGAACATGCTCAACCGTTCCGATTTGCCCGGAGTCTATAATTTGCTTAGCTAGCTGAACGATAGAAGTAAGGCGCAGGGGATGAGAGACGACGACTGAAGGTGAATATTGCTCATTGCATTGCCGCAGCCGCAGCCAATCTTCCAAAGTTGTGGAGACGGGCTTCTCTAAATACAAAGGAATGCCTGTTGGAATGGCCTCCAGTGCGTAGGGTGTATGCAGAGAACACCGTGTGCCGATCATTAAGCCATCTGGATGAATGGCTTCTACCATCTCAGCGATCGACGAGAAGACGGGGATCGGTTCGTCGCTTGCGGATAGAATATCCGCTCTAGGGTCAATGATGCCTGCAACCTGGCAGCTGGGATCCATTTTTTTCATCTCATCGATGACGTGACGTATTCGTAAACCGTAGCCAATAACACCTAGTTTCATAATAGAGAAGACCTCCTGTGTATGATGAATTACGTTTATTATAGTGCGGAACAGGAATTGTTTCTTTGCTTAAAAAGCCTGACTTTTTGCTGAATTAGCCGGGTAAGAGGAGTGGTCGAATATGGCTGAATACTTGCGAACGAAGCTGAAACCCCTTGTATTAATTCACAATCTGATAACGATGTATTATTTTGAATTTGCCAAGGATTACGTCTTCCATGGAGAGAGTCATGATTTCTGGGAGCTGGTCTATACGGACAAAGGAGAAGTGGAGGTGACGGCTGACACCAGCCAGCATCGATTGGAATCCGGCAGTATTATTTTTCATAAGCCTAATGAATTTCATAGCTTCTATGCCAGCGGCGGAACGGCACCTAATATTATTGTCATCAGCTTTGATACCAAATCGAAGGTCATGAAGCAGTTCGAGAATCGTATTCAACGGTTGGATGATGCGGAGAGGAACTTGCTTTCAGAGATTATTAGAGAGGCCATGCAAACATTTATGTACCCATTCGAGCATCCACTCATACTCAGGGATAATCCCCTAATCGGGGGAGAGCAGATGATTCGCTCCTTGCTCGAACAATTTTTAATCCGTCTGCTGCGCAGTGACAATCGAGTATTAACAGGGATCAGTCTGCTGTCGGTAGCTCAGGAGATAGAAAAGCATGATTTGAAGCGGGCCGTGATCCAGCTCATGCAGGAGAGGATCCGAGAGTCTCTGTCACTTGAGGATATAAGTCTTGCACTCCGCCTTACTAAGACTAAATTGAAAGACGACTTCAAGAAGCAGACGGGCTATCCAGTGATGAAATATTTCATGCGCTTGAAAATCGACATGGCTAAAATGCAAATTCGTGAAACAAAAGGGAATTTCTCAGAAATTGCTGAAGATCTGGGGTTCCGCAGTGTTCACAGCTTCTCCAAAGCATTTAAGAAAACGATCGGTATGACCCCCACGGAATATGCGCGCTCGGTACAAGCAAGAATCTAGGCAGCAGCATCTATCAGGTTTATTAATAAGCACCTCACCGAATATTAACTTCGGCGAGGTGTTTATTTATATCAAATGTCATCATCCGTATCGGCAATGTCATTTCACAGGTAGGTCATTATGCGAGTTCGATCTATGATGATTGTACAGTAATCAACCGATTTGGAGAGATGCATAATGCAAACTGTGCATGCCGCAGGTGTACGTAAGAAGGAGTCGCTATGGAGGCAGATTAAGAAGTATAAAGTGTTAATCGTGATGACCATCCCAGGAATACTTTATTTCTTCATTAACAACTACTTGCCGATGTTTGGGGTTATCATCGCGTTTAAGAACTTGGATTATAAGAAGGGGATTCTCGGCAGCGATTGGATCGGATTCAAAAACTTTGAATTCCTGTTTCGCACCGAAGCTGCTTTTATCATTACCCGTAATACGGTGGTGTACAATGCGATCTTTATTCTGCTGAATCTTATTCTGGCGGTGACGGTTGCCATTTTACTAAATGCCATTCGTCGGAAGCTGGTTTCTCGTTTTTATCAAAGTGTCATCTTGCTGCCCTATCTCTTATCGGCCGTCATTATCGGTTATCTCGTGTTCAGCTTCCTCAGTGTGGAATACGGGTTCGTGAACAAATTAATTCTTGAGCCGCTCGGTCTAGATGGGATAGCTTGGTATAGTGAGCCCAAATATTGGCCTTATATTCTAGTCATCGTCAATGCATGGAAAAGCATTGGATACTTCAGCATTGTATATTTGGCGGCTATTGTCGGCATTGATTCCGAGTATTATGAGGCCGCCGTTCTAGATGGTGCGAATAAGTGGCAGCAGGTTCGGTCGATTACTCTCCCTTTGATTATGCCGATCATCATGATTATGGTGCTCCTGCAGATTGGCAAGATCTTCAATGCCGATTTTGGTCTATTCTTTCAAGTTCCAATGAACTCGGGCGCACTCATGTCAACGACAGATGTTATCGATACTTACGTGTACAGAGCTTTACTGCAAATGGGGGATATCGGTATGGCATCGGCAGCAGGGTTATATCAGTCCGTACTCGGATTCGTTCTTGTATTTGTTGTTAATTACATCGTCAAAAAAATCAACAGCGATCATGCTTTATTCTAAAGCCGCCCTCATCTGGAGCAAAGGGGAACATGAATATGATAACAACCAGACTTAGTAAGCAGTGGATCATTCACCTTCTGTTTATACTTTACATGCTAGCAACCTTATTTCCACTACTGCTCGTATTTATGGTGTCAATTACAGAAGAGAAGTCACTGCTGATCCATGGCTATTCCATCCTACCCCAAAAAATTGATTTCAGCGCGTATACGTATCTCTTTCATGATTCCCATGTCATTGTCAGAGCTTATGGAGTCACGATATTGGTCACGATTATAGGTACGATCATAGGTCTGCTGCTGACTGCTTTGTTCGCTTACCCCATATCGAGAAAAGATTTTCCGTTCCGCAAAGGACTGACCTTTTACGTTTTCCTCACGATGCTCTTTAACGGCGGGCTTGTCCCGTGGTATCTGGTTTATACCAAATATCTGCACATCGACAACTCGCTGCTTGCCTTAATTCTCCCGAATTTGCTTATCGGCGGATTCAATATCTTAATTATGCGCACCTTCTTTATGAATACGATACCGCCGTCCATTATTGAATCCGCTGCCATTGACGGTGCGGGAGAGGTGCGTATTTTCTCGCAAATTATTTTGCGGCTGTCGCTTCCGGTCATGTCCACGATAGGGCTGTTCAACACGTTAGCCTATTGGAATGACTGGTATAACAGCCTGATCTTTATCAATAGTTCAGAGAAATACAGTATTCAATATTTACTGAACAAGACGCTGCTTGACATTCAAGTGCTGCTTAATCAAACGGGGAATTCAGGGCAATCTCAGCTGCTGGCACATGCACCAACAGAGACGATTCGAATGGCGATGGCCATTATTGGAATCGGCCCCATCATTTTAGCGTATCCTTTCTTCCAGAAGTATATTGTTCAAGGCTTAACAGTAGGTGCGGTGAAGGGCTGAATCTGGCATGAAAATGTCCAGTTTAGTATAAATAACATAACAAGATAGACACGGGAGGTTATTGGAATGGGAAAGAGTATTAATCGGATTCATTACTTTCTCCTCATGCTGCTGGTTGTTTCTCTAGTCACAGCGGGCTGCGGTAGTTCGAACAAGGAGGACAAAGCTCCAACAAATTCAACATCAGAAGGAAAAAGCAGCAGCGACAATGCAGGGGCAGCAGACGATTCCAAGTTAAGTCCTTATAACATTGTCATGGTGTTTCCTGGACCGGAGCCGAAGGATCAGAAGCTGGTGCAGGATGAAATCAACAAAATTTTGCAGAAAAAAATCAATGCTACGCTCGAAATACGTTCCATTGATTGGAGTGCTTGGGGAGATAAAACGAATCTGATGTTTGCTTCTGACGATCCATTCGACCTCATGTTCTCAGCAGGCTGGTTCGGATTCACGCAGCAGGTTGCCAAAGGACAGTTTATACCTCTGGATGATCTGGTAGCCAAGTATGGTCAGGATTTCACGAAAACCATTGATCCTGAAATCGTAAATGCAGCCAAGGTAAATGGAAAATTGTACGGGATGGTCGCCAATAAAGAATTTGCTGCTGATAAAGGGTTGATTCTGCGTAAGGACCTCGTCGACAAATATAAATTCGACTTGTCTAAAGTGAAAGAGCTTGCAGATATGGAGCCGCTGTTCAAAACCATTAAAGAAAATGAGCCAGGCGTTACACCATTCATAACGACAGGCGGCGCATCGCCATCGGCCATGATTCTCGACTATGGTTATTACGATATGTTAGGTGAAGGACCTGGTGAGCTGACACGCTCTGGAGCAGGACTTAAAGTAATCAATAAAATCGAAGATCCCAAATATATGGAGTATGCAAAATTAATGCGTAAATGGTATCAAGCCGGTTATATCAATAAAGATGCTGCAACGCTGCAGGATATTGGTAAATCACTTGGAGCGGGCAAAGCTTTCGCACAGACGGGTTCGTTCAAGCCAGGCTCGAATTTGGATAATTCTCGGACTCAAGGAACAGAGCTGGTTGAGATTCAGCTCGCCAAACCATTCACAAGCACCACGGATGCTACCAGTGCAGTGCTGGCGATTTCTAGAACGTCGAAGGATCCAGAACGCGCCATGATGTTCGCCAATCTGCTGTATACAGACAAAGATATTATGAATTTGCTGATCAACGGAATTGAAGGCAAGCATTACGTGATCAAATCCGATAATGTTATTGATTTCCCAGCGGGCGTAGACAGCAACAGCTCTGGCTACCCGCCAACTAGAAACTGGATGCTCGGCAACCTCCCGCTCGTTCATCTTTGGGCAAGTGAAGATCCGAACAAATGGGAAGCTTATGCGAATTACAATAAGAGTGCGGAGAAATCTCGTGCGTTAGGGTTTGCTTTTAACGCAGAGCCGGTCAAAACGGAAATTGCCGCAACAAGCAACGTCGAGAAGGAATTTAAAAATGTGATCGTAACAGGATCGGTGGATCCAGAGAAATATATTCCGGACTATATCACCAAGCTTAAGGCAGCCGGTATGGATAAGATCATTGCTGAGAAGCAAAAGCAGCTGGATGAATGGGCGAAGGCAAATTAATAACAAGGTCGTAGGGAGAGCTGCAGCATGAAAGAAATTAAAATTGGCCTTATTGGATTGGGCGGAATGGCTAACGTCCACTTGGAGCAGATGGCAAAGCTGGAAGGCGTTCATGTGACTGCGATATGTGATTCCAACGCCCAAGCGGTGGAACAGGCAGGCGACAAATTGAACATTGCCCAAGAGCATCGATATGCCGACTATGCGGACTTAATCGCTGACGATGAGGTAGATGCAATCTTATCGATTACCCCTAATAACGTGCATTATGAAATTGTGAAATGCTGTTTGCTTCATAAGAAGCCTTTTATGACGGAGAAACCATTTACACGTACCTACGAAGAGGCATTGGAGCTATTCGAGCTCTATGAAACAGATCCAATTCCTTCGATGGTCGGCTTCTCCTATCGGTATGTGCCATCCTTCCGCTATGCGCGTGATTTGATTCGGGAGGGGAAATTAGGTGCCATTCGAAGTGTGTTTGTTCAATACCTGCAATCATGGGGAGTGTCGATGGTCGGCACTCCGATGAATTGGCGCTACCAAAGCAGCATAACAGGTACAGGAGCATTAGCAGATCTAGGTTCTCATATGGTGGATGCGGCACGCTTTATGATCGGTGAATTTACAGAGGTAACCGCTCAAATGAAGACGTTTATCTCCAAAAGACATGATCCGGCTACAGGCTCGGAGGGTACCGTGGATGTGGATGACTTTACGGGCTTCCTGGCAACCTTAGAGGGCGACGTTGCGGGCGTATTTCAGACATCCCGCAATGCGTACGGGTCGGGGAATCAGTTAGAGGTCACCATCTATGGCGATCTTGGAACTCTATCGGTGAGCTGTGAGCGAGGAAATGAATTGACTTGGATTCGTCCCCAAGCCGAATCGGGAGATCCATCACTCAGCGTGACAGGACGTCATCAAGTGCCCGCTCCCTATGCGGTTACTCAAATGCAGGATTTTGCTGATATGCTTCGCGGCAGCGTTCGAGATGAGCTTCCGGGATTGCAAGATGGGTACGCGAACCAAGAAGTGCTGGAAGCCATTGCTCAAGCGGCAAGCCTGAAGAGAACGATAGCTCCCGCAGATATTCGAACACAAACACGAACAGCAGAAGGAGTCAGTTAGCATGACGCAGGTTACTGTATGGAATGAGTATCGACATGAACGAACCAATCCAATTGCGATGGACATCTATCCAAATGGTATTCATACAGCAATTGCAACGCAGCTGCAGGAGGAATATGGATTCTCTGCCCAGACAGCAACCTTGGATGAAGCAGAGCATGGACTCACTGTAGAGGTGCTGAATCGCACAGACGTACTTATTTGGTGGGGACATATGGCTCATGACGAGGTAGACGACGAAATCGTTAACCGAGTTCAAGCTAGAGTACTCGAAGGTATGGGCTTAATTATTCTTCATTCCGGTCATTATTCGAAAATATTTAAAAAACTGATGGGAACCTCTTGTGCGTTGAAATGGAGAGAGGCAGATGAGAAGGAACGGCTCTGGGTTGTGAATCCAGCGCATCCGATTGCAGCAGGCATTGGTGAGTATATCGAATTGGAGCAGGAAGAAATGTACGGAGAGCATTTCGACATTCCGACCCCGGATGAGCTCGTATTCGTCAGCTGGTTTGAAGGCGGTGAAGTCTTTCGCAGTGGCTGTACCTATTCCCGGGGACAGGGCAAAGTTTTTTATTTCCGTCCAGGGCATGAGACATATCCAACCTATCATAACCCTCAGATCATCCGTGTTATCGCAAATGCAGTCAATTGGGCAGCAGATGGGCGGGGGGCACAGCCTCAATACGGTCACGTACCCGTTCCTTTGGAACAGATTCATAGGTAGCTATAAACGAATCACTGTAGAATACATTTGTTAAAAATTAGCGTGAAAGACCATTTATCTAGCTGTTATTGAGCTTCTATAAGTAAAGCAGGTGAGCATAAGCTTGCCTGCTTTTTTGTACGCAGCCATCTTTTAGGATATGCGTTGAAGCACACTGGGATAATGCACTATTTACCTGAGTATAAAACGAACAAATGTTTGTGTTTCCGGGTGAAAAGTATTGTCCCGATATGGTAGAATAGTAGAATCGAAATATGAAGGGGTGGACGCATGGCACTTCGCTTTGTCATTGGCCGCTCAGGTGCGGGGAAAACACATTATTGTCTGGATGCGATAAGGCAGCAGGCTCTGGAGCAACCGGATGGCGCTCCTATGGTCATGCTCGTCCCGGAGCAGGCGACCTTTCAAACTGAGTATGCTTTACTCGGACGAACGCAGCTTAAGGGAACGATACGTGCGCAGGCTTTGAGCTTCAGGAGACTTTCCTTTCGCGTGATGCAGGAAACAGGTGGAACTGCACTTGTTCCGATAAGTGAGAATGGTAAGAATATGCTGCTGTACAAAATCGTACATAGACTTGAGAATCAACTTCAGTTGTTCCAAGGCAGTGAATCGCAGCATGGTTTCATTGAACGGCTGGGCGACTTGATGACGGAATGGAAGCGTTACGGCATCGATTCCGAGCAGCTGCATCACTTTACACAAAGCAGTCTTCCAGGAGCGAGTAATCCGCTGCTTGGACGCAAGCTGAATGATCTGCAGCAGATTGCCTTAGAGCTGGAGAAGGAGCTTGCTGGTCTATATGTGGATGCAGAGGACTATTTGAGCTGGCTGGTAAAGGGGTTCGGACAGGCAGCTTCGATGAAGCAGACACAGATTTGGGTTGATGGCTTTAATGGGTTTACACCGAAGGAATTCGAGGCGCTTGAAGTGTTAATTCGTGATGCCGCGGATGTGACCATCGCGCTTAGCCTTGATCGGCTGTATGGACTTGATGAACGGCCTCATGAGCTGGACCTATTCCGTCCTACAGCGGAAACGTTCCTCAAGCTGCGGGAATTGGCACTCAATAACGGGGTAACGATTCTTGATCCTATTATGCTGAATGGCAACCCCCATCATCGGTTTCGCAATAGTCCGATGCTGGCGCATGTTGAGCGTCATTATGCGGACCGCAAGCCGCTGCGTCTATCTGATGTAGAACTCGAGAAGGGCAGCATATCCCTGCATGCTGCTGCTAATCGACGTGCGGAAGTAGAAGCGGTTGCCCGTGATATCGTAAGCAGAGTACGTGACGAGGGACTGCGATATCGGGATTTGGCCTTACTGGTGCGTAATGCGCCGGACTACAATGACTATATTACAGCTGTATTCAATGATTATCAGATCCCTTTTTTCCTTGACCAGAAGAAGGCGGCACTCCATCATCCTTTTGTGGAGTTTATTCGTTCAGCGCTTGAGATTGCGACACATGGTTGGCATTACGAGTCGGTATTCCGCTGCATTAAGACAGAGCTGTTGATTCCGGAGGACGGAAGCTTAACCCGGGAAACGTTCGATTTGCTTGAGAACTACGCTTTAGCTGCAGGCATTAATGGCAATCGCTGGCTGACAAGAAGCCAGTGGAGACCCATTACACGCGATACATTGGAAGGGGATCCGGCACAAGCCTCTGAGCGAGAGGTTCGTCATTTTGATGTTATAATGGCGGCGCGCGAAGCGGTCGTTCCTATACTGCATAAATTCAATCGTGAGCTTAAGAAAGCTTCTACGGTTAGGCAAATGTGTGAAGCTCTCTATCGGCTTCTAATGACAATAGATGCCCCCGATCGACTGGAGAGGTGGAGCCGCAAAGCAATTGCCTCAGGGGATACGCTGCGTGCTCGCGAGCACAAGCAGCTATGGGATGGCGTCATGGATGTACTGGATCAGCTGACCGAGATGACGGGAGAAGAGCCGATGACGCTGGAGCTGTTCTCTGGGATGATCGAGACAGGGCTTGAGAGCTTGAAGCTGGCAGCCGTTCCACCTTCGCTTGATCAGGTGCTGATCGGCAGCATGGACAGGACGAGGTCTGGTCATATACGGGTGTGTTATGTCCTCGGAGCTAATGATGGCATTATGCCGCAGAGGCTGCAGGAGGATGGTGTACTTACAGAGCAGGAGCGGGAGACACTGGAGAACGGCGGGCTAGCTATGGCGCCTAGCGTTCGCAGAAGGCTGCTGGATGAACGATTCCTTATTTATAACGCTTTAACAACGCCAAGCCGCCATCTTTGGGTTAGCTGGCCGATGTCTGATGAAGAAGGAAAAAGCCTTCACCCATCCGAGGTTATTCGCCATGTCAAACAGCTATTCCCTGGCATACCGGAACGAATGATTGCTATTGAACCTCTTCCAACATTGACGGAGAACGAGCAGCAGGCCTTCATGGCGCATCCGGAAAGGACACTTTCTTATCTCATTACGCAGCTGCGAGGCTGGCGGCAGGGAATGGGAATGGCCTCGATTTGGTGGGAAGCCTTCAACTGGTATGCGGTACGGCCGGAGTGGCAGGGCAAGCTGCAGCGGCTAGTGGGATCCTTGGATTATTCGAATGAAGAGCCTTCCTTGTCTATCCATGTGGCGGATATGCTCTATGGCAAATTATTGCGTGGAAGTGTATCACGCATGGAACGTTTCGTTTCTTGTCCTTTCCAGCATTTTGCTATTCATGGCTTGCGCTTGCGTGAACGTGAGCTGTACAAGCTGGCTGCACCGGATATCGGACAGCTGTTTCATGCGGCGCTCAGCAGGCTTACGGAAACGCTTGGCGAGAGGTGGGGGACACTCTCACCGGAAGAGATAAAAGAGGCATCCGCTGAAATTGTCAATGAGCTGGCGCTTAGACTGCAATCGCAAATTCTGTTCAGCAGCGGCCGCCATCAATATGTAGCTCGCAAACTAAAGGATATCGTCGGACAAGCAGCGATTATTCTTGGCGAGCATGCCAAGCGGTCTCAGTTCCTTCCGGTCGGTCTCGAAATTGGCTTCGGTCCGGATGGTCCTTTGCCGGCTGTACAAATTCCGCTGGATGGCGGAAGAATGCTTGAGATGGCAGGAAGAATTGACCGTGTGGATGTTGCCCAATCAGACGATGGCTTACTGCTGCGTGTTATTGATTATAAATCTAGTGCCAAGCAGCTGCGTCTCGAAGAAGTTGCCTATGGAATGGCCCTGCAGATGCTCACTTATCTAGATGTCCTGCTGACGAATGCGACGGAATGGCTCGGACAGCCGGCCAAAGCTGCTGGAGCACTCTATTTTCACGTTCATAATCCGATGCTCTCTTCGGCCAACGGAATATCGCCGGACAAAGCACGAATGGAGATGCTGAAACGATTTAAGTTGAAGGGTCTTGTGCTGGCCGACGAAGGAACGGTCAAAATGATGGATGATTCGCTTTCGACTGGCTATTCGGATCTTCTGCCAATTGGATTGAAAAGGGATGGCGGATTTTATAGCAGCTCTTCCGTCGTGTCGGATGAGCAGTGGGGTACACTGCGTCAATCGGTCAGGGCTACGCTGCGCAGAATCGGAGATCGAATTGCTGGTGGTGATGTCTCGATTGCGCCTTATCGACTTGGCGGAAAAACGCCATGTCAGTTCTGCGCCTATAAGCCAGTCTGTCAATTTGACCCTCTAATAGAAGGTAATTGCTATACGAAGCTGCATAAACCGGGCAAAGACGAAGTATGGGAGCTGCTTGCCGCAGGTGAAGGCTCCGATCATAGAGTGGATATAGATGAACAGATCGACAAGCGGAAAACGGGAGAGAAGGAGGGAGAAGAATGACGATTGCCAAGACTACCACTCCTAGCAAGCCGCAAGGAAGCAATTGGACGGATGATCAATGGCGTGCCATCGTAACGAGCGGTCAAAATATTCTCGTTGCAGCTGCAGCAGGATCGGGTAAAACAGCTGTACTGGTCGAACGAATTATTCGCAAAATATCGGCAGATACCGATGTTGACCGATTGCTTGTGGCAACCTTCACCAAAGCAGCGGCAGCCGAGATGAAGGAACGTATTCGGATCGCGCTGGAGAAGGAGCTGGATCATAATCCGGGTTCTGAGCATTTGCGACGTCAATTGGCTCTAATGGGCCGTGCCTCAATTACGACACTTCACTCCTTCTGCTTGGATGTTATTCGTCGCTATTATTCACTCATCGGTCTTGATCCAGGCTTCCGCATTGCGAACGAGACGGAGGCAGAGCTGCTTCGCATGGATGTGCTGGATGCTCTATTCGAGGAGAGATATGCCGAGGAAGAGGGATCAGATGGCTTCTACGAGTTAGTAGACCGTTTCGGCGGTGAGCGTGGAGATGAGCCGTTATATGCGCTAGTTATGAAGCTGTACAACTTTTCTCAAAGTCACCCGTATCCGAGTGTTTGGCTCGATGAGACTGCAGCGTCCTTCGACGTAAAGGATGCGAAGGCGCTTGGCCGCACGGATTGGGTGGCAAGTTTGACGGATTTCGTTGCACTAGGTCTCGAAGGTGCGCAAAGCTTGCTGGAGCAAGCCTTGGAGCTAACGCGTCAGCCGGCAGGTCCAGATGCATATGCGACTACGTTCGAGGATGATCTGACAGTTGTCAGAACGTTAGCTGGCCGCGTTGGAAACGAGCCTTGGATTACTTGGCATGAGGCTTTCTCCGCCGCTGGCTTTGGCAAGCTGAAGAGTCAGCGCGGCGATTCCGTTGATAAGGAATTGCAGGAGCAGGCCAAAGAGCTTAGGGATATGGCA
This sequence comes from Paenibacillus baekrokdamisoli, assembly GCF_003945345.1. GTDB lineage: Bacteria > Bacillota > Bacilli > Paenibacillales > Paenibacillaceae > Paenibacillus_Z > Paenibacillus_Z baekrokdamisoli. The sequence goes on along the minus strand of NZ_AP019308.1, from coordinate 2,852,639 downwards.
AAGACGACGGTCTCAGATATGACGGATGAGCTGTTCATTCGATCTCCGGACGATTTTGCGTTGGAGCTCAGGGAGCTAGCGCCACTAATGTCCACGCTATCCGAACTGGTTAAGGAGTTCGGAAGTCGATTCGAAGCAGCTAAACGCGATAAAGGACTTATCGACTTCGGTGATATGGAGCATTATTGTCTGCGGATTCTGCGCGATGCTTCTTCAACGCCAGAGCAGTCTGTTCCTTCCGCCGCTGCACTAGAATATCAGCGTCAATTCGATGAGATTCTGCTCGATGAATATCAGGATACAAACATGGTACAGGAGGCGATTGTTTCACTGATTGCCCGCCCAGGCAAAGGCAATCGATTCATGGTTGGCGATGTGAAGCAAAGTATTTATCGGTTCCGATTGGCAGAACCGAACCTGTTCCTTCGTAAATATAAAGCCTATCAATCCGCTGTTGATAGCGATGGCTTACAGGATTCAGTTGAGGTACATGAAATGGATTCGAGCGAGGCGGAGAAGTCAGAAGGTGGCTCCCTGCTTCCAGCGGTGATAGAAGCAGAACCGATTACGGGTATAGACCGAGGGATTCGCATCGATCTTGCGCGGAATTTCCGCAGCCGTTCCGAGGTCGTTGACGGAGTGAATAATGTTTTCCGGGCTATTATGCGCGAGAAGGCAGCTGAGATGGATTATGATGAACGCGCGGAGCTTGTCTGCGGGGCAGCGTATCCTTCTTCCAGTGAAGGCGGTTCTCCAGAGCGGTATGCGGTCGAGTTTGCCTTATTAGATCGTGGAGCAGTAGAAACGAATCCCGAAGAGGATGCTGGACCAACTGCGGATCTATCGATGGATGGAGAAGCGGGAGAGACTGCTGCAGAGACAGCGGAGGATTTGCAAACGGTGCAGTTGGAAGCGCGGTGGATTGCAGCCCAAATCGCTCGTCTTAAGGGACTTCAGCGGGAGGAAGAAGGCGGGTATCAGTCGCAGCCCTTCCAAGTGTTTGATGGCAAACGCGGACGGAAGCGATCGCTCGCATGGCGCGATATTGTTATTTTGCTTCGTGCAGATAAGCAGTGGGCACCTCTTATTATTGAGGAGCTCCAAGCGCAAGGAATACCAGCCTATGCGGAGCTGAGCAGCGGATATTTTGACGCGACGGAAGTAGAGACGATGCTGTCGTTGCTTCGCATTATTGATAATCCCTACCAAGATATTCCGCTTGCCGGAGCGCTGCGTTCACCCCTTGTGGGACTGAACGGCGAAGAGCTTGCGATGATTCGAATTCTAGCAGGCAAAGCTTCTTATTACGATGCGGTTATCTTATCGGTTAATGACCCTTCGCTTGCAGAGGAAACAAGGAATAAGCTGAACGGATTTCTGAGTTCCTTGGAGATCTGGCGCGAAGAAGCAAGGAGAGGCTCGCTTGCAGAGCTGCTGTGGCGAATCTATCGCGAAACGGGATATTACGACCTCGTGGGCGGGATGCCTGGGGGCTTGCAGAGGCAGGCCAACCTCCGGGCCTTGCATGATCGTACTCGGCAATATGAAGCGACAACTCTTCGCGGATTATTCCGGTTTCTGAGATTTATCGATCGGATGCGTGAGAACGGCGGCGATCTAGGAACGGCTCGAGCATTAGGTGAGCAGGAAGATGTCGTACGTATTATGTCTATTCATAAAAGCAAAGGACTCGAGTTTCCCGTCGTGTTCATCGCTGGTCTTGGAAAGCTGTTTAATCGACGAGATTTGAACAGTCCGTTTCTTATGCATAAGCAGCTTGGCTTCGGACCACGGTTTGTTAACACAGAGCTCAGAGTCAGCTATCCGACACTCCCTTATTTGGCTATTCGCCAGCGAATGCGGATGGAAACACTCGCAGAAGAGATGCGAATCTTATATGTGGCTCTGACTAGACCGAAGGAGAAAATGTTCCTCGTCGGAACGGTTGCGGATGCTGCGAAGCAGCTTCAGCGCTGGCAAACCGCACTCGATCCGCAAGGGAAGCTCCCAGACTTCCGACTCGCACAAGCCAAGCGATTCATTGATTGGGTGGGTCCTCTTGCGATGGATGCTGGTATTCCGATTACGATTGAGAGAGATGCGGAGCTGGGGCGGAGCGGGTTAATAGAAGGGCTTGGCAGCATCGATGGTGCTGGGAATAGTGGAAACGATGGCAGAGATGAAGACGAGAACGAGAGCAAGAGTGGAAGCATGAATGAGAGCAAGAATGAGAGCAAGCTTGAGAGCAAGATTGAAAGCAAGAATGAGATTGTAAGCATGAATGAAAGCAAGAAGGAAGAGAAGGATCAACTAGATACTCAGGGATCTATGCGAATTGACAGTGAATCGGAAGATAGATCAGAAGGTCATTTAGAAGGTCATTTAGAAGGTCAATCAGAGGGTCAATCAGAGGGTCAATCAGAAGGACAATTGGTCGACTTTCCCATGGAAAAGTCTGTTCTTCGATTTCCATCCGAAGGTTCTTTCCGTGACTGGAAGACCATGGTTGTCCCTGCGTCCATGCTTGGTGTTGAAGCGGCCGCTTCCATCGCGGTCGATGACGAGGCTGTAGCAGCTTTTGAAGAACGATTGCAAGCGGTTCAGGCACTTGTACCTCTGCCTGTCTCTTTAGAAGCAGCGGATGAGATTGATCGGCGTCTGACCTGGCAGTACCCCTATGCAGCGGCCACAACCATTGCTGCCAAAACATCAGTTACTGAGATGAAACGGCTGCATGCAGAGACAGCTGTTGATGAGGATGCGGCTATTTTACTTTTACAAGAGCCGATAACTGGGGTCCAGCTGCAAGAGGCAGACCAGCCTATTTTCGAGCCCGAAATGACCGATATTCAGCTGGAATTGCTGTTGGATGTAGATGCTTCAAGCTTTGATACGCATGGTGTTAGCTTGGATGGAGCGGCATCTTTACCTGTTGTGATAGACGGTGGTGGTGAGTATACGTTCCGTCTGCGGCGTCCGAAATTTATGGAGGAAGCTTCGCTTACTGCAGCTGAAAGAGGAACTGTCAGTCACTTGGTCATGCAGCATATTCCACTTTCAACAGATGTGGATGAGCAGCTTGTAAGAGACACGGTTGATTCTTTGCAGGAACGACGCTTGTTATCTGCGATGCAGGCGAAAGCAGTCAACATTGCAGCCGTCGCTTCGTTTTTCCAGGAAAAGGTGGGTCGTCGGCTTGTTGAGGCACAGTGGGTAAGGCGGGAAACACCGTTTAGCTGTACGTTTCCGGCATCCCGTGTCTATCCACAGGCGAATGAAGCGCTGGATGAGGAGCCTATTCTTATACAAGGCGTTATTGACTGTTTGTTTGAAGATGAGGGCGGTCTTGTACTGCTTGATTATAAGACTGACACGATATCTATGAAACAGTGGGAGCAAGCGGCTGAGCGGCATCGGTTTCAATTGGAGCTGTATGCTGAAGCGCTTCAGCGTATTATGGGGCGTCAGGTCAATGAGTGTTATGTGTACTTTTTTGATGGAGCTAAATCTGTGAAGCTATTTTAGTTGGACAAGAGAGTGGGGAAACAAACGATGCGCATTTTGCATACAGCGGATTGGCACTTTGGACGGTCGCTCGAGGGGCGGAGTCGCCTGCAGGAGCAGGAGGCTTTTGTCGATGAGCTAGCGGCAATTGTGAAGGATGAGGCAATTGATCTAGTGCTGCTTGCAGGTGATATTTATGATTCCGTTAATCCGCCAGCGGCTGCGGAGCAGCTGTTTTATGAAGCTCTTTCGCGGTTATCGGATGGGGGCAAGCGGACGGTAGCCGTCATTGCAGGGAACCACGATCATCCTGAGCGTGTATCAGCCTCGGCACCCCTTGCTTCTCTTAGCAACATAAGACTTATTGGTATGCCAACTGATGAGCCTATGATAGTCGATGTTGCTCGAACAGGAGAGCGAGCGATCATTGCGGGCCTACCCTATCCATCGGAGTCGCGATTGCGAGAATTGTTGAGTGAGGCAACCGATGAGACTGTGCTTCGAAGCGCTTATTCCGAGCGAGTGGGGCGTTTAATGGCCAAGCTTGGCGAATCATTCCGAGCGGATACGGTAAATTTGGCGATGAGTCATATTTATGTTTTAGGTGGTTTGGAGACGGATTCAGAGCGGCCTATCCAAATTGGCGGTGCGTATACGGTTGATCCCTCGGCGCTGCGAGTTGGCGCCCAGTATGTGGCTCTTGGTCATTTGCATCGGCCGCAGCGGGTGGACGGTGACGAACGCATGCGCTACAGCGGATCTCCTCTTGCCTATAGTTTTTCTGAGGCAGGACAAGCGAAATCGGTTGTGGTTATGGATGCGAAGCCAGGGAGCTTGATTGAGCCTCGTGAAGTGCTGCTTAGCAGCGGCAGGCCTTTAGTTCGATGGGTGGCAAAAGGCGGGCTAACGGAGGTTCATAGCTGGCTGGAGGAAGGGCGCGATGCCCGTGCTTGGATCGATCTAGATGTATGGATGACGGAGTCTATGACGCTGCAGCATATTCAGCAGCTGCGGCGTCAGCATGAAGGACTTGTACATATCCGCCCTGTTTATCCAGAGACTGCAGCATCTGCTGAAGTGGATACTCGTTCGCGTGAACAGCTTCCAGCTGAAGAGCTTTTTCGTCGCTTCTTCTCCCGTCAAACAGGTGGAGCAGAGCCGGATGTGGATACTGTACAGTTGTTTTTGGAGCTTATCGCTGAGGATGATGAGCGTACAGCGGTCAATGATTCGGATGAGCGGGTTGACCAGCTGGAAGGAGGCGAAGGCTAATGAAACCGATTTTGCTTCGGCTAAGCGGACTTCAGAGCTATCGTGAAGCGCAGGAGGTCGATTTTGAGCGGCTTTGTGAAGCGGGTGTGTTTGGAATATTCGGCGCGACCGGAAGCGGAAAGTCGAGCATTCTGGATGCTGTTACGCTTGCTCTGTACGGCAAGGTAGAACGGGCAGCCAATGGTACACAAGGCATTATGAATCAAGCAGAGAAGCAGCTCGCGGTAGCCTTTACATTTGAGCTGGTCGGTGCGGGAGAGAAGCGTCGTTACCGTGTAGAGCGTCAGTTCAAGCGCAGCGGAGATATCACAATAAACAATTCAATCAGTCGATTCATTGAGATTACGGATGCCGGCGATGTTGTCCTCGCCGATAAGCTAGTCGAGGTGACGCGCTGCGTTGAAGAGCGAATCGGTCTTACGATGCAGGATTTCACCCGTGCCGTTGTGCTTCCGCAGGGGAAATTCGCGGAATTCCTTTCGCTTACGGGTAAAGATCGCCGCTCGATGCTGCAGCGGTTGTTTCGTTTGGAGCGGTTTGGGGATGGGCTGGCGCTGAAGCTAAGCCAGCGTATGAAGGCGGCGGAAGCCGCTTTGAATGAGGCGGCAGCCGAGCAGCTTGGGCTCGGCGACGCTTCCGCCGCCGCGGTAGATGCAGCGGCGGAACGACACCGCGAAGCGGCAGCCGCCGCAGCGTCAGCGCGAACTGCGCTGGCTGAGGCGGAGCAGCAGCACGCGGAGCGGCTGCATGTGCGCGAGCGGCTGGAAGCGCTCCGTGCGAAGGAAGCGCTGCAGGAAGCGCAGCAAGCGGAGGCGCCGCGCATTGCGGCGCTGGCGCGCGAACTGCAGCGCCTCGCGGCGGCGGAGCGGCTTATGCCCGCGCTCGCCGCTGCCGGCACGGCCGAAGCGGCGCTGCGAGCTGCCGCTTCGCGCCGCGAGGCCGCCGGGCTGGCGCATGCCGCCCGGCTAGAGGCGGCCACGGCCGCCGCCGCCGCGTGGACGGCGGCAGCCGCCGAAGCCGCGGCGTCCGAGCCGCGCCTAGCGCTGCGGCTCGACCAGCTCGCGCAAGCGCAGCGGCTTGAAGGCGAAGCCGCCGCGCTTGCCGCGAGCACCGCTAGCGGCGAGCATCGCTATGCGGATGCTGCCGCCAGGCAGCGCAGCTACGGTGAGCTAGCCGCCGCCGCGCAGGACAAGCTCGGCAGAGCCGCTGCCAAGCAGAGCGAGCTCAAGGCCGAGCTCAAAACCATAGAGCTTACCGCTGCTGATAGGGAGCAGCGCAGCGCGCTCTCCCGTCGTCTGCAGCAGTATGACGGACTCCGGTCACAGCTGGAAGCCTCGCAGCGTGAAGCAGCCGCTTTGAATGAGCAACATAGGCTTCTCAACAGCAAGGCTGCAATCGCCACGACCAAGCGAAGTGAAGCTTGGTATCGTCTGATTGAGCATTCCCATGGGCTCACGCCATCATTAAACGAGCTTCAGCAGCTCGAAAACAATCTGCAGCATGCAAGCGAGCATCTACCAGCATGGATAACAGGTGTTCGGAAGGAGCAGCGTGAATATCAACGTTTACAGCTAGCCGCGATGCTTGCAGAAGGACTGAAGGATGGGGAGTCCTGTCCGGTTTGCGGCTCCTGTGAACATCCCCTTTTGCATGGAAATAGGGCAACAGCAGCGATTGAAAGCGAAGAGGAAGATAGAATAGTATCGTGGGAGCGGGCGCTGCAGCAAACGCAAAGCTTGCTTCTTCGAGTCACACCGTTACGTTCCAAAGCAGCATCCGCTCTTGAGCGACTTCAAGAACTCATTATTTCGGAGGCACCACTAGACCGTTTAGCAAAAGATAATAACTTGCCAACAGCTGCAGAAGCAGATGTAAGAGCAAGCTGGTTAAGCACTCAAAGTGAAGCGGCAGCAGCCTCGGAGCAAGGCAACCAACAGAAAGAGTTTATAACTCTGCCTATCTCACAGGCTCAATCTGAATCTCAGTCTCAATCTCAATCTGAATCTCAGTCTCAATCTCAATCTCAATCTGAATCTCAATCTCAATCTCAATCTCAATCTCAATCTCAATCTCAATCTCTGCTTCTGTCCCAATCACATTCAGATGCCGAGATATTCCAATTATCTCGCCTTTCTCAGCTGCCTCCGGTCTTCGATCCCATTCTTGCAGATTCCATATTGAAGATCATCGAAGAAAGTCTATCGGAAGCGGATCATAGATGCTCCAAGCAGGATCGCTTTTTTGCAGCAAAAGAGGTTGAATGGAGTACCAGCCGCAACCAGTACAGTGAGGAAGTACGCCAATTTGAGCTTATTTCCAATGAGGAACGTTCCCTCTTGTCGATGCTAAACAGTGCCCAAACTAGAAATACGGAAGCTTCAGAAGCTATGAATCAGGAGCTGTCACAATGGAGAGAGAAATTTGGCGCAGATGTGAAGCCAGAACGGGCTCAGGAGCTATTAACCGATATGGAGCGAAGAGACCATGCTTCCGATGAGCTTCGCAACCGTCTGGAACGCAGCGTTAGCTTCATAGAAGAGACCGCAGTATTAGTTAAAGAGAATGAGAAACTAGCACAATCCGCTCAGCTTGAAGTGTTAGAGCTTTCCCTGAATTTGGAAGGGTATAAGAAGCAGCTTGCTGAGAAGCAAGCACAACTGCTCCAGTGGACCAAAGGACTACCGGCAGCTGAATTATTGGAAGCGGCTGAGCTGGAGCTTACTGTACTGCGTAAGAAATTCAAACATTGCAAAGAAGCTCATGAAGCCTCACAAGCAGCACTGAATGAAGCAGGCGAGCAGCGAAGTGCTGCGCTCGAAGCGGAGCGAACAGCTGATGCAAGACATAACGAAACACAGTTAGTCTGGAAGTCTGCGCTAGCAGAATCGCCATTTCAATCCGATGAGGAAGTCTCTGGTTTGCAGCTGCTGCTCACTCAGCAAGCAAGTATGACAGAAGAGATTACTCGCTTCCGTGAAACGGAACAGCAGCTAGCTGCACAGATCGAACTGCTAAGGGATCAATTGCAAGGGCGAAGCTTAACTAATGAAGAGTGGGAACAATGTGTCGCTATACTGAACCTAGCACGTACGACCAATGAATCTGCACTACAAACGGCGGCTAAGGCAGAGCGCGATCTTGATGAGCTCAAGACCAAACAAAACCGATGGAATACACTTGAAACGAAACGTATCCAGATGGAGCAGCTCACAGGGCGATTAAAGTCGCTGCAAACGATTTTCAGAGGAAATGCATTCGTCGAATACGTGGCGGAGGAGCAGCTTGTACAAGTATGCCGAGCTGCCTCAGAGAGGCTAAGCTTCTTGACCAAACGCCGTTATGCGCTGGAAGTGGATTCCAGCGGAGGTTTTGTTATTCGAGATGATGCGAATGGTGGCATTAGGCGGCCAGTGTCGACGCTGTCCGGCGGCGAAACGTTTTTGGCCTCTCTTGCGCTCGCCCTTGCGCTATCTGGACAAATCCAGCTGAGGGGTAAATATCCGCTGCAGTTCTTTTTTCTAGACGAGGGTTTTGGGACGCTAGATCCTGAGCTTCTAGATACTGTCATTACAGCGCTTGAGAAGCTGCATAATGATACCCTTGCCGTAGGCGTTATCAGCCACGTACCCGAGCTGAGGGCAAGATTGCCGCGTCGATTAATCGTGACGGCTTCGGAGCCTTCTGGACGAGGCAGCTTGGTTGAACTGGAGACGATGTAAATCCGTAAGGATTGCTGAGAGGGATTGTCTTAATTCCTTCACATATCGAACCATTGGGTGCTTGCATTCACACACGTAAAAAGATAATCTATGGAATAGATTATTTCACAACAAGAAGCTGCAAGGCTCACACTTATCTCTTTTTTGGATCATGCGAGGGAAGAAACAGCAGTTCCGTCAAGAACAGTGTCAACCGATTTTTCTTCTTCTTACTACTACTAGAAAAAGCAGCTCTAATTCGAGACTGCTTATCATTTGGAGGTTCATCCGTGGAGGAGCCAAAGCAGAAACGTCCCATTTTTACCCCAATCGTACTTCTATTGCTTACATTTAGCGTGACCGCTAATCTGTTCCTGTTCACAAGGTCTATTCAATCTAATCAAAACGAGCTTGCAGATCGGGGATTTGCAGTTATGGACACGGCGAAGCAAACCAAGCTTCATGTCAGTCAAGTTCTGACTAACGTCCAAGCTCTGTTAGATACCGATGATATCGGGAAGCGTCTTGCTGCGAAGAGTGCGCTTATAGCCGCCTTCAATGAGAAACGTGATTTGGTTCGGATCATAGATGAAGCAGCGATTACCAATGAGAAGCCATTACTTGCTTCCCCTAAACGTAATGCAGCTGAATTTCTCGAGCAAGTAGACCAATCCTTACAAGCAATTGGCAATCATGAAGGGTCACTGACCGATGCAGAACGAGCGTATCTCAAGCAGGTGTTCGAGGTTTATACCAAGCTGCAGGCTGCTGTTGATTCATTAAATTACAAAACTATATCCAGAACGACTGCGCTTACGGTATTGCTCGACGATAAGTGGGTCATTGCTAGCAAAAAAATGCTGGAAATCATGAATGAACCTGATAATGTGACGTACAAACCATAGGTCTAACTTCGTTAAGCATGTGACAACTCGAACAGCCCGTATACCTAGAAAAAGGTTACGGGCTGTTCGGCATTTCTTGCTCTTGCTCTTGCTCTTGCTCTTGCTCTTGCTCTTGCTCTTGCTCTTGCTCTTGCTCTTGCTCTTGCTCTTGCTCTTGCTCTTGCTCTTGCTCTTGCTCTTGCTCTTGCTCTTGCTCTTGCTCTTGCTCTTGCTCTTGCTCTTGCTCTTGCTCTCAATCTCAATCTCAATCCTCTAACCATTCATCGACTAAGTATGGTTTAATTCACGTACAGCTCCGTCCATATACCCAACAATCACTTTGGCAGCCATACCGATAAAGAGCCCATTCTCCACGACGCCTGGAATCATATTTAGCTCTCGAGTCAATTTCCCAGCATCCGCTATGCTGCCGGTATGGCAATCGACGATATAATGCTCGTTATCCGTTACAAATGGTTTATTGCCGGATTGTCTTACTGTTAATGGACATTCAAGCAGAGCTGCAAGCTTTTTCATGGTCATCTCTATTCCAAAAGGGACTACCTCTATCGGGAGTGGAAACGCTCCCAATTGGGAAACGACTTTGCTTTCATCTACAATGATTATCAGCTCACGACTAGCAGATGCAACAATTTTCTCCCGTAATAAAGCACCGCCGCCGCCTTTAATTACATTCAAGTCTGAATCTACTTCGTCCGCTCCATCGATAGTGAGATCAATTTCATTCACCTCTTGGAAGGATACAATAGGAATTTCTAGTTCACGAGCTAATGCTTCAGACTGCTCAGATGTCGCAATCGCTTGGATCGTTAGCCCTGCCTGGACCCGAGCTCCGATTGCATGAATGGCAAAGTGAGCCGTTGAACCCGTTCCTAAGCCTACAATCATACCGCTCTTGATAAACTGAACCGCATGTTCAGCTGCCAGCTTTTTGCTGTTCATTTCCTATTACCACCCTATGCCTGCCTATTCTCTGTAGGAGAGTACGGGCTGTTTATGTTTTCGAAGATCTGCAGTGAGCAGCGATGCCGCATGACGTCCGCTCGAGAAGGCTCTTTCGGCGAGTTCACCTTTACCCTCACAACCGTCACCACAGAAGTAAAATGGAACGCTTTCTATTCGGTTAGGTAATAAACGGTTGCCTGCTATATTCTTCACGCTTTGGACCATTGCTTTCTTAGAAACTCGTTTGACAGCGATAGCATCACGCCAACCTGGGTAGTGGCGATCGAATAAATCCTCCATTTGCGTGGTGCGTTCGTTTAGATAAGCTTTACGATCTTCATTCCCGTCGATCGGCTCATCACTCAAATAAGCGATACCCTGCAGTAATTGTCCACCTTCAGGGATCAGTGTATAGTCGGTCGCTGACACATCGGAAATAAACATTTTGTGATTCATATCGCTTATATAACTGAAAGGGCGAGCTACAACACGACTCAGGCCAATGTCATAAACCATGACTTCGGTTGCTGTATTATGTTCATAAGGCTCGAGGAAAGGCTCCCATGGTGTTTCGCGGAGCAGCTTTACGACCTGCTGAACCGGCATGGCGAAGATCACGCGATCAAACGATTCTTCCCGTGCTTTCGTTTTTAATAGGTATTTTCCCTGTTCATAACGAATTCCATCCACGCCCTCTTGCATAGCAAGGGACCATCTCTCCGTAAGTGCTATCTTGTCACGAAGCTGATTAGTGATGACAGCCCAACTGCCCAGCACGTAGTTAACCGGTCGCTGCGACAGGAATAAGTTATGATAATAATCACTAATTACAGCGCCCGGGACCAAACGCGCATCCTCAGGCGTTATAAAAAAATTGCTGCAAACAAGATGCTCCCAAAGTTCCTTAACATCCTCATCGGCACCCGATTCGGATAGGTAGTCGCCAAGCGTATTGTAATGCTTAATCTGATGAATATTCGCAATCATTGCAGTTATCTCGCCTACGAAACGGACTTTTTGCCTAACTGTTAAAATATCCGTTTTCATCAGGTTTACAAAATCGAGTGGAGCGGGTGTCAGCTGTTCTCCTTTTTCATACATAACCTTGCGTTTATCGACCTGCTTGCTGCTAAATGTAAGCTGAAGCTCATTTTCCATATTCGTTAAGATATGACGGTCTAAACCATAGATAGCATGAGCGCCATAATTCAAGGTAAAGCCTGCTTTCTCATAAGTGAAGGCTCGGCCGCCTAACTGTGGGCTTCGCTCGAATAGAACACCTTGCACGTCGGTCTCTTTTGATAAATAAGCAGCCGCTGTAAGTCCTGCAAGCCCGCCTCCAATTATAGCAACTTTCATCGAATTTCCTCCTTCATACAAAAGAAGCGTTACTGTCGCTTCGCTATGTATTTAATCAGTTCTCATTAACAGCTTTATCGTTATTAGTAAACTACATTGAGATCTTAATCCACATGTCCGGAAACTATTTATTCGTGTTGTTATGGTGTCAAAAGTTTGGTTCGCACTCATTATACGCCGAAAAAAAAGGTCAATCCATCTCAATTTAGACGGATATCCTGATCAAATCAGCATTGATTATGATTATCATTTACGTAATTGTGCGCCTATTTTTTGATTCTATAGGAGCCATCTGCCTACGGGCGAATATCATGAGAGTAGAGTACGTTAGAAGCTAGTTCTGCAAGCATGAAGCCATCTAAACCAAGTATCACAAAACTCAGAGTATGCTTCCGAAGTGAGTTTTGCTTGCAGAGAAGTATTTATGTAAGTATCACAAAACTCAGCGTATGCTTCCGAAGTGAGTTTTGCTCCCAAAGAAGTATTTATGTAAGTATCACAAAACTTTTAGGAGGGTCCATTAAATATGGAAAAGACGTCAAATTCTCCGATTAAGAAATCTACATCGGTAAAACCAATTGCTACAGAACCGGTTACAAAGGCTCCTACATCAGTAATGCCAAATGTTTCAACACCGGTTACAAAGGCTCCTACATCAGTAATGCCAAATGTTTCAGCACCGAATACAAAGGCTCCTACATCAGTAATGCCTAATATTTCAGCACCGAATACAAAGGCTCTTACATCAGTAATGCCTAATATTTCAGTACCGAATACAAAGGCTCCTACCTCAGTAATGCCTAATATTTCAGCACCGAATACAAAGGCCCCCACATCAGTAATGCCAAATGTTTCAGCACCAGTTGCACAGGCACCTGCATGGGTAATGCCTGTGGCCTATCCCGCTGTTAAACAGATGGAGCATCACGAGAAAAAGAATTGGTGCAAAGAACACATGCATCGTTATGTTCTCGTAAAGACACATGACGGTTATTGTGTCGATGGATTTGTGGAGCATATCGATGACGAAATGGTTTGTATCGCTGTTCCGTATTGTGAGGCACAATGGGATCGCGGGTGTCCATGTCCGTATCCGCCAATTTATCCTTACCCGTATTATCCAAGAAGACGTTTTGTTCGTCAGGCATTTCCGCTTGCCGGGCTTTTGGCCATATCTTTGTTACCTTTTTATTAAGTTCAGCATCCATAAGAACGCCAAAGAAGTCGGTTCCGATCAGGGCCGGCTATTAAGATTGGACGAGCCTAGTTTTTTTCGTTATTATGAATAAAAGTAAACAGTAGTGAGCTTCTGGCTCTATTTTGGGCCACGCAAAATCTTAGCCTATGCTTCCGAAGTGAGTTTTTGCTTAAAGCCCCGGATTATTACCGGTGTTGTGGGCAAAGCCACGCAAAATCTTAGCCTATGCTTCCGAAGTGAGTTTTTGCTTAAAGCCCTGGATTATTACCGGTGTTGTGGGCAAAGCCACGCAAAATCTTTTAGGAGGGCTTCAGAATGGATTGTCTTTTCTGTAAAATAATTGAGGGTGCCATTCCTTCAAAGAAAGTATTTGAGAATGAACGCATCGTAGCTTTTCATGATATTGCTCCAGCGGCTCCTGTACATATCTTGATTATCCCGAAGAAACATATAGCAACCATGAATGATGTGACAGAAGAGGATGATGCTTTAATGGCAGAGTTGTTTACGGTCGCTCGTCAAATTGCCAAGGAGCAGGGAATAGCAGACACGGGCTATCGTCTGGTTAATAATTGTAATGACGAGGGCGGGCAAGTGGTGTATCATTTACATATCCACCTTCTTGGTGGTCATAAAATGAAAGCTTTAGCAGACTGATTTTGGATGTAAGAATAAAGCTTGTCTATTCAAGTTGACACTGCCTTTCTTTATATCATATAATTAAATTTGATGAACCGTGTTAACTTTTCTTGGACGGTCTGATTCGGAGGGAGGGAAAACTGGTGTCTGAAACAAAAGTTCGCAAAAACGAGACAATCGATGCTGCACTCCGCCGCTTCAAACGTACCATCGCAAAAGATGGCGTATTGGCCGAGGTAAAGAAGCGTAAGCATTATGAGAAGCCTAGTGTCAAGCGTAAGTTGAAGTCCGAGGCTGCGCGTAAGAGAAAGTTTTAGGAGGATCCTTCCACAATGAACCTTAGCGAACGATTGAACGATGATATGAAGCAAGCAATGAGGAGTCAAGAGAAATTTAAGCTCACCACAATTCGTATGGTGCGAGCATCCATTCAGAATTTGGAGATTGACTTAAAACGATCGCTAGAAGACTCTGAAGTGATTGATATTCTAAGTCGTGAGATCAAACAGCGTAAAGATTCCCTCCAAGAATTTGAAAAAGCCGGCCGCGACGATCTTGCGAAAGATGTCGCAGCAGAAATTGAAATTATTAGTGTATACCTGCCTCAGCAGCTGACCGAAGAAGAGATCAAAGTCATTGTTCAGCAGACCATCCAGGAGACCGGTGCTTCTTCGAAAGCCGAGATGGGGAAAGTCATGAGCGCACTTTTGCCGAAGGTAAAAGGGCGTGCTGATGGTAAACTAGTAAACACATTTGTGCAGCAATTTCTGCAATAACATAGGCAATCCGCCAAACACTCCCTGTTGCAGGGAGTGTTTTTTCGATTTTCACACCATTGACGCCCACAGAAGACCTATTGACACCTCCGCGTTGGGTCCCTCACAATAGGGGCTAACTAAACGAAACGAGGCCTTAAGTATAATGCTGCGTAATTGGATTAATATTTTGCTTCTTGCTATTCCTTCTCTCATTTCCTTCGCTACCCAGACAATGACGGGTACAGTCAGTCTGATTATGGTAGGACAACTGGGCTTTCTAATTATTGCAATAGTGGGCGTTTCCAACATAATTATGTATAACGCTTTCGCGATATTTTCTGGAATTGGCCATACACTCAATTACTTAGTTGCTCAGAACTTTGGTGCAGGCGATATGCGCAAAGGCATCCAAAGAACTTATTTGGCCATGTACATGTGTATCGTTTTTGCTGTTCTGATTGCGATAGTTGGCTTTGTGGGAGCAGATGACATTCTAAGGTGGACAGGTGGATCAGATGAACTTGTGCATCAAGGAAGCCTCTATTTGGAGATACGCTTCTATGCGATGTCGTTCGGTATTTTGAATTTTGCTTTTCATGGGTTTTTACGTGGAATCGGAGCTACAAGAATGTCGATGGTCCTCTCTATTATGACCAACGTTATTATGATTTATTTGACTTATACGCTAACGTTCGGTGAATGGGGCATGCCGCATCTTGGACTTGCTGGGACTGGTCTTGCTGTCTTTATAGGAGAAGCGTTCCAACTTTTAATATGTGCGTATACCTTCTTTTTTGTACTTAACAAAAAATTCCATACTCGAGATCGTGCCGCTATGGTTTTTCAGTGGGCAGAGATGAAATTAGTCGCATTGGAAAGTGGAAAGCTTGGCGCTCAGGAGTTCTCGCTTAGCTTGTCGATGTATATTTTCACCGCGTTCGTTGCTCGTCTTGGTGATCATGCACTGGCAGCCAATGAGGTTGCGCTTAATGTCATGTCTTTTGGTTTTATGCCTGCCTTTGCTTTTGGCGCGACTGCGACGATTCTAGTGGGTCAAAATGTAGGGAAGGGTACGCCGCTCATTGGACGAAGGGCAGGAACGGATACAGCCATATTGGGAACTATTTTCCTCATTATTCTGGGTACGGTGGAATTAATATTTGCGGAACAGATTGCTCATTTCTATACGAGTGACCCAGAGGTCTACAAGCTTGCGGCATATCTCATTACCGTATCTGCTTATTTACAAATTTTCGATGGACTGCTCAATTTCTTTGCGGGTGGACTTCGTGGATTGGGTGATACGACCTTCCTACTGCGTATTTCTTTTATTGCCAGTTGGTTTGTCTTTGTACCACTTGCATACGTATTTATCTTCGTCTTCCACTGGGGAAGTATGGGGGCGTGGATATCTCTTTATTCCTTCTTAATGGTAATGGGCATCTCGATTATGGTGCGTTTCTATCGAACAGATTGGACCGCAGTAAGGCTGAAGGAAGCCTCACATAGCTAAGCCTATCGCTTTGAAACCTTCCTTCATTTGTAACGTATAATCGAATATAATGTGGGCAGTGCGCTTCGTTTTCTCGAAAGAAACGGAGCGCTCTTGCTTATAATCAGCGTTTCACTCCGTGTAACACAGAACATGCTTACAGACTAGTTGAAGGCTGTGAGACCGTGTGAATGCTTGCGGAGTTATTTTCTTGCGAATAGGAAATGAATGTTTAAGTAGTGAGTTTTCTATGAAAACGTTGAGGAGGGGCCAGGTTGGGAAAAGGAACTAAGTGGATGATACGAAGATTACTTCCGATTATCTTCCTTCTTTTGTATGTGTTATCTATTGTTCCGGCTGCTTTTGCTGCTGAGGCTAGCAGCCAATCAGAATCGGTAGGATCCACTGTTTATGTGATTCGCGCAGAGCAAACAATCGAATCAGGTTTGCAGAAGTTTCTAGAACGTTCTTACGCAGATGCGGAGGAGGCTCGTGCCCAGCATATTGTGCTGATCATCAACACACTTGGTGGTAGAGTGGACAGTGCTGAAGAGATCGGACATCTTATTCGTACGAGCAAAATTCCAACGGTTGCTTTTGTTCAAGGGAAAGCAGTATCAGCGGGTACTTACATCGCTTTGAACGCAAAGCAGCTTGTAATGGAGCCTGGAAGCACGATTGGTGCTGCAGCCGTTGTAGACGGTTCAGGGACTTTGGTTACCAATCCCAAAGTCGTCTCTTATTGGACAGAGGAAATGAAAGAAGCAGCTAAGCTGAATGGCCGTGATCCTAATATTGCGGCAGCTATGGTGAATCCAAATATCACCCTTGATCTGAAGGAGCTTGGACGTACGAAAGAAAAGGGAGATATTCTGTCCTTATCAGCCAGTGATGCGCTGAAGGTGGGTTACGCCGATTTTACAGCAACCTCCATTACGGAGGTGATCGATCATCTGTCTCTATCGCAGCCCAATATCGTTGAGGTGAATGCAAGCATAATAGAACGTATCGCTCAGTTCCTGACCCTTCCTGCGATTATGACTTTACTGCTTGTTATTGGTATTGCAGGCGTTGCAATTGAGTTAATTGTTCCTGGTTTTGGTGCACCGGGCATTATTGGGATTGTTGCTTTTGCGCTTTATTTCTTCGGGCACTATATCATTGGATTTGCGGGCATGGAGGACGTCATCCTATTTGTACTTGGTATTCTGCTGCTTGTGTCAGAGCTGTTCATTTCCAGCTTCGGCATACTCGGTATTCTTGGTGCAATCTCCTTAATTATGGGGGTTATTATGGCTGCTGCGAATCCCAAAGAGGCTGTTCTGTCGCTTGCGCTAGCCCTTGCAATTGCGGCAGTCATCGTGTTTATTATTGCAAAGAGATTCCAGAGTCGAGGAATATGGAACAAATTCATTCTTCGTGATCAATTAACGACGGAGCAAGGCTATGTTTCAACGGCTAATAAATCCACCTATCTTGGAAAACGAGGGCTAACGCTGACGCCTCTTAGGCCAGCAGGCACGGCTCAAATTGACAAAGATCGGGTAGATGTAGTCACAGCTGGACAATTTATTCCCGTTGATTCAGAGATTGTTGTTGTGAAAGTTGAAGGTACTCGTGTTGTTGTGCAACAATGGAATTCAGAAACCAAATAATGGAGGGTTATTCATGAATGTAGATCCGGTCATATCAATTGTAATTATTGTCATATTGGCTATTATTGCACTATCTGTTTTTCTAAGCTTTTTTCCCATCATGCTGTGGATCTCCGCGGTTGCTTCCGGTGTTAGGGTTGGTATTATTACGCTTGTAGCGATGAGACTGCGCCGTGTTGTACCGAGTCGGATTGTTAATCCGCTTATCAAAGCATCCAAGGCAGGCTTAGGCTTGACGATTAACCAGCTGGAAAGCCATTTTCTAGCAGGCGGTAATGTCGATCGTGTCGTTAATGCGTTAATTGCTGCACAGCGTGCAAACATCGATCTTGAGTTCGAACGTGCTGCTGCGATTGACCTTGCAGGTCGTGATGTACTTCAAGCGGTTCAAATGAGTGTTAATCCACGAGTTATTGAAACGCCTATCGTAGCTGCTGTGGCTAAGAATGGTATCGAAGTAAAGGTAAAAGCCCGTGTTACGGTTAGAGCCAACATAGAGCGACTTGTCGGTGGTGCTGGTGAAGAAACGATTATTGCCCGTGTAGGGGAAGGTATTGTAACGACTGTTGGTTCTTCCAACTCACATAAAGACGTATTGGAAAATCCGGATATGATCTCCCGTACTGTGCTTGGCAAAGGTCTTGATGCAGGTACAGCGTTTGAGATTCTTTCCATCGATATTGCGGATGTGGATGTAGGCAAGAACATCGGGGCGCATTTGCAAACCGAGCAAGCTGAAGCGGACAAAAGAATTGCGCAGGCTAAAGCGGAAGAACGTCGTGCTATGGCCGTAGCCCATGAGCAAGAGATGAAAGCCCGCGTTGTTGAGATGCGCGCACTCGTAGTGGAATCTGAGTCTCAAGTTCCTCTAGCTATGGCAGAAGCCCTCAAGAAAGGCAATATTGGCATACAGGACTACATGAACTTCAAAAACATCGAAGCCGATACACAGATGCGTAATTCAATCGGTAAACCAGATGGAACGAATCCAGATAAAGAAGAGCGTTAAAAGAGCAGGTTTGGAGAATTTGATCTACTTTGGTGCGAAGCGCCAAAGCAAGTAGGTTTGTGTATTGGATTTACTTTGGTGCAAAGCACCAAAGCAAGAAGGTTTGTGTATTGGATCTACTTTGGTGCGAAGCACCAAGGCGAGGTTGGTCTTGAGCATTGGATCGACTTTGATGCGAAGCGTCAAAGCAAGGAAGGTTTAAGTATTGGTTCGACTTTGGTGCGGAGCCAGCGAGGAAGGTTTTGAGCATTTGAGTGACTTTGGTTCGAAGCACCAAGGCACGATAGATCTTAAGCATTGGATCGACTTTGATGCGAAGCGTCAAAGCAAGGTAAGTTTTGAGCATTTAAGCGACTTTGGTGCGAAGCACCAAGTCAAGGTTGGTTATTTAAATTGCAACGGAGGTTTTGAGCATTTGAGCGACTTTGGTGCGAAGCACCACGAGAGCACAAATGCCAAAACCGGAGTACGGGGGGGCATATACACCATGAACGAATTGTTCAAGCTGCTGTTCAGCAACATCTTTATAGTGATTGCCATAATTGGCTTCATTATTTCGGTTATTAGAAAAGCCCAAAAAGGATCATCTACTACCCAGATGCCAAGCTTCGGAGGCAGGCCGACTCCAAATGCCAGCTCATCGCCTCAGTACCCTGCTGAGCAGCGATCAGAGGAGCGGCCTATAGAACGACCTGTGATGACCTACAGCTCGGCTCAGACAAACATGGAGTCCTCCAGCAGCCGTTCGGAATATGTTGAACCGGAATATTTGAAGGAACTCAATGCAAAAAAAGCTCTTGCAGAGCGCGAACAGAAACAGCATACAGCGCATTCGGCTTCAAATACCCAAGAGAGACGCTCTGAATCATTCCGTATGGCACAAGGTAACGAGCTGCGCAGAGCAGTGATTCTAGCCGAGGTACTTGGTCCACCGCGTGCGAAGCAGCCCTTTCGCAGATCGTAGCAAGAAGATTTAAACGATTTCAATACATTTGACATCCTGTCATTATGGCAGGATGTTTTTTTTATGCTTTTATAGGCATCCAGGGCGGTCATTCCTCATATTTCCGGCTTCACTCGCATAGTTTGGTACAGTACGGAAAGGGGGCTTCTGCCTGCATGCGCCGCATAAACCGCAAGCTGCGTAAAATGGCTGCTGATCTGCTTGATTTGCCGCCTGACGTCGTAATGGATTTGCCTAGATTGACGATGATTGGAGATCGTCAGTTGTATATTGAGAACCATCGCGGCGTGCTCCATTTCTCGAGTGATCGGCTTCGGCTTGCCCTGAGTAAAGGGGAGCTTGAAGTAACGGGAGACGGATTGGTTATTCGGACCATCTGGACAGAAGAAGTATTCATAGAAGGTCAAATTAAACATATTGAAGTACTTGAATAGCTAGAAACAAATTGTTCATGCTTAGGGGGCAGCAGCAATGAATGCGACTTGGATGCAGTGGGTGCGCGGTATTGTGACGATTCGTGTAAGAGGGCAAGCATTGGAGAAGCTCGTAAATCGAGCACTTGCGGAGGGGCTGCAGCTATGGTCCATACGCAGGACAAGCGATGGCGAACTCATTTGTGAAGTGACGGTAGGCGATTTCTTTCGTCTTCGTCCGATTTTAAAAGAGACAAGCTGTCGTTTGCATGTGGTTTCACGAAAAGGGATGCCATTTTGGCTGGTAAAGCTTGAGAAACGTCTTTTTTTTGGAGCAGGGCTCGTCCTTTTCTTCGTGGGGATGTATCTGTTGTCCTCTCTTATTTGGTCCATTGATATTAAAGGGAATGATCGTTTGTCTGAGGAGCAAATCTTAACAGTGGCCAAGCAGGAAGGGTTATATCCTTTTCAATGGTCCTTTCGACTTGCGGATACGGATGTGCTTTCCAAGAGGCTAGCTCAGAAGCTTCCTGGGGCTGCGTGGGTCGGTGTGGAGAAGCGGGGAACGAAGATCACCATTCAGGTGGTTGAGACGACGATTCCCGAGGTGAAGCCTTTATTAAGTCCAAGACACTTGGTTGCTTCCACCGATGCGGTTATTACACAGATTATGGCGGATGCTGGAAGGCCTGTAGTGACTCGCAACATGCGTGTGAAGAAGGGAGATATCCTAATTTCGGGTATACTTGGAGATGAGGGACATACCCGTAATGTGGTAGCTAAAGGCTCGGTTAAAGGAATCGTATGGCATGAGTACGATATTGTCTCCCCGCTGCAGCGTCAAGTGAAGGGCTATACAGGTGAAAAGGTCATTCGTTGGTATGTGGTTATCGGAGGCAGAGCACTGAAGGTGAGTGGTTTCGGAGATCCGCCTTTTACCTCATATGAGACACATCGGCATTTGGAGCAGGCGAGCTGGCGGACGAGGACGCTCCCATTTGGACGATTGAAGGAAACAGTTATGGAAACGCGAATAAATAACCAAGTTGTCACGGTAGATGAAGCAAAAGCCGCAGGTTTACTGCAAGCTCGGGCCGATATTTTGGCGAAATTTGGTCCAGGTGCCGAGGTGCGCGCGGAAAACATTTTGCATGAAAAGACGGACAATGGTAAAGTTTATATGAAAGTGCTTTTTGAGGTAGAACAGTCTATCACGATGGAGAGACCGTTAGTTCAAATGCAAGGGGATTGAGTATTTTTGCAGAATGAGACGAAGGTTGTAAAAATCCCGCTTGCCAATGCAGCGGAAGGGCTAGCACTATTCGGGCCGCAAGATAAATACTTGCGACTTGTCCAGCAGCAGACAGAAGCCGATATCATGTCCCGAGAAGCGGAAATTTCCATTTCTGGGCCAAGCTCTGAAGTCGATTCAATTGAACAGCTTTTCACTGTATTGCAGCAGTTGGTACGAGGCGGCTATTCACCGTCAGAGCGTGATATTATGTATGCGCTGGAGCTTGCAAAGACACTTCAAGCCGATCAATTGCTAGATTTATTCAAAGCAGTACTTACGACAACTTTTAGAGGCAAGCCTATTCATGTCAAGACAATTGGTCAACGACACTATGTGAAGACCATCAGAAAAATGGATATCGTATTCGGTATCGGCCCAGCTGGAACGGGAAAAACATACTTGGCTGTGGTTCTTGCTGTTGCAGCATTGAAAGAGGGCCTAGTTAAGAAAATTATGCTCACTCGTCCTGCAGTTGAAGCAGGCGAAAATCTCGGATTTCTACCAGGTGATCTGCAGGAGAAGGTAGACCCGTATCTCCGACCGCTCTATGATGCCCTGCATGATGTTATGGGACCCGATCAAACCCTTAAGGCTTTTGAGCGCGGACTTATTGAGATTGCACCACTGGCTTATATGAGGGGGCGTACACTCGACGATTCGTTCATTATTTTGGATGAAGCGCAGAATACGACACCAGAGCAAATGAAAATGTTCTTAACCCGGCTTGGCTTTGGCTCGAAGATGGTTATAACGGGTGATGTTACCCAAATCGATTTGCCACGCGGCAAACGATCCGGACTAATTGAAGCACAGCGTATCCTGCGGGATATTCCGGAAATCGGATTTATCACATTTACCGAACAAGACGTAGTCCGTCACTCGCTCGTTCAAAAAATCATCGTCGCCTATAACATAGATGCCGAGAATCAAGGCTACAAATAGGTGCAGACTTGAGCTCCAACCGTCTATCCAATTTGCAGCCAAAGAACAGCTTGTGAAGAGTGAGTCCTCGAAGTGGACGAAAGCGTACCTATCGCAATAGTACGGTCGAAGACGGCCCAGGCGGCAGGCACGGAACATTCAGGGTCCAAGGATAGGATGTCTTTGGAGCCACCTTTGAACAAGGGGGCTTTAAGGGCATGTGCTCTCCTTGGACAATGGTATGCAAGGGGGTCTAACCACCTTAGGAGGATACAACTCATGGTGAATCAGCAGACCAATTCTGATGGACAGCCGTCTTTCGGATTGAGTGGATGGAAGCACAGCACAGCCGTACGTTGGGTGCTGTTGCTTCTGTTTGTATTGCTTTTTTATTGCAGCCTAGCCCCTCATTTGCTGCCCAAAACATATGATATTGCGCTAGGCAAGGCTAGTGAGCGTAATATTGAAGCGCCGACACAGATTAAAGATGAGAAAGCGACCCTGCAGGCTCAAGAAGAAGCAGCAGATCGAGTAGAGCCGATTTATTCGATTGTTGCACTCCGTGGAGATGCGTTATTGGAGCAAATATTTACCCGAATGGAGCAGCTTAATCAGGACGATCAGGTAACGACAGAAAACAAGGTAACTATCTATCGTACCGAAATCCCTCAGCTGTATATGGATTATGTCGATCATTTTGTCAGCAACAGTAAGGGTAATGAAACCTATAACGATACGCTGCTTACAGAGATGTCTGATACCGTCAAAAAACAGGCTTACCGGATTCCTGAAGAAACTTATTATAAGCTGCCTCAGTTATCGGCTATACAAATTGAGGAAATGCGGCAGGTTGGCTTGAATATTGTGCGCAAGCTGATGAGTGATTCGCTGCGTGAGGCGGATACAGCGCGAACAAAGGTGGCGGAGCTAGTTAACGCTAGTTCACTTAGTGAGCGCAAAACGCGTGAGATTGTGCAGGAGCTTGCGAGATTCGCAATTATGCCTAATAAGTTCTCGGATAAGGAAGCGACGAATGAAGCACGCGTTGCTGCCAAAGAAAATACGCCTCAGGTGATCATTAAGCAGGGAGATATCATCGTCAAGAAGGGCCAGATCGTCTCTAAGGAGCTCTATGAGCGAGTATCTTCATTGGGACTGCTGCAGAATAAGAAGTCTTATTGGCCGCAGCTGGGGCTTCTGCTATTGTCGCTTTTATTCCTGCTTGTCATTTATAATTATCTTGAGAAAGCAGCTATGCATGAGGGTGCCAACACACGATATAATAATTCGCAGTTGGCGATGCTGTTTCTCATTTATTTGATCAATATTCTAACGATGGATATTGTTGAACTAACGCAGAGCGTCGGAATGCCTTACGTAGGTTATTTAGCTCCTACTGCTATGGGAGCTATGCTTATCGTATTGCTGCTGGATGTACAGCTTGCGGTCGTGAGCACATTCCTGTTTGCTATTACAGGAAGTATTATTTTCAACGTGGATTCAAATCGTATCTTTGATTTCAATTATGGATTTCTGACATCGGTGGTTTCATTCGCAGCTATATTCGCTATCCATCGAGCAAGTCAGCGATCGACGATTCTGAAAGCGGGCATTATGGTTAGTCTCTTTGGCATGATCTCGGTATTAGCGATCATGCTGCTTGGGGATCTGCCTGGAAAGACGGAGATCATCATGACCCTTGCCTTTGCTTTTGCCGGAGGACTATTGACTGCCATTTTGGTTATTGGGCTCATGCCGTTTTTTGAAGTTACGTTTAATATTCTCTCTGCACTTAAGCTCGTTGAACTCTCTAGCCCGAACCATCCGCTGCTGCGCAAGCTATTGACGGAGACGCCTGGGACTTATCATCATAGCGTGATGGTAGGTAATTTATCGGAGGCTGCGGCTGAAGCTATCGGTGCCAATGGTTTATTGTGCCGAGTAGGATCCTTTTATCACGATATCGGGAAGACGAAGCGTCCAAGTTATTTTATCGAGAATCAAACGAATATCGAGAATCCCCATGACTCAATCGATCCGAAGCTGAGTAAATCCATTATTATTGCTCATGCAAGAGATGGTGTGGAAATGCTTCGAAATCATAAGCTTCCGAAGCCGATTCGTGACATTGCCGAGCAGCATCACGGTACGACCTTCTTGAAATTCTTTTTTCATAAAGCTTGGAAGCAGGCTGAAGAAGCGGGGATTGAGCCAGACTTCACGGAGGATGATTTCCGTTATCCTGGTCCGAAGGCACAATCGAAGGAAGCGGCGATTGTTGGCATTGCCGATTGTGTTGAAGCTGCAGTGAGAAGCTTGCGAAGCCCGACAATGGAACAGATCGACTCGATGATTCACAAAATCATTAAAGGCCGATTAGATGATGATCAATTCAATGAGTGTGATCTTACGCTGCGAGAATTAGAAAAAATCGCACAAACGCTAAAAGAAACAGTTATTGGTATTTTTCATTCCCGGATCGAATATCCCGAAGATGTTAAACAAAAGGAGCGGCTGGCATGAGCTTGCGATTAGAGTGGAGCAACGAACAAAATAAAGTGGATATCCCGGAAGCTTTCTTCGGTCGGTTGGAGCAATTGTTACAGCTAGCGGCGGAAGCAGAAGGACTGACGGATGGCGAAGTGATGCTATCGTTTGTGGATGATGACGAAATTCATCAGCTTAACCGGGATTACCGAAACATAGACCGGCCAACGGATGTACTTTCTTTTGCGATGCAGGAAGAAAGCGATGAAGAGCTCGAAATCATCTATGAGGTTGAGAACGAGGATGATGTACTTCCTTTCGAGGGAATACTAGGCGATATCATTATTTCAACCGAGCGTGCCAAACTGCAAAGTGAAGAATATGGCCATTCTTTAGAGAGAGAAATCGGCTTTTTGTTTGTTCACGGTTTCTTACATCTCATTGGATACGATCACCAGGATGAAGCAGCTGAAGCCATTATGACGGAGAAGCAGGAAGCCGTATTGAGGCAAGCCGGCTTGAATAGATAATGCGTAAGTTCGTTCAAAGCATGGGGTTAGCTTGGTCAGGCATCAGCCTGGCCTTGCGTACAGAAGCTCATATGCGAATTCATCTGACAGCTGCACTTATCGTGACAACGACGGGTCTGCTGCTGGGGCTGAATCGTTACGAATGGACAGCTCTTGTGATTACGATGGCGCTCGTCATTGGGGCAGAGTTGTTAAATACAGCGATTGAGAACGTTGTTGATCTCGTAAGTCCAGAGAGGCATCCGCTAGCCAAGGCAGCTAAAGATACAGCTGCCGGAGGCGTGTTAGTTACTGCAATGGCAGCTGTTATTGTTGGATTACTGGTGTTTGGGCCTCATTTGGTAGCTATTTTCCGCTGATTTAATAGGATTGAAATGAGGTTATAATTATCAAATTAGGAGGTGTGTAGTTAATATGAATAGCAACAAAGTAGAATTAACAGATTCGTGGAAATTATTGATGGACGCAGCCATTAATGCACGTAAGAATGCTTATGTGCCTTATTCAAATTTTCAAGTAGGTGCGGCTTTGCTTGATGGGAATGATAATGTCCATCTTGGCTGTAATGTGGAGAATGCGGCTTATGGTCCGACCAACTGTGCTGAACGTACCGCGTTGTTCCGTGCTATTGCTGACGGAAACAAAAGAGGCACTTTTCAAGCGATTGCTGTTGTGGGTGACACTGATGGACCTATTACTCCTTGTGGCGTATGCAGACAGGTGTTAGTGGAGCTTTGCTTGCCAGACATGCCTGTTATAATGGGGAATTTGAATGGCGACATTCAGGTAACGACCGTCGCTGAATTGCTGCCTGGCGCATTTACACCCGAATCCTTAATTAAATAGATGAACGAGGTAAAAGTTGGAAGGGGAACAAAGCAATATTATGAGTCAAAAATCAACAGGTTCTAAGAAATTCCATTCTGGGTTTGTAGCCATTGTAGGAAGACCCAACGTTGGCAAATCCACGCTAATTAACGAAATGATCGGTCAAAAAATTGCTATCATGTCGGACAAGGCACAAACAACACGTAATAAAATACATGGTGTTTACACCAAAGAAAACTCCCAAATTGTTTTTCTAGATACGCCGGGAATTCACAAGCCTACCTCAAAGCTAGGCGATTTTATGGTTAAATCCGCCATAGGCACGCTGGGTGAAGTAGATGCTGCGTTGTTCCTCATTGATGCCTCAGAGGGGATAGGCGGAGGAGATCGATTTATAATTGAGGCTTTGAAGAAGGTAAAAACACCGGTTTTTCTAATCATGAACAAAATCGATAAGATACATCCAGAATTGCTTCTGCCTCTTATCGTTAAATACAAAGACCTTCATGATTGGGCAGAGGTTATTCCAATTTCTGCACTTCAAGGCAACAATATTAATACCTTGCTTGAGGTTTTAACTGGCTACTTGCCGGAAGGGCCACAATATTATCCCGCTGATCAGGTTACAGATCACCCGGAGCAGTTCGTTTGCGCGGAGCTCATCAGGGAGAAAATTCTCCATTCAACCAGAGAAGAAATACCCCATTCGATAGCAGTGGCCATCGAGAGTATGAAGGCTCAAGAGAATGGTGTTGTTAACATTGGTGCCATTATTTACGTTGAGCGTGACTCCCAGAAGGGAATCGTAATCGGTAAACAAGGCGCACTTCTCAAAGAAGTCGGGAGACAAGCGCGCCGGGATATAGAAACGTTACTTGGCTCTCGCGTATTCCTTGAGCTATGGGTCAAGGTGAAGAAGGATTGGCGCAACCAGGAGCGGGTGCTAAAGGATCTAGGCTTTAGAAACGATTAAGTTTTTCTTGGAAATGCCGTTTTTTTACTAGCATAAGACAGGCCGGTTCATCGCATCCTATTCGTGAGCAACATTTCTGAGCGCGGAAAGGATGAATACGAATGCGAGACTTTTCGTGGAAGTATTTTACGCTGACCGGGGATGTGGACGCCTTTTTGCTTTACAAGGAAGTGGATGGGCTGGCGTTAGCAGATACGACCAGCAGTGGCGATGATGAAGCGGTAATCGCTTCGGAAGTGGATATTGCTCAATCGCTTTAAGTCGCTGTAATTGCAAGTTGGGGGAGAAACACTATGCAGTACCGGGTCGAAGGTATTGTCATCCGGAGCATGGACTATGGGGAAAACAACAAAATTGTGACGATCTATACGAAAACGCACGGCAAGGTAGGTATTGTCGTACGCGGCGCTAAAAAAGCGAAAAGCCGACATGGATCGATGACCCAGCTCTTTACGCACGGAGAATTCATTTATTTTCGGAATAGCGGGCTGGGAACGTTGACGCATGGTGAGATTATACAATCTCACCATGTTTTGCGTGAACAACTAGAGATGGCTGCTTATTCCTCGTATGCAGCGGAGCTCACGGACCGGGTGCTGCAGGAAGAAGATGCAAGCGGATATATGTATGAACAGCTTCATGCCTGTTTGACTGCCATAGAAGAAGGAAAAGATGGAGAAATTATTATCCAGCTTTTCGAGCTGAAAATTCTTGAAGCAGCAGGCTACGGACCGAACTTCGAGAGCTGTACTTCTTGCGATAATGACCAAGGGAGTATGGCGCTGAGTGCACGCTTTGGGGGTGTCCTATGTGAACGATGCCGATATAAGGATACCTCTGCACTTGTCTTGAACGAAGGGACACTAAAGCTGTTGCGACTATTCAGACGTATGGATTTGCGCCGTCTTGGAGCTATTCAGGTCAAAGATGAGACGAAGAAGCAGCTAAAGCAAGCCTTACGGTTACTGATGGATACGCATATTGGTATCACGTTGAAATCACGTTCTTTTATCGATCAAATGGATAAATTCTCAATTTAGTAAAGTAAGGTTGACATGACATCAGAAATTGGCTATGATCTATTATTATGAATATGGAACTATGATGGAGAAAGTAGCTGGAACAGTCGACTGTACAAGCGAGCTGGGGAGTAGTGAAAGCCCGGACGGACGAACCCTGCGAAAGGCGCTCTGGAGTTCACTTTTTGTATGAAAAGAGGGTTTCCGTGCATCCTAGGGGTGCTTGTTCTGGGAACCAAGTAGGGTGGAACCGCGGGAGATTATAGCTCTCGTCCCTATGTCTGACACATCAGACGTAGGGGCGTGGGCTTTTTTATATGCCTTCAGCTGCTTACAAAAAAAGGGGAGAGACGTGAAATGAATTTTCAAAGCATGATTTTGACGCTTCAGCAGTTTTGGGCTGAACAAAATTGTATCCTTGTTCAACCGTATGATACGGAGAAGGGTGCAGGGACGATGAATCCTATGACTTTCCTACGCTCGATTGGACCAGAGCCATGGAATGTCGCTTACGTAGAGCCTTCCCGCCGCCCAGCGGATGGCCGTTATGGAGAGAATCCTAATAGGCTTTATCAGCATCATCAATTCCAGGTTATTATCAAGCCTTCTCCAGATAATATTCAGGAGCTTTACCTGGAAAGCTTGAAGAGACTTGGTGTAGATCCGCTTCACCATGATATTCGATTTGTCGAAGATAACTGGGAATCGCCGACGCTTGGTGCGTGGGGTCTTGGCTGGGAAGTTTGGCTCGATGGTATGGAGGTTACGCAGTTTACTTACTTCCAACAGGTTGGCGGTATCGATGCAAACCCGGTTGCCGTTGAAATTACGTACGGTATGGAGAGGCTCGCTTCGTATATTCAAAATAAAGAAAATGTTTTTGATCTGGAGTGGGTAGAGGGCGTTACTTATGGTGATGTTTTCTTACAGCCGGAATTCGAGCATTCCAAGTATACGTTCGAGACTTCAGACTCTGCAATGCTCTTCTCATTATTCAACATGTATGAAGAAGAAGCTAAGAAAACGATGGAGCATCAGCTTGTTTTCCCTGCATACGATTATGTGCTTAAGTGCTCCCATACCTTTAATCTCCTTGATGCGCGCGGCGCGATCAGTGTCACAGAGAGAACGGGTTATATTACCCGAGTGCGTAATCTCGCACGTGCTTGTGCGGCAACTTATCTAGCGGAACGAGAACGCCTAGGCTTCCCGCTGCTTAAGAAAGAGGTGAATGCAAATGGCTAAGGATCTACTGCTTGAGATCGGACTTGAAGAGGTGCCAGCACGATTCGTGCGTGCCGCCATGAATCAATTAAAGGAAAAAACGGCTAAGTGGCTGGAAACAGCTCGAATTAGTCATGGCGAGGTTAAAGCATTTGCAACGCCGCGAAGGCTTACTGTGCTCATCCAGGGTGTAGAAGAGAAACAAACGGACGTTAGCGAAGAAGTAAAAGGACCTTCCCGCAAAATTGCTCTCGACGAGCAAGGCGCATGGAGTAAAGCCGCCCTTGGCTTTGCACGCAGTCAAGGTGTCGACCCAGAGCAGTTTTATTTTAAAGAATTAGCTGGTGTTGAGTATATTTATGCCAATAAAAGCAGCATCGGTACTGAAACAAGCGAGGTACTGCCTGAAGGCTTGATCTCGATAATTTCTTCCTTATCCTTTCCTAAGAATATGCGTTGGGGAAGCTATGAGTTTAAGTTTGTTCGGCCGATTCGGTGGTTGGTTGCATTGTTCGGCAGCGATGTCGTGCCTATTGAAATCACCAATGTGAAGAGCGGCAAGACGACTCGAGGTCATCGCTTTCTGGGCACAGAAACGATTGTTGAAGAGCCTGCTCAGTATGTAGAGAAGCTCAGAGAGCAATTCGTCATTGTGGACGTAGCTGAGCGAGAACAGCTTATTCTTGGACAAATTAATGCACTTGCAAATGAGAAAAAATGGGAAATTGCAATTAAAGAAGATTTGCTTGAGGAAGTCGTATTCCTCGTTGAGTTTCCAAGTGTATTGTTTGGTACATTTGATGAGTCATTCCTAAATATCCCGCAAGAGGTACTTGTGACTTCAATGCGCGAGCATCAGCGTTACTTCCCAGTTCTTGGAGGCGACGGCAAGCTGCTTCCTTTCTTCGTTACGGTACGCAATGGTGATCGTGTATCCATTGAACAGGTAGCCAAAGGAAATGAGAAAGTACTTCGGGCACGTTTATCGGATGCGAAGTTCTTCTATGCCGAGGATCAGAAGTTGGAAATCTCAACCGCACTGAAGAAGCTTGAAACCATTGTCTACCATGAAGAGCTTGGTTCTGTGTCAGATAAAGTACGCAGAATTGAAGCGACAGCAAGTAAGATTGCGGATACTTTGAATTTAGATGCGCAAATAGCAGCTGATGTCGCACGAACCGCTGCGATCTGCAAATTTGATTTGGTCACTCAAATGGTCTACGAATTCCCTGAGCTTCAGGGCATAATGGGTGAAGATTATGCTCGGAAGGCTGGGGAACGAGAAGCGGTAGCACAAGCCATTAATGAGCATTATCAGCCTCGATTTGCAGGTGATCGAACACCGGCTTCGATCGTAGGAGCGGTTGTCAGTTTAGCTGATAAAATCGATACGATTGTCGGTTGTTTCTCTATTGGAATTATCCCAACAGGCTCTCAGGACCCGTACGCACTGAGACGTCAAGCTGCTGGTATTGTACAAATTGTACTGGCTCATAACCTTAAGCTTCCGCTTGACGTGCTATTCGATCTGTCCCTTGCTGTGCATAGCGAAAAAGCAATGAAACGTGAAGTGTCTGACGTTCGTAAAGACTTATATGAATTTATTGCGCTTCGCGTTAAAAATGTTCTTTCCGAACAAGGAATTCGTTATGACGTTATTGATGCGGTAATGGCTTCAGGCTATAACAATTTGCGTCTCACAGTTAATCGCGCGGCTGCTGTAACAGCTGCTGCAGCAGGAGAACGTAAAGAAGAATTCAAAACAGTAGTAGATGCTTTGAACCGTGTGTGCAACCTTGCTTCAAAAGCAGCGTCTAAAGAAGTGAAGCCTGTTCTGTTTATTGAATCTGCCGAGAGTGAATTATATGCGGCATGGCAAACTGTCAGTGATGACCTTACGCTTGCTGTAAACAATAATGATCCTGCTGCTGCTATCATTAAACTTACGGAGATCAAAGATGCCATCAATACATTCTTCGATCAGGTCATGGTAATGGCTGAGGATGAAGCAGTTAGAGCGAATAGGCTTGCCTTGCTTGCGGTTCTTGCAGATGGAATCAACAAAGTAGCTGATTTTTCCAAATTAGTTTGGTAGTATACAAAAGTTCGTAAATAAGGAGAGATGACGATGGCAGCTTATGAACAGCCCGAAGTGATTATTTATGTTCTTTCGGATTCCGCCGGTGATACAGGTGAGCTTGTTGTGCGAGCTGCGGTCGCCCAGTTTCATCCTCTTATAGCGGACATCCGGCGAGCGCCGTTCGTACATGATGCTGCGACGCTCGAACGGTTCGTCCTCCAGGCCAAAGAACATAACGCGATTTTACTTTATACGCTTGTTCTTCCAGGGCTATGTGAACGGATGGCGGAGTTCGCTAAGGAGCATTCTGTAGTCGCTATTGATTTGCTTGGTTCTTTAATCGACAGCTTGGAGGCAAAGACCAATCGAAGCTCTAGGCATGAGCCTGGTCTGAACCATGTTCTGGATGAGGATTATTTTCGCAAGGTGGAAGCCGTTGAATTTGCTGTTAAATATGACGACATGAGAGATACGACGGGGATCTTGAAAGCAGATATCGTACTTGTCGGTGTCTCACGCACGTCAAAAACACCTTTATCCATGTATTTGGCACATAAAAAGTTCAAAGTGGCGAACGTGCCGCTGATGCCGGAGCTTCAACCTCCCGATGAGCTATTTCAAATTCCAAAAGATAAAGTTATTGGTCTTACCATCAATGTGCAATACCTCAATATCATCCGTAAAGAACGCTTGAAGGCATTGGGGCTGCCGGATAGTGCAGATTATGCCACGATTACCCGGATTGAACGGGAGCTGGAATACGCAGCTGCGATTACGAAACGAATTGGCTGTCTGGTCATTGATGTTTCGCATCGAGCAGTTGAGGAGACGGCTAGTCTTATACTGGAGCATATCGAATCAAACTAAATACCTATGCAGGATTTTTTCGTTATTTGCCGTATATAATAGTACGGTACTTTAATAGAAATTGCGGTGATGCATGAATATGACAACCGTTCCTACAATTGTAGTCGATGCTGATGCTTGTCCGGTTAAACGTGAAATTATTGATGTTGCACGCATCTGGTCCATACCGGTGCTTATGGTTGCATCGCATGATCATCGTTTAGAAGCGGAAACCGGTGTTCAAATTATGCAGGTCGATCGAAGTGACCAATCCGTTGATTTGTATATTTCTAATCATATTTCCAAGGGAGATATTGTCGTAACACAGGACTTTGGACTCGCGACGATCGTTTTATCAAGAGGAGCAATCGCTTTATCACCGCGAGGTCAACAATATGATGACAGCAATATAGATTATTTAATGGAACGCAGACATGAACTGGCCAAACGCAGGCGCGGCGGAGGCAAAACCAAAGGTCCAAAAGCGATGACTTCCGAAGATCGTGTCTGTTTTCAGCAAAAGCTGACAAAAGTTTTAAGAAGTTGGCAGGAGAATGATGAACCGTAGCGAATAGTATTACGTGTCATTTAGGATGAAGGTGAAGGGGTATGGCTTACGATAAAATACCGGATTCCGCAATTGAAGCGGTGCTCCGGCATCACGATATCGTAGAAACGGTAGGCAAGTACGTTCACCTCTCGAAGCTCGGGAAATACATGAAGGGCTTATGTCCCTTCCATTCAGAAAAAACGCCTTCGTTTACCGTTACGCCGGAGAAGCAGATATTTTATTGTTATGGGTGCGGTAAAGGTGGCAATTCCATTAAGTTTATAGAGGAAATTGAAGAATATTCATTTCCTGAAGCCGTTCGCTTCATGGCAGAGGAAGCTGGCATTCCGATCACATGGGCAGGACAGCAAGACAAACAAACTTCGGCTGAGGCGAGTATTCGCGAGAAGTTGATCGAGGCTCATGAGTTAACTGCTAAGTTTTACCATTATTTGCTCATGAACACTACTCACGGCCAGCCAGCTATGCAGTATCTGCGATCCAGAGGCGTCACGGATAAACAAATCGATCAATTCATGATTGGTTATGCGCCTCCGGAATGGGACACGCTCACTCGTTTTCTTGAGAAACGGGAGTTCAAAGCTGATTTGATGGAAAAAGGCGGACTGCTTGTGGCGAAGCATGATGGAAGCGGCTATATCGATCGATTCCGAGATCGGATCATGTTTCCTATATGGAATCGAGACGGCAAGACGATTGCATTAGCTGGCAGGATGCTTGGAGAGGGTCAACCCAAATATTTGAACTCGCCAGAGACGATGCTGTTTAACAAAAGCCGGAATTTTTATAACTTTCATCATGCTAGACCAACGATGAGGAAGAGCCGCCGAATTATTTTGTTCGAAGGCTACATGGATGTGATTAAAGCTTGGAGTGCCGGTGTAAGTAACGGTGTTGCTACAATGGGAACCGCGCTGACAGAAGAGCATGCCGCCGTGCTGCAGCGAAATGTTGATGAAGCGATTCTTTGTTACGATGGCGATAATGCCGGACAAGCAGCAGTGTTGAAGTCAATTCCGATCTTGGAAAAGGTAGGTCTGCGGGTTCAAGTAGCTATGCTGCCCAAAGGCATGGATCCAGATGATTTTATTGAACAATATGGTCCGAATACCTTTCTGCAGGATACGATTGAACACCCCGTATCCGTAACAAAATTTAAACTAATATATACAAAAAAAAGCCATATACTCCTAGAAGAAGAGGGACAGAAAAACTATCTGCTCGAGGCAGTCGGCATTGTTGCTGAACTTGAATCGCCTACTGAGCGAGAGTTTCATCTAAAGGAACTGTCCCGTGAGTTCGATATTTCTCTGGAGTCATTAAAGCAGGACTGCTTTCAACATCGGCAGCAGCTGCAAAAAATGAAACCACAAAGGGATAATAACGACAATTCGTGGAATAATGGTAGGAATGAAAACAGGAATGAAAACCGACGTACGTCCTCGGCACCGCCCGTACTGCCTGCCTATCAGGTAGCTGAGCGAAGATTGCTTGCCCAAATGCTGCAGGATGTCGATACGGCAAATGCGGTTCACGAGAAGCTTGGAGAAGCTTTCAACGTGGAGGATCACGCAGCTCTTGCTGCTTACTTATATGCTTATTATGCGCTAGGACATGATCCGGATGTCAGCCGGTTTATTGCTTCGCTCCACGATGACCGTCTCGAGCGGACGGCTGCTTCAATCTTAATGACGGATGATGAATTTCCATTCGACGAGCATTTGCTTGTTGATTACATAAAGGAAATTCAAAAAATTCCGAGATTTCGTGAAATCGAACATAAGAAAGAAGATATGGTGCGAGCAGAACGTTCTGGCGACATGTTATTGGCGGCACAAATTGCAAGTGAGATTATAGCCCTAGAGAGACAGTTAAAAGGTCGGAATGATGATCATTTCTAGGGAGGAGGGAGTCGGAATATGGCGAATGATCAACATACTGAGTTAGATACCGAGCAAAAGCTGGAGATTGTAAAAGAACAGCTGATTGAACACGGTAAGAAAAGATCCTCTTTAACGTACAAAGAGATTATGGAGAAGCTCTCTCCCTTTGATCAGGATGCAGAACAAATCGACGAGTTTTTTGAGCAGCTTGACGATATTGGCATTGAAGTAGTGAATGAGAACGACGATCTTCCGATTAGCAATAGAGATGATCAGGAACGTGAGCCCGATGAATTCAATTTCGACGATGATCTTGCGCTTCCACCAGGCATCAAAATCAACGATCCCGTTCGGATGTATTTGAAAGAAATTGGCCGTGTTCCTTTGTTATCAGCGGATGATGAGATTGAATTAGCCAAACGGATAGAAGTTGGCGATGATGAAGCCAAACGTCGACTTGCAGAGGCAAATCTTAGACTCGTCGTTAGTATTGCGAAACGTTATGTAGGTCGTGGCATGTTGTTCCTGGATCTTATTCAAGAGGGTAACATGGGTCTAATCAAAGCGGTTGAGAAATTCGACTTTACCAAGGGCTTCAAATTTAGTACGTATGCGACATGGTGGATCAGGCAAGCGATTACTCGTGCCATTGCTGACCAAGCTCGTACGATTCGGATTCCCGTTCATATGGTCGAGACAATCAACAAACTAGTGCGGGTCTCTCGTCAGCTGCTTCAAGAGCTTGGTCGTGAACCAAGTCCAGAGGAAATTGCGGCAGAGATGGACTTAAGCACAGAAAAAGTTCGAGAAATTATGAAAATCGCGCAGGAACCGGTTTCCTTGGAAACGCCAATCGGTGAGGAAGACGATTCACACTTAGGCGATTTCATCGAGGATCAGGAGGCACTTGCACCGGCTGATGCGGCGGCTTACGAATTGCTCAAGGAGCAATTAGAGGACGTGCTGGATACATTGACCGAGCGTGAGGAGAACGTATTGCGACTTCGTTTCGGACTTGATGATGGTCGTACGCGGACACTCGAAGAAGTAGGTAAAGTATTCGGAGTAACTCGTGAGCGTATTCGTCAGATTGAAGCTAAAGCACTGCGCAAACTGCGCCATCCTAGCCGCAGCAAACGATTGAAGGATTTTTTAGAGTAAACATATGGACCTTTCTGCTTAGGCAGCGAGGTCTTTTTCCTTACAGGCGTATCAAAGCGTACATATTCTGGCTTCTACAATTGCCGCTAGAGGGGAACGAACGGCCAACATGGATCAGGAGCGTCGTAAAACGATTGTCAAAGAGATCGAACATTGGCAGCGAAGTAAGCTGCTTCCAGATCAGTACTGTGATTTCTTGTTAAATCTGTATCTAGAACAAGGAGAAGAACGTGAACCATCCAATTTTGCCGGCAAAGCCGTCAATGTGGTGAAACGTGCTTCTTGGAAACAATGGCTCCTTACATTTGGTATTTTTTCCTTGATTTGTTTCGTTGTGCTTTATTTTAACGTTTTTCATCCGCTATTGCAAATCGGTATTTCGTTGTCTGGGGTGTATATTTTATTGCTAATTGGACAGCGTTATCGAAGGAAAAATGAAGCCTCAGGCATCGGGTTTATCGGTATCGGAAT
Source organism: Paenibacillus baekrokdamisoli (assembly GCF_003945345.1). Classification (GTDB taxonomy): domain Bacteria; phylum Bacillota; class Bacilli; order Paenibacillales; family Paenibacillaceae; genus Paenibacillus_Z; species Paenibacillus_Z baekrokdamisoli. The sequence continues at coordinate 2,816,540 of NZ_AP019308.1, read as the reverse complement.
GCTATTAATGCTTGGCTCGGGATTGTACATGCTGCAACTTCATGAGCTAGAATCTTGGGGCTGGAAAGCAGGGCTTCTGGCAGCCTGCGCGTTATTTTGGATTATTTTTGGGATAGGTGCTCGAATACCGCTTTTGCATTTGAGCGGATGGATGGCCTCCTTTCTTGTATATGCCTGGCTGCTGTCGAATAATACGATTTCGCCTGCGTGGTATGAGATTCAGCTCTATTGGCTTCCGGCTTCTTTTGTATTTGGATGGTGCAGTTGGTTCATTCATCGCTGGTCAAGGCCAGTTGCGGCTATTCTGTTTGTTGCAGGTGCTCTCATCTGGTTTATGCCGGAATTATATGCTGCGGTATTCGCAGTGGATCATACATGGTTACAAATTCAGCTATTTGTCAAAATTATAGTGGGCGGATCTATTCTATTCTCGCTTCGAAAACAATGGATTGTGTGGGTTGCTTAATATGATAAAGTTATCAAAACGATTGCAAACGATTGCGGATCTTGTTACGGATGGTTCCCGAATTGCTGATATTGGCTCCGATCATGCACTGCTGCCGGTCTATTTGGTCCAGAGCGGAAAAAGCCCATCCGCAGTCGCGGGGGAATTGCCTGATGGTCCATTCCTGGCTGCTAAGAAACAAACGGCAGAGGCCGGCTTAAAGAGCGTTATCCAGGTTCGACAAGGTGACGGACTAAGTGTTCTGAACCCTGGTGAAGTGGATACGGTCACAATTGCCGGAATGGGTGGAAGCCTTATGGCCGATATTCTTGAAGCTGGCTGGCGCTCGGGGAAGCTAGCTGGAGTAACGGAACTTGTGCTGCAGCCCAATGTGGGTGAGGATTTGGTTCGCCGCTGGCTTATAAGTAAGGGATTTGTTTTGCAAGGTGAGATGATTCTCGAAGAAGATGGTCGGATCTATGAGGTTCTTCATGCTTGGTCAGCCAGTCATTTGAAGCTTAATCATGATAATGAATGGGTATATCAAACCTCTATTCTCTCTGTGGATATGGAAGATGAAACGAAGACGGAATGGTTATATCGTATGGGCCCGTATTTATTGCGTCAGCCATCAGAATTGCTTACGAAGAAGTGGCAGTTTGAATTAGGGAAGCTGTCTCGAATTTGTCAGCAGCTTACGCTCTCAGAAGCAGAAGAATCCAGGGGAAAAGAAGCGCAGTATCGCGCAGAAATGAAGCAAATTAAGGAGGTGCTTGCATGTTTGCCAACGGTCAAACCATCGTCCAGCTAATGGAGCAGCTAGCTCCTAAACATTACGCGGTTGAGAATGACAAAATTGGACTGCAATTAGGCACCCTCCAAAAGGAAATAAAAAAGATTTTGGTTGCGCTTGATGTAACGGATGAAGTGGTTGATGAGGCCATCAAGATAGGCGCTGAACTCATAATCGCACATCATGCGATAATTTATCGACCGCTAGCGAAGGTAGATACCTCAACAATCGCAGGAAAGCTTTATGAGAAACTAATAAAGAACGACATTGCGGTCTATATCGCACATACCAATCTGGATGTTGCCGAAGATGGGATCAATGATTGGATGGCAGACATGGTCGGTATCGCCAATGATGGACGGACTTGTTTGGAAGAAGTGCACACGGACAAGCTGTATAAGTTGGTCGTCTTTGTTCCGCAGAGCCACCATGAGCAAGTTTTGGCGGCGATATGGAATGCAGGTGCTGGCGGAATAGGTAACTATAGATCATGCAGCTTTAATATAGAGGGCACAGGTACTTTTCTGCCAGGTGAAGGTACGCACCCGTTTATCGGTGAAAAGGGGCGCTTAGAGCGGGTTCAAGAAATTCGTGTGGAGACGATTGTTCCCTACAGTGCTCATCGTAAAGTAGTTCAGGCTATGCTGAAGGTACATCCTTATGAAGAAGTCGCTTATGATTTGTATCCAATGGATCTCAAAGGGCGTTCCTTTGGTCTTGGACGGGCTGGTAAATTGACGGCGCCTATTAAGCTTGGCGGCTTGATTGACCGAGTAAAGGAAGTATTTGACGTGTCAATGGTGCGATTTGTTGGTGATTCGGAACGTGAGATACGTAAGGTGGCCGTACTCGGGGGAGCAGGATCCAAATATATTCGTCACGCCATGTTTGCGGGAGCGGATGTGCTTATAACGGGGGATATTGATTATCATACCGCACAGGATGCACTAGCTGCTGGCTTGGCGATTATTGATCCAGGACATAATATTGAGAAAATCATGAAGCCTAGGGTAGCGGAATGGCTCAACAGTCGTCTCCTGGAACGTAAATCTACGACCACTGCTGTAGCTTCTACTGTCAATACAGAACCGTTTCAATTTATCTAGGGACACGACATCTATTCACGAGTTAAATTTGGGAGTCGTTTCAGCCTTGAGCTTTTGCTTTATTCTTAGTATACTAGCTAAGCACCGGAAAGTTTGACAGACAATCGCTGGTGGCTGATGAGGCCGCGAGAGGAAAGTCCGGGCTCCGAAGGGCGAAGATGCTGGATAACATCCAGTCGGCGCGAGCCGAAGGATAGTGCCACAGAAATGGACCGCCGATGACCGGTTAGCCGGAACAGGCAAGGGTGGAACCGTGGTGTAAGAGACCACGAGGACCGTTGGTGACAACGGTGCTGGTAAACCCCATCTGGAGCAAGACCGAGAGAACGAAGCAGACGAGCGGATTAGTCCGTTTGCGCTGCACCCTTGCCCGGGGAGCGTTCGGGTTGGTTGCTTGAGCTGATTAGCAATGATCGGCCTAGATAGATGATTGTCGCTCAAAAGTGGGAGGGTTGTTCCCGTTCGAACCACAGGCGAGCACAGAACCCGGCTTACGGCAAACTTTCCATTCACAGTAAACAACCCGCTAGGCACTCGCCTTGCGGGTTGTTTGTATATGGATGAACAGATATGCCTAGCGGGATATAACAAAAGGACATTTCAACAAGATGATTGTTCACCTTGGAGAAAGTCCTTCTCATTTCTTATCAGCATGCTTATGGTTTTTTGATGAACTGCTTGTACTTTTGTTCAATCTGTTCTAATCGACGCTCCACTTGCTTAGGAAACTGCTGTAAGGATACTTTAGTTTGTTTAGCCGTTTCCAGCGCTTGGACAATGTCAATTTGTCCATAACCAAAGTCATTATCTTTTCCTTTAGCACCGAGATCTTTCGCCGACTTCCTCATGATATCCATAACCTCGACGTTGGATAAACTCGGGTTTGTGGAGCGAATCAGACCGGCAAGTGCTGCGACATGAGGGCTGGCCATCGAAGTGCCTGACAATGCTGCATATTGGCTTCCAGGATACGTACTGGCGATACTTGCTCCTGGTGCAGCGACATCGATATAATCGCCAAAATTGGAGAATGACGATCTGGAGCCATTGGCATCGGTCGATGCGACGGCGAGGACTTCGGGGTAAGCGGCAGGGTAGCCAGGACGATCGGTATTGTCATTACCGCTAGCAGCAACCAGCACGACATCGCGATCATAGGCGTATTTCACTGCATCATGTAAGAACTCAGCTTGAGCATAGTTGCCTAGGCTCATATTGATCACTTTGGCTCCATGGTCTGTCGCCCAAATGATACCTTCCGCTACCGTGTAGGTTGACCCTGCTCCGCTGCTATCGAGAACCTTTACGGGAAGTACTTTGTTATACCAGGACAGACCTGCCACACCTTCTCCATTATTTACGTTGGCTGCAATTATGCCGGATACATGTGTACCATGGCCGACATCATCCTCTGGTGGAGCGCCATCGCTAACAAGGTTCGTACCTGTTGCAATCTTGCCCTTAAGATCAGGATGATCCATCTGCACGCCTGTATCAAGGACGGCAATTAATACTTTCTCGCTGCCTTTGGAGACACTCCAGCCTTTCTCCGTTTCAATAGACGGCAAATTCCATTGGTATTGGGAATAAAGCGCGTCGTTGGGAATAATTCCTTTAACATCATTGGTCATGTACAAATAATGAGGCTCGACATATTGGGGATTCCACGTCGATTGAAAATAACGCATCATCGGTTCAGCTTCCATTTTCTCGGAACGGAAAACATACGTATAACCAAGCTTTTTGATCGAAAGCGCGGAAACATCTTTTTTCATCTGCTCCAGATCAGCTTTAGTCGGAGGCTGTTGAAATTTAACAACCACTTCATTGATGTGATAGTGACTGGCATTGCCGTTGTCTTCACCGCTATTTACGGTTGTATCCTGCAAAGTATTGGGTATGACAGATTCGATCTTGTACTTTCCTTCAGCTGGATACGGAATTAGGCGAAGGTTGCGATGCTGATGCTGCTCAACATGAGTAATAATGTCTTGGAGCAATAGCCCAATAATCCCATCCCCCTTGTGAAGAGAATCAGGGACGGAAACGATAAGATATCTGTGCGAGTTCACCTTTAACGGTGCAGAGGAGTAAGCTTGTCCCTTGCTCAAAAGCTTCTTCGCTTCCGCTAAATGGGTATCTATTTCTGTTGAACCGCTCGGCTTATTCCCTCTTGTGATTACGTGACCACTCTTAATCCATGTGACGTAAACCATCTGTTTATGCTTCTTCACCAAATCAGCAAGCTGCTTTTCATTGGAGCTTGCTGATTTACTATGAGAAGCTACCAATAATTTGTGGAAGTTCTTTGAACATTCCGACTTGCAAAGTAACGCGGTGGCTTCCATGTCTTGTTTAACTCTGGCCATCTTAAGATTTCGCTCCCGTTCGGCGGCCATGGGCTTGACGGTTTTGGATTTATCACTGATTGGGGTCGTGTGATTGGGAGAGCCAAACCAAGGCATCAGCGGAATAAGAAAAGCTGCCGCTGCCAGCACTGCAAACCAGCCGATCCACTTGCGTCGCATATAGGTGGGACCTCCTTGAACATGACTGCTCATTGATGAACCGGTTGAACCGGCTGCTAATGATTAGAGTTTGGTGTGAGGCATGAAAATATACAAGTATTCTTGGCAAACGACAGTACCATCCGCATGTATTTTGTGGTACGATGTTCATGGTTTAAGTATTGTTGTGATTATGAAAGGGGATCTACCGATTATGCCTTCCAATAACGTGAAACCACTTAGTGAATCAACGCGAGACAAATTAAAATTATCTATTGGTCATTTGGAGATGTTTTTAAATCAGCATGCGCTTCAACAGTTAACAGCTGAAGATCAAGAGAATGAAGCGGAGCTTTTCTATAAAGGATTGCTGTCTGATCTTCGCCACCTGCTCGTATTCTCCGAAGTGGCTTATGAGAAACTGGGAGTGGCTTTGCGGCGGGCTAATTTTGAAGTTGAATTTGCCGAGCGTGCTCTGTATGAAGTGTACCACCAATGTGTAAATGCATTCTTTTATCCGAAGAATGAATGCTACTCTGAGGATGGACGTTACGCTTATACGGGACAAGATGCCATTCGCTTCCGCAAGAAGCCTGTTAACAATGCGCGGGATATCGTGCTTACGGTTTCTAAAGTGTATGAAGAGCTTCGAGACGATCTATCCTATTACGAGAGCGACTACATGACACAGCGTCGTATGCAAGGACAAAAATAAGGCAAGCATAACTCACCCCCGGTACGGGCAACTTGATACCGGGGGTGATTTTTATGCCGAATGGCGTAAGCTGCAGCGTTGCAAACTGTTCCTTCTGGGGACAAGGCAATCAATGCAATGCCGATCAAATCATGATCGACATCGACAGTCACGCGAACAATAATGGGGATACAGAATTTGCCGCTGAAGGTTTTGGACATGAACACAAGGATAAGGCAGTCAATCAAGCTGAGACTTGTTGTCATACTTTCAAGGCGAAGGAGTGAGGCCATATGGAGCGCCGTCCCGATTACAGTCCGCACGATGATACTGAAACGCGTCCAGGTTACCATCAGGACAGTCATGCGTACAATGAAGAGATGTCTGCTGAATTAGCTGCACCGTCCTCCATACAAAGAATTAATCATTCCGACCGTCCTCTTGAAGAGGAAGCTGTTCGCAAGACACGCTCAGCGGGCCATGCAACAGGATGGGCAGCATTAGTTATCGCCTTGCTGTCATGGTTTGTCTGGCCGGTGCTGCTTGGTGCAACAGCTGCTGTCGTCGGATTCTTGGCTTATCGTCAAGGGGCAAGAGGTCTTGGCATATGGTCGATCACACTTGGTCTTATCGCACTAGCTACTTATTTGGTGCTCATTCCTATTTACTACGCAATAACCTAATTTAGTGAAATGAACAAAGCCGGCGAGAACTATTCGTCGGCTTTTTTCTTTGAGAACATATTTGGGTCTAAGGTCTCACTGGCGGTTATGATGAAAAACATGTAAAATAAAAACAAATCATGTCATTTAGACACTTATGATCACTTATGATGGAGGCAAACAATGAGCATTGATCCACGTATTCTAAAAACGTTGCTGCAGCTGCAATGGATGCCTAGTCTCGATATAAACGGTTCGAATCAAAATAATGTGCTTTCCACAGATAGTAGTCAGGATGGAACCTCATTGTTCGGCACAATGCTTCAGCAGTTAATGGCGGGTGCAGGCAATAGCTCAGATCTACCGACAGTTACAAGTTTGCAAGCCTCATCGAATGCGATACCGCTTGGCTACAATACTCCCATGCTTAATCAGTCAATCGGAGGGATGTCCCCGATATCCGATCTGGAGAGCAGTCAAGCAAACTCAACGACTTACGATACCTATATTAATCAAGCTGCGAACAAGTATGGGGTGGATCCAACACTCATCAAAGCAGTAATCGATACAGAATCTTCCTTTAATACAAATTCGGTCTCTTCTGCAGGTGCCAAAGGGCTCATGCAGCTAATGGACGGAACAGCTCGCGGGCTTGGCGTTACAAACTCATTTGATCCTCAGCAAAATATTGATGGTGGAACACGTTTCCTTTCTTACCTGCTCCGCAAGTATGATGGTAACGTGGAGACGGCACTGGCAGCTTATAATGCAGGACCAGGACGAGTTGATCGTACGGGTATCCAGAACGATGCTGATTTGGCCGACAAGCTGCAGCTCCTACCGAAAGAAACACAGAAGTATATGGGGAAGGTACTCCATAAGCAGGCATTATACAGGGCAGTTTAATAATTAGATGTAGTTTGGGTTAGGAGAGAATAGATCGCGGGGAAGCTCTGAACGGTATCTATGCCGAGCTTCTTTGTTGGTCTATTATTTTTGTTTGAAGGAAGGCGGGCAATGATGTATTATTTTGATCACTGTGCCTCTACGCCTCCGCATGAGGAAGTTATCCGCACGCTGGCTGAAGTGATGGCAAAGCATTACGCGAATCCTGCGTCTTTGCACCGCAGCGGGATGGAGGCGGGTAAGCTTCTTGATCGTGCGCGAGCTTTGATCGCAGATCTGTTCCACACGGAGAAGAAAGACTGGATATTCACATCAGGCGCGACGGAAAGTAACAATATTGCCATAATCGGAGCCGCGAGACAATATAAGAGTCGCGGTAATCATATCGTGACAACGGCCATTGAGCATCCATCCGTCTATGATACGTTTAAGGGGCTTGAGCGAGAAGGGTTCCGTGTCACCTATCTGCCTGTGAACAAGGAAGGCATTCTATCCGTAAGTCAACTCGAAGAGGTGTTAACGGACGATACGATACTCGTTAGCGTGATGCATGTAAATAATGAAACGGGGTCTATTCAACCGCTTGCCGAGATTGGTGAGCTGCTTCGCAAACGCCGCGGCACTATTTTTCATGTCGATGGTGTGCAGAGTGTTGGTAAGCTGCCCATTGACTTAACCGGGTGGGGCATTGATTTGTTCTCCGCTTCTGCTCATAAGATTAACGGCCCCAGAGGTACGGGATTGTTATATGTACGCCAGGGGATTCAATTGGAATCTATCTATAAAGGAGGCGGACAAGAGCGTGGTCTGCGTCCTGGGACAGAGAATGTGGCCGCTATTGTTGCATCTGCAAAAGCATTCCGCATGGCGATAGAAAGCCAAGCGGAGCGATATGAGCGGATGCATATGCTGCGAAGCCGGCTTATCGCTTGTATTGAGCAATTGCCCGAGCTTGTACTTAATGGCGGGGAAAATCAGCTGACGGCAGCGCCTCATATCGTTTCTTTTTCATACCCAGGTATGAAGCCTGAGGTAATTGTCCATATGCTGGAGAAGCACCGAATCATAGCTTCTACGAAGTCCGCATGCTCCTCCAAGGATGACAAGCCAAGTCGTGTTCTAGAAGCGATGGGACTCGGCAGAGCACGAGCGGCAAGCGGTATCCGAATCAGCTTCGGAGACGAGCACGGTGAAGTGGAGTTAGAATGGCTATGCCGCATGCTTCCGATGGTTATCCAAAAGCTGAGACCTTTAGAAAGGAAGGAGAGTCGAGAATGAAACCGGATCTGATTATTATTCGCTTTGGAGAATATATGGTAAAGGGGCGTAATCGCCGCCAGTTCGAGAAACGAATGGAGCAGCAGATCAAGAGAGTGCTTGTTCCATTCCCTGGGACAATAATGAGCCATGCTTATGGACGTATATACATTACTCTCCATGATGAGTCCTATGACGCAATTGCAAAGCAACTGAGCCTTATTTTTGGCATTCATTCGTTTAGTCCGGTCAAACGTACAGCCAATGAACTGGAAGCGATACGAGCGGCTGCTCTAGATTTAATGACAACGCTGCCCCAAGAGCCGGGAACCTTTAAAGTATCCGTGCGACGTGTGCAAAAAGATTTCCCTCATGATTCGCAAGAAATGAATCATTTGGTCGGTTCACATGTCCTGCGTGCCATACCGAATCTGAAAGTAAAGGTAAAGGAACCCGATGTTGAGCTCCGTGTAGAAATTCAACCGGAGGGAACTTACGTGTTCAATGAAGTTGTCCAAGGAGCAGGCGGCTATCCTTATGGAACGAATGGCAAAGCGATGCTGCTGCTCTCTGGCGGAATTGATAGTCCTGTAGCAGGTTATTTATCGATGCGGCAAGGGCTGGAGATTGAAGCCATTCACTTTCACAGCTACCCCTTCACAAGTGAAAAGGCGAAGGATAAAGTCATTGATCTCGCTAGACGTTTATCTCACTTCAGCGGTGTACCGATTAAGCTGCACTTGGTTTCTTTCACAGACATCCAGACTGCGTTCGCTCAGAGCAATCAGGAGACGCTTGTAATCACTTTGATGCGCCGTGCCATGCTTCGTATCGCCCAGCGGCTGGCTGAGCAATCATGGGCACTCGGGCTTGTTACAGGGGACAGTCTCGGCCAGGTCGCTAGTCAAACGCTTGGCAGCATGAACGTCATAGGCCGTACAGTGGAACTGCCTCTGCTGAGACCACTAATAATGACAGATAAGAATGAAATTATTCGCATCGCTAAACAGATCGGGACTTATGAGACATCGATCCTTCCTTTTGAGGATTGCTGTACCTTATTTGTTCCTAAATCTCCAAGTACAAACCCGAACCTGAAGATTGTGCAGCGAGTTGAATCTTCCATTCAAACACTGGATGCCATGATTGATGAGGCGGTCGCCACAGCTGAGATTATCGAACTCCGGTCGGAGAGTGTGAATGTGCAAGAAGATGATGGAAGCGAAGAATGGTTTTAAATATAGCGCATTAAGGAAGAAAAAGCAGGGAGCCCCTAGTGGGATTCCCTGCTTTTTTCCGTTGCACCTTGTTTGCTTCTTGTATTGTTTTTCCACAATCCTGCAAGGATGATGGTAATAACGACCACGATCATGAATGACCATTTGAATAAAGGATTACTTGCAAAAATGCCTTCGAGCCGCTCCTCATGCGTAATCATTTTTGCGGCTGTATAGGCGAGAACACCAGAGCCCACATAGACAATCCATGGTAACCGATTAATAATTTTCAGGAATAAAGTGCTTCCCCATACAACGATTGGAATGCTGATTAGTAATCCGATAATGACAAGCAGGACATGGCCGTGAGCAGCTCCGGCAACCGCTATGACATTGTCCACACCCATTGCGGCATCCGCAATGATAATCGTCCATACAGACTGCCATAAAGTATTGCCTGCTTTAATGTCGTGATCGTTCTGATCGACTAGTAATTTATAAGCAATCCATAGCAGCAAAATGCCGCCTGCGAGCATCAACCAAGGAATATCCAACAAATAAACGACTAACAGAGTTGCGACTGCCCGGATAACGACTGCTCCGACCGTACCCCAAATGACTGCTTTTGTCTGCTGATCCTTAGGTAGTTTACGAGCAGCGAGCCCAATGACGATCGCATTGTCACCTGCAAGTATGAGGTCGATGAAGACGATAGTCAGTAAGGCAGAAAAAAATTCAAATGAGAATAGTTCCATGGACTGTGACTCTCCCTTCCGAATTCTGAATTTTGAAAGTATATACGCTAGTTAAGAAAGAAGGATTCAAAAACATTTGACTCATAAGCTGTCCTATTTGCACATAAACGTTTCATAAGCTAGTACATACGAAGTCGTTGAGTCGTACAGATAACTCATTACGCTTATGAAAGATTTTACTTCGTGACAAGGAAGATGATGCTTATGAAGCAGCTTTATTTCGTGAAAATTTAGGAGGGTCAAATGTGGACAGCTTGCTAATCTTTATTCAGATTATTTTAATTAATGTACTGCTTAGTGGGGATAATGCTGTTGTTATTGCCTTAGCTAGTCAGAAGCTGCCTCCAGCCCAAAGGCGAACAGCGGTGTGGTGGGGGGCAGCAGTCGCAGTTGGCCTTCGTTGTTTGTTGACTCTGGTTGCTTTGACTTTACTGCAAGTACCGTATTTACAAGCTGTCGGTGCAATTCTGCTGTTTATGATCGCAATCAAGCTCGTGACCGATGCTGCCGGTGAATCGCACGAAGATAGCGGTCATGTACGCCAACCGACTTCACTTGCAGGGGCTATTCGCACAATTGTGGCAGCAGATTTCATAATGAGCTTGGATAATGTTCTCGCGATTGCAGCAGTTGCGGAGGGAGAGCCAGTCCTGATCATCCTCGGAATTGCGCTCAGCATTCCAATGATTATCTGGGGAAGCCAACTGCTCAGCACGCTGCTTCAGAAATTTCCTCCACTTGTATATTTAGGTGGGGGGTTGCTTGGTTACGCAGCAGGAGAAATGATGATGCATGATCCAGGAATGGTTAAGCTAGTCCTTCATAACTACCCGACATTTCAGCATGCTTTTCCAATATTATGTGTACCATTCGTTATTATTGTTGCGCTTTTGCGTCTAAAAAGGTAAGTTATCGAACATTTTAAGTGGAATTTGTCTCCTTCCACTGGTTTTTTGCTCCCCTTTCCAGTACACTAGTAATGATAAAAAGTGTCGAGAGAAGGGAACTTTAGGCATGTCGAAAAATAAATACACCGTCGGCCTCCTGTTTTTATTTGCTGGCGCTGTTATTTTACTCGGAAAGCTGGGCTTGTTCTCCTTCATTGGAACGAATTTTTGGCCGCTTTTCTTGTTGATTCCCGGCATATTGCTTCATGTGCTGTTTTTCGGTCGATTGCTTCCACCGTTCGTACTCGTTCCGGGAGCAGTTTTGACGATAAACGCCTTCATTTTTTTCTTTTGTATGGCTTTCGGTTGGGGGAGTATGCATTATTTATGGCCCTTCTTTATTCTGGGAGTAGCGCTCGGATTATATGAGTACCATCTGTTTGAAATGTCACGTCCGAAATATCCGCTTACAATAGCCACACTTTTGGCACTTGTAGGGGCCGCTTTTTTTGCCATCATGATATTCTGGGGCTGGGGATTGTACATTATTGCAGCAGGGCTGATTGGGATCGGAGTATGGTTGGTCGCAGGAAGAAAAACGCGTTGGTAAGTTTTGGATGCGTTGTAAGAAGGCAAGACTAGAAAAAAGACTAAACAAAGTGGAGTGGATAATTAACAATGCAAGCCAGAGAAAATTTACGTAATATCGCCATCATCGCGCACGTTGACCACGGTAAAACAACGCTAGTCGATAAGTTGCTTCAACAATCAGGAACGTTTCGTGACAACGAAGCCGTTCAGGAGCGGGCAATGGACTCGAATGACTTGGAACGTGAACGTGGAATTACGATTTTGGCAAAAAACACAGCGGTTAACTACAAAGACTATTTGATTAACATTGTAGATACCCCAGGCCATGCTGACTTCGGTGGCGAGGTTGAACGGATCATGAAAATGGTTGACGGTGTATTGCTAGTCGTTGATGCGTTTGAAGGCTGTATGCCGCAAACAAAATTCGTTCTTCGTAAAGCACTTGAAAGCAATCTGACGCCAATCGTTGTGTTGAACAAAATTGACCGTCCTAATGCAAGCCCTCAGGACGTTGTCGATGAAGTGCTTGATCTGTTCATCGAGCTTGGCGCCAATGATCAACAGCTTGATTTTCCAGTCGTTTATGCTTCCGCATTAATGGGAACTTCAAGCCTGAGCTTGGAAAAGCAAGACGAGAACATGCAGTCCTTGTATGAAACCATTATTGAGCGTATACCATCCCCTACGGAAAGCGTAGACGAATCGCTGCAATTCTTGGTTACTTTGCTTGATTACAACGAATACCTGGGCCGTATTGCTGTAGGTCGCGTCAATCGCGGTAAAATTCGCCAAGGTCAAACCGTAGCAGTTATCAACCGTGAGGGCGTAACCAAACAAGCTCGAATCGAGAAGCTATTCGGATTCCAAGGGTTGAAACGTATAGAAGTTGAAGAAGCAGGCGCAGGCGATATCGTTGCAATTGCAGGTATTCGTGAAATTAATATCGGTGAAACGATCGCTGATCCAGCGAACCCTGAAGCACTACCGGTACTGAAAATTGACGAGCCGACTCTACAAATGACATTCCTCGTTAATAATAGTCCATTCGCAGGACGCGAAGGTAAATGGGTAACTTCCCGTAAACTTCGTGAGCGTCTGTTCAAAGAATTGGAAACAGACGTAGCACTGCGCGTTGAAGAAACAGATAGCCCGGATGCTTTCATCGTATCAGGTCGTGGTGAGCTTCACCTTGGTATCCTGATCGAGAATATGCGCCGCGAAGGCTTTGAATTGCAAGTTTCTAAGCCTGAAGTTATCATCAAAGAAATCGATGGCGCTAAGAACGAGCCATACGAGCGTCTGCTTATCGACGTACCAGAAGAAAGCACGGGTCCAGTTATGGAAAGTCTCGGATCCCGTAAAGCTGAGATGGTCAACATGATTAACAATGGGACGGGTCAAGTACGTATGGAATTCATTATTCCAGCTCGTGGTTTGATCGGATACCGCACCAACTTCCTGACACTAACTCGTGGTTACGGAATCATGAACAACGCATTTGAGAAATACGGACCACTAGCTGGCGCATCCGTAGGTGGACGTCATCAAGGCGTTCTGGTTGCCAGTGAGAACGGGACTTCCACGTTCTATGGTATGTTCGGCGTAGAAGATCGTGGCTTGCTCTTCCTTGAGCCAGGTACTGAAGTATACGAAGGCATGATCGTTGGCGAGCATAACCGCGACAGCGACATCATCGTTAACATTTGTAAAGAGAAACAACTTAATAACATTCGTACGGCGTCTAAGGATGATACCGTTCGTTTAAAAACGCCTGTACTGTTCTCTCTTGAGCAGGCTCTTGAGTACTTGAATGACGATGAACTTTGTGAAATCACACCAAAATCGATTCGTCTTCGTAAAAAATTGCTGAATAAGAGTGAGCGCGAACGTTCGGATAAACAACGTAGATCTGCTGCTCAAGGCGTATAAAAGATAAAGAAAAGAATCCATTCATGGGTTAATGCTTGACTACGCAGGCAGGGTAGCGGATCGATACGATCCTGTTATCCTGCCGTTTGCGTAGGTTGGCCAAAGCTTCAAATTGAAGGGAGATGCCGCAAGGTGCAAAACTGGTTCCATGCTCATCCCATACTTACGTATCTTTTGATTTTGTGTTTAACGATCTACATCTTTAACGCTGTATTTCGCGTGCAGCGGCTGCCCATACTTAAGGAAATCCTTGTACATCTAGTTATAGCGTTCGGTTCCTTTATTCTGTTTGTCTTGCAATTTGACAAGCTTCCAATTATCCAATGTATGTCCGTGGCTGTCATTATGATGCTCATGCTTCGTGGGCGCCAGCTCTACGATAAGCTGAAGAGCAGAAAAGGCAGCTCGGATACTAGCGCTGATAACGGCAAGAAAGCTTAATTATGAGATTCTGTATGTAGTTGAAGCTATTCTGCTTTGGATGAGGAGGTACTACGTTGCGATTAGATGACGCGTTGTTTAATTGGTTGCAAATTCAGCTCGTAGCAGAGGCTCGACTGGATGACCAAGCAGCTGTGGATACCCGTGATTTCTTCCTCCAAATTTTAACGGAAGATCATCTTATTAGCTCGCTGCGAATCGATCAAGTGGATAACACGATGATACATGTTTATTATGAACTTGAAGGTTCGAGCAAGATTCAAAAGTTTCAGCGTGAGCTGGCTGAGAGACTGCTAAGTGATATTAATGAGAATCCGAAATACAACTAACAAAGGTGGACGCAATGACTAAATCTTCTATGCCTTCGCGCTCCTCCGTACGAGGGCCAAGAGAACCCAAGCAGCCAAAAAAGAAAAAGAAAGTTTATTGGCTGCGCAGAGTGATGATTCTGTTCCTGCTACTGCTTATTGGTGGTGCCTGTTATCTAGGCTATTTGTATAAAGTTTCAAAGGATGCATTGAATGTTATAACGACAGATGCAGATCCTACGGTTGAGGTATCGCCTGATCAATCGGTCAAGGTGAAGCCCGTTACCATTATGCTGCTTGGCTTTGATACACGCAAAGAAACTGGCAGCTTGAATTCGGATGTCATGATGGTGGCTGCTTTTAACCCGAAAACCAAATCAGCTACGGTCGTTTCGATCCCGCGTGATTCCAAAATCGATTTGAGTGGATATAAAGCTCGTAAAGCCAACGCATATTATGCCAGATTCTACTCTAGTGCCAAATCGGATGGGTTGGATAAAAAGAGTGCTGAGAAAAAAGCGAAGCAGGATATACGTAAAATGTTTGGTGAATTTTTTGATATACCCGTAAATTATACGGCAACCATTAACTTCCAAGGCTTTGCTGATGTTGTTGATGCGCTGGGTGGAGTAGACGTAGACGTCGATATGAACATGCGTTACGTGGATAATGCTGACGGTACAAACATCAATTTGAAAAAAGGCCAACACAAGCTTATGGGTGATGATGCACTCGGCTTTGTACGCTACCGCAAATCAAATGATGGTACGAATATGTCGAGTGACTTTGACCGTAATAAGCGTGAGAGTCAAGTTCTCGGAGAAATTGCGGATAAGCTGAAATCTTTCTCGAGTGTAACGAAAATTGCTGGTGTTATCCGAGCAGTTGGCAACAATATGCGAATGGATATTCCTTCAGGTGAAGTGGAGAACATGATTTCTACTTATTTTGGCATCAGTCGTAACGATATTACATTCATTCCACTGGAGGGTGAATGGAGAAGCCCTTACGTGTATTTGGACGAGAAAAAACTTGAAGCCGCCAAAGCCGCATTGCAAGCAAAACTGGCTGAATGACGGGTGGAAGAGCAGACCTTGCTATGTTATAATGATCGCATCGGAGCATTCATGACACTGTTAGCAAGGAGGCAATGCGGATGGCCGAACCGATTACACTACTGAACGATGACTTATTCAACCAATTGCAAACCGATCCGTTCGTACTTCTGCATACCATTGCTGCTGATGGAGGTTCGCCTACATCAAGTGCTATTTCATGGATTTATGCCGTTGATCATTCGACGCTTCGATTTGCTATTGAAGCACTTGAAGATGTGCCGTTCAAGCTTGTTTGTTTTGACATCGAGATTGGAGAAATCCGCGATGCGATGTTCTATGGAGCACGCTTGTCCACTCAACCTGAGTATGAAAAAACGTATGACAAAAGAGCAGCAGACAAACTGGATGGACAGGTGTTTGCGGCCATGAAAAAAGCCTAGTTATTTTTCGCTAGGCTTTTTGTGTTCTTATGCGGCTATTTCTTTACAAATTCTTATGAATCTTAGGCTGCTCCTGCTTGCCTGGCTCCGGCTGACGAGGTTGAACTTCTCGGGGCAGCTGTGGAACGATTCTCCCTACAATGTCAGAGAGCTCCTCAGCTATGCCAGAGAATGGCCGCCCGCGGTTTATGTCAGCTTGGACATCCCGCAACCGATGTGATAAATCCATATCGGCTGTGACGATGGCATTAATACCGTAAGGATCTTTGTGAAAGGCTTCTGCAACTGCATATTTAATCGTGCCAACACGCGACCGGTCTAGGTTGCCATCTACATCAATGCCAACGATCGCTGTATTTTTAAACACGACGCAGTGGGCGCCATTAACGCCGGGAACTTGCTTCGCTAACGATTCTAAATGGGCTGCGACTTGTTTGGGGTTACTGATCGCTTTTGCACGCGGTGCAGTCTGTTGGACTTTCACACGGTTATTATTTTGCGGAGAGGGTGATGTCTCATTGCGTGCGACGGTACCGCAACCTGTCGCAAGCAGGCAAAGGACCATAGTTGAAGTCAGCCACTTGCTCATATTCGCCACCTAACCTTTCTTATCCACGTCTCGTCTGTTCAAGAATAGTTTGCCCAGAGCAGGTATCGCTATGTACGCCTTTGAACGATATTCCAACGCCGGGAGGGCCCACGATGAAAAAAATATTCGTGCTCGATACCAATGTTCTGTTACATGATCCGCAAGCCATATTCGCATTCGAAGATAATGAGATCATTATTCCCGCGGTTGTGTTGGAAGAGATTGACTCGAAGAAAAGGTTAGCTGATGAGTTGGGCCGTAATGCACGTCATGTCTCACGTCTGCTGGATCAAATGCGTGAGACTGGTCGTCTCCATGAAGGTATTAAGCTGCCAAACGGAGGACTTCTGAAGGTTGAACTAAATCATCGCAGCTATTTGCGTGTTCAAGAAATGTTCGGTGAAATGTCTAATGATAACCGGATTCTAGCAGTGGCTTTGAATTATTCCCTAGAAGAGAAGGAGAAGGAAGAGCCGCGCCCCATTATTATCGTAAGCAAAGATGTACTCGTACGCATAAAAGCGGACGTGCTTGGGCTGTCTGCACAGGACTATTTATCCGATCAGGTCGTGGCGGCCTCAGATGTATACACGGGCTATCTGACATTGTTTGTTCATCCAGCTGTCATTGATGAATTTTACACCTATCGGTTTCTTACGATAAAGAACCTCCAGCTAACCACGCGACTTCAGCCGAATGAATTCGTGATTCTGCGAGATGAGCTGGGAACTTCAAAATCAGCTTTGCTTAAGGTGACGCAAGATGGTGCAAAGCTTGAACCACTCTATCTCAGTAATGATCCCGTTTGGGGGATGACAGCTCGTAATGCTCAGCAGCGAATGGCCTTGGAGCTGCTTCTCAATGATGATATTCCTCTTGTTACTCTAACGGGTAAGGCGGGTACGGGTAAAACCTTGCTTGCTCTTGCGGCGGGGCTTATGAAAGTAGAAGATGAGCATAAATACAAAAAATTGCTCATTGCTCGGCCTGTTGTTCCGATGGGGAAGGATATTGGCTATTTACCTGGTGAGAAAGAAGAGAAGCTGCGTCCGTGGATGCAGCCGATTTATGATAATTTGGAGTTTCTATTCGATACGAAGAAATCCGGGGATATTGACAAAATATTAATGGGTCTAGGAAGCATCCAAGTAGAAGCATTAACCTATATTCGCGGACGTTCGATACCAGGGCAATTTATTATCATCGATGAGGCACAGAACCTAACCCGTCATGAGGTGAAGACCATCGTGTCCCGTGTCGGTGAGGGGAGCAAGATCGTGCTCATGGGCGATCCCGAGCAAATTGACCATCCTTACCTGGACTCGATTAGCAATGGGCTGACGCATATTGTTGAGCGGTTCAAGCAGGAAGGAGTAAGCGGTCATATGACGCTCGAGAAGGGCGAGAGATCCAAGCTTGCCCAATTGGCCGCAGATCTGCTCTAGAGTGTCTCTGGTGCCAGCTGAAGCGGTTCTGCATGGCAGTGATAGGCTCTAGCAATACCTTCGAGCAATTCTATGTGATGACGGTCGACGGCGAGCAGCCGCCGGCCGTCTTTTGTTTGTTGGGCCAACGTATGCTCATCTGTCTGCTGGAGGGCTTGTTCAAGCTCAGACTCTGGTGCATCACCGCTTATCGTGACCACAGCTGTAAGCGCTACGTCTATAAACCTATTGCCTTCCCGGGTGATGAGACCATAGTCTGTAAATGTTCTTTCATTAATGGTCCAGTCATCATCAAGCTGGAGCCAAAGCCCCCTCTCGCAATTCACTTTGTAATGCTGGACAAACGTCTCAATGGCATCGGCATCAGCCGCACTGCTCACGAATAATAAGGTTTTATGACGATCTATTAAAGTCACAATATCGGCAATTCCCTTAATGATTTGTGCATAATAACCGGGTAATTTATCTGCCGGCAGATGAAGCTCAACACTATATAGGAGCAGCATAATAAGACCTCCAAAAATTTGCATTATCACTTAGTATGATCCTTTTATTGGTAAGAAGCAATAAATCTTAGGCGACAAAGGAACGCTTTCTTGCTACAATGGAAAGATAGGACAAAAGTTGTAGGGAATCGCTGTGAAGTATTTTTTGAAATATTAGAAGGTATGAATATGTTGTACTTATCTAGCATTTTAGGAGGTAAAAGTGTCACGCAGGAAATATATGATGCTGCTGCTCGGCGTATTTGCATTATGTGCAGCGCTGCTCGTTCCGATACTTGGTAAACCTGTACTAACCGTCATCCCGTTCGATGGAACTCCTTCGACGCAGCAGCCACAGGTTGGTGTTGATGGAAGTGAGACTATTGCCTCCACCCTACACATAGCGGTCTCCATGACAGATGCAGAGTTTCAATATTGGCAATTAAGGAATGAAAGTTATGCGTTAAACCATCCTAATGTGAAGATCATCATGACTAATTTCACAGAAAGTGAAGCAGCTGTTACGTGGAAAGAAGCTTTTCAAATCGGTGATCCCTTTGATATTATGCTCATGGATAACAACCGGGTAAGGGAGTTTGCGGTTCATGGCTACTTATTTCCGGCGGACAGTATCTTTACAGGAGATTCGCTTGGAGACCAATTGGAAGCGCTAACAGAACCACTGAAATGGAATGGTTCGTTATGGGGTGTTCCGCTCGATTGTAATCCACTGTTAGTTGTATGGCAGCGTGAGCTTCTCAAATCAGCGTCTTTGAATGCGCCTCCTAAGGATTGGAATGCATTCTTGACTGCACTAAACCTCTTACAAACCAGTAGTCCAGAGGTCAAATCATTCAACTTCTCGTCATCTAATCCCAGTCAATATGTTGCTTGGTTAGGTGCCTTCAAAGACACCAAAGAAAAAGCCGCTAATTTGGCGCCCTTCATTGATTCAATGAAACAGCAGCTGCGTTTCACAATAGACCATGCTTCAACAATGTCTTATTTGGATCCATCCCAGCAGACTTCAGAGCTTATGCAAGCGTTTGAGGCAAAATCGCTGCTTTCCTCCGTAATGCCATGGTCAGCTTATCAGTCTATTACGGATCAGCAGCGTGAGCTGTTAACGGTAGCGGATCAAACGGCACCAATCGTTTGGAGCGGGGGGAGGAGCTTTGTTCTATCTTCACGATCAGAAGAGCTTGAAGCTGCAAGGCTTTGGATCAACGAAATGACCTCATCCAGTCAGCAAATCGAGCACTATCAACTATTTAACAGACTACCTGCCAAAATTTCCGTTTATGCGAATGAATTTGCATTAAAGGGAATAAGCGAGAGACCTCCGCATTGGTTAATCGGCATGCTGAAGCAGGACGAAGTGACGCCCGATCCTTATTGGTCTGAGCATTGGGACAAATGGGTGAAAGTATGGAGCTCTTTTGACTGGTCCTCATCTACGATCGAGCAAATGAATACGATTATTAGGACATGGAATGGAGAGCAAAAAAGCGACGCCACAAAGGCGCCGCAATCAGAGGGAGATGGTAAGCTTAACCATTAGCTTGCCATCTTCTATTTGTACAGACTTCGTTTTTAGGAAGGATATGATTTTTTGTGGATAAAAGCCGAGATCGAATTCTTCTTCAAGCGCATGTCTGGTCGTGTCCGGAAGCGCCAAGCCATTGAAGAATAATTCATCCACATGGAATAGAATGGTTCCCTCATCTTCCACCGTATAATGACCCGTTATCTTAACTTCCATTCCTTCTCGCTTCCCACTCACCTGAATGCTGCCATTGTTAAAGGTGAAAGCAAAATTGTTGAACAGTTGATTTTGTTCCCGCAAAAATGAATTCAACTTATCTTCGGGAATGGTGAGCGTATAATTGAAGCCATCAATCGCCAGCATATCCTTATCGTTCTGAATCCAAGCTGGCATTTGGTTCATTGCCTTGGATAGGGCGCTGAAGTATCGCTTTACCTCCAGCAAACCAACTGTTTTCCAATAGTTATTAAATTCATTCATCATCAGCCGCAGCTTATCTGCATCCGATCGTCCACTTAAACGATCATCAACATCTTTCTGTAAGGCGGCTACTCGCTCACGTTGTGTTAGCAGTTCCTTCTGAACTTCGGCCAGTTTGGCGGCTTGTTTATCCAGCTTGACCATTTCTTTTTTTAATTCGCTGTATTGTTTCATGTACGTGTTCAAGGTAAGCTTGTCATTAGAGAAAATAAAATCGAAATAGTCGAATATGGTAAGCAACTCAGGAAGACTATGGGATGATAGCAAGGCGGTCAGCAGGATATCTCGTTCTCCGGTGTAATAGGATCGAAGTACCTCTCCCGCGTCCTCGCGCTGCTTTTCAATCAATTGCTCCTTCTTATCCAGCTCTTCTTGAGAGTCAGCCAGCTTGGACTTAATGCGATTCTGCTCCAGCTGGGTACGAGCGATTTCTTTATCGATTTCCACGACGGAGAGGCTTTTCTCCAAAATGCGTCTTACTTCTTCATCATTAGGAACTTGAGGTTCCGCAAATACGGGATAGATCGTGAACCAGACGGCAATCGCGCAAACGACGAGTGCCGAGGCAGGTCGGCGTTTCATTCCAATCACGCGCTGTTCCCCTTTCAAAGGCAGGTTGCTAACTCTACTATATGCTTGCAATCATTCTATTATATCTTGAATAACAAATTTTGTCTTTTGATGGAGGTTGTTATGCATCATTCAGAACAACTTAGAACCCGAATTGCAGCTAGGATAAAGCTAGAAGGTGCGGCAGGTATGAAGCTTGGTGCTCATTCAGAACAGGTTCGCTGCCTTACTTTTCATGATTATATGGCGATGTGTCTCTATGATCCTGATTACGGTTACTATCAATCAGGCAAAGTAAGAGTAGGTAAAACAGGAGATTTCTACACAAGTTCTGCTGTTGGGTCGATCATGGGAGAGAAGCTCGCAGGTTATATTGCTCAGCAAGTTGAGGGGTACGGGGGTTGTGCTGATGCTGCTGAATGGGGAGCAGGAACAGGGCGGTTATCGCATCAAATCATTCATGAATGGGAGCAAGCTGGTCATGAATGGATAAAGCAAATGAACTACAGTGTTATTGATGGTAATCCTGTTCATTTGGAGGAAGCTCAAAGAGTGGGGAAGCAAGAAGGGAGACCTCTCAGACTTGCTGGGTTACGATATATGCTGCCTAAAGAAACAGAAGCTTGTGATTGGCAAGCGAAGCCGACGATCTTACTGGCGAACGAGCTGCTCGATGCCTTTCCCGTTCATCGGATAGTTAAGAGAGAGGGACAGCTCTGGGAGCTTGGTGTGACCTTTATGGAGGAAGAACTACGTAGTGAAGGAGGTACTTTTCAATATGCTTATCTGCCCCTTTCTGATCCCCTGATCGAGGAATCCTTGCGGGCAGATGGCATTCATCTTCGGGAGGGACAGGAATTAGAGGTAAACCTTGCTGCTGAACGCTTTATTGATTGGATGGCAGATCGAATAGCTGAAGGTATGTTTATAATTGTTGACTATGGCCATGAGGCCGTTGAATTGTCGGCTTCCCACCGTATGCGAGGGACGCTGCTGTGCTATAAGGATCACCGGGCACATGACGATCCTTTTCAGTTCATCGGAGAACAGGACATAACCGCACATGTGAATTTCACAGCTTGCCGAAGAGCCGCAGAGAAAGCAGGATGGCAGGTGATCTATTATGACACGCAGAAACAGTTCCTTTTGGACCAAGGGCTATTAGGAGATTTAACCGCACATGATGGTTCAGATCCATTCGGAGAGGCAGCTAGAAGAAACCGATCCATTCGGCAGCTACTGTTAGGGGATAGCATGAGCGAATCCTTCAAGGTGATGGTATTGCAAAAATGAAAAAAGGCTGTTCCAGGTAGAGGTTGTCTACTTGGAGCAGCCTTTTGGCTATTTGTAGGTTTAGTTGGGGATATTAGAACGGATTGCCCATTACGAATACCGTCCAGTAAGTAAATCCAACAAACGAGATAAACATATATGCCCAGAACATTAACAAATACGTTTTCTCGGAGAAGTTCAAATAGCCGAGTAAGACAAAAACAACGGTTTGGATAAAAAACAACAGCGCCATCTCAGTCATGTGGCCTGCAAAAGCCATTAGAGCGATAACAAGCGTCCAAAAACCAAGCACTCGGAACATGCGTGCCATGAGTTCATCCCCCTCTCGTCAGTCACGACCCGATTTCTATTGCCCATTATAACGTTTCAGGTAACGACTGTAAACAATTTCAGTCGTGACGAATTGGCAAACTTTTTGTCTTGATAATAAGACTTGATACAAGTTTGCCTCAAATTCAAAAAAAACATGTATGAGCCCATAAAAAAATGGATATACAAATTAGTATCCGATAGATTCTATGAACTCTACCAAGGGCATAGAGATAAAGTAAGCGCCTAACGTTAGGAGGTTTTGGTTGCATGACAGCAGTCAGACAAGATGCGTGGAGCCCGGATGATGATCTCATCCTCGCCGAGGTAACGCTGCGGCATATCCGCGAAGGTAGTACACAGTTAGCCGCTTTTGAAGAAGTCGGGGAGCGGATCGCTAGGACTTCCGCCGCATGCGGTTTTCGCTGGAATAGCTGCGTCCGCAAGCGCTATGAAGATGCTATACAGATTGCGAAGCAGCAGCGCCAGAAACGGAACTATATGAAAAAACAATCGTACGTGGTAGCTCCTCATGTATCCGCGATTGGTATGGTCGACACAGAAGAGCGCGTGTACAAAAACGAACCAATGACGGAAGAGTCTTTATCGATTGATACGGTTATTCGTTTCCTTCGTCAATGGAAAGGAACCTATCAGGAGCTTTACCGGCAGATTAAAACACTTGAGCGTGATGCTCGGGACAAAGAAGAAGAATTGTACACCTTGCGAGAGCTGAATGAACGTCTATCACTCGAAGTCAATAATGTACAAACGGATTACCGCGCGGTTAATGATGATTATAAAACGCTTATTCAAATTATGGATCGTGCACGAAGGCTCACCGTGTTAACGGAAGAAGACGGAGCAAAGCCGCGCTTCAAAATGGATGCGAACGGTAACTTGGAACGGATAGAATGATTGGTTTGAACACAACCTCTGGTTGTGTTCAGCAATGATGATTGGTTTGCACTCAACCTATGGTTGAGAGCAGCATTCATCAAATGATGATTGGTTTTTCCGATTGTACCCAAGCATGTATCACCGATAAAAAATCCCGCCACCTAGGCGGGATTTTTTATTTATTATCTGTTACCATGATAGAAAATGTTGTAGAGGAAGATGAACTTGCGGATGATGATAGTGGGTGCAGGCTCAATCGGGCTTATGTATGCTGCGAGGCTGGCTCGCGCAGGCATCTCGACGACCTTATTAACTCGAACGACAGCCCAAGCTCAAGCTTTGCGTGAGCAGGGCATTACGCTTGAGGAGAAAGATATAACTTCGCGAATTTCAATCAAAGCTGCTGCGTTGGACGAGCCATTCTTTACTTCAACTGAATCACCAAATGAGGGGTTACCCAATCAGCAGGATTGGATCTGGCTTACGGTTAAACAGCCCCATCTGGATGATAAGCTTCTTCATCATATAGCGCGATTAGCGGCAGGAGGAGCATCAGTGCTGTGCCTGCAAAATGGGATTGGACATATGGAGAGATTGCAAGCGGTGATTCCTCCTGAGAATCTGTATGCAGCTGTATCCACAGAGGGAGCGCTTCGTGTCAATGAAACGACAGTAAAGCATACCGGCAATGGCCTCTTAACGTTTGGGTACTGGTCATCTCAGGAAAAAGAAGTGAAGAAAGCGCAAAAAATGTTACTTCAGACTCTTTCCCTTGCAGGAATTAATAGAGAACTGTCGAATCAAATGGGTAATCGAGTTTACCACAAATTGTTGATTAATGCGGTAATTAACCCACTTACGGCCATTTATGGCGTAAGAAATGGAGAACTTCCCTTAAATCCCAGTAGAAAAAGGCTGATGATGGCGCTTCATGCAGAGAGCGAGTCGGTTTTAAGGGCAGCAGGTATGCAGGATTCTGAAAATTCTTGGGAACGTTTACTTACCATTTGTATACAAACGGCTGGCAATGAATCATCCATGCTTCGGGACGTGTCAGCAGGACGATCTACTGAAGTTGAGTGGATCAATGGTGGAATATCGGCACTTGCCAAGCGATTGAACAAACCCTCGCCACTGAATGATGCTATGACCATCTTAATTAAATCGTTAGTAATATGAGGTAGCGAGAGGAGCGGACTGTGATGCTGTGGATTTGGGAAAGTATTAAACATGTCTATGCGTTTCTGGCCGTCATTCCGATTGTTCCTTTTCTACTTATATATTTTGGTTTTGGAGCTTACACCGGTGATCGGAAGAAGGCTTTCCGTACAGCAATGGATGTGACGACGGCCCTGCTTATTGGCTGCGTCGCTGTGTTGTTTGATCGCCTTTTCAATAGTTCCTTTGGATTGTATGGGATATTGCTTGTATTTCTACTTGGAGCGGGGCTCCTCGGCAACGTTCAGTACAGGGAGAAAGGCATGATCAACGTAAAGCGCATTACAATGGTCATCTGGCGAGTTGGATTTTTTGTTATGGGACTCTTTTATGTCATTCTGATGTTTATTGGCATTGGAAGAAGCTTGTTCACTGTATAGATAATGATCCTTTAGAGTATTATACGCTAATCGTCTTCCGCTTAAAGGAAGGCGATTTTTTTTGACGGTGTGCTTTAGGTTGTGTACAATGAAAAAAACGGTTATCTATTCTTTCCTATTGTTATATAAAGTTATCCCATGTGAATGAAAGGTTGAGACTGTACATGGAAATCGAATCGGTTCAGCTACCTTTCGGTCAGCCGATTACCGAGGCATATGTAAGACGAACTCGGCCCGAGGTGGAGTCACTATTTGGCAGCCATCCGGCGGAAGACACGGATTGGAAGCGAAGGGCACAATGGCTAAAGGATCAATCGGCTAATCGTGTTTCTGCAGAACAATTGGCAACGACGCTAACCCGGTACAATCAACGTTTTAATGACAGCGATGAAGTGAAATTGGCCATTGAAGCCATTGGCAATGGAGCTCCAGTAGTTGTGGGCGGTCAACAGGCAGGGCTTTGGACAGGACCGCTTCTCGTTATACATAAAGCCATTTCGGTTATTGCTGCTGCAAGGCATGCAGCCGAGTTGACCGGACAGATCGTTATCCCCTTGTTCTGGATTGCAGGAGAAGATCATGATTGGGATGAAGCGAATCATACCCTGATCGTGAATCAAGAGAATCAGCTCGTCAAGATTGCTATAGAGCGTCCGAAAGGAAATCGTACATCGGTCAGTCGCACGAAGCTGCAGCAGGAAGCTATGCTGGAAGCTGTCAAAAAGTTAGGCGAAACCTTGCCTGACAGTGAATACAAGCGTGATTTGATAGCATCTTTGACTTCCTTTGCCAAGCTCTCCGATAACTTATCTGAATGGTTCGCTTATACGATGGGGTGGCTATTTGGTAAGCAGGGACTTGTTCTTATGGATTCGGACGATCCGGCGCTTCGCAAGCTGGAAGGACCCCTGTTCAAGCGAATGATCGAACGTAATGATGAGCTTGAAGAAGCTTATCAATGTGGCGCAGATCATATCCGTGAACTTGGCTTCGTACCTCAAGCGGATGTCGTGACAGGGAGTGCGAATGTATTTCTTTTTCAAGATGATCAAGGCAGTGCAGTTGGAGAGCGTACCTTGCTTTACAAACGCGATGGTCGATTTGAGAATCGGAAAGGAACGGTTGCCTGGGAAAAAGAGGAGCTGCTGCGTATCGCTAACGAATCGCCAGAACGACTCAGCAACAATGTGCTTACTCGCCCATTGATGCAGGACTATGTTCTGCCTGTTCTTGCAGCTGTGCTCGGTCCAGGAGAAATTGCCTATTGGGCGTTAACAGGAGCAGCATTTCGCTCTTTTGATATGCAGATGCCGATTATTGTCCCACGTATGTCGTTTACCTTGGTCGAAGCAGCAGTTACCAAGCATATGATGAAATATGAATTAACATTTGAGAATGTTGTAAACCGATTTGCGGAATATAAGGAAGCTTGGCTTAATGGGCAGGATCGTTATAATATTGAAGCTCGGTTTGATGAGGTGAAGCAGCAGTTCGCTGAGCTGTATCAACCTATCATGGATCTGGTCGCAACGGTTGAAGGCGGATTATCCGCATTGAGTGAGACCAATAAGCAGAAAATTATGGATCAGATCGCGTTTCTCCAGACACGTACGAAGGAAGCCCATGCGAGGCAGTTCGACGCCTCGCTTCGTCAATTGGACCGTATCGCAGTATCGATATGGCCGGATGGCAAACCGCAGGAACGTGTAGTTAATGTCACTGTATTTTGGAATCGATTTGGTCGTTCTTGGCTGGATCGGCTGCTAGAAGTTCCCTTTGATTGTCTAGGCAGTCATAGAATCATTTATTTATAGAGAGGTTGCTGAATAGAAATGGCTATTAATGCGAAAGAAACAAGCATCGTAACGGATATGGCGCTCGCGCCTGAAGGACATTTGAAGATTGAATGGGTAGCGGCACATATGCCGGTATTGAATCGTATTCGTGAGCAATTCGAGAAAGAGCAGCCTTTCAAAGGTTTGAAGGTGGCGATTTCTCTTCACTTGGAAGCCAAAACGGCTTACCTTGCCAAGGTCGTTCAAGCTGGAGGCGCTGAGGTTACGATTACTGGAAGTAACCCGTTGTCTACGCAGGATGATGTTTGTGCAGCCCTGGTTGAAGATGGAATTACCGTGTTTGCTAAGTACAATCCGGAGCCTAAGGAATATAAAGAACTTCTTGTAAAAGCGCTGGAAACTAAGCCAGACCTAATTATTGATGATGGCGGCGATTTGGTTTCTATCCTGCATGCAGAGCGTCCAGACTTAATGGCCCAAATTCGTGGCGGTGCTGAAGAGACAACAACAGGTATTCTTCGTCTGAAAGCGATGGAGAAGGACGGTTCGCTGAAATTCCCAATGGTTGCCGTTAACGATGCATTCTGTAAATATTTATTCGATAATCGTTATGGAACAGGACAATCGGTATGGGACGGCATTAATCGCACGACTAACCTTGTTGTTGCTGGGAAAACAGTCGTTGTTGTCGGCTACGGCTGGTGCGGTAAAGGAGTTGCGATGCGGGCGAAGGGACTCGGCGCGAACGTTGTCGTGACGGAGATCGACAGCATCCGTGCTGTTGAGGCTTATATGGATGGATTCACTGTACTGCCGATGAGCGAAGCTGCAAAAGTGGGTGAATTCTTCGTTACAGTGACGGGTAATCGCGATGTTATTCGTGGCGAGCACTATGAAGTGATGAAGAATGGCGCTATTTTGTGCAATGCTGGTCATTTTGATATCGAAGTGAACAAACCGGAGCTTGAAGCATTATCCTCGAGCAAACGTACTGTTCGTCGTAACATTGAAGAGTATCTGCTTAAAGACGGACGCAGCATCTACCTGCTTGCAGAAGGCCGTCTTGTTAATCTGGCAGCGGGAGACGGACATCCAGCAGAGATTATGGATATGACGTTCGCTTTGCAAGCCATGTCGCTTAAATATGTGAATGATCATTATAATGAAATTGACGGCAAAGTCGTTAACGTTCCTTATGAGCTTGATGAACAGGTTGCCCGTTTCAAGCTAGAAGCACTGGGTATTGGGATCGATAAGCTTTCTGAAGAACAGAAGAGCTATCTCCAAAGCTGGGCAGAACACGAATAAACGTTTATCCATAGAACCGCTTGGAGCTGGATTTCTTTCTTGGAAATCCGTTCAAGCGGTTCTTTGCTTAAAAAATAAGAAAGTATAAGTTTTCTCCATACTTTGCTTATTTTTCAGAGGGAAGAAATTTGCTTCGCCACCAAGGACGGCGTAGACGTTTCTTTTTGTTTACTGGGTTAATTTGCAACATCTTCCAACGGCATCTCGTATAGTAGGGTGTACCAACCAAATAAATATAGGGGGTTGTCGTATGGAAGAGGTTCAGAAGGGTGTTAGAGGGGTTAAAGGAGTAAAAATACTTGCTGCTATGATGATCATATTCACGCTTATTGTAGCGTCGGGTTGCTCGGCGGCTAGTAATGAGAACAGCAAGAGCAACTCAAGCGCTGATTTGGCGACTACTAGCAAAGCTGAGGGAAGTGTAGCATCCGAGAGCAAAGCAGATTCAAAAAGTAATACGGCCACTGAATCGCCGGAAGCTGCAGCGGGAGCAAGCTTTGGTGCGAGTGAAACCGATCCTTCCATAGCTGATGATGCTGGTATGAACCGCAAGCTGATTTACCGCTCTAACGTGGCTATGCAGGTAGATGACTATGCAAAGGCGCAAACACTGCTGAAGAATATTATTCATCTTTCTGGCGGATATCTGCTCAAGTTTGATGATAAGAAAACCTCGGCTGAGCTGGGTGGTACTTATACAATTAAAGTTCCTTCATCGGGTTTTGATTCTTTCTTAACTGCGCTAGAGAAGCTTAAAGGCTCAAGCTATGAAAGCAGTATCGAAGGAACGGATGTTACAGAAGAGTATGTGGATCTCGAATCGCGGATGAAAGCAAGGCAAGTCGTGGAGGCGCGGTTATTATCTTTTATGGAGAAAGCAGTAAAAACAGATGAATTGCTGAAAATCTCCAATGAGCTTGGTGATGTTCAGACGGAGATCGAACGAATTAAGGGAAGAATGCGTTATTTGGACAAAAATGTAGCGTACTCCACAATCGAACTGCGTATGTATCAACAAACGGTCACTGAAGTTCCAGTAGTTAAGGAAGAAAAAACGGGTTTTCTGCAGAGCTTGCAGAATGCGCTGTCAGGTAGTGCGAATGTTGTCTATGCTTTCATCCAAGGCGTGTTTATCTTCATCGCTGGCGCTTTGCCTGTTCTGCTTCTGTTGGTTGTTATCGGGATTCCGGTGTATTGGGCTTACCGCAGTAACCGTCGAGGAAAATCGAACATCGCTTCTAAAGTCCAAGTGGATGAGAAAATCGCTGAACGAGAAGCGCAAGATTCAGCAGAACCCACCCCTCCGACAGATGATGACAAATTGTAATCATGATATAAGGATCGAATAAAGAGCTGTACCGCTGGCCTTCAATGGTCTGATGGCGGCAGCTCTTTTTTTACTAAGAAGGGAATAGACCCAATAAAGGAGAATAAATATTTTCTCAAAATACCAACCGATGCACCGTTTCGGCTACTTATATAGCATACCACTGTCAAAGGGGTCACCACATGACTGCACACAACCTGCTTTCTGAGTCACATTTACAAGTCTATTCGAAGAAAATATTCGGCTTTGCACTATCAAAAACCTCACATGAACAAAATGCAAAGGATCTGTCTCAGGAGATATCGCTGGCTTTGTATCGGTCCCTTGGTACCGGCAGACAGGTAGATAACATGGACGCATGGGTTCACACAATCTGCTGTTATACATGGAGCAATTATCTAGCCAGAGAGAAACGCCACTGGAGCAATGTGGATATCGATCACATGCATTCGCTGCTTGACGAGAAAGCCGAGATTCTCACAGAAGAGACAGACCATATGCTGCTAGGGCTAAGGCAGGAGGTTGCTTATTTGTCGCGCCTCCACCGGGATATTACGGTCCAATACTACTATGAGAGAAAAAGTGTGGAGCAGATAGCTGAACGTTTGCAGATTGCTGCAGGGACTGTAAAGTGGCATCTCTTTGAAGTGCGTAAGAAGCTGAAGGAGGCCATGAAGATGGAACAAACCGTCGATAACTTAAGTTTTAATCCTGTGAGGATGATGGTCGGTCACAGTGGGTCACCGGGCCCGAATAATGAACCGAACTGCTATTTCAATTCCTTATTAACGGCGAACATTTGCGTTGCGATCTATGAGAAGGCTCTGAGTATTGAAGATATCGCCCGTAAGATTGGGACTGCTAGCGCATTCGTAGAAGATGAAATTCAGAAGCTAGAGAAGTCGGACTTGGTGTTGCAAAAGGGGAAAGGGAAGTACCGGACGAACTTCATCATTGAAACGATGGTGAGCTTGTCTGCTGAAACCGATTATATTAAATCCAAGGCAGAGGAGCTTGCGGAAGAAATCTGTGCATGTGTGGCCGATAATCTGAGTGAAATCCGCAGTCTTGGTTTTCACGGATCGGACTTGAACGATACCTTTCTTCTGTGGGCGTTATTACCTTATGCAATCTTTCAGCAGTATTACCAAGTGAAGGATACGGCGTATTATGCCCGCTATCAGCCTGATGAAAGAAAAGACGGCGGGAAGTATATAGTAGCTGCTTCAATTGTATATAGCGAAGAAGAGTATCGAAAGCGTCTACCCAACCACGAGATTGTCCGAAAATATGCCACAAATGGCATCAAATCGCGTAACAGTGACTATTATGGCGGACTTCAGATTGAATCGTGGTGGTCTGGGATGACATGGAGAGACTTCGATGTGTCCGATATTGCGGACATGGCAAGAGTCGTTGATCTTATTGAAAGCGGGGAATCTCACAACGAGTACGATAAGCTCATCATAGCAAGGCTTGTTGAAAAGGGCTTTGTGTCAATGGATGGTAGTAAACCGGTGTGTCTTGTTCCATTTTTTAACGCTGCACAACATGAGGCGCTGCACCTGATATTAGATCGAGTATTTTGCGACATAGATTTCAAAAAAAAGCTGGACCAAATCTATGAGGACATGACAGCCATATGGAGAAGGGACGCACCGTCTTTCATATCGGATAAAGAAATCGTGTACAAAGCAATCGGTGATGGTGCAACACTTATTTTTGCTGTATTGGAGTATTTGGAACGCAGGGGTAAACTGTCGTTGCCAGCTGATACTGAAAAAAAACGGCTTACAACCATTCTTTGGCGGTACCCTCATTAAGCTTAGCAGATGTATAGGGTGGAGTTAGATCAGAGTAGTAAAACGATTAGGAGTACTCGAGCAGGCGCAGTGGCGCCTGCTCTTTTTGTTGCGCTTAGGGGAACGATCGTTCAGCGCTTAATGCAAAGGTATTTGATTGATGCATGCACGTCGCATGGCATTACGGATAGCGGCCTCTTTGGCTAGTCGCTTTCTCTCATCCTCCGTGCCTTCCACGAACAATCGAGATCGAAACAGCTCGATAAGGGCACTTTCACTTGCCGCAGCGGCTTCAGAAGCATTACCAAGCAGATAATGCGCGACTTGGTAACACAATTGCTCAACAGGACGCAGCAGCTCTATTTTCTTATCACAAATGGTATTCATCACTACTATTAGCTCCTTCATTCGTTAACGCCCGGAGTGTATTGGTTTCAGTTTACACGATCGTTGTAAGGTAAAAGTTTCAAAAGTGTAACAAGATTAATTCCGTGAAATATTTTTGAAATTATTCTAATGGAGCAGGAATTACATTTTATGTGGCGAATACATCAACCTTAGTGGTGAAAAGTGGGGCTAAGTGGTGATATAGGAGAAAGAGGTGGAGCGGCCGAATGTTTATGGGTGAATATCAGCATAGCATTGATGATAAGGGCCGTATTATTATTCCAGCCAAATTCCGTGACCAGCTTGGCGATCAATTCATTGTCACCCGTGGCCTTGATAACTGTTTGTTTGTTTATCCGATGAGTGAGTGGAGCGTATTGGAGCAGAAGTTGAAGTCGCTGCCAATGATGAAGTCGGACGCTCGAGCCTTCTCCCGTTTTTTCTTCTCCGGGGCAACCGAATGCGAGCTGGATAAACAGGGAAGGGTAAACTTACCGAATAACTTATGCGACTATGCGAAGCTGGACAAGGATTGTATCGTGCTTGGTGTTTCCAATCGAGTCGAAATATGGAGCAAACAGATTTGGGAAGGTTACTTCAAACAATCCGAAGAGACATTTAATGATATCGCAGAGAAGCTTGTGGATTTTGATTTTAATTTCTAGATCGCTGGCCTTAATCGGTAATTGCAGAGGCGACCTTAGAGCCGGGAGGGCTACAACTTGTTTCAACATGTAACAGTGCTCAAGGAAGAAGCCGTAGACGGACTGGCTATTAAGCCGGGAGGTATCTATGTCGATTGCACATTAGGTGGCGCAGGTCATAGTGAGCTAATTGCATCAAGACTTAGCGAGGGTGGGCGTCTTATTGCGCTTGATCAAGACGATTGGGCTCTCGATCATGCACGTATTCGCTTGGCAGCCTATATGCCGCAAGTCACATTGGTAAAAAGTAATTTTCGTTATTTAGAGAATGTCTTACATGATCTTGGTATACAAGCCGTAGACGGCGTGTTGTTTGATCTTGGTGTTTCAAGCCCGCAGCTTGACGAGGCAGACCGTGGATTCAGCTACAATCATGATGCTCCGCTTGATATGCGTATGGATCAGGATAGCATGCTGACAGCCAATGATATCGTGAACACATGGGATGATCGAGAAATTGCGCGGATTCTTACGAATTATGGCGAAGAACGCTTTGCACGGCAAATTGCTCGTAAAATCGTACAAGCACGCGAGGAGAAGCCGATTGAGACGACGGGTGAACTTGTAGAGCTGATCAAATCCGGCATACCTGCCGCAACTCGGCGTACAGGGCCTCATCCGGCCAAACGGACATTCCAAGCCTTGCGAATTGCGGTCAATGATGAGCTGGGTGCGGAAGAAGAAGGACTAGAGCAGACGATAAATGTGTTGAAATCTGGCGGAAGAGCATCGGTTATTACCTTTCACTCACTAGAAGACCGGATTTGTAAGCAGTTGTTTGCAAAATTTGTTGAAAAATGCACCTGCCCGACAGACTTTCCATTATGTGTATGCGGCGGGAATGGTCGATTGAAATTGGTCAACCGCAAGCCAATTGCTCCAAGTGAAGAAGAGCTTGCACTTAATCCAAGAGCACGTTCAGCGAAGCTAAGAGTCGCAGAGAAACTGTAGATAATATTTTTCAAGATAGAGGCCAACATTTAAGAAGCAGAAGGGAAGAAGAGACATAATGGCATATGTGAATGGTAATCTAGCTTTACAGCCCAAGCGAAAGCCGGAGCAGCAGAAGCAAGCGTTCCGCGAGACAAGAACAGTTGTAGTTAAAAGAAAGACATTGCCCATGCAAGAAAAACTGTTGTACATGTTCACAATATTGGTCTGTGTTCTTGTGGCGGGCGTGATTATTTTCCGTTATGCCCAAATCTATCAAATGGATCTACAGATCAAACAATTAACGAAACAGCAAGCTCAAATGCAATTTGATATGGTTGAGCTTAAGAAGCAAGTGGCTCTGAAAAGCAACCCGGATTATATCAAGAAGGCAGCTGAAGGAGATGGATATGGCGCAGCTCCGAATGGACCTATTAAAGTGGGAACGGGACCCAAAGAGACCGCAACCGCAATGAATAAGGAATAGGTGAGGGACGATGACAAAACGGATAAAATTACGCACGTTATTGGTTGGAGGGCTTATCACCCTCCTTTTTGTTGTTTTAGTAGGCCGAATCTATTGGGTTCAAGTCGTTAACGCCGACTTCTGGTCGGAGAAAGCGCGAGAGGTTTGGTCCAAATCAGAGAAGCTGTTTCCTGTACGGGGTACGATTGAGGATCGTGATGGTGCAGTTCTAGCCATGGATGTCGCGGCTTACACTGTAATTGTGAAGCCAAAGGTCATACATAAGCTGAATCTTGAAGCTGTTATTGTTAGCAAGCTTCATCTCGTGTTAGGCAAGCCGGAAGCGGAAATTAGAAGTCTTATTGAAGCAAAGAATAAAGACGGCAACTATTTTGATCAACGAGAAGTGCGTAAAGAAGGGTATAAAATCGACAAATCCGTTGCCGATCGGTTAGAGAGATTCAAGGATGAACTTGAAAAGCAAACGGGTGAGAAGGACAATGGCATTTTCTTAACTACAGATACGAAACGCTATTATCCTAATAATAATTTGGCCTCTCATATACTTGGTTACTTAAATAGAGATGGCAAGCCGATTATGGGTCTAGAAGCCTCTCTGAACAAGCAGTTAACAGGTGAAGAAGGCGAGATTAAATATCAGAAGGACGGCAATGGTGTTATTCTCGAGAACGGGACAGTCAGCTTTAAACCTTCTCACGACGGTGACAACATCAAGCTGACCATTGATATGGAGATTCAGCATTATCTTGAAGAGGCTATTAAAGAAGCCTATGTGAAATATCAGCCGAAGAGCATCACGGCCATTGCGGCAGATCCGCAGACGATGGAAATTCTCGGCATGGCAAATTTGCCGGATTTTAATCCGAATGAATATTGGAAAGCTGCTCCTGTGGACTTTTATGACCATTCGATCAAATCTTTATATGAACCAGGTTCGACCTTCAAGATTGTTACACTTGCCGGTGCCGTTCAAGAAGGTCTGTTTGATCCAGAAGCTAAATATCAGTCTGGGGTTATTAAAATCGCTGGTAGCCCGATTCACGATCATAATCGTGCAGGATGGGGGACGATAACCTATCTAGAGGGCTTGAAGCGTTCAAGTAACGTCGCTTTCGTCAAGCTTGGCTATGAGATGTTGAAGGCAGACCGTTTGATGGACTATATTAAGAAGTTTGGCTTTAGTCAAAAAACAGGTATCGAGCTTAATGGCGAGTTAGCAGGTGTTGTTAACCCTACCTATGCCACAGAGGTTGCAACAGCTGCTTTCGGACAAGGTAAGGTACTAGTTACGCCGATTCAACAGGTTGCAGCCGTTGCAGCGGTTGCTAATGGCGGCAAACTGCTGGTACCTCACCTAGTGAAAGAAATAGAAGATCCAGTGACGAAGAAGGTGACCGTGACGAAACCAGTCGTTGTCCGTCAGGTGATATCTGAGAAATCAGCGAAACAGGTGGATGAATATTTGGAACAGGTCGTTTCTGATCAGAAGATCGGCACGGGGAAGAATGCTTATATTGAAGGTTACCGTGTAGCAGGTAAAACCGGGACAGCCCAGAAGGTTGTAAAAGGTAAAGGCTACTCCAGTGATAAATACGTCGTTTCGTTTATCGGATTTGCACCAGTGGGTAATCCCAAGATTGTTGTTTATGTCGTTGTTGATGAACCGAACGATAAGTTCGCAGGCGGTGGTACTGTTGCAGCCCCAGTCTTCAAACAGATCGTATTGCAAAGTTTGCGTCATATGGGCGTGAGTCCAGTGGTTACAACCGTTAGTGAGGCACAGCCAAAGGGACAAACGGTAACTGTTCCAGATTTGGCAGATCAGAGCTTGAATCAAGCGCAAGCGCAGCTCAAATCTAGGGCTCTCGCATATGAGGTCGTAGGTAAAGGCAGTAAGGTGCTGCAGCAAATACCGAAGGCTGGGACGGCGGTAGCTCCGGCTCAGCGTGTTTATCTACTGACAGAGGAACGGAGCAAGCTCCCGATCCCGAACATGAAGGGGCTATCGCTTCGTGATGCGCTAGAGATTTGTTCGATCCTGCAAATGCGCTGCTATACAGTCGGAGAAGGCTTTGTATCCTCACAAATTTTGGCTAAGCAGAATGGAGAGAACGTACTCAAGCTTATGCTTGCCCCGCCGGATGCTGAGCTGCAGACGACGGAAACCGTTAATGAGAGCGGGAAAAAGTAGCTGAACAGACGATAGGACAAGACAGATAGCTTGTTCTAACCTTTTTTCTTTCCGAATAGGCTTGGATTAAGAAACGGATGGACGAAATTTCCCGTTTACGAGCCTTTCGGAGGGGATGCTGAGGTGAAAGTATCAAATGTTACTGTACGGCGACGTCTTTTCTCTGCTTTAATCATTGCCGTTGTTGCGTTCTCGCTGCTTGCAATCCGTCTTAGTTATGTACAGCTATGGCATGGACCGGAGCTAACCGCCAAAGCGGAGAATTCCTGGCGTCGCGAAATTCCATTCTCTGCCAAGCGCGGCGAAATCATGGACCGAAACGGCGAGAAGCTTGCGTATAATATAAGTTCC
The DNA here is from genome assembly GCF_003945345.1 of Paenibacillus baekrokdamisoli. Classification (GTDB taxonomy): domain Bacteria; phylum Bacillota; class Bacilli; order Paenibacillales; family Paenibacillaceae; genus Paenibacillus_Z; species Paenibacillus_Z baekrokdamisoli. The sequence goes on along the minus strand of NZ_AP019308.1, from coordinate 2,780,046 downwards.
CCGACGATCATGGCCATTCCGGCCCAGATTAAGGATGCGAGGGTAACAGCATCACAAGTAGCAAAAGTATTGGGGATTTCAGAAGATAATGTGTATACCACGATTAAGAAGAAACAGTTGATCGTACGTATACAGCCAGGTGGACGGAAAATTACAACAGAGAAAGCGCAGCAGATTCGTGACCTGAGTCTGCCTGGAATCGTTGTTGCGGAGGATAATAAACGTTACTATCCGCTAGGAACCTTTGCCTCCCATGTACTGGGCTTCACCGGCATTGACAATCAAGGCTTAACGGGCATAGAAGCCAAATATAATGATTTGCTTGAAGGGATTAATGGGAATATCTCCTTTCTATCGGATGCGAAGGGAAGGCAAATGCCAGGCTCATCCGATACGTATTTAAAGCCAAAGGATGGGCTCAATTTAGAGCTTACGCTTGATAAGCAAGTTCAAGCGATCATGGAGCGCGAGCTTGATCAGGCCATGGTGAAGTTTCAAGCGGATAATATTATTGCAATCGCGATGGATCCGACTAATGGCGAGATTCTAGGTATGGCAAGTCGGCCAAGCTATCAGCCGGATAAATACCGAGATGTAGATTCTCAAGTGTATAATCGTAATCTACCGATATGGATGACATATGAGCCTGGATCGACATTTAAGATTATAACGTTAGCTGCTGCGCTTGAAGAGAAAAAGGTGGACTTGAAGAATGATTCTTTCTTCGACCCTGGATTTATTGAAATTGGCGGTGCTCGTCTTCGCTGCTGGAAGAAGGGCGGACATGGAAGCCAGTCCTTCCTGGAGGTCGTGCAGAATTCATGCAATCCAGGGTTTGTAACATTGGGTAATCGATTAGGCAAAGATAAGCTGTTTGGTTATATCAAGAACTTTGGATTTGGAACGAAGACAGGGATTGACCTGGGCGGCGAAGAGAATGGGATCATGTTCAAGATGAGTCAGGTAGGACCTGTTGAACTAGCTACCACGGCATTTGGTCAAGGCGTATCCGTTACACCTATTCAGCAAATCACAGCAGTCTCAGCAGCTATTAATGGGGGCACACTCTATAAGCCTCACGTTGCTAAGGATTGGGTAAATCCCTTAACAGGTGAGATTGTGGACTCGGTTAAGCCAGAGGTTGTGCGGAAGGTGATCTCAGAGAATACAAGTAAGCAGGTTCGCGAGGCGCTCGAAAGTGTTGTCGCCAAAGGAACAGGTAGGAATGCTTTTATAGACGGTTATCGAGTTGGTGGGAAGACGGGTACAGCACAAAAGGTTATCAACGGCCGGTACTCTCCCAATGAGCATATTGTCTCGTTTATCGGTTTTGCCCCAGCGGATGATCCAAAGATTGTCGTTTATGTAGCGGTTGATAATCCACAAGGTATTCAATTCGGAGGCGTTGTTGCTGCACCGATTGTCCATAATATTTTGGCAGATGCACTCCCTTACATGGGAATAAAGCCACGTAAAGACCAGATGACAAAGGAATATAAGTATGGTGAAATCCCGATTGTAACAGTACCGAATATCGTAGGAAAGACCGTATCTGATCTTTATGAGGATCTAAACATGAACTTCAATCTCGCTTCTGCTGGAAGCGGAGATACCGTTATTCGTCAGTCACCAGCTGCCGGAACACGAGTCAACCGCGGCTCAACGATACGTATTTATTTGGGTAAAGATGATGATGAAAGCGACCATCCTTGACTATAATAATAGAAGGAAAGTCGAATAATATCAGGAGGACTTAACGATGCGACTAAAACAACTTGCCTCATTGCTGACAACGGCACGTCTTTTAGGAGATGAAGAAACCCAAATTGATGGCATTCAGATTGATTCTCGTAAAGTGTCGCAAGGCGACTTGTTTATAGCTTTGCCAGGTCACACGGTGGATGGACATACCTTTGCGCCGAAGGCTCTTGCAAACGGTGCGAAGGCTATGGTAGTAGAAAGACAGCTTGACCTGGATGTGCCTCAACTAATTGTGAAGGATTCACGCCTTGCAATGGCTGTAATTGCTGATTATTATTTTGCAAAGCCCAGCCAGAAATTGAAGCTGATTGGCATCACAGGTACGAATGGCAAGACAACTACAACGTATTTGATTGAACGGATCCTCAAGGATGCCGGTTTCCGGCCAGGCGTTATTGGAACGGTCGAGATGCGCTATGCAGATCAATCTGTTCCGATGTCTGGAACGACGCCAGAGGCGCTTGATTTGCAGCGTCATCTTGCAGCGATGGTAGAGGCAGGGACGGATTTCTGCGCGATGGAGGTTTCCTCCCACGCCCTTGAGCAGGGACGAGTAAAGGGCTGTCGATATCGGACGGCGATTTTTACGAATCTGACGCAGGATCATTTGGATTACCACGGTACAATGGAAAATTATGCAGCCGCAAAAGGGTTGCTTTTTTCTCGTCTTGGGAATGAATATGCATCCTCACAGGAAGATCGCTCTTATGCGGTATTGAACGCAGATGATGCAGCATCAGCTGCTTATGCTGGGGTTACCTCTGCAGAGGTGCTGACCTATGGTGTGGATAATGAAGCAGATGTGCGGGCAACTAGCATTCATATAACGGCACAGGGTACGAGTTTTCACTTAGATACATTTAGAGGTTCTACTGATATAACGCTTCAGATGACTGGTAAATTCAATGTCTATAATGCATTGGCTGCGATTAGTGCAGCACTTATCGAACAAATTCCGTTGGAGCAAATTAAAGCGAGTCTGGAAGCTTTGCCAGGTGTTCCGGGAAGAGTGGAATCGGTCATAGCAGGTCAGCCTTTCTCAGTTATCGTTGACTATGCGCATTCGCCAGATGGTCTGGAGAACGTGCTGCGTGCAGTCAAGGAGTATGCGGTTGGCCGCATTATTTGTGTATTCGGCTGTGGTGGGGATCGTGACCGGACGAAACGACCGATCATGGGCAAGATTGCTGCTCACTATGCAGATTATGCGATCATTACTTCAGATAATCCCAGAACAGAGGACCCTGATCGCATTCTGCTCGATATTGAAGCAGGTCTTATCGAGAATGGTATCCCGAAGTCTCAATACCAGATGCTTCCAGATCGTCGAGCAGCTATTCAAAAAGCGGTTGAAATGGCCAGCCCTAACGATGTAGTATTAATTGCGGGAAAAGGTCATGAAACCTATCAACTAATTGGCGGTGCCACGTATCATTTTGATGACCGCGAAGTGGCGAAAGAAGCGATAAGGAGTATTTTATAGTGATAAAACGAACGATAGGCGCTGTTGCGGGCATGTGCGGCGGGACGTTATTGAATGATAAACATGCGGATAGAACGATAGTGGGCATTACGACAGACTCCCGGAGAGTCCAGCCAGGGCAGTTGTTTATTCCAATTATTGGGGGGAACTTTGACGGTCATGCGTTTGGTGCAAAGGTGCTGGAGGATGGGGCTGCTGCGCTGCTTTGGCAATCAGACCATCCAGTAGGAGAGGCGCTTGCGAATGCGCCTCTTATTCTTGTGGATGATACACTAGCTGCCTTACAGCAGCTAGCAGCAGCTTATCGTGAAGAGCTGAACTTACGCGTGATTGGAATTACGGGAAGCAACGGCAAAACAACGACGAAGGATATGGTGGCGTCGGTGCTCTCCGGATTTTTTCGTGTCCATAAAACAGAAGGTAACTTAAACAACCACATTGGACTACCATTAACGGTCCTTCAGCTCGATGAAACGGTGGAAGTTGTGGTGCTCGAAATGGGAATGAGCGGCTTCGGAGAGATCGAGCTGCTGACGGGGATCGGGCAGCCGGATATAGCGATTATTACGAACATCGGGGATGCCCACATGCTGCAGCTTGGTTCTCGTGAGGGAATTGCTAAAGCGAAGCTGGAGATTGCCTCTGGCCTGCGTGCGGGAGGACTGCTCTTAATCAATGGTGACGAGCCGCTGCTGCGGAGCGGTATTCAAGATCTGAAGATTGACCGAGCGATAGATATTCAAACCTTCGGGCTGCAAGAGGGAAGCGATTGGACAGCGATTAATTTGGAAGGGGATGCTTTATCCGCTTCCTTTGATGTAGAGCAGGATGATCAGCTTTCCCAATTGAAGCTGCCAGTTCCTGGTCATCATAATGTATCCAACGCGCTTGCTGCCATTGGCGCAGCCAAACGCTTGGGCGTTCCGGCGGCACAAATTCGTGCAGGGTTTAATGGGCTTCGGCTTACTGGGATGCGCATCGAACCGCTTCGTGCGTATAATGGAGCGATGCTGCTTAACGATGCTTACAATGCGAATCCAACGGCTGTACGCGCAGCGGTTGATCTTGTCGCTCAGTTAACCGGGTACCGGCGCAGGTGGATCGTTCTTGGCGATATGAAGGAGCTTGGCCCTCAGGAGGTACAGCTTCACGAGGAGATTGGTAGATATATTACGCCGGCTAAAGCAGAGGCGGTGGTAACATTTGGTTCTCTTTCGGAGCATACTGCTTCAGCTGCACAGACACAGTTTAAGAAAGACGGGACGGATGCTTCTGCTCACTCAGCGAATCAGGCAGAGGATGCAGCTGTCAAAGCTTTTCAAAATAAAAACGAACTCATCGAGTGGCTTCGGGCAAAGGTTGCTCCGGAGGATCTCGTGCTTGTGAAAGGATCGCGCTCCATGCGCATGGAAGAAATCATCCATGCACTGCAGCGCGTATAAAGGGTGAGAGAAATGGACATGAAGGTCATACTATTAACAATTGGCGCATCATTCTTACTAGCGGTTCTGATTGGACCTTTGTTCATCCCGCTGCTAAGAAGACTTAAATTTGGTCAACAAATACGTACGGATGGCCCGCAAAGCCATTTGAAGAAGACAGGCACGCCAACGATGGGCGGTATTATCATCATGCTTGCGGCCTTATTAGCCTTTCTTAAATTTTCGGATAAAACGCCTGAATTCTGGGTGCTGTTGATCGCTTCACTCGGATTTGGTCTTGTTGGATTTCTAGATGATTATATCAAAATCGTATTCAAACGTTCGCTCGGACTGACCGCTCGTCAAAAGCTGTTCGGACAACTCGTTTTTTCCGTTATCATTTGTATATTGCTCTATCAGAATCATCACAGTACCGCAATCGGGATTCCGGGAACATCCGTATCCTTCGATATGGGTTGGTTCTACTATCCGTTCGTGGTGATCATCTTGTTCGCTACGACCAATGCGGTTAATTTCACCGATGGCGTTGACGGACTGTTAGCTGGATCTGGCGCAATTGCGTTCGGAGCCTTCGCTATCCTTGCCATGCATGCAAGCGAGCATGAATCCGCTATATTCTCAGCTGCTATGATTGGTGGCATGCTAGGATTCCTAGTCTTCAATGCGCATCCAGCAAAAGTATTCATGGGCGATACGGGCTCCCTAGGCATTGGCGGAGGTATGGCGGCTGTAGCAATATTAACCAAAACAGAACTACTGCTCATCCTTATTGGCGGCATATTCGTCTTAGAGATGTTCTCGGTCATCCTGCAAGTAGGCTCCTTCAAGCTAAGAGGCAAACGTATCTTCAAAATGAGCCCGATTCATCATCACTTCGAGCTCTCCGGCTGGTCCGAATGGCGCGTTGTCACGACATTCTGGTTCATCGGCCTAATCTTCGCAGGGCTCGGCTTAGTCCTTGGCCGCTAAACGATTAGATAGGCCACTATTTAAGGAAAGAAAGGATCTAACCTTATGAAACACCCATCACAATACAAAAACCAGCATGTCGTCGTGCTGGGACTAGCCAAAAGCGGCGTCAGCGTCGCGAAGCTGTTTCACAAGCTAGGTGCGATCGTCACCGTCAATGATCAAAAGGAACGTCATTTATGCCCCGAAGCGGACGAATTGGACGCTTTGGGCGTTTCTGTTATATGCGGAGGTCATCCGGATGGATTAATAACGGAAGAAACATCACTTGTTGTGAAAAATCCGGGAATTCCCTATACTTCACCGCCTGTACGGCAAGCAGTTGAATTAGGACTTGATGTCGTTACAGAGGTAGAGGTAGCGTATCTGCTGTCCCCTGCGCCGATTATTGGTATTACAGGGTCCAATGGTAAGACGACTACGACAACATGGATCGGCGACCTGCTTGAAGCAGCTCATTGCAATCCAATCTTAGCAGGTAATATAGGCACGCCGCTGTGTGAAGCAGCTCAAACAGCATCGGCGGATCAATGGATCGTAGCTGAACTCAGTAGTTTTCAGCTGAAAGGTACGCAGCAATTCCGTCCACGAGTATCCCTGCTTTTAAATGTAGTAGAGACGCACTTGGACTACCATGGTGGAATGGATGATTACATAGCTTCCAAAGCGAACCTTTTTGCGAATCAGACTGATGAAGATACGGCTGTACTGAACGCGGATGATTCGGTTTGCTTGGCAATGATGGAAAGTGGAATGATCAAGGCATCCATCCTTCCCTTCTCGACAACGAAGCCGCTTGCCTACGGGATCTGTATCGAGCCGCCATTCCCAGAGGACTTGTCTGCGCCGACTGACGAAGAAGAACGCTATATTGTATGGCGTGATCGTGAGGGGATCACTCATTCCATACTGCCAGTCAGTGAGCTTGGCATACCTGGCCGCCACAATGCAGCAAACGCGCTTGCAGCAATCGGAGCTTGCTTAGCTGTTGGAGTTGATCTAGAGTCTCTTGCAGCGCCTCTACGTGAGTTTAAGGGCGTTGAGCATCGCTTGGAGTATGTCTGTGAGCATGATGGAGTCACCTACTACAATAACTCCAAGGCTACTAATCCGACTGCAACGATTATTGCTCTGCGTTCTTTCGCTGGCAACATCATCCTCATTGCAGGTGGACTTGACCGTGGTTCTGATTATATGGAGCTGCTGCCGCATTTCCGTGATCAGCTGAAGGCGGTAGTTGCACTCGGTGAAACACGCAACAAAATTGCCCGTGTTGCCGAGCTTGCAGGTTTAACTGATATCAGAATAGTCGAACCTGAGGAGGACGCCGAACACGCACTGCAGCTTGCAGTGCGGGAAGCTGCCTCCATCGCCAAGCCCGGAGATATCGTTCTTCTTTCTCCAGCATGTGCAAGTTGGGATATGTTCAAATCCTACGAGCAACGGGGGCGCATTTTTAAACAATCGGCGCATAAGTTGTAAGTAGGGGGCTCGTCCCTACTTACTCAGGCAAGAGGTGTTTGCGCTATGGCTAAGGCCAGATCTGCCCCGGATGTGTGGATGATTGTATCGATATTATTTATACTCGCCATAGGTCTTGTGATGGTGTACAGTGCGAGTGCGGTGCTCGCCTTTCACGAATTTGGCGACAAATTTTACTATGTGAAAAGGCAAATGCTTTTTGCTGCCCTTGGCATTGGCGCTATGTTCGTCACGATGAACGCAGACTATTGGATTTGGAAAAAGTGGTCTAAGCTAGGGCTGTTTATCTGTTTTGGCTTACTTGTCTGCGTGCTGATTCCAGGTATTGGGGTTGTACGCGGGGGAGCTCGAAGCTGGCTTGGAATCAGCTCCTTCGGGATTCAGCCCTCTGAATTCATGAAGCTGGCTATGGTCATGTTTCTTGCCAAGCTGCTTTCTGAGAAGCAGCAGGCCGTCACGATTTTTACCAAAGGATTGCTGCCGCCGCTTGGTATTCTTGGTTTGGCTTTTGGCCTGATTATGATGCAGCCGGATCTGGGTTCAGGCGCTGTTATGGTTGGCGCTTCGCTTATTGTCATCTACACCTCTGGGGCGAGGCTCGCTCATTTGGGCTCCCTTGCGATGGTAGGCGTCGCTGGTCTAATTGGCCTTATCATTGCTGCTCCATATCGCATGCTGCGAATAACAGCATTCCTTGATCCGTGGTCGGATCCCCTTGGCTCCGGTTATCAAATCATCCAGTCCTTGTACGCGATTGGACCTGGAGGCTTGGTAGGGCTGGGACTAGGAATGAGCCGGCAAAAATTCAACTACCTGCCGGAGCCGCAAACAGATTTTATCTTTTCAATTGTAGCGGAAGAGCTAGGCTTTATTGGTGGTCTGTCAATCATTCTATTATTCGGCATCTTGGTCTGGCGGGGGATGCGTACAGCAATTGCTGCTCCGGATACGTTCGGAAGCCTGCTTGCAGTTGGTATCGTCGGCATTGTGGCGGTTCAAGTATTTATTAATATTGGAGTAGTTATCGGCATGATGCCGGTAACAGGTATCACATTGCCTTTGGTCAGTTATGGTGGCTCATCCTTAACGCTGCTCTTAACATCACTTGGCATATTACTTAATATATCGCGTTATTCGAGGTGACTTTCATATGCGTATCGTATTGACCGGTGGCGGAACGGGCGGTCATATTTATCCCGCCCTTGCAGTTGGTAAACAAGTGCTCGCTGAGATACCGGGCTCTTCCATTCTTTATATCGGCTCGCCCAAAGGGCTTGAGAGCCGGATCGTTCCGGCTCAGAACATCCCTTTTGAATCCGTTGAAATTACGGGATTCAAACGAAAGCTATCTCTTGATAACATCAAGACCGTCATGCGCTTTCTTAAAGGCGTACGACGGTCTAAACAGCTTCTAAGGGAATTTAAACCTGATGTTGTCGTGGGTACAGGCGGTTATGTATGCGGTCCTGTTGTCTATGCAGCAGCAAAGCTTGGCATTCCAACGCTCATCCATGAACAAAATGCAGTCTCGGGATTAACGAACCAATTTCTTACACGTTACGCAGATTGCGTAGCTGTCAGCTTCAAGGATTCGCTGCCGCAGTTCAAGCGATCCAAGCATGCCGTTTATACGGGAAATCCATGTGCAACACCTGTTATTCATGCGAGCAAGGAAAAAGGTTTTGGTTCGCTGGGGCTGCCTGCTGGAAGCCGAATTGTACTCATGGTTGGGGGCAGCAGAGGGGCCAAGGCTATTAATGATGCGATGGTGGACATGGTGCCTTTGCTGAATCGGCTGCCAGAGGTCCATTTTGTCTTTGTAACTGGAGAAAGCTACTATGAGCAGACAAAGGAGCGAATGAATCAGGCCATGAAGAGCCTGCCGACTTCTCTTCAAGTGCTGCCCTATTTGCATAATATGCCTGAGGTGCTCGCAGCTTCCGAGCTTGTTGTGGGACGTTCTGGAGCTTCATCGCTTGCTGAGCTTACCGCGCTTGGCATTCCATCCATCCTTATTCCATCGCCGAATGTGACGAATAACCATCAGGAAGCGAATGCACGGAGCTTGGTTGATGCGGGAGCGGCAGAAATGATTACGGAACGTGAAGTTACCGGAGAAGTGCTTTTTGGTCGGATCAGCGCTATTATGAATAGTAATGCGCGACTTTCCGAGATGAAGAAGAATGCGCGCAAGCTAGGCATGCCGCAATCCGCATCGTTGATTACAACAGAACTTATCACATTGATGAATAAAAGCAAAAGATAGCTTGTCATATAGGCGATTGTCACACACCAGTGCTGGAGGGCATAGTATACCTCATAATCGTGACCGTCACCCGGCGGGCCCATCACGTAGCGCATAAGCAATTAGAAGCAGGCGCTGGGTAGATGCAGCACTAGGTTTTCAATCGCCAAAGCACAAAGGAGGTACGACAGATGAAAGCTTTTTTGGCGGAGTTGAAACAGACCGATGCAGGAAACGTCATGCTGGGCCGATCACTCTCTGAATATACAACATGGAAAATCGGTGGACCAGCAGACGTACTCATCATTCCGCAAACCAAAGATCAGCTCATATCGGTCGTTAAGCTGCTCCATAAGCACGAGATGCAATGGATGAATCTCGGACGCGGCTCCAATATGCTCGTCAGCGATAAAGGAATTCGTGGTGTTGTTATTCAGCCGGGCGATGAATTCGATTGTGCGCGATTTGATGGCACGCTCGTTACTGCGGGTGCCGCTTTTTCCTTGATTAAACTGTCTGTTCTATCAGGCAGAGAAGGATTGACCGGATTGGAGTTTGCAGGGGGAATTCCAGGTTCGGTCGGCGGAGCCGTCTATATGAATGCCGGCGCTCTCGGGTCGGATGTGTCACGTATATTCAAATCAGCTGACATTGTACTGGAAACAGGAGAATTAGTAAGCTATGGAATTGAAGAGATGGGTTTCTCTTACCGTCATTCCATTCTTCATGAGCGCCCTGGCATTGTTGTGAGCGTCACTCTGGAGCTGGAGCAAGGCGACCGCAAATCAATACTAGCCACAATGGCTGCTAACAAAGAGCGTCGTCTCCTTACACAACCTCTCCAGATGGCAAGTGCAGGAAGTGTCTTCCGTAATCCGCCCAAAGATTTTGCCGCAAGGTTGATTCAAGAAGCGGGACTGAAAGGAATGCGCCATGGAGGAGCCGAAGTCTCGACACAGCATGCTAATTTCATTGTTAATACTGGGCAAGCGACGGCTGAAGACGTCCTCACCCTAATGGCAACGATCCGAAGCACCATTAAAGAGCAGTTTGGAGTAGAACTGGTGCCGGAGGTTTTAGTCGTGGGTGAGCGGTAATTCGGAGGTGATACATTGGACAAATTGGTGATTGAAGGCGGGAAACCCCTCTCAGGAACCATTGTTATCCAAGGCGCGAAAAATGCTGCTTTGCCGATTTTGGCTGCAAGTATGCTAGTTGAAGGAAAAGTGACAATCGATCATGTGCCTAAATTGCTTGATATCGATGTCATGCTGAACATTTTACGCGAATTAGGCTGCCGGGCGGAACATAACGAAGAAACGGTGCTGCTTGATACATCGAGCGCTCATTCCTCGCATGTCCCAGAGGCGCTTATGCGTCAGATGCGATCCTCCATTTTTTTAATGGGTCCACTTCTAGCGCGGTTTGGCGAAGTAACGATTTATCAGCCTGGTGGCTGCGCAATCGGAGAGAGAAAGATTGATTTGCATCTTCGTGGCTTGATGGCGCTCGGAGCACAAATTCAAGAAGAAGGCAGTCGGATTTCCTGCTTTGCAAAGCGACTTAAAGGTGCAGAGGTTCATTTGGATTTCCCTAGCGTTGGTGCGACGGAGAATATTATGATGGCCGCTGTGCTTGCGGATGGTTTCACGACCATCACGAATGCGGCTAGAGAACCGGAGATTCAAGACTTACAGCGTTTTTTATGCAGCATGGGTGCGAAGATCATTGGTGCTGGAACAGATACGATAACGATTGAAGGCGTGGAGAAGCTATCTCCTAGCCGTTATCAAGTTATTCCAGACCGAATCGTAACCGGTACCGTTATGGTTGCCGCTGCCGCAACACGCGGTCAAGTTACTTTGCAAAATACGAACCCGTCCCATCTGACCTCTCTGATCCATGTGCTTAGACGTGCAGGTGTTCAAATTACGGTGGACGGTGATATAATTAAGGTCGGCTGCGCAAGCAGGCCTAAGGCGATTGATCGAATTGTTACTTCGCCGTATCCCGCATTCCCAACTGATTTGCAGTCTCAAGTCATGGTATTGCTAGCATTAGCCGATGGGGTCAGCGTGATGAAGGAAACCATATTCGAAGGGCGCTTCAAGCATGTCGATGAGCTCTCCCGAATGGGCTCTGATATTCGCGTGGATCTGAACGCCGCTGTTGTCCGTGGAGTATCCAGACTATATGGAGCGACTGTCGAAGCGACGGATCTGCGAGCAGGTGCTGCTCTTGTTATTGCAGGCTTAGCTGCACAAGGCAGAACGGTTGTGGAGCAGGTTCACCATATTGATCGTGGATATGACCGAATCGAGACGATGTTTACTCGTCTGGGGGCGCGCATTTCCCGGCTGTCACCGTTGCCTTAACGATCAGAATTCAATAACTCTCATCAATGAATCGATATTATAATCGTAAACGGCATGGACTGTGAAGAAACAGGAACCAGCCGTTTTACGTTTGCGCGAAGAGGGGACAAGTCATGTCAGACAAGATGCCTGTGCTGCGGGAGCCTGTTAAAAGGCGGAGAGGCGGTAAAAAGCTGCTGATTGTGCTCTTCCTTTTGTTTATCGTTATCTTATGCGTGCTGTTCCTCAACTCTTCCATTAGCAAAATATCTTCTGTTACCGTGGAAGGTCAGCGATATATGAAGGTTGCAGACATTCAGAAGATATCCGGGGTAACAGTGGGAGATGCTTATTTCGGCACCTCTGCTAAGAAGATTGAAGCTAGAATAAAGGCGCTAAAAGGGATAGATAAGGTTGAGGTAATGAAGTCCTTCCCAGGTCATGTACGAATTATCGTTCAGGAGCTGCCTACCGTTGCCTATGAAGTTTCTACCAAGGGTGAAATTACAGCCATTCTGTCCAATGGGACAGGTCTCCCAGCAGGGAAGGATAATGTAATTGATAAACCGATTCTTTCAGGCTGGAAAACAGATGATCCGGTCAAGATAGAGCTATGTAAGCAGCTAGGCACCATTTCAGCGGAGTCACTTTCTGATTTCTCAGAAATTATTCCATCCGCTTCGGAATCATATAAGGATCGCATTAAAATTTATACACGCACGCGTTTCGAGGTGATTACCGCTGTTTCACTGCTGCCAGAAAAGGTAGCAACGCTTAATGCGGTCATCGAAACACAGGAGCCTGGACTTATAACTATGCTTTTGGCAGATAAATATGCTCCTTTTGTGCCGCCTAGTACAGAAAATACCAATACCGAGCAAAAAGACACTACTCAATAGACTAAAAGAGTGTTAGTATTTTAAATATGTAGATTATTTACTATTCTTTCATTTTTCACTTACAGACGAGAGCCAAATGCTGTATTTACAGCATTTGGAGACATAGAACATTCTTAAAAATATTGTTGAAAAAAGAGGGAAAATAGGGACTGCGTTGAATTAAGTAGGGATGAGCTTGGATACATATTTGAAGATTGTACCTTAATAATGTTGAAACGGAGGTGCCAAGGGTTGAGCAGCAACGACATCATCGTCAGTTTGGACATCGGTACATCCAAGGTTCGTGTTATTATTGGCGAAGTGAATAACGGAGTCATTAATATTATTGGAGTTGGATCTGCCGACTCGGAAGGAATCCGCAAGGGAGCAATCGTTGATATCGACCAAACCGTGCAGTCTATTCGTAACGCGGTGGATCATGCGGAGCGTATGGTTGGCATTCAAATAAGCGACGTTTATGTGGGTATACAAGGCAATCATATCGGACTACAGACTAATCATGGCGTTGTGGCTGTTTCTAACGAAGACCGAGAAATCGGCGAGGAAGATATTGAACGTGTTCTACAGGCAGCGAAGGTAGTTGCGCTTCCTCCGGAACGGGAGATTATTGACCTCGTTCCGAAGCAGTATCTCGTGGATGGTTTGGAAGGGATTTCAGACCCACGAGGCATGATTGGTGTTCGGCTTGAAGTGGAAACGACGATCGTCACTGGGGCAAAAACAGCAATTCATAATTTAGTCCGGTGTATTGAAAAAGCGAATCTGCGAATTGCTGGCGTTATCTTAATGTCTCTGGCTTCGGGCCAAATGGCTCTTTCTAAAGATGAGAAAATGATGGGAACTGTACTTGTAGATATCGGCGCAGGTTCCTGTACGATTGCCGTCTTTGAACAAGGCAGCATTGTCGCGACATCGACATTGCCTGTTGGCGGCGAATATGTAACTAGCGATATTTCCTATGGGTTACGTACTCAAACGGAGCAAGCGGAGAAAATTAAGCAAAAGTTTGGCTGTGCGCTTATTGAAGACGCAGCAGAGGATCAAAGATTCAAAGTCATGCGAATGGGCAGTAATGTTGAGAAAGAATTCTCACAGGTTGATTTGACCAACATTATTGAACCTCGGATGCAGGAGATCTTCCACCTCATTCATCAAGAGGTACATCGTCTTGGTTACGGGGAGAAGGTTAATGGTTATGTACTAACGGGTGGTTCTGTCACGATGCCTGGAACGCTCGCACTCGCGCAGCATGAGCTTGAATCTACCGTACGAATTGCAGTGCCCGATTATATCGGTGTACGCGATCCAGCTTTCACAAGCGGTGTTGGGATGATTCAATATGTTTCCAAGTACATGCGTAATCGCTCCGTTTCAGTGCCTAAGAAAAGTACCAGCCGGAAAGCAGGAACAGCTTCAACCTCCAAGCCCGGACTGTTTGAAAGATTAAAAAATATGTTTAGCGAATTTATTTGATCGGGGGATATAACAGCATGTTGGAATTCGATTTTGAGATGGAGCAGCTGGCGCAAATTAAGGTTATTGGCGTTGGCGGCGGCGGCAGCAATGCGGTTAACCGGATGATCGAGAACGGTGTTAAAGGTGTCGAGTTTATTACGGTGAACACGGATGCACAGGCACTTCACATGGCTCATTCTGAGCAAAAGCTGCAAATCGGCGATAAACTGACGCGCGGTCTTGGTGCCGGAGCTAATCCGGAAGTAGGGAAAAAAGCGGCTGAAGAGTCACGTGAAACGGTGATGAACGCGCTTAAAGGCGCAGACATGGTGTTTGTAACAGCGGGTATGGGCGGAGGAACTGGTACAGGTGCGGCTCCAGTAATTGCTGAAATTGCTCGTGAATGCGGCGCATTGACAGTAGGTGTCGTAACGCGTCCATTTACATTTGAAGGCCGTAAGCGTTCTGGACAAGCAGAGCTTGGTATCGAAGCATTGAAAGAAAAAGTAGATACATTGATCGTCATTCCTAATGATCGCTTGCTAGAGATCGTCGACAAAAAAACACCTATGCTCGAAGCGTTCCGCGAAGCGGATAATGTGCTGAAACAAGCCGTTCAAGGTATCTCTGACTTGATCGCTGTACCAGGCCTCATTAACTTGGACTTTGCTGATGTGAAGACAATCATGACAGAGCGCGGATCTGCCCTTATGGGTATTGGTAACGCTACTGGAGAGAATCGCGCAGCTGAAGCGGCTCGCAAAGCGATTCAAAGCCCGCTGCTAGAAACATCAATTGATGGTGCACGCGGTATTATCATGAATATTACAGGTGGTTCTAACCTGTCCCTTTATGAAGTGAATGAAGCTGCTGAAATTGTCATCTCTGCATCGGATCCAGATGTTAATATGATCTTTGGTGCCAGCATTGACGATAACTTGAAGGAAGAAATTAAAGTTACGGTTATTGCTACAGGATTTGAACACCGCAGTAATGCAGCTTTCCGCAAGCCAGTTAGTGGACAGGTGGAAGAAAAGGCTTCTGAATCGCGTCAAACAACATCTAGCGCTGGTACGGGGCCTAAGCCTTTCGGGAATACGGTTTCAAGCGATCAGCTTGATATTCCGGCATTTCTTCGCAACAAGCGAAATGATCGTTAAATAGTAGGAAATCAGTAAGGTAACTAAACCGCATTCCGATCTATCGGAATGCGGTTTTTTTGCCGTTCTCTTTCCTTTTCCTTACAGCTTGGGCTATGCACTTCACGTCTATCGTTTGCTTGTCCAGCACGAGGCATCGACAAAAAAAGATCGCTGCTGACGGCATGTTTAGACAGACATTGTAATAGGCTTTAACTATACTAGACACAAGCCGCTGATCCTCGCTAAGCAGCTGGAGGGCGTCCTAGATTGGGAAATGCGGCAGGAAGGTGAAAGCGCTGGATGCAGTTTATATTGATGTCTTATTCATGGTAAATCTGCTCATTGATGGTTCCAATCTACTTCTTACAGCATGGGTTCGTAGTATCCGTGCAAAATGGTGGCGTGTATTACTAGCAGCTTTTATTGGCTCACTTTATGCAGTGCTGATCATCTTCCCGCCACTATCATTTATGTTTACCCTAGTGATCAAGGTCCTACTGTCTATCATTATGCTGTTCACAGCCTTTGGATTTGGCAGCATTCAGCATTTTGTACGTCATATTGGCGCGTTTTATGGCGTCAATTTTGCTGCCGCTGGTGCTGTATTAGGCTTTCATTATTTATTAATGAATGGATCTAATGAGTTGTGGGACACGGTAATATCAGTAAATGGCAGCAAACCCATTTTCATGCTCAAGTTCACTATGTTATTCGTTTTCAGCTTCAGCTGCGTCGGTTATTATATCTATCGGTCAGTGATGACTCAACGTCGGGAACGTGATCTTGTTCGCAATCATCTTGCGGAGGTGATAGTCAGAATTGGTGATTGTGAATATTCCTGTAGAGGTCTCATTGATACGGGCAATCAATTATATGAACCGCTTACTCGCACGCCGGTTATGGTTATGGAGGCTTGCGTATGGCAGGATGTGCTTCCGCCTTCGTGGATAGACAAAATCCGTGAATCACAGGTTGATAAGCTGCTTGCGAATATGACTGAAGAGGATTCCTTTATTTGGCAGGACCGCCTTCGGCTAGTTCCCTACCGTGGCGTAAACAGAGGTGCACAATTCATGCTTGCGATTAAGCCTGACCTGGTCATTGTTGACCGGGAGGGAGAGCGATTCGAAACACGCAAAGTACTTATTGGTCTAGATGCCGGCAAATTAGTCACAGATGGGACGTATCAAGCGATCATCCATCCGTCACTTCTACAAAATCGAAGCATCACGATCGATTCAATTCACAGTTCTTCGGGAAGGGATGGGGCAGCATGCTCGTCAAATGGAAATTAGTCCTGCAGTTATATTATTATCGGGTTTTGTTTTTATTCGGATTAAAGAGCGAGGAAATTTATTATATCGGTGGAAGTGAGGCGCTGCCGCCCCCGTTAACACGTGAAGAAGAGGAGTACCTGCTAGATAAGCTTCCTTCTGGTGATACGGCGATACGCGCGATGCTTATTGAGCGTAACTTGAGACTGGTGGTTTACATTGCTCGTAAGTTTGAAAATACGGGTATCCATATCGAGGATTTGGTATCCATTGGTGCAATTGGGCTTATTAAAGCCGTTAATACTTTTGATCCAGAGAAGAAGATTAAATTGGCTACGTACGCTTCTCGTTGTATCGAGAATGAGATCCTTATGTATCTACGCCGTAACAATAAGACGAGGACAGAAGTATCCTTCGACGAGCCGTTAAATATCGATTGGGATGGCAATGAGCTGCTGCTGTCTGATGTGCTGGGCACAGAGAATGATACGATCTACCGCAACATTGAGGAGCAGGTGGATCGCAAGCTGCTTCATAAAGCACTGGATAAGTTAACGGAAAGAGAGCGCATTATTATGGAGCTGCGCTTTGGCCTTGCGGATGGTGAAGAAAAGACTCAGAAAGATGTGGCAGATTTGCTTGGTATTTCTCAATCCTACATCTCCCGATTGGAGAAGCGCATCATCAAGCGTCTGCGCAAGGAATTTAACAAGATGGTATAATGACGGATTATTGGATAGACATGACAAACGAGAAGCCCGCATTCCTTATTTACAGGAATGCGGGCTTTTTGCAAATATAAGAAAGTATAAGTTTCCTTTATGCTTTGCTTATATTTCAGAGGGAAGAAACTTGCTTCGCCGCCAAGGACGGCGTTAGCCGTTTCTTCTTGGTTATGCGGTTCAGTTACAATTTCGACAGTTATTTTTCACTTTCTCCGCCGCTTGTGCTCTTGCTTTTTTTATTGGACCTGTTCGTTGTTGTGTTCTTATTGCCTTGTCCTTGCTGTTTAGACATCTCGATAAACCCTCCTCTCGTTCTTATGGGACATATTTTGTGCATCATCCAATAACGTTATTCAATGTGTTTAGCAGACAAATGCCTCAGCAAAAAGAGTGTAGGAATGTTTCTCTCAGCAATTATTACACTCAGCAATTATTTCCAGTGACAGATGAACTAGCGTTCGTTATAATAGCCTTTGCTCATACTTCTGACTTTTGCACTAGGAATACTATGGAAAAGTATAGAAGGATTAACGATACGAAGTCATTTTGACAATAATGGGTATTCTACTCAAGTGGAGTGCGATAACCCAGCAGGAGGTCATACAACTGATTGAGCTCGTGAACATTAGCAAAGCATACCGGTCCGGCTCGGTTTCAGTCGAAGCGATTAGGAATATTAATTTGACTGTGAATAAGGGCGAAATATTCGGTATAATCGGGCATTCAGGCGCGGGAAAAAGCACCTTGCTAAGGTGTGTGAACTTACTGGAGCGTCCGACAACCGGCTCCGTCAAGGTCGGAGGCGCGGAATTGACAACCCTTTCACCCGGCCAGCTGCAGAACCAACGAAGGCGAATCGGAATGATTTTTCAACATTTCAATTTACTGAGCCTTGCGACCGTTCGAGAAAATATCGCGTTCCCTCTTCGCCTTGCAAAGCTTGGGAAGAAGGAAATCAATCATAGAGTGGATGAATTACTCCAGCTTGTCGGTCTTACAGATCATGCGGACAAATATCCATCGCAGCTGTCGGGCGGCCAGAAACAGCGGGTGGGCATCGCAAGAGCCCTTGCCAATAACCCAGACGTACTATTATGTGATGAAGCGACTTCAGCTTTGGATCCGCAGACAACGAATTCTATACTAGCGCTATTGGTCGATATTAATCAGAAGCTAGGCATTACGATTCTGTTAATTACGCATGAAATGCATGTTATCCGCTCCATTTGCGACCGTGTTGCGGTTATCGATCAAGGCGAGGTCGTTGAGATGGGTGAGGTATTGAAGGTGTTTTTGAAGCCGGAGCATGCTGTGACGTTGGATTTTGTAAGCCAGGTTGCTGATTCGTTCGATCCCCGTGAACTGGTCGGAGTTCGTAAAGGAAAGCTCGTACGATTGAATTATGTCGGGGATTTGACTTATGAGCCGATCCTTTATAATGCGGTCAAAGCGACATCTATCCAATTCACGATACTTCAGGGAATCGTATCAAGAATGAAGGGTACGCCCTACGGCCAGCTCGTTATCGAATTGATTGGAAGCGGATCCGAGGTTGATAAAGTTATCGCTGTGTTGCGCGGCGAAGGACTGGATGTGGGGGAACTGACATGACTTTCGAGAACGTTAGATGGACAGAGATATGGACAGCGACGAAGGATACATTGTCCATGATGGCCTCCTCGCTTATTTTTACAATTATTTTCGGTTTAATACTCGGTGTAATCTTGTTTCTGACTTCGCGCAGACAACTTCTTGAACAACCGATTATTTATATGATTCTATCTGTTATTATCAATGTGCTTCGTTCCGTGCCGTTTGTAATTCTGATGATTATGATCATGCCGGTTACCAAATGGATTACGGGAACGACGCTTGGCGTAGAAGGTTCGATACCGCCGCTCGTCGTTGCAGCTGCTCCGTTCTTTGCGAGGCTTGTGGAAACCTCGCTCCGCGAGGTGGATAAAGGCGTCATCGAAGCGGCGCAAGCAATGGGAGCTTCAAAGTGGGATATCGTACAGCGTGTATTGCTTCGGGAAGCGCGTCCGGGATTGTTGGCTGCGGTGACGATAACGGCGGTCACGCTAGTATCGTACACGGCGATGTCTGGAGTTATCGGCGGCGGCGGCCTCGGAGATTTAGCACTCCGTTATGGTTATCAGCGGTTTCAGACCGATGTTATGCTCGTCACAGTTGTACTGCTCATTGTACTGGTTCAAATCCTGCAGACGGCTGGAGACCTGTTAGTTCGTCGTTTTAGCCGAAAATAAAAGCAGGCAATCACATAGTAAACCTACAAACGGAGGAATTGCAATGAAAAAATGGAGTTTGATTTTACTAACGATTGTCCTTGCTGTGGTCCTAACCGCTTGCGGTAGCAGCAAGGAGAAGAGCAATACAACAGGGAATGAGGGGACGAAAGAAGTTACGTTGAAAGTCGGAGCGACCCCGGTACCTCATGCAGAAATTTTGGAAGAAATCAAACCGATTCTGAAAGAAAAAGGCATTAATCTGGAAATCGTTCCATTCAACGATTTTGTTCAGCCGAATACACAGCTCTATGAGAAAGAGCTCGATGCTAACTTTTTTCAACATATTCCGTACCTTGAACAATTCAATAAGGATAAAGGCTACAACCTCGTTAATGTGGGAGGCGTTCACATCGAGCCCTTTGGCGCCTATTCCAAGAAAGTGAAGTCAATCAATGAGCTGAAGGAAGGCGCCAAGGTCGTTATTCCCAATGACCCGTCCAATGGTGGCCGAGCATTAGCGCTGATGGCTGCAAATAACCTGATCAAGCTGAAGGACGGCGTTGGTGTTGCGGGCACGGTGGCTGATATAACGGAAAATCCGAAAAAACTTGATATTACAGAAGTAGAAGCAGCGACACTGCCACGAGTACTTGACGAGGTCGATCTTGCCCTGATCAACACGAACTACGCACTTGAAGCCGGTCTAGTGCCGACGAAGGATGCCCTGTTCATAGAAGGTCCTGATTCCCCTTATGTTAATATCCTCGTTGCCCGTCCGGATAACAAGGATTCCGAAGCGATTCAAACGTTGATCAAAACACTGCAATCGCCAGAAGTGAAGAAGTTCATTGAGGACAAATATAAAGGCGCGATCGTTCCCGCTTTTAAATAACAATTTTCATGAATAGATGAAGAGGCGCTTATCTCCTACATGGGTGATAAGCGCCTTTTTCGTGTTCAACGGGATGAATTTGTTGGATGAAGAGTGTTTGGGCTTCAAGCTGACAGTTGACAAAGAAGTGTACTATGCATATAGTACAGATATAGTGTATGAACCAAGTAGTACACACACTTGGAACGGAGTTGGATGAAGCATGAACATTGGAGACGGACCGCTTAGCTTGAGCTTTAACAACCGCGATCCTGTCTATCTCCAGGTTGTCCGCTATTTTAAAGAGGAAATCGCAACGGGCAAGCTGGAGGCTGGACAGGTGATCCCTTCTCGAAGAGAGGTGGCTGGGTTATTCAAGATTAACCCTAACACTGCTCAGAAGGCCTATAAAGAAATGGAGGAACAGGGATTGATTATTACGGAAGGAAATTCCCCAAGCCGGATTACAAGTGATGCTCAGGTGCTGAGCTTGATCCGAGAAGAGTTAATTAGCGATGCGGTGGATGCATTCGTGGCATCGATTCGCAAGATCAATGTACCGGTGGACGAGCTGTTAACCATTGTGAAGAACAAATATGTGACGGAATGTTCGAAGGATTAGGGGGGTGGCAGAGTCATGATCGAAGCCAAACAAATTACGAAGAAATTCGGCCGTAAGAGAGTGCTGGATGGCATTTCCTTTACCGCTGAGAAAGGGCAGATTACTTGTCTAATCGGTATTAATGGTGTCGGGAAATCGACCATTCTAAAAGCAATCATGGGACTGACCCCGATTACAAGTGGTGAGATTCTCATAGACGGACAGAGGCTGAGTAATCTTACTTATGAAAAAGTTACATTTATCCCGGATGCTATTACGATGCCGCCTAGTATGACGATTGCGAACTGTATGCTGTTTATGAAGGATTTCTATAGCTGCTGGAACCAGAAGCGAGCGGATGAAATGGCAGCCTTTTTCAAGCTGGATGTGAAGGACCGAGTAGGGGAGTTGTCCAAAGGTAACGCGGCAAAGCTTAACCTGCTGCTTGGCTTGTCTGTCGATGCAGATTACGTACTGATGGATGAGCCCTTCTCCGGAATTGATATATTCAGCAGGGAACAGATCGCGTCTGTATTTACGAGTCATTTGATTGAAGAGCGTGGTGTTATTATTACGACACATGAGATTAACGATATTGAGCATCTGATTGATAAGGTTGTACTTATTAACCAAGGTGTAGTTTCCAGAGAGTTCAACTGTGAGGAAGTCCGCCTAGAAGAAGGAAAATCCGTCATGGATGTCATGAGAGAGGTGTACCAGGCATGAACCGATTTGTAAAGCTTGTTCACATGGAAATTAGTCGTTTCTGGAAGCTGTACGCGGCTTTGTTCGTGATTACAGTTCTAACGCAAGGCGCAGGTGTATTTTTTCAAGCACGTGCTTATATGAATGCAAGAAATCGGGACATGGAAACGGAGCTGCTTACAGATGCACAATATATTATCAAGTACGGCTCGCATAGTTTTTATAACCTGCTAATGGATACTAGTTTTTGGTTCATTGCTCCGATAGCTCTTAGTGCTGCGGCACTGCTCCTTTATACGGTTTTCATTTGGTATCGGGAATGGATGGGCAAGAATTCATTTATCTATCGGCTTCTAATGATACCGACAGCTAGGCGGAATATCTATTTGGCTAAGCTTACTGCTATTATGCTTCTCGTTTTTGGCCTCGTAGCTTTTCAATTAGTGATCTTACCTATCGAGAAGCTGATATATGACTGGATGATTCCAAGTGGTCTCTCAGAGCCTATGACCATACTTGAACTAATTCATTATTATCCGCCGTTTCTTATATTGACCCCTAATAACTTTATCGACTTCATGCTTATCTATGGTTTGGGCTTAACGTTTGTCATTATCATCTTTACTGTCATTCTTCTTGAGCGGAGCTATCGTCTAAAGGGATTCCTTGCAGGTCTTCTTTATTTGCTAGTCATTGGTCTGATCATGCTGATTCCGCTCTTTACCTTAGCCAATCAAATGAAATCGTACTTATACCCCGTAGAGCTTGCTAGTATGGAATTGATTCTCGCACTAGTCATCGGCTTACTGTCCGCTTGGCTCGGTCTCTATTTAGTAAAGAACAAGGTAACGGTTTAGGAGGATGAAAAAATGAAGCGATATTGGATATCCATTGTGCTTGTTGCCTTAATCATCATTAGTATGGGTACTTTCTACATTCAGACGTTGACAAATCCTTTGCCGAACTTTCAATTGATGAAGCTTGAAGGGGATGAGAAGGAAGCATCTCATGTGATTCTTCTAGGGTCCTACAATTATTCCACTGGCCAAGTCGTAATTGACGAGAATGGTAGTACATATGACAGTGAACGGCCGTATCTCACAAAATTATCACCCCATATAATTGGAAGGGAGCAAATCGATAAGTTAGTAAGTGATCATCGTAATTTCATGAGAGGGAAGGAGAATATAGCCGGATTTTATGAGGATAAACAGGTATTGGTCTACTCTGATATTCGATCTACATACCATGAAATTCTCCAGAATTATTCCTTTGGCCTTAAGGTCTGGATACTGGATAAAGAGAATAATCAAACCAAATCATTCGAACTAGATGTTCCAAAGTCTAGCGATTATCTATGGGTAAACGTTCAAGATGTTCAGCTAGTAGACAATCAGCTGAAGATCATTACACAAAACAACAAACGAAATAAGAATGACTCTAACAATAGATTAAGTTTAGAGCTTCATATCTGTTCCATTGATCTGGCTGAGGAGAAGCTTGTGGATGACCGCATAGCAGGAACCGATAATAAGTTGGGTGGGAGCCAGGAATTACAATTCGCCCTCGTTAACGATACAAATCTGATAAAACCAAATGAACGGATGGTCTTTCAACTTCGTACCAATAAAATAAAAGTCACCTCGGAGAACTCGTATGAAAGTACAACGGTAGACAACAGTTTTGTGTCGTATGACTTGAGAACTGGCAAGGAAGAGGTCATTCCTTTCCCGTTAACCGAGCCATCCAATAAAAATAATGTGGATTATTTTAATACAGGAGAACGACTGATCCAGACAGCTTCCTCCAGCGAAGGAATCCATATTCAGAAGTATAATCTGGAGGGACGTAGGTCGGAGCCTGAAATTGTTCTTTCTCTTAAAGATCTGCAAGCTGATTCAATCAGTTCCATGAATGTAGATACCCGGAATCTGTATGTGCTAGTCAAAAAGCAAAATGCAAAACGAATGATTATTGTGGATTTAGGTTCAGGAAAGGTTGTTTATAAGGGTTCAGTCGCATTAAAAGGCACAACAGGTGCGGAAAAGGAACATTTAAGTAAATTAAATGTATATAACTTGCAAGTATTGAATAGGTGAGTAAACAAACAGGCCTTCGAAAAATTCGAGGCCTGTTTGTTTGTCCGAGGGGAATAAATTGGGGTACCGGGGAGATACTGTACATTAATGTTTCTCCTTGGGAGGTAATCATCGTTGACCCGAAACAAAGTTGAGATTTGTGGAGTGGATACCGCGAAACTGCCTGTCCTGACCAATGCTGAAATGCGTGAGCTTTTTACGGCATTGCAAACACAAAACGAATGGGCAGCAAGAGAGAAATTGGTCAACGGCAACCTAAGGCTAGTGCTCAGTGTCATTCAACGTTTCAACAATCGTGGCGAATTCGTAGATGATCTGTTCCAAGTCGGATGCATCGGCCTCATGAAGGCAATCGACAATTTCGATCTTAGTCAAAATGTGAAATTCTCCACCTATGCGGTGCCGATGATCATCGGTGAAATTCGCCGCTACCTGCGGGATAACAACCCGATTCGTGTCTCGCGCAGTTTACGGGATATCGCGTACAAAGCGCTGCAAGTACGAGATGCTTTAACGAATAAGAACTCAAGGGAGCCCACTATTTTCGAAATTTCCGAAGCCTTAAATGTTCCCAAAGAGGATGTCGTTTTTGCACTCGATGCCATTCAGGACCCGGTATCATTGTTCGAACCGATTTATCACGATGGGGGCGACCCGATTTATGTGATGGACCAGATTAGTGATGATAAGAACAAGGATGTATCGTGGATCGAAGAAATCGCCCTAAGAGAAGCGATGCATAAATTAAATGCCCGTGAAAAAATGATTTTGTCGATGCGCTTCTTTGAAGGAAAGACTCAAATGGAGGTCGCTGATGAAATCGGCATCTCACAAGCACAGGTTTCACGGCTGGAGAAATCCGCTATCCAACAAATGCAAAAGCATGTAAAAACGTAAACGGCGCACCTCGCGCCGTTTTTTTTATTTGAATTGGTCACTTGCCTCACATTTTCCCTAAGCGAGCAGGACATTTTGCCCATGTCGAACATATAGTAGTAATACAAGCGAATGGACGAAATCCTTTGCGGAAACGTGGTGAGCGTAAAGTGAAAATATCCGACTTTCAAACGAAGGATGTTATTAACATTGTAGATGGCCGCAAGCTGGGCCAAGTCAGTGATTTGGAGCTGGATTTGCGGCAAGGAAGAATTGATTCGATCGTTGTTCCGAACAATACGAAGTTTTTTGGATTGTTCGGGGGCGGGACTGATGTGATCATTCCATGGCGCAATATTGTAAAGATTGGAACGGATGTTGTATTGGTCCGCATTGATGAAGCCGCCAAAGTTTACAGAAATGAAGAGGACGATGTGCAGGCCCGTTAAGCGTGAATGCTAACCTTGCGTGTGTCTAGATAACACCACTCGCGAGGTTAGTATCTGCTATGGTAGACTAGGAATGAGGTGAGTAGTGGATGGAACCATTTAAACGTAACGATTCAGCGAAGATGCCTTCGCTTTTTTTATTGTCAGAATGGATGGAGCATAACGAAGGTCTGAGCGCTGGATTCACGAGTCGATTGGGTGGAACAAGTGAAGCGCCGTGGTCCTCGCTTAATATGGGCCTGCATGTCGGAGACGATTCCGAAGCGGTTGTTCATAACAGGGATTTGCTCGCTCACGCGTTAGATTGGCCCTTCGAGGCATGGACATGCGGGGAGCAGGTACATGGCTGTCATGTCCATGTAGTGACGGCTAATGACCGGGGCAAAGGCCGCCTGAGCCGTCTAACAGCCATAGGTGATTCCGATGCACTTGTGACCAATGAGAAGGATGTTCTTTTGACGTCGTTCTATGCAGACTGCGTGCCCTTATATTTCTTTGATCCAAAGAAAGATGTTATTGGACTGGCTCATGCGGGCTGGAAAGGCACGGTTCTCGAGATCGCACGTCTAACCGTAGAAACCATGCAAAGCAGCTATGGCTGCCTAGCGGGAGATATCCAGGCGGCAATCGGACCTTCTATTGGGGTATGCTGTTATGAGGTGGACGAAACGGTGCTTAAACTAGTGAAGCCGCTTATCCAAGAGCTGGAGTTGTCACAATTTGAACAGCGAACTACCCTTTCAACAATCATTAATCCAACCCAAGCAGGAAAAGCGAGGATAAACTTGAAAGAATTGAACCGACAGATTATGATAAAAGCAGGAATTTTGCCGATGCATATCGAAATAACACAGTGGTGTACAGGTTGTTCGACAGATGTCTTCTTCTCACATCGACTAGAAGGCGGAGCAACTGGACGAATGTCCAGCTGGA
This sequence comes from Paenibacillus baekrokdamisoli, assembly GCF_003945345.1. GTDB lineage: Bacteria > Bacillota > Bacilli > Paenibacillales > Paenibacillaceae > Paenibacillus_Z > Paenibacillus_Z baekrokdamisoli. The sequence continues at coordinate 2,754,032 of NZ_AP019308.1, read as the reverse complement.
TCGGGATGAAAAAAGGAGAACTAAACGAGTGACTTTAATGGAGCGGATAGATACGGTTGAGCAGCGGTTAGCTGAGACCTGTCGCCTGAGCGGCAGAGATCGTCAGGAGATCAAACTGATTGCAGTGACCAAATATGTGGGTATAGAACAAACGGAGCATGTTTTGCAAGCTGGACTCGTTCATTTGGGCGAGAATCGTTGGCAAGATGCTGAGGCGAAGTGGAATGCTATATCTGGGAAGCATAGTGAGAATGGAAGCGACGCAGAGGCAATATGGCATTTTATCGGTTCCCTTCAAACCAACAAAGTCAAAGACGTCATTGGAAAGTTTACATACATTCATTCTTTGGACAGGCTATCGTTAGCACAAGCCATTGAACGGCGAGCCGAGCAGCTTGGCATCGTTGTACCGTGTTTTATTCAGTTGAATGTCTCTGGTGAGGATAGTAAGCATGGGCTGGCTCCTGAAGAGCTGCATGGGTTTGCACGAGAGCTTGCGAACATGACTCATATCGATCCGATCGGTCTCATGACAATGGCACCATTAGAGGGTGAGGCAGAGCAATCTCGTCCTGTCTTCCGAGGATTACGACAACTGCGCGATGAATTGAATACCCACGCCTTGCTTCGCAAACCGGTAACCGAATTGTCGATGGGCATGTCAGGTGACTTTGAAGTCGCGGTTGAAGAGGGTGCTACCTGGCTTAGATTGGGTACTGTACTCGTTGGGAAAAGCTAGAACCAACCAGAGATGACAGGGCACATCTTCCGAATTGAGTTAATGCTTAAAATAACTTTTAGGAGGTATAGACAATGAGTGTGATGAACAAATTCATGAACTTTCTTGGGCTGCAGGAAGAAGAGGAAATTGTAGAACGTGAAAGATTGGAACATCATGACGAGCAAGAGATTGAAACTTCTCCTTTCGAAGCACGTAAACAAAATACGAAGGGAAACAACGTCGTCAGTATTCATTCTCAAAAAAATGTCCGGGTTATATTGAATGAGCCGCGTTCGTATGATGAAGCACAGGAGATTGCGGACCATTTAAGGTCACGCCGTTCAGTTGTTGTGAACCTACAGCGGGTTCGGACAGATCAAGCGGTTCGTATTGTCGACTTTTTAAGCGGAACCGTTTATGCTCTAAATGGGAGCATTTCAAAGCTTGGAGCAAATATTTTTCTGTGCACACCAGACACGGTTGAAATTCAAGGGGCAATATCGGAAATGCTGACTGAGGAGCATGATTACAAAAAAATGAGGTGACCTTGAATTGACTGATTCTGTATCGACCATCATTAGCACGTTAACTACGATCTACACTTATCTAATTCTGGGCTATGTACTATTGTCTTGGCTACCAAGCGTGCGCGAGAGCTTTGTAGGAGAACTTCTTGGCAAAATCGTTGAACCTTATTTGTCACCGTTCCGACGAATCATACCACCTATTGGCGGTATGCTGGATATATCTCCAATCGTTGCCTTGATTGCACTTCGTTACGTAGCAAGAGGCATTGATTTCATCGTGCATTTGTTCATCTGATGAAACCTGAACTTTACGTACATTTTCATCCGGATGAAAAGCCGTTCGTTGATCGCGCAACCGAATGGATCGAACGTGCGGCTTTTGCACATGAGCTCAAACGCACGGATTTCCTTGATCCGAGGCAAGCAGATATTTTGATCAGTCTAGCGAATCGGCGGCCAGAGGTTCAAGTAAAGCTGTTTGGTGGCTACGAGGGAGCAGAACGTAAGCGCGCTATCGTAGCTCCCGATTATCGTATGCTTGATGATGAGCCGGAGGGTATAGCTCTTATTAAAGTAACAAGCGGAACGCAAGGGCATCTTGAGCTAGATCATGGTGACTATTTAGGCGCCCTGCTGGGGCTTGGTATCAAGAGAGATCGAGTAGGTGACCTGCATATCCATGAGGACTTTGCTCATTGTCTTGCGGCAGAAGAGATTGCAGACTATATTAATATTCAACTTCGCCAGGTCCATCGTGCCAGTGTTCTGACGGATATCATTCCACTCCAAGAGCTGCAGCCTGTAATATCAGCAATAGATGAGCTCGGCTTGTCTGTTGCCTCTTTACGTCTGGATGGGATTGCGAGTGATGTATACCGGGTAAGTCGGGCCAAGATTGTTGATCCTATTCGAGCAGGACGCTGCCGTGTGAACTGGAAAGTGGAAGAAGATCCTTCTGCGTCACTCAAAGAAGGCGACGTTGTGTCCATGCAGGGTCTTGGACGCTTCAAAGTGCTTACAGTGGAAGGTGTTTCAAAAAAAGGCAGAATTCGTCTTAAAGTCGGTAAATTTATCTAATGGTTATGCAGGATTATAGCCGTGCTTGTCGAATGATATGGTAAACTCGGTTCCTTGCTTACGATGTCGGTTTGCATGTGCAAAGCTTCTTCGATAACGAATAACCGTGCTTCCGAAGCGAAGTGAGTTTTCATTCGGAAAACTTTTAGGAGGTGCGCCAGTGCCGCTTACGCCATTGGACATACATAATAAGGAATTTGGTAGACGTCTTCGCGGTTATGATGAGGATGAAGTTAACGAATTTCTAGATCAAGTTATTAAAGATTACGAAGCGCTCATTCGTGAGAATAAAGAGATGCAGAATCAGGCGCTCTCGCTTCAAGAAAAGCTGAACCATTTCTCGAGCATTGAAGAAACGCTTAGCAAAACCATCATAGTCGCTCAGGAAGCGGCCGATGATTTGAAGAGCAATGCGAAGAAGGAAGCACAGCTCATTCTTAAAGAAGCGGAGAAGAATGCGGATCGCATCATAAATGAATCGCTCTCCAAATCCCGTAAAGTTGCACTCGAAGTTGAAGAGCTTAAGAAACAAGCCTCGATTTACCGAGCTCGTTTCCGTAATCTCGTTGAAGCACAGCTGGAACTGCTTAGTCATGAAGGCTGGGATTCGCTTGAAGGCGGAGGCCGGATATCGAACGAGCTAGCTCGTGAATCCTAAGTCTTCTGTGATGGATTGACAATTGATTACGAAGCGCGTATAAATGTAATCATAATAATCAAAACGAATTCGTTGACGAGAACGAGTACGCCAATTGATTCATACCCCAGAGAGCCGATGATTTGCTGAGAATCGGTGTATGAACGTTCGCGGAATATCCTCTCTGAGAAGCGGAGCTGAACCATTTGGTTGATCGAGCGCTATGCAAGCTGTGTCGTGCTCTAATCCGAGTGTACTAAGTGCCGCCGGAAGTCCACCGTTAACAGGAACGCGAATGATAACATTCGTGACTAAGGTGCCATGCAACGGTGCGCCCTAGATAAGCTTTCCCTTGAGAGCTTCATCTACTGCACAACGTTCTTGGAACAAGGGTGGTAACGCGAGCTAGTCTCGTCCCTTTTTGGGGGCGGGGCTTTTTTTGTTTTTCTATTATCCATTAAGGGAGTTGACTGATTATGCAGCGCATTGATGTGAAGGAACGCGCAAGGAACCGCGAAATGCGGGTATTGGAGAAGTGGAGAACGGAAGATACATTTAAGCAGTCGATTGACAACCGCGAGGGGAAACCGAATTTTGTCTTCTATGAAGGACCGCCAACTGCAAATGGCGCTCCACATATCGGACATGTGCTCGGCCGTGTTATTAAGGATTTTATCGGCCGTTACAAAACGATGTCCGGCTTTCGTGTAATCCGCAAAGCAGGCTGGGATACACACGGTCTTCCGGTAGAGCTTGGTGTTGAGAAGCAGCTTGGTATCTCTGGCAAACAGGATATTGAGAATTATGGCATCGAGAAATTTATCACCAAATGTAAGGATAGTGTCTTCGAATATGAGCGTCAATGGAGAGAGCTAACCGAGGCAATCGCCTATTGGACGAATATGGATGATCCTTATATCACATTAAACAATAACTACATCGAGAGCGTCTGGCATATCTTATCCACCATCCATGGCAAAGGTTTGCTCTACCGCGGTCATCGTGTCAGCCCTTACTGTCCATGCTGCCAAACGACACTCAGCTCGCATGAAGTCGCACAAGGCTATGAGGATGTTAAGGACCTAAGTGCAACTGTGAAGTTCAAGCTTGTTGATAAGAATGAATTCGTTCTGGCTTGGACAACAACACCTTGGACGCTTCCAGCTAACGTGGCATTGGCAGTCAATCCACAGCTTGATTATGCTCGCGTAAGTAAAGATAGTGAAATCTACATCGTAGCAGCTGGCCTTGTAGAAAAAGTAATGAAAAGTGATTATGAGATTCTGTCGACGGTAAAAGGCTCCGAGCTTGTTGGACTTAAATACGAGCCGCCGTTTGGTTATGTAGCGATCGAGAATGGTCATTTCATCATTCCGGGTGACTTTGTTAGTGATACAAGTGGTACGGGTATCGTTCATATCGCGCCAGCTCATGGAGAGGATGACTATAAAGTCGCTCGTCAGAATAACGTTAGCTTCTTGAATGTAATAGATAATGCAGGACGGTATCTGGATGAAATTACCGATCTAGCTGGTCGTTTCGTGAAGGATTGCGATATCGATATCGTGAAAATGCTGAGCGAGCGTACGCTGCTTTTCTCCAAGGAGCGTTACGAGCATAGTTATCCTTTCTGCTGGCGCTGTAAATCACCGCTTATCTATTATGCGACAGAAAGCTGGTTTATCGAGACAACGGCCATTAAGGATCAGCTTATCGCCAACAACAGTAAAGTCGACTGGTACCCTGGACATATCCGTGAAGGGCGCTTCGGCAAGTTCCTAGAGGATTTGGTGGACTGGAATATCAGCCGTAACCGCTATTGGGGAACACCGCTTAACGTCTGGGTATGTGACAGCTGTGGTGGACAACATTCACCAGGAAGCAGGGCTGACCTAGTTGCTCGTTCGATTGAGCCGATCTCACCAGACATTGAGCTGCATAAGCCCTATGTGGATGAAGTGAAGCTTCATTGTTCGCATTGTGAAGGTGGCGTAATGACACGGACATCAGAAGTTATTGATGTATGGTTCGATAGCGGTTCAATGCCATTCGCGCAATACCATCAGCCGTTTGAGAATCAAGAGAAATTTGCTGAGCAATATCCAGCAAATATGATCTGTGAAGGAATCGATCAGACACGCGGCTGGTTCTTCAGCTTACTTGCTGTTTCCACCCTGTATAATGGAAAAGCTCCTTATAAAGCAGTCATTTCCACGGGACATATTTTAGATGAGAATGGGCAGAAAATGTCTAAATCCAAAGGGAATGTTATTGACCCTTGGGAGATCATCAACGAATATGGTACCGATGCATTCCGTTGGGCATTGCTTGCAGATAGCGCGCCTTGGAACAGTAAACGATTCTCCCGCAGTATTGTGGGTGAAGCCAAATCCAAAGTGATTGATACGATTGTGAATACCCATGCTTTCTTCGCGTTATATGCATCGATCGATGGTTATGATCCTGCCGCTCAGCCTGAGCGAGTATCGGCTAACAAGATGGATCGCTGGATTATTTCACGTCAGAACAGCCTGATCCGCCAAGTGAACAAAGCGCTTGAAGGAAATGACTTCCTGAATGCGGCAAAATGGATCGAGACCTTTGTCGATGAGCTGAGTAACTGGTATATCCGCCGCTCTCGTGACCGTTTCTGGGGCAGCGGGTTAACGGATGATAAGCTGGATGCATATGGGACGTTACGACAAGTACTCCTCACGCTTTCCCGTCTTATCGCACCATTCGCACCTTTGCTAGCGGATGATGTCTACAACAACTTAGGCGGTTCTACTAGTGTTCACTTAGCCGACTACCCAGTGGTTGATGAAGCTGTGATTGATGAGACACTTGAGCGTGATATGGAAACAGCAAGACAAATTGTTGAGCTTGCACGCAACGTGCGCAACGAAACGGGTATCAAGACTCGTCAACCACTCTCGGAGTTAATTGTAGCTCTTGACCGTGAGTTTGATTTGTCCGACTACGAGGCAATCATTCAAGATGAAATCAATGTCAAAGCTATCACGATCGCAAGCGGAGACAGTGGATTCGTTGATTTTACCTTCAAGCTCAATTTGAAGGTAGCTGGCAAGAAGTACGGCAAAGAAGTTGGGCCTATCCAGAATTACTTGAAGTCACTTGCGCCTGAACAGACGAAGGAAGTTGTCCAGAACGGACAGCTGCAATTCGTAACAGCTGAAGGGGAGTCTCTTACAATATCGGTTGAGGAGCTTCTCGTTGAGAAACAGGCGAAGTCAGGCTTTGCTTCCGCTTCAGGTTATGGTCTCACGGTTGCCATCAACACCGACATTACGCCTGAGCTAGAGCAGGAAGGTTATGTCCGTGAAGTCATTCGTGCGGTTCAAGATACACGTAAGAAGCTGGATCTGCCGATCGAGAAGCGGATTCATCTCTTACTGGATGTCGATGCAGAACTTCTTAAAGCTCTTCAAGCATTTGAAGTGGTCTTGTTCGAGAACGTACTGTTAAGCAAAGTCGAATATGGTGTGCAAGAAGGTATGGAGAGGGTCCAGCTTGGAGAGAAAGAAATTGGAATCCGAATTATTGGATAAGGGTATAGTAATTAAATAGCAGCAGATAACGAACGCCTAAGCGAATTCTACACGGCGAGCGGCAATGCCGCTTCGGTAGTATGCTTAGGCGTTGTTATTTGTGAATTAGGCTGCTTCATTCCAGGAAAGGAGTGATCAACATAACCAAGGATAAAAAAGGTTCGGATATCGTGCATTCATCAATCGATGCACTTGAAAATAAGCTCGACAAGGTTACCGTGCTGTTAGAACGATCTGAGGTAGCGGAATATGTCCGTCTGCTCAACCATCCTTTTTCACTTATCTGGCGAAATGTACTTGCAGGCTTAGCGCGCGGCGTAGGAATCGCGCTGGGATTTACCTTTTTTGCGGCAACTATTCTTTATATCCTGCAGCTGTTAGGAGCACTTAATCTTCCGATCGTCGGTGATTACATAGCAGATATTGTCCGTATCGTTCAGCATCAGCTTGAAGGCAAGACGTACTAGAGCATAATTAACTGGCATTTATACTTTCGGAATGGGCCGATTGTCGATTGCCGATTGCTTCTACTGTAGCGGCTCCAGATCATGATCGCCTTCTTGATCGTCCATGTATTCATAATACTCACGATTGCGAATGACCATGACATGCTTGCCTGTAATATCTGTGGCGAGGAAGCTCTCGAGAGGCTCGACATATCCATCGGCCTCATCGGCTTCTATCCCAATATGTTCATAAGATTCGACTTGTCTATTCTCAGACATGGCAGGTGAATCGGAATTCCCCCAGCTCTCCACAATTTGCCATGCATCTTCACCGTCGAAGCCATTATAGCCTTCTTGCTCATCGAGGCTTGATCGACCGAAAGGGGGGGCGAGGAAAGTTTCCTCAACTGGTCTGCGGTCGGAAACCTCTTGTCTTGGTGCATGCTCTACGCAGAATACAGAATCAGGTAGGGCTTTTAGCCGCTGGTAAGGGATGGGCTCGCCGCATGTGCGGCAAAGTCCATAAACGCCGTTATCCATGGCGGTTAATGCATCTTCGATCCGGGCTAGACGAAATTCCTCCTGCTCATGTAAGGCGATATCCTTCTCGCGCTCGTACATTTCTGTAGCAACATCTCCAGGATGATTATCAATAAGAGAAAGCTCACCTGTTTCCTCTTTCAGTGAATTAGCTAGGCCATAGTGCTCACTGTTCGTAAGGCGCTGCTCTGTGGTCGTCCGTTCGGCTTCAAGCTTGCTGCGCAGTGAGCGTAGTTGTTTGGCTGTTAGATTCGTCATAATAATGAGACCTCTTTTCTTATGATGCAAGGTGACAGTTATTGAACGTTACGTACTGGATACGCTGTGGCTAACATGTATCGGCAGCCTATTCTTCTTACTGAAGTTAGCTTATGCTTATGGCCCTGATTTTACGAAAGGGCATCGATGGGCACAATGGTAGTGCCATCCATTCCTGTAGGATTCGCTAGTGTGCATTGGATGAATATGCTACAATGTTTGGGACGAGGGGGCATGTTAAAAGTGAAATATTATTATTATTGGATTGCTTTATTTGTATTTGTTATTGATTATGTAACTAAAAAAGTGATAGTCAATTATGTGGCTATCGATGAGCAAATCCATGTGCTTGGCAATCATTTCTTTATTATTACTTTGCATCATAATAAAGGAGCCGCCTTCGGTATTTTGCAGGAGCAGACCCTGTTATTTATTACCATAACATTGCTAGTCGTGGCGGGAATTGTGTGGTACATGGTGAAAAATCGCAACTCCGGTAAAGCCTTGCTACTTACTGGTCTTGGACTAGTTCTTGGTGGAGCATTTGGTAATTTCTTGGATCGGGCATTGTATGGACAGGTCGTAGACTTTTTACAATTCACGTTTGGCAGTTATGTATTTCCTATATTCAATTTAGCAGATTCGGGCATCGTATGCGGCGTCGGTTTGATTTTACTCGATGCGATTTTGTCAATGAAAAATGAGAACGGAGATTCAAATGAACGAAACAAACAAAGCGAGCATGACGGACAGCAGTCTATTTAATGAAGAGCCTTTAGAATTTGTCGTCGGTGAGACCGAGGCAGGTGAACGGCTTGATAAATATGTAACGGAAAGCATGGAGAATGACTCCATCTCAAGAACGCAGGTGCAAGATTGGATTAGAACCGGGGCAGTCCTAGTCAACGGGCAGCAGGTCAAACCGAACTACAAGCTTAACGCCGCTGATCAGCTGACGGTTGTTATACCAGAACCTGAAGCAGCTGTAATTGTACCCGAGGCCATTGAGCTTGATATTGCTTATGAGGACAGCGATGTCATTGTGATGAATAAACCACGGGGCATGGTTGTGCATCCTGCACCAGGTCATCCTTCTGGTACAATCGTGAATGCACTCATGTATCATTGCCAGGACTTATCCGGGATTAATGGTGTGATGAGACCAGGAATCGTTCACCGAATTGATAAAGACACATCAGGTCTTCTCATGGCAGCCAAGAATGATCTTGCTCATGGCTCGCTTGCCGGTCAGCTCAAGGCACATACGGTTACACGCAAATATATTGCGCTTGTTCATGGGAATTTACCTCATGAGCATGGCACGATAGATGCTCCAATCGGTCGTGATCCGAATGATCGTAAAATGTTTACCGTTATCGAGCGCGGCAGCAAAAGAGCGGTTACCCATTTTGCCGTGCTTGAGCGGTTTGGTGATTATACGCTTGTTGAGCTGCAGCTCGAAACCGGACGAACACATCAGATCCGTGTTCATATGAAGTACATCGGACATCCGCTTGCTGGTGACCCTGTGTATGGACGTACCAAGAGCAGAACCATTGCACTTAAGGGGCAAGCTCTTCACGCAGCTATTCTCGGATTCAATCATCCTCGTACAGGTGAATATTTGGAATTCGAAGCGCCAATTCCTGCTGATCTCGAGCATGAGCTAACCATATTGCGAGTTCGTTAGTGCTGAATAGTGCAAACTTTTAGCCATATCCTTTATACTGCTCAGCCGTTCCAATACGCTATGATTTAATCAAATGTATGTATGGAAAGGTGAGAGTGAATTCAAATGACTAACATTAATCACAACTATACGGAGCTTCAGGGCAGCTACCTTTTCTCTGAAATTGCGAAACGCCGCACAAAATTTACTCAAGAAAACCCAGATGCGCAAATCATCAGCCTTGGTATTGGTGATGTAACACGCGGCCTTCCAGAAGCAGTTATCCAAGCGATGCATGCTGCAGTGGACGAGCTCGCAAGTCCAGGGAGCTTCCGTGGTTACGGTCCGGAGCAAGGCTATGATTTTTTAATTCAAGCCATCATTGAGAATGACTACAAAGCTCGTGGCATCGAGATCGGTACGAATGAAGTTTTTTTGAGCGATGGTTCCAAATGTGATGTAGGTAATATTCAAGAAATTTTCAGCCAAGATTCGATTGTTGCGGTACAGGATCCGGTTTATCCGGTTTATGTCGATACAAATGTAATGGCAGGCCGTTCAGGTGCATTCAATCCAGAAACAAAGCAATATGAGAAAATCGTTTATTTGCCAACTAGCGCGGAGAATGATTTTATTCCAAGCTTACCGGATCGCAAAGTGGATCTTATTTACTTGTGCTATCCGAACAATCCAACGGGTATGACGTTGTCGAAAGCAGAACTTAAGCGTTGGGTGGATTATGCCAAAGCTAATGATTGTATCATTCTGTACGATTCGGCTTACGAAGCTTTCATTCAAGAGGAAGATGTGCCGCGAAGCATTTATGAAATCGAAGGTGCAAAGGAAGTTGCCATTGAATTCCGCAGCTTCTCCAAAACAGCTGGCTTTACAGGTGTTCGCTGTGCGTATACAGTTGTTCCTCGCGAGTTAAAAGGTAAAGATGCGAATGGCAATATCCTGCTGGTTAACGATCTATGGAATCGCCGTCATACAACCAAATTTAACGGTGTTTCTTATGTAACTCAACGTGGTGCTGCTGCGATTTACTCACCGGAAGGCAAAAAGCAAATTGCTTCTATTGTAGAATACTACATGACGAACGCTCGCATTATTCGCGAAGGCTTATCTTCGCTTGGACTTGAAGTATTCGGCGGCGTGAACGCCCCTTACATTTGGTTGAAAACGCCAAACGGTCTTGATTCATGGGCATTCTTCGACAAATTATTATCGGAAGCGCATATTGTGGGTACTCCTGGTGTAGGATTCGGACAAAGCGGTCAAGGCTACTTCCGATTAACCGCATTCGGCAGCCGTGAAAATACGGAAATAGCAGTAGAACGCATTCGTAAATTAAGTCTATAATATTGCGTTTTAGATAATTAACCTTCACATTGCTAGCCATCTGAAATGTCCTTTGAGACTTGACATCATTTGTCGAACGTGGGATAATTCCTATGATGAATAGCAGTACCTTTAACTCAGTCCAGAGAGGCTGTCAAGGTAGCGTGAATAGTTGAATCGAATTGCTTGGAATGGACATTCTCCGCTAGCGCTGAGCGCGCAAGTGGGCTTGCCCTACGCTAAACAGGCAATTCACATAAACTAACGCACTCCTTGCGCAACCCGCAAGGAGTTTTTTTATGCAAATTGAGGCTCGTTTGGATTCAAGGAGGCGATTATCGCTTATGGAAGGTCAGCACCGCATCATCATGGATGACACGGCGATCCGCCGGGCGCTAACGCGAATTGCCCACGAAATTGTCGAGAAGAACAAAGGAATCGACAATTGTGTGATTGTCGGCATACGCACCCGAGGGATTTACTTAGCTCAGCGTATTGCGGAGCGGATTCACGAGATCGAAGGGCTGCCGATTGAAGTGAATGAGCTTGATATCACGTTATATCGGGATGATCGAAAGGCTAGAAGTGCAGCCGTAACGGATTCCGCTGCATCGAATACGACGCAGCACTTACCGATTCATGTCGAAGATAAGCGCGTCATTCTTTTCGATGATGTGCTCTACACCGGAAGAACGATACGCGCAGCTATGGATGCTTTAATGGATATTGGAAGACCGCAAAGTATACAGCTTGCCGTTCTCGTTGATCGTGGTCACCGTGAACTGCCAATTAGACCGGATTATGTGGGCAAGAACGTACCCACATCTAAACAGGAGCAAATTGTGGTGTCGCTTGCGGAAGTGGATGAAGAAGACAAGGTGACGATATTTCATTAAAGGGGGCAAGCTTGGGATGACAACTACGATGCTCAAACAGCGGAGTTTGCTCGGATTGAAGGAACTAAGCAAAGAAGAAATTCAATCCATCTTGGACCGTGCAGCTTTCTGGGAAGCAAATCCGAATAAGGTGGAGCCTGTCCAGCAGGGCAAATTTGTAGCTAACATGTTTTTTGAGAATAGTACACGGACGAGATTTTCCTTTGAAGTAGCAGAGAAAAGACTCGGTACTGAAGTCTTGAACTTCTCTGCTGCTGTATCCAGTGTGCAGAAGGGCGAGTCGATTTATGATACGGTTCGCACGCTCGAGTCAATGGGAATTGACGCAGGAGTTATTCGGTTAAAGCCAATTGGGGTTCTTGCGGAAATCGCGACTCAAATTAAAGTGCCGCTCATCAATGCCGGAGACGGGAACAACGAACATCCAACGCAAGCACTTCTCGACCTTTATACGATGCGCAAGCAGTTCGGTGAACTGAGAGGACTGACAGTTACTATTATCGGCGACGTGATGCATAGTCGTGTCGCAAGATCTAATTTCTATGCTCTGCAGAAGTTCGGTGTCAATTTACGCTTTTGTGCCCCGCAGAACATGAGAGCGGCTGATCTAGATGTGTCCTATATATCCATAGAAGAAGCACTGCAATCGGATGTCATTATGATGCTTCGTGTACAGCTGGAGCGCCATGAGAATGGCATGATCAAATCCGCTGAGGACTATCGCGAGCAATACGGGTTGACCATGGAACGAGCGAAACAAATTGCGCCTCATGCGATCATCATGCACCCAGCACCAATTAATCGTAATGTGGAGATCGACGACGAGCTGGTGGAGCATCCACAATCGCGTATTTTTACACAAATGCAAAACGGTGTACCGATTCGGATGGCCGTCATTGAACGTGCACTAGGGTAGACAAACCCGAAATAAAACGTCCCAAAGAGCCGGAAGGAGATCTGAATAACATGTCAGTATGGATATTGAATGGACAGGTATGGAATGAGAGCACAGGTCAAGTTGAAGGTAAGCATATCCGGATAGAGAATGGGGTTATCGCCGCGATTGTTGATAGTGCGGAAGGAACTCCAGATACAGCAGGACATGATATAGTGGATGCGCAAAGCAAGCTTATCTCCGCAGGATTTATTGATATGCACGTTCATCTGCGCGAGCCGGGCTTTGAATATAAAGAAGATATCGCAAGTGGAACACGTTCTGCTGCGCGAGGCGGCTTTACGACAATCGCTTGTATGCCAAACACACGTCCAGTAACGGACAAACCGGAAACGGTCAAGTACATTCTGGACAAAGCGGCAACGGAAGGCATTGTAAAAGTATTGCCTTATGCGTCAATTACGAAGAATGAGCTTGGTCGTGAGCTGACTGATTTTGCAGCCTTAAAAGAAGCCGGAGCTATTGGGTTCACTGATGATGGCGTCGGTGTTCAGAACGCACAAATGATGAAGAATGCGATGCAGTTGGCCGCTTCCATGGGAATGCCTGTTATCGCACATTGTGAAGATGATACGCTGGTTGAGGGTGCATGGGCTTCAGAAGGTAAGTTCGCTCAGAAGCATGGCCTGAAAGGAATCCCGAATGAATCCGAAGCGATTCATGTCGGTCGTGATGTTCTACTAGCTGAGGCAACAGGCGTTCATTATCACGTCTGCCACGTTAGTACAGAACAGTCTGTGCGGCTCATCCGGTTGGCAAAATCCATCGGAGTTAAGGTGACTGCTGAGGTATGTCCACATCACTTGCTCTTATCAGACGAGGATATTCCAGGACTTGACGATGCCAATTGGAAAATGAACCCCCCTCTGCGTACGCCTCGCGACGTGCAGGCCGTCATCGAAGGACTTGAGGATGGCACACTTGATATGATCGTCACTGATCATGCACCGCATAGCGCAGAAGAAAAGGCGCGTGGGGTACAGCTAGCACCATTTGGAATCGTTGGCTTCGAGACGGCTTTCCCACTCCTGTACACGAAGTTCGTACAAACGGGTAAATGGACGCTTGGCTTCCTACTTCAACGTATGACATTAGATCCTGCTCGCGTGTTCGGATTGTCGAGTGGTAAACTGGCCGTAGGTGCTCCAGCAGATATTACGGTCGTTGATATCGAGACTGAGCGTGAAGTAGCTCCTGAGTTATTCGCATCAAAAGGGAAAAACACGCCGTTTGGCGGTTGGAAATTATATGGTTGGCCAGTATGGACGATGGTAGATGGCTCCATCGTTTGGTCGGAGCTGTAAGGCCGAAACGTAGCAGAGGCTAATGAGGTTAGAAAGACGCGGAAAACGAGCGTATGCTTTCGAGGTCGTTTTCCGCTTGCGGATGCTGCTAACGTTAGGATGACGCGAAAAACTTTGAGGAGTTGACACAGATGCAAGCGAGATTGTTACTTGAAGATGGCACGTTGTTCAAAGGCCTTGGCTTTGGCGCTGAAGGACAGTCGGCTGGTGAAGTCGTGTTTAATACTGGAATTACGGGCTACCAGGAGGTATTATCTGACCCTTCTTACTGTGGACAGATCGTAACCATGACCTACCCGCTTATCGGAAACTATGGGATTACGCGTGATGACTTCGAATCCATTAGCCCGTCCATTCAAGGGTTTGTCGTTCGTAGACATGAGCCGGTGCCTAGCAACTGGCGTGCTGAATATACACTTGACCGTTTGCTGAAGGAATATGGCATTATCGGAATCAGCGAGATCGATACTCGCATGTTAACTCGTATTCTTCGTCACCATGGTACGATGAAGGGGATTCTCACTACGGGCTCGGAGCGTATCGAAGAGCTTCAAGAACGTCTTGGAGCAACACCGCTTATGCGAGATCAAGTAGCTCGCACTTCCACCAAAAGCATTTTCTCAAGTCCTGGCGAAAAGGAACGAATTGTTTTGGTGGATTTCGGCGCGAAGAGCGGCATTCTGCGCGAGCTTACTAAACGCGGCTGTGATGTTGTCGTTGTGCCACAAGACACAACAGCAGAAGAAATTCGACGTTTGAAGCCGGATGGCATACAGCTGTCCAATGGCCCTGGGGATCCGAAGGATGTTCCTCACGCCGTTACGATGATTAAAGAGCTGCTTGGCGAATATCCAATCTTCGGCATCTGCCTTGGCCATCAATTATTCGCGCTAGCTTGCGGTGCTGATACCTCTAAGCTGAAGTTTGGTCACCGCGGTGGGAATCATCCGGTTAAAGAACTGGAAACCAACCGCTGTTACATTACTTCTCAAAACCATGGCTATACGGTTCTTGAGGAATCTGTAAAGGGTACGAAGCTTGCCGTTACACATATCAACAACAACGATCGGACTATCGAAGGCTTGAAGCATACCGAATACCCAGCTTTCTCGGTTCAATATCACCCTGAAGCTGCTCCAGGGCCTTACGATTCCAGCTATCTGTTTGATCAATTCCTAGAAATGATTCGTCAGCATAAGAGAAATCATCCACAGAAACCGCGTCAGGCTCAACTTGCGGAATCACTGAGAGGGGAGCTGCAGTATGCCCAGAAATAATGAACTAAAGAAAATACTCGTTATCGGGTCCGGTCCAATTGTCATCGGACAGGCGGCAGAGTTCGACTACGCCGGAACACAAGCTTGCCAAGCGCTTAGAGAAGAGGGTTATGAGGTAGTTCTCATCAACAGTAACCCGGCAACAATTATGACGGATACGAATATGGCAGATAAAGTGTACATCGAGCCAATCACGCTTGAATTTGTTACACAAATCATTCGTCAAGAGCGTCCGGATGGTTTGCTTCCGACGCTTGGCGGACAGACTGGCCTTAACATGGCGGTAGAACTAGCGCGTGCAGGCGTGCTCGAGCGCGAGAATGTGAAGCTGCTAGGAACACAGCTGACAGCGATTGAGAAAGCGGAGGATCGCGACTTGTTCCGCGACCTTATGCGTGAACTTGAGCAGCCAGTACCAGATAGCGTTATCGTCACCACTGTAGACGCAGCGGTTGATTTTGCAAATGAAATTGGTTACCCGATCATCGTTCGCCCTGCTTATACGCTTGGTGGAACGGGCGGCGGTATTTGTGTCAATGAAGTTGAACTTCTAGAGACAGTCGCATCCGGTATTCGTTACAGCCCGATCAGCCAATGCTTGATTGAGAAGTCGATTGCCGGCATGAAAGAAGTCGAGTATGAAGTTATGCGCGATTCGAATGATAGCTGTATCGTTGTTTGTAACATGGAGAACTTCGATCCGGTGGGCGTTCATACTGGCGATTCCATCGTTGTTGCACCGAGTCAGACGCTATCCGATCGTGAGTATCAAATGCTGCGCTCAGCATCACTGAAAATTATCCGTGCTCTGAACATCGAAGGCGGATGTAATGTTCAATTCGCGCTTGATCCATTCAGCTACCAATACTATGTTATCGAAGTGAATCCGCGTGTCAGCCGCTCGTCGGCACTTGCCTCCAAAGCTACGGGTTATCCGATTGCTAAGATGGCTGCCAAAATTGCAGTGGGCTACACATTAGATGAAATCGTCAACCCGGTAACAGGACAAACCTATGCATGCTTCGAGCCAACACTGGATTATATCGTTTCCAAAATTCCACGTTGGCCGTTTGATAAATTCCTTTCTGCTAACCGTAAGCTAGGAACACAAATGAAAGCGACCGGCGAAGTTATGGCCATCGGCCGTACGTTCGAGGAATCGATTCATAAAGCAGTTCGCTCCCTAGAAATTGGTGCTCACCGTATCCATCTGAAGGATGCAAGCGATCTAAATGATGAGATTCTTCGTTCGCGTCTGGAAAAGCCAGATGATGAGCGGATGTTCCTTGTGGCGGAAGCATTCCGTCGTGGCTACAAGCTTCAAGATATTCAGGATCTCACGAAAATCGATTGGTGGTTCCTTGATAAAATTGAAGGAATCATCCATTTTGAAGATGAGCTTCGCGCTGCTTCCGAATTGTCTGAAGAGCTTCTCTATGCTGCTAAGCGTAAAGGATTCTCTGACCGTTCGATCGCTGAAATCCGCAAAGAAGGCAATCACAAAACACTTATCGATGAGAATGAAATTCGCAGCTTGCGCAAAGAGCGCGGCTTGACACCGGTTTACAAAATGGTTGATACCTGTGCAGCAGAATTTGAAGCAACAACACCTTATTACTACTCGACTTATGAAGTTGAGAATGAAGTTCTTGAGACAACAAAAGAGAAGGTACTTGTTCTGGGCTCTGGTCCGATTCGTATCGGCCAAGGGATTGAATTCGATTACTCCACTGTTCATGCGGTATGGGCGATTCAGAAAGCTGGCTATGAAGCGGTTATCATTAATAACAATCCAGAAACCGTATCAACGGACTTTAGTACTTCGGATCGTCTATACTTCGAGCCGTTATTCTTCGAGGATGTTATGAACGTTATTGAGCAAGAGAATCCGATTGGCGTTATCGTTCAGTTCGGTGGACAAACTGCAATCAATCTTGCTGCACCATTGACAAAAGCAGGCGTTCGTATTCTCGGTTCAAGCCTTGAGAGTATTGACGAAGCGGAAGACCGGAAGAAATTTGAAGCCTTGCTCCGCAAGCTTGATATCCGTCAGCCGGAAGGCAAAACGGTTACAACAGTCGACGCTGCGGTCGAAACGGCACAAGGCCTTGGCTATCCGGTGCTTGTAAGACCCTCTTATGTTCTTGGTGGTCGTGCCATGGAGATTGTCTATTCCGATGAGGAACTGCTGACTTACATGGTTCAGGCGGTCAAAATTAATCCGGAACATCCGGTATTGATTGACCGCTACATGCTTGGCATAGAAGCTGAAGTCGATGCGATCTGCGATGGTGAGACGGTTCTTATACCAGGCATCATGGAGCATGTTGAGCGCGCAGGGGTACATTCCGGTGATTCGATTGCTGTCTATCCGCCGCAATCGTTGTCGGATAAATGGAAGCAGCAAATGATTGATATTACGATCAAAATCGCGAAGGCATTGAAGGTTGTTGGACTAGTTAACATCCAATTCGTTATCTTCCAAGATGAAGTCTACGTTATTGAAGTTAATCCGCGTTCATCGCGTACGGTTCCTTTCTTAAGTAAAGTTACGAATATTCCGATGGCTAACTTGGCGACACAAGCTATTCTTGGAACAAAGCTTGCCGATCTAGGTTATACAGAAGGTCTATGGCCAGAGGATGATATGGTATCGGTAAAAGTACCGGTATTCTCATTTGCGAAGCTGCGCCGAGTGGATCCTACTCTTACACCAGAGATGAAATCGACTGGTGAAGTCATGGGCCGTGACCACCAATATGCGAAAGCTCTATACAAAGGTTTAGTCGGTGCTGGTATGCGGATTCCGCCAACAGGCTCAATTATTGCTACGGTAGCGGACAAGGATAAACCAGAAGCGCTTGAAATATTGCGCGGTTTCTATGAGCTTGGTTATAACATTATTGCAACGGGCGGCACGGCTACCTCGCTTGAAGAGGCAGGTTTGCGTGTGAAACGCGTCAATAAGTTAAGCGAGGGCTCACCGAATATTCTGGATCTCATCCGTGATGGTCAAGCACATTTCGTTGTGAATACGTTGACCAAGGGCAAAACACCTGAACGTGATGGCTTCCGTATCCGTCGTGAAGCAGTTGAGAACGGCGTCGTATGTATGACATCGCTCGATACGGTGCGCGCTTTGCTTACCATGCTTGAAACGATAAACTTCTCCTCGCGCGCTATGCCGGTTCTGCTGAAGAAGTAACCTTATACTTTTCATTTAATGACCTAACTGGTCACGAAAGCCTGCCTACAAGCAGGCTTTCGCTATGCGATAACCATCTTGTACGGTAGTGTAGTCGCAATAAACTCAGCATAAGCTTCAGAAGTGAGTTTATTGCTAATCGAAGAAGTTATCCAAGTAGGTTATTGCAATAAACTCAGCTTAAGCTTCCGAAGTGAGTTTATTGCTAGTCGAGAAGTGTTCCATGTAGTCGCAATAAACTCTTTAGGAGGGTTCCCAATGATGAAACGGAATGAGATTGAAGCGGCTGGCCGCGTTATGGTGGCTCTTGATTACCCCGACGCTGCTGCTGCGGAAGCGCTGGTACGAAGCTTGGAAGGCATTCCATGTTATATGAAAGTAGGCATGCAGCTGTTTTATGCAGCGGGTCCTAGCTTCGTTGCAGGACTTAAGGAACGCGGCTATAAGGTGTTTCTTGACCTGAAGATGCATGATATTCCGAATACGGTCAAGGGTGGCTCGAACAGCGTTACAAAGCTTGGTGTCGATGTATTCAATGTTCATGCGGCCGGAGGCATTCAGATGATGGAGGCTGCCTTGGAGGGCGTTGAGGCAGCACTTTCTGGGGATAGCAGCTTGAAGCGACCTTTAGTGATTGCGGTCACTCAGCTAACAAGCACAAGTCAATCTGTACTAAACACTGAGATTGGCTTAAGCGGTTCAGTTGAGGAAGCTGTTGTTCGTTATGCCAAACTTGCTAAGCAAGCTGGTTTGGGTGGCGTTGTTGCTTCACCTCAGGAGGTACAGATCATTAAAGCAGCCTGTGGGAATGACTTTAAAACTATTACACCTGGCATAAGGCCAGCAGGTGCTGCACTTAATGATCAATCGCGCATTATGACGCCAAGTGAGGCGTTAAAGCAAGGAACGGATTACATGGTCATTGGACGTCCGCTTACAGCTGCAGCAGATCCGCGAGCAGCGCTAGAAGCCATTATTAAGGAGCTGGTTTAGTATGTCGACATCTAATTTGGAGCAACTTCCACGTGAAATCGCTAAAGGCTTACTCGAAATTAATGCGGTCGCTCTTCGACCTAACGATCCTTTCACATGGACTTCAGGGATGAAATCTCCCATCTATTGCGATAATCGTTTAACGATGTCGTATCCCGCTATTCGTGAGATGATTGCGGAAGGATTCGCGGCTATTATCCGCGATCGTTACCCCGATTGTGAGGCAGTAGCAGGTATCGCAACAGGCGGTATTCCGCATGCGGCATGGGTGGCGCAAAAGCTGAATCTGCCTATGCTGTATGTTCGTGATAAAGCCAAAGGACATGGTAAAACGAACCAAATTGAAGGGTTTTTCAAGTCAGGTCAAAAGGTTGTCCTGATCGAGGATCTTATCTCAACGGGCGGAAGCTCGCTGAAAGCTGCGCTAGCTGTCAGAGAAGCTGGCTGTGAGGTACAGGGCGTCGTAGCTATCTTCACCTACCAGTTCAAAATCGCTACAGATGCGTTTGCAGCGGAGAATGTGGAGCTGCAGACGCTTTCTAATTATTCATCGCTTATTGAGGTAGCCGCAGAGAATGGGACTGTGCAGACGAGTGATATCGCTGTTTTGCAAGCATGGCGTGAGAATCCACAAGCCTTTGGTCTATAAGCTAGGTATAGCAGGTAAAAGAGAGAAGCAGCACTTGGAGAGCTTTCCAAGTGCTGCTTTTTTTACTGTGTGAATGCTTCAATTTTAGCTCATGAGGTAATAAAGAATAATATCGCTACATAGACTAGCATATTCAACAAATAGAATCTATGAGTGACAATGATGGAGAATCTTTTATATACAGCCTAGATAGGAATCGAAAGGGAGTTTAAATGATAATAAAGCTTATTCCAACATATTCCAAAAAAAGTTCCAAACAAGTTCTTGTCAATCTGTGAATACGATGGTAGAATGTTACATTAATCGGAAGGGTTTCTAGGGTCGCTAAATTGCGAACCGAGCGAAATCGGCATAGGACAATACGTCTTGCAACACCGTAGGGATAAAAGACCTTCGGCAAGTTCCGCCTTCAAAGGCGGGTCTAGCCGAGGGTCTTTTATTCGTTACCAGAGCAGAGTGAAAGAGAAGGGGGAGCATCAGGATGATCGCACTGCAGACCAGGGACTTGTGTAAGAATTTTATCGTAAAAAGGAAGTCGGCAGGATTGTCAGGGAGCTTCAAATCCCTTTTGAGGCCGGAGTGGGAAGAGAAATTAGCGGTTCGGGATATTAACTTAACGGTGGAAGCTGGGGAGATGGTTGCTTTTCTCGGACCGAATGGGGCAGGCAAATCAACAACCATCAAGATGCTTACAGGCATCCTGCACCCGACCTCTGGAGAGGCAAAAGTTCTTGGTTACACCCCCTGGCTGGAGCGAACTAAGCTTGCCTATAAGATTGGAGCTGTATTCGGACAGAAATCTCAACTATGGTATCATCTGCCGCCGATTGATTCCTTTGATTTGATTAGCCGAATTTATGAGCTAAAACGTAACGACTATTTGACTAGAAGAGAGGATCTAATTGAGAGGTTTGAGCTCGGTCCCTACCTCCACACGCCAGTTCGTAAGCTTTCCCTTGGGGAGAGAATGAGATGTGAAATTGCGGCTTCTTTCTTGCACAGACCACGACTCTTGTTCCTAGATGAGCCGACAATTGGCCTCGATGTTGTTGTAAAGCAGCGAATTCGTGAGCTTATTCGCGAATTGAATCGTAATGATGGAACGACGGTGTTTTTAACTTCTCATGATGCAGGTGATATGGAGGAACTATGCAATCGTGCAGTTGTTATTCATCATGGAGGGATTTTGCTTGATACCCCGGTTGAAAGGTTAAGGCGAGAAGTGATGAACCGCAAAACATTAACGTTAACTCTACCTGAAGGCAATGCGGTCTTTGACCTGCCTCAAGTTGCGGGAATGGAAATTGCATCCGTGGAAGGAAGAAGAGTTAAGCTGACGGTTGACTTGAAGACAACGGGTATTGAGACTGTATTAAGTGCATTAATTGGCCGGCTTCGGTTTGATGATGTAACAGTCGAAGACCCACCAATGGAAGAAATCATTAAATATATATATGGCATGCAAAGGGGGATCGCTCCATGATAACGCCATTCATGAATTGGTCCGTAAAAGGGCTCAAAGTCGGGGCGATTTGGCGAATAACTTTGCGTCAGCAGCTTGCTTATAAGACAGATTTCATCGTTCGTGCATCTTTTCTACTCCTCATCCTCTTTGTATTCGTTCAGTTATGGTCAGCTGCTTATGAGGGCGATGCTACAAAAGTAATTGCAGGCTTAACATTAAAGCAAATCGTCTGGTATCTTGTTTTTACAGAAGCGCTAACAATGGCGGCGCCGCACATATGCATCCGGATTGAAGAAGAGGTGAAGAACGGTGATATTGCGGTGAGATTAATCAGGCCCTTGTCCTATGTCGGTTATCATTATGTTTCTTATATGTCGGAAGCGTACTTTCGTTTCCTCGTTCATTTAATTGTAGGAAGTGCAATTGCTTGGGTATTTGTTGGAGCACCTGCGTTCGGTTATGGGTGGATGGGACTCTTCATGTTGAGTCTTGGTGCGTTGACAATTGGCTTCCTGCTTAATGCCACTGTAGCGTTATGTGCTTTCTGGGTAGAAGAGACACGCGGGATGGAATTCGTCTTGCAAAAGCTGCAATTTACAGTTGGCGGCATGCTGCTGCCGTTAGACTTTATGCCGGATTGGCTGCAGCGTATCTGTGCATGGCTGCCCTTTCAAGCAGTACTTTACTTTCCTGCACGTACCGCAGTTAATTATGATCAAGCGCCTATTCTTCAGCAATTTCTCATTCAAGCGGTGTGGTTAGTTTTACTAAGCGCGGCAGTTATGATTATTTATAGGCGAGGAGTGGCGAAGCTTCATGTCAACGGTGGCTAGAGGTAATAAACGCAAAGCTGGGCATTCAGCCTTGGGAACGATCCAGTTTCTTCTGACATGCTGGAAGGTTAATTTGGCTTCGATTATGGAATACAGAATTAGCTTTTTGCTCATGGCGGGGATGATGTTTATCAACAACTTCATGTGGTTATTTTTCTGGAGTTTATTCTTCCATCGTTTTTCAATCGTCAATAATTGGGAGCTTCATGATGTGATGATGCTGTGGGCAATTGGGGCAGGAGGCTTTGGCTGGGCTAATGTCTTGTTCGGAAACTTCCATCGAATTGCAACCATTGTCGCAGGTGGACAGCTAGACGTATATTTGTCTCAGCCCAAGCCAGTGCTGCTAAACGTGATGGCTAGTCGTATGTCGCTTACTGCTGTTGGAGATTTCATTTTTGGTTTGGTCGTTTATGCATGGGTTGGGGATCATTCGTTAACGGGGGCCTTATTATTCATCCTTAGTCTTCTCATAAGTGGAGCCTTATTTATGGCTATTATGATTATTGCTGGCTGTTGCGCCTTCTTTATCGGTAACGCAGAAGGTATTTCACAGCAGATTTTTAATGGCTTCCTTGCGCTTACCACCTATCCAACGGATATATTCAGGGGAATTGCCCGACTCTTGTTATTTACAGTGGTTCCAGCAGGCTTTATAAGCTACTTGCCCATTGGACTTTTGAAGGATTTTGATCTTTTATTCGCCCTGGGAGCAATAGGATTTACTGGTCTTTTGGGATTTATTGGCGTACTTCTCTTCCATGCAGGCTTGCGACGATATACTTCTGGGAATACCCTAGCTATGCGCAGTTAGCCCCTCTTCTAGAGGCTTTTTCAAAATATAAGAAAGTATAAGCGTCCTCTATACTTTGCTTATATTTCAGAGGGAAGAAACTTGCTTCACCGCCAAGGACGGCGTAAGCCGTTTCTTCTTGTATGATTTTATAAAGTCAGTCAGGAGAAGTTTAAAAAAATACATAATAGCTGCTCACCCTACTTTTTTTTGATTTTTCTTACGATATATAGGAGATGGTGACCTCTGTGTTACTACCTAAAATCGACGTCAAAAGGATGATGAGTATGTTGAAGAAAAAGCGTTCCCTGACTCTTCGTACAAAACTAATTTTATTAATTGCTTTTCCTATCACACTCTATTTGGGGTCGACGTTCTATTGGATGTTTGTCTATGATTCGGCAATAAACACGATGTCAAAATCGTTGTTCTTAACGACGAATCAAGTGAATACCCTCGTCCTTAATGCAGATCGCGATCTGTATCAATCCTTAACCGCATTCCAATCACTCAAGGATAAGTCGCTCGATGAGCAAACCAAGAAGAAGCTAAAAGCAGAAATGAGCGATAATGCGAAGCAAGCAACAGACAGAATCGAACAAGCTGTTGCAATTGTTAAAGCAAATGGACTGCAGCAATTATCGAAGAAGGATGACAACCAAACTATTCTTATGATTGTCGATAAATTCCATGAGACATTTCCTCAATGGCTTGCTCTCGCAAATAAATCTATAACGGATGGCAGTCCAATTTTCTATGACCCTAAACTAAACGCAGAATTTGAGAATGCTCGAGGCGGAATTAATGTCATTGGAGAAATTCTGGATGAGCACGCAAATAATGAAGTAGAGAGAATCAAAAAAGAGGCGTCAACGTTTCAAGAATCCAGCCTATTTGGCGTTGCTGGTTGTTCATTGCTCATGGTCATCATCGGATATTTCATCATCCGTAACCTCTCAAGAGCGGCAAAATATGTCCTGCAATTGACGAATTCCGTCTCACAAGGCGATTTAAGAGAGCAACCATTCCGGAAACATGGCAATGATGAATTCGGTATGATAAGCCAAGCTCTCGAAACAATGATAAAGAACTTAAGGAACCTAATCGTTACGATTTCAGAGCATGCCCAGCAGGTCAGTGGAGCATCCGAGCAGATGAATACGACCTCCCAGCAGTCAGCCATTTCGGCTGCACAAGTATCGGAGGAGATTAATCAAGTGAACGAGTGTATGGAGATTCAGTCTCGTGCAGCTGAGGAAACGGCTCGCGCCATTGAAGAGATGGCGGTCGGGATAGGGCGGATTGCAGAGAATACCTCTTCCATTTCGGATTCTTCCTTGCGAACATCACATGATTCGGAGCACGGTCAGACCCAGCTGGATCAGCTTAGTACCCAACTGGCGGGAATTAGAAACATGATGGGTCAATTGTCGGGAATTGTGAACCAGCTTCATGAGCGCTCGAATGAAATTGGCTCCATTGCGGCTAATATAACGAATTTCTCGAATCAAACGAACATCCTGTCATTGAATGCTTCAATTGAAGCAGCGCGAGCGGGTGAACATGGACGAGGTTTTGCTGTTGTAGCTGCAGAAATTCGGAAATTAGCGACGCAATCTCTTGAATCTGCGGATGTCATCAATCAATTAGTAATCTCTACGAGAAATGATATGTCTGACGCATCTAACGTCATGGCTGCTACTTTGGGGGAAGTTGCTCAAGGTGGAGAAATGATGACTCAAGTCAACGAAAGCTTCACACAGATTCGTCAATCCATCCAGAATATCGCAGGCCAAATCCACGATAATTCTGCGATTACAGAGCAGATGTCTGCTAGCTCAGAGGAGGTTAGTGCAACGATGGAGCAATCCGCGGATACTGCCAAAAAGAGTCTGATCAACACACAAAGTGTCGCAGGAGCAACGAAAGAGCAGTTGATATTAATGGAGGATATTGCTAAATCCGCTGAGCATTTGCATACGATTGTGGAGGGGTTAGATAAGTCGGTAGCTACATTTAAAATTTAATTCTATATGGAGGCATCTGTAAATTGATCGGAATAACTATCCGATTCGAGGAATAGATGCCTCTTTATCAAATATTTAACTTTTACTGGCTGTTTTCCGTAACTTTTTGCTACTGAGCTCCGTCTATACGTTATATAGAAGATTAAAGTTTTCTAATGGGAAAGGGGGCCTCGGATACGAGTATGACATGGTGGAGACGCAATCGAGAGGTTGCAGCAGCTGTCGAAGACCCAATCAGCACTGAATCAAAGGTTTTGGATGAGATGATTGTGGAAGAGAAGATAGACCGACATCCCCTATTAACGGTGGAATCGGTTGAACGGACCTTCCAGGTTGGAGGACAACCGCTGCACGTACTGAAAGGAATAAACATGGAACTTCTGCCGCGTCAGCTTGTTATGCTGCGTGGGCGTTCGGGTTCTGGGAAGACAACGCTGCTAAATATGATAGGCGGTCTCGATCAGCCAACGAAGGGGCATATCTTTTTTCAGGATTTGCCGTTCCATACGATGAGTGATGATGACCGTACATTGGTTCGTCGTAAGAAAATGGGTTTTATTTTTCAAGCATTCGCACTAATGCCGCTCTTATCCGCCTATGAGAATGTTGAGCTTTCTCTTCGTATGGCAGGCATACCTGGGAGTGAATGGAAGTCTCGCGTTGAGCATTGCTTGGAGCTAGTCGGATTGTCCAAACGGATGCATCATCGTCCTTTCGAGCTATCAGGTGGTGAACAGCAGCGTGTCGCAATTGCAAAGTCAATCGCCCATAGACCGCGTCTTCTTCTTGCAGATGAACCGACTGCAGAGCTGGATTCACAAATGTCAGCCCAGATTATGTCTGTTTTTCAAGATATTATTCGCACCGAGCAGGTTACAATTTGTATGACAACGCACGATCCCACGATTTTGGAGGTTGCCGATCATGTTTACGAAATGGTTGACGGAAAATTCATTTAAGAAAGCTGCAGCAGTCGTATTAGGAACGACGCTAGTATTCTCAAGCGGCTGTTCCTTACTGCCCAGCGAGAACAAGGAGGAGGTTCTGCCGGTCATCGCACCGCCGCAAATCTCAAAGAAGCCCGAATATGAGGTGACGACAACAACGCTGGAATCAAAAACGAGCAGCATTGGAAAGATTATCTCTCTTCAGGAACAGACATTATACTTTACCCTCGACGGTAAACGCCTCAAAGAATTAAACGTAAAAGCCGGTCAAAAGGTAACAGCTGGCCAAATCATAGGGTCACTTGACGTAGATGATATGAAGAAGCAGCTTCGCAGTGACAAGCTGTCTTTTCAAACGGATGAAATCAATATGAAAGACACACTGCGTAAAAAGGATGAGATGGATCCCGTTACGTTTGAGCTCGCCAAAATTAATTTTGAAGAGAAACGCCAGAAGTTGGTAGATTCGCAGACTGAAATTGATAAGGCGATACTGAAAGCACCATTCACAGGAACCATTGAATCGTTAAATGTAATGAAGGGTGATCTCATCAAAGCATACGATGTAATCTGTATCGTTGCAGATACCTCGCAGTTAACTGCTGGAGCGAAGATGACAGCGGATGACTTGAAGGGAATATCGGTAGGTATGCCAGTCGTAGTCGATATTAATAATGCAGGTTCGATCAAAGGGAAAGTCAAACAGCTGCCGGTAATTAAGCCGGACGATCAGAATGGCAATGGTAATGGCAACGGAAATAATCCTGGCGGTGCACCGCAGCGAATGGAGCGTCCAGAGGACTATCTAATTGTACAACTCGATAAATTACCGGCCGCTGCCACGAGAGGCACACCATTGTCCATTAACATCATTACACAGCGCAAAGAAAATGTAATCGTTATTCCACCTTCCACACTTCGGACTATTGGCTCTCGTACATATGTGCAGGTTGTGGATAGCGATGGCAGTAAACGCGAGGTCGATGTTCAAGTAGGACAACAGACGTCCACAGAAATAGAAATCCTTAAAGGATTGACACCTGGACAGAAAGTTGTAGGTCGATAAACGATGGGGATTCCGCTATTCCGCTTTTTGTTCCGCAAAATGTGGAACACGCGATGGATGACGCTAAGCTCGCTTGCTGGCTTGATTATTGCCGTTGCGTTCGCGACAAGCATTCCGATGTATGCAGATGGCGCACTGAAGCGCGTCGTTGCACAGTCGCTTAAGGACGAAAGCGGCGGTTTGCCAGCAGGATCGCTATTGATGCGTTATCAGGCGACTGGAGGCAAGACGGACTTTAATGCTCTGACGGAAGTAGCACGCTATGTTAGGGAGGATGTCCCAAAAGAAATTGGCTTTCCTTATGGTACTTACTTGCAGAACATGGCCATCCGAAGTGCTGAACTAACCCCGGAAGATCCTTCTAAGGTAGATCCAAGTCGGGTTCGGCAGATGGCTCTCGTAACGATGTCTGGATTAGACAAGAAAACGGAGCTCGCACAAGGCCGTTGGTTTACGGATGCAATCGGAGCTGACGATACCGTTGAAGCCGTCATGATGGAAGAAGCGATGTATCGAAGCGATATACATATCGGTGATGTATTCGAATATCCGATATATAGTGGTCTTAACCTCACACTTCGCGTGAAGATTGTTGGTGCTTTCAAACCGACAAGTGAAACAGACCCCTATTGGTATCAAGGTTTAGAAGGGCTCATGAACACCCTTCAGATTGGTGACAAAGCCTTTCAGGAAGGACTTCTGAAGCAGAAGAAAATTCCGGTTCATACGGCTAACTGGTATTATGCCTTCGATTTGAAGGAGATCAAGACGAGTCAGCTTGCGCCGCTTACCAAGACGCTAGATCGACTTAATATTGAGCTTTATCAACGGTTGAAGGATACGAAAGTAGAAATTTCGTTTGCAAAACTGCTTGGAGATTTCCGCACGCAGAGTTTGCAGCTGCAAATGCTCCTCTTCACACTTGCAGCGCCAATGCTGGCGATGGTGTTCTACTTTATCGCGATGAATGCGCGCCAATCGCTAGACAAACAGCGAAGTGATATTGCTGTTCTGCGAAGTAGAGGGGCCGGAACAAGGCAAATCATATGGATGTATTTGCTCGA
The DNA here is from genome assembly GCF_003945345.1 of Paenibacillus baekrokdamisoli. GTDB lineage: Bacteria > Bacillota > Bacilli > Paenibacillales > Paenibacillaceae > Paenibacillus_Z > Paenibacillus_Z baekrokdamisoli. Next base: position 2,725,773 of record NZ_AP019308.1, on the reverse strand, counting down.
AGGCTTGCTGCTAGGCGGTGTTGCGCTTATTATTGGCCCCTTAATTGGCTGGTTCATGGCGAAGAGTATCGGCTCAGCGAATGGGTTCTTGGAATTTGTAAACCGTCAGTCCATTCCAGTAGGATTCTCTTCCGAGGCGATAATCGCCGGCTTGGCTGCTGTGTTCTTAGCCATTTTAGCTACCGTTATTCCAGCTGTTCTCTATGCAAGATCATCCATCGTGAATTACAAGCAGCAGCTCGCAAGATCAGATCGCAAGCCTGCCTGGCAGCGATGGTACTTGGACGTACTGTTGATTGCTATAGCCGCTTATGGATGGTATTTGTTTAACGAGCGTCAAATGATCTCATTTAAGAGTAAAATGACGACTGATCAGTTAGACGTACAGCCGTTTCTGTTCTTTGTTCCGGCGCTTGCGATCTTCGCTATGGGACTATTCTTCCTGCGAGTGTTCCCATGGCTGCTTAAATTGTTTAATTGGCTCGGTAAGAAGCTCTTGCCGGTACCGGTATTCCTAACGTTGACACAGCTCTCACGCTCTTCTAAAGGCTATTATCCGCTTATGATCTTACTCATTCTGACCTTGGGGTTAGGGGTATATAATGCCTCTGCAGCTCGAACCATTGATTTGAACTCAACGGAGCGCACCCTATATAAGTTCGGAACGGACGTTGTTATTCAGACCGTCTGGGATGGTAAACCGGAAGCCATAAATACCGGCGGCCAGAATAATGGCGGCGGCGGCGGGAATGGCGGTGGTCAAGGTGGTGGAAATGGTGGTTCTGGTGGAAATGGAGGCGGTGGTCAAGGTGGCGGCCAAAATGTGCCTACTCGAACGATTTATTCAGAGCCGCCCTTTGAGATCTTTCGCAAGCTTGATGGCGTAGAGGCTGCAGCACGAGTCCTGCAGACCAAAGGAAATATTGTCGTATCAGGCCGTTCGATCGGGCAAGGAACCGTAATGGGCATCGATAATGTCGATTTCTCGAAAGTGGCTTGGTTCCGCAGTGACTTGTTCCCTGCCCATCCTTTTAACTATCTGAATTATTTAGGGATGTATGAGCAAGCGGCTATTATTCCATCTAAAGTCGCAGAGAAATACCAGCTTAAGCTCGGAGATATTGTTTCAGCTGGTATACAGGATAGTATGGTTGATTTTGTAGTCGTTGGTATCGTCCCTTACTGGCCGAGCCAATATCCGGATCAATCACCTTTCATTATCGCTAACCTCGATTATATCTACGATCAGGTTCCGATAACTCCTTATGAAGTTTGGCTGAAAATGAAGCCGGGTGCGCTTACCGGACCGATAATGAAGCAGCTGCAGGATAAAGGGATTGAGCTTGCCAGCGTGAAGGATGTGCGTATTGAGCTTGCTACACAAGCGAAGCACCCAACGCGAGGCGGAGTGTTCGGTATATTGAGCTTAGGCTTCCTAGTCTCGATCATTGTCTCGCTTACAGGATATATCCTGTTCTGGTTCTTTAATCTATCGGGTCGTATTGTTCAATTCGGTGTTTTAAGAGCAATGGGACTATCACGTAAGCAGCTAACGGGCATGCTCCTGTTGGAGCAGGTGTTTACTGCTGGACTATCAATCGGACTTGGTATTCTCATTGGCAAAATCTCCAGCATTCTATTCCTTCCGTTTCTACAAACGACCGAGAACGTGGCAAATTCAGTCCCGCCGTTTAGAGTCGTATTTGATTCGAAGGATACGAACCAGCTCTACATCGTTGTAGGCTGTATGATGCTGATGGGAGCGACGCTGCTGCTGATTCATATCCGTAGGTTGCGCGTTCACCAAGCCGTTAAGATGGGAGAGGAGCGTTAAGCAGACCATGATTCAATGCGAAGGACTAGTCAAAATCTACAAATCTGATGATCTCGAGGTTGTTGCACTGCAAGGTCTGAACCTTAATGTGCGTGAAGGCGAAATGATGGCGATTATCGGGAACAGTGGGAGCGGTAAATCCACCATGCTGAATATTCTAGGTGGATTGGATCGACCATCCGCTGGTCAGGTGAAAGTAGGTCCTTGGGATCTACTCAAAATTACCGATGAGCAGCTAGTCGAATATAAGCGAGATACGGTAGGATTCATCTGGCAAAGCAATGCGCGCAACTTGCTGCCCTACTTAACCGCTCTAGAAAATGTTGAAATGCCTATGATGCTCTCATCGAAGCTCGATCGTGCCTATGCCAAGCAATTACTAGAGTGGGTTGGCCTCAAGGAACGGATGCATAACAAGCTTCATCAGCTCTCTGGTGGTGAACAGCAGCGGGTAGCCATTGCAATTTCCTTGTCTAATCGTCCGAAACTGCTGCTTGCCGATGAACCTACAGGATCAGTTGATACGCGAACATCTGATATGATCATGGATATCTTTCGCAGACTTAACAAGGAAATTGGCATCACGGTTGTTATCGTAACCCATGATCTTTCACTCGCTGGTAAGGTTGACCGTGTTGTTGCGATTCGCGATGGGCTTACAAGTACGGAGTTTATTAAACGCAATCCCAACTTGGATGCTGCTGCGGATGGTACATTATCTAACAGTATCCAGGCAGCGCATGAGGAATACGTGGTCATTGACCGCGTAGGGAGGCTGCAAATTCCGAAAACCTATTTAACAGCCTTACAGATTACCGATAAAGCATCAATGGAATTCGATGGTGAGCGAATTATTATTTCGCCGCCCAAATCATTGGAGGGATAACTAGTATGGGTACAACACCGCGTATGAAAGCTGGCACAACGATTCGCAAAGCTTCTGCTATTATTTTATCAGTAGGTCTTCTTACAACGGTTCTGGCAGCTTGTAGTAAAGGAAGCGGGGACAGCGGTACAGATCGTCGAGTGCTGCGAGTGGGCTTCTTGTATTCGAACTCGGATAATGAGCAGTATCAGCGGCAGCAGTTCACGGATGGCTATGAATTGATGCATCCGGATATCGATATTGAAATAGCTGCAGCGATTAACTATGATGATCAACGATTCGAAGAGCCTAGTAAGGACCCGAAGAAGCCAACCAAGCAGCCAGACCCTTATGAGAAGATGAAGGAATTGCTAGTGGGTAAAAATCCAGTAGATGTTATCGTTCTCGAATCCAGCTATTTGAAGCGGGCTGTACAGGATAATCTATTGAAACAGCTTGATCCGCTCATTCAAGAAAGTAAATTTGATGTTGAGGATTTTGTTCCAACTGTTATTAATGGAATTAAAGATGCGGGCGACGGTAATTTATACGCACTTACGCCTACGTTTAATGCTTCCGCACTTTTCTACAACAAAAAGTTGTTTACAGATGCAGGTGTTCCAGTCCCTACGGATAAAATGGAATGGAATGCGATCTTTGACCTGGCCAAACGGGTAGCAAAAGGCGAGGGGAAAAATCGGAAATTTGGATTTTCATTTAACCGCTGGAGTGGAGATCCATTCTATGACACCCAGAATTATTCGGCACCACTGCAGCTCAAGATTTATGACAACAAAGGCGAGAAAATGACGGTTGATACACCGCAGTGGGCTAAGGTTTGGAAGGATGTCTTGGGGCTTTACAAAGACAAAGTCGTTCCGACACAAACTGATATGAATGCTATTAATGAAGGAGATAATGCAAATGGCAAGGAGCGGTCTTACAATCCTTTCCAAGGCGATATGTTCCTAGGTGGCCATGTTGCCATGATGATCGGTGGCTATGACTATATCAATGAGCTTTCCAGAGCTAAAGAATACTCGACTAAAAATAAAAATATTCCGAGTGTCGATTGGGATGTTGTAACCATTCCGACTTTCACAGAAGTACCAGATGTTGGTGGTAATATTTACTTGAGCAACTTAATGGCTATCAATGCAAAAGCGCAAAATTCCAAAGATGCTTGGGATTTCATTCAATTCAATAACAGTAAGGAATGGGCAAAACTCAAATCTCGCAGCACTTATGAAATGGTAGCTCGCAAATCCTTCTTGAAACCAAAAGATGGTATGACCTATAATATTGCTGCTTTCTACACGCTTAAGCCAGTACCGCCGCAGGATCTTGATATGGATAAATTGTACAGAGATAAGCCGGGCATTGGCCAAGTGACACAGCTTGGGCAACCTCTTTTCCAAGCTGTATTAGATGGCAAGAAAACCGTCGAGCAAGCCCTCAAGGAATGGCAAACACAAGGCGATGCCGCGCTGCAAAAAATAAAGGATAATCCGAATCCAACGGATAATCCTAACATAGGGATATCGAGTCAGGGTTTCGGAGGATAAAAGTAAGTTCATTTCACAGCAGACCATTAATGGGTCTGCTTTTTTTTTTTTGTTTGATTGTTATTTAGTCGCGGACTTCTTGCATGTATTATCCGAAATTTGGGGTAATCTAAATAAAAAGATTGGAGGGAAATGGGTATGAATTGGATATATTGGGTTCGGTTATATGAGACGAAGTTCCAAGCGGGCTGCCTTGTTAAACGAATGGAGAATGATTGGTGGGTATATGGCTATGAATGTCCGCAGGAGGTTGAGGTTTTTAAGTCCCGTAAAGGGAGGTTTGGTGTTCGATTTCTTCCATGAAAAATTTTTCCTTGACTTAGCATGCTATCTTATTGTATATTAATTCTTGTCGCCATTGATTGATGCTGGTGAAATGGTAATGACGCGGGGTGGAGCAGCCCGGTAGCTCGTCGGGCTCATAACCCGAAGGCCGCAGGTTCAAATCCTGCCCCCGCAACCAACAAACCTTCCAATGTCTTTCTTTTAAGGGCCCTTAGCTCAGTTGGTTAGAGCGGTCGGCTCATAACCGATTGGTCGGGGGTTCGAGTCCCTCAGGGCCCACCATTTCAACACTTCACCACATGCCGGGGTGGCGGAACTGGCAGACGCACAGGACTTAAAATCCTGCGGTGGGTGACCACCGTACGGGTTCGATTCCCGTCCTCGGCATCCTTCTTTACAACGAAGCAAGATCGATAGTTTGGTACATAATGTTCGATCAGCAACAAACAAGAAACCTCCTTCCTCACGATCTGAGTCATTTAGATCCTGGCGAAGGAGGTTTTCTATTATATTGATGTGGAGGTACTTATGACTGTTTCCTTTAGTAACGATTGGGCTGATATTTTACACGATGAGATCGGACAGCCTTACTTTCAACAATTATATAGTTATCTGTCGGATCAATATAAGTCTACGACGATATATCCGCAAGCAGAAGATATATTTAATGCCCTTCATTATACCGCTTTCGCTGAGACACGGGTTGTTATAATAGGGCAAGATCCTTATCATGGCTCAGGTCAAGCACATGGCTTAAGCTTTTCCGTACAGCCGGGAGTGAAGTCGCCGCCCTCGCTGCAAAATATTTTCAAAGAGCTAAGAGATGATCTGGGCTATGAAATTCCTGATCATGGTAATTTGGTCCATTGGGCGAAGCAAGGCGTACTACTGCTGAACAATGTGCTGACTGTTCAGGCTGGAGTTCCGGCGTCACATAAAGCGCTGGGCTGGGAACGGTTCACCGATGCAGTCATTGCCGCTCTGAATAGACGTGAGCAGCCGATGGTAGTTATTTTGTGGGGTAAGCATGCGCAGGAGAAAGCATCGTCGATCGACGGGAACCGCCACTGTATTGTTACGTCCGCACATCCGAGTCCATTTGCTGCGCGTCGTGGTTTCTTTGGCAGTCATCCATTCTCACGTACAAATGCATATCTTCGGCAGTTTGGGGCCAAAGAAATAGACTGGCGTATCCCAACATTGGCCGAGCTTGAAACAACAGTCGAACACGAGATTCTATGACAGCTTATGATCCATGGTCATGAATATGATCAAGTCGATTATTGCTGTCCGTCGTCCGCCTTTCTAACAGGTGTAGAAAGGCTGTTTCGATGATTTCTTCATAAGTGTAGCGGGTATGTATTAGCGTCCCTCTGAGTCTAAATTGAAGCGTGATAAGGGGAGCTAGGCCAAGTGGGATTTATAGAGTTGTAAGGTTACAAAAACCAAAAACCCCAAAAGACAGTGGTGATCAATATTCCACGTCTTTGGGGGTTTCTATGTTTTAGAGCGATATTCAATGTGAATGATTAATTAATGAATAGTGGCTTCTGCTGTCGAGGCGTTCAACGCAGGGAGAATGGATATTTCACTGCCAGCCATTGAACTCTCTACAGAGCTGAGGCTGCTGTTAAATACAGGCTTGTAGTTGGAGGCAACATAGGTTACTACTTTTACTTTTGTAATAACCTGCAGGTACATCATGCCGGGCTTTGGAAAGGTAGGTTCAAGATCGATTACTGCTTGATCGCCATCAAAGGTGAGAGAGGTAATATGCATTCCATACCCAGAGTTTGGCGCTTGAGCGGTTATTGTTACTTCATTGACCTCTGGCGTGATTGCTTTGATGGAGAGAGTCAGATCGCTTAATGGAAACGAGTGTTTCGTTCCGGGTGCTGGTTGGTTTGACGCATTCTTTTTGACGAATTGAGCGGCATCATATAACCATCCAGCAGCTTCTCCGCGTGTTATAGCTAGTTTAGGATTGAAGTTATTTTTGGCATCGAGCTTTATAACACTTATTGTTAAAAGCTTCTGAATGCTGTCCATGTAGGTAGTGGAAACAGCAGCCTCGTCATTTAATAGTGCATAGATTTCGGGAAACGCATAATCTCCAGTCTTTTCGATTCCTCGGAATAGCAGATGAGCGAACTGCTCTCGTGTCATCACTGCTGAGGGATCAAGATCTTTGGGTAAATCAAGACCATTATAAGCAGCGATGACGAGGGAATCGGAATACCATGCATCATTTTTTGCTTTCGGGAAAGAGTCGCTTGCTAGTGGTTGTTTAACGAAGCGCAGGTTGTCGATGTTGAGGCCCAGTCCCTTAACAACGATCGAGATACCCGACGCATAGGTTAGCTTGTCCTTGGGCTTAAATGAACCGTCTTTGCTTCCTGAAAGAATACCTAGTTCCTGCAGCGCGGATATTTTAGTTTCGTTGGTATCATTCTTCGTGTCTGAGAATGCCCAAACGGACTGCGATATCGCTGCGAAAACAAGCACAACAACTGAAAAAAGAAAAAGTGTTTTTTTCATTGTGAAGTCACCTCTGTTATTTATTTGGTTGGTAATATTTAGACGGCCTCCTCGTGAGGAAAGTTGCATGCCATTAAATATAACATTGTTGCATTTGAATAGTAAGAAAGCAGGGATTCTCGATATCTCGATATAGACAGGAAAAAAAGGGTGCTTCAGAGAACTGATTCACCCTTAATATGGTTATGTTGAAGTCAATTAGAAGCTGCGTTCAAACTGATTCTGAGGGGCATTGGGCGGGAAGGGTCGATGCCCACCGCCATGAAGTCCGCCACCTCCACCGTGGAAATGTCCGCCACCACCATGAAATCCGCCATGCCCACCGTGGAAACCTCCGCCACCACCGTGAGATCCGCCATCTCCACCGTGGAAACTTCCGCCACCGCCATGAAATCCGCCATTCCCACCATGAAATTCATGCCCACCGTGAAATCCGCCATGGAAGCCAAAGGGAGCTCCCCCTACCCCAATGGGAATAGGAACAGGCAGCGGGACTACATCTGGATAAGGGTATGGGTATGGATAGGGGTAAGGATAAGGGTACAGCGAGTTAGGAGGATAAGGAGGGTATGGGGGATATGGATAAGGCGGTTGATTAAATGCGTTCGGAATAAAGCTCATAAGTATAATGGCCTCCAAATAAATAATTTGCTGCTAGTATCGTATGCGTGCCTGACAGGTAAGGATACTTGCCTACTTAAAATTGGCTCATCAGCAAATGAATGCACTCATGGGCGAATCGATACACGTGTTCCAATAGGAACCAGTCGTGATAATGCAAGAACATCCTCATTATGCATGCGAATGCAACCATGAGATACCTGCTTGCCAATAGAGGATGGGTCATTCGTACCGTGAATGCCGTAATGCGGCTTGGATAGTCCCATCCAGAGAACCCCAAATGGGCCACCGGGATTCGGTTGCTTGTTAACTATGGTGAATTCACCGAAAGGTGTTCTTGTCACCATTTTTCCGATTCCAACGGGATAGGAATTGGTCACGATATTATCATCTAAGAGATATAAGGTGCGGTCGGATAAATCGATGATTATTCGGTAGTTAGGCATGTTATTCACTCCTTTGTACCATGCTATGAAGCATACTAGGTGAATGCTTAGGGCTGCACACAAAGATGATCAAATAAATAATCAGGTAAAGGGAAGTTACTGAATAATATTTCAGTGCTTAAAATTTTGATCGTTATTCCATATACTATTAGAGAGGCAGTCATTTGGACTCTTAATAAAGATGTAAGAAAATAGAATGGAGGAAGACAATGAATTATAGAACTTTAGGTAAAACAGGACTTCAGGTATCCGAAATTGGCTATGGTGCATGGGGTATAGGCAAATCCATGTGGCTTGGTGCATCTGACGATGAGTCTTTAAAGGCGTTAAATCGTTCCATTGAATTGGGATTGAATTTCATCGATACTGCGATTGGTTACGGGGATGGACATAGTGAGAGACTGGTTGGACAAGTTGTAAGAGAGCACAGTGAGCCGATCTATGTAGCAACCAAAATTCCTCCTAAGAACTATCAGTGGCCTGCACGTGCTGGTGTTCCTGCCAATGAAACTTTCACGTCTGAGCATATTATTGCATCAACGGAGCAAAGCTTGAAAAATCTTGGGCTGGATACGATCGATGTCCAACAATTCCATGTTTGGTCGGATGAGTGGCTGCATCAAGGGGATTGGCTCGAAGGTGTACGTAAATTGAAGGAGCAAGGAAAAATTCGTTACTTCGGTGTATCCATTAACGATCATCAACCGGAGAGTGCTATCCAGCTCGTAGAGTCTGGTTTAGTGGATACCGTTCAAGTTATCTATAATATCTTCGATCAAAGTCCTCAGGATCAATTGTTCCCAGCATGCGAGAAGCATAATGTGGGTGTAATTGTTCGTGTGGCTCTTGATGAAGGTGGGCTGACAGGGCGCATCACTCCGGAGTCCACATTTGACGAAGGAGACTTCCGTAATAATTATTTTAGCGGAGATCGTAAACAGCAAGTTTACGACCGAGTACAGCAGATGGCTGGAGAGCTTGGTGTGGAGGCGGATCATTTCGCGGAGACAGCACTTCGATTTGTTCTAAGCCAATCCGCAGTATCAAGCGTTATACCCGGCATGCGTTCTGTGCGTAATGTTGAGCGCAACATGAGCGTAGGCGATGGTAAGGGATTGCCTGCGGATCAGCTCGAGAAGCTAGCGAAGCATCGTTGGATTCGCAGCTTTTATGGTGCTTAATCGGTAATCATCCTGTTGGATATAAAAGAAGACACCTTGGCTTGTCCGAATTAATCGTCGGAGGCGCGGTGTCTTTTTTATTATGCTTGCTATTTTTTCATTTTCATTCGAATATTCAAGGCAACTACATTCATAGCAACCCCAATAATTAATAGTATGATACCGAGTAACACATTAACAAAGATGATATCGACAATACCATAAATGAGAAAAAAGGCACTAACCACTTGCAACAACAGCGGATTAACTTTCATGATGCACCTCACTTTATTAAGCCTGTAATTAAGTATAGCCTAATCCAGCTTGTTCGACAGCTTTTGTTTTTTATTGTAGGAGAATAATAATTAAGGATGTGAAATAACTTAGTATTTGGTAGGTATGTCTCCAGGTGAAAACAAAAAAAGCCTTGATTCCCAAGGCTTCCGAAGTTTAAGTTATGGTGATCTGAACAGGGTTCGTACCTGTGACCCCTACCCTGGCGGTAAGTGGGCAATCGCCAAATGGATCATCAGTCACATGCCGCAGCACAGAGTATACCTTGAACCTTTCTTCGGATCCGGCGCTATCCTATTTAACAAGAAGCCCTCTGGAGTAGAAACCATAAACGACTTAAATGAAGAGGTAATAAATTTATTCCGCATAGTTCGGGAACAGACGAACTCTCTTATCAAATCCGATGGACGCCATATGCGAGAGATGAATATCGACTTTCACATGAGCCGTCTGATACTGATCTTGAGAGAGCGAGGCGCTTTATGGTTCGCTGCTGGCAAGCTATTCGGCCTAAGACAAACTCCATCTCTGGTTGGCGATGCCGATTTACGGAGCGCGACGCCTTCCACATCAAGCAATGGAATGTCCTGCCCGAACGCTTGGAGATAGTCGCTGATCGCTTGCGGAATGTCCAAATTGAAAATGTACAGGCTGAATTATTAATATCGCGGTACCGAGCTTCTGACGTATTGATTTTTGCGGATCCGTCTTATCTGCTGGACACTCGGAACGGGGCTATTTATGAAAATGAGATGAGCGACGAGCAGCATGCGTCTTTATTGGATTTACTTGATGATCATCCAGGGCCAGTGCTGCTCACAGGATATGAACATCCATTTTACAATGAGCGGCTGAAACATTGGCAGGGAGGACGACATCGGGTAAACCAGTAAACGGCATCGCTCGGACAGAGGTCCTATGGATTAACCCTGTCGCTGCTGGTGCGGTATTGAAATGACCAAGCCCAAAGGTTACCTGCTGGCCTCTATTGTCGTGCTAGAACTCATTGGATTGTTCAAGGTTACATGATTAAGCCTAACGTAGACGGTCAAGCGAATAAGCGTTCAAAAGCTGTAGAGATAATGGCGAAAGAACTTCGTACTATGGGATGGGACGTTGCTGTATATTATCAAATGGATTAGGAGGCTACCGATGGAACCGCCAAAGATTGATATGGAGCAGCTGCTTGACCATGTGCTCAATGACTAGCCGATCGGAATCTCACGATCGAAAGAGTGGCTAAAGCATATGGTCGGAGAGCGAGCGATTCTCCTCGAGGGACTCAATTCTATTATTGAGAACAGTGAGAGTAGTGATGAGTAGTGTGATGACGCATGACGATGATAGATTGTGCTCGCTCGAGAAGCGATTTCGAAAGTATCTCTATGAATATTGAGGATCATGGGAAGGGGAAGGAAAGCAAAAGACCCGCTGACCAAGCGGGCCTTTAAGGAACTTAGAAGAAACCGCCGAAGCAGGTACTAAGGATAATTGCCAACAAAATGAAAAGCACCAGGGTTTGAGCGGGGTTGTGACGGTGACGAAACTCTTCACGGAATTCAGACATTTTCTAAATACGCCTCCTTTGTTTTGGTACATGATAAGTTATGCGCTAATGTTGATGTGTGACTGTGTGTTTGTTGCAGAGATATTTATTCCGGGTCAACAACCTTACGCTATTGAGGACAATGATAGATAACGAGACGGATATTGAAAGTACAGGAAACGACAACGATCAGGGCTGAATATTAAGTTTCATTTGGAAAAAGAAAGCCCATAGAATGAGCCTTCTCATTAGTGCTATTTTAAGAATTAACGAACTGAGGTTACGCAATTAGCAACAACCGAAGCGTCTTTCTTCTCGTCTTTCTTCTCGTCTTTCTTCTCGTCTCTCTTCCCGTATCTCTGCGCGTGGGAAGACTCCGCAGCTACAAGCGATAATTACTAATAAAATGAAAAGCACCAGAATCGTACCAGAGCTAGTGTGCATTATTCAATTCACCTCCATCGTCTTTAATACCATGTAGATTATGTGTTGATAGAGCTTAGTGATTGGATGTTTGCTATGTAATGATGATTAACTAGATTTGAATATCGAGGATCATGGGAGGGGTGGACATAGCAAAGAACCTTCACATTAATCCTATCTTCAACTTTTTACGCCTTTCGAATACGTCATAGAGTATCCTAATCGGACTACAGTTTGTAGGTAAGTGAGGCTCTTACAAATAGAATAGCTTAATTTTAAGAACCACTTCAAGAATCAAAATCTTACAAAACAGACGTTTCTGGTGATCTGGGGTGAACGCATACCCATGAATAGAACATCAGTTCTTAAATTGAGAGGAGCAATTATAAATGAAAACTATGCTTAACGCGAAAATCAAAGGTATCAATTTAGCATAAGAGGAGCAAATCACTCTTACCATTGACATTCTCCAGTTCACAGATGGATATGGATGACTATTATAGCCATCAGCAGCATCAAGGTGTTCGGGGAACTATTGATCCCGATGGATCGGTTAACGTAGAAGGTTGTCAGCTCACGATCGATGAAGCTGCTAAGCAAACTGAAGAACATTTAGATGAAAGTTCAGACGGTGGGAGCGATGAGGAAAGCGAGCTTCCGGGCTTAGAAGGTGAGGACGAAGAAGTTGCTGGGGACTATGACGAAGATCAGGATGATGGGCAGGAGGAGCTGGATACTGAGGATACCGAAGAGACCAACGAAAGCGAAGGCGAAGATACTGATCTTGTTATGGGCGACCAACAGGAAGATGACGAGAACCCTGGAGAAGCGACAGACGCAGGGAGTAACTAAGGCAGGCAGGGAAAAATATATTAGCAAGCTTGTTTTCAGGAATTGGCTCGAAGGAACAAACTTTAATATTTTTCTTAACGAGGGTGGTAAGGGCGCATAGCTCTTACCATTTTTTTCGTATCAGGAGGTAATCGTATCAAATTCGTATCACGAGCTTAAATCTACACTTTTTCAAATATTGATTAACCACATAAAAACAAAAAAAGCCTTGATTACCAAGGCTTTCAGAAGTTAAGTTATGGTGATCTGAACAGGGTTCGAACCTGTGACCCCTACCCTGTCAAGATAGTGCTCTCCCAGCTGAGCTACCAGATCATATGAAATGTTTGTTTAGTGACAAGAAATAATATATCAAACCAGAAAAATAAAGTCAACCCATTTTCCAAGAAAATTTCCAAGAAAATTTCCAAGAAAATATCACATAGAGCTGGACTAAATTTGTCTTCTGACGCATATCGTTACACAAAAGGTGATCGCGGTAGGAGAGGCAGGTTATTTCGATATGGAAGCTGCCTATTTGGCGGTGTGGCTGATTGGATTATTTGGCATTGTTGGTGCCGTGTTGGTTTGTGTAGCGCGTATGGTTATTAAGGATTCAACGAAATACGATGAGCTATACGTTTGGAAGCAAGATCATCCCAAAGAATCAGGTAAGGACGAATGAGTGGAGAGGAAACAGTGTTTATGGTTTGGCTTTCCAGCTGATGGTGCATACTAATCCTTATCAATGTGCAATAACGGGAGGTATGCATGAGAAAGAGTATCGTTATTTTAGTTGGCTTCCTATGTTTATCTGTTTGTTCGGGCTGCCTAAGACAGGAACCCACAGGAACTGAGGGGGATGAAGGGCCTCCAAGCGTGATCTCTGTTGTCTATCCGAGCGACGTCTCGGTATGGGATGAGGTCTATGGAGAACCGAATATAAATCATGTTCTTACTCCTTCACCAATACATGATTCTGCAATGAAGGAACAGCGTGCACCTCTCAAAAGTGATGAATGAGTAGACCGACACCGGCTAGCACCGATTTTTTATTGTAAGCATAGAGTAGTTCATTCATGGACAGCCTAATTTAGCAGGATCAAGCTGTTTAAGAAGGAGGACATCGTATGGATACGACAGGACAAGCTTTCGACTCATCCGCCCGAGAAACCATAGTGGCGACGCAGAAGAACGGTGATGGAGATCTTACGTCTTTCAAAACTTCTTCAGGACGTGTGCTTAACTATGAGCAAGCTCTAGAAGAGGTGCAAGGAGGCTTAATTGCTGGAGTGAATGCCTTTAAAGGTAGGGATGGAGAGACTTATATTCGTGGAGATGCTGATGGCGATCCTACTAATAATTTGGATCAGCTTCCCAACTTCTAAGCCTTGCACACCCTAATAGATACAGAAAAGCCCGCATTGTGGTCACATCCTCTTTACGTTTGGGATGTGACCTCTAAGCGGGCTTTTTTGATGTGGATTTATTCGAAGCTATAAATTCTATGCTGTTCTACAAACTGCATGGAACGCATTTCTTGTTCATAATTTTCTTTGCTATCGTCATAATGCATAAGCCAAATCCGCTCTTGAATGGATTCAGGCAGAGTCAAAAGCTCTTCCAGTGTGGTATGTACAACGCCTGGTGGCGTTAACTGACAATCATGAAAGATAGTCTCGCAGCCACGAGCAACTAGCTCTTCAAGCAAGTCTGGATCAAACCTCATATCGGCCGAGTAAAAGAAATTTCCATTGATAAGGAACGAAAAGCTGGACTTATTCGGAATATGCTTCGTCAGAATCGGTTCTACACAAAAACCTGGATAGATTTCTGTAGATACACCCTCCTTCAGCAGCTTGATGTCGAAGTAATGATCTAGTGAGTGGCATTCCTCTTGAAGCAGGCCGCCTTTAAGAGCATTCTCCCAAAGTGAATCTACAATAGCTTCGGATATAAAGAGCAGCGGTTTACGGTTGTAAACGAACTTCATTTGAAAAGCAAACTCTTCCATTCCTCCAATATGATCAGCGTGGATATGGCTAATTAGGAGGGCATCAATATCATTGAAGGTTTTACCGAGCTGATATAAAGAAAGTGGAGCCGTTATTCCGCAATCAAGCATAATGGTTCGGTCTCCCACGTAAAACAACGCATTATTGTTGAAGTACTTCTTGGCAAATGCACTTCCTGTCCCGAGCATCTGTAAGTTCAATCGGGCTTCCTCCTATGTAATCCATTATTAACAAATTTATCATTTCCTTGTTCAAATGGAAAGGGCATGTTTCATTTAATTTCGATAAGAATAGAGGGATCCGATGCACATCCGATCTGCTTATTCATAGGATATCTATGAATGGACTTAGAAGATGGGCAGGTGCGGAGTTATGGCCAAAGGAAAAGTAGTAAAAAAGAAGAAAAATACGGCTTCCGATCGCAAGCAAGTAAATATGAAGCTTGTCTTATCAGGTACATGCGATGTTTGTAAAACGCCTTGTAACCGTGGAATTCGATACAGAGAGATGATGAAAGAGCCAGGAGCGCTCGGTAAAGGTGTTCCCTGTATCTTAACAAGGACGTTTAGCTAATTTAGCAACTTGAATTTCCCGCTCAATCATTTCCCGGGGAAGCGCAGAATTCAGCATGAATTGACAAAATGAAACAAGGAAAAATTATTTTGAATTGGCGCAACTTTGGGCAAGTTGGTGAGTATAACCATTCATCCAGACAACAACGGATGGAGGGATTACGACCATGAAATTCAGAAAGCTTCTCATCTTGCTACTGGTTATGTCACTGTGGGGCGGAACGATGATGTTTGCCGATTCGGCTTCGCAGAAGGTACGAGTTATCGTCAATGGGTCCGAATTAGATGATGCAGGTCTATTTGCGGACGGCAAGACCTATTTGTCGGTACGCCAAGTAGCTAACTCCCTACAAGCACTCGTCTTTTGGGATGAAGCAGCTAAGAAGGTAACGGTTTTCAAGCCTAATGTTCACATGTTCCTTTTTCAAGACACGACGATCTTCGGTAACGTCGTGAAGGGGAATCGAATCTCATTCAAAGTATTCGCTCAGGTCGATAATTTAATGACTGACATTGCTGCGGTGAAAATATCGATTTTTGATCCCAATGGCGAAGAGAAGCTGATTCAAGCGAAGAATGTTTCCATTGATAAGGATAACTTCTGGTACCGGACAGATGATATCAACTATTCCTTTGATACAGCAGGCAAATACACGATTCGTTTCTTTATGAAAGTGACTGCTAGCGACGATTGGAAATTGGTATCAGAGAAGACGATTTCAGCGAAAACACAGTAATTCTTTTAAGCGCCTTTGCTCCCTTCGAGCAGGGGTGTTTTTGTTTGACCATAGACTTGTTCCATGTTACTATACGGAGGAAACGTATCAAGAATGGAAATGAGGTATATCTGATGAGCGATCACGAGCATAAGAATGGCGAAGAGCATGTGCATGACGAGAATTGCAATCACGACCATGATCATGAAGAGCACGTATTCCTTGTATCAGACGAGGAAGGCGTAGAACGTGAGATGGTAATGGTATACACATTCGAATCCGAAGAGCAAGTATATGCGGTATTGCTAGACCGTAACGACCCAGAGGCAGACGGTGTTATTTTCCGAATTGAGGAAGAAGACGGCGAAGCATTCTTAGTCGGCATTGAAGATGATGCAGAGTGGGAACGTGTTACGCGTATTTACGAAGAAGTAGCTCAACGTGAGAACGAAGAGGACAACTAATTGCTGTTCGAGTCAAATGAAAAAACTCCGCAACCATAACGGCTGTCGGAGTTTTATTTATTTTCGCGGATTATAATAAATTGTTCTTCCGTTAAACATCGTTAGTTCTGCTAGCAGATGCTTGGCAAAATATTTGCAGAGCTCATTTGCTTTGGATTTGTCCCCATGAGTAGATTCATCAGGGAGGACGACCTGTACGTAAGGTACTGTTCTTTCACTCTCCGTATGCTCACCAACTCCAAATAGGATGAACCTGTACTGCGGGGCAGTACCTTTCAAATAAAACCACCGATTCTCTTCACCGGGCTTTGTTTCGACGGTGTAAGGGAAGGCTGCCTCAGTGTAGTCCCAGCTGAGCTGTTCACCTGTTTTGGCCGTTTGCTTACAGTAGCGTTCCAGACGATCTTTAACCTCGTTAAGGCTGAGACGTTCGACTGCGGATCCTTGCACGAATTTGATATAAGCGCTTTGAGCCACTACTTTCCACCCCCTCTAACATCATAGCATTGCAAGCTATGCATTGACAATAAGCACCAAAGCACCTCTCTTAACGCGATCCTAAATATGTTAATATGGTAAAGGGTCTTTCATAGACATGCCGTCACATGCAGATAAGATCATTGTGGTTAACCATAAAGTTCGATGGTTAATGAAGGATATTGGGAGGAAATATAAATGAAGTTAGAAACGGAATGGATCCGTTATGGAGATAATGGTGAGTACAGCGGCTATGTTGCCCGTTGGGGCGGTGTGAAGGAGCCGATGCCCTCGATCATCGTTTTGCAAGAAATATGGGGCGTAGATGAACATATACAAGATGTAACTCGAAGGCTTGCACAAGCAGGATATGTAGCATTTGCACCCGATTTGTTTGCTAGGCATGGAGTCAGGCCAGAGCCACTTAGATCAGAGCGTGTTCAAGAGGCGCAAGGCGTGCTTAATACACTTCCGCAGACTCATTGGCGGGATCTGGAGCAGCGGCAGATTGCCTTATCTCAGTTGCCCGAGAGTAAGCAGAAGCTTGTATCCGATTCACTGGATTACTTGTTTAACCTTAATGGAATGATGCAGGACTTTGTGAAACAAGTTGTTATGACATCGGGCTGGCTGAGAGAAACCTATGAGTATTCGCTTGGTCAATCGGTTGCTTCAGTTGGATTTTGCCTAGGAGGCAGCTTATCCGGGTTATTAGCTGCCAATGACGCTTCTTTGAAGGGGGCTGTCATCTTTTATGGAAGTGCGCCCTCTGCTGAGCTTATTCCTGAGATTCAGTGTCCAATCCTTGGTTTCTATGGAGAGCATGATAAACGAATTACAGATGAAGTACCCGCCTTTGGGGAGGCACTCTTCCTTGCGGGCAAACCATTCGATTATCACATTTATGCCGATGCGCCTCATGCATTCTTTAATGATACGCGTCCGTCTTTTCATATTGATGCAGCACGGGATGCGTTTGCGAGAATGTTGACGTTTCTGCAGCATGTACTTACCAAGGATGCAAGTTAGTTTAAAGTCGGCTCTAAGAAGGAAAAAGACCGTTGCGAGCCTATTTGCAGGCGGGCAACGATCTTCTTTTCTTAAAAAATAAGAAAGTATAAGTTTTTTCCATACTTTGCTTATTTTTCAAAGGGAAGAAACTTGCTTCGCCGCCAAGGACGGCGTTAGCCGTTTCTTCTTGCTATAGGTATAGGGGTTGCTGCTTAGGAAATTGCTGTTTCCTCTACGATAACTTTAACGAATTCAATGCTGCGATCTTCAGGCCCTTTAACAGGCAGGCCTACCTCGACATGATCGATGATATAGTCGATATTCGTCTGGGAAATGACTTCTCCTGGCAATAAAATAGGAATACCCGGCGGATATACATAAATAAATTCGGCAATAATTCGTCCTGCCGATTCTTTGAAAGGTACAACTTCAGTTTCTGCATAAAAAGCATCACGCGGTGTGAGTGAAAGCTGCGGGATTTCTGGGATTTTGACGACAAGCTCATTGGCTTCATTCACTTCATGATGCGTTTCGACAAGATGGCGAAGTCCGCTAAGTAAAGCTTCAATATTATCAAGGGTATCACCTGGTGTTACAAGGGCGAGAATGTTATACATATCGCTCATTTCGATTTCGATATTGCCATGATCTCGCAGCCAGTTTTCTGTCTCGTATCCCGTTAGCCCGAGATGACGAACATGAACGCTTAGCTTAGTCGGATCGTAATCGTAGGTCGCTTCGCCACCTAGAATTTCTTCGCCAAAGCAATATAGGCCCGGCATTTTGTTAATCTCATCCCGCGCATATTGGGCAAGCTCAATCGCTTTCTCAGCGATAGCATGACCATTCAAAGCCAAATTACGACGAGATGTATCCAGTGAAGCTAGCAAAATATAAGAAGTCGATGTGGTGGTCAGCATACTAAGAATCGTCTTAACGCGCTGAGGATTAATGCGACCCTCACGGACATTCAACACGGAGCTTTGTGTCATGGAGCCTCCAAGCTTGTGTACGCTGGTTGCCGCCATATCAGCACCTGCTTGCATCGCAGACACAGGCAGCTTCTCGTGAAAATGAATAAGAACGCCATGCGCCTCATCGACGAGTACAGGTACATCGTAGCTGTGAACCAAATCTACGATCTCCTTCAAATCGGCACAAATGCCGTAGTAGGTCGGATTTATGACTAAGACTGCCTTCGCATCATGATGGCGATCAAGGGCACGCTTCACCGAGCTTAGCGTAATCCCATGATCGATCCCAAGGTTAGCGTCACGTGCTGGCGAGATAAATACAGGCCGGGCACCGGCAAAGATAATGGCTGACATAATCGATTTATGCACATTACGCGGAACGATGATTTTGTCACCAGGAGAACATACGCTAAGAATCATTGTCATAATGGCACCGCTTGTCCCTTGAACGGAGAAAAAGGTATAGTCGGCACCGTATGCATCCGCTGCGAGCTGCTGAGCTTCTTCTATGACTCCAGTGGGCTGATGCAAATCATCAAGCGGTGCGATATTAATAAGATCGATTGAAAATGTGTTATCGCCGATGAACGCTCGGAATTCAGGGTCGCTGCCCAGTCCTTTTTTATGTCCAGGAATATGAAATTGAACGGGGTTATTAGCCGCATGATTGCGCAATGCGCTAAACAGCGGGGTCCGGGTATGATCCATGTCTTTATCCCAGCCTCTCATGTTAAAGTTCGTACAAACAAGGTTGAGTATAGCAAAATTAGGGGGGATTGCAAGTGACATTTTTGTTGACAATAAGTGAATAACAGATCGTAGCGGGTGAAGGCCTACTATTTCATCTTAATTATAGGAAGAATAATGACATGATAATAGCTGTGAGAGGAGAGCGACTATGAAGATTGCTAAAGGCTGGGCTGGGAAAAAGGTGCTTACATCGCCTTTTGTCATCCAACTGCTCATTATTATGTACCTTGTTGAGTTTGTGAAGGGAGCTTTGCTCGTATCGATTCTGCCTGTCTATATGGGTCAAATGCTTGGTTTGTCCGTCTATGCAATTGGTTGGGCACTGGCTCTACAATATATTGGCGATAATGCCTTTCGCAGTCCGCTAGGCTGGATCATAGATCGGTTCGGATATCGCTATGTCATGCTGTTTGGCGTTATCCTCACGTTCGCGGCTGTTTCTATTGTTGCGTTAACCAATAGTCTCGGATGGATCATACTCGCTTGCTTGCTTCTGGGCATTGGTACGTCACCATTATGGCCATGCGTAATTACAGGCGCAACAGCGGTTGCTGGCAGTGCAGCGAGCGGGACGATTATGAGTGTGGTCTATATGTCATGGCTGCTTGGCGTAGGCTGCGGACCCATCGTTATTAATTTTTTTATTGTGAATACCTATGCACCAGCTTTCCGATTGCTGATAGGGATGATGATTGTCGTCGTAATCGTAGCTTTGTTCCTTCCAGGCAAACGCAAGTCGCTTGAGATTGAAGGAAGAGACCTACCAACTGTAGATGCTGAAGCTGAGCATTTGGAGGGGATGACGCTTGGTGAAAAGGCTCGTCGGTATTTTGCCAAAGTCCGCAGCTCCCTACATGCTAGTCGGCTGCTGTACCCCGCGATGTTTTTGCAGAATTTCGCTCTGGGATTATTGACGCCAGTACTTACGCTTTATGCAAGAACAGTGCTTCATTTAACACCACAGCAGTATAGTCTTTACTTAATTGCAGGTGGGGCGGTAACCGTACTCTTCCTTATTCCAGTTGGGAAATGGGTAGATCGTTTCGGTACCAGATGGTTTCTGCATGTTGGATTCCTCACGGCGGCGATTGCCCTTCCTATATTGGGTTATAGTCGTTATTTGCCCTACGTTCTCGTAGTCGTCATGTTTGTTGGCATCGGATATGCCTGTATTATTCCAGCCTGGAATGCGCTCATTGCAAAGGCCATCCCAAAATCAGAACGCGGCGCGGTATGGGGGTTTTTCCTTACGATAGAAGGGTTAGGTATGGTATTTGGAAGCATAATGTCTGGCAAGCTCTGGGATAGTATGGGACCACATGCACCTTTCTTCGTAAGTGGAGCTGTGTTATTGATCTTGTTTGTTCTTCATTTGTTCATAACAAGACATCCAAAAGTTGTGGTACGATGAAGGGGTGGAGGGAATAAACAGATGAAGGACAAGCGGCTTTTAATTGTCATGGTTATGCTTATGACAACATTTATTGGGTTTGGCATTATTATTCCGGTTTTACCGGAGCTTATTAAAGAAGCCAGCCCAGGTTCCGTAGAGTTTCATACGGGTATGATGCTTTCAATTTATTCAGCGGTTTCCTTTTTATTATCGCCCTTCTGGGGTGGTCTGTCCGATAAAGTCGGAAGACGTCCCGTTATACTCATCGGGGTATTAGGCTTTGCCGCTAGTTTTCTTCTCTTCGGCATTGCAGATGGAAGCTTGTCGATTATGTATGCTTCACGTGTATTAGGCGGTTTGTTCTCTGGTGCCGTGACCTCGGTCATCGTGGCCTATGTTGCAGATATTACTCCGCCTGAACAGCGGACACGTGGTATGGGTCTGGTAGGCATGTCGATTGGTCTTGGTTTCACCATTGGTCCGGGTGTCGGAGGACTGCTCAGCTTAGTATCGCAAAATACACCGTTCTTTGCAGCTGCAGCACTTGCTTTAATTACATTTTTGCTTGCCGTTACGAAGTTGACGGAATCGCTCCCACCGGAGCAGCGTCGTGCTTCGAATGAGAAACAGCCATCACGCTTTAGTGCTTTTACGGGATCGGTCAAATATTTGTACGTTTTGGCTTTGTTTGTTTCTTTGTCGTTATCAGGCTTGGAGGCGACACTTCAGCTCTTCGGAATGAAGAGATTCGATGTCACCCCGCTTCAAGTAGGTATCATGTTCTTGGTGTGTGGACTTGTAGGAGCACTGATTCAAGGCGGTGTCGTTCGTCGTCTTATTCGAAAAGGCGAAGAACCCAAGTTTATCGCCATTGGACTTGTTATCTCAGCAATTGGTTTCTTACTGATCGTTACTGCGCATTCTTTGTTGACAGCTACCATTTACTTAGCGATATTCGGTATCGGCAACGCGCTTATTCGTCCTTGCGTAACCTCGCTGATCACCCAGAAGACTACAGTTAGACAAGGTGTAGCTTCGGGATTAAGTTCATCAATGGACAGCTTAGGTCGTATTATCGGACCACTTACTGGAGCATTGCTATTCAGCATTAATTTGCAGCTGCCTTATGTGGCAGGCGGCGTACTCTCGCTCGCAGCACTATTGCTGCTCTTCCGATTCCGTTCTGCGGACAAGAAGATGGGGAAACAAACGACCTCGGCATAACATACAACTAGAATGGACCATACAGAACATACAGCAGCCGATTTCTTTCATTCGCTACAAGCGATGAAGGGATCGGCTTTTTTTATTATAACGAGGATTACACCGATATATATAAGTTGAACTTGAGATATAACAAGTGATCGGAGCAGATGGATGATTCTGGAGAAGCGTCAGCGTTCGCCTTTGAGACCGGATTTCCCCCTTATCAGGGGACAAAATAAGAAATCCGGGCTCAACAGCGATCGGAAGAACATTCCATCTGTGCAGCGGTCCATTGTTCGTTTCTTAAGTTCAACTTATATAGAAGCCAAATAGAAGATTTGAGAGAGGGTGGATGAGGGTGGTCATTGTATGGGTGGAGGATGAAGTTAAGCTGCTGGACGAATGTAAGTTTTTTTTGGAACAGGAAGGATTTCAGGTTGTTGGGGCAATGTCTTATGATGAAGCGATTCAACGAATTAAAGACACAAAGCCTGAACTTCTCATTGTCGATTGGATGCTTCCAGGCGTAGGAAATGGACTTGATCTATGCAAAATCAATGAGCGGGAGTGGAAGCTTCCGATCATAATGGTTACCGCTAAGAGTGATGAATTTGATAAGGTGCTAGCCTTGGAGCTTGGAGCCGATGATTACATTCAGAAGCCCTTTGGATTGCGCGAGCTAAGCGCTCGAATCAAAGCGGTTATGAGAAGATCCCGGCGGTCGACTGGTCAATCACAGGCTGTGACCGAACAAGCGGAAGGAACGATTAACAGAGGCAGACTTGTAATCAGGCCGGATAGTTTTTCTGTAAAGAAGAATGATCTTCCCGTTGAGCTGACACGAACAGAGTTCTTGCTGCTATGGAAGCTCGCGGCACATCCAGGCCGCGTATATACACGTTCTCATTTGCTGGAAGAAGCACTGGGAAATGCTTATCTCGGCTTTGAGAGAACGATAGATTCTCATATTCGTAATTTGCGCCACAAAATTGAGGATAACCAAGCCGAGCCGGAATATATACTTACTGTATATGGGGTCGGGTACAAATTTAACGAGGAGGCTATATCTTAATGGGAAAGAGGAATCCCCTTAGGATGTGGCTGCTAGCCACCATAACCGCATTTATCACAGTTGCAGCTGTTCTCCTATGCGGCTGGCTCACAATGATCCATTCGGATCAAACTGAAAGACAGCGCCTATTACTCTATTGGAGCAGCTACGCCGCTCAGTTTGCTGAATCCCATAGCGGATGGGAAGGGGTGGACAAGCAGCTGGCTGCTGATGGACCTTATTATCCAGAACAAGAGTTAATTGACGTAGCGATTCTGGATGCTAAGGGGCAGCTAGTAGCAAGTTACGGGCTTGGGGAAGAGCGATTACAGAATCACGCTTCAAGCTCCAAGAAGCAATTCAAAACGATCATTGTGAATGGTAAGAATGTAGGCAAGGTTATTACCGGATCCCATCAAGAGCATTGGCCGAAGCTAACGATTTGGTTGCTTTCATTAGCGGCCGGTCTGGTGGTGTTTGCGATCGTTCTTGTATGGATGAATCTCATGATGGGTCGCTTGAACAGATCGCTTGCAAGATTAGTGAACCAAGCTCATTCTTTGCTCCCCAAGAGACAAGAGGATCATTCCGCTTGGGCTGCGTACTCAGATCAACACGATGACTGGTTAGTTACAGCATCGGATGCGCTTACAGCTGTACAAGCATACATCGATCGCCTGGAAACGGTCCGCAGGACAATGGTTGCTGATGTAGCGCATGAACTGCGGACTCCGCTTGCGATCTTACGAACGACGCTGGAGAATGCACTCTTCACAGAAACTATTCTTCCGCCTAGCAAAATATCAGCGCTGCATTCTGAAACGATCCGAGTCTCCAAGCTAGTCTATGACCTGCAAGAGCTTGCTTTGGCAGAATCAGGCCATTTGCTGTTGGAGAAAAAATGGTTCTCGCTCTCGGAGTTAAGTCTTGCTGTTATAGAGGCCATCGCTGTGGATGCGGAAGAAAAGGGACTCTCGATTCAGTTCAAAACAGAGCTTGATATTCGCATTCATGCAGATGAGAATCGGCTTCGTCAGCTGGTCGTTAATTTATTGGGTAATGCGCTTCGTCATGCCAGAACGAAGGTTACACTCACGGTAGGATTGTCGCAGGAAGGGGCTTTTCTGATGATTGCTGATGATGGAATCGGTATTGAAGAAGAGGATATTCCACGTTTATTTGAGAGATTCTATCGGGCGCAATCTGGACTATCTCTTCACGAAACGACAAGTGCTGCAGGACTAGGGCTTGGTCTTGCCATAGTTAAGCAATACGCTCAGGCACACGGAGGCCGGGTAACCGCTCAGAGCAGCTGGGGAGAGGGAGCTTCCTTTACCGTCCTTCTTCCGGTTATGTCAGAAGGACGATCTGCATAAGTTCTGCATATTTTTTCGATAGAGTCTGCATATGAACTTGCTAGGATAGAGGCGTAGTCGTAGGAGAAGGGGAGAGATACGCCGAGATGATACGTATGAACGGATTGAGTAAAACATTTGGTGTCGGTCAGGCAAAGACAAGGGCACTTAAGCAGATTAGCATGGAAATCTCAGCAGGTGAAACTGTTTCTATAACAGGACCATCGGGCTGCGGGAAAACGACGCTGCTGCATCTCTTGGCAGGAATAGAGCGCATGGATGAAGGGGAAGTGTGGATTGGAGAGACAGCGATCCACATGCTTGATGAGGACGAGTTATCCAAACTACGACTGGAGAAGATGGGGTTTGTATTCCAGTCGTATCATCTCATACCCGTGCTTCGGGCATGGGAGAATGTGGCACTACCGATTATTGCCAGGGGAATGAATCGTAAGGAAGCACGAGAGAAGGCAGTAGAAGCGCTTAAGCTGGTGGGGCTTGCCGAGCGGGCTGAACGGTATCCAAGTGAGCTGTCTGGCGGGCAAAATCAGAGGGTTGCCATTGCTAGAGCGATTATTGGCGAGCCTAAGATCTTATGGGCAGATGAGCCGACAGGTGCTCTAGATACAGGTACGGCCGATCAAATAATTGGTTTACTCGAGATGTTAAACAGTCACTACGGGACGACATTAGTTATTGTCACTCATGATTCACATATTGCTGCAAGGATGAATCGGACTATCCGGATGCAGGAAGGTCGCATTATTCATGATGGGAGCACATCTCTATGATAGCGTCCGGTCTCATATGGTCGATGGCATGGGGGAATATCAAGCGTCAATGGCGCCAAACCCTTCTTACGGTGGCTGCAGGTACAATTGGTGCCATGCTCATCGCGGTCTCAGTAATCAATTTTGTATCCGTTAAGAATAGCAGTGATCAATGGATTGCAGCTCACTATGGTCCGATAGACTGGGCTTTGACCTCCACTGTATCAGGCGCAACCTCCCTAACCGATTTGGAAGTTCAAGAGACTGTGAAACCCTATTTAGAAAATAAGGTTCCGGTTCGATTCTTGCCGATTATTAATAGCGACACGGTGGTAATGTATACGTTAGATGAACAAGGCAAGATTGGTCATAGTCAGAATGGGCTTCAGCTCATTGGGTTTAATTCGGATGAAGCGATTAAGTTCGATGCAGCTAATTCCCAATTATGGTCCAGCGGGCTGCTTGACAACGAGATCATTGTGGATCAAGAAACGGCTTCATCTTTAGTGATTGAACGAGGAGATACGATCTTTCTATCTGGTTCGACTGGTGCCAGACTGCCCTTCAAGGTAAAAGAAATTGCGCAAGAAAATGGCTTGACGGGTTACCAAGGCATAGCGGGTATTTCAACCGGTACAGTTATCGTGAATGAGTCAACAAGCCGTACTTTAACAGGACTTACTAGCGGATATCACGCTGTCCTTGCAGGTCGTAACGACTTATCCATGCCAATTGCAGGATTTACTACGTTTCCTGATCATCCTATTAAGTTGAATTTACTCAAAAATGACGCAATGAATAAAACCAAGCAATTGAATCTATCCCTCTTTCTATCGATGATAAGCGCAGTTGCGATTGTATCCAGCGCAATGTTGATGCGTCAGGTCCTCATTATGATCGCAGAAGCACGTTGGGAGCTCTATGGGCTATTACGAGCAATTGGTTTATCGCGAGGTCATATCCGCAGCATGTTTACTGCGGAAGCTTTACTGCTTTCCCTGCTTAGTGCCGGAATTGGAACACTGCTTGGTGCAGTCGGTGGCTATGTGCTCGTTCATGAGTTTTACGGGAGGTATTCAGGTGAGCTGGCTAGGATGAGCGGCATACATCTAACTTTAACGCCGCATGTTACGGCAGGCTCGTTATTGTTTATTTTTGGAACGGTGACTCTCTTCTTGGGATTAATAGCTGTGTGGGCGGCAGGTAAAGCAGGCCGTCTGAGAATTATGGATGCGCTTCGGGGAGTTCCTCTTGGTAAACCGATGAAATCGACGAAGAGGAAAGTCGGTTTTTTAGTGTTGAGTTTGAGCATGGCTATCGTTCTAGCTGTACATTTGAGCGAGGCGTTCATTGTGAAAATGGACTTAAACAATGATTCGGTTCTACTCATCTTATTGTTCTGGCTTGGGGGATGCTTGAGTGCTGTTTACTTCATGCTGATGCTAGTATCTGCTGGTTCTGGTTTCATTGGTGGGATACTGCGTCTCCTGCGATTGCCGAATAGCTCTCTGCTGCTAGCGGTCAAATATCCGAAGCAATATCCAGGTAGAACCTATACGATTGCGCTGCTGTTTGCGCTCGTCATGATGGTGATTACATTTACAGCCTGTATGGGTAGTGTAATCCTGAATGCGAATGATGTTGATAAGACGAATCAAACGGCATTCGGGTTCGGTGGGTATGCAGGTTATCAAACGATTGCGGAACGGGATAAAATACTGTCTCTCATTCAATCCGATGAGGTCATTAAAAGTGGCGTAAAGGCTGTGACAACAGTTGAGCCATTCATGCTGTTGACCAGTAAGGAGTGGTCGCAAGCTATCATTCCCGTTACTCAGGAGCTGATCGATGGGGATGGATTACAGCTTCTCAAGCGTGCTCCTAAATTCAAAAGCGACAAGGAGGTATGGAAAGCAGTGAGTAACGATCCTTCTTTCCTTGTATTGCCAGCCGAGTATGCGGATAATCGCAAGGGAAGCAATTGGGCAAGTCCGGAAAAGGAAGTTAAGGTCGGTGAAACGATTACACTTCCTCTATATGAAAGTAAAATGAGAACGATGAATGAGCAATGGACGCCACTTGCCCAAAAGACCTTTACGATAGCTGGGATTGCGAAACGAAATACGGCAAACAAATTGAATATTAACTTCTACTCGGCAACCTATGTGAATCCCGCCATATATGAAGAGCTCAAACCATATGGATACAAATGGCCTAATCAGTTGGAGCTAGGATTCGTACTGATGAAATTCAATTATAAGGACGTCAATATCGTACAGCAGCTAGAGGATCGGATGAGGATCGGAGATGTTTTGACCTTCCACGCTCCTTATGCGGATAACTCGGCGGAGCAGCTTATTAACCGACAAATATTTCTTGGGTTTCTTGGATTCACGGCTTTCTCGGCGCTAATTGGATTGCTCGGATTAGCGGTTGTTCAATTTAGAGCAGTCCGAGAGAGGGGCAAGGCGATTGCCATGATGCGCTGCGTCGGCTTGCCTAGCAGACATATTGCCTGGATGTTCATCTTGGAAGGCTCCATCATAGGTACAGCAGGGCTCATGACGGGCTGGGCAATAGGGTCTTCTGGAGCAAAGGTGTTCATCCAAACAATTAGTCAGGATGTTAGATCAGGTGAGCAGCCGATTCCATTTGATTATCCAATCGAAATCCTATTGCCAGTCATTCTGGGTTTGTTAGTTTCCGCGGTGCTTATTAACTTAGGTCCTGCCCGCTCCGCTCTGAAACAAGCACCAGCCGATGCGCTCCGGGCATCGGATGAATAATAGACGCTCTGGGTCATCTGTTTAACGATGGACCTGAGCCGCCAGGGCTGCACTATCGCATGAACTCCGCCTCATTGCGATTCGTCCCTACTGAGGATTTGGAGCGGGAAAGGTACAGCCGGTAAGCCGGTATAAGTAGTTTTTTGGCGATTAAAACAGAGAATCACCTGCTCATGAGGACAGCTGCTAAGTGCGGCGTTCACATAAGCAGGTGATTTTTACATCCGTTCATGATCTATGAGATTCCTAAACCGCGCATGATGAAAGCTATCGTTTCCTCTCGTTCCCGATCATCATCCCAATCGGCGTCTGGTCGTTCACCATAGAAGCTTCTAACCAGCACATAACCGATTATCGTAGATACGGTTAGCCGTACGATTGTGGTTGTGGGAAGCTCTATGAGTTTGCCTTGTGCTTGGAATTTAGCAACCAATTTGCTGAGCCTCTCCAATACTTTGGCCAATACATCTCTTTGAAAGCTTGCTTGGAGCTCGGGATGAAAAGGGATTTCTTGAACAAGTATTTTCAAGATGCTCTTGTGCTTCTTTAAGAATTCGATCCGATTCTCAATCATCGACCGAATGAGCTGGTCATAGCTTTCATATTCCGTATCCAATACTTTATTAAACCCACGCAGCACGAATGGGGCGATGAGCTTCGTCATGGCTGGGGCGACAATAGCAAGTAATAAGTCCTTCTTCGTCTTGTAATGACGGAAAATAGTTCCTTCAGCTACACCGGCTCGCTGTGCAATTTCACTGGTAGATGAAGCAGAGTACCCTTTTTCCGCAAAAAGCGCGATAGCAGATTGCAGGATTTTGGTCTGCTTTTCGGTCATTTTATCCCCGGCTGTATCCAGCTTCAGCAGATCTTCCATCCACTGCTCAATAGACTCTTCCATGATGTCCTCCTACAAGTATGCATGAACTCGATCATAGCATAGCCCTACTATTTTGTTAAATCGCTCTGTGCTTGCGCAGCGCCAGTATATTCAGCATGACGAATACGGCGGAGAAACCAAGTAGAACATAGATATTGGTTTGAATATCGCTCCATCCTTCACCACGGATCATAATGGCTCGAAGGGCGTCAGCTCCGTAATAGAGAGGCATGATATGACCCAGCTTCTGAAGCCAAGGATTCATGGCATCCAAATTGAATAATCCAGAGAAGAACACCTGTGGCACAATAACTAACGGAATAAATTGAATGATTTGAAATTCATTGTTCGCAAATGAAGATAAGAGAGTTCCTAATGTAAGTGCAGTAAGTGAAAGGAGAAGGTTCATTAGAAGCACGAGCCATATTGAACCGTCCATGTAAAGGCCAAGAACATGAACAGAGAACCAGGCAATAAGAGCAGCTTGAAGCAGAGTGAAAAGACCGAATCCGGATAAATAACCAAACACGACTTCAGATCGACGAATCGGAGTTGTCAGTAACCTCTCCAGTGTACCGCTCGTTCGCTCACGCAGGAAGGAAACGCCAGCGAGCATGAAGACGAAGAAGAAAGAGAAGAAGCCGATCAGTACAGGACCGAATGAATCAAAGGATGTCATGTCCGCGTTTCCATGAAAATAGGTGATGGTTGGTTCAACGAAAGTTGGTTGGATGCTCAGAGTACGTTGGAGCAGCATAAGAACCATTTTATTAGTTGCTGGATCACTGCCCTCTAGCATAATAGCTGGTTTATCGTTCTTAAGCATCAAGATGGCATCCAAATCTCTATTCTTTATCGCCTTCTGAGCGGATTCGATGTCATTAAAGGAAGTTAGTTGAGCCTCTGTTTGTTGCAATCTTTCCACAATTACCTGAGGTACATGAACGATGCCGATCTGCGGCTCCACAGTGTTACCATTAAAAACAAATTTCATTAATCCAAGAATGAGCAGCGGTGCGAGGAACAGTAGAGCAAGCGTTCGTTTGTCTCGTATGAATTGTATAATAATCCGAATAGCAAGCGCGCGTATTCTCATGCTCTCATACCTCCGCCCAGAACGATAAATGCCTCTTCTAACGTAGAGCTATCACTGCTTTGCTTAAGCTCTTCGGGTGTACCGATAGCTATCATCTTTCCATCACGAAGCAGTCCAAGACGATCACATTTCTCAGCTTCATCCATCACATGTGTAGTGAGAATAATGGTCGTACCTCGTTCGCGCAGCAGCTTAAGCTCCTTCCAAATCGATTGGCGAAGCACGGGATCGATGCCAACAGTCGGCTCGTCAAGCACCAACAACTCTGGTTCGTGAAGCAAGGCGATTGCAAGGGATAAACGGCGTTTCATTCCTCCTGAATAGGCAGCAACCGGTTTGTTCAAATGCTCCAATAGATGAACGATCTCCATCGCTTCTTGGATGCGTTTATTCCGCTGCTGTCCTCGGAGACCATAGAGAGAGGCAAAGAATATTAGATTTTCTTTAGCTGTCAATTCATTATATAGCGCATCGGATTGAGCCATATATCCGAATCGTTGGAGCATAGATAGCTTTGGCATGAGCTCGCCAAGCATATGGACAGTGCCATGGTTGGCTTTATCAATACCGGTAATGAGCTTGATAAGTGTTGTTTTCCCAGAGCCGGAAGGGCCGAGAAGGCCGAACAATTCACCTCGTTCGACGCGCAGTGTTATATCGTCAAGAACAATTGTGGTGCCGAATTGACGGACGAGGCTATGAAGCGCCACAACAGGTAAGTCCTGCTCTAAAGGCAAAGATGCAGCTGCTGACTTGGACAAGGCTGACATCATGAACCAACTCCCTCATAATTTGTGAGTAATTACTCATCTATATAATATTCTACAATCGCAAACACGTAAAGTGAGTAATCACTCATTTACATTTAAATCTACAGACGTATAAGCTCCTCCGTCTTAGGTCGGGGAAAAAGACTGGTCTGTAGACGTTTTTAGGGAGACTGAGGAACAGGTAAACTTTAGCAAGGAGTTAAGAGAAGAACATTATTGTGAGGGGAGCTTGAAGTAGAATGCAAAGGTTAACGAAGTGGGCATTTAATAACAAAGCGGCGATGAAACTTATCGTGCTAATGGCGTTGGTAATGGGGGTACTTAGCTATTGGCGATTACCGATGGAGTTCCTCCCTGAAGCTGACAACCCGATGGTTACCATCGCTGCTATCGGGCCTGGTTATGATGCCAAGTCCATGGAAACACAAGTGACATCGAAGCTAGAGGATGCCGTTCAGTTCGTGAAGGGTAAGAGCAGTATGACTTCTTCTTCAGGAAATGGATTCTCCACTATTAATCTAGCATTTGATTCGAAGACGAATATGAAGGACGCAAAAGCAGAGGTTGAAGCTGCCGTTGCAGGTGTTGGACTTCCTGAACGAGTGATGAAGCCATTCGTCGTTCAGTTCAACACCTCGATGATTCCAATCTCGTGGGTATCGATCGGGCTCGATGGAATGAGTGATGCTGACCGCGAGAAAGCAGAGAAAAACATCATCAATGAATTTAAGAAAATCGATGGCGCCGGTAATGTATCGCTGGGCGGGAAAGTCATTCCAAGCGTGCTTATCGTACCTGATAACAAGAAGCTAGCAGACAAAGGCGTACCTTTTCAGGCGTTAATGGGCGTTCTACAGGGTCGTGGCACAGCCTCCTCTATTGGGGAGAAAACGATTGATGGCGCGACAGGCAACATTAGTGTAAATGCTTCAATTAATGATTTGGACACACTTCGCAAGCTGCCTGTTGCTAAGGGCGTCACTCTGGGTGATATTGCCGAAGTGAAAATGGATAATAAAGCAGAGAGTATCAGCAGCATCGGCGGGAAGAACGTACTGATGCTGACGATATCTAAGACAGCCAATGCAAATGCAGTGACGGTTGGTGATAAAGTCGCCAGCACGGTGGAGAAGATAAACAAAGAAGTGAAGGGTGCCGACGCAAAGGTATTGCTAAGTACAGCGGATCAAGTCGTGCATTCGGTCAATTCAATGCTTCGTGAGGTGCTCCTAGGTGCACTGTTCGCTACGATTGTTATTCTCTTGTTCATGCGAAACTTCCGAGCAACCATCGTCACGATTGTTTCTATACCCTTATCGCTAGGTATCACGCTCTATCTGCTTAGCCTATCGGGTGTAACGTTGAACATTATTACATTAGGCGGTGTGGCAGTTGCTGTCGGACGTTTGGTAGATGACAGTATCGTCGTTATCGAGAACATCTATCGCCGCTTGCAGAAGGAAACCTTTTCCGTTCAACTTATTATTGATGCCACAAAGGAAGTAGCAACAGCAATTACTTCTTCAACGCTTGTAACGGTGGCAGTATTCCTGCCAATGGGCTTATTGAGGGGCTCTCTGCAATCGTTCTTACTGCCATTTGCTTTGACGGTAGCCTATTCGTTGATCGCCTCCTTACTCGTGGCTCTTACCGTTGTTCCGCTGCTGAGTGCTGTGCTTCTGCGAGGCACGAAAATGAAGGAGCATGAAGGTTCTAAACGATTTGCTAGCTTCCTGACTTGGAATTTGAAGCATAAATGGGTACCAATTATTATCTCCCTTGTTCTTCTGATTGGGTCAATCGGTGCTTACATGTCTATGCCAAAAGGAGCTATCGACTCCTCGAGTGCTAGTAATTTGAGCGTTACGCTGGAATATCCAAGTGAGACACCGCATGAGAAGGTTATTGAAGAAGGCCGTAAGCTGGAAACGTATATCAATAGTCGCAAAGATATCGACTGGGTGCTAATGTCCAATGGTAACAGTTCCGATAATGCGAAGTATGGAGAAGTTTCCTCACCAACATTGGTCTCATATATGGTTGATATGAAGGAAGGCGCAGATGCCGATAAATTAATAGCTGACCTCAAAGCGCAGCGTCCAAGCTACAAAGGAGCAGAGCTAAACGCTAGCGCATCGAGCATGATGGGCGGAGGTGGCTCGACCCAAATCATTGTAGATGTAACAGGGGATAACCCAGAGTTGATTGCCAAAGGCGCCGAGCAAGTTATGGCAGCAATCAAACCGATTAAAGACGTTATTAAAGTGAAATCGAACCAAGAGGAGAAGAAGCCAGTCTATACCTTTGATCTTGACCCGGTAAAAGCGAAGGGGCAGGAAGTAGCTATGCAGCTGCAGGGCTTGCTTAATCCAGTTCCAATCGGCTCGATTACAATCGATAATCGGGAGACGAACGTTATTTTGCAGCCATCGGTAAATCCGTTGACAGAAGCGGATTTGAATAAGCTTACCATTCTAACAGATAACGGCCCAGCTGCAGTATCTTCGGTAGCTAAGCTTGTGAAAAGTGAGCAATCAAGTGCTTTCTTCCATAAGGACGGCAAGCTCTATATCCGAGTATCGGCCGATATTGAGCCAAGCCAGTTATCCTTAGTCGGCAAAGAAATCAGCGAAAAGGTAACGGCATTGAAAGCTCCAACTGGCACGGAATTCACGGTTGGTGGTGCTTCAGCGGATCAATCAGCTGATTTCGCAGATCTAGGTATCATTATGCTGATTGCGATCGGTATTGTGTATCTGATTATGGTTATCACATTCAAAACGCTGCGCGGTCCACTTGCCATCATGTGTTCACTGCCGCTTGCTGCAATCGGTGCCATCGTAGCCCTGCTTATCACAGGGATAACGCCAGACTTTACGGCGGTATTCGGAGCATTGATGCTTATCGGAATTGTTGTGACGAACGCGATCGTTCTCATCGATCGAGTGAAGCAGAACGAAGAGCATATGACGATCCGCGAATCGCTAGTCGAGGCGGCAACCACTCGGATGCGTCCGATCTTAATGACTGCTGTTGCTACGATCTGTGCGATGCTGCCGCTCATATTCGGCTCATCAGAAAGCGGCAGTATCGTCTCCCAGAGCTTGGCGATTGTCGTCATTGGGGGACTGGCAGCAGCAACGATACTCACATTGATTATCGTCCCTTGTATCTATGAGCTATTCTTCTTCCGCAAGTCCTATCGTCAGCGGCTTGCAGTTGGTGGAAAGGTAGAAAAAGCAGCTTAAACGGCCTAAACGGTCTAAACGGTCTAAACGGCCGCAAGCTATAAGCCCCGCTTCCTTCAAGGCGGTTCATATAAAATAGCAGGATGGTATCGCTGTTCATAGGCGATATCATCCTGTTTTATTTTTTTTGAAAGTGTGTTCTTTCGCATTCATTTTATGTTATTATCTATAAACAGGAGATGATCTGATGAATTTTCAAACGTTGAAACGTAATCAGCTAGTGGATGAGGTTGTTGTTCAGTTACAGAAGAAGATCTCGAGCGGAGATCTTAAATTGGGTGACAAAATTCCTACAGAGCCTGAGCTGATGGAGCAATTCGGTGTGGGAAGGTCTACGATTCGTGAGGCTGTGCGTGTACTTGTCCATGCAGGTATGCTGGAGAAGAAGCAGGGCTATGGTACTTTTCTCACAGCGAGTTCTACGATTCAAGAGCCTCTTGATAGCAGATTGCGCCGTGCAGAATTGCTGGAGGTTTATGAAGTGAGGCGGATGCTGGAGCTGGAGATCGCCAAGCTTGCAGCTGAGCGGCGTGATGAAGACGATTTGAAACAGATGCGAATTTTTCTGGATAATCGGTTGCAAGCACAGAAGCAGCGGGATATGACGGGCTTTTTAACGGAGGATATTAAGTTTCATCTCGCAATCGCAATTGCTAGTAAGAATACGGTGGTTACTGACTTGTATCGGACCTTCACATCCGTTCTTCAGGATGCGTTACATAAGTTGGTTAGTGATACGGAAGTCCACAATCCCCATGATGAGATTCACGAGAACTTGTATCAAGCAATAGTAGAGAAGAATGCAGAGACAGCGATGTATTGGACCCTCCAGAATTTGGATGGTACGGTTAAAGCTATTAAAAAAGCGCTTGAATAAAAATTTTATCTTTAAACGTCAGATGATATGATGTTTACTAACATGAAGAGGTGATCAGATGAGTCAATCAAATTCAATTCGTACGCAGCAAATAACGGTATTTTCTGTTCTCTATGCAATAAGCTTGGTTCATTTATTGAACGATACGATTCAATCAGTCGTTCCTGCCATTTTCCCGATTATTCGCACATCGCTTAACCTTTCCTTTGGGCAGATTGGTTTGATCGCCTTAGCAATGAATCTTACGGCTTCGTTATTCCAGCCTTTTATCGGTTTCTACACGGATAAACGTCCGCTACCCTACATGCTGCCGATTGGCGTCCTTTTCACACTTACTGGTGTTGTTTTCCTCGCTTTGGCTGGCTCGTTCTCAGCAATGATTGTCGCCGTTATATTAATAGGCTTGGGGTCATCCATACTTCACCCGGAGTCCTCGCGTGTTGCTTATTTGGCAGCTGGGCCTCGCAGAGGATTAGCGCAATCGATTTTTCAGGTAGGAGGCAATATCGGTTCGTCATTGGGGCCGATATTAACGGCTTTGATATTCGTTCCACTCGGCCAGTATGGCGTCATTTGGTTCACATTCGCTGCTGCAGGAGCTTTTATCGTTCAGATGTTTGTAGCAAAATGGTATAAGACACACATCGCGAATAGACCGAAGGCGAGTCGTACAATTCGAGCAGCCAAACCTTTGTCACGTAAAATGATCACTTATTCGATGGTGATCTTGATCATGATGCTGTTCTCCAAATTCGTTTATCTGGCGAGTATGACGGGGTATTATGCATTCTTCTTAATGGATCACTTTAAGTTATCCAATGGACGTGCGCAGCTGTTTATTTTTGCCTTATTGGCAGCAGGGACAGTTGGAACCTTCATGGGCGGACCGATTGCCGATCGTTTCGGTCGGCGGAATACAATTTGGTTCTCCATTCTGGGAACAGCGCCATTCTCTATTCTGCTGCCTTATGCGAATGAGTTTTTCTCGGCGGTGCTTTGCATATGTGTCGGATTCATCCTCCATATTGGGTTCTCTGTCATTGTCGTTTATGCCCAGGAGCTGCTGCCCGGTAAAGTAGGGACGGTTTCGGGATTATTCTTCGGGGTTGCTTTTGGATTAGGTGGAATCGGGTCGGCTATCCTAGGCAGTTTAGCAGATTCAATGGGCATTTCCTTTATCATTCAGATCTGTGCATTCTTGCCGCTGATTGGTTTGCTTGCCGCACTCCTGCCAACAGACAGTAAGCTGAATGCAGCTGCGGCAATAGAGACGACCGCTTAATTGCGTGTTTATATGGAAAAAGGGCAGGTGAAAGTCATCCCAAGTGGTGACGTTCATTTGCCCTTTTATTTTTACTAGAAAGACATCTTATATAATGGAAGTACAGTCCGGAAGGTTTCTTTTACTTTCTCAACAAACGCATCGCCATCGAGCAGCAGCGGATCATTCCGGTCGATAATAATTCCGCATAGCGCCTCAGATGCTTTGACGGTACGAAGTCGCTCAAGCAGCTTAATGAGACCCTCATGTCCAAGATCACCTTGCTTATCTCCGCCAGGTACCATGTGATCGCCTGACCAGACATAGTGAGCAGGGATATGTTTCTCAATCTCGTCGAGCTGTTTAAGTGCATGCTCAGCGAATACAGATTTCTTATCCGATTCGTAAATAATGGCGAATTGAACGAATAGATGGGAGCCAAATAAGCCAATTTGGAAATGCGGGTGAGCCTTGTATCCACGCTTGCTAGGTGCAAATGCGACCCAAGTGTCATTGGGCGGATTAACCTTTCGCCTAGCATGCTTGGCTACATGGGCAAACATCGGTTCACCGCAGAGATCGGTTAATACCGGTGCAAGCAGAGTCCCCAGCTCATTAAGCTTGGGACGGATCCGATCAATCAGAACACTCATGCGAGCCTCTAATCCAGGTACAGCGAATACATCAAAATCATCTGCGTTAAAACCGGAAAACATATCGATTTGCTGGCTTATTTCTTTTGTTTGAGTTTGTTGAAGGGTCATGGCGGTTATTGTTCCTTTCTCATTCATGCTGATTTTCGCAAAATATAGAATCTTATCTATATGGTTAAATAGAAGATGGCGATTTGTGTACGATCACGCAGCTCTAGCTTACCGAGAATGACAGAGATGTAATTCTTGATTGTGCCTTCACTCAAGTATAGCAAAGATGCAATTTCTTTATTTGATTTACCTTTCGCAATTAAATCGACCACCTGCTGCTCTACCTGTGTCAGCCCAAGAGCAGTCATTTGTCCAGCACGAAGGAACAGCAGCGCAAGCAGAATATAAAACATAAACAATCCTTGCGAATCGACCTGCTCTGTAAGAATGGTAACGCTCGCAGGAACAAGTATGAGTAGATGTCTCATTCCATTAAGCAGCAGCGACATTGCTAAGCCTCCGGCTTTCATTCAGTTTTATTATTATAGCATAAATGGTAGAAGACGGACGCTGGGCATAAGTGAACGAAGAACGAAAATGGCTTTAGTCATGAAACGCCAAGCTTCCTTTGAATATATAGATGGAATGAATTTGCATTACCCTTCCAAATCAGGTAGAGTCTACTCTAGCTGTGTGCGTGGTCTTCAAAGCCCTTTTCAAGAGAAAAAGGGGTAGATTACGATTCACACATGGATTCGAATCGATGTTGGGAGAGATAGGGATTATGTTTTGGCAGCAAATGTGGTTTCTCACGAATATGGTGTTTGTCGCTATGCTGATTGTGTTATTATTCGTGCATCGTGCAGTAACCTTGGCTCGTTTGCAGAAGGATGCAGAACGTATCAAACGATCAGTGCGAGTACGAACAATTATTGGAATTATAGTTGTACTAGCTTTTATTGCCATGGCAGTATTTTTCCTAATCAATATGAGAGTAAACCGATAATAATTGTGTCCAATTCATGTCTATTTCCAAATGTCCGCAACTTTTCCAACATCCGATACGTTTAAGGTGACGTGAGAAGTAGCAGAAAACCTCATTGAATAGGCTTTGCAAAAGCAAAGCAGCAGTTATTCATTAGAGTGGAAAAGGAGACGGAGCATGAAATCTTTGAAATGGTTGTTGATCTTATCATTGTTTATTATTCCTCTAGCTAACGTTTCTGAACGAACTGCATCAGCGGCGGGAGTATCCGACCAACTCGTCCTGCAAGTAAATAGCAATGTGATGGTCCATAACGGTGCGATGTGGAAGTCAGCGCAGCCGTTAACCGCAGTGAAAGGCTCAACCTTTGTTGCGCTAAGTGCAATTGCACCGCGCTTTGGGTATGTCCTGTCCTTCGATTCCGTGAAAAAGGAGTCGATCGCCACTAGCAGTACACATGTGCTTCGATTCAAGTTTGGGAGCACCATTGTTTACATCGATAATAAGCCGATTAATGTTACAGCACCTTATCTATTAAAGGGCTCGCTTATGATTCCGCTGCGTACGTGGGCACAACTGACAGACAGTAAGCTGACTGTAGCTGGAGGCAAGGTTACTTTGGCCTGGAACGTTTTCAAGCTGCCAACAGCTAACTTTGATGTGCAGCCCAAGGAAATCTATGCAGGGGAAACGAATGTGACCTATGTCGATCAATCGACTAGCCCTTCGGGTCAACCATTGGTAGATGAGCGTTGGGATGGCAAATTGGATATGTTTCCGAATCCAGGCACCTATACCATTACAAGACAAGTACAGGATGCATTAGGCCAATGGAGCGATCCTTTCTCAGTTACGATTGAAGTAAAAGCACCGAATCAGGCACCTGTTGCCGATTTCACTACTGAGAAGCAGCAGTATCGTATAGGTGAAGATGTCCTATACACGGATCTCAGTACAGATGATGAGAACGCGATCGTACGCCGCACCTGGACCGGTAATGATAAAGCGTTCTTCGAAGCTGGTGATAAAACAGTTACCCTTGAGGTAGAAGATCGTCATGGATTGACACATCAGGTAACCAAGACAATAACGGTGACGAATGAAGTGCTCTACACGCGTGACGAATACGCAAGACTAAAAACAGCAGTGGGTGACAAGTTTACTATTGATGGGGCATCTGTCCTTAAGTTCCAATCGCTCTCTTATAAAATTCAGAATGAAGATGCTCAGCTGGTTCGAAGCAACAGCCCGGAGACATTAATCCAAGAGGGGATTGCTTATGATTCCCAAATATCAGGTCAAGTACGCTTTATGTTTCACAATGTGAACAAGATTGGTTACCCAGTCAAAATGTACCTGATCGCTACGAATAATAACAGCTCAGCAGTT
This sequence comes from Paenibacillus baekrokdamisoli, assembly GCF_003945345.1. Taxonomy (GTDB): domain Bacteria; phylum Bacillota; class Bacilli; order Paenibacillales; family Paenibacillaceae; genus Paenibacillus_Z; species Paenibacillus_Z baekrokdamisoli. Next base: position 2,686,675 of record NZ_AP019308.1, on the reverse strand, counting down.
AATGTAAGCACAAGCTCCTTTGGGATGGGTGGTCCTGACAAGTTCGTAGAGAATACGGGTAAGCTATCGACCATTCGATATCTGAGCTCTCTCCTTGCAAACCCGACTCCAAAGTGGAAATCCATTGCTCCTGGTAAATCAGAAATCCTTTTGGATGATATCAGTAAAGTAACAATTAAACAGGACGATGCCATCTCTGCTTATGGAGATGTGTACGCCGATCAAGAGCTTGAGTACCGAGTAGTCGTTGCTGCTGTTGGGAAGGATCCAATTGCTTCCTTATCATCATTATCCATTATGGAGCGAGATGGCAAACATGTAAGAGGTACCTTCAACAACGCCAATCGTACCATTGAAATGCCTGACATACTTGGGAATCAGGCGCAGTTGATTAGGCTCGGTGATCCTACCATTGATACCATTTTGAATGGTATTGATGAGGTAACGGGAAAGCTTGAATTGAACCTAGGTAACTATGGTGTTCTGTATCATTTGAGATTACCTCATGTTGCACCGCATACCCTTATTGCAATTAATCCTAGGGGCGGTTTTTACACAGGAGGTTTCGTGGTAAACGGCCAAGTCGTAGCTGTAAGCAATACCAGCATCCTGAAGGATAATACCGAGGCGGCCGTCCTTTACCGTACTGGGGATTCTGAAGAGTCAGTTGATATTGTCTTCACGCCTTCATCAGGTAGCAATTTACCGATCGCCATGATGTTCTTGCCATTACCTGCTCTAAGATATTAGTCATTACTCACAATAAAGGCCTTCTCTATCCGTGCAGGGTTAACCTGCGAATAGAGAAGGCCTCTTTGTAATTATAAGAAAGTATAAGTTTCCTCTATACTTTGCTTATATTTCAGAGGGAAGGAACTTGCTTCACCACAAGAGGACAGTGTCAACCAGTTCTTCTTAATTAATAAGGTAACTCGATAGCAACTTCACGTTTTAACTCGGAGGAGCGAAGCACCCCATCGATGATGGCTTGCTGGATAAGAATTTGTTCGCCCGGTATAGGAGCTGGATGACCTTCACTGACCGCATCAACGAAGTCACGTACCTTTTCGAAGAATAGATCCTGTGTATGCTCAATAATTGGAATTGGTGTTGATGTAGGCTGCCCCATAAAGTCATGGAACAATGTCAAATCGCCGACCTTGCCATCCCAAACGCCGGACCAGTTGCCTGTGCCAGCAGGATTAACCTTCAAGCCGCCATCTGTACCCAGGAACATCGTCGAGCCGAGTGTATCCATGTGCATCGCCCATGATATTTTGAACTGCAGCACGAGATCATTCTCGAAGCGGATCATAGCGACTCCAAAATCCTCAACCTCGAAACGATCAGCTTCCGGGTGATAGAGCTTATTGGTTCCGAAGTGATTGGAAGTGAACGAGGAGACCGTAAGCGGGCGTGGATAGCCCATTGCATTTAATGCCATATCAAGAGAGTAGCACCCTATGTCAGCCATCGCGCCTGCTCCTGCCAGATCTTTGCGAATGAAGGTTCCACCAGGCATGCCTCGGCGGCGTCCACCGCCAGTTTCAACGTAGTATACTTTTCCAAGCTTGCCCGATTGAACAATGTCCTGAACGAGCTTCATGTTCGGGTCGTATCGCGGCTGAAAGCCAATGGTTAGTATTTTGCCGGACTCTTTGGTAGCTTTAACCATATCGACAGCTTCTGCCAAGGTAACAGACATTGGCTTCTCCAGCAAGACATGCTTGCCTGCACGCAGAGCGTCTACCGTTGTTACATGATGAGAGACGTTAGGTGTACATATGCTAACCCCATCAAGATCAAGCTCTAGAAGCTTGCGGTGATCCTCGAAGGCTTGGGTATCCGTTAATGAGAGCGAATCCACGAATTGTTTAGCTTTTCCAGGAACGACATCTGCGACCCCGACAATCTGGACATTAGGGAGTCGCTTGTATTGATTAATATGAGCATGGGCGATACCGCCACTGCCAATTATGCCAATTCGAACGGTTTTTATCATAGCGGGAATGATCTCCTTCATTCTTCCGATTCAGCATGCTCCTTGGAAGCCTGCTGTTTTTTGAACTGCTTTGGCGTTAGACCGAATCTTTTCTTGAAGACGTAGTACAGATAGTTACTGCTGGCAAAACCATGCTCGAGCGCAATTTGCTCAATAGGGCTTTGACCCTCCAAGATTGCGGTGCATACTTGAGTCAATCTATGGTTTTCTAAATACGCGCTGAAGGATTCAACACCCTGATCTCGAAAAATACGCTGCAGCTGACGCCCACTAATTGGTATCCGTTGGGCGATCTCCTGAAGCGTAAGAGGGGAGGCATAGTTATCATGAATAAATTGTGTTGCAATTCGGAATCGATGCTCGTTGATATTCCTTGCAGGCGGATCAAAGGTAATGCTCGGAATGGACGACATCCGTGCTGCACGAAGTAGAATCTGAGTGATGGCCTGCTTAATTGTTGAGAAGGCACCAGGCTGACCTTCGTTCCATGCACGGTATGCAGAAAGAAACCAGGACATCGCATTATATTGATCAGCTAGCGGCCTGAGGGGAAGTGCATTCAGCGCTTTCACACACATCTGGGCTTCATGTCGCTCCCACTGATCGCCCCACTCTGCAGCAGAATCGATTTCATCCAGCTTAATGATATCAATATGCAAACAAAGCTCATCCATAGCTTCCTTCGCATCGGCTTCCTGCTGATGCATGACATTAGGTCCAGTAAGGTAGAACAGCCCTTCATGGAGAGGATAAAGCGTATCCTCCATGATGACTGTTCCTTTACCGCGAGGTATAAAATGAAATTCGTACTCGGAATGCTTGTGGAATCGTATCAGCTTACCTGGAGAGAAAGAGGCGAGGTGACAGTGGAGAACATGAAAACCGTAGTCGCCCCAACGGAACTTAATATCCAAGAGGTCCAGAGCATCCATCTTCTCGGCCATGAGCGAGTAGCTAAATGGCTTTGCCATTCCTGCAGCCTCCTAAAAGTTCTGTGAACTTCATAAATGTAGCGAATTTTACTATTATTGCTGCAATTCGGAAAGGCTAACGGAACGTTTCTCAGCCTCCGACAAATTCGATGCTTCCATAAGCTTCGTGAGATCAACCGCTAGACCGATATTTTCATCTGCTTCTGTACCGTTAAGTACATGCTCCACCCATTGATCAAAGGCAGGAATACGGTTTTCTTTCTTCTCGATTGTCACCCACTCCGAAGCATCCAGCTTGTTGCTGCGGACACGGATCACTTCATCCGGAAGACCATATAGCAAGCTGCCCTCTGTACCGTGAATTTCCACGGAGAACGGGGAGTGGCTATTAACGAAGCCGGCTTCAACGATACCGATTGCGCCATTCTCGTAACGCAGCGTCGCTACAGCGTTATCTTCTACAGCTTTACCAGATACGTAGCCAAATGTAGCATGAACGCTTTGTGGCAACCCGAGGAAGAGGCGTACCAAGTACATTGGGTGACAGCCTAGATCGATCAGCGCCCCGCCGCCGCATTGCTCAAGATTGAAGAAATGCTCAGGCAGCCAGCCAGCAGTAGCGCCATTGTGCGAAAGACGTACGCGAGCTTGTGTAAGCTGGCCTAGCAGTCCTTGGCTAATTACCTCTTGCGCCGTTAGTGTGTAACTGTCGTTCAGGCGAGGCAGGGAAACAGTAAGCTTTACGCCAGCCTCACGAATTGCTGCTAGAATTTCATTCACTTCTTTTAATGTAGGCGCAACAACCTTCTCTGTGAAGATATGTTTGCCAGCGCGTGCAGCTTTAACCATAACATCGCGGTGAATATTAGTTGGTGTGTCAACAACAACAGCATCAACGTCTGCACGTGCTAATATTTCATCCAAATCAGCGATAAAAGGTACGCCTAGCTTCGCTGCTGCTTCCAGACCGCGAGCAGGAATTTCGTCCCATACTGCAACAACCTCGGTAATAGGGTTTTCTTGAACTTGTTTCGTGTAGTCCCAGGCATGAACATGCCAATAGCTAAGCATAGCAATGCGAATCATTTTTGTTGCCTCCTAAAAGTTTTTGTGAAACTTACACGGATACTTCTCTGCGAGCAAAAACTCGCATCGGAAGCATAAGCTTAAGTTTTTGTGATACTTGCTTGAATACTTCTCTGCGAACAAAAACTCGCATCGGAAGCAAAAACTCACTTCGAAAGTGTCAAAGCTAAAGGAATGATGTCGTCTGTTCCTAGTTTCAATATCTATAATTATACGACATGGATATAAGTTATCATAAATATATGCCGTCTATAATCTATTTAAATGACATTATAGCTACAAAATTACGACATATCAATGATTGTCCTTTTGATTAAGCAGCTCTACATTGACGCAAAGCTGATTATACGGGAGCATTGGATTAAAGATTGGTTTTCCTATATAATGAAGCAACACGAAAGAGTGTCTGCTTCTTCAGGAGGAGGTTGCACGGTATCAAAAAAATCGTTCAGGCTCCAATCCATTTCTATCGTCGTTTTATATCGCCAATTAAACCGCCAACCTGTCGGTTTTATCCCACTTGCTCTGAATATGCACTCCAAGCTATTGAGAAGCATGGTCCGGCAAAAGGGAGCTGGCTGGCAGCAAAGCGGATATGCAAATGTCACCCCTTTCATCCTGGTGGGATCGATTTTGTTCCTCCTACACGTCAGGAGCTTGCTGAACAGGCAAATGCCGCTCTTGACAGCTCAGCAGCCGATTCGGTATAGTTTCATCAAGAGCAACATTTTCACATCTATTAGTTCAATGAACGGATAAGTACAGAAGAGTGGCCTTACCAGAGAGCCGGGGCAGCTGGAAGCCGGCAGGGTGCAGCTTTTGGAAAATGGTCCGGGAGAATCCGCCTTCAAGCCAGCAGCGAACGATACTGCGGTAAGGGAGCGGCGCAAGGCCGCGTTATCGGCTGCGTTGCTATCCGATGTGGATGGCACTAATGAAGCTCTCGGGGTGCGGCTAAGCTGTGACGAAGAGAGAAAATTGGGTGGTACCGCGTGAGCGTCAGCTTTCGTCCCATAGAGGATGAGGCTTTTTTTGTGCTTTTAAGCATGTATAGCAATAGCAAATGAATGAGGAGGCTCTTTTCAATGAGCGAAGCAAACAAGAAACCATCGTTCTACCTGACAACGCCAATCTACTATCCAAGTGATAAGCTGCATATCGGTCATGCCTACTCGACAGTAGCTGGTGATGCGATGGCTCGGTATAAGCGGCTTCGCGGCTATGATGTATGGTATTTAACCGGTACAGATGAGCATGGACAGAAGATTGAGCGTAAGGCACAGGAGAAGGGCAAGACGCCGCAGCAGTTCGTTGATGATATTGTCGTGACGATTAAAGAGCTGTGGAAGAAGCTGGATATCTCCAATGATGATTTTATTCGCACAACAGAAGAACGACATAAGAAGGTTGTTGAACAAATCTTTGATCAGCTTCTACAGCAGGGGGATATTTATAAAGGCAATTATGAAGGTCTTTATTGTACGCCATGCGAATCGTTCTTTCTTGAGAGACAGCTAGTAAACGGCAACTGTCCGGATTGCGGGCGTCCGGTTGAGCTTGTGAAGGAAGAGAGCTACTTCTTCCGGATGAGTCAATATGCGGATCGATTGCTGCAATTTTATGAAGAAAATCCGGAGTTTATCCAGCCAGAATCACGGAAGAACGAGATGATTAACAATTTCATCAAGCCAGGTCTTGAGGATTTGGCGGTTTCACGTACGACTTTTGACTGGGGGATTAAGGTCAAGGGCGATCCGAAACATGTTGTTTATGTCTGGATTGATGCGCTCTCCAACTACATTACAGCTCTTGGCTATGGTACGGAAGACCAAGGCGCATACGATAAGTTCTGGCCTGCTGATGTCCATATTGTTGGTAAGGAAATTGTCCGTTTCCATACGATCTATTGGCCGATCATGCTGATGGCGCTAGGGCTTCCACTGCCTAAGAAAGTATTTGCTCATGGCTGGCTGCTCATGAAGGATGGCAAGATGTCCAAATCCAAAGGGAATGTTGTTGATCCCGTTACGTTGATTGATCGTTATGGACTTGACTCCCTTCGTTACTATTTGCTGCGTGAGGTTCCGTTCGGTTCTGACGGCACTTTCACACCAGAAGGCTTCGTTGAGCGAGTGAATTTCGATCTAGCTAACGATCTTGGTAATCTGTTGAACCGCACGATTGCAATGATTGAGAAATATTTCGGTGGTGAAATTCCTGCATATGCGGGTCATGTAACGGCATTTGATGAAGCTTTATCTACATTGGCGTCCGGAACTGCGGAGCATGTCGAGGTTGCAATGGAGAAAATGGAGTTTTCCGTTGCTCTCTCATCGATCTGGCAGCTGGTAAGCCGTACGAATAAATATATTGATGAAACATCTCCATGGGCATTAGCAAAGGATGAGTCGAAGCAGGAAGAATTGGCTTCGGTTATGTATCACCTTGCAGAATCGCTGCGGATCATCTCCATTCTACTGCAGCCATTCCTAACGAACGCGCCTCTCAAAATGCGCAGTCAGCTTGGTATTGAAGCTGGGCCGTTGACAGAGTGGGAAAGCACGAAGCAGTTTGGCTTGTTACCAGGAGGCACACGTGTAACGAAGGGCGACCCTATCTTCCCAAGGCTTGATGCTCCAGTGGAAGTGACATTTATCGCAGAATCGATGAACAGCGGCTCAGTGCCAGCTATCGAAGAAGCAGCTGAAGGTGATAACGAGGCAGCAGACTCCAAGGTGGTGAAACAGGATCAGGCGAGTGAGGGCAGCAGTCAAGCAGCAGTGCAGGAAGCACCGCCAGAACTAAAAGCAGAGATTGCAATTGACGAATTCGCTAAGGTTGAGCTTCGCGTAGCACAGGTGATTGCAGCAGAACCAGTCAAGAATGCCGACAAGCTGATGAAGCTGCAGTTGGACCTTGGTTACGAGCAGCGGCAGGTTGTCTCGGGTATTGCTAAATTTTACACGCCAGAGCAGATGGTCGGACGTAAGGTGATTTGCGTAACGAATCTGAAGCCGGTTAAGCTGCGCGGTGAGCTTTCGCAAGGCATGATTCTGGCTGCTTCTCATGGTGATCAGCTAACTTTGGCAGCTGTTCCACAGGAAATGCCAAATGGTTCAATTGTGAAGTAATAATGAACGATAGACCGCCGGGGCGCGCAGCTCCGGCGGTTTTCCATTGACATGAGTTGCAGCATCCCTATATAATTTTGTAGTAATGTTTACGATTTACCGTAGTTGATATCTATAAAACTTGAGGTGCTTGTCATGAATCTGCGCAGAAAAAATAACTTTTCCTTCTTTGCTATAGCGATTATTTTATCATTCGTAATGCTAACCTTAGCCGGCTGCGGCACTAGCAGCAGTAAGTTGGTAGAAGGAAAGACTAATATCGTTACTAGCTTTTATCCGCTCTATTTTCTAGCGAAAGAAATTGGCGGAGAGCAAACGAATGTCATCAATATGATACCTGCTGGCGTTGAGCCGCATGATTGGAGTCCGAAGAGCCGTGATTTAGATACAGTTTCCAAAGCACAGTTATTTCTATATAACGGAGCAGGACTGGAAGGTTGGGTAGATAACTTTCTCCATGGACTTTCGAAGGACAATCCGCTTGTTACTTTAAAAGCTAGTGCTGGCATTCCTTTAATATCTGGTCATGCTGATAATGAGGGGAGCCAAGCGAATAAAGAGGATACAAGCGTGGATCCTCATACCTGGGTCAGCCCTAAATCAATGATAATTATGAGCAAGAATGTTCTCGATAGCCTCATTAAAGTGGACCCTGCACATCGTAAGGAGTACGAGGCAAATGAGGCGAAGCTGAGAGAAAAGCTCTCCGCATTAGATGATAAGTACCGTACGAAGCTGTCCACTGTTTCGAATAAGAATATTGTTACCTCACATCAGGCATTCGGTTATCTAGCGAGGGACTATGGACTTCATCAAGTGGCAATAATGGGCTTATCACCAGATGCAGAGCCTAAGGCGCAGGATTTGCTGCGTATTGCTAAATTCGTGAAGGATAATAATGTGAAGTATATCTTCTTTGAAGAGCTAGTGACAGACGAGCTAGCAAAGACGCTCGCAAGAGAAGTGAATGCCCAAACAATGGTGCTTAATCCGCTTGAAGGGCTGACGCCAGAACAGGAAAAGAAAGGCGAGGATTACTTCTCGCTGATGGAAGCAAATTTGCAAAATTTGCTCCAAGCCTTACAATAGAGAGATAGCTAAATTCTGAGGCAGGCTTAATATTGGCAGATGCCACTAACAGAAGAGCGGGAGTGATAGGGATGCGAGACGATCTGCCGCAGAAAGGCCAGCAGAGCTTTTGTCATCAACCGATTATTGAACTAACCGATGTATCGTTTTCGTATCAGCAGAAACCGGTAATTGAACAAGTGAATTTCTTTGTACAGGAGAGGGATTTCGTCGGATTGATCGGTTCCAATGGGGCCGGCAAAACAACGCTGCTTCGAATGATAGTCGGGTTATTGAAGCCTGATAGTGGCTCGATTAAGTTGTTCGGACAACCGATCGGGCAATTTCGAGATTGGAATCGTGTCGGATATGTACCGCAAAAGAATTCGTTTAATCCTTTATTTCCAGCGACTGTACGCGAGGTTGTTCTCTCTGGGCTGTACAGCCGGAATAAGCTATTCAAACGGATCACGAAAGCGGATCAAGTTAAATGTGATGAAGCGCTGCATGCGATGAAGATCGAGGATTTAGCCAGCAAAAGGATCGGACAATTATCTGGCGGGCAGCAGCAGCGAGCGTTCCTTGCTAGAGCTTTGATCAACAATCCAGCTTTGCTAATTTTGGACGAGCCTACAGTTGGCATAGACTCCGAGACGCAGCAAGGATTTTTTCATCTCATCAAGCATATGCATCAACATCATAATATTACGTTTCTACTCGTTTCGCATGATATGGATATGATTCGTTCTTACCTAGGTCAAGAACCGAAGCGAGAATGCGGGAAAATCAAGTTTTACGTGAAGCATTCTCATGATCTTGAGGATTGTGTGGAGACGAATTTGACGCATAGCTTGAAGGATTTGCGTCATTCGATGGAGAGAGGGAAAGTAGGCGTTTAGAGTTGGATATCGTAACAAGCGAATTTTTTCAAAGAGCGCTGATTGGCGGCGTTTTAATCGGGATTACCGCGCCGCTTATGGGTCTCTTTCTTGTGCTTAGACGGCTAGCGATGATCGGTGATACGCTTGCTCATGTATCCATTGCTGGAGTAGCGTTAGGTTTCCTGATTGGTGTTTATCCCGTTGGAGTTGGACTGATCTTTGCATTAGCGGCTACATTTGCAATTGAGAAGCTGCGCAAAGCTTATAAGACCTATGCCGAGCTGTCTATTGCCATTATTATGTCCGGTGGAGTTGCGCTGGCATCGCTGTTGTTTACCCTTGGCAAGGGCTTCAATGTAAGCGTGAGCGGCTATTTGTTCGGGAGCATCTATACGCTAGATCAAATCGATATTATTCTAATCGCAGTCGTAACCGTTGTGGTCTTGGCAGCCGTTTGGGTACATGCGAAAGAGCTGTTTTTACTTACCTTTGACGAGGATGCAGCAGCGGTAAGTGGTCTGCCAACCCGTTATTTTAACTTTATGATCAGTGTTCTGACCGCTTTAGTTATTAGTGTATCCATCAAAATCGTAGGTGCGCTGCTCGTATCTGCACTGCTCACCATCCCTGCGGCTTGCAGTCTTGTGATTGCCAGAAGCTTCCGTCAATCAGTAATAACAGTCGTAATTATTGCTGAATTTGCTGTTATCGGCGGGCTTCTTATCGCAGGTGTCTGGAATTTAGCGCCTGGTGGTACAATCGTGCTGCTTCTTATCGCCATTTTACTTTTGTTACTTTCTGCAAGGCGCAAGTTCAGCGCCTAGATTATTATAGCGAGGTGAATCCAATTGTCTGAAGTTACGATTTGGGCCGCGTTCGGAGCAGGTATTGCATCATTTATATCTCCTTGCTGCTTACCGCTCTATCCTTCTTATTTATCTTACATAACAGGTGTTTCAGTTGCGGATTTGAAGAGTGAGCATCCTGGGAAACAAGTACGCATAAGGACGATGAGCCATACGCTTTTCTTTGTCCTCGGATTTTCGGTCGTATACTATACACTTGGTTATAGTACAAATAAGTTCGCAGAGTTCTTTTCTGATTATCAGACCTTAATTCGTCAGCTATCAGCGGTTTTTATTATACTCATGGGACTTATTTTGGTAGGTCTTATACAACCTACCATGCTTATGAAGGAACGCAAAATGCCTCTTAAGCTGAATAAATCAGGGTATCTAGCTTCATTCATATTTGGGATCGGCTTCTCGGCTGGATGGTCACCCTGTACAGGTCCAATTCTGGCAAGTATATTGCTGCTGGCCGCATCGGAGCCTGGAACATGGTTTGAGCTAACGACTGCCTATGCGCTTGGTTTCGCTATTCCGTTTTTCGTGCTGGCTTTCTTCATTGGCTCCACGAGATGGATTGTTCGCTACTCGGGAATCATGATGAAGATCGGCGGCGCTGTTATGCTACTTATGGGTATTTTACTCTTCACTGATCAAATGACCAAGATTACCATCTGGCTGAATTCAATCACGCCAGAATGGCTGAAGTTTTAAGGTTTAAGTGAAGTAATGGATGGTAGACACAATCATGGAAAGTTAAGTCGCGCAGGTTGCGGCATGTAGCCGAGCAGTGTATGATACTAAGAGTAATGCGCAGCAATTGCGCTGATGCTGATGATATGCGCTTAACAGCAAGGTATTATCAACGCGGGATGATGGTGAATGGAGGTTCTTTCGATGCCGACTCCTAGCATGGAGGATTACTTGGAACGAATTTACAAGCTTATTGACGAAAAGGGTTATGCACGAGTATCGGATATTGCTGAAGGGCTAGAGGTGCATCCTTCTTCCGTTACGAAAATGATTCAAAAGCTGGATAAAGATAAATATCTCATATACGAGAAATATCGCGGGCTTATTCTAACGAACAAAGGAAAGAAGATGGGCAAGAGGCTGGTGGATCGTCATCAGCTGCTGGAATCATTCTTGACCCTTATCGGCGTTCAAGAAGAGAATATATATAAGGACGTTGAAGGAATAGAACATCACTTGAGCTGGGATTCCATTACCTGCATTGAAACGCTGCTTGAATATTTCCGCCGTGATGCAAGTCGTTTGGAGGACTTGAGAGGTATCCGCTCGGAAATGGACACCGAATAACCGAATCGACATATAGCATAACACGTTGAAAAGCCATCTCCATGAAATATGGAGATGGCTTTTTGATATGCATTACTAAACACAAAAAAACTGGATCTTGTAACAACCAAGATCCAGTTCATTCACTAGTGATATTTAGGTAAATTGTCGTCATCCTTGCCGCCTTCAATGACGCGAAACGGAATGTTTTTGCGAGATTTAGGCTTGGTAGTTTGCGCTTCTTTACGGTTAATCGGTTTATTTCTTGGTTTAGTCCGTGTTCTAGCGCCTCCAGGCGGGAACTTATAGAGCAAATAGATAGCACCGAAGATAACAACCGGGATAATCATTTGTGTGGGATTCGCTAGCATCTGTGAGACAAGACCGGCACCCACGAGTAGAAGGATGACGAGTAATAAGGGACTTACTTTTCGAGGCATAACCTTCACCCTTTCTTTCCGAACTTAGAATACTACGTTACGCTTTGGCGACTTGACGATCGAGCTCAAGCATACGGTTAAAGGATGCAATGGATACGGCAACCTGCTCGTCATTCGGCTCTTTGGTAGTAAGCTTCTGCAGCCACAATCCAGGGTAACCTAGGAAACGGAGCACCGGTGTATCACGCAGTGCATTCGTGAAACGAAGCGCTTCATAAGATGCACCTAGTACAACTGGAAGAAGCAGTACCCGTAAATAGATTCGCTCCCACATGGAGTCCCAGTGAAAGAAAGAGTAGACGATAATGCCGACGAGCACGGAAAAAACAATAAAGCTGCTTCCACAGCGATAATGGAGGCGAGTATAACGTTGGACATTCGCAACGGTAAGCTCAACACCAGCTTCGTAGGCACTTATTACTTTATGTTCAGCTCCGTGGTATTGGAACAGCCGTTTAATAAGCGGTGTTAACGAAATAATGTACAAGTATGAGAGCAGGAACAGGATCTTGATAACGCCTTCAATCAGGTTGTGTACTATTATATTCGAGAATGCATGTCCAAAGAGCAACTGTTCTACGGCTGCTGGTACGACGGTAAAAACTAATTTCCCTACGATAAAGGAGAGGATACCTGCTACCGCTACACCAACAATCATGCTTAAGCTCCAGCCTTTTTTCTCTTCGGCTTTCTTGGCTTTAGCCAGCTTAGCCTCGTCCTGCTCTCCCTCGAGCTCGTCTTCAGCATAGGATTCTAATGAAAAGTTCAAATGCTGTGAGCCTTTGGCACTTGATTCCAATATGGCTACGATACCGCGCAGAAGCGGTATTTTTTTAAGTTTTTGCAACCAAGGCTTAGTTGTGCGTGGTACTTCATAAAACATAATTTCATTGTTCTTGCGACGCACAGCTGTGACGTTAGCATGTTTGCCTGCAAACATGACACCTTCTATGACAGCTTGTCCGCCATAAATGTTACGCGAATCCTGTGACAAGGCGAATCACCATCCTTTAGTTTGACATATCATGTCTCATTTAGTTAGAAGCTTCTTATTTATTGTACTTGATTCTGTTACTGATTGCACGCGGGATCCATGACCAAAAATCGCCCCTTCACCGTTTACTGCTAGTTGATTTGTGCATACTAACCTGTACAGATTAATCTACTTGTGCAACTAATGGAGGATACTTATGCAATCCGATCACAGCAAACTAAAAAGATATACCTCTCATCCGAAGAAGCGGCAGGAGCATCGAACGAATAGCTTCTGGTTTTGTGTAAAGACAGGATTCTTTGCCGGATTAATTTGGGGTCTGCTGCGTTGGTTACTGCACGCCATGCAATTTACAAAGGTACTTCCAGCGTTTATGGCGGATCCTTTCTTTCGTCTTGCTTTTCTTAAAACAGGCTGGGGGAATGTGGTGGGTATCGGCTGCTTCATTATTTTCTCGATTATTGCCGCTCTGCTCTATAAGCTTTTATTGGGACGATTCTCAGGACCTAGGGCTGGTATTGGGTACGGTATGATTTGGTGGGTCATTCTATTTGCCTGGATTGGTCCAATCATGGCTATAACGAAGCCGATTTATAAACTTGACTGGGATTCGATCGTTACGGAACTAGCGGTTTTTACCGTTTGGGGGTTATTTATTGGGTATACGATAGCCTTTGAATTTACGGATGAAGTATCACGTGAACCAATTGGAGCGAACTAAGCAGGGGCACTCCTCTCTTTCGTCATGGACGACACTTCTCAAAGCGAGGGTCTTTGTGGTAAAATGGCAATTGATCTATGCGGCGGGAGGGATTCCATGACAACGATACTTGTAGTAAACGGACCAAACTTAAATATGCTTGGAATCCGGGAACCAGCTGTATATGGTTCAACAACGCTAACGGACATAGAATTGCTTTTGCGTGAAAAAGCAGAGACACTCGGTGTGGAACTATTATTCTTTCAATCGAATCATGAGGGCGCTCTTATTGACCGCGTTCAAGAGGCTTATGGAAAGGTTGATGGGATCTTAATTAATCCAGGAGCACTTACGCATTATAGTTACGCACTTCGTGATGGAATTAGCGGAGTAGGGCTGCCGGTTGTTGAGGTGCATTTATCGAACATTCATAAGCGAGAAGCATTCCGTCATCTATCCGTCATCGCGCCTATAGCAGTGGGACAAATTGCTGGTTTCGGCGCGCAGAGCTATTTGCTTGGCTTACAAGCGCTTGTAGATCATCTAAAGTCGCAATAGGGCCGTACATAAACCGTTCAGACCCTATGGAAGCGGCATGGTGAAAGGAAGTTTAACCATGACAAACACTAATTTAATCGGGGTCAAAGAGAAGCTGCAGGAGCTTGGCCTAGATGCGCTTCTTATTACAAATCCGGTCAATCGTCGGTATTTAAGCGGATTTACAGGTTCTGCAGGTGTATTGCTAATAACAGCTGATCACAGCTGGCTGCTAACAGATTTTCGCTATATGACCCAAGCTCCACAGCAAGCGGTTGATTTTACCGTTATCGAGCATGGAGTCAAATGGATCGATACCGTTAAGGAGCTCTCAGCAGCTGCAGGTGTAACCCAATTAGGCTTCGAGCAGGAGCATGTCGTATTTAGTGAATACGCTGCTTGGAAGATCGCGTTAGGAGAGATTCAGCTTCAACCAGTTTCTGGTATTGTGGAACAGCTGCGGATGATCAAGGATGATGCGGAGCTCGCTATTATGCGTGATGCCGCTAAACTTGCTGATGAAACGTATAATCATATCCTTGGATTTATTAGACCAGGGCTTAGTGAACGTGAAGTCGCGCTAGAGATGGAGTTCTATATGCGCAGCAAAGGAGCGACATCGTCTTCCTTTGAAACAATAGTCGCTTCTGGGGAACGCTCGGCATTGCCGCATGGTGTAGCCAGCGATCGAATTATAGGTAGCAATGAATTTGTGAAGCTAGATTTTGGCGCTTACTACAAAGGTTACTGCTCGGATATTACGAGAACAATCGTTGTTGGTAAACCAACGGATAAGCATCGTGAAATTTATGAGATCGTATTAGAAGCTCAGCTTGCTACACTTGCCGCTGTTAAACCGGGAATGACTGGCCGTGAAGCCGATGCGGTAGCACGCGATATCATTACTCGTTATGGCTACGGAGATAACTTCGGACATGGTACAGGCCACGGCTTAGGTATGGAAATTCATGAGAACCCAAGACTTTCGAAGACAGGTGAGACTGTCCTTGAGCCTGGAATGGTTGTAACCGTGGAACCAGGTATCTATCTCCCAGGCTTTGGTGGCGTTCGAATTGAGGATGACATTGTGATTACAGCAGGTGGAAATTCGTTATTAACCTCATCACCCAAGGCATTATTCATCTTGGAATGAGTGTTTTATATAAGTTCAACGCTTACGAAGTATTGTGCTTCGTACAACTTTAGGAGGGTTTTCAGTGGTTTCAGTTAATGATTTTAAAACAGGTCTTACCGTCGAGGTAGAAGGCGATATTTTCACAGTAATCGAGTTTCAGCATGTTAAGCCAGGTAAAGGCGCGGCATTCGTTCGTTCCAAATTGAAGAACTTGCGTAATGGCAATACAGTTGAAAGAACTTTCCGTGCTGGAGAGTCAATTGGCCGTGCTATCATTGAGAACCGGGCTGTTCAGTACTTGTATAACTCTGGCTCCGAGTATTCCTTCATGGATAACGAAACTTTCGACCAATTTACACTTGATAAAAAACAACTGGAATGGGAAATCAACTTCCTTAAAGAAAACATGACTGTTAACATTGCTAGCTACAATACAGAGATCATTGGTATTACGCTGCCTAACAGTGTGGATTTGAAAGTTGTTGAAACAGAACCTGGAATCAAGGGCAATACGGCAACTGGCGCAACGAAGAGTGCAACAGTTGAAACGGGCCACACGGTACAAGTTCCATTATTCATTAATGAAGGTGACGTTCTTCTGATTGACACGCGTGAGGGTAAATACATTTCCCGTGCTTAATCCTTTGTTCAAATATAAGACAGTATATGTTTTCTCCATACTTTACTTATATTTCAGAGGGAAGAAACTAGCTTCACCGCCAAGGACGGCGTTAGCCGTTTCTTCTTGATCTAGTTATAGTGATTATCGAAAAAGCCGTCAGGTCCTTGCGCCGGGCGGCTTTTGTCATACCCAAAGCCTTACTTCTATGCTATAATCTTATTTTGGATGATTCATTATTTTGTGGATAAGAAATAGAACAATTTGGGAGTGGATCTGCGTTGTCGTTGATAGTAATGAAGTTCGGCGGCAGCTCCGTCGGTTCGACAGAACGGATGCAGCGAGTCGCAAAACGGATTGCCGATTATAAAGAGGCTGGCCATCAAGTCGTTGTCGTAGTTTCAGCAATGGGTGACACCACAGACGATTTAATCGACCAATCAAAGCAGCTTAATCTTAGCCCGCCATCACGTGAAATGGATATGCTGCTGACGACGGGAGAACAAATTTCAGTCGCTCTGCTTTCTATGACGATTCACTCAATCGGTCATAAAGCAATGTCCTTTACGGGCTGGCAGGCTGGTATTCGCACTGAGGCTGTACATGGGAAAGCGCGTATTACCGATATTCGTCCTGATCGTATCATCAATGCGATCGAGGAAGGGAATGCCGTTATTATTGCTGGATTCCAAGGAATGACCGAAGATGGCGAAATAACGACGCTTGGCCGCGGTGGATCTGATACAACAGCTGTCGCACTAGCTGCAGCTATAAAAGCTGATGTTTGTGAGATTTACACAGATGTTGATGGTATTTACTCAACTGATCCGCGTATTGTGAAATGCGCTCGCAAGCTAGATGAAATTTCGTATGACGAAATGCTGGAGCTTGCCAACTTAGGGGCGGCCGTACTTCATCCGCGCGCAGTTGAATATGCCAAGAATTACAACGTACCGTTAGTTGTACGTTCAAGCTTCACGCAAAACGAGGGAACGAGTGTAAAGGAGGAAGCAGTCATGGAGCAAGGGATTGTCGTTCGCGGCATCGCCTATGACAAAAATGTAGCGAGAATCAGCATTTTGGGTGTTGAGGATATTCCGGGTGTGCTCGCTAAAGTATTCGGAGCATTAGCATCAAGCGGTATCGATGTAGATATTATCGTTCAGAGCGGTGTGCAAGAAGGTAAAGCTGATTTTGCTTTCACCGTTTCTTTAGGCGATAAAGAGAAAGCCATTAGCGTGGTAGAAGGAATCCGTAGTGAGGTTCCTTACGAAGAAGTGAATTCGGAAGAGAATTTAGTAAAGGTTTCAATCGTGGGAGCAGGCATGGTTAGCAATCCAGGAGTGGCTGCCAAGATGTTCGAGGCCCTTTATAATCTTGGTATTAGTATCAAGATGGTAACGACTTCCGAAATTCGACTTTCTTGTATCATTGCCGCTGAGCCAGTGCACGAAGTTGTACGCGCTCTTCATACTGCTTATGGTCTTGACACAGCAGAGCAAGCATTTGTCGGTGGCCCTCAAGACCGTCGCTAGCAATCATAACAACATAATTTGTTCATTACACAGACACAAGGACCGCGGGAAAACTGCGGTCCTTGTGTTGTTTTTGCCAAGCTAGAGGTCTGAAAGGGAGGGGCTTGCGGCTTCTCGTACTTGTTTATAGTCGATCAGAAATTAGACTGAATATCTTGAATAATATTGCGGTGATACCGGCAGCCATCAGTGGGCCAACGGGGATGCCGCGGAAAAAGACGATGCCAATGATTGAACCGACAACGAGACCTACGATAAGCTGGGGATCGAGCTTCAGCATCTCTAGTCCTCTGCCGTTTACATAGGTAGCAAGCCCACCACCCACCATAGCCAATATACCTGGCCATGAGGTTAATGCGCTGACAATATCTTTGGTTTGTATACGTTCGGATGCGAAGGGGACTAAGACGCTGAAAGTCAGAAATAACAAACCAAGCTCAAGTCCACGTCTTTCAATAGTCGGTAGGAACCTTTGCAGATGGATAAGCTTGACGATGAGTAAAACACAGGCTGCAGTTGAGATAATCGGCGAACGGCCGATCAGTCCAATAATGATCAGGATAACTAACACAACTTCCCCGCTCATGCTTGTATGCCCCTTCGAAATTCTTGCATCGCCGCTAGATACCTAAATATGCTCACGGCGTCCATATTTCAATGTATGGAACAAGCCTTACGGATATGTCATCCCTGAACAATCATATCGCCTTGCATTCGTGGGACGATTATGCTGCTATCGATTTGACCACATCGTTCAATATCACGTCCATAGCCCATTTTGAGCAGTCTTTTGCCTGTAGAGCTGCGATGGAGAGGCTCCAAGATACGAGTGGATGCATTCTTGTATAGACCTAACATGGCGGCTCCGAAATCATCTGTTTCCACAGCAATACCACTTAATGCTTGCAGCCGATCAATAAACAACCCCGCACATAATCCATCTTCTAGAGCAAAATCGTCATGACTTCCCGCACAGAGCAATACAATATCCCGCTTGAGCTCCAGTGCCATACGCGCACATGCAGAGGCATTAATGATCGCTCCAGCAAGCACATTATCAGCGCGCAGTGCTTTGTGAATCGCACGGGTGCCATTGGTTGTGGTTAGCAAGATTCGTCGATCCTTGACCACTTCGGGGGTGAAATCCTCTGGCGAATTCCCAAGGTCGAACCCAGGAATCTTGCGGCAAAATCTCTCTCCAGCCAGGAGATCACCCTCTTGTTGAAGGGTTCGGGCCTCTAAAACGGTTTCCACTGGATAAACCCCGCTGGCTCCAGATTGCAGAGCTGTAATCATCGTGCTTGTAGCTCTGAGTACGTCAATGACGATCGCAGTTCGGTGGGTGAAGCATTCGGCTTGTGCTTCATTGACGCTGGAAATAACGACAATTTCCATTTGAAATCGAACTTCCTTTCTTAATCCTCGCCACTTTTCTCTCATCTAGAAGGAGGTTCTACATGCATGAAGTTCGATTAAATCATGTAATGAAATGGAGCTGCTTTTGAACCGAAATGGAACGTGTCCGAACGTAATCCTCTTCGCATCGTTTCCAATGACAACACATCAGAAGGCTGGATATTACCCAGATTCACATCTGAGCCGAAGGTTTGCAGCAGCAATACCTGCTGCTGCTTTAGAGGCGTTTCCCACATGATGCGACTGACGTCTCCAAGCATCCGTGTTACGGAATTCAGTACATCCTCGCGGCAATCCCCTTTTTCATCGAATATGCCAACACCGACGCCAGACTCTCGCGCTTCGACGATTAGTACTTCTGCCCCCGCTGCCCAATCTTCATCAGCTGTAACAGCAAGTAAATTAGCATCGATTAACGAACCGTTCAGCTTCTTGCCATATTCTGTTACAACACGAAGTCCGTTCTTAACACCTTCTTGAATGAGAGCAGTTCGTTTGCTCCTCGAAAGCTCAATCGTGCCATCAGAAATTTCGACGCCATTGAATCCAAGGCGGCAAATGGTATTGAAAAAAGTAGGCACAATATCCTGTTGGACAGCTGTTTCTAACAATGTACCGCCTGGCATTACGGTGAGGCCATAACGCTTGGCTAGTTCGATTTTGCTAAGTAAAAGATCGGTCGGGTAGAGCGGAGCAGTTCCAAAGCCGAGCTTAATACAGTCCATATAGTCACCGGCGGTCTCTAGTAAATCTGAGAAAGAATGGCGTCCTAGTCCTTTATCAATAACCATCGTAAGTCCGCGTCCGGTAGTCCGGTGGGCGCTCTGCTCAAGGCTTGCGCGGGCGGACATTCCTCGTTGGCCGCTGGGATCGAACAAAGCTGCCGGCCAACTTGTACGGGGAATGGATCTCATAGAATCAATCTCCTCTTTGTCATTCTTTGATTACCTAAGTCATCTCACTTACGAGAGCAATATATGCAAGGCAAAGGAGGCGCGTGCCCATAATTGCCACATCTGACGCTATGAATGTCGGTATGAATCATAGACAAGCCCGCATAAGCTGTAAAAGACCTCTAAGATATCGGCACATGGGCAGAGCCACACAATAACTCGGATTATGCTTTCGAGGTAAGTTATTGCTTAATAGTGCCTCATAGATATCGGCACTTTGGGCAGAGCCACACAATAACTTGGATTATGCTTTCGAAGTAAGTTATTGCTTAATGGTGCCTCCTAGATATCGGCACATTGGGCAGAGCCACACAATAACTTTTAGGAGGACACGATATGCTGAATAAATTTGTGATGAGTATGGCTTCTTTGCGGGTGCTATCGGGGACGATTGAAATTTGTGCTGCGCTTCTTATGCTGCGGCTTAATCAACTGGATAAAGCGCTTCTTATCAATTCATCGCTTGCACTTGTGGGACCCATCATCCTCATAACAACAACAACAATCGGACTTGTCGGAATGTCGGATAAATTGTCTATGGGCAAAATTGCATGGGTCATAGGAGGTGTGGCTTGTATTCTGATAGGTGTTATAAAAAAGTAGCCTCAGTCTAGTTAATAGAGAAGGTTGATTGTCATATTCAGCCTGATCCCTGAATACACTTGGTATCAAAGATGGACAGACCTGCTCTATAAAACTAGCGATTCACATCACACTCAAATACCGAGAGGAAGGGATTACGCATGCTCATACCGATTACGAACTTGCTGCCTTCCGAGCTTCATGTGATTCTGGGGCGTATCCCTGAGCAAGTGAAGGCGAGCGTTGAGGAAATAAGAATTCGTGAGGGTAAGCCGCTTGAGATCGGTACAGCGGATGGCTTCTGGTTTGTCAGCCCGGCAGGCACCCTTCTCAGCCGACCGGAAGAAGCGTACAAGCCGAGTACGGAGGTCTGCCGCAAGCTGCTCGAGAAAGTGACCAATCATTCCTTATATTCGATGGAGGAAGAGCTTCGTCGAGGCTACATTACAATCGCGGGCGGTCATCGCATTGGCATTGCTGGGCGCACAGTTCTTGAGAATGGAACGGTACGAGGGATTCGGGATGTTGCAGCCTTTAATTTGCGGATTGCCCGTGAGGTTATTGGCGCTGCTGCAAGTATCCTGCCTAAGCTTCTGGATATTAACAGACGCTCTATCCTCCCAGTTCTTATAATCGCACCCCCACAGCAGGGGAAAACAACATTTGTTCGGGATCTTGCTAGGGCGGTAAGCAGCGGGGCATGGGGTCATCCTGCTGCTGCAGGGTGGACGGGCCGTAAAGTGGGTATCGTTGATGAACGCTCCGAGATTGCGGCATGTGTAAGAGGTGTGCCGACCTTTAATGTGGGTCCGCGAACAGATGTCATGGATGCTTGCCCGAAGGCCGAAGGGATGATGATGATGCTCCGTTCTATGTCGCCTGAGGTCATCATTGTGGATGAGATTGGCCGCGATGAGGATGCGGATGCCATTCTGGATGCCAGCCATGCCGGAATCTCAGTCATTGCAACTGCTCACGCGAATGATATCGAAGATGCGCGCGGGCGCCCAGTGCTGAGACGATTGCTAGAAGAGGGAGCCTTTAAGCTCTGTGTTGAGCTTCGGCGCAGCACCGCAGGAGGAATTACAAGCCGCGTTGTACCTGCCCTCGCAGCAGGACGAGCACCCACAGCTCGCGAACCTACAACTACCAAAGGGGGCGGTGCCTTTGGTTAAGCTAATCGGTGCTGCTCTGATCTTGTTCGCGGGTACGATGATTGGATTTATGCAAGCTTCTCGTTTTGCATCAAGGCCTCGTCAGATTCGCCAGCTCGGCTATGCCCTTCAACGGCTTGAGACGGAGATCGGTTATGGATATACCCCGCTTCCTGAGGCCATTGGACGCTGTGCCGCTCATCTATCCGAGCCAGCTGCTGCGTTGCTCCGCGGGGTCAATCAACGGCTTAGTGAAGGGAATGAACTTACTTTCAAAGAATGCTGGGAACAATCGGTTACTGCAATTTGGCCGGGGACAGCAATGAAAGCTGCTGAGCAATCCGCACTTATCCGTCTTGGAGCAACACTTGGCATTAGTGATCGCGAGGATCAAATAAAGCACTTGCGTCTTGCAATGCAGCAGCTAAAGGCAGAGGAAGACACAGCGCGGGATGATCAAGCGCGGTATGAGAAAATGTGGAAAAGCCTCGGGGTTCTCATCGCGGCGCTTGTCGTCATTTTGATCGTTTAGTGGGGTGCCGAATGAATGGATATTGATGTGAGTGCCATTTTTCAAATTGCGGGAATCGGAATTGTTATTGCTATGATTCATACCGTTTTGAAGCAAATGGGCAAAGAGGATATGGCGCACTGGGTGACACTCATCGGATTTGTGGTGGTGCTGTTCATGGTTGTACGGATGCTGAATGAATTGTTTCAAGAAATTAAAACGATCTTCTTATTTCAATAAATGCGAAGCAGCAGGGCGGGTGAAACGGACGTGGAAATGATCCAGATCGTCGGCCTTGGGCTGATATCGACCGTACTGATCTTGGTCGTGCGTGAGCAAAAGCCAATGTTCGCGTTTTTACTCGCCGCTTTTACCGGGTTGTTCATCTTCTTGTACGTCATTGGCAAAATAGAAGCGGTTATTCAGGTGCTGGAGCAGCTTGCAGATCGTTCGGGTATTCCATCTATTTATCTGAAAACCATACTGAAAATCATCGGCATCGCTTATATCGCAGAGTTCGGTTCTCAGATCGTGAGGGATGCTGGTCAGGAAGGCATTGCATCCAAAATCGAATTTGCCGGCAAGGTGCTCATCCTTGTCTTGGCAGTTCCGATTATAAGCGTAATCGTCGAAACTGTACTCGGCCTTCTGCCGGCGGGAGGTTGATGCAAAAGTGAGACTCCAAGCGCTCCGGTTTCCACCTATGCTGGCAACAGCCATCCTGCTGCTGCTGACCTTGATTCCGCTTCTTACGGCTGTAATGACAGAACCAACTCAAGCATCGGCTGCTGCTCCGAATAATGGGGATTCATCTTCCCAGGCCGTGCAGCAGAATACCACCTCTAGCACTCCGAATATGCTGCCGAATCAAGATGCTTCGAGCGTCAATGATAGCTTGGCGGGCGAACAATTGAAAGGTATTCATACCGAGGCTGTTGAGACCTACTGGAATCGGCTGATGAAGGATTACGGCGGATTTTTCCCGGATCAAAAGGTACCTAGCTTCATGGAGATGATCATGCCAGGAGGTGAAGGGCTTAAATTAACGACCGTGCTTGCTGGATTGCTTCGTTATGCCCTTCATGAGGTGCTCTACAACGGGAAACTGCTCGTTACGATTGTGATTTTGACGGTATTCAGTATGATGCTGGAGACGATGCAAACCGCATTCGAACGCAATGCAGTTAGTAAAGTTGCTTATAGCATTACTTACATGGTCATGATCGTGCTGGCGGTGAATAGCTTCAATGTGGCAATTGATTATGCGAAGGATGCCATTACGGGAATGATTCAGTTCATGATGGCGATGGTGCCGCTGCTTCTCACGCTATTAGCAACGATGGGCAGTGTCGTTACGGTATCGGTCCTGCATCCCTTAATTATTTTTATGATTCACGCGGTAGGCACCGTCATCTATACCCTTGTATTCCCGCTGCTCTTCTTCTCGGCAGTCCTGCACATTGCCAGCGCAATATCAGACAAATTCAAAGTAACTCAGCTTGCGAATGTCCTCCGTAATTTCAGCGTTGGGCTGATGGGCGTTATGTTGACTGTTTTCCTTGGTGTCATATCGGTACAGGGGGCAACGGGCTCGGTAACGGACGGGGTAACAATGCGAACGGCGAAGTTTATAACGGGCAATTTCGTGCCTGTCATTGGCCGGACGTTCTCCGATGCAGCGGATACTGTCATGTCAGCTTCACTGCTCGTAAAGAATGCGATTGGTCTAGCGGGTGTTGTTATTTTGCTTTTCTTATGCGCCTTCCCAGCGATCAAAATATTGACGCTTGCGCTCATTTATAACGTATCCGCAGCAGTCCTGCAGCCGCTGGGTGACAGCCCGATTGTGGGCTGCTTGCAGACAATAGGCAAGACGCTCATTTACGTGTTTGCAGCTTTGGCAGCGGTTGGCCTTATGTTCTTCCTAGCGGTAACCATCATTCTAACGGCTGGCAATGCTACGGTTATGATTCGGTGAAACAGTGTGGTTAAGCAGAGGCGAATGATAATGTGACAAAGGAGGAGGCCGCATGCTTGGCTGGCTTAGTTCTTGGTTGCAGCAAATTATTGCCGTCGTGCTGCTTGCTGGCTTAATCGATTTGCTTCTACCTAACAAAGCGATGCAGCGATACGTGCGCTTGGTCGCCGGACTTATTATTTTATTAACGATATTGACGCCGATCATTCGTCTACTGCATGGAGATTTCAGTGCGAAGCTCGATCAGGATGTAGCTGGCTGGTTTCAAGGGGAGAAGACAAGAGATGTACGGATGCCGACGCTGGACGACATTAAGAAGGATGCCTCTGATCTCAAGAAGAAACAGCAGGGAGCTGCTTTATCTTTAACACAGCGGAAACTGACCGAAGAGATGCGAAGCCAAATTGAACGGCGGACTAATCGTAAAGTAGAGGGAGTAGCCCTCGAGCTAGAGGCTGTCACGACAGGTATTACCGCAGGGGCGCTCATTAAATCAGTCACCGTCACGTTCTCTACCAAGCCGCCAGAATCAGCAGGTGACTCCAGGACAGACAAGAGCGAAACAGGTCGTTCGGATTCAGTAGCAGTCATAGCAGAACCTATCGAAGAAGTCCCAACCGTTTCAGTTAATGTGCAGGTAGAAAATCGTGGAACAAGCCCTGAGGAAAGTCAAAACAGAGGCAGCGATTATATACCGGTGAATCGTTCTCTAGCGGATACCGTTAAACAAGTTCTACAGGATCAATGGTCAGTCGAACCGGGCATCGTCTCTGTTGTAGAACGGAAAGGGGATGGCTTGGCAGAGCAATAACGAAGGGAGAGAAGGTCATTGGCCAAATGGTTAGAAGGACTCGAGTCGGTCGTTGGCGGAGGTCCAGGAGGTCCCAAGCGAGTGAGAACGCTGCGCTGGCTTCTGGTCATTGGCGGAATTGGTGCGATGCTGATGCTGATGAATTCTTTTCTATCGTTCAAAAATGTCGATCCATCCCCGCAGCAGCCAGAGGCATCAGCGGTGAGTGCAGATCAATCAGCGTTAGGGCGTAATTCGGACGGAGATTCATTTGAATCTATCGAGCAGCCTCTGGAAATTCGTTTAAAAGAAATTTTAGAGAAAATCGTTGGTGTTGGCTCAGTCGATGTGCTGCTAACCATTGATTCTACAGAGGAAGTTGTGGTTGAACGCAACGACAAAGAATCTCAGCAAGTTACGAATGAAACAGACAAAAGTGGTGGGAAACGAAACATGACCTCTATTACGAAGGATGGACAAGTGGTACTCTACCAAACTTCGAATAGCCAGTCGCCGATCATTCAGAAAAGAATTAAACCAAAAATTCGGGGGGTTCTCATCGTCGCAAAGGGTGCTGAGAATATGACGGTAAGACATCTCATTATGGACGCGGTAGAAAAAGGTATTAATGTTCCAGTTAACCGAATCTCGGTTGTACCCAAAAAGCATCAATAAAACTTGAAAGAATATAAGGGAGGCAATTATCAATGAATACGAAAAGACAAACGGTTTGGCTCGTATCGATGCTGAGTTTAATGGTCATTCTATCTGCTTACTATCTATTTACAGAGGATGTGAATAAATCCTCAGATCTATTAACAACAGACGGAACGAAGCAGCAAGTGCAAACGGATGCGACGGAAGCAGCAGGGACAGCAACTAATTCTGATGGAATTAACGTTACAGAAGTAACAAAGCAAGGGACCACAGGAAAAGATTCTACATCGGCTCCTCTAGTGACAGAAAACAAAGATGCCGTGAAAGATGCAGCCGCTTTGAATAAAGAAGATCAGGCTGTACTTGACAAACTTGAAGCATCTGGAGCTGTAAGCAGCGTGTTCAGTCAATTGCAAGAAAAACGCGATGAGAAATTTAAAGAAGACTATAACAAAGTGTATGGCGTCATATCGGATACGAAACAAAATGAGGAAGATGCCGGCAAGGCAATTGAGCAGCTGAACCAGCTTGATGACAAGAGCGCAAAGATCATAGGACTGGAAGAAGAACTTCAGAAACAATATAATAACGTCGCGGTTTCTCCGGAACAAAATAATAAATATAAGGTTGTTGTGCAAAGTAAAAAGCTCGAAAGAAGCCAGGCCGATAGTATTATGATGCTGGTGATCAAGGAGCTGGGTGTCACCGCTGATCAGGTATCCGTACAATACGTACAATAACGAATTCGGAAGGAGCCACGCTGCTTGAATCAAGCGGTGGGGCTTTTTTCCATTAAGGCGATGTAAAAAATGGGTACGTGTTCCGTCATGTTTGTGCTATAATAGGTCTGTTATGTACAAGTTTTGGTATTCAGTTACTTAGAAAACATTTAGGAGTGAAACAATGTTCAAGCTAAGCGAGATTAAAGAACTGATCAAGCTGGTTGATCAAACATCAGTACAAGAACTAGAAATTGAAAACGAAGGCGCACGCCTGCTTATTCGCAAGCCGGGCAAAACAGAAGTGGTTAACGTGCAATCCGCGTCGATCGTACCTACATATATGCAGGCCTACCAACCCCCAGCAACACAGCCTGAAGTAGCCTCGACAGCTCAAGCTCCAGCAGCGGCTCAGCCTGCTATAACAACAAATTACCATCAAATCGTTTCACCAATGGTCGGTACTTTCTACCATGCCTCATCACCTGAGAATGGTCCTTTCGTAAAAGTGGGCGATCGCATTCACGAGAAGTCCGTCGTATGTATTCTAGAAGCAATGAAGCTGATGAACGAACTTGAAGCGGAAGTTCGCGGAGAAATTGTCGAGATACTCGTTCAGAACGGACAGCTTGTAGAGTTCGGACAGCCCTTGTTCCTAGTAAAACCGGAGTAAGCCGGTCACACAGCGAATGGAACAAATGGGTATGAAAGGAGCTTTAAACGTGAAATTCAATAAAATATTAATTGCAAATCGGGGCGAAATTGCAGTTCGGATTATTCGCGCTTGCCGCGAGCTCGGCATTCAGACGGTAGCTGTATACTCGGAGGCAGATCGTGAATCTCTTCATGTTCGTCTTGCCGATGAAGCTTACTGTATTGGACCCGTTGCTTCCAAGGACAGCTATTTGAACCTAACGAATATAATGAGCGTTGCAACATTAACCGAATGTGATGCCATTCATCCGGGGTATGGATTTCTAGCTGAGAATGCGAATTTCGCAGAAATTTGTGAATCCTGCAATGTGGTTTTCATCGGTCCATCGCCGCAAGCCATCAGTAAAATGGGTGACAAAGCGGTTGCGAAGCAAACGATGAAGGAAGCGGATGTTCCAATCATTCCGGGCTCTGATGGTCTTGTTGAAGATTTGGATGAAGCCATTCGTGTCGCTCGTGAGATTGGTTATCCGGTTATCATTAAAGCAACAGCAGGTGGCGGTGGTAAGGGGATCCGAGTCGCTGAAGACGAAGAAACCTTGATCGCTCAAATTACAAATGCCCAGCAGGAAGCGCAGAAAGCATTTGGAAATGCCGGCGTTTACTTAGAGAAATACTTGACTGGCATGAAGCATGTTGAGATTCAGATCATGGCAGATAAGCATGGGAATGCCGTTCACTTGTTCGAGCGAGATTGCTCCGTTCAACGTCGACGTCAGAAGCTTGTTGAGGAAGCACCTTGTTCCATTCTCAGCCCTGAACTGCGTGAGCGTATGGGTCAAGCTGCGGTTCGTGCTGCACTCGCTGTTCAATATTCGGGAGCTGGCACGTTGGAATTTTTACTTGGACAAGACGGTAATTTCTATTTCATGGAAATGAATACTCGAATACAGGTTGAGCATCCGGTAACTGAAATGATAACGGGCGTCGATCTGATTAAAGAGATGATTTCTGTAGCAGAAGGAAATCCATTGTCGATTACGCAAGATGAACTAGCTATTAACGGTTGGTCTATCGAGTGTCGGATTAATGCCGAGGATTCAGATCGTAATTTTATGCCATCTCCAGGTCAAATTCAGTTTTATTTGCCGCCTGGTGGACTTGGAGTGCGGGTGGATAGTGCAGCATATCCGGGCTATACCATATCGCCTCATTATGATTCGATGATTGCCAAGTTGATTGTTTGGGGAGCAACTCGTGAGGATGCTATCGCTCGAATGAAACGGGCGCTTGCTGAATTTGCGATTGATGGTATTCGTACGACAATTCCTTTTCATATGAAATTGCTTAGTCACCCCAAGTTTCTGAAGGGTGACTTCGATATTAAGTTTCTTGAGGATTACGACGTAAACAATCCTGAAGAATAGAGGGAGCTTGAACGCTTCTAAAGTAACGACTTTCCTTCAAAGAAAAGTCGTCCAAGTTTGTCATATTTCCACCAGAATGCTATAGTATAGGAATAAGATGCGGATGAGCTATCGGCCCTAAAGGCAGGCGCCGCGCAACTTTACGGGAGGTGTAGGATAACCATGAGTACGTTAGCAGCGGACTATGAAAAGACCGACATGGGCACTATTCAAATCGCACCCGAAGTCATAGAGATCATCGCAGGACTTGCAACAATCGAAGTTCAAGGCGTTGCAGGAATGAGTGGCGGATTTGCTGGAGGCATTGCTGAGCTATTGGGACGCAAAAATTTGTCAAAGGGCGTCAAAGTTGAAGTTGGACAGCGCGAAGCGGCTGTAGATGTTTCCATTATTGTAGAATACGGGAATCGGATTCCACAGATTGCATCTGATATTCAGCATAATGTGAAGCGTTCCATCGAAACAATGACCGGTTTGCATGTTGTAGAAGTGAATGTACATATCCATGACGTTCATTTTAAGACGATTGAAAAAGAAGAAGAAGAAGAACTGTTGCTGCGCGTCAAATAACGCAGAAGCATACAGAAGAATGATCGCATACCCCCTAGTGGTTGGGCTTGCCGCTCGGCACTTGGGGGTTTTATCTAGTCCGCCCCAAGGAGGAATCTCTCGTTGATTAGAGTGTTGGACAAGCTGTTATTATTTGTGTATAGCCTAGCGATCGGTGCAGTGGCAGTAATAGCCTTTTGCGCAGGTTTCAATTGGTTCCCGGAAGACTGGCTGAATAATTTAGTTCACAATTTGTACAATGGCACATCAGAATGGCTGCAAGTGACAGTGATTGCAGTTTCGGCTGCATTGTTTCTCATCAGTCTGCGGTTTTTTTATGTTTCTCTTCGTCGCAGCAATGCATCGGCACCTTCCATTGATCAAAGGACGGAATTTGGAGATATTCGGATTTCACTTGAGACGGTTGAGAATTTGGCATTGAAAGCTGCTGCGCGTCAGCGTGGCGTGAAGGATTTACGAGCACGCATTCATATTAGCGAAGCGGGTATCGATATTTCGTTACGTGCAATAGCGGATGGCGAGAGCTCCATTCCGACGCTTACCGAAGAAATTCAACGGGCTGTTAAAGAGCATGTAGAGGAGATTACTGGCATCCCGGTGGCAACGGTATCGGTGTTTGTAGCTAACATCATCCAAACGGCAAACTTTAAGAGTCGCGTGGAATAGGGGTGATGCCGATGTGGAAGGAAATCTGGACAACCTATGGTGGTCGGATCGCTGGAGTCACTTTAGGTGTTATTCTTGGACTTCTTTATTTCATCGTAGGATTTTGGGATATGCTTTTCTTTGCTTTTCTTCTGTGCTTAGGTTATACGTTTGGGAAGATGAAAGATGAACAAAGCGGTCCTATCATTCCGTGGCAAAGGCTGACGGAATGGCTCATGCAGAGATGGAGACCATTTAAATAGTAATATGATCTCCTCCGTACCCCGGACGTATTGGACACGTCTGTTCGGGGCAGGGAGGAGATCATATTTTCTCGACATATTAGAACTGGACTGTCAGGAGGCCCCATGAAACGAAGGCTCGCACGGGAGATTGTGGTACAAAGCTTGTACCAAATGGAAATGAATGAGGACGCTACGGCCGAGGATGCCGTAAGCATGATTATTGATGAGGTAAATGAAGAGAACGAAATCGAAGCGAATGCAGCGGACGTGAGTCGCATCGATCAGCATGTTAGAGCTATGGTGCTGGAAGTATCGGAGAAGAAAGCAGCTATTGATGATATGCTGCAGGACTATTTGACGGGTTGGCAGGTAGATCGGCTATCACGTGTGGATCGTCAAATTCTTCGATTGGCATGTTTCGAGTTGGTGTTTAAGGATGATGTTCCTCCCAAAGCGGTCATCAATGAGGCTATTGAGCTGGCTAAGCATTTCGGTACAGAGGAGTCCGGCAAGTTCGTAAACGGTGTTCTAGGCCGTCTTCTCCAAGCACTAGATCAACTCAAGCCTAAAGCATAATCACAAAAGCTATAGAAGCGAGGTCTTGTTATGTGCGCACAACGAATTGAAGGTAAAGCAATATCCGATGCAATACGTGTTGAAATTGGCGAAGAAGCGGCTAAGCTTGCTGCCCGCGGTATCGTTCCTGGGTTAGCCGTCGTTCTAGTCGGTGACGACCCGGCTTCCAAGGTTTATGTAGGCAGCAAAGCAAAGGCTTGTGAGCAGCTTGGCTACTATTCGGAGGTTCATCGCTTGGAAGCAGCAGCTTCTCAAGATGAGCTCCTTCAATTG
Source organism: Paenibacillus baekrokdamisoli (assembly GCF_003945345.1). Taxonomy (GTDB): domain Bacteria; phylum Bacillota; class Bacilli; order Paenibacillales; family Paenibacillaceae; genus Paenibacillus_Z; species Paenibacillus_Z baekrokdamisoli. The sequence goes on along the minus strand of NZ_AP019308.1, from coordinate 2,656,318 downwards.
ATTGATAAACTAAATAATCAATCGAATATTCACGGTATATTGGTTCAGCTTCCTCTACCTAAACATATCGATGAGAAATCGGTTATCGATGCCATTAGTGTTGCAAAAGACGTAGATGGTTTCCATCCGGTTAGTGTTGGTAACTTAGTTATTGGCGATGATAGCTTGCTTCCATGTACGCCTGCTGGGGTAATTGAACTTATTAAGCGGAGTGGAATCGAGATTGCAGGCAAACATGCCGTTGTTATCGGAAGAAGCAACATCGTAGGGAAACCAGTAGCAATGCTTCTGCTTCGTGAGCATGCTACAGTTACGATTTGCCACTCCCGCACGGCTGATATGGAAGCCATTGCGAAGACGGCGGATATTCTTGTAGTAGCGATCGGCAAAGCGAAGGCAATCGGTCGTTCTTTTGTAAAACCAGGTGCGATTGTTATTGATGTCGGTATCAATCGATTGTCAGATGGCAAGCTTGCTGGAGACGTGGATTACGATGACGTTCTGGATACAGCGGGTTACGTTACTCCAGTTCCTGGTGGCGTTGGACCAATGACCATTACGATGCTGATGCTTAACACGTTAAAAGCAGCGAAACAACAAAATCAAATCGAGGAGTGACGAATCCGAATGGCAGACGGTTCGCGCATTTTTTCGATCAAAGACATCAATCACTATATCCGTTTGAAGCTGGAATCGGATCAATTACTCGGTGATGTTTGGCTCCGAGGAGAGATTTCCAATTTTACGCATCATTCAAGTGGACATATGTATTTTACATTGAAGGATAAGGATAGCCGTCTCAAATGTATCATGTTTGCTTCTCATAATCAGAAGCTTCCTTTTCTACCCAAAGAAGGCACAAAGGTTCTGGCGCGCGGGAATATTTCCGTGTTTGAACGAGATGGTGCTTATCAATTCTATGTGACCCAAATGCAGCCGGATGGGATAGGCAGCTTATATTTGGCTTATGAGCAGCTGAAGCGTAAGCTTGAAGCGGAAGGGCTATTTGATGCTTCACGCAAACGATTAATACCGCGTTTTCCAACTGCGATTGGAGTTATAACATCACCAACTGGAGCTGCTGTGCGAGATATAATAATTACACTGCAGCGCCGCCACCCTTCCGTGTCGGTGCTGCTTTTTCCCGTGCTTGTTCAAGGAATAGGTGCAGCGCCAGCGATTGTAAAAGCCATCGAGATGATGAACCAAATGTCCGAAGTAGACGTATTAATTGTAGGACGAGGCGGGGGATCGCTCGAAGAGCTTTGGGCTTTTAACGAGGAGTCGGTCGCACGCAGTATTGCCTCCTCAACAATTCCGGTTATATCGGCGGTGGGTCACGAAACGGATTTCACCATCGCTGACTTTGTAGCAGACTTACGCGCTGCAACGCCAACCGCTGCTGCAGAATTGGCGGTTCCTAACCTTCTTGACCTCCAGTCTCAGCTTAATCAGCTTCGTTCGAGAATGCTGCAAACGTTACGTATGACACTGAGGAATCGTAAGGAACAGCTCGCACGTGTGAAGAGATCGCCGTTGTTTGGGAATCCTCGAAGATATATTTTGCAGCAGGCAGAGAGGTTAGATCGCCTGAAGGAGCGGCTGGAATCGCGGACGTACAGGCAGACGGAGAGAAGTCGGGAGAAGTTCATGCGACTGCATGCTTCTCTTGCCAGTATGCACCCCGGAGAGAAAGCAGCTTTTGCAGCAAAACGATTGCAAGGAGCTACCAGGCGACTGGAGGCCTCCATGTATACAGGGATGAAGCAGCGCCGAATGCATGTAACGTCAGCGATCCGTCAGCTCGATGCTTTAAGTCCGCTTAAGGTCATGTCTCGTGGTTATAGTCTTGTCTATGACGACAAAGAAAAGCAGCTGATTAAGTCGATTCATGATGTACAGCTGGGCGATTCGATCAAAGTGAAGCTCTCCGACGGGCACTTGGAATGTCAGGTTTGGGAGATGAAAGGGGAGTCGTAAACGATGGCAAAAGCAGAGAAACAACCAATCAGCTTTGAAGAAGCGATTGAGAAGCTCGAATCAATCGTAAGCAAGCTGGAGAGTGGAGATGTTCCACTTGAGGCTGCCATTGATTTATTTCAAGAAGGCATGCAGCTCTCACAACTGTGCGGCGACAAGCTAGAGCAGGTCGAGAGAAAGATAGAAGTGCTGATTGAAACGGAAAAAGGCATTCAAAAAAAACCGTTTGCTCCTGCAAATGAAGATAGAGGGGAATAAGAGTGAACGCTTCGAGCACTACAGTAGAATATTTAACTCACTCCGCATCCGAAATTGAACAGGCGCTTTTGACCGCATTCCCTCATGATTGGCAAATACCTCATCAGCTTCGTGAAGCTATGATGTACTCCTTGGAAGCAGGCGGCAAACGGCTTCGACCTATCTTGGTTCTAACTGCTGCAGAAGCTGTACATAACGACAATCTTGCCCGCAAAGCGGCCTTTCCGATTGCTTGTGCGATTGAGATGATCCATACGTATTCGCTCATTCATGATGACTTGCCAGCGATGGATAATGATGATTATCGTCGTGGTAAATTAACGAATCACAAAGTATATGGAGAAGCAATGGCTATATTGGCTGGAGACGGTTTGCTGACTCACGCCTTCTATGCAGTTACTCAAGCGGTGAAGCAGGGTGTATCTGCTCAAGTTGCACTCGATATCGTATCTGATTTGGCTGAGCTTGCGGGGGCTACAGGAATGGTGGGCGGACAAGCGGCTGATATTTTGGGTGAACAAGGTGTTACGTCGCTCGAGCAGCTTGAATTTATTCATTTGCATAAAACGAGTGATCTCATTATGTTCTCCGTCACAGCGGGCGCTCGAGTAGGCGGGGCTTCGAATGAACAGCTAATTGCTTTACAGGAATTTGCAAGTAAGCTTGGACTGGCTTTTCAAGTACAAGATGATATTCTGGATTTGATTGGTGACGAAGCAAAGCTCGGAAAACCAACTCAAAGCGATGTTCAACAGCAAAAAGTGACCTATCCTTATCTAATCGGTATGGAAGAGAGCAAAGCACTCGTTGAGCGTCTAACGGCGGAAGCTAAGCAAGCGCTTATGAAAGCTGATTTAGCAAAACCTGAGAGATTGTTTGCGATTGCTGATTATTTAGTAAACAGGGACCACTAATCCATTCGTAGTCTAGTCTTGGGTATCTGAAGCGTCTATGTTATACTTTAGTCACAAACGTTAGACGTTTATTGGACAGCGTGTGCCGTTGACCGGGAAAGCGAGGAAATAACGTGTTGCTCGAAAAAATTAGCGGGCCCAAAGATTTGAAGACTTTATCTGTAGCCCAATTAGAACAGTTAGCCGAAGAGATCCGTAAGTTTTTGATTGAAAAGCTATCCGCAACTGGGGGTCATCTTGCTCCGAATCTAGGAGTAGTTGAGCTTACGCTTGCGCTGCATTATTTATATGATAGCCCTACGGATAAGTTTATTTTTGATGTGGGACATCAGTCATATGTTCATAAAATTTTAACAGGTCGTAAAGACCAGTTCGATACATTGCGTAAATATAAAGGATTATGCGGCTTTATTAAACGTTCCGAGAGTCCGCATGACGTTTGGGAAGCAGGACATAGCAGCACCTCTCTGTCCGCTGCGATGGGTATGGCTTTGGCTCGTGATTTGAAGGGCGAGAACAATAAGGTTGTAGCTGTCATAGGCGACGGTGCGCTAACGGGTGGGATGGCGCTCGAAGCTCTTAATCATATTGGTCATGAGAAGAAGAATCTTATGGTCATACTAAATGATAATGAAATGTCGATTGCACCTAACGTAGGGGCTTTGCATCACTATCTTGGCAAGATCAGAACCGACCGCCATTATCAGAAGGCAAAAGAAGATCTGAACCAACTGTTAAACAAAATTCCAGCTATCGGTGGCAAGCTTGCTAAGACAGCTGAGCGTTTCAAAGATAGCATTAAATATTTGCTCGTAAGCGGTATTCTGTTCGAGCAATTTGGCTTCACATATCTTGGGCCCGTGGATGGACATGACTTTAATCAATTAATTGATGTGATGGAGCAAGCAAACAGTGTAAGCGGACCGGTGCTTGTCCATGTCATTACGGTTAAAGGAAAAGGTTATTCACCCGCGGAAGCAGATTCTTTCAAATGGCATGGAATCACGCCATACAAGATTGAATCAGGTCAGGTGCTCAAGGCAGTAGGTCCTCCAATGTATACGGAGGTTTTCAGTGAGGCTTTAATGGAATTGGCTGAACAGGATAAACGGATTGTTGCGGTTACCCCAGCTATGCCAGGCGGATCGGGCTTATTGAAATTCGCTGAGCGTTATCCAAACCGTATGATTGATGTAGGTATTGCTGAACAGCATGCGGCTACCATGTGCGCGGCGCTCGCGATGGAGGGCATGAAACCGGTATATGCGGTTTACTCAACCTTTTTGCAGCGTGCATATGATCAAATTGTTCATGATATTTGCCGTCAAAATGCTAATGTTATCTTTGCGATTGATCGTGCAGGTTTTGTTGGTCCAGATGGTGAAACACATCACGGTGTGTTTGATATCCCCTACATGCGTCATATCCCAAACATGGTATTGATGATGCCTAAAGATGAGAACGAGCTTCGCCGTATGATGAAAACGGCAGTTGACTATAATGATGGACCGATAGCCATTCGGTATCCGCGAATTAATGGTCTTGGTGTTGCTATGGATAAAGAAATGATTCCAATTCCTATTGGCTCATGGGAAACCGTGCGTGAGGGTGATTCTGCCGTTATCGTAGCCATCGGTCCAATGCTGCAGATTGCTGAAGAAGCAGCGGAGCTGTTGAAACGGGAAGGACTTAACCTACGCATAATCAATGCCAGATTTATCAAGCCGCTTGATGAGGCGATGCTGCTCAAGCTTGCTAACGAACGCCAGCATATGCTGGTCTTAGAAGAAGGGGCAGAGCTTGGCGGGTTAGGAAGCGCGATCTTGGAATTCTACTCGCTTCATAACAAACAGACTGCTCCAATTCGTATTATGGGCGTACCTGACGTTTTTGTTGAGCATGGCTCGATTGAGGAACAGCGTCAAGAAATAGGACTGACTACGGAACGTGTTGTCACCGAGCTTAAAGCTTTGCTGCCGAGTGTGCGCAAGCGAGCAACTGGCCCGGCGTAAGAACGGGAGAAGGTAGATGACAATAGCAAAAGAACGCATAGATATATTACTAGTCGAACAAGGCTTCTATGATAGTCGAGTGAAGGCGAAAGCGGCTTTAATGGCTGGCCTCGTTATTGTTGATGGGGAACGTATGGAGAAGAGCGGAATGAAGGTGCTCCGGACGGCAGAAATCAAAGTAAAGGGAGCCTTGCATCCTTATGTAAGTCGTGGTGGCTTAAAGCTGGAGAAGGCTATCAAGCAGTTTGAATTGAAAATGGACCAGGTAGTTATGTTAGACATTGGTGCCTCCACAGGCGGCTTCACGGATTGCGCGCTGAAGAATGGTGCTTCTTATGTATATGCAATTGATGTGGGTTATAATCAGCTTGACTGGTCTTTGAGACAAGATGAACGTGTGAACGTAATGGAGCGCGTGAATTTCCGCTATATGAAGCCAGCTGATCTTGTTGGTCCAGCGCCATCATTTGCTTCGATTGATGTATCATTCATCTCATTAAAGCTTATACTGCCTACGCTTGGAACACTTCTGAGTGCGGGTGCTGAGGTTGTTGCCTTAATCAAGCCTCAGTTTGAAGCGGGACGCGATAAGGTTGGCAAGTCGGGTGTCATACGAGATCATGCTGTTCATAGAGAGGTTTTAAATACCGTTTTGACTTTTGCAGCTGAGCAAGGCTATGAACTACTGCATCTAACGTTCTCACCTATAACTGGCGGTGAAGGAAATATTGAGTTCCTTGCCCATTGGAAATGGCAACCGGGAATTGAGCAACCTCATCCAGATGCTGAGCGAATAGCTGAACTGGTAACAGAAGCAAGTCAAACGTTCTCTTGAGTTATTATTTGTAGGTCCTATGATGGGACATGGAGTCTTTTTTCGGTTTTGACCGAGAAAATGACTCTTTTTGTTTATTAAGGGCATCCTTTCTGCATGTTCCTCTTTTCAGAATTGAAAATATTTGATACACTAACCAAACAAGCGTTCGGTTTTCTGGAAGAGGAAATATCCCCCTTGAACGCGAAATGATTAGTAATCGTTTCGTGGTATTGAATGGAGGGATGCAATGGACAAGTATGGTGACTGGCTTGTGATGCTGATCGCCGGAAGCATACTCATTTTCTGGTTATACCGAATGTTTTATCGCTGGTTACATGAACCGCCAGGCTTGAACTCGAAACTGCTGCTAAGCCGAGCAGAAGAAGTACGTGAGAATGATGAGCATGTTATTTTTTTAGAACAAGCGGGCTATGAGGTAACTCATGGGAAGTACCGTGTGCCTATTACAATTGATTTAGATGGACAAACTTTATATAGTCGATTATTTATTGATTTAATTGCTGAGAAAGATGGTAAGCATTATATCGTAAAGACCGCACGTGACCGAATGCCAATTGATTGGACTGGCAGTGGAGTAAGAGACCGTTTATTGGTCTATGCTTTACTTATGCCTGAATGTGAAGGTATTTTGTTTATCGATCAGAGAGATAGAACAATAAGAACCATAACATTCCGTTTTGGTTAAAAGCTTGAACCAATTGAGGGGGATTTCATGAAGAGCGTCAGACAGATGAAAATTCGAGAGTTAATTAATCATTCCGTTATCGAAACGCAGGATGAGCTTGTTGAAGGTTTACGAGAAGAAGGATTTCAGGTAACCCAAGCAACTGTATCGAGAGATATTAAAGAAATGCAGCTGATAAAAGTACCAGCAGAAGATGGACGTTATAAATATTCAATGCCGCAAGAGCAGCGAGTAAACCCTATCTATAAGCTCAAACGGACATTAACCGATCACTTTGTCCATATTGATTTTACTGACAATCTCGTTGTTATGAAATGCTTGCCTGGTACTGCAAATGCGATTGGAGCTATGATTGACAATATGGAGTGGACTGAGGTTATGGGTACCATTTGCGGTGATGATACCATTCTTATTATTTGCAGAACCAAAATCCAAAGCGCGGAAGTTGTTGATCGACTGCTTGGATTGATGAATTAATTTTGGTCATGAACGAAGTCGTATGAAAGCAATGAGATAAGTTGACAGAAATAAAGGAGGAGAGCATTCATGCTTCGCGAGCTATCCATACGTAATTTGGCTGTCGTTGAATCGGTAACGGTTCGGTTTTATGATGGATTTCATGTATTAACGGGTGAGACGGGAGCCGGCAAATCGATATTAATTGATGCACTTAGTCTTGTTGTTGGAGGCAGAGGATCGTCAGATATGGTTCGGTACGGCTGTGATAAAGCGGAGATCGAGGCTATGTTTGAGCTGCCGCGGAATCATCCGGTATGGGGAATACTCCAATCGTTTGGAATAGATGCCAGGACCGATGAAGGGCTTGTTATTCGACGTGAGCTCTCGTCTCAGGGTAAAAGCGTTAGCCGAGTGAATGGACATATTGTCACGATGTCTATGCTTCGTGAAGCAGGAGAATGTCTCGTTAACATCCATGGTCAACACGAACATCAATCTTTATTTCGTACAGAGAAACATTTGGACTGGTTAGATTCCTATGCGGGTGATAAGGTATCTTCCATATTGGTCAATTATAAAGATGCCTTTCGTCAGCATGAGAAGATACGACACCAGCTTAGAGAACTAGAGGATTCATCCAGACAAAACATGCAAATGCTTGACCTTTATCGTTTCCAAATTGAAGAAATTGAATCAGCACGACTAAAGGCTGGAGAGGATGAGCTGCTCGCGGAAGAGAAGCTTAAGCTAGTCTCTTCCGTCAAACGGCGTGATGCTTCTTCTGAAGCGTACACCCTGTTATACGGTAATAAGGGGTTAGATGCAATCAGTCGGGCTATAAGTCGAATTACAGATATACGTGAGTATGATCCTGAACTTCTTGGACCGCTCTTGGAGCAGCTTCAATCCAGCTTTTATCAACTTGAGGATGCTTCATTTCAGTTGAGGGATTACCGTGATGGTGTTGATTCTGATCCCGAGCGCCTTAACTTCATTGATGACAGACTTGATTTCATACATAGCTTGAAACGTAAGTATGGTGAATCGATTCCTGATATCTTAACCTATTTAGATCGAATTCAGTCAGAAGCAGATAAAATTGAGAATCGAGATGAGCATCTGGCTCGTCTACAAGCGGAGCAAGCTCGATTGCATGATGAAGCCATTCAGCTTGGCAAGGAATTATCTGTGGTTCGTCAAGAAGCGGCTAATCGACTCGCTGCTGCGATTGAGGCAGAACTTAGACAACTCCAAATGGAACGAACCACGTTTTGTGTTGAACTTCATCAGCAGGCTGAGGGAGAGTCTTATAGGCTTTATGCGAATGGGATCGATGAAGCTGCTTTTCTTATTGCCCCTAACCCAGGGGAACCGCTTAAGCCTCTTAACAAAATTGCCTCAGGCGGCGAAATGTCTCGTATCATGCTTGCACTAAAAACAATCTTTGCTTCCATTGACCTTGTACCTGTACTCGTATTCGATGAGGTGGATACTGGGGTGAGTGGAAGAGCAGCGCAAGCAATTGCAGAGAAAATGTCTCGTTTATCGACGCAGTGCCAAGTCTTCTCAATCACACATTTGCCGCAGGTTGCTTGTATGGCGGATCACCATTATGAGATAAGAAAAACAATTGTGGCAGAGCGGACATCCACTCTTGTCACAGAGCTTGAGAACATGACACGAATTGAAGAATTGGCTCGCATGCTTGGTGGTGTGGAAGTTACGGAAAAAACTCGCCATCATGCACAAGAAATGCTTGACTTGGCTTTTAAACAAAAGGGAGCCTAATGGAAGGGATTTTGGGAATGTTTTTGGCGACATAAAACAGTGGGGGCAGGGATACCTTAAAGGTACGCAAATGGCGAACACCTTTCTCGTCAAGCGATTTAGCAACAGGGAGCGTGAAGTCATTGAATGCCAATCAGCGAAAGCGGTGGCTTGGTCTTGTTCTCGTTATTATTGTCTGTATGCTTGGCATTTCCTCCCCATTTCAACATTTTGCTGCCTTTCCAAATGAGCTTCGTTTGTTCTCAGGTCAATTAAAGCAGTTAGATTATGGCATGCCTGTACATGCGGAAGTCACCGTTGACCCTAATATGCTCCATGTGAATGGTTCGATGAATCGATCTTCATCCGTTAATCTGAACAGACCATTGTCGATACAATCTCATCATAGCGGTGAAACTACGATGAAATTGAAGCTGTTCGGTAAAATTCCATTCAAAACGGTCAAAGTTAATGTAGTCCCTGACTTGAGAGTTATCCCGGGTGGTCAAACAATCGGCGTGAAAGTAAAGTCAGCTGGTATTATGGTAGTTGGGCATCATCAGGTGATGAGCGGCAAAGGAGTAAAGGTGTCTCCTGGCGAAACAGCTAATTTGCAATTAGGGGATCTTATTATTCGAATAAATGGGAAGTATGTGAATGAGGTTCATAAGGTTGCTGAGATGGCTGAGGAAGCAGGTGGCTCCAAGCAGCCATTGCGTCTAACGGTCAAGCGTGGCACTCATCACTTCCAAACCACACTTTCCCCAGTATTCGATGTAGAAGATCAAGCTTGGCGTCTAGGTTTATACATCCGTGATTCTGCAGCAGGCGTTGGCACGCTTACCTTTTACGCTCCTGATCAAGGCGTTTACGGTGCACTAGGTCATGTGATTACGGACATGGACACGCAAACACCAATTGAAGTTGGCGAAGGCCAAATTTTACAATCTAATGTGACCTCCATCAATAAAAGCCAAAATGGTGAACCTGGTGAGAAACGTGCTCATTTTGTAAAAGAAAGCAAGGTTCTTGGTAATATTGAGCGGAATACCTCTTTCGGTATATTCGGCAAAATGCAGGAGCTTCCATCTCACAGCTATGATCAGGACGCTGTGCCAGTTGCTTTTGCTGAAGAAGTAAAAGAAGGACCTGCTCAGCTCCTTACGGTTGTGAATGGCCAAAAGGTCGAAAGATTCAATGTAGAGATCGTTCATGTCACACGTCAATCTTCTCCAGCAACGAAAGGAATGGTAATCAAAATTACAGATTCTAGATTGTTGGAACAAACAGGTGGGATTGTGCAAGGTATGTCAGGAAGTCCAATTATTCAAGATGGCAAACTCATTGGGGCGGTCACACATGTCTTTGTTAATGATCCGACTTCGGGGTATGGTTGTTTCATCGAATGGATGCTTCAGGATGCAGGCGTACTTTTAAAGCAAGCGAACGTGGATCTTAAGGCGTCTTAATCGCCTTAAGATTTTTATTTTTGGTGAGGAACTCATCTTTAGATTCATTAATGAATTCAGATGAATTTTCAATAAGCTATTTTGTCGAAAATGTTCGAAAGATGATGGTTCATGTATTAAAATATACATTATAAAGTATCACCAATAAAAAATAAAGAAAAATATTATTCGACAGAAGGAATTTAATTTCTTGTGTCGAAAATGTAAGTTAGACAGGAAGGGTTAGACGGAAGTTTTATCTCTTACACTTTAGCGACGGATTCTATCTGAGGAGGACTATACTTTGCAAAGAATTGAAGTTTTATTAGCTGACGACAACCGGGAATTTACAAATTTGTTATCGGAGTATATTTCAGAACAAAACGATATGGTCGTTACCGGTATCGCGTACAATGGTGAAGAAGTGCTTCGTCTGCTTGAAGAGACGAGAGAAGTACCAGATGTTCTAATTTTGGATATCATTATGCCTCACTTAGATGGTTTGGGGGTATTGGAACGTCTGCGAGAAATGAATTTATCGCCGATGCCGAAGATTATTATGTTAACGGCATTTGGGCAAGAGAATATTACTCAAAAAGCAGTACAGCTTGGAGCTTCATACTACATACTCAAGCCATTCGATATGGAAATTTTAGCTAACCGGATTCGTCAGCTAGTCAATAATTCAACAGTGATTTCTAACTCATCATCTTTCTCATCGATGTCAAAGTCAAATGTAGTACCTATTGCAAAAGGGAAAAACTTAGACGCAAATATCACTAGTATCATTCATGAAATTGGTGTTCCAGCTCATATTAAAGGATATCAATATTTACGTGAAGCCATCACTATGGTTTACAATAACATTGAAATCTTGGGGGCTATTACGAAGACGCTTTATCCAGCGATTGCCGAGAAATTCAAAACTACACCCTCCCGCGTTGAACGTGCCATTCGCCATGCGATAGAAGTAGCTTGGACACGTGGTAATATTGACAGCATCTCTCATCTTTTTGGTTACACGATCAACATCAGCAAATCGAAACCGACGAATAGTGAGTTTATTGCGATGGTTGCGGATAAACTGCGGATTGAGCATAAGGTATCGTGAAAGTAAGCAGCGTAAGGTTTTCGGTTATTTGGCGGTTGCTGAAACAGTGAATTTGCGGTCAAGGGAGTTTCACCTTTCCGATTAACTTTATTGCTGCAAATGAGTTAAACTTCTGCGTTTTTCACCTCGCTTTCTAAGTGAGTTTGTCGGGTGGTTGAGTATTAAAGATAATTGGTTAATAGCAAACGAGCCGAGGCGTTTTATGCCTCGGCTTTTTTTGCGGTAATTGAAATGTTCCGCAAAGTCTGTTTATGAACCTAGTGCCATTTTAACGAACTCCTTCTTGCTGCAAAACGATCCTGGATTAACCGTTAACTCTACGTATTCATCTTTAGTTTCTTTGAGTCTCAGCGAAGCATTCGCCATCAACACGTAATTTTTCGGTGAGTTATACGTATAATTTACGTGAGAATGGCGGAGAATTGATTGACTCGTTCATGAAAGGAAGTGCCGGTCAATGATGACATTAATAGTGATTGTAGCTGCGGCAGCACTAGGTTTAGCAATCTTAGCGCTAATGAAGGCTAAGGGGAAGTAGCGTCGGTCACTTCGTCTATGAGGAACCGCTCACCGTCTATGCCTACCCGTCTCCCAAGCGTATCAATACCTCAACCACACTGATGACATATAAGTCTTCGAAACGATTAAACATGCGTAGTTTTTTATACGTAAATGAGTCCGATACCGCGCGCTGGATATCTTCGGCTAGTATCGGCTTCTTTTTACGTTCAAATTGCGCTGCGCTTCGATGATCGCATCTGGGTGCTCCGTTACATCATGCGCGATGAATCCCATAGTCCGTTACCTTCGTGTTTTTTACCAATACGTCGCTCGCCACAACGTTATTATAAGGGAACGTGCTTATACATATATTTACCGACCGATCGTACCCATATCGCGAGTTGTCAAGTGACCGTAATAGCCGTCAACCGACGTTATTTCATTCCACGCGTCCGTAATTTGGCAGTAGATAGTATTAATAGGCTACAACTATTTAGAACGTCTCAAAGTGCAGCGAGAAGCGAAAAAACGCGAAGAGCTTGGAGGACAAACTTTGCCAAGATCAAGGAATGAAAAATTGAGTTAATCTGCCATGCTATCCTTCTTCGGGATGAAACAAGCCCCTTTCACACGTGAGATAACGCCGGAGTAATTATTCCTCTCCTCCAGCCATAAGGAAGCGACGGCACGATTTTCGGATCATATCTGCGGGCTGTATGGTATGAATTTCGAGCACGGAAAATTACATTTGAGAGGCCGGAAAAGATGTAACCTTATTCAATAAGATGATGACGTTGTTCCAGCTCCCAATATGAGGATGGTGCCAGTTAATTGTTGTTAGAATGTAACATCCATGTGGCAGTCAAGATAAATATCTAACTTACTGGTCGCAATTCACCGCATGAATATGTGTTGTGTGGATATGCGACCCTTTTTCTTTTATGAGTGTGACAGAGAATATTGTAAAGAATCCTTAATATTAGATAAATGATATTTGGATGGAATAAGGAAGACATTAGATACTATATATCAGATTACTATCACGGATTACTAGAGGGGGAATGAAAACAAGCTAGGTCAGATTGATAGTTTTCAGCCATCCACGGATATGCTCTCTCTCTCATTCGTCCAATCACATAATCGTAGGAATCATATAATACAAAGTGTAACTATTTTTTTTAATTGGATTATAGGGAGGGTGAGGTGTAGGTAAAAAAATACGGAGAAAGATCTGTTTGAAAATGTCGGTGAAGAAAGTATTACAAATGAACAAGTTTAATTTGTAATTTTCAGGGAGGTGTCAGATTAATTGGGAAGTAATACTAATAAATACAAGAAACTGAGTAAAACTATTGATGCAGTTGGTATAGAAAACATTAAAGAAATTGAACTCGAATATTACAACGGTGATGAATATGAGCTAAAGTTTGCTAAGGACAAAGATGAAGATGAAAGAGAGGAAATGCTTGAAGAATGGCTAGAAACAATCAAGTGGAAGTATGTAGAAGAAATTAAAGTGAAAATGTATAACGGGTCACAAATGGAAATCGAATTTGAAGGTAACGATTACTACGGCCCAACAGGAGCAACAGGAGCAACAGGAGCAACAGGAGCGCAAGGGATAACAGGAGCAACTGGGGTAACCGGAGCGCAAGGGATAACAGGAGCAACTGGGGTAACCGGAGCGCAAGGGTTAACAGGAGCAACTGGGGTAACCGGAGCGCAAGGGTTAACAGGAGCGACAGGTGTAACAGGTGCGACAGGTGTAACTGGTGCGACAGGTGCAACAGGTGCAACAGGTGCAACAGGTGCGACAGGTGCGACAGGTGCGACAGGTGTAACGGGTGCGACAGGTGCGACGGGTGCGACAGGTGTAACAGGTGCAACAGGTGTAACTGGTGCGACAGGTGTAACAGGACCAGCAGGTGGTGCAACGGGTGTAACAGGAGCGACAGGAGCAACCGGTGTGACTGGTGAAACCGGAGCAACCGGAGTAACTGGAGCGACTGGAGTAGCAGGAGCGACTGGGGTGGCTGGAGCAACGGGAGCAACCGGAGTAACTGGAGCGACTGGAGCAACTGGGGTGGCAGGAGCAACAGGAGCAACCGGAGTAACTGGAGCGACTGGGGTGGCAGGAGCAACGGGAGCAACCGGAGTAACAGGTGTGACTGGTGAAACAGGAGCAACCGGAGTAACAGGTGTGACTGGTGAAACAGGAGCAACCGGAGTAAATGGAGCGACTGGAGTAGCAGGAGCAACGGGAGCAACAGGTGTGACTGGTGAAACAGGAGCAACCGGAGTAACTGGAGCGACCGGGGTAGCAGGAGCAACGGGAGCAACAGGTGTGACTGGTGAAACCGGAGCAAACGGAGTAACTGGAGCGACTGGGGTGGCAGGAGCAACAGGAGCAACAGGTGTGACTGGTGAAACCGGAGCAACCGGGTTAGCAGGCGCAACGGGAGCAACAGGAGCAACCGGGGTTGCAGGAGCAACAGGAGCAACAGGAGCAACAGGAGTAACTGGAGCGACTGGGGTGGCAGGAGCAACGGGAGCAACCGGAGTAACTGGAGCGACTGGGGTGGCAGGAGCAACAGGAGCAACCGGAGTAACTGGGGCGACTGGTGTGACTGGTGAAACCGGAGCAACCGGGTTAGCAGGCGCAACGGGAGCAACAGGAGCAACAGGTGTGACTGGTGAAACAGGAGCAACCGGGGTAGCAGGAGCAACAGGAGCAACAGGTGTGACAGGTGAAACAGGAGCAACAGGAGCAACAGGAGCAACCGGAGTAACTGGAGCGACTGGAGTAGCAGGAGCAACGGGAGCAACAGGTGTGACTGGTGAAACCGGAGCGACTGGGGTAACTGGAGCGACTGGGGTAACTGGAGCGACTGGGGTAGCAGGAGCAACGGGAGCAACCGGAGTAACTGGAGCGACTGGGGTAGCAGGAGCAACAGGAGTAGCAGGAGCAACGGGAGCAACAGGTGTGACTGGTGAAACAGGAGCGACCGGAGTAACTGGAGCGACTGGAGCGACTGGAGTAGCAGGAGCAACGGGAGCAACAGGTGAGACTGGGATAGCAGGAGCAACGGGAGCAACAGGTGTGACTGGTGAAACAGGAGCAACCGGAGCAACTGGAGCGACTGGGGTATCGGGAGCAACAGGAGCAACAGGTGTGACTGGTGAAACCGGAGCA
Source organism: Paenibacillus baekrokdamisoli (assembly GCF_003945345.1). Lineage (GTDB taxonomy): Bacteria > Bacillota > Bacilli > Paenibacillales > Paenibacillaceae > Paenibacillus_Z > Paenibacillus_Z baekrokdamisoli. Next base: position 2,641,152 of record NZ_AP019308.1, on the reverse strand, counting down.
ACCGGAGTAACTGGAGCGACTGGGGTAGCAGGAGCAACGGGAGCAACAGGTGTGACTGGTGAAACAGGAGCAACCGGAGTAACTGGAGCGACTGGGGTAGTAGGAGCAACAGGAGCAACAGGTGTGACTGGTGAAACAGGAGCAACCGGAGTAACTGGAGCGACTGGGATAGCAGGAGCAACGGGAGCAACAGGTGTGACTGGTGAAACAGGAGCAACCGGAGCAACCGGAGTAACTGGAGCAACGGGGATAGCAGGAGCAACGGGAGCAACAGGTGTGACTGGTGAAACAGGAGCAACCGGAGTAACTGGAGCGACTGGAGTAGCAGGAGCAACGGGAGCAATAGGAGCAACAGGAGCAACAGGTGTGACTGGTGAAACCGGAGCAACCGGAGTAACTGGAGCGACTGGGATAGCAGGAGCAACAGGAGCAACAGGTGTGACTGGTGAAACCGGAGCAACCGGAGTAACTGGAGCGACGGGGATAGCAGGAGTAACGGGAGCAACAGGTGTGACTGGTGAAACCGGAGCAACCGGAGCAACCGGAGTAACTGGAGCAACGGGGATAGCAGGAGCAACGGGAGCAACAGGTGTGACTGGTGAAACAGGAGCAACCGGAGTAACTGGAGCGACTGGAGTAGCAGGAGCAACGGGAGCAATAGGAGCAACAGGAGCAACAGGTGTGACTGGTGAAACCGGAGCAACCGGAGTAACTGGAGCGACTGGGATAGCAGGAGCAACAGGAGCAACAGGTGTGACTGGTGAAACCGGAGCAACCGGAGTAACTGGAGCGACGGGGATAGCAGGAGTAACGGGAGCAACAGGTGTGACTGGTGAAACCGGAGCAACCGGAGTAACAGGTGTGACTGGTGAAACCGGAGCAACCGGAGTAACTGGAGCGACTGGGGTAGCAGGAGCAACGGGAGCAACAGGTGTGACTGGTGAAACAGGAGCAACGGGAGTAACTGGAGCGACGGGGATAGCAGGAGCAACGGGAGCAACAGGTGTGACTGGTGAAACAGGAGCAACCGGAGCAACCGGGGTAGCAGGAGCAACTGGGGTAGCAGGAGCAACGGGAGCAACCGGAGTAACTGGAGCGACTGGGGTAGCAGGAGCAACGGGAGCAACAGGAGCAACAGGTGTGACTGGTGAAACAGGAGCAACCGGAGTAACTGGAGCGACTGGGGTAGCAGGAGCAACAGGAGCAACAGGTGTGACTGGTGAAACAGGAGCAACCGGAGTAACTGGAGCGACTGGAGTAGCAGGAGCAACGGGAGCAACAGGTGTGACTGGTGAAACAGGAGCGACCGGAGTAACTGGAGCGACTGGAGTAGCAGGAGCAACGGGAGCAACAGGTGAGACTGGTGAAACCGGAGCGACTGGGGTAACTGGAGCGACTGGGGTAGCAGGAGCAACGGGAGCAACAGGTGTGACTGGTGAAACCGGAGCAACCGGAGTAACTGGTGTGACTGGTGAAACCGGAGCAACCGGGGTAGCAGGCGCAACGGGAGCAACCGGAGTAACTGGAGCGACTGGAGTAGCAGGAGCAACGGGAGCAACAGGTGTGACTGGTGAAACCGGAGCGACTGGAGCGACCGGGGTAGCAGGAGCAACGGGAGCAACAGGTGTGACTGGTGAAACAGGATCAACCGGAGCAACCGGGGTAGCAGGAGCAACAGGAGCAACAGGTGTGACTGGTGAAACCGGAGCAACCGGAGTAACTGGAGCGACTGGGGTAGCAGGAGCAACGGGAGCAACAGGTGTGACTGGTGAAACAGGAGCAACCGGAGTAACTGGAGCGACGGGGATAGCAGGAGCAACGGGAGCAACAGGTGTGACTGGTGAAACCGGAGCAACCGGAGTAACTGGAGCAACCGGAGCAACCGGAGTAACTGGAGCAACCGGAGTAACTGGAGCGACTGGAGTAGCAGGAGCAACGGGAGCAACAGGTGTGACTGGTGAAACCGGAGCAACCGGAGTAACTGGAGCGACTGGGGTAGCAGGAGTAACGGGAGCAACAGGTGTGACTGGTGAAACCGGAGCAACCGGAGTAACTGGAGCGGCTGGGGTAGCAGGAGCAACGGGAGCAACAGGTGTGACTGGTGAAACCGGAGCAACCGGAGTAACTGGAGCGACTGGGGTAGCAGGAGTAACGGGAGCAACAGGTGTGACTGGTGAAACCGGAGCAACCGGAGTAACTGGAGCGGCTGGGGTAGCAGGAGCAACGGGAGCAACAGGTGTGACTGGTGAAACCGGAGCAACTGGAGCGACTGGGGTAGCAGGAGCAACAGGAGCAACAGGTGTGACTGGTGAAACCGGAGCAACCGGAGTAACTGGAGCGACTGGGGTAGCAGGAGCAACGGGAGCAACAGGTGTGACTGGTGAAACCGGAGCAACCGGAGCAACCGGAGTAACAGGTGTGACTGGTGAAACCGGAGCAACGGGAGCAACCGGAGTAACTGGAGCGACTGGGGTAGCAGGAGCAACCGGAGTAACAGGTGTGACTGGTGAAACAGGAGCAACAGGAGCAACAGGAGCAACAGGAGCAACAGGAACAACAGGAGCAACGGGAGCAACAGGAGCAACAGGAGCAACAGGTGATGGTGCAATTATACCACTGGCATCTGGAGGACCCGTTACTATGACCACAGTTGCATTAGGATTAGTCGGAACAGCAAGTCTAATTGGATTTGGAAGCTCTGCCACAGGGATCTCTATTGTTGGTGGTACCATCGATTTGACGGGTACTATTGCGGGACCTATTATCAACTTTGCATTTTCCGTTCCTCGTGCTGGAACAATAACATCTATTGCTGCTTTTTACAGTAATACCATATCGTTAACTCTTGTTAGTACTACTGTAACGATTACCGGGCGATTGTTCCAATCTACAACGCCAGATAACACTTTCACCGCAATCCCAGGAGCAATCGTGACACTTCCAGCTTTAACAGGAACTGTAAATCTAGGGGATTTTGGAAGTGCTATTACAACCGGTTTGAGTATTGGCGTAACCCCTCAGACACGTCTATTAATGGTATTCTCATCCACAGCTACGGGGCTTAACGTTATTACATCTGCCACTGGTTATGTTAGTGCGGGCTTTACAATTGTGTAATGAAAAATTCTCATATTTATATTAAGACACTTAATAGATGTCTCAGGCTGTCGAGAAATTTCGACAGCCATTTTTATATAAATTTCCAAATGACAGTTATATCTTACCCGAATGCCCAACCCCTTATCTACCAAACAACAGACCGTCATGGATACTGTTATAACGCTTCGGATGGGCTTCGCTATTGCCGATTGCGAGGAATTAAAAATGTAACCAAACAGGCGATCATGACAGCAGCTGTAGATAAGAATCTGTTCAACATACGATTTTCTTTGAGTCTGCTCACACCATTGCAAGGCCGGAATATCATAAATGCATAATGATTACACCTCAGCTGGGAGTGAAAACTTTGGTAACGGTAAGTCTTTGTATGATTGTTAAAAATGAGGAGAAGACGATTGGCGGCTGCTTGTCTTCGATTGCAAAAGCAGTTGATGAGATTGTGATCGTTGATACCGGTTCCACGGACCAAACCAAAGCGATTGTAAGCACCTTTACAGATAAAGTGTACCCTTATAAATGGATAGACGATTTCGCTGCAGCCCGTAACTTCGCTTTTCGGCAGGCTACTAAGGACTATATTCTATGGCTGGACGCTGATGATATATTGAAGGAAGAGGACTGCAATAAATTCATGGAGCTAAAGAAGGAGCTTGATCCATCCGTCGATTCGGTAACCATGGTTTATAATTATGCATTCGATGAATATGGCAATCCGACTTCCAGATTTAGGCGTAATCGGTTGGTGAAAAGAGAGAACGATTTTAAGTGGATCGGTGCGATACATGAATATTTGGATGTAAAAGGAAACATAGTCAACAGTGACATTTCCGTTACACACTGCAGAATTCATCGTAAAAGTGACAGGAACCTCAAGATATTCCAGAACAGGCTGATGCGCGGGGAGACGTTTACACCTCGGGACTTATATTACTACGCTAATGAGCTGCTGGATCACCAAAAGTACAATAAGGCAATTACTTACTTCGATAAGTTTCTCGCGACCGGCAAAGGCTGGGTGGAAGACGAGATCTCGTCCTGCGGTAAGCTTGCAGATTGCTACAATAAAATAGGTAATACGGAAAAGGAATTGGAATCGGTGTTTAGGTCCTTTCGTTATGATAGTCCGAGGGCTGAATTTTGCTGCCGTCTCGGGTTTCATTTTCTAAATCTTAATCGGTATGAATCGGCGATATTTTGGTATAAATTAGGAGCAGGACTGAAACCACCTGAGGATGACTGGGGATTTTCTAACCCTACCTGCTCAACATGGTTGCCGCATCTTCAGCTTTGCGTTTGTTATGATCGACTGGGGAATCATGAAGCGGCTTACGAGCATAACGAGCTGGCACGGAGCTATCGCCCTAATGATTCCAGTATTCTTCAAAATAAAAAGTACCTCGATGCGCTTCTACAAAAAGATCAATGAACTCAAAAAGCAGCGGCTGCACCTCGATAAAATCGGGAAACAGTCGCTGCTTTGATGATTGCCTTATTTAGGTGATTATAGCTCTTCAAGTTTCATTTCCTGGCTTCGCAGCATTAACGTCTGATTGGATCGTTGACTAGTCTAGAGGAACACGAATGACACCCCATTCAATCTCCTCGTGTACGGTTACACTTCTTCATTAATGACTTGTTCATAAATTTCCAGGTAACGGTCAGTCATTATACTTGTTGTGAAATTATTCAGAACATACGCTCTAAGTTCGTCAGGGCTAGGCAATATTTCATGCATGGCTTTATCGGCCATCTGATCAACGGTATGACAAATCAAATTAGGAAACCCGCTCATGACCTCAGAAACAGAGCCATTGGAAAGAGCAAGGACGGGAGTGCCGCATGCAAGTGCTTCGATCATAACAAGACCGAACGGTTCCTCGCATAGAGTAGGAAAGAGCATACATCTGGCCTTCTTCAACAGGTTTTGCCGCTCCTGTCCCCCAACTTCTCCAATATACTGAACGTTCGGGTTCACCATTAACAATGGGGAGATCTGATGATGGAAATAATTATAATCATAAATGGGGCCTGCTATAACTAGCTTCTGATTCGAGCGATTGGCTACCTCTATGGCATGATGAACACCTTTATATTCAATAATCGAACCCATGTATAAAAGATAGTCATCCTTTTGATCCGAAAATTGATATTCATCGGGGTTTAATCCGTTATAAACGTATTTATCTGGAAAGTGTCCGAACAAATCCTTATGCCGTCTGCTAAGATATACAGCATGTTTAACAGGGTTGTGCAGTGGATTATGGATCGTACATAGGGTTGGGACAGCGAGCTTTTTTTGACCAACAACGGATAGCTGAGTGTGGTCGTGAATGATATCAATGTGTTGAGGCAATGTAAGCTTGACAAAGCTTGGTATTTGCCACATATCATGTCCATGATGCAAATAGGGGATTAATCGGGCACTAGTTTGACTTCCTATGGGTGCGTAAAGTGTAACATCATGACCCCTGCTGACAAGCTCTTCGGCAAGTGTATAGACAACACGTTCGATTCCTCCATATTTGATAGGGGGAACTGGAAGATAATCCGGACTTATCAGCGCGATTTTCATTCGCTGTTCCTCCTTAGCGTTTTGCTTGTCCTGCCCTAATTACTTCAAGGGTACGTAGTGTCTATGTGGGCGAAAAGGCTTCTCACGCTCGACGATATCAGACGGGTTGTAGCCGTAATTATCAAGCTCGAATCCGGAGATGCCCAAGCTCCATTTATGAGCAAATTTATTCGCATTGTTCAGTGCGCTGGCCGCATAATTCGTTTGATTGGTCCGGAATGTGCTTCCGCCGTAATGATGAATATAGACATCGTTGGCTACCCATAATATTTTCCCGCTAATTCGGGCACGCAAGCAAAAATCATCATCCTCATAATTTCCGGGAAAAAATCTTTCGTCCAGTACGCCAATACGAGTGATGAGGCTCTTATGGAAAAGCATGCAATGACCAATTAATTTATGTGGGAAAAATCCTTGATCTTTATGGCGAAACGCCCAATGGAAGGCAAATCCATCCATCTCCGAAGGCTCCCGATACGTAACCTCATTAACTCTTTGTGCCCATGCGACATTATTGGAACGGGGTCCTACAATAGCAATCGATGGATCTTTATTCAACCAAGCGAGCAAGCGGGTAAGCCAACCGTCTGTAACAACCGTATCGTTATTTAGAAGGCAAATATAATCTCCGGAAGCGGCAGCAATTCCTTGATTATTACCGGCTGCAAATCCCCGATTCACCTCATTACAGATGAGCTTGGATGAAGGGACCGATTGCAAATAGTCCAAGGTGCCATCCGTCGAGCCGTTATCAACAAATACAAATTCAAAATGCTCAGGAGTATGCCGGATCACACTTTCTATACACTCCTTGGTGTAGTTCAAAGCATTACGCGTCAGCATAACAATTGAAATGAATGCGGGCATGGCAGTATTCCCCTTTATGTCAGGTTCGAGAATTCGTATACACCATAGAAAGGGGCTTAACTACAGCCCGGATGTATCAATAATATATCGCATCACTACATCCGCATGTTTATCACTAGGTATAATAATACCGAGCCCGTTATTGGAGTCCAGACGGTGAAAGCTGAGAGGAAAGGACGTAACCTTCAAGAAATCCTCAATAGCTGTCATGACACCGTTTTGTTCCCCGTATTCATGCATCGCATTGTTCTGGTTAATGTTAATGCCTCCGTCTTCAAGTAGCTCGCTGGATTCTGCGCTCATGCCTTTTTTGGCATAGGGCTTCAGAAACTCCTGTGGAATATTTTCCGGATAGTAGTACGAATCACGTCTTCCATAGGGCCATTCTGTGTCATGAAGAATAACGACAGGGAATTTTCCACTATTAATCGCTAATTGTTCTATATTCAGCAGCTCATGGTAGACGGTATACCAGTTATGATCGCCATCTATGAGAACGACATCAGCTGATTGAATGTCGGGTATAGCTTCCAGGCTATGCTTTATATGAATGGTCAGTTCATCTGAAAAAACAGTCTCAAAAGCCTGAGTATTGAATGCCGGATGAAGATCGATTACAGTTAATTTACCACCCATTATTTTACAATACTCTAATAATTTTATGGTGGTACGACCTGAAAGAAGCGCCCCAATTTCAACCATGTTCTGCGGGTCATATTTGATTAGAATGGGTTTAATTACTTTTTCCCAGAAACGATGCATACCGCACCCCCTTATCACCAGAATATTCTGTGCATAGGAATATGGTTACTTAGGCTGAATTTAGGTATAGTTACTTTGAAATTATAAGGAGGGATTATTGCAAATATCCAGAATTTCCGCCTTCATTCCTTTGCATAAATCTGTTGTGGGTTCATAGCCAAGCAGTGTCTGTGCCTTGCTGATGTCCGCCCATGTATGACGGGGCTCCCCGAATGCTTTACCCATATATCGCAGCTCTACTTTCTTACCGAATATATCCTCAATCATCGAGATGCATTCTAATACCGAAGCGCGCTCCTTGCCGCCAATATTGATCGTTTCACCAATAATCCCTTCGGCCGCTGCTGCCGCTGCTATGGCTGTGACGCAATCCTCTACGTAAGTAAAGTCGCGGGTTTGATGGCCGTCTCCATATATCGTGATCGGTTTATTGTGGAGAATGTGAGTAATAAACCGGTGGAAGGCCATATCCGGCCGCTGTCTAGGCCCATACACCGTAAAGAATCTTAGAATGACCACAGGGATATTATCGTTATGGGCGTAGACCTTGCACAGATGTTCACCGGTCAATTTACTGACCCCATAAGGAGATAGCGGCTCTGTAATAGCGGCTTCGTTAACCTGCCCCGTTTTTTCTCCATAAACCGATGAAGTCGACGCGTAAATGAATTTTTTGACTGGATACTGACGGCAGCCTTCAAGTAAACGTTGGGTGGCTTCGATGTTATTCATAATATAGGTTTTAAAATCGTCTCCCCAGCTCGACCGCACTCCGGGTATTCCTGCTAAATGATAGACGATGTCGACATTCGGGAGCAGGCTTTCCCATGATATTTTTAATAAATCCTGTCTTATAAAAGTAAACCGGGGATGTCGAAGTAACTGGGATAGATTGTGCTCTCTGGCTCTTACAGGCGTAGAAGATGGAATGAGAGCATCCAATCCGATGACCTCATAGCTTTCCTCCTGAAGCAGCCGTTCGCATAGAGTGGAACCAATAAACCCTGCTGCGCCTGTGACTAAGATTTTCAATGCATGAACCTCCCGACTCCATGATAGTGATAACCTAATGCTGTCAGCTGTTTGCCGTCCAATACGTTCCTGCCATCAAAAACGAAATGCTGGTTCATAAGAGCTCTCAGCTGAGCCCAATCGGCCTTCTTATAAAGGTCCCATTCTGAGCATAGGATAATAGCGTCGCACCGCTCTATCGTATCCTCCACATGATCGAACTGCTGAAGCCGTTCCGATAGCAGATCAGAAGGCAGCTTAGCAGCAGGATCATGGACTCTGACAATAGCCTGGCATTCGAGTAATTGCTGAATGATAGCAATGGAGGGAGCTTCCCTTAAGTCATCCGTATCCGGTTTGAAAGAAATGCCTAGAATTGCGATTCTTTTATTGCTAAATGTCCCTAGTTCTCGTTCCCATACATTCAAAAAATAGGAGGACTGGGTCTGGTTGACTTGGTTGACCTTCTCCAGAATAGTGAGCTCAGCTTCATATTGTTTGGCCGTATACAGCAGCGCATGAATATCCTTCGGGAAACAAGAGCCCCCATAACCAATGCCGGCTCTTAAGAAATGCTGCCCTATCCTTGGGTCCATTCCCATTCCTTCGGCTACATCTGATATATTCACATCTATGTTCTCACACAGCCTTGATAGTTCATTGACGTATGAAATTTTGGTTGCGAGGAAACCATTCGATGCGTATTTGATCATTTCCGCTGTTTTCGGTTTTGTAACGAAAAAGGGAGCATTAATTTTCTCATACAGAACCTTCATTAAATGAACGGCATGATCGCTGCTGCTCCCAATGATGATTCTGTCAGGGTTAAGCGCATCCTGTAAGGCGGAGCCTTCCCGAAGGAATTCCGGATTGGAAACCACATCGAAAGGAATAGGAAGCAGCTGAGCATTGTGTATCCACTCAACCAGTTTTGGGTTAGTCTCTATAGGAACTGTGCTTTTGACAGCAATAAGTTTATATTCCTGCATATAACGGCCGATATTTTCAGATGCTTGACGAATGAACTGAAGATCTGCGCCTCCATCGGGGGTGGAGGGAGTGCCAACACAAAGGAAGATCAAGCTGCTTTCACGTACAGCCATCTCAGGATCGGATGTAAAGTGGATATTGCCTGATTTCAGATTCTTAAGTAATAATGTATCAAGCCCCGGTTCGTAGAAAGTCAGCTTTCCTTGAGACAACGAATTTATTTTGGCAGGATCGGGATCAAGTCCGGTTACATTCCATCCCAGCTCGGCAAACACCAGTCCGGTAGTTACGCCTACATAGCCTGTACCCATGATAAGAATGTTCATCCGTTTGACCCCCTAGTGTACGGATTATAAACAGACTGTGTGCTAATAATCGAGTGAGACATCATCGTACCAACACGATTTGTAAGCTGAACCCCTTCGAGCAATATACTGTTTTCGATTGTGCATTTTACCAATTTAGCATCGGGTCCGATGGTCACATAAGGTCCTATGATGCAATCTATTATTTCCGTGCTTGGATCGATTAAGACAGGGGGGATAATGGTGCTGCCCTTGTACCGTTCATGGATATGAAGCAAACCGGCGTCGTCCATAAGCTGCAGCATCCATTGGTTCGCCTCGAGCCAACGCTCCATCGTACCGACATCTGAGTAATGCTTCTCTGTTTTTTGGCAGGCAACAGAATAGCCGCTATTAATCATCCATTGAATTGCGTCTGTAATTTCGTATTCACCTCTGGCTGATGGGGAGATCGAATGAATAGCTTTGAAAATATCCGGTTTAAAGGCATACGCACCTAGAACGGCTAGGTTTGACTTGGGAACAGCGGGCTTTTCTTCCAGACCGATAATCCGATCCTCTTGTACCTCAGCAATGCCAAAATCACGGGGGTTCGATACGATTCCTAGTAGAATGGCCGCTTCATGATTCTCTTGAAGAATAGCGTGGCTTAACCCCTCTAACGATTGCATAATCAAATTATCGCCTAGCAGCAATAGGAACGATTCGTTATTTAGATAGGTTTCGGCATGTCTTACGGCATCGGCTATGCCTAGTGATACGTTTTGATAGATATAGGTGATTCGTACACCCCAGCGCTCGCCTGCACCTACTTCTTCCATAAACATAGCTGCATGATCGGGGCGGATAACAATACCAATCTCGTAAATGTCCAGTTCAATAAGCTTTTCGATGCAGGTGTAGATAATGGGTTTATTCGCTACGGGAAGCAGCACTTTAGGTTTGTGGTTGGAAAAGGGTTGGAGCCTTGTGCCCTTGCCAGCACAGAGAATTAATCCCTTCATAAGCGTTTTCCTCCTTGTCTATACGAAGACTATATTAATTTATGATGAAATTTGTTAAGTGTAAGGGCGATTACCAGCTAATAGGGAAATATTCCGGTATATATATGCATTTATCCTTGGAAATTGATATATCCGCCATTCTACTCTATCAAGAGCCTATAGCATGATGTTTAGCAAATTCATAGTATGGATGGAAACCTGAAAAGGATTCGAAACTTAAACCGAAGGGATTGATCCGTTTGTCTAATTTAGACAAGTTGAAAGAAATGCTGGGAAGTAATGTAGATGTTGCAGAGGTTCAAGTGGAGTATCATAATGGTGACACGAAGGATTATTCATTGGATGGGGAAGAATCCAGGGAAGACGCCATAAATAACATGTTTAAAGAAGTGGATTGGGAGCAGGTTGAAGAAGTTGAACTGGAGTATGCCGATGGATCTAAATCCGAGTTTGATTTAGAAGAAGAGGAGGAAGATGGCGAAGAAGACGATGACGAAGACGAAGACGATGACGATGACGACGACGAAGACGATGACGACGACGACGACAAAGACGAAGACGACGACGATGACGACGACGATAAAGACGAAGACTAAGAAGATCGGTAAGTCGAAATAATTGGATGTTGCCAAACGTCCATGCTCGTTCAACTAGAACTCACTCTAACGGAAACAACTTAAAATGAATAACCCGGTATATGTTTACCGGGTAATTCATTTTAGATTAAATTGGATTGTGAAATTATTTCAAGAGGGTACAAGCCTGTTTCGGTTTATGACTATTGGATTATTGTTTAAACTCGTTGTTCCCAGACGGAAAGAATATCTTGGGCTACGCGTTTCCATGTGAAATGCTGCTCGGCCAATCGTCGTCCATTAATTCCCATCTGACGCATCTGATTCAGGTCTGACAGCATAGTGTTCAGGTTCTGTGCATATTCAGAAGGATTTTCAGGATTGGAAATTAACAAACCGTTATTATTTTTTACAATTTCCGGATTGCCTCCCCTTGCTGTTGTGAGGAAAGGAAGTCCGGCTGCCATAGCTTCATAATGAACCCTTGCGAGCGGTTCCTGCCAAATGGAGGTGCAGACGAAGATATCCCCTGCACAAAACCAACGATGCACATCATGGGCATTCACATATCCGGTAGTGAGTACTGGAATTGGTGCTCGTTCGGCAAGCGCCCGAACATAGGCGACATAATCGCTTATCGTGTTATCGCTGAACCAGGCGCCGCCGACAATGACAAGTACAGCATCCGAATGCTTTAATTCGGACATAGCACGAACCAAGACGTGGGGGCCTTTGTTGCGTGAGAGCCTGCCGACAAATAAAATTATTTTTTTGGATCCGAGGTTATATTGTGATCGGATGCTTTCCCTTGCTTCTAATGCGCTCGAAGATTCAACCCACGGGGCAAAACGGGCCAAGTCCACACCGGAGTATATGGTTTTCAATTTAGTGCTCGCTTGTGGGAAAAAATCGCAAATAGCACTACCTATATAATTGCTTATGGTTATAATACGTTCGGTTTGTTCCACAACGGCGGTGCCTTCACTCCTATGAATCTTAGCTGGATTAAACATATCGTTGTGCATGTTTAATATTATTCTGGACGAAGGAGCAACCTTACGCACAGGCAAGATCAGCTTAGGTCGATTAAAGATATGAATAATATTATAGTACTCAGAATTGTTCTCAAGAAAATCGATAACACCTCTAGAATACACATCTAATAACCCGTCGGAGTCAAAACGAACATAGCGAATACCGTCGACAACTTCTTCTAATGGCAGATCGGGGTCCGTTCTGCTGAGAATTGTAATGCGGTGATGCTTGCTTAAGTGCGATACAACTCCGCAAATATAAGTTTGAATAGCTCCGCCTCTAATATTGGGGACTGGCAGCTTTTCCGTACAAATCATCAAAATGTTCACAAATTAACACCTTTCTTTCTCAAGCAGTCTTTTGTCTAGGTCTAAGCTGCTTTTTCAGTGGTTGTGTGATATTTTTTGACCTTTTACCTTTTATACGCTTCACACTTTTCTTTTTGAATTTAAAGATTGGTCTAGTGACCTTCTTTAAAAGCGGTTTCTTCAGCTTGCGTCCAGTTTTAATCATAGTTCCGGTTTTGGATTTGAGTATTCTTTTGCGGTACTTTCTTTTTGGCTTGACTGTTTTCTTGATCCCTTTTGCTTTTGAAGAACGTTTAGGAATTCGAAGTGTAAATTTGGTTGGAGTTGGAGCTGGAGCAGGAAAATGGAATAGGGCAGCTGGTGCTGGATCTTGAGTAACAATGGCTGGCAGCGCGATTCCAGGTTCCGGAGTATTTGGAATAAGGACAAATGCCTCAGAATCAAGTGTGGTTTCAACACGTCTGTCTTCTATATACTCTAGCTCGATCTCTGAGAATGCCGGGATTAGTTCTGGCTGCATAATAAGTGGATCATTCTCTAAGATAGGAGCCAATTCAGGTTGAGCGGCTGAAGGATCATCTGAAGCAATGGGCTGCGTCCAAAAGTCATCCTGTGGAAGCAGCAGACTATCCCCTTGAAGCGCGCGTTCCGGACGTCCAAATTCGAACAGAGCTTCGGGTTCCTCCATCGTGTAATCTCCTGCAGGGTAATTAAATTTATCCTTCTCAAGCTCATTTAAAACCTGCCATTTGCTTGTTTCCGTAGCCAGCACCCTTTGAAGAATGGGTTCGAGCTCAGTTTGAAAGAAGGGGATTGGTTCAAATACAATTTCTTTGACATGCTTATAAAATTCATTCGGAAATGCCATATCTAGCCATAAAATCTCAAAGGTTTCTTGATCTAGCGGGTTGGCTTGATGATAAGCGTCAATCATGCCGCGAATCCAGGTTATATCCCAAGCCCCCATATCATCCATCGTACTGGTCATCAATTTGCGCAAATCGCGAATAGGCAGGTCATAAGACACCCCATCCAAATCGATAACCCAGATACCGCCTGGACCCATTTGGCCATTGGACCAACCATAATCCTGGTGTGCGAGTCCCCAATGAGCCTCGCCCTTCGACAGTAGTTTAGAGTAGGAGGATTGCATGAATCGTCCGTATATTTCATTAGCCTGCTTTTCGAAATCATCGATAACTGCTAGTAAACGGGTGCTTGCTGTAAATTCTGGGTAAGCGGTGGCGATATCCCGAAACCAACCAATCTTGGCGATAATTTTCTCATAATATTTGGGCCAGCTGTAGAGCCTTGATGATACTTCCGAACCGAACGGAGGAACGTAGCCTTTAGAGTTTTTGTGAAATTCCCCCAGGCCATAACAGAGTGAGGAAGCGCCTTCCAGGTCGATTTTTGAAACCGGCAGTAAAGGCTCAATCCATTCGGTTACAATCCACATCTTACCCCCGGCTTCTACATAGAGATTGCCATCCTTGGTTGGGATAAATGAGGGGACTCGAGCTTCTATTCCTGCCATATAATCCTGCGCCCCGATACTAAAGAGGCTTCTTTGAGGCCGTCTGTGCAGAACCTTGATGCTGCGGTTGCCATGGTTAGTGCCAATTTTCCAAATGGCTCCACCTTTATCAGGCTTAGAAGTAATGAGCACCATTTCAAAGACCTGCATATCGTAAAGCTCCATTACTTGTCTGGCCATAGTCTCCATTTCGGGTGGGACGTACATATTATGAACCACTTCTGGAGATAAAACATCATCGATCCATGGGACGATTTGATAATTTTCCACCACCATCACTCCATAACAAAGTATTATTAATCATTACTTTTGCTGTTCAGTTCGCTTCTGCGCACTGCCTTATATTGTTGAATGGATTGGTTGTAGATGTTCAGCAGCTGATCGACCGTATTTGATGCTTGAAACCGGTCGGTCACGAATTTTTTACCGGATTGTACTAAATGTGATTTGGGTCGTGGTTCCATACTAATAATTTTTCTTAAATGGGCTGTTAATAGAGCTCTTGAACTTTTTTTGTCATGATCATGATCACCAAACCAGCACTCCCATGCCTTTTCGTAGCTATCTGGGTTTACAATTCCTAGAAATCCCTTGGTGCCAATAGCAATTAAGGGCCGCTCGCATGACATGGCTTCGAGTGCTACTCTCCCAGTACCGATAACACAATCACTTACGGAGTAATAAGCGCCCATATTCATGACTTCGCCAACATAATGGATGAAAGTTTCTGAGCTTTGCTGTTCCATTTTGTCTGCGAGCTTGATAATCTTCTCTAGCTTATTGCCGCTTCCTGCAATTATCAGATGCAAATTCGGGTAACCATTATTCCGCATCGCAGTTAACGTGTGAATAATCTCCTCGCAAATCTCCCCTTTCTCCCAAGATAAACGTCCTGCGTACAAGACCACTGTCGCGTCCAGGGGGATGCCTAGCTTAACCCGGAAATGATCCAGATAAGCTGGACCATATGCATGATATTCTTTGGTATCCATTCCATTTGGGATAATCTGGGAATCTATTCCGTTCGATAGTAGCATTCGCCTGATAGGAGGACTGACGCAAGTAATCGTCGATTTTTTTTGAATAGCATCCAGAAAGTCGCGCTCATAGTAGGTGCCGTGAACAGTAAATACATAAGGAATATTCATTTGCTCTGCAGCTATACGGGCTATACTGCCAGACGGGATTTGATGCCCATGTACAAGGTCGATTTGCTCCGATAGGATGACGGATTTCAACAACTGCAGATGCTTGAAATGGTTTTCGTGATCTGGTTCATAATTATCTAGAACAAAATCAATTTCGTAAAAAGGGCATCCTAATCCTAGGAAATGTTCAAGCAGCTTGCCTTTTTTACAGGCAATTACGACAGTAGCGCCTTTTTTGATGAGTTCTCTTGTGACCGAAAGCGTGTGAGTTTCCGTACCGCCTAAATTTAATTGATCGATTACCATTAAGATGCGAATTGGCGCTAAACTCCTTGCTAATTTTGGGCTATCCGGATGTACACGGGCAGGGGCGTGGAGTTTGTTAAGAATGGTTGCGGTTTGCTTCTTCTTCTTTTTCTTCATCTTTAATAGTAATGATAGTGCTCCCCGTTTCTTCTTTAGCATGGAATCACCTCCATTAAGCAGGTTTGGTTTGCATCTATTCCTAAGCTATGTCATTAGGTGAATGGATGATATGTACATTAGTGGATTTTAGTCAAATGCAATTTTAGTGCGTCATAATCCCATATTTTTTTCCCGCTTCACGAATAATGTGTATAAATAATTAAATCTGGATATGAGGTGTGAAGCTTGAATATACATCAACTGCCTCCTGGAGCCGTATTAATCGGACAAGGAAAACAAGGATCGGTATATAAGCTTTCATCTGACCGATGCGTTAAGTTGTATAACAATGAAAAATACGCGCGTATGGAATACGAATCGTACTGCCACGCTGAAGGCTCGCCAATTATTCCAAAGCTTTATGATCATGGGCCGAATTACTTGGTAATAGAGTTTATCGATGGGGAGCCGTTAAGAAAAGTATTGAGCCGAAGAGGGACTATTACCCGAAACGAAACCGAGCAAATTCTACACATTATTCATGAAATGATGCGCTTAGGCTTCACGAGAATTGATGTGGCTTTATTTCACATTTACATTCAGGAGGGAGCGCCAAGTAAAATTATTGATTTGGTCAACTCCTACAACAGACAGTATCTCATTCCAAAGGTAATGCTCAAAGGATTGGCAAAAATGGGATTGCTGGCTCCCTTCATGCTGCACATTAAAGAGCTGGACTCCGATATGTACCGGAAATGGATGAATCATATAGAGACAAGGAGCGATCGTTATGGGAACCTCCGGGCATTTGACCAATGATGTTCTATTTGCGATAAAACATCTGTCGGAATGGTTCCCGATAGGGAAATTTATAGGGATAGGACGTAAATTAGGGGGATCCTACAATCTGAATATTAAGGTAGAGACGAGTAAAGGAGAATTTGTTGTTAGGATACTAAATCGGTCGAATACGGAAGAGCATTTGCATTATATACAAAAAGCATTTGCCATTCTGAATGAAGAAGGAGTTCCGGTTCTGAATCCGATCCTTACATCGAGCGGGGATTTTTTTATTAGATATAAGGAGAAGCTGCTTCAAGTAACGCCATTTGTGCGGGGGGAAGTTTTTCAATGTCGGCCAAATCAAGTGTATGCAAGTGCTCGAATGCTTAACGCCTTTCACCGGTCACTGCAGCATACTGGGTCAGGGCCAGAGCCAAGTTGGTCCTTTTATCGCCCGATCCACTATTACGAAGACGCAATGGACCGTTTGAAGAAAATGCCTGATATTCCGAAGCACGAGCTTAATAAAGCTGAACAACGAGCAGAGAAAATATTGGATACTTGGAAAAAAACGGAAAACGATTTACCGACTGCGATCATTCATGGCGATTGGCATTTCTGGAATCAGCTGTATAAAGGCGATGAAATATGCAGTGTCATGGACTTCGATTTCATTCAGCAGGGGAAACGGGTGCATGATATCGCCTATTCCTTATGGGCGATCTATATCCTTCTGCCGGAGCACTCCAGGACGTTTGACCAGATATTCATTAAAGGCTACCCAAACCTAACGGATGAGGAAGTGAAAATTTTACCTGTTGCGATCGCAAAGGTTGGGTTATTTTTCTTATTCCAGGCCGCCTATTCTTCCAGACCCGCAGAGAAGTGGTATAAACAGTTTCGCAGACAGCTGCCCTTAATAGACTGGTTATTGTCAGATGGAGAGCAAAGAATGTACGAATTGGTACATGGTAAAAAGGAAGAACCGGAGCTTGAGGATGAGAAAGATAATGGTTCCGAATTGATAGCCAGTCCACTATCGGAATCTCCTATCGATTCTTCTGAAAATAAGTCAGGAACGGATAGCGAAGTGCTTTGATGAAAATATGCAGCTAGCAAAATAAGCGATCTTCTCTCAGGTTGAGAGCAAGATCGCTTATTTCTGTGATTAGTTTGAACACTTTGCTCAAATATGATCTTACAGAAATGGCCAATCTGCAGCTAGTGCAGATTGGCCATTTCTGTATCGCGTTATTTCTTGTTTTGGAATTTACTTTTCTTTTTTGTTTTATTCTTCGATAGACCGGAGGTTCTTACCTGACGACCGTAGGTGTTAGCATGCATAGGTCCGGTGAATGTAGGTGCAGTGAATGTAGGAGCATTGAATTCCTCTTTGACAACATATTGGTAGCAATGTTGGTATACAGGCACACAATGATGACTGTTAGTAACTTCAACCGTATGAACAACATTAACTAATTGAGGATCATAAATATCGTTTACGACTTGTGTGGGCGGGTCAAATACCGTTGCAGTGGGGCAATGTGGATGACAGGACATTTAACAAAACTCCTCTCCATTTGGACTACTGTATTGTACGAAGAAACGAGCAAGAATGATTGTGTATTAGCCTTAAGAGACAAATGCACAGATTGGTGAATAGAAAAGCTGCATGTTTAGTGCTTACTACAGAAGATACTCGTATAATGAATGTACTCCAGCAGAAAAATTAAATAATTATATCCTCGCGTATCCTTTCCTATATCCTGTTCGTTTACATATTAGATCGACTTACAAAAGTGGCAGCTTGTGAAATTTTTTTTAGGAGTGAGGCACATTTGAACGAACGTTTTGGTATGACAAATCAGCAAAATACAGCAGGCGAATTTGGAGAATGGCTAGCCGCTCTTAATCGTTACTGTTATGGGATCACCCGGTCAAAGTGGGATGCGGAGGACCTTATTCAAGAGACGTGTTTAAAAGCACTGCCGATATTAACCGGGCTGCAGCAGCATGCGAATCCGACGGCATTCCTGCTGCGCACGGCGAAGAATTTATCGGTTGATCATGCGCGTAGGAAACAACTAGCTCTCGAACGAACAGGCAATGAAAAGCTGTTCTTTCAACCTCATGAGGATTCTTTTGACTTAGAGCATGTAATGAGTCTTCTCGTGCACCATCTTTCTCCACTTCAATGTTCGGTATTTCTATTACGTGAATTCTACGGTTTTAAAGCATCTGAGGTGGCTATAGCACTTGATACCACTCAGGGTGCGGTCAAAGCTGCCTTACACCGAGCTAGAACAGCTGTTGAGCAGTTAAAGGAAGGCATACTCACTTTAGAATCTGCCCCCTCTCATTCAGCAGAACAAGCGAGTTTACTACAAGCCTATACCTTAGCGATTAGGCAGTCGAACCCAGATGCATTAGTGTTATTAGCTCTTGCCCAAAGTGAGGGTGTGGACGCGGTTCAAGTAATCGGCAGAGCCATTCAATCAACGACAAATCAAAATAAGAGGGGCATCAAAGCTTCTCAATCAAGTATGTTGCGATTCGCGGCTTAGTTAAGTTAAAGGAGGATGATGGAAATGAACCTAACGCCATATGTCATCGAACAGACAAAAGGAGGAGAACGGAGCTACGATATCTACTCCAGATTGTTGAAGGATCGTATTATTATGGTTAGCGGTGAAATTGAGGATTTTATGGCTAATAGTATCGTCGCGCAGTTGTTATTCCTGGCTGCGGATGATCCGGAGAAGGACATACAGCTCTATATCAACTGTCCGGGGGGCTCAGTAACTGCGGGCTTCTCGATATTCGATACCATGCAGTTTATTAAGCCGGATGTCTCAACGATTTGCACTGGTTTCGCTGCAAGCTTCGGAGCGATATTACTAACTGGAGGCGCTCATGGTAAACGATTTGTTCTTCCTAATAGCGAAGTTATGATTCATCAACCGCTTGGAGGAGCACGAGGTCAAGCCTCGGATATTGCTATCCATGCGAATTGGATATTGAAAACAAGAGAGAAAATCAACCTTCTACTATCCCATCATACGGGTCAATCAGTGGAGCAAATTGAGATTGATTCTGATCGAGACCGATTTATGAACGCTGAAGAAGCAGTGGCTTATGGGCTCGTAGATAAAATAATTACAGCATAATCTGGCTCAACACTAAAAAAAGTGCTTGATATATGGTAATAGCCCGCTGCGCGGACGGATCATTCTTACGATCGCTGTTGTCTCCCTATTTCTTGATTCTATCCCTTAGGGGTAGAAATAAGGAGACAAAGGCGAACGCTATCGCTTCTTCAGAACGATTCCGTCCGCTTCGCTAGGTACTTCGTGATGGCAAGCACTGATTATGGTTTAGAGCCCATAATTTAATTAGAAAGTTGGTCAGCAAAAGGGGCTGTCCCATAAGTCATTAACGGAAATAAAGTCCCCACTTTTTAGGCATTATTCGTTCAATAAAGAACCTTCATTTCCACTCTAATGGTGGTTTTGAAGGTTCTTTTGCACATTTAATGGGATTCGCTCACTTGGGTCTGCCCTTTTGGGATAGACCCTTTTTTTGTATAACCCAAAAGAAAAATCCACGGCATTTGCGCCGTGGATGCTTAATCATTACTTGGTACTCGGACGTGAAGGCCGAGGACGTTTCTCGCGAAAACGAGAGGATACATAATTGCGTTTGCGATCACGGAAGAATGTCCAACCGCCAATAAAGGCCACGCCTGCACCAAACAAAAGGAATCCGCCTAGAAATAACCACCATTGAAAATGATGGGGGGTCTGATCTTCTCCAAAGGAGTAGAAATAGTTAAAAGCCGCATCTTTCATAAGTAGAAATCCGTAAGTGGCTGCAAGTCCAGGGATAGCTAGCAGTAAAACAGCAATAAAACGTGGAATGACTTGTTTCATTTTAAAAATCCTCCTGTATTGAACGAAGAAAGCTATTTACTCATCATACCTTTTTACCAGCAGACTGTCCATTTCATGAGAGGGGATGTTTGCCCAAGCGTAGAAAAAAGGTACAATAGGTAAGGGATGAGATAAACGGTGTATGAATAACCGCGGAATAGTGCCATTTTCATTTTTGAAAGGGGAAAGACGATGACGACGACGATACCATGCGATTTGGCCATTATAGGCGGAGGCATTGCAGGATATACAGCTGCTATTAAGGCAGCTAAAGCTGGGAAGAAAGTCATTCTCATAGAGAAAGAAAAGCTTGGTGGGACTTGTTTACATAAGGGGTGTATTCCGAGCAAAGCATTGCTTAGAAGCGCTGAAGTATTTGCAACGCTGAAGAATGCAGCAAGCTTTGGCATTAAGGTTGAAGAAAATGCGATTTCAATTGACTTTGAGGGTGTACAGCAGCGTAAAGTGCAAACGGTTGAACAGCTTTATAAGGGTCTTCAGTATTTGATGCGTAAGCATGAGATCACGATCATGAATGGCAGTGGACGTGTGATTGGACCTTCCATCTTTTCCCCAAGAAGTGGGAGTGTTGCTGTTGAGCTTGCAGATGGGGAGATGGAAACGATCGTCCCAACGAACCTCTTTATTGCTACAGGATCTCGCCCTCGGACACTTCCAGGTCTTGAGCCAGATGGTCAATACATTATGTCAAGTGATGATGCGCTCAGAATGGAGCAGCTCCCAGCTTCTATCCTTATAGTAGGAGGAGGCGTAATCGGCGTAGAATGGGCATCCATGCTCATTGACTTCGGTGTTGAGGTTACGCTTGTCGAGATGGCATCCAGACTGCTCCCTGGTGAGGATGCAGAATCTTCAGCCGAGCTGGCCAAACAGCTTCGCCGCAGAGGGGTTCGCATTCTTACGAGCATTCAATTGAAAGTAGAGACCTATGCGCAGGAAGAGGGACAAGTGTCCATCGAAGTCGATACAGCTGATGGCAGTGTTATTCTCACAGCGGAACGGATGCTCGTGTCTGTAGGTAGACAAGCCAACGCAGAGAACATCGGTTTGGAGAATACAGACGTACGGGTAGAGAAAGGAAACATTCAAGTAAATGGATTTTTTCAGACGACTGAGCCGCATATTTATGCAATAGGTGATGTGAATGGTGGTCTTCAGCTAGCTCATGCCGCTGCACACGAGGCAATCGTCGCTGTTGAGCATTTACTTGGCGGCAAGCAGCAGGCTCCCGATCCTGTAAGTGTCCCACGCGCCATCTATTCACGTCCTGAAGTGGCTTCAATCGGCTTAACTGAAGATGAAGCTCGCAAGCGAGGACATGATGTTAAGGTTGGTAAAGTGCCGTTCCAAGCCATTGGGAAAGCATTAGTTCTCGGTGAGCCAGAAGGCTTTGCTAAAGTAATCGCGGATACCAAAACAAATGATATTCTAGGTGTTCATTTAATTGGCCCTCATGCAACGGATTTGCTTTCGGAAGCGTCACTAGCTATGCTGCTGAACGCGGCTCCTTGGGAAGTCGGACAAGTTATTCATCCGCATCCTACACTCTCTGAGGTTATTGGCGAGGCCATGCTTGCTGTAGATGGTCAATCCATAGCTTTCTAAAATTGTTATTTCTATAATGCGAAAAGAGGGGCATCTTGTCCGTTCTTTTCGCATTTCCTTTTGATCCAAAGTCGGTTATAATAGGTATAGTCAAGTCTTAGTACCAGGTTATAATAGTAGCTAAAAGGAGGGCATCCCTCATGACAAAATCCGAATCTGTTACCCAGCAGTCCAGACATACACGCCTTGGACTTTCGGATGAACAAGCCGTTGAAATTTATGAGTTGATGATGACATCACGGCGTTACGATGAACGCTGCCTGCTGCTTCAACGAGCAGGTAAAATTAATTTCCACGTATCTGGTATCGGTCAGGAAGCCACACAAGTTGGTGCTGCATTCGCTCTCAATCGTGATATTGATTATTTCTTACCTTATTATCGTGATTACGCCTTCGTACTTTCTGTGGGTATGACACTTCGCGAACTTATGCTGTGTGTCTTTGCCAAGGCTGATGATCCTAACAGCGGCGGACGTCAAATGCCAGGTCACTTTGGCTCCAAACGCCTTCGTATCGTTACAGGCTCTAGTCCAGTAACGACGCAAGTCCCCCATGCAGTAGGCATTGCACTAGCAGCTAAGATGAAGAAAAAGGATTTTGTAACCTTTGTCACATTTGGCGAGGGCTCAAGCAATCAGGGAGATTTTCATGAAGGCTGCAATATGGCGGGTGTTCATAAACTGCCTGTTATTTTCATGTGCGAGAACAATCAATACGCGATTTCGGTGCCTTTGCATAAGCAGGTTGCCGGTAAAATATCAGATCGTGCACTTGGCTACGGATTCCCAGGGGTCCGGGTCGATGGCAACGATCCGCTTGAAGTTTATGAGGCTGTCAAAATCGCTCGCGCTCGGGCAGCTGCCGGAGAAGGGCCTACTCTTATCGAAACGATGACATATCGCTTATCGCCGCATACGACCTCTGATAACGATTTGGCTTATCGGACGAAGGAAGAGATCGATGCGAACCGCGATAAAGACGGCATGGCCAAATATAAGCAATATTTGATCGAATGCGGAATTTGGGATGAACAGAAGGAAGAAGCACTTTTGATCAAGCTCAAAGCGATGCTCGACGACGCCACTACCTTTGGTGATAAAGCAGCTTTCCCTAAACCTGAAGATATCCTTCTTCATGTCTATGCCGATGATGATGACAAAGGAGGACGCTAACATGCCGATGATGGAATATATCGATGCGATCCGCCTTGCCATGAAAGAGGAAATGGAACGTGATGAGGACGTGTTCGTGCTTGGCGAAGATGTCGGCCTCAAGGGCGGCGTGTTCACAACAACCAAAGGCTTAATCGAGCAGTTTGGTGAGGAACGAGTCATGGATACTCCACTTGCGGAGTCGGCCATTGTTGGTGCAGCGATCGGTGCGGCTATGTACGGCATGAAGCCAATTGCAGAGATGCAGTATTCGGATTTCATGTTCCCCGCAACGAATCAGATTATTAGTGAAGCAGCCAAAATTCGTTATCGTTCGAATAATGACTGGACATGTCCGCTCGTTATTCGCGCTCCGATTGGCGGCGGTATTTTTGGCGGTTTGTATCATTCCCAATGTCCAGAATCCGTATTTCTTGGGACGCCTGGTCTTAAGATTGTTGTGCCTTTCACGGCCTATGATGCCAAGGGACTTCTAAAGGCGGCGGTGCGCGATCCAGATCCAGTCCTTTTCTTTGAAAATAAAAAATGCTACAAGCTGGTTGTCGGAGATGTACCTGAAGATGACTATATTGTGCCGATTGGTAAAGCGAACGTCCTTCGTGAAGGGGATGATATTACCGTAATCAGCTACAGCCTGCCGCTTCACTTTGCTCTAGAAGCAGCGGAAGAGCTTGCTGAGGAAGGAATTACTGCCCATATTCTCGATCTGCGTACACTGCAGCCGCTTGACAAGGAAGCTGTACTTACCGCTGCTCGTCGTACAGGCAAAGTGCTTATTATTCATGAGGATAACAAGTTCGGCGGAGTCGGGGCTGAGGTGTCGGCTATCATTGCGGAAGAGATGCTGTTCGAGCTGGATGCTCCTATTATGCGTCTATGCGGTCCTGATGTGCCGGCAATGCCTATAAATCCACCAGGCGAGAAGTTCTTTATGCTCAATAAAGAGAAAGTTAAAGAAGCCATGAAGAAGCTTGCCCTTTATTAAATAAGGAGTGGTTGGAATGAAAACATTAACGGAAGTCGTCATGCCACAGCTAGCAGAATCTCTTGTATCTGCAACCATTGAGAAATGGCTGAAGCAGCCGGGTGATTCAGTTGATATGTACGAACCTCTATGTGAAATCATAACCGATAAAGTCAATGCAGAGCTGCCTTCAACCCTGCAGGGAACATTGGTTGAAATATTAGTCGAAGCAGGTGTGAACGTACCTGTAGGGACACCTGTCTGCATCATTGAGATTGTTGAAGAGAGTGGGAATACTAACGAATCTACTGATTCCGATGCGACCCAAGCTGGATCGACTAATAACCGCGCAGCGGAAGGATCGACTTCCTTGGTCAGCAGCGATGCACGCGCTGCAGTGCGGGCACAGAGCCCAACTGCTGCGTCAGCAGATAGCAACAACGATACAAGCATGCGGAATCGCTTCTCACCCGCTGTACAGCAGCTTGCGGCAGAACATGGTATCACGCTTTCGAACATTGATGGAACTGGTCTTGGCGGTCGTATAACTCGTAAAGATGTACTAGCGTATGTGGCTTCAGGCAGTGTAAGTAAACCAGCTGCAGTGGTTCAGACATCCGCCCCGCATTCCGTTAATCTAAATACGAAGGAAACCGTTCGTTCTTCGGGCTTGCATTTGTCGGAGACCCCACGGATTCCAAACAATATTGAAGTGGAAGGACAATCTCTTCCAGGGCGCAGCGAGTATTTCATTGACGTTACGCCTGTACGGAATGCGATTGCCCGGAATATGCGCCAAAGCGTTACTGAAATTCCGCATGCTTGGATGATGATGGAAGTAGACGTAACGAATCTTGTAGTGCTGCGAAACAAATTGAAGGATGATTTTAAGAAGCGTGAGGGTGTGAATCTGACCTATCTCGCCTTCTGGGTCAAAGCAGTCGTCAATGCGATCAAGGATTTCCCTATTATGAACTCGGTCTGGGCCGTGGACAAAATTATTGTGAAGCGGGACATTCACTTAGGCCTTGCTGTTGGTACTGAGGATGCGGTGAAGGTACCGGTCATTAAGAATGCAGATCAGAAGAACATCGCGGGTCTCGCGCGCGAAATTGAAGATTTGGCTCGTAAGACAAGGGAAGGTAAGCTGACACTCTCTGACATGGATGGTGGAACCTTCACAGTTAACAACACGGGTTCATTTGGCTCCATACTGTCTTATCCGATTATCAATTACCCGCAGGCTGCAATCGTAACGTTCGAATCCATTGTGAAGCGACCGGTAGTAATCAATGATATGATCGCCGTTCGTTCCATGGCGAACATTTGCTTATCGCTTGATCATCGAATTCTGGACGGCGTTATTTGTGGTCGGTTCCTTCAACGAGTGAAGGAAAATCTTGAAGGCTTCAATTTGGACACGAAATTGTATTGAAACGAGGCTAAACCGTTATGACTACAACAAACGTGAAGATCATTGAAGCGCAATATATCCCTATGCTCGGTTATGCGGAAGCATGGGATATGCAAAAAGCATATGTAAAACAAATCGATAAGGAGGAGCGTCCACAGACGCTCCTCCTCCTTCAACATCCGCCAACCTATACAATTGGCTCGCAGAAACATCCAGAGCATCTGCTTTACTCGGAAGAGGAGCTTGCAGAGCGAGGCATTGAAGTATTCCAAATTGACCGCGGCGGGGATATTACCTACCATGGGCCTGGCCAACTTGTGGGCTATCCACTGCTTTATTTGGATGGGATCGGGCTCGACTTGCATGGATATTTGCGTCAACTGGAACAGGTCATTATCGACTGGCTGGCGGATTATGGTATAGAAGGTGGACGAAAGTCTGAGTATACAGGTGTCTGGGTCGGAGATGAGAAGATCGCTGCAATTGGCGTGAAATTCAACAAAGCAATGACCCGTCGCGGATTCGTGACGAGTCATGGGTTCGCTCTGAATGTGAAATCGGGCATAGCACAAGACGGTTTCCGGGGCATTATTCCATGTGGTATTCAAGACTATTCGGTTACCTCATTTGCTGACCTAACAGGTAATCATTTGACGACCCAGCAGGTTGCTAAGGAGCTTATGCCTCATTTTTGCAGACAGTTTGGCTTTGAGAATACCGATGTTAAGGAATTATTCGAATATCCAGCCAATGCTGATGAATAGGGTGGATAGTAGCATTACAGCGATTAGCAGCCAAATAAATATTTTTGTAAATCGATTCGTACGCATGCTAGCATGCTCCTTTCGCAAAGAATAAGAAGTATTAATTGAAACCATTTCATAAATTAAGCAAAACATTTATGTAATTGTTTCTATTGTAAACGATATTGGTGGATGGAGGAAAGACAATGATATCAGAAAAACGATTAGTGGATGAATTTATGGAGCTTGTACGTGTAGATAGTGAAACGAAGAATGAACGTCAGATCTGTGATGTGCTGACGAAGAAGTTCTCCTCGCTAGGACTAACAGTAGAGGAGGATGGGGCAGCTGCCATTACGGGGCATGGAGCGGGTAACCTCATTATCAAGCTTGAAGCAAATGGGGCTGAGGGTGCACCTACAATCTTCTTTACTTCGCATATGGATACAGTAACACCCGGTAAAGGTATTAAACCGCAGCTGGACGCGGATGGCTACATAAGAAGTGATGGAACGACGATTCTAGGCAGTGATGATAAAGCCGGCTTAGCAGCGATGCTCGAAGCGATTCGTGTTCTGAAAGAAACCGGTGCTCAGCATGGTCCTATTCAATTCGTCATTACAGTGGGTGAAGAAAGCGGACTTCTAGGGGCAGCAGCACTCGATAAATCGAAGCTGGAGGCGGCATTCGGTTATGCACTTGATTCCAACGGGGCTATTGGCGATATTGCGGTGGCGGCACCAACACAAGCGAAGATTACGATTGTTATTCATGGGAAATCCGCTCATGCTGGCGTCAATCCTGAAGATGGAATAAGCGCTATTCAGGTTGCTGGTAAAGCAATTGCACGGATGCCACTGGGCCGTATAGATCATGAAACAACTGCAAATATCGGCAAGTTCGAGGGCGGAGGAGCGACCAACATCGTCTGCGATCAGGTTACGCTCTATGCGGAAGCAAGAAGTATAGTACAGGATAAACTGGATCAACAAGTTACAGCGATGCGAGAAGCGGTTGATCATGTAACTGCAGAGTATGGGGCTACAGCGGATTTTGAAAGTGTGCTTATTTATCCCGCTTATTCCTACGCTGATGGAGACCCCGTTGTAGAGCTAGCCAAAGCAGCAATCACGAAGATTGGTGGAACACCACGAACCTTCCATTCCGGCGGAGGCAGTGATGCAAACATATTTAACGGATTAGGCGTACCTACTGTGAATCTTGCGGTTGGTTATGAATATATCCACACGACAAAGGAACAGATCAAAGTCGAAGATCTGGTGAAAACAACAGCACTTGTCGTTGAAATTATTGCACAGGCAGCAGCGCAGCAAGCTAAATAAACGCAAAAGGGCCGTGACCACAAAGTAGGAAAGCTACTTTGGGCACTGCCCTTTTTGAAAATATAAGCAAAGTATAAGTTTCCTCTATACTTTAACGACTGACAGGCCGACGGTTTTCCAAATACTCGCCAAGTGTGGAGACCGACTTATAGGATGTGCCGCTAGCACTATTTTGTTTGGACAATTGCTTCAGCTGGTGACGAATTTCCCAGGCTTTACCGACTAAAATTAGCTGACTTGCGACGGAATATTGTTTCATTCTCTCAAACTCCCCTTCGAGGTATTGGAATGAGCAAACTTGAGCCGAATATTGTTATCTCTAAGTCATTTCCCCATATTTGCTATAAGCATACCTATGTAAAAAAAGGACAGGTTATGCTTCCTAAATTCAAAGGAGTGACAAAATAATGTTAGAAAAAACAGATCACTACCGGGAGCTGACTGTGAAGTCCGAGCCAATCTTCCAAGGTAAAATCATTTCCCTGCAGGTGGATACGATTCAGCTGCCTAATGGAGGAACCGCGACTAGAGAAATCATTCGTCATCCTGGCGCAGCAGCCGTACTGGCACTAATCGATGGCAAAATGCTAGTCGTCGAGCAATATCGCAAACCAATGGAAAAGTTCCAAATCGAAATTCCGGCTGGTAAGCTGGATGCAGGAGAAGACCCGATGGTAGCAGCGGGCCGTGAACTGGAGGAGGAAACAGGCTATCGAGCAGGAAAGCTTCGTCCAATTAGCGCGTTCTATACGTCGCCGGGCTTTGCCGATGAGAAGCTGTTTCTTTATGTGGCAGAGGATCTTGTCAAAGGAGACAGCCGCCCAGATGAGGATGAATTTCTGGCAGTAGAGGCCATCACCTTTGAAGAAGCGCAGCAATATATTCGAGAAGAACGTATAAGCGATGCGAAGACGATTCTTGCTGTATACGCTTGGCATATTTATCGCTTAACTGGAGAAATTTAGCTGGTGAAGGAGCAGGCATTGAACCGAGTATTTGCAGACCTTCATTTGCATATCGGGCGTACAGAGAAGGGCGAAGCAGTCAAAATTAGCGGAAGCCGGGATCTGACCTTTCGCAACATTGCTCATGAAGCCGCTGTACGCAAAGGAATTGGACTGCTTGGTATTATTGACTGCCATTCTCCAGGCGTTCAGGAAGATATTGCGAGACTTCTGGATTCCGGAGAGATGACGGAGATTGACGGCGGAGGCATTCGATACCAGAATACGACTATTCTTCTCGGGTCAGAGATTGAGGTGAGGGATGCTGGCTTCGGTCCTGCGCATCATCTCGTGTATATGCGTACATTTGCCGATATGCAGTTGTTTACCAAGTGGATGGCTTACCACATGCGTAATGTGCAGCTGAGTTCTCAGCGCATTTATGTACCTTCTCGTGTCCTTCAGGAGGAAGTAAAGGATCGCGGAGGTCTATTCATCCCAGCGCATATCTTTACCCCGCATAGAAGTGTATTTGGCAGCTGCTCGGATCATTTGGCAGACACGCTAGACCCGGATCTCATCGATGCTGTGGAGCTCGGTCTAAGTGCTGATAGTCGGATGGCAGGTTATATCCCGGAGCTAGACCATTTACCTTTTTTAACGAATTCGGATGCACATTCACTGGCCAAGATAGGCCGTGAATATAATGAGCTGCTTCTCGCTGAACCTTCCTTTGAAGAATTCAAGCTTGCCTTGAACGGTCATGAAGGAAGGGCAATCTCTGCTAATTATGGGCTCAATCCTGTACTGGGTAAATATCACCGGACATTCTGCTTGAATTGCGGCTCTCTTGCAGATGAAGGGGCTGCGGCAGTCAGATGTCCGATGTGCGGCAGCACAAAGCTAGTCCGAGGCGTAATGGATCGAATCGAACAGTTGGCCAATCGAGCGGGTAGAGAGCTTCCTTTCTTGCCCAATAATCGTCCTCGTTATGTCTATCAAGTGCCGCTTGAGTTTATTCCCGGCATTGGCAAACGTACGATGGATAAGCTGCTAGCACGTTTTGATACCGAGATGAATGTGCTGCATGATGCCAAGCAAGAGGATATTGCCAGCATTGTCGGAGAATCAGCAGCAGCTGTCATTACAGATGCTAGGGAAGGCATCCTTCAACTGCAAGCAGGTGGCGGCGGTAAATACGGTAAAATTAGATCTTTCTCTGCGGATTCTAACTAGAGCTCGTCATAGTTGTACAAGCGTGAACATAAACTTTACCATCTAGATATGGGGGAGTGTGCCATGCGTTCACCAATGCAGCAATCGCTTCTGAAGGATCAAATGACGCTCTATGTCTTTGTCTCCGTCCTGTTCGCCGTCGGGGTCGTTTTTGGAGCACTTCTTGTAAATGCATTAACACTGGGCCAACAGCAAGACTTGGTTGGTGATGTTCAGCTGTTCGTACAGCATGTTCAGGACGGCGTGCTTCAAGGAGGATCTCCAACCTTTTGGGAAAGAACATTATTCCATGCCAAATGGATCCTTCTTATTGGGGTGCTTGGCATGACGGTTGTAGGTATGCCGCTTGTACTTGTACTTGACTTCATGAAGGGTGTGCTGGTTGGATTCGCCATAGGAACACTTGTAAGTCAGCATGCTTGGAAGGGTCTGCTTTTCTCACTTGTATCCATCGCGCCGCCCAATATGATTATCGTTCCGGCTTTATTGATTGCCAGCGTTTCGTCTGTTTCCTTTTCGATCTATATTGTGAAGAACCGTTTTCTTAGTAGATATGGCTCACTTAGTCATCCATTCGTGGCTCATTCATCTACCGTGGTGCTCATGCTGCTTATCATTATTGGAGCTGCGATGATTGAATCATTTGTATCGCCACTGCTAATCAAGTGGGCAGCTCCGCTTATTGCTGGTGCTACCAATGAATTGTAATCATTCTAAATAGTTGACTTTCCTCGCAATGTGACCCTATAATGAAAGCAAACGTTTCCGGCGATTGGGCACGAGAGCGGTGTGCGAGGGGGGAAACCATGGAATCCCGGATTGATAAAATTAAGCAGCAGCTGCAATCGCAGGGGTACAAGCTAACTCCACAACGTGAAGCAACAGTACGTGTGCTTCTAGAGAATGAAGAGGATCATCTGAGTGCAGAGGATGTATTCATGCTCGTAAAGGATAAAGCACCTGAGATTGGTTTAGCAACGGTATACCGGACACTCGAACTTTTAAGCGAACTTCATGTAGTGGAGAAAATGAATTTCGGCGATGGTGTCGCACGTTATGATTTACGGACTGATAATAACAAACATCATCATCATCATCTCATTTGCGTACAATGTGGAACAATGAGCGAGATTTTGGAAGACTGGCTTGGACCTTTAGAAGAACGGCTTGAACAAGAATATGGTTTTTCCGTTATTGATCACCGACTTGATTTTCAAGGTATCTGCAGCAAATGTCGGGCAAAAAACGACCAACAACAACTCCCTAATGCGGCGTCCTCTCCGGAATGAGAGGTCATCCCGCTCTTAGGGAGTTTTTTAATATATAAGCAAAGTATAAGTTTCCTCTATACTTTGCTTATATTTCAGAAGGAAGAAACTTGCTTCGCCGCCAAGGACGGCGTAAGCCGTTTCTTCTTGATAGGAAATGATCGTTTTCATTCTTCAACACAGTAGCTAGCGATCTGCAGAAGACCTGCGCCTTGAGATCTCGGACCATAGCCGGTCAACCTGCTCGCTGTGGATTGGAGCCGACTCCTTACCTGTGTGGGCTTGAGATTCGGCTCTACGGCAAGCAGTAATGCGGCACCTCCAGCAACATGCGGACTTGCCATACTTGTGCCAGACAAAATTTTATAGCCGTTTCTGAGCCAGGTGGAGCGAATGTTGTTCCCAGGTGCAGATATACTGACGCCCCTGCCGCGACTGCTGTAAGGGGCTATTCTATTGCTTATGGTAGAAGCGGCGACGGCTATCGTCTCCGGAAAACTTGCTGGTTCATCAATTCCTCCGCTGTTTATTCCGCTGTTACCGGCAGATGCTACAATTACGATGCCTTTCCTGTGAGCACGCTTGACAGCTTCTCGAAGGGCTGCACTTTTCTCACCCTCTAAGCCTAGACTCATATTAATGACTGAAATTTTTCTCGCGATGCACCAGTTGATTCCTTTGATGATATCGGAAACGAATCCTTCTCCATTTGCATTGAGAGCTTTGATTGCGTAGAGCGCTGCTCTTGGGGCTGCTCCTGGAATTTGGCCTTTTGTACCTCGTGCGGCAGCAATGCCTGCGACATGTGTGCCATGACCATTATCATCAAGGAAGGAAGAACCATTAATGGTATTGATGCCTCCCGAGACGACAAGGTCAGGATGCTTCGCAATACCTGTATCAATGATGCCTATTTTCTTACTACTACCGCGAGTGATTGGCCAGACAAGAGGGGCCTGAACGCGCCTTATATTCCAGGTTACATTTACTAGACTTATTGTTTTTGGTGAAGGCAGGTGTACAAAGTTTTTCAACCAGGGCTTCGAGCCATGATCTTTTCTCGCACCGCTTGGCGCGGATAACATCCGAGTACGACCAACTGCTTTGGCGGGTCGACTCAGGGAGGTCGTAATGGGATGAGCGCGCATTTTGAAATCTGGCTCAACGTATTTAACGAATGGATGTTTCGTTAAAGATTGAATTGTGCTTATTCGGCGTTTATCCACATGGCAGCAGATCACACGGCTGTCGGGGATACTTTTTACAGGCGTAATGCCGTATTTGGATAGCTCTCGTAAACAACGCTTGTAATGTGACTGACGTTTCAAACCGATCAGCTTACGTGAAGAGCATGCAGATGCACGGCCCAACGTGCAATCTCGCAGCAATCGTTCCACCTTTGGCAAATCATTTCCTCCTAAGGCGCTTTACGAAGTAAAGCGCAGCATCGAAAGCATAAACTTGGCGCTTTACGAAGTAAAGCAGCATCGAAAGCATAAACTTGGCGCTTTACGAAGTAATGCAGCATCGAAAGCATAAGCTTGGCGCTTTGTTACATCTAGTGTATGTAGGCTGCCGCATACAGGCATGGGTAGATGCCGCATTCACACATAATTTATGAGAGTGCAGGAAAACGTATCGTCGAGGACTGTCAACCCGTCCTTCATTTGCATATGTAGGTATTGGGAAGGAAAACCTTATTCGCGATGAATTTAGGTAGCTTTTGGAGGACGGCCTAATTAGGGATCGTCAGAAGCTGAGCTGCACAATAACCTTGTAAAGGAAGATGTGTATGATAGTCGGTATACCGAAGGAAATAAAAGCTAGCGAATATCGGGTCTCATTGACTCCAGCCGGTGCTGGCATGCTGAAGGCTTCGGGTCATCAGGTATTAATCGAGCCTGGTGCAGGCGAGGGAAGCAGCTTTACGGACGAGGCCTATGAAGCGGAAGGTGCTACGATTGCCATTGATGCCAAGGACGTCTGGACCCGATCCGATATGATTATTAAAGTGAAAGAGCCGCTGCCGGAGGAGTTCGAGTATTTTCGTGAAGGCTTACTGCTGTTTACTTACTTGCATCTGGCTGCCGCACAGGATTTGACCAAAGCGCTTGTTGCTAAAGGTGTGTGTGCAATTGCTTATGAAACCATTCAAATGCCCAATGGAAGCTTGCCGCTGCTTACACCTATGAGTGAGGTGGCAGGGCGAATGGCGGTTCAGGTCGGATCACAGTTTCTGGAGGCATCTTATGGAGGACGAGGCATCCTACTTGGAGGTGTCCCAGGTGTTCCCCCCGCAGAAGTGATCATATTAGGTGGAGGAATCGTTGGCACCAATGCAGCTAGAATTGCGCTTGGCATGGGGGCGAGTGTCGTTATTCTCGAACGAAGCGCAGAACGAATGCGTGATATCGATGAGGTATTCAATGGTCGTATTCGAACGCTAATGTCCAATCCGTACAATATTGCCAATGCCGTCCGCAAGGCAGATTTACTTATAGGTGCTGTTCTTATTCCTGGTGCGCGCGCGCCGCATCTGGTGACCGAAGAAATGGTTAAGTCGATGAAAAAAGGCTCGGTTATCGTAGATGTAGCTGTTGATCAGGGTGGAACGATAGCAACCATTGATCGGGTAACGACCCATCAGAATCCTGTATATGAGAAGCATGGCGTTCTTCATTATGCTGTTGCCAACATGCCAGGAGCGGTGCCTCGTACCTCAACGTTTGCCTTGACGAATGTGACGATACCGTATGCACTTGAGCTTGCGGATAAGGGGTTTGAGCAAGCCATTTCTCAGAACCAGTCACTCCGTAAAGGTGTCAATACTTACAAGGGACAGGTCACACACTCTCAGGTTGCACAGGCGGTTGGGTTACCCTTTATAGAGCTTGAGACACTTTTGTGATACTTTGTACGGGGGCATTCTGAACGAAGACATGATTATGCCCTTTCACTCATAAGGTGTCATAGAGGACAACTGTTATAGGCAATCTATGCGGTATTGTTCTCCCCTTATGAAAGGAGTGTGGCGGCTATGGTCCTGTCTGCTCGCAAATGGTTTCGAATACTGTTCTTCATCCTGTTACTTAGCATTCTCACAATGGTCATGTATGGCAGCTGCCGATTTATTGCAACATGGATAGCGCCAAATGATCCCTACCGGATACCACAAGGCAAAGCGTTGAAGGTATTCAATCCAGAGATGCTGCATACAGATAACACGACATTCTCTGAACGGTTAAAACTTTTTTACTGGTACGGAGAGTAATGGGTGTTGCATACAAAGCGGCTGTTCCCTTTATGAGTGAATCATTCGACAAATAATGCACTGTTAGGCAGGAGAATGGAGTCTCCCTGTGGAATATATCCCTTATAGAGGCTGACTCAATCGGTAGGAAGACTTGGGAAAGGAACAACCCATGAAAGCTCATTTGCAAGCGTTTATTCAGTATTTACAAGACAGACGGAGACTTTCTTCCAATACGCTTTATTCTTATGAGCGGGATTTATCCTTTTTTCTCAAATATATGGACGAGCAGGGCATTAGTGAAGTCCGTGACGTTCAAAAGCATCATCTCTCTCGTTATATTCTTCAGCTTCGTCAGGATGGACGTGCGGTAGCAACGGTTTCACGCCATACGGTATCTATTCGTTCCTTTTTCCATTTCCTTTTAGAGGAACGACAGGTGCTTCAAGATCCAACTCTTCATCTAGAGACACCTAAACAGGAAAAAAGAGTGCCAAAGGTACTGACCGTCTGTGAAGTGGAGAAGCTGTTAGCGAGTCCTAGTACGGCAACGAACGCTGGAATTCGCGATCGAGCCATGCTGGAGGTTCTTTATGCGAGTGGAATTCGGGTATCTGAGCTTATTTCTTTGGATGTGAATCATATCAACCTGTCTATGGGTTTCTTACAATGCATGGGAACAGGGACTAAGGAACGTATCGTACCTCTAGGCGGAGTTGCTTGTGATACCTTACGAACTTATCTCTCAGAGGTGAGGGACAAGTTAGCTAAGGATGAGCGTGCTGGACAAGCCTTATTCCTTAATCAGCTGGGTACACGAATGACGAGGCAGGGCTTTTGGAAAATAATTAAGAAATATGCGGCTGAAGCGCAGATTGCGAGTGAAATTACGCCGCATACGATGAGGCACTCCTTCGCGACACACTTACTCGAGAATGGGGCGGACCTAAGGGCTGTGCAGGAAATGCTGGGTCATGCGGATATTTCCACAACTCAGGTGTATACGCAGGTGTCAAAGACTCGCATTATGGACGTGTACAATCAGGCTCATCCAAGAGCCAAAATAAAGTAAAAGTCGCGCGACGCTGCCTTCTCTTGAGCAGAATAATTTTTTTTAGGAGGAACAATCATGACTCAATTAAAAGCTTCTCATATTCAAGAGGCTGCGAAGTATATCGCTGGACGTATTACCACTAAACCTGAGGTTGGACTTATTCTCGGTTCAGGTCTTGGAATTCTCGGCGATTATCTGACGGATGGAGTAACGATTCCATATCACGAGATTCCTCATTTCCCCATTTCGACGGTTGAAGGCCATGCAGGAGAGTTAATGATTGGAACATTATCCGACCGCACAGTTGTTCTTATGCGTGGACGTTTTCATATGTATGAAGGTTACGGACCGGAATTAACCTCCTTTCCTGTTCGTGTAATGAAAGCAATTGGGGTGAGCAAGCTTATTGTCACCAATGCTGCTGGCGGAATTAATACGAATTTTGAACCGGGAGATCTGATGCTGATTAGCGATCATATTAATTTAACGGGCCGTAATCCGCTAATTGGTCCGAATGAAGATGAGCTCGGCGTTCGTTTCCCGGATATGTCGGAAGCTTACAGTGGCCGTTTACGTGAGCTAGCAAGGAACAAGGCTGAGGAACAAGGCTTTTCTGTTAAGGAAGGTGTCTATATTGGCGTTCTCGGTCCGTCCTATGAAACGCCTGCGGAAATTAGGATGATGAGGGGGATGGGGGCAGATGCCGTCGGTATGTCTACCGTTGCTGAAGTCATCGCTGCTCGACATTCCGACATCGAAGTTCTTGGTATTTCGTGTATTAGCAACATGGCTTCAGGTATATTGAATCAGCCGCTTTCTCATGTGGAAGTCATGGAAACGACGGAACGTGTCAAGCATCGATTCCTTGATCTTGTAAATGGCATTATTCCTTTGCTATAAGGAATTTGTCGTAACACAAATGTAATATTTGCCTCGACCGATTATGACATTTTTTGTTCGGTGATCGTCGTATAATGTCCGTGTTATATACAAAAAGAGGATAAAGTGAGGCTTACATGGACAATCAAACGTATCACCGAATGGAGCGACTTCGGGGCCAATTAGTGGCTGCGGCAATGCGGAAGCAAACCTTCCTGCATACCGAAGTGCTGCTGCTAAGTCAGACACTGGATCAGATTATAGTAAAAGTGCAGACAGAGAAATGCAAAGCAATCGATGCGTCTAAAGAGAATGAAGCAATGCCAACACGATGAATTTGAGAAGCTCATCGAATGCGCGCGGTCGATCTCATACATAAAAAGTAGAATGGCGCTGCTCTCTTTTCAGATGAGTTGTCATTTCTCATAAACGGCTATTGCGAAGGTGACATTCCCGGATATCAAATGTCAGCTTAAAGCTATGGCTGTTTTCTTTCGTGTTATGACGGTGGAAGCAATAGCGGATTTCGACCATTTCTCTTTTCTAGTGGGACCTCTTAAGGGGTGCAGCGGCTCGTAGAATAGATTAGGTAGTGATAGGAAGCCTCCTATTTGTCCAATAACTGGATAGTAGGAGGTTTTTTTGCGTCTATACAAGGCGAATTAGTGATTGAAGTATAGATTCTCTGTTTCTACTGGAATATTTTAACGCGTATCGGTCGACACTAAGAAAGAGATTTTAGCCAAACTGTGGTTACTCCATAGCTGCAGGCCATTTTCAGGAGGGGACCTTACGTATGAATCGCAAATGGAAGAATATGATCGTCTTATGCTGTGCTGCAATTGTATTGCTAGCTGTTCCTGCCGCCGCAATGGCGAAAGAGGGGGCAGCACCTGCTCCTTCAACCGCTCAGAGCGCATTAGCGCCATCTGCGCGTTCTGCCATTCTGATGGATGCTGATAGTGGAACGATTATTTACGAGAAAAACAGCCACGACCGGTTGCCACCCGCAAGCATCACGAAAATAATGACGATGCTGCTGATCATGGAAGCACTTGATGAAGGTAGAATCAAAATGACTGATAAAGTAGCAACGAGTGAATATGCCGCTTCAATGGGTGGGTCACAGATCTTCCTCGAGCCTGGTGAGCAAATGACCGTGGAAGAAATGCTCAAAGGTATTGCGATGGCATCAGGTAACGATGCATCAGTAGCGATGGCAGAGAAAATTGCCGGCACCGAAACTGAATTCGTGAGCATGATGAATAAACGGGCCGAGGAGCTTGGCTTAAAGAATACGCATTTCAACAATTGCAATGGTCTTCCAAGTGCGAATCATTATTCATCTGCGCATGATATTGCGGTGATGTCCCGTGAACTGCTGAAGCACAGCGAAATTACCAAATATACTGGCGTGTATCAAGATTACCTTCGCAAATCGAGCGAGAAGCCGTTCTGGCTGGTGAACACGAATAAGCTTGTACGGTTTTATTCGGGGGCAGACGGTCTCAAAACCGGCTTTACGGCGGAGGCCAAATTTTGCTTAACTGCGACGGCGCGTCGGGATAATTTGCGTATCATAGCCGTTGTCATGGGAGAGCCGAACACGAAGACTCGTAATGCGGAAGTATCCCAAATGTTTGATTTCTCGTTTGCTCAATATATGAACCATTCCATTTTCAAAAAAGACGAGGTTATGGGTACGGTTAACGTGGAGAAAGGTAATATTCCACAGATTGAATTAAAAGCGAAGCATTCGTACAGCGTCCTGCTCAAAAAAGGAAGTTCTGTGAAAGATATTCGTTATGAATTGAAGATTGATCCGTTAAAAGCACCTGTTACTGTTAATGCGCCAATCGGCAAGCTTATTGTCTATCAAGGCGATCAGGTGTTAACCGAGTTTTCTGTAGATGCACCCGTATCCGTCGATCGCGCGGGCTGGTGGACGCTGTTTAAACGCTCATGCGGAAGCTTATTTTCATAAGCTATACGGCGGCGAAATTTGCATAACAGTGCGTAATTTGTCTGCTCATAGCGCTCTGCTTCTAGTTTTGTCGTGAGGCAGGAAATAGAAGCAAGCTTGTAGAAATGCTTGTTCAACACCAAGAAGAGCCTTAGACCCGCAAAAACTTTTAGGAGTTGAACAACATTATGAGCTTGCAGGTTGAATTGGAGCATTACCGCAATGTGCTCATCGTCAGGCTTCGCGGCGAGTTGGATCATCATACGGCGGATGTTGTACGTATGAAGATGGAAGACGCGATTTTGCGCGGCACCGCGCTGCATGTCATTCTCAGCTTGAAGGAACTTCAGTTTATGGATAGTTCCGGTCTTGGCGTCGTTCTTGGTCGGTACAAGCAGCTCAAGGCTAAAGGTGGAAAAATGGTCGTGTGCGACGTGAATCAAAGCGTGTATCGACTATTTGAGTTATCGGGGTTGTTTAAAATATTGCCGATTCACGAGAACGAGCGATTGGCGCTCACAAGTCTGGAGGTCGTTTCATGAACGTAACGAATGAGATGACACTTTCATTTTCCGCCCGCTCGGAGAATGAAGCATTTGCACGTGTTGCCGTTGCTGCCTTCGTATCCCAGCTTGATCCGACTTTGGAGGAGCTGAACGATCTGAAGACCGTAATCTCCGAATCGGTTACGAATGCCATTATTCATGGCTACGACAATGACCCAAACGGGATGGTAACCATTCAAGCAATAATTACGGGGGATGTTGTCAAGCTGCTTGTCAAGGATAATGGTCACGGTATTGAGGACTTGGATTTGGCGCGTCAACCTCTCTATACATCCAAGCCAGAGCTGGAGCGTTCAGGGATGGGATTCACGATTATGGAGAATTTCATGGATGGATTTGACATCACAAGCGAACCAGGCATCGGGACATCCATCGCCATGACAAAGCGTATCGAATCGAAAAAAGCGCTTTTTAACTAAGCGCATAGGGGTTGGACCGCATGGAAGTCGATATGAAACAAACGGCGCAACCATTTTTGGACGATTCCGAAGTGAAACGATTGATCGCGCTTAGTCAATCCGGCGAAACGGTGGCTCGCGATACCCTCGTGCAGTGTAACATTCGGCTCGTCTGGTCCGTCGTACAGAGGTTTATGGGACGAGGCTACGAACCGGAAGATTTATTTCAAATCGGTTGTATTGGCCTGTTGAAATCGGTCGACAAATTTGATTTATCCTATGATGTGAAGTTCTCTACGTATGCGGTGCCAATGATAATCGGGGAAATTCAACGGTTCCTGCGAGATGATGGAACGCTTAAGGTAAGTCGTTCACTCAAGGAAACGGCAAATAAGGTTCGCAAAGCCAAGGATGAACTTTCTAAAGTGATGGGCAGGCTGCCAACGATTAAAGAGGTCGCGGAGATGCTTGGTATTACGCCTGAGGATGTTGTCTTCGCGCAGGAAGCGAATAAACCTCCGACCTCGATCCATGAGACCGTATTCGAGAATGACGGCGATCCGATTACATTGATGGATCAGATCGCTGACGAATCGCAGGATCGTTGGTTTGACAAGCTTGCATTAAATGAAGCCATTGGCGGGCTTTCAGAACGAGAGCGATTAATTGTATTCCTGCGCTATTACAGGGATCAGACGCAATCCGAAGTTGCTGCAAGGCTTGGCATTTCACAGGTGCAGGTATCGCGGCTTGAGAAAAAAATCTTACTTTCTATTCGCAATCAGATCGCTCAATAAACGCCGTAGCTATGTCATTTGTGGATGACTCTCTAACCGAAAAAAGACCAAATTGCCTGCAAACAGGCGATTTGGTTTTTTTTGTTTCTGCTGATCCGATTATCCTTCGCGTCCTTTAATCATACTAAAAGGGAAAGTCGTCTAATGTTCTCGAAAGATGGAAGGGGGCTTACGCATGAATTTAGATGCTGGAGGAGCACAGCGAGTCTATTTGCGTCTGCGCAAACGGATCTGCATCAAACCTGGTCAGAGCGTCACCCTTAGACATGCAGCACGAATATCCTCATCAGATCCTGCACTCGAAGAGCGATTGGGCTCGCTTATCCTGCATAAACATCATCTGAACGACGGTAACCGTGTCGTCATCGATTTGATGCAAATTGTGAAAGCCATCCATGAATCGGAATCTGGAGTGATTATCGATCCATTTGGAGATCCACAGGTGCTTGTCATCGTTTCGGATTCACCGAGGAAGCCGCGCATAATCGTTTTGGCTATGACCTGGCTGCTCCTGTTTTTTGGTTCAGGACTCGCTATTATGAACTTTCATACAGATGTCAGTATGAAGGAAGTGCATACACGAATTACGGAGCTTGTAACCGGCAAACGAAACGATCACCCGTTGTGGT
Organism: Paenibacillus baekrokdamisoli; assembly: GCF_003945345.1. Classification (GTDB taxonomy): domain Bacteria; phylum Bacillota; class Bacilli; order Paenibacillales; family Paenibacillaceae; genus Paenibacillus_Z; species Paenibacillus_Z baekrokdamisoli. The sequence continues at coordinate 2,600,555 of NZ_AP019308.1, read as the reverse complement.
TTCAGATTCCTTACTCTCTTGGTATTGGACTAGGCATGCTTGTGTTCTTTAATCATCTATTTCGCAAACGTTTCAATGAGGAGCCGAATCCGCTAGAGGTTGAGCTATATATGTACGAAGAGAATGTAAATAACTATGTTATTGCGGATGAAATGCAAAGGAATAACCATAATCGAGGCGAATCGGAGGACAGAGAGCATGATGATTAGCTGGGCTGCGAACGCCTTTGTGATGCTGCTTGGTATAGCGGGAGGGCTGGCGGTTGGGAGTGGATTGGTTGCCTTGCTTATTGTGCTTGATCTGATTCCGCGATTAGCCCAGCTATCCTATGGCTTTCGCAAATCGTTGTGGTACGAGACAGCGGTAGTAAGCGGTGCTGTTTTCTGGTCTTTGGCCGATTTTCTAGATATTCGTTTATGGCTGCCAAGTCATAGTTCACTTATTTTTGTCGGTCTACTGGATGGTATTTTCATCGGTATGCTGGCCGCGGCATTAACGGAAGTAATGAATGTGCTCCCCATTTTGGCCAAAAGACTGAGGCTTAGCGGCTATCTGGTCAGTTTATTAATGGCCATGGTACTCGGAAAAGTAACGGGCTCCTTATTTGATTGGCTTGTGTTCCAATGGAAATGAGTGTAACCGATCTTGCATCGGGACAAAGGAGGGTTTTTGATGAGCGATCAAGAAAAAGATAATCGGGAATCGTTGCATAACGGGGACGATGGGTCGAATATCATACATGTTTATTGGGTAGAACCAGAGCCGGAACAATCGGAACAATCGGAAGAACGGGAACAATCCGAAGAACCTGAACAATCGGAACAATCGGAAAAACAAGTGAAACTACAGGAAGGAGTGAAGTCAGAAGAAGGGAATGATTCCTCTAAGAAGGAGCAGGAGCGATCTATCAATTCTCCCATTAAGGGTCCAATTTTTAGCCGTCGGAAGAAAAATAAAAACCAAGAAACGTCCGAAAAGCAGCCCGAACAGGTTTCAATTCCTGCGCAAATCGAGTGCTTCACGAAAAAGCTGGAGGAAGAGATCGGGTTTAAGAAGAGCTTTGACGTTGTGGTTAGAGAGATGACGTTTGGGGAGAAGCGAACGGCATTGTTCTTCCTTAATGGCTTTGCAAAGGATACGATTCTGACAGAGGTTCTAAAGAGGCTCTCTTATTTGCAGGCTGAGGATTTGTCCTCAGATGCGATTCATTCATTTCTTGATCTCTATGTACCTGCGGTGCAGGTGTCCATGGAGTCCGATTGGAACAAGATGATGACCGCTGTGCTTTCAGGTGGAACAGCTTTATATATCGATGGCGAGACCACATTGCTACTCATCGATGCGAAGGCTTTCCCTGGACGTAATCCGGAGGAGCCTTCACTTGAGAAGGTCGTCCGTGGCTCACGAGATGGATTCGTAGAAACGATGCTCGTTAATGTTACGCTTGTACGCCGCCGCCTGCGTGATAAACAGCTTCGTTATGAAATCATGCGAGTTGGGCAGCGGACACAAACGGACGTATGTGTCGCCTATATTGACGATATTGTTGATAAGGAATTACTTGAAGCGGTACGTGACAAGATTCAAAAGGTAAAGATTGACGGTCTTCCGCTAGCAGACAAGCAGCTTGAGGAAGCCACTGTGAAGAGAGGCTGGAATCCTTTTCCGCTTGTTCGATATTCGGAACGGCCGGATACGGTCGCCGTTCATTTAATGGAAGGTCATATTGCTTTGTTCGTGGATACGACACCAAGTGTAATGATCATACCGACCACCTACTTTGATCTGCTTCAGCATTCGGAGGAGAATCGTCAGACGCCGTTTATTGGAACCTATTTGAGATGGGTTCGTTTCTTAGGTGTCTTTGCTTCGTTATTCCTGCTGCCGCTTTGGTTTCTATTCACCTTGAAGCCTGAGCTGAAGCCGCCTGCTCTGGACTTTATTGGGGCACATAAGCCAGGCCGCCTGCCAATGGTTGCGCAGTTTCTAATTGCTGAAGTGGGCGTGGATATGCTTCGAATGGCTTCGATCCATACACCAGCTCCCCTTGCGACAGCAATGTCATTAATATCAGCGATTCTAATCGGGGATATCGCGGTTAAGACGGGTTTGTTCGTTAACGAGGTTGTCTTATACATGGCGGTGGCAGCAATCGGTATGTTTGCAACGCCAAGCTACGAGCTGGGATTAGCGAACCGAATCGTCAGACTGATCCTAATTATTGCTGTAGCGAGCTTTAAAGTTGAGGGCTTCGTAATCGCAACAACACTTATATTTATTACACTAGTTGTCGAACGATCGTATAATCGTCCCTACATGTGGCCGCTTATTCCTTTTGATTTAAGAGGAATGTGTAACCTTCTTATCCGGCCGCCTGTTTTGCAAAATCGTACACGCGCGAATATACTTAAAGCACAGCAGCTTGATAAAATGCCGACTAAGTCAGACGAAAAGTAGTTCATTTGCAAAAAATACAAATGAAATGCGAATTAATCCATTTCGAGCTGGGAGCGAATACGTTATACTAATGTAAATTGATGCAAGTTGTATAATGGGATTAATTGGAGAACTCGGAGGGGAAATTTATGTATTTTCATGGTACAAGTAAAATTAACGCACAAGGACATTTAGAAATCGGCGGTTGTGATGTCGCTGACCTCGCCAAACAATTCGGAACCCCGCTTTATATCGTGGATGAAGCGCTTGTACGTCAGCGCGCCCGCGAATATGTTGAATCTTTCCGCGCGTCTGGCTTGAAGTTTCAAGTCGCCTATGCAAGTAAAGCATTCAGCGTAATGGCTATGTGTGCCATTGCAGAGCAGGAAGACCTCTCGCTTGATGTCGTTTCCGACGGAGAGCTCTATACAGCTCTACAAGCAGGATTTCCAGCACAACGCATTCACTTTCATGGCAATAACAAAACACCAGACGAAATCAACATGGCGCTTGATGCGAACATTGGATGCTTCGTAGTTGACAACTTTAATGAGCTTTACTTGCTTAATGCCCTTGCTGGCGATAAAGGCAAAAAGGTTCAAGTTCTGCTCCGGATTACACCAGGAGTCGAAGCACACACGCATGAATATATTTCAACGGGCCAAACGGATTCTAAATTTGGTTTCGATCTTGGTAATGGTACAGCATACCTGGCGATTCAAGAGGCTGCTGCGCAGTCAAATATTGAACTATTAGGTGTTCACTCTCATATCGGCTCCCAGATTTTTGAGGTCGAAGGTTTTGCGATGGCTGTAGATAAAGTAGCTGGTTTTGCAGTGAAGGTTCGCGAAGAACTGAACATCACTTTCCGTGTTATTAATCTTGGCGGCGGTATTGGTATTCGTTATGTGGAAGGGGATACACCGCTTCCAATTGCTCAATATGTGAAGGCCATTACGGATTCGATCATTAATAATTTTACCAATGCCGATTATCCATTGCCTGAGATCTGGGTTGAGCCCGGTCGTAGTATGGTTGGTGATGCAGGTACAACCTTATATACGGTTGGGACAAGCAAAGACATCCCAGGCGTTCGCAAATATATTGCTGTTGATGGCGGCATGACAGATAATCCGCGTCCGGCTCTTTATGAATCCAAGTATGAAGCTGTCCTAGCTAATCGTGCTAACGAGTCCGTTGAAGAGACCGTGTCGGTTGCAGGTAAATGCTGCGAAAGCGGTGATATGCTTATCTGGGATTTGGAGCTGCCAAAAGCAAAGACAGGTGATTTACTTGCTGTTTTCTGCACAGGCGCGTACAATTATGCAATGGCAAGCAATTACAACCGGATTCGTCGTCCGGCAGTTGTCTTTGTCAAAGATGGTGCAGCTGACGTTGCAGTTAAGCGCGAGTCGCTGGATGATATCGTCGGTAACGACGTTATTCCTGCACGTCTGAAGCAGACATCAGCAGCAAAATAAATAATAGTTGTCTAAGGAGCGAATAATCGATGGCAAAGCAAGCAAAAATCACCATGGAAAACGGCGCAGAAGTCATTCTGGACCTTTTTGACCAAGAAGCACCTAATACGGTAGCTAACTTCGAGAAACTGGCTAATGAAGGCTTTTACAATGGTCTTATATTCCACCGTGTTATTCCTGGCTTTATGGCTCAGGGCGGATGCCCGACAGGTTCTGGTACTGGCGGTCCAGGTTACTCCATTAACTGCGAGATTAACCCAAACAAGCATGAGCGTGGAACGTTGGCAATGGCACATGCCGGCCGTAATACAGGCGGCAGCCAGTTCTATATTTGCTTCCAGCCTCAGCCGCACCTTGATGGTCAACACACGGTGTTCGGTAAAGTTTCCAAAGGTATGGAGCACGTAGATACATTCAAGAACCGCGACAAAATGGCGAAAGTCGAAGTTGTCGAAGTTTAATTAATAGGACTGTATAGCAAAAGGAATAACCCGCTCCGGTTTCTATGACCGGCTGCGGGCTATTTTTATTGCAAGGCTAGACTAGAAGAAGCGGGCTCCAATGATAGTGGGGTCTGCTTCTTCTTTCATTAATTCCACATGCATAAGAAGACTGCTTAGCTGAGACGTCGGCGTGCAATAAACTGCTTGTATTGAAAATAGATAGTACAGCCAACGCAGTAGCCCAGTGGAGCGGCACCAGCTGCCGCTACGAGCATAAGGGCAAATGCGGTTCCAACTATACGTAAATCTAGTGCAAAGCCGCCTAGGGCAAACGACAGGAAGATGACAGCTAATATATTATTAAATCGCTGCAGCTCGACAGCCTGCATTTCAGATCCGCTAGAAGGATGGAGGAAAGTCTTCGCCAGGGAGACGAACAAATTGCCCTTTCCTTTCGTAAGAAGACCCGCTGCTTGAATGATCCACAGGACAGCAAGCAGCCATGGCTGCTGCAGAAGGAGGGACAGAATAACAAATAGAATGATGCCTGTTTGGTTGGCTTTTACATAAATGATCGGGACTTCTTTCATGTTGAACACCCCGCTGTTATTTTTCCGACTTTACCGGTAAGAATAGTATAGAACAAAACGCAGCTTTTGACGAGAGCAAATTCATAATTTAGTAAGGCCCACAATGAAATAACAAAAAAGAAAGGATTCTAAACCATAATCAGTGTTTGCCAACACGACTAACAAAAGCGAAGCGGACGGAATCGTTCTGAAGAAGCGATAGCGTTCGCCCTTGTCTCCTTATTTCTACCCCTAAGGGATAGAATCAAGAAATAGGGAGACAACAGCGACCCTTAAGAATGATCCGTCCGCGAAGCGGGCTTTTACGCACAAGGTTTCGAATAGCACTTATTTTTAGTATTGAGCTAAAGAAAGCGTGCTGCAATTTGATATCAGGAAAAATGATAGGAAAACAAGGTTGCAATTTTCATTTTGAAGTGGTAACATTTGCTCAAAGTATTTGCGACTTTCCTTCGGGGTCGGGTGAAATTCCCAACCGGCGGTGATCAAAGCGTCTGGCTGCCTTTCAACAGAATTGTATGCCTAGTGCTTTGTCAGTCCGTGACCCGTTTAGCTCCCGTTATCGTCAACTGATGCGGTGCTTGCGAAGACGGTGGACCTGGTGTAACTCCGGGACCGACAGTATAGTCTGGATGGGAGAAGGAGACGTTTGCGGATTTCATTTTTTCATTTCTTGGTTTTCTTTGTTCTTTTTTTCACAAAGATGCTGAGCTTGTTTAAATGTGTCTTCGAATCTGTCCCTTCACGATTTTTGTCGAATCCATCACCCCGTTGGCAGTTTGCCGAGGGGTGATTTTTTGTGTTCATGGACGTGCTGAACGACGAAACATATATGCGCCTAGCTATTGATATGGCAAGCAAAGCGAAGGGTCAGACGGATATTAATCCTGTTGTAGGCTGCGTAGTTGTTAATGATGGCCGTATCGTGGGTCTTGGTGCGCATCTTAAGCGAGGTGAAGGCCACGCTGAGGTTCATGCATTGTCGATGGCGGGACCAGCAGCTGAGGGAGCGACAGTATATGTGACACTTGAGCCGTGTAGTCATCATGGCCGAACTCCTCCTTGCTGTGAACGAATCATTGAAGCCAAGGCTGCACGTGTCGTTGTCGCTTGCACAGACCCGAATCCAGTTGTAGCTGGACGTGGTATCGCAAAGCTGCGCGAAGCGGGAATCGTAGTTGAAGTCGGCTTGCTGGGTTCGGAATCAGAGAAGATGAATGAGGCGTTTAACACTTTTATTACAACGAGACGCCCTTTTGTTACCGTTAAATCGGCAATGACGCTTGATGGCAAAATAGCCACGAAAACCGGTGATAGCAGGTATGTCAGCGGGCCTGAGTCACGTGAATTCGTGCATACCCTCAGGCACCAAAATATGGCGATCATGGTTGGGGCACAAACCGCCCTTGCTGATGACCCAGAGCTGACAACCAGATTGCAGGTACCGGCCGTTCATCCTATCCGTATCGTAGTGGATTCCAAGCTAAGACTTCCGCTAGATGCTAAGCTGCTTCGAGAAAGAATCTCCCCTGTCATTGTGCTTACGACAGAAGGAGCTGATGCCAATAAGCGGCAAGCGCTTGAAGCGGCAGGTGCTCAAGTGCTGAATTGCGGAAGCGGGCCGCAAGTTGATTTGGCGGAGGCCATGCGGCTGCTTGGGGAACAAGAAATTGCTTCCATTCTGCTTGAGGGTGGGGGGAAATTGAACGGGGCTATGCTGGAGCAGTCGCTTGTTCATAAAGTGATACTATTTATCGCTCCGAAGATTATTGGCGGTGCTGCATCCCCAAGTTCTTTTGATTTTGAGGGCTTTGAACGAATGGCTGAGGCAATTGAGCTTACAAGAATGACCGTAGAACAGATTGGCAATGACGTCTGTATCGTTGGTTATCCTGCGTATGGCGACCGCGTGAGCGGAGCCGAGTAGACCCAACCTCTTCGAGGTCTGATGTCACATGCTAAGGGAGGGGAATAGATGTTCACAGGTCTTATAGAGGAAATTGGAGCGCTTAAGCGATCCTACAAGCAAGGCGAAGCTATGATGCTTACCATTGAAGGCGCTAAGGTGCTAAGTGATGCAGCTATTGGTGACAGTATCGCGGTGAACGGCGTTTGCTTGACCGTTACTGAGGTAAGCGGCTCGGCATTTACAGTGGATGTGATGCCGCAGACTTATCGGCACACGAATCTGAAGGATTTACGTCCAGGTGAGCGGGTCAATCTGGAGAGGGCCATGCAAGCAGGCGGTCGTTTCGGTGGACATATTGTTCAGGGACATGTGGATGGTACGGGAGCGATTATTTCGAGAACAACAGATGCCAACGCGGTCGTTTTTACAATTAGCCCTCATGATACCTCGCTTATGAGATATGTTATCCCGCAGGGCTCCGTCACGTTGGATGGCATAAGTCTGACGGTGGTGGCGGCGGACAAAAATAATTTCAAAGTCTCCATTATTCCGCATACGCTGCGTGAAACTGCCTTGCAGCACAAACAAGCGGGCAGCGTGATTAATATAGAGTGTGATGTATTGGGCAAATATGTCGATCATTTACTCCACTTTAAAGGCGAGAATCATGGCAATCACGAGGCTTCAGGTCAAGACGGGAAGAGCAGCAAAGCCGCAGGCGGTTTAACAGCCGCATTTCTAGCGGAGAACGGATTCTTCTAAGATAGTTTTGAAATATGGCATGTAAGGAAGGACGGATAGCATGAAGGAGCATAAGGAATCACTGCCAGATCATTTAGAACAGGTAAGCTTTGACAGCATTGAGGATGCCATTCATGATCTCATTCTTGGGAAAGCCATTATTGTTGTAGACGACGAGGATCGTGAAAATGAAGGTGATTTGATTGCACTCGCAGATAAAGCGACACCTGAGATTATTAATTTCATGATTTCTGAAGCAAGAGGGCTGGTTTGTACACCAATTACACAGGAGCGCGCAGAGCAGCTTGAACTTCCTCCAATGGTGACGCATAATACGGATTACCACGGAACGGCATTTACGGTTTCAGTCGACTATATCGGGACAACGACAGGAATCTCTGCTCACGAGCGGTCCCAGACCATTAAAGCACTAATTGATCCAACGACAAAAGCGGCGGATTTCCGCCGTCCTGGACATGTTTTTCCGCTAATCGCGAAGGATGGCGGTGTCCTGCGTCGTGCTGGACATACAGAAGCGGCTATTGATTTGGCACGGATGTGCGGCTCAGAGCCAGCTGCAGTCATTTGTGAAATCATCAAAGAAGATGGCACCATGGCACGTCTTCCAGACCTGGTTGAATTCAAGAACAAGCACAGTCTGAAGCTGATCTCCATTCAAGCATTGATCCATTATCGCAATGAGAAGGAGAAGCTGGTTGAACGGGTCGTAGAAGTGAATATGCCTACTGATTTTGGCGTTTTCCGTGCAGTAGCTTATACGAATGAGGTGGATAACAAAGAGCATGTAGCCCTTGTAAAAGGTGAAATTGATTCCAATCAGCCGATTCTTGTTCGAGTTCATTCCGAATGCTTGACGGGTGATGTCTTCCATTCCCATCGTTGCGATTGCGGACCTCAGCTGGCAGCAGCGCTTAAACAAATTGATGAGGCTGGCAACGGTGTGCTGCTCTATATGAGGCAAGAGGGCCGGGGTATTGGGCTAATAAACAAATTAAAGGCTTATAAGCTTCAAGAGCAGGGATTCGACACGGTCGACGCGAATATTAAATTGGGCTTTGCTCCCGATTTGCGCGAATATGGAATTGGTGCACAAATACTGAAGGACCTCGGCGTTCGCAAAATGCGGCTTCTGACGAATAATCCTCGCAAAATTCGCGGCCTGGAAGGCTATGGAATTGAAGTCGTGGAGCGCGTAGCCATTCAGATGGATGCCAACGCGGACAATAATGATTATCTCCGCACGAAAAGGGTAAAGCTCGGACATTTGCTCCGGTTTGACGATATGAAGGATATAGACTATACCATCTAATAATAGGATAAACGAAAGGATGAAAAAGCAATGCCACATGTATACGAAGGACATTTAATTTCAAAAGGATTACGTTACGGAGTCGTCGTTGGACGTTTCAATGAATTTATTTCCAGCAAGCTTCTTGGAGGCGCACTTGATGCATTCAAGCGTCATGGTGCTGAAGACTCTGAGGTCGAAATCGCATGGGTGCCTGGCGCTTTTGAAATCCCATTAATTGCTCAGAAGATGGCGGAGAGCGGAAAGTATGATGCGGTAATTACGCTTGGTGCGGTAATACGTGGATCAACGCCTCACTTTGATTATGTGTGTAATGAAGCAGCTAAAGGTGTATCTGCTGTCGCTCTAAAAACGGGTGTGCCGACGATCTTTGGCGTACTTACAGTGGATACCATTGAGCAAGCGATTGAGCGTGCTGGAACAAAAGCGGGCAATAAAGGCTGGGAAGCTGCAGCGACTGCTATTGAAATGGCCAACTTAACGAATGCATTGAAAAACTAAATGATAGATGGTTCTAAATCATAATCCGTTCATAACTTCACGAATAACCTAGCGAAGCGGACGGAATCGTTCTGAAGAAGCGATAGCGTTCGCCTTTGTCTCCTTATTTCTACCCCTTAGGGATAGAATCAAGAAATAGGGAGACAACAGCGATCGTAAGAATGATCCGTCCGCGAAGCGGGCTTTTACGCACCATGATTCGCATTTATCAAGCACTTATTTTTTTTGTTGAGCTTATTGATATTGTTATATCTTCAAAATTTTTTAGGAGGCCATCATGACGGTAACATACAAACTGGAATCGTTCGAGGGGCCGCTCGATCTGCTCCTTCATCTGATCGATAAAGCAGAAATCGATATTCACGAAGTGTCCATAAGCGAAATAACCGACCAATATATGGATTATCTGAATGCGATGCAGGAGCTAGAGCTTGAGGTTACGAGCGAATTCCTCGTCATGGCAGCCACTCTGCTTGCAATAAAGAGCAAGCAGCTGCTTCCGAAGCCGCCGGTAATTGAGAACGATGAATATGAGGAATGGCCAGATGATGGTCTGGACCCTCATGACGAGCTCATAGCCAAGCTCATCGAGTACCGTAAGTTCAAGCAAATTGCGGAACAGCTTCGCGAGCAAGAGTTTGAAAGAAGTCTCGTCTACACGAAAGAGCCGGAGGATCTAACGCCATTCATGCAGGTCGTTCAAGAGAATCCTGTTAAGGGGCTTCACATTGATGATCTCGTTAAGGCATTCCAGAAGGCGCTTCGTAAAGCGACCAGACGGAATGTAGTGGCAACCATTCATCGTGATGAAATATCCGTAAAGGATCGTATTCGCGATGTGATGGAAGTGCTGCGAGAATATGAAACGGTCCGTTTCTCCAAGCTTATCCGCGATGATATGAGTCGGCATGAAATTGTGGTGACCTTTCTGGCGCTGCTGGAGCTTATGAAAATGAAACATATTCGATGTTATCAGCATCAATTGTTTGACGACATCGTCATTCATTGGAGAGGAGAAGCGGTTCAAGGTGGATTATTCGAAGTTGAAGTCGATTATTGAAGGACTGCTTTTTATGGCAGGAGACGAAGGGCTGACGAAGAAGCAGCTATCTGATATCTTGGAGTTAGATGCTACCGTTGCGGTCGATATTACGAATGATTTGATGAAGGATTTGAAGTCTAAGAAACGCGGCATTCAAGTTTCGCTTGTCGCTGGGGCGTACCGTTTGACGACGAATCCTGCGCATGCTCCTTATTTTGAGCGGATGGCTTATTCACCAACTCGTTCGAGTCTGTCGCAGGCGGCTCTTGAGACGCTCTCGATTGTTGCATACCGACAGCCTATAACGCGCATCGATATTGAGGAAATTCGTGGGGTGAAGAGTGAACGACCGCTTCATACCCTCGTTGCGAAGGATTTAATTGAAGAAGTCGGTCGGGCAGAAGCGATTGGCCGGCCGATCCTTTATGGGACAACCAAATCATTCCTTGAATATTTTGGTCTAGCTGGAATTGATGCACTCCCAGAGCCAAAAGCAGTCGATGATGATTCGCTCGATGAGCAAACACAGCTGCTGTTTGAGAAGTTAGAGGGTCGACAAATGACGATTGAAGAGCTGCCTCCCGATTCGATTAAGGATATTGTAGCCGAAACGGAATAGCTGACTTGCCATTAGAAGTAAATGAATGAGATCTGTTCACAGGGTCATACTATATCCGGGCCAAATTAAGGGAAACGGGGGAGAGGCATCCATGCTTGGATACCCGTACGGATGGTTGATCGGGACAGGTCTCTTTTGTTTACTTCTTTTTCTTATGGCAATGACTACGGTTGTTATTCATGGTCAAGTTAAGCGGGTTGGGGATAACGATGATGCAGAGCTCCGTATTCGTGCTTTGTTTGGATTGATTCATTACCATTGGAAGCTGCCTATTGCTCGGTTGAAAGGGATGGGCATGGATTTCAAGCAAGAGATGACAGGTGAGAACATGGGCGGGATCCAACAAAATACAGCAGCTAAACATGTTGATGGTCACTCTATCATCAAGTCCATCGAAACAGCAAACATGCTTCTGAAGCAAACAGATGATCTATTCGGATGGGTCAGGCGTACTCTTGCTCATATTCGATTGACCGAATGGAAGTGGCAGACCAAAGTGGGAACGGGAGATGCGATGTGGACGGCGATGATTACCGGCATGTTATGGTCGGTAAAAACGACTTCAATCGGCGTGCTTTCTCAGCTTGTTCGACTAAAAATAGACCCTAAGCTTGAAGTTGAACCTATCTATGCGCGGGCTTATTTTTCAACAGAAGGAGAATTTACAGCGAAAATCAATTTTGGTTATGCCATGTATGCAGGAATACACCTGATGCAGCAAATGAAAAAAAGCAATGGCATTTCAAAAGGCCTTATGGGTTGGCAGCGAATTTTGCTTCGCGGATAATTACATAACCTCCACGAACCGAGGACAACATAATGGATGAAGTCTCGATATAAAGGAGGTTAGGACAATGGCAGACCATCCGATTCAAGGTTTAATGCAAACCGCTATGGAGAACATTAAAGAAATGGTGGATGTTAATACGATTGTCGGCGATCCGGTTCAAACACCGGACGGCAGTGTAATTATGCCCATTTCTAAAGTTGGCTTTGGCTTCGTAGCTGGCGGCAGTGATATTCGGTTTGACAACAGCTCCGATAGTACTTCCAAGTCTGGAGACGCGCACAATGCAGCTGTATCACTTCCTTTCGGAGGCGGCAGCGGCGGCGGGGTATCCATTACACCAATTGCATTTCTAGTCGTAGGTACTCAGGGCGTCCGAATTGTACCATTGGATAATCAAACTCACCTGATGGAGAGAGTTATCGACTCGGCTCCTCAAGTATTTGAGAAAATTCAAAGCATGTTCAGACGTGAAGATCATAAGAACACCGCGGATTCCGTCTTACTTGACACGCCAGATAACACCTACGTTTAAGGTCTGGTATTAGCATTTATACAAGCCGATTCGATAACAATCGCATGGCAAGCAGAAACTGTCCTTCCGGGCAGTTTCTTTTTTTATGAACAAATAGCCTGAGTATATTAAAGGACATATCCGACTCTCCCATTCATATACTGGTACAAGACCCCTGTAAAACGGAACGAAGGTGAATGATGTGTCCATTATGAAGCAAACTAGCTATGAGTTTGTAGTTGTGATCTTCTTCAGCCTTGATCACAAACAGAACGACTCAATAAAATTCAGGAGGGGTAGCGTGTGAGGCTTGTCCGTTTATCTATTCGTCAATTGGGAGTGCTTGCCATTGTATGCTGTATCCTATTCGGTGCGTTGACACTAACAGCAACTGCCGCTCCAAATCCGATCTCAACGCATGCCAAGGGCGTCGCACTTATTGACGTTGAATCCGGTAGGCTGCTCTATAGCTCCAATGGTGATAAGCCGATGAAGATAGCCAGTTTAACAAAAATCATGACAGCTATTGTTGCCATTGAGCATGGGAAATTGTCCGATATGGTGAAGACAAGCATACGGGCCGCTGGAAGGGAAGGTTCATCGATTTATTTGAAGAAAGGGGAAGAGATGAGCCTGCAGAATATGCTGTATGGGCTTATGCTGCGCTCTGGCAATGATGCGGCAACTGCTATCGCGGAGCATGTTGGAGGCTCTGAAGAAGGTTTCGTACATATGATGAATGAGAAGGCTCAGATGCTTGGGCTGACGAATACACAATTTATGAACCCGCATGGTCTTGATGTCCCAGGTCATTATTCTTCTGCCAATGATCTGGCCAAGCTTACGGCCTATGCGCTCAAAAACCCGACCTTTAAAGAGATTGTCAAGACGAAGGTGAAAAAAGCACCGAATCCCAACGATCCTTGGGATTATTCATGGACAAACAAAAACCGAATGCTAACCATGTACGAAGGTGCCGATGGCGTTAAGACCGGATACACGAAACAGGCCTTTCGCTGCTTGGTTAGCTCCGCGACTCGCAATGGACAACAGTTAGCAGCGGTTACAATCAATGATGGCGACGATTGGCTGGATCATCAGAATCTACTTACTTGGGGCTTCAGCAATTTTCCATTAAGTGAAGTGACGCATAAAGGCCAGCCTTTAAACGGATACCCGCTCGCGGTAGGTCGTTCGCTTCTCTATCCATTTGCAGAAGGGGAGAAAGAACAGCTCAGGTCCAAATTAACCTTGCTGGATGTTCAAACAACTGCTTACTCACTTGGTGAGAGGGGTTACCTGGAATGGTTTATTGGGGAGACGAAGATCGGGACAACTCCTGTGTATGAGCCGCTCAGCAGTCGTATAACACTTCCTGAGCATCCTGCATGGGCAATGCCAACTCATTCAGCATTGCAGGTAGCTAAGCCATGGTCATCTTCTTTCCGAAGTGCGCTTATGCTTACGCTATCTACGCTGTTTGGAGGGAAAGGGGCAGCGGGATGGTAAACTTCATTTGGCTGTTTTTTATTGCGATCAGCTTTATTGCTGCCATTATTAACGGAAGGATGGAGGCGCTGACCGAAGCAGCTTTCGAGGGGGCCAAGAGCGGTGTTTCCGTAAGTTTTGGTTTGATAAGCGTGATGGTATTCTGGTTAGGTCTGATGCGAATCGGTGAGGATGCCGGACTCCTGCGTAAAATCGCAGTTTTGCTGCAGCCTATTGTTCGTTTTCTCTTTCCGGATATTCCAAAAGGTCATCCTGCACTGGGCTATATCATGAGCAATATGAGCGCCAATATATTAGGGCTTGGGAATGCGGCAACGCCAATGGGAATAAAAGCAATGCAGGAGCTGCAGAAGCTGAATGAAGACAAAGAAACAGCGTCAGACGCCATGTGTACTTTGCTAGCACTTAACACCTCAAGCATTACGCTTGTACCCACTACGCTTATTGCGATACGGATGACTTACAGCTCTGCACATCCAGCTGAGATCGTGGGTACGACACTTGCTGCGACACTTGTAGCGACAGTAGCGGCCATCGCCGCGGATCGTTGGTACAGGCATCGATCAAAGCCGCCAAAGTCGATTAATCGGGATGGACAGTCAACCATCTCCCAGCAGCTGTATCCGATTCCTATAGACTCGTCTAACAGTGGAAAGGGTGAGGCTGTTGTATGAATGGATAACATTGGTGTCCTCTTGGACCATTCCATTGATGATTGTATTTATCCCACTATACGCCGCCTTTCGCAAAGTGCCGGTGTACGAAACCTTCATTGAAGGGGCAAAGGATGGCTTTGGTACAGCGATTAACATTATTCCACACCTTGTCGGGATGATGGTGGCGATCAGTATGTTTCGTGCATCAGGTGCGATGGACATGCTCGCCTCGCTTATTAGCCCCTTGTTCAATCGACTTGGGATTCCAAGTGAAGTTCTTCCACTTGGCTTACTCCGGCCTTTAACAGGAGCGGGTTCGCTTGCTTTTACTACAGAACTCATTAAGACCTATGGTCCAGATTCTATGATCGGAAGAATTGCTTCCACTATACAAGGTAGTACGGATACTACACTCTATGTGCTTACGGTCTACTTCGGCGCAGTAGGGATAAAAAAGAGCCGTTATGCTTTGAAGGTAGGCTTGTTCTCTGATTTTGTCGGCTTTGCCGCTGCTATTATCATTTGTTTATTCGTATTTGGATAGGCTTTGTACATACTTTGTCAGCAATAAAAGTCGCTATGATAAGCGGAGCAGCAAGAAACGTTAGCACCTGTGCTAGCGTTTCTTGCTGTATATGACAGCTTCTTCTTGCGTCCGCTTTCCTTCATGAGGTCTTTTAGGGTATGATGGAGGATGAGGTGAAATCATTGGAACGTTTACAGAAAATTTTGGCGCAAGCAGGTGTTGCTTCGCGTCGCAAGTGTGAGGAACTCATTTTGGCTGGAGAAGTTCAAGTCAATGAGGAAACGGTAACAACACTGGGCGTTAAAGCGGATCCAGCTGTTGATATCATAACGGTAAGAGGCAGACGTATAAAAAGCGAAAGCAAGCTTTATCTCATGCTGAATAAACCAAAGGGAGTTATTACGAGCGCAAGCGATCCACAGGGTCGTAAGATCGTATCTGACTTTCTACCAGGTATTAAAGAGCGTGTCTATCCTGTCGGTCGGCTTGATTATGATACGGAAGGTCTTCTGCTTCTGACGAATGATGGCGAATTTGCGAACTTGCTTACCCATCCTAGTCATCACGTTCCTAAAACCTACTGGGCAACCGTAAAAGGTACACCGCATGGCTCGGCACTCGAGAGGCTGCAGAATGGTGTTCTGCTAGACGACGGAATGACGGCTCCTGCTGAAGTGGAGTATCATGACGTAGATGAAGAGAAGAATTTGACGACGATCTCAATCACCATTTACGAGGGACGTAATCGTCAAGTTAGGCGGATGTTCGAAGCAATTAATCATCCGGTCATCCTTTTGCGAAGAATTAAATTCGGCGATATGAACTTACTTGGACTAGCAAGAGGGAAGTTTCGCCATTTAACTCCTAAAGAGGTAAAAGATTTGCTAGCTTCGGCTGTCAAGACACATAAAATTCAAAAATAAGAGGCGACGGCAATTAATTGCCGTCGAATTTTCGTTATAATGATCTTTAGAATCCATAATGTACGATAAGGGCGGTGACAGAGGCGCATGAAAAAAAACCGCAGACTCATTCAAATTGTCATCTTCATCGGTGTTCTGCTGCTAGGCGGCTATGCCATAGGGAATGCGCTGTTCTCCAAAAGTGATGGACAACTGAGTATAGGATCTAGCCCCCCTGAATTTGCTTTGCTGGGCAATGACGGCAAGACACATCGATTGACTGACTTTAAAGGTAAGGCACTTGTGATCAACTTCTGGGGAACATTCTGCCCTGGTTGTGTCACGGAAACACCGGATCTGGAGGCGCAATACAAGAAAAAAGGAGACAAGCCTCTTGAAATTGTCGGCATCAATCTGGGCGAAGACAATTTAACGGTCAATAATTTCGTGAAGCAGTATGGGGTAAGCTACAATATTTTGCATGATGAGAATCGGAAAGTGGAGCGTAAGTATGGGTTGAAATCATACCCAACGACTTTTTTTGTTAAGCCAGATGGAACGATTATGGATATCTTCGTCGGGCCGATGACGGAAAAGGACATTGACGAGCGCGTCACGAAACTGCTTCAGTCCTAACCGAAGGAGGTCTTTTGGCTTGTTGAAGTTTGAGAATACAAAGTGTGAATGCGGTCACCAGAATCCTGTAGGTACCGTGCTCTGTGAGAACTGTGGTAACCCACTTGATATTGGTGATGAAGAGAGTGAGGATCGGAGCGCTCCGCTTGAAATGCGTTACGATGGAATCGCTCGTCGCTCTCAGAAGAGCAACCCATCTATCATCGACCGCGTTTGGAGTTTCTTTTCCTCTGTTAAGATAGCGGTACGATTAATAGTCATTACACTGATCGCGGCGATGGTCGGAACGATTTTTACCCAAGAGAATGCATTCGTCTCGTTTGACCCTTCCACCTATTATGAAGATCGGTATGGTTGGATTGGCAAATGGTACTATAAACTCGGATTATCGAATACCTACGAGTCCTGGTGGTTTATTGGATTGCTAGTTATGATTGGGACCTCGCTCGTTATCTGTAGTCTCGATCGCGTACTTCCGCTATATAGAGCGCTGAATAAGCAGCAAATCCGCAAGCACCATCAATTCCTCACCCGGCAGAAGACGGTTTACACGGCCGATATTGAAGGTGAAGAGGAAATCTGGACAGGGAAAATTGCTGACCAGCTCAAACGTCGTCATTTTCGCGTGACGAAAGACGGCACAGCACTTCTTGCAGAGAAGAACCGTTTTAGCCGATGGGGTCCTTACATTAACCATATCGGTCTCATCGTGTTTCTGCTTGCTGTCCTGCTTCGCTCTCTGCCAGGCTGGTCGATGGATAACTATGTAACGGTTCCGGAAGGTGAAACGGTACAAATTCCAGATACAAGCTATTTTATCAAGAATGAAAAGTTCACGATCAATTATTATACCGATAAAGAACTGCCAAAGGAGCTTCAAGGAACGGCTCGTGCGAAGCTCTATGAGACGCAGTCAGTGCTGTACAAATGTACAGCAAACTGCGACGATCCTTCCCTAAAGCCTGAGCTAGTTGAAGTTAAGCGTCATAATATCATCGTGAATGATCCTCTTTCATACAAAGGGCTGAAGGCCTATCAATTCGGTTTTGATGATACACCGAAGCTCAAATCCGTGAAGCCTTCGCTATTTGATAAGAAGACAGGCAAAGAATATGGTTCATTCGTGCTTGATATGCGCAATCCACAGCTGAATTATAAGCTAGGTCCATATTCACTTGAGCTCAAACAGACCTATATGGATTTTGCTCTTAACACAGCTGGACAGCCGACGACCAAATCAAGAGAACCGAATGCGCCAGCCTTTGTTTTCGTAATAAAAGGACCTGATTTGCCAGCGGGAGGCATGCCTTATATGTATTTCCCGAAGCAAATCGATAAGCAGAGGTTCAGTCAAGATTTGATTAACGGTGAAATTGGTCAGAAATTTGAACTGAAAGTAAAATCGATGGCGGATGTTTCGTTCGCTGGAGTTGTGACTTCTCTCAATATTCGAACGGATCGTGCCATGCCATATATATGGGTGGGAGCCGGCATTTCAATGTTCGGTCTTCTGATTGGTACGTACTGGCAGCATCGCCGAGTTTGGCTTCGAATCGACAAAGGCCGCGTCACGCTTGGTGCACATACGAACAAAAATAATTACGGCATGCGTGCAGATGTCGCATTCGCCTTGCGCGGTGTAGGTGTCGTAGTAGAGCCTAAGTCGCTTGATAATGGGAGGAACAAATCGTGAGTTTGGTTGATTTCAGCAGTGGCGCATTTATCGCCGCATTCTTTCTTTATTGCTTCGGATTCATGTTCTACGGCGTTTGCATTGGCGGACAAAGGTGGAGCAATCGTAAACCGGAGGAACATACTCACAGGTGGGGCCGCATTGCTTTCGTTACGTCAGCACTAGGATTTGCCGCGCATCTCACCTTTTTCTTTACGCGTTGGATCGGTGGCGGACATATCCCAACGAGTAATATGTATGAATTCATGTCTTTCCTAGCTATGGCGATTATGCTTGCCTTCTTCGTCGTTAATGCTATTTACCGTAAGCCGCTGCTGGGTTTATTCACTCTCCCGCTTACGGTTATTATCGTGGCATTCGCAGCGGTATTTCCGCAGGAGGTTCAGCCGCTTATTCCAGCCCTTCAATCCGGCTGGCTTCGGATTCATGTAACGACTGCAGCACTAGGTGAAGCCTTCTTCGCCGTTGGATTTGCCGCAGGCCTCATGTATTTGCTGAGAACGGTTGACTTCAAGCAAACGAGCCAGCAGGCCCGTCGTGAGCAGTTTTGGGTTGAATTTACCCTTTATGTTATTGTCATTATTATTGCTTTTGTTAGTTCCGTATTCGCATTCCGCGGTGCGGGCTATGAGGCAACCTTCAAGCAAGAGACCGTTACTATCGATGATAAAGGGGCAGAGAACACGACAACTGAAAGTGTCGTTTATACGCTTCCTCCAATCTTCAAGCCTTATAACAGCCAGGATGTTTCCATTGATTCGTTCATTGGCATGAAAAAGGCTGTGTTCGAAACACCGTCTTGGATGCATGGCGTAAATGCTGCTAGAAAGCTTAACACGATTACTTGGTCAATCATCAATGGTACAATTCTGTATGGTATCATTAGATTGCTTCTGCGTAGACGTATCGGCGCTGCGATTCATCCGCTTATGGAAGGTATCGATGAGGATGATATCGATGAGATTAGTTATCGAGCTATCGCAATCGGATATCCCATATTCATGCTAGGTGCATTAATCTTTGCCATGATCTGGGCGTATATTGCTTGGTCGCGTTTCTGGGGATGGGATCCCAAAGAAGTGTGGGCACTTATTACGTGGCTTTACTATACGGCTTACTTGCATTTCCGCTTGTCACGCGGTTGGCATGGCAAGAAATCGGCTTGGCTGGCTGTTATCGGCTTCGTCGTTGTGTTGTTCACACTCATAGGTGTCAATCTAGTCCTAGTTGGTCTGCATTCCTATGCTGGTGTTTAAGTCAAATTGTAACGATTGATGGAGAGGAGTCGGGTTCAGATGTCTCAGGAATTACATCGTATTCTAGTCGTGGATGATGAAGAACGCATTCGCAGGTTGCTCAAAATGTACTTGGAAAAAGAAGGATACGTGATTGAGGAAGCTGAGGATGGCGAGACTGCGCTGCGCCTTGCTACAGTTAGTGACTTTGATCTGATTCTGCTGGATGTAATGCTTCCAGGAATCGATGGTATTGAAGTGTGCGCGCGGCTTCGTCAAGTGAAGGCGACGCCGGTTATTATGCTGACAGCCAAAGGCGAAGAGATGAACCGAGTTCAGGGCTTCGAGGTTGGAGCAGATGATTACGTTGTGAAGCCGTTCAGTCCACGTGAAGTCATTTATCGGGTAAAAGCGATTTTGCGCCGTTCCTCAGCTACGGCTTTCTTAACGAAGGAAGCATTGACGAGCAACAATATCGTTTTTCCACATCTAATTATTGAGCATGATGCCCACCGTGTCATGGCTGGAGGTCAAGAAGTAAGCTTGACACCGAAGGAATATGAGCTGCTGCATTATCTAGCTATATCACCAGACAAGGTTTTCTCGCGTGAAGAGCTGCTTAAGGACGTATGGAATTACGAGTTCTTCGGAGATTTACGTACGGTCGATACGCATGTGAAGCGATTGAGAGAGAAACTGAATAAAGTATCACCAGAAGCAGCGACAATGATAACCACGGTCTGGGGCGTAGGCTACAAGCTAGAGGTCCCGAAGTAAATGATGTTATGGCGTAGTGTAGTAGGTAAGCTGTGGCTGACTATCATAGCGCTTGTAGCTACTGTCCTGCTAATACTCGGTATGTTTCTGCTGCAGTATATCGATATAGCATTTAATGATCCTCATGATGTTAAAGTGCTGTTTGTTTACACAGGGATTATTGGCTTCTTGCTTTCTACATTCTTTGCTTTTTTCTTATCAACCAAGATCACACAGCCCTTACTTCAAATGAAGAAAGCGGCGGACTTGATTTCTCACGGTGAGTATCGTACACGGGTACCGATTCGCTCCTCTGACGAAATCGGTGATCTCGCGAATACGTTTAATCATATGGCTGCTGAGCTTGATACGTTGATCCGGGATCTTAACCATGAGAAGGATCATCTGGGCAGTGTACTTCGCAGTATGGCGGATGCGGTTGTCACTTTTAATGCGGAGGGCAAAGTGATTCTAGCGAACCCGCATGGTCAACAACTAATTGATCGCTGGAACATGCTGGAGTGGAGCAATGAAGAGATGATTCGCAGTGGAAGTCTGTCACGTGGACAGGTACCTGGACCCTTGTTCGAGCTCTATCGTAAGGTATTGCGAGAAGGGCATGATGAGACCGAAAAGGTTCATGTCCAAAGTGGTGTTTGGTCTGTAGTTATGGCACCGCTCAAGTCCAATGAGTCCGTACGTGGCGCTGTCGCTGTTATGCGAAACGTGACCGAGGAATCGAAGCTTGAGAAGCTGCGTCGTGATTTTGTTGCTAACGTCTCGCATGAGATTCGGACGCCACTTTCTATGCTGCAAGGCTACAGCGAAGCTCTTCTTGATGATATTGCCGCTTCTCCAGAGGAGCGCAAGGAGCTTGTACAAGTCATTTATGATGAGTCATTGCGTATGGGACGCCTAGTGAAGGACCTGCTGGACCTCGCACGTATGGAAGCTGGACATATCGAGATGAAGCTCGAAGAGATTGATCTTGAGAGTCTCATGAAGCGTGTGCACCGGAAATTTCTTGTACTTGCTAAGGAGCGTAGTATTCGTCTGATCTGCGATGTGCCCGGGGAGCCGCTTATTATGGAAGCAGCTGATGAAGATCGCCTCGAACAGGTGCTGACGAACCTGCTGGATAATGCGATGAGACATACGGCTGGAGGGGCTCAAATTATACTCTCAGCTAATCGAGTAACGATTGATCAGCATCCCTTTGTGGAGCTTAAAGTAAGAGATGAAGGAAACGGCATTCCTCAGGAGGATTTGCCTTATATCTTCGAACGGTTTTACAAAGCGGATAAAGCGCGAACACGAGGCGCCACATCGGGAGGAACAGGTCTCGGACTTGCTATCGTCAAAAATATCGTGGAATCTCACCGAGGTCAAATCCAAGCGGATAGCGCGTTGGGTAGAGGAACGACATTCACCTTGCTGCTTCCTGTCGAAGCAGCATAGCTTATAGCAAAGCGCTTCGACTAGAAGCGCTTTTTTTGTTGAAGTAAGCCGACTAATCTTGTTGGTCGTGAAACATTTTGCTTTTGACTTCATAAGACAAAAAAAGAGCACCCAATCACTGGGCGCTCTTTTTGCTTTTTTAATTGCTATTAGAGAAGGTTGATTTCTTTCGCTTTGATCAAATCAGGTAATTTAACAAGTTCGGAAATGATTTCTTTTGAAGCTACTTTATCGACAGTCAGCACCATAATGGCAGATCCGCCAGCAAGCTCACGTGCAACCTGCATAGTTGCAATATTCACATCGTTACTGCCCAGCAGTGAACCGACATTACCAATAATCCCTGGTTTATCATGATGTGAGATAAGGATCAGATTGCCTTCTGGTGCCACATCAACAGGGAATCTGTCGATCTGTACAATACGTTGGCCATAACCAGTTAGAAGGGTTCCTGCAACGAGACGTTCCACTTTCTTCGAGCGAAGCGATACGGTCACAAGATTGGTGAAATCACGTGCGATATGCGATTTCTGTACAACGATATTAACGCTGCGCTCTTTGGCCAAGTGCATCGAGTTAACAACATTAACCTGATCGGCACCAAGGTGATGCGACAAAATGCCGCGTACAATGTAACGGGTTAGGGGCTGTGTATCAACCTCTGCTAGCTCACCGGCATAGTTAACTGTAATTTCTTCAACAGCACCTTCAGTAAGCTGTGCTACGAAGCTACCGAGCTTCTCGCCAAGGCTGAAGTATGGCTGAAGAATATTAAGAACATTCGCTGGAATTGGAGGCATATTCACCGCATTTATGAACGGAATGTCACGTAGAATGTTGAGAACTTGTTCCGAAACGTCGATCGCAACATTCTCCTGAGCTTCAACCGTTGAAGCACCTAGGTGAGGGGTGACGATGATCTTAGGATTTGTCAGAAAAGGATGATCAGCTGCAGGTGGCTCAACTTCGAATACGTCGAAAGCTGCACCAGCTACAATGCCTTGATCAATCGCTTCAACAAGCGCAGCCTCATCAATTAATCCGCCGCGCGCACAGTTGACGATACGCATGCCTTTTTTCATAACTTCGAACTGAGGACGGGAAATCATATGACGGGTTTCCGGTGTAAGCGGTGTGTGTACGGTGATGAAATCAGCATTCCGTACGATATCGTCTACACTGGATAAACGAACGCCAAGCTTCTCAGCACGTTCCTCTGTCAAGAAGGGGTCATAGCCCAATATTTCCATACCGAAGGCTTTAGCACGTTTAGCAACTTCGCTACCGATGCGACCCATTCCAAGAACACCAAGCACTTTATTGCGCAGTTCTACGCCGAGGAAGGATTTGCGATCCCATTCGCCGCTCACCGTTTTTAAGTAGGCTTGTGGAATATGACGTGCGACAGCCATCATCATTGCGAATGTGTGTTCACAAGTTGTAATGGTGTTGCCATCTGGTGCGTTAATTACGATAATCCCTCGCTGCGTTGCTGCTGGAAGGTCGATATTATCAACACCGACACCTGCACGTCCAACGACCTTAAGACGTTTACCAGCCTCCATGATACGAGCGGTTACACGTGTTTGACTTCGAACGAGCAGAGCATCGTAATCGCCGATAATAGCAACAAGCTCATCCTCGCTTAGTCCTGGGTTCTTGTCTACGCTGACATCCGCAGCATCCATGAGTTTTTGAATACCAAGATCACTGATCGGGTCTGAAACCAATACTTTAAACATGTTGGATAGCCTCCTGAGAGTTTATGACGCTTCACAAACCGATGCGCCTATTTATGTTAGTATAAAGAAGCGAAAAACCCTCGCCGGGCAGCTGTTTTAAAGTCATCAGCTGGGGCGAGAGTCTGTACACACTCTGTTGCTCATTTCTAAAAAGCGATAAGCGGACAAACGTCATCGTAGTAGCTTCTATTATTTTATAGCAAGAATACGGACAAAAGCAATGCCGAAACTTGCTCAATTGTGAAAATTTCGTTATGATCGACCGTGAATAGGGGGAGATTTTGTGGAAAATTGGCTGGATGTAGAGCCTGGATTTTTTTTGGAACTAATGAAGTCTGGCGAGCTGACAAAGGAACAAATCATTGATGTTCGTGAGCCAGAAGAGTGGGAATATTACCATTTGGAGCAGTCAACGCTTCTTCCGTTAGAGACCATACCCAATCGTCTTAATGAATTTAACAGCAATGGGAAGCCCATATATATTATCTGTGCACATGGTGTGCGCAGCGTTGCAGCATGTCGGTACTTAAATGAAAGAGGCTACGGCAGCCTCCGCAATGTTGTTGGCGGGATGGCAGCTGTAGCCTCTCTTGAAGGTTTTCAATACGATTAATGCTTCTATTGATTGGACGGATAGAAGAATGGCAGTTGAGGTAGTAATTCCTTTGCATAAAACTGATCCTTGCTTTCGTTAAAGTCGCCAGAACGTACCGCATTCGTGTTGATCAGCAAGTCAACGATAGCATCGACAGTTTTCATCTTCATAGTGGTTGCTTGGCCCGAACTAATGAACAGGTCTACTCGGGATGTTAAATCCTGCGGGTAGAAGGAGGTCAACTGCTTTCGAGCTTTGAGCTGGTCAGCCACGTATGTATTCTTAACAGTTAGAGGAAGGGTCTTCCACTTATGAATATCTAGAACCGTTGGAGATTCAAACTGATCAGGGATATTCGGGTTAACCGATGAGCTCCATTTTAACATCGCAAAGTAATAGCTCGATTGGCCCGCCATTGATTGTTTGACGCCTTCTAAATAATAAGCATCCTTCATCAATGCGGTGACAAGATCTGAGGAAGACATATCCTTCGCCGAAACCGATCCACGCTGGGAAGCGTCGCTAAACATTTTGAGACCTTTCAGCAATTGAAGCTGGGCTTGTTCGAGCAGTGGAGATGCTTTTGGTACGGAAGCATGCTCAGCATCATCGTACTTCTGTTTTGCCAAACTGGACAATTCTTTCAAAGCCGATGATGAATCGGATAATTGTCCGCTCGACATTTTATGCAGCGTTTGGAACCATTCGGTTTGAAATTCACGATAAGGTAAAAATACGGTATGATAGAATGAAACCAAATCCTGTTGTTGATATGCTGTAGGTACGCCATTCTTGCTGCTTAAATGAATAGTAGATTGAACGAGCTTAGCCTCAGTTTTATCTGAGCCAATTTTTACACCATAGAAAAAGGCACCAACGGCGAAGATAAGCATGAATAGAAAGCCAAGACTAAACAGCATTTCAGTGCGGGTCAAACGTTTCTCCATGATAATCCCCTTCATTTCTATTTCGTTTATATGTATAAAATAACAATAAAAAGCAGGATAAGTTTAATAATTTTAATTCTTTTAATACGATTGTCCTACTAGTATAGGGTAAAACATTTGAAAAGGAAATATGAACCTTTTAGACAGGCGGTTAGTGATGAAAAAATTCGATATTCGCAATATTCGTTTCAAAAAAGTTAATCTTGACCAAATCGATGACCGTCTGCTGCTGATAAATTTGTATAGTACACAAGCAATTACTTTTATTATCGGTTTGGTCTGGCTATTATTTCAGCACCGCAACCCTTTTTTATTGTTTTCTTTACCCTCATCGTTAAATTTTCTTTTATGGGGACTCGGTTTGGCAGTACTTGTCATAGGGGTTGACCTGTTGATTTCTCGTTTTGTGCCTGAGGATGTCGGGGATGACGGGGGGGTTAATGACCGCATTTTCAAAAATCGACCTGTTTGGCATATCGCCGTGCTTTCACTTGTTATCGCTATTTGTGAAGAGACATTATTCCGAGGTGCCATTCAGCACCAGATTGGACCCTACTGGACCAGTATCATTTTTGCAACCATTCATGTTCGTTATTTGCGTCATTGGATCCCGACAGGTCTTGTATTCTCAATTAGCTATGCATTGGGCTGGGTCTATATTCATACAGGCACTTTATGGGCACCTATTCTAGCTCATTTTATTATTGATATGATTATGGGATTCGTAATTCGTTTTCGGAGGGAAGAATGAGTAGAGTTGAAAAATTTGGTAGAGGACATAACCGTCAGCCCGCCCCTTCCAAAGAAACGAACAAGAAAGCAGACAATCCTACGGATGCGGAGATGTTACATGAGCATCCTGAGGATGGACTGCCAGCAAGACGGCACATTCATCCTTCCAATAAACAGCAAATGACCAAATGGTTTTACAGACTATTATTCGTACTTTTTATCTCCTTGCTTATCGGTTTACTCCTATGGGGACGTAACTATGCTAAATTCTAGAATTGGGTGAACGCGATGAAAGGGGAGGGAACCGTGTGGTGTTCGATTTTATTTTAGGTCTTGGGGTTATTGCAGTAGGTATTCTTGGTTACATGGTTTGGGAATCATATCGGTATAATTTTGATCAGCAATCTGTGGTTTTGGAGCGGCTGCCCGCTTCATTTGATCAGACCCATATCTTATTTATCTCAGATATACATAGACGTAGCATTTCCAATGAAATCATTGCGCAGTGCAAAGCAGCGGGGAAGACGGATTTGGTACTTATTGGCGGTGACCTCCGTGAGAAGGGTGTTGCAATTGCCCGGAGTCGTGATAATATCCGTAAGCTGATGACGATTGCGCCTGTATATATGGTATATGGCAATCATGATTATGATGAGAATATTCGCCCCTTAGAGGTTATGCTTCAAGAGGAAAGAGTAGGTTTGCTTATTAATCAAGCCGTCGTACTTGAACAAAAGGATGGGAGCCGTATCCGACTTGTGGGTGTTGATGATCCTCGAACCAAGCGGGATAATCTTAAGCTTGCCATAAGTGAACCGGCCGATGGTAATGAACTTTTCACCATTTTACTTGCTCATGATCCCGTGATTGCTCTTCGTAGAGATGAGATAAAGTCGATTGATTTAATATTATGTGGACATACACACGGGGGGCAAGTTTGTTTGCCATTCATTGGTCCTATTAGTCGTGGTCCGCTAGAGAAGGTTTATTGGCGGGGGTGGTTTGATCTTGGGACAAAACTAACAACCGAAGCATGGTCGCCTCGGTTGTTTGTGAGTTGTGGATTCGGAACCTCTAAATTATCGATAAGACTGTTAGCGCCAGCGCAGTTTCATCGCATTACTTTGCGCTCTTCGGCTGTGAAGGCTCAACATCGATAGTTGCTGGATCGATAAAGCCATATCCTTTTTGCTCGAGCTTCGTTAACAGCGTATCGAGTGCTTCTACAGTCCATGGCAGCTCATGCATGAGGATATTAGCACCAGGATGAAGCTGATCTAATACATTCTTAATAACAAGGTCAGGCTTGTTCTTGGTGCTTTTGTCCCAATCCAGAGAACCGTTTGACCAAGTCATAAAGAGCATACCGTCTTTCTTGACGATTTCTTTAACTGTATCGCCTCCTGAACCGAATGGAGGACGGAAGAAGAGAGGAGCGGTTCCAATCGTCTCCTTAACGAGCGTCTGTACATCATCGACTTGCTTCTGAACGACAGCAGCCGTTTCTTTCTTCAAATCAATGTGATCCCATGAATGATTCCCGATCGTTTGTCCACGGTCGGCTATTTTTTTGAGAAGTTCCGGATGTTTCTTGACTCGATAACCATTCACGAAAAAAATAGCCTTCGCCTTATGTTTGTCAAGTGTATCAAGCAGCCCGCTGATCATTTTGTCTTCTTTTGGTCCGTCATCAAAGGTGAGAAGGACTACCTTATTCGATGTTTCCTTAGAGATTGGCTCAAATCGATAAACTTTATTGATTCGATACAGCTTTTTTACTGCTGCTTCTTTATTATCGCTAGTCGGAGTGTCCTTATTACTTCCGGCATTTTCCGTACCGTTATTTGTCTCGGTTCCAGCCGCCGGATGCTCTTCCTTGTCTGGCTTTTTGTTGTTCACATTCTTGTTGCTTGTTTCATTGGCCGATTGAGAGTCTGTGGTTAATTTACTGCTCTCTTCATTAGATGCCTTGTCTTGTGGAGAGGCAGCGCAGCCGGACAGGATACCCAGCGCTATAATAATTGCAGTGGCCGTTTTTGTAGTCTTATAAAGGGTTGTCATATTCGGTACCTCCGGTTTTTTCTTGGAAACTTCGGAATTTGTTCAAATATAAGAAAGTAAAAGTTTTCTCCAACCTTTGCTTATATTTCAGAAGGAAGAAACTTGCTTCGCCGCCAAGGACGGCGTTATCCGTTTCTTCTTGTCATTGTAACATACAAAGGAATGGATTCTAAAATGGCTTGCTTCCTTTTTTTATGCTGGGATGACCGCTGCTTTTGAAGGCCAAACTATACGCGATTCCTAATGTTAATGAAGGAGGATTGTATGATGAAATGGACTGGTTTTCTAATAGGCAGCTTAGCTGGCGTGGCGGCGGCCGTTTATGTAGCGAAAAAAAGACCGGGTATGTTTGCCTGGGCTAGCTCGTCTGCAGGCGAAGTGTGGACGGGTATGAGAGGAAAAGCGTTTAATGCGGTCATAAACCATAAGTTCGATCATGAAACAAAGGAGAAGACCGCAAAACAGACTGGCTCATCCAAAGATCAATCAAATGATTCATGGGGACAGATTGAAATGCTTGTAAACAGTGACCCGAGCGTGAAAAGGGAAGCTGAGCAAATCGTGTCCGAAACCAAATCTCATTAAAAAAAATGAATCGTTTGTCCGTCTTTTTTCGTAGTATAATTAGACGGCGCAAACGATTCTTTTTTTGTTTGAAATTAGTGCATTCCCATCTCAGACATGCTAACATAGTTACATAGCACAATTTATTCACCAAATACGCGCAGCTTCATAATCTGTATATAACAGATATTGCCCGCGTTTGTGTGCTTTCGAAGATGGTTTTGCTCCGCCAAAAACGAAGCAGATGCTGCCGAAAAGGAGGATCCTATCATGAAAATCGAACGACTCAATCAAGACAAAATACGAATTTTCCTAACGTTCGACGACCTGCTGGAGCGTGGGATCCAGAAGGAAGACATGTGGCGCGAAATTCCGAAGGTACACGAGTTATTCAGTGAAATGATGGACCAAGCCTACAATGAGCTCGGGTTCGACGCTAATGGACCGCTTGCAGTTGAAGTTTTTGCACTTCCAGCGCAAGGAATGGTCGTTATCGTCACACGAGGTAAAGTGAATGGGAAATCCGATGAGCGAGCTCAAGAAGATGACAACGACGAAGACGTCTACGAGATGGAAGTGACACTTGAACAGAGTGATGTTGTTTTGTATGCTTTTCGAGATATTGAAGACGTCATCTCTGTTTGTAAGCAGCTCAAAGCTTCTAATTTAGTAGACGACGGACGTTTGTATGCCTATAACGGCAGATATATGCTATCCTTTGAACCTGTAGGTGTAGAGTTACCTCGTTATCATGCCATTATTGCCCTTCTGGCCGAATATGGAGAGGCGACATCCATTACCACTGCTGTACTGGATGAGTATGGTAAAGTAATCGTTGCTTCCGATGTCGTGACTGAAATATGCAATCATTTCTAAAGTATTCAAACAAATGAGCATCCGCTGCAGGTAAGCCCTGTATACGAGATGCTTTTTGTTTGCGTTCCATTAGGGAATTTGCCTTCGAATAGTTGAGGGAATAACCGCTCATATTATTGTTGATAAGGTGGTGAGTTTCCTTTGACAGATATAGAGACGAATAATATGTTAGAGTCGACACAGCTCGTAATCGAAGAGGCTCTTCAGAAGCTCGGTTACGGGGAGGATATGATTGCTTTTCTCAAAGAACCTATCCGTCTACTTACCGTTCGTATTCCGATTAGGATGGATGATGGGAATACGAGGGTTTTCATCGGTTACCGCTCCCAGCATAATGATGCTGTAGGTCCGACAAAAGGCGGTGTCCGGTTTCATCCGGATGTGAATGAAATGGAAGTAAAGGCATTATCTATTTGGATGAGCATCAAATGCGGTATTGCTAATTTGCCTTACGGCGGCGGTAAAGGCGGAATCATTTGCGATCCTCGTAAGATGTCCTTCCGAGAATTGGAACGTTTGAGTCGTGGATATGTGCGTGCTATTAGTCAAATTGTGGGGCCATCAAAGGATATTCCGGCTCCCGATGTGATGACAAACTCACAAATAATGGCTTGGATGATGGATGAGTACAGCCGCATTCGTGAATTTGATTCTCCCGGTTTTATTACAGGAAAACCGCTCGTTCTTGGAGGCTCACTTGGTCGCGAAAGTGCAACGGCTCGCGGAGTTGCGATCATGATTGATGAAGCGCTTAGCAAAAAAGGAATCCCACTTCAGGATGCTCGCGTCGTTATTCAGGGATTTGGAAATGCTGGAAGCTACTTGGCCAAATTCATGCACGAAGCTGGTGCCAAAGTTATAGGTATTTCGGATGTGAACGCGGCGTTGTATAATGAGAAGGGACTAGATATTGAAGATTTAATGGAGAGGCGAGATTCCTTTGGGACTGTAACCAATTTATTCAAGGATACGATCACCAATGAAGAGCTATTGTCACTGGATTGTGACATTCTTGTCCCTGCTGCCATAGAAAATCAAATTACGGCCGACAATGCGGACAAAATTCGTGCTAAAATAATTGTTGAAGCTGCTAATGGTCCTACGACGCTTGAGGCGACTCGAATCGTAACGGAACGGGGAATCTTGCTTGTACCCGATGTCTTAGCGAGTGCGGGAGGCGTAATTGTCTCTTACTTTGAATGGGTTCAGAACAATCAGGGCTACTATTGGTCAGAAGCAGAAGTGGATACTAAGCTTCGCGAAATGATGGTTCACGGCTTTAATCAGGTCTATGAGTTACATCAAACAAGACATGTAAATATGCGGCTCGCTGCTTATATGGTTGGAGTAAGGAAAATGGCTGAGGCTGTTCGTTTTAGAGGTTGGGTTTAGTATTTAACGCGAAATTCCATAGGGGGTGACATCGAGAGAATGCTGCTTTTATCCATATTAACCGCTGCAGTTGCGCCGGGGATTTCACTGCTTACTTATTTCTATTTGAAGGATCGCTACGAGGCTGAGCCGATTCATATGGTTATTCGCGTCTTTCTTCTCGGCGTGCTCATCGTGCTTCCGATTATGGTGATTCAGCGTGGCCTTCTCCTCTGGTGGAGCGATCAGCCGTTTCTCTTTGCATTTGCGATTTCAGCAGGTGTAGAGGAGCTTGTAAAATGGTTTGTTCTCTACCATATTATTTATAATCATACTGAATTTGACGAGCCTTATGATGGTATCGTCTATGCTGTAGCGATTTCACTTGGCTTCGCAACAGTTGAGAATGTACTGTATGCTGTTTTTCAGCCAGCTACGTTCGGGACCCTTCTTGTTCGTGCTTTACTGCCTGTTTCGGGACATGCACTCTTTGGTGTTACAATGGGGTATTATTTAGGAAAAGCAAAGTTCGCCAAAATAAAACCGAATCGAAGTTTCCTGCTTCTATCTGCTTTCGTGCCTCTCATTGAGCATGGTGTATATGATTGGATCATGGGCTCTACTACAACGTATTGGGTTTGGTTTATCGTTCCGCTCATGATCTATTTGTGGGTCAAAGGTCTGCGTAAAATGAACCGGGCCAGTGCCATATCCCCCTTTCGCTTCGTCGGCCATGAAGAAGAGGTTAAGCTGTAACGTTTTCGTCAATAATAGGTGAAGATTGGTTTAGAAGATCTTCTGGCAGAGCCTATAGCAAAAACGTTCAGGAGGAAATAAGGGTACGATGATATCGGTACGCGTGAAAGTAACGATAAGATGTAAGGTCTGCGGCGAGAAGTTTGTCCTTCGTGGACGCAGAGAAAAAGATAAGATCGATACAGGCTTCAAGCAATGCTTGTGCAACAATGCGAACGATTTTGATGTCGAGGAACGGGCGCTTTAGCTTTATTCGAATAATAGCAAAAGGTTAACTTAACCAAAGATGCATAAAGCTCCTTCGAGCAAACCAAACTAACAGTAGGTTTGCACACGAAAGGAGCTTTTGTCTTATGTACCGTCGATTAAGTGCTGTGTTGTTTCCCGTTATGTCACTGTTTTTTATCGGTTCTATCTATTGGGGCTATCAGGAGCATCAAGAAAAGAATTCGATTCTAATTAAAGCCGAGAATCAATACCAACGTGCTTTCCATGATCTAAGCTACCATGTTGAGCAGGTTCATCGGGAGCTCGGGAATACGCTGGCAGTCAACAGTACTTCACAAGGCATTCATCGCAAGGGTCTTGTTAATGTATGGAGGCTGACGAGTCAAGCGCAAAGCGAGATTAATCAACTGCCGCTGACACTGCTTCCCTTCAATCGAACAGAGGATTTTCTTTCACGTATCGCCAACTTTTCATATAAAACATCGGTACGTGACTTGACCAAACAGCCTTTGTCCAAGGACGAGTTCAAAATGTTAAAGACGCTTTATGCAAATTCCGAGCAAATATCAAATGATCTTCTTCATGTCCAAGAGAAAGTTATCACCAAAAATCTTCGTTGGATGGATGTCGAGACCGCCATTGCAACGGAGAAATCCACGCTAGACAACACAATAATTGATGGGTTTAAGACCGTCGATAAAAAAGTAAGTGAATATCCAGAAATCAATTGGGGCCCTTCAGTCTCAAGCATGTATCAGAAGCGTACGATCAAGATGCTTGGAGGCGAGATGAAGTCTCCTGAGGACATTAAGAAGATGGCAGCTGAATTCTTGAAGCTTTCGGACACAAGTGGTATTAAAGTGGTGGAGAATGGCAAAGGAACGGAGCATACCTCCTATTCAGTAACGGTTAGCAAAGGGAAACCGGAAGATACCATCCATTTGGATTACACGCAAAAGGGTGGTCAGCTCATTTGGTTCATGAATTCGCGTAAAGTGGGAAAAGAAACGCTGAAGACAAACGATGCTGAACAGAAAGCGATAGCGTTCTTGTCGAAACACGGTTATGAGGGCATGAAGGCGATTAATTATGACAAGTATGATTCCGTTGCCGTTTTTACTTGCGTAGGCACTCAAAACGGCGTTCTGATCTATCCAGAGAAGTTAACGGTGAAGATCGCGCTGGATAATGGTGAAGCCGTTGGGCTGCAGGCGAATGATTATATCTATGAGCATCATAAACGTACTCTGCCGCAACCTAAGGTGAAAAGTGCTGATGCACGAGCTGTGCTAAATCCTGATTTCAAAACGAAATCGGTTCGCATGGCACTCATCAAAAATGATTTGGGTAATGAAGTTCTGTGTTATGAGTTTGTCGGACACATCAATGACGGGATGTACCGTATATACATAAATGCGGATACCGGGCTTGAGGAAGCCATCGAACAAATGCCAAAATAGGTATTAAGGCGTGCGACTTTTGCACGCCTTTTCTTTTTGAGGACTCTCCCCAAATTTCGACATGCTGTGCTATAATCGAGGAAATAGGGAGGGAAGCGACTATGCTGCCAGGTGTAAATCAATTTTTATATTTGCATGTAGCTTCATCCGACGAAGAAGAAGCTGCCACTGAATATAAATCGAGAATTGCTGATTCTACTGATGATGAACTGTATATTGACATCCCAATTGTTGAAGGCACGGGGCGCTTCAAACGGTTGTTTCTCGGCGATGAATTATCCGCTTATTTTGTATCGGAAGATGGCGTTAAGAGCTATTTTAACTCCCATGTATTGGGGTTTAAAGAGGACGTTGTGAAGTTGGTGCGTATTCGTAAACCCGATCCAGAATCCATCACAAAAGTTCAACGCCGAAATTTTCTGAGAGTGGCCTCTGAGCTTGAAATTGCCATATGCATGTCTTCTAATATTCGTTTTATCGGAATGACCGATGATGTTGGAGGTGGGGGAATTTCGTTTCTAGTGGATGCAAGGTGGGCAATCAAGCAAGGAACGGAGCTGGATTGTTGGCTGCTAGTACCTTATCGCAATGGGTCAATCGATCATTCCTGCTTCAAAGCAGAAGTAGTCCGCGTAAAACCGCTTGAAACGGGTAAGTGCCACATCATGGCAAAATTTGCGAGTATTTCGGATAGTGAGCGTCAAAAAATCATTCGATATTGTTTTGAACGCCAGCTTGATTTTCGTAAGAAATAAGTTCTACCTCCTAGGCCAATACGTCCTCATGCATAATGAAACCGTTCGTGGAAAAACTAACCCTATCTAATTTGAAAGGGGGTTTTTTCCATGAACGTTCGACATTTCCTGCTTCCCCGCAAACGACATCCATTTAAGAATCAAACCACTCGTCTTACCAAACTTTCTGACGAAGTGACAAATGTTCTCAAAAAAATAATTATTATTCTTCTTATCGCTGTCGTTTTAAGTCAGCTGGCCCTGCAAATACCGCGGGTTAGAGTATGGATTACGGGGGTGGATCGGATGGAAGGAACACCCATTTAGAGGTTCGCCTTCTTTGCATCTGCTTAATTGCTGTGGTATAATTTTTACTGTCGCAGGCAGTGCCTGCTTTTTTCTTGATGACAAGAGCATGGTTCTCAGCCGCTGATGGTTACTCAAGGAGGTCAAACACCGTTGAGCAGGAGTGGGGAAAGTGACAGCGACCGCATTAACGTAGCGATTGATGGCCCTGCTGGTGCCGGCAAAAGTACAGTCGCTCGTAAAGTTGCTGAGAAGCTTGGTTACATTTATGTGGATACAGGCGCTATGTATCGTGCGGTTACTTTGGCCGCGAATCGATTGGGCATTGAACCGCATGAATCGGACAGGCTGAAAAAACTTGTCGAATCGATACATATTCGTCTGAAGCCGGTAGTAGATGGTCAGATCGTGCTTCTGAACGAGGAAGATGTCACGAATGCGATACGAACACGTGAGGTCACGCTTCGAGTTTCACAAGTAGCTTCACATGAAGCGGTTCGAATGAAGTTGGTTGATATGCAACGCGAGCTTGCCTCATTAAAAGGAATTGTGATGGATGGTCGTGATATCGGCACACAGGTGCTGCCTCAAGCGGAATTAAAGATTTTTCTTATCGCGAGTGTGCAGATTAGAGCGCTTCGTCGTTATCAGGAACTGAAAGAAAATGAAAGAATTCCGCTTCAACAGCTGGAGCAGGAAATTGCAGACCGCGACCGAAGTGATGAGCAGCGTGAGATTTCTCCGCTTTCATGTGCCAAGGATGCAATCGTGCTCGACAGTTCAGAATTGACAATTGACCAAGTTGTCGCACTTATTCTAGACTTAAGCCGAACCAAAATGGCGGAGGCGAAGTAAACTATGGTATACAAAATTTGCCGCAGCCTGCTTCGCATGATTTACGCCGTGCTATTTCGTTTCGAAGCTAGTGGAACGGAGAACGTACCTGCAGAAGGACCCGTAGTACTTTGCTCCAACCATATCAGCCTATTTGACCCGCCGACGGTTGGCATTAAGCTTCATCGCAAAGTGCATTACATGGCCAAAGCGGAGCTGTTTAACATTCCTTTATTTGGACCCCTAATCCGGACAGTTGGTGCATTTCCCGTCAAAAGGGGAGGCGTCAGCAAAGAAGCTATCCGCAGTGCAATCAAATTGCTGCAAGATGGTGGCGTAATGGGGATTTTCCCAGAAGGAACACGGAACTCAGCATCAGGTATGGGGAAAAAAGGCGCTGCCATGATTGCCATGCGAAGTTCTGCTACGGTTATTCCTGTCGCGATTATCGGGAAATATGGAATTTTTCGTAAGATGAGAGTTCGTTATGGCAAGCCAATTGATCTTTCTGCATTCATTCATGATTCTTCACCGGATGTACTAGAGCGAGTGACAGACACCATTATGCTAGAAATTCGCGCAATGGTTCATCAAAAGTAATTATTTTTACTATTCATGTTTTAGACGGTGAGCTTAAGAGAGTTGTTTCAACCTGAGGCATCACGTTTAAATAAAGTTGGGGTATGAACTGAGGAGGTTATTTCAATGTCAGAAGAAACAAATGTGCAAGAAACCGCACCAGCGGAAACGATCAGCCAAGAGGCTATGGATAATTTCGTGTCCTTAAAAAAAGGTGACACGGTGAAAGGGTCGATCGTCAAGATTGAAGATAACCAAGTGTTTGTAAGCCTTGGATATAAATATGACGGCGTCATTCCACTTCGCGAGCTTTCCTCGATTCAACTTGAAAATGCAGCTGATGCTGTACAAGTGGGTCAAGAGGTTGAACTGAAAGTGGTTAGCATCGACGACGAGAAAGAAAAGCTAGTTCTTTCCAAAAAAATCGTTGACGGCGAACGCGCTTGGGACGGTTTGCAAAGCCGTTTTGAATCAGGTGAAATTTTCGAAGTCGTTGTTGCAGACGTTGTAAAAGGCGGTCTTGTTGCAGACGTTGGCGTTCGTGGTTTCATTCCAGCTTCGATGGTAGAACGTCATTTCGTTGAAGACTTCAGCGATTATAAAGGACGTACGCTTCGCGTAAAAGTGAAAGAAATCGATCGTGAGAACAACAAAGTTATTTTGTCCGCTAAAGAAGTACTTGACTCTGAGTTTGAGCAAAACAAACAACAGGTTATTGGTGCTTTAGAAGTGGGTCAAGAGCTTGATGGTACTGTTCAACGTTTAACACCATTTGGTGCTTTCGTTGATATCGGCGGCATTGATGGTCTTGTTCACGTATCTGAACTTTCATGGCAGCATGTGGCTCATCCGAAGGATGTTGTGTCCGAAGGTCAAGCCGTTCGCGTGAAAGTACTTAAAGTTGATCCGTCTGCAGGTAAAATCAGCCTAAG
Organism: Paenibacillus baekrokdamisoli; assembly: GCF_003945345.1. Taxonomy (GTDB): domain Bacteria; phylum Bacillota; class Bacilli; order Paenibacillales; family Paenibacillaceae; genus Paenibacillus_Z; species Paenibacillus_Z baekrokdamisoli. Next base: position 2,564,074 of record NZ_AP019308.1, on the reverse strand, counting down.
TATTAAAGCAGCTCAACCAGGTCCTTGGGAAACTACAGGCGGCCAATTCAACACAGGCGACATCGTAACAGGTACGGTTCGTCGTATTGTGAACTTTGGCGTATTTGTTGAAATCGCGCCAGGCGTTGAAGGTTTAGTACACATTTCTCAACTAGCACACCGTCATGTGACAACTCCGCATGAGGTTGTTAAAGAAGGTCAAGAAGTTAAAGCGAAAGTGCTTGATTTCAACCCAGCTGAGAAACGCGTTAGCCTAAGCATCAAAGAAACCGAAGAAGCACCAGAACAGCCAGAACGCGCTCCTCGTGCAGAGAGAGCACCTCGTTCTTCGCAAAAAGTGGAGCTTAACAATCCAAATGTTAGCCTAAGCAATGAAAGCATGAGCTTTACACTAGCTGAACGCTTTGGCGACAAACTTAGTAAATTGAAATAGGTCCTTACAATAAAGTAGTTACCAAAAGCCGCTTTTCTAGCAGAACATTGCTAAGAAAAGCGGCTTTTTTTAAATATAAGAAAGTATAAGTTTCCTCTATACTTTGCTTATATTTCAGAGGGAAGAAACTTGCTTCGCCGCCAAGGACGGCGTAAGCCGTTTCTTCTTGTGCTTTTCAAAGCTTAGATTAGGTTGCTCGTTCGCAGAGCATAATAAATGAATTGAGAGGTGATGAGAGAGTGAATGATGGCTACATCGCGATCTGGTTTATGATGATGGGCGTTATTTTATATATGACAGGCTGGAATGAGCTTGTAGCAGATCAGCTTTCACGGCGAATGTTATCGTTATTTATAATTGGCGTATTTACCCTGCAGTTCTTCGAGATTCCACTTAGCAATGTCTTATCAATAAAAGCTAGTGCTGTTCTCACTATAGTTGTAGCTTTATACGCTCTGTTCTCGCTTCGTCGTGCAGGTACGATCATGTTCGTCGGCGTATGCTCCTTGATGATAGGGATAATTTGGCTGTGGATTAGATCGATGTACATCGCTGATCCTGTATTTATTTTATTACGTCCGGCATGGGATGGACCTCTGATTGCTGGTTTATTAACAGGCTTGTTATGCGATCGCCTCCGAACGCAGTTTGCTGCGGTTGTTATTGCAGCGGTTATAGGCTCCTTTCATTTGAACCTTCATCCCTCAATCGGCCTTCAGCATCAAATAGTCGGAGCATTAGCATGGTGGGATGGAATTGCGATTGCACTTGTAACCGCGAGATTAATGGGTCATTTGAAGGGCTGGCTGCGACCTAAATCGCTTCGATTCTTAGAAGATCCATTCGGACAAAAAAGGGGAAATTGATCGGCGATGTGGGAACAACTGAAATCAGGGCAACCGCACCATGTCCTATATGGTATCATGCTTGGCGTTGCATTCGGAATATGCTCTAGACTGATGATGCTTCGTACAGATTATCGGCAGTATCCAACCTATCCACACGGGAGGATTATTCACATTTCACTTGGTGTTATCGCGGCTGCGCTGGGAGCTGTTGCTGTTCCAGCGCTGTACAAGAAAGATTTTACGGCGATTACCTTCCTTACCCTCGCTGCACAGCAGTTTCGAGATGTTCGTAAAATGGAAAGAGATACGCTAACTCAAATCGATAGTATGGAGCTAGTTCCAAGAGGGACGACATATATTGAAGGGATCGCAATGGTTTTTGAAGGACGTAATTACTTGGTTATCCTTTCCGCTTTATTGACTACACTAGCCTCTCTTGCGCTTGGTCTCCCATTTGGTCTCATAATGGGAGGACTTACCCTTGTGTTAGTTAATCTGCTTAAAACCGGAAAATCGGTCTCTCACATAGCAAAGACTGAATTGGCAGATGTTCGCATCGATGGTCCCGATTTATTCGTGGGTGATATATATATTATGAATGTAGGGCTCTCCTCTAATCAAAAGGTGGTCGCAGAGCGTGGGCTTGGCCTGATTTTGACACCTTATAATGCAAACGGGAGAGCGACGCTTAGTAATCTTGGTCAGCGGCAGGCAATTTTATTCGATCTTTCCACGGTCTTAGGTGTATTTCGAGATGACGGAGAGCCTGCACTTGTGCCGATGGCAAAGCTGAGTATGACTGATGGTAGGTTAGCCGTATTTCTTTTGCCCCAAGATAAAGATGGAGATAAGGCAGTGGCTGTCGCTCAGCGAGCTCCGATCTTAGAATCTGCAGTTAGAATGCCAACTGAAGCGAGCGTTAATAGCGGAAAGGAGGAAAGTCATGGCTAAAATCGTTGCTATCGTGACCATTGAAGGAGGTTCGGTTGGCGGAGGAGCCCCGATATTTGTAGAACCTGACACAATTAAACGGGAATCGACGGCATTCTTATTGGAAAAGATTTTGGATGCGAATGCTCATGATTTGAAGAATGGATCTTTTATTTTAGTGGATCATCGGCATGAATGAAAAGTTAGCCAAGCCCGACGTTTTTTGCTATGATGGTAGTCGTGAGTCATTTCGTATGAACGGGCAGATGTTTTGAATAGCTTTGCAATGCATGCTCACTGAAGGTAAAAGGGACGGTAGTTAACCGTAACGCTTTAAATATAAGAAAGTACACCCTCTACTATACTTTGCTTGTATTTTTAGAAACCAATTTTGAAGGATTATTATAAATGGCTGGGCAGAATCTGTATTCTTCTCATCATTATGCCATGTAGAAAGATTGAAGCAGAGTTGCGCTAAATTTGGAGGAGTGAAAAAATGTCTAAACCCATCATCGCCATCGTAGGGCGTCCCAACGTGGGAAAGTCGACAATTTTTAACCGTATCATTGGAGATCGGTTAGCTATTGTAGAAGATAAGCCCGGCGTTACGCGAGATCGTATTTACAGTGCTGGGGAATGGAACGGAAGAGCCTTTAGTGTCGTAGATACTGGAGGTATTGAGATTGACGGTGAAGATCAAATCATGAAGTCTGTTCGGATGCAAGCAGAGCTTGCTATCGAAGAAGCAGATGTCATTATTTTCATGGTTGATGCCAAGGATGGATTAACGATAGCGGATGATGAAGTTGCTCAAATGCTTCTGCGCTCACGCAAACCCATCGTTGTTGCCGTTAATAAAGTCGATAACTTGAATCGGCATGATGATATTTATGAATTTTACAATTTAGGCTTTGGAACACCTATTGGAATTTCTGGTGCTCATGGGATGGGTATTGGCGATCTATTGGATGCCGCAGTAGAAAAGCTGCCTGAGCTTACAGAAGAACATTATGAGGATGATGTTATTCGCGTTGCTCTGATTGGACGACCGAATGTTGGTAAATCCTCACTTGTCAATGCATTGCTTGGTGAGGAACGGGTTATTGTTAGTGATGTTGCGGGTACGACACGCGACGCTATCGATACGCCTTTTGAACGTGATGGACAGAAATATGTGCTTATTGATACAGCTGGTATGCGCAAACGCGGTAAAGTGTATGAAACAACGGAAAAATACAGCGTTATGCGTGCATTGAAGGCTATCGAGCGTGCTGATGTTGTTCTGGTTCTTATTAATGGTGAAGAAGGTATCATTGAACAGGACAAGCATATTGCTGGTTATGCACATGAAGCAGGCAAGGCTTCAATCTTTGTCGTGAACAAATGGGATGTTGTCGAGAAAGATGAGAAGACGATGAAAAACTTTACGCAGGACATTAGGGAACAATTCTTATTCATGACCTATGCGCCGATCGTGTTCTTATCTGCTCTAACAAAACAGCGGTTACATAAACTGCTGCCAATTGTTACACGAGCTTCCGAACAGCATGCTTTGCGTATTCAGACACATTTGCTTAACGACGTGCTGTCTGATGCGATCGCGATTAATCCGCCACCTACGGACAAAGGCAGACGATTGCGTATTAACTATGCGACACAGGTCGCCGTTAAACCACCAACAATCGTACTATTCGCTAACGATCCAGATATGATGCACTTCTCCTACGAGCGATATCTTGAGAACAAAATTCGTGCAGCCTTCGACTTCGAAGGAACACCGATCCGAATCTTTACCCGCCGCAAATCCGACGAGGATTAAGGCCATTTCTAAGTAAGTCCTAGCTGGCTTACTGCGTCTATTCATGTTTGTTATATGCTATGAACTTACGCAGTAAGCTTGCTAATTAAATGCAAAGTATGCAGAGTAGAAGGATCAACAAACGTTCGGGTGTCTAAGAGGGATTCTTTTGGACAGCTCTCCTTGGAGGTTTGGAGTTAAGATTAAGGAGAATCTCAATGCTAACCATTCTAGCTGTTCTTATTAGTTATTTATTAGGCTCGATCTCATTCAGTATTTTAATTGCCAAATGGGTAAAAGGCATTGATATTCGTAATCATGGCAGCGGCAATGCTGGTGCAACAAACACGTTACGAGTACTTGGAAAAGGACCAGGATCTGCTGTCTTTATACTTGATATCGCTAAGGGCGTCCTGGCAGTATGGCTTGGAAAATGGATTGCCGGCGGTGATTGGGCGCCGGTTCTTTGTGGTTTAGCCGCTATAGCCGGTCATAACTGGCCGGTATACTTTGGGTTCAAAGGCGGCAAAGGAATTGCGACAACAGTAGGTGTTATGGCATCACTTGCTTTCATTCCTGCCCTTATAGCTGGCGTTATCGCCATCATTCTTATTGCCGTTACTCGTTATGTTTCACTTGGTTCATTGGTTCTTGCCTTATTATTACCTGTTTTCGTCTGGTTGATGGACAAACCGACAGCCTATCTTTGGGGAAGTTTAATCATTTGTGTGCTTGCTTTTGTACGCCATCGTAAAAATATTGTGAAGCTGCTTCAAGGTAAAGAAAACAAGCTTGGTGCTAGAAAAGGGTAAGGAGGCTTCTTAGAATGAAGCGGAAAGCAACTGTTCTTGTGGCTGGTAGTTGGGGAACAGCGCTCGCAGCTGTTCTTGCTGACAATCATTATGAAGTCACCATATGGGCCCGGAACCCTGTTCAAGTTGAGGAGATTAACAACAAGCATACGAATAGTAAGTTTCTCAAGGGTGCTGTTCTTCCGGATTCCATTCAAGCAACAACGGAGATCGAAGAGGCGCTGTTAGATGCTTCTATCGTTCTTTTTGCCGCACCATCGTCTGCCATGCGCGAAGTAGCTAAGCAGGCCGCGCCCTTCATCTCCCCAGAAGCTTTGTGCATTCATGCTACCAAAGGCTTTGAGTCGGGAAGCTTTAAAAGAATGACGACCGTTCTAGCCGAGGAGCTCAAGGGTGACCCTAATCGCTTGGTCGTTTTGTCAGGTCCAAGCCATGCTGAAGAGGTTGTACGTCGGCAGCCGACTACGGTCGTCGTCGCATCCCTTTCACAAGAGGCGGCAGAGAGGGCGCAGGATGCTTTCATTACGCCATATTTTCGTGTATATACGAATATGGATGTGGTCGGCGTTGAAGTTGCCGGAGCGATTAAGAATATTATTGCACTTGGTGCAGGCTTAACCGATGGACTTGGCTTTGGAGATAACGCCAAAGCGGCACTGCTCACCCGAGGATTAGCTGAAATAAGTCGTTTGGGTATTGCTATGGGTGCCAATCCACTCACTTTCGCAGGTCTTGCGGGTGTTGGTGATTTAGTGGTGACCTGTACGAGCAAACATAGCCGTAATTGGCGCGCTGGCTCCATGCTGGCGGAGGGCTTACCTTTGGCAGATGTTCTTACTCAAATGGGTATGGTTGTGGAAGGGGTGCGCACAACAAGCGCCGCCCATGAACTCTCTATTCAATATGAGGTAGAGATGCCCATTACGGAGCAGCTGTACCAAGTTTTGTTTGAAAATAAACCGCCTCGTCAGGCTGTGGAATCTTTAATGGGACGCGGCCGAACGCATGAAATGGAAGAAGATGCGGGCTCTTGGGGCCTACACCAATCATGATCACCACTCATATGATGCTAGCAGCACCTAGCGGATGCCTGCGATCATCTAGCTCTGAGGAGGAACGATATGAGCGGTAAAAACAATATTTCGAAGGATGTACTCAATGCCGTCAATAAAAAAACAGGCAAGCCGATAACCGAAAATGCAGTGAAAAAGCTGGCCAGTGGCGTATCTGAAAGTACGGTGACCAATGAGGATGAGCTTCGTAAGCTGATCAAATCGGTTTCGGCAATGGCTAAGGTGCCTGTGACAGATCAAACGATCAATGACATTGTTGGAGCTGTTAAGAAGAGCGGCATGAATATGAACAACATGGAAGCGCTGATGAAGCTTATGCTTAAGAGGTAGCAGTGAAAAGACGCGAAGGCATGCCTGGCATTTCAATCGCCAGTTTTTGCCTTTGTGTCTTTTTTATTTCCATAGCATCGAATGAGGCAAAAACTAGCCGAGTAAACTCGAATAATGTTATAATGATACGAATATTTGTTGGACAAGGGTGGCGTAAACAAGAAATGGATCCAATGACCAAAATGTGGGTTTCACTCGTAGGAATTGGGCTTATGGCAATAGCGGCCCTCATCATTTCATTAGCTCGATATAAGACAAAAGGCATCTTACGGTTTATTCTTTCTATCCTAGCATTCGGTATGTTAGTACTGGGTGGTATTCTTGGCTTTATTTCCATTACATAACGAAAGTCACCAAAGTCCACAATGGAGAAAGGATGTTAGCATACCTTATGCTAGAACTAATAAGCAGAACCCGCGCCATTACAATTGATGCGGAAGAGGGAATGTCTTTACTTGATTTGGCTATTAAGCATGAACTTGATTGGGCGTTCTCTTGCACGAGAGGAACTTGTGCAAGATGTCGCTGCTTGGTTGAAGAAGGTGCAGCATTTCTGGAAGAGGTAACGGATGCGGAGTGGGATCGGATGGAGCCTGAGGAATTCGATCAAGGGTATCGCCTCGCCTGTCAAGCCATAATAAAGCCAGATGCTGGTTCTATTAAAGCCATTAACAAACCTTATTTTTAATTAAAGGACGTGGGTCCTATGGATAATAAGAATGATCCTATTTATCGAGCTTTAGCCATTGTAGCTCAGCTTACTCAAGCGAGTGATGCCTTATGGCTGGTTGGTGGCAGTACAGGTCTTATGCTCCGGGGCCTTGCTCTTGATAATCGACCTCGTGATTTAGATCTATATGCGGATGAAGAGGATGCTCGGCGGCTGCATAAGCTTTTGCAAGACTATTCAGTAGACGAGCAAGAAGTGAATGTGAGCGGTATTTATCGTTCCGTACTAAGTCACTATTCCATTGAAGGCGTGTCCATCGAGCTTGTCGGTGGATTCGAAATTAAAACGGGGATCGATCTTTATAAGGTTGAGGTTTCTCGTATGCTTGTCCCTTACATGGAATCTATCCAAGTGGATGGCTATAAGATCGGGATTGTGCCCTTTGCACATGAGATGTGGTTTAATGTTCTCCGTAGACGTGACGACCGTGTTAAGCTCATTGCAAATGCCTTGCAAGGTCAGCTAGCAACTCACAAGGATGCTTTTCTTGATATCGAGGAGACCAATAAATTGTCATTGGAACTGGTAGCACGCGTTCATGCAATATTGGGTATTGAAGAAACGAGGGAATCATCATGAATGTTGATATCACGTTTCTTCCATCCGGACGTAAGGCAAGTGTACGGGCTGGAACAACTGTTTTAGATGCATCAAGGAGAGCGGGGGTTTCCATTCGCACCAGATGTGATGGGAAAGCAGCCTGCTTGATGTGTAAGGTGTTAGCTGAGAATCCTTCGGGATTATCCCCGCTTCAAGATAATGAACGACGCAAGCTGGCAGGAACAGATCGCTTGGGTACAAGGCTCTCCTGTCAAGCAAGAGTACTTGGCCACGCGGTTGTAGAGGTTCCTGAGGATCCGCTCAAAGCGGCGGTTAGACGCCAGCTCATGCGCCAAGCTGAAGAAGATGAGCTTTGGTAAGGAATAGGCATACGATGTAATCTTTGTGAAAACCTATTAGGAGGCAATATGACATTAAACTTCTTCAAACGGGTGGCATCTGTGGTTGTGATTGGGATGATGACAGTCGCTTTGTCGGGCTGTTTGTATCCGAAGGATCAGCTGACTCAGAATAAGCTGCCGCCTAAAGACGCCATTCTTACCGTACAAGCAGTTGTTGACCAATATCAAAAGGATACTGGCCTGCTTCCCATTCTGAATAGTACACCTGAGACACCTTTATATGAGAAATATCGGATTGACTTTGAAAAGCTGCAGCAAATGAATTATGTTTCTGATATTCCGGCAACGGCCTATGAGAAGGGCGGCAGTTACTACTACCTCATCATCAACGAAGAAACAGATCCGACCGTCAAGCTGATGAATCTCGTTCTCTCTCAAAAGGTAAATGATATTCAAGCATCTGTTAAAGCTTATTCAGATGCACATCAGGGCAAGCTTCCTACAGGTAAGTCTGTTTATCCCGATTTTACAAGCATTAATTATGACAATTTAAATCTTAAGGAGCCTGTCCTTCAAAGTGTATTTACTGGACAGACCCTCTCAACAATTATGGATGCTAAAGGCAACGTCTATCTGGATTATGGGATTGATATTACCCAAGCCCTTAACAAGCTTGATAGCGGCAAAAAGCCGGATGACAAGCAGGATTTACGTGAACTGCTGGTCGAGCATTCCGATTTGGTGCCGGTTAAATCGCCTATTTACCGACTTAAGAATGGGGAACCGCAAGCTATGCTCAAATAGATTTAACACATATTCTAACCTCCTATCCCCACCTCGGGATGAGAGGTTTTTTTGCGTTTATGGCATAGGAGTCCGTTTTCTCTCATATACCTCAATCTTGGAAGGTCGGAACGGGCTAAGTGAAAAGAAATCAAAGCAAAAAGATTTCATCCACACAGTCGTCATAATTGGGACAAATGCGCAATAAGCTATTACTAGTCCAAAATCATGTACGAGTTACGTCGCTGGTCTGCTTCTTAAGTAGACGATAGCGACGAGCCCTGACGACACGCAGCAGGAGGAAGCACAGTAATAACGGTACGTCCATGTACTGGCGAAATTCGATTGGGAGGGGATATTCAGTGGAGAAAGTTGACATTTTCAAGGACATAGCCGAACGAACTGGCGGGGATATTTACCTCGGCGTCGTTGGAGCGGTCCGCACGGGCAAATCAACCTTCATCAAACGGTTCATGGAGACGGTTGTGCTGCCTAACATCACGAACGATGCCGATCGGGTAAGAGCTATTGATGAGCTGCCTCAGAGTGCAGCAGGCAAAACAATTATGACGACCGAACCTAAATTTGTACCAAACCAGGCCGTACAGCTCCGAGTGGCAGAAGGGCTGGATGTAAACATACGACTCGTAGATTGTGTGGGCTACGCAGTTGTCGGTGCGAAAGGATATGAGGATGAGAATGGTCCCCGGATGATTACAACACCGTGGTTCGAAGAGCCTATTCCGTTCCAGGAAGCAGCCGAGATCGGAACACGTAAGGTCATTCAAGAGCATTCTACACTTGGTGTAGTCGTGACAACAGATGGTACCATTGCAGAAATTCCGCGGAGTGCTTATGTTGAAGCGGAAGAGCGTGTCGTTAATGAACTGAAGGAAGTGGGCAAGCCATTCGTCCTTATCGTCAATTCAACACGTCCGAAAAGTGATGAAGCGATTCAGCTTCGCAATGAGCTGCAAGTGAAGTATGACATCCCAGTTATTACATTAAGTGTAGCTACAATGGGTGAAGAGGAAGTTATCTCTGTTCTGCGAGAAGTGCTCTATGAGTTCCCAGTCCATGAGGTTAACGTGAATCTACCGAGCTGGGTCATGGTATTGAACGATAACCATTGGCTGCGCAGCAATTATGAGAATTCCGTTCGAGACACGGTGAAGGATATTCGTCGACTGCGCGATGTCGATCGTGTCGTCACGCAGTTTATGGAATACGAGTTCATTGCTAGAGCCGGATTAAGTGGTATGAATATGGGGCAAGGGGTAGCCGAGATCGACCTTTATGCTCCGGATGAGTTGTATGATCAAATTCTGATGGAAGTAGTAGGAGTTGAAATTCGTGGTAAAGATCATTTGCTGCAGCTGATGCAGGAATTCTCTCACGCTAAGAGAGAATATGACCGATTCGCTGAAGCACTCGAGATGGTGAAGACGACGGGCTACGGTATTGCAGCTCCTTCGCTTGCTGAGATGGCTCTAGACGAACCAGAGCTCATTCGTCAAGGCTCACGGTTCGGCGTCCGCTTAAAGGCAACAGCGCCTTCTATTCACATGATACGCGTTGATGTTGAATCGGAATTCGCACCTATCATTGGTACGGAGAAGCAAAGCGAGGAGCTAGTCCGTTATCTGATGCAGGATTTCGAGAACGACCCGATCAAAATCTGGGAGTCGGATATCTTTGGTCGATCCCTTCATTCCATCGTTCGAGAAGGCATTCAAGGCAAGATTGCAATGATGCCGGACAATGCGCGCTATAAACTTCAGGAAACATTGGGACGAATTATCAATGAAGGCTCTGGCGGATTAATAGCGATCATATTGTAAGTCGCTGAACGAAGAAGAGATGCGCATAACTGCGTGTCTCTTTTTTGTTGTGAAAAAAGGACTTAATAAATAGGCGTAAAGGTTGCATTTCAGTATAAAATCACTTTATAATGACATTTGCGACAAAATATGCGAATATTCGACATGTATATTCACATTTCCGATTGACATACTCGGAAATGGTGATACTATTAGATTAGATTAATTTAATAGAGATAAGCTTAGGCTTAGGAGGAGAAATGAAGATGAAACAGTGGGGAAAAAGTTCGATTCTATTCATGTTAGTAGCCTTGGTGCTAGTCGTTAGTGCCTGCGGTAGCAAGTCCCATGAAAGCAATAAAGAGAACACTACGGGTTCGACGACGACCAATACAACGAACCAAACTGGTAACAAGAATGAGGAAGCATCTCTTAAAGGTAAAAAAATCGCACTGGTTATGCAGTTCAATACAGGTACATTCTCATCCCAATATATTGCGGGTGTTAAAGATCAAGTGGGCAAGCTTGGCGGAGAAGTTCAAGTATTCGCTGCAGATGGTGACTTAGCCAAAATGGCTACAAACCTTGATGCAGCTGTCAACCAAGGCTTTGACGGTATTCTAATTGACCATGGTCAAGCCGGTGCGCTCGAAGCAGGCGTTAAGAATGCAGTAGCGAAGAATATTCCTGTAGTTGTTTTTGATGCTGACATTAAAGTGCCAGGAGTAACCGTTCTCCAGCAGGATGATAAAGTAATGGCCGATATGTCACTTGAGCAGCTTGCAGCAGATGCTGGCGGCAAAGGAACAATCGTTAAGGTATGGGTAGCGGGCTTTGCTCCAATGGAGCGCCGCCAAACAGCTTACAAAGCTTTTCAAGCTAAATACCCGGATCTAAAAGAAATTTCTGCTTTTGGTAATGCTACTAACCCAGCAATGGATACACAAGCACAGATGGAAGCTATACTTAAAAAATATCCCAATAAAGGCGATATTACAGCAGTCTGGGCAGCATGGGATGAATTCGCCAAAGGTGCATCACGCGCAATTCAGCAAGCAGGCCGTACAGAAATTAAAGTATACGGTATCGATATGAGCGACGAGGATCTTCAAATGATTCAAGATCCTGCTAGCCCTTGGGTTGCATCAGCTGCTGTTGATCCTAAAGATATTGGACGAGTACAAGTTCGTTATTTGTACCAGAAATTGCATGGTGATCAAACAGATGATGTTGTTGTTCTGAATCCTGTTTTCGTTAAACGCGAGGAGCTGCCTAAAGCTCCTGAAAAAGTAAATACAACGCAATTGAATCAATATGTTAAAGGCTGGGGCAACAGTGATCAGGGCTACACGGATTGGCTAAAAGCGCTTGAAACCTCGAAATAAATAGTTTTCTACTGGATCCACAAGCGGATTCCAGGTAGACAGGAGGTGCGTAATGGGAACGACTAGTAAGCTGAGTATGCAAAATATTAATAAATCGTTTGCCGGCGTACCTGCCCTGCAAAATGTGGACCTAGAGGTTCGTGCAGGAGAAATTCATGCACTGCTAGGTGCAAATGGCGCTGGTAAAAGCACCTTAATGAAAGTTTTATCCGGTGCTTACGAGCTGGATTCGGGCTCAATTGAGATCGATGGCAAGCTCATTGCGATTAAGACTCCGGGGGATGCCAAGGCGGGCGGTATACATTGTGTATACCAAGAGATTGATACGGCCTTGGTCCCACAATTGAGCGTTACCGAGAATATCATGCTTGACCGGATATCCTCTCATCACAGCTCGATGTGGCTGCAATGGAGCAGTCTTCATAAGGAAGCAGAGCTCGTGCTCGCAAGGCTTGGCGCGAGCATTCCTGTCCGCAAAAAAGTTGAAGAGCTTACACTAGCGGAGAAACAGCTCGTCCTGATCGCCCGTTTGTTAACGGAACAAGCGAAGGTAGTTATTTTTGACGAACCGACCGCACCGCTCAGCCTCGAGGAGGCTGAGCGGTTGTTCCGTGTCATGCACCAATTGAAAAGTGATGGCATTGGCTGTATTTTTATCTCGCATCGATTGCCAGAAGTGTTCCAGAATTGCGATCGGATTACGGTGATGCGTGACGGTCAACGCGTATTGACAACAGAGACAAAAGATTCCTCAATTGATGAAATCGTTCGGTTTATGCTTGGCCGTACCTTTGAAGAAGAATTCCCGAAAATAGAGGCGCCGATTGGTGCAACCGTTCTTGAAGTAAAGGGATTAACGCGTTCTCATGTTGTACGTGATGTCAGCTTCGAAGTGAAATCAGGCGAAATTGTAGCTATTGTAGGATCGGTTGGAGCGGGTAAAACCGAGCTGTCACGCTTGTTATTTGGTGCAGATCTCAAGGAAGCTGGTACTGTTAAAGTCAATGGACAAGAGGTAAAGCTGGACGAACCGGCTTCTGCCATCCGAAGCGGAATTGCATTGGTGCCAGAGGAACGACGCAAGCAGGGCATTTTGGTGGCGGAATCAGTTAAACGAAATCTTAGCCTGCCCATTTTGAATCTGATATCCAAATTCGGCTTTTTATCTAGGTCCGCAGAAACATTAAACGCCTCCCAATTAATAAACCGTTTGGGTATAAAGGCCTCTTCAGCCTCTCAGCAAACGATGTATTTAAGCGGTGGCAATCAGCAGAAAGTCTCGATAGGTAAATGGCTTCCTGCAGATGTGGATGTTTTTCTATTCGATGAACCAACCAAAGGTGTCGACATTGGTGCGAAGAGTGATATTTTTCGCATAATTGGTGATTTGGCAGGGCAGGGAAAAGCGATCGTTTATTTAACTTGTGAATTTACAGAAGCCTTGGGTATTGCTGATCGCATACTTGTTATGTGTGATGGGCGTCTCGTTGGAACCTTTCCACGAGGGAAAGCTACGCAAGAGCAGCTTCTTCTATTAGCAAGCGGAGGAGAGGAGGTTACAGGATGAAGAACAAAGCCATGGATTTTGCATTCAAATTCGGATCGTTATTCGTCATCGCGCTTATCATTTTGTTCCTATCCTTATGGAATGAGCATTTTTTTACGTATAGCAACTTAACGGATATTCTTCGTTCGATCTCGATCGTGACATTTGTTGCGATAGGTGTCACTTTTTCCTTAACGGTAGATGGCTTTGATTTATCCGTAGGCTCAACGGTGTCGCTGACGACGGTAGTTTCTTCCGCTCTAATGGTGTGGTACCAGCAGCCGCTTGTCGTTGTTATCGTCGTGCCGCTGGTCATCGGAGCGATTGTAGGACTGATTAATTCCTTCCTTATCGTACGTGTTCGGATACCTGATCTGCTCGCTACACTCGCTATTATGTATATTATAGGCGGTGTTCACAAAACGTTTACAAAAGGGTATTCGATTTACAATAATATGCAAATGACAGATGGGACAACTGCGCCTGGTAAGTTTACGGATTCCTTTCTTTGGCTAGGCCAGGGCAAACTGCTTGGCATTCCAGTATCGGTCATTCTGATGATTGTTGCTGTCGTTGTGGTTCATTTATTTTTCACCTACACACGCTGGGGACGTCAGATGCAAATGACAGGCGGCAATGAAGAGGCAGCGCGGCTATCAGGAGTGCGTGTCAAAAGGATTCGTACGGCTGCTTACGTCGCTTCAGGCGTATTCGCAGCTATTGGAGGCATCCTTTTTGCGGCGCGCGTAGGAACAGGCCAAATCGATGCCGGCTCATCGCTCTTGATGGAGTCTGTAGCGGCTGTTTTTGTTGGTTATTCAGTGCTCGGCGCAGGACGTCCGAACGTGATCGGAACCTTCTTAGGTGCCGTTCTTATGGGGGTTCTTCTCAACGGAATGACCATGATAAATTTGGAAAATTATAAATCGGATATTGTTAAAGGCGGCGTGCTTGTGCTTGCTCTTGCTGTCACATTTATTCATCTTAACCGTAAAAAGACATAAAACCCTAGGAACAGTAGGGGAAAACTTGATGAACCTCTTGAAATTCTAAAGGCACTGTATTACTATAAATCTGTTCATGGTTCAGCATGCAGGAGATGCACACTTATCCAAATTCTGAAAAGATTGCGGTAATCGGTCGCTGTCAGATAATTGACTACGATAAAGTTAACGCTTTACCTGCAGGTATATTTTCTCAGGTTTCGGTAAAACAGAATGATAATGATGTGCTTATGAGCTGCCGTCAGGGGAGGTGAAAGAATTGAACAAAACGGAACTGATTGCGAAAGTAGCCGAATTGACTGAACTTTCCAAGAAAGATGCTTCCAAAGCGGTTGATGCCGTTTTTGATGCTGTCTCTGAAGCGCTTCAAGGTGGAGATAAAGTACAGTTGGTAGGTTTCGGAAACTTTGAGGTGAAGAGCCGCGAAGCACGTAAAGGTCGCAACCCTCAAACAGGTCAAGAAATTGATATCCCAGCTAGCAAGATCCCGTCTTTTAAAGCCGGTAAGTCTCTGAAAGACCTTGTCTCCAAATAAGAAGTGGCAATAGCCAACTGATAACGCCCGAATGGCATTTTTGCATTCGGGCGTTTTTCATTAATCGTTCATCCCAATGGTCATGTGTAAGGATTCACGGTGGCAACTTCATGGTGGCAATCCTATTGACAAGCTTGAGTAATTCCAGTACACTGAGCCTTGCAGTTCTTGGGGTTGCTTGTGCTAGGGCAGCTTGGTGGAAGTTCCATCTCTGAATTCGGTAACCGATCATTTTACATAACAAGATACTTACTGCTGTCCTGAGCTTCTGGTTCGGGAGGCAGTTTTTTAAAATGAGGAGGACGTCAAAATGAGTGACATGCAGGGCGAGTATATCGTCATAAAAGCAAAAGCACAAGGTGTGCAGGTAATTGGACTGACCCGTGGGCTGGATACAAAGTTTCACCATACGGAGAAGCTGGATAAGAATGAAGTATTGATTTGTCAGTTCACTGACCACACCTCCGCGATAAAAATTCGTGGTAAAGCAACGGTTATGACCAAATATGGAACGGTTGATACAGAAGACTAACGATAAGCAGGCATAGCCTGCTTTTTTAGTTTGTACAATAGTAAGAGTAAGTCATTCTTGGGACGGGGGCTATGTATGAGGTCCATATGGAAAAGACTGCTCTTCACTTCGGTTATAACGGTAGCGGTAACCGTTTTATTATCAGCGCTTCCACACAATTTCAAGAACAGGACAGCAATGAATGGCGATGTGGCTGTTTTTCGCTCCGTTCCTGTAAAGCGGCTTAGTTCGGATAACTTAGTAGATTCCATGCTGGGGTTACAGCTGACATTAAAGCTGAAGAGGGTTGTTTGGAACCAAGCTGTTCTTTCGGTAGATTTATCGGTTGAAGGAAATGATTCTAATACGCAGCTGTGGATGGGGGATTTGGAACGACTTCTATATCTGGCATTCATAAAAGCAGAGAACGTCAATCGAGTGCTGGTGCGTTTTGTTGAACCTGGTCTCGTAAATGAAAGCGGCTATGAAACGACTCGGTTTATTGCTGCGACAGATATCCGGCGAACGGATTCATGGCTCACCACAGATTTATCAAAGCTGGGCTCATCTGATCCATTTACGGATATCATTTGGAAGCAGCGGCTGCGGCTGAGCATCTCTGGAAACAGTTCCAAAGTGTCCTCGTTGTAGCGAAAAATCAAACAAAATGGTATAATAATTTAGATTATAGAAGCAGCAAGAGAAGCGCTGTTTGTCCGGAGGCTTGACCACATGAAACCATACAAAGTACCAGAGATGGCCAAGAAGTACGTGGATTACGATATGATTCAAACGTACACGGAGCTTCCGGACTTTCCTGATTCACGAATCCGGTTGCTTTTTACTTTTTTAGCCAATCAACGCATACCTCTATTGCACAGTGAGCTTTATTCGCTAGTAGCGTCGCTTGTGCAGCTTGGGATGGATGCGCATGACATGATTGATTCTAACTCGGGTCACGTCTCTGAGCGCGAAATGCGTTCACGTCAATTAAAGGTGCTGGCGGGGGATTATTTCAGCAGCCGATTCTACCAGCTCTTATCACAGGCGGGGCAGGTAGACATGATAAGAAGCATAAGTGCTGGTGTTTGTGAAGTGAACAAGCTCAAAGTGAATTTCTATATGCGAATGAAACAGTTTAAGATGAGCGCTGAAGAATATTTGAATCAATGCATCCAGATCAAGACGGAATTGTTTCAAGCCTTTACAAGTATTCTGGATGAGCAGATGGTTCGAGTCTGGCAAGATCTTCTTCAGAGTGTTGGGCAATGTGAAGTGGTACTAGACGAGCTAACCCGCAGCGAGAAACCCGAACAGTTCAGCGGAAGCTGGGCTTATTGGCATGTTCTAGGTGAAGGAACGGAAGAAGAAAAGCGAGCTATTATGAATCAAACAGATGAGTTTGCCAACGTTTCGTCGCTGGTGATCAAGTATGATATTCGAAGCCAGCTGACCGAGAAGCTTAAACAATCCGTAGAGCATGTTAGGGCTGTCGTATCACGTCTGGAATCCGATAAGCTCGTACAAGAGCTTTTACAAATAGGAGAGACGTTTGTGCGACCGCTAATCCCGGCAGCCTCGGTCCTCAACGAGAGAAGGTGACTATCAATGCAAGCTGATTCCAAAGAGAAGCATGTTCATGCGGTGTTTGAAAGCATCGCTCCCAAATATGATCTTATGAATGATTTGCTCAGTTTTCGCAGGCATAAAACCTGGAGAAAATTCACGATGCGCAAAATGGATATCAAGCCGGGCGCAACGTCCATCGATTTGTGCTGCGGTACAGGCGATTGGACGATTGCACTCGCGCGCGCTAGTCAGACTGGTAAGACGGTGGGTTTAGACTTTAGCCAGCATATGCTTGATTACGGTCAGCAGAAGGTAAAGCGAGAAGGATTAGAGGCTCAAATTTCCCTTCTTCATGGCAATGCCATGGAGCTACCGTTCGAGGATAACCGATTTGACTATGCAACAATAGGCTTTGGTCTTCGTAATGTACCTGACCTAGTTCAAGTATTGAAAGAAATGAAGCGTGTTGTTAAACCTGGTGGACAAGTTGTTTGCTTGGAATTGTCCAAGCCGATGTGGCAGCCATTCAAGTCCATTTATTATTTTTATTTCGAACATATTTTACCTTCACTTGGCAAGCTATTTGCAAAGAGTTATGAACAGTATAAGTGGCTTCCCGATTCTCTGAAGGCTTTTCCTGATCTGAATCAACTAGCTGATATTTACCGGGAGGTTGGCTTCCGGAACGTGCGCGCCTATCCCTTGACTGGTGGAATCGCGGCGTTACACATGGGGACGAAGGGAACGGACGAAGCATGATTCGCAAACTAGGCATTATCCTTGAAATGATTAAAGTTGAGCATACTATCTTTGCTTTACCCTTTGCTTTCATGGGAGCTCTGTTAGGCGCTGTTATGATGGAGAAGCGATTGCCCGAGTGGGGGGAGATCGGCTGGATCATTCTTGCGATGGTGGGAGCAAGAAGTGCGGCTATGGGGCTCAACCGAGTCATCGATAGTGCAATTGATAAGAAGAATCCACGTACAGCCAAACGGGCAATTCCAGCGGGACTGCTCAAAGTAGGAGAAGTTCTCCTCTTTATTGCAGTAGCCTTTGTTCTATTGTTTTTTGCGGCAGCTAAGCTGAATCCAATTTGCTTGAAGCTGATGCCGATCGCAGTATTCATGCTGGTTTTATATTCCTACACGAAGCGCTTTACTTGGCTTTGTCATGTTGTTCTTGGATTGACAATCGGTCTTGCGCCGCTTGGTGCTTGGGTCGCGATAACCGGTCATCTAGATTTGTCTGCATGGGTCCTATATATTGCTGTAGCCACATGGTTAGCAGGCTTCGATATTATATATGCCTGTCAGGATTTTGACTTCGATCGTAAAGAAGGCGTTCATTCGATTCCGGCTCGATTCGGTCTTATCGGAGCATTGCGAATAGCAAAGGTGTTTCATTTTATTACGGCAATTGGCTTTATCGCGTTGTTTTGGATGACGGACCTTAGCTGGGGCTATCTAGTGGGAACAATTATCGCTGCTGGCATTCTGTTCTATGAACATTGGCTCGTTAAACCTAGTGATATGAGCCGTGTCCAAACGGCCTTCTTTACGATGAATGGTGCGTTAAGTACGGTCTTATTCGTCTTTACCTTTCTAGACTTGGTGGTGCTGCATAAGTGGTAGAAGAGAACAGATTGGCTGCGAGGAAGCGTTGGGTGGTCGGTATTACAGGTGCCAGTGGCTCTATATACGGCATTCGTTTGATCGAGACACTGCTTGCTTCAGATATAGATGTTCATCTTGTTGTGACAGAGGCGGGTTGGCGTGTCATGAAAGAAGAGCTTGGTTGGGATACGACTAAGCGACTAGCCGCGTTTGAAGCTGTTTTTCACCAGCAAATGAGCAGCAAGCAGCTTGTTCTTCATCCTAATGCAGATATTGGCGCTTCTATTGCTAGTGGGTCATTCCAAGTAGAGGGAATGATTATTATGCCATGTTCCATGGGAACGATTGCCTCCATTGCGAATGGAATCTCCGATAATTTGATGACTAGAGCAGCTGATGTTATGCTAAAAGAAGGACGAAAGCTGCTGCTTATACCACGTGAGACGCCGCTGCATGCGATTCATCTGGAGAACATGCTGACGCTTGCCAGGATGGGCGTTAGGCTGATACCTGCCATGCCGGCTTTCTATCATGGACCTCAATCGATTGATGATATAATAAATTTTCTTGTTGGAAAAGTGCTCGATCAACTTCCAATTAATCATGATTTGTACAGAAGATGGGGAGATGAGCAGCATGGGGTTAAATCGACCGATCACAATCGGACGTATTGACTATGCTAACGTTTGGCCAATATTTCATTATGCGGAGCAATGGCTGCCGAGGGATCGTTTTATTATAGATACGCGTGTCCCATCAGCATTAAACCGCGCACTTGCGCAGGGGGAGATTGATATTACTTCCATGTCCTCCTATGCCTATGCCGAACATGCAAAAGATTATCTGGTGCTGCCGAATTTATCTGTCAGCGCGAAGGGACGGGTTAACTCCATCCTGCTGATTACGAAGAAACCGCTCGAAACAGTTCTCAGAGGTACAATTGCGATGACTTCGACCTCGGCAACATCCGTCAATTTGTTGAAAATAATCATGTCACTTTATTACAAAGCAAACCCCTCTTATATAACAATGGAGCCATTGCTTGACTCCATGCTGGAACAAGCGGACGCGGCACTACTCATAGGAGATACCGCTATCCAAGCATCATGGCGCAACGAGGGCTTCACTGTTATTGATCTGGGCGAGCTTTGGAAGAGCTGGACCGGTTATGGAATGACGTTCGCGCTTGTAGCCGTTCGTAGAACGACGGCTGAGGCCGATCCAGAGGCGGTGGCGACTGTGCTTCATGCATTGACTGAGAGTAAACGATTAAGCTTACAGGATCCTTCGCCGCTTATTGAGAAGGCTTGCGTACAATTAGGCGGTGAGCCTTCATACTGGAGTCGTTACTTTCAAGAATTAACCTATCATTTCGGCTCGGACGAGCAAGCTGGTCTTTCTTTATATTTTGATTATGCTAAGCAGCTCGGTTTGCTTGACGAAGAAATCCAAATCTGTTTTTTTGAAGACCATACTGCCCTACAGGTGAACGAATGAAACTACTTGATATTTACGCCAAAATGAAAAGCGATCTCGAGATTATCGAGAACCAGCTTGCTCGAAGCGTTACATCGGATCATGCGCTCCTCAGCGAGACGTCCACACATCTACTGAAAGCGGGAGGCAAACGAATACGTCCCGTTTTTGTGTTGCTTTCGGGCAAATTCGGCGACTACCGTCTGGATGTATTGGAGAAGATAGCAGTGCCTCTGGAGCTTATTCATATGGCTTCGCTGGTGCATGACGATGTTATTGATAATGCAGAGACAAGGCGAGGTCAATTGACCGTGAAGTCCAAATGGGATAATCGCATTGCGATGTACACCGGGGATTACATTTACGGCAAGGCGCTCACGATTGTGACCGATCTTCAAAATCCACTTATTCATCAGATTTTATCTAAGGCTATGGTGCAGATGTGCATCGGTGAGATGGAACAAATTCGTGATTTCTTTAATACAGAACAGACAGTTCGCAATTATTTACTTCGTATTCGTCGTAAAACAGCCTTACTTGTTGCTATTAGCTGTCAGTTAGGCGCAATTGCATCAGGTTCAGATCAGCATAGTGCCAACCTGCTGTATAAGTTTGGGTATAACTTTGGTATGGCGTTCCAAATTCGTGATGATTTACTTGATCTGCTCGGAACAGAGAAACAAATAGGCAAGCCGCCGGGATCAGATATGAAACAAGGCAATATCACCCTGCCTGTTCTGCTTGCTCTTCAAGAACCTTCAATCAACGAATCGTTATTACTCGAAATAAATAAAATTCGAGAGTCGAATGGAGCAGGGGATACGAAGAAGGCGTTGAACATTATACGTAAGAGCGCTAGCATTCACACTGCCGAAGAGATGGCCACTCGCTATATTAAGAAGGCTATTGATGCTCTGAAGGGTTTGCCGGATATTCCGGCGAAGAAGAATTTGACGGACATTGCTCATTTTGCAGCTAAAAGGAACTACTAATAGACCCAAGTGGGAGGTAGAAAGCAGATGGAAAAAACATTTTTAATGGTCAAGCCAGATGGGGTACAACGTGGTTTAATTGGTGAAATCCTATCACGATTTGAGCGCAAAGGATTGAAACTTGTTGCCGCTAAGTTTATGCAGATAACCCCAGAGCTAGCTGAGCGTCATTACGCGGAGCATGTTGGGAAGCCTTTCTATCCACCGCTCGTTGAGTTTGTTACGTCAGGACCCGTGTTTGCTATGGTATGGGAGGGCGACAATGTTATTGCGCTATCGCGTGCCCTTATTGGGAAGACGAACGCGATTGATGCTGCACCAGGTACGATCCGCTCGGATTATGCTGTACATACGAATTTCAATGTTATACATGGTTCGGATTCTGTATCAAGCGCTGAAAGGGAGATTGGTATTTTCTTTGCTCCAAGTGAAGTGCTTGAATATGAGCGAACACTGCAGCGTTGGATTTAATGGTTCTTTTTAACAAAATAGTGTGCTTCTAGTCGATCGCAGCGGGGGAATAGAGTTTGGAAGACATGGATTTCGAATTATTCGTGAAACGAATGAAAGCCAAGACAGATATTGATCTTTCACAATATAAAGAAGCACAAATGAAACGCAGATTAACGACACTTAGGCAGAAGAATGGATTTAATAATTTTGCTGCCTATTTCGACGCAATTGAACGGGATAATAGATTGCTTAACGAGTTTCTTGATCGAATGACGATTAATGTTTCGGAATTTTGGCGGAACCCAAGTCGTTGGGAAGCGATGGAAAAGAAATTTATTCCTGAGATGCTAAAAGGTGGCGGGCGCGTTCGAATCTGGAGTGCAGCCTGCTCAACGGGCGAGGAACCCTATACGTTAGCGATGATTGCATCAGAGCTCGGCGCATTAGATCGCACCTCGATTCTAGCAACGGATTTAGATGCGATTGTCTTACAAAAGGCGGCGCTTGGCAATTACCATGAGCGTTCCATTCGTGACGTACCGCAATCCTACTTAAACAAATATTTCTCCAAAGAGGATAAAGAAAACTATACAATCGTTAATCATTTGAAGAAATCGATCACGTATAAACAGCAAAATCTTCTTCATGATACGTTTGATAGCGGATTTGATATTATCGTCTGCCGCAATGTAATGATTTACTTTACAGAGGAAGCTAAGCATCTCCTTTACCAGAAATTCTCGGGGGCGCTTCGTCCCGGCGGAATACTGTTTGTTGGGAGTACGGAGCAAATTTTCACACCGGCTCAGTATGATTTTGAATCCGTTGAAACTTTCTTTTATCGTAAACGCACCTAAGTCATGTATATCACCTCCTAACTTCTCCGATACTAGGAGTAGTCTAACTATGTTGGGGGTTTAGAATGGACAAACGAAAAGTAATTGCAGCATATAGAAGAGGATTCATTAACGTCCGCGAATGCGCGCAAATACTCGGGGTCGATGTCGGCCAGATAACTGGCTTAATCAATGATCCCCATCTTGGTGCTGATCCTCAGCAGAACTTGCAGAGTAAACGGTCAGTAATCGGTTAAAGTTATATCACTTTCTGCTATCAATCACCCTTACCTGAGGAGTGAATGGTAGCTTTTTTCTTTACATAGACGTTTTGAAAGAGAGCTTCGAATTCCTTGTCAAACCGACTAGGCTATACTATAATGAGCAAAGATATTTGGGCAGGTATACATTACCGGATGGGACGTACGCGTATTGTTCGGATTGAAGGAGGGGCTTTGCAGTGAGTTTAAGATATTTGACAGCTGGTGAGACGCATGGTCCGCAGCTTACAGCTATTATTGAAGGACTACCAAGCAATTTGCAATTAGATTTTGAGGAATTGAATTTTCAGCTGCACCGTCGTCAAAAGGGACACGGCCGTGGACGCCGTATGCAGATCGAGAAGGATACCGCGAATATTGTTGGCGGGGTTCGTCATGGGAAGACGACGGGAGCGCCAGTTGCGCTAATCGTTGCTAATAACGACTGGAAACACTGGACTTCCGTTATGAATATTGAGCCTATCGAAGGTGGAGATGAAGAGAAACGCCGCGTCCATCGTCCGCGTCCTGGACATGCCGATTTAAATGGCGGTCTCAAATATAACTTGAAGGATCTGCGTAATGTACTGGAGCGCTCAAGTGCCCGTGAAACGGCAGCCCGTGTAGCAGTAGGAGCTGTAGCTCGTCAGTTCTTGTCTGCCTTCGGCATTAAAGTAGCTGGACAGGTAATTCGTATTGGAGAAATTGAAGCACCGGCTAACAACCTGCCAATCGATGACCTGATCCGTATAACAGAGGAATCATCTGTTCGTGTTGTTGATAAGGAAACGGAAGAGAAGATGACCGCTTATATTGATGAAATTAAAGCGGAAGGCGATTCGATCGGCGGTATTGTCGAATGTATCGTAGAAGGCGTACCAATTGGACTTGGCAGCCATGTTCAATATGACCGTAAGCTGGATGGTCGCATCGCGCAAGCAGTTGTATCCATTAATGCTTTCAAAGGCTGTGAAATTGGTATCGGTTTTGAAGCTGGTTCCATTAAGGGCTCACAGGTACATGACGAAATCCTATACACGGCAGAGCGCGGTTATCACCGAGCATCCAACCGTCTAGGCGGATTCGAAGGCGGAATGACGAACGGGGAACCTATCGTCGTACGCGGTGTTATGAAACCAATTCCTACTCTTTATAAGCCGCTTCAGAGCGTAGACATTGATACAAGAGAAGCATTTACGGCGCAAGTGGAACGGTCCGATAGTTGTGCTGTTCCTGCAGCGAGCGTTGTTATGGAGCATGTTGTAGCTTGGGAAGTTGCGAAAGCATTCTTGGAGAAATTCGGTGGAGATTCCATGGAAGAAATCCGGGCGAATTATAACAACTACTTGGCTCAACTGGAGCAGTACTAATGCATCCGCGACGTGAATTAACCGTTGAGCTGGGTGATCGCTCTTATCCGATTTATATTGGTGAAGGTCTGCTCGATGACGCAGGAGAGCTATTCGCGCAGCGCGGCATAAGCAAGAAGTCACCTCTCATGATTATTACCGATGAGAATGTAGCGGAGCGGCACTTAGAGAAGCTTCAGACTGTTCTTGTCGCAGCTGGCTTTGACGTCTCAACAGCCATCATCAAGCCGGGTGAGAGCTCCAAATCATTAGCTGTTCTTGAGAGCCTCGTAACCAAAGCATTAGATGCTGGTCTTGATCGTAAATCAACAATCGTTGCACTCGGAGGCGGCGTGGTTGGCGATCTTGCTGGATTCGTGGCCGCTTCCTATATGCGGGGCCTTAAATTCGTTCAGGTACCGACCACAATTCTTGCTCACGACAGCAGCGTAGGCGGCAAGGTTGCCGTTAACCATCCGCTGGCAAAGAATATCATCGGTGCCTTTCATCAGCCTGAGCTTGTTTTATACGATCTGAATACGCTGCAAACTTTGCCGAAGCGTGAAATAAGTGCAGGACTTTCCGAGGTCGTTAAGCATGGTCTCATATGGGATCCAGCATTCGTTCAATGGTGTGACGAGAATGCGGAACGCCTTACTTCACTTGATGCAGATGCACTTGGATACGCCCTGTTCATGGGCTGCAGTGTAAAAGCGGAAGTTGTATCAAAGGATGAGCGTGAGAATGATTTAAGAGCGATCTTGAATCTAGGTCATACGATTGGTCATGCGTTGGAAGCCGTAGCAGGCTACAAAGAGCTGCTGCATGGCGAAGCGATATCGATTGGTATGGTTGGAGCAGCACGTCTTGCAGTGAAGCTTGGAGCGTCTGAAGATGTATATACGGTAACCAAACGTGTATTGTCGCAAGTTGGCTTACCGGTTCGATTGCCTGAGCACCTAGATACAGATGCCATTATGGAAGCGATGATGCATGATAAGAAATTCGCAGAAGGAACCATGGTGTTCATCGTTCCCATTGAAATTGGTAAAGTAGAGATCAACAAATCCGTTTCCGCTGCTCTCATTCGAGAGATCGTGGAACAATTGAAGCAGGAGGCCGTTTAAGGATGAGTGTACGGGGAATACGCGGCGCCATTACGGTGGATGTTAATGAGGAACAGCCGATTTTGCAAGCTACGGTCGAGTTGTTGAATGGAATCGTTGCAGCGAATAGCATTGTGCCTGAAGATATTGCTTATGTATTTATAACGGTGACGGGGGATTTGGATGATACCTTCCCTGCACGTGCCATTAGGCAAATGAGTGGATGGGAGCTAGTGCCGCTTATGTGTGCGCTCGAAGTCCCTGTTAAAGGCAGCTTAGAGAAATGTATCCGTCTTATGGTCCTTGTTAATACAGACAAATCTCAAAAAGCCATCGAGCATGTGTACTTAGGCGGAGCTCAGACGCTTCGACCAGATTTGACAAAATCATAGGTAATCATGACACACATCTAAAGCTGTCAGATTTTCCTTATTTAGGATAAGGTTAATGTTGACGGGTCCTTAGTGCTGGTGTTATAGTGATTTTATAGTTAGAGCAAGAGTAGAGTTGAGTCGAGTGAGTTCGTGTTTATGAGGGCAAGATGAGATGAGTAGAGCTGAGCATAGTGAAGAATTAGCAGGATTCCAAGCGGTGATCTGTAGCTTATTCCATGCCTTTGGGCAGGAATTCACGCTATCTGGGTGTCATTTCGCTGAATTCTGATTCCAGCACTCATGATCCATCTTCTGACATGAACACTCCTGCTTCGGCAGGAGTTTTTTTATTTTCCATTAGAGGAGAGATAGAGTATGAACAACGAGCTGCAACAGGTCATTAAGCTATCAGAAACGTATAATCTAATTCCTATCGTTAGACATATGATGGCAGACACGGAGACACCAATTCGCATTTTTCAACACTTCTATAAGGATCGTCAAGCCTTCCTGTTAGAAAGCGTTGAGGGTGGTGTCAAATGGGCGCGTTATTCATTTATCGGTACGAACCCGTTCATGACCATTCGCGGCAAGAACGGCGAGATGGTTATTGAGCAGAACGGTGAAGAAACGATTCTGCGTGAGAAACCAATTGAGCTGTTAAAAGCACATTTACGCTCTTTCCGCAGCCCGTCAATTGGTGATCTTCCACCGTTTACAGGCGGTGCCATCGGGTTCTTCGGTTATGATTTGCTGCAGTATTATGAGAAACTTTCACCTCACCGGATAGACGATTTGAATATGAATGATCTTCAATTTATGTTTTGTGATCAAGTCATTGTGTTCGACCATTTCAAACAACAAATTCAAGTCATTGGCAATGTTCATATTCCCCATGCTGGAACAGATGAAGCTATTCAGAAGGTATATGAAGAGACGCTCAGCAATATAGAAGCAACAATTGAACGACTGCAGCAGCCGCTGTCTACTACATTAATGGCGGGTGGTGCCATACTCCCAGATCCGGACCTTGGAGAGGTATCCTCCAATTTGACTAAAGAACAGTTCTTGTCAAATGTGGATCAAGCGAAGGAATATATTCGTGCAGGCGATATTTTTCAAGTTGTATTATCCCAGCGTTTCAACATCGAGACAGAGGTTGATCCTTTCCATGTCTATCGGATATTGCGTACAATGAATCCTTCACCTTATATGTATTATTTGAAATTGGGCGATGAAGTTATCGTCGGGACCTCGCCAGAAGCGTTGGTGAAGGTAGACGGGGAGCGAGTAGAGACACGTCCTATTGCAGGCACAAGACCGCGCGGCAAGACACCTGAGCAGGACTTGGAGCTTGAACGGGAGCTATTAGCGGATGAGAAGGAACGCGCAGAGCATTTAATGCTTGTCGATTTGGGCCGAAACGATATCGGTAGAGTGTCCGAATTTGGCAGCGTTCGCTGTGATTCCTATATGGATATTGAGCGGTACTCGCATGTGATGCATATCGTTTCCAACGTATCGGGCAAGCTTCGTGAGGACAAAGACTTCTTCGATGCTTTTGTATCCTGTATGCCTGCTGGAACAGTTTCTGGTGCTCCAAAGCTAAGAGCGATGAGTATCATCGCTGAGCTTGAGAATGAAGCGCGTGGTGCTTATGCAGGCGCCATTGGTTATCTGGGTTTTGGCGGCAGCTTGAATACCTGTATTACAATTCGCACCCTGATTTTCAAGGGCGGCAAAGCTTACGTGCAGGCAGGAGCTGGAATCGTATGGGATTCCATACCGGAGAATGAGTATCAGGAGACCGTTAATAAGGCGATGGCGCTGCTCAAAGCCGTTCGTGCAGCTGAAGCTGCATTCACTGTTCCCCCGCGGGGCGAGAGCATGATCAATATGGATTATTACGCGAATGTGAAAGGATGAGCAGCGCCGTGGTGAATGAAACAATAACGATGCAGCGCGCGCTTGCTGCTCTAATATCCAATCAAGATTTGACCCGTGAGGAAGCGCGGACCATTATGGGGATTATAATGAATGGTGAAGCAACCGGTGCACAGATTGGGTCTGTAGTGACTGCCCTTCGAATGAAGGGTGAAACGAAGGACGAAATCACGGGCTTCGCAGAAGCAATGCGAGCTCACTCCAATCATGTGCTTACAGAGCAGCAGGGACTTCTTGATACCTGTGGGACCGGTGGATCGGGTATCCACAAATTCAACATTTCCACCGCTTCGGCAATTATTGCTTCCGCCGGTGGAGTACGTGTTGCCAAGCATGGCAATCGCGCGATGTCCGGTAAATCTGGGAGCGCGGATGTACTTGAAGCGCTAGGCGTGACAATTACTTTAAGCGCAGAGCAGGCGGCTAGCTGCTTGGAATCGATTGGAATATGCTTCATGTTCGCGCAGCTGTATCATCCTTCTTTAAAATATGCGGCGTCTCCAAGACGAGAGATCGGCATTCGTACGATTTTTAATATGCTCGGACCCCTAACTAATCCAGCTGGCGCAGATCGTCAATTACTTGGTCTATACGATCGTTCACGGACGAGTACGGTTGCGGAGGTGCTTGGCGAGCTCGGCTTGAAGCGTGCGATGGTCGTGAGCAGTCATGATGGCTTAGACGAAATCAGTATATCTTCTCCGACCCAGATTTCTGAACTTCAGTACGGTAGGGTTCGAACATACGAAATTACACCCGAAGATCTGGGACTGCCCGTTCATTCCCTAGCCGAAATCATCGGTGGCGAGGCGGATGTTAATGCTTCGATTATTCGACGGATTTTCAGTGGCGAAGAACGTGAGGCATATCGTAATATTGTATTGGCTAATGCCGGAGCATGTATGTATGTAGGCGGTTCTGTAGCTTCTTTAAGGGAAGGTGTAGAAGCGGCTGCAGCAATTATTGATTCTGGCAAGGCAGCGGCAAAGCTAGAGCAGCTTATTGATACGACAGGAGTGTTGGTTCATGTTTCTTGATAAAATCGTAGCTTCCAAACGTAAAGAAGTGGATGATCTTGCAGAAAGCTTTTCACTCAACGAATACGAGCGTCAAATAGCAGAGTTACCGCCATGCAAAGGTTTTGAACATGTAATAGCAGGTTCTACGAATCGCCCGCTTGGTCTAATCGCTGAAGTGAAGAAGGCATCCCCGTCCAAAGGACTTATACGTGCGGATTTCGATCCAGTAGCATTGGCGCGTACTTACGAAGCTGCTGGTGCTGATTGTATCTCCGTATTAACAGATGAGGATTATTTTCAAGGGAAGAACGAGTATCTGACAGCTGTTCGCAGTGCAGTTAGCATACCTTTGCTTCGTAAGGACTTCACGGTCGACTATCGTCAAATTTACGAAGCCCGAGTGATTGGTGCCGATGCTATTTTGTTAATAGCGGCGATCCTCAGACCTTCTCAATTGTCCGAGTTTTACGATATTGCGAAGTCCATCGGCTTGGATGTGCTTGTTGAAGTGCATGATCAGGAAGAGATGGAAGCAGTGCTCGGAATTGGTAAAGCTAAGCTGATTGGAATTAACAATCGTAATCTTCAGACCTTTGAGACCGATATTACAACAACGGAGAAACTGATCGGACTTGTCCCTGCCGGTGTGTCGGTTATTAGCGAGAGTTCCATATCCGTTCCGCAGGATATCTCCTATGTCCAGTCAGTAGGGGCGAAGGGCGTGTTGGTTGGTGAATTCTTCATGCGTCAGCCTGATGTAGCTGCTGCAGTAGAGGAATTAATGGGACCGGTGACCAGGAAATGAACAAGCTGCAGGATCGACGGACACGAGTCAAAATATGCGGACTGCGCGATGTGGAAACGATCCGCGCGATGAATGGCCTGCCGTTAGACGAGATTGGCTTTTTATTTGCGAAAAGTCGTAGAGAAGTATCTCCTCAGCTAGCGGGTGAGCTGATCCGTGAAGTGCATAAACTACGGACTCCAGCCGGAAGTAGGCCGCATACGGTAGGCGTTTTCGTAGACACACAGCTTGAAATTTTGCGTGAACTGCTGAAAGTAGCTCCACTTGATGTCGTTCAGCTGCATGGTGATGAGTCACCGGAGCTATGCGCGGCAATAAGGGAAGAGCTTGGCGTTGAAGTATGGAAGGTCTTCTCGGTGACGGAGAGCGAGCAGCTGTCTGATGATAGCCATTCGAAGAAATTGGCAGAGGGGCCGCTTAGACTTGATCGCTATCAAGGTACCCTTGATGCCGTCCTTATTGATACAGCTGGTGGAGGTACCGGACAAGCCTTTGCTTGGCATGTAATTCAACGTTATGCTGAGGCAGCTGCTCGAATCGGCGTTCCATTATATGTCGCTGGTGGACTTCACCCAGATAATGTTGGTGAATTGCTGGAAAATTATACACCGAGTGGTGTAGACGTCTCAAGTGGTGTAGAAACGGAAGGCATCAAAGATATAGATAAAATTCGCAGGTTTGTTGAAAGGGTGAATCAAGCATGAATCAAGTCCCTGACGTAAACGGGAGGTTCGGGAAGTTTGGCGGTCGTTATGTACCAGAAACGCTGATGAACGCACTGCTCGAGCTAGAAGAAGCTTATAAGCATTATTCCAAGGACCCGGATTTCATTGCGGAAGTCCGTTATTTATTAAATCATTATTCAGGTCGTCCAACCTCACTTTATTATGCGGAGCGTCTAAGCGAGCATCTGGGCGGAGCCAAAATCTATCTTAAACGCGAAGATTTAAACCATACTGGCGCGCACAAAATTAACAATACAATCGGTCAAGGCGTTCTCGCTAAACGAATGGGGAAAACCAAGATTATTGCTGAAACAGGCGCGGGTCAGCACGGTGTCGCATCAGCAACCGTAGCTGCGCTGCTAGGTATGGAATGTAAAGTGTTTATGGGTGAAGAGGATACTAAGCGTCAAGAGCTTAATGTATTCCGTATGCAGCTGCTCGGTGCTGAGGTTGTTCCGGTTATGTCCGGAACAAGAACGCTGAAGGATGCTTGTAATGAAACGCTGCGTTATTGGGTAAGCAACGTAGAGGATACGTATTATATACTTGGCTCCGTAACTGGACCTCATCCTTATCCGATGATGGTACGTGATTTTCAACGGATCATTGGTGATGAGACTCGGGAGCAGATTCAGAAGGAAGCGGGTAGATTACCTGATTATGTAGTAGCTGCGGTTGGTGGGGGCAGTAATGCAATCGGTATGTTTTATCCCTTTATCGGAGATGAATCCGTTCGAATGATTGGCGTAGAGGCAGCAGGCAGAGGCGTTGATACGGATGAGCATGCAGCAACCATGACTAAAGGTCGTCATGGGGTGTTCCAGGGCTCTCTTAGCTATGTACTCCAAGATGAATATGGACAAGTACAGCCTGCCCATTCCATCTCTGCTGGATTAGATTATCCTGGTATAGGACCGGAGCATGCTTACTTAAAGGATGCTGGTCGTGCAGAATACGTTCCGATTACAGATGCGGAATCGCTTGAAGCACTGCTCCTATTAACGCGCATGGAAGGCATTATACCGGCACTCGAATCCGCACATGCGATCGCACAGGTCATGAAACTGGCTCCAACGCTAAGTAAGGACAAAATTATCGTCGTCAATTTATCCGGTCGCGGAGATAAAGATGTTCACACGATTATGGGATCATTAGGAGGAACGACAGATGGCCACTAATAATCTTATAGACAATAAATTCGCCCAGCTCAGAGAGCAGGGGCGTTCTGCGCTAATTCCGTTCTTGACGATCGGTGATCCGGACTTGGCGACATCCGTTGATATCATTCAAGCTCTGGAAGAAGCAGGCGCCGACATGATTGAGCTTGGGGTTCCTTATTCCGATCCCCTTGCTGACGGGCCGGTTATTCAGCGTGCATCTGAACGTGCGCTCAAGAACGGAAGTATTTCGGTTGCTGATGTCATCCAAGTAGCAGAGAATGCCCGTAACATCGGTGTTAAGCTGCCATTCATTCTCTTCACATACTATAATCCTGTGCTTCAATACGGCTTGGAAAGTTTCTTTAAGCTCGTTATTGCCAAAGGAATCAGTGGTCTTATTATTCCTGACCTGCCAATAGAGGAAGATAGTGAAGTTCGTGAGATGGCAGAGGAAGCAGGCATTCATCTTATTCCGCTTGTTGCCCCTACTTCCAATGATCGTGTAGCCCGTATTGCAAGTAAAGCGCGTGGCTTCGTTTATTGTGTTTCGTCGCTTGGCGTTACAGGTGTCCGTGCCGATTTCCACAAAGGGATTGATGATTTCTTATCGACCGTAAGAAGCGCGACTTCTATTCCTATTGCTGTGGGCTTTGGAATTTCGAGCCGCGAGCAGGTGGAGCGCTTCGAGAAACAGGCTGATGGGGTCATTGTGGGTAGTGCTATTGTTCGTAAAATCGAAGAAGTGGTCCCCTTGCTGCAATCGAAAGACACCAAAAAAGAGGGACTTGCGCAAATTCGTGATTTTGTCAGAGCCTTGAAGGGCGAATAGAGTTTGGTAACTTACCTGAAAAAACTTTTAAATACATCTGACTTATGAGACAATGTTCAACATAAAGTCAGTACCAATAAGCCATTTCCATGAGGTGATTATAGTTGATTCCTAAGAAAAGTATTGTCCATTTACCTGTTTACCAGCCTGGTAAACCCGTCGAAGAGGTTAAGCGTGAGCTAGGGCTTAAGGAAGTTATCAAGCTTGCCTCCAACGAGAATCCATTCGGAAGCTCAGAGCATGCCAAAGCAGCTATCCAGAATGAAATTGCCAATATTAGCATTTATCCGGATGGTGGAAGTGTTCAACTGACAGCAGCAGTAGCCGAATATTTGGAGGTTAATCCAAACCAAATTATTTTCGGAGCAGGATCTGACGAGGTTATTCTAATGCTCGCTCGTGCATTCCTATCTCCTGGCGACGAAACGATCATGGCGGATGAGACCTTCCCGCAATATAAACATAACGCAGAGATCGAAGGCGCTACGGTTATTGAAGTACCGCTTAAAGAAGGAACGCATGATTTGCCGGCTATTTTGTCAAAAATCAATGAGCGTACCAAAATCGTATGGATCTGTAACCCGAATAACCCATCTGGGACAATCGTTCGCGAAGATGAATTGGCAGCATTTGTTCGTGAAGTGCCCAAGCATGTTCTCATTGTTCTTGACGAGGCTTATTATGAATATGTAACGGATGAGGCTTATCCGAACAGTCTTGCACTCCTTCGTGATAATAATAATGTGATCTTATTACGTACCTTTTCCAAAATATATGGCTTAGCATCTTTGCGTATTGGTTATGGGGTAGGGCATCCAGATGTTGTACGCTCCATCAATCAAGTCCGTGAGCCATTCAATACCACTCGCTTTGCCCAAGCAGCCGCAACCGCATCAATCAAGGATATTGATTTCTTGAATAGCTGTAAGGAACGTAATGCGGAAGGCCGCATTTACTTGACTGAACAATTTGCCCGTTTAGGTCTTAGTCATTTCGAAGCGCATGGCAACTTTGTCATGGTCGATGTGAAACTACCTTCGCAGCAAGTATTCGATGGGCTGCTTCGCAGAGGGATTATCTCTCGTGCTCGCTGGACTTATTATCCAACGCATATCCGGATTACGGTAGGAAGCCAAGCGCAGAACGAGTCGTTTATTAAGGCACTCGAGGAAGTACTATCAGAAGCGGCGGTGCTAGGTTAATATTATGACGAAAATTGCGATATTTGGCGTCGGTTTGATTGGCGGCTCGCTTGCGCTTTGCTTTAAGGGCAAGCCAGGACTCACTGTCGTTGGTCATTCCATACGTGAATCATCCGCAGCCAAGTACCTCGAGCGGGGCGTTGTCGATTATGCGACAACGTCTATGCGCGAGGCCGCAGAAGGCGCGGATTTTATTTTTTTATGTGTTCCTGTAGGGAATCTGGATCAGTATGTACGTGAGCTTAGCTCATTGCAGCTGAAGCCAGGATGTATTGTAACGGATGTTGGAAGCACGAAGGCATCGGTTGCAGCAAGTGCTAAACAAGTTCAACTTGAGGGAGCAACGTTTATCGGTGGTCATCCGATGGCAGGGAAGGAGCAGTCTGGAGTAGAAGCGGCTTCCGTCTATTTATTCGAAAATGCTTTTTACGTGATTACGCCTGACCCCGATACGAATCAGCAGGAAGTGGATAAGCTGATCGAGCTTCTAAAGCACACGAAAGCTCATATTATTCAGGTTAGTCCAGAAGAGCATGATGAGATTGTTGGTGCGATCAGTCATCTTCCGCATATTATTGCGGTTGCGCTGGTCAACCAAATTCGAGCTTACAGTAATACCAATGAGCTTTACTGTGTTCTTGCAGCAGGAGGCTTCCGCGATATTACACGTATTGCATCGAGTGATCCCATTGTTTGGCGCGACATCCTAGTCGATAACCGAAAAGTACTGCTAAGACTGCTCAAAGATTGGAATGAAGGGACTTCAACGTTCATTCGTATGCTTGAGGAGCAGGACGGGGATCGTATTGAGCTTGCATTCAAGGAAGCGGGACAATTTCGCGGTCAGCTGCCAGAGCGCCGTAAAGGCATGATTCACTCCATCTACGAATGTTATGTGGATGTACCTGATCATCCAGGCATAATCGGAAAAGTTGCAACTGAGCTCGGTAACAGTTCGATTAACCTCAGTAATATTCAAATCATTGAAAGCAGAGAAGATGTACCAGGCGTTCTAAGATTATCTTTCCGTACCCAAGAGGATTTGGATCGTGCAGTAGACAAGCTGGACAAAATCGGATATTCTGTTCATTTTTAAAAATTTTATATGATTTATGAAAACGCTTGTTGACAAAATGAAAACGTATACATATAATAAAAGTACAGTATGGTTTCTCTCCACTCCTATCCTAATCCTTCGCACTTTGTGCGGGCCGCCCTTTATCAGGGCGGTCTTTTTTTTGTTTAATTTGGAACTTAGTCAGGCTGAGTCTCGTCTAGAATATAATAGGGATAATCTTTGGAATTTTTTTATCGAAGATAAGAAGCAGCTATGTTACAATAGATGTACATGAATGTAAAAATAAGGGAATGTTATCCAATGTCGAAAGAAGCAGGATTTTGGTCGCATTTCTCGAATTTATAGCATAGGTATAGACTTTTAATAATAGGATAACTAACAATCGAACAAGGATCATTTCCATAATCGGTTCACGCGCAGCGCCAGCCGTTTTTTTCTTGATATATTTTTTTGAAAGAATGCGCAACTTTTTTCTCCTGCTTCGGTACAATGTTTAAGTCATACCGAACTGGGATTACTCCTAAGGCCAAGGAGGATCGCCCGTAATGACCGATTCGCAACTTATACGTGAAATTAAAGACGGTAATATACAGCTATACTCGGAACTGATGCGGCGCTATCAGCGAAAGATCCTTGCCTTTATCTATCACATGCTAAAGAGTGCGAAACTTGAGCTCTTGGCGGAAGATTTATGCTCGGAAACCTTTTATAAAGCCTATCGCAGCTTGCATTCATTCCGCGAAGTCGATGCTACATACTCCACATGGTTGTACACAATAGCAAGGAATACGGTACTTAGTGAACTGCGTAAGCAAAAAGCAGGAAATATATCACTCGACGAAGTTGGATACATACCGATTGCACCGCCAGATACAGTGCCAGAGCAGCGTTTACTGCAAAGTGAACGAATGATGATGGTTCGAGAGGCAATCAATAGTTTGCCTGAGAAGCAGCGCTCAGCGCTCATTCTTCGAGAATATGACCAGTTGGATTATCAGGAGATAGCCAGTATTTTGGGTCAAACAGTAAGCTCTGTGAAATCACTTCTTTTCAGGGCCCGCAGCAGTGTAAAGGTACAACTAGAACCGTATTTCGGCGAATCACCATTGCTGGAGGAATACGAGGGGATGAAAATGAGATGAAATGCCTCGAAGTTCAACAATCGTTTGGTGCCTATTGGGATTTGATCGAAGATGGCGAAGAAAGAATGACTATTGACGATCATCTAGATTATTGTGAAACCTGTAGGGAAGAATTCCGAATTTGGGAGGAAAGCGAGCAGCTTATTCGCTTTTTTTCGGAGAATGAGGATGAAATTGGTCCAATTGATCATGTTAATCATGGGGTTATGGATCGAATCTATGCAGAAGAATCTTGGCTCATACCTGTATCAAGTCGCAGCTATCAATTCTCAAAGTCTTTTCGACGTAATGTGACGGCAATTGTTGCATGCTGCATGGCTATTTTCGTTAGTGGATTATTTTACTTGCTTACAGGCTATAACAACTCTTCTTCCGTCGAGGTAGCCAAGTTAACGGGACTCATTGAAACAGCCAATGCGGCGAGTGATGTTTCTTTAATCGGTGCTGATTTTTATGCCGATGTACCGGTCGCTAGCATAAGCGATCCAATCCTTCTGAATATCGTACCGACAGTCCCTCAATACTGGGTCGCATTGTCTTTACTGGGTATCATTATGACATTGCTCATATTAAATTGGTTTTCGCGAACGCGAAATTGACGTATCCTATAAGTATTGTTTTTACTCCAGCACCTGCTGGAGATTTTTCATTTTTAATAGCTTAAAAGGAAAGAGGGGATTTAGTTTGCGGCTAGGACTTATTCGCCATGGTAAAACGGATTGGAATGCGTTAGGTAAAATTCAAGGGCAGACGGATACGCCGCTAAATGATGAAGGGATCCGTCAGGCTCATGCTTTAGCGGATAGGCTAAGTCATGATACGATGCAATGGGATGCTATCATTTCAAGTGATCTGAGTCGTGCTTACGATACTGCGCGAATCATAGCCGCTAAGCTAAATATTCCACTCTTACCTAGTGAAGTGAGGCTGCGTGAACGCTTCTTTGGTGAAATTGAAGGGACAACGGAAGAGGAGCGGCTGAGAAGGTGGGGAGTCAATTGGCGCAAATCCGAAAGTGGGCAAGAATCGGATGAAACAGTACGCGGACGCGCTCTATCCTTCGTAGACGAAGCTGCTGTAAAGGAGCCGACTCGCAATCTCCTTGTTGTATCACATGGCAGCCTGCTAGCTCAATTACTCAAAGGGATGTGTGCTGAACTAGAGGATAAGCCGATTGGTAATCTCTCTTTCTCCATTATGCAGAATGACAACAACAAATGGTCAGCGTTGCTTCATAATTGCACCCGTCATTTGGAACAGCTACAAAAATAAATCACCACGATATAACGATCAGCTGCTTGCCGCATTCGCGGTTCTAAGCGGCTTTTTTATTTTCATAGGTTATAAATTCCGTGAATCTTCCAATAATGATAGTAAACCTGCAAGCGGAACCGGGAACGGAGGGCGGAAGATGAATTTGGCGGACATGCTTAGTTACGCCGATATTGGACAGCTAAGCCGAATTGCGACAACGTATCATTGTGAATGCAATGGGAATTCGAAAAACGATTTGATCCAGTCTATTTTATCAACGGTTAATCGCAGGGATGTGTTTGAAGCGCAAATCGGCGGGATGAAACTAGAAGATTTGCGGTTCATAAATTCGCTGCTATTTGACGCCAGAGATGCCTTCAGCTTAGAAGAACTTGTCGCGCGTGTACAACAAAGTAAATTTGGAGTGAGCTCGGTAGAGTCAGAATCAGTTTCTTCTGAACAAGTAATTAGCCATAAAACAGCGCAAAAGAAAAGTACCAAGCGTATGAAAGCGACAAAAGAAAAACAAATACCGGAGACGGGACCAAGAGAGACAATAGCTAGGTTTAAGCAATATGGGTGGCTGTTCAATGGCTTCGCGGGACATAACCGCTACTTATTCCAAGTACCAACCGATTTGAAGGAACGTTTCAAGGCTACGATGGAACGTCGATTTGTTTCTCAGGTCACTTATGCAGATGGTGAACCGGATGCTTACCGGGATGAGCAGTTATTGATGGGTGATGATGTCCTCCAACTGCTTCATTACATCCAACACAATGAAATTCCTTTAACCTCAGATGGGGTAATGTACAGACGAAATATTTTGCAAATTCTTGACTTATTCGGCGTGAAAGAACAGCTTCCTGCTCGCGGGGAATGGCGATTCGGTTATGGCAGACGGATAAAAGATTATCCGAATCGACTTGCGCTTCTATATGATTATTGCTATTTCAAAGGATGGATCGAAGAAACCAGCAGATTCCTTACATTGACAGCTCTTGGCAAGGAGAGGCAGACGCATCGTATTCCGGAGCAGCCGGACAAGATCTATCAGTTCTGGATAAGGTTATATAGAGGGCCGATTCCGAATATAAAATCGATTGTTCACTGGATCGATAAGCTCTCACAACACTGGGTGAATGCAGAAACATTGACCCTTGCTCTGACGCCTTACATAAAACCTTTCTATTATGATCAACCAGAGACGATCATCGAACAACGCTTGATTGGGATGATGATGCATCTTGGCATCCTGCGGATTGGCGAGCATAACGAGCAGCGACAGGTTATTCGAATGACGCCAATGGGCAAATCTATCGTGGCTGGCCTGAGCATAGATGATGATACCATTATTTTGAATAGCTAGTGGTATCTATCACATAGGCAAGAACACATTCATCATTGACAGGGGCCAACGTCCTAGCGGAGCGGCTGTTTTTGAATATGCTTTAGTAGAGCCGGTTCGCTCTCGCTAGAAATCATTACAGGAATGACACCTATACGCTTTCTCTTGGATCGCCTGCTAAAGTCGTCAACAGAATCCGGACAAGAAGACGATTGGCAACGAAAAGATGGACGATGGAAAGCTCAAGTGGCGCAAGAAAACGAATATAGGATCTCTTAAACGCCGTGGTGGAGGTGTATCCTATGGATAAAATGAAAGTCTCGTACGAAGCGATGCTCGGACTTGCTGCTGAGATGACACTTGATGAGGCCGTGCTTAAATTTCGCTCGGACCGATTGTATCAAGCGATTGATAAAGCGTTAGCATCCGGGGATAAGGATACGTTCCGTCGCTTGACAGACGAATTGAAGGCCTTAAATGTATAAGGATCTATGAGAACGGCTCATGAAGACCTGCTTCCGCTCGGAGAATGCTCCGAGTATGGTTGCGGGTCGTTTTTTTGTTTGGAGGATTGTGGTAGGATAGTAGAATACAGATGTTTTGAAAGAAAATGATGACTCAAGGACTGGTGAAACGATGAAATTCAGTGACCTTAGCGCTGAGCAATGGGCAGAGCTTCAGCCCTATTTGGATACAGCTATCCTTCCGTTGACAGGTTTATCTGGTTCAGAAATGCCGCATGAGGCAACAGCTGTGCTGGAGAATTTGCGAGATGTTCTCGATTTAATTGAAGGCCCTTTCAAAGGAAGAGTTGTTGTTTATCCAGCTTGCCATTACGTAAAGTGGGATGATGGTGCAAATGAGCAATTGGCAGTTCTTTGCTCAAGTTTGAAGCAGGTAGGTTTTCGGTACGTTATTATAGCAGCGGCATTCCAAGCTCCGGATCAAGATAAACCCATCTCCGCAGACATGGTTATAGGACTGGAGAATGGTGATGTCTTGCCAAGCGCGCCAGCTGTAAGTGAGGCTGTTCGAACATTATGGCTGGGACGAGCTTAAGAGGTAATTCCAGCATCTTTTGCATAAGGTGACGCTTGAATGGGAAAAACAAATGCCAGACAAGGTCAATTGTGACAAAATACGAACAAATTAAAGAACGCTTTTTGATCCGTTGTTTAAATTACCCGCCATATTCTTGACGCTCTAAAATACCTAGGCTATTATAAGTAATGTCCTAGTTTGTCGTACGTTTTGCCTTCTCCGGCAGAACACAAGATATGGCTCAGCAAAGGGGGTAGAACAGAAGATGAGTAACCATGAACAACATGAAACCAAAGAACGTCCGGTGAAACGAAGCGGAATGTCCCGTCGTCAATTTTTGTCGTATACACTCGGAGGTGCCGGAGCATTTATGGCTGCTGGTATGTCACTCCCGATGATACGGTTTGCGGTAGACCCGATTCTGGCGAAGAAAGCCGGTGGTACTTGGATTAAAGTTGTCGAAGAATCCAAGCTAACAACGGAACCGCAAGAGTTTAAATTCCAAATTCACCAGATTGACGGTTGGTACGTAAGCGACCCTGAATTGACAGCGTGGATTTCCAAAGATGACAAAGGAACTCCCTTTGCACTCTCACCAGTATGTAAGCACTTAGGGTGTACAATTGGATGGAACACAGAAAAGAATGAAGAGTATGTTTGTCCATGTCACGGAGCCCACTATACCAAGGATGGCAAGAACTTGGTTGTAGCTCCAAAGCCTTTGGATGAGTACGATCTAAAGGTTGAAAAAGGCTGGATTTATCTCGGTCCTGTCAAAGCTAATACACGCGTATAAAAGGAGGCGTAGCTCAGATGTTTAAAAATGTATACAACTGGATAGACGAACGTCTTGATATTACGCCGATGTGGAGGGACGTCGCGGATCACGAAGTACCAGAGCACGTTAACCCTGCGCATCACTTTTCCGCTTTCGTGTACTGCTTTGGCGGATTGACGTTTTTCATTACAGTCATTCAAATTTTGTCAGGTATGTTTCTTACAATGTATTTCGTACCGGATATCATCAATGCTTACAAAAGCGTTGACTATCTTCAACACAAGGTTGCTTTCGGCGGAATCGTCCGCGGTATGCATCACTGGGGTGCGAGTCTCGTAATCGTTATGATGTTCCTGCATACACTTCGTGTATTCTTTACAGGATCGTACAAGGCTCCTCGTGAAATGAACTGGGTTGTCGGCATGCTTATTTTCTTCATCATGCTTGGACTTGGTTTCACAGGATATCTCTTGCCTTGGGATAACAAAGCTTATTTTGCAACAAAGGTCGGTATTCAAAT
Source organism: Paenibacillus baekrokdamisoli (assembly GCF_003945345.1). Taxonomy (GTDB): domain Bacteria; phylum Bacillota; class Bacilli; order Paenibacillales; family Paenibacillaceae; genus Paenibacillus_Z; species Paenibacillus_Z baekrokdamisoli. The sequence goes on along the minus strand of NZ_AP019308.1, from coordinate 2,523,761 downwards.
TGCAGAATCCGTACCTTACATTGGTACATACATCAAAGAATTGATGCAAGGTGGAGAAATCGTAGGAGCAGAAACATTGACACGCTTCTTCGCGATTCACGTCTTCTTCCTGCCAGGCGCGCTCCTTGCGCTTCTAGCGGCGCATTTCTTTATGATCCGGAAGCAAGGTATTTCGGGACCACTATAAGCCGAAAGGAGGCATTTTGCGAATGGCACATGGCCACAAATCGAACGAAAAAGTCGTATTCGTTGGTGATTCACGGGTTCGTAAGCGGACAGTACCGGTAAGCAAAGTACCACCAGACTATTCCGCTTACCCAGGAAAGTCGGAAGCATTTATTCCGAACTTCTTGCTGAAAGAGTGGATGGTAGGCGTCGTTGTACTTGTTGGATTCCTTGTTCTGACAATTTCGGAACCGGCACCGCTGGGTTACCCAGCAGATCCAACGAATGCGGCGTTTATTCCTATGCCGGACTGGTACTTCTTGTTCCTGTATCAATTTTTGAAATTACAATATGTTTCCAAAGATTACGTCGTTCTAGGAACAGTTGGCGTACCGGGTATCGCATTTGGTGCACTGCTGCTTGCACCTTTCTTGGATACAGGTAAAGAGCGTCGCTTCTACAGACGTCCAATCACATCTATTCTGATGTTCATGTCCCTGATTTCCGTATTTTATTTGACTAAGCAATCGTGGTCTCACTACCAGCATGAGCTGGAGTTAACGAATACGGTTCCTGAGCATATTTTGCGGGAAGAGAGAGCACGTGAAGCAGCAGCAAAAGGTGAAGCACCAGGTCAAGCAGCAGCAGTGGACGTTCCGCTTGTTGATAAAGCTGACCCTGCTGTAGAGCTTACGAAGAAAGCGCAATGCGTTTCTTGTCACGGTGCAGATCTTAAAGGTAATGAGAGCGCAGGAATTCCTTCCTTTCATGGTATCGGAGATAAGTTTAAGAAAGCGGAGCTTGTCGACATCGTAACCAATGGTAAGGGTGGAGTTGGTAAAATGCCTGCCTTCAAGGATACGTTGACTGCCGCTGAAATTGATCAATTAACAACTTGGCTTGCTAAGCAAAAAAAAGCTGAATAATTGAATAACACTTCACAGACAAAAAAACCTGATCGCAACAACTCGATCAGGTTTTTTTAAATGAATTCAGAGAAGCAGGTATACTGATCGACACTTTTTCTAATGCTGCTTATGGAAGAAACTTGTAACGCGACTAAAGACAGCGTAGATGTGCTAACTTGTTTATGCGGAGTGTTAGCCGTCTTTTTTATATACACGAGAAAGTTTAAGGAAGGGTGGCTTTATTGTCGTCGATATCATTTTTTTGGAGCCGTGCTTTTCTTGCTAGCCGACAGATGTTGATCGTATTGTTTCTCGTAAACGCACTTGGTACTGTATACGGTTACATATGGTACTGGGACCAAATGCAATATACGCTTGATCATCATCCTTTATGGAGGGTTGTCTTCGTTCCAGATAGTCCAACAGCCAGTTTGTTCTTTACCTTATCGCTGCTTTACCTCCTGTTTCCACAGTTTACGAAATCATCGAGTGTGTTGAGATTGCTAAGGCCGATCATCGAGGCGTTAGCTGTTGTTACTTCGTTGAAATATGGGATATGGGCAGTCACGATGATCCTTGCTGGGGCAGCACAGGGCGATCACCTCGTATGGGAGCACTATATGCTAATTGTATCTCACCTAGGCATGGCGATTGAGGGACTGCTTTTCGTAAGATTTATGGTGTTTGGTCGTTTGGCCGCTTTCTTTGCGCTTCTATGGCTTTTGTTGAATGACACGGTTGATTATACCTTTGGCGTATATCCATGGCTGTCTGACGTACTTGAGGATGATCTAAACGCGATTCAAACCTTCACGATCGGTTTATCCGTTTTCAGTTTACTTGTGACTTGGTTTACACTTCAATTCCGAAAGGTCTAATATTGGACATCCCCCCATACATTTGTACAGGAGGGGGATGAACATGAACATGAGCATGAGCAATAAACCATCTGCGTTCTTTATCATGCTTGCGGTTATCGTAGTTCTATCTATAACTGCAGGCTGCAGTTATGATTCAAATCCAGCAGCAGTATTCCATGATGAGCAATCGGCCGCTTTACATATGGACAAGTCGTATGTGGCCCTTACGGAGTTGAATCGCTTGTCAGAAGAGCTGTATTCCGCATCTAACAAAGGCAACCGTCAGCTTGCTTATACCATTCTTGGGCATTTAGAGAAAGCCTCTGCGCTGCCAAGCGTGAGACAGCAGGGAACCCCGCAGGGGTGGATTGCTTTTGATAAAAGTTTGAAAGAAGTCAAGCAGGTGTTGTCTCAAACCGGCTCAAGCCGCGATTGGTACATGCAAGCAGCTCGGATTAAATTGGCGTCTGATGCTTTAATAAGGCCGGAAGCTGGGCTTTGGCTCCAATATGAGGACATTCTCGGAGATGATGAAAGTCGAATGCGTCAAGCGTGGCAATCACAACGTAAGGGTTATTCTGAGGAAACGCTTATTTCTCTACGTATTTACAACGAGCATCTTCAGAGGTTCGAAGTAGCTGCGTTGATGCAGCGTGATGCTTCGCTCCTTCTTGGACTTCGGAATCAATTGGTGTACACGGAGCAGTTGATTCGCCATGTAGAGAAGGAAGGGAAGACTAACGCGACCTCAATTCCTCAAGCCTTTCAAAATTTGATTCTCGCGCAAAGTCATCTATTTCAAGGGGATCATCCTTCCATAGCCGCGCAATCGGATCCTCGAGTGATGATGCCAGGTGGAAATCCATCCAGCAGTGAGCAGCTTGCTATCTTATATATTTCAGCAATTGTCATGAGCATGCTTGCTTTAGTGGGCTGGCGAAGATTCGCTTATGAGCGGAGACATGGTTCGCCTTATTCCCCAGCAAATGGTAATAAGAAGAGGCGATAGTCTTATGAGCATTATTCTTCCTTAAACCCTTCACCAAGCACATCATGCACGTCTGTAATGACGATAAAAGCCAAAGGGTCGATACTGCGAATAATCGTTTTCATCCGTCTAATTTCTTGACGGGAAACGACGCAGTAGACGACCTCTTTTTGTTTGCCGGAGTAGGCTCCTCTTGCAGGAAATAAAGTAACACCTCGTTCCATTTCCTGCGTAATGAGGGTGGCGAGCCTTTCACCGTTCTCAGTAAAGATAGAGAAGGCTTTAGCAGCATAAGCCCCTTCTTGAATGAAATCAATCATTTTGGAAGCGATAAAAACAGCCACTAAAGTATAGAGAACCTTTTCCTTTGGGATATAGATAAGGGAAACTCCGATAATAATGACATCAAGGGTTAGAATGACTTGTCCCATACTCCAGCCCTTCATTTTGGAGGCGATGCGTGCGACGATGTCTGCTCCTCCAGTTGTACCGCCGAAACGGAATACAATTCCTAGTCCAAACCCGAGCGTAACCCCAGCATAAAGTGCAGCTAGTATGTAATCGTTTGATGTGCGAAAAGGAACAATCCAGCCTAAATGAATAAGCTTTTCCATCAGAGCAAGAAACACAGATAAGGATACCGTGCCGAAAATGGAGTAGCCGATCTGTGAACGGCCTAGAATACGCCATCCCACAATAAACAAAGGAATATTCAGCACAAGCGTGGAGATCGATAGAGGCCAACCCAACGCGTAGTTGAGAAGGATAGCGATTCCAGTGACGCCGCCCTCCATGAGCTGATTAGGAATAATAAAATAGTGAAGACCGAACGCATAAACCGCAGTGCCAAACATGACGAGCGGCAAGGTGCGCAGCAGTGTCGATAGACGAGTAGTCAAGCCGAATCATACTCCCTTCTAGTCCCTCTTTATGATAATGAAATGAATGAACGATTCTTAAGGCATAGAAGTAGTATGGCTCTTTTGAGACGATTGCAAAAGCATTGTTTTCACATGCGCTTTGCGATAACATATGAATAGACCCAAGGTGAATAGAAAGGAATACCGTCATGTCAGAAAAATCACTTGCGGAAATGCAGCGTGAGGTAGACCGCTACATCTCGCAATTCAAAGAGGGTTATTTTAGCCCATTATCCATGCTAGCCCGCATGACTGAAGAAGTTGGCGAGCTTGCCCGAGAGGTTAATCATGAATTTGGTGAAAAACCGAAGAAAGTGGACGAAGCAGACAACTCTATAGAAAATGAGCTGGCAGACATCTTATTTATCGTAATCTGCTTTGCAAATTCCTTAGGGATCGATATGGCCGAGGCGCATGATCGCGTAATGAATAAGTTTAATACGCGGGATGCAAACCGCTGGACTCGAAAAAACGTCGAACCGTAAAGCAGCTTTATACATATGCTGTACCATCACCTGTGTACAAGGAGGATGGACGGATGGACGGAGAGAGCAGCTTGAAGAAAGCTTACGAAGCCATCTTAGGTGGCGATTTTGAGCAGGCTATCATTCGCTTTGAGGAAGCAATTGAAGAGGAGCCCGGTAATGCGGCTGCCTACTATAGATGCTCCATAACATGCGCTCGGAGCGGGAAATGGCAAAAGGCACTTGATTATGCTGAGCAGGCAGTGAAGCTGGATCCAGCGCAGCAAGAATATCATTTTCACCTACAAACCGTCCAGGCCAAACAGCTTGTCCTAGAAGCAGAGACGATATTGTCTACACAAACGTCTGTGAAGGCTGATCAAGCGTTAGAAATGCTGCAGGAGGCGTCTCGCCTTGATCCGCTGAATCTGGAAGCCTTGCTGCTGCTGGGTGCTGCGTATGCATCATTAAATAGGCTCGATGAGGCTGCGTCATGTGCCTTGCGTGCCATAGGTCTTGATCCTGAGCATAAAGCGGCACGCCGTTTGCTTAGCGATGTAAAGGCCCGCAGACGAAGCGCGAACAATCAGATAAGAAAACCGAAGGGGAATAGGTGATAAAATGAGGACAGAACCAATAAAAGTTGTTGTAACAGGTGCAGGCGGGCGTATGGGCCGCGAGGTCGTCAAGATGGTGCTTCAAGATGAGGAATTGATATTAGCTGCAGCGGTAAGTCAATCCGCCGGTCCGATTGATGCGGGAACGCTCGTCGGACTGCAGCCCTGCGGTATTATCGTTTCCTCAGATTTGGAGACTGCCTTATCTAATACGCAAGCAGATGTGCTTGTTGATTTTACCGTGCCTCATGCTGCCTATAGCATTACAGAAACAGCGATTCGTCATGGCGTTCGTCCGGTTATTGGTACAACTGGGATTACCCCAGAGCAAATTAAAGAGCTGGACAAGCTATGTCAAAGCCAAGGGATCGGTGGATTAATTGCACCTAATTTCTCGATTGGAGCAATTCTAATGATGAAGTTTGCTGCGCAAGCAGCAAAATATCTACCTCATGTTGAAATTATCGAATATCATGGAGATCAGAAGCTGGATGCGCCTTCGGGAACTTCGATCAAGACAGCGGAGCTAATCGCTGAAGCTAGACAAGAGCTGCGACAGGGGAATCCAAATGAAAAGGAAATAATCGAAGGAGCAAGAGGCGGCTACTATAATGGCTTTCGAATACATAGTGTTCGGCTTCCAGGTGTTTTTGCCCAGCAGGAGGTTGTTTTTGGCGGATTTGGACAAACGCTTAAAATCCGTCATGATTCCTACGAACGTGCAGGGTATATGCCGGGTGTAAGTGTAGCCGTTAAGAAGGTAATGACTTATACTGGACTTATTTATGGCTTTGAGCATGTAATGGATTGATGAGAGCACTTGCGGGGTAACCGGAGAGGGGAACGACTTGGATGAACATCGCGTTTATTGCGCATGATCGTAAAAAAGATGAAATGGTGAACTTTGTTATCGCTTATGAGATGGCATTTGAAGGTCATACCCTTTATTCAACGGGTACAACAGGTACCCGTATTATGGAACAAACCAAATTATCCATCCATCGTTTCATGTCTGGACCGCTAGGCGGGGACCAGCAGATTGGCGCTATGGTAGCACAAAATGAAATGGATTTAATACTCTTCTTCCGCGATCCACTTATGGCACAGCCTCACGAGCCTGATATTATTGCTTTATTAAGACTTTGTGATGTGCAGGGAATTCCGGTTGCAACCAATGTCGCAACTGGGGAAATACTTGTAAGGGCACTGCAGCGCGGAGACTTCGGATGGCGTGAGCTTGTCCATAAATATAAGCCGGGTGAATGATAATGATGAAAACCGTTGATATACTTGCCTTTGGTGCTCATCCTGATGATGTTGAGATTGGGATGGGAGGTACCATTGCTAAACATGTTCATGAAGGATTTCGTGTTGGCATTTGTGATTTGACAGAAGCAGAGATGTCCTCTAACGGCACCGTAGAAACAAGGCGGCAAGAAGCTGCCGAAGCTTCCGCGGTGCTTGGCTTATCCTACCGCTCCTGTCTTGGACTGCCCGACAGAGGACTAACAGGCTCATCGGAGCAAATTGAAGCTATCGTACGTGAAATTCGCCGTTTGCGACCTCGTCTTGTTTTTGCACCCTATTGGGTTGACCGTCATCCGGATCATAATGCATGCAGTCGTCTGCTGGAAGAGGCCGTATTTAATGCGAAATTGCGTAATTACTTGCCTGAGCTGCCATCCGTTCAGGTGGAACAACTTTATTTTTATTACATAAATGATAGCAGCGAAGTATCGCTTATTACGGATATCAGTGAGTATGTGGAACAGAAGATCAATGCGCTGCGAGCTTATCGATCTCAGTTTGCTCCGGCTGCCGCGGGTGAAGATCGTGTGCAGACGCCATTGACAGACCGGTACGTGGAACGAGTAACTGCTCGTGACATGCTGCTTGGACAAACACGTGGATGGGCATATGCGGAAGGATTTGCAATGAAGCGTCCTTATGCGGTTACGATATTTTAAAGCAGGAATCGTCAAAATGGAGCATACAATGTTATAAAGCCGTGTAACCAATGGGGGTGTAAGTATGGCAAGACGCTTGAAAATAGGAATTACCTGCTACCCATCATTGGGCGGATCGGGAGTTGTAGCAACCGAGCTTGGTAAGCTGCTTGCAGAAAAAGGGCATGAAATTCATTTTATTACCCATAGTGTTCCTTTTCGACTGGGACAATTTCATAAAAACATTTTCTACCACGAAGTTGAAGTAAACGACTATTATGTCTTTCGATATCCGCCTTATGATTTATCGTTGGCTAGCAAAATGGCTCAGGTAGCGAAAATGCATAAACTTGATTTGCTGCATGTTCATTATGCGGTTCCGCATGCGGTATGTGCTTATTTAGCCAAACAGATGGTCGGAGACCAGCTGCGAACGGTAACCACACTGCATGGAACAGATATTACGGTACTCGCGCAGGATGAGTCGATTAAAGATATGATCCGCCTAGGCATTAACCAAAGCGATGCGGTTACAGCTGTTTCGAATGACTTAATTCGAGAAACCCGTGATTTACTCGATATTGATAAAGCAATTGATCTTACGTATAACTTCGTAGATAAACGAGTTTATTACCCGCGAGACTGCGCATCATTGCGTAATGATTTTGTCGGCAAGGGTGAGAAGATCCTTATGCATATTTCGAACTTTAGACCCGTCAAAAGAATGAACGACGTTGTTGATATTTTTGCTAAGGTTCTTCAAAAGGTTCCAAGTCGTCTTCTACTCGTTGGTGAAGGTCCTGATTTGCCGAAAATCCAGCATAAGGTTCGCTCGATGGGAATCGAGGATAAAGTTCACTTTCTAGGCAAGCAAGATGACGTGGCTCATGTGATATCGATTGCTGATCTCATGCTGCTTCCATCGGAGAAGGAAAGCTTCGGACTTGTGGCGCTAGAAGCGATGGCTTGTGGTGTTCCAACGATTGGTTCAATCGCGGGCGGTATCCCTGAGCTTGTAACGAATGGAGAGACCGGTTATTTGTCTCCAATCGGAGATACCGATGATATGGCAAATAACGCAATCAAGCTGCTGCAGAATGAACGGCTTTATCAGCAGTTCCGTGAAGCTTGTCTTTATCGGGCACGTAACCAGTTCTGTAATGAATTGATTACGGCTGAATATGAACGTATTTATTATCGTGTGCTTGGTATTGAAGCAAATATTCCGGTACCAGTCTGCGAGTAATTCGCATCCATAGGAGGGAGCGCATTAGATGAAGGAAGCCTTAAGACTAGCGCTCCCCGTTCTTCAGAAGCTTGAAAGTCAAGGCTATGAGGCTGTATTCGTGGGCGGCTGCGTCCGAGATACAATAATGGGAAGAACGCTCCATGATGTTGATATTGCAACCTCTGCAACGCCAGAACAGGTTATAGCTAGCTTCCCAAGGACAATTCCGACGGGGCTTCAGCATGGAACGATAACGGTCATTCATGGAGCAGAAACCTACGAAGTTACAACCTATCGTACGGAGACGGCCTATGAACAATTTCGCCGTCCTGCACAGGTTCAATTCGTAACAGAGCATGAAGCAGATTTGCTGCGGAGAGACTTCACTATTAATGCTATGGCCATGCGTGCGGACGGCACAGTGGTAGATCCTTTCGGCGGGATGCAGGATCTTCAGGATCGTATAATTCGCTGTGTTGGTGATGCAGATGCTAGATTGCAGGAAGATGCTCTCCGGATGGTGCGAGCAATACGGTTTGCGTCAGAATTCAATATGCGTATTGCCCCGCAAACATGGCGTGCCTTGAAGCAGCATAGCAGCTTGCTCGTCCATGTAGCGATGGAGCGTGTTGGTGCTGAAGCGGATAAAATGATCGGTGGCAGCAGCCCGATCAGGGCAATAGCTTGGATGGCAGCAAGCGGTCTATTGAAATATACGAAGAGACAATTGCCGGAGAGAATCGTTCAAGCTGCAGGAGAATATGAGCGTAAACGAATTCATGCGGTTCCTATCTTTGAGCAATTAAACAAGCTGGATCAGATCGATGACCGCTGGGCGGGGCTGTGCATGGGGCTTGGATTAGGAGCAGATGAAGCCTTCCGGCTATTCGATGCCTTTCGCTTCTCGACAGTGCGAACGCAGCATTTGAAGACTGTGATGCAAGTTGAGAATGATATGCAGCAGGCTTTGCATTCTTATCAGCCTATGAATAGCTCGGACTCACTGGATCTTTCACAATCCGATCAACTATTATTTCAAACATGGATGGAAACAATTTTGACCTATGGTAAGGATGCAGCAGCCAGCTGGCTAAGAACGGCAGCCAAAACTACTGGATCGAATGCAGCGATGGACAAGCTGGACGATTGGCTTCAGACGCTGCCCCTATCCACAGTTCGTGATCTTGCGATAGGGGGCGCAGATATCCTTGCCTTGCTCCAGAAGCCTTCTGGACCGTGGCTGGGTCAGCTTCTGAATGAGCTGCTGCGAAGTGTTGTGTTTGGTGAAGTTCCTAATGATAAGAAGCGATTATTAGCCGAAGCTGCTCGACGTCAAACTTGAGTGGATCGATTAGATCGATAAGGAGTTACTATGGATAATCGAATTCTCGAGCTGCTGGAGCAGCAAACCGAAGGCTACTTGTCCGGTGAGGTGCTCAGCAAAGATCTACATATTAGCCGGACTGCGGTTTGGAAGCATATTAAGAAGCTTGAGGCTCAAGGTTATAAGTTTGAGGCTTCTAGGCGGCTAGGCTATCGTCTTATTAGCAAGCCTTCTAAGCTCTCCATTCAAGAGCTGATGGAGAAATTGAGCGGTACCTCTTTAATAAAAGCCATTAAGCTGCATGAATCCGTTGATTCCACGCAAAATATCGCACAGCGACTCGCTGAGGATGATGCACCCCAGGGTACTTTGGTTATAGCTGAACAGCAAACGAGCGGGCGCGGTAGAATGGGACGCAAATGGGTCTCTCCCTCTGGCAAAGGTATTTGGATGAGTCTTGTGCTTCGTCCGAGATTACCCTTACAATTCGCATCACAGTTAACGTTGCTTACGGCTGTTGCATTATGTAGAGCACTTAAGACGGTTGCAGCTCCCCTTGATATTGGGATTAAGTGGCCGAATGATTTGCTCATTGGCGGTAAAAAGATAAGTGGCATTTTGCTGGAGTCTACAGCTGAGGACGAACGTCTCAAATATGTCATAGCCGGCATAGGAATCAGTGTGAATCTGGAGGCCGATGATTATCCCGAAGAGCTGCTGCCTATTGCGACTTCACTTCGAATGGAGCTTGGTCGTCCTCTTGATCGAGCGGATATCATTGCGGCGTTCATTATCGAATTTGAACAGCTCTATAACGTTTATCAGAATGAGGGCTTCGGCTTGATTCGCACAGTGTGGGAAGCGTTATCTGTCTCTTTATTTAAACCGACACAACTGAAAACACCAACCGGTATAGTAGTCGGAACGCCAATCGGATTAGATGAGAGTGGAGCTTTGCTAGTTAAGCTGGAAGACGGTTCGCTGCTGCCAATCTTTTCCGCTGAAATGTCTCCTTTGTCAGATAACCGTTCATAGACGGCATGTGGTTTCTTTGTTATAATCGGGTTATCAATGAATCATTCGACAGGGCGGTATCGATGCACTCGAACCGCACCGGAAGTCGAAGCTTCACACCATGTAGTCGTGGTTGATTGATGTCTTTTTGCAAGGCAGTGTACTCTGCTCTGAGCCGTTAGGGACCGAGACAGAAGGAAGCTCGCTGGTAGCAGGACGTTCCTTTTTGAATTGGAACCTTTTTAGCGACGGGCTAGAAGGTTTTTTTGTGTTTACCACATAGGAAGGCTTGGGTTCGCTAAAGCTTTAAGATAAGCTTAGGGGCCGAAGTCATCCCAATCCAAGGAGGATGAAGCAATGAAACAACCGTTGACTATTACGAAGCTGAAAAAAATGAAACAAAGCGGCGAGCCAATTTCGATGCTGACTGCCTATGATTATCCATCCGCTAAGCTTGCTGAAGAAGCGGGAATCGACATTATACTTGTCGGAGATTCGCTAGGCAATGTGGTGCTTGGTTATGATACAACAATACCTGTAACTTTAGATGATATGGTCTACCATTCAAGGGTAGTAGCACGCGCTGCAACGAACACATTTATTGTGACGGATATGCCTTTCATGACCTATAGAATCGGCAAAGAAGCAACCTTGCGGAATGCGGCTAGAATAATGCAGGAAGGCCATGCTCATGCGATTAAGCTTGAAGGTGGAGCAGACATTGCGGATGAGGTTGCCGCCTGTGTTCGTGCAGGAATACCAGTGATGGGGCATATTGGACTCACGCCGCAATCCGTTCATCAGCTGGGCGGTTATCGCGTACAAGGTAAGCTGGAGCGCGAAGCCCAGCAGCTAATAGAGGATGCCAAAGCTCTGGAAGCGGCGGGAGCATTCAGTATCGTTCTGGAGCTTGTAACCGAACCGCTTGCCGAAGCTATTGCGTCCGCGCTTTCGATCCCTGTAATTGGTATTGGTGCAGGCAGAGGTTGTGACGGACAAGTGCTGGTGTACCATGACATTTTGCAATATGCTTCACCTTATCGGGAGAAGAAATTCGTGAAAACCTATGCGGATATTGGTACAACGATTCGTAATGCGATTGGTTCGTATGTGTCAGAAGTGAAATCTCGCGCGTTTCCACAGCAGGAGCATGTGTTTCCGATGGAACAGGAATTATTTACACAGCTCTATGGCAGCAGCCGCAGTCAAGAAAGCGGAAAGGAGGCGGGTAAGTAATGATCGTTTGCACAACGATAACTGAGCTTAAAGCTCAGTTGCTTAAACAACGCAGAAGCGTCCCAGAAGGACGTATTGGCTTGATCCCGACGATGGGTTTCCTGCATGCAGGACATGCCAGCTTGATGCGTAGAGCCAATGAGGAATGTGAATATACAATCCTATCCATATTCGTTAACCCGCTTCAATTTGGTCCAAATGAAGATTTTGATCGTTATCCAAGGGATTCGGAACGCGACATCGCACTGGCAGAGGCTAATCATATCGATGTGGTATTCATGCCTACCGTTCATGAGATGTACCCGAAGACGCCATTTACGAAAGTGCTGGTTAGTACGGTGACTGATCGTCTATGCGGTGCTTCAAGGCCCGGTCACTTTGATGGTGTAGGAACCGTAGTTAGCAAGCTGTTCCACCTGATTATGCCGGATTGTGCTTATTTTGGGATGAAGGATGCCCAACAAGTGGCTGTTATAAAGCGTATGGTGGATGATCTTAATTTTCCAGTAGAAATCGTGCCTTGTGAAACAATTAGGGAAGCAGATGGCCTGGCTATGAGCTCGCGCAATGTTTATCTTAACGAAGAGCAGCGCAATCAAGCGGTCGTTCTTTCACAGACGCTGCTTGCTGCTGATGATTGGTTAAAGGAACCAGGTATTACAGCCGCGGAGCTTGCCTCACGTATCAACAGCAAGATAAGAGAAGCCTCACTTGCAGAAATTGATTATGCAGAGGTTCTTGAATATCCAGATTTGACATTGCCTGAGCAAGGTGTAGACCTATCTCGTCATGAATCGACTTTAATTGTCGCGCTAGCCGTTAAATTTGGGCAGACGCGTCTTATAGATAACCGTTTAATGGTACCGTTTGGGGGTGACAGACATGTTCAGAACGATGATGAAATCCAAGCTGCATCGGGCAACCGTAACAGAAGCTAACTTGAATTATGTAGGCAGCATAACCATTGATGAGGATTTGATGGAGCTGGCCGATATTTGGGCAAATGAAAAGGTACAAATTGTTAACAACAATAACGGTGCACGTCTGGAAACGTATGTAATTGCGGGGCCAAGAGGTACTGGGGTTATATGTCTGAATGGTGCAGCAGCAAGACTTGTACAGGTTGGAGATAATGTTATCATTATTTCTTACGGAATGATGACTGAAGAGGAAAGCCGCGCCAACAAACCAAAGGTTGTTATCTTGGATGCAGCCAATCGCCCCATTGAATCGTCTTATGAAGAGGTACACGCCGCCATTATCTAACATTTCCACGCCGCCATGTAGAATTCCAGCCTTGTGAAACGTCTGGGACGTTGTATGAAAACAGATGCCGGGGCAAAGAATGAGCATAACAATTCTCTACATCACAACATGGCGTGAAGGTGGGATGCAGACGATGTTTAAGCATGTTTTTGCTTCCATGAATGAAAAGCTTAATGAAATTATGATTCATTATCCAAATGCGAACGCAGATCAGAAAAAACTGCATGACGAGCAGCTCGCTGTTCTAAAACAGTTCAGTGACACCTTCATCGAGCAATGGCTGCAATTTGAAGAGAAAATGGCTGACTTTCGCGATCTCCAGCTTGATCCGTCAATCGCTCTTCAACAAGGTCAAAGTTCTCCACAGGGCTACGCAGGCGGTAAGCCTCCTTATGGTACGGCTCACAATGATGAGCTTAAGCCACCGGCTGATGCCATTCTTGGTTCCGCTACTGAGGCTTATGCCAGCGGAGCAGCAGCCCACGCTGAAGAAGCTGTGCTGGAGAGTGAAGCAGAATATGAGCGAACTCAAACCATGATGCGAGGGCAGGGCTACTTCAAGCTGTTCATGTTCCGTCAAGCAGCTCAGCATTTTGAAGAAGCGGTTAGGCTGTCACCCGACGATAATCGAGCGCTGTTGTTCTTGGCTATGACTTATATGCATTTACAGGAATGGCATGAAGCACAGCGGCATTTTCAATTTCTCGTTGAGGTGACGGATTATGCCAAATGGCGAGCTCTTGCTCTTAATGCATTAGGTTGTATACAAGCGGTTCGCATGAATCTTGAACAGGCTGCAAAGTATTTTGAGAAAGCGCACGAAGCCGACCCGGAATTTGCCGACCCGCTGTCCAACATGAAGTCCTGTCAACAGCAGGCGGGTCATCTTTCCCTCTATTTTGGGAGCGGACAGCTTTAGTTTTTGTGAGAGGATCGAAAACCGGATGAATTACGCGGTACTGGATTTAGAAACGACCGGTCATGGGGCCGGCGATGAAATGATACAAGTTGGTCTTGTTTTACTTGATGAATCCATGCAAATCGTAAGGACTTATCATACCTTTGTAAAACCGACGATTCCAATTCCACCCTTTATTACACAATTAACGGGAATAGATGCTTCTATGGTCGAGGACGCACCTTCTGTTGAAGATGTGCTCCTTGAGCTTATTCCCATTCTCGATGATGCCGTTTTAGTCGCCCACAATGTTGGCTTTGATGCAGGCTTCTTGAACATGGCACTCGATCGAAGCGGCTACATGCCGTTTGCAGGTCGTCAGCTGGATACCATTGATTTGCTTCGTGTCCTTTATCCATCATTGACTACGTATCAGCTTGGCGCTGTAACGGAGCTGTTTGGCATTGAGCATGACCACCATCACCGAGCGGATAGTGATGCTAAGGCAACTGCAGAGCTATTCATCGAATGCTTCAAGAAGCTGTCGAGCTTGCCGCTTCTCACGCTCCAGCGCTTGTCAGGGCTGCTGAGCGATGAGATTGACGATCTTGGCTGGTTTGTGGAGCAGATGGCGGTTCATAAAGAAACAATGACCTCAATTGATACAGATGCTTATGTTTATTTTCGGCAGTTTGCCATGAAAGCTGGAGATTGGACCGAGGAACAGCTGCCGCGTGGGGAGAATGGTGAAGCTGATCAAGTAGGTGAGTGGTCATTCCATGATTTTCTAACCCATATGAAGGACAGCATTCGGTCTATCGTACCGGGGTACGAAGAGCGTGAGCCGCAGAATATGATGTTCCAAGAAGTTATTGATGCATTAGAGAGCGATCGTCATTTGCTTATCGAAGCGGGTACTGGAACGGGCAAATCATTAGGCTATTTAATACCCGCACTATACTATGGTGTCCAGCATAATAAAAAGATAGTCGTAAGCACGCATACGATAAACCTGCAGGAGCAGCTAAGGCAAAGAGATTTGCCCTTGCTGCAAGCTGTTATGCCTTATCCCTTCCGAGCCGCTGTCTTCAAAGGACGCGGCAATTATCTTTGTTTACGCAAATTTGAAGGTAAGGTCCATACAAGAGATTTTGCAGCGCCGGTAGAGGATCGTATTACGTCAGCACAGATGGTCGTTTGGCTCAGCGAAACAGAGAACGGGGATCAGGAAGAGCTTAATTTCGGCAATCGGGGAGCGGAGTTCTGGAGCACGGTATCCAGTGATGCAGATTCCTGTCTCAATCGAAGCTGTCCTTGGTTTAAGCGCTGTTACTATCATAGAGCTAAGCAAGAGGCCAATCTCGCAGATGTTGTCATTACGAATCATTCCATGCTTTTCACGGATATTCGCGCTGATCACCGATTACTGCCAGGCTTCGAGCATCTCATTGTCGATGAGGCTCATCATCTGGAAGAGGTAGCAGGTAAGCATTTGGGTACACAATTATCCTATCATACGGTACAACATCCAGTTGGCAGACTTTGCAAGGATGCTCGTAACGGTCAGCTCATTCAGCTCAAGCATAGAATTGCTAATGAAGATACCGATTATGCAGACAAATGGCAGGAAGAAATAGACAGTGTTGTACCCGTTTTCGGGGAGCTTCGTGATGAATGGGATCGTTTGTTTGATTTATTATTCTCATTATTGGGCGCTGGTAATGGAGGCCCACAGGAGTCCTCATCAGGTGAAACGGGACAGTTCATATTACGACTTCGCAGCAGCAAGCTCCCAAGTAAATGGCAGGATGCCCAAGCGATTGAGGAAGTTGTAAATGGGCTGCTGAGCCAAATCATTCGTCCCCTCGATAAAATGTTCCAGAGCATGAAGGATGAATGTAAAGATCCTGCCCTTATCGCGCTTGTGACTGATCTGAGCGGAACGGTAAAGGATCTGACACGCGCCCGAGATGAGCTGCGCCAATTCATGAAAGCGGACAAAGCAGAAAATGTATATTGGATTGAAGCAAATAGTAATTTTAGAGCCAAATCCATTCATCTTTATGCGGTTCCTGCTGATGTCAGCAGTCAATTGCGATCGTTCTTCTTCGATACCAAGAAAAGCGTCGTTCTCACATCAGCGACTTTGTCTGTACAGAAGTCCTTTCAATATGCATGTGAGCAGCTTGGCTTGGAGCAAGACGAAGAGCACGGTAGATTAAAGACGGTTCAACTTCCTTCACCGTTCAATTACCGAGATCAAGCGCTGGTAATTATTCCGCGTAATTTCCCAGTTCTTAAAGGGGCTGCAGGCGATCCGCTGTTTAACGAAATGCTGGTTAAGTCGCTTGCGGAGGCAGCAATCGAGACTAAAGGACGCATGCTGGTTCTATTTACCTCTTACAAAATGCTCAAGCAGGTGTATGATCCTTTGAAAGAAGCATTGATGCCAAGCGGGATTCAACTGCTAGGTCAAGGGATTGACAGTGGTAACCGGAGCAAGCTTACCAGGCGGTTTCAACAGCAGGCAGCGTCGGTGCTCCTTGGAACGAGCAGCTTCTGGGAAGGTGTAGATATACCCGGTGATGCGCTCACCTGTCTAGCCATTGTACGGTTGCCGTTTCAGCCGCCGAATAATCCGCTTGTCGAGGCCAAGTCTGAGATGTTGCAGGAGCAGAAGCTTAATCCGTTCATGAAGCTCTCGATCCCTCAAGCTGTAATTAAGTTCAAGCAAGGCTTTGGAAGGCTGGTTCGTACGACAAAAGACCGCGGTATTGTTCTCATTTATGATACACGTGTTATTGACACGTATTATGGCAAATACTTTCTATATTCATTGCCTGGCCCCAAGATCGAGCATATGCATTTGGAACAAATCGTACCCCGTATAAGGGAATGGTTAGCGTCAGGACATGGGGGGATTGACGAGTGAAGCCTTTCAAAATTTCTGAAGCGGTAGTTCGTAGATTGCCTGTTTACCTGCAGGTATTGAACGATTTGCATATGAGGGATGTGCAGACGGTATCCTCACAGGAGCTTGGGAATAAATTAGATTTGAATCCAGCTCAAATCCGCAAGGATCTTGCCTATTTTGGTGATTTTGGACGTAAAGGCATTGGCTATGATGTGTCTTATCTCATCGAGAAAATCAGACAGATCTTAAAGCTCGACCAGCCGCTTAATGTAGGGTTAGTCGGTGCGGGTAACCTTGGACGTGCGCTATGCAATTATAATACCTATTTGAAGGATAATATGAAAATCACTGCTGTATTTGATGCTCATCCTTCAATGGTTGGTGCTTCAATTAATGGCTTGAGCGTTTTGCCTATGGACAAGCTGCAGGAAACGGTTGCGGAGCGAAATATCCGAATTGGAATTATTACTGTTCCTGCTGTTGAAGCACAGAATGTAGCGGATCGTTTCGTGGATGCTGGAGTTGCGGGTATTTTAAATTTTGCTCCGACAATATTGAGGGTTCCAGATCATGTTCGCATTCACTATGCGGATTTCACGACGGAATTGCTGAGCTTAGCCTATTATTTGGAAAAAGAAGGGGACGACGAGGATGAAACGGTTGTGGATTGAGAACGGTATTTTTGTAACAATGGATGATAACCGTCCCGTACTGAAGGGTCATATGGTCGTCGAAGGAGATACGATCCTTTATTTGAGTGAGGAAGCTCCAGACCCATTGCCAGAAGGTGCAGAACGAATAAATGGACAGGGTCTCGTTTTCATGCCGGGTTTAGTTAACACCCACGGACATGCAGCGATGTCACTGCTTCGCGGCTATTCGGATGATCAGTCTCTGCAAGTATGGCTTGAACAAAAAATGTGGCCGATGGAAGCGAAATTCACCGATGATGATGCTCGGTGGGGAACTTCGCTTGCTGTAGCCGAAATGCTCAAATCAGGTACAACATCATTTGTTGATATGTATGATCGCATGCATATTGTTGCTGAGGTCGTGGAGCAATCCGGCATTCGCGGCGTATTAACTCGCGGTGTTATTGGGCTTTGCCCGCCTGACGTACAGACCTCAAAGCTAAACGAGGCGAAGCAGTTCGTAAGGGATTGGAATGGTCAGGCAGAAGGACGTATAACGGCTATGCTGTCACCGCACGCGCCATATACATGCCCGCCGGACTATATCGCTAGGATCGTTGAAGCTGCTCATGAATTGGACGTTCCGCTACATACGCATATGTCAGAATCGGCGGCTGAGGTTGCTCAGAATGTGAAGGACTATGGCTGTCGTCCAGTTGAACATCTGGATAAGCTAGGCTTCTTTACACGTCCTTCCCTACTGGCCCATGCCGTTCATTTGAATGATGAAGAAATTGCTTTGCTTGCTGAGCGTGGTGCTGCTGTATCCCATAACCCGGTAAGTAACTTGAAGCTGGCGAGCGGGATCGCCCGTGTACCCGATCTTTTGAAGGCAGGCATAACGGTCTCCTTAGGTACGGATAGTGCAGCTAGCAATAACAATCTGGACTTGTTTGATGAGGTCAGGTTATCAGCGCTTATTCACAAAGGAATCTCTGGTGATCCGACTGCAATTCCTGCATGGGAAGCGCTCAAGATGGCAACCACTTACGGAGCCAAAGCGATCTGGCAGGAAAAACGTCTAGGTATGCTTAAGGAAGGAATGAAGGCAGACTTTATCGCTCTTAATGTAGAACAGCCGCATTTCTACCCACAAACAGATATGGTGTCCCATTTGGTTTATTCGGGTTCAGGCAGAGATGTGCTGCATGTTTGGATTGATGGTAAACAAGTCGTCAAGAATGGGGAATGCCTACTGCTGGATGAAGCGAGAATTCGCCACGAAGCACAGCAATGCTTTGAAAGGCTGCTATCCTCCTAATGCGCACGAATCGACGTAAAAGGCCACCCGTAATGACGGCAGCCCGTTGGACGCTGCTGTCCGTCATGATTGTCGTTGTGGTTTTGATTGCATTGAACGCTTATTATCGATCGGTTCAATCTCCGATGTGGAAACAAGAACGTTTGGCGGAAGCAAAAGCAATTGAAACCGCAGGATTGAAGGAAGCGACTTTATCTTATCCATTCGTATGGGATGAGTCCATTTGGATTGTGGAAGGCAAGGATAAGAATAACGAGGATACCTACGTTTGGCTCAAGAAGGATACATCATTGGTGCTCAAGGCTAAGGATGGCCTAACTAGCCAGGAAATTGAACAGAGATTCTTACAATCCAAACCGGATGCATCCATTAAAAATACTAAGCTTGGAATGTTGAACAATGCACCGGTATGGGAAGTTTATTATTCTAAAGTGCAATCTTCAGTTAAAACTTATTATTATGACTTTTACCAATTCCAGAATGGCGCATTTGTAGTTACATACAAATTGCCCACCCAATAAGGCGAAGATTTGACTTTGGAAGCATAATCACCCACTGCTCCCTGTTATTACACACCCTCTTAGACCCTAGATCATGATATACTTTCGTATAGCAAGTTGTGATAGACGAAAGAATTCGATCTTAGGTAAAAGGGGGATTTTTGCCATGAAAATACGTGTGATGCCTACAGTGATTATAGCTATTGTTTCTGCTAGCTTATTAGTCGGTGGTTGGTTTATATATCAGAATGTGGCGACTGTTCACCCGCTTGAGCGGATTGTTGCACAAGTGCCGGGTGTTCTTGAAGCAAAGCCAGTTGTCAGCAATGATGCAGTAACGGTGGATTTAACACTGCGTAAGGATGCAAACCTTCGCGTTGTATACGATACTATAGCAACTCAAAGTCAATCGATAATTGGTACGCGTGAGCTGAAGCTTGCTATTAATCAAGATTCAGGCACGAAACAGAAAGAACTGAATGAGGTTTGGTCATCGAACTTATTTGATGTAGCTCAGGCGATGGAGCATCGTAATTACTCCGAAATTCCTACAGCTATGAAGCATATTGAACAGAATTACAGCGGCGTTCAAGCGACCTCTGAGATGGATGAGACGAATGTCTACATCACGTTAAAGAACGGTGATTCTGCAAAATATATTATATTGCCTCGTACGCCAGACCAAATGGGAGCGTGGCCTAATGCGTAATTACAGTAAAGAAATTATGATCGGCTTCATGCCGATCTTTATCTTATTTATGCAGTTTTTCGTTGGGGTAAACATGATTCCGATTGTTCTCTTCGCTGGCTTAGCAGGAGGGCTTCTATATGTAGCTAAGTCACGTGGTAATTTGGCAGCAATCGGTGGCGAGCGTAAAGGCAAGCCCCGCCTAACAACACCGTTATCCTTTGAAGAAATCGGCGGTCAGGAGCGTGCGAAGCAGGAGATTATAGAGGCGCTCGATTTCTTGGTTAATGTAGAGCAAATATCGAAACTCGGGATTCGACCTCTGAAAGGGATTCTGCTGACAGGCCCTCCGGGTACTGGTAAAACACTGCTGGCTAAAGCTGCTGCACACTATACGGATTCTATCTATGTAGCTGCATCCGGCTCCGAATTCGTTGAGATGTACGTCGGTGTCGGCGCAAGCCGAATTCGCGATATGTTCAAGGAAGCAAGGCAGAAGGCATTAAAAGCAGGGAAAAATAGTGCGGTTATCTTCATCGATGAGATTGACGTCATTGGCGGCAAACGCGATGGCGGACAGCATCGAGAATATGACCAAACGTTAAACCAACTGCTGACTGAGATGGATGGTATTCACACATCGGAGTCTCCGCGTATCCTTCTCATTGGCGCAACGAACCGTAAGGAAATGCTGGACAGCGCATTGCTGCGTCCAGGCAGGTTCGACCGTCATATCGCAGTTGATCTGCCGGATAAAAAGGGACGTGCTCATATTCTGCACATTCATGCCCGAAATAAACCGTTACATGAGGAAGTCAGCTTGGAGAAGATTGCTGAGGAGTCCTTTGGCTTCTCGGGTGCACAGCTTGAGAGTGTGATGAATGAATCCGCTATCTATGCGCTGCGTGATTCGAATGATTCCATCACCCAACGTCATCTCTCCTTGGCAATTGACAAGGTGTTAATGGGGGAGCAGAGTGATCGCGAGGCAACGAAGGAAGAACGAGAACGCGTCGCACTTCATGAGCTTGGACATGCTATCGCTGCTGAGCTTGTTCGTCCTGGCAGTGTTTCACAGGTTGCACTGCAGCCGCGTGGACAAGCGCTTGGTTATGTACGCCACAATCCACAGCAGGATCGATATTTGTATACACGGGAATTTCTAGATGGACAAATTATGATTGCACTCGGAGGCGCTGCTGCTGAAGAGATATTCTATGGGGATCGCAGTACCGGCTCCAGAGGTGATTTCGAACAGTCAATGAGTATTGTCCGTACCATGGTTGAATCGGGCTTAACGGATCTTGGTATTATTGACAGCTCTATGATGACCCCAGATAAGTGGGCGGGAGTCAACCATACCATTCTGGAAGAACTTATGGGGAAAGTGAAGCAGATGCTTGGTGAGCACAAGGAAGTATTTCTGCGCTCACTCGATGTTCTCATTGCTGAAGAGACGCTTGGCGGGGATCGGTTTCGTTCCTTGCTTGGGGATACAGCAGCACGGCCTAACTTCGAGCTGCAAACCGTATAAAATTGAACAATTGAAGGCAGACCTTGTGTCTGTCTTCTTTCTTTGTCGTAAAAACGGTATAATAGACGGGACAAAAGAATGTGTGAAATGGATGGTGTATGCAGGTGGGATTACGTAAAGTTGGTGTTGTTGGCGTCGGAACGATGGGACAAGGAATTGCAGAAATGCTCGCCTTCAATGGGCTTGACGTATATATGGTTGAACATTCTAACGAGCGACTTATCCAAATGATCGCCGTGATCGAGCAAAGCTTGGATAAGCAGATGGAACGATGGGCTTTAACCCTTGCGGAGAAGAAGCTTATCATGAGCCGGATTCATCCGATTGAATCCTTGCAGGAGCTAGCGGATTGTGAGCTGGTTATTGAAACCATAACGGAGGATCTGGACAGAAAAATTGCAATCTTTGAGCAATTGGATCGTTTATGTGGCCCTGATATTATTATTGCGAGTAATACGTCTACACTGAGCTTGACCGAGCTAGCAAGTGTAACGCAATACCCGGAGCGAGTGATCGGTATGCACTTCGTTTATCCGGTTATGAAGACGAATCTGGTCGAGATTGTACGTGGTCTCAAAACTTCGAATGAGACGTTCACGCGAACGAAGGATTTTGTCGAAGAGGTGATACATAAGAAGAGTATCATGGTATTTGAATCAGCGGGCTTCGTTACCACTCGGCTTATTTGTTTGTTTATTAATGAGGCGCTCCATGTATTGGAGGAGAATGTAGCCTCTGCTGAAGATATCGATAGTGCAATGAGAATCGGATATTCCTTTCAGAACGGTCCACTTGAAATGGCGGATCGCTTTGGATTAGATGCGGTATTGGCCGCGCTTGAGCGAATGTTCAGGGAATATGGAGAGTTAAAGTATCGCCCATCCATTCTGCTCAAGAAGATGGTGCGTGGCGGACATCTCGGTGTTAAGAGCGGTATGGGGTTCTTTCAATATGATAAGGATGGGGATCGACAATGATTATACTTGTCCTGAATGCAGGAAGCTCTTCTTTGAAGTACCAGATTTATAATATGAGTGACGAATCGGTGCTTGCCCAAGGACGCGTAGAGCGGATTGGGATGGAGGATTCTATTCTAACGCACGAGCCTAGTGGTAAGACAGAGGTGCGCCAGGTCAGTGAAATCCTAGATCATAATACAGCTGTTAAAAAGCTCACAGATTTGCTAATTGACAGAGAGCATGGTGTGATTCTTTCAATGAAAGATATTAATGCCGTAGGACACCGAGTCGTACACGGCGGCGAGAGCTTCAAGCATTCTGTCATAGTAACCTCTGAGGTCAAGCAGGAGATTAGGAAGCTTATTGATCTAGCCCCCTTACATAATCCAGCCGCGATGATGGGAATTATGGCAGTTGAAGCGAATCTGCCGGATGTTTCTCAGGTTGTTGTCTTTGATACTGCGTTTCACCAATCGATGCCACAGGAAACGTTTCTATATCCGATCCCAATGGTGCTCTACAGGCGCCATAAAATTCGGCGGTATGGATTCCATGGTACCTCACATGATTATGTGAGCCGACAAGCAGCGATGAAGCTTAATAAGCCGCTTGAGTCGCTGAAGATGGTTACCTGTCATATCGGTAATGGTGCCAGCTGTGCTGCTATTCTGGATGGCAAGTCTTTCGATACAAGCATGGGCCTAACACCGCTTGAAGGACTGATGATGGGAACCCGCAGCGGCGACTTGGACCCAGCGATTGTTCCTTTTACGATGGACAAAGAAGAATTAACGCTGAATGAAGTGAATTCGATGCTGAATAAGCATAGTGGACTTCAGGCTATTAGCGGCTTTAGCAGTGACATGCGAGAGATAACGGATGCGATGAAGGACGGCGATAAGCAGGCTAAGCTGGCTTTTGACATGTATACTTATCGTTTGCGCAAATATATTGGCGCTTATGCTGCGGGAATGAACGGCATTGATGTGCTTGTATTTACTGCGGGAGTCGGAGAGAATTCGGTTATGGTCAGACAAGCCGTATGCGAGAATTTGTCGTTCATGGGGATTGAACTGGATAATGAACGGAATGAAATCAGATCTAAGGAAGTAAGATTAATCTCAACGGATAAATCACGCGTGAGTGTGCTTGTTGTTCCTACTAATGAGGAATTGATCATTGCCAGAGATACCTATCAATTAGTTAGGGAATCCTTGTAAGGAAACGATCTGCCTTTAGAAAGGATGTAACGAACATGAGAGAATTAACCACGATTAGTCAGCTGCATCTGCATGCAGGACAATCCGTTTGGATCGGCTGCTGGCTGAACGGCAAACGGTCAAGCGGCAAAATTCAATTTCTTCAGCTGCGTGACGGAACAGGGTATATTCAGGGGGTCGTTGTCAAGAGCGAGGTGGTAGAAGCTTCATGGGAAGCTGCGAAGACACTGACCCAGGAAAGCTCGCTGTATGTGAGGGGAATAGTACGCGAGGAGCCTCGCAGTCCGTCCGGTTATGAGCTGACAGTAGAAGAAATTGAGATTATACAAGTGACGCAGGATTATCCGATTACACCTAAGGAGCATGGTGTCGATTACTTAATGGATCGACGTCATCTATGGCTTCGAGCACCGAAACAGCGAGCCATACTCGTTATTCGAGCGGAGATCATCCGGGCCATTCAAGCCTTCTTCGATGAAAGGGGCTTTACCCTTGTCGATCCTCCAATACTGACTCCTTCCTCCTGTGAAGGAACGACGAATCTGTTTCATACTAAATATTTCGACGAAGATGCCTATTTGACGCAGAGTGGACAGCTATATATGGAAGCCGCAGCCATGGCGCTTGGCAAGGTCTATTCCTTTGGCCCCACCTTTCGTGCGGAGAAATCCAAAACACGTCGACATTTGATTGAATTCTGGATGATCGAGCCGGAGATGGCCTTCGTCGATCATGAGGAGAATTTACGTGTTCAGGAGCAGTTTATTGCTTATGTTGTGCAGCGTGTGCTATCGAACTGCCGCCTAGAGCTTGAAACGATTGGTCGCGATGTAAGCAAGCTTGAAGCGATTCAAGCTCCTTTCCCACGAATTACTTATGATGAGGCGATTCGGCTGCTGCAGGAGCAAGGTCAGGAGATTCAGTGGGGAGAGGATTTTGGCGCGCCGCATGAAACGGCAATTGCTGCGACCTATGATCGTCCTGTCTTTATCACGCATTACCCAGCTTCATTCAAAGCATTCTATATGAAGCCCGATCCAACAAGACCAGAGGTTGTATTATGCGCTGATATGATCGCACCAGAAGGTTATGGTGAAATTATTGGCGGATCTCAACGTATTGATGATCCGGAGCTTCTGGCAGAGCGTTTCTCCGAGCATGAGCTGTCAGTTGAAGCTTATCAATGGTACTTGGATTTAAGGCAATACGGTACGGTTCCCCATTCAGGCTTTGGTCTAGGTTTAGAGAGAACTGTAGCCTGGATTTGTGGACTTGATCATGTGCGGGAGACCATTGCGTTCCCGCGCATGCTTTACCGTCTTTATCCTTAGCAATCGGATGAACGAGTAAGACTTACGGATATCCGCCCCATTATCGAAGGGGTTGGATATCCTGGCAGAGGAGGGTGACCGGTGAAGAATGACATGTGGAAAGCTTACGCCCGGGGCATGGCCGCTGCTATGAATAGTGGTGGTGTTGTTGTTCCGGCCGGTCTGCTTCGTGCTTATCGAGGCATTGGTTTGTCAGACGGAGAAATGCTATTAATCATTCAATTGTTGACGTATAGACAGATCGAACAGGTTGAATTCCCTACTCCGGAACAGTTGGCTGATCGTCTTGGCCTTACATCAATGGCAGTGGGACAAATGCTAAGCCGTTTGATGAAAGAGGGGCTGCTTGCCATTGACGAGCAGATGGATCTGATGAGCGGCATCCAGTCGGAGCGTTATAATTGGAATGGGCTGATCATACGCAGCGCGGAATGGCTAGCAGATGATGCCAAACAATCGGTACAGAATGACAAAGAGCAGCAGCAGCGAGCAGCAGCATCTGCTGAGCAGCCCAAAGCCAGCGATCTATTCACCGTTATTGAACAGGAATTCGGTCGTCCATTGTCTCCAATGGAATGTGAGACGATTAGCGCGTGGCTGGATCAAGATAAATATCCCGATGAACTGATCCGGTTCGCACTCAAGGAAGCTGTATTCGCTGGAAAGCTGCACTTTCGCTATATTGATCGGATTCTTATTGAATGGAGCCGTAATCGCGTCACGAATACGGATGAAGCAAAAGCACATACCCAGAAATTCCGCGGCGGCCGAGGTTCTTCATAACCTCAGCTGCTTTTTTTATTTTCCGATTGATTTCTGTCGAGGCACTTGTGGTGGCCCAGAAGTATTCTGGGGCATTGCAGTGAACACCCTCCAAGTCTCTTGTTGGAAGTTTGTGAGCATACGCGGCGCTTAGCGTCTCGTATTTTTTTGTGCGTGGTGGGCATTGTGTCCAAACGAATGGAGTCGTGCTTGAATACGCTAAAGACACACATCCTGCTCTGGGAGGAAAAATGCTGGTGATTATGGCTGGAGCGATTGCTGCGATGCTTGCTTAGCGAATGTACAGCTTTTAAGAAGGAGGATGAAGCTTCTATCTATTCATAACAAAGCTGATGGGCTCCCATTTCAAAGAGCAGCTTACAGCTGTAAATATGATTAGTTCTGGGATCAAGTCTTCTAGTGAAGAATTTGTCTGCTATCGGGGATGGAGCATCAGGTTGAGCAGGAAGCCGGAAGTTCAGTGAAAGAAGGATTGGGGCGGAGAGAAGAGATAGACATGAACGAGAAAGGGCATTAAGAGACAAAAAGAGACAGAAATAAGGTAAGAAAAGATATCGAAAAGGTTCAGAAAGAGGAGGACGATGGAGTGAGAGAGCAGAGCGAGAATGGCGAAGCAGAGAAAGAGAAAGAAGAGAGCGAAGCAGTACCGCTGCTGGTTCAGGTGGTTAAATCATTGGCGGACCAGCAGCTAATACATGAGCAGCAAAAACACCAGCAGCAAATACACGAGCAGAATGATGTGCTGTTCACGGGGGAACGGCTTGTTGTGAATCAGGTCGTTAAAACGCACCATCAAGATGTTTATGAGGAGCATATTCGGCGTTATGAGATGGCTGCTGGGCTGGTTCGCGGTCTGGACGTATTAGATGCAGCCTGTGGAACGGGATATGGAACGGCTATGCTGAAGGCTGCTGGAGCCAGTTCACTTGTAGGGATCGATATCGATCTTTCGTCGGTGGAACGGGCGAAGGTTGATTATAGGGGTGAAGCCGTAACTTTTATTCAGGGAGACGTACTGCAGCTTCCTTTTGACAAGGGGACCTTTGATGCGGTTATTTCCTTCGAGACTATCGAGCATGTAGATAATGGCCGTGCTTGGATCGAGGAGTCTGCGCGAGTGCTGAAAGACGACGGGCTGTTTGTGGTATCGACACCGAACCGAGCGCTGACAAATTCTCCGCTTTACTATGAGGAAAAGCCTTTTAATCCTCATCATAAATTTGAATATCGTACAGAGGAATTAGTTGGTGAGCTGCTTCAGTCTTATGATCTCGTAGCTCTTTACGGTCAAACGGTCTTTGATGATTCGCGATTAGCGGCAATGCGCTGGCTGCGGGAAGTCACTGGAAAACCAGCGGACCGTATACCGGAGAATCGAGTTGTTCCGCGTGGATATGAGCTTGTTCCTTTATCAGAGCTGAAGAGTGGAGAGCCCATGTATGTCGTGGCTGTTTGCCGAAAGAAGAGGGATCGCTAACATTCTGCAAGTAAGTAGGGAGATGAATCGAAACGATGAATCACTCGTTCTGGCAGCATAAGAAAGTGTTCGTTACAGGCCATACGGGATTCAAAGGATCGTGGTTATGCCTATGGCTGCGCAAGCTGGGGGCGGAGGTTCATGGCTACAGTGATAGTCTGCCTACCTCGCCATCGATGTACCGTCTCTGTGGACTAGAGACGGATATTCCATGGACGCGCGGTGATATTCGCGATTGTCCGAAGTTAATCGCTGCGCTGCGCGAAGTAAAGCCGGATTTGGTTTTTCATTTGGCCGCTCAGCCTTTAGTTGGGGCCTCGTATAAGGATCCGTTCACAACCTTTGCAGTTAACGTTATAGGTACGGCTGCTTTACTAGAAGCGGTGCGAGTGACGAGTGTCGAGCATCCGGTACGCGCCGTCGTGGTGGCGACTTCGGACAAATGTTACGCCAATCTCGAATCCGCAAAGGGATTTCATGAGCAGGATCTGCTCGGCGGATATGATCCTTATTCGGCGAGTAAAGCAAGCGCGGAGCTGGTTGTATCTGCCTACCGCAGCTCGTTCTTCACAGGCGGGGACGGCATAATGCCTGCCGTCGCAACGGTCCGAGCCGGCAATGTGATCGGCGGCGGCGATTGGGCCGAAGGCCGCATTGTGCCCGATTGCTTGCGTGCCGCCATGCTCGGGCATGCCCCTGTGCTCCGGCGGCCGGGAGCTATTCGGCCGTGGCAGCATGTGCTGGAGCCGCTCGCAGGGTACCTCGAGCTGGCGGAGCGGTTGTTCACGCGCGGCGCTGCCTATGCCGAAGCGTGGAACTTTGGTCCGCGCGAGGAAGATGCGCGGACAGTGGCCTGGCTGGCCGAGACGCTATGCGCAGCCCTCGGCACCCAGTCGCCGGTGCATGCCGCTTCGCTGATGGAACAGCCGGCACGCGGCCAGCGAGATGATACAACTATGCTGCAGCTCAATATCGCCAAAACGCAATATCGCCTTCATTGGTGGCCCCGTTGGGAGGCTGCTGAAGCTGTTGAACGCACAGCGCATTGGTACCGGCATTGGATGAAAGGATCGCCGATGCGCGAGATTTCTGCCGCACAGATAGTGGATTATGAAGCATTGGACCTCAGCACTCAAGCTTCCCATGCAGACAATGATTCTACAACAGCAGCAGCGGTGCAGCATAGACGGAGCAGCAAACTGTAGAATGTGTGGAGGATACTTGGTGAAGCATAGCTTCTGGTAGATATCTAATAATAACAGTGGAATTTATCGCATTGTTTGTTATAATGGGTTGTGCGACAATAACTGAATAGACAGGGGGAGCTGGAGATAGCCGGCTGAGAGGGGATACCTTAATAATCCCGACCCTTAAACCTGATCTGGATAATGCCAGCGTAGGAAATCGCGTTGTAACCAATTCTCAACCACTGTGAACACCTTGTTTAAGGTGCTTTTAAGCGGAATGAATTGTACAGAGCAACTTTCAAGCGTCTTCCAATCGGAGGGCGCTTTTCTTATTTCTCA
Organism: Paenibacillus baekrokdamisoli; assembly: GCF_003945345.1. Lineage (GTDB taxonomy): Bacteria > Bacillota > Bacilli > Paenibacillales > Paenibacillaceae > Paenibacillus_Z > Paenibacillus_Z baekrokdamisoli. Next base: position 2,495,042 of record NZ_AP019308.1, on the reverse strand, counting down.
GGGTCTGACTAGCTTGTCGCTCATCTTGGATAACTGGAGAGGAGCAATCGTATTATGGGAAGCAGGAATCATTGGAATAAGGCAAAATGGGGGATCATGGGGCTTGCGCTCGTTTTAGCGCTAACAGGCTGCGGAGCAGCTAACAAAGAGCAAACACAAGCCGCTGCAGACAAACCGCTCACTAAAGTAAAGGTCGTGCTTGACTGGACACCGAATACAAACCACACCGGCCTATATGTTGCGCGGGACAAAGGATTTTTCAAGAAGCAGGGTCTTGATGTGGAGATCATTCAACCCGGTGAAGCTGGTGCAGATACGATGGTTGCGACAGGTGCAGCGGACTTTGGCGTCGGTTATCAAGAGGGCGTAACACAGGCAAGAATTCAAGGCGTGCCGCTCGTTTCCATTGCAGCGATCATTCAGCACAATACATCCGGGTTTGCCTCGCCTGCAGACAAGAATATCAAATCACCGAAGGATTTTGAAGGTAAAACGTATGGCGGATGGGGCTCGCCTGCTGAAGCTGCAGTCATCGAATCTCTCATGCAGGAAGAGAAGGCAGATGTGAAGAAAGTGAAAATCGTCAGCATCGGCGAAGCTGATTTCTTCACGGCGGTTAAGAAAAACATTGACTTCGCATGGATTTTCTACGGATGGACGGGTGTGGAAGCAGAGCTTCGCGGTGAGAAGATTAACATGATTTATTTGACAGATTACAGCAAAAAGCTGGATTATTACACACCGATACTTGAAACCAATGAGAAAATGATCACAGACCACAAGGATATCGTTCAAGCCTTCGTTACGGCGTCGGCAGAAGGCTACAAGTTCGCAATTGATCATCCCGATGATGCCGCTGAGGTGTTGATTAAAGCAGTACCTGACCTGAATGCAGATCTTGTTCGGGCGAGCCAGAAGTGGATCAGTCCGAAGTATCAAGATGATGCAAAGCGTTGGGGCGAACAAAAGCGGGATGTATGGGCAAACTATGCAGGCTGGATGTTCGATCATAAGCTGCTCAAGAAGGAACTAGATGTGGACAAAGCGTTCACGAATACATTTATCCCTGAATAAACCATTCCTACTAAGCTAGATACAGAAGGGAAGCGAATCCTATGGCAAACGCACTACTAAGCATTCAAATATTACCGACGACACCGGGTGGCGAGAGCGTCATTCCTTACGTGGACCGGGCAATTGAGATTATAAAAGCATCTGGCGTTCCTTATCGCGTGGCTCCATTAGAAACAACAATGGAAGGCGAATTGAGCAATCTGCTCGCCATCGTGCAAGAAATGAATGACGCTATGACAGCTAAGGGCTGTCCTTCTGTTATTTCACAAATTAAAGTTTATTACAATCCAAGCAGCGGAGCTTCCATGGGAAGGCTGCTGGAGAAATACCCTGATGGGCAATAATATTCGTAAAATATGGCCGCCAGTCGCGGTTATGTTGTTCCTGCTGCTAAGTTGGCAAGCGGTGGTCGTAGTATTCGATATCCGTCCATTCGTTCTTCCATCACCTTATGTGATCATGATGCAGGCGATTACGGATGCTTCACCTTTACTCGATCATACGCTGGCAACTTTGGGTGTTACCTTACTCGGATTTACGGCAGGTGCAGCGGCGGGCTTCGTGCTCGCCGCTTTGCTGCATCTTATTCCAGGTGCCAAATCCGGTTTCTATCCACTGCTCGTGCTCACACAAAATGTGCCGATTATGGCTTTAGGGCCGCTGCTGGTATTGTGGTTTGGCTTCGGAATCCTACCAAGAGTTATATTGATTATCATTGTTTGTTTTTTCCCCATTGCAGTTGCCATGCTGACCGGTCTTATGCAAAGTGATCCTAAGCTAGTCACCTATATGAGAATGATCGGTGCCACGAAACGGCAGCAGTTCTGGCGGTTAGAGCTTCCGAATTCGATTCCTTATTTGTTCTCGGGACTTAAGATTGCAGCATCTTATAGTGTAATTAGTGCGATCTACGCAGAGTCGATCGGGGCAAGTAAAGGGCTCGGTTATTACATGCTTCTGTCCCGTAATGGTTTTGAGACCGCCAAAATCTTCTGTGCGATCGCAATTATTATTTTTATCAGCTTGATTATATTCGGTGCAATTAGTTTGGCAGAGCGATTATTCCTTCGTGGTCGAACACCGAGCAAAGGAGGATGAGCGGGATGTCGTTTGTTTTGGAAGTTGATGGCGTAACGAAGAGCTTTGACGTACCATTATCCAGCAAGCCCGTTCTCTCCAATGTGACGTTTCAAGTGAAGGAAGGCGAGTTTGTTTCTTTAATCGGCCCGTCTGGAAGCGGGAAAACGACGCTATTTCATCTCATTGGCGGGTTGGATGTTCCTAACCTTGGAGAAATCAGAATCAAGGGTCGAAGAACGATCGGTGAGAGAGGCAATATTGCCTATATGCCGCAGCAGGCCTCGCTAATGCCATGGTTAACCGTTGCCGGCAATATTGAGCTTGCACTAGATATCGCTGGAATGGATCGGAAGGAAGCAAGAATAAAAGCTCGGGAGTGGCTGGAACGTGTAGGACTCCATGGAGAAATAGGTGATTCTTATCCACACGTATTGTCAGGCGGCATGCAGCAGCGTGTATCTTTCTTACGGGCACTTCTCTCTCCGCAGCCTTTAATGTGTTTAGATGAGCCATTCGGTGCACTTGATGCTTTAACGCGGATGCAGATGCAGACCTGGCTGTTATCACTTTGGGAAGAGAATCGACGCTCCGTACTTTTCGTCACACACAGTATTGAGGAAGCCTTGCTTTTGTCAGATCGTATTCTTATTCTATCGACGGCTCCTGCTACGATTATCCGGGAAGTAGTAGTTCCATTTGCTAGGCCTCGCAGGGATGAATTGTGGAGCGATCCTACTTTTAATGAGCTTAAACGGGAAATTTATGATCAGCTTAAGCCCTAACATCTTGAAGTAAGGGTGAAAAGATCTAGTGGTAGGAGGTGTTCTTATTCTTATGAATAAGGCTAAAAAGATGGGGAAATGGATGGATGCCCATATTCACTTGGATTTATATGCAGAGGAAGAACGTGATGCCCTGCTCCATGAGGCATTTGCAGATGGTGGTATCGCCGCAGTTGTAGCGGTATCGATGCATTTGCATTCTAGTCAAACGAATCGGACATTGGCAGCTCGTTATCCAGGTCAAGTTTTACCTGCCTATGGCTTCCATCCCGAACAGCCTCTACCAGATCAAGAAGAGCTGAATACTTTGCTGCTGTGGATTCGTGAACGGTTTGCTGACAAGGAGTCATTTGCGATCGGTGAGGTTGGACTTCCTTATTATTCGCGAATAGAGGCTGAAGCGGAAGGGCGTTCTTTTGACGAAGGGGCTTATATCGTTTTACTCGAGACGTTTGTTGCGTTGGCTGCAGAGCTGGATCGGCCGATAATACTTCACGCTGTATATGAGGATGCTGATAAAGCCTGTGATCTTCTCGAACAATATGGGGTACGCAGAGCGCATTTTCATTGGTTCAAAGGATCAGATTCTGTAATTGATCGCATGATCAAGGCTGGTTATTCGATTTCCATAACGCCTGATGTTGCATATGAAGAAGAAATTAGACGTTTGGTACAGAAGTATCCGATTGAGCTAATGATGACAGAAACCGATGGGCCGTGGCCGTTCGAAGGCCCCTTCCAAGGGCAAGCCACCAAGCCGGCCATGGTGCAGGAGGTTGCTGCAACAATTGCCCTTCTCAAAGGGATTTCGATAACGGAAGCAGAAGAAAAGCTGCTTATGAATGCCATGAATTTCTACAAATAACCTGGGGTCGGCGCTAAGTAGTGCTGACTCCGGGTTTTTGCTTGTTTTGGCAAGCATAAAGGAATCCTGAACAGGAGAAAACAAGGGGGAACGCAAAAAAAATAATCGGAGGTCTTGGTGTGAAGAAGCTTCTTGCAAGTATCTCGATTAGTACGACATTGGCTATATCGGTGTTCGCTGTACCTGTCCTTGCTTTCGAAAGTGCAACGTCGACGGGAGGAAGCGGGGCATATAGTACGAATAATTACAACACGGATACGTTGAAGGGCACGACAGTTCCTCAAACAATTGATCCATACGGCAGTTATTATCATTCATCCAATACCGGTGGCCAGAATGAAACGCAATCCGTTTCACCAAGGATGCGCAGCTATGGGATTGAATCAACAACTCCCAATACCTACACGAATTATGGCACCAAATCCTTTGACTCGATGCATGCTAATTTGTACAAAACCAAGGCTGTGACAGCAACCACTACGAATAAATTTAACTGGGGCTGGTTGGGTCTGCTTGGATTAATTGGTCTTGCAGGTTTAAGAGGCAGAGATCGCGACCGCGAAACCAGCTAGCAAGGAGACAATTTGTTCAACGTTAACTTAATCCTGGAAGCAAGAATAACCCGGTGATACGCTATAATGGCGCAGCACCGGGTTTTAACAATAGATGCCACTCATTAGATAATGAACATAGCGACAATTGTCGTTACGCCTAGTCCGAGTAATACTGGTTTCAAGTTGCGGCGGGCAAGCTCGAATGGATCGACTCCACAGATTGCCGCAGCTGGAATGAGTGCCCATGGAATAAGAGTACCTCCTCCAACCCATATCGCAGCAATCTGCCCAAGTGCGGTAAGTGTCGCCGCTCCCGAACCAATTGCAGTGGCGAAGAGATGTGCGATCGATCCGGCAAGGGATATACCGGAGAAGCCTGATCCATCAAGACCTGTAATGGCACCTGTGACAGTGAGGGTTATAGCACTGACTGCTTGATTAACCGGCACATGGTTGGCGAGTGCTACACCTAAGTCATTGACAATGCCGTGTGAGCCAGCTGGTAACACTTTACCGAACAGCTCCGTGAAGGCAGCATCGCCCAAGTAAAAGAAGGCCGCAATTGGAATAACGGGACCGAAGACTTTGAACCCGAACTGAAAGCCCTCAATGAGATAGGAGGTCGTCTGCTCCAGACCTTGATTCCGATGAGCCAGCATCGTGACAACGATCAAGATGAATACAGCTGTACCACCAATAAGCGCCGTTGCATCTCCGCCTTGCAGCTTCAGCACGAACATCGCTACAACATCGACCAGAAACAGCAGTGGGATGGCAATAGCTAATGCTTGTTTGGTACGGTAAGGTAGGGGGATTTTGACATCCGTATCGTCCGTATTCCTATTCGAAGCTTTGCTTTGCACGACCAGTCCATCTCTCCATGTCCCCCGTTTCATATCTCTGCGCATCATCCAGAAAGCAGCCACTGTTGTTACCAGACCCATTACAATGACAAGCGGGATACTAGCTTCCATTACGGATGATACCGGTAATCCCGCTGCGTCAGCGGTTAATTTTGGTGCGCCTTGAATAATATAATCCCCAGACAATGCAATTCCGTGCCCGAATAAGTTCATTGCCATAGCAGCCCCGAGTGCAGGCAAGCCAACTCGTACAGCAACTGGCAGGAGGACGGCACCAATGAGGGCAACACCGGGTGAAGGCCAGAAGAACCAAGAGGTGAGCATCATAATGATACCTATGCCCCAGAAAGCTAGTGCAGGTGTTCGTAAGAAGCGAGTCAGCGGCGCAACCATCATTTCGTTGACCCCGGTTCGGATAAGAATTCGGCTCATAGCGACAATGATGGATATGATCAGAATCGTTCCAATCAATTCTTTGATCGCATAGATAAAGCTGTTAAATATAGCGCTTACAGAACCGCTCAAACTCTCAGTGGCAATTAAGCCGAGTGCAAAGATCCCGACGACACAGATCAGTGTCGTATCTCTGCGCTTAATAAGAAGAGCCATGATGAAAACAATGAACGACAGGTATACATAGTGCAGCGGAGTCAATTGAATTTCCACTTGGAGCACCCTTTCGCCTATAAAAGTTGGTTATTCATCGTATGCAAAAGAAAGGTTAGGCGTTCGTCATGCTGCCATCCTGCCATACTGGCACTTGTCCGTTTCGATTCTTGCCCTAGTTTCATATATAAAGGTATAGACGAAATTAGGACAAGAGCTGGAGGTGATTGAAATTGAATAAGGAACAATTCTTCAACAAGCTCGCGCCAATCGCAGTTCAGGTTCGAATGGAAGGCTCTTTCATGTTCCCATCGGTAAGACTTGCCCAGAACTGGCTGGAAACGGGAGGAAATTTACCAAGCTGGAACAATCTTGGTGGTTATAAAGTCGGAAGCGGAACGCCGAATGCGTACTGGAGAGGTGCAATTATTAACAAAGGAACCTGGGAGGTGTATAACAACCAGCGAGTTGATATTATCGCAGCATTCAGAGCTTATGATTCTATTTATGACTTTTACAAAGATCAGGATCTATTATTTATGAAGAGCCGTTATGATCGTGTTCGGTCTGCTCAGACTCCCAAGCAGCAGGCTGATATGCTTCAGGCATGTGGTTACGCTACCGATCCAAGCTATGCAAGTCAAATCAAATCCATTATTGATTCGAACAGTCTCATTCAATATGACGTGAAGGCAGAGGAGGATCAACCGATGACAGATGCGGAAAAGAAAGCATTCCAAGCTTTGCAGGATATAGTAACCCAGCTTTCGGCTGGCCTGAATACGCAGAATCAGACAGTGTCTGATCAAGCAGTGAGAATCACAACGCTAGAAACACAAGTAGCAGATCTTAAGGGGAAATCTGCAATGGATGTCCCAAGCTGGGCTAAGGATGCAGTAGATGCAGCTATAAAAGCGAAGCTCATCGATACGCCAAATGGCGGAGGATTGGACTTCTATCGGTTGTTGGTTGTATTGAAAAGGCAAAAGCTCATTTAATTACAACTTGTGTGGAATGAGATAAAATCGAAGACCCCATCGAGGGGGGCATTGTCATGAACAGGTACATTTCATGATGGAAACTCATAGCCTAGTTAAAAATGGAGCGTGATCAAATATGGAATGGAGTGTTATTACGGATCTAATCGATCCTTCCTTATTTATCGTACTTGCTGCATGTTGGGTCGTTGGCTACATGCTAAAGCAGACACCGAGGATACCTGATTGGATAATCATTTATGTGGTAACTGCATTTGCAATCGTAGTCACTTTGTTTTTGCTTGGATTCCATGTAAAGAGCGTACTGCAAGGCATTCTGTGCGGAGCGGTTTCGGTGTACAGTCATCAGTTAATCAAACAGACGAAGGAGGGAATGGGAGGAGGAGGGAAAACCTAGATCTCAACGAAACACATCGGGTTAACTGCCGATGTGTTTTTGATTGGTTATTATCCAAGTTTTGAGATCAAACTACCGGAAGAGGAGGAATTACATTGAGCGTAGTAACAACATGGCTTGAACATTATGGATATGGCCTTATTTTTATCGCTTTATTCCTTGAGATGCTTGCACTGCCTCTACCTGGTGAAATGTTGATGAGCTATACCGGATTGTTTGTATTTGAAGGGAAATTGAACTGGTTGTTAAGTATTGTCTCAGCGAGTGCAGGTGTAACAGCAGGCATTACATTGTCGTATTGGATCGGTTATCGTTTGGGTAAACCCTTCGTAATGAAATATGGAGCACGCATTCATTTTGGCGAAGAGAAACTCGAAAGCATGTCTGTATGGTTTGATAAATATGGGGACAAGCTTCTATTCGTAGCTTATTTCATTCCTGGTGTCAGACATATAACGGGGTACTTCTGCGGTGTAACTAGAATGCCATTTCGTAGATACGCAATATACGCGTATTCGGGAGCGATCTTCTGGGTCAGCCTGTTCATTTCGCTGGGTAAGGTTCTCGGGCCCAAATGGGAACTCTACCATAGAACCGTGAATCATTACATGATTATGTTCGGGGTTGGTTCCGCAATTGTAACGATTCTGGTCTACTTCTACCGGAAGAATAAACAGCGTATCGTCACTTGGTTTGCTGGTATGCTATCCAAAGGAATCGAACATTTCAATTCACTTGGCACAGTTCGGTTCTTGGTTCTGGCATCCTTTGCATTTTTCGTTATGTCACTCTCCTTCATGCTAGGAATAATTCAGGATTTCTTGGCACAGGAGTTTAGTCAATTTGACGAGGTTGCCTCATATTTCGTTCAGAGGGTCTTTGGTCCAGAGTGGAATGGATGGATGAGTAGGTTCTCAGCACTTGGTTCAATTGATCTCTTTGGTCCGCTGATTGCCATAACAGCAATCTGGATCTGCTTAAGAGCTAAGGATAAGTTTTTAGAACTATTGTTTCTGTTATGGGTTGTGGTTGGAGGGGAATTGCTTAACGAGAGCTTAGGCGCACTTTTCCATCGGAAGGGTCCTGTCCATTTAGGGCATCAATTGTATAACACATTCCCAAGTGAAGAGACATTAACTTCTCTTACCGTTTGCGGCTTTTCAGCTTTTTTACTGGTTCGTCATTATACGTGGACATCAATTCGTGTTGCAGCGGTATTTTCCGTCATTCTTTTGTGTCTAGTCGTGGGTCTAAGCCGAATTTACTTTCATGTTCAGTTTCCGAGTGATGTAGTGGCAGGCTACGTTTTCGGAGGGGTTTGGGTAAGCCTTAATGTTATTTTGCTAGAGATCTTAAGGAAGCTCCAGTCAAAATAAAGATTGCAGCACACAGAGGAATTTGACGGATACAGGTAAAGAACAAGCCAAGTTAATTGGGGATATTTTTCGTGGACAACAGATTCCTTTACAATTCCCGGTTATGGCAAGTCCTTATTTGGGTAGGCAAAGGATATGAAGTTGTCCGAAAGATGAGTTTTGATGAATTAAAGAGGCTCTATTCATTAGAAACAGCCTAATCGTTAAAATGTTATACTTATGAATAGCTAGTATACAAAAATGATAAAGGAGAATCAAAATGAGAAAATTAGTTGTATCTGAGTAACCTATGATGGCTTCGCGGCGGTGTGGCCTAACATGGTCGAGCAAACAGGGGAATATGGCGAGATGATGAACGGCTACCCCAAGCATGTGGTTTCAACGACTCTGGAAGAAGTGGAATGGAACAATTCTGAGCTGATCAAGGGGGATATCGCAGAGGAAGTATCCAAGCTGAAGCAGCAGCCTGGCAAGGACATTTTGGTTTTCGGCAGCTGCAGCCTTGTTCACACGCTGATGGAGCTTGACCTCATCGACGAATATAGGCTCATGGTGTTTCCAGTCGTTCTGGGGAGCGGAAAACGTCTCTTCGGAGAAGGTCTCGATAAGAAGACCTTGAAATTGGTGGAGACAAAGACGTTCAGTTCGGGTGTCGTTGTTCTTACCTATCATCCTAACCCCGAGATCATGGCTTAGCGGTCGTTCGCAATAATTGAGGTCAAGGTGTTTGTTTAACGGAGAAACTCGAAAAACCCCTTTATTATCAAGGGTTTATACAAAAAATCCGGGACCCCTTTCAGGGTCCCTTTCATGGGAGAGGAGAAACCGGACGAAGAGCTTATGGGGAAACGTAAGTCTTCTCCGCGGTTGTCTACGGCATCTCGCGACGCCGATAACTATAGAATGCCCAGAATGCGCCAATATATACCTGGTGTGTTTTTTCTTCCTGTTCTTTACGACAACAAAGACTCGTTTGAAAAAAGGGTGGCTTACAGGGTGTGCCGCTCTATGTGGATGCTGGATGTTTCACTTAGTCTACTTGTGTTATTTGTATTAATAAAACAGGGGGTATCATCGATATGAACATTGTTGTTTTAGACGGATACACACTTAATCCTGGCGATCTGACATGGGAGGAGTTGTCTGAGCTTGGTCATTTAACGGTATATGAACGGACATCACCGGATCAGATCGTGAAGAGGGCGTCAGAAGCGGACATTCTATTGACGAATAAAACGCCGATTACAGCTGAAACAATCTCACAATTACCCAACTTAACCTACATTGGCGTATTGGCAACAGGCTACAATATCGTGAACACGTCAGCAGCAGCTGAAAGAGGTATTGTTGTGACGAATGTTCCAGATTACAGCACCCATTCGGTAGTTCAGCTGGTATTCGCGTTCCTCCTAGAGCACTGTCTTCATGTTGGCGAACATAGTACTGCCGTTCATAATGGGCGTTGGGCGGCTGGTCCTGACTTCATGTTCTCGCTCACTCCGCTGCTAGAGTTAGCTGGGAAAACGATCGGGATCATTGGTTTTGGCCAAATTGGTCAACAGGTTGCTAAAGCCGCTATCGCTTTTGGCATGGAAGTATGTGTGCACACGCGTACAGTCAAACAAGTTCCGGGACTGGAAGGGGTTCGTTTTGTCTCTTTTGAGATACTAGTAGAACAATCAGACTTTATCTCCCTTCATTGCCCGCTGACACCCGAAACCTCAGGCATCATTAATCGTGACTCGTTGAAAAGGATGAAGAAGGAAGCTTTTCTTATTAACACGGCTCGCGGTGGGCATGTAGTTGAGCAGGATTTGGCGGATGCGCTTAATGAGGGCGTAATAGCCGGTGCTGCGCTAGATGTATTGTCTGTTGAGCCGCCGCCTGCGGATCATCCGCTGCTTCATGCGGCCAATTGCTGCATTACTCCCCATATCGGATGGGCTACAATCGAAGCGCGTAGTCGCCTCATGAGCATTGCTTCCGAGAACTTACGATCATTCCAGCAAAAGCTCGTCGTTAATAAGGTAAACTAATTGGCTCTGGCTCTGAAAATCGTATATTTTGCTAAAATCTCTCGTTTTCGTTTGTTTTTCTCATTTTCAGTGACATTTTATCTTCTTTTAAGGTTTATTAATTTTATTTCTGATATTATGACAACAAGTGGACAAACCATTCGCTATACTCACCTATTGGAAGGGAGATTTAACATTGAACGAGAAAGAGAATGAAACAAACAAAGAGAATAACCTAGAGGAATTGAAAAATGGGGTCGACGAAGGTGTAGATTCTGCTGAGCGACATGAAGGAGAGCACGATGAGGTTGTCAGTGTTGGTTCAACAGATAATGACAACTCCAATCGGCCGCCGTCTTCGGCAGCAGCAACGAAAAGCAACAGTAAGCCGTGGATGTATGTTTCGCTCGGTCTAGCAATTCTGCTAGTAATCGTTCTTGTGGCACCGCCATTTGGAGGAGCGAGCAGCAAGAATGATACAGTTGCCACCGTTAATGGCGTTGCTATTACCAAGGATAAGCTTTTTGATTCCATGTCTGAGCTCGGCGGCAAGCAAACGTTGGATAATCTTATCCAAGATGAGTTGATCATGCAAGCAGCAGATAAAGATGGAATTAAAGTGACTGACGCTGATGTAGAGAAAGAAATCACATCGATTAAAGGTCGCTTCCCGACAGAGGCGGATTTCAACGCGGCTCTGCAGCAAGCGAACATGACACTGGATGATCTTAAGAAGCAAACGCCTATGCAGCTTCGGATTCGCAAAATTCTGGAGCCGAAAGTAACGGTTACTGACAAGGAAATTAAAGATTATTTTGATAAGAATAAAGCATCTTTAGGTACGCCTTTGCAGGTCCGTGCATCACATATCTTGGTTGCTACTGAGAAAGAAGCCGAAGATATCTTGAAAGAGCTAAAAGCCGGAGGAGATTTTGCGGCAATCGCTAAGGCAAAATCAACAGATCCCGGAAGTAAAGCAAATGGCGGAGATCTTGGTTTCTTTGGTGCAGGCGCAATGGATCCTGCTTTTGAAAAAGCTGCATTTGCTTTGAAAAAGGATGAGTTAAGTGCCCCGGTTAAGACAAGCTTTGGCTACCATATTATTAAAGTGACGGATCGTAAGGAAGCTAAAGTAGCAACGCTAGATGAAGAGAAAGCAAAGATAAAAGATCAACTGGTTAACCAAAAAGTGCAAGAATTGTCCGCTACATGGCTTGCTGACCTCAAGGCAAAAGCGAAAATTACGAATACGCTTGACGACAAAGAAAAGGCTGCAGCGGCAGCAAAAACTGCAGCACCTGCAACAACAACACCCTAAGTAATGAATGAAGTATTTTTATGATAAACAAATAGCTTCAAAGCCATCTCACCTTCTTGGGCGGGATGGCTTTTTTGTGTTGTCTGAAGGCGAAAGAAAATTTTGCGGTGTAAAATAAATAAGTTTAAAAAACTGCATAATAAAAGAGATCAATAAGATTTCGTTCAAAACTATGTAACATAATCTAACATAGAAACGTTGTAACATTTTACAAATTCATAAAATATGTTGTTATTTCGATTAAAATAATAGTATCATTAATAACAGATTCAAAAGTTTAAACTAATAATTGATTGACGGAGGGGCTTTATGCAGAAGAAAATGATCGTCCTTGTTTCACTAATGCTCGTATTAACAGGTTTATTGTCAGCCTGTGGCTCGAAGAAAGAAGAGAACGGTGGACAAACCTCAAGCAGTGATCAAACATTTCGGATGAACCTTACATCGGAACCGCCAACGCTTGATGTTGCTCAAGTACAGGATAACGTTTCGTTTACTGTTCTTTCTGGCCTTTTTGAAGGTCTTACCCGTATGGATGCAAAAGGAAACATCGTACCAGGTGTTGCAGAGAAATGGGATGTATCGGCAGATGGTAAGCATTTCACCTTCCACCTGCGCAAGGATGCAAAGTGGTCGAATGGCGACCCTGTAACGGCTCATGATTTTGAATATTCCTGGAAGCGCACGTTGGATCCGAATTTGAATCCTCCTGCTCCTTATGCTTACCAGCTTTATTATATTAAGAACGCTCAAAACTATAACATCAAAGCGGACAACCCTAATCATATCAGCGACCCGAATCAACTGGGTGTGAAAGCAACAGATGATTATACATTGGATGTGGAGCTTGAGAACCCAACTCCTTACTTCCTTAATATAACGGCATTCTTCACCACTTTCCCAGTTCACAAATCGGCGAAGGACAACCCGAACTGGGCTGCAGAAGCAAAAGGTTATATCGGTAACGGTCCATTCAAATTGGCTTCATGGAAACATGGTGATTCCATTGAGCTTGTGCCGAATGAGTATTATAACAAAAAAGCCGAAATCAAGCTGACTAGCGTGAAATTCGCGATGTACAAAGATCCGAATACGGAGCTTAATGCATACAAAACAGGCCAACTTGATTGGGCGGGCATGCCTACAGGAAGTATCCCTGCTGAACAGCTTGCAAAAGCAATTAAAGATAAAAACCCGGAGCTAAATATCAAAGGGATTGCGAGCACGTACTATTACCTCTTCAATAACACGAAAAAACCTTTCAATAATGCAAAGGTGCGTAAAGCGCTATCGATGGCTATCAATCGTACAGACCTTGTTGAGAAAGTAGCTAAGGGCGGTCAACAACCGGCTTACGGCTTTGTTTCGACAGGTATCCATGGTGTGAAAGAGGAGTACCGTACAGAAGTGCCGGCTAACTTCTTCAAAGAAGATGTTGCAGAAGCGAAGAAATTGCTTGCTGAAGGCTTAGCTGAAGAAGGCTTGAAATCGATGCCTGCATTCTCCCTCTCCTTTAACGAAGGACTTCACAAGAATGTAGCGGAAGCCATTGCCGACATGTGGAAAACAAACCTTGGTATTACAGTTAATCTCGAGCTTCAAGAGTGGAAAGTGTTCTTGAAAAACCGTCAAAGCTTGAACTTTGATATCGCTCGTTCGGGCTGGGGCGCGGATTATAATGATCCGATGACTTTCATTGATATGTATACTTCTAAAGGCGGTAATAACGACATTGGTTTCAAAAATCCAGAGTACGATGCTTTAGTTAAAGAAGCGAACAGCACGAATGATCAACAAAAACGTGTCGACGCGATGGCGAAAGCAGAGAAAATTCTGATCGGTGATAACATGGCGATTATGCCAATTTGGAACTACACTTCCTCAGAATTGGTTAAGCCTTATGTGAAAAATTACGTGGTGGATTACAGCGGTAACGTGGATTACTCGCACATTTCGATCGAGAAATAAGACAACGAAGAAGACAAACAGGGGGCACAGGGGTATATATGGGATACCCATATATACCCCTTCTCTTAGGATTGGGGAGTGCTTAGGATGGTTCGGTATTTGGGCGGTAAATTTATCAATATTATTGTATCTCTACTCATTCTAGCCACCGCTACTTTCTTCTTAATGAAAGCTGTCCCAGGGGACCCTTTCACTCAAGAGAAGGCGATTCCGCCGGAAATTAAAGCGAATATCATGGCTCATTATGGCCTGGATAAGCCAATTGGCGAGCAATATATTATTTATATGAAGAATTTATTCCAACTTAACTTGGGCGAGTCTATGAAAAGTCAGAATCGAACGGTTTCGAGCATCATTACGGATTCGTTTGGTACTTCCTTCAAAATTGGATTTGTTGCGGTAATCGTTTCCATTATCATTGGGATCTATCTAGGGATGATGGCTGCACTAAAACATCGTAAACTCATTGATAATGGTGCGATGACATTAGCTGTTATTGGGATATCTGTGCCTAACTTCGTCATAGGTGCCATGATCCAGTATTTATTGGCTGTACAGTTTCCGATCTTCAAGGTTGCCGGATTAGAAGGCCCGATGGATTATGTGCTGCCAACCATTGCGCTCTCAACGCTTCCGATTGCGTTTATTGCTAGGTTAACTCGTTCTACCATGCTTGAAGTGTTAACTTCTGATTATATTCGTACGGCTAAAGCAAAAGGGTTAAAACCGTCAGCGATTTTATGGCAGCATGGTCTTCGTAATGGTATCCTGCCTGTTGTTACTTATTTGGGACCCATGACGGCCAATATTATTACGGGTTCAGTCGTTGTTGAACAGATATTTGGTCTTCCAGGCTTAGGTGCGCATTTTGTTGAAAGTATCACGAACCGGGATTACACGCTAATTATGGGAATCACTATTTTCTACGCAGTCATTCTTATGGCAGCTCGGTTTGTTACGGATTTGGCTTATATTCTTATTGATCCAAGGATCAAATTGAGTGGGGGTATCGTTAAATCATGAGTACACATTCTGAAGATTACGCCCCCCTTGCGAAAGGTTCTGTAGCAGATCCATTTGAGAAGCTGCATCAAAAGCATATCGATGCGGAAGTAATAGTGGCCGAAAGTCAGTCCACTTGGCAGGAGTCATGGGGACGGATGAAGACCAATCGATTGGCGATGGGTGGTATGTATGCTCTTATCGTCATTATTATTCTGGCGATTGCTTGCCCGATGCTGTCACCATACAATTCGTACACGAATGATTTGGATAATACATTCGGAGCGCCATCAGCTTCTCATTGGTTTGGTACAGACAATCTAGGCCGAGACTTATTCACAAGGGTATGGATGGGTGTTCGTATTTCGTTGATCGTCGGATTTACTGCAGCCTTCATTGATCTCATTATTGGCGTAGCTTATGGGGGGATTATGGGCTTCAGCGGAAGACGGATAGGCGGAGCGATGAATAAGCTTGCCGAAGTTCTGTACTCTATCCCACATCTTCTTGTTGTTATTCTATTAAGTGTTGTTATGGGATCGGGCCTTGTTACTATTATTATTGCTTTATCCATTACGGGCTGGATCACGATGTCATGGATCGTTCGCGGTCAAATCTTACAGCTCAAAAACCAGGAATATGTGCTCGCAGCCCAATCCATGGGAGCCAGCGGTGCTCGTATTTTATTCCGTCACTTAATTCCGAATACACTAGGTCCGATTATCGTGACCGTCACGTTATCGGTACCATCCGCTATATTTGCAGAAGCCTTCCTTAGTTTCATTGGGCTGGGTGTCCAATCACCAGCTTCCTCACTAGGTACATTAATTGGTGAGGCACTCTCATCATGGACATTATATCCTTGGTTGATGATTATTCCTGCAGCTCTTCTAAGTATTACGATGTATGCCTTTAACGTGTTTGGTGATGGGCTTCAATATGCCTTTGACCCAAAATCGAAAAAATAAAAGCGCTGGGAGTGAGTTTATGAATCCGATTTTGCGTATTTCTGATTTACAAATCTCGTTTCATGTGCGCGGTGGAGAAGTACAGGCTGTCCGCGGATTTAACTTGGAGATGAAGCGAGGTGAATCGGTAGCCATTGTTGGTGAGTCCGGCAGCGGTAAGAGTGTAACGGCTCAATCCATTTTGCGTCTGATTCCTACTCCGCCTGGTGTGATTAAGAAAGGCTCTATTACTTTCATGGGACAGGATTTGCTAGCCAAATCCGAGAAAGAGATGGAGGCAATTCGGGGTAAAGAAATCGGCATGATTTTCCAAGATCCGATGACTTCTCTTAATCCAACTCTTACGGTAGGTAAGCAAATTTCTGAAGTGCTTATTAAGCATCAGAAGATGAGTAGAGCTGAAGCGACTAAGCGTGCGACTGAGCTGCTGACTTTAGTTGGTATTCCGAATGCACACGAACGAGTCGGTGAATATCCCCATCAATTCTCTGGTGGGATGAGACAGCGTGTAATGATTGCTATTGCATTGGCCTGTGATCCTGCACTTCTGATTGCGGATGAGCCAACTACGGCTCTGGATGTAACCATTCAAGCTCAAATTATGCAGCTCATGAAGGATTTGCAGAAAAAAACGGGTACTTCAATCATATTGATTACGCATGATCTAGGCATCGTGGCAGATATGTGTGATCGCGTTGTTGTCATGTACGCTGGTAAAGTAGTAGAGACCGGGACCAAACATGAAATTTTTCATAATCCACAGCATCCCTATACAAAAGGGTTGCTGCGGTCCTTGCCTCGTCTGGATCAGAAGAAAGATGAGCCACTGATCCCAATTTTTGGTACACCGCCGGATATGTCTTCACCGCCTCCGGGCTGTGCATTCTGCGCGCGTTGTGATGACGCAATGCGAATTTGTGTCGATAAGGACGCACCAACCTATACCATCAGTGAGACACAGACGGCAAAATGCTGGCTGCATGATCCAGCTCGTAAGGGGGAAACAGCATGAAATCAAACCAAGAATCTCCCCTTTTGATTGAAGTCGAGCATCTGAAAAAGTTTTTCTCAGTAGGTAAAGGTCAGACACTTAAAGCGGTAAATGACTTGACATTCGGAATTCGCAAGGGTGAAACCTTGGGGATGGTAGGTGAGTCGGGCTGTGGAAAGTCTACGGCTGGACGGACATTACTTCGCTTGTATGAGCCTACTGGCGGCTCAGTTACCTTTAACGGTGAGAATATTATGAAGGCTAATGGGTCTAAGCTCAAAGCGCTGCGTCGCGAGATGCAGATGGTATTTCAAGATCCTTATGCTTCCTTGAATCCGCGCTGGACGGTAGAGAATCTCATTGCAGAGCCGCTTGATATTCATAACCTGACCTCTAGTCGTAAAGAAAGAAAACTGCAGGTTGAACGATTACTTGATCGTGTAGGTCTACGCCCTGAGCATGCAACTCGTTATGCGCATGAATTCTCTGGTGGTCAAAGGCAGCGGATCGGGATTGCACGCGCGCTTGCGGTTAATCCCAAATTTATTGTTTGTGATGAGCCTATTTCTGCGCTGGACGTTTCCATACAAGCTCAAGTCGTTAATTTGCTGCAGGATCTTCAGCGTGATTACGGCTTGACCTACCTATTTATTGCGCATGATCTGGCGATGGTAAAGCATATCAGTGATCGTGTTGCAGTCATGTATTTGGGTAAAATGGTGGAGCTTGCGGAAAGCGAAGAACTGTATGCAAACCCGCAGCATCCCTATACTAAAGCATTGATGTCTGCTATTCCGATTCCTGACCCGGACGTGGAAGAGAACAAGGAACGTATCGTGCTGACTGGTGAACTGCCAAGCCCGATTCACCCACCTAGCGGCTGTCAATTCCGTACGCGTTGCCCGATGGCAACTGAGCTTTGCAAAGCGGAGCAACCTTTATTCAGAGAGGTTCGTCCGAATCACTGGGCAGCTTGTCACTACGCTTAAATGAATATATGCAAAGCGGACGTTCCCACTGTAGATTGTGGAACGTCCGCTTTGTTTTGATTTTGACCGGAGATGGGCGCTATTAATGAATCTCTATTTGGCATTATTATTCTCAATAAATGCTTTCTCTCTCTCTCTCTTTCTCTCTCTCTGTATAGGGCTGTTTTTTCAGTAGATGCTTGGTTTCATGATCGGGATGGAATGAAGTTCGCTGCAAATAGTGGTATTTCTTATAGAATGCGTTCGCCCAATAGGGAGGCGATCAGCTCTACTGCCAGCTTAGCTGTAAGATGGCTATTGTCCAGAAGCGGGTTTACTTCAACAAAGTCTGCTGAGGTGACTATTTGGGCGCTGTAAAGCATTTCCGCACCTAGATGCGCTTCACGATAATTAAGACCCCCGCGAACTGGAGTTCCTGTTCCAGGCGCATCCTTAGGATCAATACTGTCTATATCGAAGCTAACATGCACACCGTCAGACCCGCGAGCTGCTATTTGGATCGCTTCGTCCATGACGCGAGCCATCCCGAGCCTGTCTATATCATGCATCGTGAAGCAGGTTATCTGATGCTGCCTAATAATTATTTTCTCGCCTTCATCAAGCTCGCGAACGCCAACAAGCACGACACGTTCAGGCTGTAGCTTAGGACTCCTGCCACCGCCGATACCAGTGAACCTTGAATCGCCTAATCCGAGACTCACTGCAAGCGCCATGCCATGCATATTGCCAGAAGGTGATGTTTCCGGTGTGTTCAAATCGGCATGGGCATCTATCCAAATCACGCCAAGACGCCGTTTGAATTGCGTTAACCCGGCGATGGTGCCAATGGAGATACTGTGATCACCGCCAAGTGCTAGAGGGAAAGCGCCAGTCGTCACAATTGTGGCAATTTCTTTTGCGACTGCCTCGCTCATTGCATGAACGCGTCCCCACTCCTTCATACGAAGTAAGGTTCTGCGATCTGCAGCAAGAGGGGGTAGATAACTGGTGGATCGGGTTTCGAATTTGCGGCCAAGCAGCACTAGCCTATCCGCTAAACCTGCGATTAGCACCGCGTCGGGTCCTTTGTCAGCACCGCGCCTGCTAGCGCCCCAGTCAAAGGGGATGGGGAGAATTGTTACCGGTTGCTGGTCTGGCATGTCTTTTCCTCCTAATCGTTTTTGCGATCGTTCATGATCGATTTCCTGCATGCAAAAACTACTTTGGAAGCACATGCTTTGCTTATATATAGGCCTTGTAGGAGGCTGACATGACAAAAAGAAGTAAAAGTACGGACCCTGCCATTGTTGATGTAGAAAAGCCCTGCACAAATGCTTTAACAATAAAGGAAAAGATGATACTATAACAGCAGTGAAACGCGTGAAAGGGGTAAGACATCCTTGAGAGTCATAGCAGGTACGGCAAAAGGCCGTGCTTTGAAAGCAGTGCCTGGCACGAATACACGCCCGACGACGGACAAAGTAAAGGAAGCGATTTTTAGTATGATCGGTCCCTACTTTGATGGCGGCTTGGTGTTGGATTTGTTTGCTGGAACCGGGGGCCTAGGAATCGAGGCGTTAAGCCGAGGTGCGGATCGTGCAGTATTCGTTGATCTCGAAGGAGCCAGCATCGACGTAATTAAACATAATGTACAAGCTGCTGGTCTTGGCGCTAGCTCAGAGATTTATCGTAATGAAGCTCTGCGAGCAGTGAAGGCGCTTGAGAAACGCGGTAAGGCTTTTCGAATTGTTTTTCTAGATCCGCCTTATCGCATGAAAGAAATGGACAGCTTGATGCAGGAGCTTGCACAGCGCAATTTGCTTGAAGCTAATGCCATGATTGTCATCGAGCATGATGCAGCGCATCGGTACCCGGAAGCATTCTCGTTTTATGAACAAATGAAGCATACGCAGTACGGAGATACAGCGGTTACGATCTATCGTTACCGTCCTGAAGAGGTCGGTTCGCCTGAACAATTGGAGGAATAAACGATGCAAGCCACACCAACAGCAAGAACGACAGAGCCGAGAGTTGCTGTTTATCCCGGAAGCTTTGATCCGGTAACCTGCGGCCATGTTGACATTATAAAGCGCGCTGCGAAGCAATTTGATCACTTAATTGTGGCAGTACTTAATAACTCGGGCAAGAATCCGTTGTTCTCCGTGGAAGAGCGTAAAGTGCTTCTTACCGAGGTAACTCGGGATCTTCCGAATGTATCCATTGATAGCTTTCGTGATTTGCTTGTTCGATTCATGCGTTCACGCCAAGCACAGGTCATTGTTCGAGGCATCCGTTCCGTTACGGACTTTGAGTATGAGCTGCAGCTTGCTTCGACGAATGCGCAATTGGATGGTGAAATTGAGACGATATTCATGATGACGAATCCCAAATACTCTTATTTGAGCTCCAGCATCGTGAAGGAAATTGCCAAATTCCAAGGAAACGTGAAGGATCTTGTACCTCCGGAGGTTGCGGAAGCTCTAGCTATAAAGTATGGTGAGACGCTTCAATAAGAGCATAAACGGGACGTCGCTTAAGTTTGCTTTAACAGCGGGCCTGCGGCGTTTTTAGCGCATGAATCGAAGTGAAGAACTTATTGAAGCTAGAGTAAGAAGCAATAATACACAACCAAAAGCCGCGAATAATACAGGTGTATATGGCCAAAGTGAGTGTAAGTCGGAAACATGTATAGCTGGTGGCGGGGATGAGACAGTGTAGCCATGTAGCTGAAAAGCTGGTGTAGAACTAGGTAAGATATAGGCGGTTAAATTCGATATGGGCCGCCATAGCAGGATCGTACAAGTGAAAGCAACTGCTGCTTGCAAGAGTCGCATTACAGCTAGTGGGCGTATGGAAAGATCAGTCCCTGTAATGGCTGAGCCTGCTTGTAATAAGGCGCTAACACCTCCCCAACTGAGAATAGCTGCGATCACTGCGGCATTCCACGCAAGACCGCCGGGGAAGCTGACGGCAGAAGCGGCATACGCTCCGATATGGCTTTCGATTAATCCGGGAAGTACGAAGGATGGTATAGTGTCAGGAATGATGGGCGCAAGTAAACGAACGAGAACGGAGCAAATCATCATAAAGCCGCCGATAGCCATTAGCTTATAGACAGAAGTGATGACCGAATCTCCCAGTGCTTTACCGAAGGTTCGACCGTCGCGTATTTTGGCTTGTGTCATTGCCTTGGCGGCAAGTCGCAGCAGATCTCGAATGGAACGCTTTTCGCCAGGGGCCTCGGAAGATGTATTTGAAGGGGAAGCTGATGTAGTCTTGGAGAATCTGGCATGAGCCAGCCCAGTAATAATCGCAGCCATCCACACTGCTGCGGCGATTATTACGCCAAGCTCTGGCCGCTGCGAGAAACCGGCTCCCACGACCAGCAGCATGAAGAGGGGGCTAGGCATATGTGCGAGTGTAAGCAGTCGCTGTCCTTGTGCCTGTGTAACCCTCTCCCCCCGTCGAAGTATTGCTGTGGATTCTGCGCCGGATGGGAATCCGCTTGTCCAGCCAAGTGCTATAGCAAGCCCTGCTTCACCAGGTAAACGGAATAATCGTCTCATCAGGGGATCTAGCAAGGCACCAAGAGCATGTACAGCTCCAAAGGCCAGCATGAGCTCGAGCAGCGTTAGGAATGGCAGTAAGCCGGGAAAGACGATGTTCCACCAGATCGTTAATCCTTGAAGGGAAGCTTGGAACGCATCGTCAGGGCGTACGATAATCGTTGCGACAAGCAGGATGGATAAGCAGGCAAGCAGCACGGTGCGTATCATTTGATTCAGCTCCATTACGATAGAGTAGCTTGGACGAAACAGCCACTACATTGTACGCTTGTCTATGAGTGATTAGAACTTTAACTACCAATCAAGCGGCAAAAAGCAAAAAACAAAAAGCAAAAAGTAAAAAGTAAAAAACCGGTTACAACGTAACCGGCTTCTCATAATAGTCGCGAAATAATTCTTGTGCAGTTGCGTTAGGAGAGGCGAGCGCGTAGACCGAAGTCGCCTGAACATCAAGCTCAAGGTAAGGATAACGTTCATCAGTCCTAGCTGCACTGTTTAGGATCGGTAATGTGGCTGTTGTGCGCATTCTTTTCAGCAGTTGTCGGCCTTTGTCTGTATAACCGAGGATACGCAAGTATTGGACACCTTCACGCAGACGGTCTGGACTCAGCATTTCCTTGCGATGTCCAAGCAGCACAGAGAGCAGAGTCCGCTGCAGCTTCGTTCGCGTATACCGTTTGGTCTTTAACGCTTCAAGCAGAGGGTCGATCTGAAAAGCATTCAGGTTGGGAATCGCCCGCTTTAACCGATGCTCCAAACCTTCACTCATTTCGTGATAGCCAGATAAGGTCTCCGTAGATTCACTAACAATTTTGTGAAAAAGCGGTGACGCGAAGCTGGGCCAGCCAAGCGGGCCACGGCCTGCCGCACTATCTCGCAGCAGCAGCTCCAGTGTAGCGGGCGGGATGAAGGGAGCTGCTTCCTGCGGTGATGAGGAATTCGCGACGAGCTTGCGGATTGCTGTTGCACTGGCGATTTGCGCATCGGTAATATCCGCTTGCAGGTAGCCTGCTTTCTCGCGTCGGATGGAGAAGGGTTCGATGCTGCTGCCTATTCGCTCCAACGCCAACAAGTAATGCAGCCCAAGCGTATTATTGGGCTGCTCAAGTCCGAACGAGGCGGCCTCATGATCCCCTTCGTCCGCCATGTGCCTGCGAACGGCCTCGCTATAGGCGGCCGGATAGCTCGCGCCCGTCGCAAGCGTATCCGCCATGAGCCCCTTAAAGGACTCCGGCTCATGTGCGAGCAATTGCGCGATGCGGCGCAGCGGCCTGATGTCTCCGGCCTCGCTGCCGAAGCATAGGGCGTCTACGACGCCAGTTGCGGCCAGCAGCTGTACCGCGCCAAAGGCGAACCATTCCGCTGCCTGTGTCGAATAAGCGACCGGCAGCTCGATGACGAGATCGCAGCCGCCGCGAAGGGCCATCTCGGTGCGCGTCCATTTATTGAGCAGCGCAGGCTCGCCGCGCTGCAAAAAATGTCCGCTCATAACGGCAACAACTGCATCGCTTTCCGTTATTTTTAACGATTGTTGTAAATGATAGTGATGTCCGTTGTGAAACGGATTATACTCAACGATAAGCCCAACTGTGCGCATGATATGTCCCCCAAATGATTGGCCGTATATTTTTTACTATATCATGCCGCGAAAATGTTGACAAAACGATTCAATAATCGATATAATAATCTTTGTTTGTTTGGAGTGATCGTATGGAGATTCAGGTTAAAGAGTTAATTGCCAAAGAAACGAAAGTGCCACTTCGTGCAAGCTTAAATGCCGATTGGTTACTGCAAGTGCGTAAGGATGTAATTAGTACAAGTCCACTTGAAGTCGACATGACGGCAAGGGGCGAACACGGTGTTGCTCATGTGGAGGGCGAACTGTCGATTGAAGTTGAGTTTGCATGTTCCCGCTGCTTGGAACCGACAAAAGAACATTTTGTCATTCCATTTCATGAGCGCTTCAAGCCAGCTGCTGCAATGGCTGAAACCGGTGAAGATGAAGAAATCACGCCGGTGGATGAAGAAAAAGTTGAACTCGATCCGTTTTTTGAAGAAACGATGATGCTCACTTTACCATTCGTACCGCTTTGCGATGAAGATTGTAAAGGTCTTTGTCAAACCTGCGGAGCCAACTTAAATGAGGGAAACTGCGGATGCTCGAAGGAGCGTATTGATCCTCGGCTAGCCGTGTTGCAAGATTTGTTTAAGGATAAGGATCAGTAGGTTCGGAGCTTTAAGAAGGCTGCGTGCCTAATTTTTTGAAGGAGGTGGGAAACATGGCAGTACCACAACGTAGAACATCCAAGACTCGTCGTGACAAACGCCGTACACATTTTAAACTGGCAGTGCCGGGTATGGTGAAATGTGAGCAATGCGGAGAGTTGAAACTAAGTCACCGAGTATGTAAAGTTTGCGGATATTATAAAACAAGAGAGATTATCAAACAATAGTTCAATAAGTAGTACTTCATCCCGCGGTGAAGTGCTATTTTTTTTGAAAATCGATGAACCGCTGGATTTTAACTTAGCCTAATTCATATACTTACATTGCACACTGGTGCATTCTTTTATATACTGTTAGTACCTGGTTATAATAGCTGATTGTAAGAAGTATTAACAAAGGCGTAGCTAAGGCACATCCATAGAATAATAGGCAAAGGTGGTGCGGACCATCGAACGTCTTCCGAAGCGTCAACGACATCAACAATTGTCTCGTCTAATTGATGACAATCCTTTTATAACGGATCGGGAGCTAACGCGTCAGTTGAAAGTTAGTATTCAAACGGTGAGGCTTGACCGATTGGAACTAGGTATACCCGAGCTGCGGGAGCGAATGAAGCTGATGGCGGAGCGTTCATATGATGCCGTCCGATCATTGCCCCTGCATGAGGTTATCGGAGATATTGTTGATTTGCAGCTCGATCGGAGCGGCATATCTTTATTTGAAATTCGTCAGGAACATGTGTTTTCAAGAACTGGAATCGCCCGCGGACATCATGTATTTGCGCAAGCAAATTCACTTGCAGTCGCAGTTATTAATGATGAAATAGCTTTAACGTCTGCAGCAGACATTCGGTTCGTTCGATCGGTCAAGCTTGGTGAGAAGTGTATTGCTAAAGCTTACGTGAGATCGATATCCGGCAGTCAAAGCAAGGCGAAGGTTGAAGTCTTTTCATACGTAGGGGATGAGATGGTCTTCCAAGGTCATTTCATCATCTATCGGTCCGCTGGCGAATCGGTCATCGAGGGAGGAAACGAAGGTGCGGATCGCAATTGATGCGATGGGGGGAGATCATGCTCCTTCCCTTATTGTTAAAGGCGCGCTTGCTGCAGCAGTCGAGTGGCCGGCCATACAAGTGCTGCTGGTCGGAGACACGGCCCAAATCGAGGAGCATCTTGGTAGCAACAAGCCCTCTAACATAACGATTATTCATGCAGATGATGTCATCGGTCCAGATGAAGAACCGGTAAAGGCTGTACGCCGGAAAAAGAACTCCTCTATGGTCATGACAGGTCAGCTTGTACGTGATGGGGAAGCAGATGCGATGCTTTCGGCTGGAAATACCGGCGCACTTATGACGACAGGACTTCTGGTTGTCGGCCGGATGAGCGGTATTGAACGGCCAGCTTTAGTTACCATGCTGCCAACGATGAACGATATCGGTGTGCTTGCGCTTGATCTTGGAGCGAACATGGATGCAAAGCCAGAGCATCTCCTTCAATATGCGATTATGGGCAGCATTTACCGGAATAAGGTTAATGGGGTCAGTAATCCGCGCGTTGGACTTCTCAACGTGGGTACAGAAGAGATGAAGGGCAATGAGTTAACTAAAGCAGCGTTCGAGCTGCTCAAGACAGCGCCGATTAATTTTATCGGCAACGTCGAGGCGCGTGATGTACTTGTACACAACTGTGATGTGCTCGTATGTGACGGTTTTGCTGGCAATATCATGCTTAAAGCAATGGAAGGCACGGCTGGAACTTTATTCAAGACGATCCGTGATGCTTTCTCAAGCTCTCTTCTAACTAAGCTAGCAGCAGCGATTATGCAATCGAAGCTGAGACAGCTGCGCAAAAAGATGGATTACACGGAACACGGCGGCGCGCCGCTTCTGGGAATCAACGGACTTGTCATCAAATGTCACGGCTCTTCTGATGTCAAAGCGATCAAGAGCGCGGTCAGACAAGCGAAGCTTGCTATTGAAAGTCAATTGATCACATCCATTGCTGCTGAAATAAACAGGAATAAGTAGGGAGTGAGTGGGAACGATGCAATTACATCCCGTAGGCATCATT
Source organism: Paenibacillus baekrokdamisoli (assembly GCF_003945345.1). GTDB lineage: Bacteria > Bacillota > Bacilli > Paenibacillales > Paenibacillaceae > Paenibacillus_Z > Paenibacillus_Z baekrokdamisoli. The sequence continues at coordinate 2,469,353 of NZ_AP019308.1, read as the reverse complement.
GGCACCGGTAAATATGTACCGGAACGTATTTTAACGAATCAAGAACTTGAACAAATGGTTGAAACAAACGACGAATGGATCGTCTCCCGTACCGGTATTCGCGAACGTCGTATCGCTGCCAAGGAGCAAGCGACGTCTGACTTAGCCTATGAAGCAGCCAAAATCGCGTTAGCCGCTTCTGGTGTTACTGCAGAAGAATTGGATCTCATCATCGTGGCTACGATTACGCCAGATATGTCTTTTCCTTCGACAGCCTGCTTGCTGCAGGAAAAGCTAGGAGCGAAGAAAGCTGCTGCGTTTGATCTATCGGCAGCCTGTTCGGGCTTTATTTACGGACTGGCCACCGCTTCGAATATGATTGCGACTGGCATGTATAAACATGTACTTGTTATTGGAGCGGAGTGTCTATCTCGCATCACGGATTACACGGACCGGAACACCTGCATCTTGTTTGGTGACGGAGCCGGTGCTGTCGTTCTTGGCCGAGTGCCGGAAGGACGGGGTTTCCGTTCATTCGAGCTTGGTGCAGACGGGTCGGGTGGCGAGCTGCTTAAAGTTAGTGGTGGAGGTTCACGCACACCTTCAACACCGGAAAGTATTGCCGATAAGAAGCATTTTATTTATATGGCTGGCAGCGAGGTGTTTAAATTTGCTGTTCGCATTATGGGTAATGCTGCCGAAGAAGCACTCCGTAAGGCTGGTATGGATAAAGGTGATATTGATTTACTTATTCCGCATCAGGCGAATATCCGTATTATTCAATCGGCTTTGAATCGTTTGAGTTTACCGGAAGAGAAAAGCATGATCAACCTCCATAAATACGGCAACGTATCAGCAGCTTCGATTCCGATCGCACTTGCTGAAGCGGTCGAGCAGGGACGTGTCAACGAAGGCGATTGCATTGTGCTTGTCGGCTTTGGCGGCGGTTTAACTTGGGGTGCTTCGGTGCTAGTTTGGTAATGGTTGCTCTTAGCTAGTATATAAGGGGCATTCAAGTCCAACATTTTTCGGTTTGGAGGATGAAGATATATGGGTAAAATAGCATTCGTATTTCCGGGTCAAGGCGCGCAAGCGGTTGGTATGGGCAAAGATGCTTATGAATCATTCGACGTTTCACGTTCCATTATCGATCGAGCGGATGAAGCTCTAGGATTTAAGCTAAGTGAAATTATCTTTAATGGTCCTGAAGAAGTATTGAAACAAACTGTCAATACGCAGCCAGCTTTGCTTGCTGTTAGTATCGCCTTGCTTGAAGCCTTCAAGGAACGCGGCCTGAAGCCTGATTTTGTAGCGGGTCACAGTCTAGGTGAATACAGCGCTTTGGTTGCAGCAGGTGTATTATCCTTCGAGGATGCCGTGCGCACAGTACGTGCACGGGGTCAATTCATGGAGCAGGCTGTGCCAAGCGGACAAGGAGCTATGGCTGCAGTACTAGGTGCAGAGCGTGAAGCACTCTCAGCTCTTTGCCAAGCGGTATCAGCGGAGTCAGGCGCAGTAGAGCTTGCGAATGTAAACTGTCCTGGTCAAATCGTTGTATCCGGAACTGCGGTAGGGGTACAGGGTGTAGTAGAACGCGGCAAGGAAGCAGGAGCGAAACGAGTCATACCACTCGAAGTCAGTGGGCCATTTCATTCTTCACTGATGAAGCCGGCAGCCGAGAAGCTAGCTAATGTTTTAGCTGATATCAGCATGAACGATGCGAGTGTCCCGGTTGTGGCTAACGTTACAGCCAAGCCAGTTACCGAAGCGGCTCAAATCCGCAGCTTGCTTGCGGAGCAGGTCTATTCACCTGTTCTCTGGGAGGATAGTATCCGATATCTCATCGGACAGGGCGTCGATACTTTCGTCGAAATCGGCTCAGGATCCGTCCTAGCCGGGCTGATCAAGAAGATCGACAAAAGCGTGACCATCCTGTCGATCAACAGTCTAGAATCCCTTCAAACAGCGGCAATCTAAGGTGTTACAATTTAGCAGGAGTCTATAGGGTCCAACCCTTGATATCTCCGTATGAGGAAGGAGCAGCCCATTTGTTTGCAGACCTCACAGGTAAAATAGCGTTAGTAACAGGCGCATCTCGCGGCATTGGCCGCGCTATCGCGATTGCCTTAGCTGAAGCTGGCGCAGATGTAGCCATTAACTACTCTGGAAGCGAAGCGGCCGCAGCAGAAACCGCTCAAGCCATTGTGGATTTAGGCCGTCGGTCGCTCGTATTGAAAGCTAATGTTGGCAAAACAGATGAGTTCGAAGCCATGGTCAAGCAGGTCATTGACAGCTTCGGCGTTCTTGATATCCTAGTAAACAATGCAGGCATTACGCGTGACAATTTAATTATGCGCATGAAAGAAGAAGAATTTGATCAAGTTATTGAAACGAACCTGAAGGGTGTTTTCAACGGAATCAAAGCCGTTACTCGTCCGATGATGAAGCAGCGTTCAGGCCGGATCATTAACATTTCATCAGTTGTGGGTGTTCTTGGCAATCCTGGGCAGGCTAACTATGTCGCGGCCAAAGCAGGCGTTATCGGTCTGACTAAGGCATCTGCTCGTGAACTCTCGTCCCGAGGCATTACGGTGAATTGCATTGCACCAGGCTTTATACAAACGGAAATGACGGACAAGCTGCCGGAGGAAGTAAAGGCTAAGCTAACAGGTGAGATTCCGCTTGCAAGGCTCGGTGATCCTAAGGATATTGCAGCAGCTGTTCGCTTCTTAGCTTCTGATGCTGCTTCTTACATGACTGGACAAACCATTCATGTGGATGGCGGCATGTACATGTAGCATTCCATTTCCAGCAAATGAAGGTTAAACGGACGATAGATGTATGGCATTTTGTCCGCAGTTCTCGTATAATACCATGGAGGAGGTGAACCGGATGTCCGATGTTTATGATCGTGTAAAACGCATCGTTGTCGACCGCCTTGGCGTTGACGAGTCGGAAGTGTCTCTCGAAGCTTCTTTTAAAGAAGATCTTGGCGCAGACTCTCTTGATGTAGTCGAATTAGTCATGGAACTGGAAGATGAGTTCGATATGGAGATTTCTGATGAAGATGCAGAGAAAATTACGAGTGTGGGAGAAGTAGTGAATTACATAGCTTCCCTTAATGCTTAATTAAAAAGCTGATAAGTCCCGTTGTTTTAACGGGACTTATCTCCATCTTATGCAGATTTACGTTTCAACTGAAGATGAGCAAACGCATGGCGTTTTTCATAGATAATAGCGAATTAACCATTATCGTTTTAGATACAGAGGTGAGTAGAATGAAACAGAGAGTGGTCGTTACGGGCATGGGGGTCATGACCTCACTTGGTTCCGATTTGAAAGAATTTTGGGGTAATTTAATGGAAGGAAAGTCAGGCGTTTCGCATGTCGAAGCTTTTGATGTTTCCGAATATTCAACGCAAATTGCGGCTGAAGTGAAGAACTTCAATCCGGAAGATTACAACATCGATAAGAAAGAAGCGCGCCGCATGGATCGTTTTGTTCAATTTGCGGTCGTTGCCAGTACGCTGGCTATAAAGGATGCTAAGCTGAACATCGGAGAAGATGTTGATCCAGAGCTTGTTGGTGTCATGATTGGCTCCGGTATTGGCGGTCTTGGAACATGGGAAGATCAGCATAACATTTTGCTCGAAAAGGGTCCTAAACGTGTCAGTCCATTCTTTATCCCGATGATGATTGCCAATATGGCATCGGGTCAGGTATCGATGGTAACGGGTGCGAAGGGTCCAAACAGCACAGCTGTAACGGCTTGTGCGACAGGTACGCATTCCATTGGTGATTCCTTCAAGTTGATCCAACGCGGTGATGCTGAAGTTATGATCTGCGGTGGAGCAGAGGCGACAATCAGACCGACGGGTATGGCAGGTTTTTGCTCGATGAGAGCGATGTCTACTCGTAATGATGAGCCAACGAAAGCAAGCCGCCCATTTGATATCGATCGTGATGGTTTCATCATGGGTGAAGGCTCTGGCGTACTCGTGCTGGAATCGTTGGAGCATGCAGTGAAACGCGGCGCACACATCTATGCCGAGATCATCGGGTACGGTATGAGCGGCGATGCGCATCATATGACGGAGCCAGATCCAGACGGAGCTGCCCGCTGTATGGTCAAAGCATTAAAGGATGGCGCAATTGATCCATCTGAAGTTGATTACATAAACGCTCATGGTACTTCAACTTCGGTTGGTGACAGATCCGAAACGACTGCGATCAAGAAAGCATTCGGTGACGCCGCCTACAAATTGGCAGTTAGCTCGACTAAATCGATGACGGGTCATCTACTTGGTGCTGCTGGCGGTGTAGAAGCTGTTATTCTCGGGCTCACACTCGAAAACGGTATCATTCCACCAACAATTAATTTGGACAACCAGGATCCTGAGTGCGATCTTGACTATGTACCGAATAAGCCGCGTAAAGCGGACGTTCGTATTGCAATGTCCAACTCGTTCGGTTTCGGCGGCCATAACGCCACGATCGTGATGAAGAAATATGAAGCATGATAGCTTTGAGGAACTGCAGCAGCATCTGCAGCTTCGCTTTCGTACTCCACGCCTGCTCCGGCAGGCTTTTACACATACTTCTTACGTCAATGAACATCGCCAAACCTCTCTAGAACATAATGAGAGGCTTGAATTCCTTGGCGATGCCGTCCTACAACTGACCGTTTCGGAATTTCTTTATCGCACTTTTCCTGAACGGCCAGAAGGACAGTTAACCCGGATGCGAGCTTCGATCGTATGTGAACCCTCGCTCGCGCGTTTCGCCGAAATGCTTGAACTCGGCACTCATGTGTTGCTCGGACGCGGGGAGGAGCAGCTTGGTGGCAGACAGCGGCAAGCCCTTTTAGCGGATTTGTTTGAGTCGCTCGTTGGAGCGATTTATCTCGACCAAGGACTTGAGGCAGTTCGTTCTTTTCTCGCTTCTTACATCTTTCCTCATATCGACAGCAACGGCGGCTTGCTTGTGAAGGATTTCAAATCAACCCTTCAGGAGAAGGCGCAGCATGCGGGTATGGGGCCGATCGAATATCGTATTGTAGAAGAACGTGGTCCAGCTCATGACCGTGAGTTTGTAATTGAAGTGTTAATTGGAGAAACGGCTTACGGAACAGGCATTGGCCGGACGAAGAAGGAAGCGGAGCAGCAGGCTGCAGCAGAAGCTTGGAGAAAGCTTGCGGATTAACTGATTAATCGTTACTAATATCGTTAAGGGATCCTGGTAGCCTTCATAGGTATACCGGGATTTTTTGTGTAAATATAAGAAAGTATATGTTATCTCCATACTTTGCTTATATTTCAGAGGGAAGAAACTTGCTTCGCCACCATGGACAGCACTAGCCGTTTCTTCTTGCAGAAGAGGAATGGCAGCTTCATGTTGTTCGTTCCGGGCTGTGATGATTCTGTCTGACTGGTCAATATAGGTGAAAGCCGTTTCTTCTCCAAACAATTATGGTACAATAGGCGTTGAGGTGAAAGCTAAGATATGTTCCTGAAAAGGATTGAATTAGCCGGTTTTAAATCGTTTGCCGACAAGACGGAGCTTGAGTTCGTCCGCGGTATAACAGCAGTTGTTGGACCGAACGGCAGTGGTAAAAGCAACATAAGCGATAGTATCCGCTGGGTACTGGGTGAGCAAAGTGCCAAGAGCTTGCGTGGCGGTAAAATGGAGGATATCATCTTCGCTGGCAGTGATGCGCGTAAAGCCGTCAATTTCGCTGAAGTATCCTTGACGCTCGATAACACCGACGGCGCTCTGCCTTTGGCATACAATGAAGTGACAGTAACACGTCGTGTTCACCGCAGCGGCGATAGTGAGTACATGATTAACAAGCAATCATGCAGGCTGAAGGACATAACCGAATTATTCATGGATACAGGTATCGGTAAGGAAGCTTATTCCATTATCGGACAAGGTCGAATCGAAGAGATTCTAAGTACGCGTTCGGAAGATCGTCGTGGAATTTTCGAAGAGGCCTCCGGCATTGTCAAATACAAATCACGTAAACGAGAAGCCCAGAGAAAGCTGGATGATACGGAGCAAAATTTACTTCGTATACATGATCTTGTCTCAGAGCTTGAAGCACAGGTTGAGCCGCTTCGCGAGCAATCGGAGAAAGCGATTCATTTCAAAGAGCTGCGAGATCAGCTCAAGCAATCTGAAATTTCGATGTATGTACATAGTATTGAAACCGTTCATAGCTCTTGGAATGAATCTAATCTTCGCATGAAGAAGCTTCAGGAAGAACAGCTGGCGTTATCAACTGTAGTAAGCAAACACGATGCCTTGCTTGAGAAGGACCGACTTAAGCTTCGTGAGCTCGAGGCTTCTTTGGACCGACTTCATGAATCGATGCTGCAGGTCAGTGAAGACTATGAGAAATGCGAAGGCTACGGAGAAGTGTTAAAAGAACGCAAACGAAATTTGGAGCAAAATCGCACACAGCTTGAGAACTCAATTACCTCTCAAAACGAGCGAATTTCTGCTCTTGCCAAAGAAGAGGCCGAGTTTCGCGGAAAAGCGGCAGTTCTGGACAACGAGCTCCAAGTTCTTCGTCTGAAGCTGCAAGAGGAAGAAGTCCAACTTCTTGGTACATCAGCCTCCGCTTCAGGTGATGCAGAGGATTCGCTTAAGAGTGAGCTTCTTGATGTACTAAGCACGATGGCACAGCTTCGCAATGAGATTCGTTATGCGTCTGCTCAGGAAGAAGCTCTGCAGCGAAGAATGGAACGGCTTGGTGATGAGCATGGCAAGTGGCTGGAGCAAAATGAGAAGCTAAGCTTGAAACGCTCAGAGCTCCAGCAGCGCTTAGAGGCTACGCTTGCCGAGATTAACTCCATTCGTAATCGCTACATCGAGCAGAGCGAGAAGCTTTCAGCTGGACAAAAACTGCTTGAGGAAGCACAGACTGCAGTCCGTCAATGGGAGCAAAAGCTCGAAGCCCTTCGCTCACGCCGAGATACGATGAAGGAAATGCAGGATGACTTGGATGGCTTCATGCAAGGTGTTCGAGAAGTTCTCAAAGCATCACGACGCGGCACTGGTGGTATTGAAGGGGTTCACGGAGCTGTTGCGGAGCTTATTCGTGTGCCGGAGAAGGTGGAGCTGGCAATCGAAACCTCGCTAGGCGGTGCACTTCAGCATATTGTTATGAGTAACGAGAAGAGTGCTCGAGCAGCGATTGCGTTTCTGAAGCAGAGGCAGTTGGGACGAGCTACATTTCTCCCGCTCGATGTAATAAGAGGAAGGAATATCTCGGAGCAGGACAAAAGAATGATTGCTGGCCTTGAAGGTTTCGTTGGCGTAGCCGCTGAATTGGTTTCTTTTGATGCCAAATACGGATCGATCGTAGAGAATCTGCTCGGTAATGTACTCATTTCCGAAACGTTGGAGCAAGCCAATCGTATTGCATCTAAATGCCAGTACCGATTCAGGGTTGTGACACTCGAAGGTGACGTCGTTAATGCCGGTGGTTCCATGAGTGGTGGTAGTCTCCAGAAAAAGGGTGCAAACCTCCTCGGGCGACAGCGTCAAATTGAGCAATTGGCAGAAGACGTTAAGACAACGGAGCTGCAATTAACCAAGCTTCGTGATAAAATCAGCGATCTTCGTAAAGAACAATCCATTTCTAATCAGAATGTGGATGATCTAAGAGGACAGGGTGAGCAGAGGCGAATCGAGGAGCAGCAAATTCGTGCAGAGCTTCAACAGCTGGAGAACGAGAGCCGTCACCTTGATGAACAACGTCAGCTATTTGAAGCCGACCGTGATGGACATAAATCCGAGAAACAGCAATTAGTAACGTCTGCAACGGATGCTGAGAAAAGGCTTGTGGAAGTCACATTAGAAGAAGAACGTCTGCAGACGGCTATTCGACTTGCTGAAGAGCGTCGTAAGGCCGGTGAATCTGCGAAGGAGCAGCTGCAGGATCAATTAACGGATCTGAAGATTGCAGTTGCCAAGACAGACCAAGAAAAGCTGAACTTCGAGGATCAGGCATCACGAATTCGTTTGGATATTGGACGTGCCAAGCAAGAGCTATCAGGACTTAGACAAATGCTCGCAAGACAGCAAGAAGAAGCAGAACAGCATGGCGAAGAAAGCATCAAACAGATGGAACAGATTAATCATTTGAAGCTGCAGAAGGAATCCTGTGCAGCTCAGACGGATTTGAAACGAGCAGAACGGGCAGAAATGACTCGTGATCTAGAGCAAGGTGAGAACGAGACGAAGGATCAGCGCACACAGCTTCGAAAGGTCGAAGACCAGCTGCGCCAGACCGAAATCGCTGCGAATCGTCTTGACGTGGAGCTCGATAACCTGCTTCGCAAGCTAAGTGAAGAATATGAATTAAGCTTCGAACTTGCGAAGGAACGTTATCCGGTTCCTGAAGATGTTCAGTCCGTGCAGAATGAAGTGCGAGATCTGAAACGCAAAATTTCCGGACTTGGCGAGGTCAATCTTGGTGCTATTGAAGAGTATGAACGCGTGAAGGAACGGTATACGTTTCTAGATGATCAGAAGAATGATCTAATTGAAGCCAAAACGACCCTTTACCAGGTCATTCGCGAAATGGACGAGGAAATGTCTAAGCGATTCCGAACGACATTCGAAGCGATTAGAGGCCACTTTGTTCTTGTATTCGCCAAACTATTCGGCGGGGGTCGTGCTGATCTTATTATGGTTGAGCCAGATCGGGTATTGGATAGTGGAATTGATATCGTCGCTCAACCGCCAGGGAAGAAGCTGCAAAATCTACAGCTTCTCTCAGGAGGAGAACGGGCATTAACTGCAATTGCGCTGCTCTTTGCGATTTTACAAGTCAAGCCTGTTCCATTCTGCGTTCTCGATGAGGTTGAAGCAGCATTGGATGAAGCTAACGTAGCCCGTTTTGCGCAATATCTTCGTGAGTTTTCGGAGCTGACACAGTTTATTGTTGTTACTCACCGGAAAGGAACGATGGAGGAAGCCGACGTGCTGTATGGGGTTACGATGGAAGAAGGCGGCGTGTCTAAGCTCGTTTCGGTACGCTTGGAGGACGAAGAGCAGTATTCGGCCTAGTGAAGTGAAGTAGCTGATTCAGAGTTAAGAATGGCTGGTAAAGAACGAATAGAAGCCGGTGCCAGGTGCTCTTGTGCCCTAGCCCGGCTTTTGTGACTAAAATGATGGAGGTCGTCCGATGAGTTTTTTTAAACGATTAAAGGAAAGTATTTCTCAGAAAACAGAAGCAGTAACGAATATCTTCAAGGAAGGCCTGGCGAAGACACGCACGGCGTTTGTTGAAAAGGTTGAAGAGCTCATTACACGCCGCAAAAAAATCGACGAAGAGTTCTATGAAGAACTTGAAGAAATACTGATCGGTGCCGATGTTGGCGTGAATACGGTCATGAAGCTAATTGATGAATTACGCGCAGAAGTGAAGAAGCGTAAGATCGAGAGTGCCGCGGAACTGCAACCAATCCTATCAGAGAAACTGGTTGAGCTGCTTAAGGGTGATGCGAAGACGGGACTGCGGATGGCGGATAGTGGAATGACCGTTATTCTATTCGTTGGTGTTAACGGTGTCGGCAAAACGACAACAATCGGTAAGCTGGCACATAAGTTCAAGAGTGAGGGGAAAAGCGTTCTGCTCGCGGCAGGCGACACCTTCCGTGCTGGTGCTATTGAGCAGCTTGAAGTGTGGGGGAAGCGGGTAGGCGTAGATGTGATTAAACAGGAATCAGGAGCAGATCCGGCAGCAGTGATGTTCGATGCGATCCATGCGGCTAAGCAGCGCAATGTGGATGTACTGCTCTGTGATACTGCAGGCAGGCTGCAAAATAAAAATAACCTGATGGATGAGCTGAACAAAATTTTCCGAGTCATCCAACGCGAAGTGCCAACTGCGCCGCATGAGGTGCTGCTTGTGCTTGATGCTACAACTGGACAAAATGCACTTAGTCAGGCCAAGCTATTTGGTGAAAAAAGCGGAGTAACGGGCCTTGTATTGACTAAGCTGGACGGAACAGCAAAGGGCGGAATTGTTATTGCTATACGCAGTGAGCTTGATTTGCCTGTTAAGCTAGTTGGCCTAGGTGAAAAAATGGATGACCTTCAGGAATTCGACTCCGAGCAGTTTATCCATGCCTTATTTGGCGGACTGTTACAAAGCGTTGAAGAAGAGGAACCTTCTTAATTAAGGTGACAAGTGATTATACTTGACAGCTTATAGTCGTCTGCGCTATGATGAACGTCGTAGTATTGCTGTAAAGGTGTTTGCCTTGACGAAGGGGGTGGCAGTGTTGACGATCCATGAACCTGATGCCTTGGCGAAGACGAATCGAATTAATATGCTCTTTGACTTTTACGAGCTGCTGCTGACAGATAAGCAGCGAACGTTCCTTAAATATTATTTTCACGATGACTATTCACTTGGTGAAATAGCAGACGAGTTCAGTATTAGTCGCCAAGCTGTTTATGAACATGTGAAACGAGCGGAATCGGTGCTTGAGAGCTATGAGAGCAAGCTTCAGCTTATTGATAAGCATGAAGCAGCCCAAGCTTGGCTATCCAAGCTCGAAGCGATTGCAGAAGACTCATCCGTATCTGACGAGCTAAGCACACAAATGCGTCAAATAGCGCAGGGCTTGCGCGCGACGGAACAATTATAAATGTAAAATAAAGAATAGATATACGATTTAGTTTTCTTACGAAAACTTAGTTAATGCTTACGATGCAGTTTTCTTACGAAAACTAAGAATATGCTTACGATGTAGTTTTCTCACGAAAACTTTAGGAGTTGACAATTATGGCGTTTGAAGGATTATCCAGCAGGCTGCAGAATGTTTTTGGCAAGCTGCGCGGCAAAGGTAAAGTGTCGGAAGATGATGTCAATGAAGCGATGCGTGAAGTGCGTTTGGCGCTCCTTGAGGCCGACGTAAACTTCAAAGTCGTCAAGGATTTCATCGCCAAGGTCAAAGAACGTTGTGTTGGATTAGAACTTACGAAGAGTTTCACCCCTGGCATGGTTGTCATTGATATCGTTAATAAAGAATTAACGGAATTGATGGGTGGCACACATACTAAGCTTGCAAAAGCAAATAAACCGCCGACTGTTATCCTGATGGCGGGGCTGCAAGGGGCTGGTAAAACAACCTCTTCTGCCAAGTTAGCGAAGATGCTTCAGAAGGATAAACATAAGCCGCTGTTGGTAGCTGGCGATATTTATCGCCCAGCTGCGATCAAGCAGCTTCAAGTACTCGGTGAACAAATTGGCGTTCCTGTCTTTACGCTGGGCGACCAAACCTCACCTGTAGAAATTGCTCGTGCGGGTTTGCAGCAAGCGAAGGACAACGGCAATGACTATGTTATTATCGATACGGCTGGCCGTCTTCACATTGACGAAGCGCTGATGGATGAGCTTCGTCAAATTCATGAGATCACCAAGCCTGATGAAGTATTGCTCGTAGTCGACGCAATGACAGGGCAAGAGGCCGTGAATGTAGCGCAGAGCTTCCATTCTCAGCTTGAACTGACTGGCGTTATCTTGACGAAGCTTGATGGCGATACACGTGGTGGTGCTGCACTATCCGTCAAAGCTGTAACAGGCTGTCCAATCAAGTTCGCCGCTACTGGTGAGAAGATCGAACCGCTTGAGCCCTTCCATCCAGAACGGATGGCTTCCCGTATCCTCGGAATGGGTGATATGCTATCGCTGATCGAGAAAGCACAGTCGAGCATTGATGCGGATAAGGCTGCAGAGATGGAACGCAAGATGCGTACGGCAGAATTTACGTTCGAGGATTTCCTTGACCAGATGGAACAGGTTCGTAAGCTTGGTCCATTGGATCAACTGATGGATATGATGCCGGGTATGGGCAAGATGAAGGATATGAAAAACCTCAAAGTCGATGAGAAGCAAATCAACCGGGTTGAAGCGATTGTGAAATCGATGACCAAGGAAGAGAAGCGCAAACCAGAGCTCTTGAATCATAGTCGTCGTAAACGGATTGCACTCGGAAGTGGTACCTCAGTAACTGAGGTGAACCGTTTGATCAAGCAGTTTGATGATATGAAGAAAATGATGAAGCAGTTCTCGTCGATGATGGGTCCTAAAGGTCCTAAAGGCGGAATGAAAGGCCTTAAGGGCTTAATGGGTAAAGGCGGAATGAAATTCCCTTTCTAATGCTTATGAAATTAGTTTGATGCTTACGAAGTAGGGTTTATGCTTCCAAAACTTTTAAAGGAGGTGATTTTCTTGGCAGTACGTATTCGTTTGAAACGTATCGGTGCGCACAAAGCGCCTTTCTACCGTGTAGTAGTTTCTGATTCCCGTTCCCCACGTGACGGTCGATTCATCGAAGAAATCGGTACTTATAATCCAGTTGCAAAACCGGCACTAGTATCCATTGATGAAGAGAAAGCGTTGAAGTGGCTTCAAAACGGCGCTCAAGCTTCTGACACTGTTCGCAACTTGCTTTCCAAAGCAGGCGTGATGACAAAGCTTCATGAGCTTAAACTGCAGAAATAATTTGTTCTTTTGCGGGAGGCCTTGAGATGAAAGAATTGATTCTTGTCATAGCTAAGGCATTAGTAGATTTCCCGGAAGACGTGCGCGTAGACGTGAAAGAAGACGATCGCGGCACCGTCTTTATGCTATCGGTTCACCCCGACGATGTCGGTAAAGTAATTGGTAAGCAGGGACGGATTGCTAAAGCGCTGCGGACGGTAGTCACATCGGCTGCCGTCAAATCGCACAAACGCTTCTTGGTCGACATTATTTCGTAGCGATCGTACATCGAAGCAGGGTTAGGATAATTGTCCTAGCCCTTTTTCGATGGAACTAACGAAAGAGGTTGAATAGTGATGGAACAACAATGGTTATCAGTCGGCAAAGTGGTCAATACTCATGGTATACGCGGAGAACTGAAGGTCATTTCTCAAACGGATTTTATAGAGGAAAGATTTGCTATCGGCAATGAGCTTTCACTGCTCAATCCAGACCTCTCTCAGAAGCTACAAGTGGTCGTACAGTCTTCAAGGGTGCATAAAGAGATGATTATCGTGAAGTTCAAGGGCTTCGATAACATCAACGATGTAGAGAAATACAAAGGCTGGTCACTTAAGGTAACGAAGGACAACTTGATTGATTTGGATGAAGGTGAATACTATCATCACCAAATTATTGGATGTCGTGTCGTGACCGAAGACGGCGAGGAGCTTGGCGTTATATCTGAGATTCTGGTACCAGGGGCTAATGATGTGTGGGTTGTAGAGAAGCCCAAAGGTAAACAAATTCTTATTCCCGTTATTGACGATGTGCTTCTGAATGTAGACGTCTCGAACAAGCTTGTTACGGTCCGGCTGCTGGAAGGGCTGATTTAAATTTATGCGAATTGATGTATTAACGTTATTTCCAGCCATGTTCGATGGTGTATTCGGAGCCAGTATTCTGGGCAAAGCCAGAGATAAGGGAATTGTAAGCTTAAATGCTGTCAACTTCCGTGATTACGCAAACAATAAGCATAACACCGTTGACGACTATCCTTACGGCGGGGGCGGGGGGATGGTTTTGAAGCCTGAACCCTTATTTGCTGCGGTGGAGGATCTCATGCCTGAGGGCGGGCAGCGGCCTCGTGTTATTCTGATGTGTCCACAAGGTGAGACCTATTCACAGCGCAAAGCAGAAGAGCTGGCCGCTCACGAGCATCTTGTATTTGTCTGTGGGCACTATGAAGGCTATGATGAGCGTATAAGGGAGCATCTGGTTACGGACGAGCTCTCTATTGGGGATTACGTGCTTACTGGTGGAGAGCTTCCAGCGATGGTTGTAATCGATAGTGTGGTGCGTTTACTCCCTGGTGTTCTTGGCAACGAGAATTCTGCTGTGACGGATTCGTTCAGCACAGGTCTGTTAGAGCATCCGCACTATACACGTCCCGCTTCCTTTCGCGGATGGGACGTCCCTGACGTGCTTCTATCTGGTCATCATAAGAATGTGGAGGCTTGGCGCCGTGAGCAATCGCTTCTACGGACGCTTCAACGTCGTCCTGAGCTGCTTGAGCAGATTGAATTGACGAAGAAAGAACGTGTCTGGCTAGATAAGTTATTAGATGCACAGCCGGAACTTCGAGACCGTTAGAATAAATAGTTGAATTGTGGGCTCAGTTATGGTAGTATTGCTGGTGTTGCTTTTGTAAAGTCGGGCGGTCCGCTATTAAGCGATGAGCCGGCTCATTTTGGAGCCGAGTAGCTATAAGAACGCCTATGGTGGAAGGAGTGAAACTACAATGAATCTTTTACAAATCATTTCGAACGAACAACTTCGTACTGACCTTCCAAGATTTCGCGCAGGCGATACGCTTAAGGTACACGTAAAAGTAATCGAGGGAACTCGTGAGCGGATTCAGCTTTTCGAAGGCGTTGTTATTAAACGTCAAGGTGGCGGTATCAGCGAAACTTTTACAGTGCGTAAAATTTCGTATGGTGTTGGCGTGGAAAGAACTTTCCCTGTCAATTCTCCAAAAATCGAGAAGATCGAAGTAGCTCGCCGTGGTAAAGTTCGCCGCGCGAAACTGTACTATCTTCGTAATCTTCGCGGTAAAGCTGCAAGAATCAAAGAAATTCGTTAATCAATGTCATGAAGGGGGGCTTGCGCAAACAAGTCCCCTTTCGTTATTTCTATATAACCTGATTTTGTCATAGAAGAGGGTGGAATTAATGGATCAACAGCATCGCACGGATGTAAACGATCAAGGAAATATGGAATCAACCCAAGCAGAAAATGTACAAGCATCGGGTAGTGCAGGTGCTGAGCAAGCTTCTCCGACTAACAATAAAAGTGGTAAAACCCAAAAGGAAGTTTTCGAATGGGTGAAGGCGCTAGCCATTGCCGCGCTTCTCGTACTAGTGATTCGATATTTTCTATTTGCTCCATTTATTGTTGATGGCCCTTCCATGCAGCCTACATTTTACACGGGTGAGCGTTTAATTGTGAATAAGATCATTTATGACATCCGTCAGCCGAAGCGTGGGGAAGTTGTTGTGTTCCACGTGCCGGAAGAGGGTCGTGATTTCATTAAGCGTGTTATTGGTGTTCCTGGCGATAAAGTGAAATATGAAGGTGATAACCTTTATATAAATGGCAAAAAGGTTGATGAGCCGTACTTAAAGCAATCTATCGCAGAAGCAAAAGCGAATGGTCAGATTTTTAATAATAATGGTCCTGATAAAGACTTTCCAAATGAGAATTTCAAAACAGATATCGTTCCAGCAGGTTCGATATTGGCGTTTGGTGATAATAGACGAGATAGTAAAGACAGCCGGATGATCGGCTTTGTACCCATGAGCCGAATTGTCGGTCGGGCAGACATTATTTTCTGGCCAGTCAGCAAGATTGAGTTTGTGAAACACGGATAGAGGTGACAGCATGACAATTCAATGGTTTCCCGGTCATATGACGCGGGCGCGGCGCCAAATTCAAGACAAGCTCAAGCTGATCGATATTGCAATTGAGCTCCTTGACGCACGAATCCCGATTTCAAGCCGGAATCCGATGATTGAAGAAATTCTTGGCGGCAAGCCGCGCCTCATCTTACTTAACAAAACAGACTTGGCCGATCAGCGGACAACGGAAAGATGGATGACCTATTTTGCCGAGCAGGGACATACAAGCCTTCCCATTGATTCTTCAACCGGTACCAGAGTGAATGAAATTTCCGTTAAGGTGAAGGAACTGCTTCACGAGAAGATTTCTAGACAGATCAATAAGGGCATTAAACCACGCGCGATGCGGGGTCTTATTGTAGGAATCCCGAATGTAGGGAAGTCAACACTTATTAATCGTTTGGCTGGTAAGCATATTGCAGCTACCGGAGATCGACCAGGAGTGACGAAAGGTCAGCAGTGGATCAAAGTGGGTACAGAGATGGAACTACTTGATACACCGGGTATATTATGGCCTAAGTTTGAGGATCAGCTCGTTGGGTTCCGACTTGCGATGACTGGTGCGATTAAGGAGCAAATTTTGAATGTGGAGGATGTTGCATTCTTCGCAGTCAAAGCGCTTGCCAAACGGTATTGGGATGCGATTTCCGAACGCTTTGGCGTTACGGAGCCGCCTAAGGATTTGGATGATGGGGATGAAATTATCCGAGTTATGGAAGATATAGGTCGCAAACGGGGCTGTCTGATGAGCGGTGGCCGTGTCGATTTGGAAAAGGCATCGGGCATTATATTGCGAGAGCTGCGTGCAGGAAACCTCGGGCGCATTTCATTGGAAACGCCGGATGATATTGTATAAGAAGAAGCGACTGACGCCGTCCACTGGCAGCGACACAAGTTTCTTCCACAAAAATATCAGAAAAGGCTAGGAAAATTTTATGCTTTCTGATATTTTGAAAAATGACGGCTTCCTTGTTCCTAAGGGAGCCGTTTTTTGATACAATTTTATTGATGAATAATGACGAAAGACAGATAAGTCAAATGAATATTGTCGAAACAGTACGTTCGCAGTGAGTCGAGAGTGTGTAGTCTGGGAGCTCCTCTCTTGCCTGGTTGACGGATTTGGGAGATGGGGAAAACAATTGCTTGAATTTGAGAAATCGGTATGGGAGCAAGGCTATCGAAGTATAGCCGGCATCGACGAAGTCGGTCGCGGCTGCTTGTTCGGTGACGTGGTGGCTGCTGCTGTTATTTTGCCAGAAGGACTTGTCTTGGAAGGGGTCAACGACTCGAAGAAGCTCTCTGAGAAGCGTAGGGAGGAGCTGTACGAGATTATTGTTGCCGAAGCGATTGCTTGGTCGGTATCCAGAGTTGACGCCAAGATCGTGGATTCGATTAATATTAAACAAGCTTCACGGCTTGCTATGAAGCATTCCATAGAGACACTTTACGTACAGCCAGATTATCTGCTCATTGATGCGGAGAAAGTAGATATCGAGTTGCCGCAGTTGGCCATTATCAAGGGTGATGCGAGGAGTCAGTCGATTGCAGCTGCGTCCATTATTGCCAAGGTTACACGTGATCGGCTGTGTGTTGGCGAATGGGATGCTCTTTATCCGGGATATGGAATTGCGATACATAAAGGCTATGCCACAAAGCTGCATCGAGAAAAGCTGTTGGAGATTGGGCCTTGCCCCATGCATCGACAATCCTTTCTAGGTAAGCTTTTTGTTGAACAGCAGGTTTTATTTTAAAAAATCACTTAAAGGGACGCGTAATGATTGGTTCGCTTTCCTTGACTAGGTGATTTTTTTCTTATACGTCTAGGATGGGGTAGGGTTAATAGTCCCTCGTCGTAAAGCCGATAACTATTTTATTGGATAATGAAATGTTCGCTTCGATATGAAGTTGGATTTACAACATAAATAAATGACTGGAAAGGATGTGGCTGCATTTTATGAGTATAAATATTGGACAGGTAATGAGGGGACTGCTTGGCGACGCTCAAGCGGGTGATAGTAAGGCGCTTGAGCTAAAGGTTGGTCAGGTCGTGCGCGGTGTCGTTATGCAGGTTTCGGACAACCAAGAAGCAGTTGTTCAAATCAACGGGACCCAGGTGCAAGCAAAGCTTGAGACACCTCTTCAGCCTGGACAGGCCACATTGCTTCAGGTACAGCCGGAGTCGGCGAATGGTACGCTTGTGCTTAAAATGGTTGACCAGCAGGCGGCAGCGATTAATGAGGATAGTGTGAAGGAATGGACAAAGGCGCTGGCTTTGCCAGATCAGAAATGGGCCACGGATTTGGTTCGTGATATTCGTCGTGACGGTGGCGTATTAACCCGCGAAGTCGCGCAGCAGTTTCAACAAGCGGCTGCTGCGATGCCTATAGGCGGCGACATGCAGACTTGGATGCAGGCTGCTGCGCTTGCTTTTAAGCGCGGTCTGCCAATGACTGGAGCGACGATAGGCGCTTTGCAGCATTCTCTATCAGGCGCGCCGGCTCATGTGCTGTTAGAAGCGCTGGAGCGGGGTATTGCCGCTTGGCTGGGCGCTTCAGGCGACGATGATGCCGCTAGTGGTGCTGCGGCGAAAAGCAGCGGAGCGCAAGGTGGTGCAGGGAGCGGTAGTGCGGCGAATGGAAGCTTAGGGAGCGGTAGTGCAGGAAATGGTGGTGCAGGAAGCGGTAGTGCAGGGAGCGGTAGTGCGGCAAGCGGTGGTACAGGGAGCGGTAGTGCGGCAAGTGGTGGTGCAGGGAATGGTAGTGCGGTAAGTGGTGGTGCAGGGAGCGGTAGTGCGGTAAGTGGTGGTGCAGTGAATGGTAGTGCATTAAATAGTAGTGTAGCAAATAGTAGTGTAGCAAGTGGTAGTGCAGCAAGCGGTAGTGCAGGAAGTGGTAGTACAGCAAGTGGTGGTGTAGAGAGTGGTAATACGGCGAACAGCAATGCTGGTAGTGGTGCAGTGAGCAGTGGTGTGATCGATAGCAAGGGCGCACAGCAGCTGTCGTCGCAGCTTAGCGGAGCTGCGGCTGCTGCAGTGAAGCTGCAAGCGCTTTTGGCCGAAGGCGCAGAGCTTATGCGTGCGCCGGCGCTGGAGGCTTCGCCTAGCATGGTGAAGCTAGGCGGCGCACTGCAGGGCGAGGCGCACGCAGCAATGGCCGCGCCGGCGGCTAGCGCGGCCGAGGCCCCGGCGCCACCAGCGGCGCAGCGCGCTGGCGCCGCCGGGGCGAGCGCGGCTAACGCGCCGCAACAGGCCGCGCAAGGCGCAGCGGCCAACAACACAACCGCCGCAGCCCATGTACCGCCAGGCGGTACATCCGGCTGGGTCGGCCAGCTCATCAAATGGCTCGGCGTCGATCACGAACGCCTCCTCGCCCTATCAACTGCTGGTGATCCGCAGCAAGCAGGCGGCTCACCCACACAGTCCGAGGATGGCTTGAACACGCAGCCATCCGACAACAAGCAAGCGGCTCGCACAGCGGAGCAGGCCCAAGCCGCATCCCATACAGGGCGTGCGATTCCGAGTTCCGTCTCGGAACGTGCCCTTTTAATGCAGCAGGCAGGAATGTCTCTGCCTGCTGTCCAAGCCGATCATGTGAAGGCTGCTGCGGATACCTTCAAGAGCGCCTTGATGACTTTAGCGGCGGGAGATGATGTCCCGCAGTCGCTCAAAGACACGGCACAGCAGCTTGTCCAGCATATTACGGGCCAACAGCTGCTTTTAACGCCAGAGAGAACGGCATCACCGTTTACACATGTAACGATGTTTATACCGATGCAGGGACCAGATGGCGGTCAAACCGCATCCGTTCATATACAAACACGTCGTGGGCGAAAAGGCGAGCTTGATGCTGATAATTGTCGGCTGCTATTCGATTTACGGATGAATACACTAGGTGATACCCTTGTAGATGTTCATGTTGTTGATAAGATCGTCAGTCTTAATTTGTGGAATGACCATCCGGCCATTTCGAATCTGATCGAGTCACAACGTACAGAAATGACACAGGCGCTGCAGAAGGCTGGCTATCAGCTGCTTACTTTGCGTTCTACACCACTGTCTGATCGTTCAACAGAGCGGACGGATGGAGTGGAGAAGAAGAGCGGTGTGAATATACCATCTACAGCGGAATGGTCTTCAAAGCCTTATAAAGGGGTGGACTTTCGCGCATGAATGCTTCAAAGAAAGAAAACTCAAAAAACGATAAAAACTCTTCATTGCAGACCACTAAAAAAGCAGTTGCCTTAAAGTATGAGCCTGGGGAGAGCAGCGCTCCAGTGGTCGTAGCAAAGGGTCGTGGCAAAATGGCAGAAGCTATTCTGGATAAAGCTGCAGAGAATGGGGTTCCGATCCAACAGGATTCCTCGTTAGTCGAGGTTCTCTCTAAGCTGGATCTGGATCAGGAGGTTCCACCAGAGCTTTATGCTTTAGTTGCAGAGATTTTATCGTTCGTCTATCGTTCAGATAAAAAGGCGGGAGGCTTTGAACTTTGACTAAATCCAGCGAGCCTTCTGACAAAACGGATAAGAGACGTCAATCTGGTTTACAAGGTGAAGCTGCAGCGGCAGAGTATATATTAGCAAAAAACTACGTTATTCTCCATCGTAATTGGCGCTGTCGTTCTGGTGAACTCGATATTATTGCTCAAGATAGCTCTGCGATTATTATAATTGAAGTTAGAACTCGCACATCAGGAGGCCGATTCGGAACGGCTGCAGAATCGGTTGATTCACGAAAACAGCGCCAAGTTAGGGCGACAGCCGAGGTATATTTACAAGCTAACCGATTACAGAGTTTACCTGTCCGATTCGACGTTATTGCGGTAACTATTAATCGAGGTACAGAACAAGTAGAAAGTATAAGCCACATTGAAGCGGCCTTTTAAATTCGCATAAAGCTGACAGATACAAATAGCCCTCAGATGATCTATGATCTAGATCGTCTGGGGGCTTGGTCTTTAATTTACAAGTTCTTTTTCCGAAGTGACTCGATACTATCCAATAGTCCAAAGGGTTATAAAGCCTGAAGCTTTCGATCCATGCTCCGATATCCAATCGCTTCGGCAACATGTTGTCCGTCTACGCTAGCGCAGTCCTCAAGATCGGCTATCGTCCTCGAAAGCTTTAGTATACGGTCATGAGCACGTAAGCTTACGCCAAGCACATCAAAGGCCATCTTCAGCATTTGTTCCGCTTCTGTTGTGAGAAATACGGCTCGGCGAAGAGAGGCTCCTGCAAGCTCTGAGAGAGGACGTCCTCCTTTGCCAGTTCGAGCAGATTGACGCTCAGTGGCACTTAATACCAGCTCGCGCATTCGCGAAGAAGTCATGCCAGGATTTAAACCTTCCGTAGAAATCGGACGAGCTATTTCTATATGCATATCAATCCGGTCCAATAGAGGGCCGGAGATTTTTGCGCGATACCTTGCAATCTGTATTGGACTGCATTGACAGCGCTGATCACCTGTCTCATGGCCATAATAACCACATGGGCAAGGGTTCATGGAGGCAGCAAGTAAAAAGTGTGCTGGGAATCGAAAAACAGCGCGCGTCCTTGCGATTGTTACGTCGCGGTCTTCCAAAGGCTGACGCAGCACTTCAAGAGCAGTTCGGGAGAATTCAGGAAGCTCATCAAGGAATAAGACACCGCGGTGCGCCAAGGTTACCTCACCAGGACGAGGGATAGATCCGCCTCCAATCAATCCAGCTGCAGATATCGTATGATGCGGTGAGCGAAAAGGTCTTTCTTTCATTAGAGAAGGAATACCGCTTGACAGTTTGCCTGCTGAGCTATAGATTTTCGTAACCTGAAGGGCTTCCTGTTCATCTAGAGGTGGCATGATGCCTGGAAGTCTGCGAGCTAACATCGTTTTCCCCGTTCCAGGTGGGCCACAAAGCAGAACGTTATGGTTTCCAACAGCAGCAATGAGAAGGGCACGTTTGGCATGATGCTGACCAAGCACATCACCATAGTCGCCTTGAAGGAACTGTTTATCTGAACCTGCTTCAGGTTGCAGCTGAGAATGATGATAATCAGGAATATATCGTAAGGCTGACCAATCCTGTTCATTCATGGAGCTGAATTCGCTAAATTCTCGCAAATGGGATACGGCGAACAACTCCATACCTTCAATACAAGCGGCTTCTGCTGCATTCGCGCGAGGTAGAAGTACACGACTCATCCCGTTTAGCTTAGCTTGTTCTACCATGGCGAGCACACCTGGAATAGGTCTTACATCACCGTTAAGTGCAAGTTCTCCGAGCACTAACATGTCCTTGAATGATTCGGTTCGCATCTGTTCACTTGCCGTCAATATACCCGCAGCAATGGCTAAGTCGAAGGCTGTACCTTCCTTTCGTAAATCTGCTGGCGCAAGGTTGACTGTTATTCGTTCCAAAGGAAACTTAAACCCGCAGTTTTTCACGGATGCTCGTACTCGCTCAACGGATTCACGTACTGCTGGATCAGGCAAGCCCACGACGTTAACCTGTGGGAGCCCATTTGAAATATCCACCTCAACCGTAATTAATCGTCCTTCAACACCGTAAACACTTCCACTGCAAAGGTTGCTGTACATACAAAAAAAGACACCTCCATCCCTTTCGGCTGAAGGTGCTTCCTCACGGCTCCGTATCTTAAATGACTATGATCAAATCATAATATAACTAAAGAAACACTGTCAATCCTCTTACTTTCCTAAGCAACATCCCAGTTTCTCATTCGCACAACAACAAAAGTATTTCTCAAGAATCCTTAAAACTCCTTCATGAACAATTCGATTTGACCACGGTGATGGCTATCATGATCGGCGAAGTCAACTAAATAATTTGAAATACAAAATACGTTGCCATCTCCATCTATGTATTCATGTATGACTACCTTGTCACTGAATTGCTCGATCTGCCTGATTATTAGTTCTCTTTCGGCAATGGCTTGATCGATCAGCTCATTATGACCAATTGTAAGCGCGTAGTCCAAGGCATTCTTGTTGAAGGCATCAAAATCAAGATGTTTAACAGTAACTGGATCACCGGCTGCTATTTTACTAATGGCCTCAGTTCCAAAGTATCTGTCCCACAAAAGCAGATGAGCAACAATATCGCGAGTAGACCATTTTCCCGTCTTGATAGGTGTGGTCCATTGTTCCTGCGAAATTGAACGCAGGGATTCAAGAAAAGGGATTAAGGATTGAAATTTGTTCATCTGTTCAGAAATGGGTTTCATGAGAGATACTCTCCTTATTATTTATTTATTTATTTATTTCAACATATCACGAACAAGTGTTCTAATGCAATAAAATTCTATATTTAGGTCATACTACCATGGGGTCGAAAGGAGTCTGCTCTGACTTGATACAAGCAACATTAATTGAAATGAACTAAATTTTGTGCAATTTTGTTTCATTCGATCTCAATCTGAGATGAAACTAATATCAAAAAAGATGGTTTAATCTGACGAAAAAAATAGGAAAGCCATGATGAAACGTGTTACAATAACAAGGGTGTTTTGTGTACATACGTAGGATTTGACTGCGGATAGGAGGATTTTCTTAATGAATATCCATGAGTATCAAGGTAAACAATTGCTTAAACAGTACGGTGTCATCGTACCTGAAGGTAAAGTGGCATTTTCTGTTGACGAAGCGGTGGAAGCGGCTAAATCGCTTGGAACACCGGTTGTCGTTGTAAAAGCGCAAATCCATGCAGGTGGTCGTGGTAAAGCGGGCGGCGTTAAGGTTGCAAAAAGTTTGGACGAGGTTCGCGCTTATGCAAGCGAAATTCTTGGCAAGGTGCTAGTCACTCACCAAACTGGTCCAGAAGGCAAAGAAGTAAAACGTCTTCTGATCGAGCAAGGCTGCGATATTAAGAAAGAGTATTACGTTGGCGTCGTTGTTGACCGCGGTACAGGCCGTGTTGTCATGATGGCATCGGAAGAAGGCGGCACTGAGATCGAAGAAGTTGCTGAACATTCTCCGGAGAAAATCTTCAAAGAGGTTATTGATCCAGCTATTGGACTTCAACCTTTCCAAGCGAAGAAACTGGCTTACGCAATCAATATTCCTAACGAGCTTGTGAATAAAGCAGCTAAATTCATGCTGGCTCTATACACGGCATTCGTGGAAAAAGACTGCTCCATTGCAGAGATTAATCCACTTGTCGTTACGGGCGATGGCAATGTAATGGCGCTTGATGCGAAGCTTAACTTCGATTCCAATGCATTGTACCGTCATAAAGACATTATGGAGCTGCGTGACTTGGATGAAGAGGATGACAAAGAAATTCAAGCATCCAAATATGATCTTAGTTATATCGCGCTCGATGGCAACATCGGCTGTATGGTTAACGGCGCTGGTCTTGCTATGGCTACAATGGATATCATCAAATATTACGGCGGCGACCCTGCTAACTTCCTGGACGTAGGGGGCGGTGCTACGAAAGAGAAGGTTACTGAGGCTTTCAAAATCATCCTCTCAGATGAGAAAGTAAAAGGGATCTTCGTTAATATTTTCGGCGGTATCATGAAATGCGATATTATCGCAGATGGTGTTATTGCTGCTGCAAAAGAGCTTGGCTTGAGCCGTCCTCTTGTTGTTCGCCTTGAAGGCACTAACGTTGAGATCGGTAAAAAAATGTTGAACGAATCAGGACTAAACATCGTGGCTGCTGACTCCATGGCCGACGGTGCACAAAAAATCGTCGAGCTTGTGAAGTAATTCAATTACATCACGATCAGCGGTTTATGAATTTATTTAGGGGATGTGAGATTCGATGAGCATTTTGGTCGGCAAAGATACGAAAGTTATTACACAAGGTATTACAGGTGCCACAGGTTTGTTTCATGCGAAGGGCGCTCTCGATTACGGGACGCAAATGGTTGGCGGAGTAACGCCTGGTAAAGGCGGAACTAACGTTGATATAACCCTTGAGAACGGTGAAGTTGTATCTCTTCCTGTATTTAATACAGTTATAGATGCAGTTGCCAAAACAGGCGCTACTGCGTCCGTTATTTATGTACCGCCTGCTTTTGCAGCAGATTCCATTCTTGAAGCGGTAGATGCTGAGCTGGACTTGGTTATCTGCATCACAGAAGGTATTCCTGTTCTTGATATGGTCAAAGTTAAACGCTACATGGAAGGCCGTAAAACTGTTCTTATCGGACCAAACTGTCCGGGCGTAATTACGCCAGGCGAATGTAAAATCGGTATCATGCCGGGTTACATTCATACAAAAGGTCATGTAGGCGTTGTTTCCCGCAGCGGAACGTTAACGTACGAGGCGGTTCACCAGCTTACTACTCGTGGTATCGGACAATCGTCTGCTGTTGGTATCGGCGGGGACCCTGTTAAAGGCTCCGAATTCATCGATATCCTTAGCCGCTTTAATGATGATCCTGACACCTATGCTGTAATCATGATCGGCGAGATCGGCGGATCAGCTGAAGAAGAAGCAGCAGAATGGGTTAAAGCTAACATGACGAAGCCGGTTGTAGGCTTCATTGGCGGCGCTACAGCGCCTCCAGGCAAACGTATGGGTCATGCGGGTGCAATTATCTCTGGCGGTAAAGGAACAGCGGCAGAGAAAGTGGCAACGCTTGAGAAATGCGGAATTAAAGTGGCTCCTACGCCATCGGAAATGGGCTCTACGCTTGTTAGTGTCCTTGAAGAGCGTGGAATTCTCGACAAATGTAAAACGCACTAAGCTTTTTACATCCATATAAAGGAAGTTAAAAAGGTAAGCAACCTTTCGTAAACCCATCAAAATGGGTACGGAAGGTTGCTTTTTTTGTTATAAAACATAAGTCGGCTTGCAATCTGATTCTAGCTCGCGCACAATAGGGTAAGAATGCGGGCCGTCTCCAGAAGGGACGAGGAGCATCAATGATAAATGAAACCGTTCGTAAAGAAATGATAATTACACTGCATGAGACGTCTGGGGTTGGCTGGCAGGCTATTCGTAAAGTCGTCGATCACGGGGCATGGAAAAGTTACGACAGGTACACTGCTGAAGCTTGGACTTCCTCTGTCGGATTACGACTAGAGCAAGCGAAAGCGATTTCAACAGCATTCAGCCAGCAGGATATAGCCAAACGAAATGAAAGTATGCTGCAAAAAGGCATTACAATAATTACGCCTTTCGATGAAGCTTATCCTGAACTTTTGAAGCAATCAGCGACACCGCCATGGGTGTTATATGCAATCGGACGTATCGAACTGCTTTCACAACCATGCATTGCTATCGTAGGCACAAGAAGTCCTACCGCTTATGGCCGAAGAACGGCTTCTGATTTAGCAGAAAGCTTATCGACAAGTGGTTTAACTGTTGTAAGCGGGCTTGCTCGTGGAGTTGATGGGATGGCGCATGAAGGTGCACTCCGTGGAAGTGGAAGCACGATCGCTGTTCTGGGAACACCGGTGGATACGATTTATCCATTAGAGAATCGTGGGCTTTATCAAGAGATAGCGAAGCATGGACTTATTTTGTCAGAGGTCCCCCTTGGAACACCTATACACCCTGGACTGTTTCCACAGCGGAATCGGATCATTGCTGGATTATCGCTTGGAACCGTTGTTGTTGAAGCTGCTCAGCGAAGTGGGTCGCTTATTACTGCTGATCAAGCTCTAGATATGTCACGCGATGTATTTGCGGTGCCTGGTCCAATCTCTTCACCGAAGAGTACAGGAACGAATGATCTGATTCGACAAGGAGCGAAGCTGATATCCTCCGCCCAGGACATTTTGGAAGAGTACAGCTCGCGGCTTCCGATACAGCGCACTAAGTCTGAGCTAGGTACACAATCCGTTTCATCAAATGAGGATATTCTGACTAAAGATGAAGCAATTATTTATCAGATCTTGCAGGATGCACCTCGTTCAACAGACGAGCTGCATGAGCTTTCGGAGTATCCGTTTGGACTTTTGCACGCAATTCTGATAAATTTAACTATAAAACGTAAGATTGAACAGCATCCAGGTTCCATATATAGTGCAAGGTAGCAAGTTAGTGGAGAGGAGGGTGCGTCTTTGGCAGACTCATTAGTCATTGTCGAATCACCGGCAAAAGCAAAAACGATCGGAAAATATCTCGGTAGTAAATTTATTGTAAAAGCATCGATGGGCCATATCCGGGATTTACCGAAAAGCCAGATTGGTGTTGAGGTCGAGAATAATTTTAATCCAAAATATATTACGATCCGCGGTAAAGGAAGCATTCTCAAAGAGCTTAAGGATGCGAGCAAGAAAGTAAAGAAAGTATATCTCGCAGCTGACCCGGATCGCGAAGGTGAAGCGATTGCGTGGCATTTAGCGCATTATCTGGAGATTAATGAAAGCGACTCTTGCCGAGTTGTATTTAATGAAATAACTAAACAAGCAGTAAAGGACGCATTCAAGACACCGAGACCGATCAATATGGACTTGGTCAATGCCCAGCAGGCGCGTCGTATCTTGGATCGACTAGTTGGTTACAAAATAAGTCCTCTTCTATGGAAGAAAGTAAAAAAAGGACTTTCCGCTGGCCGGGTTCAGTCTGTTGCAGTAAAGCTGATCATTGATCGTGAGAATGAGATAGATGCCTTTACGCCGGAAGAATATTGGTCCATTACAGCACAGCTTAAACATAAAACTTCGTCGTTTGAAGCCAAGTTCCATTCCTTGCATGGTGTGAAAAAAGAGCTGGGCAGTGAGCAGGACGTACAAGAAGTGATCAAGGCAATGGGATCCTCGGATTTCACTGTTGCTGAGGTGAAGGAGAAGGAACGTCTGCGCAATCCGTCCCCGCCATTCATCACAAGCTCCCTGCAGCAGGAGGCAGCGCGTAAGCTGGGCTTCAGAGCCTCTAAGACGATGTCTGTCGCACAACAGCTGTATGAGGGTGTTGAGCTTGGTAAAGAGGGTACGGTCGGTTTAATAACTTACATGCGTACGGATTCGACTCGGATCTCTCCGATTGCTCAAGAGGAAGCGAAGTCCTACATTCAAGATAAATATGGAGCAGCCTTTGCGCCGGATGAGTTCCGTGTTTATGTGAAGAAGAACAGCAATGCACAAGATGCGCATGAAGCCGTTCGTCCAACTTCCATATTACGAGATCCGGAATCCATGAAAGAGTTTTGCAGCCGTGATCAGTTCCGATTATATAAACTTGTCTGGGAGCGTTTCGTTGCAAGTCAAATGTCATCGGCTGTGCTCGATACGATGACGGTTGATCTCAATGTGGGTGAAGCAGGTTTCCGAGCAGTAGGCTCAAAAGTGAAATTCCAAGGCTTTATGAAGATATATGTAGAAGGTAACGATGATGGCTCGACAGAAGAAGAAAAATTTCTGCCACCACTTGCCGTCAATGATGTAGCTAAAGCGGATGCTGTCGATCCGAAGCAGCATTTTACTCAGCCGCCTCCTCGTTATTCAGAAGCACGTCTCGTGCGTATGATGGAAGAAGTAGGTATTGGTCGTCCAAGTACGTATGCGCCAACGCTGGAGACGATTCAGAAGCGTGGATACGTAGCGATGGATGAGAAGAAATTCATACCTACGGAGCTTGGGATCCTTGTTATCCAAATGATGGAGGAGTTCTTCCCCGAGATTCTTGACGCAGAATTCACTGCGCATATGGAAAATGATCTCGACCATGTAGAGGATGGCAAGGAAGATTGGGTGAAAGTACTCGCCAATTTCTATGATTCTTTTGAGAAACGGCTTGAATTTGCTGAAGAAGAAATGAAGGAAGTCGAAATTCAAGATGAAATATCCGATGAGACCTGTGAGAAGTGCGGACGTCATCTCGTATTCAAAATGGGTCGCTTCGGTAAATTCCTTGCATGCTCTGGATTTCCAGAATGTCGGAATACAAAGCCGATTGTAAAAGATATTGGTGTTACTTGTCCGAAGTGTGAAGAAGGTAAAATCATCGAGCGTCGAAGCAAAAAGGGTAGATATTTTTATGGCTGCGATCATTATCCTGGCTGCGATTACGTCTCATGGGACAAACCGGCAGGGAAACCATGTCCTCAATGCAGCAGCATGTTAGTTGAGAAGCGCAATAAGAATGGCACTCGCTTGCAATGTACGCAGTGTGACTTCAGTGAAGAAGTAATCGAAGATCAAGAGCCAGCAGAGGTTTAAAACTGGCTGCTTGATTTTCGTAGCATTTATGACTTCTTTGTTTGTGATCCTGGCTTGAAATTTCATCATGAGTTACCAATTTGTATAGCAAAGGAACTTCAGCCGAAATAACCGGAGCGTTTGAAAGGAAGGTAAGTTCATTGTCAGATTTTAAGCGTGTAACAGTCGTCGGAGCAGGGCTTGCAGGCAGCGAGGCTGCTTGGCAAATCGCATCACAGGGCGTACCTGTTACTTTATACGAAATGAGACCGGAGACCAAAACTCCAGCACATCATACGAACCAATTTGCCGAGCTTGTATGCAGTAATAGTTTAAGAGCGAATGGTTTAGCTAATGCTGTAGGTGTTCTGAAAGAAGAAATGCGAAGAATGAATTCACTTATTCTGGACTGTGCAGATCGTCATGCCGTACCCGCTGGAGGAGCGCTTGCCGTTGATCGTGATGGCTTCTCAGGGAATGTAACGAGTCTTCTGAAAGAACATCCTTTAATTGATGTCCGTTGTGAAGAGATGACGGAGATTCCAACGGATGGTATTGTGCTCATTGCCACAGGTCCTTTAACAGCGCCAAAGCTGTCTGGACAAATTCAAGCTCTTCTGGGCGAAGAGTATTTTTATTTTTATGATGCTGCTGCGCCTATCATTGAGAAAGACTCCATAGATATGAATAAGGTATATCTCGCTTCGCGTTATGACAAAGGAGAAGCTGCTTATTTGAATTGTCCGATGACAGAAGAAGAATTCGAACGATTCCATGAAGCACTTATAACCGCTGAGACCGCTGAAGTGAAAGAATTTGAGAAGGAACAATATTTTGAAGGCTGTATGCCTATTGAAGTGATGGCTAGTCGAGGCAAGCAAACCGTTCTGTTCGGTCCTATGAAGCCTGTAGGGCTCGTCAATCCACACACAGGCAAATTACCCCATGCTGTCGTTCAACTACGCCAGGATAATGCGGCAGGTACTTTATACAACATGGTTGGTTTTCAGACTCATCTCAAGTGGGGAGAGCAAAAAAGGGTTTTATCACTTATTCCTGGTCTTGAGCAGGCTGAATTTGTTCGCTTTGGTGTCATGCATCGGAATACATTTATTAACTCGCCGAGATTGCTTCGTGCAACCTATCAGACAATAAATCGTGATACTTTGTTTTTCGCTGGTCAAATGACCGGTGTAGAAGGATATGTGGAATCTGCTGCTTCTGGATTAATTGCGGGTCTGAATGCTGGGAGATTGGCACGTGGGCTTGAGCCTGTTGTTTTCCCGAATGACACAACGCTCGGCAGTATGGCTAGCTATATTACAACCGCGGATTTCAAACATTTTCAGCCGATGAATGCTAACTTTGGATTAATCCCGCCACTTGGGCAGCGCATGCGCAGCAAGAAGGATAAGAATGATGCTATAGCTAACCGAGCACTCAATCAACTAGCAGCTTTTAAAGAAGAGCAGCTTAACGATTAATAATAAGATTCCTAACTTTAGTTAGTATAAAGGATCAGTAAGTATACATGGCTATCTATATTTTTGATTAGACGGTTAGTTAAAGGAGGCGCAACCCTGATGGAAATGCAGTTTCACGCAACAACGATTTGTGCAGTTCGGCATAATGGCAAAGGAGCAATCGCTGGTGACGGACAGGTGACCTTTGGTAACAGCATGGTTATGAAGCATCAAGCGAAAAAAGTTCGAAGGTTATATCGGGGACAGGTAGTTGCAGGCTTTGCTGGTTCAGTAGCGGATGCGATTTCTTTGTTTGAACGCTTTGAAGGGAAACTGGAAGAGCATCATGGTAATTTGCAGCGTGCTGCGGTAGAGTTAGCAAAAGATTGGCGTTCTGATCGTATTTTGCGTAAGCTCGAAGCAATGATGATTGTTATGGATGCTAACGGTATGCTATTAATTTCTGGCGGCGGAGAGATCATTGAGCCTGACGATGGCATTTTAGCAATCGGATCTGGAGGAACATTTGCTTTGGCGGCAGCCAGGGCTATAAGGCAGCATGCTCCACAGCTAGAAGCAAAGGATATGGTTAGATCAGCTTTGGAAATCGCTGCTGACATTTGTGTTTTCACAAACCGTAATATTATTGTTGAAGAAATCGAGTAGCTTGCAAGAGTAAAAGGTGGAGGGATAATGGATGGCAAACGAAACAATGACACCGAGGCAAATTGTATCGGAGCTTGATAAATATATCATCGGCCAGAAGCAAGCCAAACGATCTGTGGCAGTAGCCCTTCGTAACCGGTATCGCAGGAGTCGTTTGGATGAAGCGCTTCGCGATGAAATTGTACCCAAAAACATTTTGATGATTGGTCCTACGGGTGTCGGTAAGACTGAAATAGCACGAAGACTTGCGAAGCTTGTAAATGCGCCTTTCGTTAAGGTTGAGGCTACGAAATTTACTGAGGTTGGTTATGTCGGGCGTGACGTCGAATCTATGGTCCGGGATCTGGTTGAAACGGCAATTCGTATGGTGAAACTGGAGAAGACAGAGGAAGTGCGTGGAAGAGCTGAAACCTTGGCTAACGAACGTATTGTATCCATGCTTGTTCCTTCGGCTGCAAAAGCAAAGTCTCAGAAGAATCCACTGGAAATGCTATTTGGCGGCAATACAGCGTCCAAGGAGCCACAAGAGGAACCGGAAGAGAGTGCATCCATTCTGGAGCGGCGGAAGCAGATTAAGGAACAGCTTGAAGCTGGCAAGCTTGAGCAGGAGATCATAGAGATCGAAGTGGAGGATTCAAGTCCTTCCATGCTCGATATGCTATCCGGACAAGGGAATGAAAATATGGGCATGGGAATGAACATGCAGGAGCTGTTCGGACAGCTTATGCCTAAACGTTCCAAGAAACGCAAACTCCCCGTGAAGGAAGCACGCAAAGCTCTTATTCAAGAAGAAGCGAATAAGCTGATTGATATGGATGATGTTATAACCGAATCGGTTAGTCGTGCGGAGCAAACAGGTATCATCTTTATCGATGAAATCGATAAAATTGCCAGTCCTTCAAGAGGATCTGGTCCTGATGTGTCGCGCGAAGGTGTTCAGCGTGATATTTTACCGATTGTTGAAGGTTCGACAGTTGTTACTAAATATGGTCCGGTCAAAACAGATTATGTTTTGTTCATTGCGGCAGGTGCCTTTCATATGGCTAAGCCGTCTGATCTTATTCCAGAGCTTCAAGGTCGCTTCCCAATTCG
Source organism: Paenibacillus baekrokdamisoli (assembly GCF_003945345.1). Classification (GTDB taxonomy): domain Bacteria; phylum Bacillota; class Bacilli; order Paenibacillales; family Paenibacillaceae; genus Paenibacillus_Z; species Paenibacillus_Z baekrokdamisoli. The sequence continues at coordinate 2,437,619 of NZ_AP019308.1, read as the reverse complement.
TGTCGAATTAACGAATCTTAGTCTTGAAGATTTTGTTAAAATTTTAACAGAGCCTAAGAACGCATTAACGACGCAATATACAGCTTTACTCGAGACTGAAGGCATTCGAATTGATTTCTCGGAAGAAGCTATTCATGAGCTTGCTTCAATTGCTGCTGACGTGAATAAAAACACGGAAAATATCGGAGCAAGACGCTTACATACTATTTTGGAAAAGCTGCTGGAGGATCTCTCCTTCGAAGCGCCGGAATTGTCATTAGATCAAATGACAATAACGCCAGAGTATGTGCGTGAGAAATTAGGCAACATTGCAAAGAACAAAGATTTAAGTCAATATATCCTGTAAAGGAACGGATTGGAAAGTAGGAGGCAAAGGCATGATTTTACTAGCAAAAACGAGGACGCTCAATCGACTTCTGCAGAGAGCAGCCGGTGGAGCACTCAATTTCCGGGAGATGGCGGAGGTGCTGTGCACAACCATACAAGCGGATGTATTTGTTGTTAGCCGAAAGGGAAAGGTACTGGGCTGCGCAGCATTTAGTCCGTTTCAGCATGAGCAGCTCAGAGCAATGTCGGCAGCTGACTTACGTCTTTCTCAAGATAGCAATGAACGGTTTATGCGAATGCAGGAAACCCTTACTAACGTCACCCCAGATGAGGGAGTTCGTGATGCCTTCTCCATGACGGCTAGCCAAGAGAAAATGACGGTTGTTCCTATTGTAGGCGGAAGAGATCGACTAGGGACTTTAGTCCTACTTCGTAATTCAGAGGCTTTTAATGATGATGATCTCATTCTTGCCGAGTATGGGTCAACTATTGTAGGTATGGAGATATTGAGAGAGCGTGCTGAAGAAATCGAGGTTGAAGCGAGAAGTCGAGCAGTTGTTGCAGTAGCAGTAGGATCTTTATCCTTCAGTGAACTGGAAGCGATTGAACATATTTTTGACGAACTTGATGGAAAAGAAGGTCTTCTGGTTGCATCCAAGATTGCTGATCGCGTTGGTATTACGAGGTCGGTAATTGTGAATGCCCTTCGCAAGCTAGAGAGTGCTGGAGTCATAGAGACACGTTCACTTGGCATGAAAGGTACCTATATCAGAATTCTAAACGAACAGCTGCTTCAAGAGTTAGAAAAAAAGAAAAAGTAAATAATTACAAAAAAATTCACAAAAACAGTTCGTTAATCCAATACTTTAGCCCTATCTTACAAAAAGATAGGGCTTTTTTCTTATTGTAATAAATTAGGAAGTTGAGGAATATTAATCTGTCGGCAATTCGACACAAGTCTCTCATTTTTTTAATAATCTTTTGTCGAAGAAAGAAGGAATGAGAAGAATTCTGTTGAATATTACAAATAACCAACATAGAAAGTGGTGTTCTTCAGTGAATTTGTTAAATGGCTCTGGTTTCAGCAGATTAGAAAGTGCAATAAGTGCTGCAGAAATGAGACAAAGGGTTATCGCTAACAACGTAGCGAATGACGATACACCTAAATTTAAACGTTCTGAAGTATTGTTTGAAGAGTTACTGGAGCAAAGTATGGGGAATGGACAGCAGACTTTAGCAGGTATTCGTACGAATGCCCGCCATATTGCGATTGGCCCGTCCTCAGCATCAATTCCTGACGCAAAGGTCGTTACTGATGAGACAAGTGTTATGAACAATAACGAAAACAATGTCGATATCGATCGAGAAATGTCACTTGCAGCAAAAAACCAACTCAGCTACAACTATTACATTCAACAAGTTAACCATGATATTAAGATGATGCGTGTTGCTATTGAAGGGAGAGGCTAAGTTTGAAGCTTACGAACGGATTTGATGCCAGTGCTTCTGCTTTAACAGCACAAAGATTGCGAATGGATGTTATATCTTCTAACATTGCCAATGCTGAAACTACTAGAGGCTCCTTCGTTAATGGAAGATACGAACCTTACAAAAGAAAGATGGTCGTATTGGAGCCGACTGGTCAGTCTTTTTCTGATGTCTTAAATAGTAAATTAGGCGATACCAATAGTTCCCCGGGAGTAAAAGCGACTAGAATTATGGAGGATTCTACTCCCTCTAAGCTCGTATATAATCCCACTCACCCCGACGCAGATGAGAACGGCTATGTAAAAATGCCTAACGTGGATGTCTTGAAGGAAATGGTAGATATGATTTCTGCATCTCGGTCTTACGAAGCTAACGTAACAGCACTTAATGCAACTAAAGGCATGTTTACAAAAGCGCTCGAAATTGGGAAATAAGCAAGCTAGATAGAAGCCGGAGGGATACCCATTGATTAGTCCAATTTCAATGAACGCTTTACAAACTGTGAAATTAGCAGAACCAACCTCTTTACAAAGTGCGACCCCTGCCGAAATGACCAAAAATTTTGGGGATTTTCTGAAGAATGCACTAGATGGCGTAAGTGCTCAAGAACAGAATGTAAGCAAACTAAATGATCAGTACATACTCGGAAATGTAGACGTTTCGAAAGTTATGATCGCTGCTCAGCAGGCAGAACTTAGTTTGCAGTTAACCTCACAAGTCCGCAATAAAGTAGTTGAAGCTTATCAAGAAATTATGCGGATGCAAATGTAATTGCACTCATATACACACCAGAGTGAGGTGAAATCGTGAACGAGAAATTTGCCCAATATCGAGCGAGAATGACTCAGTATTGGAATGAAATGGGTAAGAAACAAAAATTATGGCTTGGTGGAACAATCGGGGTTTTGATACTTTCCATCATTTTACTTACATACTTATTTTCCAGAACAGATTATGAACTCGCCTTCCAAGATTTGGATAGCACGGACGCTGCAGCAGTTATGAGCTATTTAGATTCCAACAAGATTGCATACGAACTGACCAATGGTGGAAAGAGCATTCTTGTACCAACGGCTGATGCAGCCAAGGTGAAAGTTGAAGCTAGTTCACAAGGGCTTGTTCAAAACGGTTCCATTGGTTTCGAAGCTTTTAACCAAGGGTCATCAATGTTCGGTTCTACTGATCGTGAGTTTGATGTTAAATATCGGAGTGCATTGAATGGTGAAGTTCAACGACTTCTAAATGGTATGCAGGGCGTGCAAAAGTCAAATGTCCTTGTAAACCTGCCACAAGAAAGCGTATTTCTTTCAACGGAAGATAAAGAACAGGCATCAGCCTCCATCATGATTACATTCCGTCCTGGTTATCGACCAACACAAAAAGAAGTCGATGGCTACTACAATCTGGTAAAGACAGCCGTTCCGAAAATGTCCATTGAGAACATTACCATTACCAGTCCTGAAGGTGAACTAACAGCTTCTACGGAGCTTGGCGGAAATGGGATTGGGAACGCAACTGTTATCGAAACGCATTATCAAGTACAGCGCAAATATGAAAATGATTTGCAGCGTAGTATCCAACAGTTCCTTAGTCCGATCGTCGGCGCAGGCAATTTGGTTGTAAATGTAACAAGTTCAATTAATTTTGATAAGAAAAGCTCGGAAGAGAAACTAGTGCGTCCGCTAGAGAATAACAATAACAATGGAATAATTATTAGTAAGCAAGAGGCTTCCAAAACATCAACTGGAGCTAGTGGATCAGGTGGAGTAGCTGGCACTGGCGAGACGGATGTTCCTGGTTATCAAGCAACGAATAGCAATACGGGAACAAGTGAAGACATCAGCAGTACGATTAACTATGAAGTCGATCATATTAACAACATGATAGAGTCTGGACCCTATGTAATCAAAGATTTATCTATTAGTGTAGGAGTTGAGAAGAGTAAGCTAAGCGATGCGGCGAAGACTGACATTAATGCATTCCTTACTTCACTTGTTCGCGCTCAACTTGTTGAATCGGGTCAAGATGTTAATAATGACGTATTAGTAGCCAAAAAAGTTTCAATAATCGGTCAAACCTTTGTTGATGGAACAGGCTCAGCCTCAACCTCCGGCATATCACTTGGCTGGGTAATAGGTCTTGGACTTGCGGCATTAGCTTTGATTGGTGGTCTTGGTTTTGTAGTTATTCGTCGCCGTAAGAAAGCAGCTGCAGCCGTGGAAGAAGGGATTCCAGGTAAAGTTGAATATCCAACGATTGATCTTGATAGTGTTCAAAATGAAAGTCAAGTACGCAAACAGCTTGAAACACTTGCCAAACGTAAACCAGAGGAGTTTGTTAATTTACTCCGTACGTGGCTTGTTGATGAATAGAGGTGGCCTCAGTGGCGAAAGTATCGCAAGGGTTTAGCGGTCGTCAAAAAGCAGCATTATTATTGATTGCACTTGGTCCTGAAGTATCCGCTCAAATCTTTAAACATTTGAGAGAAGAAGAAATTGAACAGCTAACGCTTGAGATCGCCAACGTGCGTAAGGTGGACAGTGCCGACAAGGAATCTATACTTAGCGAGTTTCATCAAATCTGTATTGCGCAAGAATATATTTCTCAAGGCGGTATTGCTTACGCAAGAGAAATTCTGGAGAAAGCACTTGGTGAGCAAAAGGCTTCTGAGGTACTTAATCGTCTTACAGCTACCTTGCAGGTTCGTCCGTTCGACTTTGCTCGTAAGGCTGAAGCAAGTCAAATTCTTAACTTTATCCAGAATGAAAACTCTCAAACGATTGCTTTAGTTCTTTCATACTTACAGGCGGAACAATCCGCACAAATCTTGTCATCACTCCCGCAAGAGAAGCAAGCAGAAGTTGCTCGCCGTGTGGCTTTGATGGACAGCACGTCACCTGAGGTCATTTCGCAGGTAGAACGCATATTAGAACAGAAGCTTTCAGCAACTGTTACTCAAGATTACACCAGTGCGGGTGGTATTGAATCAATTGTTCAAATATTAAATGGTGTTGACCGCGGAACAGAGCGGACAATCCTAGATGCACTCGAGATACAAGATCCTGAATTGGCCGAAGAAATCAAGAAACGGATGTTTGTTTTCGAAGATATCGTCAATGTGGACAATCGCTCCATTCAACGTATTATCCGCGATATCGAGAACGCGGATCTTCAGCTTGCGCTTAAAGTTGCTAGTGAAGAGGTGCGGGAAGCCATATTCCAGAATATGTCCAAGCGTATGGCCGAAACATTCAAAGAAGAAATGGAATATATGGGACCTGTCCGTCTGCGTGATGTCGAGGAAGCTCAGACTCGTATCGTAGCAACGATTCGTAGGCTCGAAGAAGCTGGTGAGATCATTATTGCCCGCGGCGGAGGAGATGACATCATTGTCTAAGTTATTTAAATCTTCCCACGTCGTAGCCGTTGAAGATTTGAAAAAACTTGAATGGTATGACAAGTATACGGTTGCAGCTGTACCTATAGAATCAGAGGAATCATCAGGACCTGATGGTGAAACGATCTCACTTCGTGATCAGATTTTGTCGGATGCAGAATATTTTGCGACTCAACGTATTCAAGAGACCGGACAGCAGATTGAAACGATGTTTGACGAAGCTAAGTTGCAAGTTGAAAGCTGGTGGCAAGAACGTCGAGAGCAAGATGAGCATCAGCTGGAGCAAATTCGAGAAGATGGATTCAAGCTTGGTTTTGAAGAAGGTAAAGCCAGAGCTGAGCTGGAAGTTCACGCTGAATGGGAAGCAATGCTTACGGAAGCCAAAGCGATTTTGGATTCCGCCTATGAGACAAAAGAGCAGATCATCCTAGAAGCTGAGCCATTCCTTGTGGAGCTAAGTGCAGCAATTGCTGAGAAAATCATTAACAAACAACTGAGTGTCGCACCCGAATGGTCGCTAGATATCATTCGCAAATCACTAGAGCGTAGAAGAGAACAAGGAGTTATTACACTCTGTGTATCACCCAAGCAGCTTACGTTCGTACAAGCGGCTCGTGAAGAGCTGAGCCTGGCTATTGATTCACAAGCTGAGCTGCAAATCGTGCCCGATGTGACCGTTAAGGAGTTCGGTTGTGTCATACGTTCCACTTTTGGCAGTATCGATGCCCGAATAGATACTCAGCTAGCTGAGATTAAGCGTGAGCTGATTGGACTTGCCCTACATGCCGATGAGCGAGGAAATGCCGATGAAAGCTAGTAAGCTGGATGCATCCAAATATATCGAGCATATGAAGCCAATCGATCCGGTCCGTGTTAATGGTAAGGTCACACAGGTTATCGGTCTCACAGTTGAATCGGAAGGACCAGATGCTAGCATTGGCGATCTTTGTTACATCTATCCTGTGAAATCTTCAAAGCCTCTTAAAGCAGAGGTTGTTGGATTTCGCAACAATAAAGTAATTCTTATGCCACTTGGTGATCTGCATGCAATTGGACCGGGTTGTGATGTAGTCGGTACAGGTAAACCGCTTACGATTCAAGTAGGGTCGGAATTGTTAGGCAGAGTACTCGATGGGCTTGGACAGCCGCTTGATGGCTCGCATATTTCTAGCAGGATGCCGCACTATTCAACACATAATCAGCCTAGTAATCCGCTAATGAGACCACGAGTGACAGAGCCGCTTAGTATTGGAGTTCGTGCGATTGATGGCTTGCTCACGGTAGGTCAAGGACAACGGGTTGGTATCTTTGCGGGTTCTGGTGTTGGTAAAAGTACCCTTCTTGGGATGGTTGCTAGAAATACCTCAGCGGATGTTAACGTCATCGCATTAATTGGAGAACGTGGCCGTGAGGTACTAGAATTTATCGAGAAAGATCTTGGGCCAGAAGGACTCGCACGTTCGGTAGTTATTGTAGCAACTTCTGATCAACCGGCACTGATTCGCATCAAAGGTGCATTAATTGCCACAACGATAGCAGAATATTTTCGAGATCGCGGCCTTAATGTAATGCTTATGATGGATTCAGTAACCCGTTATGCAATGGCAATGCGTGAGGTAGGACTTGCGATAGGCGAACCACCAGCAACTCGTGGATATACACCTTCTGTTTTCGCAAACTTGCCCAAGCTGCTAGAGCGAGCGGGTACGGGGCCAAGAGGCTCAATTACCGCTTTCTACACGGTCTTGGTAGATGGCGATGATATGAATGAGCCAATCGCTGATGCCGTCCGAGGCATACTAGATGGTCATATTGTTCTCAGTCGTGACTTAGCGCAGCAAGGTCATTTTCCGGCAATAGACATACTAGCCTCGGTAAGTCGTGTAATGAAAGAAATTATTTCTGAAGAACAGCAGGATGCCGCTAATGAACTGAAGCGTCTGCTAGCTATTTATAAAAGTTCGGAAGATCTGATTAATATTGGGGCGTACCAACGGGGTTCAAATGCAGAAATTGATAAATCTTTAGATGCAATCGAACAGATTCGTGCCTTCACTCGTCAAAAAACGTCGGAGAAGGTTGATTATCAGGAAGCACAGGAAAGGCTCGTCATCGATTTTTACAGGAGATGATATAACTAGATGTCCAAATTTCGTTATGGCTATCAAAAAATCGTTGATTTGAAGACGAGCGAAACAAAACAAGCAGAATGGCTGCTCTCGACATCGGTAGGAAAGCTTCAGTCAGAAGAAGCGTTATTGGAAAAGCTTTTTCAAGAACGAACATCATGGAGTGAACGGCTGCAAGATGCATCGAGCTCGGCGATCTCGCTCTCAGAGCTAGTCGTCATCCAAGAGTACGTCGATTATTTAGATATTTGCATCTCTCGCAAACATATTGATGTCAAGCAAGCTCAAAGAGAAGTAGAGAGTAGTCGGTCTTTCTTATCCGTTAAGATGAAGGATGAGAAGGTTTGGCAAAAGTCAAAGGAACATGCGTTTGATCGCTTTCGTGCTGTCATGCAGGTAAAGGAACAAAACGAGCTGGATGAAATAGCAACGGCCCGTTTCATGTTCTCGGCCCAATAACAGAAGAAGAGCATGACGAATCGGGCGTGAATGCCCGAGGGAGGGATGAAAATGGCTGACTTGGAAATGGAAAAGCAAGGCTACAGTGGTTTTGAGAGGTTCATGTTTTTCGTTACACCAATTTTGTTCACACTCGTTCTGCTAGGTGTATTAGTTACTCTTTTCAATTTGGATCTGAGAAACAAAGCGCTAGAAATAGGAAGTAAAATTCCATTTCTCAGCAGTGTGCTGCCAAGCCCGACCGTTGATGATGGGCAAAGTGCTCAGAACGTGGAAAAACTGAAAGAAACGAACACTTCAGCGAAAATTAATGAGTTGAAAACGCAGCTCGCTTCAAAGGAAGCTGACCTTACGAGAGCAACGAATGACAAAACAAAGCAAGATCAACAAATTAAAGATCTTCAGGGTCAAGTAGATCAGCTTAAGCGAGTGAATAGTGAGAAGTCACTAACAGATGAGCAATATCAAGCGAAGATTGGCGAAATGGCCAGTATGTATGGTCAAATTAATCCAGGTAAAGCAGCCCCTATTCTAGAAAGCATGGAGATGGCAGAGGCTGTACTCGTGCTAAACGCAATGAGTCCTGATTCTCGGGTTAAAATTCTGGAAAAGATGACGCCTAAGAAAGCTGCCGATGCTACCATCATGCTCAAAGATGTAACATCCGCCAAGGATCAAGAAATAGCTGCGCTGCAAGCTCGCATTAAGAAACAGGATGCTGCGAGTACGCAAGGAGCAACGATACTTGATAAGACACAACTGAAGGCTACCTTCTCTAGTATGGCTCCCAAGAGCGCAGGTGAATTATTATTGAAAATGGCTGATGTAAGTCCAAGTAAAGTATTGCGTATCTTAAACGCAGTTGATGATGCTTCAAGATCAAAAATCATTGCTGAGATGTCCACACAGAATAAGGCAGTCACTGCACAGCTTGTTTCAAAATTAATGGCCGGCAAGTAACAGGCATTCATTGCTTATGATCCTCAATAGAAGGGAGGTGAAAAGTATGCAAATGTCCATTTCTCAAACAGCAACAAATACGACGCAAGCAGCAACGAGCAGCTCGGGAACTAAGGGATCGGATGCTAATAATTTTGTCCAAACGTTAGTGCAGACGATAAACGGCGCTGCAGCAGGTACCGATCAATCAAATGTCCAGATCGAAGCGACGTCAGTTCCAGCAGCTGCGACTGCACTTCAATCCTTGCTAGGCAATAATCTATCAGCGACGGATCTGTTATCGGTGATTGAACAGCTGCTTAGTAAGTTGGGAGCGAATGACGAGCAGAATGGAGAAACCAAAGCTTCTGAAAGTGATCTCACTGATGCGCTGAAGCAGCTGGATGATTTACTTGCTCTACTTGGTGGAATGCCGCTCATTCCTATAACAAATCAACCTGATGTGAATAAAGATGCAAATACAGATTTAACAACTGGTGGAGCTTTAGACGGTGATGCTGGTTCCGTTGCCAATGCCGTCACAAATGTGACCGAGCAGCAAGCAGCGTTATTGGCTTCAATCAACGCTCAAGTATCACAGGTTAAAACATCTGTTGAGGCAAGTTCAAATCCGGAGAACATTGTTGTGTTGAAAGCGGATTTGCAAGAGGCGCTTAAGGATCTGCGGTCTTTCTTGCAGCAAGGGAAAAACAGCTTATCGAATCGTGATCAATTATCGTTGATTGGTAAACAACTCTCTTCCATTCAGCAGTTATTGGAGAGTGTGAAACCAGAGACTCCTGTCCTAGTAAACGTGCCGAGCAGTAATGTTACAGATGTGCTGAGAACACTACAGACTGCTTCCGCGACGAATACACATCTTAATCGGATGGCGAATCAGCTGATGCATGTCGGACTGCTAGCTGTTGTTCCTTCTCAAGAAGAACAATCCTTATCAGGCGAACAAACTCTGCAGGCAGTCAATGGTGAAGCATTACAAGCTGTTAACGGTAACCAAGAACTTCTGCGTCAAATTCAGAACACGGTAAAGCCTACCTTGCAGCAACCTGTTCCGGTTCAAGAATTTGCTGAAACGGTTCAAGGTTTGGTCGTGAAACAGTTTAGTGTCACGAAGAGTAATGGCGTTTCAGAAGCACGTATTATGTTATATCCGGAGCATCTTGGTCAGGTTGATGTTCGAATTTCGGTCATTAATGGTCTGTTAACGGCTCATTTTCAAACGGATACTGTGGCTGCAAAGGATATGCTGGAAAACCAAATGGCGCAGCTACGTTCGGCGCTTCAATCCCAAGGCTTACAGGTTGACAAGCTAGAGGTTTCGCAAGCTGCACAGCAGTCTAACCTATTCCAAGACCGACAAGGTCAAAGTGGAAAAGACCAGCAAGCATCCAAACGAAACAAGTCGAATGATGATTCTATCGGTGAGATCAATTTCAGCACAGATTTGGAAGAAATCAAAGTCGAACAGGCAGTTGACCGTGACATGGGACTCGGAAGAGGAATTCACACAACAGCATAAGAGCTCTTTTCTATCATTTGCTCTTAGAACGGAGGTGAAGCGAAAATGTCAGGAGATAGCGTCTCAACACGTAATGTATGGCCTAATTACGATTCTAGTAATGTTCAAACGGCAGCTAAGACAAAGTCACAAACGCTTGGTAAAGATGAATTTCTGCGCATTCTTGTAACTCAGCTTAAGAATCAAGATCCGATGCAGCCTTTGCAGGATAAAGATTTTATCGCTCAGATGGCTCAATTCTCGTCCGTTGAACAACTCATGAACATGGGTGAACAAATGACGAAATTCAATCAAAATCTGGGTACAGCATCTAGTATGATCGGTAAAGAAGTATCGTGGAACGAATATGCTCAAACGGGAGAGTTACTTCCAGTATCCGGAAAAGTGGATTCTATCGTCATTAAAGATGGCATTCAGTATGCAAGAGTCGGTGATAAGAATATCAGTCTAGATAAAATCTTATCGATCGCCGAAGGCGGTGCCTCTACTAATGGATGATCGAATCACAATTGGGCAACTTCGGCTTAACGGAGTCAACACAGCACAATCTCGTAAAACCATTCATTCAGAAAGTAAGAGCGGTGTAGAGTCCTTTAAAGAGGTACTGGACCGTAATGTCTTAAATTTCAGTCATCATGCTGAGGTTCGAATGAAGCAACGTGGAATCACATTGAAACCGGAAATCTTAACGAAGATAGGAAATGCCATTGACGACGCAGCTGCTAAAGGTGCGAAAGACTCGCTGATTCTTTATCGAGATATTGCGATGATTGTTAATGTGCCAAGCCGAACGGTCGTTACAGCATTAGATGGAAATTCATTAAAAGGTAATGTATTTACACAAATTGATAGTGCAGTTATTGTTTCTTAATTCGGCTGGACCTCATTAGGAAGCCGACAAGCCGTGGAGCGACTGAAGCGGCTTAAGCGAATCAGGTAGAACCACATTTAAACCGAAAAAAAACTTTTAGGAGGCTAACAATCGGATGTTAAGATCAATGTACTCTGGTGTTTCTGGTATGCGTGGATTTCAGACGAAGCTTGATGTTATCGGTAATAACATTGCTAATGTGAATACAGTTGGATTTAAAGCAGGCCGTGTCATGTTTAAAGACATTCTTAGCCAATCCGTATCTGGTGTCACTCGTCCTGAGGATGGTGCAACTGGCGGTGTGAACGCAAAGCAAATCGGTCTGGGTGTTGCTGTAGCTGCAATTGACACCATACATACTCCAGGTAGCGCAATGACTACCAACGTTCCTACTGATCTTCGTATCGATGGCGATGGATTCTTCGTAGTTTCGCCTGACGATGGTACAAGTAAATACCTGACTCGTGCAGGTAATTTCGGTGTGGACGCACTTGGTCAATTAGTGAATGGCGATGGCATGTTCGTTCTTGATTCTGGCGGTGCACCAATTAAGCTAGATCCAGCTGAGGTAAAAGCATTCTCAATTTCATCAGATGGTTCCATCATCGGCGTTAATGCGGATGGTACTACGCAAACGTATGGTCAACTTGGCGTGGTAAAGGTCGTCAATCCTGGTGGTCTTGAGAAGGTTGGAGGCAACTTATACAAGATGACTCAAAATGCGAATCCTGATGGTGCAATTGAAATTACGACTCCAGGAAATGCAGAATCCGGTACAGGTGCAATTGTTGCTGGGCAGCTTGAAATGTCTAATGTTGATTTGACATCGGAGTTTACGGAAATGATCGTGGCACAACGCGGTTTCCAAGCTAATTCTCGTATCATTACGACATCAGATGAAATTCTGCAAGAGGTTGTTAATCTAAAACGATAGGTAAATAGCCGCAAGGGAGGTATTGAAGCCTCCCTTACAGGTTAAGGAGGAAGCTCATGATTGCTGTAACGCGTTTGAACAAGTCTCTCTTTTATATCAACGCGCTGCTTATCGAAACGATTGAAGAGACGCCTGATACGCTAATCACGCTTACAACGGGTAAAAAAATGCTGGTGTTGGAAAAAGCAACTGACGTTATTTCCTCCGCGCAGTCTTATCTTCGCTCAATTGGCGTCTATACGGCTACTTTAAAGAGTGAGCAAAAGGAGGAACCTTCGACATGAAAAAGATGTTACCCTGGTTAATCACAGTATTATTAGCAATCACTCTAATAGCCATTGTAGCTGTAATTTTGTATAACACGCTAATGGGCGGGGATAAGCCAAAAGACGATGCAGGTAAAGCAGCGAGTGCCGCAGAAGCCGTTACAGCTGAAAAGCTATCCGCAGATGACCGTGTGAAAGTGACTAGTGAGATAACTGGCATCAAAACTAATCTTGCAGATCCTGATTATATCGCCGTAATGGGACTTGCCTTTCAGCTTGATAGCAAATCTACAAAAGAAGATTTTGAAAAAGTCAAAGAGATTCAAATCAAACCAATCATTCTCCGTACACTTTCCGATTTCAAGCCAGAAGAAATTAATGGATCGCAAGGTAAAGACAAGCTATGTTCCAAACTGCTTAATTTAATAAATGCTGAACTTCCTGATGGCAAACTTATTAATGTGGCAATTACAGATATCATAGTAACGAAGATATAGTTATGAAATACTGCATTCCTTCGAAGGGGGTGAGATAATTGGTTGATGTTTTGTCGCAGAACGAGATTGATGCGTTGCTGTCTGCTTTATCATCCGGTGAAATGGATGCAGAAGAACTGAAAAAGGAAGATACGCAGAAGAAAATTCGTTTGTACGAATTCAAACGTGCGGTTCGTTTCTCGAAGGATCATATTCGGAGCTTGACTCGGATACACGAAAACTTCGCGCGATATTTGACAACCTATTTCTCAGCGCAGCTTCGCACCTTTGTTCAGATTAATGTCGTACAGGTGGAACAGCTGCCTTACGATGAATTTATTCGATCCATTCCGAAAATGACCATTCTCAACATCTTTGAGGCCGAGCCATTAGAAGGTCGAATGGTACTCGAGGTCCATCCGAATGTTGCCTATGCGATGCTTGATCGTATGCTTGGTGGTCAGGGAACGGCACCTTCCAAAATCAATGCTCTGACTGAGATAGAGACAATCATCATGGAACGTATTTTCAGTCGCGCATTCGAGAGCTTGCAGGAAGCGTGGAAACAAATAATCGATATTTCTCCAAGAATGGAAGCGCTAGAAACTAATCCGCAATTTATGCAGATTGTTTCGCCAAACGAAACGATCGCATTGATTTCGCTTAGTACCAAGATTGGTGAAACTACAGGGATGATTAATTTATGTATCCCTCACGTCGTTATTGAGCCGATTATGCCTAGATTATCGGTGCATCATTGGTTCGTATCTCAGAAGAAGACTAGAGCACCTGAAGAACTTGAAGTACTAAAGCAGCGTGTTAGTAAAGCAAAGCTCTCGATCGTCTGCGAACTTGGTCAATCCAGTATTTCGATTCGCGAATTTCTGGGTTTGGCAATCGGCGATGTTATCTCATTAAATAAACCGATCGATCAGGGGCTGGATATCAAAGTCGGGGATAAACTCAAATTCATAGGAACCGCAGGTTCAATTAAAGAAAAATTAGCCGTTCAAATTGACGAGGTTGTCAGCGAAGGAGTGGAAGAAGACTATGACGAGTAAAGATTACTTATCTCAAGAAGAAATCGATGCCCTGCTGCGTCAGTCTTCTGATGAGCCGGATATGCCGGAACCAGTAGGACAGCAGCAAGAATTGGTGCAATATCTGGATGAGATGGAGCAGAGTGCTCTCGGTGAAATCGGTAATATTACCTTTGGTAGTGCAGCCACTGCATTATCGACTTTATTAGGTAAGAAAGTAGACATTACAACTCCTACAGTCTCATTAATTAAACGTAGTGAGCTTGAAGTAGAATTTCCGAGACCGCATGTCGCTGTTTCTGTTCAATATGTAGATGGCTTTCAAGGAATTAATTCACTCGTCATCAAGACGAAGGATGCTCAAATTATTGCTGATTTGATGCTTGGCGGTGAAGGCGTCGTATCGAATGAAGAGCTGAATGAGATTCATATCAGCGCGGTTCAAGAAGCGATGAATCAGATGATGGGATCCTCAGCGACCTCGATGTCGACGATATTCAATCGTTTCGTTAACATTTCTCCACCAGGCATCGATATTTTGAATGTTTCAAATGGAGAGGGTATTGAAAACCTGCCTCCGGATGATATGTTCATCAAAATCGCGTTTCGATTAATGATTGGCGATTTGATCGATTCTACGATCATGCAACTGCTTCCGATCGCTTTTGCAAAAGAAATGGTAGTCACTCTTATGGGAGGCAACACTGCATCCGAGCCTGTCCAGCAGACAAGTACCCCAGCACCACAGCCAGTTGTACAGGAGGCTGTACAATCACCTGCAGCACCGGTTCCGACTTATGTGGCGCCACCGGCAGCTCAGATGCCGCCTGCAATACCACAAGGTGTGTCTCAGCAATACGCTGCAGCAGCGAATAATGGTCCTCAAACTTACGGTGGTCTTCCAAATCGTAATGTGAACGTGCAACCCGTTCAGTTTGCAAACTTTCAAGGAGCTCCATTTATACAGCCTGATGAATCAAACCTGAATTTATTACTCGACATTCCACTTAAGGTCACAGTAGAATTAGGAAGAACTCAGAAACAAATCAAGGATATTCTTGAGTTGTCTCAAGGTTCCATTATTGAGCTGGACAAGCTGGCAGGAGAGCCTGTCGATATCTTAGTTAATAACAAGCTAATCGCAAAAGGCGAGGTTGTCGTTATTGATGAGAATTTCGGTGTGCGTGTAACTGACATTGTTAGCCAGTGGGACCGTATACAAAAATTACAATAGCATCTTAGGGGGAAAAACGATGGCAAATCGAATTTTAATCGTTGACGACGCGGCTTTCATGAGAATGATGATACGCGACATTTTAACAAAAAATGGATACGAAGTTGTGGGAGAAGCGCCAGACGGCGCGCAAGCAATAGAGAAGTACAAGGAACTTAAACCGGATTTAATTACAATGGATATCACGATGCCTGAAATGGACGGTATCGTAGCACTAAAAGAAATCAAAAAACTAGATGCAAACGCAAAAGTTATCATGTGTTCAGCTATGGGTCAGCAAGCCATGGTAATTGATGCGATTCAAGCGGGTGCAAAGGACTTTATTGTTAAACCATTCCAAGCTGATCGTGTAATTGAAGCGATTAAGAAAACGCTCGGATAGATACCGTTATGAAACAAAGGAATAGATTCCGGCTTGCGGGACTTGCTTTTGTCGGTTCACTCCTAACAAGTAATGAGGTTCATGCAGCGGCTGTTGATGAAAAACCTGACTTTGGTCCAGGAGCCGGTTACTTGATATGGGTCATCGTCGCACTCATGCTGGTCATTGGCCTTATCATACTTGTTATTAAGTGGCTTTCTCAGCGTAATCGGGGATGGGGAACCAATCGTGCTTTGCGCTCGTTGGGTGGTATTCCACTTGGTCAGAATAAGTCGCTGCAAGTCGTTGAATTATCCGGGCGTGTATACATAGTCGGGGTTGGCGAAAACATTACCCTTCTCGACAAAATTGATGAACCAGAAGCCGCGCTTGCAATAATGGATGCGATAGAGCAACAAAATGGCCGTACTTGGAATAAGTCTTCTTTGACTGACTTCTTCGACCGCTTCCGCAATCGGAAATCGGGTAATGAGCCGACCAATGAGCCTTGGCAAGCAGCAACCTCTTTTCAAGAGATGCTAAAGGACAAGATGAAGCTGCAATCGGATCAGAAACAGAAGGCTCTAGATCTGCTCAAAGAGCAAAATCATAACGATCGGTTGTTGGATGAATGAATAAAAAACTTGTACTGTCACTATTAGCATTCCAATTGCTTGGGTTATTGTTTCACTCGCATGCATTTGCTGCTGATCCGCTGCCTAATGTGAGTGTTAACATTGGGGACGGAACGGAACAACCAGGAACAAGTGCGCTCTCACTCATACTCCTGATTACGGTACTGAGTGTAGCGCCCGGAATCCTTGTACTGATGACAAGCTTTACACGTATTGTTATCGTACTCGGATTTGTTCGTACTTCCCTTGGTACACAGCAAATGCCTCCTAACCAAGTTTTGATTGGCCTTGCGATGTTTCTAACCTTTTTCATTATGGCACCAACTCTCAGCCAAGTGAATACGGTCGCACTTCAGCCTTATTTAAAGGGTGAATTGACTCAGACACAGGCGTTAACTAAAGCAGCCGAACCAATGAAAAAGTTTATGTTCAACCAAACACGTCAGAAGGATTTGCTTCTCTTTATGGAATACACTAAAACTGAGAAGCCCAAAACCTATAAAGATATTCCAATTACGGTTATGGTCCCGGCGTATGCATTAAGCGAGCTTCGAACTTCATTTCAGATGGGCTTCATGATATTTATTCCATTCCTTATCATCGATATGGTAGTGGCCAGTACACTTATGGCAATGGGGATGATGATGCTCCCTCCCGTAATGATTTCTCTACCTTTCAAAATATTATTGTTCGTCCTTGTTGATGGCTGGTATTTGATCATTAAATCCTTGTTATTAAGTTTCAACACGTAGGGCCTGACAGGAAGGAGTGCAAGTGTGGATTCAGACTTCATCATTGCCTTGGCTGGGCAGGCCGTCTATACGGTACTAAAGGCTAGTGCACCAATGCTTGTGCTTGGCCTTGTTGTTGGGCTTATCGTGAGTATCTTCCAAGCGACTACTCAGATTCAAGAGCAGACATTAGCGTTTGTTCCCAAAATTGTAGCAGTTATGGTTAGCATTTTATTGTTTGGACCTTGGATCTTGAACACGCTGGTCGATTTCACCTACAACCTGCTGAATAACTTGTATAAATACATCGGATAGGCTGTGAATCGATGGAGCTGTTTTTGAAAGGGTTCCCTATTTTTTTACTTATTTTTTGTCGAATAACCGCTTTTTTTGTTGTCGCACCTGTCTTTTCGACTCGAACGGTGCCGAAAACATTCAAAATAGGGTTCAGTTTTGTAATATCGTTACTTGTCTTTCTGACCTATGGACTTAAACAAACGATAGTTCCTGACGCCACTTTCATATTAGCAATTTTTCGTGAAATTCTAGCAGGTGTTCTACTCGGGTATGTAGCTTATTTATTTTTTACAGTTGTTCAAACTGCGGGTGGCTTTATTGATTTACAAATGGGTTTCGGGATGGCTAACATTATTGATCCGATGTCGGGTATTTCATCGCCGATGATTGGTAATTTCAAATTCATGGTTGCTACACTCATCTTTCTTTCTATTAATGGTCATCATTACTTGCTATTAGCTTTACTTCATAGCTATGAATGGATTCCATTATCAAATGCGTTGTTTGATCGTATTTATGAAGGAAGCCTATCTACTTTTCTTGTACATACATTCGCTGAAACCTTTATGCTGGCTCTTCAGATGTCTGCTCCCTTAGTAGCTGCCATGTTCTTAACTGACGTTGGATTGGGGTTCCTTGCTAGAACTGCGCCTCAATATAACGTGTTCGTAATTGGTATACCAATCAAAATTATTGTTGGCCTTCTATTGCTGACTTTAATCATGCCAGGTCTTGTTGCTCTCTTCGAGCATTTGTTTTCGCAGATGTTTAGTGCGATGGAAAAACTGCTCGGCATTATACAAGGTCCTGTAACTAAGGCAGGAGGCTGAGGTTATTGTCATCGTATCGTTGGACGCTTGATCTACAAATGTTTTCTCAAGAAAAGACAGAGCGTGCAACACCTAAAAAGCGAGAAGAGTCTAGAAAAAAAGGTCAGGTAGCAAAGAGCTCCGAACTACCTGCCGCTTTTATTATGTTGGTTAGTTTTTTCAGCTTTATGATGCTAGGTGGTTACTACAAGGAACGACTGATCCGAATGTTCGGTTTGATCTTCGAACAGAAGCTGATGATGGAATTAACGAAGGAGAACGTACTCACGTTGTTCTCAAGTCTCATGATGCAAATATTTATGCTTCTAGCACCGCTCTTTATTATTACGGTTGTGATTGGGCTTGTCGGAAATTATGTCCAGATTGGTTTTCTATTCACGGGTGAACCGCTCAAGATGAATCTAAACAAGATTAATCCCCTCAAAGGGTTTAAACAGATCTTCTCGATGCGTTCAATCGTGGAATTCTTCAAAAACATTACAAAACTAATCGTTATCGCGGTCATTGTTTATTTAACGGTCTGGAATCAACGCGCGCATATTATGCAGCTTGGATCGGTACCAATATCTTATATGTTTAGTTTCATAGGTAGTATAACAGTCAAACTTGGATTGGAAATTGGTTCAATACTCGCGGTACTCGCTGTAGGAGATTATATCTATCAACGTTTTGAGCATGAGAAAAGTCTACGCATGTCTAAGCAAGATATTAAAGATGAGTATAAAAAATCAGAGGGTGATCCTCTAATTAAAGGGAAGATTCGGGAACGCCAAAGACGTATGGCCCTACAGAGAATGATGCAAGAGGTTCCCAAAGCAGATGTTATTATTACAAACCCGACTCACTTCGCAATTGCTTTACAGTACGACGGTACAAAAATGGAAGCACCAACAGTCATAGCCAAGGGTATGGACTTTGTTGCATTGCGAATTAGAGAAGTAGCAAAAGAAAACGGCGTAATTACTATGGAAAACAAGCCGCTCGCCAGAGCGTTATATGAAAGGGCGGAAATTGGTGATGTCGTACCCGCTGACTTGTTCCAAGCTGTGGCGGAAGTATTGGCATACGTATATAAGATTAAAGGTAGAGTAAAGTAATGATTTTGCGAACAGTGGAGGAGGTAACGTCATGAAGGTTAAGGACCTGACCATACTCATTGGGATCATCGGCATTGTGCTCATGATGGTTATACCGATTCCTACCGAGTTAATGGACGTCCTGCTTATAGTCAATATCTCCGCGGCGCTAATGATTTTGCTTATTTCAATGAATACGTCAGATGCATTACAGTTTTCCATCTTTCCATCTTTACTGCTCATAACAACGCTTTTCCGTCTAGCGCTTAATGTTTCGACAACTCGTAATATATTGTCGCATGGTGAAGCAGGGAAAGTTGTTGAAACGTTTGGTAATTGGGTTGCAGGCGGACAAATTGCGATTGGCTTTGTCGTATTCCTTATTCTAGTTGTTGTTCAGTTCATTGTTATTACAAAAGGTTCTGAGCGTGTAGCTGAGGTAGCGGCGAGGTTTACTCTCGATGCTATGCCAGGTAAACAGATGAGTATCGATGCGGATTTAAACG
Organism: Paenibacillus baekrokdamisoli; assembly: GCF_003945345.1. GTDB lineage: Bacteria > Bacillota > Bacilli > Paenibacillales > Paenibacillaceae > Paenibacillus_Z > Paenibacillus_Z baekrokdamisoli. Next base: position 2,418,083 of record NZ_AP019308.1, on the reverse strand, counting down.
CAGGCCTCATTAATGAAACACAAGCTAGAGAACGCCGTCAGAAAATTGAACGAGAAGCAGACTTTTATGGTTCGATGGATGGTGCGAGTAAATTCGTTAAGGGTGATGCTATTGCATCTATAATTATCCTAATTATCAACCTACTAGGCGGATTCGTTATTGGAATGTCTGTTCACGGAATGTCGTTCCAAGAATCGCTATCGACTTTCTCTGTGTTAACAATCGGTGATGGTCTAGTGAGTCAGATACCGGCACTATTAATCTCAACAGCAACTGGTTTAATCGTTACACGTGCAGCGTCGGATGGTAATCTCGCACATGATATCACAAATCAATTATTCCGTTATCCGAAACTGCTTTATATCGTAGCCGGAACGATTGGTTTGCTTGGAATCGCAACTCCAATCGGTCCCATAGCTACAATCCCATTTGCAGTTGTTCTTATTGTTGCAGGTATTCGTATGCAAAAAACATTGAACAAGCAGCAGATAGAAGAAGAGATGCTAGTGGAAGAACAACAAATTGAAGAGGTCAGAAGTCCTGAAAGTGTCATTAGCCTTTTACAGGTGGACCCAATCGAGTTCGAATTTGGTTACGGTCTTATCCCGTTAGCAGATACGCAGCAGGGTGGAGACTTACTAGACCGCATCATTATGATTCGCAGACAGTGCGCGCTGGAGCTGGGGCTTGTTGTACCAGTCATTCGTATCCGCGACAATATTCAACTGAAGCCTAATGAATATGTAATTAAAATCAAAGGAAATATTGTGGCTCGTGGTGAGCTTCTACTCAATCATTATTTGGCCATGAGTCCTGGGTTTGATGATGAGTCGATTGTGGGGATTGAAACAATCGAACCGGCATTTGGATTGCCAGCCATTTGGATTGATGAGGCGACTAAAGAACGTGCTGAATTAATGGGTTATACAGTCGTAGATCCGCCTTCCGTAGTAGCGACACATTTAACTGAAATTATTAAACGTCATGCTCATGAGCTTATTGGTCGTCAAGAGGCGAAAGCGCTTGTTGACAATGTCAGAGAATCGCACCCAGCATTGGTTGATGATCTAATCCCTTCGATTCTTACAGTTGGTGATGTTCAGAAAGTATTGGCCAAGCTGCTTCGTGAGAAAATATCGATTCGCGATATGGTGACGATTTTCGAAACACTTGCAGATCATGGTGGCTATACGAAAGACACGGATATTCTTAATGAATATGTGCGTCAGGCTTTATCCAGACAAATCACTCAGCAATTCTCGCAAAATGGGGATACCCTTCGCGTAATTACGGTAGGTCCTTCTTTAGAGAAGAAGATTGCGGAATCTGTACAGAGCTCTGATCAGGGAAGCTATTTGGCACTTGATCCAATTGCTACTCAAACCATCTATCAGAAATTGAATGAGCAGGTTAAAAAGCAAATTCAATCTGGTAACCAACCGATTGTACTGGCATCACCGACAATTCGCATGTACTTACGCCAGCTAGTTGAACGTACGATGCAAGATATCCCAGTACTTTCTTATAGTGAATTAGAACCTAGTGTAGAAGTTCAAAGCATTGGGGTGGTCAATCTATGAAGGTAAAGCGCTATGTAGTTAATGCATTGCCTGAGGCTCTCCCAATGATACGCAGTGAGCTGGGACCAGATGCCATCATACTGAATACGAAAGAGATTCGTGTCGGCGGATTTCTTGGAATGTTCGGCAAGAAGAAAATGGAAGTCATCGCGGCAATTGAGAATAATGCGAGTGCAAAGCCAGCTCCTCCGGTAAAAAGAACACCGCGTGCTGAGCCGGCAGATAACATGTCAGCGACTTTAGCTCAGATCACCGCGATTGCTTCGTTAAGAGAAGGAAAACCAACCAAGGCCGAGACAACTGAGGCAGCAATGCCATATGGAGCAACGACTGAAGTTACCAGACAAGCCTATAGTAACAATAGGGGTACCACTGGAACTGCAACTTTAGCGCCACTGCCTGTTGTCAAAGAAGAGGCTCCCAAGCAGCGAACGACAGATAATGATCTGATGAACGAAATTCGTGACATGAAGCAATGGATTGTGAAAGTGTCAAGACAGCAGCAAGTGAAAGCCTGGTCAGAACCTATCCAAGCTCTTTACGATCGACTTTCTGATCAGGAAGTAAACACCCAATGGATTGAGAAACTGATCGAAGAGATCGAACATCAGCTTGAGAACAACCCTGCTCAACAGGTTGATCGGCACGGGGTGTGGGATTCAGCCAAGTTGATCTTAACGGCGTGGCTTAAAGATTTCGAAGGAGAAGGGCTAAGTAGAAGCACCAGAGTGGTTCATTTCGTTGGACCAACTGGTGTTGGTAAAACAACATCAATCGCAAAGCTTGCTGCTGAGCAAACGCTAAAGGCCGGACGTAAAGTAGGGTTCATTACTTCAGATACATACCGAATTGCAGCTGTTGATCAGCTTCGGACTTATGCAACGATATTGAATGTACCGCTAGAGGTTGTTTTTTCTCCACTAGAAGTATCGCGAGCCTTCAAACAGCTTGAGGAGAGAGACCTTATTTTCATGGATACTGCTGGTCGAAATTATCGTAATGAATTATATGTATCAGAAGTAAATAGTTTACTGCATTCAGGGGACGAATCAGAAACCTATTTAGTCCTTAGCTTAACAGGCAAATTTAAGGATATGTCTACGGTGGCTGAACAATTCTCCAAATACGGAGTACGTAAGGTCTTATTCACGAAACAGGATGAAACGAATGCCTATGGGGCTATCCTTAATCTTGCGCTAGAGAAGGGATTTCAGCCGACCTATATTGCATACGGTCAAACGGTACCAGATGATATTGCCCTTTTCCGATCAGACAGCTATGTCTTACAACTATTGGGGGCGGCTGATCATGAATGATCAAGCAGAAGCATTAAGACACATGGTGCGAAACCAATCGCAGAATAGCGAAGGGAAGGCAACACGTGTTATCACCGTAACTAGCGGTAAAGGCGGCGTGGGCAAGTCAAATTTCAGCTTGAATTTCTCACTTGCCTTACAATCCTTAGGTCTGAAGGTTTTGATTTTCGATGCGGATATTGGCATGGCGAATATCGATGTGCTTATGGGCGTTTCTGCAAAGTACAGCCTCTACCATTTATTAATGCAGCAGAAGACGATTTGGGACATTATTCAGGAAGGCCCGCAAGGGGTCCATTTTATAGCTGGAGGTTCCGGATTTAAGGATTTGCTGGATTTAACTTCAGTGCAGCTTGATTATTTTGAGGAACAGATCGGTAAGCTTCATGGTGAGTACGATGTCATCTTATTTGACACAGGAGCCGGTCTATCCAAGGAAACAGTCAAATTCATCGTAGCAGCTCAAGAAGCTGTTGTTGTCACGACACCAGAACCAACATCAATTACGGATGCTTACGCATTAATAAAGATGGTTACAGCGATGGAGCATCAAGTGAAATTCAAGCTTATTGTTAATCGAGCAATTGATGAGAAGGAAGGCAAAGCAACGGCAGACAAGATCAGTTTGGTTGCTGAGAGATTCCTTCATATATCCCTTCCTATACTTGGAATCGTACCAGATGATCCAAATGTCACTAAAGCCGTAAAGAAGCAGATTCCTTTCTCCTTGGCTTTTCCAAATTCGGTGGCTACCCAGTCTGTAATGGAAATCGCCAGAAGGTTTGCCGACATTTCTAATACACCTGTCTCCGCTAATAGCGGTGTCAAAGGATTTCTGCATAAGATGTTCAGACTAATCAACTAATCCTTTGAAAATATAGGGAGGGAGACGCCTATGAACGCACATCGCGTGCTCGTGGTGGACGATTCCGCTTTTATGCGAAAAATCATTTGTGATCTTATCGCAGCAGACTCACAGTTCGAGATTGTAGCAACCGCCAAGAACGGTCGAGAAGCAATTGAAGCTGTGGTTGAGTGGAAGCCAGATGTTATTACGATGGATTTGGAAATGCCTGTAATGAATGGTTTGGAAGCTCTGGGACGTATTATGAATATTAAACCAACACCGATTATTATGCTCTCCAGCATTAGTGATGACGGTACCCGAGAGACGATTAAAGCACTCCAGAATGGTGCATTTGATTTTATTCGAAAGCCATCTGGGCCATTATCACCTGATATCATTTCGGTTGGTGAACAACTGCTTGAGAAACTTCGGATTGCTGTATTAACGAAACGGAATTCGCAGTTGTTTAAACCCCAAGAAAAGCCTAGTGTGAAACAGGTTCATCAGGTAAAGCAAGAATTACTTCTGAAGCCGCTCAAAACGCTGAAAGTGGATCATTCCGGAATTGATAAAATAAAGGATATACCGTCAGCAATAAATAAACCAGATCCTCTAAGAGGTAAGCATTTAGTAGAGGACAAGCCCGTCAGTAATAAACCATCTAACCCATATCCTGTTTTTGAGCCATTGAATAAGCAGGAGCCAGAAGGTCTGCGGACGAAAGAAAAGCTGAAGCAAGTCAGCAATTTTCAGCACTTGATAACAATAGGGACATCAACTGGTGGTCCGCGTGCTTTACACGAAGTTATTACTTCTTTACCCGCTAGTCTTCCTGCTCCAGTATTAGTCGTGCAGCATATGCCGCCTAAGTTTACGAAGTCTCTTGCACAAAGACTGGATGCATTCAGCTCTGTTCATGTGACGGAAGCAGTTAACGGCGAACGTGTTTATGCAGGAATGGTGTATATCGCGCCTGGCGGACACCATTTGGAGCTCGCAAAGGATTCATTAGGATACTACATACGTTTAACAGAAGAGCCTCCGTGCAGCGGTCACCGCCCATCCGTAGACGTCATGTTCGAATCGTGTACGCCATTTACTGAATTGCGTAGACATGCGGTTATCATGACAGGTATGGGAAGCGACGGAGTAAAAGGGATGAAGGCACTTAACGAAAGCGGTGCAGAGAGTGCGATTGCAGAGGCGGAAGAATCCTGTGTTGTTTATGGGATGCCAAGATCAGCAGTCGAAGCGGGAGCAGCCAAGTCAGTCGTTCCATTGAGACAAATTGCATCCGTTTTAGTTAAAGCTGTAATGAAGTAACGCATACATTTTCGCATAGCAACCATTCAAACAGGAGGTGCATGGAAATGGATATGAATGACTATTTATCAATGTTTATTGATGAGTCCAATGATCATCTTCAATCACTCAATGAAAATTTGCTTAAGCTTGAAAGTGATCCAGAGGATATTAGCATCGTTCAGGTCATTTTCCGTTCAGCCCATACCCTTAAAGGGATGTCGGCAACGATGGGATTTGAAGATCTCGCCTCACTCACGCACGAGATGGAGAATGTGCTTGATCTTGTCCGTAATAATAAGCTTAAGATGGATAGTTTCATTTTTGACACTTTATTCAAAGGGCTTGACGCACTTGAAACAATGGTTCAAGACATTATCAATGGGGGTACGGGTAAAGCTGACGTATCTGCCATCGTAACTTCTCTACAAACTATTGTTAAAAGTGACTACAAGCCAAATCAAGTGCAAGTCGCTTCAGCGCAGATGCCAGTGAGCACTGGAATCTCTGATGCAGGAACGATGCTGGATGAATTTCAGACCTCTGTATTGCTTCAATCCATTGAAGCAGGCCATTCCGTCTTTCATGTGGTCGTAACGATTCGGGAGGATTGTATGCTTCGTGCAGTTCGCGCTTACATGGTATTTGACTTCTTAGAGCGTAACGGCGAAATAATTAAATCTCACCCAAGTGTACAAGACATTGAGCAGGAGAAGTTTGATCGTACATTTACTGTATTTACGATCGCTAGTGTGTCTGAGGAAGAGCTCCGAAGAGGCGTAGAATCCGTATCTGAGATTGAACTAGCTGTCATTACTCCACTAGACCGAGAATCATTAGCACAGCTTGGTTCAGATTCTATTGTAAATAGCAAAGCGCAGATAGTGGCATCATTATCTGCTCAAGAGATAGCTGCTTCACAAACTGCTGCTGCTTCTCAGACGGCAGTCAGACCTTCAGCCTCTCCTGCAGCAGCTTCGCCCACATCAGGCGGGGGAGGTTCACGTACGATTCGGGTCGATATTGACCGTTTAGATGCATTAATGAATCTATTCAGCGAATTACTTATTGATCGGGTTCGTTTAGAGCAGCTAGCTAGTGAAATAAAACGTGCTGATCTTACTGAGACCGTGGAACATATGACACGGGTGAGCAGTGACTTGCAAAGTATTGTGCTTAAACTTCGTATGGTGCCGGTAGAGTCGGTATTTAACCGTTTCCCTCGTATGATACGCGATCTGGCCAAATCATTAGATAAGAAGATCGAACTCGTCATTTCGGGTGCTGATACGGAACTTGATCGTACAGTCATTGATGAAATCGGAGATCCACTGGTACATTTGATTAGGAACTCGCTTGACCATGGAATTGAACCAGTTGCTGACCGAATAGCAGCAGGGAAATCCGAAACAGGTACCGTCAACTTGCGTGCTTTTCATAGCGGTAACCACGTCTTTATCGAAGTTGAAGAAGATGGACGAGGCATTAATCGTGAGAAGGTCAAAGAAATTGCGGTTAAGAATGGTGTAGTTTCTGCAGATGAAGCGAAACGATTAACCGATAGTGAAGTTAATATGCTGATCTTTGCAGCTGGCTTTAGTACGGCTGATAAGATCTCTGATATTTCTGGCCGAGGAGTAGGGTTGGACGTAGTCAAGACAAAAATTGCCTCACTTGGCGGTCATGTTAGCGTGGAGTCTGAGCCAGGTAAAGGCACAAAATTCTCCATTCAATTGCCGCTTACGCTTTCTATCATCTCGGCGATGCTCATTAAGCTGGGTGATGAGAAATATGCAATCCCGCTTTCTTCTATCGTAGAAACGGGTATTATCCAAAATGAGCAAATTCGTAAAATTCATGGTAATCGAATGATTGAATACCGTGGTACGGTCATTCCTCTTATTTCCTTAAGTCATGTACTAGACTCTAATTCTTTCAATGAAGATGAAGAATCGGAGACAGAGATTGTCGTCATTCGAAAAGGAGACAAGATTGGCGCTTTAACCGTTGACGAGTTTATCGGTCAGAGTGAAATCGTGTTGAAATCTTTGGGTAAATATTTGACGAACATTGAAGCGATCTCAGGCGCAACTATATTAGGCGATGGTCAGGTTGCCTTAATCATTGATCCAAATGCTCTCATAAAATAAGGAGGGATTTCGAATGAGTGAAGAAATTAAAGTCATCGTTTTTGGTCTTGCTGATGAAGAATACGGAATTGAAGTTGAGAAGGTTCGTACCATAGAAAGAATGATGCCAATTACACGAGTGCCTAAAACGCCTGCCTTCATTAAAGGTGTCATTAATCTGCGGGGCATTGTTCTTCCTATTATTGATCTGCGGGGTCGTTTTGGACTTCAGGAGACTGAACCTACAGAGAGCTCTCGTATTATCATTGTCGCTGTTAATGACTTAGAGGTTGGATTCATAGTCGATGCTGCGAATGATGTCATTGATATTGATACAGATAGTATAGATCTGCCGCCTGAAGTGGTTGGGGGCATTAAAGCGAAATATTTGCACGGTGTAGCTAAGATTGGTGATAACCGACTGCTCATTATGCTAAACCTTTCTGAAGTATTGAATAAAAAAGAAATTATCCAGCTTGAACAGATCGAGGGATAAATGGTGAACCCACTAGAAAAGCTTGAAGCGTTCAAAATGGACGTTTTAAAAGAAGTTGGCAATATTGGAGCTGGTAATGCAGCGACAGCCCTTTCTAGGCTGCTGGATAAGCCAGTTGATATGAATGTCCCAACCGTAAGATTAATACCGTTTGAGCAAATCGCCGATAAAGTTGGTGGTTATGAACAGGTAGTCATTGCTGTTTTTCTCCGTGTTGAAGGAGATGCTCCTGGAAATATGTTTTTTATCATCGAAGAGAACTCAGCCAGAAAACTATTGAAAAGTTTGCTTTCTATCGAAACACAGGTCGAATCTGGATATTCAGAAATGGAATATTCAGCGTTATCTGAGATTGGCAATATTCTGGCTGGTTCCTATCTTTCTTCATTGGCAGATTTCACTCAATTGTCAATGTCACCGACCGTTCCTGCTATAGCCATCGACATGGCGGGTGCCATATTGAGTTATGGACTCGTGCAGTACGGTGAAATGGGAGACTCCGCGTTGTTGATCGATACAACGTTTCTGGAAGGACGCGAGGAGTTAGAGGGACATTTCTTCCTTATTCCAGATCCAGAATCGTTCGAAAAAATTTTCAGCGCTTTGGGAGTGCCTAACGAATGATACAGCAAAACATTGTTAAAGTGGGCATGGCGGATTTAAATATTGCAACTGACAGAGCTGTGCTCAAAACAACCGGGCTCGGATCCTGCGTTGGGTTAACCTTGTTCGATGAACGAACTCGAATCGCTGGTATGGCGCATGTCATGCTGCCTTCTTCGCAGATCGCTAGAGAAGCTTCTATTAATATTGCGAAATTTGCGGATACAGCTATTCCAGATCTTATTGAGCGCATGAAGCGTGCAGGTGCTGATTCAAGCCGTTTAATAGCGAAGATGGCCGGTGGTGCTCAAATGTTTGCATTCACATCACAGAGCGATGCGATGAGAATAGGGCCGCGAAACGTGGAGTCCTGTAAAGAAATGCTGGACAAGTTAAGAATTAAAATTGCAGCAGAAGATACAGGTGGAAACTATGGTAGAACGATTGAGCTAGATAGTAATAGCGGTATTCTATCGATCCGAAGCGTCCAGTTTGGAATAAAGGAGATTTAACATGATCGGAACATGGCGCTGGAATGTTACACTCGGCATATGCGGAGTCGTGTTAACGTTACTTTTCTCACTTGGCAGCAATGGATTAGAAGTAACTGCAACTCGATGTGTGTATGCATTTATTGTCTTTTTTCTCTTAGCTTATTTATTTCGCGCTGCAGTTGCTATCATTTTACAGCCTACGCCGCCCTCTTTTGTAACAGCCATTGATGAGTCGACGGAGAATATCAAAGGGAACAGCGTAGATCTCTCAACACCGGATCAAAGTGATGAATTGAATGATTTGTTAAAAATGCCGTTGGATGGAAGTACAAAGCTCGTGAAGAGTGAAACTTCGGCATTCCAGCCACTCACACCGCCTAAGCTTGTTTCAACACAAAATAAAGAGCCTGAAGAACTTGCCAAGGCACTACGTCACCTGACAGGAGGGTGAGACGATGATTGAGCCCAAAGCGCCTCATTTGTCTAACATCGAGATTTGGCAAAAGTGGAAAGAAGAAGGAGATATTGAAGCCAAGAAACGTCTTATTGAACAGTATTTGACGTTGGTTGATTACGTAAGTAACAGAATGGCTATTGGTTTGCCAAAAAACGTCTCAAAGGATGACCTCGCTAGCAACGGTGTAATGGGTTTAATCGATGCCATCGAGAAATTCGATTATAGACGCGGACTTCAATTCGAAACCTATGCATCATGGCGAATTCGAGGCGCTATTATTGATGGTTTACGTCAAGGTGACTGGGTGCCGCGTTCGGTTCGAGAGAAAGCAAAAAAAATAGAAGAGGCTTATCAGCATTTGGAACAGCAATATCTTCGTTCGGTTACTGATGCTGAGATTAGTCACTATTTAGAGGTTAGCGAGAAAGAGTTTGTACATATGCTGCAAGAAATTGCTGTGACTACCGTGTGTTCGCTTGAAGATCCGATTCGAGAAGAAGAATCGGAAACTCGCCTATCACTGCTCGTAGATGAGAAAGCGAAGAATCCCGACTATAAGGTACATGAGTTCTACTTGAAGGAGTCTTTAGTTCGAGGGATCGAACGATTGACAGCGAAAGAGAGAACCGTGGTTTCTTTATTCTATTATGATGAGCTTTCACTTAGTGAGATTGCGGAAGTTATGTGTTTGTCGCCATCACGTATTTCACAGCTTCATTCTAAGGCGATTTTAAGACTGCGCGGCGCACTTGATAAGCAAAAGGATCAGTTGATGGAGCATTGATGTAGAGTGAGTGGGAGGGAACCAATTGTCGATTTCAGAAACGCTAGAGAAAATTGTCATCGTGCAGATATCTCAGGACAAACTGACCGCTTTTATCCAATTCAACGTTGCGGATGATAGTTTCATCTGTACAGCTGCGGAATTAGAAGAATATGTGAAGAGCCATGGTGTACGTTATGGCTTACAAACGGATGTAATAGAAAAAGTAGCCAACCAGCCAAGTGCCTACTTCTATAGCCAGACGGCAATTGCTCAAGGTGACCCTTCAACGAATGGGGAAGATGGATTAATTCGTTTCTCTTACGATATGAAAGAAGAGCTGCACCGTCCAGTAGAGCTTGAGAGCGGCAAAGTGGATTTTAAAGAAATTACACAGCTCAAGAATGTAACCCGAGGTAAACTAATTGCGGAGCGAATAAAGGCAACCGCGGGAACTGAGGGAAGAGCGGTTACAGGGGAAGCTATAGCTTGTAAGAATGGCAAAGAGGCTTATTTTAAGCTTGGTAAGAATGTAGTATTGAATCCCGAGCAAACAGCGCTGTATGCGGCTATTGACGGTCTCATCACTTTAACAGACAAAAACAAAATTAATGTATTTCCAGTTTTTGAGGTCAATGGTGATGTTGATTATAATGTAGGCAATATTGATTTTGTCGGTACAGTCGTTATTCGTGGTAATGTCCTGACAGGATTTCGTATTAAGGCTTCAGGTGATATCCGTATTATCGGAGGCGTCGAAGGAGCAGAGTTGGAGTCTGATGGCTCCATTGAAGTGACGAGTGGCATTTTAGCTAGTAACAAAGGATATGTTCGTGCAGGCAAGAACGTGAAAAGTTCCTTCATTCAGGATGGAAACGTTTCAGCGGCAGAAGATGTTTTGGTCACACAAAGTATTATGCATTCTCATGTTCGTGCTGGCCGAAACGTCATCTGCAGCGGAACTAAAGGGTTAATTGTCGGTGGAACCATTCAAGCGGGTGAAAGAGTGGTTGCTCGAAACATTGGGAATACGATGTCAACTGCCACTGCCATTGAGGTTGGTGTGCGTCCTGAGCTTAGAACAGAACTGACTGAATTAAGAGCACAAGTAAAGTCATTGAGTGAGAACCTAGATAAAACAGAGAAAGCACTTACACTTCTAGATCAACTTGCCTCTATGGGTCAATTAGCACAAGACAAACTGGCTATGCGTACAAAGTTAGCTGCAACGAAACGTCAAGCTGTTGAAGAAATCTCGATGACACGTGAACGAATACTTGATATTGAGAAATCACTTGAAGATACTGATCGTGCAAGAGTGGATGCCGTTAATATCATATATGGCGGTACTAAAATTGTGATTGGCCGTTATACTCGTTTTGTAAAAGATCCAACCCAAAGAGTTTCCTTTCGTTATTCGGAAGGAGATATTGTGATGGCGCCTTACCTTTAATTCCTTTTTCGAGATATGAGGCAAGGGGGAGGAAGAAATGCCATACAGATCGATAGACTTGCAAATGGCCATTCCAAGAGCCCCAGAAACCAGTTCGCAGCAAAGTCATGCTTTGCAGAAGCCGGTTATGAATCAAATCCGGTTGGAAAACGAAACGGTAAAACAAACGGAGCTATTGCGAGGTAAAAATACAGCTATTGAACATAATGTAAAGCTTGGCATTCACGATCAACAGCATCGAGAGTCGCATTCTCTCCCAAAACGCAAAAATCAAGGCAAATTAAAAAAAGAGCAAGTTGAGGACGAAGTAGAACAAATTCAAAAGCATCCTTATAAAGGACAACACATTGACATTTCTCTTTAGCCGTACCTCATACCGAATAGCAGGTGAGTAATTATGGAAGCATGGCAAACGATAATGCTGCTGGGAGCAATTGCAATTGTGTGCTCAGCCGTTCTGCCGCGATCAAAAAAATCCGACCGTGATCTCAATAATCAGTCCGTAACGGTCCGCAATATGGAGACCGCACTTGAACAGTTTATGGAGAATTTAGAATCAGACAACCGCCAAATGGTTGAACTCGTTACTAAATCGCAGCAAGAGACACAATCCCAAACTATGAAACGCGAGGGGCGAATGAATGAGCTTGAGAAGCGATGTGCGGAACTTGAGTTATTGCTATCCGAGCAAAAAAAGATGTCTGTCGCATCTGCTGCCAATCAAACTGCTGAGCTTACTGCCACTCTCATAACCGAAAAAACACAGGCTCAAGTTCCAGTAATGGAACAAAATCCAGCAGTTGAAGGTTCTTATGAGGAGAACTCTCCCACGGAAGCTATATCTACAATCCGAAGTAGATATAGCGAATTGTTTGCCTTACATAGTAATGGGAAGTCCGTTGAAGCGATCGCAAAAAAACTAGGCATAAACAAAGGAGAAGTGCAGCTTATTCTCCAGTTGTCCAAGCAGGAGGAAGCAGGGCGCGATGAATAAAAGGCCATTTTTATTTGGGCTCGGCATCGGAATTATTTTAGGTGCAGCTTTGCTTCAGCTCATGCTTATTGGTGAACGTCAGGCTACAAGCCTCAACGATTATAAGAAACAAGAGGCCGATCAGACAAACACTTACACGCAGGCGGATTTGGATAAGCGTTTGGCTGAAGAACGGGTACGTATACAGGCTGAGATGAAGGTAAGTACAAGCAAGAATGAGCCAAAGAGTGCAGAAGAGCCAATAAAATCTGCCCCAGTTAAAGAAGTTTTTAAGGATAAGCCTGTAACCCAGCAGACGGAATCAAAAGAAAAACGAATCATTATGCGTATTCCACCGAACTCAAGTGTGACGGAAACGGCCGATCTTCTTGTGAAGAATGGTGTAATTAAGGATAGGCGAGCATTTATTAACCTGATGCGTAAAGTCATAATACGTGCGGGCTATTTTGCTTTTGATGGCAAACCAACGCTGAAAGAAATTAAAACCATTATAACAGGTAAACCAATCCCGCCCTCTGAAGTACAAGCAGAGCTTAAGAAGAACAAAGTAGAATAAAGAATTTATGACTAAGATATAAAAGCTATATGTGTTAGCTGTTGCGCGGGTGTATATAGATATGGTATAGTAATTGACGGTGTTAAAAACACACGCCGATTAATTTCGTCAACGGTGCTTCGGCTCGGTCGAAGTTTTGACGAAAAATGATTTTGGCGGAGGAAACCACAAAAAACCATTTAACAGGAGGTGTTGAAGAGATGGCGGTTATTTCCATGAAGCAGCTTCTAGAAGCTGGGGTACACTTCGGTCATCAGACTCGTCGTTGGAACCCGAAGATGGATCGTTATATCTTCACAGAACGTAACGGGATTTACATTATCGACTTGCAAAAAACAGTTAAAAAAGTCGAAGAGGCTTACAACTTTGTTCGCTCGATCGGTGAAGAAGGCGGTACAATTCTCTTCGTAGGTACTAAGAAACAAGCTCAGGATTCGGTAAAAGAAGAGGCAGAGCGTTGCGGCAACTTCTATATCAATCAACGTTGGCTCGGCGGCACGCTGACTAACTTCCAAACGATCCAAAAACGTATTGATCGTCTTAAAACGCTTGAGAAATGGGAAGAAGACGGTACATTTAACGTGCTTCCTAAGAAAGAAGTTATCATTCTCCGTAAAGAGAAAGATCGCCTTCAAAAATTCCTCGGCGGTATCAAAGGCATGAAAGGCTTGCCAAGCGCGTTGTTCATCATCGACCCACGCAAAGAGCGTATCGCAGTTGCTGAAGCTCGCAAACTTGGTATTCCAATCGTAGGTATCGTTGATACAAACTGTGATCCGGACGAAATCGATTATGTTATTCCAGGTAACGATGATGCAATCCGTGCAGTTAAATTGCTTACTGCCAAAATGGCAGATGCGATTGTTGAATCACAACAAGGTGAACAAACAACAGCTTAGACCCATAAATAAGTCAGCAAGAAGAAACGGCCGATCGCCGTCCTATACTTTCTGATAGTACAAGAAAGGGTGGTCAGAAGGTTTTTAACCTCTCACCGCCCTTTTTTCGAATCATAGTATGATATTCAACCATTCAGGAGGTCTCTATCATGGCAGTTAGTGCTAGTGCGGTTAAAGAATTGCGTGAAAAAACAGGCGCAGGTATGCTTGATTGTAAAAAAGCGCTTGATGAAACAAACGGTGATATTGCGAAAGCGATTGACGTTCTTCGTGAGAAAGGTCTTGCTGCAGCAGCAAACAAGGCTGGTCGTGTAGCAACAGAAGGTACTGTTGAATCTTACATCCATGCTGGCGGACGTATCGGCGTTCTTGTTGAAATTAACTGCGAAACTGACTTTGTTGGTAAAACAGATCAGTTCCGTGAATTCGCTCGTGACGTTGCTATGCAAATTGCAGCTGCAAACCCAAAGTTTGTAAGTCGCGAAGAAGTTTCACAAGAAGAGCTTGATAAAGAACGTGAAATTTTGAAAGCTCAAGCATTGAATGAAGGCAAACCAGAAAAAATCGTTGAAAAAATGGTTGAAGGCCGTCTTAGCAAATATTACGAAGAGTTCTGCTTGCTAGAACAACCTTTCATTAAAGATCCAGACAAAACCATACACACGCTACTGAAAGAAAAAATCAGCACAATCGGTGAGAACATCTCCATCCGTCGCTTTGTACGTTTCGAGCTTGGCGAAGGCTTAGAGAAAAAAGAAGATAACTTTGTAGCAGAAGTTATGTCCCAAGTTAAACATTAATCCTTACGCGCAAATCGGGGCGGGGCGCCCGCCCCGTCCATTCTTTTAACTATAGATGATTAACAAGTATGCGGCCTATGAACAAGGTCAAAGATGGAGGTATACCACGTTGCAAAAACCCGTATACAAACGTATTGTGCTTAAAGTAAGCGGAGAGTCCCTTTCGGGGAATAATGGTTATGGTATCGATGCGGCAATGATATCATCGATTGCGGAACAAGTTAAAGAAGTGGTTGAATTAAACGTTGAAGTTGCAATCGTCTGTGGTGGCGGCAACATTTGGCGTGGTATTGCTGGAAGCGCAAAAGGGATAGACCGGGCAACGGCCGATTATATGGGCATGCTCGCTACTGTAATGAATTCATTGGCCCTGCAGGATGCATTAGAACAAATCGATGTCCCAACTCGGGTTCAAACATCGATTGCGATGCAGCAGATTGCAGAGCCTTATATACGCCGTCGTGCGATCCGCCACTTGGAAAAGGGTCGAGTCGTTATTTTCGCGGCAGGTACAGGAAACCCGTTCTTCTCAACCGATACAACTGCTGCGCTTCGTGCAGCTGAGATTGAAGCAGAAGTTATCTTGATGGCCAAAAACAAAGTAGATGGCGTTTATTCAGCTGATCCGTTCAAGGATGCAACAGCTGAGAAATTCGAGACACTGACGTATCTTGAAGTACTTAATCGCAATTTAGGCGTCATGGACTCCACCGCTTCATCACTGTGCATGGATAATGATATCCCACTGGTTGTTTTCTCCATTACAGAGCAAGGCAATATCAAACGAGTTGTACTTGGTGAGAAGATTGGAACAATTGTCATGAAGGGAAGTGTCAATTAGTGCCACAATCAATTAAAAAAAATGCAGAAGATCGAATGGACAAGGCAATTGGCGCATTGAAACGCGATCTTGCAACACTTCGTGCAGGTCGTGCAACACCAACGCTACTTGATCGTGTTCAAGTTGAATACTACGGTGCAATGACGCCGATAAGTCAACTAGCGAATGTAAATACACCGGATTCCCGAACCCTTCTTATTCAACCTTGGGATAAAACATCGCTTGGTGCAATTGAGAAAGCCATTTTGAAATCCGACCTTGGCTTAACACCTTCCAATGATGGTTCTACAATCAGGCTTGGTATTCCAATGCTTACTGAAGAACGTCGTACGGATCTTGTTAAGATGACGAAGAAATTCGGTGAAGAAGCAAAGGTAGCCATTCGTAATATTCGCCGTGATGCAAATGATGACATTAAGAAGCTTGAAAAAACAGATATCTCTGAGGACGAATCACGTCGTCATCAAGAAGATGTTCAAAAAGCTACAGATAAATTTATTGCTGAAGTTGAGAAAGTACTAGCATCAAAAGAGAAAGAAATCATGGAAGTATAATGCAAGCTCACCGGCCCCTCCGACAGGTGGGGTTTGTTGCATAAATTGAGGTTAGCGGTGGGAGGACGAACATGTGTTTCAGCGACTGAGAGCTCTATTCGGCAAAGCAACTATCAAGCCGTCGCAAACGCTTGATACTGAAAACATACCGCAGCACATCGCGATTATTATGGACGGTAACGGAAGATGGGCGAAGAGCCGAGGTCTGCCGCGTATGGCAGGACATCATTCTGGGATGAAGACAGTGAAGCGAATTACGATGGCCGCTGACCGACTTGGTGTGAAGTTTTTGACGCTATATGCTTTTTCAACGGAAAATTGGAAACGTCCTAAGGCTGAAGTTGAATTTTTAATGAAGCTTCCTCAAGAATTTCTTTCGATTGAACTAAATGAACTCATAGAAAAAAACGTACAGGTTCGTATGATGGGTTATAAGAGTGATTTGCCTGATCACACTCTGCATGCGATTGAAGAGGCGATGCACAAAACGGCCAACAATACGGGACTTGTACTTAATTTTGCGCTTAACTATGGTAGTCGGAGCGAAATGTTAGAAGCTGTTCGTCAGATTGGTCAGTCTGTTAAAGCCGGAGATTTGCAGCCTGAGGATATTGAGGAAACTCATCTTGCTGATCGGTTACTAACCGCAGGTATGCCGGATCCCGATTTACTGATTCGAACAAGTGGAGAACTGCGTTTAAGTAATTTCATGCTTTGGCAGTTAGCATATAGCGAAATGTGGTTTACTGATGTTTATTGGCCGGAGTTTACAGAAGAGCATTTCTACGATGCCATTACCGAATATCAGCGACGTGCTCGCAGGTACGGTGGTCTGTAACAGGCTCAAATGGAGAGTGCTGCACATTGAAACAGCGTATCATTACAGGGCTTATCGGCGGTGCGATTTTTGTGCTATTAACTGTAGCCGGCGGGTGGTATTTCTATGGACTACTATTATTGCTCGCCCTTGTAGGATTCTGGGAATACATAAGAATGAACAGCTTGAGCTGGCGACATCCAGCTTCCCTAGTTGGCTTTGCAGGGGTTCTTATTCTACTTTTTCCTTGGCATGAGCTGGACATTCAACAGCCGAATGGTTTACACATGCTTTGGCTCCTTCTATTTCTACTGCTAATTGTAACTGTGCTGACCAAGAACAAATTTACAATCGATGGGGCAGCGCTTCTTCTGCTTGGAGCACTTTATGTCGGATATGGATTCCATGCCATGTTTGAAGTTCGCAATGCGGGGTCCCATGGACTTCTTGCGACCTTTTTGGCATTCGGCTCTATTTGGGCTTCCGATATAGGTGCTTATTTTTTTGGTCGTGCAATTGGGAAGCATAAGCTGTGGCCTTCTATTAGCCCAAATAAGACAATCGAGGGCTCATTAGGCGGTGTAATACTATCTATTATTGTTGCATTGGTCTTTGCATGGATCTACCCCGATCTTATTCCTTTTGGACGAGCCATCCTCATTGGACTCACAGCAGCAGTAGCCGGGCAATTAGGCGATCTTATTCAATCTGCATATAAGCGGGTTCGGGGTATTAAAGATACAGGATCGATCTTGCCAGGTCATGGCGGAGTTCTTGATCGTTGTGACAGCTGGCTGATTGTATTTCCACTTTTGATTATGATGGAGCTACTGCCGCTCGGATAAAGGGATAGGTGAACAATGAAGAAACTGACCATTCTTGGTTCTACAGGTTCAATCGGAACCCAGACACTTGATGTTGTGAACAGTGACCGAGAAGCTTATGAAATACAGGGTCTTGCAGCTGGAAGCAATATAAAACTACTAATTGAGCAGGCCAAGCATTTTCAACCTAAAGTCGTCTGCGTCTCGTCAAAAGCGCTTGCTGAAGAGGCAAAGCCCTATCTACCGGCAGGTACTTCCGTGGTTTACGGAGAAGAAGGGCTTATTGAGATTGCTGCAGGAACGGATGCGGATACAGTTGTGACCGCTATTGTTGGAAGTCGTGGATTAAACGCAACGCTCGCAGCAATTAATGAGGGCAAACATATCGGACTTGCGAACAAAGAAACACTTGTTACCGCAGGTCATATCGTTATGAAGCAGGCTAAAGCTAGAGGCGTTAAGATTCTACCCATTGACAGTGAGCATTCTGCAATCTTTCAGTGTTTAAATGGGGAGATTCGATCGACGGTAAAAGCCATAACCTTAACCGCATCAGGCGGATCCTTTCGTGATCGTACGAGAAAAGAGCTTGAAGGCGTTACGGTTAAAGAAGCACTGAATCACCCCAATTGGTCAATGGGAGCCAAAATTACCATTGATTCTGCTACGATGGCTAATAAGGGACTTGAGGTTATTGAAGCCCACTGGTTGTTTAACCTAAGTTATGAACAAATTAACGTGCTGCTGCATCCAGAGAGTATCATTCACTCTTACGTGGAATTTATCGATAATAGCATCATAGCTCAGCTTGGCTTACCTGATATGCGTGTGCCGATTCAATATGCTTTAACGTACCCTGATCGTCAACCGACGCCAACGGAATCTTTGAATCTAGCAAAAATTGCAGCTTTACATTTTCGAGAGATGGATTTTGATCGTTATCCTTGCTTGCGGATGGCATTTGACAGCGGCAAAGCGGGTCAATCAGCACCTACCGTGTTTAATGCAGCTAACGAGACAGCAGTCGCACGTTTCTTGGGTGGGGAAATTACTTTCCTAGATATTGAGCGTGTCATCGAAACTGTATTGAGTCGTCATATTATCGTAGATGTACCAGATGTTCAATCGATTGCTGAAGTAGATGCTTGGGCAAGAAAAGAAGCTTCATTGGTCTGACGGGACGGTTCTCTTGTATCGGACGGGAGAATAATGATAATCTAAGTACATGCCGTTACGAACAGGAGGCTAGGACAATACGATGCATATGATACAAGTAGTTTTTCTGACGGTGATGGTATTCTTCGTCATTGTGACCATCCATGAGTGGGGTCATTTTTATTTTGCGAAACGCGCTGGCATATTGGTAAGGGAATTCGCCATCGGGTTTGGGCCGAAGCTGTTTTCCATCAAACGCGGTGAAACACGGTATACACTTCGTTTAGTACCAGCTGGTGGCTTTGTACGGATGGCAGGAGAAGACCCGGAGCTTGTAGAGATACAAGAGGGTCAAACGGTTGCTGTCCGTGTAAAGGACAATCAGGTAACAAGAATTTATTTGGACCGACTGGATGATCGAGCGAATGTGGTTCGAGGAGAAGTTGTGTTCATCGATTTGGAGAAAAAGCTGAGTATTATCCTCATAGCCGATGGTATTGAGGAGACGTACGCAGTCCATCCACAAGCTGTTATGATTGGCAAAGGTAGAGAGACACAGATTGCTCCCACTGATCGCCAATTCGGCAGCAAAACAGTGGGCCAGCGTGCACTGGCTATAGTGGCAGGTCCAGTAATGAATTTCATATTGGCGTTTGTGCTATTCGGTGTATTCTTTCAAATGGCTGGCGTACCTATGGAGAACCCTGATAAGTTGTTGATTGGCAACATAGGGAAGGATATGCCGGCGGCTCAGACAGATATCAAAGTTGGAGATACCATTGATTCCGTGAATGGGATTAAGATCGGTACGGATTCTGAGAAAATGATTTCGCTCATTCAGAAGTCGGCGAATGTTCCGTTAACGTTCACTGTGGTGCGGGATGGTAAGCCTATTTCTTACAAAATCACACCTTTACCAGATCCAGCTACGAAGGTCGGAAAAATTGGCATTTCGGCTGCTCCTCCAATGAGAGCGGTATCGTTCATCGAGACGTTCAAGTATTCGGGTATTGCGATGAAGAATATGACGATTACGATTTTTGATGGATTTAAGAAACTCATTTTGGGACAGTTCAAGTTGGATGATTTGGGTGGACCTGTTCGAACTGCTCAAGTTACAAGTCAAATTGCGGAGCAAGGGATTACACAGTTGACCTCATGGGTAGCTTTGTTAAGCTTGTACCTTGGTATCTTTAACTTGCTGCCGATACCGGCGCTTGATGGCAGTCGACTGCTCTTTCTTGGATTGGAAGCTGTACGTGGTCGACCGGTAGATCCAAACCGGGAGAGCATGGTGCATTTCATCGGTTTTGCGATGTTAATGCTGCTGATGTTAGCCGTTACTTATAATGATATATTGCGATTGGTACGAGGGGAGAATTAGTTCGATCATGGCGAAAGAGAAACAGTTTGTGACAGAGATTACCCCACAAGGGGAAGACTTCTCCCGTTGGTATATTGACGTTATTAAGAAAGCAGAATTAATGGATTATTCTCCAGTGCGCGGATGTATTGTATTCCGCCCTGAAGGTTTCGAAATATGGGAACATATGAAGGACGAGCTAGACCGTCGCTTCAAAGAAACCGGACATCGTAATGCCTACTTCCCAATGTTCATTCCAGAGAGCTTTTTCCAAAAGGAAAAGGATCATATTGAAGGCTTCAATCCGGAGCTCCCTTGGGTAACTGAGGCGGGTGGAGAGAAGCTCGAAGAGCGTCTAGCCATTCGTCCTACCTCAGAGACAATCATCGGTCATATGTATTCCAAATGGATTCAATCCTATCGTGATCTGCCAGTTCTTATCAATCAATGGGCGAACGTCGTTCGTTGGGAGAAAAGAACACTTCCTTTCCTGCGTACAACCGAGTTTCTTTGGCAAGAAGGCCATACTGCGCATGAAACGGAAACAGAAGCACGAGCAGAAACCAATCAAATGTTGGATATTTACCGGGATTTCTCAGAAAATTTCTTAGCTATTCCTGTTATAATGGGACAGAAAACACCTTCTGAGCGTTTTGCCGGTGCTGTTGATACGTATTCGATTGAAGCAATGATGAAGGATGGGCGTGCGGTTCAAGCTGGAACCTCGCATTACCTTGGGAATAAATTCGCAGTTGCTTTTGATATTAAATATTTGGAT
This sequence comes from Paenibacillus baekrokdamisoli, assembly GCF_003945345.1. Taxonomy (GTDB): domain Bacteria; phylum Bacillota; class Bacilli; order Paenibacillales; family Paenibacillaceae; genus Paenibacillus_Z; species Paenibacillus_Z baekrokdamisoli. Next base: position 2,397,062 of record NZ_AP019308.1, on the reverse strand, counting down.
CGCGAGAATACACAGCAATTCGTTCACACCACATCATGGGGCGTATCGACGAGACTGCTCGGTGCACTCATCATGGTTCATGGAGATGATCGCGGACTTGCTCTTCCACCTAAAGTGGCGCCAACGCAGGTCATTATGATTCCGATTGGTCCACCGAAGATGCGTGAACAGGTCGTTGGACGCGTAGACGAGCTGTATGCGGAGCTGAAGAAAGCAGGAATCCGTGTTAAAGTGGATGATCGCAGCGACGTAAGTCCAGGCTGGAAATTCAATGAATATGAAATGCGTGGTGTTCCAATCCGTCTTGAGCTTGGACCACGTGATATGGAGAACGGACAAGTTGTTCTAGTATCCCGTATATCTGGCGAGAAGCGAGTTGTCCTTCAAAGCGATCTGACTGAAGAGATTACGCGTATGCTCGAAGAAATTCATGTAGATATGTTCGAGCGCGCGAAGCAATTCCGTATCGATCATTCCCATTCTGTGGAAACGCTGGATGAGATGAAATCGTTAATGGAAGAGAAGCGAGGCTTTGTACTTGCAGGCTGGTGCGGCTCCGAAGCATGCGAGAAGCAGGTTAAAGAAGAAACGGGTGCGACTAGTCGCAACATACCTTTCGAGCCTGCTGAGAAGAAAACAAAATGTTTGGTCTGCGAGGAGAAAGCGGAGCATACGGTCGTTTTCGCCAGAGCTTACTAATTCGATCTCACTTCTTAATATTATTTAGGAAGGTAGCAGTTTCTTCTAGGAGGAAATGATGAACCAAACCGGGGAAAAACGGCAGCGCTTTGAGCTTCTTATGAAGCAAGCAGAGCTGCCGCAGCAATTGACGGATGAGCATTTTGGTGACGGTTATATAGATAAAGTGATCGTAAGCCGGACTAACCGGGAATGGACGTTTTGCATAAGCAAAACGTCTTTAATTCCTTTAGCGGCTTTTGGTGTTTTTTGCAGGACGATTCAAACAAAATTCGCTCATATCGCACAGGTTTCTTTTAAATTCCACTTCCATGATGATGTACAGACGGATGTTTTACTGCGAGAATATTGGCCTGCTTTTGTTGAATGGGTGCAGCAGCATAACGCTTCGGTAAATGGATGGCTCGGTAAATCAACGATGGAAGCTGAAGCGGATTTAATTTCACTTGCATTGATGGATGAAATGGGACTTGAGCTAGCTCGCAAAAAGAAGCTCGATGAGCTGGTTGTTCAATTCTACGCCGAGCAGTTTAACAGAAGCTGTCGGGTTAAGCTTTTGGTTGGAGAAACTCGACAAGAGGTTTACGAAGAATTCGCCCAGAAGCGAGATCAGGAGCAGCGGGAAGTCATCGATCAGATGATGAGCAGTGCAGCTTCAGAAGCACCGGCGGTTGAGGAAGGCGATGTCCGTCTTGTCGTTGGCTATGATATTCGTGAGGAAGCTGTGCCGATAATGAAAATCATCGAAGAGGAGAAGAAGATTACCGTTCAAGGGACGGTCTTTAACCTCGAGATGAAGGAACTTCGGAACGGCAGTACACTTTTCACTTTCAATGTAACGGATTTTACGGATTCCATTGCAATGAAGATGTTCGCGAAGACGAAGGATGATGTCAAAGTTCTTAGTCAGCTTGCGAATGGCAAGTGGGTTAAGGCTCGTGGACGCGTCGAATATGATCGATTCATGCAGGAACCGGAGCTTGTAATGATGCCTTCAGATCTACATGAGGTTGTTGCACCGAAGGAAATGAAGGATGACGCGGAAGAGAAACGCGTCGAATTTCATCTGCATACAACGATGAGTACGATGGATGCAGTAACACCCGTTGATGTTTATATTAAACAAGCAGCTAAATGGGGGCATTCAGCCGTTGCAATCACTGATCACGGCAATATCCAATGTTACCCTGAAGCGGCCAAAGCAGCGAAAAAGAACGGAATTAAAGTACTCTTCGGAGTTGAAGCAAACGTCGTGAATGATTCCGTGCCTATGGTGCTTAACTCGCGAACGGAATTGCTTCAGACAGCGGTCTATGTCGTGTTCGATATCGAGACAACAGGCTTGTCTGTAATGAATAATAAAATCATTGAGCTCGCTGGCGTTAAAATGCAGGAAGGGAAAGAAATTGGACGTTTCTCTACCTTCATTAACCCTCATGAAGAGATTCCTTATAACATTCAGCAGCTTACGAATATAACGAATGAAATGGTTAAGGATGCACCGGAGCTTCCACCAAAACTTCATGAATTTATCGAATTTATTGGCGATGCGGTATTAGTTGCACACAATGCAAGGTTTGATATGGGTTTCATGCAAGCGGCATGTAAACGCAATGGATTGCCCGAGATCGACAATCCGGTTTTGGATACGCTTGAACTTGCCAGGTTCCTTCATCCAACATTGAAGAATCACAGGCTTAATACGCTTTCTGCTAAATATAAAGTTTCTCTCGAGAATCATCACCGTGCCATAGACGATTCCATTGCACTGGGCGGAGTATTATACGGACTTATTAATGATGCTGCACAGCGCAATATAACGGGTCTTCAAATGTTGAACGATTATGTCGGACTGGATTTATCGAATATGCGGCCATTTCATTGCTGTATCTATGCACTTAATGCTGTTGGTAAAAAGAACTTATTCAAACTAATCTCTTTATCCCATACCCAGCATTTCAAGCGAGTTGCCACGATTCCAAAAAGTAAGCTCAATGACTTGCGTGAAGGTCTCCTTATCATATCCGGTTGCGAGAAAGGCGAGTTTTTCGAAGCGGTTATGAATAAGTCGATGGAAGAAGCAGAGGAAGTAGCTCGCTATTATGATGTACTCGAGATTCAGCCTGTCACTTTCTATATGCATCTCGTGGAAAAAGGCTTTGTTGCTAGCCGTGCTGTTATCGAGCAGGCAATCCGCCGTGTTTGTGAGATCGGAGATAAGCTTGAGAAACCGATCATCGCTACGGGTAATGTGCATTATCTGAATGAGAGGGACAAGTTGTTCCGTGATATTACGATTCATGGTATAACAGGATTTAGTCCACTAAAGGATATTACGAAGCCGGATGCTCATTTCCGTACAACCAAAGAAATGCTGGCTGAATTCGCTTTTCTAGGTGAAGCGAGGGCATATGAAGTGGTCGTCAAGAACACCGTAGAGCTTGCTGAACGGTTTGAACCCTTCGATATGTTCCCTTCGAAGCTGTTTGTTCCTATCATCGAGGGAGCAGACGAAGAAATGCGCAATACCTGTTATGACACGGCAAAAAGATTATATGGCGAGCCTATTCCGGATGTCGTTGTTCAGCGTCTGGAGAAAGAATTGGTACCGATAATCAAGTCAGGCTTCTCCGCCAACTACTTGATATCCGAGAAGCTGGTTAAGAAATCTAACGCAGATGGCTACCTGGTCGGTTCCAGGGGATCAGTAGGATCTTCGGTAGTAGCGACCTTCCTTGGCATTTCGGAGGTTAATCCACTGCCGGCACACTATACTTGTATCGAAGAAGCATGTAAATATAGTGAATGGTTCCTGGATGGCAGCTATCCTAGTGGATTCGATCTGCCGAATAAAGATTGCCCGAATTGCGGGAAGCCGCTTAAGGGTGAGGGACAGGATATCCCGTTTGAAACTTTCCTTGGTTTTAAGGGAGACAAGGTTCCCGATATCGATTTGAACTTCTCAGGAGAATATCAGTCGATTGCGCATAACTTTACGAAAGAAATTTTCGGTGAAAAAAGTGTATTCCGTGCAGGTACGATTGGCACGATTGCTGAGAAAACAGCTTATGGCTACACGAAGAAGTACGAAGAGGATTATGGGAAGAAATGGCGCGGGGCTGAATTAGCGCGGCTTGCCAATGGTTTTACCGGTGTTAAGCGGAGCACAGGTCAGCATCCAGGCGGTATCGTTGTTGTACCGGATTATATTGAAGTCGAAGATGTAACACCGGTTCAATTTCCAGCAGATGATGTGAATGCAGAATGGATGACGACGCATTTTGACTATCATGCCTTTGAAGAGAACTTGCTCAAGCTTGATATCCTCGGTCACGATGATCCTACTATGATGCGTATGCTGCAGGATTTCACGGGTGTAGATCCTACACTGATTCCGATGAATGACCCTAAAGTCATGAGTATGTTCAGCTCAACAGATTCTCTTGGTGTATCACCGGAGAAGATCCGTTCTTCTGTTGCAACCTACGGCGTACCTGAGATGGGAACGAAATTCGTTCGCCAAATGCTAGAAGAGACCAAGCCATCAACTTTTGCCGATTTACTTCAAATATCCGGCTTGTCTCATGGTACTGGGGTATGGCTTGGCAATGCACAGGAACTTATCAAGAATCGAACCTGTTCTATCAAGACGGTAATTGGCTGTCGTGATGATATCATGCTATTTCTTATTTATAAGGCAGGAATGGATGCCAGTCTGGCCTTCAAAATTACGGAAAGCGTACGTAAAGGCAGAGGGCTGACGCCGGAGTGGATTGACGAAATGAAACGGTGCAAGGTGCCGCAGTGGTATATTGATTCTTGTTTAAAAATTGAATACATGTTCCCGAAAGCACATGCTGCAGCTTATGTAATCTCAGCTGTACGTACAGCATTCTTTAAGCTTTATCATCCGATTGCCTACTATGCAACGTATTTCACTGTTCGTGCAGATGATTTTGACTTAGAGCTGCTTTGTAAGGGATATGAAGCGATTTTACGCAGGCTGGTTGAGATCGAAGCGAAAGGATTTCAAGCTTTACCTAAAGAGAAGAACAGTGTGTCTTTACTTGAGATGGCCCTTGAGATGACAGCCCGCGGCTATTCATTCAAGCCGATTGACCTTTATCGATCAGAGGCAACCAAGTTTATCATTGATGGGGACTCCGTTATTCCTCCATTTGGTGCTATCGGTGGGATTGGCGAGAATGCAGCGCGTAATATTGCAGCTGCTCGCGATCAAGGAGAATTCCTCTCCATTGAGGATTTCCAACAAAAATCCAAAGCTTCCAAAACCATTATCGAGGTTCTCAATGGAATGGGCTGCTTCCGAGGCCTCCCTGAGTCTAATCAATTATCATTGTTCTAGGTATTGAAGTGGCTAGAGGCGTGTCATTGTAGCAGCGGAATCAGCGAGCCCACCAGCACGCCCCTATCTTGTCACCACATCATGGTTATGGTATAATATTTCTGGTAATGCTGATGATACGACTTTTTCGCAGAAGAGTGGGGAAACCCACTCTTTACGTTTTGTCTATAGCTTTTTACGTCTGCAGAATCACTTACCCATCGCGAAGTAAGGCGATCGAGGTCATAAAATAAACTGCTTAACGAATCCGGAATACCAGCGATGATGCGTTGCAGTGGGGGGTACATTTTTTTTGAGCACACCAAAAATCAAAACCGTCGTCGAAGAAATGGTTCGTCCGTTTTTGGATGACAATGGATTTGAACTCGTTGATGTCGAGTATGTGAAGGAAGGCAGCAATTATTTTCTTCGTGTTTTTGTAGACAAAGAAGGAAGCATCGATATCGATGAATGCGGCCGTATCAGCGAATTTTTAAGTGATAAGCTAGATGAGAATGATCCAATTACAGAAGCCTATTTCCTCGAAGTTTCATCTCCAGGTGCGGAACGTCCGCTTAAGAAGCCTGAAGATGTACACAAAGCAGTTGGCAAACATGTTTTTCTTACCACATACGAACCCATAGGTGGGGCTAAAGAATTCGAAGGCAAATTGCTTTCCTTTGACGGAGAAGCAGCAGTCGTCGAGATCGGTAAGAAGCAGCATGCAATCCCATATGAAAAAGTAGCAAGCGCCCGTTTAGCCATCGTCTTCTAATTGAAGACATCGGCATGAATATAAAGTTAGGGAACCAATTGAAAGGGGGAACTTATTTCCAATGAGTATGGAATTTATAGAAGCACTGACGGAGATAGAGAAAGAAAAGGGAATTAGCAAGGATATTTTGATTGAAGCGATTGAAGCGGCCTTGATTTCCAGTTACAAGCGTAATTTTAATACAGCCCAGAATGTAAGGGTTGATATTAATCGGTTTACGGGTGTAATCAAAGTATATGCTCGAAAAACGGTTGTGGAAGATGTGTTAGATCCACGATTAGAAGTTTCTGTTGAAGCATCCCGTGAAATCAACCCGCACTATCAGCTGGATGACATCGCAGAGATCGAGGTAACACCTCGTGACTTCGGTCGTATCGCTGCGCAAACTGCCAAACAAGTCGTCACTCAGCGTATTCGTGAAGCAGAGCGAGGACTTATTTACAATGCGTTTATTGATAAGGAAGAAGACATCGTTAATGGTATCGTACAGCGTCAAGACGTGCGTAATTTGTTTATCGACCTTGGTAAGGTAGAAGCTGTATTGCCTTTAACTGAGTTGATGCCGACAGACAAATTCAAACATGGCGATCGTGTGAAATCCTTTATTACTAAAGTTGAGAACACAACGAAGGGTCCGCAAATTTTCCTCTCCCGTACACATCCTGGTCTTCTGAAACGACTGTTTGAGCTTGAAGTGCCGGAGATTTACGACGGTGTCGTCGAAATTCGCTCGGTAGCTAGGGAAGCAGGCTTTCGTTCCAAGATAGCGGTTTACTCTCGTAATGCTGAGGTGGATCCTGTTGGTTCTTGTGTCGGTCAAAAAGGGATGCGCGTTCAGACCATCGTAACGGAACTTAAAGGTGAGAAAATCGATATCGTTCGTTGGTCGGAAAGTGTAGATGAATATGTGGCAAATGCGCTTAGTCCATCCAAGGTAATCGAGGTTATCGTGCATGAGCAAGAGAAAATGGCTCGTGTTATCGTACCGGATTATCAGCTGTCACTAGCGATCGGAATCAAAGGGCAAAATGCTCGTTTGGCTGCTAAGCTGACTGGTTGGAAAATCGACATCAAAAGTGAGACGCAAGCTGAGCAAGAATACGGCCGTCCTAAATCTCCGATGAGCACGATGCACCAGGATTCTGTTTCCATCGACTAGAAGAGATCTTTAGATGGGGAGGAATGAATGGTGAGACCAAGAAAAGTTCCGCTGCGCAAATGCGTAGCTTGTCAACAAATGATGCCCAAGAAAGAACTTATTCGCATCGTTCGTACACCTGATGGAGCGATATTGATCGATTTGACAGGGAAGAAAGCAGGTCGCGGCGCCTACTTATGTGGTAAAGTGAGCTGTTTCAAATTAGCGAAGAAGAGCAAAGCACTCGATCGGGCACTCAAACAACCAGTAGGTGCTGAAATATACGATCAACTGGAGCAAGATTTTATTGCTGTAGAAGATACGTTTATTGCAGGCAAGGATCGGGTGGATGAAGACGATGACGAAGCATAAAGCATTATCTCTTCTGGGATTGGCGATGCGTGCAGGCAAACTCGTCACTGGGGATGAAACTGTTCTCAAAGCCGTTCAGCAAGGAAAGGCAAAGCTTGTAATAGCTGCGAGCGATGCATCAGATAATACAAAGAAGAAATTCCGTGATAAATGCGCAACCTACAACGTCAAATTGGTAGAGGCATTCGACCGGGTAACGATCGGTGATGCGATTGGTAAATCGGAGCGGGTTTTACTGGCCGTTACTGATTTGGGCTTTTCCAAAAGTATCATACAAAGCTTAAGCCAACCTACGGAGGTGGAGTATATTGACTAAACAACAAGACAGCAAGGATAACAAAGATAAATTGCGCGTCTATGAGTACGCGAAATCGCTCAATATGAGCAGTAAAGAAATCATTACGATCTTGAAACGTCTTAGTCTTCCAGTTAACAATCACATGAGTGTGATGGAAAACGAGATGGTTAACAAAGTCGAAGGTTTCTTTCGCGATATAAAAGCCAATGCCGCCGCGAAACGTGCACAAGAAAATGCAACAGTTTCAGCCTCGTCCCAGCCTTCCAATCGTCCGCCACAACAGTCACTAGAACGTAAACCGCAGCAGACCGTGAATGCGGGTCAGCCGCAAGCGCAAGTTAACAAAAATTCGATTCAGGATACACAGGGGAATATGAATACAACTAAACCTAATACGCCAGCAAGCACACAAGCAGCAACAAGTACGCCAGCAAGCACGCCTACACAGCCTGCAGCTGCTACGCAACAAGCAACAACAGCACCAGCAAGTCAGCCAGCTGCTCCTGCAGCGGCTCAAACGAGCTCACAAGCGTCAACATCAAGCGCTCCACAGACAACAAGCTCTCAACAGCAGCGACCATCTAATCAAGGCGGACAACGTCCAAGTGGACAGCAAGGACAGCGCCCGAGCAGTTCTTATAATCAAGGCCAACGTCCAAGCGGTTCATCAAGCCAAGGTGGTCAAGGCCAGCGTCCAAGCGGCCAATCCAGCCAAGGTGGTCAAGGTCAACGTCCAAGCGGCCAATCCAGTCAAGGTGGCCAAGGCCAGCGTCCAAGCGGCCCATCCGGCCAAGGCCAGCGTCCAAGTGGTCAATATGGCGGACAAGGCCAGCGTCCAAGCGGTCAAGGTAGTCAAGGCGGAACAGGCCAAGGCGGCCAACGTTTTGGTCAGTCTGGTGGCGGTCAGCAAGGTCAAGGCCAACGCAGCAGCAGTCAAGGCTCCAGTCGTCCAGCTGGTGCAGCTAGCGCGCCAAGTCCAGGTGCTTCACGTTCAACGACACCTCAACCGAACCGCAACGCACAAGGTAAAACATTTGAGCCGCGTCCAATGGATGATCAAAAGAAAAGATCAACCAAGCCGAATCAAAATGCCGGCGGTAAACGTTTTGAGGATGGAAGATCCAGTAATTATAAAGGTAGTCGCGGTGGTAAAAATCAACGTGGCAGAGGACAACAGCAAGAACGCCGTGAAAAAGCGGACAATACACCGAAGAAAATTATCGTTCGTGGAACGGTAACGGTCGGTGATTTGGCGAAGCTGCTTCATAAGGATGCTTCAGAGGTTATCAAGAAGCTCATCACTCTTGGTGTAATGGCAACAATTAACCAAGAGGTTGATCTAGATACCGTTCAACTAATCGCTACCGAATATGGTGTTGAAGTTGAAGTGAAGATTCCGGTTGAGGAAGATGCATTCGAGACCTTCGAAGAGGTAGATGAAGAAGAGACACTTGAAACTCGTCCACCAGTTGTTACAATTATGGGGCACGTTGACCACGGTAAAACAACTTTGCTTGATGCGATTCGTCACACTAGCGTAACAAGCGGTGAAGCCGGCGGTATCACTCAGCATATCGGTGCGTACCAAGTCGAAATTAACCATAAGAAAATCACATTCCTAGATACGCCTGGTCATGAAGCGTTTACGCTAATGCGTGCTCGTGGTGCCCAAGTGACGGATATTACGATTATCGTTGTAGCAGCAGATGATGGTGTTATGCCACAAACTGTTGAAGCAATCAACCATGCTAAAGCTGCTGGGGTACCGATTATTGTTGCCATCAACAAAATTGATAAGCCTGGAGCAGATATTGATAAAATTAAGCAAAGCCTAACTGAGTATGCGCTAGTACCGGAAGAGTGGGGCGGAGATACGATCTTCGTTAACGTTTCGGCCAAGCAGCGTCTTGGATTAGAAGAACTGCTTGAGATGATCCTGCTCGTAGCGGAGATGAATGATTACAAAGCTAATCCTAACAAACGTGCTCGTGCTACTGTTATTGAAGCTGAGCTTGATAAAGGTAAAGGTCCTGTTGCACGTATTCTCGTTCAGCATGGTACATTGAAGATCGGTGATGCCTTCGTCGCAGGGAACTGCTTTGGACGCGTTCGTGCAATGGTTAATGATAAAGGTCGCCGTTTAAAAGAAGCAGGACCGAGTACACCAATTGAGATCACCGGTTTAACTGAGGTGCCTCAAGCAGGTGATCCGTTCCTTGTCTTTGAAGATGAGCGCAAAGCCCGTGCAATTGCAGATCGTCGTGCTATCAAGCATCGTCAATCTGAACTTGGAGCAAATACACGAGTAACACTTGAAGATTTGTATAATCATATTAAAGATGGCGAAGTTAAAGAATTGAACGTCATCATTAAAGCGGACGTTCAAGGTTCATCCGAGGCGCTTAAAGGCTCGCTTGCAAAAATCGATATCGAGGGTGTTCGCGTTAAGATTATTCACAGCGGCGCTGGTGCAATTACCGAATCCGATATTAACTTAGCAGCAGCATCAAGTGCAATTGTTATCGGCTTTAACGTTCGACCGGAGCCTCAAGCTTTGGCAACTGCAGAGCAAGAGAAAGTCGACATTCGTCTGCATAGTATTATTTACAATATTATTGACGAAATCGAGCATGCAATGAAAGGAATGCTTGATCCGATATTCAAAGAAGTGATTATTGGTCAAGCAGAAGTTCGTAATATCTTCAAAGTCACCAAAGTAGGTACGATCGCAGGCTGTATGGTTACTTCTGGTAAAATCACCCGTTCCGCGAAAGCACGTTTGGTTCGTAGCGGTATCGTCATCTTTGATACTGAGATTGAATCGCTCAAACGCTTCAAGGATGATGCAAAAGAAGTTGCTCAGGGTTATGAGTGTGGGATCACACTTGAAAGGTATAGTGACCTTAGAGAAGGCGATACGATCGAAGCTTACGTGATGGAGACAGTAGAGAGGTGATTGACCTATGGCGAAGGTTCGCGTAGGACGCGTCGGTGAACAAATTAAGAAAGAATTGAGTCAGCTAATCCAGACGGAGCTTAAAGATCCACGTATTGGATTCATTACCGTAACTGGCGTAGAATTGACGAATGATCTTTCCCAAGCAAAAGTTTACCTCAGTGTACTCGGTACAGATGAGCAAAAAGAAGAGACGCTTAAAGCGTTAGCAAGAGGAACGGGTTTTCTTCGTTCTGAATTAGGCAAAAGAATTCGTTTCCGTCATACGCCAGAGCTGATATTTAAATTCGATAACAGCATTGAGTATGGAAGCAGAATCGAATCGCTGATTAGCAATATCAACAATGACAAGGGTGAACAATGACAGGGGTAAAGCCGGCGGTATTCTCCGCGGCTTATGAGCAACAGCTCGATGCTGCACTGGCGTTTATGCGAGAGGGCGACCGCTTTTTGGTCGTCTCGCATGTTCAGCCTGACGGTGATGCGATTAGCTCTACACTCGTTATTGGATGGCTGCTGCGCTATTTTGGTAAGCAAGCTACTTTGATCAACGAAGGTAATGTTCCTGTTCGACTAAGCTTTATGGAAGCCACTTCCTCCATCATTAATTTCAATCAGCAGCCTCCAAGCGAAGTGTTTGACCGGATTATTGCAGTCGATTGTGCAGATTATCGACGAATAGGAACCGTTTCAGATGCCTTTGATAAAGGGGCTCTATTGCTTAATATTGACCATCATCCAACCAATGATGGTTTTGGCGCTGTTAACTTGATTCGTACGGATGCAGCTGCAACCGTTGAAATTCTGTACGATTTGATGGAACGTGCAGATATAGTTCCAGATAATGAAGTAGCTACAGCCATATATACCGGGCTGTTAACCGATACAGGCGGCTTTCGATATTCAAATACGACGCCAAGAGTCATGCATGTTGCCTCACGTATGCTTGCAGAAGGTGTCTCAGGACATTGGATTGCTAATCATTTGCTCGAGCGAATGACGAAACCTCAGCTATTGTTGCTTCAGCGCGGCCTGAACGGTCTTACTTTCTCAGAAGATAACCGTATTGCATGGTTGTACATAGCAGTCGCTGATATGACTGAAACCGGAGCAATCGGTGATGACTTGGAAGGGCTAGTTAATTACGCGCTTAACGTAGAAGGCGTGGAAGTAGGTATTTTGTTCAAGGAAACAGATAATGGACAAGTGAAAGTAAGCATGCGCTCATCGGGGAAAGTAGATGTCGCAGCAATCGCTCAATTGTATGGCGGTGGAGGCCATGTACGCGCAGCTGGCTGTCGTCTTGAGGAGTCTTTACAAGATGCGATCCCGAATTTGATCAATGCCGTAAGAAAGGTGCTGGTTGAATAATGGACGGTATTTTGGCCGTTTGGAAACCGGCTGGCTGGACTTCACATGATGTCGTAGCTAAAGTTAGAGGATTACTGCGGACCAAGCGTATTGGCCATGCCGGAACGCTTGATCCACAGGTAACGGGTGTTTTACCGCTCTGTATAGGGCGGGCTACCCGGGTTGTGGAATATGTGCAAGAGAAACCAAAAGCTTATGAAGCGGTTCTGCAATTTGGACTTGCTACCGATACGGAGGACTTAACAGGTACGGTAGTATCACAAGTCGATGAAGTCGTGATAAGCGAAGCAGACATTCGTCGTATATTGACAGCTTTCACTGGAGAGATCGATCAAGTTCCACCGATGTACTCCGCTGTGCAGGTTGGGGGTAAGCGGCTCTATGAGCTTGCAAGAGAAGGTCAAGTTATTGAAAGACAAGCCAGAAAAGTAACAATCTACGAATTGGAATTGTTAGCGCTAGATCTGGATAAGCCGCATCCTACGATTCGTTTTTCCGTTCAGTGCTCCAAAGGAACCTATATCCGTACACTTTGTGTCGATATTGGAAAAGCGCTTGGGGTTCCTGCTGTAATGGCTGAGCTCAAACGCACGATGTCCGCTGGATTCACGGAAGAACAGTGTTTGACCATGGAGGAAATTGAACAGCTGCAAGCCTCCGGTGAGCTTGAATCTAAGCTGCTTCCGGCTGATGCGGCGCTTGAACATTTCCCTCGTTGTACGGTTAATTCGGAAACGGCACAGCATGCTTTTCAAGGGAAACGTGTTCCTCTTCCTAGTATTGCTGACTTAGCCCTATCTGGCGACAATAAACAACTCATTCGTTTATACCGAGAAGACGGCCTTTTTATTGGCCTGTTTGAACGGGAGGCGGACACCGAATTACTAAAAGCAGTAAAGGTGTTTACGCCAGCTTAAACGAAGAGAAGCTCATGAAGCAGGTGTGACTGCATGGAAATCATCTTCTTAGAACATCCAGTTCATTCATCAAGTGCAGCTCTGACGGCTGTTCCAAAGACAGTAGCCATTGGACATTTTGATGGGGTCCATCGAGGTCATCAGAATGTGATTCAGCGCTCAATAGCTGCTGCGAAGGCTGAAGGCTTACAGTCTTCAGTAATGACGTTTCATCCGCATCCAAAGGAAGTGTTAGGACAAGGTTCGCAATATGTAACTTGTTTGACACCTCTGGAAGAGAAGGTACAACGTTTCTTGCGTCTTGGTGTGGATGTTGTTTATATAGTCAAGTTTGATTTGGGATTCTCGGTTGTCACGCCACCGGAGTTTGTTGACGATGTCTTACGTCCACTTCAAGTGAAGAAGGCAATCGTAGGCTTTGATTTTACTTTCGGATCGCGCGGGGCTGGCAAAGCGTCAACGCTAAGGTCACTCGGTGAACCGGATATCAGAGTAGAGGTGGTGGAACCATTGAAGCAGGATGGAGAGAAAGTGAGCAGCACGCTTATTCGTGAATCGCTTGCGGAAGGTCGACCCGAAGTAGCCAGCCAGTTACTCGGAGCACCGTACGAAGTTCACGGCACTGTTATACATGGAGAAGGTAGAGGTCGCACAATCGGGTTCCCAACGGCAAACATCGAACTGGAAGCTGCTTATGTGCAGCCAAAGCAAGGTGTTTATGCAATAATGGCCGAAATAGAGGGAAAGCTTATAGCAGGCGTATTGAACCTAGGCGTGAAGCCTACGTTCCATGAGCAGCTTCCCAAGCCTGTCTTAGAAGCTCATTTATTCGATTTTGATGGAGACATATATGGTAAATCGATTGCAATCCAATTTATCTCCTTCTTGCGTTCTGAGAGGAAATTTGGCTCGATCGATGAGCTTATTCATCAAATACAATCGGATGCTGAGCAGGCACGAGCGGTTTTGGCAGCTTACAACAAGTAAAGGCACTCCATTTACTTCTTATAGGTGGTTGTGGTATACTCGAATACGTTGCGTAGTGATGGAGATTATTCTGCATGACTGACCTAGCAACAAGAACCTTAGCTTGGCCTGTCCGACATCACCGACGGCGGCGAGGCTACTGGCGATTATTATGAAGGAGGTGAACATGGATGGCAATTACACAAGAGCGTAAACATCAACTGATCGACGAGCACAAAAAACACGCGAACGACACGGGATCACCGGAAGTTCAAGTGGCTATCCTGACGCAAAACATCCTCAATTTGACAGACCATCTTCGTACGCACAAGAAAGATCATCATTCGCGTCGCGGTCTACTCAAAATGGTTGGTCAGCGTCGTAAGCTGCTAGCGTATTTGAAAAATAATGACGTTCGTCGTTACAGTGCATTGATCGAAAAACTCGGCCTTCGTCGTTAGTAGATGAGGTATAAAAGCAACCTGGTTGTACAGCCGTCCGGGGTTCCGGTCACAGCTGCACTGGGTTGCTTTTTGTAAATAAGTCGATAATGATTTACATATTGCTGTAAAAACAAACCTCTTATCTCGGTCATTCACAATAGAAAGACCTCGAAAGGGGTTTGTCTCAAAATATAAGAAAGTATACCTATACCGCATACTTTTTTATATTTCTGAGGGAAGAGACATGCACCGGGCACATAAGGACGGTCCAATGGCGAGTGGTTCTTGCTCGGTATTAGCCGGTATTCTTGTATCTTATTTCAGAGTACAATTTACCATTCAAACATTAATTAGCCAAATAACAAATAACTGCATGTCGAGCCGTTCTTAAGGGACGAGCGTACGGCAGCAGCGAGGAGGAATTCTATGTTGCATCGTGTTGAAATGACACTTGGTGGACGTCCGCTTGTATTGGAAACGGGACGACTTGCCAAACAGGCAAACGCAGCGGTAACAGTTAAATATGGTGATACAGTTGTACTTTGTACCGTTGTATCATCGAATGAACCAAAAAACCTTGATTTCTTTCCGCTTACCGTTAACTACGAGGAGCGGTTATATGCAGTCGGAAAAATCCCAGGTGGCTTCATTAAGCGAGAGGGACGTCCAAGCGAGAAAGCGATTCTTTCCAGCCGATTGACCGACCGACCGATTCGTCCTTTGTTCCCCGACGGTTTCCGTAATGAAGTGCAAATTGCGAATATCGTAATGAGCGTTGATCAGAACTGCACACCAGAAATTGCAGCGATGATTGGTACTTCGGCAGCATTGACGATTTCTGATTTACCATTCAACGGTCCTATAGGCGGTGTTATCGTTGGCCGTATCGATGGACAGTTTATCGTTAACCCTACTGTTGATCAAGAGAGCAAAAGTGATGTTTACGTTGTCGTTTCTGGAACAAAAGACGCCATTATGATGGTAGAAGCAGAAGCTAATGAAGTGCCGGAATCCGTCATTCTTGAGGCAATCATGTTCGGTCATGATGAAATCAAGAAAATTGTTGCTACAATTGAGCAGCTTCATGCCCTTGCTGGCAAGCCTAAGATGGAAGTTAAACTACATGCATCGGATGAGCAGGTTAGTGCAGCAGTTCGTGCATTTGTAGCGCAACGTCTAGTTGAAGCGGTTCGGATTCAAGAGAAGCATGAGCGTCAGGATGCAATTGATGCTGTTAATGCAGAGACAATTGCTCATTTCGGTCTTGAGTATGCGGAAACACCTGAACTTCTTGGTGATGTGAAAGAAGTGCTGTATGACATCGTTAAAGAAGAAGTTCGTCGTCTGATTACACATGACAAAGTTCGTCCAGATGGACGAGCATTGGATGAAATTCGTGCGATTGAATGTGATGTGGCATTGCTTCCAAGAACGCATGGATCAGGACTCTTTACTCGTGGACAAACACAAGCACTCAGCATTTGTACGCTTGGTGCGCTAGGTGACGTTCAAATTCTGGACGGTATTGACCTAACAGAAACAAAACGCTTCATGCATCATTACAACTTCCCACCGTTTAGCGTTGGGGAAGCAAGACCGCTTCGTCCTCCAGGTCGTCGTGAAATTGGACATGGTGCACTTGGTGAGCGCGCATTATCAAAAGTTATTCCATCTGAAGTGGAATTCCCTTATACGATTCGCCTCGTTTCAGAAGTTTTGGAATCGAACGGTTCGACAAGTCAAGCTAGTATTTGTGCAAGCTCACTAGCGATGATGGATGCAGGTGTGCCGATTAAAGCACCTGTTGCCGGTATTGCCATGGGATTGATTAAAGATGGCGATCATTTCTCCATTTTGTCCGATATTCAAGGGATGGAAGATCACTTGGGTGATATGGACTTCAAGGTTGCAGGAACAGCTGAAGGGGTAACAGCCATTCAGATGGATATCAAGATCGACGGGATTAGTCGTTCGATACTGGAAGAGTCACTTGAGCAAGCACGTGTTGGTCGTCTGCACATCCTTGGCAAAATGACCGAAGTGATGCAGGAGCCACGTAAAGGGCTTTCCCAATATGCACCGAAAATTGTAATTATGAAGATTCACCCGGATAAAATCCGTGATGTTATCGGTGCTGGCGGTAAAATCATTAACAAAATCATCGATGAGACTGGCGTGAAAATTGATATCGAGCAGGATGGTACGGTATTCATTGCTTCTTCAAACGCAGAAGCGAACGAACGTGCGAAGCAAATTATTGAAGGTATCGTTCGTGAAGTTATCGTCGGAGAGGTTTACCTCGGAACCGTTAAGCGTATTGAGAAATTCGGCTGCTTCGTGGAAATTCTTCCGAACAAAGATGGCTTGGTTCATATTTCACAAGTTTCAACAGAACGTGTTGCTAAAGTGGAAGATGTTCTCAAAATTGGCGATCAAATTACAGTTAAAGTAACTGAAATTGATCAACAAGGCCGTATCAATCTATCCCGTAAAGCCGTACTAGAAGTACCTGCACAGTCCTAATGATTGACGATCCCAATCGTCATCTATGATAAACTACCGAGAAAGAGTCAGATGTCATATCTGTCTCTTTTTATTTTGTTAAAATCAGAGCTGGTCTGCGCTTACTCTCTCATATTATGGACAAAGCCATAATAAGATGAAGAGAAGGGTGGGACGAGGCTATGTGGCTGAAGAAAGCAATTGTGATGGCTGTCCTTATGTTCGCACTGTTGCTGACCGTGCAGCTGAATAATGATCTATCCGCTTATGTACTTGGAATAAAGCAAGGTGGTATTGTGGATGCGTTCCATTCGGATGGTTCCGTGTCAGAGAAGAATCGCTTACTGAAAGAAACAATCGAAATGGAAGCCAGCAAAAAGCGAATAGCCCCCATTAATGCAACATTGGATCGTGTATGGATGGCGATACCCGGATATAATGGTTTGGAGGTCGATGTTGACCAGACCTACCGACTTATGAAGGATGCACCAGAGCATGCACCTATTCGTTATGTGTACAAGGAAATATGGCCGGCAGTTTCGTTAGAACAGTTGGGCAAGCATCCCATCTATAAAGGTAACCCGAACAAGCCAATGATTTCACTTATGATTAACGTTGCCTGGGGCAATGAATTCATTAAACCGATATTAAATACGCTGGAGAAGGAAAATGTTAAAGCGACTTTTTTCTTGGATGGCTCTTGGCTGAAAAAAAATACAGACATGGCTAGAATGATTCAAGCTGCAGGCCATGAAATTTCGAATCATGCCTATTCACATCCCAATATGAGTAGATTAGATCGGCAATCGGCCTTTAACCAAATTGCCAAAACCGAAGCATTATTGCAATCTACCCTACAAGTGAAGAATCACTGGTTTGCCCCACCTTCAGGTGATTTTAATCAAATGACGATTAATGTTGCAGCGGAGCAGGGCTTGAAGACGGTGTTATGGACACTGGATACGGTGGATTGGCAGCATCCGCCAGCAGAATCAATTGTTCGTAAAATTCGTCTGCGGGTAGAACCTGGATCACTCATTCTGATGCATCCTACCGATTCTTCCAGTGCAGCATTGCCTGGTATGATCGCCGCGATTAAGCAAAAGGGGCTTGCTCTTGGTACAGTTAGTGAGACGTTGTCCTCTAAGAGGGTAACGTTAGTTGAGGCGGGGCCGTAATTTTGTTATAGTTGAATCCAAGAAAGTTTTAGGAGGAAATGCTGTGAATAACTATACGCTTAGCAACGGATTGCGCGTTGTAGTCGAGTACATCCCGACGTTCCGTTCGGTTGCGTTTGGTATATGGGTTAAAACAGGATCGCGGAATGAAACGCCTGATAACAATGGGATATCACATTTCATTGAACACATGCTTTTTAAAGGAACAGCAAGACGTAGTGCAAAAGATATCGCGGATTTATTTGATGGCATCGGTGGGAATGTAAATGCCTTTACGGCGAAAGAGTACACCTGCTATTTTGCTAAAGTATTAGACCAGCATTTACCGATCGCAGTTGATGCACTATCGGATATGTTTTTTGAATCGCAAATGGATGAGACAGAACTAAGCAAAGAAAAAAATGTAATACTTGAAGAAATTTCCATGTATGAAGATACACCGGATGATAAAGTTCATGATGAAGCGTCACGGGCCTCATTTGGTGACCACCCGCTTGCTTATTCCATTCTTGGCCTTAAGGAAAGATTAGAAGCAATGAACGGAGACACCCTTAGGGGGTATATGGCAGATCATTATCGTATTGATAATATTGTTATCAGTGTTGCTGGTAATGTAGAAGAGGGGCCGCTGCTGGAGTTGTTAGAGAAGCATTTTGGCCACTTTACTAATAAGGGCACTGGAACGACAGTCAGCGCACCTGAATTCAATGGACAGTATCTATTCCATAAAAAGAAAACAGAGCAAAATCATATTTGTTTATCGTTTCCAGGCTGCTCGATTGCAGATCCACAGCTCTATGCGATGATTCTGCTTAATAATGCGCTTGGTGGTGGAATGAGCTCTCGTCTTTTTCAAGAAATCAGAGAGAAGCGTGGATTGGCTTACTCGGTGTATTCTTATCATACCTCTTATGCGGACAGTGGGTTATTCACCGTTTATGCAGGGACAGCACCCAAGCAAACGAAGGAAGTTATGGATCTCACACTTGAGCAGCTTCATGATCTTGCGGCAAAAGGATTGTCGGATGAAGAGCTGCACCGAGGCAAAGAGCAGTTAAAAGGCAGCTTAATTTTAAGCCTTGAAAGCACGAGCAGTCGAATGAATCGTTTAGGTAAAAATGAGCTTATGCTCGGACGTCATTTTACACTCGATGAAATGCTTAATCGTATTGATTCTGTTCAAATGAGTGATATTCAAGCCGTAACCAAACGCATGCTCTCCGTTCCTTTTGCGGTCGCAATGGTTGGTACGAATGACAAAGCAGCAGCAAGTATCGGGAGGGATAGTCTTGTATCAAGTGTTATTTAAACGACTGCCAGGCAATGAAGAAATTCAGCTGCCTGTCAGAATGTCTGAGCTAGCGGCGGGCT
Organism: Paenibacillus baekrokdamisoli; assembly: GCF_003945345.1. Lineage (GTDB taxonomy): Bacteria > Bacillota > Bacilli > Paenibacillales > Paenibacillaceae > Paenibacillus_Z > Paenibacillus_Z baekrokdamisoli. Next base: position 2,377,731 of record NZ_AP019308.1, on the reverse strand, counting down.
TTGATCTTCATGCTGCGGTAGCAGAGCCTGTTTCGTTGTCTCCAGGAGAGCGCAAGCTCATCCCAACTGGATTTTGCATGGCGATGCCATCTGATCTAGAGGCGCAAATTCGTCCTCGAAGTGGCCTTGCTTACAAGCATGGCATTACTTGCTTGAACTCGCCAGGAACAATTGATGCGGATTACCGCGGAGAAGTCAAAGTGCTTCTCATTAATCTTGGTCAAGAAACCTTTACCATTGAACGTGGAGAGAGAATTGCTCAGATGGTGTTCCAGACTGTACCATCCATTACTATCGGTGAAGTAGATGAACTGCCTGAGACTATTCGTGGTGCAGGTGGATTTGGCCATACAGGCGTTTAGTAATAATCAAACTCTTATCTTAATAAGCCATTGAGCATATGCTCAATGGCTTTTTTTATTAGGAGCTATTCAACTTATTTGGAGATCCCTTCACACGACCCTGCATGGAAAAAGCAACCATCTGATGTATTCACCCAACTCTGGGCCATTGCATAAGATGATTTATAACCAAGAGAATGCTGACAACCGAGCCGAAAATGGAACGGCTAACGGTTGCAGTGTTGCTGACAACCGAGCCGAAAATGGAACGGCTAACGGTTGCAGTGTTGCTGACAACCGAGCCGAAAATGGAACGGCTAACGGTTGCAGTATTGCTGACAACCGAGCCGATTTGAATGCGGCTAACAGTTGTAGTTGAAAGGAGTGATACCCTTATGTTAACAGGGGTTCAGGTCGTGCTTCTGGGTGGTGACGCTCGTCAGCTCGAGGTCATCCGTAAGCTGACCGAGCTCGATGCAGTAGTGACGGTTGCGGGTTTTGATCAGCTGCATACACCACTTGATGGAGCGGTTCGAGCTGAAATGAGCGACGAATTATTTGATCATGCAGATGCACTTTTGCTTCCTGCGGTTGGTACAGACGATGATGGAAGAATTATGGCCGTGTTCAGTGATCGTGAGCTTATTTTGACAGAAGACCAGGTTGCACATCTTCCAAAGCATTGTACGGTTTATGCAGGGATGGCCAAACCTTATCTGCGTCTACTTTGCGATAAGTATAATATCCGATTAATTGAATTGTTTGATCGAGATGATGTGGCCATTTATAACTCGATCCCGACAGCTGAAGGTGCTATTATGATGGCTATCCAGAATACGGATATTACCATTCATGGATCTACCTGTATGGTACTCGGAATAGGTCGAACTGGATTTACGCTAGCTCGTACACTTCAAGGTTTAGGTGCAAAAGTTAAGGTAGGCGTGCGCAGGGAAGAGCATTTTGCAAGAGCGCATGAGATGGGGTTCGAGCCGTTTTTTATCAATCAACTACAACAGAACGTGGTTAATATTGACTTGCTTTTTAACACAATTCCGACTATGATAGTCACAGCGCAAATTATAGCAAATTTGCCTTCGCGAGCGGTCATTATTGACCTCGCTTCTAAGCCGGGCGGAACAGATTTTCGCTTTGCTGAGAAGCGGGGAATTAAAGCGTTGCTCGCCCCCGGTCTACCAGGTATCGTCGCACCTAAAACCGCTGGACGAATCATTGCGGATTGTTTGAGTCGGTTGATCATGGAAGATACCAGGCAACGGGGGAATGGGCAATGAAATGGCTAGGCAAAACGGTGGGCTATGCGCTCTCCGGTTCTCACTGCACGTTTGCAGAAGTTATGCCGGTTATTCAGCGTTTCGTGGATGAGGGTGCCAATGTGGTTCCCATCGTAACGCAAACCATTATGATGACGGACACTCGATTCGGCTCATCAGCAGAATGGCAGCATGAACTTAGAACAATAACAGGTAATGAAATCATTTCAACCATTGTTGATGCAGAACCTCTTGGACCTTCCAAGCTGCTGGACGTTCTAGTCATTGCACCATGCACAGGCAATACAACCAGTAAACTAGCGAATGCGATGACAGATAGTCCTGTCCTTATGGCTGCCAAATCACAAATGCGCAACCAGAGACCACTTGTGCTAGCCATATCTACGAATGATGGTCTTGGCTTGAATGCCGCTAATATTGCTAAATTACTAGTTTGTAAGAACGTCTATTTTGTTCCTTTTGGGCAGGATAATCCCATCCAGAAGCCGAATTCCTTGGTTGCTAAGATGGATTTAGTGCCAGAAGCTTGTGAAGCTGCACTTCTAGGAAGACAGCTCCAGCCGATTTTGATTGGAAGAAACTAAGAGAACTTATAAAATAGGTAGGCTTGTTCGAACCCGTATGCAAATGGAGTAATCCTTAACATAAGTTTCTTTTGAGAGGAGCCGACATCAAATGTCGAATCAGAAATTATTCAACGTTGCTGTAGTTGGAGCAACAGGCGCAGTAGGAGAACAAATCATAGGTCTGCTTGAGAAACGAAACTTTCCGATCGCTGAGCTAAAGCTGCTATCATCGGCACGCTCTGCAGGTACGAAAATTGTGTTCAAGGGTAAAGAGCATACGGTCGAGGAAGCAACACCGGATAGCTTTAAAGGGGTGGAAATCGCTCTATTCAGCGCAGGTGGCGATGTAACGAAGGCTCTTGCTCCTCATGCAGTTGAGCATGGAGCTGTTTGCATTGATAACACGAATGCTTATCGGATGGATCCAGATACCCCTCTAATCGTACCTGAAGTAAATATTGATAAAGTAAACGAGCATAAAGGAATTATTGCAAATCCCAACTGTTCGACTATTCAGATGGTTGCAGCGCTTAAGCCGCTGCAGGACCGTTACGGTATCTCCCGTATCATTGTCTCCACTTATCAAGCCGTATCCGGTGCCGGAAGTCTCGCAATTGGCGAACTTTTGAGGCAAACGCGTGAAGTTCTTGATGGCAATGATGTTAACCCGGCTATTTTACCGGTTGGCTCTCTACCGGTGAAGCATCAAATCGCTTTTAATGCGATACCGCAAATCGATAAATTTCAAGATAACGGTTATACGCTGGAAGAGATGAAAATGGTAAGAGAAACAAAGAAAATCTTGGGTGACGAATCCATTGACGTAACCGCGACCTGTGTACGTATTCCGGTAGTCTATGGTCATTCCGAATCCGTATATGTTGAACTCAAAAATGATTATGATTTGGAAGACGTTAAGAAGCTCCTCGAGAATGCCCCAGGAATTGAACTCGTGGACGATCCGGCAGGTCAGCGCTACCCGCTTGCAACGGATGCTGCTGGTAAACCGGAAGTATTCGTTGGAAGACTACGTCGCGATCTGGGCTCCTCACGTGGCCTCAATATGTGGATCGTTTCCGACAACCTGCTCAAGGGTGCAGCATGGAATGCCGTTCAAATTGCTGAATATATTGCAATCGAACGTTAATTTCTTGAACAAAAGCAGATCGTCTAACAGGTAACGATCCGGCAAACGTCTTACCGCCCGGATACGGAGGTTTGACATGGGTATCCTCATACAAAAATTTGGTGGCACATCACTTTCTACTGATGAAGCAAGAGAATTTGTACTCGGCCATATTCGAAGAGAACGACAACGACAGGTAGATCTTGTCGTTGTCGTCTCTGCAATGGGGCGAAAAGGCGAGCCCTATGCTACGGATACATTATTGACACTTATACGCGATCATGGTGATGCACTTCCGCCAAGAGAACGAGATTTGCTGCTTGGCTGTGGCGAAATCATTGCTGCTTCTGTGTTATGCAGTATGCTGCGCTCACATTCCATTCCCTCTATTGTCCTAACAGGTGGAAAAGCTGGCATAGTCACAGATAGTCAATTCGGTCGGGCTCGCATACTAGAAATTCGAACAGAAACGATTCAAAAAGCTTTGCAAGAGGGACAAGTGGTCATTGTCACTGGGTTTCAAGGGGTTACAGAAACTGGGGACTTGACGACTCTTGGCCGAGGCGGAAGTGATACGTCTGCGACAGCCCTCGGTGCTGCATTGCACGCAGAACGAATTGATATCTATACCGATGTGAACGGGATTCTCACCGCTGACCCTCGAATTGTAAAGGATGCACGCCCTCTATCTGTTGTAGGCTATGCGGAGATTTGTAATATGGCACGACAAGGTGCAAAAGTTATTCACCCTCGTGCAGTTGAAATTGCTCAACAAGCTCGAATACCATTGCGCGTGCGCTCGACGTTCTCAGAGGACGAGGGGACACTTGTAACTGATATTTTAGATGCAGAGCAATCCGCAATTGTGAGAGACCGATATGTGACTGGCGTTGCCCACGTGAGCGGAATTACGCAAATTACAGTCCATGCTCAGGATGGTCATACAGATATGCAGCTGCAGGTGTTTCAGGCCATGGCCCAGCATCATATTAGTGTTGATTTTATTAATGTTAACCCTGGTGGCGCTATATACACGGTGTTTGATTCTGATGCCGATCAAGCTGTTTCTGTTCTTCATAATATCGGTTATTTTCCTATAGCTGTAAATGGATGTGCAAAAATATCTGTAATTGGCGGCGGAATGAATGGTGTTCCGGGGATTATGGCTCGTATTGTGGAGGCGCTGACGGAAGAGGGAATACCAATTCTACAATCAGCCGATTCCAACACAACGATTTGGGTGCTAGTAAGGGAGTCCTTTATGGCTAAGGCACTGCAATCCCTTCATGCTAAATTTACATTACATGAATAATCCATGAATGGTTTTTATAAAAGATAAATCTTCCGAAGTTTATTTCCTTCGGAGCACATAAGCATCCCTTCCGAAGTGAGTTTTCCTTCGGAAAACTTTTAGGAGGAGTCATAATGGATTTCGGAAGATTAGTTACCGCGATGGTCACTCCATTCGATGCGAGTGGTGCGATTGATTGGACTGCTACGGGCCAGTTAATTGACTATTTAATTGACGATCAAAAAAGCGATAGCATTGTTGTCTCTGGGACAACTGGGGAATCTCCCACTTTAACGGATGAAGAGAAAAAATCATTGTTCACCTTTGCAGTCGAACATGCAAAGGGTCGGTGTAAAATCATTGCTGGAACAGGCAGCAATGATACTAATCATTCTATTCATCTAACCCAAGCAGCAGAGCGTTGTGGAGTTGACGCCATTCTGCTCGTTGTTCCCTATTACAATAAACCGACTCAAGAAGGCATTTATCAGCACTTCAAAGCGATTTCAGAATCAACTCAGCTTCCGATCATCCTTTACAATGTACCAAGCCGGACAGTTGCAAGCATGACCGCTGCAACAACACTTCGTCTAGCTGAACTCCCAAATATTGTCGCTACAAAGGAATGTGCCTCCTTAGAGCAGGTTACACAGATCATTGCTGGGTCACCTGAAGGATTCCGTCTGTATAGTGGAGATGATAGCGTAACATTACCGGTGCTTGCTGTAGGAGGCTACGGCATCGTTAGCGTGGCAAGTCATGTTGTAGGCGCTGAAATGAAACAGATGATAGAAGCCTATTTGACAGGAAATGTAGGAGAAGCCGCAAAGCTTCATGTGCAGTTATATCCGATTTTCAAAGAGTTATTCGAGCTTCCTAACCCTGTGCTCGTTAAAGCAGCACTAGGTATTCGTAATGTTCCTGTGGGAAGCGTGCGATTGCCACTTGTTGCTGCGACGGAGACAGAAATGACAGCGCTGCGTGAGATTCTAAGCTAGCATTTTCTCGTTATCCTTACCTATTGACGCACTCGTTCAAAGCCGATGCGAATGCATCGGCTTTTCTTTTTTGTTTGGTGATTTCAGCCCTTTACTTGTTTTTCGCATTTTCAATCATGTATAATGTAAGCAAGTGACGGTGTGCGGCAAATATATGAAAAAGGATTAACGTTTGGAGCGGCGTCCAAAAGCAACAGCTGGAAATTACGAGCCAATTGTTTCCTGTGGGAGGAAACGTTGTCGTATAGATGTATAACTTGTAATTCTTATTGATTATTCGACAACTGTTTCTTGGCTGAATTCTATTCAGTAAGGGGACAAACAGTTGCCAAGTTTGATTCGCAAAATTTAGCTGATGAAAACCCTTCATTTCAAAAAATTAACACCATAAAACTAATTTTTTGTTAAAAACGAATACTTTGCTTGCGGGACGCATTTGATCTCGTAAAATTATAGGAGGTATAGATAAACTTGTCTAAGAAGAACAATGATAAGTTGCTCATTTTTGCATTGGGCGGCGTCGGTGAAATCGGAAAGAATATGTATGTTGTTCAGCATGCCAACGATATCGTCGTTGTAGATGCTGGTTTGAAATTTCCTGAGGAAGATATGCTAGGAATTGATATTGTTATCCCTGATATTACGTACTTAACCGAAAATAGGGATAAAGTAAGAGCGATCCTTATTACCCACGGACATGAAGACCATATTGGTGGATTACCTTATGTATTGAAGCACCTGAATGTACCCGTTTATGGTACGAAGCTTACCCTAGGTTTGATCGAAGGAAAGCTGAAGGAAGCTGGATTGCTGGGAGATACGAAACGCATCCTAATTAATGCGGATTCGGAAGTTCAATTAGGTACCATAACAGCTTCATTCTTCAAAACGAACCATAGTATTCCTGACTCTGTTGGGGTTTGTTTGGACACGCCTGAAGGTACTGTTGTTCATACAGGTGACTTTAAATTTGACCATACACCCGTTAATAGCCAATATGCAGATTTGCAGCGCATTGCGGATATTGGTCGACGTGGCGTACTTGCACTATTGTCTGATAGCACGAACGCAGAACGTGCGGGATTCACGCCGTCTGAGAGCAATATCGGTGTAGAGTTTGAAGATATTTTCCGTAAAGCAACTCAACGTGTAGTAGTCGCTACTTTCGCTTCCAATGTACATCGAATTCAACAAGTTATTAACGCAGCTGCTGCGACAAAACGAAAAATTGTAGTGGTTGGACGTAGTATGGTTAACGTTGTTTCCATCGCATCCGATCTGGGTTATCTGAACATTCCTGAAGGCATGCTTATCGAGCCTGAGGAAATTAACAAAATGGCAGCAGACCGTGTTGTTGTCTTGTCTACTGGTAGTCAAGGAGAGCCGATGTCAGCCCTTACTCGTATGGCGCGTTCGACTCACCGTAAAATTGATATTTTGCCAGGAGATACTGTTGTTATCGCTGCAACTCCTATCCCAGGTAATGAGCGTTACGTTGGACGTACGGTGGATGAACTGTTCCGCTTAGGCGCTAATGTTATTTACGGACCAGGCTCCGTATCAGGCGTTCACGTTTCGGGACATGGTAGCCAAGAAGAATTGAAGCTAATGCTAAACTTGATTAAACCGAAATATTTCATTCCTATCCATGGTGAATACCGGATGCTGCGTCAACATGCGCTGCTCGGTGAAGCAGTTGGCATAGAGAAAGATCATATTTTCGTTATCGATAATGGAGATACTGTCGAGTTCCAAGGTGGAGCTGGACGCAAAGGCAGTAAAGTACCAGCAGGTAATGTTCTTATTGATGGCTTGGGTGTTGGTGATGTAGGTAACATTGTTCTTCGTGACCGTAAGCTATTGTCACAAGATGGCATCCTTGTCGTCGTAGTAACATTGAGTAAGCAGGATGGAGCAATTCTGTCAGGTCCAGACATCATTTCCCGTGGTTTCGTTTATGTTCGCGAATCAGAAGGCTTGCTAGAAGAAGCTAACCGCATCGTGACAACAACGCTGCATAAGCTAATGAATGATAAAGTAAATGAATGGGCTTCGCTCAAAACGAATGTGAAGGATGCACTTGGTCGTTTCTTATACGAGCAAACACGCCGCCGCCCAATGATTTTGCCAATCATTATGGAAGTTTAATTTTATAACTAACGATAAATTAAAGACGATTCTTTTCTGATCAGGTATCTTGATGCCCAGAAGAGGATCGTCTTTTTGTTAAAATATAAGAAAGTATAAGTTTGCTCTATACTCTGCTTATATTACATTGGGAAGAAACTTGCTTGTCCGCCAAGGACGGCGCTAGCCGTTTCTTCTTGTTCAATACGGTAACTTTACCTGCTCTTTGCATAATTTAACTGCGCCATTCCATACTATGCAGAGCCGATATTATGGCGGCATCCAAAGGTAGGTCATAAGCAGCGATAAAAAAATTTAAGGAGGAAACAAGCATGTGGGAGGACGAACACGAGAATTTCGCTAAAATGGAGCAACCAGATCCGAATACAGTAAAGGCTACTAATCCGACTGTGGAGACGATTCAGCAGCTTGGACAGACAATGACACCGCAATCTGAGTCTAACATCTTTTGTATGACCATTATTGGACAAGTAGAGGGACATTTGGTGCTTCCACCTCAAAATAAAACGACCAAATATGAGCATCTTATTCCTCAGCTTGTTGCGGCTGAGCAAAATGCAAAAATCGAAGGCATCATGATTGTGCTCAATACGGTTGGCGGTGATGTTGAAGCGGGCCTTGCGATTGCGGAGATGATCTCATCATTAACGAAGCCAACCGTGACGCTTGTGCTAGGAGGTGGGCATTCAATTGGAGTGCCTATAGCTGTTGCGGCGAATAAATCCTTTATTGCGGCTACCGCTACGATGACCATCCATCCGATTCGCTTGAATGGCCTCGTAATAGGGGTGCCTCAAACTTTTGAGTATTTGGAGAAAATGCAGGAGCGTGTTGTGGGTTTCGTAACCTCACACTCCAATGTTACGGATGAGAAGTTTAAAGAACTAATGTTCAAAACGGGTGAGCTAACACGTGATATCGGGACGACAGTTATTGGCGTAGATGCTGTGAAATATGGACTTATTGATGAAGTAGGGGGCATTGGCCAAGCGCTTCGTCAGCTCAATACGTTCATTGATCAACGGAAGCAATCGATTCAGTCTACAGGAGGGCTGCCTCAATGACGATTTATACTTGTATGCCGCTCGAGCTAGTCTTTGATGGTTTTAATGAACAGCCTGGTCCTTACTTGGATATTACAGTCGGGGAAATTCGAATGCAAATTGAACCTCTTTCACCAGGTATAGGGAAAATTGTTAGACTTATGGATTGTCCGCTTGATGCCTATCTTCGTCCAGAGCTGTTTCCAGGATCAATAATCGCGTATCATACAGCAACATAAAGAGTGGGCTGCGAAAATTGCTCAAAGCCTTGACTGGCCTGCAATTCTGAGGAACGGGCCCGTGCTAAAGCTGGATAATAGTAGCGCATTGGGACTTGATCCTATGGTATAATGGCTACTAGAGGTGACGGAACTTGGCAAAGAAAAGAAAAAGGAAAAAGAACTCGCTTGGGGCGAGTCTCAAATATGAAGTCTATGGAATTTTGCTTATAACTGTCTCTGTTATCGCTTTATCTGGTGAAGCGACAGTTGGCCGCTCCTTGTCTAAATTATTTGGATTGCTGCTTGGGAAGTTTTACTTTGTACTTGCGTTAGTTGGTATTTACATAGGTCTTGTCGTGATGGTAAAGCGTACATGGCCTTCAGGCTGGTCAAGTCGAAAGACAGGCGCGGTATTGCTGATATTAGGATTTACGTTAATGAGCTCGATTGCCGTTATGGATCAGAAGACAGAGCCGACAGGCGGTTTAACGGCAGGCTTTATTATGCATGAGCTCGGGAATGACATCAAAGGGGCTCTGGTGAACACGCCGTCAGCAGGATTAGAGGGTGCAATCACGAAACAACCAGTAAGCGGCGGCTATGTTGGGGCTATTCAATACACGCTGTTATATTGGCTCTTTGGATACTTTGGGGCGAAGTTTATTCTCATCGTGATGTTCGCGATTTCGATTATGTTATTGACTGGCAAATCCTATGTTGATTTGGGTAGATCGGTTCGACTTCGTGGGGGACGCGTATTTTCTTTGCTTCGTGTGAAGCTTTTTCCACAGAATCGATCAGCCTCGCTTGCCGCATCATCCAATTCCACAAATAATCGTGGAAACGTATTGCCAACGGCAGATGTCCTCGATGATGATGATGACGAGGATTACGAACAGTTGCCTTCAACTCGCAGGAATAGACGGAGAACTCCGATCTTCTCTTGGTTTAATGAGGTACCTGAACAAGAAGGCGAACAGCAATCCGGACATGATAATGATTGGCTCATGGAGGATGGACATGTGTCTCCGATTGCAAGGCAAACTCGTAATCAAGCTCCTTGGGAAGAGGATGAAGAAATTGGGAGTAATCACTGGACGGATAACAACCCTAATATAGACAATCCCACTCAAGAATCGACAAGTTATCCTGATACTGTTGGCCCCCTTCCTTGGGAAATGGAGGAGGGAATAAGTCAACTTCCTATTATTAATGATGGAATATCATCAGAACTTCAAGATGAGGCATTCATTATTAATGATGACGAAGCTGATGATGCTCCTTATATTGAGGATGATGAGATCCCTGAACCTATGCCGTCTATACCTATTTCGCAGCTGAGTCCGGCAATGGAGTCAGGAGAGGTTGATTCTCAGGACAGCAGTTCAAGGGTAGTGCCAAGACCTCCAGTGGAAAAGCCCTATCAGCTTCCATCGTTCGCACTGCTGGCTAGACCAAGTGGAAGCGCGAGACAGGGCGATATGAGCGATGCTAATGAATCCAGACGGAAGCTGGAAGCTACACTTGAGAGCTTTGGTGTCAAAGCCAGGGTGCTTGATGTTGTAAGAGGTCCAGCTGTAACTCGTTATGAAGTGCAGCCAGCCACAGGTGTTAAAGTTAGTCGGATTGTTGGTCTAACTGATGATATCGCTCTTGCACTAGCAGCGAAGGATATCCGGATGGAAGCGCCGATTCCTGGGAAATCCGCTATAGGTATCGAAGTACCTAATGCGGAGGTGTCCATGGTCACAATGCGTGAAGTTATGGAAACGCCATCCTTTTTGAATTCGACTTCGAATCTATCGATTGCATTCGGACGGGATATCTCCGGGCAGACAATTGTAGGAAATTTGGCTAAGATGCCGCATTTACTCGTCGCGGGTGCAACGGGTTCTGGTAAATCCGTTTGTATTAACGGCATTATTACCAGTATTTTGTATAAAGCTAGGCCAGATGAGGTCAAGTTCCTTATGATTGATCCCAAAATGGTTGAGCTAAACGTCTATAATGGCATCCCCCACTTGTTAGCACCGGTAGTTACGGATCCAAGACGGGCCTCACTTGCGCTTAAAAAAATCGTGGTCGAAATGGAAAAGCGATATGAAGCTTTCTCCAAATCAGGTACGCGTAATATTGAAGGCTACAATACTTTAATGGCTGAGAATCCTTCAGCGGTTCTACCTTACATAGTCGTTATTGTCGATGAGCTCGCAGACTTGATGATGGTTGCAGCTAATGACGTTGAGGATTCCATATGCCGTCTTGCTCAGATGGCACGTGCGGCTGGTATCCATCTTATCATTGCAACTCAGCGGCCTTCCGTTGATGTTATTACGGGTGTCATTAAAGCGAATATCCCTTCGAGGATTGCATTTGGCGTATCCTCTCAAGTCGATTCAAGGACGATTCTAGATATGGTTGGTGCTGAAAAGCTGCTGGGACGAGGCGACATGCTTTTCCTCCCTGTCGGAATGTCCAAGCCAATTAGGGTGCAGGGCGCATTCCTATCGGATCACGAGGTTGAATCCGTTGTTGGCTACTGTCGTGGTCAAGCGGAAGCAGAATACAAAGAAGATCTTGTTCCTGAAATTGATGATGCTGCTTCAGAGAATAATGAAATGCTTGATGAGCTGTACGATCAAGCGATTCGTATTGTACTCGAAGCCAAGCAAGCATCGGTCTCCTTACTGCAGCGTCGGATGCGGATTGGTTACACACGTGCTGCCCGTCTTATAGATCAAATGGAGGCAAGAAGCATTGTTGGACCCTACGAAGGAAGCAAGCCGCGGGAAGTGCTTTTAACGATCGATCAATATGAAGCAGGAAAGATTAGCTCATAAGGCAAATTCGTGCATAGAAGCCAAACTGATTTCTCATACTAGTATCATGCTTCGCTTGCTTTGCAAGATAACTTGCAGAAGAAAGGCAGATTCGAAAATGAGAAATCGATTAATTACGGTAACGATTGTTATTGTCCTACTGTTGTTCGGTGCGTTTACGCTTAAGCATGCTAGCAGCGGGCAAACGACTGAAACCTTTAGCAGCACGACGCTAAAGGTAGGTACTTCCGGGAAAGACGTCACTGAGCTCCAAGGTAGATTGAAATTCTTAGGCTTCTTTGACGGAAAAGTTGATGGTCAGTTTGGTACTTCGACGAAGAAAGCAGTAACTTGGTTTCAATGGAAATTCGGTATGAAATCGGATGGCGTTGTTGGTGCGAAGACGAAGCTTAAGCTCTGGGAAGCAACGAAAACCTGGCGTCCTTCTACAGCGGAAACACCATCACCATCTACAGGAAATGCGGGTAAGCAGCCGAATAAGGAAACAACTAGTACGAATCTTGACAAGTCTTCGAAACTGGGATTATCGGCAAATGATCTGAAGCTGATGGCGAATGCAGTGTATGGAGAATCACGCGGCGAGCCGTTTGTCGGTCAGGTAGCTGTTGCTGCGGTTATCTTGAATCGTCTTAAATCGCCTAGTTTTCCGAATACAATATCTGGTGTTATATTCCAGCCAGGTGCCTTCACTGCTGTCGCTGATGGACAGATTTGGCTGACACCAAATGAGAATGCGAAGAAAGCAGTACAAGAAGCGCTTAATGGAGTTGATCCAAGCGGTGGATGCATTTACTATTTCAATCCGGATACGGCAACTTCCAAATGGATTTGGTCACGCCCGCAAGTGAAAACGATTGGCAAGCATATTTTTTGCATGTAGCTCTCTCACTGAAGCAGCCCGCTAACACTGCGGGTTGCTTCTTCCATTTCCGATCAGTTAGAATGGAATAGATCAAAGCAATTTGGAATAGATTGACTTTATAAACTTGAGCGGAAGGGGACGCGAATCTTGACCAAATCCCGATTTGAACGAGGGCTGATTGATCGCATTCGTTTGCACGTAATGCCTACACAACGGTTTAAAACGTTCTCTATTTCTTTATATGCTGGTTTACCTTTAGCAGAGGATACGGTGACATCTGTCGCCCTGATCCCTTTTGTATTAAGACGCGGAACAGCCTCAACACCGGAGACCATTGCTTTTCGCGAACGGTTGGATGATTTGTACGGCGCTGGCTTCGGATTCGACGTATACAAACGTGGTGATGCTCAAATCGTCCAGTTCAGAATGGATGTCATCAATGATCGTTTCGTTTCGTCTGAACAACCGCTTCTGAGCTCTTCACTTAAGCTGCTTGGGGAAGTGCTGACTGAGCCTGCTATGGAGGCTGGTTTACTTCGTTCGAAGTATGTGGATGCCGAGAAAGATACGCTGCGTAAACGTTTAGAAGCGATCATTAATGATAAAATCCGATATGCGGCAGAGCGCTGTTTAGAGGAAATGTGTCAGGATGAGCCTTATCGACTGCACCCGCTTGGGAAGCTTGATGCTATTGATGCGATTACACCACAGTCTCTAACCGATTCCTATCAACAATGGTTATCTCAAGCTTCCTTTGACCTCTATGTCGTAGGGGATACTACGCTTGAAGAAGTCAAAAATTTGGTTTCTCAAGCTTTTCAGATGAAAGGCGGCAAGCCTTCCTCCTATACACTGCCAGCTGTTCAGAAGCCGGATCGAGAGGTTAGGACGATTATAGAGAAGATGGATGTCAGTCAAGGGAAGCTGAATATGGGCCTGCGCATCAACACATCATATGGTGACGATGATTACCCTGCTGCACTTATGTACAATGGGATACTCGGTGGTTATCCACATTCTAAGCTTTTCCTTAATGTTCGTGAGAAAGCAAGTCTCGCTTATTACGCTGCATCTCGATTGGATGGTCATAAGGGGATCTGTACGATTCAATCAGGCATCGAGATTGAGAATTTCGACCGTGCTACAGAGATTATCCAGCAGCAGCTAGAAAGCATGCGCTCGGGCTCCTACAGTGACCTTGAGATGAATCAGACGAAAGCGATGATTGCCAATCATCTGCGCGAGATTCAAGACTCAGCAAATGAAATGATCGGTTTTGATTTCAATGCCATACTCTCTGGACGTGAGCGTACAGCTGAACAATTGATGGAGCAAGTGCAGTCAGTTACCGCGGAACAAATTGCAGCTGTAGCTCGTAAAACCGAGCTGGATACGATTTATTTTCTGCGCGATGAGAAGGAGGGGTAAGGGATGGAAACATTAGCTTATCCAGGCGTTCAAGAAACGCTATATCGTGAAGTAATGCCCAATGGACTTGAGGTTGTTGTTCTTCCGAAGCCAGGCTTCAGTAAAACCTATGCAACCTTTTCCACCCGTTACGGTTCTATCGATAATCGATTTGCTGTTGGAGATCAGGAGCTGATCTCTGTGCCAGATGGTATTGCTCATTTTTTGGAGCATAAAATGTTCGAGGAGCCAACGGGTGATATTTTTGCAACCTTTGCTTCTCAAGGTGCCTCTGCCAATGCCTTCACCAGCTTTGACCGTACGGTCTATTTATTCTCGGCCACGGAGCAGATTGAAGCGAATCTCGAAACATTAATTGATTTCGTGCAAAATCCCTATTTCACGGATGAGAACGTGGAGAAGGAAAAAGGTATTATCGAGCAGGAAATCAACATGTACCGTGACAATGCAGACTGGCGTGTTTATTTCGGACTGATTGATGCGATGTATCACACGCATCCTATCCATATTGATATTGCTGGAACGGCTGAATCGATCCGGCAAATTGATAAAGAAACGCTTTACAGCTGTTACGAAACCTTTTATCATCCGTCCAATATGTTCTTGTTTATCGTTGGAGGCGTACAGCCGGATGAAGTTATTGCTCTTGTTCGGAACAATCAAGCAAAGAAAAGCTTTGAGCCGCAAGGACCCATTTCTAGATCTTTTGACCCGGAACCGGCCACAGTTAAGATACCACGCAAGACAGCCGTTTTACCGGTATCGCTTCCTAAATGTATGATTGGCTTCAAGGAAACCAGGCAGCAGCTGGGACCGGATGAACTGCTTCGTACGGAGCTTGCTACTAAGCTTATGCTAGACTCCTTACTTGGATCAAGCTCGCCAATCTACAATGACTTGTATGACGATAGCTTGATATCTGATTCATTTGGATATGAATTTAACAGCAGTGAGGATTATGCTTTTTCTGTAATTGGTGGAGAAACTAGGAATCCTGATGAGCTGCTGCAAAAACTTCGTGAAGCGATTGAGTCAGCAAAGGTAAGCGGCTTAAGTGAGGCAGCTTTCGAACGCACGAAAAGAAAAAAAATTGGCGGTTATCTTCGTATGCTTAACTCCCCTGAAGCAATAGCCAGCGAATTCACTCGCTATCGGTTCCGAGGTACTGATTTATTCCGCTTGCTGCCGGTTTATGAAAGCATCACGTTGGAAGAAACCAATCAGCGTATGCGGGAGCATTTCAATTGGGACCGGATGGCAGTCTCCATCGTAGCGAAGGACGCTCATTAATTGCAAACCTTGAAAGAAATGACGGTACTCATCACGGGGGGAAGCCGGGGTATTGGAGCGGCGATCGCACGCCGCTTCGCCGCGGAAAGTATGAATGTCGTCATTCATTATAATCAAGCTCATGAAGCCGCTAATGAAACCGCACGTACTTGCATGCGTCTTGGTGCAGCCAATGTGATGACAGTGACAGCTGATCTACGTTCGAGAGAGCAGTTAATTCGAATGAGGGAGAAGCTGGAAGCGCGTGGTATGGTTCCAGATATTCTTGTGAATAATGCGGGTATTGCTCATTATGGGATGCTCTCGGATGTAACGGAAGATGATTGGAATGATGTGATCTCCATTAATCTGAAGGGTATGTTTCTCTGTACGCAGCTATTCATGCCAGCAATGATCGCTAATCGTTTTGGTCGAATTATTAATGTTTCTTCCATATGGGGAATATCAGGAGCTTCTTGTGAGGTTCTCTATTCAACAAGTAAGGGTGGAATGAATGCATTCACCAAAGCTTTGGCTAAAGAGCTTGCTCCTTCTGGCGTTACGGTCAATGCAGTAGCTCCTGGTGCTGTAGATACGGTTATGCTGGACAACCTTAACAAGGATGAGAAGGATGCGCTCGAATCCGAAATTCCAGCGGGACGATTCGGAAAGCCAGATGAGATTGCTTCACTTGTCTATTTCTTATCCCTTCCTGAGTCCGCTTATATCACGGGACAGATCATCAGCCCTAACGGCGGTTGGTTAACATAAGCTAGCCTTGAAAAGGCTGGTATTGAAACTTTATATTCGTTATAATCGTCGAATAATAAGAAACCTCCGAGCGCACAATATAGTTGTTGCCGAATAGCGGCCAACACGCGAAGGAGGAGAACAAAGACATGTCAACCGTCCTTACTAATTTTGACACATGGAAACAATTTTTATCTGATCGTGTAGAACAGGCCAAGAGCATCGGATTAAGTGAGGATTCGATTGCTAAGCTTGCATTTGAGATCGGTTCGTTCCTAGACGAGAAAGTCGATCCCAAAAATGAGCAGCAGCGTGCACTAAAGGAAATTTGGGATGTAGGCGACGAAGAGGAACGGAAAACGATTGCAAGGCTAATGATAAAGCTTGTACAAAAATCGTAACCTTTTTCATTGCAGAAAGGCCTCCCGAAACGGAGGCTTTTCTGCAAATATAAGAAAGTATAAGTTTTCTCCATACATTGCTTATATTTCAGAAGGAAGAAACTTGCTTCGCCGCCAAGGACGGCGTTAGCCGTTTCTTCTTGAATGTTTGATATCATGATTGCAGGAATTTGACGAATATTGTAGAATAATCTTTTGATACTTGTTCTCGCACTTATTATAATCCTCAAGAGAGGTGCCCTTATGGAGTACAAACAGTGGTATATGGAATATAAGATACATAAGAATCGACCAGGTTTATTAGGGGACATTGCTTCTCTGCTTGGTATGCTCGAAGTTAATATTTTAACGATAAACGGCGTTGAGAACCGGACAAGGGGTATGCTTCTGCAAACAAACGATGATGAGAAGATCGAGATTCTCGGTAGAATGCTGCAGAAGGTTGAGAATATTACGGTATTGAAGCTTCGCGAGCCTAAACTTGTTGATATTCTTGCCGTACGGCACGGTCGCTATATTGAACGTGATTCCGATGATCGGAAGACATTTCGTTTTACACGGGATGAGCTTGGTATGCTTGTCGATTTTCTAGGAGAAGTGTTTAAGCGTGAAGGAAATCAGGTTATTGGCTTGCGTGGGATGCCGCGGGTAGGAAAGACGGAATCTATTATTGCCGGCAGTGTATGCTCGAACAAGCGCTGGGCTTTCGTTTCTTCGACACTTCTTCGTCAAACGGTGCGCAGTCAGCTTTCTGATGAAGAGATGAATCCGAACAATATTTTCATTATTGATGGTATTGTAAGCACGATTCGCTCGAATGAGAAGCATCATGCACTGCTGCAAGAAATTATGGCAATGCCTTCAACAAAGGTCATTGAACATCCGGATATCTTTATTAAAGAATCAGCTTATGATATTAGCGCCTTTGATTATATTATTGAGCTGCGCAATACACCAGATGAGGAAATTTCATACGAATCATTCACAACTGGATTTAACGACTTTTAGAAGGAGGAGGTGTGGTCATGTCGGATTTGGGTGCTTTGCTGCGTAAAGCAAGGGAACAGCGAGGCTATTCTCTCGATGACATTCAAGAATTGACTAAAATACGCAAACGATATTTGGAAGCCATCGAAGAGGGTAATTACAAGGTACTTCCGGGGTCATTTTATGTGCGTGCTTTTGTGAAAAACTATTCAGAGACGGTAGGACTAGATGCAGATGAAGTCCTTCGATTGTATCAGAAAGAAATCCCGTCAGCTGTCCCTGAGCAGGTCGTAGAGCCCATTCAGCGACCGCGCCGATCCCAGACACAATCGTCCGATCGATTGAGCCGTTGGGGTTTCCGTATGCTCATGTGGTCCTTTCTGCTATTAATTGTTGTTCTTGTTTACGTCTATGCAATTGCTAAGCCAGGCGATAAGGTGAATTCTGCGGATCAGACCAAAATGACCGACCAGACAAAGGCACCTGATGCAGGAACACCTCCAACAGGTAATAAGACCAATGGAAATACGACGACTAAACCAAATACGGGAACAGGAACAGGAACAGGAACAGGAACAGGAACAGGAACAGGAACAGGAACAGGAACAGGAACAGGAAGCACTGTAACGCCTACGCCTCCCACTGTGCCTGACCAAGTGGTGACTCAGACGACACTTACTCTTCAACGTACATCAGGACGAACGGACTATTATGAGGTATCGCCAGTTGGCAAACATACCATCGAGTTCAAAACCTCCGGAGGCAGCACTTGGGTAGGTATTAAAGAGAAGAATAAAAGTGGGAAATACATCCTCACTCAAACTTTGAAGGACACCGAAGTTGCTTCTCGTGAGGTTGAAGGGCCAGTATATTTGAATGTCGCGCATGCGAATGTCGTTGAAATCACAGTTGATGGTGTATTAATTGATGATGGGAATAAGACAGGCCCTCGAAGAATGCAGCTTAATTCCCCAGCAGATACAAACACTGCCACTCCTTAGAGGCGTTCATTTATTGCATGTAAGGGTATCTTTCCTGCTATAGGCGGGGAAGGTGCCTTTTCTTGTCGCTAAGAATCGGTTATAATACGTCACAGGATAAACATGATTAAGGAGTTGCTACACGTATGAGTTCAGAAAGTTCATTTGATATTGTGTCAAAGGTAGATATGCAGGAGTTAATCAACGCGGTCTCTCAAGCTGAGAAGGAAATCGAAAGCCGATTTGACTTTAAAGGCAGCAAGAGTAGTATTACGATCGAGAAAGAAGAGCTTGTAGTCATCTCGGACGATGATTACAAATTGAAGAGTGTTATCGACGTGCTCCAGACTAAAATGGTAAAGCGTGGCGTTCCCATTAAAAACCTGGAATATGGTAAAGTGGAGTCGGCTTCTGCGGGTACCGTTAGACAGCGTATTACACTGAAGCAGGGTATCGAGCAGGATATATCAAAAAAGATCAACATTCTCATTCGTGACTCCAAGCTCAAAGTGAAAAGCCAAACGCAAGGTGACCAAGTGCGTGTCACTGGCAAGAGCCGCGACGATCTTCAGGCGGTTATGAATCTGCTTCGTGCGGAGGATCTAAAGATTGAATTGCAGTTTACGAACTATCGCTAGTGCTTCATTTAGGATGGTTTAAGTCCCTCTATCCAGCGCTCGAAGAGCGAAAGGTGGGACTTTTTCCTATTTTGACACCGTTTGGGCCTTGTATTATACTTGTTAAGATAGCTTTACGCAGGAATTTGGGGGATTATAATGACTGAACGAGTAAAAGTTGTAACATTAGGCTGTGAGAAAAACCTTGTTGATTCGGAGATTATGTCGGGTCTTATTAATGAACGTGGCTACCAGTTAGTCGATCAGGCGGATGACGCTACAGTTATCATTGTGAATACATGTGGTTTTATTGATGCTGCAAAAGAGGAATCTGTGAATACCATATTGGATATGGCAGAGTTTAAGCAGACCGGAAGACTCAAAGCACTAATTGTGTCGGGCTGTTTAACGCAGCGTTACAAGAAACAACTAATGGAAGAGATGCCCGAGATCGATGGAATTGTAGGTACGGGTGACTTTCATCATATTAATGACATCGTCGATGAAGCACTTCGCGGCAAGAAACCGGTCAAGGTTGGGAACCCGGTATTTGACTATGATCAGAAGCTGCCTCGTCTTGTAACGACGCCGCGTTACACCGCTTATGTCAAAATCGCAGAAGGCTGTGATAATGCTTGTACATTCTGTTCGATTCCGATTATGCGCGGTAATTTCCGTAGTCGTTCTATAGAATCGATTATCGCTGAAGTACAAATGCTCGCTGATCAAGGCGTCAAGGAAGTTAGCCTAATTGCTCAGGATTCAACCAATTACGGAACGGATTTGTACGATAAGTTTATGCTTCCAGAGCTGCTCAATCGAGTGAGTGAAGTAGAAGGTATCGCATGGGTAAGATTACATTATGCATACCCAGGCTTTTTCACAGATGAGCTGATTGAAACCATCGCAACCAATTCTAAGGTCTGCAATTATATTGACATGCCGCTTCAGCATAGTGAAGACTCAATCTTGAAGCGTATGCGTCGTCCAGGTCGCCAACGGGATACGAGGGAACTAGTTGCCAAGATTCGCGCAAGCATACCTGACGTAGCGCTAAGAACGTCAATTATTGTAGGTTTTCCTGGTGAAACCGATGAGGATTTTGAGCGGTTGTGCGACTTTGTTAAAGAAATGAAGTTTGATCGTCTGGGTGTGTTTACGTATTCCAATGAAGAAGATACACCGGCGGTACGTCTTCCTAACCAAGTTCCAGACGATGTGAAAGAATGGCGTTCCAACACATTAATGGAGATTCAACGCGAAGTATCCAAGTATAATAGTGGCAAACATATCGGTAGTGAAATCGATGTGCTTGTTGAGCGTTATGATGGAAGAAGCGATGTCTACATCGGTCGTTCCCCTTATGATGCTCCTGAGATCGACGGGGAAGTCTTTATATCAAACTGTACGGCTGGTATCGGCGAAATTCAAAGAGTGCGGATAACGCATGCCTTCGAGTTTGATATGTCCGGGGAGGGGCTAGCGTGAATATAGCTAACCGAATTACGCTCATCCGTATTTTTTTAGTGCCCATTATTATGGTTTTGCTTCTTATCAATGTTAATTTGAAGCCACTGACAATATCAGGCTCTGATTTCTCGATTACTTGGAATCAGATTCTAGCTGCGATTGTTTTTATAGTCGCAGCAAGTACGGATGGTCTCGATGGCTATATTGCACGTAAAAGAAAAATCGTCACTAATTTGGGAAAGCTTTTAGATCCTTTGGCTGATAAGCTTCTTGTGGCAGCTGTTCTAATTTCTCTTGTAGATATGGCTAAACTGGATGCGTGGATTGCTATTGTTATCATTAGCCGAGAGTTCGCGGTCACAGGCCTTAGGCAAATTGCATTGCTAGAAGGTACAGTACTGGCTGCGAGTAAATGGGGGAAATGGAAAACAGCTGTTCAAATCACAATGATTATTGTATTGCTGTTGAATAATTTCCCTTTTGCCTTCCTGCATATTCCGTTTGATCTCATTTCCAGTTATGCGGCGGCACTTATTACGGTCTATTCGGGTATTGATTATTTTGTTAAGAATAAGAATCTTATCCCGCTCACGGGACAATAAGCAGGTTTTTTACAAGCGAGCATCATTCCTTCGTTATTTGGAGGCATGGTGCTTTTCAATATTATTGACAACATCGAATAGGAGCTGTTGGGATGCGTGCTGAAATTATTGCTGTAGGAACTGAACTTTTACTCGGGCAAACGGTGAATACGAACGCGACTTATTTGTCTCAAGGGCTCGCTGAGCTAGGAATTGACGTTTATTTTCAAACGGTTGTTGGAGATAATGCGGCGCGGATTCGTCAGGCCATAGAGCTTGCGCGAACACGTGCTGATTTGATTATGTTCACGGGCGGTCTTGGGCCAACATTAGATGATTTGACGAAAGATGCACTCGCTGAGTATTTGAATAGACCGATACATATTCACGAGCCTTCCATGGTCAAAATTGAAGCTTTATTCTCCAGCCGCGGCATTCACATGGTGGAGAGCAATCGCAGACAAGCGAACATGATTGAGGGCTGTGATCCCCTTGATAATAATGCAGGGCTGGCTGTTGGCAATGCCCTGACAATTGATGGTACCCATTATCTACTTCTTCCTGGCCCCCCTCGTGAAATGAAACCGATGTTCGATGGTCCGGCTAAAGCATGGCTTCGAGAGATATTGGGTGAAGAGCGCAAACTTTATTCGCGCTTGCTTAAATTTGCAGGTATCGGAGAATCCAGCTTAGAGCAAGCCATCATCGATTTGATTGAGCAGCAATCGGATCCTACGATAGCGCCGTATGCCAAAGAAGGTGAAGTTGCCCTTCGAATTTCTACTAAAGCTATTTCAGAGCAGGAAGCAGTAGTCCGACTTGATCAAGCGGAAGCTCAAATTATAGAGCGTGTAGGCAAGCATCTATATGCCCGTGAAGACATTCCGTTAGAGGAAGCTGTAATTAGACTCCTTAGAGGGTCAGGACGCAAGCTAGCTAGCGCTGAAAGCCTAACAGGAGGGTTGTTCGCAGAGCTCGTTACTAATATTCCTGGGAGCAGTGGAGAATTTGTGGGGGGCGTAGTGACTTATACGAATTTAATGAAGCATAAGCTGCTAGGCATCCCCATGGCTCAGCTTGAAGGTCCAGGTGCTCCGGGCGCTGTGAGTGAATCAACGGCCTCTCTGATGGCGGAGCGGGTTAGAGAGCTTACGGGCAGCGATTATGGTGTCTCGATGACAGGAGTTGCGGGTCCTTCCGAGTCCGAGGGCAAGCCTGTTGGGCTTGTATACTTCGCCATATCAGAGCTAGGGAAGCCGACCATCGTACATACAGCTCAGATGAGTGGAAGTCGTGGCATAATCCGTGTCCGCGTGGCAAAAGCAGTCCTTTATCGACTTTGGCAGGTTTTGAATAAGGTGGAATAGAAGATTCTTGATTTTCTGGAAACGGAAAATATTGCTAAAATATTTGCTAAAATGCTTGCCATCCGGACAAGCTTCGTCTATAATCGACATTAGTAAACGGAAGAACCGTGGCGAAGATTACTTTGCTGCGGTTCTTTTTTTATTGCTCATTTGGCCGATGAGAAAAATAAGAATATATGTTCGTAAAAAGTCTTGTCAACGCAATCAAAACAAGGTATCATAAAACTATAAATGATAAAAGGATGTGAGTTCGTTGGCAGATCGTCGCGCTGCACTCGAAATGGCTTTACGTCAAATAGAGAAACAATTCGGTAAAGGTTCCATCATGAAGCTCGGAGAATCTCCACATATGAAAGTTGAAACGGTCTCCAGTGGATCTCTTGCCTTAGATATTGCCCTTGGAATCGGTGGCTTACCAAGAGGTCGCATTATTGAAGTATATGGCCCGGAATCATCAGGTAAGACAACAGTTGCTTTGCATGCTATTGCAGAAGTACAGCGTGCTGGCGGACAAGCTGCTTTTATCGATGCGGAGCATGCTTTGGATCCTGTATATGCCAGTAAGCTGGGTGTTAATATTGATGAATTACTGCTTTCACAGCCGGATACGGGTGAGCAGGCGCTTGAAATTGCTGAAGCGCTCGTACGCAGCGGTGCAGTAGATATCGTTGTTGTGGATTCCGTCGCTGCGCTCGTACCAAAAGCGGAAATCGAAGGCGAGATGGGTGATTCTCATGTCGGCTTGCAAGCACGTCTGATGTCACAGGCACTTCGTAAGCTATCTGGTGCAATTAGTAAATCGAAGACGATTGCCATCTTTATTAACCAATTGAGGGAGAAGATTGGCGTCATGTTTGGTAATCCGGAGACAACGCCTGGTGGACGCGCACTCAAGTTTTACTCCACCATACGGCTAGATGTTCGTCGGATTGAAACGATTAAGCAGGGCAACGATATGGTGGGTAACCGGACCCGTATCAAAGTCGTTAAGAATAAAGTGGCACCACCATTTAAACAAGCGGAGATCGATATCATGTATGGTGAAGGCATTTCACGTGAAGGAAGCCTTGTTGATATTGGTGTAGAGATGGATATTGTTCAGAAGAGTGGCGCTTGGTTCTCCTACAACGGCGAACGTCTTGGACAAGGTCGTGAGAATGCGAAGCAGTACTTGAAGGATCATAAGGATATTGCTGCTACAATTGATAAGCAAATTCGTGATGCGAGCAATGTTTCGGAGAACGCAACAAATGCTAACTTCAGTGAAGATGATGAGTCTGAGGACGATTTGGATCTGGAATAAACTCGACGTGCTTTGAAGACTTTCTATAGATTGCCAGAAGAGCACCTATTCTATTTGGGTGCTCTTCTGCATTGAGGGACAGGACAGATGAGAAGGGGGAACGAAACGGATGTACGAAGATGAAGAACTGGAAGAACAAGCTGATGAGACTTTAGAAGAAGGCATCATACGGATTACCGCGATTAAGCAAGATCGTAAGGAAAAGAATCGTTATCATATTTATGCTTCCGATCAGGAGGAGCCATTCACTTCCGTACATGAGGATTTGTTAATCAAATACCGTCTGTTGAAGGGAAGAGAAATTCACCCGGAGGAATTAAAGCAGCTAGCTGAAGAGGATAGTCGTCATCGGGCTTACGTGATGGGTCTTTCGTACCTTGGTGCAAGACCTAGGACTCATAAAGAGATTTCTCGGTACTTGGCTCGCAAGGGCATCGATGAGGAAGCCTCCGAGAAAGCGATTGAACGATTAAAGCAGGAGAGACTTGTTGATGATACATCTTATGCCAATCGGTTTGCCACTGAGCGAATGAGCAATCAATTAAAAGGTAGAAGACTCTTGCGACAGGAATTGGAGCAGCGAGGTATTGATAGATCTACGGCCAAAGAGGCTTCCGATCAGCTTGACGAGGAATCAGAGGCGGAGGTAGCCATTCGTGCTGCCAGTAAAAAATGGCCTTATATAAAAGGTGAACCACATGAGAGAAGACACAAACTTGCTGGGTTTTTGCTTCGTAGAGGGTTCCCGAGTGAGATCGTTAAGCGTGCAATAAATGCAGTCTCGCAAGGGATGGAAGATGATGAAGAAGGGCATATGCTTGACAATTGATTTTCACAAAAGATAAAATGAGTTTGTATTCTTTCATTTTGAATCAATTTTCCTTCCAAAAATGGATTCAAAACGATTATTTTCGTCAAATTTTATTTGTATGGTTCGGGTTGAAAACCGGTAGAAAACAAAATATCGTCCCAAGCGTTTGCTTTGGTGAATGCAACGAGGAGGTGAGAAAGATGTGGTATATCTGGCTCCCGATCACACTCGTTGTTGGTGTTGTTTTCTTTGGGATCGGTTATTTTATTCGAAAGTCGATCGCCGAGGCCAAGATTTCAAGCGCCGAGCAGGCCGCAAGTCAAATTGTTGACAATGCGAGGAAAGAAGCAGAAGCGCTGAAGAAAGAAACGGTTCTCGAAGCGAAAGACGAGGTCCACAAGCTCCGTACCGAGGCTGAGAGAGATATTCGCGAACGTCGTAATGAGGTACAGCGTCTTGAAAGACGACTTCTCCAAAAAGAGGAGTCAATGGATAAGAAGATAGAAGCGCTGGAACGCAAAGAGGAACAAGTAACCAACAAAGAGAAACGGATCGAGGAAACGCAAGATCAAATCGATACGCTCTACAAACAACAGCTTCATGAACTTGAGCGGATTTCGAACTTGTCCATGGAAGATGCTAAACAGATTATCTTGAATAATGTTGAGCAGGAAGTGCGTCATGAAACTGCTCAAATGATTAAAGAAATCGAACAGCAAGCCAAGGAAGAAGCTGATAAGAAGGCTCGCGACATCATTTCCCTCGCCATCCAACGGTGTGCGGCGGATCACGTGGCGGAGACGACGGTATCTGTTGTTTCCTTACCTAATGAAGAGATGAAGGGTCGTATTATCGGTCGTGAAGGTCGTAATATTCGTGCTCTAGAAACATTGACCGGTATCGATCTCATTATCGACGATACTCCGGAAGCAGTAATCTTGTCTGGCTTTGATCCGATTCGTCGTGAAATTGCTCGTACTGCACTTGAGAAGCTCGTCGCTGACGGACGTATCCATCCTGCTCGTATTGAAGAGATGGTGGAGAAATCACGTAAAGAAGTGGACGAACGTATTCGCGAGTACGGTGAGCAAGCGACATTCGAGGTTGGCGTTCATGGTTTGCATCCGGATTTAATCAAAATTTTAGGTCGTTTGAAGTATCGTACCAGTTACGGTCAGAACGTCCTGAAGCATTCAATGGAAGTTGCTTATTTGACTGGTCTTATGGCAGCCGAGCTAGGCGAAGATATTACACTAGCCAAACGTTCTGGTTTGCTTCATGACATTGGTAAAGCGCTCGATCATGAAGTGGAAGGCTCACATGTCGAAATTGGCGTAGAGCTAGCAAAGAAATACAAGGAGCATCCGGTCGTCATTAATAGTATCGCATCCCATCATGGTGATTGTGAGGCGACATCGGTTATTGCTATGCTTGTTGGTGCTGCTGATGCTCTATCCGCAGCGCGACCTGGAGCTAGAAGAGAAACACTCGAAACGTACATTAAACGTCTTGAGAAGCTTGAAGACATTTCGGAATCGTTCGAAGGTGTTGAGAAATCATACGCAATCCAAGCCGGACGTGAAGTACGCGTCATGGTCCAACCGGATAAAATCGACGATACGGAAGCGTTCCGTCTAGCACGTGACATTACGAAGAAAATCGAGAGTGAACTCGATTATCCGGGTCACATTAAAGTGACAGTCATTCGCGAAACTCGCGCGGTCGAATACGCTAAATAAAAAACAAATATAGGAATCAAACTAGAAAAGTGGCTGCTTGTCGGCCACTTTTCTAGTTTATATAAGAGAGGTTATGAGATGAACGTTTTATTTATTGGTGACATTGTCGGTAACGTTGGCAGAAGTGCAGTCAAAAAGGTACTACCCTTGCTTAAGAGTAAATATAATCCGCATATCATCATTGCTAATGGTGAGAATGCGGCCGCAGGCAGAGGAATAACGGCAGCAATTGTCAAGGAATTGCTGGATGCAGGTGTACATGGGATTACGATGGGGAACCACACTTGGGATAATAAAGATATTTTTGAATGGATCGATGATCAACCGCGTATTGTTCGCCCGGCGAATTTCTCCGAAGAAGCTCCAGGACAAGGCTCAACTGTTATTAAGGCGAATGGTAAAGAGCTAGCTATTGTAAATCTACAGGGTAGAACATTTCTTCCCCCAATCGATTGTCCTTTTCGCAAAGCAGACGAGCTTGTTGATCAGCTGAGAGCAACAACTAAATGTATTCTTGTTGATTTTCATGCAGAAGCGACCTCTGAGAAGATCGCGATGGGCTGGTACTTGGATGGACGTGCATCGCTTGTTGTTGGAACGCATACCCATGTACAGACTAATGACGATACTATATTACCAAATGGTACCGCTTATCTAACGGATGTAGGCATGGTGGGCTCGAAGGAAGGCGTGCTGGGAATGGAACGAGCCGCTGTTATATATAAATTTAAGACACAGCTGCCTGCTCGCTTTGTTGTGGATGAAGGAGATTGGCATTTCCACGCTGTATTGCTGGATATCGATGAAGCAACTGGAATGACGAAAAAGATTCAAAAGATTCGTTTATTGGAAACGGATCTCATGTTTCTATAATCGACATTTCAACTGTGAATCTTTGAAAAATCTCACAATTCAGAATAATTTGAGAACAACCTGGGAATAAAGAAGGAATTTTCTAGCCTCTCTCGAATACTTATGATAACAGTGGTTCACCATCATTCCCGAGGAGGTACTTTCCATGGATGTCTTAAAAGTTTCAGCAAAGTCTAATCCAAATTCCGTTGCAGGGGCGCTGGCCGGTGTTCTACGTGAACGCGGAGCAGCGGAGTTGCAAGCGATCGGGGCTGGTGCGTTGAATCAGGCGATAAAAGCGGTGGCAATTGCACGAGGCTTCGTTGCACCAAGCGGTGTGGACCTCATTTGTATCCCAGCCTTTACGGATATTGTGATTGATGGTGAGGATCGGACGGCAATCAAATTGATTGTTGAACCAAGATAATTTCCTAATTATGAGTTGCAAAATTATGAGTTACAATGCGAGAGCCAATGAACCTGTTTACTTCGTAGACAGGTTTTTTTTGTGCGAAAACCGCCAGGCGAAACCTTATGAAGGGTGGAAATTTGAATGGGTATGAAGGCTATGCAAACAACGGATTTTCATTGTGATGTCCTGTGGAAGCTGCTGGAGAACAAGCAATTGTCTTTCGTGAATGATACAAGCAATAAGCTGGATGTGACTCTGCCAAGGTTAATGGATGCGAGATCCGTGCTCCAGACATTCGCAATTTACATACCTGATGAAATGGAGAAGTCGATGGTTCCTATTTTACAGAGCATTGATTTATTCAACCGTAAAGTACTTACAGCACCCGGAGTCACGTTCGTTCGAACATCCCAAGATGCGGCTAAGCTCATACATAGAGGATCAATCGGTGCCATGCTTTCACTTGAAGGGGCAGATGGGCTGCAGGGTGATCCTGCTATGCTGCGTATTCTTTACAAGCTTGGTGTTCGTGCCATCGGTTTAACTTGGAATCATGCGAATTGGGCAGCTGATGGCGTCCTGGAGCCAAGACAGGGAGGACTTACAAAAAAAGGCATGGCTATTGTAGAAGAATGCAATTCCTTGGATATACTAGTAGATGTGTCACATCTATGTGAGCAATCATTTTGGGATGTGGTGAATAAATCGACAAAGCCATTACTTGCTTCTCACTCCAATATGAGGTCAGTTTGTAATCATCCAAGAAATTTGACGGATGATCAGGCTCGGGCTATGATTGCGATGGA
The DNA here is from genome assembly GCF_003945345.1 of Paenibacillus baekrokdamisoli. Lineage (GTDB taxonomy): Bacteria > Bacillota > Bacilli > Paenibacillales > Paenibacillaceae > Paenibacillus_Z > Paenibacillus_Z baekrokdamisoli. Next base: position 2,349,227 of record NZ_AP019308.1, on the reverse strand, counting down.
TGGTTTAATAGGATTGACCTTTGTTCCTCAATTTGTTAGCTCCGGGGGGGCTGCCACGATAGACGATGTTCTGAAGCATGTGGAGCATCTCTGCGAGTTAGGTGGCAAGGATCATCTCATGTTTGGATCTGATTTTGACGGCATAGATAACCATGTGATAGGACTATCGCACCCAGGTGAGGTTAATAATTTGATGGAGGCGCTCCTGCAGGGTTATCCGGAACAGCAGGTAAAAGCTTTTTTTGTAGATAATACAATTGGCTTTTTAACGAAGCATCTGCCCAAAGAATGATTTTCCTACTATCCAATCTCTTTATGATATGGAATCAATCGAAAAGAACTATTTGAGAAAATAGCGTTTACATCTTGCTTTTTAGTACCTGCAGACATAAAATTTACTTGACTATAGAAAAGAAAAATAGATATGCTGTGTTGAATAATGTCGAAGATGAGTACGTTCATCAAGAAGAGGAGATGGGCATTTTGATTAGTCAATTGTCTTGGAAAATCGGGGGACAACAAGGTGAGGGCGTTGAAAGTACAGACCGTATTTTCTCAACAGCACTCAACCGACTTGGCTACTATTTGTATGGGTACCGTCATTTCTCGTCCCGTATTAAAGGTGGTCACACGAATAACAAAATTAGAATAAGCACCAAACCAATGCTAGCAATCTCTGATGATTTAGATATTTTGGTTGCATTCGACCAAGAGAGTATTGATCTGAATGCGCATGAACTACGTCCAGGCGGCGTTGTTGTAGCGGATGCTAAATTCAATCCCGTACTTCCAGAAGGCATTAATGCTCGTTTGTTCCCAGTACCTATTACGTCGATTGCCGAAGATCTTGGCACTTCGCTAATGAAAAACATGGTAGCGTCCGGCGCTTCTTGGGCGCTTCTAGGTCTACCAATCGACGTTTTCAATAAAGCGGTAGAAGAAGAGTTTGGTCGTAAAGGTGCAGCAATCGTTGAGAAGAATATCGAAGCGGTTAAACGCGGAGCTGATTTCGTTCTGGAGCTTGCGGGTGGTCCGTTGGAGGATTTCCAGCTTGAGCCTGCAGATGGCAAGCAGAAGCTGTTCATGATCGGCAACGAAGCAATTGGTCTTGGTGCGGTTGCAGGCGGCTGCCGCCTCATGTCAGCCTATCCTATTACGCCAGCTTCGGAGATCATGGAGTACTTGATCAAGAAACTGCCTAAATTCGGCGGTACAGTCATTCAGACCGAGGATGAAATCGCAGCAGTAACCATGGCAATCGGTGCTAACTATGCGGGTGTTCGTACAATGACCGCTTCTGCAGGCCCTGGCTTGTCTCTAATGATGGAGGCGATCGGTCTTGCAGGAATGACAGAGACTCCGCTTGTAATCGTTGACACGCAGCGTGGAGGTCCTTCAACAGGCTTGCCAACTAAACAAGAGCAATCAGACTTAAACGCTATGGTCTACGGAACGCATGGCGAAATTCCGAAGATCGTAATCGCGCCTGCTTCTCTGGAGGATTGCTTCTACGATACGATTGAATCTTTCAATCTTTCAGAAGAGTATCAGGTTCCTGTTATCCTAATGACTGACCTTCAGCTCTCGCTTGGTAAACAATCCTGTGATGAGCTTGATCTTAATAAAGTACCTATTAGCCGAGGTAAGCTTGTACGTGAGCTGCCGGAGCTTGAAACCAATCAGCTGTTCAAACGTTATGAGCTAACAGAGGATGGCGTTTCACCACGTGTCATTCCTGGCGACAAGAACGGAATTCACCATGTCACAGGAGTAGAGCATGATGAGACAGGTCGACCTTCTGAGAGTTCGATTAACCGTAAGAAAATGATGGATAAACGTCTTGGGAAGCTAGATGGCATGTACATCCGTGATGCCGTTCGCGCTGATGCTCCTTACGACACTCCTGATCTTCTTGTTATCGGAATGGGTTCCACGGGTGGAACGATCGACGAAGCTCGTATTCGCCTCGAGAAGGATGGAGTGAAGACGAACCATATTACGATCCGTCAAATTCATCCGTTCCCGACGGAATTGGTTAAGCCTTATTTACAAAGTGCGACGAAGGTCGTTGTACTTGAAAATAATGCGACAGGCCAGCTTGCCGATCAAGTCAAGCTTCATGCTGGATACGCTGAGAAGATCAGCAACCTCCTGAAGTATGATGGTAACCCGTTCTTGCCTTCAGAAGTGCACAAAGCATGTAAGGAGTTGGTCTAAGATGGCAACATTTAAGGAGTTTCGTAATAATGTGAAGCCTAACTGGTGCCCAGGCTGCGGAGATTTCTCCGTTCAAGCGGCTATCCAGCGTGCAGCAGCAAACGTAGGTCTTGAGCCTGAAAGTCTTGCTGTTATCTCCGGTATCGGCTGTTCTGGCCGGATCTCTGGTTACATCAATGCATATGGCCTGCATGGTATCCATGGACGTGCACTTCCGATCGCGCAAGGCGTTAAACTAGCTAACCGCGAATTGACTGTTATTGCCTCTGGTGGGGATGGTGACGGCTTTGCAATCGGTATGGGACATACCGTTCATGCGATTCGCCGTAACGTTGACGTAACATACATCGTTATGGATAACCAAATCTATGGTTTGACTAAAGGCCAGACTTCACCACGGAGTGCGGAAGGCTTCAAGACCAAGTCAACGCCGGAAGGCTCGATTGAGACGACGCTTTCACCACTTGAGATTGCTATGTCCGCTGGTGCAACGTTTGTTGCTCAATCGTTCTCCAGTGATCTGAAGCAGCTAACAGCTCTGATCGAAGCGGGTTTGCAGCATAAAGGCTTCTCCTTGATCAACGTATTCAGCCCTTGCGTTACGTTCAATAAAGTAAACACGTACGATTGGTTCAAAGAAAATATCGTGAACTTGGATCAATTCCCGGATTATGATTCTACGAATCGTGTAGGTGCTATGACTAAGATCATGGAAACAAACGGCATGCTTACAGGTCTCATCTACCAAAACAAAGAGCGCAAATCGTATGAGGATCTAGTTACCGGCTTCCAAGAAGACGGTCTAGCGAATCAAAATCTTGATTTGTCACAAGAACAATTCGAAAAATTGGTTGCTGAGTTCCGATAATCAACAAGCTGCAGATAAATAATAAAGGCATACAGTCCACTGAGGACTGTGTGCCTTTTCATACATAGAGATGGAAGGCGATGGGATTAGATGAGTAAAGTACCTGTAGGAGTATCAGCTAGACATATCCATTTGACGCAAGAGCATGTTGAGCTGCTGTTCGGTCAAGGGGCGGCGTTAACGTCAATGAAGCCATTATCACAGCCAGGGCAATTCGCTGCTAATGAAACGGTAGAGGTTATTGGGCCAAAGGGCAGCTTTCCAAAGGTTCGAATCCTTGGACCCGTACGCAATCTGACACAGCTGGAAGTATCGCGTACGGATGCTTTTAGCTTAGGCATTCATCCTCCTTTACGTGAATCGGGAAATATTGAAGGATCGGCAGGCATTACGATTAAAGGACCAGCAGGTGAGGTTACGATCGAAGAGGGCGTTATCGTAGCAGCTCGCCACATTCACTTCCATACAAGCGATGCGGAGCGTCTAGGCATCGCAGATAAGCAGCGTCTATCGGTTCGTCTATCAGGAGAACGAGGAATTATTCTAGAGAATGTGATCGCCCGCGTGTCCGAAGCGTTTGCTCTAGATCTGCATATCGACACGGATGAAGCGAATGCAGCAGGGGCAAAAACAGGCGATGAGGCTGAAATTATCGGCTAGAGTGCTGCTAACTCGGAGGCTTCAGCATGACGTTTAAAGGAAAGAAAAAGAGACAAGCCGTGTTCACGCCGCTTGTCTCTTTTTCTTTCCTTTATAATCGGGAAGCATTTTGCTATAATCATTGAATGGGTATTTCAATGTTGAAAATAACTGCTGCACGTATAGATGATAGAAGGAAGGAAGTGATTTTTCGTGAACGAGGGGACGCATAATGCCGCGGATTCGAAATCCGTTAAGAGCGAAAAGGACTTCTCCAAGTATTTTGATTTCTCCAATGCGAAGGTATTGAAGGAAGAGGATGGCCAAACGACTTATCGCATTAAAGGCCGGGATATTACGATTAATTCGGCCCCTAACTATAAAGACGAGAAACGTCGCGGTAAGGAAGGCATTCAGGTTCACTACGAATCCGCAATACCTCCTGAGATGGAGCAGTTCGGCAAAGGCAAGAAATACATGATTACGACATATGGCTGCCAAATGAACGAGCATGACACGGAAGTGATGAAGGGTATCTTCGAAGCGATGGGGTATACGGCGACTGAAGATCGCACGGAAACTGATGTGCTTCTGCTCAACACATGCGCGGTTCGTGAGAATGCAGAGGATAAGGTATTCGGAGAGCTTGGCCACTTGAAGCATTTGAAGATCGAAAAGCCTGGACTTATTCTAGGCGTATGTGGTTGTATGTCGCAGGAAGAGTCGGTTGTTGGTCGGATTATGCAGAAGCACTCCTTCGTTGATGTGATCTTCGGTACGCATAACATACATCGTCTACCTCACTTGCTGCGTGATGCGATTTTCAGCAAAGAAATGGTCGTTGAGGTGTGGTCCAAGGAGGGCGATATTATTGAGAACCTTCCTAAGAAGCGTGAGGGTATGCGCGGCTGGGTCAACATTATGTATGGCTGCGATAAGTTCTGCACGTACTGTATCGTGCCTTACACGCGTGGTAAGGAGCGGAGCAGACGTCCTGAGGATGTAATCGCTGAGGTGCGTGAGCTGGCTCGTCAGGGCTTTAGAGAGATTACGCTGCTAGGCCAGAACGTCAATGCCTATGGTAAGGATTTTGAAGATATAAGCTATAGGTTTGGGGATTTGATGGCGGATATGAGAAAGATTGATATTCCGCGTATTCGTTTTACGACGAGTCACCCACGTGACTTTGACGATCATCTAATCGAAGTGCTTGGAACAGGCGGGAATTTGGTAGAACATATTCACCTTCCTGTCCAGTCCGGAAGCACGGAGGTACTCAAGCGGATGAGTCGTAAATATTCACGGGAGATGTACCTCGAGCTGGTTGGTAAAATCAAACAAACGATTCCTAATGCCGTGCTTACGACAGATATCATCGTTGGCTTCCCCGGTGAAACGGAGGAGCAGTTCGAAGACACATTATCACTCATGCGCGAGGTGGGCTTTTCTTCGGCTTATACGTTCATTTACTCACCGCGTGAGGGGACACCAGCTGCAGAGATGGAAGATAATATTCCCGCTGAGGTTAAGAAGAAGCGTCTCGCCAAATTAAACGCATTGATCGCTGAATTAAGTCGTTCCAACAACGAAAGTATGATTGGAAAACAATTCGAGGTTCTCGTGGAAGGCGAAAGCAAGAATAACAGCCATGTCTTGTCAGGCCGTACACGAACCAACGCGTTGATTCATTTAGAAGGACCGAAGGAATGGATTGGACAATTCGTTGAGGTTCGAATTACCGAGGCACAGACTTGGTACATGAAGGCAGAAGTGATAGCCGCGCCGGTATCACAAGAAGCGGTTTCCTAATCGGCTTTCGGATTTTACCGAATTTTCACGGATAGGCAAATTTACAATAACTAATACGAGGAGTTGGATATAAAATGGCAAACGAGCAAACAGCAGCAAAGCAAGCGCATGACCACGATCACGATCACGATCATAATCACGAGGAAGGCGACGGCTGTAGTGTGCCGAAGTTCGATACGAGGGATATAATCGTCCGTGCAGACATTATGTCCAAGACGAAAGAGCTTGCCGGCATGATCTATACATCGGAGGAAGTGCAGCATTATCAACGCGCAGAGAAGCAAATTCAAGGCAATGATCGCATACAGTCTCTGATTGCTCTTATAAAGAAGAAGCAAAAGGAAATTGTTGCTTTTGAGACGACATTCAAGAACGCCAGCATGGTTGCGAAAATTGAAAGTGAAATTGAAGTGCTGCAGGATGAGCTCGACGGAATTCCGATCATCTCAGAATTTCAACAAAGTCAATCCGATATCAACTATCTGCTGCAAACAATCGTCTCCATTATCCGAGATACGGTAGCAGAAAAAATCAATGTTGAGGATGCATCACCGGTTGACCCTGAGGAATGTATCGAATAGATGTTTCTAGCTTTATGGAAAGAGCACCTGCCAGCTTGACAGGTGCTCTTTCTGCATATGCAGGTTCTATGTAGGCTGCCAAGCAGCTCAACCATCACCCTACTTTGATTAACGAATTCCACTATGATTCGATCGCTTCCATATCTGGGTTAACACGAATGCCATCATGGCAAAGACTCCACCAAGCCAGAAGCCGTAATCACGCCCAAACCCTTCATTAATAAAGCCTGCAAGGAAGGGTCCAGCAAACATGCCAACGGAATAAATGGCTTGATAAAACCCCATAGCAGTAGCCCGTTTGGAAGGTTCGAATGGCTGAATAGCGAGTCCGAGCAGCAAGGGGAAATATAAGCCCTGTGCCAGTCCGTTAAGCGCTTGTGTGACAGCTAGCCAGCCAAGCGTGGGTGAGTAAGCAATCGCAACCGTGAAGATGGCGCTGCACGCAAACCCAACTGCTATTACGTTCCAGTTTCCGTAACGAGGTGCAAGTAAGCGTCCGCTGAACAAAGAGGTAATTGCATGAGGCACCATGAAGGCAATAACGATAGCAGTCAACTGCCCTGTTGATGCACCAAGTGCGACGGCTTTAAGCGGTGTAAAGCCAAACATCGTTATAAACAAAACGCAGTGTGCCAGAATGGATAAGGTGGATACCTGGATAAGAGAAGGCGTTTTTACAACCTCATGGAGATGCTTCAGCGAAATTGGAGCGCGTGTAACCCCTTCACGGGGTTCCTTGACAGCGAAGGTCAGCACAAATCCCGTTAATCCTATGCCAATCCCTGCGTAGAAGGCCGCGTTCCAGCCATAAGCACCGGCTAACCAACCGCTTATGGTCATGCCGATCAGCTGTCCAGTGACGGTCATGAAGCTGATGTTACTCATGGCTTTGGTTGCATCCCTTGAGGCGAAGTAGGCTGCATAGAGTACAGTGAAGGCAACCCAGGCTGAAGCGCATACTCCGGACATAATTCGTCCCGCAAGCGGCCAGAGCCATGAGCCTGGTATGATAAACAGCAGACAGCTAACGGCCCCTGTTAGCATGCCAAGCATGAGGAAGGGCTTTCTTTTATGCAGCTTATCGGAGAGAAGTCCGAGAGGGAAGCGTATGAACATTTGAGTAAATCCATAGCTGCCCAGAACAAAGCCTATAAGCAGATCTGAATAACCGCCTTCCTTCATAAAGGGCGACAATATAGGGACATAGACATACAAGGTGGACCAATACAGCAGAGTAACAGTTATAAAGATGACATGATCAAGTCGTGTCGCGTGAATCGATGCTTGATCTAAGCGGTCTGCAGCTTGTGTCTGCAAATGCGTTTCACTCCTTTACAGATGAAAGCTTAAGTCTTCTAACTCTATCGTATGCCTTTTAACAGGGCAATCCTTTTTTTCTTCTTTCGCTACACGAAATCTATTCATCCATCTGCCAAAGAGCAACTAAACGGTAGGCTTTGTCGTATAAAGAACAGAGGATTGATGATTACCTGTTTATGTCAGGGGAGGAGCTTGTTAATGATGAACACGGAGCAGCAACAAGAAACCATTCGAAAGAAAAAAAGTTGGGGCCGAGAACTTCGGGACTGGGCAGTGTCACTAAGTATTGCAATAGTCGTGGCGCTGCTCATTCAGAATTATGCCTTTGCCCAGACCGAGGTGAGAAACATCTCGATGCAGCACACCCTTGTAGAAGGTCAACGATTAATTGAAGATAAGATTTCATATCACTTTGAGAAACCTAATCGTGGTGATATCGTCATTATTGATGGTCCAGAGAGCGACATTCGTCTCATTAAGAGAGTAATCGGCTTACCTGGGGACAAGCTGGAGATTAAGAATGGTGTCGTTTTTATCAATGGTGAGGCTTTAATTGAAACCTATATAAAAGGAAGCACGTTCCCAAATGGGATGTCCGTTCCTTTTATAGTTCCGGCAGATAAGGTATTTGTAATGGGCGATAATAGGGAGCATAGTGAAGACAGCCGTGCACTCGGTCCCATCGCGATTTCCAGTCTGGAGGGCAGGGCGATTTTCCGTCTATGGCCGCTTCAGAAATTCGGGAAGCTGGAGTAAGGGCGATGCCATTTACATTCTCACATCCGCTTTATTCTGTCCCCTTGTATCGGGCAGCGCCGAAATGGTTAAGTATAACGGGACTGCTGCTCGGAAGCATGGCCCCCGACTTAGAATATTTTGTCGCTATGGAGTCGTATCGAACGATTGGTCACTCTTTGGTAGGCTTTCTTATCATGGGACTTCCACTTTGTATTGCACTTGCGATTGCCTTTCATCTCGTCGTGAAGCCGGTTCTGCCTAAGTTTATGCCTTCGGCTGGTGGATTGGAGCAGTACGTAACAAGCATGACCAGCACAAGGTGGGAGATTCGTTCAGTACGTGCGTGGATTGTACTACTTGTATCGCTCTTTATTGGATTCCTGACTCATCTATTTATGGATAGCTGGACGCATCGATATGGTGGATTTGTTGAGGTCTTCCCGATCCTAAAGGAAGAAATCGCAGGTAATGGATCGTACCATTGGTTGCAATATGGCTTTTCTGTCATTGGACTTATCGTACCGGCATTTATGCTGGTGCGTCATTACTTGAAGTGGCAGGCGGTCAACAGCAGCGAAATTTCGGCGGTTGGGTTGAGGACTGCCTCCTATACAAAGACTATGCTATGGATGGGCTTAATCGTGAATGGATCTGTTTTATTGATTCTTAAATTATCGTTTGCCTACCATCGGCTTTGGTGGGGGAGTTATATTGTGGCACCCATGACCTCGCTCTTGTTCGGTTTGTTCACGGTGTCCATGCTATATAAGGCGATTCAGCATAGACGGAAGCTTGCAGGCATAGGGTCGTTATTCCTGTACGGCACCGTTATGATACTCTATAAAATACTTGAAACAACGTCCTATTGGCAGGATAGACAGCTCAGTTTATGGGTCTCCTATCTAATTACATGGTCGATTATACTTGCTTTCACTAGCTGGTTAATTACAAGACATGGGCAGCCGGAGACGAAACGCAGACAGATCCATTTCTCAGATGAAAGGTTGGCCAACAATCACTTCAAATAAAATAGAATAAAAGATTATAGAATGGGGCATTCTACCTTCGTAAAAGCAGTTATGGAGGTGTCATTCGAAGATGAAGTCCATTTTGAAACCGATACTGAGTATGATCGTACTTCTTGGATTCTTAATTGCTCAATCTCCTACCGCTGGCGCAGAGCCGGATTATGCGAAGTGGGGACGATTGGCTATGAAAGAAACGGTTAAGCGTTATCATGCCAATATCGTGGATTATAAGCATGTAGGACGAACTGGCGAAGCAAGCAAAATACCATCAGAAACATTTCGTCTGCTGCTGGATAAAGGTTCGCATAAGTTTGAAGTGACTGTCCGAATCTGGTTTGAACGTGATACAGAGCGAGTCGTCCGTATTCAATTTACAGAGGATGGAGAGGTCAATGGAAGGGCAAGACAGTACCCGTTGATTTGATAATCTTCCTGTTTCACATAAGGAGCAGCGCCCTTCATTGGATGGAGGCTGCTGCTTTTTATTTGCGTTGAAGCTGGACAGCATCCCATCTCCAAAGGTAAAATGCAGGTGTGGGTTGTATGAAATTGAATATGAGGAGTTGCTGACATATGTATGGAGAAATTACAGCAAGCGAGCTAGAAACCAAGCTTCGTGAAGGCGAGAAAATTACCGTTATTGACGTAAGAGAGCCTGATGAATGGCAATCCGGTCATATCGGCGAAGCCGTCAGCATTCCGTTATCTGAATTTGTTGAGCGGGTTGGCGAGTTGAACGCTTTTGAGGAGCCGTTTTATATGGTTTGTCGGAGTGGGAACCGCAGTGGTAAGGCATGTGATTATCTATCTGCGCAGGGCTACGAAGTTATTAATATGGTTGGCGGCATGCTTAGCTGGCCGGGCGATGTGTTAACTGGCGAATAGTAATCGCGTGAATGAGTAGAATAAGGGCATTTCCGCTTCGTGCGGAAGTGCCCTTATTCGGCATGAAGCAGCTCCTTGAGGTATAACTGAATGTAGAAAGGCAGGTAATAACGTTATGAGGCTAACAAGTGAAGATCCTATCCTGCTGTCTAGTGGTGATGAGCCAACCAAGGTCGACGAACTGGGATTAAACAAGCTGGACCCCATTCTCAAGGAATGGCAAATCAAGGACGCAATTCTGGTACATAGAGGCCAAGTGAAATGGAAGTGGCATGACAAGAAGTCTGACCGTGTAGGCGCCATCTATTCCTGTACGAAAAGCATCCTCTCCGCTTTGATTGGAATTGCGATTGAACAAGGGCATATCGCTGGGCTTGACCAGCCGATAGCGGATTATTTTGAAGAGATTCGGTTGTCCTCCGATGAACGTAAACGGTCGATCACCATCAGGAATCTGTTAACCATGACACCTGGACTGGATTGGCCGGACTTTGATAAGCCTTATTGGCAGATGAAACGAACTCGAGATTGGGTCAAATTCATTGTAGAGCAGCCTATGGGCCATGAGCCAGGGGAAGTATTTACTTATAATTCAGGCGCCTCTCATCTGCTGTCTGCCATTCTGACCAAGACAACAGAGCTGTCTGCTCTTGAATATGCGCAGCTCTATCTGTTTAATAAGTTGGGATTCCGCAAGCCCCGTTGGAACAGCTCATCCGGCATTTATGAAGGAGGAGCAGGTCTTCACCTCACCTCACTTGATATGGCCAAATTTGGTCAGCTTTATCTGCAAAGAGGCCAGTGGAATGGCGAGCAGCTTCTACCTGCAGCATGGGTGGACAGCTCAACGGCGGTTCATCATAAAGGGCTTCAGCATTACGAGCCGCAGATATTCGGTGAATATGGGTACCACTGGTGGGTTTCGCCCAAAGCGCATAATGGCGTCATCTCCTGCTATTTTGCCAAGGGGTATGGCGGTCAATATATCTTCGTTATCCCTGAACGAGAGCTAGTTGTCGTCATTCGAAGGGAAGCGGAAGATAAGAGCCGAGCGATCTTATCCAAAAAATTGCTATTCGAGCATCTCATTCCGGCGATCTCTAAGTAAATGAAAGCCAATATTAAATTGTTGGACCTTATCCTAATCGAGATGCGTATGTAAGGGAGTAGATTGCATCAGATTAGATCTGATCTAATCTGATCTGTTCATATTCCGTTCAAAAAACAATTGTATGCTGTCTTAAGCAGGCGACAAAGTCGGATTCGTACGCCAGTGATTAGGGTAGAGAGGGAATGATAGCAATGGATTCAAACAACAGTACAAACCTAGCAGTGAATAATACGAATAAAGCTGGTCAGGGATCAGCTCAGTCTGAGGAAGTGAAGCAAGGGAAAGGGGAAACAGCAAATTGGAGGGCATTCCTTCAGCTTATTCGCAACACGAAGCCGTCCATTCCCTTACTGACACTAGCCATTATAATGAGCGTGGCTTCGACGATTGTGGCGTTAGTTATTCCCTTATTCACGAAAAACCTGGTAGACGGCTTCTCATTGAGTAATCTAAGCTGGAGCCAGATCGGTGGTATCGGAGGGATCTTCATCGTCCAAACGATTGCAAGCGGGCTATCGATCTATATGCTCAATCGAATTGGACAAAAGATTGTCGCAAATCTGCGAGAACGTTTGTGGAAGAAGCTGCTTGTCCTGCCTGTTAGCTACTATGATAATCATCGGACTGGTGAAACGATCAGCCGAATGACGAACGATACCGGAGTTGTGAAGTCACTCATCGCGGAGCATACAACAGGGTTCTTTACCGGCATTATCTCGATTGTGGGATCCATCATTGTGTTGTTCTACATGGATTGGCAAATGACCACTGTTATGCTTGCCATTATTCCGGTTGCTGCAGTGTTTCTGGTTCCGCTAGGTCGGCAGATGTTCAAGATTTCTAAAGGGCTGCAGGCGGAGACGGCTTCCTTTACAACGGTTCTGACGCAGGTACTGTCTGAAATCCGCCTTGTGAAGTCCTCCAATGCGGAGGCTAGGGAGTATGATAGTGGCAATAAGCGAATTGAGAGCTTGTTCGGGTTCGGTCTAAAGGAAGCAAAGGTACAGGCTCTGATTGCTCCGCTTATGTTCTTCGTCATTATGATGCTCCTTGTGGTCATCGTTGGATATGGTGGGATGCGAGTCTCATCGGGGGCTCTGACAGCAGGCGAGCTGGTTGCCTTCATTCTATATCTCATTCAAATCGTCATGCCAATGAGTCAAATTACAACCTTTTTCACTCAATTTCAAAAGACGATCGGCGCAACCGAGCGGATTGTTGAAATACTGGATTCCGAGGAAGAGGATCATACGACCGGTAAATCTGTTGAACATGCTGATCAGCCAATCACAGTTAGCCATGTATCCTTTGCCTATGAGAAGGGCGACGCCGTATTGAGCGATATAAGCTTCCGTGTGGAGCCGGACTCTGTCACGGCTATCGTAGGACCCAGCGGTGGTGGCAAGACAACGCTCTTCTCCTTGTTAGAGCGGTATTACGAGCCAACGGCGGGTTTGATTAAACTCGGTCCCGATCCGATCGGGAGCTTCTCCTTACACGCATGGCGCAGTCTGTTCGGATACGTATCACAGGAAAGTCCGCTTATTGCGGGTACAATTCGCGATAATATCTGTTATGGCTTAGACCGTGAAGTGAGTCAAGAGGAGCTGCTGCAAGCGGCAAAGATGGCATATGCGGATTTGTTTATAGGCGAGCTGCCTAGTGGCTTTGAGACGGAGGTTGGGGAGCGGGGAATCAAGCTCTCAGGTGGTCAACGGCAGCGTATTGCTATTGCAAGAGCGCTGCTGCGTGATCCAAAAATCTTAATGCTCGACGAAGCGACCTCAAGCTTGGATAGCAAGTCAGAGGTGGTTGTACAGGAAGCGCTCAAGAACCTTATGGCTGGCAGAACAACGATCGTCATTGCCCACCGTTTATCAACGGTCGTGGATGCGGACCAGATTATTTTTGTGGAGAAGGGTACAATTACAGGTAGTGGAACCCACGCGGAGCTGCTCCAGTCCCATGAGTTGTATCGTGAATTTGCAACGCAGCAATTGCGGCTTAATGATCCAGCGGCCATCTCTCTTCCCCAAGAGGCATCATAAAACGTATAACTGGATGTACCGTTATACCTGGAACGATCATTTCCTTTACAGGAGATGGTCGTTTTCCGCTTTACGGCCAAGCAGGTCATTTGTTAAACTTTTACTAAGGTCATATCGTCTAACCATAACAAAGAGAAAGTCTAACCTTGAGGGTGGGTAAAAATGAATAAACAGCTGTTAATCGTCGATGACGATCCTAAGATTGCACAGCTCATTGAGATTTATTTGACCAATGAAGGCTATTCCATTCATAAAGCAAATGATGGTCTCCAGGCGCTGGAGCGTATCGAAGAACTTCCAATTGATCTTGTCATTCTAGATATCATGATGCCAGGTTTAGATGGCTTAAGTGTATGCATGCGGATCCGTGAGACACGAACGACGCCCATACTTATGATTAGCGCCAAGGACGGCGATCTGGATAAAATCACGGGATTGATGACTGGGGCAGACGATTATATGGTCAAGCCCTTTAATCCACTTGAGCTTGTTGCTAGAGTGAAATCCTTGCTCAGACGGACTTCCTACCAAGCTCAAAGCCAAGCCCAGCATTCTGCACAAGAGCATATTATTCAAGTTCAATCCCTGCAGATTGATAAATTAACCCATACGGTCCTCTTTGAAGACCGTCCTGTCAAGCTAACACCGCTTGAATTTAACATCCTGCATTTGCTTGCCAGTCAGCCAGGCAGAGTGTTCAGCTCGGAGGATATCTTCGAATTGGTATGGAAAGAAAAGTATTTCGAGTCCAATAACTCTGTGACCGTGCATATGAGCCGTTTAAGAGAGAAGCTTATTAAGCAAATGGACGGGGAGAAGCTGATACATACCGTGTGGGGGGTTGGCTATAAAATTGAAGGTTAGATGGCTTCTCCCACTCTTCTGGAGTGCAATGATGTCTGTTATCGGTTTTGGCCTGATCGTCATTATCGCTAAGATGTACTTTTATTCATCGTTAGCGAAGCGTAGTCCAAAAGAAATCTTTAACTGGTTTAACTGGAATGTTGGCTATCCCACCCTATATGTCGTTGCTATAGTCATCCTATTCATCATTTCGGCTGCTTTTTTCTTCCCGCGGGATAGAAGGCTCCGCCACAACAATTATTTGGCTCAAATGACAGAGGACGTAGAACGAATTGCGAGCGGTGATCTTCAGCATAAAGTGCTAATTCGTCAAGAGGATGGACTAAAGCAGCTTGCGATTCATATCAACCGTTTTGTCGAGCAGCTGGATCTAGCTTTGGCAGAAGAAAGAAGAGCCCAACAGTCCAAGAATGAGCTTATTACCAATGTATCGCATGATTTGCGTACGCCTCTTACTTCGATTACGGGCTATCTGGGTCTGATCGAACAGGATCGGTACCGGGATGAAGTTGAGCTACGCTATTATATTTCACTCGTATATGAGGAATCTGAGCGGATGAGTCAGCTTATTCAGGATCTATTCGAGTATACGCGGCTGCGAAACAATGAGATGAAGCTGCATGCGAACAAAATTAATCTGGTCGAGATGCTGCATCAGCTAACGGAGCAGTTCCAGCTGCAGCTCGAGCAAGCGGATTTGCAGCCGCGGATGAATTTCTCTGCTGCGCAGCTTATCGTTTTTGCCGATGGGAATAAATTAAGACGTGTATTTGAGAATCTCATCACGAATGCGATAAAGTACGGGCGAGACGGACAATATTTGGACTTTAACGGGTATAAGGAAAATGGACAAATCGTTCTTGATATCGTCAATTATGGCGAAGTCATTCCAAGCTCGGATTTACCGCATATCTTTGATCGATTCTATCGGGTGGAGAAATCGCGTGCCATTCATTCTGGAGGTTCGGGACTCGGTCTCGCGATTGCCAAGCAGATTGTCGAGCTGCACGAGGGAAAGCTTCATGCATCAAGTACGCTTGAGCAAACCGCATTTACTGTAAAGCTAATGGAATATAAGTTGTAACACTGTCCGCCTTCATTTCTATGAGGCGGACATCTTTCGTTTTATTAATAAATTCGTTATGTTTTCGTAATCATTTCTTAGCGGGGCTTTAACGTGTTGCATCCATACTTAGGGGTAATAGCAATGAGGTTAGAGAAGAAAGGAGCAGCCCCCTTGGTGAATGCAGCTCGTTTGAGACAATTATTTAAATACGCAATCCTCCTGTTAATGGTTTATGCTCTCCTGATGAATTGGGGCAGCATGAGAATAAAAGCAGCAGATGTTCTTCAATCCTTGTCTACGATTCCTATACATAATGGACAACCACAAATGGCAGCATTAGAGGCAGAATCGGCACTGCTAATGGATGAGAAAACCGGCGCTATCTTATTCAGCAAGAATGCGCATAAGAGACTTTATCCAGCTAGCACGACTAAAATACTGACAGCTATTATCGCTCTGGAGAAAGGGAATCCGAATGATATGGTTACGGTTGGGGACGAAATACAACTGATGGTGGCAGGAGAGAGCAGCGCTGGATTATTCGAAGGGGAGCGCCTTTCTCTAAAAGATCTAATTGCCGCCATGCTTCTTCCATCAGGTAATGATGCTGCTCGAACGATTGCTCGTTATGTCGTGAGCAAAGAGGAAGGTAAGACAGTTTCTGCTGCAGTGAGCATGGAGCAATTCGCCAATCTAATGAATGAGAAGGCCCAAGCCCTCGGAGCTGAGGAATCTCATTTCGTAAATCCACAGGGCTCGCACGATCCTGATCACTACACAACGGCTTACGATTTGGCCATCATTGCGAAAGAAGCTAGAAAAAACAAGCTGTTCCGGACCCTAGTTAGTGAAACTGAGCATCAAATCGATGCGGGGAAATTAACACAAACGGTAATCAATCGCAATAAGCTGCTTCAACCAGACAGTGGCTTTTATTATAAAGGGACAAGCGGGATTAAGACGGGGTTTACGGATGAGGCAGGCTATTGCGTTGTAGCTTCAGCAAGCAGGAAATCAAAGGATTTGATTGCGGTTGTGCTTCATTCCACTGCAACTGGCGTCTGGAATGATGCGGAGATACTCCTGCAGGCTGGCTTTGATATGAATTAATTGTACGGCACTCGAGTATCCGAACTGCAGACTATGGAAATTTTTTTGATTAAAGTCATTCTCATTGATAATAATTATCACTGTTGGCTATACTACAAACATACAAGAAGAAATGGCTAACGCTGTCCTTTGGCGGCGAAGTAAGTTTCTTCTGAAATATAAGCAAAGTATAGAGAACACTTATACTTTCTGATAGTTGATCAAAAGCCGCCTTCTCGCAAAGGACGGCTCTTGATCACTCGTGCATTAAATTTTCGGTTCAAATGTTTTGCAATCTGTTTCTTCGGAGTTATTAGCTTGCTTCCCGCGGTGACTGACAACGTAAATCGACGATGCATTGCAGTTGTTGCCAGCAGCCCAATATTTACAAGAATTGACTTCGCATAGAACATCTTTAGCCATAGTGAATCCACCTCCATTCCTATTTAGGATGGGCGTTTTGCTATGGCTTTTATACTCCTAATTGCTGGGTTTTCAAAATATACTTGATTCCCTATAGGGGTTGATTTATGATGAGCATAGTTTATAAGGCGATGGAGTTCGCCGTAACCGCCCGCGAGAGCTAATGACTCCTACCAGTGCATCAGACGCTGGTAGGAGTCTGTTTTTATGTTTAAATCACTTATCGAGCAAGGATTGGGGGAAGCTAGAGGCTATGGAGGATGAGCATGGACAAACAAATAACAAGCTGAAGCGAATGAAGAGCGGAGTACATGCTGCAATTGGAAAAGGAACCATCCTAAAGTGGATTTTATATGGTGGGATGGTCGGTATCTTATCCGGATGTGCATCTGCTCTGTTTCTATACAGCTTGGATACAGTGACCAAAGCAAGAACAGGCTCACCTTGGCTGCTGTTTCTATTGCCAGTTGGTGGTGTAATCATAAGCTACCTATATATGAAGCTCGGGAAGAATGCGGGCAAAGGAAATAACCTGCTCATTGAACAGATTCAAGCCGGAGATGAGCCGATTCCATTGCGGATGGCGCCGCTCGTTCTGCTTGGAACGCTAACGACTCATCTGTTTGGCGGCTCAGCAGGTCGAGAGGGAACAGCCGTGCAAATGGGCGGAAGCTTGGCGGAGTGGATTGGGAAATGGCTTCGAGTTGGTGCATTAGATCGGCGAATTTTATTGATGTGTGGGATAAGCGGTGGTTTTGGCTCTGTGTTTGGCACCCCGCTCGCAGGTACACTTTTTGGGCTTGAGGTTATTACGATTGGAGTCATTCGATACGAGGCATTAATTCCTTGTTTCACGTCAAGCTTTGTAGGTGATTTAGTAACTAAAGCTTGGGGAATTAATCATATCCATTATTCAATGAGTGGTATCCCGCAATTGACAGTAATGGTTCTTATAAAAGTAATTATCGCTTCGATTCTTTTTGGACTATGCAGTCGCATATTCAGCGGGTTGATCCATTGGTTGAAGGAAGCGTTCACCAGGATAATGCCTAATATGATGCTTAAAAGCGTTGTCGGCGGAGTTATAATTATCCTTCTCGTCTCTGTGCTTGGGACACGTGATTATATGGGACTCAGCTTACCGCTTCTGGTTCAAGCGTTTCAAGAACCGGTGTCTACCTTTGCTTTCCTGTGGAAAATGGTATTTACTTGGATCACGCTTGGAGCAGGCTACCTTGGCGGGGAAGTAACGCCACTATTCGTCATCGGTGCAGCGCTTGGGAGCGCACTATCGGGCTTACTTCTACTGAGCGCACCATTTTTGGCTGGTCTTGGCTTAATCGGCGTATTCAGCGGGGCAACCAACACACCGATCGCTTGTTTTATTCTAGGCATCGAGCTGTTCGGATCGGAAGGACTGATCTACATGTTTATTGCTTGTGTTATTAGTTATCTGGTCTCTGGCCACACCGGTATATATACCTCTCAGCAGGTTGGGATCAGTAAGTACCGTAGACAACTTATGCCGGAAGGCACAACACTTGCCTCGCTTCGGCTTTCTAATAAAAGAAGATAATTCTTCTCATTATGCTTTCATAATATACGATTATACTTGTGAATAACGAAATAATTTGGCTGTAGGTGCTTTCACTTACATGCTTGTGAGGGATCTTATGAAAAAAGTTCTGATAATCGAGGATGAAGTGAATTTCGCAAGGTTTGTCGAGCTTGAACTTAAGTACGAGCGTTATGCTGTAACGACCGTCTATGACGGTAAGGAGGGTCTTGCACTCGCGCTTCGAGAGGACTTTGATATTATCCTGCTTGATGTTATGCTTCCGGGACTTAATGGGTTCGAGGTCTGTCAGGGAATTCGGGCACAGAAGAATACGCCAATCATTATGCTGACAGCTAGAGACAGTGTAATGGATCGGGTCGCTGGACTAGATCATGGCGCAGATGACTATTTGCCGAAGCCCTTCGCGATTGAAGAGCTATTAGCACGGATTCGTGCGATACATCGTCGACTAGAGCCTCAGGAGGAAGTGCGAATTGGCTTAACATTTCGGGATTTGAGCGTGGATGCTGATTCTCGTACCGTCATGAGAGGCATGCAGAAGATCGAATTGACAAGACGGGAGTTCGATTTACTAGCGATCTTTATGCAAAATATTAATCGTGTACTTACAAGGGATGTACTGCTCGATAGTGTGTGGGGTTTTGATACCGTAGTAGAAACGAACGTAGTCGACGTCTATGTCCGTTATGTCCGTAATAAACTAGACGTTCCCGGAGAAGAAAGCTACATTCAGACCCTTCGCGGCGTCGGCTATGTCATGCGATGAGACGATTAAAGTTCTTTATGAACTCGCTTCCTATCAAATGGCGGCTGACCGTGTGGTCCTCCTTGTTTATTGTCACGCTGTTCCTTGCCTATGCGGGGACTCAATATCTAATCCTCAACCAATGGACGATGAAACAAGAGCAGCAAACCATTCAAAAGAGTGTGGATGAAATCAAGCTTTATTTTCAAGATAAAAGTATCTCAGATATGCCATCTACAAAAAGCTTCCTCACTAAGCTAAATCAGAAGAACCAGATGATTCGCATTCTCGATCATCATGGGATTCCGATTCTAACGGTGACAGAGGACTTTGAGGAAAAATGGGTGACTCCAGTCACGGTAAAAGAGGAGAAGATCGAACGCAAGTGGCATGTAGAGGATCATTTTCTGTTGGCACGCAGTCCGCTCAAATCGGGTGATTTTACCGGAACATTAGAGATCGCCATAAACTTGGAGAATTTCGAAAAGTTGAACAAGTTGATGATCTCGGTTATGGCAATTGGCGGTCTCATTGGGGTTGTATTATGCTTCCTTGGCGGTATTATACTTGCCAGGCAGTTCGTCAAACCGATAACGGCCTTATCTGAAACGATCGATAAGATTAAGCATCATGGATTAACAGAACGCGTTGTATTTGCTGAGAATGGGGATGAGCTTTCCAGGCTTAGTCAAATGTTCAACGAGATGATGGATCGACTGGAGCTGTCATTCCACCAGCAGAAGCAGTTTGTTGAGGATGCCTCGCATGAGCTTCGGACACCCATTGCTATTATTGAAGGGCATCTTGCTATGCTGAATCGTTGGGGGAAGAATGATCCAGTTGTGTTGGATGAATCACTTAACGCTTCTTTGCAAGAATTGAACCGTCTGAAGACGTTCTCGCAAGAGCTGTTAGCCTTGACTCGGGCGGAAGGTCTATCTGCGTCAAATCATCCAGAAATGGAGCCGGCTCAGCCTTATGAGATTGTGAATCAGATCGTAGGGGACTTTCAAATGCTATATCCTAACTTTGAATTTGAGCTGCAGCTGCAACCTCTAAAGAGCATTTGTTTGCTGCTTCCTGCTGATCATTGGAAACAAATCGTTATGATTATCTTAGATAATGCGGTGAAATATTCAACAGATAAGAAGATCATTGAGCTGGAAGCTAGTCAGATGGAGAATAACCGTGTCCAATTACGAATTCGTGATTATGGCATTGGTATTCCGAGCGAAGAGATCGGGCATGTATTTGACCGTTTCTACCGAGTAGACAAGGCAAGAACAAGGCTTGCGGGTGGAAGCGGCCTGGGCCTTGCAATTGCTAAACGTCTGATTGAAACCTATGAAGGGCAAATTGAAATGGCCAGCACGGAGAATGAAGGCTCAGTCGTTACCCTTACAATGCCTTACATTAGAAGAAAGTTATAATAATGCGCATGATCTAACCGAACCGTTAGGTTGAAGTGAAGACCCCGTGCTAGATAAAACAAAAGCCTCCCATTCCCTTTTTAGCGGAATGGAAGGCTTTTGTTCAAATATAAGAAAGTATAAGTTTCCTCTAATTTCAGAGGGAAGAAACTTGCTTCGCCGTCAAGGACGACGTAAGTCGTTTCTTCTTGTGTCTAAATGCCCTGTCTTAAATGTGATTAAAGTTAAAGGACTCTCCGAGCTGTAGTGTAATGGTCACTCCACCAGCCTGAATTTAGACTGCTAATCGTAACGCCTGGGGCACCGTACGTATGAAGAATTTGTCCATTACCGATATAGATGGCAACGTGATGGATTGGGGAATAGAAGAAGACTAGGTCACCAGGTTGAAGCTGGCTGCGTGATATATAGCGTCCGACATTAGACTGACTCTTCGCAGTTCTAGGCAGCTGTACCCCATTTAGCTTATACAACCTTTGAGTAAAAGATGAGCAGTCAAAGGTTTTTGTTTGATTGGAGGATGATCCAAATTTGTAAGGAACCCCCAGATATTGTTTGCCTGTATCAATAATATTATTTGAGGTAGCTGATGCTGCTGAGACGGATGCGGCATGTACTGCTTTCGATGGAATGACCAAAGACCCACTTGCAAGGATCATGAAGCTAAGGGTAATACCTGCGACCATTTTTCCGAATTTGTTGTTTAACATGCTGTTTAGCCCCCCGAGTTCTAAGATGAATTTGATGTGAAGATGATTGCTTAGTGACTATATCACACTTAAAACTTCCACTATTTACTCGGAAAGCGGATTCCATAACAAAGACAAGGGGTTGCAGCGAATAATTAGATATTGATTAAAAAATCTTCATCAAAAGGCTATTGACGATGCTGATTTTTATTCGGCTACTTTTCAGCTAAGGAACATATCTTGTTATTGTCGGCCATAACATGGAACATTGTAACCTGCGCACGGAGGGAACCTTCATGATCCTTATGTTAAGTATGGTTTTATTAGTCGGTTGTACGGGGTATACAATAATGCGCATCTACAAGCACCGACAATTATTCAGCTGCATGGCAGGCATGATGATCGCAATGACAATCGGAATGATTGCAAGCATTGCTTTTGGTACGCTAATCGGTCTTCTATATCGCCCAGATTTGACGACTCCAACAATTGCGGCAGTCTTATTCGGCATGGTATGCGGATATTTGAGCGGTAAGCCGATTCGGCTAATTGCAGCCTTGGACGGTATGCTGGCAGGTATTATGGGGGGGATGATGGGTGCCATGCTCGGTGTGATGATTGAGAGCAAGGGCACAGTCATCGTACTATTTATTGATGTTGTGTTCATTTTTGTCTTACTTGTTCTTCATCAATTCATAAGCGAGGAATCCAGCGTAACTCGTCAGTCTCAAGAGATTGAAGAGAGGGCTGCATCGAGACTGATTACAAATAATAACCAGTCGAAAGGATCGATTCTCCATCCGCTTGTTTTTGGCGTAGTTATATTTGCTGTCGCCGCTGTATTTCTTTATCAGAACTCAGACAATCAGATAACGAAGCCCGAAGAACCGACTACCCACGATCACTCATCCGCGAAATAACAGCGAGTATATCCGTCAGTTGTATACCCCCCGGCAGTATGTTATAGTAAGGCTAAAAAGAGCGGAGTGATGGCAGATGGTGCAGCATAAGGAACCTGCTGCTGACTCGAATGCAGCGTGTGCTTCTCATTTGGAGCGTAACAGTCACCATTCGGAGCAGACGAAGAACAGTCTGATAACAAGACTTAATCGAATTGAAGGTCAAATCCGCGGGGTAAAGGGCTTGATCGAGAAAGATACGTATTGCGATGATGTACTGAATCAAATTGCAGCCATTCAATCGGCACTCAATGGTGTAGGAAAGCTCCTGCTTGAGCATCACATGAATAGCTGTGTAATCGAGCGAATTCAGCAAGGTGATGTTGAGGTCGTGAAGGAACTTATGGTTACGATGAATAAATTGATGAAATAATGAACCTATGCGATCTCGATGATCGTTATAGGTTTTTTTGTTGGCATTTAGTGGTTGACATACCCCCATGGGGTATAGTAAGATGGCTTTAACGTAATTATACCCCTACAGGGTATAGGGGAGACGGAGGAGCTATTGCGATGGATAAACAACAAACAACCTTGGATATAACCGGGATGACCTGTGCTGCCTGTGCGGCTAGAATCGAGAAAGGGCTCGGCCGAATGGAGGGCGTGGAGAAAGCCACCGTTAATTTCACGATGGAAACGGCGCACGTTGAATATGATGCCTTAACTGTTCCGCTCGATCATATGCTTAAGAAGGTGGAGCAGCTTGGCTATAAAGCGATGCTTCATGAGGAAGAAGCGGGAATTGCTCGTGCTCACCGTGAAGAGGGAATAAGGAAACAGCGAATCATGTTCGTGATTTCGATGGTATTATCATTACCTTTGTTATGGGCAATGGCTTCACATTTCTCTTTTACCTCTTTTCTATGGGTACCAGCATGGTTCATGAATCCGTGGTTTCAGCTTCTATTGGCAACCCCCGTTCAGTTCGTGATCGGCGGCCCGTTCTATATCGGTGCGTATAAAGCCTTAAGGAACAAAAGCGCTAATATGGATGTACTTGTTGCGCTTGGGACATCGGCTGCCTACTTCTACAGCTTTTATATGACGCTGAAGTCCTTAGGAAATAGCATGCATGATGGCATGAACACCGGAATGGTCACCGATGAATTGTATTATGAGACGAGTTCCATTCTAATTACACTCATTCTGCTCGGCAAGCTGTTTGAAGCGATGGCTAAAGGGAGATCCTCCAAAGCGATTCAATCCTTATTAGGCCTTCAGGCAAAATCCGCTACCGTCATTCGCGGTGGCGTGGAAATGCTTCTGCCCATTGAAGAGGTTGTTGTTGGAGAGATTATTCTTATTAAACCCGGTGAGAAAATCGCTGTGGATGGTCTCGTCGTTGAAGGCTCCTCAAGTGTCGATGAATCCATGCTGACCGGTGAGAGCATGCCTGTACAGAAACATGTGAACGACTCACTTATTGGAGCAACGATTAACAAAAACGGGATGTTGAAGATGCGGGCAACGAAGATTGGTAAGGAGACTGTGCTTGCGCATATTGTGCAAATCGTAGAAGAAGCACAAAGCTCTAAGGCTCCCATCCAGCGGATAGCTGATGTGATCTCCGGCATATTCGTTCCTATTGTTGTGGGGATTGCAGCTGTGGCCTTTCTCCTTTGGTACTTCGCAATTGAGCCTGGGAACTTTGCCGGAGCGCTGCAAAAGGCGATTGCGGTGCTTGTGATTGCCTGTCCATGTGCGCTTGGACTTGCGACGCCAACCTCGATCATGGCAGGCTCAGGCCGTGCGGCCGAGCTTGGTATTTTATTTAAAGGAGGTGAACATCTCGAAGCGACGCATCGCATTCAAGCCGTCATTCTAGATAAAACAGGAACGATTACCGAAGGGAAACCGGTGCTAACCGATGTCATTATCAGCTCCACTGCCAATGAAGAGTCAGAGCTTCTGGGCTGGATTGGAGCAGCAGAGAAGAACTCCGAGCATCCACTTGCAGCAGCCATCGTTGCAGGCATTGAAGCGAGAGGGATTGTCATTGCTGCGAATAACCTTGAACATTTCGAGGCGAAGCCAGGCTATGGGATTGAGGCTCGCATTAATGGCAACGAAATGCTAATAGGCACACGTCAGCTAATGGAAGCTCATCAAGTAAATACGGAGCAAGCAGGTTCCCAAATGATATCCCTCGAGCAATCTGGTAAAACAGCGATGCTCGTTGCGGTTAATGGACAATACGCGGCCCTCATTGCTGTTGCCGATACAATCAAGACGACATCGATGGCTGCAGTTGACCGCATGAAACAGCAGGGCCTTGAAGTGATCATGATTACGGGCGATAATGAACGCACGGCACAAGCCATAGCGCAGCAGGTTGGCATCAATCGCGTGCTTGCACAAGTGCTCCCTGATGGCAAAGCGAACGAAGTTAAGAAGCTGCAGCAGTCTGGGCTTACGGTAGCGATGGTCGGAGACGGCATTAACGATGCGCCAGCTCTTGCAACAGCTGATATTGGAATGGCTGTCGGAACAGGGACGGATATCGCGATTGAAGCCGCTGATGTCACGCTTATGCGGGGAGATTTGAACAGCATCCCCGATGCCATATTCATTAGTAAGAGAACGATGCTCAATATTAAGCAAAATTTATTCTGGGCTTTAGCCTATAATATTATCGGGATACCGATAGCCGCTGCCGGATTGCTTGCGCCTTGGTTAGCAGGTGCAGCAATGGCGCTCAGCTCTGTATCGGTCGTGCTCAATTCACTACGGCTGCAAAGGCTGAAACAACAATAAATGAAATAATCATTCTATAGAAGAGGAGTGTTCATGAATATGTCAACAACTGCGACTTTGCAAGTAAAAGGGATGTCTTGTCAGCACTGTGTGAATAGTGTTGAGGGAGCTTTGAAGAAAAAGGGTGTATCTGCGAAGGTGAATTTGCCTGGTAATAGCGTAACCGTCGACTATGAGGCAGCAAATATTACGATCGATCAGATCAAAGAAGCCATTGAAGATCAAGGCTACGATGTTGTTTAATTGATCCTTAAACAAGGCAGAGAACAAACGAAAGGCCCAGGCTTGCATGCCTGGGCCTTTCGTTTGTATAGGCATCTGATCTTTTTTTGTGATACAATCATCAGTTGAGTGCATCAATACCGTTTTAAAATATTTTATTGAGCTGGAGGCCAGCATAAGTGAGTCAATATCCGTTTGAGTTCGACCCGAAGATCCCCTTTGTCGAGCAGGCCAGTGATTGGATTGCCGATGTATTCTATGAACGTCTACCTGAAGCTGGATTTGAAGTGCGAGATGAGCAAATATATATGGCCTTCCAGTTGGAACGGGCTTATAGCGATAAGAAGACGATCTTCGCAGAAGCGGGCGTGGGGACAGGGAAAACATTTGTTTACCTGCTCTATGCCATCAACTATGCACGTTATATGAGAATGCCTGCCATTATCGCTTGTGCAGATGAATCTCTAATTGAGCAGCTGGTGAAGCCGGAAGGCGACATTGCCAAGCTGGCTCGTCATTTGGATTTAACGATTGATGCAAGGCTCGGTAAATCAACCGATCAGTATCTGTGCCTGAATAAGCTGGATGATGCAAAGGGGGAAATCGAGGATTCGGAGATTTTCCATGATATTTATCGTGAACTCCCTGATTTCGTGAATACACCTGGAACGATGCAGTCATTCCATCCCTATGGGAACCGTAAAGATTATCCCAATCTTACCGATGATCAGTGGGGTAAGGTAGGCTGGGATGTTTTCCAAGATTGTTTGGTTTGCACTAGACGCCATCGCTGTGGACAAACTCTCTCACGGGATCATTACCGCAAGGCAGCCGATATCATTATTTGTTCACATGATTTCTATATGGAGCATGTCTGGACCTATGAGGCAAGAAAGCGAGAAGGACAGCTTCCTTTATTACCGGAGCATAGTTCGGTTGTCTTTGATGAAGGACATCTGCTTGAGAATGCCGCTCAGAAGGCATTAACCTATAAATTGAAGCATGCGATGTTCGAATCGATTATTACTCGTTTGCTTAATGGCGAAGTAAGGGAGTCGCTCGCGGTTGCCATCGATGAAGCGATCGAGCAGAGCGAGAATCTCTTCTATTTGCTTAATCGGACAAGCCGCAAGATAATGGCATCTGATCGTAAAGAAGTCGTTGTTAGTGCTGAACTTCTCCGTGAGATTAATCGTTTCCAGGACGTACTAGCTACGATTGAAGAGGAGCTTGTCTTCGAGAGCGCGCTCTTCACCCTTGATGATTATCAGCTCAAAATCGTCGAGGAGCATATTGAAATGATCCAGTTTGCACTTAGCTTATTCAAGCAGCCAGCCGGATTAATTACATGGGTGTCTGAAGATAAGGACGGCACGACACTCGTCATTATGCCTAAGCTTGTGAAGGAAGTATTGAAGGAGCGGGTATTCTCGAAGCGTATGCCGATCATTTTTTCGTCTGCTACCTTATCAGTGGATGGCTCATTCGCTTATACAGCAGATAGTCTGGGCATTGAGGACAGCCTTTCCTTCTCCGTACCCTCACCTTACGATTACGAGAATCAGATGCACCTCTTCGCGAAGCTGCAGCCTTATTCGAGTGATGAACGTCAGGAGAAGATTCAATTGGCGCTCAAGCTTTTGCTTAAATCAGAAGGAAGAGCGTTGATTCTGTTCCCATCTAGAGAAGAGTTGGAGCAGTTCAAGCAGGATATAAGCGGGTATACTGATGGCTCGGTGTATCGTTTCCTCTTTGAGGGCGAGAGTGAAATCAGTCACCTTATTGCCGAGTTTCAGAATGATGAACATAGTGTCCTTTGTGCGGTTACGCTGTGGGAAGGTTTGGACATACCTGGGCCATCTTTGTCCCAAGTTATGATTTGGTCGCTGCCCTTCCCTCCGAATGATCCTGTATTTGCGGCAAAACGCAGAGATGCAGCTGTTCCTTTCGATACCGTGGATATGCCTTATATGCTGCTTCGTTTGAAGCAGGGGCTAGGTCGATTAATTCGTACCCGTGAGGATCAAGGGATTGTATCCATTCTCGATCCTAGAATGAATGATGAGCAGGTAAGGGAAAAAGTGGAGCATATTCTTCCACAAGGCGTAGTTCTACAGGATATAACGGATTCTCTTTAAATAGAGAATATCTATCTTTATTTGACAACTTTCTTAGAGGCTAATACAATTTATAGTACTAGCCTTATCATGCAGAATTTCATTATGTAATAAACGTAGAGGATGGAGAATAAATGGTACAAGCGACTAAGAAATCCGAGTACAAGAGTGTTCGGAAATTACAGCAAATTCAGCAGGAAAAGCAGCGCAAGAGGATGAAGAAGCTCATATGGGGAACAGGAATCGTGGTTGTTGCTTTAATTATTGTTGCTCTCATATTTGCGCCTAAGAATGATACGACCTTTAACTATGATCAGATTCCAACGCTTGGCAAGGCAGATGCTCCGATCAAAATCGTCGAGTTCGGCGATTATAAATGCCCGGTTTGCAAAGACTTCCGCGAAAAAATCGAGCAGCCGCTAAAGAAGGATTTTATCGATAAAGGAACGGCTTCATTCTCTTTCATGAACTTCACCATTATTAGCGAGGATTCAAAAACGGCAGCACTTGCAGGTCAATCGATTTACCATCAGAATAAAGATGAATTTTGGAAATTTTACGATGCCATCTATACAAACCAAGGTTCCGAAACGGTAGCTTGGGCTACACCTGACTATTTAGTGGAGTTGGCCAAGCGTGAGAAGCTGGCTGTTGACTATGACAAGTTGAAGTCGGATATTGTAAATGGCACCTATCAATCCGAAGTGGCTGCTCATTATGCGAAGGCGCAGAAGCTCAACCTTAACTCCACTCCATCTATATTTATTAACGGCGTTCAGTTTAAAGGTAATATTCTTGATTATGATGCTATCAAAAAAGCAATTGAACAAGCGCAGAAGGATCTTAAATGACGAAGGAGTTTCAAGTGAGCGATGAAGTCACTGATGAATCTCAATGGATTGAAGAGCCTCAGGGATTTATTCCCTTCATTAGAAAATACGCGCTCTACCTAGCTTGGATCGTGGCTATTGTAGCCGTAGGCGGAAGCTTGTACTTAAGTGATGTCATTGGATTTATTCCTTGTAAGCTTTGTTGGTTCCAGCGGATCTTCATGTACCCAATTGTCATTATTCTGGGCATAGCCAGCTATAAGAATGATCGTAAGCAAATCGGGTACGTGCTGCCGCTTTCGATTATTGGCGGTCTGATCTCAATGTATCATTATGCAGAGCAGAAGATACCCGCACTTGCCAAGGCATTACCCTGTACGCAAGGCATTCCATGCAACAAAGATTATTTGGATTGGTTCGGCGGGGTCGTAACGATTCCATTCATGGCTTTAATAGCGTTCATACTCATCACGATTTTGCTATGGATTGGTCGAAAATCGCAATAATTCCAATTATGCCGCATCCTTTCGAGGATTGCGGCATTTTGTTATAAGAAATGACACAAAATACGTAGGAGAGCTTTGTCGAATCAATGATGTTTCTGCTATAATGTATGGATGCGTGAATAAAGGGTAAATAAGATATAGTAGGCGTTATTTATGTCCCTTATTTTAGATGGTGGAGGTAAAAGGCAATGGCAGCAGACAGCAACATAGCTCAGTCGCCCTGGGAGCATTATTATGGACCCAATCTTGGGTACATACAGGAGATGTATGAGAAGTATGTGGAAAACCCGGATAGTGTTGATCCGGTTTATCGTGAAACGTTCGCACAATGGGGCGCTCCGCCTTCAGTAGATGATGTGAACGGCGTTGTCGTGAAACCTCAACCAAGCTCGATTCAGGTTGAAGGGTCCAAGATGGCTGATCCTGTTTTTCTGAAAAAAATCGTGGACGCTGGTAAATTAGTACGTAATATTCGTGCTTATGGTCATTTAGCTGTAGAGAACGATCCGCTCGGTATTGGGACAGTTCCTGACACAAGACTGCTAAAGCCAGAAACATTCAATTTGACCCAAGAAGACCTTGCTGCGATCCCGGCATCACTAATTTGGGAGGAAGCTCCCGAGTCAATACGTGACGGATGGCAAGCGATTCAGTACTTAAATGATGTATATACCAAGTCGTTTGGTATCGAATATAGTCACATCCATGAACAGGAAGAACGCGTTTGGCTGAAACGTCAAGTGGAATCCGGCATGGCTGCTAAACCAATGAACGCCAAAGAACGTTCTGCCCTTCTTAACAGACTTATTGAAGTGGAGCAGTTTGAAACGTTTCTGCAGCGTTCTTTTGTCGGGCAAAAACGGTTCTCGATCGAGGGAACGGACGTTCTCGTTCCGATGCTGGATGAGATCGTACGTGAGCTTGCTCATGATGGGGCAGAGCATATTCTGATGGGTATGGCTCACCGTGGTCGTCTGAATGTACTTGCTCACGTACTTGGAAAGCCTTATACAGGCATTTTCTCTGAATTCCATCATGCTCCGAATAAGGATTTGATACCATCCGAAGGTTCCAGCGGCATCAATATTGGTTGGACTGGTGATGTGAAGTACCATTTGGGTGCACATCGCTCTTTGAAGGAAGGCGCAACGATTGAAACTCGCATATCCTTAGCTAACAATCCAAGTCACCTTGAATATGTGAATCCGATCGTGCAGGGCTTTACGCGTGCCGCACAGGATAATCGTACCGCCGCTGGTTATCCGAAGGCTGATTTTGGTAGTGCTGCAGCAATTATCATGCATGGTGACGCGGCTTTTGCTGGAGAAGGTATCGTAGCGGAAACGCTTAATTTCAAAAAGCTTCCTGGATATGGAAGTGGGGGAACCATTCACATCATCGTGAATAACCGTCTTGGATTTACGACCGAAAGCAGTGATTCCCGTTCTACCTACTATGCAAGCGACTTGGCAAAAGGGTACGAAATTCCTATCGTTCACGTTAGCGCGGATGATCCGGAAGCTTGTATCGCAGTCGTCCGTATGGCATGTGAATACAGACAACGGTTCCATAAGGATTTCCTGATTGATATGGTTGGATACCGTCGTCATGGACATAATGAAACCGATGATCCAGAAACTACACAACCGCTTGTTTATCAGAAACTGCGGAAGCACCCGGTTGTTAGTATCATTTACTCAGATAAGCTGAAGGAAAAAGGGCTTATCAATGAAGATCAAGTTGCACAAATGAGACAGGATAATTTAACAGTCCTTCAGACTGCGCTTGATACAGTGAAAGAAAGTGATCAGACTCATCGCAAGATTGAAGAGCCTGGCAGACGTCGTCAAAAGAAAGAACTGGCTACGGCTGTACCTCTTAAGAAGCTGAAATCTATCAATGAAGAGCTCTTGAAATGGCCAAATGGCTTCAATGTTTATGAGAAGCTGGAGCGTATTCTAATGCGCCGTGCTGCAGCATTGGATGAAGGCGGCAAAGTGGATTGGGGACTCGCGGAAACGCTGGCGTTTGCAACCATTCTTGAGGGCGGTAAGCCGATTCGTCTAAGTGGACAAGACTCGGAACGTGCGACATTCGCTTTCCGTAACCTTGTGCTGCACGATATTAAGACTGGAGAGACCTATTGTCCGCTCCACCAAATTCCACAAGCGAATGCTTCATTCGCTGTATATAACAGCCCATTATCCGAAGCAGCAGTGCTTGGGTTCGACTATGGCTATAATGTCTTCTCCCCAGAAACACTTGTCATCTGGGAAGCACAGTATGGCGATTTCGCGAATGCTGCCCAAGTTATCATTGACCAGTTCATCACAGCTGGACGGGTAAAATGGTCGCAGAAATCAAGCATTGTGATGCTGCTGCCGCATGGATACGAAGGACAAGGTCCTGAGCATTCCAGCGCGCGTCTTGAGCGTTTCTTACTGCTTGCAGCGGAAGATAACTGGACCGTTGCCAACTTGACCTCTGCCGCTCAATATTTCCATATTTTGCGTCGTCAGGCTGCTATGACGGATACAGATGAAGCTAGACCGCTTATTATTATGTCACCGAAGAGTTTAATCCGTAATCCGCTCGTTGCTTCTGATCCAACGGACTTAAGCGAGGGCGCATTCAAGCCTGTCTTGGAACAGCCAGGACTTGGGACCAAGAATGCCGCTGTGGAACGCCTAATCTTCTGCAGTGGTAAAATCTCAATTGACCTTGCGACAGCACTTACCGCCGAAGAGGGTGCGAATTGGGATTGGCTTCATATCGCACGTATCGAGCAGCTCTATCCATTCCCTAAAGCGGAAGTGGAGAACGTAATCAACCGGTTCCCGAACCTAAAAGAAATTCTATGGGTACAAGAAGAGCCGCAGAACATGGGTGCTTGGAATTTCATTGAGCCTCGTATTCGCTCTCGTGCTCCGAAGGGTTCAGCGGTTCGTTATGTTGGCCGTCCTAAACGTTCGAGCCCAGCAAGCGGATTCCAGTTTATTCATAATATTGAACAACAACGCATTATATCAGTCGCTCTTAATAAGAGTACATTAAATACGATTACACAGGAGGATTAAGGCCATGAGTGAAGTTAAAGTACCTGAAATGGGCGAGTCTATCATGGAAGGCACAATTGCCAAGTGGCATGTGAAAGAGGGAGACCGCGTTAACCAAGGCGACGTTCTTGCCGAATTGGAGACCGATAAGGTTAACATTGAGATCAGTGCAGAGGAAAGCGGAGTTATCGAGCAGCTTCTTAGTAAAGAAGGCGAGACCGTTCAGGTTGGCGAAACAATCGGACGTATCGGCAGCGGAAAGGGTTCCGCTGCGGTAAGTGCACCAGCAGCAACTCCTGCATCCGTACCAGTTGAATCCAAGCCAGCCGCTGTTCAGGCGGCTCCTACTCCGGCAGTTGAGGCGGCCAGCAGCGATAGCTCCTCTTCCTACGCAGCATCCCCTGGAGCAAGGAAGCTTGCTAGAGAACGCGGTATTGATTTGGGCCAAGTGCAATCCCAAGATCCAATGGGACGTATCCGTCAAGAG
Organism: Paenibacillus baekrokdamisoli; assembly: GCF_003945345.1. Classification (GTDB taxonomy): domain Bacteria; phylum Bacillota; class Bacilli; order Paenibacillales; family Paenibacillaceae; genus Paenibacillus_Z; species Paenibacillus_Z baekrokdamisoli. The sequence goes on along the minus strand of NZ_AP019308.1, from coordinate 2,317,164 downwards.
GATATCCAAGCTCATGGAACGAAACCGGCAGCAGCTCCAAGTGCAGCTGTACCATCCGTGCAGAAGGCACAACCAGCAGTTAGTGCAGCAACAGCGGATCCAACTAAACCGGCAGAGCGTCGCAAGATGTCACGCCGCCGCGTTACAATTGCAAACCGTCTAGTTGAAGCGCAGCGGACTGCTGCGATGCTGACTACTTTCAATGAAGTCGATATGACGGCAATCCTCGACCTGCGTAAACGTCGGAAGGATGCTTTCAAAGAGAAGCATGATATCGGTTTGGGCTTTATGTCCTTCTTCACAAGAGCGGTTATTGGCGCTTTGAAGGCATTCCCGCTTTTGAATGCGGAAATTCAGGGCGACGAAATTGTTGTCAAACAATACTATGATATCGGTATTGCGGTATCCGCTAAAGAAGGTCTTGTTGTTCCAGTCGTTCGCGATGCGGATCGTCTGAGCTTCGCAGGCATTGAGAAACAAATTGCGGATCTGGCTGGCAAGGCACGCTCGAATTCCCTTGCGCTGTCAGACCTGCAAGGAGGTACCTTCACCATCACGAATGGCGGGGTATTCGGTTCCTTGCTATCAACGCCAATCTTGAATGCACCGCAGGTTGGTATTCTCGGTATGCACAAAATCCAGCTTCGTCCGGTAGCTATTGACGAGACGAGGATGGAGAACCGTCCGATGATGTATGTGGCGCTTTCCTATGACCACCGTATCGTAGATGGCTCAGAAGCTGTTCGTTTCCTTGTAACACTTAAGAACCTATTGGAAGACCCAGAAGCGCTGCTTCTTGAAGTTTAACCATTAGAGCTGTTCAAGAAAGACTTAAACAAGCTGTTGTCCGAGTAAAATCGGGCGGCAGCTTGTTTGTTCTTTATTTGCTATTCATGAAAGATATTCATAAAATAAAAGTATAAACAGAGCTCTTAGATAAGGAGAAGAAGTGGATGAACATGAACGAACGAAAAATACGATTGTATGACTCCGAGAACATCCACTCCAGCGAGGATCGAGACGAGTACGAGAAGGATTATGCCAGACTTATTCAATCACCTGCCTTTCGCCGGCTGCAAGGGAAATCACAAGTGTTCGGTGCAGGCTCAGGTGATTATTATCGTACTCGATTAACGCATTCGCTTGAAGTGTCGCAAATTGCCAGAGAGGTAGCGAGAAAGCTTGCCAAGAGCTATCCTTTCTTGAATAAGAAGGAGCATCCCGGTCTAATGATGGACCCGGAGGTCGTAGAATGTGCGGCGCTTGCGCATGATCTTGGACATCCTCCATTTGGCCATAAGGGTGAAGAAGTACTAAATGAGCTGCTTCTTGAAGAGCATGGGATGTGCTATGAAGGAAATGCCCAGAATTTTCGAATCCTCATGTTTCTTGAGAAACGAGCTGGAAGCGACAGTGGCTTGGATTTGACGGCAGCGGTGCTTCTGGCGATCAATAAATATCCTTTCTGCATCGATGATCCTGGCCGTCTTAAAGGAGTATATAAGCGGGAATGGGAAGGGATCGACTACCTACGCCAACTATGGGCGATGCCAGAAGGCTGTGCGACGCTGGAGGCGCAGCTGATGGATTTATGCGATGATATCGCATACTCCACACATGATATAGAGGACGGCATTCGTGCGGGCAAGATTCAGATGAATACGAACCTCTTCGAGGATGATCGACTGGTCTCTCATGTCATGCAAGAAATTATTGATGATTCGGGTAATGGGGTCATGAACTGGGAACAGGTTGATATGAATGCGATGGTGAAGCAGGTACTTCATCAATATTTACTGCAATGGGAAATGATCTATTTGGAATGCGGGCGCGAGCCATCCCGAACAAGGCGTGAGATGAAGGCGCGTTGGGTTAGGAAGTTCGTAAGCGGAGTTGGTATTATCGATGATCCGACAACGGGGTGGAAGAGGGTCACCTTTATTAAGGATGGACACCAGGATATGGAGTTGCTTCGTACAATGGAAATTTTGAAGAAGCTGGCCTGGGTTACCCTAATTAAGGATTTCCGCGTGCAGCGGCTTCATAAGCGCAGCGAGGTGATCATCAAACGGCTCTGGGACAGCTTTAAAGTACCGGAAACGGGTCGGCTTATTATACCGCCAGACTGGCTGGAGAGCTACGAGCAGCACAAGGAAAAGTGGCCGTGGGAGCGGATGGTGGCTGACTATATCTCCGGAATGACGGATGCTTACGCGGAGAAAGTTTATGCTGAGTTTTTTGCCAGTCGTTCGGGTTCGATTTATGAACGTGATTAAGGGCTCATCACTAAAATAAGACCTGTCGAGGGCGCCGAGGTTTACTTGAAATAAGGAAAAGGACTACTGGAGTCTTCAGTAGTCCTTTTCCTTTTATTTTGTTGTAAAGTTCACTGAATTACCGTGTAATATGAACGGAGAAAATAGGCTTGTTCGTTCGCTTTTTTATGGGGACTAGGCATTTACCTCAAGAGTCCCATCATGCTTCCACATTGTCGGCTGGCCTGATTTGGGGCAATCCGGAAATGTATCCCCCTCAAGAAGCTCCATATGCTCACCATCTTTATCCACGTAGGAACCGAATTCAGTTACTTTCTCTCCTGTGTGATGCTCATGCTCTACATGTCTCCAGGTCGTTTCTTGCTTGGATTTGGGGCAGACAGGGAAAGCATCTCCCTCGTTAAAAGACTTCGTTATACCTGCCGCACAGACGTAATTGCCAGTCTCGTGAACTGTTTCATTGGTCCGATGTAAATCAGATTTGATTTGCATGGGGATCATCCTTTCTACATGTACAAGTTATTTTAGGATAATAAATCTGGCTCAACACTGAAATAAGCGCTAGATAAACTCGAAACATGGTGCGTAGAAGGCCGCTGTGCTGACGGATCGTTCTTTCGATCGCTGTCGCTTCTTCAGAACGATTCCGTCCGCTTCGCTATGTACTTCGTGTTGGCAAGCACTGACTATGGTTAGACCCATAAATCTATTCGAATGACAAGTGCATGTTTATTTTATCCTGCTAATCTATTAGCTAACCAAATGCAGATGCAATCTGAGAAAAATCGTTAAGATCCTTTTATGATGGACAGAATGACTTGAAGATGAGAAAACTAAGGCTGTCATGAGAAAATACTAATCGGAGGCGCCCCCTCTATTTCTGTAAGAGGCTCGAATGACTCTTAAGTAGGTCGAAAATCCTAGGCCTATGCGTTCGAAGTGGTTTTGCTTTAGGTACTAACGTACCTGGGTAGAACCACGCAAAACCAAGTTTATGCTTTCGAAGTAGTTTTTGCTTTAGGTACTAACGTACCTGGGTAGAACCACGCAAAATCTAAGTTTATGCTTTCGAAGTAGTTTTTGCTTAGGTACTAACGTACCTGAGTAGAACCACGCAAAACCTTTTAGGAGTGAAACACAATGGAAACCGAAACAAAGCGTTGTTTATTTTGCGATCAGATGGTACCTGTTAAGGAAAAGGGGACGGATGATTGGTTTATTAGCTGCAATTGCTCACCCGGCGGCTCTTATGGACTTCAGCAAGCGAGTTATGATTCCTATAATGCCTTGGGCTATTCGATAAAGCGTCAATTATTCCCCCTTGTATCTGCCTATATTAGAGAGAAGACGGATTGTGATGAACAAGTTCGTCTGACCTTTAATGATTTCGCTAGGTTTGAGCAATTGTCGACCTCACCGATGTCGGTTGAAGAGAAAGGTATTAAGCTGCTGCAGTATCTATTCAGACATTCCAGCAAACCGGATGAACCGGTAGTTATTCATCAATTATCTTTGAGCTTCAATTTAACTTACTCAATAAATCTTCAGGAGCTTGTTTATATTATTGAGAAGCTCAAAGGAGAAGAGTATCTAGAGAGAATCGGTTCGACGTTCTGGTTAACGGAGAAGGGCTGGAAGGAGGCTGCTTCTTATTCTGGATCAAGACGTTTAAAGCCATGTTTACTGCTTATCGCTGGAGATAGCGTGCCACTTCTGGATTGGTCTGAAGGATTGATTGCAAAGCTAGGAGAATGCGGTTATCTTCCTCATATGGTGGAATTATCTGATTCAACAGGATTGAATGAACAAACGATGCATTTGATTGTAGAGAGTAAGCTTGTTATTGTTGACGCATCAGGCCAGGGAACAGCGGCTTGCTTCGCTGCAGGCTATGCGATTGGTTTGGAGGTTCCTGTTCTGTGGGCTGTTCATGCAGGAGAAACAGGGCCAATGAAAACCCCTTATCGCCCTATTCCCTCCAAAAAGTTTCAATCACTTGTTTGGGATAATGAGGCTCATCTCATGACACTTCTTCAAAAGCAGCTGGTCACTTAGCTTTCTGCTAAGGCTATGGCTAATGAATGAGCGTACTCACCGGATCTTTTTGGTTTAGGATTCATAATTCATATGGGCAGGCGGGAGTGGAACGAATCTGGAGCAGTTCTTTGCTTCAGGCTACGCGCTATGATTTGATAGCGCGAGGCAACATCGAAGTGGAGCTTCAGGCCACCAACGGATAAGTTCGCAGCTTCACAATTGGCATTTCAGTTTGTGCTGGAATGCTTTTTTGTGTACTCTTTTTCCGGCTCAATTTCATAATCGTGGTTGACTATTTTGTTACGGGCCCGTTTCGAGCCTAAGCCGCTATTTGTTCGCCGATAGCTGATTCTACACAGCGATTCAGGCGTTCAATTAGAAATAACAGGAAAACCTGCATTTCATTCTCTCGATTTGGGCTGAGCAGTTCACTTAGCAGAACCCCCCATAAACTTGAGTAGATCCACCTAAATGAGGTGAAAAAGAATGGATGAACGGGAGAAATTCCCGTGATGACGAAAAAACAGAAGAAAGCAGCCCCTATAACAGGAGATTATCCCGTTAATCTTACTGAGCGGACTGTGGAACCGCTATTTAGATCGAAACACGACTCCAAACAAGTTTAGCGGACACAGGTTCCGCTATCAACTAAAATGCAACTGATTTCAGATGATTTGCTGGAGAATAGCGTCTTCTTTGTCCTTTAATCCCCTTACATGCAGCGATTGGACTGAAATAAGAGCTCTCCTGTCCGCTCAGCATCTGATTACCTTCGACTCAACCACTAGTTTTGGTGTAGAGCCCTTTTTAAATCCTGATTTTTCTAACACCTTTCTTGATGAATGGTTGCCAACTCGAAACAATAGCGAAGCGGACGGAATCGTTCTGAAGAAGCGATAGCGTTCGCCATTGATCATAAACCGAAGGTTGCGATTGTCATAAAAAAAGAGCAGACGGGAGCTAAGCTCCCATCTGCCTTTGCTGTGATACGGGTTTGGTTCTGCGTGCTTCTCTCGTGCTAGATAGGTGTACAAGTAGACGATAGACGACTTCAGCGAGTAAAATACCAGCAATAGCGTCAAGAAATACATGCTGTTTAATAAAGAAAGTCGACATGATGATGAGGGAAGACATCCCGTAAATCAAGGTTTGGTTCAAACGATTGCGAAAGCTGCTCGTATATAATGCTTTCATAACCAAATAGCTGGAGAAACAGTGTATACTAGGAAAACAGTTGTAAGGCTGATCGCGACCGTAAACGAAAGCAAGCAGCCTGGTTATAGGATCTGTGCCTTCAATCGCAGGTCTTGGAACTGTCGTTTGAAAGACCATGTAGACGCCGTAACAGAAGAGAGCGCAGATGACATACGTAATAAGAGTACGCGCATACAAGGCCGGATCTTTCATAAAGAAATAAACAAGACAAGCATACAAATAAAAAATCCAGATGGAATAAGGCAGGACAAATATTTTCACAAACGGAAAAGCACGGTCCAAATCGGTCATTAAGCTGTATACTTGCGAGCTGGAATTATTAGTTAACGCATATAACCAGCCCATGACAGGGAATATCAACATGCTAGTCAATGGCAAAAAGCGCTTCACGATTCCCTTTAGTGATGCGGGCAACTGGATCCCCTCCGATTTCTTCATGGTTTGAAACATCAATCCTGTAATCATAAAATAATGATATGCGGAGTGCAAGCGTGGAATAATGACAATTTTTGAAACAAAGGGGAACAAATGATGACCAAGATACTAATTGCTGATGACGATGCGCATATCCGTGAGCTCGTGCGGTTATATTTGGCGGATGAAGGCTTCGATATTATTGAATGCAACGACGGGGAAGAAGCTTGGCAGTATATCACGAATCATGCGGTAGATCTGATCGTTATGGATATTATGATGCCGCGCCTTGATGGCTGGGAGCTATGTCGCAAAATTAGGGAGCAAGGGAACATGCCGATCTTGATGATGACGGCCAAAGGCGAAGCCGAAGAGAAGATAAAAGGGTTCCAGCTCGGAACGGATGATTATCTGACAAAACCCTTTGATCCGATAGAACTGGTACTGCGTGTGAAAGCACTTCTGAAGAGATATCGGATCTCCGCAGCACAAATGATTCAGTTAGGCGGCATCGTACTGGATCGTATCGGATTCCAGATCCTTTTCAAGGATAAGGAAGAGGTACTAACGATTCCGCTGAAGGAGTTCGAGCTCTTATATAAACTCGCCAGCTATCCAGGTCAGCTGTTCACCCGAACCAGCCTCATTCAACAAATCTGGGGATATGAGTACGATGGGGACGAGAGAACGATTGACGTTCATATCAAGCGGCTGCGGGAGCGATTTGACAGCTATGAATCGGATTTTAAAATTGTAACGATTCGAGGTCTTGGCTACCGACTAGAGGTGGTACAAGATTAAATCATTATATGTTCGAATTGTTCTCACCTTTATCGGTGCCGTCATCGTGAGTTTAATAGTGTCCTTCTTCTTGTCTAACCAATTATATAGTGACAGAGTCAGACAATTGGCTCAGGAAAATATGATTAAGAGTGGGAAGAGAATAATTCAGTCGCTGGAGCAATCCAAGTCGACTAACATAGATGCTTTTTTGAATGGCGTTGCCGTCCTGCCGAATTTTCGCGTTCACATTTATAATCAAGATAAAAAGTCTGTTTATTACGAGGATGGAGGCAGCGGCAGTGACAACGATAACACATCACAGGTGTCCAACACACAGATTGAACAGGTATTAAAAGGGGGGATCTATAGAGGTGAACATGAGCCTGGGAGTTTTGTTATAGGCCTTCCCTTTAAGAAAAATAATAAATCCTACGCCTTGTTCATATCCCCAGAGCTTAATCGATCATTAGCAGAAGTCCGGTATATGCTGCTAACCGTTCTTATTATTGTCTTAGTTGTGGGCAGCCTTCTTATTCTATTGGCCGCAAGATATATCGTAAAGCCTATGCGGCAATTAACGGAAGCAACAAGGCAGATGGCCAAAGGCGATTTTCAAATCAACATCCATTCCAAACGACGTGATGAAATCGGTGTGCTGACAGCAAGCTTCAATGAGATGGCGGGTGAGCTGCATATGCTGGATCAGATGCGAAGGGATTTCGTGAATAATGTTTCTCATGAAATACAATCTCCTTTAGCGTCTATAACGGGCTTTACCAAGGCGCTTAAAGAAAAGCAGATGGACGAAGTAAGTAGGCAGCGCTATCTAACCATTATTGAAGAGGAGAGCCAGCGTCTGTCTCGAATTAGTACGAATTTACTTCGTCTCTCAACCCTTCAGATTGAGCAGCATCCCTTGCATCCTCATCCGTTCCAGTTAGCTGAGCAGTTGAGGCGTACCGTTATTGCCAGTGAACCGCAGTGGAGTATGAAGAAGATGGAGATGATCCTTAATCTGGAGGAAGTGATAATCAACGGGGATGAAGATCAGCTTAGTCAGGTGTGGATCAATCTGCTGAGCAATAGCATTAAATTTTCTCCGGAGCACACATCCATAGCCATTTCTTTGACAGCCACAGAGAAGATGGTCATCGTAACGATAGAAGATAATGGGCAGGGGATTCCAGATGAGGAGCTTCATCAGATTTGGATTCCTTTCTATAAGGTGGATAAATCCAGAGATAATCGGGTTAAGGGAAGCGGGCTCGGGCTCTCGATCGTGAAGCGGATCATCGATATTCATCAGGGTGATATACAAATTAACAGTCAATTGGGACAGGGGACCCTAATAACCATAAAATTGCCGATCATGTGATAGCAGCATGTCGGTTTTTTTATGTCCTTTGTCCGACTCTGATTGCATTTGTAATGAGCTATACATATTCAGTTCAAATTCATCGCGTATAGTGTTCTCTAGAAAGAGAGGAGAGAGAGCAATGAGTGCTTTAAGTAAATTTAGTTTGAAAAATAGTGTGGTAGTCGTGATTTTGTGCGTGCTCGTACTAGGACTTGGGTTTTATTCGACAACAAAGATCAAGCAGCAAACATTTCCGGACATTAGCTTTCCTGCTGTTTTTGTCCAAGCGGTATATCCGGGCGGGTCCACGGAGGAAGTAGAAACGGAAGTAACCAATCCGGTGGAAGGAAGCTTGCAAAGTCTTAAAGGCTATGACAGCTTAACAAGTACATCCTCAGAGAATGCGGCCAGCATTTTTCTCCAGTACCCATTCGGTACGAATATGGATGATGTGACGAAGGATGTAGAGGGTGCTCTGGCTAAGCTTACCCTTCCTGACAAAGCTAAGGTATCTGTACAGCGTCTCTCAGCGGGAGCGCAGCCAATTTACCAGGCAGCGATCTTCTCCACGAAGGATGATCCCGCTGCGCTCCAGAAGACACTTCAGGAGCAAGTCGTTCCAAAGCTAAGGAAGGCGGAAGGCGTAAGTTCCGTCACCCTGAAAGGAACGAAATCCGAGGAGCTTCGAATTGAAGTCGATAAAGCGAAAGCGAATCAATACGGTTTATCCCTAAGTGCCATACAAAGTGCCCTTCAATCGTTAAACTATGCATTGCCGCTTGGCTCTGTTAATCAAAATGAAACGACAATACCATTAAGCTTGGTCGGTAAAGTGAATGGCATACAGCAAATAAAGGATTTGGAGCTGCAAGTTGGTGCGGTTCAGAGTGCTCAGGGCACTCCCGAGTCCAAGGGCACTGACTTGCGTTCAGTACCATCTCAGAGTTCAAGTCAGGCAAGTGGCAAGCAAGCTGCGACTGGTACAGCTTTACTCGGGCCAAAGAAAGTAAAGCTTTCTGAGATCGCTTCTGTCACAACTATTTCCACGCAAAATGAAATCACTCGCTTCGATGGTAAGGATAGTTATGTGATCGAGGTTGTGAAGAATCAAGATGCCAATACAGCGGATGTTGCGACTGAAGTGAAAGGGATATTGGCTTCCTTCCAGGCGAAATCAAATCTGGATATTCATGTTATAAGCGATCAAGGTGCAGCTATTGAGGAATCCGTTTCCTCGCTAATCCGAGAGGGACTCTACGGGGCGCTGTTCTGTGTTATTATCATCTTCCTCTTTTTACGAAATGTGAGAGCAACGCTTATTTCTATTCTTGCGCTTCCTATTTCCGTTTTCGCCACCATTGCCATCATGAATCAGATGGGGTATACCCTGAACATCATGACACTTGGAGGCATCGCGGTATCCATTGGCAGAATTGTAGATGACAGCATTGTTGTCATTGAGAATATTTTTAGGTGGCGGCAGGAAAAAGGCAGCGAAATGAAAGGGAAAGAGCTTGCATACCATGCAACCAAAGAGGTTATCGGTGCGGTAGGCTCATCGACATTCGCAACGATAGTTGTGTTTCTGCCTCTTGCCTTCGTGAGCGGAATCATTGGCGAATTTTTCCGTCCATTCGCCATTGCAGTTGTGATTTCCATTCTATTCTCGCTTCTCGTCGCGATGATGCTAATTCCTGTGCTTGGTGCTCGATTCTTCAACCAAATCAAGCCTCATAAACAGGGTGGAAGATTCATAGACACTTATGAGAAGCTCATTCGCGGAGCACTTCGTCGTAAAGGCTGGGTACTTGGACTTGCTTTGATTATTCTGGTCGGTTCATTAGGAACGATTCCGCTGCTAGGCGTTTCTTTTCTTCCGGCAAGCTCTGTGCCCTCCATTCAAATCGATATGACGCTGCCGAACAAGAGCGGCATCGAACAAACGAGCTCGCTCAGTGAGAAAGTGGAAGGCTACCTGAAGGACTTAAAAGGAGTAGACAATTATCAAGTTGCCATCGGTGACGGCGGTGCAGGCAACCGATTCATGCAAGCTGGCAGTACGGCGAACAAAGCGGTGTTTAACGTTCAATTCAAAGAAGGGACTGTTATGGACACCGTTATCGATCATACAACCAAGGACCTGCAGACACTTGTAGACCATATCGCCCCTGAAACAAGTGTAAACGTTAAAGGAGGCGAGCAGCAAGGTCCTCCATCGGGCAATAATATCGATGTTAGCTTGTATGCTTCCGATTTAACCGCATTATCCAAAGCCTCAGCACAGGTCGAGAATCTATTGAAGCAAAATAGCGATCTTAAGGATATTACGAACAATTTAAAGGACGTTACGCCTAAATGGGTGCTTTCTATCAATAAAACAGGACGAGATGCCAATGTCTCCTCGTATCAAATTATGCAGGTGGTCAATGAACAGCTGCGGCCAACAAACGTTGGAACGTATACGCTCGATAATAAAAGTCAGGATATTACCATGGCTTACCAGCAGCAGATCAGCTCCAAAGAGCAGCTTGAGAATATTGATATTCCGACCGCTGCTGGTATGAAAAAACTAAAAGATATTGTTGATGTTACACAAGCGGTTGCACCTATTTCCGTTAATCACGAGGATGGGAAGACTTACGCCAAGCTTAGTGCAACTGTCAAGGGAGAGAACACGGCTGCCACAACGAAAACAGTGACATCTGACATCGAGAGTTTATCCCTACCAAGTGGTGTGGATTACAAAATCGGTGGCGGCACCGAAATGATTAATAGCGGGTTTTCCAGCATAGGTCTTGCTATGGGCGCCGCAATTGGTCTTGTCTTCCTTGTACTCAGTATGACCTTTGGTGGATTACTCACACCGCTAATCATCTTATCCTCCTTGCTATTCGTTCCTATTGGGGCGCTTGGCGGGCTGCTTGTGACGGGGCAATCCTTATCGATGAGTGCAATGATCGGAATGCTCATGCTTGTCGGGATTGTTGTTACGAATGCCGTTGTCTTACTTGACCGTGTAGAGAAGAACCGAAAGTCGGGTATTCCGCTCACAGAAGCAATCGTTGAAGCTTCTAAGACACGTCTAAGACCGATTCTTATGACGGCTTGTGCGACCATATTGGCGCTCGTACCGCTAGCTTTATCCCAATCTACGACAAGTTTAATTTCCGGGGGGCTGGCTATCACCGTTATTGGGGGATTAACAACCTCCACTTTATTAACCTTGATTGTGGTTCCGGTCATTTATCAAATGACTGGAAAAAGACGTAAGCTGGAAGAAAACAATTTTTAACAAGAATTAGCAATATGATGAAGCTAAATAAGTGAATAAAAGGGTGCTAAGCGGAGGAATTACTGCTAGCACCCTTTTATATTATTTGGGTCTATCGCATGCCTTTTCGGTAATCAATTAGTCTGCTAAAATAGGGTGGAACGATGAAGAGGTGGTCTCGGTGAAAGAAGAGGGAAGCAATTGTATTATCCAACGTGAAGGCATCATTAGGCAATTAGATCGTGAAGCTGTTCATATTGACGTTAATGGAAAGTCAGTTCAGGTTCCCGTTGATAAAGTGGCTTCGGGACTCGTGGTAGGAAATGTAGTGAGATGGTCAGGGACACATTGGGTCCCTACAAAATGAATGCGAAGAAGAGAGTGGGATTGGGATGCTAGAGGCTAAATATGTGCGTGAATCAAGAACAGTGAAATCCAGTCATGTGCTTCCACCAGACACGAATAATCATAATACGCTTTTTGGTGGGAAGCTGATGGCTTATATAGATGATGTTGCCGCAATGTCAGCAATGAGGCATTCCCGTCATCGGGCAGTTACGGCATCAACGGATTCTGTTGATTTTCTTCATCCCATTAAGATAGATACAGAAGTGTATCTGGAGGCGTTCGTTACCTGGACACACCGGACGTCTATGGAAGTGTTCGTGAAGGTAATGGCAGAGGATCTGCTTACGGGTAGTCGCGTGATAGCGGCCACTTCATTCCTTACGTTCGTTGCGATGGATGAGGAGGGGAAACCGACAGATGTGCCGAGTGTCATACCGGAAACGCCCGAAGAGATTCTCCTGCATGAAGGTGCGGAGGGACGCTCGGAGCTGCGAAGAATTCGCCGTAAGGAAAGCAAACGCTTGGCGGAAATGTTAGGTTCTCGCAAGCCTTGGGAGAAGAATCCAGGGGAATAAGGAGAAAACAAAGTGTTTGCTTGCTTAAAGAGGCAGGCTAGCTCTTGAGGATTATTTAAGAAGACCATACAAATGGTCGACGGATTGCATCGCATATTCGAACTGGACTGGCTTGCCATCCTGGATAATAACGAGGCACGGGACGCTTGAGATTTTCCAAGCATCTCTTAAGCGAGGGGCGTAATTAATATTCAACTTTCGAATATCGATCTGAACGGATGCAGCTAGGACGATCTCCAGCATCCGTTCGGCCAGCTTACAGGTTCCGCACAAAGCAGTAACAAATAGAATCGCTTCTTTGTTTTTCGCATGTGGCAAATGGTGCAGGAGGTCGGCTTCGGTTACTTCGGGTAAGGGCATTTCAGTAAGGTTCCTTTCTTATCAAAAAATGTATTTTTTCGCCTTTTGACTTCTTCTAGCTAGCGATGTTATATTAAACGGATTGCTCTAGAAGGAAAGGGATGTATGAAGTGACAACAAGTGATGAGACAAAGCCGGTACTGAAGTTAACAAAGATTTGGAAATGTAGAAATGCCGATTGCAAAGCATGGGTACGAGAAGAATTCGCTGTAGAACAACAAGCCTGTCCGATTTGCAAAGGTCCGATGCTCCGCAGTATGCGACATTTGCCAGCCGTCCAGAATAAAATAAAATCACAGCCACGTAAACCGAAATCTGATTTCTAAACCTATTTCTAAGCTCATCCGCGTTTATCGCGGTTTTTTTTATGGCTCTTATAAATGAAACCGCTCGATAATTCGTTCGTTTTTACCTAGGTTTGATAATAACATAATTATCGATCCACTAACATTCGGATGAGGAAGTTCCATGAATTCCCCAATATATTCTCAAGACACAAAAACACCGTCAGGATTGAAACTCCTGACGGTTTTTCTTCATCTATAGGGCAGTAATGGTCTGTGGCGATCTAGGTTATTTTCAAGGACATAATCTGTTATTTTCCCAGTTACATAAGAGGTCAAGCAGAGTACGGCCATTCGTATGGAAAGTGTTGCCCCTTTGGCAATGCCCTTCATGTGATAGTTATCCTCTAATTGCTCGGATAAATAAAATAAGACAGCGAAAACGACCAGCATGCACCACGAAAATATGTGAAAAGAAGCAAATGTCGATACTTTTGGTTTAGATGTGTTTCTTTCCTGTATAATGAAAGATAGTTCGTTTAGAGAGGTTGATGAATAATGTTAACAGTTAGCAGCTATACAGTAGAAAAAATTAGAGATCCCTTCGGTATTTTGACGGGGGAACGATATGAATTTGTATTGGAGATTGAAGTCGAAGAAGACGACGAGTTATTCTCTGAGAATGGTATCTATGTCAGAGTCATCTACCTTGTGGATGAGAATCGGACAAGTGTAGTCAAGCACGAAGTCTTGGAGAGAAGCACGAATAACCATCTCGATTTTGAGATGGAGGATGAAGAGCTTGCGTGGATCGAAGCTTTTTGCAAAGAACATGTGGCTGAAGCGGGAAAAAATTGATCAATAGCTTCCATGCGAAGTGTGTTATCAAATGAAATATCATATCAACTGTATAGACGCTAGGCTAGAAGCCTAGGTCATAGTTGAAGTGCACCCCTTAAAAAGTAGACATTGGAAAGCCTACATGGCAATGCAATATCACTTTAGGGGTGCTTTTTTAATGTCAGTTTGGTTGGGTTAGAACACTTATGGCAGGATGAAGTGAATATTCATCGCGAAAATGATATTATGATAGATATCGTGATCATATTTGGGCTCCGATTTGAAAAGTATCCAGTTTCTCAGGTTCCAGTCCTTGTTCCATTTGAAGAGAGTCGAGGTATAGCATACGTGAAGACATTCAAAAAGTTTTATATTGAGATTACGAGCGTCTGTAATCTGGCATGCACGTTTTGTCCACAAACGAAGCGGGAACCTAGTTTCATTAAAATAGATGATTTTACGAAAAGACTTGATGAAATAAAACCTCACACTAGCTATATTTATTTGCATGTGAAGGGAGAGCCTCTGCTTCATCCCAAAGTCGATCAGCTGCTAGATTTAAGTCATGAGCGTGGCTTTAAGGTGAACATTACGACGAATGGAACGCTCATTACGAAGAACAAAGCGAAGCTGTTGGATAAGCCTGCGCTTCGTCAGATGAATTTCTCCCTGCATAGCTTTGACGGTCATGTAGGCTCGACGAACAAAGAAGCTTACATTACAACGATTCTTTCTTTCATTAAGGAAGCACTCGAAACGACGAATATCCTATTCTCTCTTCGTTTATGGAACTTGCATACAGATAATGCGACCAACCAAGAGAAGAATCGGAATCGACAGGTGCTAGAGATTATTGAGCGTGAATTTAATCTTGATTACCAAATCGAAGAGAAGTTCATACGCGGGGGCGGGCTTAAAATTACGGATCGTGTTTATTTGAATCAGGATCATGAATTCGAATGGCCGGATTTGAATGCAGAAGAGGATGACGGCAAAGGGTTCTGTCATGGCCTTCGTAATCAAGCGGCGATCTTGTCTAACGGGACGGTAGTTCCTTGCTGTCTCGACGGCGAGGGCATCATTAATCTTGGCAATATCAATGAGACACCTTTCTCCGAAATTATTGAAAGTGAGCGTGCGAATAAGCTTTATGATGGTTTCTCACGCAGAGAAGCAGTCGAGGAGCTATGTCGTAAATGCGGGTATCGTAAACGATTTGGCACATAAACAGCAAGAAGCAGGAAAGAAGCAAGCTTAAGCTTAATCCGGCTTCTTTTCTATGAATTTTCAAAAAATCCAGGGCCGATTGTTTCGGTCCTATTTTTATTTCGCTTCAAGGGGTAATAATTAGCTTGAGAAAGGAGTTTCATCGCTTTTGCCGAATATATGTACTCAAAACTGAAAGCGATTTCTTAGGTCGGGAGGATTGAACAATGGATGCAGCACAGGTGGAGATAATCAGACAAATTGCGCTTGCACTTCCAGGTGTGGGGGAAGGGATCTACTTCAGTACGCCTGCATTCCGTGTAAGAGGCAAGATATTTGCTCGTATTCGTGAAGATGGAGAAACGATGGCGCTTAAAGTGGATTATGAAGCGAGAGATATTCTGATGAAGGTGCAGGGAGATACCTTTTTCATTACAGACGACTACCTAGAATATCCATCTGTGCTTATGAGGTTCTCACTCGTAGCTCCAGATGCGATGCGTGAGCATCTGGAGCGTTCTTGGCGGTATTGCGCATCGAAAAGGTTAATTGCGGAGCTTAATCTGAAGCATGACGCTTAATAAGCTTGCATGAGATTCTTCTGATTCAGTCTTTTAATAAAGGTTTGTAAGGGTTCTTTGCCTGATACGATAAGCCGCTTCAACAGATAAGGATTTTGCCCTGAGGACGTTAATCCATCATCGAAAGTAAAGGCATATGAATAGCCATTGTTGTGAATCAAGTCTACAGTCATTTGACTGCGATGCCCGTAAGGATAAGCAAAAGCATCCACTTTACTGTGTAAAATATGTTCAATCGCTTTCTTAGAGCCTAATATCTCATCTTTCTGTTTGGCTGCTGTTTCCAGCGGTAGGTGGGGATGAGTACGAGAATGCGGCATAATATCCCACCCCGCTTGATGAAGCTCCTTGATTTGAGTCCATTTCATGTATGGTTTGCTGTTCACCCAATCCGTAATTACAAACAGCGTCGCTGTATATCCATACTTCTTCAAGATAGGGAAAGCTACATCATAATTATTTGCATAACCGTCATCGAAAGTGAGAAGAACGCACTTCTCATCAACGGGTTTCTGCTGCTTCATATATAGCTCGAATTGCGCGAGAGTAAGGGCACGATAGCCATGAGAATGAAGGTAAGCCATCTGCTGCTCGAATTTCTCACGCGTTACGGCATATTCGCTGCTTGAATGATCCGATATAGAATGATAGGTAAGTACAGGAATCGTAAATTCACCTGCAGTTAAGGAGGTTTCAATGGTGTTATAACCGATCTCATTTTCAATTGAAAAAAACGCGAAATACCCGATATACAGGACAATCAAGAGTAGGAATAGTTTTTTCATAAGTGTTCTCCATCGTTAGACTACCTACAAGATGAGGCTTCATCATTATAATTGGTAATCGGCCTGAAAAGAAACAGGAAAAATAACATCAAATTCGGAACCTTGACCCAGCCTGCTGCGCACCTTGATTTCTCCACCGTGCGCCTCAACAATAGATTGCGAAATCGCTAGTCCTAGTCCGGCGCCGCCATACTTGCGTCCACGTGATTGATCACTGCGATAGAACCGCTCAAACAATCGGGAGAGATGCTGTTCATTAATCCCTACCCCGTTATCCCTAACAGAGAGCTTTACTTGTTTTCCCTCATGAATCAACCTGATTATTATAGAACCTTCAACAGGATCGGTATGCTGCACAGCATTCTGAAACAGGTTCAGAATGACTTGTTTCAGCTTATCTGAATCGTAGCTGCCATGGATTTCTTCCGTCAAGACATAACGGACATCGCGATTTCCTGCAAGCATTCTAAGCTGCGGCTGCATTTCGCGGATAGTTGCTGTCAAAGAGAGATCTGATCTATGAAGCTGAGGATCCTGATCGAATTTGGCAAGCACGAGTAAGTCCTCCACAAGCTTATTAATCCGCTTTGATTCCCCATGCATACTGGTTAGCGCACTTTGAAGCTGCTCTGGCTTGGAAGCCGCTCCCCGCAGCAATACTTCAAGAAAACCATGAATAGAGGTTAGAGGGGTACGAAGCTCATGGGAAGCATCCGCAACAAACTGCCGCATTCTTTCCATTGCGTTCTTCTCTGCTTCAAAAGAAGTTTCCAGACGCTCAAGCATACCATTAAAGGAGCGGGATAGCCGATCAATCTCCTCCTGACCTTGGAGGTGAGGGAAGCGTTCATCCAACTTACCTGAATCAATTTGTTCAACCGTACTAATCATCCGCGATAATGGGATAAGTGTACGCCGTAGAACAGGGATATAAAGTGCAAAACCGCCAGCAAGTGCCAGGAGGGATAGGAATAAAAAGATGAGCAGCTGCTGCATCAAAGCTGTTGTTATCGGTGCGGTGCTAGAGCCCATTTGAATATAGTCACTTGAGCGTGAATTATTAGGAGGGCCTAGTGGGTTTAAGATTACTAGTTGTTCTGTTCCTTCGGCATCAGTCATGAGCTTATATTTCGTTTGTTTACCTGCCCCCCTATTCATCATGCTGTCGCTAATGAGGGCTTCGATAGCTTCCTTAGAAAGTACGGGAACAGGAATCCCATTGTCCGCCTTGGCATCTGTTACGGTACCGTCCTCGTGAATAATAGCAATGGAGGTATCGGGCATGAGAAATAAAGGCCGGTTGGGATGACTATTATCGTTCTTGGCTTCGTTATCTTGTGGTTTTTTGTAGGGCCTCTGGTCGGAATTGTTAAATAAATCCTTCGGTATCGTCATGATTTGCGAGTGCATCGATTCGGCTTTACTGCGATATAGGAAATCCTTCATCAGATAGTATTGAAGCAAGCCAATCAGAAGAAGGAGTACAGCTAATATGAACAAGGAACGTGTCAACAGTTGTGAACGAAGGGAGCGAGAGGTACCCACTGTCTTGGAAAAGCGTTTCAGATGATTGATCATAAGAGATCCATCCTGTAGCCAGCACCTCTCAACGTTCGGATTAGTCGATGCTCCTTATCATTTAACTTATCCCGAAGGGAACGAATATACACTTCCACGATATTCTCTTCTCCCCCAAAATCATAACTCCACACACGATCCAGTATCATCGGTTTACTTAGAACGATGCCATGATTCAAAACGAGAAATTTAAGCAGCTCATATTCGGTAGGAGACAGAGTTAGTGGAGCATCCATATATATGATTTCCTTCCTCCGATCATCGATTCGGAACGGTCCATGAACCACCTCACCTAGTAAATCGGGGAATTGATTACGCAGGCGAGCTCCGATTCGTGCCAGCAGCTCATCGAAGCTGAAAGGCTTGACCAAATAATCATCAGCTCCGAGTGTTAAGCCTTTGACCCGATCTCTAACCTCATCCTTGGCCGTAAGCATAATAACTGCAATATGTTCAGAGGTTTCTTTAATTCGTTTACATACCTCGAATCCATCCAGCTCTGGCATCATGACATCTAATATGATGACATGCGGTGCGAATTTCTCTGCCGTTTCGATAGCCGCGATGCCATCGGAAGCCGTCTTCACTTCATATCCTTCATTAACTAAGCCCATTTCGAGAAATTGTAGAATATGTGGTTCATCGTCTACAAGTAATATTTTGACCCCTTTAATTAATTTCATATCTAGGTCCTCCAATAAATGATTGTTTTTTCTATTGTCGCTCCTCTTGCTGAATTTTGTCTGAATAAATAGGGCTATATCTAGCCGAAAAAGAGCATTCAGCGAACATTCAGCGCTCATTCATGCAGACTTCAGTTACGGCGTTCACAATGAAAGCAAGCCGAGGGAGAAGGTTACCGGGATCATAATCCCTCGGCATTATTAACAGTAATGAGCGAATTTGTCGTTCATGGAGTGGAGATGTACTTATGACACCTAAAACAAAATTACGATGGGATATACCTTTAACGCTTATCGTCGTGCTTGCAGCTTTTCTGAACGGCTACAAGATTTGGACCGATCACTACGTCAATACTTACTACACTACAACAGTTGCAAGTATGCTGCAAAACTTCCATAACTTTTTCTTTGCATCCTTAGATTCAGCAGGCTTTGTATCCGTAGATAAGCCGCCACTGACCTTCTGGATCCAGACCCTCAGTGCTTATATATTCGGTCTGCATGGATGGAGCGTTATTCTACCGCAAGCTCTTGCAGGTGTGGGATCCGTACTATTGATTTATTTTCTTATTAAACCGTCCTTTGGGGTAACAGCGGCTCGGATTAGCGCATTGGTGTTTGCAACGACGCCAGTTGTCGCATCGGTCAGCCGAACGAACAACATTGACAGTATGCTTGTATTTACCTTGCTTCTTGCATCTTGGTTGTTATTCAAAGGAATAAAGAACAACAAAATGTGGACCTTGATCGGTGCCTTCGCTATGATCGGTGTCGCATTCAATATGAAGATGATGCAGGCTTACATGGTCCTGCCTGCTTTTTACTTATTTACGATTATCGCTTGGAAAGTCAATTGGAAGAAGAAAGCGAGTGTCGTCACTGGTGCAACCGTACTTATGCTGCTCATTTCGATGTCATGGGCATTGATCGTAGATTCTATACCAGCCAGCAGTCGGCCTTATGTAGGAAGCAGCAGTACGAATTCCGTTATGGAGCTAGCCTTTGGTTATAACGGAGTATCGCGTCTAACTGGTGAACAAGGCGGGGGTGGCGGTGGAGCGCCTGGCGGTATGATGGGCGATGATGGTAGCGGTCAAAGACAGCAGCAATCAAGCACGGAAGATGGTACTCAAGGTCAGCAATATTCAGGTCAAGGTCGACAACTCCAGTCTGGTGATGACGGTGGAGGCCAACCTCCAGGTGGATTTGGCGGCGGCGAAGGCGGTGGACAAGGTCAGCCTCCGGGCGGTGGTGGTTTCGGAGGTGGTAATGGGAACAACGGTGGCCGATTCGGGACCGGTACAGCAGGACCGCTTCGATTATTTCAATCTGGATTATCGGGTCAGGCTAGTTGGCTTTTACCATTCGTAGCGTTTGCTTGTGTGGGCTTGTTCGCTAGTATTCGCCGACGAAATATAACGCAGAAGCATAAGGAGAGCTTGTTCTGGTTAGCTTGGTTAGTTCCAGTCATGGGTTTCTTCAGTATAGCGGGATTCTTCCATCAATATTATCTCATTATGTTGGCTGCACCCATTGCTGCGCTTGCTGGCGCAGGCTGGAAGGAGCTTTGGAATTATTACAACAGTCCATCTGGATGGCTCTCTTGGCTGCTGCCGGCAGCCATTCCGATTACGGCTGTGTTCGAAATGTATATTATCCATCCTTATGACGATACGATCGGCATCGGCTGGTCGATCACCATTTTGGCAGGTGGATTACTTGCAGCACTCTTATTAATTGTTATGAAACGCACCGAACGAGTTGCCCATACGGCTGCAATTCTAGGCTTGGCAGTATTGCTGATCGGACCCATTTACTGGGCAGCAACGCCGATTACTTACGGTCAGAACAGTATGCTTCCACAAGCTGGACCAAGCGCAAGTGGATCAAACGGAGGTGGCGGCATGCCAACTGGAATGGGCAATGACGGAAGTGGTGATAGCGTGCCATCCGAAATGGGCAATGACGGAAGCGGTGGCAGCGTGCCATCAGGAATGGGCAATAACAGCGATAGCACCGTCCCATCTGAGATGGGCAATAACTTTGGCGGCAGTATGCCATCCGGAATGGGCGTGGGTGGTTCAGAGAGCTTAAATCAAAAAGCACTCCAATATTTAAAGGCCAACAATACGGGTGAAACGTACTTGTTCGCAACAACAAGCTATACAACGGCTGCTCCTTATATTATCGAATCTGGCGAGAATGTAATCATTATGGGTGGTTTCTCAGGCTCAGATCCGGTATTAACATTGGATCAATTGAAAAAGTTAGTGGCGGACGGCAAGCTCAAATATTTTATGGTCTCATCAGGCGGCGGAGGCCGTGGAGGAAGCTCAGAGCTGCTCCAATGGATTCAGGAAAACGGCAAGGAGATTCCGTCCTCGGAATGGAAGCAATCAACTGATCATTCATCCCGCAATGGCCGAGACGGCAATGAGACGTTGTACGAAGTTTCGTCAACTGCAAAAGGAGGAGAGTAAGGATGAGAACGAATACCCGATATTCTGTCGTCGTCCCTATGTATAACGAGGAGGCTGTCATTCAAGAAACCTATCGAAGATTGAAGGCGGTTATGAGTAAGACGGGAGAAGCCTATGAGCTTCTCTTCGTGAACGATGGCAGCAAGGATCGCAGCGCGGAGATCGTTAGGGAGTTCAGCTACTGGGATCCAACCGTGAAATTAATTGATTTCTCGCGAAACTTTGGACATCAAATCGCAATTACAGCAGGCATGGATTATACCGTTGGGGATGCGATCATTGTTATTGATGCGGACCTTCAGGACCCGCCTGAGCTTATTCTTGATATGATTGCCAAATGGAAAGATGGCTTTGAGGTCGTGTATGCACAGCGAACCAAACGAAATGGCGAATCTAAATTTAAGAAATGGTCCGCCAGCTTGTTCTATCGTGTACTCAGAGCCTCTACAGAAATACCGATTCCAGTGGATACCGGAGACTTCCGATTGATGGATCGAAGAGTGGTGGATGAGTTGAAACGGCTGCCCGAGAATAACCGATTTGTCCGAGGTTTGGTCAGCTGGGTAGGCTTTCGTCAGACTGCGCTTGAATATGAGCGGGATGAACGACTGGCAGGTGAAACGAAATACCCGCTCAAACGGATGATCAAACTTTGCTTGGACGGCATTACTTCCTTTTCCTATAAGCCGCTTAAATTAGCAGGCTACCTTGGTGCCATGCTGTCTGGTTCAGGATTTCTCTATTTCTTGTACGTGCTTTACCAGGCGATATTTACAGACGCAACGATTAAAGGCTGGCCATCTATGATTGGTGTCATGCTTATCTTCAACGGCTTCGTATTGCTGATGCTGGGTGTGCTAGGTGAATATGTCGGGCGAATATATGATGAAACGAAAGCGCGTCCGCTCTACATCGTGCGTGAGAGCTATGGCATCCAGAGTAGTAAAGATAAGCCGGTACTGCATCGGATAAGCCGTTATGAGTGAAATCACTGTCGGAAGCGCTGATAAACGTACCTTTACCATTTATGTGATATTGCTCCTCTTCTGTGCGGGGGTCGTAAGGCTCCTGCTTGCGGAGCAATATTCCGGATTTATATCGGATCAAGGCTTATTCGTACAATGGATGGAATCGGTTCGGGAAAACGGACTTGGCGGTGCTTTCGCGGTAAACGGGAGTATCAATTATCCCCCGCTTTTTCTAGGAATGCTTGGATTGTATGGCGATCTTCTTCACCTACTGGGCATTTCGACGCAAGCGGGAGCGGTTTCCTTTAAGTTTATTCTCATCATGATCGATTTGGTGGCCATTCTACTTGTGGTCAGACTGACAGCGGGAATAGCCAATTATAATTGGCGGGCCTTCGTTATTCTCCTCTTCGCGCTTAATCCGGCACTTATGACGGATAGTGCGGTCTGGGGTCAAGTCGATTTGCTGCATAGTATACTGATGCTGCTCGCCGTAATCGGACTAACGAATCGTCCACTTTGGAGCGGCATTTTGTTCGCTTTTGCCCTGTTAACCAAATTTCAAGCGATAACGGTTCTGCCGGTTATGGGACTGTGGCTTCTTCTTATTCTTATCCGAGAAAAGCAATACCGTCCGCTTCTATTATGGGTGAGTGGATTCGCTGGCCCTTGGATTTTGACGATTATCTACTTTGGAGCAACCGGCAGTTTGACGAAGATGATCCGCCAAGCTTATACAGACGCTGTCGGCTTCTACTCCTCGGCATCAATGAATGCGATGAATATTTGGTTCCATATCATTGGAGTCGACCCAGGTACGAATGACACGCAAACAATAGCAGCTGGAATATCTATGCGAAATTTTGGTTTTCTCTTATTATTCGCAGCTGTAATTGGCATATGTCTCTATATGTATTATTCGCGTGAGGATCGTACCACCATGCTGTTAAAAGCTTCAGCGACCCTCTGTTTTTCCTTCTTCATGCTGCCAACGGAAATTCATGAGCGTTACAGCATTCCAGCACTCGTGTTTACTTTACTAGTTATTAAACATGACAAACAATGGACATGGTCTGCGGGACTATTAACCCTTACCATACTTATGAACTTAGTGATCGTGCTTAATAACGATGTCACGGCCGGCAACGGCATATGGATGGCAATCGTGAATGTTCTTGTCCTGATTGGGATGTTTGGGTCGCTATGGATGGGAGTTAAGAGGAGCTGCAAGCCATCCGTTGTAAAAGAAGTTGGTGAACGATGATGAGAGTAACCAAGCTAGCCGGACTCGTCCCTATGCTAAAGTTTGGCTCGGTAGGATTAATCAATACGGTTGTTGACATAGCGGTATTCACACTGTTAACGACACTCGGTGTAACAGCGATCGTGGCACAAGTCATTTCCTATAGCTGCGGTGTGCTCAACAGCTATTATATGAATAGAAGCTGGACCTTCCAGAAGAAAAAGCAAGTGCGCGGGCAGTGGTTGAAGTTTCTGGTAGTTAATTTAATTTCCCTTGCGGTAATCACAGTGCTGCTATCACTCTTACATGAGCATACAGAATTACCTTTATTCTTTTGCAAGCTAATCGCGACGGCCTTCAGCGTCGTCTTGAATTATATAGGCAGCCGATATTGGGCATTCGGTTCGCGAGCGAACAACAAACCAAATATGCTTCAGGAGTGATACCTATGAAGATTCGAAAAGCTGTTATCCCTGCCGCGGGCTTTGGAACACGATTCCTTCCGGCAACCAAAGCTCAACCAAAGGAAATGCTGCCGATTGTAGATAAACCGGCTATCCAATATATCGTCGAAGAAGCGGTGAAATCCGGAATCGAGAGCATCATTATCGTGACGGGCCGCAATAAGAAATCCATTGAGGATCACTTTGATAAATCAGTCGAGTTAGAGCAAGCCTTGCTTGATAAAGGGAAGCTTCAGCTATTAGGCGAGGTACAAGCGATCAGTGATATGGCGAGTATCCATTTTATCCGCCAAAGGGAGCCACTTGGACTTGGACATGCCATTCTGTGTGCTCAGCAGTTTATCGGGGACGAGCCATTCGCCGTCCTTCTTGGCGATGATATCATGGTAGCTGAACCGCCTGCGCTGAAGCAGATGATACATGTCTACGAAGAATTCGGCAAACAGGTCATAGGTGTAAAGCATGTCCCTGATTCGGAAGTTAATAAATATGGGATCATCGATTCGTTATCCAAATGGGATAGTGTCCACGAAGTGACGGGATTGATTGAGAAGCCTACACTTGCCGAGGCCCCGTCCAATATGGCCATTATGGGTCGATACATTCTAGAACCTTCCATCTTTGCGGTTATCGAGAAAATGGAGAAGGGAGCGGGCGGCGAGTATCAGCTGACCGATGCCTTGAATACGATCTGCCAAAGAGAGGGAGGAGGTCTTATGGCGCTTGAGCTGCAGGGAAGTCGTTACGATATAGGTGATAAGTTCGGTTATATTAAAGCGATACTTGAGATTGGGCTTCAACGTGAGGAGCTGAGCCACTTGCTTGTTCCGTATTTAAGGGGACTTGTTAGCTGGTCTAAGCTGGTCAATCCAGCAGCGGTTCATTCGTAATTAGATCGAGAAGCTGGTACAATAAATGAATTGTAAGTAACATTATTTTTGGTGTAACGTCATTTTAGATGAGTTGAACTAGAGATACAACAAGTGAGCGGAGCAGATGGATGATTCTGGAGAAGCGTTAGCGTTCGCCTTTGAGACCGGATTTCCCCCTTATCAGGGACCAAAACAAGAAATCCGGGCTCAACAGCGATCGGAAGAACATACCATCTGTGCAGCGGCTCATTGTTCGTTTCTTAAGTTCAACTTATATAGATGACCTGCCAGTGAAGGAGATCGACCATGAATACAGATAAGAATGCTCAACTCTCTGCTTCAAATGCAGGGCAAAGGGCTTCTGCTGGGCGCATTCTCATCGTTACCGCTGTTCAAGCAGAGAAGGATGCTGTACTGCGGGGGCTTCAAGGCCATGCTGGCGTGGACGTGCTTGCAGGTGGTGTCGGTCCCATTGCCACGGCAGCAAGTACAGCTGCAGCATTAGCAGGCACCGAATACAGCTTGGTCATAAGCGCTGGAATTGGGGGCGGCTTCGTCGGTCAAGCGGAAGTAGGTTCTGTAGTCCTTGCTACAGATATCGTATCAGGTGATCTGGGTGTTCAGACAAGTGATGCTTTCCTCAGCTTTGAAGAGCTTGGGTTCGGAACAACTAAATTTCGAGTCAATCCGGCTCTTGTAAGTAAGCTTGCTGCTGCGCTGCAAACAATAGGATTAATTGTCCTTACCGGCCCGATACTGACGGTATCGACCGCAACGGGTACGGCTGACCATGCTGCACGATTGGCTTTACGTATTCCAGGTGCAGCAGTAGAGGCGATGGAAGGGTATGGCGTAGCAACCGCAGCTAGTAATCGAGGGATACCCGTTCTCGAAATACGTACGATTTCGAATCAAGTAGGTCCAAGAGATCGGGATGCTTGGCGTATCGGAGATGCACTGAAGGCGCTTGAAGCAGCTAGTTCAGTTCTAGCGGAGGTATTATTATGAGAATTGCTTTCTCACCTTGTCCGAATGACACGTTTATCTTTCATGCCTTGGTCCATGGACTTATACCAGATGCGCCCGAGCTTGAAGTAACGTATGCGGACATTGATATAACGAATCAATGGGCGACCGGGAGCGAAGGCGATGCTGAAGTGCCGGAAGTCATGAAAATTTCTTATGCAGCTTTACCCTACGTCTTGTCCGATTATGCGCTGCTGCCGTGCGGAGGTGCGCTCGGCCGAGGCTGCGGTCCGCTTGTGTTAACACAGAACGGTTCATCGAGCAGTACGGATTTGTCAGCGCTGGCAGGCAAGCGTGTAGCTGTACCAAGCGAGAAATCCACGGCGTATCTATTATTCCGACTATGGGCTGCGCAGCAGGTGCCAGGCGGAGTGGGCGAAATTATTGTTATGCCGTTCCATGAGATCATGCCTGCGGTAAGAGACGGTCTTGTAGATGCTGGACTAGTTATTCACGAGGCTCGGTTTACGTATCAGAACTTTGGACTGCACCTGCTTACGGATCTCGGCAGTTGGTGGGAATCGGATACGGGTTTGCCAATCCCGCTGGGTGCGATTATAGCGAAGCGTTCGTTGAATTTGGACCAGCTTGCGCAGTGGATTAGGGCTTCGGTGGAATATGCCTGGGCGCATCCTGAACTTTCTAAGGCTTATGTACTCGATCATGCGCAGGAGCTTTCACCTGAAGTTGCACAAGCACATATTGATCTTTATGTGAATGAATTCTCTGCAAACCTCGGTGATGATGGATACGCTGCGATCGAGGCACTGCTTGGACGAGCCTCTCAGGAAGGTCTTGTGCCTTCGTTTGACCTCGCGAAATTCCGCTTAACTCCTTAGGTCGGTTTAAGATAAGAGGTGGAATAGACCGACAGCCAAGTAGTAGGTTGTCGGTCTATTTTTTGGACGGAATCGCCTACTATATTCACTATGAAGCGTTCCCATCTTGACATATTCGTTCGAATTGAAGCATCATGTTCTTATGATGTAAGCGAAAGGAATTTATCCATGGCTGATAATATGGTTAAACAAATGATTGATGTCATGTCCAAGAGCGGCTGGAGAATTACGGAGCAGCGTCGGATGCTCGCAGAAATTTTCTCCAAATCGGAGGGGTATTTGTCCCCAAAGGATGTATACGACCAAATGTCGGTGTCCTATCCAAGCGTAAGCTTTGATACTGTTTATCGTAATTTGCGGCTGCTTAGTGAGATGGGCGCCCTAGAGCAGTTTTATTTTATGGATGGCGGATTGAAATTTAGAGGCAGCTGCTCGAACCACCATCATCACCATCTAATCTGCATCAATTGCGAGAAAACATTAACCTTCGAATATTGTCCGATGGAGCAAAAGCTGGAATTACCGGGTGATTTCAAAATAGTAAATCATCGATTCGAAGTTTATGGGATCTGTGAGAGCTGCCAGCAAGAAGCTGCATCAGCTAATTAGACTCCTCTATCCTCAAATTCATCAAATATGAATCGAAAGAACAGCTCTTAGCGCTGTTCTTTTCCGATATGGAAATGAATTCCAATGGTTAAAGCTGGTCATGTCTATGAGTTGGATTCGAAGAGCAGCTGGCTATATTCCGGTAAAATTGCTTGTGAGAAGGTCATTGATGATATAACGAAGCTATTGGTAAAAAAGAATTTTAAAAACTTGGACTAAGGCTGCAAGCCTTAATGAACGCAGTTGTTCATTCCATGTTAGAAGCCATAAGTGAAATGAATAATTGAAGAAGGCGATACCCGTCGAAACGAAACGGGTATCGCCTTCTTCTGTTCAATAGGTTGACTATTTACGGAACTTAGGGAGTAAAGGACGAAGTGTGCGTATGAGCACTACAGCGACCACAGCTTTAATGATATCTCCAAGCAGGAAAGGGTAACAGCCGCCCTTGAGTGCTGCCGATAGCGTATAATTGGCTTTATAAGCGAGCCAAGGTACCCCGGTTATGTATACCAATACGATACCAAATGCGATTATACTAATAAATAGAATGACAATCGACTTCGCGTTTAGTGTCTTGCTGCTGCGGAACAATTTATCACTAACAAGTCCGATTAACAGGGCGGCAATAGGAAACATCCATATAAACCCGCCTGTTGCTCCAAATATCAAGGGCAGTCCGCCATTACCGTGCAAGAGTGGAAGTCCAGTTGCCGTTAATAGCAAAACAATGAGAATACTCCAGAATCCATATACAGCTCCAAGAAGACCGCCAGCCAGCATAACCGCTAATGTCTGCAGTGTGATAGGAACACTCGTGTATCCAAGCGGAACCTTGATCCAGCTGAATGCGATGAACAAAGCGGAGAACAGCGCTGTAAAGACGATACCTCGAATCCAGTAAACAGAGCTTGTTTGCGTGGAGAGAGGGGTTGTTGTTTGTGATGGTATAGACATTGTTAAATCTCCTTTATCATGTTATCTTAATAAAATAATTGTTAACTTATATCATTATGCTTTGGTTAACATATCGAATTCTATCACGGGATTAGCGGTTTGGGAAGAGGGAAATTCGCAATGAATCAAAAAAATAACGATGACTTTGTTTTAGCTGCGGTCACTGTGGCAGGTTCAGCTGAATCAAGCGGCAAGTCTTCCGCATTAAGATTGGATCGTATGAATTTAACTGTATCACCCGGTGAATGGATAACAATCGTAGGCGTGAACGGCAGTGGAAAAACCACGCTAGCTCGGATTATGGCAGGGTTAACAGTAGAGGAAGCAGGAGGCTATATGAACCGTGGTTTTGCAGGTGATCGGCCTGCTCCTTATGTCATGCAGCAGCCCGATGCACAGTTATTCGGTGAGACACCGCGTGAGGAAATCACTTTTGCTTTGGAGTGGCTTCAGCTGCCTGCAGCCGATATTCCTGTGAAGACTGATGCCATCTTGATGCTGTCGGGACTACAGTCAATCGCGTATTTTCCTTGGGCAAATCTCTCCGGTGGACAACGCCAACTCGCCGCGATCGCAGCAGCTACAGCTGGGAATGCACCTCTAATTGTTTTTGATGAGGCAACCTCTATGCTGGATGACCGATCTCGCGAGCGGGTCTATCACATTGCAAAAGAGCTGAACGCAGCGGGCAGTTCAGTGGTCTGGGTCACCCAGCGCTTGGATGAGCTGGAGTCTTCCTCACGTGTGATCGCATTAGCAGAAGGCAGGATTATCTTCGATGGGTCGAGTGAGCATTTTCTATATGGTGAGCCAACACCCTCTTTGCCTTCTGCTATGTCTAGCTCAACGCCTTGTGAGCAGTGCGGTCTTCGTTTGCCTTATTTGGCTTCTTTAGCTATGGAGCTGAAGCGGTTGGGTCAATTACAGTCTCCGCTTCCCATAACTGTAGAGGAGTGGCGAAGGGCGTTGAACGTAGGATGAATAATTCCATGAACATGACATTACGAATTCGTGGCTTGAAGCTGATCGAGGATCAAGCAGATACTGGTATTCCACCTGAAAAGGGTCAATTGGAGCTGCGTTTGGAAACGGGGTCCATTACGGTATTAATGGGGCCCAATGGTGTGGGCAAGACAAGATTGATGGAGATTACAGCAGGTTTGAGAAACCCCTCAGAGGATCTTGACATCCACTATGGCAATGAACGTCTCTGGGTCCGTAATTATCTGAGGATAAACCAGCGAAACCCGAAAGCCTTGCTTGCATACAGCTACTCCTGCCAATCTCCTGAGGAGCAGTTATTTGCTCGATCCGTAGAGGACGAGCTTAATTATGTGCTAAAACCTTATGAAATAGAAACGGATGAAAAGAAGCAGCGGATGGAGGAAGCACTGCAGGCAGTAGGGTGGGACGTCTCCAAGCTGTCTCGTGATCCTTATCGGATGAGTGGGGGGGAGCGAAGACGTACAGCTCTGGCTTGTTTATTCGCAGCGCCGGCGGCTTGGCTGCTGCTGGATGAGCCAACGGCTGGACTTGATGCTGGCGGTCATGCCCAGCTAAGCGCCCAGCTCCAGAAATGTGCAGCGGCTGGGCAAGGTGTACTATTGATTTCACACGAAAGTGATTGGGCACTAGGAATTGCTGATTCCATCCTATTAATGCAAATGGACGGGAGAATTCGGAAATGTAGCCGAGAACAGATATTAGCGCATCCCGAATGGCTAGAACAAGCGGGGATGACTGTGCCAGCATGGCTGCAAATTGCCCATGCCTTATGGAAAAAAGGTATTCCTGCGGATCAGATCTGGAATCCTGCTGTATTGGCCTTAGGAATTGCTTCCGCTTCCCATCGCGATGACACAAGGCAAGATGAGAGGTTCAAGGAACAAGTGAAGAAGGAACCCTTTACGAATTCGAAGCTATTGGTAGATGATCGTTCGAACTTCTATAAGACAAGAGTTCCAAGCTCGTCACCTCTTGCTTCGTTTGATCCACGTGCAGTCTGGTTATCTTACTTGCTTCTCTCTTCCTTCATGTTAATGCAGCGAAGCTGGTCAGGAATCGCTATAATCACCGCATTAACTGGACTTATCATTATAGTAGGACGCATTCGATTGCAGCGCTGGCGAGGGCCGATTATCACACTTAGTTTCTTTACGATCATGATGGCGATCTTCGCCGGCTTCACAGCGCCAGGAGATGGAACCCTGTGGAACACACAAGCCTTTCTCATCTCAATCCGTTCCCTCTTGAAGCCATGGCTTGCGATGCTGGTTGGATTAGGTCTTCCGCTTGCTGTCACTCCTTTGCGCCTTCGACGTTCACTTGAACAGCTGTTTTCCAGACGTGGTCGTGTTCCGGTGCTCGGGATGAAGATTATTCTGACTATAACGCTGCTGCTTCGGTTCGTACCTGTTCTTCTTATGGAGTGGGAACGCTTCTCGCGAGTTTCGATCGCTAGGGGTAAGGTTACCCGTAACAATTGGAGGGGGAATATAACGAGAATTCGGGATATCGCCATTCCCTTCATGCTGTCTCTCTTTCGTTTAGGTGATAATGTGGCTAATGCACTGGAGAGCAGGGGAGTTAGCATGTCTCGAAATCCAACGTTAATGAAGGGGAACAATTGGAGAAAACGTGATTCATTACTGCTTGCTGTCATCATTGTTCTATGTTTATTATTGTGGTGGTGGGCGTTCCATTCGGCTGTGTAGGCTGCTGTGTTGGACTTAGCTTGCTGGACAGATTCAAGAAACTTTCTTATTTGGAATAGGGATCAAGCCGCGCTAATGCGCGGCTTTTTTATCGTCTTGGAACAAAAAGGCAGAACAGCCATTCAACATAAATGAACCGATAAGGGGTAACCTAATTCCTATCTACAGGAATGGGTATGAAGGGCTGAGAATGGGTATAAGAGAGGCGAGGTGAAGGAGATCCATGATCAACAGATTCAAGCGATTATTAATTGGTCGGCCAATGAAGAGTGCCGAGATTGAAGGAGAGAAGCTGAGCAAGCTGAAGGCGCTTGCCGTCTTATCATCCGATGCGTTATCCTCCGTAGCTTATGGTACCGAACAAATCCTTATTGTATTGATGGTCGCGGGCTTCACGGCCGTCTGGTACTCTATTCCCATCTCTATTGCTGTTCTAGGCCTTCTTTTTATTCTGATTCTGTCCTACCGGCAGACGATCTTCACCTATCCGGCCGGAGGCGGCGCTTATATTGTGGCAAAGGATAACCTCGGCGTATCCTCCGGCTTGCTTGCTGGTGGCTCGCTTCTTATCGATTACCTATTAACCGTCGCGGTTAGCTCCTCTGCGGGAACAGATGCGATCACTTCAGCTTTTCCATCCTTACATGATCATCGGGTTCTTATCGCTTTAATGATGATTCTTTTCCTGACCATTATGAATTTACGCGGAATAACGGAATCCGCGTCTGTACTAGCGATACCGGTGTATTTATTTGTGGCGGCGATCTTCCTTCTCATTCTCTCCGGGGTTATCAAATATGCAACAGGCGGGATTCATGCGGATGTGCCTGAGATAGGTACCGTGGTTAACAATATTAGTTTATTTCTTCTTCTAAAAGCATTCAGCTCCGGTTGTTCTGCCTTAACAGGCGTCGAAGCGGTGTCGAATGCGATACCCAACTTCAGGAAGCCTGCTGATCGCAACGCTGCCGCTACACTTATTATGATGGGCTCCCTTCTGGGGATTATGTTCATCGGCATCAGCCTGCTGGCTTACTGGTATGGTATCAAGCCGAATCCCAAAGAGACGGTTGTGTCCCAAATTGCAGCGATCACCTTCGGACGCGGCATCTTTTATTATATCATTCAAGGCATAACCGCTTTGATTCTCTTCCTTGCCGCTAATACGGCTTATGCAGCTTTTCCACTACTCGCTTTTATGTTGGCGAAAGACAAATATATGCCCAACATGTTCATGGTGAGGGGAGACCGCCTTGGTTTCTCTAACGGTATTATCGTTCTAGGTCTATTCTCGGCTGTTCTCGTCATTGCTTCGAAGGGGGAGACTGAGAATCTGATCCCCTTATATGCAGTTGGCGTGTTCATTCCATTCACCCTTTCTCAGCTTGGAATGATGGTCTACTGGCTGAAGCGGAGGCCACCTCGATGGGGGAGCCGATTCCTTGTGAATACAATTGGCATGTTAACAACACTGGTCATTACACTGATCTTTATTTTCACGAAATTCTCACAGGTATGGCTGGTATTTTTGTTCCTGCCTGTTGTTATTTTTATTTTCTACTATATCCATCAGCATTACATGAATACGGCTGATCAATTAAGGATCAACGTCCAAACCGATCAGCCACACCTGAAAGGCAGTACGATTGTTGTTCCTGTCGCTGGTATTACGCGAGTCGTGATGAATTCACTTAGTTACGCGTTGTCACTGACGGATAATGTGGTTGCCGTTTATGTTGGCTTTGATGATGAAGGAATCGAGCGGATGGAGAAGAAGTGGGAGGAGTGGAATCCTGGTGTCCGCTTGATCACGCTGCGGTCCAGCTATCGAAGCATTATTAAGCCTTTGTTGAAGTTCATTGATACGATTGAGTGGAAAACAGCTGAGACAGACCATATTACGGTGCTTATCCCTCAATTTATTACAAAGCACTGGTGGCAGCACATTCTGCATAATCAGACCAGCCTGCTTCTTCGAGCCTATTTATTCAATCAAAAGCATGTCGTAATTGCGACGGTTCCTTACCGTTTGCAACGATAAGGAAGAGGGAAAGGATAGATTTCATAGGAATCTATACTTTTTCTTTGAGCCGAGGAATGATATGATTAATAACGGGTGAAAACAAACAATGACAAATAACAACACAGTCAATGACAATCAAAATGAACAGCAAACGAATGAAGAGGAAATTGCACGCTTAATTGAAGTGCTTGACAGTAATGCCAGGCATGCGCTCAACATTATGTTTGAAGGCGACCAAGTGGATGGGCAAATATTGACCCACGAGCTGTATGGTCCAATCTTCACTTACAGGGTTCAGCTTCAAAATGGTGACGGTTATGTTTGCGGCTTTTTCATGCGTGAGTTGCTTGAGAAATTCCAAAACAATGCAAATCCAGCCCTGTGGCTTGCTTCCTTTTTCTCTGATCTTATGCAGCAGGAAGGCGGTAAGCTGCTGCCGAAGCCTCCAGAGTCGGAGGATGAGGCAAAGGTTCTGATTGATGGAACGATTGTTCCTTACTGTGCGAGAACGATTCGCGAAGAGTTCAATCAGGAGCAAGTGTATGTGGATTTGGAGTTCCATGAAGAGCATGGTCCAGTGCTTGAAGCAGGATTCACTTCCATTCAAGATGGCAACAACGTATGTGCCATACCGCTTCACATTTTAATTTCGCACTATTTGCTTAACCGCGATCCTGCTGAGCTGCTCATCCAGGGCCTTTATCGCATTCGTGAGGAGCATGGACTTGAATAGTGTCCAAGCCTCAAGTGAATGAAACCGAAAGATTCATCCATACTAAAGGGACAGCCTGAGCAATCAGGCTTTTTCCTTTGTTAAGTAACGAAATCGTAACAATATCTTCGTCTTAATTGGAAATATCATGGTACGATTAATATGCGCGATAGCAGCGTCTTAATAAAGAACATTGCTCTAAAAGGCATGGCATAGATGCTAAGAAACTTTTATGAAAAAGGGGAGAATTATAATGGGGGTACCAGTAGGGGTTTGGGTTGTAGCAGCGATTATCGTTGTCTTGCTTGCTTGGATGACCATTTGGATTACGAATAAAGCTTATTCAAAAAGATGGGAAGACCACGAGCATCAGATTGATAAGGATCATAAATGAAGCCTGAATTGAACCGGGCGTATATCATTCAGCTGTTGGAGCTGCTTCTACGCACTCCAAGTCCAAGCGGTTATTGTATGCAGATCATGAAGATCGTTCAGGAGGAGGCAGCAAAGCTTGGTTATGAAGTTGAGCTGACTCCAAAAGGGAATGGGATCATAACAATTCCCGGCACACATTTGGAATCTACAGAAGTAATTGGTTTATCGGCTCATGTGGATACGCTTGGTGCGATGGTCCGTTCGATTAAGTCAAATGGTACCCTTAGGTTTACGCCAATAGGCGGCTACGCGATGCAAACAGTAGAAAGTGAATACTGCCTCATTCATACCAGAGAAGGCCGCACTTATGAGGGTACGGTTCTAAGCACTAAGCCATCGGTCCATGTCTATGCAGATGCACGGGATTGGAAGCGCGAAGAGGCCAACATGGAGATTCGACTGGATGAACTTGTGCTGACCAAGGAAGATGTCACGAAGCTTGGCATTGCTGCTGGCGATTTCATCTCTTGGGATCCACGCACTAGAATACTCAACAACGGATGGATTAAATCACGGCATTTAGATGATAAAGCTAGTGTAGCTGCATTGTTCGGGATGCTGGAGTGGTGGAAGCGTGAAGGCGTTAAACCTGAACGTACCATTAAGCTGCTTTTATCGACATATGAAGAAGTTGGGCATGGCATGTCCCATATACCGCCTGATATTACGGAATTAATTGCAGTAGATATGGGAACAATTGGGGATGATCTCGCCACGACGGAGCATGATGTTTCGATTTGTGCGAAGGATTCTTCAGGGCCATATGACTATAGGATGACATCGAAGCTCATAGAGCTTGCCAAACGGGAACAAATCCCTTTCGCGGTCGACATTTATCCTCATTATGGATCTGACGCTTCAGCGGCACTCCGAGGAGGAAGTAATATACGGGCTGCATTAATAGGTCCGGGTGTGCATGCCTCTCACAGTATGGAGCGGACAAATACGGATGCTATTGTGAATACTGCTGCTTTGCTGCTTGCCTATGTGATGGAGCCATCCATCTGGTAGAATGGATAAATATCGAGTTTAATATTGGAGTTCATAGAAGCTCTCCCTGCCTTTCAATAAGGTAGAGAGAGCTTTTTTGTTCAAATATAAGAAAGTATAAGTTTCCTCTATACTTTGCTTATATTTCAGAGGGAAGAAGCTTGCTTCGCCGCCAAGGACGGCGCTAGCCGTTTCTTCTTGATTCAGACCGCTAAAAGACTATTCATTATGAATGAGTCAGTCTTAGCTGATACTGCTTACGGGCATTTAGGGGGGAAGCCTGGAACTTAATTTGAAACTCTCGGCTAAAATGTTGACTGTTTACAAACCCGCATTGTTCGGCAATGAGTGAGACGGATGCCGACGTTCCACATAGGAGCCGATAGGCTTCATTGAGCCTAACTGTCTTCAAATAGGCCATAGGGGTCTGGTTGAAATGCCTCTTGAATATTGTGAATAACGCAGAGCGAGAGTATGGAAATCGCCGGAGCAATACTTCAATAGTTAATGGATCTGCCATATGCTCTCGAATGAATGCGACAATCGGCAGCAGCTCCATGGATAGAGCAACATTGACATTGCTGTCGGCGACGGGAGTGCTAATACGAAGTAGAGTCGACAATATCAAATGAGTGAGCGTTTGGCGCTGAGCGATCTTCGGAATGCTGAGAGTCTTCTCTTTCAGCAGCAGCAGCTCCTGCATCCACCCGCTTAATAAGGCTCCTGTCTCGGAGTCAGTCTTTGGGGGCAGGGTGTATAGGGAAAACACATCAATCGTTTCATAAATGTAATATTGACAATGAAAATATCGATAAGTCATCTCTCGTTCGTTAGATGTGGCGTGGTGTGTAATATGGAGGGGAACATGAGCGGTAGCCAAAAAGAACTCATCTCCTCTTACGACTACATTGCCTTGGGGTGACACCACTTCGTAGAAGCCGTCCACGGCCTGGGCGATGATCGTGTAGGGTACTGATTTCTCATGCACCCATCCGTGAGCTCCCTTCCCAAAGCCGACATCAAAAAATTTTAACTGTATGGCATGATCTGGGAAATTCTGAAAAATGTTCATAGGCCCCCCAACTGACAGCTAGCTATACGCACAGATAAAAATTAGAAACCTACAGGTACTCTCATTACAGGTGAAATTGAGTACACTCCTATTATTAATATAGTTAGAAAAGCTAGTCAAGTCGGAGGAGGACGATAAGATGGAGTATTCAATTTGTTTTACCAAGAAAGAACAAGCTGAGTGTGTAGAGATTCTCAAACCGCTCGAAGCAGCCCCGGGATTTATACTAGGCCGCACATTGTATTCGTTAATCAGCCCAGGAACAGAGCTGAACCACGGTTACCTGCAGGAGCATTCGAATAGCTATTACCCCGGCTATGCCTCGGTATTTATTGTCGAGAGCATCGGTGAAGGTGTCGAGAATGTAAGGCTGGGTGAGCAACGGTTCTGTATGGGACCTCACCGAAGCTTCCAACATGTGCAGAGTAATGATACGCTGTCCGTTCCGGAAGGATTAAAGGCGGAAGATGCGGTTGTCGTACGTCTGATGAGCATCGGTTTGACAGCACTTACTACAACAGCGGCTAAGCCCGGGGATCATGTGATTGTCAGTGGCGCGGGGCCGGTAGGGTTGTTAGCTGCGTTTCTGTTTCAAAAACATGGCTACGTTACGGGCATTGTTGAACCAAGTGAAGAACGCCGTAATATTGCAGAGCTAGCTGGAATTAAGCAGACTTGGGCGGAATTCCCGATCCAGGATCCGGAATGGAATGGTCGTACAGCGCTGGTGTTGGATTGCTCAGGCCATGAAGCTGCTGTGTATAAGGGTTGTCAAGTCATTAGACGTCGCGGAGAGGTAGTACTATGTGGTGTACCGTGGAAACGTTATACGGATTTGACCGCGCAGGAATTACTTCATGCGATTTTTCACCAATATGCTATTGTTCGCAGCGGATGGGAATGGGATATTCCTAACCATGCAGATCCATTTTCACCGCACAGCATTTTTAATAATTTATCCTATGGGCTCAAACTGTTGTCTGAGGGGTTGCTTCAAGCGGCTCCCATGTCTCGTCATTGGTCTCCAAGACAAGCACAGGAAGTCTATGCCGGATTAGCCCAGCGTCGGATCACAGAGCTGTTCAATCTATTTGATTGGAGTGAAGGAATATGATTCGATTGGGAGGACCTGTCGAAAGCAGTCAAACGGAGGATCCACAAGCTTGGATAGAAGAACTTAAGATGCTTGGATATAGGGCTGCCTTTTGCCCTGAATTATCGCTAGAACGGCCTGAGCAATTGAAATTGTTTCGTCAGGCTGCGGAGAATGCGGATATTGTCATTGCTGAAGTAGGGGCATGGAGCAATCCTCTTAGCAGGGATGAGGTCGAGCGCGCCGCTGCCATTCGTCTCTGTCAAGAAAGATTGTCCCTTGCTCAAGAGGTTGGGGCACGGTGCTGCGTGAACATCGCAGGTTCCCTAGGCAGTACGTGGGATGGACCTCATCCGGACCATTTTACCGATGAAACTTTCGCCCTTATCGTCGATAGCGTACGGGAGATTATTGATGCTGTGAAGCCCTCTGATACATTCTATACCCTCGAAATGATGCCTTGGATGCTTCCGGATAGCGCTGATACATACATCAGACTGATCAAGGCCATTGACCGCAGCGCATTCGGGGTGCACATCGATCCCGTTAATGTGGTGACTGGACCACGCCTATTGTATGGGACTGCGAATCTACTGAAAGATATCATCGGCAAACTGGGAGCATGGATTCAAAGCTGTCATGCTAAAGACATTACCATACAGCAGCAATTAACTGTGCATCTAGATGAAACACGCCCAGGATTAGGGCATTTGGATTACCGTGCCTACCTTAGCTTGCTTCATGATCTGAATCGCGACGTTCCCCTGATGTTGGAGCATCTGCCCAACCAGGAAGAATATCGAAAGGCGGCTAACTACATTCGCAGCAAAGCGGGAGAGCTGGGCATTTCTTTGTAACAATAACGGCCGAGAAGCATTGCTTCTGTTTGCAAAATACCATTAAGAAGATACCCTGGAGGTCGCGGTAACAATAAAACATACTGAAATTGAGGCTAGCGTTGGACGCGGAGGCTAGGAGAAAAATGAAAGGACCGCCCAGAAATTGGACGGTCCTTCTAGTTTCCTCTATACTTGGCTTGTATTTCAGAGGGGAGAAACTTGCCTCGCCGCGAAGGACGACGTAAGCCGTTTCTTCTTCATTACTTTTTAGATGCTAGCCAATTTGTTAAATTGGTAATTTCATCCGCGGTCAATGTTCCTTTGAAGGCTGGCATGCCGCCACCGCCATTTTGAATCTGCGTTGTGATTTGTGCAGTTGTAAGTTTACCACCAACCTTCTGCAGATTCGGCCCAACGCCTCCACTCAGATTTGCCGCATGACAGCCGACACATTGTGCTTTGTAGACGGATTCAGCTGTCGCAGTAGTAGTTGTTGTAGTTGTATTGCCGGTGTTGTTCGTGGTTCCTGTGCCAGTAGAAGGTGCAGGTGCAGGTGCAGGCACATTCGTATTCGTGTTGGTTTTGTTCCCACATCCCGTCGCAGCTAAAGCAATAAATGCCGCTGCAATCAGAAGCATGGATAATCGCTTCCTTGTCATTTTTGGAACCTCCTCAAAGTTATTGCGTGGCTCTGCCAGGCGGTACCGGACAAACGGTAACGCAGAGCAAAAACTCACATCGAAAGCATAAGCAAAGTTATTGCGTGGCTCTGCCAGGCGGTACCGGACAAACGGTAACGCAAAGCAAAAACTCACATCGAAAGCATAAGCAAAGTTATTGCGTGGCTCTGCCAAGCGGTACCGGACTGCTATATTAGTGATTACGTCGATGGGACTTCTGTATAAGATTTCCCTATTTTTTTGTGTACATGCATGAGAAGTGAAAACGAGGTTGAAACGAATAACATGGGCATGTTTGGATATAGTAAGGGTATCCCATGGATGAAAATGTTGGGATATTCCGTTTCAATTTCTGGTGGAGGCAGGCAACAATATGGACAATAGCGAAGATCTCGTTCGTCATTTGACCGAGCTTCGGAAACGGCTCATTTATGTGGCGAGCTGCTTTGCGGTAACCCTTTGCGGGGGATTGTATCTCTCGCCGTCAATTCTGCGATTTATTAAATCACGGCCAAGCACAGCACCAGTGGAGTGGAATGTCTTTTCTTTTACAGATGGCCTCTTCATCTATCTGCGCTGCGCATGCTTATTCGCCGTTCTTTTCACACTACCGCTGCTCCTTTATCAGATATGGGCGTTTATTCGTCCAGGCTTAAGCGATAGTGAGGCCAAAGGAACGTTGTCTTATGTACCGATATCGTTCCTTCTGTTTCTTGTAGGGATATCCTTTAGCTACTTCCTCGTATTCCCGATGATGCTGCGTTTTATGGAACAAATGAACCAAAGCATCGGAGCAGTAGAGACTTATGGCATTGATCGGTACTTCTCGTTTCTGTTTAATGTGGTTTTCCCGCTCGGAATTGCGTTTGAAATGCCGCTTATCATTTTGTTTCTGACAAGGCTGGGCTTACTGAACCCAAGCAGACTGCGCAGCACTCGGAAGTTTGCCTATGTGGGACTTGCTATCGTAGGCTCGTGCATTTCACCGCCAGATTTTGTTTCCCATTTATCGGTAACGGTTCCCTTGCTGATCCTCTTTGAGATCAGCGTCCTCATTTCCGTGAGATACTATCATCGAAGAGGAATGGCGGCCATACCGACAGCTAATTAATATGAAATAAAGGAGAATGAAATTTATGTTCAACAATATTGGGATATCTGGGCTTGTAATCATCCTGCTCATTGCGCTGATCGTATTTGGTCCGGCCAAGCTTCCTCAGCTCGGTAGAGCCTTTGGCGATACATTGCGCGAATTCCGTAATTCCACAAAAGGAATTGCAGATGACGATGAAGTGGAAACGAAGGTTATTGTTAAAGAAGAGCAGCCTAAACTGCTATAGCTTTGGCAAAGGCAAGCAATATGCAAGCAATATGCCAGAAATATGCAAGCAATAAGGAGCTATCCGGAGGGTCTTCATGGACCAATGGACAAGCTCTTTTTCCATTTATAAGGTGAATTTCAACCTGCCACAACAAAAGAGCGACAAAGAGCAACAAAAGAGCTCTCCTAAGTAGAAATTAGGAAAGCCCTGTTAAGTTTGCAGTCTTCTATACCAGCGACCCGCCCTTGCTTCGATAGGTTAGAATCCCCTCTGCCGCGCGGTAAGCCATTGCCCCTACGGTGCCAGTTGGGTTGTAGCCTGCATTTTGCGGGAATGAACTGGCTCCAACTACAAACAGATTATCGTAATCCCACATTTGCGAATAGGTGTTAACAGCTGATGATTCAGGTTTTGATCCCATAATGACACCTCCGGTATTATGTGTGGACTGGTAGGTTGATATATCGTAAGGTCCAAGCTCCTTGAGCTGGTCAATATGATCGGCGCCCATTTCCTTTAGGATATCTGCAGATTTTGTGGCTAGATACTTGGCTAACTCCCGATCTTGTTCTTCGAAGTCAAAGGTGATCCTCAACAGGGGATCGCCATAAGCATCTTTAAAGGTCGTATCTAAGTCCAGAAAATGATGCTTATACGACATCGAGCTCCCTTGTCCGCCAACGGATAAGGCCCGGTTCGCATACTTAATCGAATTCGCTTTGAATTCCGGGCCCCATGCAGGTGTACCCGCTGGAGTAGGATTGTTCAGAATTGGACGAAGTCCAGTTTGAGTAATGGAGAGAGAGCCCCCATGGATAAATTTCAAGTTAGAGTGGTCAAAATTATCGCCATTATAGTCATCCAAGGTAACGCCTAGCGCACCTGCCCCGGCAAAATTGTTGAACTGCTGCTTTTCGAAGAAGCCGACTGCATTTCCTTTGATGACCTGATACGCATAGTTTTTGCCAATTACACCTTTACCTGAAGCAGCGTCGTAAGGCTTGCCGACTCCCGACATGAGCAGCAGCCGAACGTTATTGAATACATAGCTGGTCATTACAACAATATCTGCAGGCTGCTCGATTTCCTCGCCTGTCGTGACATCGGTATAGAGTACGCCGGTTGCCTTATTCCCATTATGTAAAATACGTCTTACCTGCGAATGGGTGCGAATTTCGAACTTGCCAGTCTTCTTCGCCACAGGGATAACCGTCACAACTGGGTCAGCCTTCGCACCGTATTCACAGCCGAACCTTTCACAGTAGCCGCAATATTGACAGGCCGCACGAGAGATGCCATCCGGATTCGTATACGGTTCAGATAGATTCGCCGATGGCAGCATGTAGGGATGAAGGTTCATCTTGGTTGTCGAGTCGATGAACATCTGCATGGCAGGCGATTTCTTCATCGGAGGCGTTGGATAAGGAGCGGATCGTTTACCCCCTAGCGGATTCGCCTCACCGGAAATACCTGCCGTTTTCTCGAATTTGTCGTAATATTTCTCCAGCGTATCGTAAGTGATACCCCAGTCTTGGATGGACATATCGGCGGGGATTTTATTCTTCCCATAACGCTCAATTGTTTTACTGCGAATTTCAAAGTCGTAAGGCAGGAAGCGATACGTTTGACCGTTCCAGTGAACCCCTGATCCACCGAGACCATCACCAATGAGGAAAGAACCATACTGCCTCATCGGCAGTGCGCGAATTTTCTCCGTACTGCGGAAGGTGATGGTTTCCTTGGATAAATCCTGCATTAGGTCATAACGAACGCCATAACGCAGCTCATCATGAACCATGAAGTAATCCTCAG
The DNA here is from genome assembly GCF_003945345.1 of Paenibacillus baekrokdamisoli. GTDB lineage: Bacteria > Bacillota > Bacilli > Paenibacillales > Paenibacillaceae > Paenibacillus_Z > Paenibacillus_Z baekrokdamisoli. Next base: position 2,275,421 of record NZ_AP019308.1, on the reverse strand, counting down.
TCTTCCTCTCCCGACCTTTCTCCAGCCCGACAACATTGAGGCCGCTCTTCGTAAGTTCGGATGCGATGATACCGCCAGCCCATCCTACTCCAACAATGACGACATCTGTTTTTGGTAGTCTCTTAGTCATTACTTTTTCCCTCGTTTCCCTAATGCGTCGCCATATGTTCTTGGAGGCTGCTCGCAGCAATTTTCGTAAAATCTTTGTCGACGACGGCGGTGTAGCTCATCTGATTGCCCGGATAATTACGCATTTTCCAACCGAGCATATTGGCATTCCCACCATATAATGGATCGCTGTAAGCGCCCTCGATGGTGTTGCCCCGGAGCATTTTGAAGAAGCCGCTTGGGGAAATTGTCGTAAGTTTAACCTCGTCGGACTCAAAAGCCTTCAGTACAGCATTCTGCTGTTCACCCGTTAATTGGGGAAAATTTTCTTTATATTTCACTTGGCTGTAGTTTTGAACTTCCCTTAGCGCAATCTCATACATTTCTCTACGTTTCAAGCGACCTTGATAGCCTTGAACCTTCTCACCAGTGTAGAAGGGGGGAGACATGTACTCACGTCCATTAAACCCATAATCACCTGCAAGCTGGTGATCGATAAAGAAAGCAACTCCTAGCTCGCGAGCACCCGCCCCGTTACTATCTGCGGGAAAAATTCGCTCTGTCGCAGCATCCACGATCGCAAACTGTTCGGACGTGAAGAACATTAATGCCCGGTTGAAGTTAGCCGCCGCTGCTGGTGTTGGTGCAGGCGTTGCCGGTTTAGCGGGTACTGTCGTTTTGGTTTTGCCGCGAATTAAGCTGCCTAGTGCACCGCCTACAACAACACCACCAATTGCATAGCCAGTATTGACTAGAAATTTCCGTCTGGAAGGCTCAGGAACATTGCCCTGCTTTGTCGGTTTGTTGTTATTCGTTTTGTTATTATCATTAGCCATTTGCTCACTCCCTGCTTATATTCTTTGTTAGTATTTTTCCAAAAATATACCTTTATACATTTCCGGTAAAATGGAGAACCTTATCGTTAAATAAGTCATGTAAATAGGAATCGGAGGAGCTGCTATGAAAGGGTTGAAATTGCTATCGGTGCTCACTATTGGCGCGTTTCTTATGACAGGCTGTCAGACCAATGTGAATCGTAAACAAGTTGAGGTGAAGACTGTCCTACCAGGGCATACTCCCGCGCACCAAATGAAGTTATTACAGGATGCGAGTGTCATTCCAAGCACCGATCGAATCAAAAAACAAACAACGAATGAGCATGGCTTGACAACCTATGGTTTGGGAAGCTCCGTTTACAGCCAGATTGGCAGCTCAGGACTGCATGGGGATGGTATTTCTAATCATTTGGAATCACGCCTCAGCAGTAAGGGGATCAAGGATGTAAAGGTGTTTGTTTTCGATGATACGCTAATCTTAGCAACGGTGAAGCGGGAGCTGACTGCGACGCGTTATGACCCGATGCAGGAAAAGGTATTGAGCGGAACGGCGGGCTTCTCTGGAAGAGGGAAAGAGCCAGGCAAACGGGTTGGAACTTACGGCACCGGCGATAAAGTCACAGGGGACAATCTGGATATGGCTGCTAAGGAGCTCCAGACCATCTTGGGAGGTAAAGTGCATGTTCTAAAGATAGTCAGTCCGAAAGCAGTAGAAACGATTACTCGAATGAGAAGCTATACCGATGATCCAACCGCACATGCCAGACATTTCGGTCAGGATATACAATTATTATTAGAGCTTGCGGCGAAAAGCGGGCGATAGGTGGTCCAAGCTAGAACTTAAGAAACGAACACCTGAGCCGCTGCACAAATGGAATGTTCTTCCGATCGCTGTTGAGCCCGGATTTCTTATTTTGTCCCCTGATAAGGGGGAAATCCGGTCTCAAAGGCGAACGCTGACGCTTCTCCAGAATCATCCATCTGCTCCGCTCACTTGTTATTTCTCTAGTTCAACTTATATAGATAATGTTTAGACATGAATAATGCCTCATTTCAGAAGATGATATGGGGTTTTTTTTGTTATGGAAATAACCTTATAATGAAAGGATTGAAATATTAATATGGTTACGAAATGGAGTGTTAGCAATGACTACGACTCGAAGACAGGTATTTACAGGTTCACCTTGGGAGGATTTAGTCGGTTACTGCCGTGCAGTTCGAGTGGGGAACCGAATTGAGGTGGCAGGGACGACGGCCATTAAAGATGGAGAAATTGTCGGAATCGATAATCCCTATGAGCAAACAAAGTGTATTCTTCAAATCATAGAGAAAGCGTTGGCTGAATTAGGCGCTGGAATGAGCGATGTTGTAAGAACGAGGATGTTTGTTACAGATATATCGAGATGGGAAGAGATCGGTAAGGCTCATGGTGAGTTCTTCCATTCGATCAAACCAGCAGCGACGATGGTAGAAGTTAAGGCGTTAATTGATCCACGACTGTTGATTGAAATCGAAGTAGAAGCAATCATGGAATAAAGTGAGACATGCGATAGATACCGAAATGACGAAATCGCTCGTTCTAGCTGGTTTACAAAAATCAGATCTATCGTTATACTCATAACAAGAGGTACATATTCTCCTATTATGTACATATGTACATGGGATTGGAGGTTTACAGATCGCATGTCTGAGATTAACCATGAACGTTTTCGGTTATTAGTGAAAATATGCCAGCTTTATTACGAGGATGGCTTGAATCAACAGGATATTGCAGGGAGGCTCGGTCTTTCTCGCCCCCATGTCAGCCGAATGCTGACAACCGCGAAGAATGAAGGGATTGTCAAGATCTCAATTAACAATCCATTCTCCACGGAACAGGAGCTTGAGAAGAAAATTATTGAGATCTTCGGCATTCATGATGCACTTATCATAGATTCTGGGGAAACGGATCTGAATAGACTCTATGCTGAGCTAGGCCGTACTAGTGCGGCGCTTATCGAATCCATGCTGCGGGATAGGGATATCGTCGGGATCATGGCTGGGAGAACGGTAGCGAGTGCAGCAGAAGAACTCGATTTTTTTGCAAGAGAGGGGCTGCAGTTTGTTCCATTGGTTGGAGGTTGGGGTCCCGTAGGTGCTTCGTGGCATGCAAGCTCCAACACGATGGCTTTCGCGAATAAGCTCAAATCCAACTATTGGATTATGCATGCACCAGCTATTGTCGCTAGTGAGGAGACAGGTATTCTACTGCGTCAGGAACCGGAGATCGAGCGGGTGCTTCAGCTTGGGAAGCAAAGTCGTGTTGCTGTAGTGAGTATTGGCGAGGTGAACGAAGAGGCAACCATGGTGCAATCCGGTAATTTCTGCTCTGCTGATATGGCTTTTCTGGAAGAGAGAGGGGCGGTAGCAAACCTATGTGCTTCCTTTCTTGATCGCAGCGGCTGTGAGATTGATTTTCCGGGAAAACAGAGATTTATCGGCTTGACTGCAAGAGAGCTGCGCGCTGTACCAAATGTGATTGGAATTGCGGGAGGTGCCAGGAAGGTTGAGGCCATAACGGCGGCACTTCGCGGCAAATGGATCGATATCCTAGTCACAGACGCAGCAACAGCACGGGCAATCATTGCGTATCACACAAGTAATGAAAGTATGTAGGAAGGGGATAGGGTTCCATGGTTGATAAGAAATTGGCATCCCATGCTATACCAGCTGCAGCTAACTCTTTGGTTTCGGAGGGCGGCTACTATGGTAATTATGGAGGTTCATTTATTCCGGAAATTCTGGTTCCTGCTTTCGCGGAGATCAGCGAGCATTTCGAGGCGATTCGGCATGATGAAGCTTTCTGGCAGGAATATTGCACACTGCTTGCCAATTATTCAGGCCGGCCTACACCGCTTACTTATGCGGATCGGCTGACGGAGCATTTTGGCCGAGCAAAGATCTACATCAAGCGTGAGGATTTGAACCATACCGGAGCGCACAAGCTGAACAATGCACTCGGTCAAGCGATGCTTGCCAAGCGAATGGGCAAGACACGGATCATAGCAGAGACAGGAGCAGGCCAGCATGGTGTAGCGACGGCTACGGTTGCGGCTAAGCTGGGGCTATCCGCGACTATCTATATGGGACGCGAGGATATGGAACGTCAGTATGCCAATGTGTTCTGGATGAGACGGCTTGGAGCGGAAGTGGTTGCAGTCGATTATGGCTCGCAGACATTGAAGGATGCCATCAATGAGACGTTGAGAGACTGGGTATCGAGCTTTGAGACGACGCATTATGTCTTGGGAACGGCTTCAGGTGCCCATCCGTTTCCAGCTATTGTCTCCTTCTTCCAATCGATCATTGGCATTGAAGCCAAGGAACAGATTATGAAAGCGGCGGGTCAGCTGCCAAGTCGTGTCTATGCCTGTGTGGGCGGGGGATCGAATGCGCTTGGCATATTCCAGGCTTTCTTCCCTCATGATGAGGTGAAGCTTGTTGGTGTCGAAGCAGGTGGACACGGCCAAGAATCTGGCAATCATGCTGCACGTATTGCCTATGGAGTGGGAAAACCCGGCGTAGCGCAAGGCTATAAAACCTTATTCCTGCAAAACAACGATGGTCAAATGAATGATACTTACAGCATTGCTGCTGGGCTGGACTATGTGGGCGTTTCACCGATTTTGGCGGATTTATCTGAAAAGGGTCGTGTTCAATTCTTGGCGGCTACTGACGAAGAGGTAGTTGAAGCGCTCGAGATCGTGATGAAGACAGAAGGCTTGATTCCTGCACTCGAATCCACTCATGCTTTTGCAGGAGCGTTTCAAGATATTACGAAGTCCTCAAAGTCGGATATCTTCACCATTAACATGTCAGGGCGCGGGGACAAAGACATCTTTAATATAGCGGAGGGATTGCAGGATGAAGAATGGAAATCATTTATCCACCGAAAAAATAAGCAATTCGAAGATCAAGCTCACGGAGCTAATCAGTCGTAACCAAGCAGGAAAATCCATCCAGCTGATGACGCATCAAATTCTCGGTTATCCCGATTTCGATACCAATTACGAGATGCTTAGGCTGTTCAATGAGAACGGTGTTGATCTTGTTGAGCTGCAGCTTCCCTTTTCGGAGCCTATAGCGGATGGTCCTGTATTCTTGAAAGCGAATCAGACTTCTCTAGCAAGAGGGACAACGACACGGCAATGCCTGGATTTTGCCCGGCGTGTGGTGACCGATTTCCCAGCCATCTCTTTCTTGTTTATGACATATTATAATGTTGTCCTTCAATTCGGTACGGAGGCATTCGTGAAGGAATGTGCCGATATCGGCATACGCGGCTTGATTGTACCGGATGCATATCCAGAGGAAAGTGGAACATTTATGGAGGCTTGCCGCCAGCATGATGTGGAGCCGATTCTTATTGCTACTCCTTATACACCGGATCAGCGCCTCGTTTATTTGTCGGCACAGACTGGAGGATTCCTCTACTGCGCAGCGCGTAAGGGTGTGACGGGCTCAAAAACGTCATTCGGTGATGAGACGAGTGAATTCTTAAGTCGTGTTCGTGAATTCGCAAAGACACCGATCGCTGTCGGATTCGGTATCCAAAGTGGCGAGGATGTGGCTTTCCTACAGGGGAAATGCGATATCGCTATTATTGGAACTCAATTGCTGAATGTGCTGGAGAAGGAAGGCTTAATCGGCGTGGATAGATTTTTGAAATCCATTCACGCTGCTCTATGAATCGGTAGGGGAGCTGATCGTTATAGAAAAACTGCGAAGATTAGAAGAATATGCGCTGAATGGCTGGCCGGCATTCAAGACGATGCTGGATGACGGTTGGCTGCTCCGATTCGCGGATGGCTATACGAAGCGATCGAATTCGATCAGTCCTTTATACAATCAGTATGAAGAGGATATGATTAACAAGATCATGCGATGTGAAGCCTGTTATGCAAATGCCGGATTAGATACGGTGTTCAAAATGACTCCTTTTGCACCAAATGGCTTGGATCAATTGTTAGAGGAAAGAGGCTACACCATCGTAGACCCTTCCAGCGTTAAGGTTCTCGACAACTTGAATGACATAACGCTTCCCGATGTAACAGAAATTGAAGTGGAAGAGACCCTAACTTCTAAATGGTTGGACACGCTGGCGGTCATGCACAAGCTTAGTGATAAGAATAAAGCGATCACTAATCAATTATTGTCAGATTCTTATCTAAAACATGGCTATTTCATTCTCTATCACCAGTCGGAGCCTGTGGCATGCGGCCTTGGCGTATTGGAAGATCATTATGTAGGTTTGTACGATATTATCACTGCGGAAGTGCAGCGCAATCAAGGTTTTGGTGAGCAGTTGATCCTTCACATCCTTAATTGGGCGAAGATGAATGGGGCAACCAAAAGCTATCTGCTCGTCGTCCAGAACAATCTCCCTGCCAACAAGCTGTATGATAAATTAAATTATCAAGAGAGCTATTCTTATTGGTACCGAGTCAAGAAGCTCGAAGTAACGAAATAGTGAAGCTGATCACTGCGAGCTATGAAGGTCGATTCATATAACGACAAAAGGTTGTCTACCTAGGTGTATCCTTCACCTTTATAGACAACCTTTTTACTATTTTAGCTAAGATTCTCGTGTTCAGGTCGTTCCGCCAACCAATCCTCTAGTGTGGCGACGCGTTCGGGATGATTATAGCTTCTAGCAAGAAAGCCTGCTCCATGTGCAGCCATTGGATCCTGATCCGTTGGTTGGTAACGCAGGTCGACGCTCCAGCGTACCTCATCAGAGTTATTAGGCGTTGACATATGCAGACAGCGATCATTAAACAGAATAGCGCTGCCAGCGGATACGGGCAGGACAACGGTTTCTGTTTTGCCCAGCTGCTTCTCACTGAGAGCCGTATAGCCTGTTCCAGTTGTCGTTTCTTGATGCCACTTTAATAAACGCTTTCGATGTGTTTTGGGTTTAATACATAGGCAGCCATTGACTTCATTAGCATCTACGAGGGGAATCCAGACCGTAATGACAGGATTGGCATTGGCATCAGGCCAATACGATTTGTCTTGATGCCAAGGGACAGCACCAGCAGCCACTTTAGGGATTTTGGGGCGCACATTATAGACCGGATTGGAGAAGATTTCGCCGCCGATCAGGGATTCAACGGCATCAATGATCTTGGCATTACTCATCAGGTCGTAATAGCCTGGGAGTCGATCACGCCAGCTTCGTCCATACTTGAGAAAATCATCAGCTTGGAGGTCCGCAAACAATTCAGCCAAACGGTATTTGAAAGGTCGATCCTCCAGCTTATCTTCTATTAAAGAAGACTTCATTAATTCCTCCGCAATTTGTGATACCTTCTGGTTCATCGCTTCTTTTACCCCTGCTATGTCCGATTCATTCAGCAAATTTGGAAGAACAATGTACCCCTCTTCCTTGTAAAAATCAATTTGTTCTTTACTTAAACTTCCGCTGTGTATCGTTTCCATTATTGCTGTTCACCTTCCTCAGATCTGGATTTATTATTGAAAGTATAGCAGTCTCAATCGATTTGGTATTTAGATAGATGTTCGATTGTTGGTCATTACTTCCGATTAGTTTCTTTGCGATGCTTAGAATCTGATATTATATAAATAGTCATGTAATCGGGAAAGGATGGTCGGTAGATGAATATGGAACAAGCATTAACCTTACAGCCATACATTCGAGTAGCACATTTCTATTCGTTTCCTACCAATCGTAATGAAAGTGAGTCCCATCGATATGGTTATTGTTATGCCTTCCATCTGGTTCATGGAGGAAAAGGTGAAGTTTCGATCTCGAGTAGTAAATTTATCGTTAAAAAGGGGGATTTGTTATTTATTCCGCCTGGTGTTCATCACTCGTTCTACTCCAATCCGGATTATCCGCTATCCACCTTTAATATTTATTGTGAGCTCTGGAACGATAAACCGATTCAAACGGCTATTCATTTGGTATGGGATGAATCGGAGTATAATCTGGAATGGATGACCCCGACCAATCCCGAAACGAATATCGACCAACTGCCGCCCTACTTCCCTTTACAACATCAGGAGACGATGGTTGAGATCTTTGCTCATATCGTGAAGCACCATGTCAAACAAGATAAGGGTTCAGTTATTATTACAAGCCATTTGCTAAAAGCATTTATTATTGAATTTGCCCAAATTTCCGAGCAAAGGACAGTAACCGATCCGCGAATCCAAGTTATTGTAGATCGCATTAATCGCGAGGGTGCAAAGGGCTGCCGTTACGAAGAGTGGTTGACGCAAACTGGGCTTCAGAAAACACAATTTCATGAGCTCTTCAAGCAGGCAACGGGGCTGTCTCCGAAAGCTTATTGGACTAAGACGGTCATGAAGCAAGCGGCAATTTATCTGCAAGAGAGTAATGAATCGATTACCGAAATCGCGGAATACCTTGACTATTCCTCCATTCATCATTTCAGTAAGCAATTTACTCTATTCTATGGCGTGTCTCCTACCGAATATCGTATTCGTAAACGCCAATAGACCGTGCAGTTGAAATTATTCATCTAAATCTCATCGTATTCTAATGTTGAACAAGTAAGATAGAAACCAAACGGGTACATTAATTTACTTCGGCAGGAATGCGAAGAGGGAGATGGTCAGGATGAGGGTGAGAGGGCTCTTTTCTATGCTGCTCCTGCTATCTCTCTTGTACAGCCAGCAGATTGCAGCGGAAGCCAATGCACAGCAGCTTCTCATCCATCATTTTAGTTATGGATACGAACAGACAGGACTGCCGCTAGTGACCCTAACACTCACTAATTCTGGTGATTCGGTGCAGACTCCAGCCATCGATGTGACATTAACCAAAGCGGAATCCAGCTCGCAAAATTCGTATGAGGAAGAACAGATTGGGACAGCTAAGCCAAAAGGAAAGGTTCATATTTTGCCCCACAAGAGTGCAGTCGTTTCTCTATATGCAGACACACTCCTGGAAGCTGGAGATTACAAAGCTCTAATAAGAATGAAGGATTCGCATAGCAATTTTGTGAATAGCTTTGATTTCACGGTAAGTGGACAAGAGGCCGATCAAGCAAAATGGAACTTGAAGAAACACCATCAAACGATCATGAACGCTGAGCCATCGTCCTCTAATCGGGTTTGGCAAACCATCGGAATTCTAACCTTCTCTGTCCTCCTGCTAGTCATTGGAGTCATTGCTTATCAAGCGATCAAAGATTACACAAGGAAAATCAAATAAGGATTACCTATCAAATAACATAGATGGAGTGAGGAGCATTGGATTCAATTATTACGGCTATTATTCAAGGGATTGTAGAAGGGTTGACTGAGTTTTTACCCGTTTCATCGACAGGGCATTTGATTTTGAGCGGCAAATTGTTAGGATTCACAGGTGAGAAGGCAGATACCTTCGAAATCATTATTCAGTTGGGTGCCATTCTTGCAGTAGCAGTTATCTATTACCGGAGAATTCTCGCTTTGTTTGGTCTTGCCAGCTCGAAAGAATCCAGCGCACCGGCAACGAGTCATAAGTTAAACCTGATTCACATTATCTTAGCTTGTCTTCCTGCAATGGTGCTTGGGCTAGTCTTGCATTCGGTCATTAAGAATTATTTATTCTCACCCTACACGGTACTGATTGGTCTTGTTGTTGGGGGGGTATTCATGCTGTATGGTCAGAAACGACAAGCGACTGTACAAGCAGAAGGAATCGATGAGCTATCGTACAAGCAAGCGTTCTTGATCGGCCTGTTTCAATGTCTTGCTCTATGGCCTGGCTTCTCCCGATCAGGAGCGACGATTGCAGGAGGCTTGTTGATCGGAGCTAGCTATAGGGCAGCAACTAATTTCTCGTTTCTTGTTGCGATTCCAATGATGATCGCTGCGAGTGGTTACGAGCTGCTGAAGAGTTATAAATTATTAACCGCAGATGATGCGATGTTTTTCTTAACTGGTTTCGTAGTTGCCTTTGTTGTTGCCTTGTTGGCTGTGCTTACATTCCTGAAGCTGCTAGAGCGCTTCAAGCTCGCGCCATTTGCTTATTACCGTTTTGTACTGGCAGCAGTCTTCTTCATTTACTTAATCTCTTCTTAACAAAAGTCCGGGCTCAACAGCGATCGGAAGAACATTCCATCTGTGCAGCGGCTCATTGTTCGTTTCTTAAGTTCAACTTGGCACATTCTCACAGCGTGTTCTCATTTAAACTTGCTATACTTTTCAAGTAGGCATCTTCATCTTGAAGAAATTCAAATGGAGAAATGAAAGGAGATGTGCCCCATGAGAATAGTCATACTTGCTGCCGCTTTAGTAAGCGGTGTATCCCTATACGGACTAATGTTAGCTGGAAATGAATCGACAGCAATAAAGCTGGTTGTTTCAGAAGCTGGCTCATTCATCATATTTTACAGCGGTTACTATCTATTACAAATGACGAATAAAAAAGACCAGCAGATCAAGTAAGGAGCATTTCCTTACTCTTGCTAGTCTTTTTTAACATATAGAAGAAACTAACTTTGCCGCCAAGGACGGCGTTAGCCGTTTCTTCTTGTTCCAATCTATTTCAAAACAGGTATGGCTTTGGCATCTTTACTGTGACCTACGTAATTCAGTCCGTATTGTTCTTCAATCGTTCGAAGTAGGGAATAATGATTCGTTTTCGCCATGTATTTCGTTGGTTTCACCATGGGCCCAACAAGGACGGTAGGAATTCGGTTCTTCGCACTAAGATCATCTTCATCCCAAGTTAGGATGAATAAGCTATTATGCTGCTTGGCCCATTGGATGTAACCGGATAAATTAGCTTTCAACCAGTCGTCGGCTTCTTTTATCGTCCCATCGTGAATATCGTGATCCATGTTGGGTACGACGAAAGATACAGTTGGAAGCTTAGCATAATCTTTTGGGAAGCTTGTGAACGGCAGGTTTAGCTTAGGAGATACATTGGAAAAATTAACCCAAGGGTTATGTTTTCTGGCATAGCCTGTTCTCAAATCATAGGGGCCTGTATAGCCGATCTTGGGAAGTCCCTCCGAATAACCGGCGAATGTGAACCCATGATGAATTAATTCAGAAGCTAAATTAGCGGTTTGAAAAGTTTTCTTGGGCTTGCCGTCTGTAGTAACGCCAAGATTCGATCCAGCGAATAGATCGAGGTAATTCGGCTGACTAGGATGTTCAATGGCATAATGATTAGCCAGACTAGCGCCTTCCTTGAATAATTGATTCATGAATGGTGCAGATTTATTACCGACAATTTCTTTGAAGGAATGGTTCTCCTCCACGATGATGACAATATGATCGATCGTTGGTTTCTTGACGATCTTGACAAGAGATTCTCCATTTACTTGATTCGTGCGATAGCTGTAAATCCCTAATACAGTCCCAATTAAGACAAGGAGTATAAGAGAAATCTTAGTTGGTTGCAGCAGGCGGCGCATCTCTTCTCACTCCAATCTATGATGTTGTCGTTCAATGTCATAGAGTATAAGGATTTTTGTGGACAGGAACAACCCTTTTTCGAAAAGTTAATCTTTTTTTAATAACTGCTTCATAAGGAGTTTAGAACTTTGGGCTACCCTTAATAAGGGGGAAAGTAGTTTTCGCTCGCAGGATGTATGCCAAGAAGAGTCGCAAAAACTTAGCATATGCTTCCGAAGTAGTTTTCGCTCGCAGGATGTATGCCAAGAAGAATCGCAAAAACTTTTAGGAGGTAACAAATGAAGAAGAAATGGGTTGTATTGGGAAGTGCGATTGGGATTAGTACGGTGGTTATGGCTACGACAGGGATCACAGCATTAGCGGGTACTTCAGGTTATGAGAACTACAAAGAGGCCTTGAAGAATTCCAAAACGGCAAAAAGTGTGAGTGTGCAAGCAGAGGTTGTCCTTCAAGACAATGGAACAACGCTTAACAATGCCACAGGAAGCTTGAAAATCAATCTTACAAATGAGACAGCTAGTGGAACGGTTGCGATTGCAGGTCAAAACAAGAAGCAATCGCTCGATCTCTTCAAGCAATCGAATCAAACGGTATGGAAAGCAAGCGATAAGGACGTTTATTATGTCAAGTCGGAGAAGAAGGAGAAGAAACGCGAGAAGAATAATGATCCGAATGAGCAGGATTCGGCGTGGATGAGCAAACAAGCCGAGACGGTCATCGATGCTTTAGTCGGTAATTTGCAAAATGAAGTCGTTTCGGATAAGAATACCGATGGCTCTGAGCATATTTCCATGAAGCTAAGTAATGCTCAAATTCCAGCTGTGCTTCAAGCGTTGGCACCTCTAGCGTTTAAACAATTGTCTGAGAACCATCACGAGGGCAAACGGGCTTCGGATGCCAAAGAGGGGTCAGCGGAGCCGGACAAGCTGCTCGAGTCGAGCTTATTTAAACCAAGTCAATTGTCATTGACTCAGGATATCCAAATTACGAATGTATCCTTACAAGCGGATATCGATGCCAATAACTTCATTAAGAATCAGCAGTTCAGCGTCACTTTCTCCGGGAAAGATGCGAGCAGCGTCAATCATGACGTGACCATTAACGTGAATGCCCAGCTGTCGAACTACAATGCAACAACGCCTGATACGATTGACCTGAAAGGGAAGAATGTACAGCAGGTTAAGAATGATCACGGTCATTCCTTCGATGAACAAGATTAATTCATTGCATACAGCGAATAGGTAACGAACAGCAGCAGATAGGGCGATTAGGCCTTATCTGCTGTAAAAGTATTAAGGGGGATAGGGACATGTCCATATTGGAGATCAACAAGGTGAGCAAGCAATATCGCAATCAAAGAGGTATCCGCCAGATCGACCTCTCGTTGAAGAAGGGCGATGTATATGGCTTACTCGGTCCTAATGGCTCTGGGAAAACGACCCTGCTCAAAACGATCACAGGCTTGATTCGAGCAGACGAAGGAACGGTAGCCTTATTCGGCCAACGTATCGATGAAGTTGGCGGTGTGGCACTTCAACGAGTGGGCTGTATGATTGAATCTGCCGACTTTTACGACTTTATTAGTGCTTACCAGCATCTGAAGCTGGTAGCGAACTTCTATCCTTCTATTAGTGATAAGCAGATCTTCGATGTACTTGAGCTTGTTGGCTTACAAGGCGTTGCCAAAGAGAGGATTAAGCATTTCTCAACTGGTATGAAGCAGAAGCTGGCGTTAGCTGCAGCGATCTTACCGGAGCCGGAGCTTATCATCCTTGATGAACCGACGAATGGCTTGGATATTGAAGGAATTGTGTTATTTCGAGAGGTTGTTAGGCGTCTTTCAGAGGAAAAGGGAATGACCTTCATCCTCTCCAGCCATATGATTCACGAGCTGGAGCAGTTATGCAACCGTGTTGGCATTATTTATGGAGGGGCGCTTATCCAAGAAGGCAGCGTATCTGATTTACTGCAGGATGGTTTAACATTAGAGCACTATTATATCGAGCAATTACGAATGGCAAAGGAGGCATAGTGAGTTATGAACAGTCTAAAAGCCGGATACCGCAATGAGCTGCTGTTACTTGGATATCGAAGAAAGACACTTCTATTTACAATCGTTTCAGCCCTATTGCCCATTTTGCTAGCCATTTCTTTTCATGCGATTCAGCCCATTGCCGCTTTTGTCACAGTAGGAACGGCATTTCCGATAGAAATGCTAAGCATGTATACGTTATTCTGGATTCCGCTCTTTATATTTCTAACGGCTGCTGATTTATTCCCACAGGAGATTTCGACTCGAACGCTGAAGCTATCCTTGCTCAGACCGATTACGCGATTTCAAGCTTTTACGGCGAAAATGATGGCCTTAGGAAGTGCGATCGCTCTGGTGCTTGTGGTGTTGTTCATCGTTACCTTGCTGTGTAATTTGTTTCTAGGGCATACATCTGGCTTGGGCGCAGCAGATTGGTTTGGTTATGGGAAAGCCTATTTTGCCGGTTTTGTAGCCATGCTGGCACTTGCCGCTTTATTTGTTTTCATCGCCCAGTTTTTTCAAAGTGCATCAGGCTTTCTCGTCTTCTCGATTGTTATTTATGCGGTGGCAAAAGTACTTCCTTTCTTCGTCAAATCGTTTTCTGCTTTTTCGATCACCTCTTATACAGATTGGTATGTCCTTTGGCTAAGCAGCAATGTATCGGTGGGAAGGCTTTTTTCTTCCTCATTGTTTGTGCTTTCCGGTCTTGTCTTGTTTTTTTCATTGGGATATCTTATGTTTGATCGAAAAGAAGCATAGAAAGAGGAGTCGACATCGACATGTCCATTCGGCTGAAGCTGCTGCTTTCCTATGCGGCCATGTTAGTTGTACCGTTAGTACTGATCGTATTGATTTCATTGCTTATGGTTGTCGTCTTCCGTGGTGATTTGCAGAATCTCAAAAGCTTTTATGAATCCTCGGAGCAATCATTTGATCAAGAGAATTTCTACCATTTGTCCAAAGAAGTGAACCGTACGATCGAACGTAATCCGTCCTTGCTGATGGATGCCAGTTATTTAAATGATATTAGCCTAGAGATTGAGAAGAAGAAAGCGGGTCTCGTTATCCGTTCGAATGATCGCATAATCTACTCTTCCAGCAGCCTTGTTGGAATAAAGACATTAATGACGGATTTGCCGAAATATCAGCATAATGAATATCGGGAACAGAAACCCGCTAAGCGAATGGATAATGCCTTGTACGTCTTGACGCAGTTTGATTTCTCACCGAACGCTAAACAAGCGATTAGCATGTTTATTATTACGAAAGTTAACCCGGGAACGTATTATGTTCGTAAATTTTTCCCGATACTGTTCATCTCCTTACTGATCATATTGATTCTGACTCACGTTTTGCTTACTTATTTCATGTCCAAAAATATTATTAAGCCGCTTCAGCTTCTAAGAAAAGCTGCCCAGCAAATTAAAGAGGGACATTTGGATTTTGAAGTACAAGTACGAGGGAAGGATGAGATTGGCCAGCTTGGCATTGCCTTTGAAGAAATGAGGTATCAGCTCAAGCAGTCGATCCGAATGAAGCTCCAGGATGAGGAGAATCGGAAAGAGCTGATCTCAAATATCTCTCATGATCTCAAAACACCTATAACAGCAATCAAGGGTTATATCGATGGCATATTGGATGGCGTTGCCGATACACCGGAGAAATCCCAAAAATATATGCGCACCCTATCAACCAAAGCGGAGGAAATGGATCATTTGATTGATGAATTATTTCTCTATTCAAAGCTTGATATGAAACGATTGCCATTCTCCTTCGAAACCGTTGATATGCTCGCTTTTGTAACAGACTGGGCGGAGGATCAGCAATTTGAATTAGAGAAACAACAGGTTCGATTTCAGGCCAATATTCGATTGGACCCTGATGTGAAGGTTTCTATGGACCGTGACAAATTTAAACGGGTACTTAATAATGTCATTGAGAACAGTGTCAAATATATGGATAAAGAGGATAAACAGATTCATTTGACGGCATACATGGATCCTATGTCAATAGAGATGGAAATTTCTGATAACGGTCAAGGTATTGAGCCGGAGTCTCTTGCTCATATTTTTGAACGGTTTTATCGTGCGGAGGAATCGAGAAGCTCGCTTACGGGCGGTACTGGATTAGGGCTTGCTATTGCCAAACAGATTATGGATGGGCATGGCGGAGAGATTGCTGCCTCTAGTGAGTTAGAAAGGGGTACGGTGATCAAGCTGACGCTTCCGCTGCTGCCAATGAGGGATAACTAATATGCAAACGATTTTATTAATCGAGGATGAACAGAGCATCGCTGAATTGCAGCGAGATTACTTGGAAGTGGTCGGTTATCACGTCGATATGGCTTCCAATGGCGAGATCGGACTTCACATGGGCTTGAACGGTAATTATGATTTAATTATTCTGGATGTTATGCTTCCCAAGATGAATGGCTTTGATATTTGCAAGAAGATTAGGGAAAAGAAAGATATACCGATTCTGATGGTGTCTGCGCGTACGGAGGATATTGATATTATCCGTGGCCTAGGCCTTGGAGCGGATGACTACGTAACGAAGCCGTTTAAGCCTGCAGAGCTTGTTGCTAGGGTCAAAGCTCATCTAGCCCGTTATGAACGATTAATCGGAGTGAAGGAAACAAGAAACGAAGTCCATATTCGTGGCCTGTTCATGGATTATGATACGCGAAGCGTGTATGTTCACGACAGTGAGATTATACTCACGACTAAAGAGTTCGAGCTGCTCTATTTTCTCGCGATTCACCCAAACCGAGTATTTAGTAAAGATCAATTATTCGAGAAGGTATGGGGAATAGATGCTTTAGGCGATACACAGACGGTTACGGTCCATATTCGCAAAGTGCGAGAGAAAATTGAGCTTAACGCTGCTGATCCACAATATATCGAGACGTTATGGGGGGCTGGCTACCGATTCAGAGTCTAAAAGAAATGATGGAGGAGGGATGCAGGATGGAGCCGCTACTCCGGTTCGAACGGTTATCCAAAACAATTGCCGGCCATACACCTAGGCTGCTGTTCAAAGAAATAGCAGCTAGTGTCATGCCGTCTGACAAAATTGCGATCGTAGGTCCGTCAGGACAAGGGAAAAGCACGCTGCTTCGTATTTTATCGCTTCTTGAGCTCCATGATGCCGGAACTATTTATTTGCAGGAAGTTTGCTCCACGGCATGGCAGCCCAAGGATTGGAGGAAGAAAGTCTGCTATGTCGCTCAGCAGCCCTTCATGCTGGAGGGTTCTGTTGAGGATAATCTAAGAGCTGTAAGCAAGCTTCATCGCTCCGAATATGACAGTCAAGCCGCGGAAGAGCTTCTCTCGAAGCTCGGTCTTGCCGGGATAGATAAGTCGACTCATGCAGCCACACTGTCTGGTGGAGAGAAGCAGCGAATCTCTCTGATCCGATCGCTGCTGCTGCGTGCAGAGATTATTCTGTTGGATGAAATCACGGCCTCCTTAGACCATCATCATAAACTAGCTGTCGAACAGGTGTTGGAGGAGTGGCAGGCTGCAACCGGTGCAGCTTGGATTTGGATTACGCATGATATGGAACAAGCGGCTAGGGTTGCGAACCAGATCTGGGTGATAGAAGATGGAAGCTTGACGATACATAAGGATACTCAAAAATTCTTCTCAACCTTATCTCTCAAAGAGGGCGTGGAGGAATAATGTTCTGGGAAGGAGCCGTTTAGCTGATGTCACTTTTTGCGCTATCCATGACACTTATATTTGTGGCCTTCGCCATATTTATCTCGATCTGGCAAAAACTCGGCCTAGAGAAAGACCTCTTCATTGGAACGGTACGATCGGCCATACAGCTCTTATTAGTTGGTTATGTGCTTCAATATGTCTTTCAATCGGATAACCCTCTCATCATCCTCTTCATCCTGCTTCTTATGATTGCTGTTGCGACATGGAATGTATTCAGACGGAATAAAACGCTCAAAGGAGCTGCTATTCGAATTGGTGCAGCGCTGTGTATGACAGAAATAATTACGGTAGGCCTGCTGCTTGTCCTTAGAATTATTCCTTTTTCCTCGACCTATATCATTCCCATCAGCGGGATGACAATTGGCAATTCCATGGTGGTAGCCAGTCTCTACCTCAATCAGATGAACCGTGAAATAACAGCCAATCATGGAGAAGTTGAAACGCTGCTTGCGCTTGGGGCAGGAGCGAAGCAAGCGATTCATCCTCTGATGAAGCGAGCAACGAAGTCCAGCATGATTCCAACGATAGATGGCATGAAGACCGTTGGCTTAGTTCAGCTTCCAGGCATGATGACAGGCATGATTATTGCGGGAGCCAGCCCGCTTGAAGCGGTGAGGTATCAAATCTTAATCGTGTTTGCCTTTGCTTCATCCGCTGCGTTAACTAGTATCATGCTTAGCATGCTGACCTATCGCCTCTGGTTTACGAAACAGGATTCGTTAATAAAGGTCTAACACGGTTAGTATGTTAGCCGTGAAATTTGGCGGTGAAATTCCAGTATTCCCATTTCTCATCTCATTCTAATGTGATTCTCCTTAGGCTCTCAGAACGATTGGTTACAATAGCAATTGTAAGCAATCCATCATACACGAGGCAAATGCTTACGATGTAGTTTTGTTTGGAAGAAACGCAATACGTTGCTCTCAGGCAAAGCATCACAAAAACATTAGGAGGAACAAGAAATGAACAAGAAACTGATGATCGCTGCACTAGCCGTAACTCTTATTGGAGGAGGAATAGCAGGGTCTGCTTTGCTTCCATCAGCAAATGCTGATTCCCAGACTAAGCAGGTTACACAGTCGACGACGACACAGCCCGACACAGACAAGGAAGTTGCTGACGACCAAGCAGGTCAAGCAAATACAGACAAAGAAGTTGCTGACGATCAAGCGGGTCAGGCAAATACAGACAAAGAAGTTGCTGATGATCAAGCAGGTAAGGCAGATACAGACAAGGAAGTTGCTGACGACCAAGCAGGTAAGGCAAATACAGACAAAGAAGTTGCTGATGATCAAGCAGGTCAAGCAGGTCAAGCAGGTCAAGCAGATACAGACAAAGAAGTTGCTGACGACCAAAGCGCTAACGCTGCTCCAAGCGCTGCTGCTATTACAAAGGAACAGAGTATTGAGCTTGCTAAGAAACAATATCCAGGCGGTACAGTGAAAACAGCAAAACTTGAATCCGAGAATGGGAAATCCGCTTATGCGATTACAATAACAGACGCCAAAGGTACGGAGCATGAAATTACGATCGATGCTGCGGGCGGAACTGTTATCCCTGAGAATGATTAAGCTTTGCAGATAAGGAATACGATGACCTAAGCAGAAATTGCTTAGGTTTTTTGGCTCTAAACCATAATCAGTACAGCCACCAAGAATAACAATAGCGAAGCAGATGGAATCGTTCTGAAGAAGCGATAGCGTTCGCCTTTGTCCCCTTATTTCTACCCCTAAGGGATAGAATCAAGAAATAGGGAGACAACAGCGATCGTAAGAATGATCCGTCAGCAAAGCGGGCTTCTACGCACAAGACTTCGAATTTATCAAGCACTTATTTTAGTTTTGAACCGGTTTATTATCTTTTGCAAACCATGATATCAGTAAGAATTGTGCATAATAGGATAGAGTTTCATGAGAGGCAGGATGGGGATGATAACGATGGGTACGCAGGTGTTGGTTGTTGAGGATGAGGAAAAAATATCGCGATTGCTCCAATTAGAGCTTTCCTATGAAGGTTATGAGGTTGAAATTGCAGCTGACGGAAGAGAAGCACTCGAGAAAGCAACGACAAGAGCATGGGATGTCATTTTATTAGATGTCATGCTGCCAGAGATGACGGGCATTGAGGTGCTAAGAAGAATACGAAAGGTCGATACGCTAACACCGATTATCATGCTGACAGCTAGGAATTCAACACCAGACAAAGTGAATGGACTTGATCAGGGAGCGAATGATTATGTAACAAAGCCTTTTGAAATCGAGGAGCTGCTAGCCAGAATAAGAGCGTGTATTCGTACGCGTGCCGACGAAACGGAAGCTGAGAATTCTGCACAGATTCAGCTTGATGATCTGTCTCTGGATCGGAATACACGAGAAGTCATTCGTGATGGCATTCCGATTGAACTAACACCTAAGGAATACGATCTCCTCCTATTCCTCATGGAGAATAAGAATCATGTTCTGGATCGAGAGCAGATTATTAAGCAGGTATGGGGTTATGACTTTCTAGGTGACACCAATATTGTGGATGTCTACATTCGCTATATTCGAAAAAAGGTGGACAGTGATTACCCTTCCAAATTAATTCAAACGATTCGTGGAGTCGGCTATTGTATGAAGGAGGATAAGCGTGAAGCTCAAGAATAAAATCACGTTATTGACCTCACTATGGGTCGTTTGCATTCTACTGCTTGTTGATTGTACCGTATATCTCCTTTTCATTCGTATCGCTACCGAGAACGAGAAGGAATCCTTATTATCCAAATCGGAACAGATTATTGAGAAAATCGGACCTGATGCTCTTCTACAGCGCAAAAATCTAAAGGAGCTTATGCTGCTTCTGCCCCAGGACACGGTCATTCGAATTGTCAGTCCCCAATCGGCAATCGTCAACTTGATTAAGGACGAAGAAAATATGAATTTACCGCCTATCAAGACAGTTTCGGAAGCCGAATCGGAGCTGGTAGAAGGTAATGGAAGTAAAGTAGTCATCGTTCGCATGCCGATTATATCCAACAATCAAATTATCGGAACCTTCGAAATGGCAGAAAGAATGGAAGCACTCGATTCCAGCATTAGTTTACTCATTACCTTGCTGCTCGCCTCAACTGGGGGAGCCGTACTTCTTAGTATACTTGGAGGGACTTTCATCTCGAGAACGGTCATTAAGCCGATCTCTACGAGTATTCAAACGATGCAGGAGATTGAGGAGAGCTTAACCTTCAAGAAAATTCCTTCAGCTGGCGCGGCTAAGGACGAGATGTTCCAGATGACAGAAACATTTAACCGAATGATTGACCGTCTAGAGGAAAGCTTCGCCAAGCAGCAGCAATTCGTATCGGATGCCTCGCATGAGCTGAACACAACCCTTACGATCGTTGAAGGGTACGCGAATATGCTTCGACGCTGGGGGACTAAAGATGCACGTATTCAGAAGGAATCCATTGATAACATCTACGATGAATCCAAACGTATGCGTAAAATGACGGAGCAGCTGCTGGAGCTCGCTTCATCAGGTAAAGGCTTAAAGCTGGAAACTGTACCCATGGATCTCGTAGATTGCTGCGAGCAGGTTCTATCCCTTGTTACCAAATTGCATGAGAATCGAGACATTGATCTGTCCACATCCGGGCATCGTCCAATTCTAATAGCTGATCCTATGAAAATAAAGCAGCTCTTGCTTATTCTATTGGATAATGCGCTGAAATATAGCGAGGATCGAATCGAATTGTCTGTTCGAACGGAGAAGAATATCGTTGAAATTCATGTGAAGGATAAAGGTATTGGCATCCCCAAGGATCAAACGGCCCTTGTTTTTGAACGCTTCTATCGAGTGGATCAAGCCCGTCAGCGCAAGACCGGAGGGACCGGTCTTGGACTACCAATCGCCAAATCGATTGTTCTCGAGCATCACGGAACGATTCAAATTGTAAGCGGAGAAGGCGACGGTACTGAGGTTATTATTAAGCTGCCTAAGGCATCGACTGACTAAAGGGCTCAGGCGCTGGCCCTGATTGCTCCGATCTTAAGTAGAGGAGCAGTCCGATGATCACAAAAGCGCCTCCGATGAGCTGGAAGCCAGTCACCATTTCGTGAAATAGCAGCATACCAAGCAAGCTAGAGCCAATCGGTTCAGCCAGTACTGACATCGATATCGTGGTTGCTTTCACATACTGGAGCAGCCAATTAAAGATCATATGGCCGAATACGGTCGGTACAATGGCTAACAGCAGGAATACGAACCATTCCTTGACGGGGTACTGCAGCATTGAAATCCCCATAGCCAGGTTGTAGACGAGGAAGCAAAGGAAGGTGATCGCAAATACAATTATGCTATACAGATAAGAAGGCACACGAGTAATAATTCGCTTGGCAATGAGCATATTCACAGCAACAGCCAGTGCGCCGAGAAAGGATAACACGTCACCGTTGAATGCACTCCGCGTAATACCGATGTCTCCAGATCCTACGAAGAACGCTCCGATCAGCGCGACCACCATTCCGATTAACATCAGCTTATTTGGTTTGTCCTTGAATATAAAGTAAGCACCGACCATTACGAAGACAGGCTCCAAGGATAGAATAATGGTTGAGCTAGCGATTGACGTATAGTTCAGAGAAGCCATCCATAGCAGAAAATGGACTGCCAAGAAGAATCCTGCAGCGCCCAGCAGGAGCCAGTCTTTTCTCGATATAGCACCGATCGATTTGAACTGCTTGGTTCCAAACGGAAGCATGATAATGACAGTGAAGAGCATACGGTACATTCCTTGAACCGATACAGGTGCATCAGAATAACGGACAAGAATAGGTGCAAACGAGATCGCAATCATCCCAACAAGCAAGGGGAGGATAGGCGAGATCGATTGAGAAGATGATTTCAAAGCTAAAACTCCTTCATAATGGCTGTAGCTAGCTTATTTTACAGCCGTTTCTCCTAAAGATCAATGAGGGATGATGCTAAAACAAAAGGTATGATTTGCCAATGTGTGAAAAAACGGATATGTGAGTGACACTCCTGAGCTGAAGAATGATTCGCCATAAACGAAGTCGTTGGTTTATACTACAAGAGTATAGAAGTTTTGCATAAAGTTTGACTTCAAGTAGGAATGATGGTTCATAGATATGGTATAAAATAGGGGGTAATGTAGGATGTCAGAGTACCGTGATTATTCATCGATTTCCATCCAATACATCGGTCAGGTTGGTCTTATTTGTCGCAGGAATGGATTTAATGTCGCGATTGATCCTTTTTTAACAGGCTCCGAAGAACGTCTCCCTGACTCTCCGCCTTCCTTTTGGGTTCGGCGTTATGAACCGCCTATTCAGGCAGAATCATTGACAGACCTTGATCTTGTTCTATGTACACATGAGCATTCGGATCATTTGGACCCCGAAACATTGAAAGCGATTGCAGCCGCATCTCCTGCATGTCAATTCGCAGCACCGCGTGCTTGTTTACCATTATTAGCGCAAATCGGAATACCCACTGAAAGACTGCAAGCGTTAAAGGTAGGTACTCCTTTAGAATGTGGAGGCAGCTTGATCATTCATCCGATTCCTGCTTGGCATGAAGAGAGAGAGGTAGATGAAGATGGCTGGGATCGTTATCTTGGTTACCTATTGGATTGGGACGGGATCATGGTCTATCATGCAGGAGATACACTAGTTACAGAAAAGCTAATTGAATCGCTGCATGCTTTTACAATCGATCTTGGTTTCTTGCCGATCAATGGGAGAGATTTGTTCCGCAACCGTCTTGGCATTGATGGCAATATGAATGCGCGAGAAGCGGCAGGTCTTGCAAGGGAACTGAAGATGGAGACGGTCGTTCCCCTCCACTTTGATCTTTTTCCGAATAATAGTGAAGGCATCGCTGAGTTTGTGGATGAATTATTTCAGCGTTATCAGGGACAAAAATATCATGTTTTCCAGCCTGGTGAGATATGGATATATATGAAAAGGAAATAAAGCTGAGGCAAGTATGACTTCTCTTATGGTGAGTATGATTACCGATAGGGTGGTGTTGACGTATGCTTCCTCTCATCAATATGCAGATCAATCTCATTCAAGAAGATGGATGCAGAGTGATGAACATCGAAAGAACAAGGGAAGGTAATGCCCTAATTCTTTATACAACCTCGCAAGGCTGCGATATCTTCGCAAGAATTGTTTACCCTTCAGGCGTAGCAACTAGGAGATATCTTAATGATCTGGCTATGTTTGTTCAGAAGAAGCCCCATGATAATGCCTATAAGCTGCTATACATAAGAATACTCGGCGACAAAATGAACTGCGGCTATGGTACGCTCATGATGAATCAGCTGCTCGCTAGAGCGAAGCAAAACAAGATTGACTACATCGAGGGTCATATGCAGGATGCCACAAGCCAGGAGCATGATGCCAGATTGCGACATTTTTATACCAAATTCGGGTTTACCATTGATGCTGATCGGCAGATTTTATGGCGGCCCGAAGAGTACTGTCACTTCTACTGACATGAAGGGAAAGGGAGAATGTCAGCTACATCGCTGAATGGATAATGGAAAGTGGCAAATTGTGAAGCGTAGAGATATTGAAGCAGAAAAAGCTCCCCGGAATGCACGCTGCAGAGCACACCGGAGACACCTTGACCGTTCTTCAATGATAAGCCGACCTGATGCCCGATCAAATGCATCGCTTTTTGCTGAATCGGCGTCATACTGCTTATATTCTGATTTGGATTCTGGTTGGTCTGATTCGGGTTTGGCATGAACATCGTATCATCCACCTATTCCTTACGAACTTAAGAAACGAACAAAGAGCCGCTGCACAGATGGAATGTTCTTCCGATCGCTGTTGAGCCCGGATTTCTTGTTTTGTCCCCTGATAAGGGGGAAATCCGGTCTCAAAGGCGAACGCTGACGCTTCTCCAGAATCATCCATCTGCTCCACTCACTTGTTATATCTCTAGTTCAACTCATATAGCTTTGAAAGTATATCTTATGCGTGCCCAATGTGTTATCTACTGGATAAGAGCCTAATTTGAACAGAACATATCTATGACGTATAGCAAACGAAGAGAATAGGCAGGTGTGAATTGCCCAAAAAGGGGCTGTCCCACAAGTCATTTTTGGAAATTAAAGCTCCCATTTTTCTCGTGATATTAGGTTGAAAAAGAGGATCAAAATAAATGAAGTGCATGCCATTACTTAACAAAAGCGAAGCGGACGGAATCGTTCTGAAGAAGCGATAGCGTTCGCCTTTGTCTCCTTATTTCTACCCCTAAGGGATAGAATCAGGAAATAGGGAGACAACAGCGATCGTAAGAATGATCCGTACGCGCAGCGGGCTTCATTGCACAATACTTCGAATTTATCATGCTGATTATGGTTTAGAGCCACAAAAGAACCTTCTTTTCCACTTTTTCAGCGAAGGTTTCTTTTGCACTTTTTATGGGATAGACTCACTCGGGTGTACCCTTTTGGGACAGCCACTTTTTGACGATTGATTTTATGTCACTTTTCGTTTTGCAAACTGTTTAGCTATTCTCCTTATGAGGTAAGCAGTCAATATTGCACCAGTCGCGCAGAATATGAAAGCGATTAGGGTTCGCAGAGTAATCGATCCTTCAGGAAGTATAAGGTCAGCAGCTTGTGAGCTATATCGGAGCACATAAGCATGGGCAAGATAGGCAGTGTAAGAATAGGAGCCAGCGATAATAATTAATTTGCGCAGGGGAGCTGGAGCAGTTTGATTGAAACTCATCGCGAATAGATACATGGCAAAGATAGAGAAAGTAAGGAATACGGCCATAATTGGACGAAGTAATGACAGATCATCATACCGAATAGACATGGTCGGATAAAGCTTGAAATGTGCAACAACGATGAACAGCATAACGATGACTAGGGCTGCGTAAGCTGCTGCAAGGATATAGCGATAACGGATGAGCCAAGACCGCCAATAATCAAGATAAAGACCTGCGGCAGCGCCTAGTGCAAAGTAAAAGAAGTACATGATGGCATTGCGATCCAAATAGGAGTTAAAGAAGGCCGTCCAGAAGGGCTGGTGAAGCTGGATCGAACCTCTGTATAGAATGCCAGCCTTGTCCATAAGCAGTAAATAGAGGAGTCCAAGAGCCAGGATAAGAAGTGCAGCCTTGGAAGCAGATTGAGGTTTCCATTTCTTGACCGCTCGTTGAAGAAGGGGGAAAAGCAAGTAGAACTGAACAATCATCACGATGTACCAAAGGTGATAGGAGGCTTTTCCCGTCACAGCCATTCTTCCAAGTCGATATAGGGAGTCGGGCGCGAATAGGTTAAGATGCTGGAATGCAATCGCGTATAAGAGAACCCAGGGTAAATAAGGCAGCACAATATCCTTGAATCGTTTACGAAGGAAGACGCCGTAGCGGATATCTCCGTCATAGTTATAGAAAAGCACCATTCCGGTGATGAATACAAATAGTGGAACGGCGAACTTTGCCAGCAGCAGCAGGAGACCAAGAATCACACCATCCTCAAGTCTCGTGTTAGGAAGAGGGAAATAATGAGCAATGGAATGCTGCAGCACGACGGCTAAAAAAGCGAAGCCTCGCAAAATTTCGATTTCTTCGATTCTAGGTTTATGGAGCTTGTTCATGTATAATCCTCACTAATCTATGGGTTCATAAAGGATGACCCTTTGTTTTGTACAGTCCAGTCAATATACAATATTTTCTTAGAGATAACAATTTTCATTATCCCATGATATCGTTTCAATAGGAACCACATTAGGAGTATAATAAAGGTTGAATGTCCAATGGAGGTCGAGAACAATTGAACAAAAAACAACAGGCAAGTGAATTGACTAGAAAACGGATTGCACAGTCCGCCCGCAATTTGTTTATACATAAAGGCTATACGGCAACTTCTATTGAAGACATTGTCGCAGCAACTGGAAGCAGTAAAGGGAATATTTATTACCACTTTAAAAGCAAAGAAGGATTATTTCTCTTTTTGTTAGAGGAATGGGATCGGGATTGGGAAGAGCAGTGGAGTGAGAAAGAACATCTTTACCATACGGTTACTGAAAAGCTCTATGGTCTAGTTGAGCATTTGGTGGTCAATGATTTCAATCATCCGTTATCCAAGGCGACGAATGAATTCTTTGGGAATGAGAAGGATAAAAGCACGGTCCAAGATCAAATCACTCAAATCATGGATAATCGAATTAGCTTTAATAAAATTGTGCTGCAGCAAGGAATTGACCAAGGTGAGTTTGAAGAGGATGATGCCAAGATAATTGCTATCATACTGGATGGCTTATTTATTGGGCTTGGCGAGACGACGCGCAGATACGATATAGATGAAGCACTCGTTCTATATAAGAAATCCATCGATGTTTTCCTTCATGGGATTGCAAAGAAGTCAAAAACAAAATTGTGAAAGTCACTTTTTTGTGGTATTATTACAAAACGAACGTTCAGTATAAGAAAACAGGAGAAACCTTATGAAAGTACAACCAAGAAAGAAAAGCACCATGTTTCTGCTTATGTTTAACATCTTCCTAGCTTTCGCTGGCGTAGGGCTTGTTATCCCTATTATGCCAACTTATATGAGAGAGCTTGGGATTAGTGGACAAACAGTAGGATTTCTCGTTGCCGCATTTTCACTTACGCAGCTATTACTATCGCCGCTTTCGGGAAGATTATCTGATCGATGGGGAAGAAAGAAAATGATTGTGGCAGGTATGTTTATTTTTGCAATCTCCGAGTTTATTTTTGGGATAGCGAACTCCATGCTTGTGCTCTACGTATCCAGATTGCTCGGAGGCCTGGGTGCTGCACTTATTACGCCTTCCATTATGGCCTATATTGCTGACATCACCACAACAAACGAAAGAGCCAAAGGCATGGGTTATATCTCAGCAGCAATCTCAACGGGGTTTATTATTGGCCCTGGGATAGGTGGATTTGTAGCTGAATATGGCATTCGCGTTCCTTTTTATTCGGCTGCTGCAGCTGCTGGGATCGCTGGCCTCTTTACATTGTTTATTTTGCCAGAGTCAATGAGTGCAGAAGAACGGAATAAGAAGTGGAGAAAAGCAGATAAAAGCGAAAGCTTGGCACGGCAATTGATTAAGTCCTATAAAGCACCTTATTTTATTGGTCTTGTTATTGTGTTTGTTCTTGCTCTTGGATTATCAAGTTTTGAAACGGTATTCGGACTATATGTCGATATTAAATATGGATTTACCCCTCAGGATATCGCGAAGATCATAACATTCGGTACGATTCTAGGTGCTGTTGTTCAAATAACTGTATTTGGTGCCCTGCTGAAAAGGTTTGGTGAAAAAATGGTGATTAGTATCTGTATAGTAGTAGCGGGAGTATTCCTCTTCTTGACTTTATATGCGAATAGCTACTGGGCTATCGTGGTCGTGACGTTCGTTATTTTCTTAGCATCCGATATATTACGTCCAACGATAAGCACACTTTTGTCTAAATTGGCTGGTGAAGAACAGGGTTTCATAGCTGGGATGAATTCTTCCTATACGAGCCTTGGCAACATTGCTGGCCCATCAATTACTGGTGTATTGTTTGATGTGAATATCGATTTCCCTTATATATTTGCCGCATTCGCAATGCTGGTTTGCTTCGTTATTTCCGTAAGGTGGGGGAAAAGGGTAGCCCTTAAAATGAATTGAATATTTTGAAACGAACATGATAGTATAGATATAAGATGAGTGCGCTTTCAATGATGCCATCTGAAAGGGAGATGAAGACGATGAGTATACATGTGGAGCAGTCAGCTGCACGATGGTACAAGAGGGAAATGTCACTGGTGGAAGGGGATTACCTGCGAATATTCGTTCGACTTGGTGGATCCGGCAGCGTACAACCAGGCTATTCACTCGGCATCATGAAGGATTCCCCAAGAAAACCCGCATTCGAGCAGGTTGTTGAAGGCATTATTTTCTATCTGGAAGAAGATAATCTATGGTACTTGGAGAACAAAGATCTGAGGATCCGGTTTGACGAGCAGCAAGATGACATATGGATGGAAGTCGTTTGAGCATCAGTTATTACTAAGCATTAATAATTCGTAATTATTTCTTAGCTTTATTAGAAGCCTCGTTAGTTTTGTTGGTTATCTTTAGTTTAGATAATCGACATGCTGGGAGGCTATTTTTTATATGACAACCTTATTATATGTGCTATACGGTGGGAATCCGTTCAAACGAAGTTTCATTGAAGAGGGCATTTACAGTAATTCAGTCTATTGATTATAACAAATTTGATGTGTATCCGATTTACATAACACGTGAAGGACGCTGGTGCTCACAAGGGAAGCTGGATGGAATGCCAGTGGTAGGTAAGGCAGCGTTGCCCAAGAAGGTTCCACTTCACTGACAGCTAGAGTAAGCAGAATCTATGAAGATGCAGCCACCACATTGAAAAAGACCGCTTGCTTGTCATCTTAGGATGACTATATAAGTTGAACTAGAGATATAACAAGTGAGCGGAGCAGATGGATGATTCTGGAGAAGCGTCAGCGTTCGCCTTTGAGACCGGATTTCCCCCTTATCAGGGGACAAAATAAGAAATCCGGGCTCAACAGCGATCGGAAGAACATTCCATCTGCACAGCGGCTCATTGTTCGTTCTTAAGTTCAACTTATATAGCAAGCGGTTTTCTTTGTAAATCTATGCACGAGAGCTTAGCTTAGTGCTTAAGCTATTCCTAATTAATCGGTACGTTTGCCTTGCGGAATGCAGTGACTTCAGCTGTTTGTTTATATCCATGATCTTTAGCTAGATCCATGAATTTCTGAAGTAGGTTCAAGTAATCACTCTTTGTATCTTTATTGCGATCTAAAATCATGGTATAGCCTTTAATCGCATTCGGCTGCATTTCGTTCGTTTCATAATCGAACAGCGGTGTGTTGTTTACGCCATAGAATGTTAGAGTCTTGTAGTTGTTGTATAGGGTTTTGATTGCGGCGGTTCTATTCGAATTCGGGAATTGTTTGACGAATTGTTCTTGAGACAAGGCCCGATTCGCAAGCTGCTGGTAGCCAATCATAAGTCCAGCATCTTTAACGTTAGCTTGCTCAGATTCCACGGTCATGATATCGATATAAGCTTTCACATCAGCGCCTACATAAGCACGGTACTTCTGGAAACCTTTATAATCAACGATTGGGAAATAGAATCCTTCAGCTGTTTCCAGCTTCAGTCCATTGTCAGAAGCGGCTTGCAGCAGTGTCTTTAGCTTCTTATCCTTCGTTCGGCTAATGATATTAGCGAAGCTGTCATCGATCTTATATACCTTGTTAATGGCTTCTTGGATGCTCGTATTCGCGATACTCTGATCGAAAGTAGATTGAACCTTAACGATCGCATTTTCCAAACGCAGGACCATGAGACTTGCTTGATAAGCGGATACTTCGTCAATGTGAGCATTGAGATAAGTAATCGCTTTGGGCAACTGGCCCTTCACGTTGAGTAGGGTCATATATTTGTTGAAGATCTGAGTCGAAACTGAGCTGTCAGCTGCAACAGCTTGCACTGCATAGGGAGCTAGTTTAACGGTCGTTGGAGCAGCTCCAGCAGTTCCGGCTTGTATGGAAAGGGTCAGAGCTGCAAGAGCAGCAAGCGTAAATGATTTGGCATGTTTAGGTAATTGTTTCATAAGTAATCTCCTCTAAGTTATATTTGTTGTTTCTATAAACGTATATTACTCCTAGATTGTTTCATTAAAATAACGAATTGTTTCAGAGTTGCAAATCTTTTAGGGGATACTCTGTTTTGTAAGCAGCTGCTCACGAATGAATGGTTATCAAATAACTATAATATAGTTAATATGTTTTTGTTGACTTTTTTAACTGTAACAAATATACTTACAGTACAAGAACGAGGCACAGCATAACTAACTTGTTCAGGAAGTTACATTCTAATCGGAAGAGGGAGGTTGAACGGCATGACTACTACTAACCATACTGCAATCCAAGTTGGTGATTGGATAATCGGGACTTCGCATCTGGATGAGAAGTTTATC
This sequence comes from Paenibacillus baekrokdamisoli, assembly GCF_003945345.1. GTDB lineage: Bacteria > Bacillota > Bacilli > Paenibacillales > Paenibacillaceae > Paenibacillus_Z > Paenibacillus_Z baekrokdamisoli. The sequence goes on along the minus strand of NZ_AP019308.1, from coordinate 2,245,263 downwards.
GGGTATGTCGATTCAAGGACAGAAGATAATATCGTAAAGATCTGGGTATCTCAGAGCGACAACGATAATATTGTCGGAGAATTCGTCCAAACCAAGCTCTCTAGAATAAAAAAGCTGCCCGAAAACCCTTCATACACCCAAGAAGAGTTAATAAGTTTAATGGATTTGGCGCTAGTGACAAAGGATAAAGAATGGTTCCAAGACCTGATAAGCGAGTCTTACTTGTCGACCAACCCTTTGACTGGATGGACTAGTGAAGCGGGAAGCGGCAATAACCATACTTTCAGCATGAAATGGAGAAGCAGAGCAAATGAACGCAACCTATAAACCTTTATTTGATTCCTTTGCATTTAAGAATGGGATTGAGGTAAAGAACCGTATTGTGATGGCACCGATGACTAATTTCGCTTCTAATGAGGATGGAACGGTTACGGACGCTGAGGTCCAATATTATGCACGCAGATCAGCTGGTGTGGGCACGGTCATAACCGCTTGTACGTATGTGACCCCGAATGGCAAAGGATTCCCCGGTGAATTCGCGGCAGATCGCGATGAAATGGTTCCAAGCCTAAAGCAGCTCGCCACAGCAATTAAGGAGCAAGGTGCAAAGGCCATTCTACAGATTTTCCACGGTGGTCGTGAATGTCCGCCTAGCTTGGTCCCAAATGGAGATGTAGTTAGCGCAAGTGTAGTAGCATCCCAATCGAATGCATCGGTAACCCCACGAGCCTTGTCAGAAGCTGAAGTGGAATCCATCATCCGAGACTTCGGAGAAGCAACCCGTCGGGCGATTGAGGCAGGCTATGATGGTGTTGAAATCCATGGAGCCAATGGATACTTGGTACAGCAATTCTTCTCTGCACACTCGAATAGACGTACGGACCGCTTTGGTGGAAGCTTAGAGAAAAGGTTGACCTTCCCACTTGCTGTCGTGGATGAGGTAAAACGCACTGTCGCTGAGCATGCGAAGCAGCCTTTCCTTGTTGGCTACCGATTCTCCCCTGAGGAAGAATATGAAGAAGGCATCACTATGGAGGATACACGCTACTTAGTTGATGCTTTGGCAGATCGGGAGCTTGATTATCTTCATGTTTCACTCATGGATTTCTGGTCTCTTCCAAGACGTGGAGCGGATGACAGTAAAACTCGGTTCCAATGGATTCAAGAAACAGTTGGGGAACGAGTTCCTGTTATTGGGGTAGGCTCGATTCATACTGCCGATGATGCTCTGAAAGTATTTCAAACGGGCGTTCCTTTGATCGCATTAGGGCGCGAGCTAATAATAGAGCCAGACTGGGTACAGAAGATTGCAGAAGGCCGTGAATCGGAGATTCAAACGACCTTAACCAAGGAGGATCAGGAACGTTTGGTCGTTCCGACCCCACTGTGGCAGGCTATTGTTAACGCACCGGGCTGGTTCCCGGTCGTATAATTTTTCTAGGAGAGCCCTTAGGGCTCTCAGGCTGTCGAGAAACCTCGACAGTCATTTTTTTGCTCATTTTGTTTAATCAATTACCGCTTTAACGTGATATAATATAGCTATAATAATAACGGATGGTGATTGTATGCTACGTACCAACAAAGATAAACAAACCGCCTTTGAATTAGTATCCCTCGAAAGCCTTGTGCCACAAGATCACATGCTTCGAAAGGTTGATCAATATGTCGATTTCTCCTTTATTCTAGAAAAGGTTCGTCCGTTATACTGCGAAGATAATGGGCGTCCTGCAATAGATCCTCTCGTTTTGTTCAAGATGGTTTTCCTTGGCTATTTTTATGGTATTCGCTCCGAACGCCGATTGGAGCAAGAGATTCAAACGAATGTCGCTTACCGTTGGTTTCTTGGTTTAGGCTTAACAGATCGTGTTCCTGATCATTCCACGATTAGTTGGAACCGTCGCAAACGTTTCAAAGACACCACGATATTTCAAGATATCTTTGATGAAATCGTCCTTCAAGCCATTGCGCATCGAATGGTTGGCGGGCGCGTACTGATTTCGGATTCTACCCACTTAAAAGCCAATGCCAATAAACATAAATTTACGCGTGAAGAAGTCTTGCAAAACACGAAAAGCTACTTGGAAGAACTCAATGCAGCGGTTGAACAGGAGCGGAAAGAAAGAGGAAAAAAGAACTAAAACCCAAAGAGGAGGTTGAAGAAAAGAAAGAAATAAAACGCAGTACGACGGACCCGGATAGTGGTTATATGGTTCGAGATGGTAAACCAGAGGGCTTCTTTTATCTCGATCATCGGACGGTAGACCTCAAGTACAATATGATTACAGACGTGTATGTTACACCTGGAAATGTTCATGATTCTTTGCCTTATTTGGAGCGACTCGAACGACAAGTAAAGCGATTCGAATTTAAGGTAGAAGCTGTCGCGCTGGATGCGGGCTATTTAACCACACCGATTTGCAAGAAACTTAAAGAAAAGAAGATCTTTGCCGTTATTGCCCACCGTCGCTTCCATCCCACGCAAGGATTATTTGCAAAGTGGAAATTTAAATATGATGCTCAAAATGATGTGTATAGCTGTCCCAATGCCCAAATTCTTACCTACCGTACAACAGACCGTCACGGTTACCGCCACTATGCTTCAGATGCGGAGGTTTGCAAAAGCTGTCCGATGCTTGCACAGTGCACCCGTTCTAAAAACCACCGAAAAGTGATTACACGACATGTGTGGGAAGAAAGCAAGGAATGGGTGCGTGAAAACCGATTGACCCCAGCAGGTAAAAAGCTGTACAAGAGAAGGAAAGAAACCATTGAGCGAAGCTTCGCGGATGCTAAAGAGCTCCACGGGCTTCGCTATTGCAGGTTACGGGGGATTAAAAATGTGACAGAACAGGCGCTGATGACAGCAGCCGTTCAGAACATGAAGAAGATCGCCATGCACCTCAGTAAGACGGTGTAGGGCGATATCCCTGCTCAGAACTTACATATATTGGTGTATGAATACTGCCCAAATGCAGCATAAAAAAAGAAAGCCTCAAAAACATAGGCTTTCTCGACAATCTGGAGCCCTTAGGGCTCTCTTTTTTTTATGGATAGTGTTTACGAGATCTATGCCATGAGATATTTACTGGAATTCTTCAGAATAAATTCAGAATAACCCCTACTTTGTCTTTTTAATTTTTTTATAAGATTGAACCATATAAGTTGAACTAGAGATATAACAAGTGAGCGGAGCAGATGGATGATTCTGGAGAAGCGTCAGCGTTCGCCTTTGAGACCGGATTTCCCCCTTATCAGGGGAAAAAACAAGAAATCCGGGCTCAACAGCGATCGGAAGAACATTCCATCTGTGCAGCGGCCCATTGTTCGTTTCTTAAGTTCAACTTATATAGTTCATTTTAGGGGGAGGAAGACAGATATGAGGATTTTGGAAATAAGTTTGATTGTGATCAATTTTGGACTGCTGTATTGGGCCTTTATCGCGAATAGGAAGTCCGGACGGGGTCCCATCATGCCATTGACGATAGCTTTTGGATTGGTTATTGTGCAGTTTGCTGTGGAAGGCGGGCGTTGGCAGATGATTCCGGCTTACTTGACGCCACTCATTTTGACGGCTTATTTCTTCTTAGGTAAGCGGAGAGAGGGCGGCAGAAGCCGGGTTGCGGTTACGGTTCAAGCGGTGCTATTGACCGTATATTTATTGGTCTCGGTCGCACTGCCTACGGTCATGCCTGTATTCTCGTTTGAGAAACCGACGGGGCCTTATGCAGTCGGAACGACAATTTTTCACTGGATAGATGAACAGAGGGGAGAATCTTATACGGAGAACCCGGACGATCGGCGCGAGTTGATGGTGCAAATTTGGTACCCTGCAGCCGAAGGCGACGGGAAAAAGCAGAGCCCTTATCTCCAAAACGCATCGATAATGACTGGAGCTATATCATCAAAAATGCTGGGCCTACCAGCGTTCACGTTCAGCCATCTAGGGCTGGTCAAAACGCATGCTTTGTTGGAAGCCAAGCTTTTGGACTCGGAAAGCCGTTATCCCGTATTGATTTTTTCTCACGGGATGAATGGATATCGCAATCAAAATATGTACCAAGTGGAGGAACTTGCAAGCCATGGCTATATTGTTGTGGGCATCGATTATGCATATGAAGCTGCCGGCTCCGTGTATCCTGATGGACGCGCAGCCATGAGCAAAATCGGCCCTAATCTAACTTCTAACGCCAAGTACGATGAGCATATACCGCTTTGGACCGAAGATGCTACCTTTGTGCTCAATCAAGTAGAGCAGCTTAATCGGAACGATTCTACAGGCCGTTTTACTGGCAAAATCGATATTGAACGAATCGGCATGCTTGGACATTCGTTCGGGGGAGCCGTTACGGCGCAAATGATGAAGAAAGATTCGCGTGTGAAGGCTGCCCTAAGTATGGACGGCGGGTTTTATGGTCCACCAGTTTCCGAAAAAGGATTTGGAAAACCATTCTTTATGATGTATTCAGAGGAGACATACAATAAGGTTATGATCTCTTACGATGATGTCGCTAAGCAGATAGGCGGGGGAAGCCGCGAAGAGTTTGAAGCGCCTAGGAAACAATATATACAAAAATCGGGCTATGCTTTAGCAGGCGGAGGTTTATCTATACTTATTCCGGGTTCAAAGCATGCAAGCTACTCCGATCTTGCGTTATTCTCTCCATTGCTAGGGTTGGGCGGCGCAGACCCGCGGCGGGACCACCGTATCGTGAACGAATTCAGTGTTGCCTTTTTCGATCGGTATTTAAAAGGAAAGGACGATTCTGCGCTCCAAAAGTTGAGCGCCAAATACCCAGAAGTGAATTTTAAGGTGCATGAATAAGAATGACGAATCGACACAAGTATAGAATGCGCAGCTCAATCTTGTTATAATAGTTGAAGGAAATAGAGGTGATTGTTATGGCGAAGAAAAGAACGAACCCTGCGCCGGCTGCAGCCAAAGATGATAAACCTGCCACTTTACAGGATCTGTTAAGACCTGAAATTTTAGATAAGCTAAAGGCGAAGGCGAATGAGCTCAAGACTGCTGAAGAGACCCGCAAAGAAGATATTAGGAAGCAAGCGGAGGAAGCTCATCAAGCGGAGCAAAAAAGACTCGAAAATGATTTTGAACATCTGCTTAACAACAGCAAAATGGATTGGCGTAAAAACAAATAAACAATAAAAGAAGAGTATGGAGCTGTGAGATGAGTAAAGGAAGAGTGTGGAATAAAGGAAAACACAATGGCGGCGGCGTATCAGCGACAGGTAAGGCAATCAAAGCGTTAAATAAGTCAAAGAGCGAGACAGAAGCTGCACAACCGGTGATTCCGATTATTGATATGTCCGATCCGAAGAATCAAGTTAAACCAATGAATCGCGAGAATTGGGTATCTCGACCTGTTCGAGTAAAGCCAAGCAATAACTCGGAGCAGAAGTAACTGCAGGTAGGAGCAGTAGGAGCAGTATGAGCAGTATGAACAGTATGAACAGTATGAACAGTAGGAGCAGTATGAACAGTATGAACAGTATGAACGGAAAGGCATGCTTAGCGCATGCCTTTTTGGCATAAAATGATAGGAATACGGTGAAACGGAGGTAAGGTAATGAAATGGAATGCTTCTAAAATTGGTTTGATCGCTTCTATGGGCTGCATTGTTCTGTGCGTCATCTTCCTGTTCTGGAATCCCTATTCATCGCTTCCTGTAAATCGTAGTACGATTCTTATCGTATCGATTATGTTGATTCTCCCCGCTTGCTTAGGTATCTTAGCTGCATGGTTTAGAATCCAATCCCTTATGTATGTTACGTTAATCTGGTCCATTCCTTACGGCCTTTATCTAGCAATTGTGTCGGTGCCAAGCTTATGGAATCTCTTTGGGATCGTGCTGCTGCTTTATTTTGTTTCTGCTGTTCAGATGGGAAGAGAAGTCGCAACCAATTGATTGAATAAGGTGTATGGAAGGAGCAATGAATTTGAAAAGCGTTGAAGGTTATATAGATGTCCCTGGAGGCAGGGTTTGGTACATCCGATTGGGTGAAAGTGATCAGACGCCTCTGCTTGTGCTTCATGGTGGACCAGGAAACACACATGATCCGCTCAAGTCTGCATTAGAAGCTATCGCAGAGGAGAGACCTGTCATTTTCTATGATCAGCTCGGATCTGGGAATTCAGATGGACCTACAGACCCTTCATTGTGGCGTACAGAACGGTTTGTAGAAGAGTTGGCATGCGTTCGCGATGCGCTGAATCTAAAAGAGGTTCATATCTTAGGGCATTCCTGGGGGACGATGCTGGCGGCTTCCTATTTGATTCATCATAAGCATTCGGGGGTGCGCAGCGTTATTTTTTCAAGTCCATGTCTGAGTGCTGAGCGATGGAAACAAGATGCGGATGAGCTATTGGCAAGGTTACCGGATGATGTTCAAAGGATCATTGCTCATAACGAGCAGCAAGCAACAACAAATTCGGAAGCGTACCAAGAGGCGATGAAAGTGTACTATGACAGGTATGTATGCAGACTTGATCCAAGACCCGCTATCATGACTGAGAGTAGAGCAAAAGCGAATAAAGATATCTATATGACAATGTGGGGACCTTCTGAATTTAGTCCGACAGGGAATTTAAAAACCTTCGATTGCACACCGCAGCTGCATGAAATTTCAATTCCATCCCTCTTTGTTTGCGGCAGGTATGATGAAGCGACACCTGAATCCACTCAATATTATCAATCGCTCGTTCCGGAATCCGAGTTCCATGTCTTTGAGAATAGTGCTCATGTTAGCTACTTGGAAGAAACGGATGAATTTGTGAGAATAGTGCGGGGCTTTCTCAACTCTTAATCATGTGCACTCAGGCGAGCCAGAATCAGGTATGTTTGTTATTCCTGAACTGTTTTGGCGTAACGCCCGTGAATTTCTTGAACACCTTGGTGAAATAGCTCTGGTCGTTGAAAGCAAGACTGGAGCAAACGTCTGATAGCGAGGTATCCGAGAGTGAGATCAGTTTCTTCGCCTCTTCAATTCGCTCCCGTTGGATATAGTCACTTATGGGAATGCCAACTTCCTTCTTAAATAGCTGGGACAAATAGTTCGCGTTTAATCCAGCTAGTGAGGCAAGGCTGGATAATGTAATTTCTTCATACAAGTGATTGAAAATGTAATTTTGGCAAATGGCGACGGTCTTAGATACCTTCTGATCTTTATTCATCCGAACCCGATCTGCGAAATCCACCAGCGCGTCCGCAACTGCGCGTTCCACTTGCTTAATCTCCTTCAGTTCCTCCATATGTTGGATATGAAAATCGCTGAGCGTATAGGCAATCTCCCAAAACAAACCCCCGTCAATAGCTGCGCGAGTCGCCAGCGTTATAGCTGAGATTGCTAGATTTTTTTGGCTTCTTAAGTGGCTTCGTTTAGAGAGAACGCCATATTTGTCACTTGGGAATGAAGTATGGGCCTCTAGCAGCCCTTTTTTATTTCCATTGGTGATATGTTTCATGATGTTTTTCTCTAGCATGTGATCATGGTGAAGGTTAGTGTTTTTACGCTGATTCGATACCTGCATATCCACATTATCGATTGGGATGAACTTCGGTTTCAGCGCGTGTGCGTGTTCCAGAACTTCGCTAATTTCAAGAGGCTCACCTGAAACGAGGTAATGGAGCAGCATGCCTGCGTGAAATAACCGCATCTTGTTCATGATCGGCAATTCCCCGTAATATTCCTTCCACTCCTCATAGTGTTTATGTGGCACATCGTTATCTTTCAAGAGGTTTTTCTTCGTTTCTTCCGACAACTCTCCATAAACGGATGGGCCAATAATAATCGTACCGGAAACAGAGCAGTCTCGCGGCATACGGAGCACCAGAAAGTTCTCCAGAAAGTTGGTTGATCGAATAACCGGCAGCGAGGTCTCGTCGGCATAAGCGGTAATGTCGGTTAAGAGTGCAGCAGTCTCAGTAAACAAAGGGTTCGCTATGAAGGACGAAGGCCATTCGATCTCGATCTGCTGGTGCTGGTTCATATAGAAGACGGGGATTTGAAACGATTCAAACAATATTTTGCAAATGTATTCGATTCGAGTGACATCAGTTATTTGGCTCATGATTATCATTCTCCTAACTAAAATACAATTAATATAATCAGAGTACCATAATTCCTCCCTGAAGTGCATTAAGATGAGAGCATAAGCCAGTCAAATTCAGAGGAGGTTATGGTATGAAAGAGAACATTAGAAATCTTATCGACCAAATGACATTGGAAGAGAAAGCGGGTCTATGTTCGGGGTTGGATTTCTGGAACACGAAGGGTATAGAACGATTAGGGATTCCTTCCGTGATGGTGACGGATGGACCGCATGGGCTGCGAAAACAAAACGAAGGCGCCGACCACCTGGGTCTTCATAACAGTGTGCCGGCGACATGCTTTCCTTCTGCTGCTGGCATGGCTTCTTCATGGAACCGGGAATTGATCAAACGTGTGGGTGAAGCATTGGGCTTGGAAAGTCAGGCGGAGAACGTTGCCGTACTGCTCGGTCCTGGCGTCAATATTAAACGTTCACCCTTGAATGGCCGGAATTTTGAATATTTCTCAGAAGATCCCTATTTATCCTCAGAGATGGCCGCATTCCATATCCAAGGTGTACAAAGCCAAGGTGTGGGGACATCGCTCAAGCATTTTGCCGTGAATAATCAGGAGCATCGAAGAATGTCTGTGGACGCGATTGTTGATGAGCGCACACTTCGTGAAATTTATCTGGCCAGCTTTGAAGGTGCTGTTAAGCAGTCGCAGCCTTGGAGTGTCATGTGCTCCTATAACCAAGTGAATGGCGAGTATGCTTCGGAGAGTGAGTTTCTTCTTACCAAAGTGCTTAGAGATGAATGGGGCTTCGAAGGCTTCGTCGTATCCGATTGGGGCGCAGTGAACGAGCGAGTGAAAGCGCTGCAAGCAGGGCTGGAATTGGAGATGCCTTCAAGCGCTGGGATCGGCGATGCCAAAATCGTGGCCGCGGTTCAAAACGGAGAGTTATTGGAGGAAACGCTGAATCTCGCAGTCGAACGGATGCTGAGCTTTGTCTTCAAAGCGGCAGATAACCGGAAGAGTGATGCCAGATATGATGCAGCTGAGCATCACCGTTTGGCACGGGAAATTGCGCGGGAGAGCATGGTGCTGCTCAGAAATGAAGATGACATATTGCCGCTTCGCAAAGAAGGCACAATCGCCATTATAGGCGAATTTGCCACAAAACCTCGCTATCAAGGTGGCGGAAGCTCGCATGTTAATCCAACCCGACTAGATGATGCCCTTGAAGAAATGAAGTCAGCTGCCGGGAGTGCTGTACAGTTTAAGTTCGCCCAAGGATATAAGCTGGCAAGTGATGAGCTCGACGTAGAGCTAATGAAGGAAGCACTGAAAGCGGCGGAACAGGCAGACGTGGCAGTATTATTTGTCGGTCTTCCCGAGCGCTACGAATCGGAAGGCTATGACAGGTCGCATATGAAGATTCCGGCTAACCATCAAGCGCTAATTGAGGCGGTGGCCGACATTCAGAAGAACCTCGTTATTGTGCTAAGCAATGGCTCACCAGTAGAGATGCCATGGATCAATAAGACCAAAGGAATATTGGAAGGCTATCTGGGGGGACAGGCGTTCGGAGGTGCGGTTGCAGATCTGCTGTTCGGCACTAGCAATCCAAGCGGTAAGCTTGCAGAGACATTCCCGAAGAAGCTGAGTGATAACCCATCTTTCTTGAATTTTCCGGGTGAGGGCGACCGAGTGGATTACAGGGAGGGTATCTTCGTCGGCTATCGTTATTACGATACGAAGGAAATCGAGCCATTATTTCCATTCGGATTCGGTCTTAGCTATACAAATTTCGAGTATAGCGAGTTGAGAGTAGACAAACAGAGTTTGGCCGATAATGAGGCAGTTCAAGTGAGCGTAACCGTGCAAAATACAGGGAATAGGTCCGGTCAAGAAATTGTTCAATTATACGTCAGGGACCAAAAGAGTACTGTAATTCGGCCGCAGAAGGAGCTGAAGGGCTTTCAGAAAATCGAACTTCAACCCGGGGAACGTACAATCGTTACCTTCGTGCTCGATAAGCGTGCTTTTGCCTACTACAATGTCGCTATTCAAGATTGGTATGTGGAAACGGGCTTATTCGATATTCAAATTGGCAAATCTTCACGGGAAATTGAACTGACCGCCGTGGTTGAAGTCAGTTCGACCATCGAGCCAACAGTCATCTATCATCGGAATTCTACGCTGGGCGATTTACTTGAGAACCCGCGGACTGCCGAGAAAGCCAAGATCTATATGAGTATATTTGGTCTTGGCGCTGCGCTTGGCGATAATCCAGAGATGCTCGCAGCTATGATGAGAAACATGCCGCTTCGAGCAATGGTTGGGTTTGGACAAGGCAAATACACAGAAGCCATGCTAGCAGAAGATTTGAAGCAATTTAACAATAAGTAAAGAAAAAGTATAGTAGTCGGCCTCTTGCATGGAAGCGTCTCTCTGGATAGCAAATATGCCCCTGCACTTCAGGGTGAAATCAATCCAGAGAGAAGAGAGGCCAGGTTTAAAAATGTCCAATACAAGCGTTTAATTCTGTCCAATTAAACGCTTTCTTCTGTATCATATAATGAAAGCGTAATCATTAATTTTGCATCACCTACTTATGCAGCTCAGATAACAATAGATGGAGGTTTTTGCACGTGGAACAAGCTAACATAAAGTGGATCTCCAGTACGGAAGCATCAAGTTGGAAGCAGATGCAAGCACCTGCTGCCCATGATGGGGAAGCTAATCTTGTGATCACCACAGAGACATTTCAAACCGTAGACGGCTTCGGCGGCTGTATCAATGAACTTGGTTTCGTGGCGCTCCAACATCTGCCGGAAGAAGATCGAGCCGATGTCCTGCATTCGCTGTTCCATCCTGAGGGCGACCACAAGTTTAGCATATGCAGGCTTCCAATCGGGGCAAGCGACTACGCGCTCGAATGGTATAGTTTGAACGAGACGGATGGGGATTTGGCAATGGATCATTTCTCAATCGAACGTGATCAGAAACATTTGATTCCCTATATCAAAGAAGCTTTGAAGCTGAATCCGGAATTGAAGCTATTCGCCTCCCCATGGAGCCCGCCGACTTGGATGAAGTTTCCCAAATCTTATAATTACGGGACCTTGCGTTGGGAGAAAGACATACTGGAAGCCTACGCCCTTTATTTCGTCAAATTTGTCCAAGCCTATCGTGATGCGGGAATTACGATTCATCAAGTCCATATTCAGAATGAAGTGGTAGCCGATCAGAAATTCCCTTCCTGCGTATGGACCGGTGAACAGCTTCGTGAGTTTATTCGTGATTATCTGGGACCTGCCTTTGAAAAGCATGGACTCGATACGGAAATTTGGCTGGGTACGATTAATGCGCCAGAACCCTGGGATGAGTGGCTGAAGAAAAAAGCGACGGATTTCGATGCTTATGCGAATACTGTGCTTAGCGATCCGGAAGCCTATAAATATGTATCAGGTGTCGGTTATCAGTGGGCCGGGAAAAATGCGATACAACGTACTGTTCTAAGCTATCCAGAGCTTCGCTACATGCAAACGGAGAACGAGTGCGGAGACGGAGAGAATACATGGTTTTATGCGCGGTATGTCTTTAACTTATATCATCATTATTTCATCAATGGTGTAAATGCCTACATTTATTGGAACATGGCGCTTGAGCCGAAGGGGCGAAGCACATGGGGATGGGAGCAGAACTCCATGATCACTGTCGATCCAACTGCTAAGCAAGCCATACGTAATCCGGAATATTACGTCATGCAGCATTTTGCCCATTTTGTCACCCCAGGCTCGAAAAGGATTGGCTTGAAAGGTCCTTGGGCTGGCAGCGCGCTCGCGTTCGAGAATCCAGATGGAGAACGGGTAATCGTGCTTACGAATCCGTTTGCGGATAAGAGGATATTACGTTTATTGGATGGAACTGGCGTAAGGACGTTCGAGCTTGAGCCCGAATCGTTTCATACAATCGTATTTTAAATCATGATATAATCTGACAAACGCCTCCGGCTTAGTGGGGCGTTTGTTGTTATTTGAGTGCGAATTGCAGTGAAGGAAGGAGGGGGCCGCATTGAATAGGTTCGTCAAAGGATATGAGACATTAACTGGACCATTCCGTCGAAGTATACGCAACAAGCTGATTCTAACGATGATCATTCTGTCGGTTATACCGATCATTACCATCACGGCCATCGCGGCGGAGAACAGCCGCCGATCGATGGAAGAGGAAGTCATTAAGACCAACGTATCCAACATGAAGTGGACGGGTATTTACCTCGATGAACAATTTGCGCTATTGAACAATCTAATCTATACCGTGCTCATCAGCCCTCATTTGAGCAGCTATTTGGAGAAGGTGGAGGAATCCAGTATTTCCAGTGAGTTTGCCGCACAAAGGAATATTATTGATACCCTGACGAACGTCTTTTATTCAGGGGGTAATCATCTCGTGGGCGTAGAGCTGTACCTCAAGGAGAATAACAAACTTTTCACAATTAACTCCTCACAAAGCGATATTAAAACGACTACCGCCATACCATCGCCTTTTGACCAGTTGTTCGAAGAGAGCAAGGACTTCATCATACGTACGAATGGCAGTGATAAGAGTAAGTTTCAACTCATCCGCAGCATCAACCGTTTCGAGAATCGCGAAAAGCTTGGCGGCATTTCACTTGATATCCGTTGGGGATTGTTGGATCAGACGTTGAATGTACTGGATCGAGGAGAACAGCAGGCGGTAATAATCGCGGGGCCGGACGGTAACGTACTTTATCAGCCGAATGGACCGCAGTTATCTGACGAAACGAAGCGAATGATTAAGCGGCTGGGAAGAGGCCAGGGATTAGTCCGAACAGCTAACAATTATTTGTTCTACAATACCATCGATTCCGTCGGTTTAACGATTGTGAAAGTCGTTCCAAAGAGCTTTATCAATAAAAGTGCGCAAGCGACAATGCGTTATGGATTCATTGTGGGTGCAGTTTCCGTCCTGGTATCAATCTTGATCGCCATTTTCTTTGCATGGAAAACGGCGAAGCCTATCGTAAAGCTAGCTAGATCGATGCAGGGCCTCAATCTGATTAAAGAAATGGAAGCGCCGATTATTACACGTATTGACGAAGTCGGCCTTCTGGAGACGAAATTTCATCACATGTCCCATCGGATAAGAGAGCATATTAAAACGGAATATAGCATCAGCCTGGAGAAGAAGACAGCGGAGCTAAAAGCGCTTCAAGCGCAAATTAATCCGCATTTCTTGCAAAACACATTGCAAATGATCGGCAGTATGCTCTTCTCCAAAAGTCCGGCAGACATCTACACGATCATCAAGTCGCTTAGCGACATGTTCCGCTACGTGATCAGGGAGCCTGATGATCTCGGATCCATACAGAAGGAAATCGATCATTTGAACAATTACATGCTCATCCAACAGCAGCGTTATTCGACGCGGCTGCACTATACCCTTGAGGCTCAGAAGGAAGTACTTGAAAGTCCAATTCCTAAACTGACACTTCAGCCGATTGTGGAGAATGCCTTCTTTCATGGTTTGGATGCAAAATCCGGCGACTGGGAGCTTGATGTAACCATTGCCCGTGAAGGTGAAGATGTCCTCATTCTGATTCGTGACAACGGACTTGGAATGGAAGCAAGCCGGTTGGCAGAACTGCAGAACCGCCTGGAGAGCCAAAGCGGACAATTATGGACGCATGGAAACCGGATCGGACTAAGCAATGTGTCCTCGCGTATTCGCATGCATTTTGGACAGGAGTATGGAATCACAGTCCAGAGCGAACCGAATCAAGGTACGCAAGTTACGATACGTATTCCTTTTGAAGCAAGAGGTGAGATAACGCAATGATTAAAGTCGTGATTGTTGATGATGAGCACTGGAACCGAGACATTGTGAGAATGTTCGGAGCATGGGAGCAATTCGGGATGGAAATCGTTGGGGAAGCGGATGATGGTCTGGATGCTGTACAAGTTATTGAACAGATGTCTCCCCAAATCGTTATCACAGATATGCGTATGCCTGGGGTAGACGGTATTGCGCTGCTGCAGATTCTTAATGAACGTTTTCCGGAAATTAAGATCATCGTGGTGAGTGGTTATGATGACTTCAACTATACCAAACATGCTATTCGGTATAAAGCGGAAGATTACTTGCTCAAGCCTGTGGATCCCAAGGAATTGAACGCTGCTCTACAGAAATGCAAGGATGAATTAGCGCAAGTGGATGATGAGCGGCGACTGGTGCCGATGGATCTTGAATTATCGCAGAAGCTGTCTTCTCTGAAGCAATTGCTTCGCTATACCTTCAATGATTTGAATGAGGAAGGCCTGGCTGGTGTGTTTGAGCAATTGAATAGGGAATTAGGCCGGAATCAGGCTGCAAAGCCGAAGCTTCTGGAACGTGTTATCCAAGAGATGCTGTTGTTCATGAAGGAGCTTGCTATAGATCATTCGATTGAGATTGTCAGTGAAGCTGTTCCAATTGCTCAAGCTGCCATCGTTACATCTGCAGACGCGGTTGCTTTCCTATCACAGTCCTATTTACAAGCTATGGAGCAGCTGATTCAACAGCGTAAGAACAAGAACCGATTGAATTTGGAAGAGGTCAGGAAGTATATGGAACGGAATTTCGCTGAACCGATTTCGCTTGAGCAGCTAGCCAAAGCGTTCTTCGTTAGTAAAGAATATTTAAGTAAGATGTTCAAGCAGGAGTATGGCCGTAACGTAACGGACTATATTCTTCATATACGGATGGACAAAGCCCGCGATTGGCTAACAGAAGATCATTTTTCAATAAAAATGGTAGCAGAGATGGTCGGCTATGAGGATGTTTCCTATTTCTATCGTGTATTTCGAAAGCATTTCGGTATTGCACCCGGCGAGATGAGACGCAGAGGACAGGTTTAAAATTATCCAATATAAGCGATTAATTCTGTCCAATTAAACGCTTTCATCAAGATAATATAATGAAAGCGTAAACAATAAACAGATTAATTGGGAGGTCGACAGATAATGAAGAAAATATGGACAGGCGTATTGAGCACGGCTTTGGTAGCAGCTTTGCTGGCTGGATGTGGTTCAAACGAAAGCAGCTCGGGAAGTGCGAATCAGGGAACGGATGGAACTGCTGGGAATGGGGGAGCGAAGAGTGTCACGCTGAAGATGCTAATCGCGCAACCGCGTCTGAAGGAGCAATATGACAAGTTCGTCGCCGACTTCACTGCAAAGGAAAAGAAAGATAAGAATATTGATGTTACGGTTCAGCTGGAAATGCCTACAGCGGAAAACGCCGCGCAGATTTTGAAGACTCGGCTTGCATCCAATGATGCGCCTGATATATTCGCGCTCCATGCAATCAACGAAATCCCGTCTTATTATAAAGCGGGCTACCTTGAAGATCTGTCCAACCAGCCCTTTGTGGGCAAGCTGCTGGAAAGTGTGAAGCCATCCGTGACAACGACTGACGGAAAGATCGTTGCCGTACCTTTGGAAACGTTGTCATGGGGATACCTATACAACAAGAAAATATTCACGGATCTTGGACTTAAACCGCCAATGACTTTGATCGAAATGAAAGCGGTTATCGAAAAGCTGAAAGCGAATAAAATCACCCCTTTTGAGCTTTCGTACAAAGAATCTTGGATTCCTCAGCTGGTTCTGCCGCTTGCAGCAGGAGCGCTAATCAATACGGTCGATAAAGATTTCGTCGCTCGCATGAACAAGGATGAGGGTTCTTTCACTGAAATGAAAGCGATGTTCAATATCTTTGATCTTATTAACGCGAATGGTACGGATAAAGCGCTGGAGGTTGGCGGAGATGATGGAGCTGCGGCATTCGCGAATGGCAAAGCGGCTATGTGGCTGCAGGGACCTTGGTATGCGGAGACCATTCTCAAATCGAACCCGAACTTGGATTTCGGAGTAGCGCCGCTGCCGATCAATGACGATCCGAAAGCAACGCTTATCAATCTGAGCGCATCCACATCACTCGCGGTCTCGCCAACAAGTAAAAACAAAGAAGTAGCGCTTGATTTCATCAATTATGTATTAGACGATCAAGCTTCGAATGCCTTTTTCCAAAGCTTGAAATTCAATCCAATCGCTACTATTCATACTTATAAGAGCTATCCGTGGGTAGATGATGCTACTGCTTATGTCAAAGAAGGCAAATCGTATCAGGACCCAGCGATACCGCAAGCTGTGAAAGATGAAGTGGGCAAAGGACTGCAATCCTACTTTGCTGGGCAGATGACGCAGGATGATGTTCTGAAGGCGCTCGATAAAGCATGGAAATCGTTTAACAAGGTCAATAAGTAAAGATAAGGAACAGCGGGAAGGAAGTAGAGCGTATTCTATCTTCCTTCCCAATTGATTCCCGCAAAGAGAAATAGGAGAGGAGAGAGGACATGCCGGTAAAGAGCTATAAGAAATATTTGTCTCTGTTTGTTTTCGTAGCACCTGCTTTTATTTTGTATGCGATCTTTCTGCTGGTCCCTACTTTAGGGGGCATGTTTTACAGCTTTACAGATTGGAACGGGCTTAATAAAGCCTATCATTTTATCGGAGTCGCCAATTTCGTGGAAGCGCTTAGCGAGGACCCAGACTTTGTTCATTCGCTATGGTTCACGTTGAAATATGTGCTCTTCATGATCATCCTTCAGAACGGAATAGCACTGCTGCTGGCCGTTTTCATTGAATCGAGAAAAAGAAGCAAAGGCTTATTTCGCACGATTTTCTTCATGCCTAACATGATCAGCACCATTATCAGCGCATTCATGTGGACATTCATATTCTCATCCGTTCTGCCGCAGCTCGCTGAGAAAACGATGCTTACCTTCCTAGATCAATCATGGATCGGTGATCCAAAAGTCTCCTTCTACTCCGTTATTATCGTTTCGCTTTGGAACGGTGTCGGCTATATGATGATTATTTATTTGGCTGCACTGCAGGGGGTGCCTCAGCATCTGAAGGAAGCGGCAGTCATTGATGGGGCTAATCCGTTCCAAACATTCAAGAACGTTACCCTTCCGATGATTACCCATGCCATTACGATCTGCTTCTTCCTCACACTGAACGGTGCGTTCAAAGTGTTCGAGGTCGTATATGGACTGACAGGCGGAGGTCCGGGACGCAGCACCCAAGTCATAACGATGAACATATATGAAGAAGCGTTCTCCAATAACTTCCGTTATGGGTATGCAAGTGCCAAATCTGTTATTCTGTTTGCAATTATCTTGATCTTCACACTTATCCAGATAACCGTCATGAAGAGAAGAGAGGTGGAAGCGTGAGAAAGGCGAAATTATCTTCCTTATTCATCAACATTATTCTCTCTATCGGTGCGGTTATTTCCTTCTTTCCGATCTATATGGCACTTATCAATTCAGTCAAAACGCAGGGCGAAATGTTCAAATCGTTCACGGCACTTCCCACTCGTTTTCACTGGGAGAACTATAGTCATGCTTACACGCAAATTCATCTATTTCAAAGCTCGATCAATTCCATTGTCATCTCAGTAATCGGTATCGGTGGAATCGTCTTTTGTGCGGCGATGGCTGGCTATAAGCTGTCCCGGACGGGCGGCCGATTGAGCGGTGCAATCTTCTTCCTGTTTATTGCTTCGATGCTTGTTCCTTTTCATTCCATCATGATTCCACTCACTAGAATGGCCAAATCACTTTCCGTGCAAGGGACGACTTATGGGCTGGCGATCATCTATATTGGACTGGGTGTCAACATGGCGATCTTCCTGTATCACGGCTTTGTTAAGTCGATTCCCAGAGAGCTCGAAGAAGCGGCACAGATCGATGGATGTAATGAATATCAGACCTTCTTTCGTATTATCTTCCCGCTGCTTCTGCCAATTACCGTCACAATAGCGATTCTTGACTTCCTGTGGATATGGAATGACTTTCTGCTTCCGCTGCTCATGCTGACGGATTCAACCCGTTATACGTTGATTCTATCCACGAACATGCTGTTTGGCGAGTATAACAAAGAGTGGTCGCTCATCTTGGCAGCGCTCGTCTTGACGGCTATCCCTGTTGTCCTTATTTATGCCTTTTTCCAGAAGTTCATCATGGAAGGGATTACGGAAGGCGCGGTAAAAGGCTAATCATTCTTATTCCAAACATTCCTGCAAGCATAAGGAGCCTGTTATGAAGAAGCTATTGTACGGTGTCGCTTATTACGACGAATATATGCCTCATGAGAGGCTTGAAGAAGATATCCGAATGATGAAAGAAGCAGGTATTAATGTGGTTCGGATCGCGGAATCAACATGGAGCACGCATGAGCCTCAGAACGGCGTATTCGATTTCTCTTCCGTCGATAGAGTGCTGGATGCGATGCATCAAGCGGGAATTCACGTTATTGTGGGGACGCCGACTTATGCCGTTCCGACTTGGATGGTCAAAGAGCACCCGAATGTTTTGGCAGAAACTGCAAAAGGACAGGGGCGTTACGGCGCCCGCCAGATCATGGATATTACGAATCCGACCTATCTGTTCTATGCCGAGAGGATCATTCGTAAGCTGATCGGACGCGTGAGCAATCACCCAGCTGTAATCGGGTACCAGACGGATAACGAGACGAAGCATTACGATACTGCGGGTTCAAATGTACAGCTCCAGTTCGTCAAATATATGAGGGAAACCTACACTACGCTTGATAATCTGAACAAGGAGCTAGGTTTAGATTATTGGAGTAATCGAATTAATAGCTGGGAGGACTTCCCATCTGTGGTTGGAACAATCAACGGTAGTTTGGGGGCGGAGTTCGCTAAATTCCAACGAAAGCTAGTAACGGAATTCCTTGCCTGGCAAGCAGCGATCGTGAATGAGTATAAACGACCTGGGCAGTTCGTCACGCAAAATTTCGATTTCGAGTGGCGTGGCTATTCTTATGGGGTTCAACCGTCGGTGGACCATTTCGCGGCCTCGGCTGCATTTGATATCGCTGGAGTGGATATTTATCATCCGTCGCAGGACGAGTTAACTGGCATAGAAATCTCTCTGGGCGGAGATATGACCCGTTCTCTGAAGCGAAGCAATTATCTTGTCATTGAGACGCAAGCACAAGCGTTTCCGAACTGGACGCCGTACCCAGGCCAGCTTCGATTGCAGGCCTTCAGCCATCTCGCTTCTGGCGCAAATATGGTCGCCTACTGGCATTGGCATTCCATACACAATTCATTCGAGACGTATTGGAAAGGCTTGCTGAGTCATGACTTCAAACCCAATCCCGTATATAACGAAGCAAAGACGATTGGTCGTGATTTTGACAGACTGAGCAATCAACTGATTGATCTGCGTAAAAACAACCGGGTTGCAATCATGGTGAGCAACGAAGCGCTAACGGCATTGGAATGGTTCAAGCTTCCGGGTGGCAAAACGTACAATGACGTCGTTCGGTGGATGTATGACGAGCTGTACAAAATGAATATCGAATGCGATTTTATTCATCCCTCTTATGCGAGACTAGAGGACTATGAGCTGATCGTCGTCCCGGCGCTGTACGCAGTTACGGATGAAGCTCTGGTTCGATTGAATGCTTTTGCCTTGAATGGCGGCCATGTCATCTACTCCTTTAAGAGTGGATTTGCGAGCGAGGCGATTAAGGTTCGAACGACCGATCAGCCAGGTATTATTCATGAGGCTTGCGGCATTACTTATCGTATGTTTGTTGAACCGAAGAACGTGGGATTAAAGGGCGATCTCTTCCGAGAAGGGGAAGCAGCAGACAGCGTTCACAGCTGGATGGAGCTTATTACACCTACTACGGCAGAGGTGCTTGCTCACTATGACCATCCACAGTGGGGAGATTACGCAGCTGTCACACAAAATCGTTATGGAAAAGGCACTGCTACCTATATCGGCTGTATGACGAGTTCAACCGTTATGAACACCATATTGAAAGCCGCCGTTCAAGAGGCAGGATTATGGGGGATTGATCAAGAGCTTGCTTTCCCTGTCATTGTTAAATCGGGAATGAATAGAGAAGATCAGGCCGTACGTTATTATTTTAATTACTCGGATAAACCTGTGTCATTGACCTATCCACACGTATCTGGTCAAGAGCTGCTAGAGGAGCGTCTGATCAAAAGCGGTGAGCAATTGCTGATCGAGCCTTGGGGCGTTCGAATTATCGTGGAATGAGCTGTTTGAAACGGTAGGACAAATTAGAAGAAGCATGTTCAATCAATGAATGTATTCATTGAAAGAGCATGCTTCTCTTTTTATTTGAAATCCCAACTATCCTCAATAGGCTCATCGTTAAGATACTTAAATGACATATAAACCGGTCATAAGGGCATTCTTTAATACGAATGTTAGCCTAGAGGTATTAGAAAAGCACCTTTTTCTTGGCTCTAAACGATAATCAGTGCCTGCCATCACGAAACCAAAGCGAAGCGGACGGAATCGTTCTGAAGAAGCGATAGCGTTCGCCTTTGTCTCCGTATTTCTACCCCTAAGGGATAGAATCAAGAAATCAGGAGACAACAGCGATCGTAAGAATGATCCGTCCGCGCAGCGGGCTGCTGCGCACAATTTTTCTACTGTTGAGCCTTTTTAAAGTGATATTTGTCGAATGACGTATTAGTATGAGGATGGATAGAAGCATGATTCAAATGGAAAGCAGGAACGTACAGATGACAATGTTTAAGTCTAGATTATTAAATTTAAGTTTGAAATACAAATTAATCATTGCTTTCTCATGTTTTATTATCGCCTCTTTTTTAATAATTGGCGGAGCTTTGTCTTGGCTGTATGTCGACTCCAATCGCAGTATGATTTTGGATGCAGCAGTAGAAAATAATAAGCAGATTGTGAAAAATATTGATACCTCTCTAAATCCATTATTGCGAATTTCGATGTTTCCCGTCCAAGATCGAAGCATCTTTCAAGTGATGAAGAAAGACTACACGACATATCCGTATCCACTGTACGAACGTGAGAAGGATTTTGATACCATAAACCAAATTATTCGAAACGGTATGCTGCTCTATACGGACTTAATTGATTCTGTTATCATTTATCAGAATAAAAATAAGATCGTTGTTGGCAGAAGTAATGGTGATTATATGGATCATCATTACTTACAGAATGAATTCATTAACGAGCCTTACGTTCAAAAAATATTGCAGAAAAATGGGCTCTATGTTCCTGTAGGCGTTCATCCGGATAAGCTTGTGTCCTTCCATAACGACCCTGTAGTGTCGATCGGCCGGGCCGTGGTGGACCCCTATACAAAAGAAAATCTTGGCTTCATTATGCTCAACATCGGCGTTGATAAGCTCAAGACGCTTTGGAGTGATATTCACTTTACAGATCATACGAAGTTTTATTTGATTGATGACAATCGAAATATTATTTACAGCAAAAATCGCAGTGAAATCGGCCAGGCAGCTGCTCATGTGCTTGGAAAAGATTTTGAACCCATCAGCTCAAATGAAGAAGAAACGAGAGGGAATAAAGATAATTACATCATGACTTCCAAATCGAATACTTCGAATTGGATTGCCGTCACCATTATTCCGAAGAATGAACTATTTAGTTTACTCGATGTGATGTTAAGAACAATAATGATTTCATTACTGATTTTTCTTGGATTATCTATTCTTGCATCCATTTATATTGCAACAAGTATTACGAAACCGCTCTCTATATTGGAGAGAAAAATGAAGCTCGTATCACAAGGTAACTTAGATGTAAAGATGGACGTTCGGCATGGGGAGATTGGTAAAATCAATCTAACCGTTGATCATATGTTAACGGATATTAGAAGAATGATTGATAAAATATATAAGGATGAGCAAGAAAAGAAACAGCTAGAGTTACTAGCGCTGCAATCACAAATCAGACCTCATTTTATGTACAACACGCTGAACGTCATTAAGTGGATGGCGAAAATACAAGGTTCTACCGGCATCGAAGAGGCGTTGACTGCTTTTTCGTCCGTTATTAAATTTACGGCTAAAGCAGAGAGCGATTATGTGACCATTCAGGAAGAAATCGATTTTATCCAAAACTATACGAAGATATTGGACTTCCGATATTTGAATAAATTTGAAGTTTCTTATCATATCCAGCCGAGTGTGCTCCACTATAAAACATTGAAATTTCTACTGCAGCCTTTAGTGGAAAATGCCGTTTTCCATGGATTCGACGACATTGATTATAAAGGAAAGCTGAAGATCGAAATTTATGAGGAATCAGATGTTGTCATCATGGTTGTCTCTGATAATGGAAGAGGAATGTCTCGAACTGAACAAGAGGGGCTTAACCAACAAGCGTCCATAGATAAACTAAATTCGATCGGGCTCAACAATATCCGCAAACGAATTCAGCTTAACTTTGGAGAAGGCTATGGCCTTTGGATTACAAGCGAAGAGATGAATGGTACAACTGCAAAAATCGTCATTCCAACTATGAAAAGTGAAACAAAAACTGAACAATCAGGTGCAGGTGAGTCTTAATGAGAGTGCTAATAGTAGATGATGAACCCTTAGTTAGAATTGGCATTAAATCGGCAATCGATTGGGATGCGAATGGGATGCACATTGTTGGAGAAGCGGCTGATGGCATTGAGGCGATGAAGCTCGTGGTGGAGCTGAAGCCTGATGTGGTCATTTTGGATATAAAAATGCCGAAAAAAGATGGTCTTGAAGTATTGTCAGAGATGAAAGAGAAAGGCATCCAAGCCAAAGTCATTATTTTAAGCAGCTTTGATGACTTCACGTTTGTAAAAAAAGCGATGAAGCTCGGTGCAGCGGATTATTTCCATAAGCCGAGTATGAATGAGCAAGAAATAACGAGTGTATTAAGCAAGATCAAAGCTGAAATTGAGAAGGATCGCGAGGCAGAGAACCAAACTACAGGTCATGGAGCTAAGAATCAAGAGGTTATCCTTCGGAATATGCTTTCTGGGAATCTAGACGGGATCCATCTAACGAAGTTGAAAGAAGGCAATATGTATGCCCTGCTGTTCACAATTAGTAAATATTCCCAGGTCATAAAGAGGTATACGAAGGAAAATGTTTCGATATTGCCCAATACGATAACAAACATATTGTCAGAGCTATTGTCCAAAGAGAAAGAAGTTGAATTTGTTCGAATCGAAGATCATTTATTTGCGCTACTCATTAGCCATAGTGAGACCAAGAGTATACAAGCTTCATTCTCACATGTTAACGATCTTGTGTTCCTCATTAGTGCGTCTCTAAAACGGTTTGTAAATATCGATACGGTGTTCGGAGTAAGTGAACCATTTGGATCTTTTCATGAAATGAAACAAGCTGTCGTACAAGCGAAGCAGGCATTAGAGCAAAATTTTTACCATCCAGATGATCACATCTTTTATTTTAAACATCGGAATTTGGAGACTGAGCAAACATTAGAACAGGTGAGTACCTATATTGTGGCCATGAAGAATGGGCTTAGAGATGAAAAGTATGATGAATTTGCCCGCACACTCGCAGAGTGGGAACAGCTTCTTAGAAAGCATGAATATATGAATGAGAAGGATGTCAAAAAAATCTATGAAGGTTTAATGTTTATGATGGAAGACGGCGAGGAATATCTCGAGTATAGAAATAAGTTAGAGGAAATTGATGATTTCAATGAATGCTCGAACTTTTACCACAAGGTATTTGGAGACACATTGAAGTCTCGATATGAAGCCAAAAATAAAGATTATAGTCCGCTCATCAGAAACATTCTGCAGTATATTGAGAAGAATTATAAAGAAGATATTTCTCTGAATAGTTTGGGAGAACAGCTGCATGCAAGCCCCAATTATATAAGCAGGCTGTTTAAGCAAGAAGTGGGTCGAGGATTATTTACTTATATCAATGAATTACGCATCCAGAAAGCCAAAGAATTGTTAAAGGATTATCAGCTTAAAATATACGAAGTTGCCGAGATGGTGGGATTTAACAGCCAAGTTCATTTTGCGATTGTCTTTAATAAATTTGTGGGGATGTCACCGAAAGATTATCGAAAAGAAAAGTTTTAATTTTCTTGGCTCTATAATCAGTGCTTGCCATCACTTGCCATCACGAAGTACCTAGCGAAGCGGACGGAATCGTTCTGAAGAAGCGCTAGCGTTCGCCTTTGTCTCCTTATTTCTACCCCTAAGGGATGGAATCAAAGAAATAGGGAGACAACAGCGATCGTAAGAATGATCCGTCCGCGAAGCGGGCTTCTACGCACCATGCTTTGAATTTATCATGCACTTATTTTAGTGTTGATTATTAAAGAAAAGTACATATTATTATAAAAATTGGTGAAAGCTAAACCAAACAAAAAAATAAAGGTTATCTTATTAAATTAATCATCATTTGATTAATTTTTTTTTGGCTTTGAAACCGTTAACATGAATTTCAGAGATACATGAAGTCGTTAACATGATCTCGCTTACATGAAATTTAATTTGGAGGGAACAACATGAAGAAGATGACAAGACTTACAGGAATGCTGGTGCTAGCATTTGTTCTATTGGTTAGCTTGGCAGCCTGCGGGAATAGCAAAAACAATAGCAGCAGTGATCAATCGGGTGCGGCGGGCAATAAGAAAACGACAGTGACTATGGGCTTCTGGGGAACTGCACAAGATCTTAAAGTATATCAAGATGCTGCAGCTTCCATTTCGCAAAAGTACCCGAATGTCGTACTTAAAATTAAACAATATCCGAGCAGTGATCAATTCTGGAACACACTTCCAGGTGAAATTGCGGCGGGTGTAGCTCCGGATTTCATCAAAATTACGAATGAAGGCGCGTACGAATATATCAAAAAAGGCTTGTTTACTCCACTGGATGACCTTATTGGCCCGGCTGGTGTAGATATGAAAATCTACACGCCATCTGTTACAGATGTGTGGAAAGTAGATGGCAAACAATATGGTATTCCTAACAGCAGTACACCGGCGATGTTCTTCATTAACGAAGACATGTGGAAAAAAGCAGGGCTTGGCGCTTACCCAACAACTTGGGATGAAGTAGAAGCTGCAGCTAAGAAATTAACTAACAAAGATCAATTCGGTATTACGATTAACATTGATCCCTACCACATAACGAACTATGCGAAGAGCTTTGGCGGCGGTTGGGATAATGGTAAAACAATCAACTCAGCACAAAACATACAAGCCCTGCAAAAAATCTTTGATATGTACAAAGCAGGTGTTGCTGTAACTCCTAAATCACTCGGTTATGGTTGGGACGGAGAAGTATTCTCTAACAAAAAAGCAGCGATGACTACAGGTGGCTACTGGTATAAAGGATTCTTGAAAGATGCTGCTCCGGATTTGAAATATGTAGCTCTTCCCGTACCTAAAGGTACAACTAATGGCAGCACAATGATTACAGATGCTTATGTCGTTATGAAAGATTCTAAGAACCAACAAGCAGCACTTCAAGCAGCTTCTTACATGACAAATGAAAAAACACAAACGGATTTCATCAAGCTTGGTAATAACTCAGCGGTTGCAAGTCTGACTTCGAAATTCTTTGAAGTCAATCCAGAGTTCAAAGCGGTTCAACCCGCTCTCGAATACAGCACAGACTTCGGATATCCTGCAGAAACGAAGAAATTTAAAGATGAATTGGTAAATCAAATTGAAGCGTCGGTTTTAGGTGGAATGAAGAATTCTCCTAAAGATATTCTAGACAGTATTCAACAAAAATTTAAATAATTCATCCCTTTAAATCATTCATTTGTTCCCGTTTCCCCCGTGGGAGACGGGAACACTTGTCTTCTTAGCGCTTCATAACAAATTATAGATTTTAGGAGGGTCACAATGGCTGCCTATGACAAAGGAAATCCAGACTTGCATCTAAATAGAAAAAAGCAATCATGGCTTCGTACAATTGTTGATTCAGATTTCGCAGTTGGATGGTTGTTCACTTTGCCGTTCTTAGTTTTGTGGCTATGGTGGTTTTTATATCCATTCTTACAATCATTCATTAGAAGCTTTCAAGATGCCAACTTTGCAGCATTAGATGAAGCGAAATTTATAGGTTTTCAAAACTACGTGAACATATTAAAGGATCATGAGTTTTATCGAGCTGTTCTGCATTCCTTGGAGATTGTTGTGATCGCTGTTCCGATCCAAACGATTCTGGGATTACTCATGGCGATTCTAGTCAATCAGAAGATTAAAGGAAAGGGCATTTTCAGAACAGTCTTTTTTATTCCGTATATTACGTCTCAGATCGCGATTACAACCGTTTTTATGATGCTGTTTAAACAAGGTACGTTTGTTACCAATTTTTTCGGATTATTCGGTTTTGGCAATGTAACTTGGTTTGCTGATACGCACTACGCGCTTTTATTTGTTGCTATACTGTTCATTTTCCAACAATGTGGTTTCAGTATGATTGTGTACCTATCCGCACTTCAGGAGGTTCCGAGAGATTTATACGAAGCCGGTCAAATGGACGGAGCATCGAAGTGGGAACAATTCCGATACATTACGATTCCTTATGTAAAACCGATCACGTTCTTTGTGGTTTCCGTATCGACGATCTTAGGTTTTCAAATCTATGACCAAATTGCTGCGATTTCTAGATACGGAGCACTCGGATCGCCTGCAGGGGCTACCAATACGGTCGTTACTTATTTCTATCAAAATGGTATCCGCTATATGAATATCGGCTACGGAAGCGCAGCTGTCGTGTTATTCTTCTTCATTATTATGATCATTACATTCCTTCAAAAAAAATTGTTGGACGATAAGGAGTGACAGCATTGAAGACAAAAAAAGGCAGCGCTTTGTTTGGTAATTATGCGCTCATTATTGTAGTTGGATTACTGTTTGCTCTTCCATTTTTGTATACGTTATATACCTCGTTCATCACGATGCAAGATGTGAATAAAATTGTAGGGGTTTCTCACTGGACCTTTAATAATTATAAAACGTTCTTTACTAACGATGCATACAACGTGCCTAAATGGCTTATGAATACAGTGATTATGACGGGTATTGTCGTCATCGGGAACTTAATTATTAATCCAATGGCCGCTTTCGCGCTTGCGAAATTGGACTTTGCAGGTAAGAAATTAATCTATTGGATCGTCGTTGCAACGATGATGGTTCCCTATCATATGATCTTGATTCCTGTGTATGTTAACGTGGCTCATCTAGGCTGGTTGAACTCATTTGCAGCATTGACCGTTCCGTTCCTGTATCAATGTCTATACATTTTTATGCTTAGACAATTTTTCATCAGTGTACCGAACGAATTCATCGAAGCGGCAAGAATAGATGGATTAACGAAAGTAGGCGCATTCTGGCGCATCGTATATCCTTTGGCAAAATCCTCACTAATCACGATGTCGATTTTGGCTTTCGCAGGTACATGGAACAGTTACCTCATTCCAAGTACGCTCGCGAATGACCCAGAGAAGTATGTACTTGTCGTCGGACTTAACAGTGTGAAAGATATGTTCTTTGAAAACACGCCACTCATCATGGCAGGGGTAGTCTTAGCAACACTGCCAATATTGATCTTTTTCTTCATCTTCCAGAAACAATATCTCGAGGGTATATCCAGTTCTGGTGTGAAAGGCTGATCTTACTAACACTAATGAGATGGGGAGTGAAGGCATGAAGAAAACATGGTGGAAAGAAGCGGTTGTTTATCAAGTTTATTGGAGAAGCTTTTATGATACCGATGGCGACGGCTATGGAGATCTAGATGGTGTTATCCAGAAATTGGATTATATAAAAGAACTTGGCATTGATGTGATTTGGCTCAATCCCATTTATGGATCGCCTGATGTCGATAACGGTTATGATATTTCGGATTACCGATCCGTCATGGCTAAAGCCGGGACGATGGAGACGTTCGATAGGCTGCTTAAGAAAGTTCATGAACGCGGCATGAGGCTTATTATGGATTTGGTCGTGAACCATACATCTGATCAGCATCCATGGTTTGTGGAATCGCGCTCGTCGAAGGATAATCCGAAGAGAGATTATTATATTTGGCATCAAGAGGCTAACAACTGGAGATCGTACTTTACTCCTTCTACATGGGAATTAGATCCGATAACAGGCGAGTATTACTTCCATTCCTTTGCAACAGAGCAGCCAGATTTGAACTGGGCAAATCCGAAGGTTCGTGAAGAAGTATATGATATGATGCGCTTTTGGCTCGATAAAGGCATTGATGGATTCCGTATGGATGTTATCAATTTGCTAGCGAAACAAGCAGGGTTTCCAGATGCAGAAAATCCAGATGTCATCTCCTATCTGGGCAACAATCCGGGCATTCATGAATATCTCCAAGAAATGCATGACAAAGTGCTTAAACACTATGATGTATTTACAGTAGGGGAAATTCCCTTTGTCACACCTGAAGACGGTCTGCTGTACGTAGGGGAAGATCGTGGAGAGCTGCATACGATGTTCCATTTCGAGGTATGTGACTATATGGCTCACTGGGATATGGCGAAGTTTAAAGATATTCAGAAGAGATGGTATGAAGGCATGTGGGGCAAAGGTTGGAATTCGCAATTCTTAAACAACCATGATCACACAAGATTGGTAACGAGATTCGGAAACGACAAGGAATACCGCATAGAGTCTGCTAAGTTATTTGCGACGCTACTTCATACCCTGCCAGGAATGCCGTACATTTATCAAGGAGAAGAAATCGGGATGACAGGGGTCCGTTTTGATTCCATTGATGATTACAACGATATTGCGATGCGGAATAAATATAAAGAAGAAATGGAGAAAGGAAGAGACCCTCAAGAGGTGTTCGAAAGTCTTCTTCATTTATCACGAGATAACTCCAGAACACCTGTACAGTGGGATAGCTCGGACAATGCAGGATTCTCGAGCGGATCGCCATGGATTAAGATCAATCCGAACTATAATCGAATTAACGTCGCTGAGGCTTTGGGGGATCCGAATTCCGTCTTCTACTATTACAAAAAGCTCATTCAGCTTAGAAAGCAAAACGAAGTCATGGTTTACGGAAGCTATGAGCCGATCCTAGAAGATCACCAGCAAATCTATGCTTATTTGCGTGTGCTGGATGATAAAAAGTGGCTAGTTGTACTGAACGTTTCTGATCAATCTACAGCTTGCGAGCTTCCTGAATCCGTATCTTCGGGAATCAAAGAATTGATTATTGGAAATTATGAAGATCAGTCCAATGGTTTCAATCTGAAGCCTTATGAAGCACGGGTATATGCATTAAAATGACGCATACAAGGGCAGCAATTTACCCAGCATATTCATGTGTTAGATTGAAGGAGAAATGGTTAAAGTAACAACAAGGCTTTAAATCAAGGGGGTAAATCGATGACGGACACACATGGTTTTGTGGAAAAATTACATGATACACAGAAGAAAGCCGAGCAGAATAGGAAGCGTCAGGGTGGTGGCGATCCAGGTGGAAAGCTGCCCCATAATCGACATCCGGGAAATAGGAGCAAGTAGGCGACATAATACAGAACGTTCAGATTCTAATAAAATCTGAACGTTTTTTATTGTTAATAGCCCCTTTCTTGATGTATATTACATCTACAGAAGGGTTGTTGAGCATAGTAAAGGGGCAGTGAAATCATGATCAAATATCCATCTTTTGAGAAAAAAGCAACAATTGGAGTGACTGCGCCTTCATCTGGGGGCAGCGTGGATTCGCATGAGATGATTAGACTTGCATGCAGTCGCTTTGAAGAGAAGGGCTATGGAATTATTTGTGGAGATACGGTATGGACACAGTCCAAAGCAAAGTCAGCGCCTGCTAGGAAGAGAGCGCAGGAATTCAATGACATGATGCGAGATGATTCCATTCATCTTATCTTTCCGCTTTGGGGTGGCGAGCTGCTGGTTGAGATCATGGAATTCATTGATTTTGAGAGTATAAAGGATAAATGGATAGTAGGTTATTCAGATATCAGTGTATTGTTATTAGCTATTACGTTAAGAACAGGTCTTGCGACGGCTCATGGTACGAGTTTTGTTGATTTAAGAGGTGAACAAACTGATCCCACGACAGCAATGTTGGAGACTGTCTTATCGACTGAGATGGGCGCATCCGTTCTTCAGCATTCCTCAGAGAGCTTTCAAAAGGATTGGCAGCAGGATAGACCATCACCTTATTTGTATCAATTGACGGAGCCAACCTATTGGAAAATGACTTCCACTCATCAGAACGTAAGCCTGCAAGGCCGTTTGCTGGGCGGCTGTATTGACGTAATCAGACACTTAATTGGCACCCCTTATGGGGATGTCCGCCATTTTAGCAATCATTTTATTAATGGAGAGCCCATCCTTTGGTATTTAGAGAATTGTGAGATAAATACAGTGGATGTGCGCAGATCATTAGTGCAAATGAAGCTTGCGGGCTGGTTTGAGAATTGTTCAGGCATCCTGTTTGGTCGAAGCAATGCTAATCAACCTATCGATGGTTATACGATTGAAGATGTGTACCAAGATCTCACGGAGGAGCTTGGAGTTCCGATTATCTATGATATTGATTGTGGGCATGTTCCACCGCAGATCACACTCATTAATGGGGCCTTCGCGGAAGTGGAAGTAAAGGACGGCAAAGGAACGGTTCGGCAATATTTTAAGGAATAGAAGAAGGAAAGAAAAGATCGTTCGATCACGAAAGTGATTGGACGATCTTTCTTTTGCAAATGTGAATTATTGTAGATGGAGCAAGTATGTAGCTCTTTCTGTCTCAAGGAAGAAAGAGCCCTCATTTACTTCCGCTCTAGAGAGACCATGCAATGGAATCTCGAATATATGCAAAGGAAGCGCCAGCTCATTTCCATCGTTGATCACAATACCATTCCCGTGGAGCAAGAGCGCATGATCTGACGTGTACTCGTCGATTGCGTCCATTTGTACTCCGCGGTAGTCGATGCCGCTCAGTCGGAGATGAACTTCGTCCAAATCCCCTTCTTCCTGCTTCTTAATAATAATATCCTTATGGGTATTGCTGTTCAGCCACTCTGATAACGATTGCAAGGATAACATAATAACACCTCCCTGAACTTTCTGGTGAATTTACTTGTGTGATGGGCCATTTTATATTTTACCCAAATGCTGACGATTTCCATCTCATTCAATATTTTTTTCTGACCACAACTCACTTCCGGTTTTCTTTTTATGACTAACTGATATATCATAGGAGGATTGATAAACAAGGAGAGATACACCATGAGCAAGCTTACTCGCACGCAAACCATTCTGTTAATCGTATTTTTAGTTACCGTATGGGGAGTCAATTGGCCTTTATCCAAACTCGCATTGACATACACGCCACCGGTTCTTTTCTCAGGAATGAGAACATTATTGGGTGGCTTATTTTTGTTCATTGTCGCTGTTACGCGATATAAGCAATTACGTTTTAAAGAAACGTGGTTCATTTATCTGATCTCTGCTTTGCTGAACGTGGTCTTGTATTATGGGCTGCAAACGATCGGATTGAACTACATGCCGGCTGGTCTGTTCGCTGCTATCGTATTCCTACAACCCGTCTTAGTCGGGATTTTCTCATGGCTGTGGCTTGGAGAATCGATGTATGGTTTGAAGATCATAGGACTTATTCTCGGATTCCTAGGAGTAGGTGTCATCAGCAGTGGCGGCTTATCTGAGCATATCTCTTTCATTGGCATTTTGCTGGCCTTAGGTTCATCGCTTAGCTGGGCGTTAGGGACGGTATATGTGAAAAAAATAGGGTCTGCTGTGGATTCCATTTGGCTCGTAACGCTGCAGCTAATTATGGGTGGCTTGTTCATGACGATTACTGGTTCCAGCGTGGAGAGATGGAAAGATATAGTCTGGAACTGGACTTTTATCCTCAGTTTGCTATTTATCTCTGTGTTCGTCATCGCCATTGGTTGGCTAGTATTCTACAAACTCATGGACTCTGGTGAGGCCAGTAAAGTGGCTTCCTTTACCTTTCTAATTCCACTCCTAGCCATCCTTATCGGGACTTTATTCTTAAATGAGCCCTTTACCCTTTCTCTTCTGGTTGGGCTGGTCTTGATTCTCGTCAGCATCTACTGTGTGAATCGAACGCGTCGAGGAACCCGAGGGTAGTTTAGTTCTAGTTCTGGATGGAATTGGAATATAATTGGTGAAAGTTCCGTCTAGGTGTTGAGGGGGCGGACAATGAAACAGCAATTGATTCTAAAATGGATGATGGTACTGCCTATGTTTCTGTTCATCATTAGCTGCGAATCACAAAAGGGCACTAATGTAACGGGTACTAATGAAGCAGTTGATAAGGAGCTAACGCTTAACAAGCAAGGTAACGTCATCGCCAGGCACAACCAAATTGAGAATCTACAGACACTTGATCGTTTTCAAAATTTAACTGTCGATCGCAAGCCAGCTACGATTCGAATCGTTCATTATACCATTGAGGGTGATCCAATCTATTACGATCTCACCTCTAACACGGATCATATTACATTTATTAATGACAACTCAGAGGATGCATTCGGAAGTCCGAACATCCAAACATCGACTTGCGATCAATTATCCCGAACGGAAACGAAGACTAACATCAAGTATGATCTCAGCGGCTGTACAGGCAGCTATTCCGATCGTTTCACTGTCATGGATGTGGATTATGATGTCTCTAGACAGGATTACTTTGAATTTGTACTGAAATATGGAGTTGACCTGAAGAACGAGATAGATACCAACGGACAAAGCCTGACAATCGATCTTGGGAATGATCAGATGATGAATGTCTCGGACTTCCGGCTTACGTCTGCAATGAAACAGGAAGCTTATAAACAAATGGTTCTAGCGAATTATTTGGGGGAGAAAAAGTTGTCTAACGTCTGCAAAAAGTCGCCGTATGTTAGCTATTCCCTAGAGGTGCGAATCAATAGTGGTAAACGGGATTTCTCATGGGCTGCATGTGACACGAGTGAAGATGGACTAGTCATGACGAAGCTGGCTGAGAATATCATCCAAATGGTCAAATTAAGTCCTGAGTATCCGAAGTGAATCCGAAATCGCACCCAGCGCGGTTTTATTATTTTAAGGGATCAAGTTCCTGTCTTTGAGTTTGGACAAGTACTTGGTCCCTTTTCCGAAACTGGGCAAGAACTTGATCTCATTTCTGACGGGAGCTTTATGAAGGTTGTTCCTGTTGTCTGTATCTTCATCCAAACTGATCCTTCGGGCTTACAATTTAGCGATGGGATGAGCACTTAGAAAAACGATCGTTCAACCCCAGCTACTGATAAATTCACCTCTTAAACAGAAGTGTCAAGCAGTAAAACTGGCTGACCTCATTTATCCGACGGATATCGTAGATAATGCTGGTTGTGGCCATAATTTAACGGGCAGTTTTGCATGGTGGTAACTTACTATTATTGGTTTCAAAGGACTGGATTATTTTGTATGATGGAAGTAAAAAAGAGAGGTTATACTATGAACCCAATTATGATTGATTTTCCTGATGAGTTTTATACAGAACGACTAGTGATTAGGATGCCCAAGCCAGGGGATGGTAAGGTTGTAAGTGAGGCTGTTAATGCGTCTATAGAAGATCTAAAGCCATGGATGAAGTGGGCACAGGCTATGCACACCGAATATGATTCAGAAGTTGGAATTAGAGAAGCACACGTTAGGTTTTTACGCCGAGAAAACCTAAGACTTCTTGTATTTTTGGAAGGATTCCGGGCAGTTTATAGCTTCTTCGAGCTTACATAACATCGACTGGGATATACGGAAATTTGAGATTGGCTACTGGATTGACACTCGTTACAGTGGAAACGGGTATATGACTGAAGCAGTTCAGGGTATCTGTAATTTTGCATTTAATCAGTTAAATGCTCGAAGATTGGAAATACGTTGTGATACAAAAAATACTAAAAGTAAATCAATTCCTGAGCGGTTGAAGTTTAATCTCGAGGGTATTAGTAAGAACGAAGATCTCTCAGTTGATGGAAGTGAATTAAGGGATACGTACATATTTGCTAAGGTAAATTGACTTTTATAAACGGTCTGATAATGCTCTTAAACGATTTAAGAATTCAAGGAATAAGTCTACACAGAGGGCTTGGCTAAGATTCTCAATTATTCATTCAACTATTGTAGAACGAAAATTCAATAATCATATCAACTGATGGAGATGGGCACATGAAATTACACGTGAATACAAACATTTCTTCAAATGATCGTAATGCAGAAATTGGCTGGACCTGGTATTCTTCAAAGGTTTGGCGTACTCGATTGGTGCCAAGAAAGATGGCGTATTTCGAAAAAACAAAATTCTGTATAATGGACACATTCGGGATACAATTTTTTACAGTGTTGTAGATGTTGAATGGGCACAATGATGAAAGGTCAGGTGCTTTAGGGATGAGGATGGCTTACATTCTGTTTGACAAGATGACTACGTTAGATTTTGTTGGTTTTTATGAAGCTGTAACATGGATGGGAATTCTAAAAGCCAAAGAAAATATGTCGTGGGATTTTTGTTCGAACAAAGAACAAATCACCGATGATAGAGGATTAACTATAAAAATCAATCATGTTTACCCAGACCTTTCGGTCTATGATTTGATATTTATTCCTGGAGGGTTATCTACAAGGCAACTTAGGTATGATACTGACTTTATCACATGGATTCATACTGCACGAGATGTAGAGTATAAGGTGTCAGTTTGTACGGGAGCATTAATTCTGGGGGCTGCAGGATTTTTAAATGGAAAAAGAGCAACAACAAATCCTTCTGCATACGAATTATTGACACCTTATTGTACAGAAGTTATTAAGGAGCGTTTCGTAAGAGATGGTAACATTTTTACGGGCGGAGGAGTATCTGCTTCCATCGACTTGGGTCTGTATTTCATAGAATCGCTTACTAATGAAGAGGTAGTCCAACAAGTTCAAGAAAAGATGGATTATCCATACTATACTTCGAGGGACGGAACGCGATAGCTGAATAAACTCATTACGAGGCTGTTGGCACGATCGGCAGCCTTTCGCTCACCGAGGGACGGGCAGGATTGCTTAATGATTTCGCGAATACTCCAAAAGTCATCTATATAAAGAGGTGCATCAAATGAATCCCTTAAAGGAGTGTAATAACTAGCCGTGAGTATAATTCCCAGCCTTGTTTTTACTCTGCCTATTGTTTTACTGATCGTATTTTTGGCGAATTGGTTTGCACTATGGTTTAAACCACTCAATATTGTTTTGTTAGGTATTCAGCTAAGTATCACAGGTATATTTATGTTACTATTGTGGTTGGTATTAAATCACAATGTTGACGAACATCATTATGGCGCGTTGGCATACTTTGCTGTAGTAATCTCTATTTTAGGCCTTTTATTAAGTTGTTCTTTTGCATTGAGAAGGCATTAATTAAAACCCAGTAGGCAAACGTCTGTCGTGGTTTCTAGACACGATAGCGGAGGAGCTCGTTATACAGCAGCTCCTCTTTTTATTGAAGTAACGGGCAGATTAACGCAACTTTATATAAGCCAAGACGTTAGGAGTTGAAACGGAGATGAATATGAGAAAGAAAATTAACACCTATTCCATTTTTTTTTCTCAATTTTATGTTGGGTTTTCTTTCTATCGGGATTCACCTCTGTTTTACCTGTTAATGGTCATATAATAATACTTTGGATGGTCATATTTGCCTTATTAATGAGTGCGGACTTGGTGGATGCATGAAGGTGGTACAGGGGACCACGTAATAGACCTGGACAACATGAAGGCGTGAGGAAATAGAGGGGGAGGTTTAACTCTACATTCTTCCATATACTGCACGCATTCTCCACGCCGCCCCTGGAGGTTTTCACTCCCACGTTTGCTAATCTTCATCTGTCCGGTCCATTTGCCTGAGCTTGCTTCTGCGAAGTTTAATCCGGCATGCTAAGGGTAAGGCTCTATAAAGCAATCACCTGATAAGAACAAAAGACTTCGCTAAGAAAGCGAAGTCTTTGTTATTCTTATGACAGGATGGAGGTTAAACAAATTTACCATTCTGATAATCCTGATAGGCTTCTCGAATTTGCTCTTGCGTGTTCATAACAAAAGGGCCATATGCGACGATCGGTTCGAGAAGCGGCTCTCCTGCATAGAGAAGCACACGAAGATAGGTTACCGCGGTGATTTCAACTTCGCTTGTCTGCTTGTTCTCCGAACGACTTAGGTGCAATACCTGCCGCTTGGCACCCTTCGTCTGTTCACTTCCGAAAAGGCCTTCACCCTCAAGAACATAGAGAAAACCGTTATAAGAACCAGGAAGACCTTGTTTCACACTTATACCAGGCTCTAAAGTAAACTCAACCATTGTGACTGGGACATAGTTCTGCGTAGCGGCTTGAACATCACCTGAAGCACCGGAGAATACGCGAATGACAGCCCCTTCCTCAGTGCGAGTTGGCATATTGGTACTTCGTAGATTCTGATATCGGGGCGCTGTCATTTTGTCCCCACTTGGCAGGTTAATCCATAGCTGCAGCGAGTGTACTCTATTACCTTCCGCTGGATCTTCCTTATGAATAACGCCGCGTCCTGCCGTCATCCACTGCGCATCACCTGGAAGCAGCTCGTCCTTGTCCTCCGAAGTGCTATCGTAATGCTCCAGTTTACCTTCTATCACATAGGTGACGGTCTCAATCCCTCTGTGGGGATGCACATCGAAGGAACCCCTCTCGAACCAATCCTCCGCTAGAAAAAGGAACGGATCATTTTCTTCGAATTGACCATTTTCCAAAATGAAACTATTCTGATGCTTGGGATTGATAATATTGATGTGGGCGGAACGTACTTTTGTAATGCTGCGTGAATAAACGGCATTATTATCACTCATGGCACTAGGCCTCCTTTATATATCTTAGGATTTAGCAGCTAATACAATCTATCAGAAAGTATAGGTTATCAACTTTCTATAAGCAAGTAAGGGAACAAGAACGAAACCAAATAAACGATTGAATTAAACGACCGAATTATTTGCCTATCAAGGAAAAATCGCGTATATTAGTATGTTCAAGCTGTTACGCAGGGGGAATTAAATTGGCAAAGAGTAAAGTGGCAAAAAGACCGACACGAGATGAATTTGTACTCGAGGAAATCGGTAATCAATTAAGTGAAGCGAAACAAGAAAATTCGGAGATTGTATTGACGGTTTGGGGCTGGGAAGAGCCTGTCCGCGGTCAAATCGTGGTGATGGATTCAAGAACCGGTAAAGTTCATATCGAGCATCTAGGGGTAACTTCGAAGGTTCCATTCATGGATATAATGAAAGTTGATTACCCAAGGGATTAATCGCGATCATGGATGAATGTTTGGTAATTTATCACCGCATACTAACCGAATGCACCACTCACATGTGGTAAGCATAAGGATAAATAAGGCGGTTATGTTTATGATAAATGTAGAATCACCATTCGATTGGGATATTTTCTTATTAGCCGGCGTGGGGTCAACCCCTGCCATTTTTAATGATTGTAAGCGAGAGCTTCAACAAAGGTTCCATGAGATAGACCGAGACCCTGTCATTTATTCGTTATTTCCTTATGGGGATCATACGCAAGCGCTCTGGAGACAGCTGCTTGTGGTACGCAAAGATCTATCACGTCTAAGCAAAGCCGTCATGTCTGGGGCAAAAGTCGTTGCCGAGCAGGTTCGTCAGCTCTCAACAGGACGCCCAGCCTTGTTCATCGGACATAGCGCAGGTGGTATTGCTGCCTATCAAGCAGCTGTGATGTTGAGCATGCATGGTGATATACCTGACTTTCGCGTTGTTCAGGTAGGCTCTCCGAAATTGCCGATTCCTAGCGAGTTCTCTCACCAAGTTAGCTATTTTCACTCCGTAGATGAGCATGGCAAGAGCAATGATCCGATCACCCGAATCGGCAGCTGGGGCGGATGGAATCGGAATCGACTTGGCCTGCTATATTGGGATCGGTCGAAATACGCGCCAGGCTTTGTGAAGACGATTACTGTAATCGGCGGACATGCAAATTATTTTCGCGACAGAGATCCCTTTATCCATCCTGTTCGTGGCTCCAACCTTAAGCTAACACTGAATACCATTTGGGATCAGATGACTGATGAAGCTAAACCCGAAACCTTCCTGCAAGACTTTCAACCTCATCCATATTAAAAGCATCCATCCACGTAATTGTGATACTATAAGACTATCATTCATTGATAGGACGGTAACTATGCTCTATTACTTCTTCGCGCTGCTAACGGCGGCCCTCATCCTGTTGATTAATAACCATCGGAGTGAGACGAACCGTTGGGCAGTTTTTTTCTTAGGCAGCGCTTCTATTGGAGGATTATCCGACTGGCTGACCGGGGCTTCCTTAGACGGTTGGTTGAAGGCCGTTCAGTTTATGAACCATACCTTAACCCCCTATGGGGTGCTCATCTTCAGTATCGTTTATTCCGAACGGCTTCCCTCGGCTAAAGTGAGATTGTACTTGAAAATAGTCTTTCTAATCCCTGTCGTCACGATGCTGGTACTCACACCCTTTTCTCCCAGTCTGGTCATTGATTATCGCTTGCTGCTCATTTGGACAGCCCCGTATTATCTGGCCTCCTGTTTGCTGCTTGTCGTCTCGCTTTGGAATGAAGAGAATAGAAGGAAAAAAAGGAATCGGTTCATCGCCACTATCATCATCGTTCCCACTTTACTTGCTGTACTGGTGCTGATCAATGTCGCAAATGTGGTTTCACCCGAGTTTCATTTCTTCCGATATGTGTCCTTGTTCATTATCTACTCACTCACTTTGGCGGTACTATGTACCTTTGTTTACGGTGTGCTTGGTGTTAAGCTTCGCTTTGAACGAGATCCATTGGAGAGCGCCATGAAAGCGGTCAGCTCCGGAACTACAATACTCAACCATACCATTAAGAACGAAATTGGTAAAATCGCGATTAGCTCTGAGAATTTACGCGCGAATATTTCGGAAGCCGATGATGAATCTAGGCAGCAGCTGCAAATTATCGCCAATGCGTCGGAACATATGATGGCGATGGTGACACGTATTCATGGCCAGATGAAAGATATTATTTTGCGAGAGATGCCTTACCGTCTGGATGTATTGGTAGAGGAGTGTCTCGCTCAGCATCGGAATGTGCTTGAGGATCATAACGTAGTTATCCAGGCCGAGTATGGTTGTCAGCCAATCGTTGTTTGTGATGCGGTTCATCTCAAGGAAGTGATAGGGAATCTGTTAATGAACGCTCTGGAGGCAATGCCAGGTGGAGGTATCGTGCATATTCATGTGAATGCCCAAAGACAAGGTGTTCATTTGTCCATTCGAGATCATGGAAAGGGTATTCCAGCTGAGGAACTTGCGCATGTGTTCGAACCCTTTTACAGCACGAAGAACCAATCTCGGAATTTCGGCCTAGGTCTGTCTTATGTTTATAATGTCATGCAGAAGAGTGGCGGTTCGGTCGAGATGTCGAGCATACGGGGTGAAGGCACGCTGGTCATTCTTTACTTCGCACGAAAGAAAATTATTCGACTGAACAAGGGGGAGCAGCAATGAGTCATATCAAAGTCGTCCTTGTTGAGGATGATCCGGATTGGATTAAAGCGATGACCGTGTTCCTAAATAAGGAAGAGGATCTACTTCTTGTCGGTGCCGCGACAAGCTCTACAGAAGCGATCCAACTGGCACGGACACTTACATTCGATATCGTTCTGATGGATATCCAGCTTACCGGCAGCAATCTGGATGGCATACATACAGCAATGGAAATGCATGAGATCCATCCTGCCAAGGTGATCATGCTCTCCTCTTTAAGTGACGAGCATGTGATGACGCAATCTTTTACCGCAGGAGCCGTTAATTATATTGAGAAAAGCAATTTCAAGGAGCTTCCTCATGCCATACGAAGCGCCTATCATCACCCGACTGCCATGGATGCGCTCTTGAGGGAATTCTCCAGA
This sequence comes from Paenibacillus baekrokdamisoli, assembly GCF_003945345.1. Taxonomy (GTDB): domain Bacteria; phylum Bacillota; class Bacilli; order Paenibacillales; family Paenibacillaceae; genus Paenibacillus_Z; species Paenibacillus_Z baekrokdamisoli. Next base: position 2,205,283 of record NZ_AP019308.1, on the reverse strand, counting down.
TTGAAGCGGGAAGAGCAATTGAAGGAGCTAACCACTGCCGAGCGGGAGGTATTCGAGCTCATCGAAGAGGGCTATACACAGCCGGAGATCGAGAAGAAGCTGTATAAGGCTGAGAGTACCTTGAAGAATCAAGTGAATAAGATGCTCAAGAAGCTCGGTGTGAAGAGCAGTAAAGAAGCTGTGAAGAAGGTTAAGCGCAAAGGGATATTTTAATTGATCCCATTGTTGTTCAGGGGGTACTACGTTATGTAGTGCCTCTTTTTGCTATGGTTCTAAGAAAGTTGGAACTGAGCAAAGAGGCAAGAGGCGTCTACAATAGAGGTAGAGATAGAGAGGGAAGGGGTGGCAGGTATGCAAAAGCATCATGACATCGGCTATTCGAAGCCGGTTATCCTGCTCATTGATGGTGAATGCAGCTTATGTCATGCGATTACCCAATTTGTTGTGAAACGTGATCCACGTGGACATTTTCAATTTGCATCTCTTCAATCACCTATTGGACAGCGGCTGCTGCAGGAACGAGGATTGCCTGCCAATGATTGGAACACCTTTGTCATGATTCAAGGGGAAGGGTATTTTACCAAATCGGATGCAGCACTCCGGGTCTTGCGCGGCCTGCGCGGTCTTTGGCCTTTATTATATAGTGGACTAATTGTTCCCACATTCCTCCGAGATCTCGTATATGATCTCATTGCCAATCATCGGTATCGATGGTTTGGTAAAAAGGATGTCTGTTTACTGCTAACGCCAGAGCTCAGAAGCAGGTTTATAGATATAGAGTAGAGGAAGCTAAAGTGAATATAGAGGATGTGGCTGACCATGAGAAGTAAGCCTATATATGTTGAAATCGATATGATGACTGATCTTGAGAAGCTCTGGACCTATACACAAACGCCTAAGCTGCATGAACAGTGGGATTTACGCTTCTCCGAGATCACTTACCTGCCCCGCGAAAAGGGAGATGATGATCAACATTTCCTTTACCGTACTCGTATCGGGTTTGGACTTGCGATTGCAGGGACAGGAGTATCCAAGGCAACGAATCCATCCAGTAAGGAAGAGCGGACATCCACTTTATCCTTCGGCTCGGAGCAGGCGATATCGCTCATTAGCAAGGGTGGTGGTTATTGGAAGTATCGGACCAACGGAGACATGGTTACGTTCGTCACACAATACAACTATCAGACACGGTTTGGTCTTCTTGGGAGGTGGCTTGATCGACTCTTATTCCGTCCGTTATTCGGATATGCCACGGCTTGGAGCTTCGATATGCTGCGAATTTGGCTGGAGAAAAGCATTCCGCCCATTGTCAGCTTGCAGCGAGCTGTTATTCATTACTTCAGTGTAGGTATGCTCACCCTTCTTTGGTTGTTTGAAGGGATCGTACCTAAGCTGCTCTATCCGCAAGCAGGCGAGCTTGCTATTGTACAGCAGACAGGTTGGTTCGCTGGATGGGAGGGGCAGGTGCTTCAGCTTCTCGGTTATGGGGAAATTATATTTGGCCTTACTGCTGCGCTGCTGCACAGGAGGAAAGAACTATACGGGCTGCAAATCATTCTCTTATTCGCGCTTACCATGGCTGCGTTCATAAGAAATCCTGAACTGCTTCTAGCCCCATTTAACCCACTGACGCTCAGCGTTCCGATGATTGGATTTTGTTTATTAGCAGGCTGGTCGAGCCGTGATTTGCCAAAAGCAGGTCGGTGTAAACGAAAAATGTAAATTCACTCTTCTGGATGTGGAAGTAATCGGGAGGTGACAGCTCGGATATTCGCAGGAGTGACTAGGAGGTCAAAATAATGGCATCAATCTATGAGCAAGTGCTGGGCACGTCGTTTAAGAAGCTCCATCCTCGTATTCAGGAGCGTTTTGGATTCAACAGTAGAGATCGGGTAGCTTCAATCGGACGTGGTTTCATGGATTCCATATGGTATAACAAATGGGCAGCACTGCCGCTTTATCTAGGGTCAACTAGAAATATCATGTTCCCGCAAGGGGGTAACCATATTCCTTTTACGATTGAGAACTTTGCCTATCAGGACCAATTCGAACGGGAGACCGTAACATGGAACCGCAAGTTCAAGTTCTCGAATGCGATTAGACGCTTCGACGCTACTATGGTGTACAGCCCAGAGCGATCGTCGATCGTCGATTACTTGGGTAACAAGCAGCATTTAGCTGTTGATCTCGCGATTCGTGCAGGGCAGCATGGCGGTATACATATTCGTTCAGGTGATCAGCGTTTCTACGAAGGCTGGCTCCAGTTTCGCTTCCCGCGAACGTTCACGGGAACAGCAGATGTCTGCGAATGGTACGACGATTGGGAAGACCAATACAAAATTTCGGTAGAAATTAACAACCCAATACTAGGCCCCGTTTTCCGATATAAAGGCTCCTTTGAAGCTCAGTTCATCGATCTCAATTCGCACCGTATCCCCTTGGATGCCAGACCGCTTCGCGAGGAGAAGCGGGAATGACTCGAATGGCGAATATTCGGTAACCTTTTCCATTATTATGCGTCTAAAGGATATATTCGAGCCGATTGTGAAGTGTAAGGCTCTTCTGGAGTTGATCAGATGAAAGGATCAGTAAGCAATAAACGAATATTTTGGCTAATCGTTACATTGATTGCTTTCATACTAGCAGGCATCCTTGCAGGCTGCATCTATTATTTCCGTACAGACAACCGAATGACTAGTAAAGACTTTAACAACCAGTTAGCATTTGATGGGATCCAATTGGGTATGACCGAGGAAAGACTTATTCAATTATGGGGTGAAGGTGAACACATTGAAGGCTTCGGGGGACATATTAAGAAATATAAAAGCAAGCAAACAGCAATTGGAATTGCGGGTGATTCGGACAATGACTTTTATAAAGGCGTTACCTTACTAGAAACTTCCAATAAGCAATACGCTATTTATGGCGTGCATGTTGGTGATTCAGTAAAGGCTACTTATGCGAAGCTTGCCAAGTTCGGCTACAAACCGGACTTTTCTGGAATCTACATGAATGGAGAGTTTGTAATTTCACTGCAGGGCAAAGAGACCATTGAGACCATTCAAATATGGTTTAATGATAAAGACTTGAGGGATAGGGTCTATTAGAGGAGAAGGAGAAACCATTGAAATAAAGCATAAATCATTCAAGTTGAACATACCTATGGTAGTGGGAGACGTTCAGCTTGTGCTTGAGAGGAGAAGCCAGAACGAAGGAGCATTATGAATATCATGGAGGTAATGCAATGAGCGCAGAGCTACTCATTCAGTTACTCATGCTTATCGTAATGATCATCACTCTCGTAAAGAAATCCGAATAGGGATGTAACATGCAGATACCGGGATGGCCATTATGGCAATTCCGGTTTTTTGTTCAACTATAAGAAAGTATAAGTTTTCTCAATACTTTGCTTATATTTCAGAGGGAAGAAACTTGCTTCGCTGACCAATCATTACCGCTTTCTAAGGAGCTTTAATGATTGTTTGATCAAAATGGTCCCCACCATGCTTCCAGCAGATGCTGCGAGAAAAGAGTGGAGGGGCATCTTCAGCATGTGAAAGATCGCCGTGCCTGCTAAGAGATCGATGATGATAAATTTCTTTATCGTTGATAAAGGTATGACCACCATTACGAATGGCGGATTATTATCCATTTTTAACAATCCTCCTTATGTCTTTAACAAGTTTGTCTTCTAATGTCTTGCCAGGTTTGTCTTCTAATGTCTTGCCAGGTTTGCCCTTATTACAGCGTAGGTTTTGAGTGCTTGAGCGACTTTTGTGCGCAGCACAACGGGAGCACAAGCACCAAAACCGGAGCACAAGCACCAAAACCGGAGCACAAGCATACGGTTTATTCTATTGCCTTAAGCCTTTGTCCTATTCGTATATAAGGATTATTGATTCTCATCTAAGAGATTCCAATAAATGTGAAGAAGACCGTCCCAAAGTGGAATCACTTGGAGACAGCCTCTCAGATTAGTATTCTTATATCGTTTAATAGCGAGTAATGACATCCAATAATTCTCGGCCAATACCCAGCTTATATCCGCTCGAAGTGTATCGAATACGACCCTGTGAATCGATAGCAAGGACAATTGGAAACTCTCGAACAGAAGCTGCCCCGGTCGGAGCGAGTAGGGCATCCAATCCCTTATAGGCGAGATCCTTGCGAAACGTTGCGCGCTGCGGAAGTGAAGAATCCGAGTCCAGAGCAAATGACGCGGTCAGCTTATCTTCTCCTGCTGTTAGTAGAATAGGGCCTCCCCAGTTGTCAAACTCCTTAGCTAGCTCTTTGAGTTCGCGTAGCAGATGTTTGGATGGTTCACGATCCGGTTCAATCCACACAAGGACGGCACCATGTGAATGAACAGCATGACCGATCTGAATCTCAGGGCTGAAGAGGTTAGCTTCGAGCACCGCCTCATCAAGTACCCCAAGAATAGGTATATCAACCTCCTTGCTTCTAAAGATCAGTTGAACCTCCGTTGTTTCGCCCGGCTGGATATCGAAGAAAGCCATCCTTACTCTAGCTGTACCGCTTGGAAGTCTAGTTCCTGTCGTTAGTCGGTAGTGTCCACTAAGAACCTCAAACGGCTGATCGAAGACGTCCGTTTTGCCAAAAGGCAGAGTCAGCGTCTTGAATAGACCTTCTTCCCAGCGTGCGATCGTGAAATTATTATAGTACGCAGCTTCTTGATTATCTGCCGAAGTATCTCTAATAAATTGGCAGTAGCCGACCGCTGATTTAGGAGTTGGAGAGTAATCCGGTTGAACAGGTGAATCCCTCAAATCATCAATCGTTTCGACTAGGGCATCCGTCCAGCTTCCTTTACTCCAAAACTGCGGTCGCTGATCATTTGGTTCAAGCCTTGCCGGGATGCCAAGACTTCTTGCAGCAGCGGATAGCATTATATGCAGGCTTAGCCGGTCTCCTTTCTTTAATTCAAAGCTTCCAACTGGTGTAGCTGAACCCTTGTAATGATTCAAATCTTCAATGACTTCAAACTCACTAATAAGCCGATCATATAGTGCTTGTGGTTGTTTGCGATATGCTTCTTGTTCTTCCTGAGTGAAAGCTTGTTGGAAATTTTCCCGAAAAGGGAGGAGCATCTCAAAATGAATGCGCGGACAAAGAATATAAGAGCTGAACAAAGCCTCATTATGTTGGTTCAACAAAGACATCGTGCCTAATAGATGATCGGTCAAGGTAGGACGGTTCGTATCCGTTAAGTCTTTCTTGTTCAGCGACTCCAACAGCTTAAGGGGCCATTCACTATGAAGCTTGGTCTGCTCCTGCAGAAAAGCCGCGATCTCATGACTGTTTCCTCGTGCTTGCTTTAGTAAAGCCCACACACGATCTGCTGGAAGCATCAGCTCAGCAGCAAGCTGGTCAGACTGATTCTCATTTACGAAAGTCGCTTCGTATGCTGCTCGAATTTGTGCGCCCTCTTGAATTCGTTCGTTATTCCGCTGAATTTCCTCATCCGTGATGGTTTCCTGCTCCGTATCGGAGACGACAGGAGGCGGATCCATATCGAATTCCATGATCTGTCCTGGTATAGGTTCTGTACTTGCTAAGACAATCGTGAATTCATCGCTGTCCGCAGGATGAATGATTGCCGTATTCCAACCATTAGTCGAAGTGGCGTGAATATAAATATGGCCAAAGCCTGTAGTTAGGGAAACTTCACCTCTAGGGTCTGTTCGCTTGTGGAGAATCGTGGTAAATTCAGAATAGTTATATAGCTGAAAGTAGACCTGTGCATCCGATGGGGATCCGTCTTGGTTCTGAATCTTGACTGTAATCGTCTTGTTCTTGGCATAGTTAGGTAACAAATTAATCTCTGTGTACCAGGAATGCTGTAAAGTTATTTCTTCAGGTCCCGCGTATTGGGCCGGAACACGGGTATTTACGAGCATGGCTCTCTTGGCGGGAGCACGGAACCAGCCATGATTAAGACGAGCTTCAGGCTCGCAAGCACCTAGAAAATGCCATTGCCCATCTGCCCAAGCTTCTACCCAAGCATGATTGGAATCACAGTGCGCCCAGCGAGGTGTATAGCACTGTCTTGCTGGAATACATAAGCTGCGCAGAGCAGCAACCGCCAAGGTTGACTGCTCTCCGCAGCGCCCCAGAGTGGTGCGTATAAGAGTTAGAGGAGAGACTGTTCGGACATCGTTACCGGTATACGTGGCTTTCTCATGACACCAATAGTTAGTTTCAAGAATGGCATCGTTTAAAGTAAGTGTCTTCACGCGATCAAACAATTGATCGAAAAGAAAATCACGACTATCTTCAATGTTCTCATTATTGACGCGATAAGGAAGTACAAAATGCAAAAATAAATGATCAGGAATATCTTTTCCCCAGGGAACAGCATCTCTGATTTTCAACGTTTTGCGAATGTGACTTAAGAACATGTCTCCGTTATAATCGGCAAGATCGTTTAGCGGCATATAGGCGAATAGAAACTGAAGCAGCATGGTTTCTTCTTCTGTCAGGTCCTGTTGAAACACTTGGAATAGCTGTTTATCCCTGAGATGTGCAAGCTGCTTCTTATAAGTAAACTTTTCTTGAATCATCTCTTTCTGTAATAATTCCAGTAAATGGGAATCGTTCATAATTGAATATATCCTCCTTCAAACAAGTTGTTATATTTAATTTGCATTATAATCTTGTAATTTGATATAATCAATAAAAGAATTTAATATGGAGCGAATGGGAAGTGAGTTGTAGTGCAGCCCGATAATAAGCCATTATATATGATCATCTTTGATGATCTGAAGCAGAAAATTATTGCTGGGGAATATTTGCCTGATCAGCAGCTTCCGACGGAAGTTGAATTAGCGGAACAATCAGGAGTAAGCCGTATTACTTCGAAACGGGCTTTAATTGAATTGGAACGTGAAGGTCTGATTTATCGCAAGCGCGGCAGCGGCAGCTACGTGAAGAAGCAAGAGGACCCTACCAGTAATGAAACAAACATAAACAATTCAAATCCCATTATTTCGATGATAGTGCCCTACATGGCCACAAATGAGTTAGGCTTTATTAAAGGTGCATCGGATTATTTGGACTCTAAAGGCTATTACTTGAGTATTCACGACAGCAATTGGAGCAAGGAAAAAGAGAAGGAGCTTCTACTTCGTATTCCTAAAAATGGCCCAAGCGGCATTATTTTATATCCAATCAGCACGATGAGCAATGTCGAGCTGATCCATGCGATCTATTGGAACAACTACCCAATCGTGACGATTGATCAATATTTTGATGGATCGCCTATTACTAGTGTTGTTTCAGACAATTTTGAGGGCGGATATTTGACAGCGGAGAAGCTGATTGCGCTGGGTCATGAGCGAATCGCCTTCATTTCCAGCATTAGTATTGAATTCCGAAGCTCTGTTCGGGATCGGTATCAGGGCTATTGCAAAGCATTGCGTGATCATAAAATTCCTATCGATCCAGATCTCGTGGTGACGGATTTCTATCGCGAAATCAATAACTTAACGAGCAAAGCCTATTACAAATCCATGTTGGCTAAACTGCTTGATTCCGGTGCAACAGCTTTACAAACGGAGCATGATCACGTTGGGGTCGAACTGCTTAAGAATGCGCTTGAGATGGGTATACAGGTTCCGGGTGAGTTATCGATTGTAGGTTTTGATGATCATATCATCTCTCAGCATGTTGAGGTGCCGCTTACGACCGTAGCGCAGGATTATAAAGAAATTGCTCGTAAAGCAGCTGAGCTGATTGTGAGACAAGTGGAAAGATTGGATATGGAACAGCACAAAATCAAAGTGCCTGTACGTTGGGTGGAAAGAAAATCGATGGCGGTTCAAACGGGTTTACTTTCTGAAAAAAGTTAATCGGGTAAACAAGAAGAAACGGCTTCCGCCGTCCTTGGCGGCGAAGTAAGTTTCTTCCCTCTGAAATATAAGCAAAGCATAGAGGAAACTTATACTATCTTATATTTTGAAAAAGAATGCTGACTACATCGGTCAGCATTCTTTTTTTTCTTTTATTAAGTATAATTAAAATAATTTATTTTTGAATAGAGTATATTCAGTATTTACAAAAAAACAATCGCCCACTATAATAACTTCTATGAGCAAGCGATTAGAGTATACCTAATATTAGGTGGGGCGATTCTTTAGCCAAGGTATGAATTGCTTCTTCATTCTTAAGCTCATTTGTAAGCGCATTCTCTGTGGAATTTTACAAGGATAAGGAGGGTTAACCGGGTTGGTGTTTACCAATTATGCTGCAATGTCTTCATAACAGACCTTTTACAAAAAATTCGGATCCGAAATGGATGATGGGGGATTCTCAATGAGAAAAGTTAAATCTGTTTCTTCTTTATTGATCGCCTTAACGTTAACAGCTACTGTCGTAGGCTGCAGCAGCACAACAGATAACAGCAATAAGGTTAATCAGGGTAACAAAACGACCAGCAATAACACGAAGACTGATGGGAATACGACCAAGCCAGATAACACAGCAGCACCAGCGGAACCGGTCTACGATCTGAAAGGTCAGAGCATCAAAATCGGTGTGTGGTATGACGATGCAGATCCTAGACTTGTGAAAGAAAAGGGCCCAGCTGAAGAGGCTCAGATCAAGCTTATTGAAGCGGCAGAGAAAAAGTATAACTGTAAAATTGAATACGTTAAATTCGGCGATTATGGCAAATACGTTGAGAATTTCACGACTACCTCTCTCTCCGGAACTCCTTTTGCAGATATCGTTCTTCTTGAATTGTTCTGGGCATTCCCGCAGCTAGTCAATAAAGAGTTTATTCAACCGGTGGACGATTACTTGGATTTGAAAGATCCCAAGTATATTAATTGGATGAAAGTTGGAGGCAGCTATAAAGGCAAGCAGTATGGAATGACGGATTCTTCGCCTTCTCCTTATGGCATGTTCTACAACAAAACGCTAGTGCAGAAGATGGGATTGGAAGATCCTTATACGCTTCAGCAAAAAGGTGAATGGACATGGGAGAAATTCCGTGAATTTGCCAAATCAGCCACAAAGGATACGAATAGTGATGGAAAAACCGATGTATTCGGCGTCGCTGGCGCATACGGAAAGGTTAAATCTCTAACGGAGCAATTCGTTTACACCAACAAAGGATCGCTTGATAAGGATGCAAACGGGGATATGAATTTCTCCATGAATAGCGAGAATTCCATTGAAGCTCTACAATATGTTTCCGATTTATACAATACGGATAAATCCATCATGCAGCCTGTACCTGATGATGCAAGCAAAGAGTTTATTGCTGGCAAAGGCGTCATTTATGCTGGATTCAGCTGGGAGCTTGGCGGCTTAGTCGACAATATGAAGGATCAACAGCTTGGTTATGTGTTCTTCCCGAAAGGACCTAAAGCTGACAAGTATGTGTCTTACACGCCATTTGGCAATATGTATATGGTATCGAAGTATTCGAAGAATGCAGAAGTGGCCACGCGGGTTCTGGATGAAATTAGTCTTCATGATGAAGGACGGAAACTGTCCCAGCAAGCTTGGGAGACCTCCTATCCGAGCAAAGAGTCCCTGGACACGCGCAAGCAGATGTCTAACAGTATTGAGTATATCTCGTATTATGGAATTCAAGATGGCGAGAAGATGTTTGAATCGGTTGTGAAGGATATTACCGTAGGCAAGGTATCACCAGCAACTGCCGTTGATAAAGTGAAACCGCAATTCGAAGCCAACATGAACAAGCTTCTTGCAGATAGCAAATAATACGAAGTCACTCTTATTAAATCCCCCTAGTCATCAATCGAATCGTATCGTTAACTAACGGACTAGGGGGATTGTTTTACAGGAGGGAGAAACCAATGCGGCGACGACTTGTTAAAGTAACTTCTGTGCTGCTTATCGTGTCCACCGTTATATCCGTTTACTTACTTGAACCGAATTGGACATCCCATACAGTAAAGGCATTAAATAATCAATCCGGGAAGCTTCCTGAGCTTGTGCCTATTGCTGGTTCCTTCAAGGAAGGCGGATATGACGAATACGTATCCAAACATAAGAATGCTCCTATGGATGGGCAGCCCATCATTATCGAAGGTGAGAATTACAGCAAGGTGCAGGGGATGAAGGTTTCCGTGCTTGAGAACTACAAAGGAGAGCATGGAAAATCAATTTTAACGCAAGACACGGGAGAAATCACTTGGACATTTGATGCCATGCAGGATGGACTCTACAACCTATCCATGAAATTTTACAGTGAACCAGGAAAACAATCCGATATCGAAAGAGAATTGAGAATAGACGGAGCCCTGCCATTCAATGAAGCGATCAGCTTGACCTTCAACCGGATATGGAAGAATGAGAAACAAACCTTTGACCGCGATGACCGTGGCAATGATTTGGTGCCCAACCAAGTTGAAGTGCCTATGTGGCAGCAAACGCAAATGAAGGATAGTACGGGCTTTTATGAAGAGCCTTTTTTATTTTATTTGTCGAAAGGAAAACACTCCTTATCGTTAACTTCGGTTAAAGAACCGCTTGTTATCGATCAGCTGAAGCTGTCACCACCGGACACAACGCCTTCTTATAAAGAAGTTGCGAGTACATATACGAAGAACGGCTATGAACCGGTCCAAGGGGTATTAATAAAGCTGCAGGCAGAACAAGCCTTATACAAATCCTCACCGAATCTTCTTCCTTATAATGATCATGCTAGTCCAGCTGTAGAGCCTTTTCATGTATCCAAGCTGCGCAATAATGCGATGGGTGGCTGGGGCTGGAGATTGCCAGGTCAGTGGATAGAGTGGGAGATCGATGTTCCACAAGAGGGCTTGTATCAAATGGCCTTTAAGAATCGGCAAAATTATATGAGCGGCATGTCCGTTCTCAGAACGATGTATATAGATGGCAAGCTGCCATTCAAGGAGCTTCAATACGTTCCATTCCCTTACGGCACCTCGTGGCAAATGAACGTCATTGGGCAGAGTGAAGGAGAACCGTATTTATTTCATCTTGCCAAAGGGAAACACCGGATTCGTATGGAGGTTACGCTGGGCGAGCTGGCACCGATTCTCAGATCCGTTCAATCGAGTATCCTTGCTTTGAATGCCATGTACCGCGAAATCATTAGCTATACAGGTACGGTTCCAGATACGTTCCGCGATTATAACCTCGAGCAGCGAATTCCGACTATGACCGAAGTTTTCCGTGAGCAAAGCAAGCAGCTGGAGCTCATTGCTGAGCGAATGGAAGGACCCTCTGGAACTAGCGATGAGCGAACGGCTATTATTCGGACGATCATTTATCAATTAAATAATATGGCTGATAACCCGGAATCGGTGCCGTCTCGAATCGATACGTTCAAAACAAATGTAGGCGCATTAGGATCGTGGATGTTGTCCATCAACGAGCAGCCGCTTGCCTTGGATTATCTAGTGGTAAGCTCACCGAAAGCTAAGCTTCCAAAGCCGGAAGCGAGCAGTTGGACCAAGCTCGTCACTGGTGCGAAGTCATTCGCCGCATCCTTCTATGAGAATTACGATGATTTCTCCGGGGTGCAAGCAGGAGGTCAAAGCGTTTCCGTATGGGTGACTTCAGCGCGCGATCAGGCACAGGTCATTAAGCGATTAGTGGATGATAGTTTTACTGAAAAAACAGGCATTCATGTCAATCTAAAGCTGGTTAGCGGTGATGTATTACTTCCGTCGACAGTAGCCGGGAAGGGCCCGGATATCGCCCTTCAGGTCGGGAACGATTTGCCGGTCAACTATGCAAGCCGCAGCGCACTTGTAGATTTATCGGCGTTTGAAGGTTTCAGTGAGATAGAGAAGCAATTCAGCCCAAGCGCTATGGTTCCATATGCGTATAAAGGCGGCTACTATGCCCTGCCTGAGCAGCAGACTTTCCCTGTTTTATTTTATCGAAAAGATATTCTGGAGAATGAGCTGCATTTGAAGGTTCCACAAACATGGAACGACGTGTATGAGATGCTGCCTATATTGCAGAAGCATAACCTCCAGTTCGGTCTACCGCAGAAGCCACTCGATTCACTTGGTAATGACTTAGTCAATACTAATATCATTACGCTACCGCCAAATCCGGCTTTAGCAATGTTCCTATTCCAGCATGGGGGACAGTTCTACAAGGATGGCGGAAAAGCAAGTGATTTGGACTCGGAGACGGCTATCGGACAATTCAAGCAGTGGACGGACTTTTATGTGAATTATAAGATCCCGATTGCGGCAGACTTTGCGAACCGTTTCCGTACGGGCGAAATGCCAATTGGAATTACTGATTACACCATGTATAACAAGCTAAGTGTGTTTGCTCCTGAGATCAAAGGGTTATGGAGCTTCGCCCCTGTTCCGGGAACGGTTGGAGAGGATGGAACGCTTCACCGAGAGGTGGGCAGCGGGGGATCTGCTTCCGTTATGTTCGAGCATACGAAGAATAAGGAAGCTGCATGGGCGTTCTTGAAATGGTGGACAGGTACAGATACGCAGATTGCTTATGGTCGTCAGATGGAAATTCGTATGGGAGCTTCAGCGAGGTATCCGACTGCTAATTTGCAAGCGCTAGCGGCTTTGCCATGGCCGACGAAGGACTATCAGAAGCTGAAGGAGCAATTACGCTGGGTACAGGGTATTCCGGAAGTGCCTGGTGGATATCTGACTGGTCGTAATATTGACAATGCTTTCCGCAGGATTGTTGTTCAAGGGGATGATCCGCGAGAAACAGTCGATAATTACGTCCGAATCATGAACGAGGAAATCACTTTGAAACGGAAGGAATTCCACATTCCTGACAAGAAATGAGGGGCTTACAATGAATCAACAAATAGTAGAGCGCCCCGTGATAAGGAGAGGAGAAGTAAAGGACGGCAGAGCTCCTCGTCGGTCACTTTGGCTCAAATTGACGCGAACTTTTATTGAAGCAAGAAAGAATAAACACGCTTATGTATTATTGGCGCCTTATTTTCTAATTTTCGGCACCTTTACGATCATTCCTGTACTCTTATCTCTTCTGCTTAGCTTCACCAATTTCAACATGCTTGAGAAGCCGGATTGGATTGGCTGGCAGAACTATGCGAGATTATTCGTGCAGGATGATATCTTCTTAATCGCGATAAAAAACACGTTTCTTTTCGCAGCTATCACAGGTCCAGTCAGCTATATGGCCTGCTTCTTATTTGCATGGCTGATCAATGAATTAAGGCCAAAGCTAAGAGCCTTCCTGACACTTATCCTGTACGCGCCTTCCATTGCGGGTAATACCTATTTGATATGGCAGCTGCTATTCGCAAGTGATTCTTATGGTTATGCGAATTCCTTCCTTATGAAATGGGGATTCATCATGGAGCCTATTCAATGGCTGCAGGATCCCCGCTATGTGCTCGGCATTCTTATTCTTGTTCAATTATGGCTTAGCTTGGGCACGGCATTTCTTGCCTTTATTGCTGGTCTGCAGAACGTAGATCGTACTTTATACGAAGCGGGCAGCATTGATGGGATTCGTAATCGTTGGCAGGAGCTGTGGTTTATCACGCTGCCGGCAATGAGGCCGCAATTAATGTTCGGGGCTGTCATTCAAATTTCGATGGCCTTCTCCGTGGCTGAGATCTCAATTTACATGATTGGGTTCCCGAGTGTGGATTATGCGGCGCATACGATCGTCACTCATTTGGTAGATTACGGAACGATTCGATTTGAAATGGGATATGCGTCGGCAATCGCAACCGTATTATTCGCGATTATGCTCGGAGCGAATCTTTTAACACAGAAGCTGCTTCATAAAGTGGGTGAATAGAGAAAATGAGAATTCCGATCAAATTACCACGAAGGTTGAATCGGTCTTGGTCCGTAGATATCCTGCTCATGCTGCTGCTTGCAGGTGTATCCTGCTTCATGGCGCTGCCCCTTGTTTTTACGATCAGTAACGCATTCAAACCAATCGACGAGATTTTCACGTTCCCTCCCAAGCTGCTCGTACGCAATCCAAGCTTGAAGAACTTTAAGGATCTGCTCGGTATCTTCAGTGATTCCTGGGTGCCATTCTCCAGATATGTGTTTAATACGTTCTTCATTGCTATTGTGGGTACGGTAGGACATGTCATTCTAGCATCGGCTGCGGCTTATCCGCTAGCTAAGCTTAAGTTTCCGGGGAAAAGGGTTCTTTTCACTCTCGTTGTCATGTCGTTGATGTTTACGGCTTATGTCACCCAAGTACCGAACTACATGATTATATCGATGCTGGGTTTAATCAATACCTATTGGGCCATTCTGCTGCCGGCCTTTGGGATGACGCTTGGCTTGTATCTGATGAAGCAGTTTATGGAGCAGATTCCGGATGCCTTGCTCGAAGCAGCAAAGATCGATGGTGCCAATGAATATCAGATCTATTGGAGAATCGTAATGCCAATTGTAAAGCCTGCTTGGTTGACGTTAATTATTTTCTCCTTGCAGAGCTTATGGACCAATGGATCTGTAACGAGTCACAAGTATATTTATAGTGAGCAGCTGAAGACAGTTGACTATGTATTCGGGCAAATTGCTAGTGGAGGACTTGCTAGAACAGGGCCGGTAGCGGCGGTTACGCTGTTAATGATGCTCGTGCCTATTACGGTATTTATCATTACACAGAGCAACATTATTCAGACGATGTCTACATCGGGCTTGAAGGAATAACAGGGGGAGCTATAGATGACAAGAATTATCGCTGCATTATTTATCGTTACGCTCTTGCTCGGTATAACCGCTCCTGTTAGTGCCTCAGCAAGCGATACCTACACCTATTCTTATTGGGGTGATCCCGTGCCTTCGCCTGCTCCTTATATCGTGGATCAAGTATATTACGGTAAGGAATGGAATATTGGCGCGCTCCATTTGCCACAGGATTTGTTCGTAGGTCCCGATGATAAGGTGTATATAGCAGATACGGGAAATAACCGAATTATTATATTAAGCAAGCAATTACAAGTAATTAATGTCATTAATAAATTCACAAACGACGGGAAGCAAGATGAGCTTAGCCAGCCTGAGGGTGTGTTTGCTGATGAGGTCGGTCATATCTATGTAGCCGATACACAGAAACGCCGTTTAGTTGAGTTTGATGACAAAGGTCAATTCGTCCGAACGATAGGCGAGCCCCAATCAACGCTTTTGCGCAAAGGGTTTCAGTATATCCCGACTAAAGTGGTCGTGGATAAAGCCAAGCGGATTTATGTCATTAGCCGCGGATCGTATGAAGGGGTTATGGAGTTTGACACGGATGGTCTCTTTAGCGGATTCATCGGAACAAACCGAGTCAAGTTTAATCCGATCGATCTGTTCTGGAAACGCATGTCAACCAAGGTTCAGCGTGAACAGATGCAGCAATTCATTCCATTAGAATTCAATAATCTGGCTTTGGATAAAGATGGCTTCATTTATACGTCCACATCGGAGGAGAATTCGGATCGGCCGTTGAAGCGGCTTAACCCATCTGGAGTAGATATCTTGCGTAGTAAAGGATATTTCCCTCCCAAAGGAGATATCCATACACTTGAAACTAGCAGCTCACCGGGAAGTTCCATTTTTATCGATGTCACTTCCGACAAAGGCGGCATGTTCAGTGCGCTGGATGCCAAGAGAGGGCGTATTTTCACTTACGACAAGGACGGTAACCTGCTCTATGAATTCGGGGGGCTAGGCAGCCAGCAGGGGAATTTCCGAACACCTTCGGCGATTGGCATGCTGGATGATCGAGCTCTTGTCCTCGATAAAGATAATAATCGATTAACCATCTTTGAACCGACTAGCTATGGAAGTCTAATTCGACAAGCTGTTATATCGCTGTATACCGGTAAGACAGATCAATCAACAACCGCTTGGGAAAAGGTTCTGAAGCTGAATGGAAACTTCGAGGTCGCTTACATCGGTATAGGGAAATCCTTGCTGAAGAAGGGCGAGAACCGTGAAGCGATGAGCTATTTCAAGAGCGGGAACAATCGTGAATATTACTCGGAAGCGTTCAAACGTTATCGGAAAATGGTCGTGATGGATCATTTCGGCTCTATTATTCTGGCTGTTGCACTGCTCTTGGGAGTAATAATAACAGTCATGAAGCTGAGCGGGAGAACCGAGAAGGGGCAGTATTACCGGGAATTCGGAATCGCGAAGAACCCCTTTTATACGATGATCCATCCCTTCAACGGGTTCTGGGAAATGAAGTTCGAACAAAAGGGAAGATTAAAAGTCGCCTTGAGCATTGTGGTTGTATTCATTATTACAGCCATCGTTAAGAGGCAATACAGCGGATTTGTAATCAATATGAATAACCCTACTGAGCTGAATAGTTTGAATGAGTTGAATTATATCGTGCTGCCATTCTTGTTATGGTGTGTTGCGAACTGGTCTTTGACGACTTTAATGGACGGTGAGGGGAAATTCAAGGAGATTGTAATGGCAACTGCTTATGCTTTAATGCCATTAATTATTATTTATATTCCACAAACGCTGTATAGCAATATCATTACAGCTAATGAGAGCTCCTTCTATTATTTGCTCGACGGCCTCGCTATTCTATGGTTTGTCTGGTTATTGTTTATTGGAACGATGACCGTTCATCAATATTCAGCGAGCAAAACGGTCATTACCATGCTGCTAACGCTGCTTGTGAGCGGAATTATTATTTTCTTGGGAGTCTTACTGTTTAGTATGCTTCAGCAGATGAGCAGCTTTATAGCTGCTGTGTACAAAGAAATTTCTTTCCGAATGTAGTCTGCAAGAAAGGAGTGATCACCTTGACGGGAAAGAAAATAGTTGTTGGACTTTTATCCTTGGTTATTGTGGTAAGCGGATTTTTCGGTGTAAATGAAATTGGATATAGCAACAAGGAAACAGCCCGAGAGCAAGGGAAGTTGAGCAGCGGGCAAGTGCAGCAACAAAGTGAAGCTAAGGCGGCTAATGCATCACCTATCAGTGTTCAGCAGATGACTTTAGCGAAGCAGGAAGACTCGGAAGTTTCATCCAACACGCCTGAAGAGATACAAGCTTTTGCTGGCATGGAACTGGTGGCGAAGAATGATTCACTCCAGCTGTATGTAAACCGTCAGACAGCTGAAATTGCTGTAAAAGAGATTCGAAACGGATACATCTGGTTCTCGAATCCGCCCGGGCGAAATGAGGACACCAAAGCTTCACCTCTCTACAAATCAGAGTTATCTGCTCAAGTTCTAGTTACCTATTATAACGAGAAGGGGCAGATCAACGCCTTTAACAGCTACGATGACAGCGTGGCTAAGAAACAATTTGAAATCACGGCTCAAGCTAACGGGGTAAAGATCGTTTACCAAATCGGTAATCATGTGCAGAGCTTTGCCAACATTCCTAAAGCCATTAGCAAGAAAAGATTTGAAACGAAAATTATCGATCAGATTGCGGATAAAGACAAGAGTGAAGATATCGCTTATAAATTCCGCTTTGATGAACAGAAACAAATCTATGAGGTCCGTAAGCTTCAGGATTATGTGGCAGAGGAGCTGTCCGCAACTCTAGAGGCGGCGGGATATACCGCAGAGGATGCCGCACTTGATAACAAAGAGAACGGGGCTGCAGAAGGCGCGACAGGATCAAACGCAGAATTTACGATTCCCGTAAATTATTCGCTTGATGGTGAGTATCTAGTCGTTTCTGTGCCTAATAAAGAAGTGAAATTCAACCCCGCTTACCCGATTGCTACCCTTCAGATATTGAAGTATTTTGGCGCTGCGGGTACGAAGCAAGCTGGCTATATGTTTGTACCCGATGGAGCTGGAGCCTTAATCCATCTGAACAATGGCAAACAGAATGCCGAGCCTTATCAGGTTCCCGTATACGGGCGTGACGGGACATATGATGTAAAGGAGCAGATTCAATCCAATGCGATCACCCGGCTGCCAGTATTCGGACTCAAGCAGAATGATCACGCGTTTCTTGGGATGATTGAGGATGGAGACGCTATGGCAAGTATCTCGGCCGATGTGAGTGGTCGTAATGATTCCTATAATTCGATCAGCAGTAAATTCCAGGTTGTAGCTATGGATTTCTATACCTTATCCTCAGGAACGAAGACCAGCTCCGTACCGATGTTTCAGAGTCAAACGTACGCGGGAAATCTACAGCTTCGATATGCTTTTCTATCGGGTGGCTCGTCCGATTATGTAGGAATGGCACAGAAATATAGAACCTATTTAGTGAACAAATATCAGCTGAAGCCGCTAACTGCTTCTGATGATTCACCTTTCATGCTCGAGCTGGAAGGAGCATTTCGTAAAAGCAAATCATTCTTAGGCATTCCCTATGAATCGACAGAATCGTTAACGAGCTTCAGTGAAGCACAATCGCTGCTGCAAAAGCTTAAAAAGGCTAATATTCATTCTATCGATCTGCGTTATGTAGGTTGGTTTAATGATGGGATTCGCCATTCATCGCCAGCTGATATTCAGATAGCGGGTGCGCTTGGCGGCAAGAGTGGGTTTGAGAAATTGGCAGACTATGCTCGGCAGAATAAAATTGGTTTCTATCCGGATGTCGCCTTTCTTGAGAAATATAAAGGTGCAGCAGGCTCAGCAACGTTCCTTGATCGCAGTAAAGCGAAGGTTTATAACTATAATCCAGTCATGTATGTCAAGGACCTGGATAAGTTCTCACACTATATCCTGTCTCCATCCAAGCTATCGGCACAGGTACAGGGCTTTCTCGCGGATTATGGAAACCTTGGCGGGCAGGGCTTGTCGATGAGAGATCTTGGTAACGAAGTGAACTCGGACTTTGATCCTGATCACACGATCGTTCGTCAGGATGCAATGAAGATAATCACAACGGAGTTTGAGAAGCTCAAGAAACAGGCAGGTTCACTGATGGTAAATGGAGGTAACGTCTACAGCTTGCCGTATGCTGCTAGTATCATTAATGCACCGACTAAGAGCAGCCAGCTGAATATTACAGACGAAGACATTCCGTTCTATCAAATTGTACTTCATGGATACTTTGATTTGGCGGGTGCCCCCTTCAATATGGATGAGAATCAAAATCCTCAATTATCCATGCTGAAGGCGCTTGAAACAGGGTCAAATATTTACTACCAATGGTATTACAGCGATGCCATAAAGGTAAAGGATACAGCCTTCAACAACTTATATGCCTTAAGCTATGAGAATTGGTTTGATCAAGCCGTTCAGTTATATAGCGAAGCTAACAAGGTGTTAAAGACGGTTCGCAATCATATGATTGTCTCGCATCGTAAAGAAGCTCCAGGTGTCGTACAGACAACCTTTGATAATGGCATTACTTTAACTATTAATTACAACAATTCGGCGGTAGTTGTGAACGGCTTGGAGATTGGAGCCCAGAGCTACCAGGTAGGCGGTGAGTAAATTGTTCAAGAAGCCATTGACCTTGGCGCAGAAGAAGGCATGGTACGGGGTTTTGTTCGCTTCCCCACTGATGCTAGGATTGCTGATGCTGTTCGTGCTGCCTCTCATCCAATCGCTGCGCTTTAGTTTAAGCTCGATTCATCTTGTTCAAGGTGGATTTGCAGTCGACTATGAAGGGTTCTCGAATTTTAGTCAATTATTCACGACTAATCCGGATTACCCGCGCAGATTAACCGAGTCAATTACGAATATGATCGTCAATGTACCCATCATTATTATTTTCAGCTTATTTGCGGCTGTTCTGCTCAATCAGAAGTTCAAAGGACGTGCAATGGCTAGAGCCATCTTCTTCCTGCCTGTAATTCTAGCTTCTGCCGCAATTGCTAATCTGGATATTAGCAGCTTTGTCGGCGGTTCGACCCCAGCGGGAGGAGGGGAAGGCGGTGGCGGCTTAATGGAGAGCTTCGAGCTCAAAAAAATGATGTTGGAATCCGGATTAGCTCCCGTCTTTGTTACCTATATTACAGGCGCGGTAGACCGCATCTATGACATCATTAGCTCTTCTGGTGTACAAATTCTGATCTTCCTAGCTGGCTTACAGTCTATCTCGCCTTCGTTGTATGAGTCTTCAAGAATTGAAGGGGCAACGGGATATGAGATTTTTTGGAAAGTAACCTTTCCGATGATGACGCCATTGATTCTGACCAACACGATCTATTCGATTATTGATTCATTCAATCACAATACAATCAACGCCTTGATCTCGGAAACCGCATTCAAATCTTTCGAGTTCGGGCAAAGTGCAGCTATGTCATGGGTGTACTTCATCGTTGTCGCATTCATTTTGGTCGTATCCACAAGCCTGATTTCGAGGAAGGTCTTTTACTATGACTAAAGAATCTCGCTAGGAGGGAAAGGCAATGAAGAACCCGAGTTCATATGCGGAGCAATTCAACCATAAATTTAACCCGCTTGAAAAGGTGAAGATATGGGCATGGATCGCTTTACGTTCTATTCTGATTATCGGCTTTTGTTTTGTTATTTTGTTCCCTTTGTTTCTTCGATTATCGGTGGCCTTCCGCAGTAAAACGGATATCTATGATCCGACTGTGCTATGGATTCCAAGGCATTTCACGCTTGATAATATCAAGATCGCTATGGAAGCTACGCATTATCTGTCGACTCTACTTAATACCTTTCTAATATCTGCAGGAACGACACTCATCCAGTTGGCTTCCTGTGCGCTGGCTGCTTATGCTTTTGCGCGATTGAAATTCAAAGGGAGTGGACTGCTCTTCGGGCTGGTAATCTTCACGATAGTTGTCCCAGTACAAACGATTATGATTCCGCTGTATTTAACCTATCGCTATTTTGATTTATTCGGTTTAGTGGGTTTAGTAAGCAGCAAAGACAGCTTGAATCTAATTGATACCTTCTGGCCGTTTCTTATTTCGTCCGCAACCGGAATGGGTCTCAAAAACGGACTATATATTTATATTTTCCGGCAGTTTTTCAGAGGTATCCCGAAGGAAATAGAAGAAGCGGGCGTTGTGGATGGAGCGGGCGTATTCAAAACCTTTTACAGTATTATGCTCCCTAATGCTGTTCCTGCTATCGTTACCGTTGTTCTATTCTCATTCGTGTGGCAGTGGAATGACAGCTACTATGTCTCGTTATTCTTTAGCAAGGTTAAAGTGTTATCGACCCAATTGATGGATATGGGATCTGTTCTGGGGAAAGAACCGGATTTGGTCTACCAGTCGATGCTGCTTAACACAGGTGTTCTCTTACTGATGGGCCCCCTGATTATTATGTATTTGTTCGTTCAGCGTTATTTTGTAGAGAGTGTAGAACGAACAGGTCTAGTGGGATAGCATTCATTCATCTATCAGGAGGAAATCAGCATGACAAAGGAATGGACACTTCGTGGATTTCATATGAGGTTTGGCTCACATGAGGATGTCGAGAATCTAAAAATAGTGATTACGGATGCCTTAGTACCTATGGGTGTTAATGTGCTCATATTGGAATGCAACACGAGTTATCAATTCACCTCACATCCCGAGGTGTCGGGCGGGACACTAAACTGGCTTGATGCTCGGGAATTATCAGCTTTGTGCAAGCGCAATGGAATTCGGTTAATTCCTTTGTTTGAATGTTTGGGACATCAAGGGTGGGGAGGAGGTAGAAATTCACTTCTGCGTGCACATCCCGAATTTGATGAAACACCACATGTGTCACTAGACGCCAAATGGCCGGACTTCTATTGTCCGAGCTGGTGTCCTTCGCATCCTGAGGTTAATCCGCTAATATTTGATCTAATGGATGAGCTGCTTGATGCTTTCGAAGCGGATGCGCTTCATGTTGGAATGGATGAGGTGTTCGCGATTGCGGACGAAGGATGTCCGCGATGCAGTGGTCAGCAAAAATCCGATCTGTTCGCCAAAGCAGCCAATGCGTATTATGACCACCTCGTGCGCAAACGAAATGTACAAATGTTAATGTGGGCAGACCGATTGATTGATGCAAAGGGAATGGGTTATACCGAATGGGATGGCGATATTCATGGGATATGGCCAGCTGTAGATCTTATTCCAAAGGATATTGTGCTCTGTGATTGGCATTATGACAAGCTGGATGCTTACCCGTCTGTCGGACATCTGTTAGATAAAGGCTTCACGGTTTGGCCTTCCTGTTGGAAGACGCCAGATGCAGCGCTCGATTTCTTCGAGCAGTCGGTGAAGCAGGCGGAGGATCGTAAAGCAGAGGAACGAATGCCTGGCATGCTTGTGACTGGCTGGAATGCAACCGGAGCGAGTCTGGTGACCGCTTTGTTTGGCGAAGGTGATCTAGGTGAAGATACAGGAGATATTAAAGGAATTGCGGAAACGTTAAAGGTAATCATGCAGCGTCTAAAATAATTGAAGCTCCCTCTCCAAGTTACCGTAACTTTTCCTCTTAGCTAACGTCTAGGGGGATGAGAGACATTGGAGGGGGAGTTTGTCTATTATGAACAAGAAGAGAATCTATGTCATTATCAGTTTGGTATTTCTACTTACCTTGATCATCTTATATATACGAGGGTGTAATCCAACGAAGGAATTTGATGCCGCAATTGAGAGTATCGAAGGAAACCGTTTCATTGTTAATTGTTCGCACGAAGTTGTAAAAGGGATGAAGGGTCCTATTAATGATATCGGATACGGCTGTAATGTGCAGCTAACGGATACAACGAAGCTGCAAGATGCAGCTGGTAAGACGCTGCAGATTCAAGATTATAAGCATGGCGACACGGTTCATATCATCCTTAAGAAGCGGCAATATATCAACCAGAAACATCTTAGCTTCGAAGCTAGCAAGATTATCCTCCTGCATAAAGAGTGACTCTTATCGAGAGAAGCGTATAATAAGAGGATCATTATAACAATCAGGAGGACTCATATGTCATCATCAAGTAGCAATGACCACATCGGATATTTAAGTCCAGGAATTAAAGTATTTCAAGCAAAACCGGAAGATACGGAGGCTGTTCTACAGCTCCTTGTTCGTACAGCTGAATGGCTGAAGAGCATGGGTTCAACCCAGTGGAGCGGCCTGCTGCAGGGTCAAGATTCACATAACACGCCAGAGGCAATCAAACGAGGCGAAGTCTACATTTTCAAGAAGAAAAGTGTTCTGGTTGGCATGGTCATGCTGATGCAGAAAGCAAGTGCCTGGGACATCGAGCTATGGGGCGATGAAGGGCACGAGTCCTCGGTTTACTTGCACCGTCTCGCGATTAATCGGGATGAAGCGGGAAAAGATTTGGGCAGACAAATCGTAAACTGGGCGGGCTCAGGGATTCATTTTGCAGGGAAAGATCGAGTTCGATTGGATTGTCTTGCGTATCATGAGAAATTAAATGCTTTCTATACTAGCTGTGGATATGAATGGAAAGGGATTGCCTCGAACCCATTAGGTGATTTTAGTAAATATGAGAAAAGTGTTACACGCTAACAGGGTGTTATCGTGATGGGGCAAACATGGGGACAAGGCATTTAAATTTCAATCGTACAAAACTACAAATCTGGTATACAATATAAATAATTATAGTCATATCAGGGGAGATGTTTAAATGTTGAACGAGAATGTCCTATGGGAGGGCAAGCCTTTCAATTATGGTATTCCTAGCTTTACGAAATATCAAATTACAGAACGCCGTATCATCATTGAGAAAGGGATCTTCACTAAGAAACGCGAAGAAATTCAGCTATATCGCATTCGTGATATCTCGCTTAAACGCAACTTGTTTGAAAGAATGTGGAAGATCGGTGATATCACAGTGATCTCCACAGATACAACCTCACCTAACTATCTATTAAGAAATATCAAGGAAAGTATTAAGGTGGCAGATATACTCGGTCTAGCTTCAGAGAACGCACGAATCAAGAACCGAGCACAAGAGCTCACAGAAGTGCAAGCGTAAGACTCGCAATCCTAATTTATTCGAATGAGGACAATGAAGAAAACCCTTGAGATACAAAGCGGAGCTTGGCCCGAATAAGGGTCATAGTTCCGTGTTGAACTCAAGGGTTCTTAACTTATTCCCATTGTTATGCGGATAATTTGTAGTGCTTAACGGATAGTTGAAGCTCGGCAGATAAGGTGGTTAACTGGCTAATCGCAGCTGTTATCTCCTGAATGGCTGCACTTTGCTCCTGCGCAGCAGCAGCAACCTCTTCTGTACCGGCTGCTTGTTCTTGGGTAACACCAGAGATCTGCTGCATGGATCCAGAGATCGTGCCAAATGAACCTTCCACCTTGCGTAATGTCTCAATCAAATGATCTGTACGAGTTGAGAAATGTGAAACACCGACATAGATGCCTTTGAAATTCTCATAAGTACCACTAATCCAACTATGTCCTTGCTTAACAGCTTCATTGCCTTCGGTAATACGATCAATGACGAGCTGACTATTCTCTTGTGTGCTGGACACAAGGCTAGCAACCGATTGAGCTGCTTCCGCTGACTGCAAGGCTAGTTTCTTCACCTCACCAGCGACAATTGCAAATCCACGTCCCATCTCACCAACTCGAGCCGCCTCAATAGATGCGTTCAAAGCCAATAAATTCGTTTGTTCCGAAATTCCTGAGATGATCTCTATGATCTCCCCGATTTCCTTGGACCGATCACCTAGAGCTGTGGCAGCTTCTTGCGAGTGAGCCATAACTTCTTGAATGACCTTCATTTGATGAAGCGTTTGTTCTACCAGATGCTGTCCATCCTCTGATTGTGTCCTCACTTGCAGGGCAATACCCTGCATCTCATTCACTTCTTGAGACACATCGGTTAGCTCATGATCAATTTCATTTATCGTCACATTGCTGTGGCTTAAGCTTCCGACGATATCATTAATACCATCACTCATGCGATTCGAGGATTCAGCTACCTGTTGAGCGCTTTGGCTCGATTCCCCGGCAGATTGGTACAAGTGATTACTTGTGTCAGCGATATAGGTCGAGGAAGAACGTACTTGACGAATTACACTTTGCAGGCTCAGACTCATTTCGGCGAAGGAAGAAGATAACTTGCCAATCTCATCTTTGCTGGAAGAGGTAAGCTTTTCTTGCAGGTCTCCAGCCGCGATTTTGTTCGTGGCCACCATGAGCTTATGGAGTGGCTTGGTCACAAGTCTGCTGATCAGAATAGCGATAATCGTACCGACTACCAGCATGATTATACTGATGATTAAAGTTGTCCAATAAATCGTTGAAGAGGTCTTGGTTACCACGGATGCATCTAAGTCGATACCAAGAATGCCATAGTCTTTACCGTCAGCATTCCGAATAGGTTGAAAGATGGATTTATGAATACCGTACTCATCCTTATAAATACTGCTGATTACCTGCTTACCTGAAGCAATAGCTTCCTTCATCTCTGAAGTGAAAGGATAGTCAGTTCCGAAGTCATCGGGTACATCAGATAAGATGAGAATACGTTCCTTGTTATTGCTCTGAGATAAAATGAATACATTTTCTAGATTATGCTCTTTCTTTAATGCTTCGAGCTGAACTTTGATGAGTTTGTAATTGGGATCTTTCATACTGGTCAGTTCTTGGTTAGATCCAGGAATCGCATCGACCGCTTCAGATGTAAGTTGAATATCAGTTGAAAGGCGCATATCGAATTGTTCAAGCAATTTCCCAATTAGCTGTTGATTGACAAAGTAACCAGAGCCTGCAAAGGCCAAACAGGTTAATAGTTGAAGAACAAGGATGCTAGCTGTTATTTTGACAGAGAGATGCTCCCGAAACCAATTCACAAACGAAGACATTAGACCGTTCCTCCCAATTTTGCCAAATCATTTTGTTCATAAGCTTGTGTAATTTGTTCCTTCAAATAGCTGACGATTTCTTGGATGTGTTCTTTCTGGGTGTGGGGTGAAATGACGAATAGCTTGGAGGCATATAAGGCGATCTTCTGACCGTCTCTAGTTGGAACATAGAGGTGTTTCTTCGTATCTCCGAAAAATATACGATCACGCTGCTTACCGAGAAGCTCGAAGAGGATTTCGTTCAATCGATTGGTATGATTAACTTCATAGGTCGTACAATTACCGTTTAACTCGTTAGCGTAATTCATTCCTCCCTCATCATAAATTCGGAAGAGTGTGATTATACCTGGATTGTCAGGATTTACTATGATGGCCTCTGGCAATTCAAGAGCCAGCACTCGACGAAACTCTTCGTTTATTTCTACGAATTGAGCGAGCAAACGTTGATATCCTTCCACGCCAAAGGCGAGCAGGGCACTATAGATACTAATTGAACTTGCCATCCGAGTACATTCCAGTGTGTAGCCCGTGTGATACTGGCCGTAACCTCTATGTCCGACATAAGGCGTTTCGTCAGGATCAAGGTCCAACAGCTTAAGATCTGCAGCATTCTTTACGAGAAATAAAGATGTTGAGTAGGGGGTTTGTCCCAGCTTTTGAAAATCAAAGCACAAAGAGTCTGCTAGGTGCAGATGCTTCATTTTACTCTGAATGGCTTGAAGCGCTTGAAGCGTTCTTTGCTCAAATTGTAAGGGGTTATTCGCAAAGTCATAAGCATTAAAAAAGGCGAAGAAGCCACCTAACGCAGAATCCGCATGAATATGTGGACGGGAGAGACCGGCATTGCGATTGACTTTCTCCGCCTCTTCATAAACATCTCGCACATTATCAATGCCCATTGCATCCGTGGTGCCTGTTGTCGCGACGATATAGATAGGGATGCCGCCTCTGAGAATGACATTCTCCATCTTCTGACGAAGGTCTGCCACATCCATCGAACTATCCTGCAGCGTCTTAACCTTAATTAGATTATTGCTGCCAAGACCGGTGGCTTCCATAGATTTGTACAAGCTGTAATGAGCCGCTTCTGAACAGAATGCATACAAATTATGCGGAACTCCAGCGCGAGATGCCATACCTGCATGCTTGACGATAGCCAATCGTAAGCCCGTGAATATTGCGCCTTGACCGCCCCAGGTGGTATAACCGCCGCTGCGCGTATGATCATAGTCGACCAATCGGGACATCATCCCAATGACCTTAACTTCTGCCTCTGCACCTGCTGGACCATAGACATCCCATAAATTATTTCCATTCACCATAAAAGCCGTTAGCATGCCTAGAATCCCTGGGATACTTGCCATGGGCAAAATATTGGTTAGAAAATATTTGGTATGATAGGGGTGACCATGCAGCAGTTTAAGAAGCTCTTCATTTACTTGTTCTTGAGGGGAACCGATTTGCGGGATCTCGCTTGTTCGAATTAATTCACCATAGAAATTACCGCTTCTGTCTTTCTCGCCTTTCAAATATACGGAATCCGCATCTTTTAATTGATCGACTCCACTCACAATTTGAGAGATTAACTCCAAAAACCGATTCCTGTCCTGTTTATTACCATCGTCGCTGGGAAAAAATCCTCTCACATCCGTGTTGCTCAGTCTCTCCATCTCCATTACTAACCTTCTTTCTCTCTCTATTTATATCTTTAACGGAGCCCGCAAGCAGGTAAGAAAGGCTCCTAATTAAATTTGTGAAGGCACAAAAAAGGCGCTATACAGGCTTTAAAAGCCATAGTATACCGCTTGCTTGTTAAATAACCTGCAACTGGCTGACATTTCCTTATGGAAGTAGTCCCTATAGCTTTGCGTCACTGCTTTTCAGCAGCTTTGCTGATATTCAGTTTATGGTTCAATGCATAATAAATAGTAATTTTACAGATTTAGTAAGGTATGTAGTAAGGTATATATTACTATTTTAAAAAAGATAATTCAATATAGAACTTTATAAAAAAACATAAATTAACAAAATGTAGGATGTAAGACCTAATACTTTTGTCTCGCGCTATGCTATATTGGGATAATAATATATATATATGAAATCGAGGATATATTGAGAATTTTAAAACTTTTTTTCGCAAATTTGTTTTTCGGCGTTCGTCTCTTTACTAGTCTGGAACGGAAGGATAGATTCTCATGGGAAGTCGATTTTGGCTGATTTAATGCATAGCGGCAACATTTCACTTCAGGATCATGGGATCGATAGTATGGAGACGACGGCCATTACTTTTATCATCTTGGAGGTGAATTCCGGTTTTAAGTACAAGGATACCTGTATCTCGGAGGTTATTGTGAGTTAAAAGCTAAACATGCATTTGTTAAAGGAGGGGGCTTCCCCCTCAAGTAGAAGCGCTTCTTCCGTCGCGGCCCTCGGTGAAGGGGAGAGGCGTTTTTTTGTTGTTTTTTGAGACCTCGCTAGGCTTTTCAATTCTAAAGGCGCATATGCTTCCGATGTGGGGTATCGCGTAAGTGATCATATGCTTCCGAAGTGAGTTTTACTCGCAAGAAGTAACCTTGATCGTGTCGTAAAACTCAGCATATGCTTCCGAAGTGAGTTTTACTCGCAAGAAGTAACCTTGATCGTGTCGTAAAACTCTTTAGGAGGTTTTATAAAATGGAACTCACTAAGGAAGTTAGGATTGCTATTGTGTTGTATGGCGGTGTTTCGCTTGCGGTGTATATGAATGGGGTTTCTCAGGAGCTGATGACGCTCACTCGGTCGAGAAGGGGGGCGGATGTGGACGCGGAAGGGAATGTGTATTCTCGTCTGCTTGAGAAAATGAACGCTGAGGTTATCATTGATATTATTGCTGGTAACTCTGCCGGAGGGATTAATGGCGTACTGCTTGCCAAAGCGCTGGCGACTGGAACGGATCTTGGTGCGATTAAGAAACTTTGGAGAGATACGGCTGATCTTAAGAACTTGCTAGACCATAAAGGTCAACCAACAGAAACGTTATTGAACGGTGATTTCATGCTTCGTGAGCTGCAGCATTGCTTTAATGAACTGTCTGAGCAGATTAAGGCGAATCCTAAGCTGGCCGATGATCGTAAGAGCCAGATTAACATCCTTGATTTATTCGTATCTGCAAGTGATATCAGGGGGCGCCGTTGGCGAATTGTAGACAGCAAAGGACAAGAGATCGAAGGACTGAAGCATGGTGTTATGTTTCATAAGAAATATAGAACGGCCTACGGAATGAATCGCAGCAGTGGCTATGAGCACAATGATTTTGCAGGGGCGGATAATGACGAATTGCTTGCTCGTATGTCCAGAGCTACCTCGGCCATGCCGGCTGCTTTTCCAGAACAAAAATTCACTATGCATGAGGTCTATGGAGGACCGAATAAGTATGACAAGCGACATACTGTTTATTTGCATGATGGCTTGTTGACAGATAACAAACCTTTTGGACCTGTGCTCGATACCATCTTCCATCGTTCGGCTGATCGCAAGGTGGATCGTTGGTTATTATTTCTGGACCCGACACCACATGACACGCATTTGCAGCAATCGGATCAAGTGTATAAATCCAAACCTACAGTTATTGAAGCAGCCAAAAGCTATTTCAGCACCCCGAGCTATCAATCGATATATGAACAGATCCACTTGATCGAAGAACAGCGTGAACGGTTCAAAACGATGACAATCGTGCTGGATGCTATTGATAAATCAGTCATGAATGAGGAAGCGACTAAGCTGCCTTCTTTTGTTCCCTACTGCTGCTTGAGAGCGGCGGAATGGGAGCAGTCTTTGATACACTCGCTTCAAGATCAGTTTGCGGTCAGTACCGAATATCGCATGAAGGATCCTCAGCAGTTATCAGCTATTCATCACGTTTGCTCTTATATTCGTTCTCTAAAGGAAAGTGATGAGCTTCTCAAAAGAGTGGCGGATATGACATTGCCAGATATCGCATTTTATTGCCGCTTCTTTAATTTCCATATTCAGAAGATCAATCGTAAGCTTGCAGAGCTGTCGCCAAAGGAGACTATTCAGACGGCTAGACTTCTACATCAAAAAGAATACCTTTGGGCAGCCATAGAGAGCCTTCGCCAGCAGCAATGGGAATGGTGGAATGACAAGGATGAATGGGATCGATTGAAGCGACAGCCATTCGTTAATGCCATTAAAAACCTTCATAAAGAAGAGCTATCGCAGTCGTCTATATTAGATATTATCCGTTACATGAACAGCACCTTAAAGCAAAGATTAGAGAAGCTTCAAGGCAAAGAAAACCTTGCCGCTGCGCTTTCGTTGAAAGGATGGGGAGATTTCCATAATCAGCTCATTGTTGCGATGCGACAATTCATTGGCATTGATATATTTCTATATCCACTTACCCTTGGTCATGGAGGGGATACGAGCAAATTAGAGCTGCTGCGTATTAGCTCTTCCGATGCCAAAAGCCTTGGTTTAACTGGAGCTGCGAAGCTTGTGGGAAGTGATTTGGCAGCTTTTGCAGGATTCCTTAATAAGACTTGGCGGGCAAATGATTTGATGTGGGGACGACTCGATACGGCAGATATACTTATCACTTACATGGACAAATCTCATCGTCAGAGCACGGAGATGTCGAGGCGGGAATTAGAAGAATGGGAGCAGCTCGTTGAAGAGGTACGAGCAGATCGTTTCGAGTCGATAGCAAGGGAAGAGCTTCGTTATGTGGATGAGAAGCTGTATCAAGCTTTCATGTCCTTGCAACTAGTGGGTTCTTCTGCTGAGCGATTAGAGAAGATGAGAAGATTTTTTAACGAGACCTATAAGGTAGGCTTGGAGAGCTGGCGGGACCTTCCTTTTATGGTGCGGGTTAAACGTAGTATTGAAACCCTAACGAATGTTAACCTTGTACTTTACCGTCATTATAAAAGTCGAATTCCATTACGATTGCTGTTGGGCGGTTCAAGTGGGTTTTGGCTTGGTTTGCGTTGGATAACGAAATGGATTTCCAAAGAATAATAATTGGATAGTGTAAATATATTAGCAGATGAATCATTAGAAGAGGCACTAATAAGAGAAATAAAGGAAGAAACCGGTATACATCGGTGCCAACAAGAGTAATTGGATCACTTCAACAAAACAAAATAGCAAGTTAGCTCGTCATAGAAATAAAAGGTAATGGGTCATAGGAGGTTTATTTGAAGAAAAAAGGGCTGGTTCTTTTAAGCGTTAGTGTTGTTTTGTTAGTCATCATTTGTTTGCGTGTTGTTGAACGGGATGGATTCGCAATCACGGTAGAGAACAATACCGAGCAATCCATAAGCGGCTTGGTAATTGCTTACCCGTCACAAACCTTAGTGCTTGCACCAATACCCAAGCAATCAGATGTTTCCAAGCACATTCAAACGCGGAATGATTTTGCAGAAGGTGAAATCAATCTGGTTTACAAAGATAAGAGTGGACTGGAGCATAAGGAAACGATATTCGGCTATATTGAGAAGGGATATCATGGATCGGCGACCCTTAAAATTAATGGCATTAATAATAAGGGAGAGCTAGCGATAGCAGTAAAAGCGGAAGTGAACTAGCACCTGCTTTTGACCGTTTGAACGACAAAGGGGACATCCGATAACAGCACTTAAAAGCTGCTGAATCGGATGTCCCTTTTGATTACGCCTGTATTATCATTTTTTCTTAAAGCCAATTAGTACGGTCAGACTAATTAGTGTTACCCAGACCGTAGCTCCCATATCGGATAATATAGCAATCCATAACGTTAGCCAGCCCGGAATCGTTAAGAGTAAGGCAATAAGCTTCAGTGCCAACGCGAATGTTAGATTGAAACGAATGGTGCGATTGACCTTCTTAGCCACTTTAATCGCTTCTGGAAGCTTACCCAAATGGTCCTGCATAAGCACAATGTCGGCTGTCTCAATAGCGCTGTCGGTTCCTTTTCCCATTGCAATCCCGATTTGGGCGGATGCTAGAGCAGGTGCATCATTGATTCCGTCTCCGATCATCGCAACCCGATATCCTTGACGGGTTAAATCTTTGATTTTGTTCACTTTATCCTCGGGCAGCAAGCCCCCGTAATATTCAGTGACGCCAACACGCGCTGCGACTTTCTCCGCCGTCTTCTGATGATCACCGGTCAACATAACCGTATGCTTAATTCCCGCCTGATGCAGCTGTTCAATTACGTCTTTGCTTTCTTCTCGTATTTCGTCTGCAATTCCGAATATGCCTAGTATCTGTTGATCATCTGCCACAATGACGAGCGTTAAGCCCTCTTCTTTAAGGGCATTAATTGTTTCCTGAATGGAAGCTGGTATGTCGATATGCGACATGCTTTTTTCATTGCCGAGCCAATAGGATTGGCCGTGTATCTGTGCAACAATACCGCTCCCCGACAAGGTCTGAATCTCGTCTGCTTCTTGTAGGTCAACCTGCTTCTGATCAATTTCTTTCATTATCGCTTTAGCGAGCGGGTGAGAGGAAGCTGTCTCGATAGAGCCTGCGACCTTGAAGAATCGCTCTTCATCATAAACAACGGTTTTCTCCACATGGGGCTCGCCCTTCGTTAATGTACCTGTTTTGTCAAAAGCAAGTGTGTCGATTTTGCCAAGCTGCTCGAGAAACACGCCGCCCTTCACAAGTATGCCATTGCGTGCATTACGAGTAATTCCTGCAACGATTGCAATCGGTGAAGATAAGATCAGTGCGCATGGGCAGCCGACAATGAGGACGGCCAGGCCTTGATAGATCCATTTACTCCAAGCCTCGCCAAGGAGCAGGGGTGGAATCAAAATAACTAATGCAGCTACGATCATAATGAAGGGGGTGTAGTACCGAGCGAACCGATTAATAAACAGTTCGATGGGGGTCTTTGTCCCCTGAGCTTCTTGAACGAGATACAGGATCTTTGCCAGTGAAGAATCCTGATAAGCTTTGTGAATGCGAACTTGAAGGATTCCCTCGTTATTCAAGCTGCCGCCATATACAGATTCGCCAATTGCCTTCTCTACGGGTAAGGATTCGCCAGTAATGGCTGCTTCATTGACGGAGCTTTTCCCGCTCTCAACCGTGCCGTCTGAAGGGATCTTCCCACCGGGCTTGACGATAGCGAGATCGCCAGCTTTCAGCGAGGCGATAGGTACGACACTTTCGATGCCGTTCTCAAGCTTAATGGCTTCCTTCGGCGCGACCTTTAACAACGTTTCCATAGATCGCCTTGCTTGCTCCATTCCAAGCCCTTCCAACCATTCATTAACACCGAATAGGATAGCGACAAGCGAGGCTTCCTTCCATTCTTGAATGGCTATCGCGCCGATTAGAGCAACTGTCATTAAGGTATCGATGTTGAAACGAAGAGCGATTAGATTTTTCAGACCGCGTATAAATGTCGAGTATCCACTTAATACTGTCGCTACGAGATAAAGTCCGATCTGTACCGATTCATTAATGAAATTTCCAGCGAAAAAAGCAAATAGGTAGATAATAGCTGATACGATAATTAATTTCACAAGGTTTGAACCGCCGTGCTCATGGTTGTGATCATGGTCGTGGTCATGATCATGTTTGTGGTCATGATCATGCTTGTGGTCATGCTGATGCTTCTCGTCGTCATGAGTGTGATCGTTATGATTGTGATCGTCGTGATCATGATCATGATCATGGTCATGGTCATGGTCATGGTCATGGTCATGGTCATGGTCATGGTCATGGTCATGATTATGGAAATCTTGTTTTTTACCTTGATTAGTATGGTCATCCTGGTGGCTATGAACTGCTTGCTTCTGTCTTTTATCGTTTTCTTCTTTCATTGGCAATCCTTCTTTCATCAACATATGAATACTTGTTCATATATAATCATATGTTTTGTCGGTACATTTTGTCAAACCCAATTTGATATCAATCATGTGCCTACTAACTATTATCAACAAGAATGAGGCTAATTAAGCACCCATTCTACTATCGTATGCAGGTACACGCCCCTTGGAAAAGATGAACGCCCATTGTTACGCAATGTTATATGGAGTAACAAAATACAGAAATAATTGTGAAGCGTCACATAGTGGAGAAAGCCGTAACTGACGATCGAGCGTGAAGTCAGCAACAGCGCAGAAGCGGATACCGCCAACCAACGTGGTCCGTTATCTGAAGTAGTTTTAATAAAAGATCTTATTGAAATCCCTGGTGGGCTCAGCGGCCTGACAGGGATTTTTTGAAATAATGGGCTCATGCGAAATAGTACAAATGTAGTTCAGATTGTCTTGAAATCCGTTCGTTTTCTCGGATGGCAGCGGAGGTAAGGCGTTGTATAATCGGAAAATGCAAATGTCCCAGGCATAAACGGAGAAGAGTCCTTGCGATGTGGGACGTCCGCAGAGGCGGTTGGCATTTTGATAGAAGAGGCGGTAATCATGAGATGAAACAAACGGAATTGAAAGCGCTGTTTGACCGATTAGGATGGAAGTGGATGGAGCTTACTGCTGAAGGCGGAGGTAGGGTGCTCGTTTTGGAACGCGGCTGCCGCGTAATCGGCGTCTTCGCAGACGAATCGTCGGAGAACGCCGTCTGGGTCAGGCCCGAATTGGCGGGGCTAGCTTCCGGTGAAGCCGTCAATGACTTGGAAGCGCACTGGAATGTAGGCGGCGACAGGACGTTCATCAGTCCGGAGATGGAGTACTTCTATGATCCGAGCGCCGGATGCTTCGTCTTCCCGCCAGCACTGGACCCCGGACAATATAGCGCGGACATGGACGCCCACTTTACCATCATGGCGAAGCAATCCATCAGGGTGAGAGCCTTTCGGGCTGGCAAGGACGTGGCAATAAACATGTATAAAGAAATCCGGCTCGTTCCCGATCCACTTCTGCCGCTGAAACCGGCAAAAGGGCTGGGCTACTCGTTTGTCGGCTATGAAGTCGTATGCGCAGCAGAAATCGGGGGAGGGAGCCTGTTCGACCTTGGAGAAACAAGTGACACAGCATCCACTACTGAAACCGCTTCTGCTTACGCGTACAATGCCGCTGCGACTGGAGTTGTCGAAGATGAAGGAGCACTTCCTCCGTTCTCATTATGGAACTTAATCCAGGTGCCGGCAACGGGTGAAGCTATCATGCCGACGCATGGCGAGGCAGATGCCGTACCTTTCCTGCTGGGTCAAGGGATGGAAGGGACCCGAACAGAGGAAGGGGCAGTCCGTTTTCGGATTGACGGGAGGATCAAACGCAAGATCTCCATTCGGGCCGCGGAAGCGAAGGATCGGATCGGCTACTTACGGGTAGCGGAAGACGGTACCTATTATTTGCTTGTAAGGAGCTTCAACATGGATCGGGCGGGAGCATACGGGGACGTACCGCTGGACAGGCCGGAAGAGTCGGGACATTGCGTGCAATGCTATAACGACGACGGAACGCTGGGAGGCTTCGGTGAAATCGAATACCATACGCCCCTGATGGGACCCGGGCAGCGTAAGATGACGGATATAAGCCAGGTATGGTGCTATTCCGGGGACGAGGAACAAATTGGGAAGGTAGCTACAGAGCTGCTCGGCGTGCGGTTGTAGCGCCTTCCCTCTTTTGGTTTGGCCGGGCCGCCGCTAAGTGTTGCGAGCGGTCTTCGGCAAGCATTGATTTCGGTACTGTGACGGTGTAACCCGATGAGCCTGCTTGAACAACTGGCCGAAGTAGCTGGCATCCGGAATGCCGATACGCTCCGCAATTGTTGCGATACTGAGCGCGGGATCGGCGAGCAGCTTGATCGCCAGCTTCATGCGGAATTGGGTTAGATAACCCATGATGGTCATGTTGTAGGCATGCTTAAACGTCCGGCTTAAATATTGCTGGCTGACTTTCATTCGCTCCTCGAGCCATAAGAGTGTAATAGGCTCCGAGTAATGATCATGCAGCAATTCAACGATATCACGCGCGAGCTGAGCTCTGTTCAGGCTGATGCCCGGCAATACCGCTTCGTTCTCACCCGTTGCTTCAAGTTTCCCTTCGATCGTCTCGCGAATGATCCGCTCGACATCGGCCGGATCGACCGGCTTAACCAGCAAATAATCAACATGGATATCGATGGCGCGCTTCGCATAATGGAATTCATCGTAAGCCGTCACGATCGCAATCGTGGTATCCGGCTGTTTTTGCTTAATAATGGCGGATACGTCCAGACCGTTCATCCCCGGCATGCGAATATCCATAAAGATCAGATCCGGCATGTATCGTTCGGCGCGCTCCAGCGCTTCCGTCCCGGAGCGCGCCCCATCCACAATGACGGCCGGCAAGCCGCTGTCTTTGACGATCTTGTTCAGTACTTTCAATTCGATCGGTTCGTCGTCGGCGATAAGTATTCGGAGCAGCATGCGAATCTTCCTTTCCAAAAGCACAGTTCTCTGATTAAATTAACTATAATCGATAAGTCAAGTGGAATGCATCCTGATTATTCGCAAGCATAATCCAAAAATACGAAACGGGGCAACCGCATGGAAGAGGATTGGATTCGGGAATGGACGGACGAGCGGTTCGAATTGAATAAGGGCGACGATAATCCAAAAATACGAAACGGGGCAACCGCATGGAAGAGGATTGGATTCGGGAATGGACGGACGAGCGGTTCGAATTGAATAAGGGCGACGAAGACCCGTTCGATATTCGAGCTTATTTTGATACAGGGTTGTTCGCCAAGCTGCAGCGGACGTTCATGACGGCTACTGGGATGAATGGCAATATCGTGGACCCTTCAGGCGTGGCTATAACGGATAAAATCGAAGACAGGGCGCCCGCCTTCTGCCGGCTGGTTCAGTCGGTGCCCGAGGGGGAACGGCGCTGCCTTCGCTCGGACGGCCGTGTTACGTCCTATTCGATCACCAAAGAGAAATCGGTCATTTGCCGTTGTCATGCCGGTCTCTATGATAGCGCGGTGCCGATTCATTTTCGCCAGCACGGGATGGGTGCGTTTATTACTGGACAAGTTCTGCTGGAATCTCCGACCGAGGAAAGCATCGCCGACATCCTGGAGCGGGTAGCCGATCTCGGACTGGACCGGGACAAGCTTCGTGATGCGCTGCAAGATGTGCCTATCATTACAGAAGAGAAGCTGAAGGCGACAACCGAGTTCATGAGCTTGCTGGTGGAGTATATTGTAAAGAGTCTGGAGGAAGCCGATTCCAAACGGAAGGAAATGGAGTGGCGCATACTGCTGCGCGAAACTGAGATGAAGGTGATTCAGGCGAAGCTGCATCCTCACTTTCTGTTCAACATCCTCAATCTAATTTCCGGAAAAGCGCTGCTGGAAAATGCAACAACCACCTATACGACGGTGAATCATTTATCCAAGCTGCTGCGGTATATCGTCAAATCGTACCGCCCCCTCGTTACCATCGACGAGGAACTGGCGCAGCTCGATGCCTATATGCAGCTGCAGCTTCTGCGCTTCGAGGACCGGTTGAGCTTCACCGTCGACGTGCAGGATGAGGCATTGAAGGCGGCGCTGCTGCCGAGTTTGACGCTGCAAATATTAATCGAGAACGCGATCAAGCATGGAATAGAACCGAAGGAAGGGCCATGCAGTGTGAGAATTGGCTTATATCAGCAGAATGGGCTTGGCGTGATCGAGATCGAAGACGACGGCATCGGAGTCGATGCCGATACGCTGCGTGAGCTGAAGGACGGCGACGGGGAATATACGAAGCGGAATTCGGGGATCGCGATGATTCGCAAGCGGCTGGATTACTACTTCGAGGGCGACTTCGAGCTGCGTATTCGCTCCGAGACCGGGATGGGCACAGCAATCACGATTGTCTTTCCAATCCTTGCGAACATATGATTTCCGCTTGCATAGGATTAAGTTCAGATTCTATGGAAAGCGGTTTCTTTTCTCGGATGTGCGCGAATAAGCCGGGTGCTATAATCGAGCCAGATCGATGAAGGGGGCAGGATTGGATTGAGAGTGATGGCTTGCTGCGCGCATCCCGACGATGCGGAGATATTAATGGGTGGGACGCTCGCCAAATACGCGAAGAGGGGCGATGAAGTATTCATTGCAATTACAACGAACGGGGAGGTCGGCCATCCGACTTTGCCCAAACGGGAGATTGCGGCAATCCGCAAGGAGGAAGCGATCCGAGCAGCGGAGCTGATCGGGGCGCGATTGCTCTGGCTGGGCTTCCCTGATGAATTTCTGTTCGACCGGGAAGAGACGAGGCTGGCGATCATTAACGCGATCCGCGAATGTCGGCCGGATGTTATACTGACGCATTGGCCGGGCGATCTGTATAACCCGGATCATACGATAACAGGTCAAATCGTGAACGATGTCGCGATAATGACGACGGTGCCGAACATTGTGACCGAGGCGCCGCCGTGCGAGAAAATCCCGGTTGTCTATTTCGCCGACAGTGTCGCTGGAGTCGGCTTTGTTCCTGACGAATATGTCGATATTACCGATACGCTGCAGGTTAAACGGGACATGCTTGCTGAGCACAAGAGCCAAGTGTCCGATTGGCTCTCCGATCAATACGGCGTAACGATGGACGATATGATGACTGTGTGCGCGCAGTATAGAGGCTTCCAGGCTGGCGTTAGACACGCAGAAGGCTTTATTCGCGCAAAGGCGTGGCCGCGAGGCGTGGCAGGCACGCTGCTGCCCTAATAATGAAAGATAATGGAGGCGATATAAGTGATTCGTACTGTTGTTGTGCTATGGGAGAATGGGCCCGTCGAAGGACGGGTAGATGTCACGGACGGGCAAGTCGTCCAACTGCGGACGAGTGACGGGCGCGAAGAAGCCGCTGCGGTCGAAGGGCGCTTCACGATCGCATCATCTGAGTATGGGGACAGCGGGTGTCGTCTTGCAATGGACATCGAGACAGCCGAAGACGACCCGGCGGATCCTGTGCTGGTGTTCGTCGAGACACAGGTTCATTCGTTCACGTTCCGGCTGCTGGATGCGGATACCCGTTATCCAATCTACTTGCCCGATTATGGCGTTGCCGTTACGGGAAGCGACGATGAGCGGTCCTATTCTCAAATCGCCTTGGATATTCGCGCGAAAGGGATGAAAACCGGGCTAGCGGCCATCGAGTCGGAACCGGAGGAGAGCTTCGAGAACGCTGCGGCCCATACGAAGGACCTGCCCGGTCAAACTTGGCTAGGCTTGTCGCGCGACATGCGGATCTTCGCGGTCGGGTTCCGCGGCATCGGCGGCGAGGAATTGATGTGGGATTGGATTCAGCCCAAAAATTTCGGCATGGAAACACCGGTTCCCGAGAACGGCGACAAATCTGTCCGCTATAGGTTCATGCTAGGCCGTGGCATCGGCTGTACCGATCCAGTAACACGCCGGCTTGAGGACGGCTGTCTGCCGATTCTGCACAGCCGCGTCGAGGAAGACCATATCGTCTACGACACGACTTCATTCGTTTCATATGAATCGGGCCCACTGGAAGAGAGCACTCTGCGAGGCACGAATTATCTTGTGGCAGACGGATTCGGCCACGGGCATATGTTCACCGAGGAGCAGAAGAAGCACCGCGATGTGCTGCTGGCTCGCCAGGAGGAGCTGGATCAAGGCGTGGAGACGGTTCTGTACTTCCAGGCCCGCGTGATGAATACCGATCAAGTGCCGCGTTACGCCTGGTTCAAGAACGCTGTGCCGGATGCCCACGTTGTGGGTGAAGACAAGCAATACGAATTCGATGCCTCTACGGGGTTCGTCCGCTTCTCCGAGGACCGTGTCTGCTGCGTGACCCGGTTAAACGGAATCGCACTGCGTCGCGAGGAAACCGCCATTCTGTTGAAGCCGGGCGAGACGGCCGTCATCGACATGTTCTTGCCGCATCGGCCGATTTCGGCCGAACGCGCCGATAAGCTGCGGCAGCAATCGTTCGAAGAACGGCTGGAGGAAAGCATGCGATTCTGGCGCGGCAAACTGTCGCAAGCGGCCAGCTTCAAGCTGCCGGAGCGACGTATAGAGGAGATGCTGCGCGCAGGTCTGCTGCATTTGGATGTGGTCACCTTCGGCGAAGAGCCTGCGGGAACGCTCGTACCGGCCATTGGCGTCTACACCGCGATCGGCTCGGAGAGCTCGCCGATTATTCAGTTTATGGACTCCATGGGATGGAGCAAGACGGCGGAGCGGTCGCTTCAATTCTTTCTGGACAAACAGCATGACAACGGCTTCATTCAAAATTTCGGCGGCTATATGCTGGAGACGGGTGCCGCATTATGGAGCATGGGCGAGCATTACCGATATACGCGCAACGAAGATTGGGTTAGGCAAGTCAAACCGCAGCTGCTCAAGGCTTACGAGTTTCTTATGGCTTGGCGGGAGAGGAATGAACGGGAAGAGCTTCGCGGAAAAGGATACGGGATGCTCGAGGGCAAGACGGCCGACCCGGAGGATCCGTTCCGGTCGTTCATGCTGAACGGGTACGCCTGTATCGGCATGTCGCGGCTGGCTGAAATGCTGTTATCGTCGGATCCGGCAACGGCTGAGACGATCAGACGCAATGCGGAAGCGTTCCGTACCGATATCCGCATCGCCTTCGAACGGGCGATGGCGCTCTCGCCGGTCGTACCGCTCGGAGACGGCAGCTGGGTGCCGACGTCGCCGCCTTGGGTCGAGCATCGCGGACCACTATCGCTCTATACGCAAACCGCTAATTGGCTGACGCACGGCTCCGCTGTCGCCCGGGATTCGCTGCTAGGACCGTTGTATTTGGTGCTCCAGGAGGTTATCGCGCCGGAGGAAAATGCCGCGTCGTACATGCTGCATTTTCACCACGAGCTTATGTGTACGCGCAACGTTGCCTTAAGTCAGCCTTACTACAGTATCCATCCGTGGGTTCATCTCAAGCGCGGCGAAGTGAAGCCGTTTCTCAAAGCGTACTACAACGGATTCGCCGGACTTGCCGACCGCGAGACGTATACGTTCTGGGAGCACTATTTTCATGCAAGCCCGCATAAAACCCATGAGGAAGGCTGGTTCCTCATGCAGACGCGCTGGATGCTCTATATGGAGGAGGGTCGGACGCTCAACCTTCTTCCGGGCATCCCGCGGGCATGGCTCAACGATGGTTCCGTCATCGAGTGGAAGAATGCACACACGTACTTCGGTCCTTGTTCGCTCAAGGTCGAATCGGGCTTAGCGGATGGAACGGTCTCCGCGTCCTTCAGTTGCGACCCGGACCGTGCCCCTGATTCGGTCCTGCTTCGTCTGCCGCATCCCGAGGGAGCACTGCCGAGAAGCGTATCCGGCGGCGTCTATGTGCCAGAGAAGGAAGCAGTCCGGATCGAGCCGATTGACGGCCGCTTCGAGCTGATCGTACGTTACTGACGTTCCGTCATGTCTTAAAAACTCAAGTCCTATGGTCATACCCCCGTCAAGTAGACAGTAGAAAAAGCTATGCCGCCAGCGCGTGCCGATACTCAATCGATGCGCGCTGTTTGAGTACCAGTAAACCACTTGATTTTGGTTGAAATTGATGGGAACAGTTATTTATTAGGCATATTTCTACGTTTGCAAGTTCGATAAAATGGTGTTACCTATGTCGGCAAAGGAGGAATTGTGTTCGATCTTCACAATTTCCAAAAGCAGTTAAAAATAAATGTAAAAAGGCTATTCAAGGGTCGAAATCGATTCTTGAATAGCCTTTTTTTAAATTTTGAATCTCTACATGTAAGAAAGTCAATAAAGATAATCGAAGGCGTTGCTTAATAGCGACGCGGATGTTGCATTTTCATGTACTATGGGTGTCCACTGCGAAGTGGAAACTGAAAGGCTTTGAGGAGAAGTGCATGGCAGTAGTGAATCGGGGCTCCCCGTATCGTGAAGTGAAAAAGGAGAGCCTCCGACCTCCGGTGAAAAATTACTTTTCTACTTTATGGTGTCATCGTTAGTTGATGGGCCATCATGAAAACAAAGCAGACAATCGTCCTGAAGAATATGCTGCGTCCAGAGCTCCTTAACCCGCTCGAAAGGCTCATTCTGCAAGGCTTGCAACAACTCCTCATGCTCGGCCGGTACTCTGGCTAGATCTACGAAAAGCTTTGTATTCTTAATAAAATGCAGGCGAAGCCTATTTACGATTCCGGACCAGATTTGCTGCGTATAAGGCGAGTCTTCCGATGAAACAATGCTCTCGTGAAATCGAATATCCGCTTCGACAAGCGATACCAAATCTCCGTTATCAGCCGCTTCTTTCATGCTATTCACAATGTCTCGCAATGACTGGTACATCGCATCGTTCCAATTGGATTGTATTTGCTTTAATGCATAGATTTCCAATTGCAGACGAATTGGAATCAACAAATCCACGACCTCGCCTTTGCTAACATCCGCAACGGTCGTTTCTCGATAAGGTGAACTAACGACCAGTCCCAGCGCTTCCAAATCTCTTAACGCTTCGCGGATAGGTCCGCGGCTAATAGCCATCTGCTGGGATATATCGAGCTCTCTGAGCTTATCCCCAGGTTTAAGATGTCCTTGAATAATGGCATTCCGGATATCGGACATGACACGTTGTCGAAGGGA
The DNA here is from genome assembly GCF_003945345.1 of Paenibacillus baekrokdamisoli. Taxonomy (GTDB): domain Bacteria; phylum Bacillota; class Bacilli; order Paenibacillales; family Paenibacillaceae; genus Paenibacillus_Z; species Paenibacillus_Z baekrokdamisoli. The sequence goes on along the minus strand of NZ_AP019308.1, from coordinate 2,163,055 downwards.
GAGGTTTTCTTGATTCTTGAAATGGAAAGTGGCCATGATTGTCTCCTTAGCTCACAACAGTAAGCGAGATGTTTTATTGGAATAGTATAGAGGAAGGAGCTCATCAACTCAACAAATGAATGTTTATAATAGACTGCTGACAATCATTAAGCAACTGATCACCACAGCAGATCGATCGCGTTTTGCAGCCCTTTGGCAATGAATTCGTTCACATACGGACTCGGATGAATGGAATCATCGAACAGAAGTTCATGATCGATATAGCCCATATTCACGGCATCTGTGAAAAACTGGTGGAAATTGATAAAACCGTAGCGACGATCGAGACAAAATTTCTTTGCGGCCTCGTAATAGTCAGCGTATCGGATTTCGGCAGAAGCCGCCCCTAGGAAGTCAATTGTTTGATCCCCCGGTGTCGTGAACACGAGTACGTCGGTTTGCCTCACGTTGTCTGTGTTGAGGTGACGGCTCAGCTTGTCGACGACAGCCTCAAGATGGAGCCTAAACTTATCGAGGGGCGTTTGCTGCAAATATTCGTTGACGATAGGGGCTTGTATGACGGCAAGTGTCGGCGTAAAGGGCACATACGATAAAATTTCGTCAATATGCGGGTATGACTCGCCATGAAAGCTAAGCGTACCATCGCCGAGCCATTGGCCTGTCGTATGACCGCCCATTGCAAAATTTCGTACTGAATTGGCGTCGAACACAATACCCCGGCAGAGCAACGCTGGCTTATCCGCCAACAATTCATTGCCGATAAAGAGCAGCATCGTTCGTTCATCTGCTCCTGCATACTTTATCGCGAGCGTCCCTTGCTGCTTCTGCCCATAGTCGATGCAATACACCTGCTCCTGCGGATCGGTGGGCGTATAGGTATCGATCTGGACAGCAGACGTATCAATGATTTCGGCTTCTGGCGCGGTAAGCTCGATATGCCGGCCATCGGAAATACGATACACCTTCGGGTATCCGGACGGTTTAGAGTAGTAATACGGCATCTGCAGATCGCATATGAGTTTCGCTCCATGTCGACCGACCACTAAGGCGATATAAATCTTTCGCGCCGCACTTAACATCCGAATGCTGCATTCAGCGGAAAGCGTCCCGTCCAACCCGCTTTCGGGTGTAATGACCGCCATCGCCGAGCCGAATTTTTGCTCTTCAGCCAAATATCCGAGATGAGCGGTTGCCTGATCCCGATGAGCGAAAGGCGCATAAAATCCTTTGGCGGCAGGCGTCGATGCAATTGCAAAATCGGTTTGCCGGAACAATCCACTCTTGCGTTCCACTTCATTTGATAGGAAGGGGATAACAGACAACGGATAAAGTGACAATTTCCGTTCGAAATATTGCTTTAATCTGGAAAAATAGCCTTTGTTGTACGGAAATGGCTGGTGGACGGAGTACCAACTTTCTCCGTCATAATCCGGTGAGCCTTGACCCCAACTGTGGCTGTCACCAAACAGCAATATTTCACGGTCTGTCGTTTTTTTGCCACGTCGGTTTGCCGTCAGAACTGGGAAGCTTGCCGCGTCCAAGTGGACGGCATACTTACGAAAGAATGCAAGTGACGATAATGCATCGTCTAAGTCATGGTGGGCCAACTCTACACCTCCTATTGCGACTATCAACCTTTACTTCATAATTATCGTAATTATAGAACAATTAAAGGTAATATTCAACAAATGATTGAGGACGATTGATTGTTGACAATAAACTAAACTGAACGTATGATAGGGCTAAAATGATAGAAGGAGGATAAAACCCTATGAACGTGTTAGCCATATGTGCGCGTCCTGATGATGTTGAAATTTGTGCGCGGGTACTCTTGCGAAACGGAGGACCAATATGAAACGATTTGCCGGCAAAACAGTCATTGTTACGGGGGGAGCAACCGGGATTGGCTTTGCGACCGCGAAGCTGTTCGCAGTAGAAGGTGCGGATGTGGTCATTGCCGGTCGCAGCGAGACGAATGGAATGAAGGCTCTGAATGAGCTGATCCCACTGGGTGGAAAGCCTCTGTTTATTCCTACTGATGTTGGAGACGAAACCGCTGTCCAGAGGATGATTGAGCAAACCGTTGTGCACACTGGACGGCTCGATGTAATGGTTAATAACGCGGCGATGTTCTATGAAAGCGTTTTTTTACAGGAGACGACGGAGCGTTGGCGCGAGGTTTTCGACACGATTGTAAATGGATCGTATTGGTGCACGAAGTATGCATCCCTTGCGATGTTCGATCGTCAGATTGGCGGAGCAATTATTAATGTATCATCTATTAATGGATATCGTGCTTTGAATTTATCCAGCCACTATAATGCGGCCAAGGGCGCATTGGATCAGTTGACCCGTTGTACGGCAGCGGAGTTGTCCCCTCACGGAATTCGTATTAATGGAGTCGCTCCAGGCTTTATTGATACAGGGCTATCCGTTATTGGCGGCATCAATGAACTGGAAACCGATTGGTTCAAGGACTATTACGTAGGCATGCGCAAAATTCCATTGGCACGTCCCGGTTTGCCTGAAGAGGTTGCGAGCGTCATCGCTTTTCTAGCTTCCGATGCGGCTTCTTACATTCAAGGGACTATCCTTCCCGTTGACGGGGGTTTGTCTACTACATTTTAAGGAGACAGTTTTATGTCGCAAGATCAATGGCAACAAATTAATCCCCTCGTACGTCGTAAAATATTTCCGCCAGGACAACACATCATGAGCATGCTGATTGCATTTAAGAAGGATGGATTCGGACCAGAGCACGCTCATCCCCATGAGCAGCTTGGCTATGTAATTGAGGGGAAAATTAAAATGATAGTGGGCGGAGAGGAAATTGTGGTGGAAGCGGGGGAACAGATAGTGGTTCCCGGCAATGTGCCGCATTCCGTGCTAGCGCTCGAAGATACGCTTCTGCTGGAGACGTTTACGCCATTGCGCGATGATTTGTTAGCGACAACATCTTATATCAAGAACATGGAGAGTGAATAAATTATGAAAATCACAGAAGTTGAAGCCATCCATTTGAGCATACCGAATATTGACGCCACGCAATGCGACGGCACTCAAGATACACTTATTATCCGTATCCATACAGATGAAGGAATCGTTGGGGTAGGCGAAGTCGATTCGTCGCCGTTGGTTGCGAAGGCTGTAGTGGACGCACCAGCTTCACATTCCATTGCGAGCGGTCTGCGCAATCTGCTAATCGGTGAAAACCCGATTGAAATCGAAAGGCTATGGGACAAAATGTACCGGGGGACGATTTACTTTGGACGTACCGGACCAGCGCTGCATGCGATAAGCGGCGTCGATATTGCACTATGGGATATTTTAGGAAAAACGATGAACCGTCCCGTATGCGAAATGATGGGAGGCGTCTTTAATCCGAAACTGAAAGCCTATGCCAGTGCATTAATGCCGGATACGATTGTGGAAGCAGCCCGAATGGCAGAAGAAAATGCGAAGCTCGGGTACAAGGCAATGAAGTTCGGATGGGGTCCGATCGGTAAGGATGCCAAGTTCGACGAAGCCCAAATCAAGGCGATTCGCGAAGCGGTAGGCAATGATATCGACGTGATGATAGATGCCGGACTGGCTTGGGATTTGAAAGGTGCGCTGCGTATGGCGGACGTCTATGAAAAATACGGTGTTTATTGGTTGGAAGAGCCGGTACATTCCAATGATATTGCCGGTTACCGCGAGCTCTCGGACCGTACCCGAATTAATATTGCCGGTGGAGAGCAGGAGAGCGGCCGGATGGCGTTCCAGCGACTACTGGATGAAGGACACCTGGATATTATCCAACCGGATCTTGCTCGCGTTGGCGGGTTAACGGAGGGGAAGAAAATCGCTTATCTAGCCTACGACAGGCATAAGAAGGTCGTCCCGCATGCCTTTAAGACTGGTGTATTGGTTGCGGCCAGCACACATTTCGCGGCAGCGATTCCGAATGGTTTTATGATTGAATACACGACTTCAAATTCTCCACTATCGCGGGATTTGGTCAGCCGGGAAATCGAGTTCAAGGATGGTTATGTCACTGTTCCAACTGATCGTCCAGGACTTGGCATCGAAATAGACGAAGAGGTACTCAAACGCTACAGAGTTGGTTGATTAGAAGGGAGTGCTGCGTATCATGGCAGAAAATGTGGAAACAAACATGATGAGAGCTTTAGTATACGAAGGTCCGCGAACGATGAATATGCGGACCGTCCCTATCCCTGAACCAGGTGAGCAGGAGGTACTCATTCGGGTAGAGCGCGTGGGAATATGCGGTTCTGAATTGGGTGGATACTTAGGTCACAATTCACTGCGTAAACCGCCGTTGATCATGGGTCACGAGTTTTCCGGAGTCATTGTAAAAACGGGAACTGGGGCGAACAAGCTTGGAGTAGGGGCCAGGGTTACCGTGAATCCGCTTCAAACCTGCGGACAATGTTCGGATTGCCTTCATGACAATCATCAGCTGTGCCAGCAGCGCAAGCTGCTCGGCGCGCATTTGCCGGGAGCGTTCGCAGAATATGTAGTCGTCGCTGAGCCCAATGTGTACCCAATTCCGGATTCCCTATCCTTCGAGGAAGCGGCTCTAACGGAGCCGTTTGCTTGCGCTGTTCATCTTTGCAGATTGATTAGCATGAAGCGGGATGATAGCCTGCTCATTATGGGAGCTGGTCCGATTGGTCTGTTCGCGCTAACCGCAGCTCGGACACTCGGTTTGAGCCATATTATCGTTTCGGATCTTAACCCGGATCGGCTGAAAATCGTTACTGAACTAGGGGGCATTCCGGCCCATAGCCAAGAGGAGCTTGCGGCATGGAAACCCGCTGACGGTTTCCATGCGGCTATTGATGCGGTCGGCATGCAAGTTACTCGCCAGCAATGTGTGGAATCGGTTCGCAGAGGAGGCCGCGTAGGCTTCACCGGTCTTCATGAAGCGGACAGCACGCTGCCAGTCAACACGATCATTCGCGAGGAATTAAAGCTGTTTGGTGCGTTTGCATACGCGCAGAATGATTTCGAAACCGCGCTGCGCTTCATTGCTGAAGGCAAAGTGAACTTGCTGCCATGGACAGTTCATCAACCTCTGGAGCAGGGAAGCGCATGCTTCGAGAAATTAATTTCAGGGCCAGGAGCTATTGCGAAGATTATGCTATATCTATGATGGATCAACATTAATATAAGTGCTTAATAAATTCGAAACATGGTGCGTAGAAGGCCGCTTTGCTGCCGGATCATTCTTACGATCGCTGTTGTCTCCCTATTTCTTGATTCTATCCCTGGGGGTAGAAATACGGAGACAAAGGCGAACGCTATCGCTTCTACAGAACGATTCCGCCCGCTTCGCTAGGTACTTCGTGATGGCAAGTCTCCTTGCTGCTTATTAAGAAATATCAAGGAAAGTATTAAAGTGGCAGATATACTGGGTCTAGCCTCAGAGAGTGTACAGCTCGCAATCCACCCATTCCTTTTACAAAAAATTACCATGTTCTAGCTATTTAATGGCTTGAGCGCGGTAGTTTTTTTTGTTGATTGCCAAGTAACCGGACTTAACGCCTGGTATCGCTGCCATTCAAATATCGTATGCAGGTACACGCCCTTTGAAAAGATGTACACCCATTCTTATGCAATGTTATAATGAGTAACAAAATACAGACGTGGTTGGTGGTAAACTTGATGGATAAGATCATTCAGGAAGCTTGTGATGAGACATGCCTTGGAACAGAAGTGGATGTCAATCAAGTGAAATCGAAGCTTGTCGATGATTCCGGGGCAAATGAGATTGCAGATTTATTCAAAACACTAGGGGATCCGACGCGTGTGAGAATCATACATGCTTTATCGCAAAGTGAGTTATGTGTCCATGACTTAACTCAGGTATTGGATATGGGACAATCAGCTATATCTCATCAGCTGCGTTTCTTACGCAACATGAGAATTGTGAAGCGTCGCAAAGTGGGGAAGACCGTTTTTTACTCACTGGATGACGACCATGTGGAACAAATATTTGTTCAGACACTGGAACATTTGAAACATCATTAGCAGTGGCAAGTTAGAGCATTTCCAGCAGATAGCTGGTGATGCTTTTTTTTATTACGAAGGAGAAAACAACGCATTCATTCCAGGGTCATTATTCTTACAACTGTTTAGTTACTTTTTGAGCAAATGTCAGTTTTCAACTAGGAGGTAAATGGGTTTCATTAGCGAATTTCTAAGTAATGTGGAAGAAACTGCAAAGGAGTATGGACTTGAAGTGAGCCTGAATAAAGATCAAAAACAAATAGAGCTGCTGCAATCGTCTAATGAAAGAAAGAGACTGAGCATAATTGTAATCAGTGTATTGATCTTCTTTTTTGCCTTAATATTTTTAGGTATAGTGAAAAGCCTTCATTCGAGTCCGGAGCGTCGAATTGTCGCCCATCCTGCCAAAGCATATACATACAGCGAAGAGAAAGCTTCGAACGGATTTGAAATGCACCTATTAAAGAGTGATCCCTCTAATATTACGTTAGAGGTTGTGAATAAGAATGTGACCTTATCCGACTACTATGGAATCAATGGTGGCTTCTTCTTTGGGGATCGATTACTTAGCATTGCAATGGTTAATGGAAAACCAGCGGGCGGTGACATGGGCCAATATGGTGCAGGGCATGAGAATGTGAAATATCCCCGAGGAACACTCCTTTGGGATGGGGTGACGAATCAATTAAGTGTTCAGATTGTTTCTCAAGCGTCAGAGCTAAAGGTAACGGATCCTGCGCATTATTGGGCGCAAGGCGGAATTAGCATGTCCATCGGTCATGATGATCTTTGGGAATCACAAGCCAATATTGAGCATGCACCTTTCGCTGATGATAAGCGGCTTCGTTCTGCTTTGGTTTATGATCAAGCAGGTAACATCTACCTCATTGTCAGCAGTACAAAGGGTACTTTATCCGACTTTCGTGCTGCTATCCTGGAGACCGTAGGTGAAGGTCAACTCGTCGATGGAATCTTCCTTGATGGAGATGGCTCATCACAGCTGCAAGCCAAGGAATTATGGCTGCCTGGAGATAACCGACCGATTGTGGAAATGCTTCGACTTTTACGTTAGTGGTTGGTGTGAGATGACGATAGCCTTGGCGATCTTCAAGGGCTGAACATATCCTCGAAGAGAAAATATGATAGAGTTGAATATGGGGCGTTATTTAGTGGTCAGATTGAAACAATATCACCATTTAATGAAAACGATGAAGCTGAACAATTTATTTTTTTGGGATACTAAAAAGATATCGGATATATTGACGAGATTGATAAAAAATTATTGGAGTATTTTTAACTTCTTCATTGAACGGAAACTATAGCACAACGACAATCAACAGGCTGCCGGCAATTCGGCAGACTATTGAGCTAACGGACAAGATAGTTTCAATAATACAGAAACTTTCCATAATGTCAGGAGTGAATGGGTGGCAAAATTATTATCAAGAATATGGGAGGTTTAACAATGACGATTACCCGTGAGAGAATTCTAAAAGGAATTGTTTCAGGTCTTGGAAGTGAGGATTATATCTTAGCCATCTGGCTGGAGGGCTCGGATGGCACAAAAAGTTTGGACGAGTACTCTGACATCGATCTGGTATGCTACACCAAAGAAGGCCGCATAGATGATGCATTCACGCGACTGGATGATTGCTTTGGTCGTTTAGGAAAAGTTGATATTGCCTATGAACAACCTGGTCGACCCACCAATAACCGCTATAAGGTATACCACCTACAGGGGACATCAGATAATCTCTTAGTTGACGTGACTATTCAAAGTGAAAGTCTTCCTGTTTCATTCATTAACGAAGACAAAACCGTCATACCAGTTATATTGGTGGATAAGGCGGGAATTGTAAAATATCAAAACGTTGATCACGTGTCTCAGCGTTCACAACTGCATACACAATTGGTACAAGCTCAAGGTATATACAGTCAAAGGAGCCGGGCGGTCAAATATACAAAACGCGGGCTTTTTTTAGAGTCGTTGATTTACTATCAGAAGTATGTTTTGAACCCGCTTGTAGATGTTCTTCGGATAATTTATACTCCATTCCAAGCTGATTGCTTTCTGGTTCATGCATCTCGGGATTTTCCTGCCAAAGTAGTGTTAACCCTGGAGAATCTATATGGTGTAAAAACCGTACAAGATATAGCTGAACGAATCATTTTGGCAGATGAATTGTTTCGTAATGCTGTAGCTGAGGCTAATGTCATGCTCTCACAGTCTTATGGGGGCGAAAGTATAATAGATTCCAATACGTAAGTCACAGTTGCAATTTGCCGGTTTGTTAAGCTAACAGGAACTATAGCTCAACAATAAACAACAGGCTGCCGCGGTGGCGCTGCATACAGAGAACTAATTGAAGAAACCAGCATTTCAATAGAGGAAGTTACTTTGCATCATGTAATGGATTTTAAATACTACTTGCAGCATTGCTATGTTGAAGTGTATGTCGGCAAATTGAAGCGTGATGTCATGATCTCAGGAGATGAAAATGAACTATACTGGAGTGATTTGAATCAAGATTTTTTTGACATGACCCTTTTCGCAGGTGAAGGAAATATAGGGCATATGATTGAACAAGTGAAGATGAGCAAAAGTATATTTCTAACTGATTAAACACTTTCCGTTCAACTAACGGAAAACTATAGTTCAACACTGAGAGGGGCTGTCGCTAGGCAGCCTTTCTTTACGCTCACGGGCAATGTAATGTAACTTTACCAGAGATTATTACGTCCAGATGTTATCTGGAGATTATTCCAAAAATAGAGGTGGGTTGGGTACTATCCGAAGAAACTGGATTCTCATGGTAATAATATTTTTAGTTATTGGAATCGTTGGCTGTAAATCTGAGGTTCTGAATGGAAAAGAGATCGTTGCCATTAAACTTGAATGTTCTGACTTATGTAAGAAAACACCTAATGCTCCATTTAACCAAAAGATTCTTACGGATATTGATGAGATAAAGATATTCGAGCGATCAATAAGTAAAGCGGTAAAAATGAAAGGTGAACTGGACTATGATGTTATGTTTATGATGTACGTTTCATTCGAAGATAGCACTCAAAAGAAATTTGTGTTAAATGTGGATGACGAAGCAGGGCGAACTGCTTTACTCGTAGATACAGCAGATAGTGGACAAGGATACGAAATACCGAAAGATCAGACGAATGAACTAAGAAAGATTATTTATAACGATTAAATCACGACTAGCCGCATGGCAGCCCAAGAAACTAATAACAAATTATTATCTTAGGGGGATTTATTATGGTTAAGTCGAAAATAAACCCTATTTTATTCATCATGATATGTGCAATTGCTTTAAGCGGATGCTCAAAAGATAAAGGTATCAAGTCGGAGGATATTGTAGCAGCAATTGAATCTCAGGATGTGAAGTTAGTATCTTCTGGCCTGGTAGGTGGAGATCCAATGAAATTAAATGAAATCATTCCTGAAATATATTCGATTGAAAAACCAGTAGCAGTAGAAAATGATTTACTAAATTTTTACGTCTTTAATACGGAAAAGGCTCGTATAAAGGGTGTTAAAGAGTTCCATGAGCTTATGGATAATGCTAAATTTACAACTTTCCCTTTACTATATGAGAAAGCAAATGTTCTCATCGTTTACTGGAGTAAATCCAAAGATAATACACTGTTAAATAAGCCATTTGTAACGGCATTAGAAAAACTATAAATGCTGTACTGGTGGTTTATATTTTATAACTTCCTTATCTTATTTGTATATCGGAGAGTGAAGATTTGGAAACTTGCTTTTTGTTAACCGGGGAAACCTCGTGTAGGAAAATCAACGGCAATAAAGCGAATTATTCAACAAATTGGTCCTGAATATTTTGGTGGTTTTTACACTGAAGAAATACGTAACTTTACAAATCGCACTGGATTTAATTGCGTGACGCTTAACGGTGAGACTATACGTATTGCAAGTGTTGATAGCGAAAGTTCGGTAAGAGTAGGGAGATATGGGGTTGATATCGATGCTTTTGAGAATATCGCCTTAAAGGCAGTGAGGCTATCGTTAGATACAAAGAAGATTACAGTTGTTGACGAGATCGGTTTCATGCAAATGTTATCCGCTCCCTTTGAAAAAATGATCCATGAAGTTATTTCGAGTTCTGAACCTATTATTTTAGGGACAATTTGTGTAGATAGCCATCCGAACGTTGACAAGATAAGGAAACTATCTGGGGTAAAAATTTATCATCTGAATGAAGAAAATCGTGAGTTAACAACAGAAATAATGGCAAATGATATTCTTAAGTTATTGTAGTGAATAAATTTACCTGTATCGTGCGTTAACGGGCAGATTAATTCAACAAAACGCTAAAAAACTATTATATGTTTATGTGAAATCAATTGGGGTGACAGAATGAGCGAATATATTCTAGAATTACGTTCATTAGTTGGAACAAGACCTTTAATTCTAGTTGGTGCAGTGGTTATCATTCAAAATGATAACCACCAAATTCTTTTACAACACCGCAAAGATGGTAATTGGGGATTACCAGGTGGTCTTATGGAGCTAGGGGAGTCGTTGGAGGAAACAGCAACTAGGGAAGTATACGAGGAAACTGGATTAACCTTAAAGCGTTTAACCTTGTTGGAGCTATTTTCTGGTCCAGAACTTTATCTAAAACTAAAAAATGGAGATGAACTTTATTCAGTAACAGCACTGTATTTTTGCAATGATTACAAAGGAGAATTGGTGAGCGATTCAACCGAATCACATGAGGTAAGTTTTTTTGATGTGGACGATCTTCCGAGTTTAAATCCTGCAAATACTATTTACCTTGCAAAGTATTTAGAATCTGATTTACTTCGTAGAAGGTAAACAATGAATGGACTGCCTTTTATTGAATCCCGTTGGCGTACCTAGATGTGATGCATAAAGCATTTAATAAAACGTAGGGGTACCAATTTGATTTTTGATGAGTTTCACACCAGTAATCTATGATTTAGTCAGGTGGGGTGAATGATATTGAATGCAAGGATAAGACTGGCGAGTCCAAGTGATGCAAATGAACTTTCAAGGCTTAATCAAGAGTTTAACGGAGGTGACAAAAGGCCTTCTGCGGACATAATTGAGAGCCTTAATGACAGCACTGAATTGATTGCTGTAGCTGAAATAGGTGGCAAAGTCGTTGGTTTTGGTTGCGCTCAGAGTTTTCGATCATTCTGTTATAACGGACTTCAAGGAGAGATTACCGAATTGTATGTTGCGGAAGCTGCTCGAAGAAAGGGCATTGCCACTTCATTAATATTTTATTTGGAAAAAAACCTAAAAAAACGCGGAGTGAAAAGTGTTAAAGTACTAACAGGAAGAAGAAACAATGCTGCGATTAAAACCTATGAACAATGCAACTATCATCAGGATGATGAGCTCTTGTTGAAGAAAAAGTTGTAGGACTCCACTGACGGGCACGATAACGTAATGGGGTACATAGATAAGATAATACTTTGCTGAAGAAAATTAAAGACCCCTCTTGGAAGGGGTCTTTGGCCTACAAGATATATTATTGAAGTCTCGCCAATGCGGTTTCTTTTGATCAAAATGGAATTCGTTTTGAACTAATTACGTAGTCATGTTCGGCTGCCCAATCCACCAGGCCTTTCCAGAATTCCTCACAGGTAGAAACTATCTTCGAGGGTTCTGCTAAATCTCCAGACATAACCAGCCTCGCAATATTGTCGAATCCTTTTGGACGACTCGGCATTTCCAATGCTTCAGGTAGAACCATTGCGCCGGTTGAGAAAAGCCGTTGATTGTGCAATCCGACCAACATGGCACCGTATTGGGCAAACTGAACTGCTAGGTATGGCAAGTAGGTGAGAGGACCATTTACATTAACATTTCTGAGCTTGCCAACAAACTCATACATTTCACCTACAAGAACCTCGTTGATTGCTTGTCTGAAATCTTCCTTTTTTACAGATCCGGCCGCATTTCTTAGGCTTTGAAAGAAGCCTTCAGGATCATATAAACTAAGTTGGGTGAAGTAAGGACCATGCGTCAGCGGCCATCTCCCTTCAACAGAAGAGGCGTTTTTAAGCAGCACGTTCGAACTGCGAACGTCCACCTCCGCTTTCCAGGACCCAGCCGACCATTCATAACAAAACTCTACGGGTTCAGTCGACTCACGCAGTACACAAAACATCTCAATGTCCGAGAAAGGCCCATCTGTGCCTCTAGAAACGGAACCATAGACCCCAATGGCTAGAATTTTATCTCCGTACACCTCATGCAACTTTTCAGCAATTTCGTGGCAGGTTTCAAGTCTCTCACTTCGAGATACTTTTACAGGTCCATTCATGTTCATCAACGTGCATCTCCCTTTGTTTTAATTAGGTGAGTGGACACTAACACATGAATGGAGGGCCTCGGGCTTAACGGGGGATCTTTTTTGGATGCATTGGATTTCCTCCCACAAGTTTCTTGTGGAAATTATACCCAATTAAATGTGTTTTAGCAAGATGTTGGAGAGGGTAGGTATTTTTTTGAAAAACCTACCCTTACAGACAGCGCGGAGAACCTTACATAAAAAAGCTCCAATTCGTTCCGCTAACGGGCACGATAGTGCAATGACAACAGGCTGCCGATAATATCGGCAGCCTCAGAACGGGCAGTAAAACGTTATCCCGTGAAGGATATTTATGGAAAATGCCGAATAGTTTAACGAAACCAATACCAATTAACAAAAGTGAGGAAGAATATGAATATAGTTCTTATAGGTATGTCTGGAGCTGGTAAAAGCACTTTAGGTGTGTTGCTTGCAAAAGCTTTAGGAATGGATTACGTGGATACAGATATTGTTATACAACAACATGAAGGTATGTTGTTACAAGATATAATTGATGATGATGGTATCGAAAAATTTATGGAAGTCGAAGAAAAAATTGTGTCTGAATTGCAACTAAAAAATTGCATTATATCTACAGGCGGAAGTGTTATATATTCAGAAAAAGCTATGAATATCCTTAAACAGGGTGGACAGATTATTTATTTACATGCCCCATATGAAGAAATTAAAAGGAGACTAATAAACATAACAACCAGAGGCATTGTAATAAAGAAAGGAAATAGTCTTAAGGACGTTTACGAGGAAAGAGTCCCTCTATACATTAAGTATAGTGATATAACTCTTGATTGCTCAAATAAGGATATAGAACATTGTGTTATAGAAATTATAGAGAAAATACAAGAAAGTCATTGCGATAATATCTCTCAATGTTAATGCATTTGGTTTTGTAATGTTCAACACTGAGGGGTTGTCGCTAGGGAGCCTTTCGTTACGAACGGGCAGTATAATAACTAAGGACTTAACTCATCTCATGATACTGATATTGACATAACGCCAAGTAGTAACTACAATGGTTACAACGGTGGTGATGCAATTGAAACAAATAAGCACGCGCTTTTCTATCGCTGTTCATACTCTTTCCCTGATTGCATGTAGTCCGAACGAATGTACTGGGGACTTCATTGCGGGTAGCGTAAATACAAATCCTGTTGTAATCAGAAGAATTATAGGAATGCTAAAAAAGGCAGGGTTAGTGGAAGTACGTCCTGGGGTGGGAGGCGCTTCTCTACTTAAAGCACCTGAGGAAATTACACTCTTTGATGTTTATCGGGCTGTAAATGTAATTGAAGAAAATCAATTATTCCGTTTTCACGAAGATCCGAATGAGCGATGCCCAGTCGGACGGAACATTGAGACGGTTCTCCAATCCGAGTTGAGCGAGGCACAATCTGCTATGGAACAAAGATTGGCACAAACGACTTTGAGCCAACTCACATCAAGGTTCATATAAATGAGAGCTCCTTTAAGAGAGCTTTTATTTTATAAACTTGTTGTAACTAATATAGTTATAACAGAAGGAATTACAACAAAACATATTTGGAGGAAAAGAAAATGAAAATGTTAGTCACAGGCGCGACAGGGAAATTGGGAACGAAAGTTGTTGAGGCTCTATTGAAATCTGTACCAGCAAGTCATCTGGCTGTAAGTGTGCGCAATCCAGAGAAAGCGGAAGGCTTACGAGCTCGTGGAGTAGAAGTTCGCAAAGGTGATTTTGACCGTCCAGAAACATTGGACTCTGCTTTTGCAGGTATCGATCGCTTATTAATTATTTCTGCGGATGGAGACAACGAAACAAGAATTCAGCAGCATACAAATGCTGTAGCTGCTGCAGAGCGTGCTGGAGTTAAATTTATTGCATATACCAGCTTAGCCAATGCAAGTGAAAGCATGATTATCCTTGCCCCAGTACACCGTGCCACGGAAGAAGCGATCGTCAAAACGGGCATTCCTTATTCTTTCTTGCGAAATAACTGGTACTTGGAGAACGAGATTGGGAGCATTCAAGGCGTGATGGCAGGAGCTCCGTGGGTGACGTCTGCTGGATCTGGCAAGGTGGGTTGGGCATTGCAACAAGATTACGCGGAGGCAGCTGCAACAGTATTAGCGGGGGACGGACACGAGAATACGATTTATGAGCTATCGGGTAAACCGATGACTCAAGAAGAACTAGCGTCAGCTCTTGGCACGGTATTAAGCAAGGAAGTACACGTGCAACAGGTCGATGACGCTACTTATGCCAACATCATGAAAGGCGCGGGTGTTCCCGAATTCGTCCTCCCTATTCTCGTAGGTATCCAGCAAGGTATTCGGGAAGGCACACTGGAGATCGAAAGCAACGATTTCGAAAAGCTGCTCGGTCGTCAAGTTACGCCAATCAGTGATGCACTGACTCAAATCGTTAACGGAATTTCTCAAACAAAATAATTGAACTCAATTTGAAAATCGACCTTTCGTAATGCGAGGTCGGTTTTTATTTAAATGCTCCAAAGCTTGCCATGTCATTTCGCTAATGGGCAGGATGAGCGCCCGTATTTGGATCTTGCCAAATATGAAACCTGTTGCCGTCAGGATCTTTAAACCAAAACTTCAACCCGCAGCCGCCATAATCCTCTATCGGTTCAACGTATGCTCCGCTGTTGGTTAAAGATTGATGCAGGGTAAAAATGTCCTCCGTTTCAAAAGTAAAGGAGCATACCTCGCTTCCATCCAGTCCTACGAAGTGTGAAGTTTGTCCCTCACATTTGCAAAGGAATAACCATATCCCGTTGCCAAGCAACATAACATCGCCGCCAGGACTTACCCTGTTTAAACCCAAGTATTTTTCAAACCAAGCCGCTGCCTTTTGGGGATCGGCAACCGGGATGTAAATGCAATTAACTGCTTTCAAAAGGGGTGTCAGGGTTTTCTCTTTTACTTGTTCCGTCACACTGGTCGTTTCGCTCATTTGATTTCCTCCATAACTTTTTAAGATGATTTGCCCAAATCGTCACCATACTCCTTTTTTGATAAACGCTTCCATAAAATCATGTCAAAAATGTATCATGCAGCTTTGCTTGGACATACATACCCGTCAGAGACTCATATTGCCGAGTCAGGTAACGGAGATTCATCAGATACTGACCCCGCTTTTTGTAAGGCTCCAGCTCTTCTTTGTAGAACATTTCCCCCAGTTGGTACGCATCAGCAACATCCGTTTTCACCTTGCGTAATTGGCTCTTTTTTGCTTGGTGTGAAAGGAACGGATCGTCCACAGTATCGCTTGTTATCCGGGATCTCTGTCCCAACCAGCCTAATCATGGTTTAACAAGTAGGGGGAATAAACGGAATAGCTCTCGGGATCCAAGTCCCACGGGCAGAAACGTTCGATCCCCAGCTACCGCTAGCTTACTACCTCATAAAAATAAGGTCGACCAGAAAGATCTGGTGACCTTATAATACGAACGGGCAGGATAATTGAGAAATGAAATGATATAATTACCTAGGATTAACAATGAAAAGGAGAAAATTAATGAATTGGTTAGAAATTGTACTGTTGAGTGTTTTGTTTGCATTACCTAATTGGATTAAAAATAGAACACTTGTTTCTTCCCTTAAGGAATTCATTATCGTGTTAATATCTCTTACCTTATTGAAATATTTATTTTCATATATAAAACTTCCAGACATCCCTGAAAATTTAAAAGGGATGGTATTTGGTGGAATTATTATTTTAGCTTCTGTTGTCATAACAATTAGAGCGTTTAAACAGAGTAAAAAATAAACTAAAGTATCTTGTCTTCTTTATTGGAGGGGTAAGAATAAATTTGCGTCAGTATCCATGGCAGCCTCATATCCTACTGCTTCTTCTTTGGGAAGTACCAAATAAATATAGTACTTTGAATTGTTTCCATCTTGGTTAATAATTACATACAGCAATCATAATCTAGTTCTTCTTACGGAGGTTACTCATGAATCCAGTTTATATCACGAGCATAGGCAAGTTTCTTCCAGGATCACCTGTACCTAACGATGAGATCGAGAACTTCCTTGGCAAAATTGGCGGCAAGAGCTCCAAGACTATGCGCCGCATTCTTGAACAAAATAAAATTTGCACTCGTCATTATGCGATTGATACGAATCAACAAAGTCTATTCACGAATGCTGAGATGGCCAACCTTGCCATACGGGACGCACTTGATCGTAACCAAGATGATTTATATCAGGAAGTCGACTTTCTTGCCGTAGGTACGACACAAGGGGATCTGTTAGTTCCAGGCTTCGCCAGCATGGTTCATGCAGAATCAGGTCTTCCTGTCATGGAAATCGCTACACATCATGGTGTTTGCGGCAGCGGGATGCAGGCAATCAAGAATGCCTACCTGCAGGTACAATCCGGCGAGAAGAAAGCCGCTATCTCCTGTGCTAGCGAGTTTCCAAGCCGCGTCTTTAAGCATACTCGCTTTGAGGCACAGGCAAGATTCGCAGACCGCCCGATATCATTCGAAACCGACTTTCTCCGCTTCATGCTCTCTGATGGGGCCGGCGCAGCGGTGCTGCAGAACAAACAAAGCCACAAAGGTTTATCCCTTCGGATCGAATGGATTGATAACAAGTCCTACGCCAATATGTATGATGTCTGTATGTACGCGGGTACGAACAAGGAGGCGGCTACCGATAAGGAGCCAGCCAGCTGGCTCGACTATCCTTCTATTCATGAAGCTGCCGATAACGGGGCTATTAATCTGAAGCAGGATATTAGGCTTGTGAATGACATGCCTAAGATCGGTGTAAAACGTTTCTTTGAGCTTGTCGACGAGGGCAAAGTGATTCCAGGCGCGATTGACTGGATGGTATGCCACTATTCCTCCCACTTCTTCCGTGAAGAGATTTTTCGTCTCCTGCAGCTTGGGGGGCTAAGCATTCCTGAGCAGAAGTGGTTCACTAATCTCTACACAAAAGGGAATACAGGCGCGGCTTCCATCTACATTATGTTAGAAGAACTATTGAACGAAGGTCATCTAAAGCCAGGCGAGCAGGTGCTGTGCATGGTCCCAGAGAGCGGAAGATTCCAAACCTCCTATATGATGCTAACGGTAGTAGGATCGGATGAGGAGGATGCATGTGAAGCTCTGATCTTAGCCGAGCGGGAGCCTGAAGCTCCTCATGTTGAATACGATGAATCCAATGAGATTCAGCAGCTGCTCGTCCGCCAGCTCGTTCAGATTTGGATCGATTTTGAAGAAAAGCTCGCTCAGGTTCCGGTTATTCATAAGCTGTATCGCGGCAATTTTACTATGGAAGATTATATGAGTCTCATGGAGAACATACGGCAGCAGGTTATCGACGGCTCACAATGGATTGCACGTGCAGCCTCTTATATCGCAATTGAGCATATTGATCTTCGCTCTCTCTTTATCTCTCATGCCCGCGACGAGCATCGTGATTTTCAAATCCTTGAGAAGAATTACATCGATGTTGGCGGCAGCCTATCGGATATTCAGGGTGGCGAGAAGAATATTGGCAGCGAAGCTCTATCCGCCTATCTCTTCCAACGCGCAAGCCGTGAGAACCCGATCGATCTCATCGGTGCCATGTGGATTATTGAAGGGCTTGGCTGCCGAATGGCCAGATACTGGGGAGAGATGATCCGAGATCAGCTGCATCTAACGGATGAACAGGTGTCCTTCCTGCTGTATCACAGTGATTCCGACGAGAAGCATTTTGAGCGGCTTGAAGCCGTCGTCCAGCATCCTTTGCTCACAATGGATATTGCGAAACGCATCGTGAAGACAGCCAAAACAACGGCCCGCTTATACTTACTTCAATTAGAGGAGCTGGGCAACACATGAGTCACGCTGATTATTATAATCAAATGCCGCATGATAAGAACGATCCCAATCCATTCCTAGCCATCTACCTTGACCAGAGCATCCCCTTTAATGAGGAGGCGAAGGCCGCTTATCTAAAGGATTGTTCCAGCAAATCCAGACAATTTCTACTTCCTGTGCTAAGGCCGATAGCTCGAATGTTCATTATCCTTCTACAGGTTTTTAAAATCGTTGTCCCAAAGAGGCTCACTTCCTCCAGACTGCTGCATCGGATCTTATACTGGGGCATGCGGACGTTCGTTAGTCCGGACGCCAATTATATGATTCTGCGGCATTTCTTCCTAGGCTCCGAAGTGCTGCAGTTCATTCGCGACAATGTGCCTGGTGTTCACGTCGAGATGAATCCCTTGAAGCCAACCAATCTCGAACCCGTCAAAGATGATCTATTCCTCATCCATGACCTTAATCTGTACAACTTCGTCATTAATCTGAACCGAGAGATCCGGGCCAAGAACATTGAGGTAAGCAAGCAATTCCCGCTTAACTTCGGTGCCATTACTTCTACTCCCATTCCTATTGAACAAATGCCGAACCGATGGACAAATTTTGTTGATCTTACTACGGCGATTGAATGCTTCACACCGGTCTATCAGCTATTTCTAACCGATAATGACTTCTGGAGAGCGACGAACTCCCTTCAGCTGGATGAAACCATCGGTATTCTCGCATCCAAAATCATTGGTAATAACGATCGGCTGGCACTCATTAACAATAAACATCCCATGGTCCCTCTCACAACACTTCGCGCTGGATTCCGCCTGGTCCTTCATGGACTCGCTACGGAGCAAATGCATGCGCTGCTTGTGGAATTGAAACAAAAACAGGCTTCCTGAACATAGGAGCCTGTTTTTGTTCGTTATCCTTTTTGTTATCCTTGATGATGGCGAGAATGCTTATGGGATTTCTGTTCTTTGATGCTTGTTGCGAACATCTGGTCAAAGTAAGGAAGGAAAAAACCGTAGTTACCATTGTTTCTAACATGGTGATCACTATGCCTTGGTGTAAAGCTTAGCAGGCTTTGCGCAGATCGGCCTGGGAAGAAATCGAGATTACAATGACCCAGTACGTTTAGAATCAGGCTCATTAGCGGCAGAGTCAGAAGTGATAAAACGGAGAACGAATAGAACAGCAGTGCGGTTGTAAGCACGCTTCCGAGAAGCAGCGCCTCCACATAATGAAAACTAAACGTTGAGTAGGCTGTCGGTATTGTTGATAGGTGATGCTTATAATGGACATGCTTGAATAACCATCTCGTGTGCAGCAGTCTGTGGCTAATATAGAAGTGAATCTCATTCCATAGAAACAACGCTAGAATTTCTAATAGCAACTTCGGCCATGAAACGGTCCAAGAGACATGCAGCAGCCCATGGTTAACCAGATAAGCCGTAGCTACAGTGAGGAGTCCAAAAATCAAGATGGAGATGAGTGAAAGCTTAATCTCCGACCTCATCTGTCTCGGCTTGATCGGTCGCCGGACAATGGGTTCACCGACTATAGCTAGCCGCATACCGATCCATGCACCGCCGAAATACATAATTGCGAACCCAAAGATCGTTAGCCCAAACACAACGAAGTAATTGAACTGCAAGGTTAATAATCCCCCTTATGCTAGCATGCCACTTGCCGCTTTAACTTCTTAATATCGCTTTGCTGCTCAGTCTAATATAACATAATGACCCCTGATCGATTACCATCCGGACAAATTGTTTACTCAGCGTGCATATACCGAAAACTTTCTACACATTTATTCGATGGTCCTTGCTTAATTTCCTGCATTTTCCTGTAGTTAAATTGATCGCGGTTATTAAAAACATATAATTTACGGGACACGATAGCTGAATAAACATCCAGAACAAGGCTGCCGGCATGAATGGCAGCCTTTTGCTCACCTGACGGGCAGGAGAACACAACACGCACGTGGAATAGATTGGATATTACGATTAGCATGGGAGGTAGAATTACATGTTGGAATCCATAAAAGAAGATTATATATTATCCAATAAAAAAAGTTGGGATGAAGTAGCTCCACGGTTTTTTGGCAGGACTGCACTTCCTATATACGGCCCATTTCTGCCCACAGAAAACGAACTAAACCTATTTGGTGATTTATCGGATAAGAAGGTTTTAGAAATTGGTTGTGGTAGTGGGCACTCCCTAAAATACATGGCCTCGCACGGAGCCTCTGAGCTTTGGGGAATCGATTTATCCAATACTCAAATCGAGACCGCGCGGGATCTCCTTACGGACTTCAAAACAAAATTGAACCTTTTTCAAGGGGCGATGGAAAATAACCCCGGTATCCCAATTAAGTATTTTGATATTGTTTATTCGATCTATGCGATTGGTTGGACCGTTGACTTGCGAAGGACACTACAACATCTGTACAGCTACCTGAAACCAGGTGGAACATTTATCTTTAGCTGGGAGCATCCGCTTCATAATCGAATTAGACAGAAAGGTGAACAGCTTGTAGTTGATAAGTCTTACCATGAGGAAGGTCTTCAACAGTGTGAGCCATGGGATAAGCCGGCAATAATGAATCAACTGAAACTCAGCACATATATTAATGAGCTAATTCAAGCGGGATTTCAAATTGAAAAGGTAGTTGAAGATGTTGTCATCCAAGAGGAAATTAATTCGGGAGATCCTACAGTGTGGTATACATATAAAAAGGCATCATTAATTCCTCCTGCATTTATTATAAAGTGCACAAAAAATACGGAATGGAGTAGGTAAAGGGGCAGCGTGGTTTAATAAATAGAAGATACAATCAATCAGCGCCTCGTTGAACGGCTTGAGGAATTTATCTCCAAGAACAAGACGGATCAAGGGAGTAGGATGAATTCGAAACGGTTGTGAAATAACGTCCAAAAAAGCGAAGGAGAAGCAAAATGGGGTGATAGATATTTCGTGTAGTTTTACAGTTTTGGGCGAAGTAAATGTCGATGCAATTAGATAGGATCGCTCAAGCGGATGGGTGGACTTTAAGGACTTGCCGTGTGTGTTATGTGGCTAAAACAAATCTAATGTCATAAAAGTTCTTTATGCCCGTAAAATATCTGAATGAGGGAGGTTACATATGACTACTAAAGGAATAATTCGAAACATCAAGGCGTGGAATGACTTATATTTCAAAAACTGCTACTACAGCGCTCTTTTTCCCGTCATATTGCAATTTAAAAAAAGTATAACGCCTGTCTTGCTAAATGATATTTATACCTACAAAGAAGGGGATGACTCTACACAGGGGTTTATTTCGATGGAACACCAATCGATAAAGGAAATGGATGACATTTTAAAGGATATGGGGATAAACAGCCAGGTAAAAAGCACGACGAACGTCATTCAGGAATTAAAGAACTCTATAGATGCGAATCGTCCTGTCCTGCTGTTCATAGATTGCTTTTATGAAAAAATACGTTTTGATGCATACAACAAGCACCACTGGGTACATATTGTACTTGTCTATGGCTATGATGATGAAATTCAGGCATTTGACATTCTGGAACACAAGTATGCGACAGGGTTTACCTACGATGAATTCAAATTCAGCTACGAAGATGCCCAGAATTGTTATGAGGGGTATTTGCGGAATCTGAGCCGAACGGACTTCACGGGATATATAGAATACAGCCTTGATCCTGAGTTTAAAGACAGGGAATATACTCCCGATGATGAAAAGAACAACATAGCTTCATTTATCGATACAATAACATCCAGGAAAACAGACATCTTTGAAGGTATAGCAACATTAAGGACGTTTGCTGATAATTTTGAGGACAGGGTATTAAACAATAATTTATTCTCTGACAAAAATATGGTAGAGAAAATTAATCAGCAGTTGAATCATTTCCGGGTATCAAAGTCAGTGGAAAGATACAGGCTTCTGAAAGTCTTTGGAGAGGGCAATCCTGCAGCAGCGCTTGCAGATGAGCTGTTGGAGCATTGGGGATATATCGCCGGAGTTTTCGGGAAGTGCGGCAATTCCGAAAAGTTAAATAAAGCCTATTCTGATTCTATTACCAAGAAGGTAAAGAATTTGCCAGAATTAGAAGAAAGGTATTTTACAAGTTTGTTCCAAGTTCTCGAGGAATGGAGGGTGAAAACTTGTGACTGATTTCCATAAGCAAGATCTTAATTTATTTCTTAATCATAAGTATGTAAACTTTGAGGTGGGGGAAACAGCGCCGGAGACCTATAGAGTAGCACATTTCGATGAACTTTTTAAGCCTGAATGCTTGCCTGGCATAAATGAGACATATGAACGTTATGGGATACCTTTTATCTTTCCGGATATTTCGAAGGAAGGTTATGATCATGTATGCTGTGAAGGCCAGAGTTTGGAAACAGCGGTTAAAAGGTACAGTAAGATGCACTTGATTGGTTTCTGTGAAAGTGCAGACTTCAGCGAGACGATTTGTGTGATAGATGCGAATGGCTTAGAGGAACAGGTGGAAGTTTTTTTCTATAACTTCTGGAAGGGAATCGAGAGCTGGGAATATGACAGACCCTCAAAGATTTGCAAAGTGGCCGGACTTGTTACGACAACAAGTGAAGGGCCGAGGGCGATTTTCTGCTGTTCTGTTCCTTTTCCAAACGGCATGGAGGTTTGTCATATGAAACTTCCATTTAATCCAAACATGCATGTGTTTTCAATTACTTTGGAAACCCCTTAGTCTTGGGAAACCGTCGTAAGCTACGACCACGCGCAACCACTTCACCTCGGCAGCGCGGAAGCTTTGGTGGAACTGGGGATGAACGAGGATATTATTTATGAGTTCGATTCGAAGCTGCCACTTCGAATCGGACTTCGATGGGAAATCGTCGACCCACTGTCTTACACCGGCGTGCAGGAAGCGCTCGGGAAGGATATGTTCGTCCTGGATGTAGAGATCAAATTTACGTCCAACAAGATGAAGGTCAAGCAGTTGAAAATATCCTGTTTCCTTGAAAACCAATTCATCGTCGACTCGGATGCGGTTAATAGTGCGTCCCTGGAGAACGCAGAGAGGCTCCTATTACTTAGCAGTCAACGAGGAAAGAAAACTTGACATTAGTCCTTCACGTGAGTTGGCGCCGATGAAGTGCTACGGGTTGCTCATTGCCCGATGACTACCGTCTTCATATTGTCATACAAGCAGGTTCGGGTAATTCCTCCAAAGTACGCCATGGCTTGTTCATGACAGCCCGATAAGCGTCTCTACTTTCTCATCTTCTGTATATTCCACATACAACGTCCGTGAATAACCAAGCTCCATAATGAATGCATACAAGCGCTTTTAGGATTGATTCCAAGCTACTCGTAAATGCCCCCAGTCGACTTGTGCTTGCTCACCAGGTACGGTCGCAAACCGTTCCGTGGCGTTCGAAGTGACGATGGGTTTCAGCGGTCTGATGAAGTAGCGAAGGGTAGTTACACTACCGTTGTATCCTTGTCTTTGATCTCATCGAAGATGACCACTGCGTTCAGGCATCCCTCTTCCATACGCTGACGAACATATTGTAGAGGAGATGCCTATGCAGCAGCTCCTCTTTTCTATTGAAGTAACGTGCAGTTTTGAATGGAGTTAGCTTAATTATGGCAAACAGTTTCATGGTGTAAGACCTGAAATTCCAACAGGTTATATTGATGGCACAAAGGATGGATTTAATACCACGAAAGAGATAAAAGTTCCAAAAAGTCAATATGTTCTTGACGGCGACATTTTCATTGTAGAAGAAAATAAGCAGATAGTTGCTTGCGCAGGTGCGTTTATTAAAGAAGACATGCCTTATTGTTTCTATAAGGATTGTAAATATGGCTTTGTCGGTGAACAAGAAATTCGAACGGTAAGGTTACTTGCCTGTCATAATGCACATCATTTATATCAATCAATCGGTTTTAACGGAATGGATGAGAGGGTTTTGCATATTTGAACGATTGTTGAGCTAACAGAAAACGTTAACGGGAATTGGGACGGGCTTAATGCTTTTAGTAGGAATCCTGGTTAAAAAGTACGAGTAATTTAGGTCGAACGCACTGAAAATCGGTTTTCTCTGCGAAATATTAACTATGACGAGAGTAGGTTAATAGGAAGAGCTTGGGGGCATCTGTATGGAACCGATCATCAAAGAGAAACCAAAGAAACGATTTTCGTGGAAAAAAGCTATTATTGCCGCACTTCTGGCGGGAGGCCTATTCGCCGCCGCAGGTTGGGCTGTATTTGGCGTGATGGTTGCAAGGCAAGATATTACACTGCTCGGGAAGCCGCTGCCTGCCGCAACGATTATATATGATCAGAATGAGAAGGAAGCGAGCCGGATTTCGCTGAACACGTTCGAGGCCGTGAGCTATGACAGATTGCCGAAGCACCTGGTTGATGCGGTGGTAGCTGTGGAGGATAAACGATTCTTCGAGCATGACGGGATGGATATATGGGGAATAGGACGTGCTCTTTTTACAAACCTGACGAATGGGAAAACCGTACAGGGCGCGAGTACGATTACGCAGCAGCTGGCTAAAAACGTCTTTTTATCCCAAGAGCGAACGTGGACACGGAAATGGAACGAAGTTCTGCTTGCCAAAAAAATCGAGGGAAATTACGATAAGCAGCAAATTATGGAAAAGTATCTCAATCAAATTTACTTCGGAGAAGGGGCTTGGGGAATCAAGCCGGCGGCAGAGACTTACTTCGGCAAAAGGGTCAATCAGCTAACGCTCTCGGAGTCGGCTATGCTAGCAGGTATCATCAGGGCGCCTTCTGCACTATCTCCTTTCAAACACCCGGAGCAGGCTAAGGATCGCCGCAACGTCGTGCTTCAGCTCATGAAGGAACAAGGTAAAATAAGCGCGAATGTGTACGATTCGTCAATCCTTGAACCGATTAAGCTGCGCAGCTTCAAGCCGATCCGCGGTAAAGCCATCAAATACCCTTATTATGTGGATCAGATCATACGTGAAGCATCTAACCTATACGGTTTGACAGAGAATGAAGTTCTGCATGGTGGATTGCGAATCTATACGACGCTGGATACGAAAATGCAGCAGGCTGCCGAACGTGTTTATGCGCAGGAACTATTGTTTCCTGAAAGCAAAGCGGATCAACTCATCCAAAGCGGCGCCGTTCTGGTCGATCCGCGCGACGGCGGAATTAAAGCGCTGATTGGCGGGCGGGGCAATCAGCCGTTTCGCGGGTTTAACCGCGCCGTGCAGCTGAAGCGTCAGCCCGGTTCCACGATGAAGCCGATCTCGGTATACACGCCGGCCTTTGAGCAAGGCTACAGCCCCGATGATAGGCTTTTGGACGAGCCGGTAGATTTCGGAGGCTATCAACCGAAGAATGCCGGAGGGGCATACCATGGAGAGGTATCGATCTACGATGCGATCGTTCATTCCTACAATGTGCCGGCTGTTCGATTACTGGACGAAATCGGCATCGATGCCGGCATGGATGCAGCTAATCGATTCGGGATCGAGCTCACGGATGCAGACCGTACACTTGGCCTTGCACTAGGCGGCCTGCAGGAAGGTGTTTCACCTTTGGATATGGCCGAAGCTTTCGGTGTGTTTGCCAATGACGGGACTCGGATGCCAGCGCATTCGATTATCCGTATAGAATCCGCCGATGGCGAAATATTGGCAGAAGCTGCTGAGAATACAGGGGAAAAAACGACGGAATCGTCGGTGGCGCATACGATGACGGCTATGCTCGAAGGTGTTGTGCGGGAAGGGACGGGAGAGGCAGCCGCGATTGAGGATCGCCCGGTCGCCGGTAAGACGGGAACAACGGAAATGCCGGGTACCGGAGGAGAAGGGGCCAAAGACAACTGGTTTGTCGGATACACCCCTCAGCTTGTCGGAGCTGTTTGGCTTGGTTACGACCATACGGATGAGAACCATTATTTAACGACGACATCGAAGGCTGCGGCAGCCGTCTTTCAGGAGCTAATGAGTGAGGCGCTTAAAGGCGAGCCGGTCATCGCTTTCCCTAAAGCTCCAGGCATTTCGGAGAAGAAACAGAATAAACCTGAAGAAGACGGCAAGAACGAGGAGAAAAAGTCAAAGCCCGATAAAGGGCGCGAAAAGTTCAATGAAGACCACGGTAAGTCCAATAAAGACCACAATAAGTCCAATAAAGACCACAGTAAGAAAGACGAGGATCGTTCGGAAGGCCGCAAGCACGGAAAACCGAAAGACAAGGACAAAGGCAAGAGAGAGTAAGATAGAGGCATAAAAAACCGACACCCTCAGGAGGCCGGTCATCAGTAGTAGTGGACTGCTCCTAGAGAGGATGACAAACAGCTGCAGAGTGTGCTCAATCACCCTGTCGATCCAATCCAAGCGGGTATCCGCATCTTGCTGATTTGCGGGCGCAGGCGGCGCGAACAGGGAGGGGAGTGGCCTTCGCTTCTTTGCCGAACGGACCGCGCCCGTGATTTGCAAAGAAACGCATATGAACGTCATTACTCGGCATTACCCGGGTGGGACTTAATTTGTCTCTTATCGGGTTCCGCAGCGATAAGCGATGCGGCTGCCATAATGATTCCTCACTCAGTCACATTAGGACGCGCCAGTGCTCTTGATTGAGGTCTGATCGATCATCGCTTTGCCGCCATTGCCGATCCAGGCTTTTTTCCAAGCGTCTTGGACGGCGAGCATGATCACGATATAGAGTAGTGCAACACCGCTTGAGATGAGGAAGCCGGGTGTATTGGAACCGCTGGAGAGCTTCAGGTTGCCGAGAATTTTCGGCAGGAAGTGGAGAAGTGACTTTTATGAGAAACCATTTTCTCGGGATAAGATTCAGGGAAAAGTTGTTGGCTGGATACCTCAGATACAAAGTCAATAAGGCAAGCAAATGCGTCTGTATCCAGTAAAAATGCAAATACCGTTATTCCTAGAACTCTTCCAAAAAGCACCGGAGACAACACAAGCAACTGGAATTATTATTTATCTTCTGTTAACTCTAATCAGACGTTAGCAGCAACAGCCACTTCTAAAAAAGAATTGGCAGTTACACGTAATTACCAACAATCAACAGGGATAACCAATTCCAAATCCGCATGTGGGCCAACAACTGGTGCAATGATTGTAAACTATTATAAGTCGCAAGGTTATAATGTAAGAAATAATACATATTATGGTAGTAATGCCGGGTTGGTTAACCACATTTATGGTGAGATGAATTCTGGAATATTAGGAACAACATTAGTTCAAGAGCTATATTAATTATAATAGGCCCCTTCTGCTATTTGTTACGATTACTATGTTTCAGATGACTCATATGTAAATTATCACTTTGTTGCTGCAATTGGCTACGAAGTCAAGGCGGATGATTCAAAATATTTTGGAATCAAAGACCCTGATAACGGTGCAACAAATACCTCTACAGTTTGGTTGAACTGGATGACCCAAGCTCCCAACTTTGCTATCCACCTAACTTGGTCCTGCTAATACTGCGATAATGAAAGGATAATAGGTGAAAAAGAAAACTTTACTGATATCGATAACTACGACCCTGTTATTTAATCTTATCATAGTATTTTTGGTGGATCTAATTACTACTAAAATGACACCAGGAAGAGCAATATCAGGTAATGGCAATCCAGCAATAATACTGTGGTTTCTCGAAATTCCCTGTTATTTGTTGCTTCTTGCAGGGATATTCATTTTAATCAGAAAAGAACAATATTTTGCTAAAGGAAAAGCTGTTTTTCCATTCGTTTTTCTTTTATTATTTGGGTTAAGTCTCTATCTCCAATATATTCACGCTATTGATATTTATAAGACACTGAATAATTTAATCGACCGTTTTGGAGTAATTAACCAATATACAAATACTGTTTTTATTAATTACTACTCTTTTTTTAGTGGAATTTTTGGACTACTGTCAATCTTTCAAAGGTACTTGCCAAGGGCGCGTTGATCGTCGCTTTTAGGTGACAGACGAGCTTCTTGAGAATGGCCGTGTTCAATTCTGAATACGGCCATTGACCATAATCCTGAGTGTAATTTCTCGGTTACAGTGTATGCATCAAACAGCCCCACCATGCGGTCATGATGAGGGCTGTTTAACTGTAGTTATTGTTGTTTAAAGACGCGGCAAACGATCGGCTGCGTTGTTCTTTGGATGACATAAGGCAACCTCCTCTAAGTTTCGGTTGCTCTCATCTTCTCACGGACTTAGACAAGCTTGAAGGTGGACAAGGCTTGACTCTTACCAATATATCAACTGGATTAAATCCCTGTTTTATAATGATCAGTAATCTTCACGCATAAAAATAGCTCAGTTCCTGGATATAGCTCACCTAAAGCTTTCACTATGAACCCACATGAAAGATAAAAGTTAACTGCGTCTTTATCCGTTTCAGCTTCAATAGTAGTAATGGCTTGTAACATGCAATTTTAAGTTAACGGATGAAGAAAAGGAATTCGTTTCTGATTTTGTACTGAGTTCAGAACATCATCGATTAGTATTCTTGTACAACGAAACCCATCATTGTTGGATCATAAGAGAATCAGCAGCTATCCCTGTCGTCCGTCCAGAAAAGCGCTTCGAAGTCTTTGCCCCAGATGGCAATCGGAGAAAATGGGGTTTGACCAAAGAAGAAGCGATTGCTAACGGGCAGGATAGTTCCAATATGTGGTACTATTATTGATATAAATAGGGGACTTCTGATGGGTGATTTTATGGATTTTTTAAATGGGCTAGAGATAGGCGTAATGTGCGCCTTAGCGATACTTTTTGGGATATATGTTGCTGCAAAACGAAAGAGAAACCGTAAAAGTTCCATAGATGCTTGCGCTACGGCGAAAAACGAAGGGCAGCTTCATTACGTTAAAGGGCAGATTAGTATATTGGTGAGGGGGCAACCTTATGTACGAAAGATTACTTTTAGCAAGTGGAATGCCGCTTTTAATTATTTTTGGTTATCCTGCTCTTATGAAGACTGATAGTCCTGAATATTACAGGTACGTCAGTTTTATGGGGCTCACTCTAATTTGTATATATTTTTTTATTAGATATAGACGTAATAAAAGAAAAGATTAAGCTAACGAGGAACTTTAGTTGAATAATGAACATTGATGAGCAGGCACTACGGTAGCCTGATTTTTTCATTGAAGTAACGGGCAGAATAATTCAACCATTCAATGTTTTAGTAAAAGTGCTCCACGTGCTAAAATTAAATACAATCAAATAATCAAATGCGTGGGGGAAAAATGAACTATCCGAGGAATGGCTTACGAATAAGAACAGAATCGGGAGTGCATCCCGAAGTCAAACGAGCCTGTCTCGAATTTGCCAAGTGGCTGCGAACAGAATACAATTTCCCAATACGAGTGGTCGTCTATTTAAAAAGAGATTATCAAATCAAAAACAGATACACAAAAGAGCTTGTATCTGCAACATTCTTTGCACCATATGACAAGAACGAAGAACCCTATATAAGAGTTGCCACAGGAGATTATTTGGAAATGGTAGATGATCGTGGGCAAGATAATACCTTGGCTGCAATTTTGGGTTCAATTGTACATGAACTGGGTCATTATTATCAATGGCTGGACGACCAAGAGCTTGATGAGGAAGGCGCAGATGAGTGTCGTGAGGAAATAATTGAGGAATATGAGTCTACACGAGAACATCCATAACAGTAATCCGTTCAACTACCATGAAAATTAAAAGCTGGGAGTCGAAGAAAAGAGCAGCACTAAAGAAGACGCGTCTCTTTGATTTTTTAAAAATATGAAGCGCCTAGGATATTGGTGATCCGTGGATCAGGAGACTTCCGAAATGGTAACGTTGTAGCCTAAAGTTTCGAGTCTTCGAACCGAATTCCGTACAATAGCTCCAAGTTTTTGTTTATCAAAATAATCTTCACCTAAGTCTACATACATTTCTTTTCTTGTCAGCAGATAATAAGCGATTCTCAGCATGGCATGGGCCACAACAACAGCTGCTCTTTTTCTGCCTTTTCGTGCTAATGTTCGTCTGTACATAGCGCCAAGATAGTTTTTTGAAGCACCTACGGAGTGTGCGGCTTCTGTTAAGGCAGATTTTAAATATTTGTTTCCTTTCTTTCCTTTAGAGGATTTCCGTTTGCCTGCACTCTCATTATGTCCAGGTACGAGTGCTGCCCAAGAACATAAGTGAGCCGCACTTGGAAACTGTTCTTTAATGTTTGTTCCTATTTCAGCTAAGATTTGTTCAGCCATTCGAGTGGCAATTCCAGGGATAGAGTCTAATCGCTCGATGTCTTCTTGATCTGAAATAACTCTCTGGGCAACCTCTTGATCTAACCTCTCAATTTGTTCGGTGAGGAAGTCAATGTGACCTAAAATGGTTTTAAGCATCATGCGTTGATGAGGATTAACGTAACCTCGAAGAGCGAGCTCAAGTTCATCTTTCTTCTTTTTCAGCGTTCGCCGAGCGAAGCTTGCTAATTTCTCCGGATCTTCTTCACCGTCTGCGATGGCGTGAAGCATGTCCTTAGATGAGACACCCATAATATCTGAAACCACAGACCCAAGCTTGATATTTGCTCCTTCTAACACTTTTTGAATCCGATTATGTTGTCTAGCTCGTTCTTCAATGATGCTTCGGCGATAACGAACTAGTTCTCGCAGTTCCCTTTGGTAACGGTTCGGAATGAAGCTTGCCTTTAGCAGCCCATGACGAAGAAGTTGGGCTATCCATTCCGCATCTTTCACATCCGTTTTACGTCCGGGGAGAGCTTTCATATGCTGAGCATTTACAACTAAAAATTCAATATCTTCAGCTTCTAATAGGTTAACTATTGGCTTCCAGAATACGCCTGTACTCTCCATCGCTACGTGGGTACAACCATGCTTTTTAATCCAGTCAATTAATTGGAGTAGAAATACGGTTTTAGTAGAGAACGTTTGAATCTCCTTTCCTTCGGGTGTCATTGTACATGCAGTAATGGAATCCTTATGAACATCCATGCCACATGCGCGCTCAATGAGTATATCCATTGAAATTGTCCTTTCTACGGCTTTGAATATTGGGGGCTGGTGCAACAACCAAAATAGGATTAATCTACCATGAGTGCTTCCCGAAGGAGCGACATTCTGTGATGCACCGTGGTCGGTGGAGTCAGACTAACGGATGGGCTCTAAGGCACCATAGTTGATCGACCTTCCTCACCCAGCCGTAGTAGAAGTATTGACGGATTTCATCCATTTTCATCCTCTGTGGTGCAGCGCTGGTCTTGCGCTGCATGAATGGCTAACGGGACACTATAGTTGAACAGAGCAGATCACAACAGTGGTCTGCTTTTTCATTGAAGTAACGGGCAGTTTAACGCAACATTCATTTAATTTTCGCGCCCGGAATAAATGTAGCATGGCGAGATGGTCACCTATGCTCAGCATTTTTCTGTTCCGGAGTCTACATGAAGTCAACAAGCGATTTTGAACTCCCCCATTAAAAGGAATTATCATTTCAACAAGGAATTAACAATGTAAGGAATCGCCAAGAAAGGAAGAGTATACTGGAATCAATGGTGGATTTGCAACGAATGAAGGCGTTGATATACCAATATGGATTACGAATGTCGAATGATTCATGGGAGGCTGAAGATTTAACGCAAGACACGCTGTTAAAGGTTCATCGTATCCTAGAAGCAAATCCTCTAAAACAAATTTCGAAGGCGTACTTATTCCGTGCTGTAAGCAATGCTTGGAAGGATAAATGGAAGCGTAATAAAGGTCATTTGCGGATGCTAGACAATTCTGTGCCAGAAGTGTCTATAAACGATGAGGGGCTGACGACGAGAGAGCTGTTGGAAGTACTGGCTCATCGGCTATCCCCTAGATCTATGGTAATTCTGTTGTTGAGGGATGTTTTTGATTTCACTGCAAAAGAGACGGCAATCTTTCTGTCCTCTACCGAAGATGCTGTACAAGTTGCTCTTAGTCGTGCGCGGGTCAGGTTGAAAAAGATTGCCTTACAATCGAAGGTGGGAGAGGATCGTTCGGGATCAAACGATTCATCTGAGCAGTGGTTGCCTCGTGATTTCGACGAATTGGTCTATGCGTTCCGTAGACGAGATCCGAAGGCAATTTGCCGTGCATATGTAGGACTCGCAAAGCGAAGGGTACGTATTAGCAGGTTACTATGGGTGAATGGCAAACTTGCTTTCTATATGGAAGATCCAGATGGAAACAGATTTATGATAACGGAATAATTTTTTCGTGGAGGATGTTTGGTTTCTATCAAGAACGTCGTTTATTGAGTGTAGAAAATATTCATTATATTGGAGGCAGCAAAAATGGGAGTGCAAACATTAGGTTCAGTATTTGTACGTGTGACCAGTCTAGAGAATTCGATTCCATTCTATTCCGCTCTTGGGTTGAGATGCCGTGGAATCGAGAATTGGGACCCTGGTCGTGGAGCAACGTTTTTCTTCACCCAGGATCAAGGCGGCTGGCCGCTACTGACCTTAGTTGAATCCGAGCAAGTTCAAGTTTTGGATTACCACAGCTACAATCTTAATGCGACAAATGTAAGGGAAATGTATAGAGATTTGGATCTTAGCGGGTACAAGTTAAAGCCGATCGTGGAGTGGACCTCGCCATGGAATCATCATATTATGTTTGATGTGTGCGATCCCGACGGTCACGTTATTAATATTATTGAAGTCATACCAATAGAAAGCAAAGCATTAGAGCTTTGATGACCATTTTTAGCTGGAGCGATTTACGCCGATATTGAGGTTTTGTTATTAATTACAGGATAACTTCGTGTCGAATTCTACGACATAAAGTTGTCCTGTTCTTTGTGTAAAAGAAGTTCATCCATTCTAAAGCAATTCTCTGAAGTCTTTTCCGGGGTTCTATTACGCTCCCATGAAAATTAAATCCGCAGTTGCAGAAAAAGACAGCACTAAAGAAGACGCAGCTTATTGGTTTTTTAAAAAGGCGCAGCACCTGAAATGAAGAATATGGTTATCTTAGAGGAGGATTAGGAGACTTCTTCGATGGGAAATCGACGACCCACTGTAGTCTTTGTTACGCTAACGGAAAACGATAGTAGAGGAGCTTGCAGTGATGTGGCTCCTCTTTTCTTATTGAAGTAACGGGCAGATTAGGTCAATAGGAAAACATTTACATACGAACAAATGTTTGATAACATAGGCGAAGAGCTATTAGCCCTAAACTACTACATTTAAAAGGAGAATCCGTTTGGAAGAGAATTTTATTGAAGGTATTGAATACACGGAAATTCCAGTTTCGGATCTTGAAATAGCTTTAGATTGGTATCGCAATAAATTAGGGGCAAAGGTTTTATTCCAAAACACAGAATTGGTGGCAGTTAACTTTATAACAGGTCCTAGTCTGTTTTTGGTTAAAACGAATGATCAAACAACATCTACCTTTCTCGTAAATGGGGAAGATCATTACTCCATTGGATTCAAAGTGAAAAACATAGAAGGATTTCATAATTACTTAAAAGGATTAGGAACAAAAGTCAATGAAATTAAAGACGAAGGGGTTATTGGTAAGTTCTTTACTTTTTATGATCCGTTCGGAAATATGTTTGATGTTCATCAGTCTCGAGCTTCCAAAAAAGACTGAGGGGCACTAGTCTTTGTTGAGCAGGCTGCTTTATTGATTCCGTGAATAATCAAAGTAGAATATTTCTTCCAACTCATATTGCAAGGAGAGAGGTTTATGCAGAACAATCAAATCGAGATCGTTACTCTTGAGGAGAAGCATTTTGTCGGAGTTCCCGTAACAAATGTTTTCAAAAGGGTTGAGCCGGAAAGCATAAAAGAAGCACATCAAGTATTTCTTGCTAGAAAAAGCGAAATTAAAGAGATTATGAATCCGCACGTATATGTATGTCCTCATTTTGCGAACGATGTACTTTTTACTTACATCTACTGTATGGAAGTAACAAGAATTGAGGATGTTCCGAAAGGCATGATTGGATTCAGTGTACCAAGTCAACGTTATGCCAAGGTAAGATCAATAGATCAAGATCCTTATGCGCTAATTAAATCTTTTTTACAAGAAAAAAGTTTGGATAATAATCCAAGATCGCTTGCACTTGAAGTATTCAGATTTGGAGAAGAACAACACTTTAATAACGCCGATATTTTTGTGCCGATACTTCGAGAAGCGTGAGGAACTTTAAACTTCCATGAAAATTAAATTAACGGGAAACGATTACGGAGGAGCTTGCTATGTAGTAGCTCCTTTTTTGTTTGTTGAAGTTACGGGCAGTTTAGCGTGGTCGCGGTACCATCTCTGGGACTTCTTGAAGTAGGGGCAAGAATATAGTAATAAGCATGAAAAAGCAGGCAATCCAATCCAATCCTTTAAAGTCGGTTAGCTGCTTTATTTGTCAACACACTCCCCTTAAGTTCTTCGCCCGCCAAATCGTGATGACATTTCCGTCCGGGTCATAGAGGTCAAAGTGCCAGCCACATTCGCCTTCTTCGATAATAGGATCCAATCGAACACCTTTTTCTTGCATGTACGCATAGTGTTCGTTAATTTGATCGGTGAAATAGGCAGTGTGCGGCAGCAGTTTTCCGTTCACCGTATTCTGGACCACGGGCCCATCCATACGTAACAGATGAAGATCCGGCTGAAGAATGGCGTGCGTGTTCATTCTGAAGTAAAATGAAAATTAATAACTTGGGATAGGGGATAAACGATGACGGCATCAGAAGTTGTAAGGATTTTTTTTGAAAAAGTACGTTCAGGTCGTGATCCCGATGCGGCACATAATTATATGGCAGAATGTATTTTGGCCCATCAGGTTACATCGGAAAATGAGGTAACTGTAGAGCGGTCCCCAACTAACTATGCAGATCATGTCCGAGAAATGATTGAAGCTTACGGTTCATTCAGCATTAATATTCAAGAGTTACTGGCTCAAGATAATCGAGTCTATGTAAAATGGAAACAAGTTGGGACTCACATCGGAGTAGTGGACGGTTTTTTACCAACTGGAAAACCAATCGTGGAGATCGCAAGTGCAGTCTATCGTGTTGAAGATGGAAAAATCATTGAATATTGGATCCAGATTGACCGCGAAGGGATACGTATTCAATTGGAACGCAACGCTAGAGCGTAATCTGAATCGAATAAGACCTTTAAGAAGGCGGAGGATAATTACCAATCATAGCATTTACTACAGCCGAGTGAGAACAGTAGAGTTCTTATTCTGAAATGGGATTTATGTTGTTATTTGTATATCCAATGCCGAAGGGGTGTTCTCGATATGAAAGTTATCAAAAGTTTTTTTCTTGTAGTAGTGAGCTTGCTTGGCGAACTATGGACGGGATATTTCAACAGAAGCTCTGAATTCTATGATAAACATACCGCTACCAAAACAAAAACGGGTTATGTTTTCTTTGTAACGCTTGCCACCCTTGTAACAATTAGTGCAGCCGCTTGGTTGTGTTTAAGGATATATTGATATCCTTTGCATATTCCTTATTGCCCAAAGATTCGCGGTTCCTTTCGGTGCTTTTATAACGGGTTATTGCATAAAATCTGTTGAAATCGAAGTGCAGCGAGCGAGGGATAAAAATGCGTTATCTTGATGAAATGGCCCAGCTTGTACGTCCTTTTCTACCCCCACATGCTGAATTGGTTTATTTGCAAGAGCAGCATAACCAGCCAGCTATCCTGCTAGCGGATATTGATGGTGACGGTCAAGTAGAGCTCATAGCAGGCTATAAGGATAAGGGCGAGATGTACCTAATAGTTTTGAAACTGATTAACGGTAGGTGGAGGAAACTCTCAACGTTTAAAGGCAGTGGATATAACCTTACTTATTTGTTAGCGGCACCTCTTATTGATAGTCACGTGCAAACCATTATTGCAGGATGGCAGTTCGGAAGTATATGGTCAGAGCTGGATCTCCTACAGTGGCAAAATGGAAAATTCGAGCATCTGATTCCAAGCGGCACTTATTTCAGCAAACTAGAAGTCGAAGATATGCCCAGCACGCAGGGGAGAGACGGTCGATATGAAATTGCCCTATGGAAGCATGATACAGGTGATGCGTACCAGATAGAGATTTATCGATGGAGTCCACAAGGGCTTGCCATTGCGAAGGATGTCTACCCTTATTATTTTCTAAAGGTGATTCCATACTATCAACGACTAATCCAGCAAATGCCGGAATCCGCTCCTTACTGGTATTATCTAGCTGATTCACAGGCGAAAGCAGGTCAGTTACAAGCAGCGCTTCAAACGATAGAGCATGCCTTGAAATTACCGTATGCCTACACAGAGAAGCTGCTCCAGTTGAAGAGGGAGATCCAAATGGGCATCGACCACTAATTAGGCCTGAATGGGCAAGAGCCAAAGAAAAGAGGCTAACCTCGGATTAAGATGATCGCGAGTTTAGCCTTTTGCATATGCTATTTTGTTGATAGGAGTGCAGCTTTAGACAAATCCTTTATGCTTTTCCATTCCTGAAGATGCTTCTCAAGGTTGTCGATTAAGCTGTCCAGATTAGCGTGAAAGCGATCTAGCTCTTCTGGTTTGATATCCTCGTGGGAAATTTTCAACTCTGCAGGTAAGGGGGAGTGAGCGGGAATTAAAGCGATTAATTCCTGTAATTTAGCTTCGATTCCGGGAAATGAAGGTGTTTTCATCTCAGCCGACTCGATTACTATTGCTCCTGCTCCTGCTCCTGCTCCTGTTGTTATTGTTGTTGCTGTTGTTGGAAGCTCGGCTTTCACTTGTTTCTCCGGCTTCACTGGTGCTGCTTTAGGTTCAGCAGGTTTGGCTCTTTCCGCTCTATTCTGTCGATAAACGGACCAGGTCTCAAGAAGATCATTCCCTGATTTATATAATAGCTTGTCCTTCGTGCCAGCAGAAATGTCCTTGTCCTTGAATAATTGACTGATCTTCTTAGCATCACTGACTGGCATCTCGTCTCTAGCGATAATCAAGGCGAGTGGATCTCGATACTCAATAGGCAGGTCCTTGAGTGGCAGCAACTGATCCTCCGTGAGCTTGCCTTGCTTGATCTCTGTTCCGCCGATAATCAATTTCTTCACGGCATTGCTAAATTTCAGTAGCTCACATTTGTTCTTGATGTAGGCTTCAGGCTTGCCGAGCTTGCTGGAGAGGAATTTAGTCGAGCTGCTAAACTTCGTATCATTCAGCAGTTTATTGAAGGCCTCGGCCTCTTCAATCGGCGAGAAGCCTTCTCTGGTTAGATTCTCCGCTATTTGCTCCAAATAAATTTCCATTTCATCTGTAACCGTGGATACGATGCATGGGATTGTCGGGCGGTTTAGCATTTTGCAGGCCTTATATCTGCGATTTCCATAGATGATTTTGTAACGGCCATCTGGTGTGGTTCTTACTTTAATAGGGGATAGTAACCCAAGCTCTTCAATGCTTTTCATTAATTCTTCTAAAGCTTCTTCATCAAATTGATATCTTGGTTGGTCCGTATCTTCATCAACCAAATGCGTAGGAAGTTCGATGATATCCATGGTATGCTCCTGTCATTCGTTAAAATTGCCTTCTCCGTTGTGATGGTCATTTGTTATTATACAGCATGCTCCTAACCCAAGGAAACACTTGACTAATACACCCCGAAGTGTTTAGTATTGTAACAAGTCACATATATAAGGCTATGACCAAAGACATGATTTCCTTTACGGACTGTTCAGAGAGAGAAGTTCCAGCTGTAAGCTTCTCCAGTTCCCGGATGTGAAATTACCCCTTTGCAGCTGTAACGTTGAACCCTCGAAGGTTGATTGCGAGGCTGTAAGCGGGACCGACTTATCCTCGATAACGGATACTAAGAAGGATTTTGCAGCATGGATATGTTTATTCAAATGTCAGCTGCAGGTCGAATTAGGGTGGAACCACGAGCTTAAGCGCACTCGTCCCTTTGTGGGAGAGATGCGTTTTTTTGCGTTCAAAAAATAAAAGCGAATAAGGAAGAATGGAGGATGAAGAGGATGGAAATCAACGTAATGCTG
This sequence comes from Paenibacillus baekrokdamisoli, assembly GCF_003945345.1. Classification (GTDB taxonomy): domain Bacteria; phylum Bacillota; class Bacilli; order Paenibacillales; family Paenibacillaceae; genus Paenibacillus_Z; species Paenibacillus_Z baekrokdamisoli. The sequence continues at coordinate 2,124,822 of NZ_AP019308.1, read as the reverse complement.
CCAGATGGAACAATCAAGAGGGTTAAGCAGGAGACCACAATCGAACAAATAGCGGAATCAATCTCTACAAGTCTTAAGAAAAATGCGGTTGCTGGCAAAATAAACGGCAATTTAGTTGATCTTAATCGACCAATCGAGCAAGACAGTGAGGTAGAGATTATAACGCATGATAGTATAGACGGACTATCCGTTTATCGCCACAGTACAGCGCATATCATGGCTCAGGCAATTAAACGATTATACGGAGATAAAGCCGTCAAGCTTGGTATTGGTCCCGTCATTGAAGACGGATTTTATTATGACATCGATATGGAGCAGTCCCTGTCGACCGATAATCTTGAAGCTATTGAGAAAGAAATGGCCAACATTATCGATGAGAACCTTCCAATTCTCCGCCAAATTGTCAGCCGCGATGAAGCAATTGCGATTTTCGAGAAGATGGAAGACCCTTATAAGCTGGAGCTCATTCATGCTTTGCCGCTGGATGCCGTGATAACAGTCTATAAGCAAGGTGAATTTCTTGATCTTTGTCGAGGACCGCATCTGCCATCCACTGGCCGCATCAAAGCGTTCAAGCTGCTGAATGTAGCGGGTGCTTACTGGCGAGGGGATTCCAATAACAAAATGCTGCAGCGCATATATGGGACTGCTTTTCCGAAGAAGGCTCAATTGGAGGAGCATTTGCATATGCTCGAGGAAGCGAAGAAACGAGATCATCGTAAGCTGGGTAAGGAGCTCGAATTGTTCATGTTCTCGGAAGAAGCACCGGGTATGCCGTTCTACCTGCCGAAGGGGATGACGATCCGCACGGAGCTGGAGGACTTCGCAAGAGAGCTGCAGAGACAGCGCGATTATGAAGAAGTTCGTACACCGCTCATGATGAATAACCGCATGTGGGAGCAGTCTGGACATTGGGATCACTATAAAGAAAATATGTACTTTACTAACGTGGATGACACGAAGTTTGCTTTGAAACCGATGAATTGTCCAGGTCATATGCTTATTTATAAGAATAGCCTTCATTCCTATAGAGAGCTGCCCATACGGATTGCTGAATTCGGTCAGGTGCATCGTCATGAATTCTCAGGCGCACTTAACGGGATGATGCGAGTGCGGACATTCTGTCAGGATGACGCCCATCTCTTTGTTCGACCAGATCAAATTGAAGAGGAAATCAAACGGATTATGGTCATGATCGATTATTTCTATCAAGTATTCGGTTTCGAATATAAGATCGAGCTGTCCACACGGCCGGAGGACTCCATGGGCTCTGAGGAGCTATGGGATCAAGCCGAACAATCTTTGCAAAATGTGCTGGATAAGCTGGGTGTTCCCTACCGTTTGAATGAAGGGGATGGCGCATTTTATGGACCGAAGATTGACTTTCATATTCTCGATGCGCTCAAGCGGAGCTGGCAATGCGGGACGGTTCAGCTGGATTTTCAAATGCCGGAGAAATTCGATCTTAACTATATCGGAGAAGATAGCCTGAAACATCGACCTGTCGTTATTCACCGAGCGGTGTATGGATCAATCGATCGATTCATCGGCATCTTAACTGAACATTATTCTGGCGCTTTCCCGCTGTGGCTCGCTCCAATTCAAGCAAAGATTATTCCTGTATCTAAGAATGATATCGATTATGCTTTTCAATTGAAGAAGGAGCTTGAAGAGGCCGGTATTCGCGTTGAAATTGATATTCGCGAAGAGAAGCTTGGATACAAGATTCGCGGGGCTCAGCTGGAGAAAGTGCCCTATATGTTCGTTCTTGGTAAGAAAGAGCGAGAATCCGGCCAAGTTTCGATTAGGAAGCGTGGAGAAGGCGACATCGGATCACTTCATATAGAGGAAATAATTCTGAGCTTGCGCGAAGAAATCAATGAGAAGAAGTAAGCTTTTGCCGATTGTGAAAGGGTAAAAGTTAATTAAATAAGACAATAAAATAAGGGGGTCTAGGATGCTTCTCATCCCGGACTCCCCTTATTTTTACATCTGCACACTCTTAACTTCGTACATATCCCCGCCGATAGCCTTCATGAACCCGTCAGCCATTTGGCTGCGGCAAGAATTGCCGGTACATAAGAAAGTAAAAAAGTTTTTTGTTCATCATGGATAGGCTCCTTCTTGGTGGTAGCTTTAATGAATGATGATAAGCCAGAGATAGAGACCTGTCAGTGTCAGGAATAACACGGGTATCGTGAGAACTAGGCCAGCTTTGAAATAAGTACCCCAAGTAATCGTTACGCCTTTACGAGAAAGGACATGCAGCCAGAGCAAGGTTGCTAATGAACCGATGGGGGTTATCTTAGGACCCAGATCAGAACCGATTACATTGGCAAAGATGAAAGCTTCTCGCAAGATACCAGTTGGATGAATTCCATTAATAGCCAGTGCATTGATCATCACCGTGGGCATATTGTTCATGAGCGAGGAGAGGATAGCTGCAAGAAAGCCTGTACCAATTGTTGCAGCAAACAGTCCTTGATCACCAATCCAGCCAATTACAGCTCCCAGCTTGTCGGTCAGACCGACATTACGCAAGCCATACACCACGACATACATGCCGATAGAGAATACTACGATTGCCCAGGGTGCTTCTCTAATCATTTTGCCAGTATGAATAGCAGGGCTTCGTCTAGCAAGAAGAATAAAGATGATTGCAGTAACCCCGGCAATGATGGATACAGGAACATGGATATATTCACTACTCAGATAAGCAGTAAGGAGAATGGCAAGAATAACCCAGGCTAATTTGAATAGGAACGGATCTTTTATCGCTTCTTTCGGAAGCTTTAATTGATTTTGCTCATAGTGAGTGGGAAGTCGTCGCCTGAAGAATAGGTAAAGCATAAGCAAGCTTGCTCCAACAGCAAACAAGGTGGGAATGATCATTCGACTAGCATAATGGACAAAACTGATTCCAAAAAAATCGGAGGATACAATATTGACCAGATTGCTGACTGTTAGGGGAAGAGAGGCTGTATCCGATATAAAGCCGCTAGCCATAACGAAGGGGATAATCATTCGCTCATCGATCTTCAAAGCGCGGACCACAGCAAGTACAATCGGTGTGAGGATAAGCGCGGCTCCATCATTAGCAAACAAGCCAGCTACTACAGCTCCTAAAAGGATGACATAAACGAAGAGAAGCTTCCCGTTCCCTTTGGCCAAACGAGCGATATGCAGGGCGGACCATTCGAATAAACCGATCTCGTCCAGAAGCAGAGAGATAATGATGATGGCAACAAAGGCAAGTGTAGCGTTCCAGACGATTTGTGTAACTTCCCATACATCGTGGAAGCTGACTACACCGGCTATTAAGGCGAGTAAAGCACCGCCGCTAGCAGACCAACCGATATTCAAGCCCTTTGGCTGCCAGATGACAAAAGTTAACGTTAGAAGAAAGATCAGTGATGCGACTGCGAGCATGATGCCTCCTGATTAATTACAGCTCTGTGGACGGGCTGCTTGGATTTGTTCGGTCATAGATGAAAGTTGGTCGAGGATTCCAAGTAAATGAGGCTTGTCCTTCATGTTAAGCGAGTAATAAATCCACTGGCTGCGTCTTGTCTCATTCACAAGACCCCTGGCTTTTAGCTTCTTTAGATGCTGGCTTATGTTGGGCTGTGTGGTATGCAAAATTTCAACCAGATCACAAACACACATTTCTTTCTCCTACAAGAGGGCAATTATATTCAGGCGGGTTTTGTCAGAGAGCAGCTTCAGCGAGTCTGAAAGTTGGGAGACGGTAATCATATATTTCCCTCTTCATTCTGATTGTGGACATGGATAACCATGGATAAGCATGAACAGTGAATTGAACATGAGCGTGGAACCTCTTATTTTGATTATACTTATTCCTTTAAATAAGTAAACGGTTATATTAGTGATCGCTGATATATGATGGGGGATATCTCATATTATGGATCTAACATTCTTAAGATAGTAATAAGTAATTATTACTGTTAAGATAGAGATGAAGCATTAACTTTCATCTGCTTTAGGAGGTCTATTCGTGCGTTCATTTGGTTCTCAATGGGGGATTAATCTCTTTTTTATCGCGTTGATGAGTTTCATGGTCGTGATCTTTTTACATCCGAGTGTGTTCTCAGATTTATCCATGCCTGATTTAACCCTATTGCGATCCTTCAAGACAATGTTTATAAGCATTATTCTTGAAGCATTTCCTTTTATCTTATTTGGGGTTCTCGTTTCTTCTTTTTTACAAATCTTCGTATCAGAGAAATGGATTCGCAAGCTTGTTCCTTCTAATCCGCTGCTTGGTATATTGTTCGCCTGTGTACTAGGCATTTTGTTCCCGGTTTGTGAATGCGGCTTGATCCCAGTTGTAAGACGTTTAATTGCAAAAGGAATGCCGCTTTATGTAGGTGTCGTATTCATTCTGGTTGGCCCAATCGTCAATCCAATTGTCTATGCAGCCACCTATATCGCGTTCCGGACAAGACCGGAGATGGTTTATGCCCGAATGGGACTGGCGCTGTTTGTAGGACTTGTGATTGGTTTGGTCCTGTTTACCTTTGTGCGCAAGAACCAATTGAAGACCTCTCAAAGTACGCTCTATTCAAGCGTCAGCACAGAAGACGGCAAGATTGAGCATCAGCACAAACGAAGCAGCAGCAAAATAACTCAGATGCTGGAGCATGCGGGAAGTGAATTTTTTGAAATGGGTAAATATCTGATGTTTGGTTCGATCATTACTGCGGCCATTCAGGCATTCGTGCCAAGAAGTGATTTGGTCGATATTGGGCAAGGAGCGATAACCTCGCATGTGTTCATGATGGGGTTTGCCTATATTTTATCGCTTTGCTCAACCTCTGATGCTTTCGTTGCGTCGTCTTTCGTGAATACCTTCTCGGCCGGCTCTCTGCTGACCTTTATGGTATTCGGCCCTATGCTGGATCTCAAAGGCTCCTTAATGCTGCTCTCCGTTTTCAAGACTCGGTTTGTCCTCACGCTGGCCTTTCTTATTGTCATTACCGTTAGTCTAGGGTCATTTCTAATCGAGAGGTTCTATTTATAACGAATCATAGAGGGTTGAAAAGGAGAATGAAGATGGAATTTGAAGAGGAACGTTCCTATACCTTTCATTACATTCTGCGCGCAGTGATCATGCTTGGCTTGACCTTCTATATTGTTCATTTGGTGAAGACAGATAGCCTGCTGTACTACATAGCGCCTCGCATGATGATTTATGTGAAAATAGCTGCGCTTCTTTTATTCGTGGTTGCGGTCTATCAAGGATTTTTGGCTGTAAAATCGAGGTTCGGTGAGAATCAGGAGGATTGTGGCTGTGATCATGTGCCATCGCGATCTATAGGGGTCAATATGTTCATCTATTCTTTATTTGTCTTTCCTTTACTCTTAGGGTTTTTCCTCCCCGATACTGTCATGGGAAGTGATGTAGCCTCGATAAAAGGTATGAATTTGAGTGCTACCGGTATGGTCAAGACAGCAGCAGCTGCTGCGCTCAAGTCCGACAATGCGAAGAAGAATGTGTCCTCCACGGTCAATCCTTTTTCGGTGACAGCGGGAGATAGCGCACTTATTTCTCCATCGACGCCAGCAGCTGATCAAGGTACGATGGCATCCACGGGTAGTTCGACTAAGTCTTTGGGAACCCCCCTTTCGGCAGAAGATATCAAGCTGCAGGAAATGTTCAAGCCCGATGAATATACCGAGGATTATTCGAAACTTGCCTTAAAGCTGTATAAGAAGAAGGCTCCCATAACGATTAAAGAAGAAGGCTTTATGGAATTATTGACGGCCGTCGATCTTTACATGGACAATTTTGTAGGTAAGAAAATGATCGTAAGCGGCTTTATCTACAGAGAAGATGATATGGCGCCCAATCAATTTGTCGTGTCCAGACTGGCTATGCAGTGCTGTTCGGCAGATTCATCCCCTTATGGGGTTGTGGTGGAGTCAAATAAGAGTAAGGACTTCCCTAAGGATACCTGGGTAACGATTACGGGTACCATCGGGAAGACCGTTTACAATAAGAATACGATTATGAAATTGGATGCCGTTAAGATCGAGAAGATCAAAGCTTCAAAAACACCTTACGTATATCCGTACTTCGATGATTTCTCCAATCTTGTTAAGTAAGCTGTTCCCATTCCAGCTTGAATCGCTCCTGATCGAATTCAATTCCAATAGCAACGAGATAGGGCTCACCCGTATAGGCTGTTGGCTCCCAATTCGTTCGTTTACCGGCATGCTGCATGAGATACATTTGACCTTGATTGGGGAAGGAAATATAGCCCTTTGCCCGAAGCAGCTCTTTCTTCCAGCGATGAAGAAAACGTTCAACTTGCTCACGCGTGAGGCGAGCAGACGTTGTCCAAGAGAGAGATAGCGTCTGGATGCGGGAGAAGGAACGGTCTGATTCAGCATGGTCATGCTTAGGTGCGGAGGACACTGAACCTTCCGCATTTTTTTGTTTCAACGAGATGCTTTTTACCATTTGTAAACGCTGAACAGCTTGCTCCTTGATTTCTTCTCGCTTCGTCACTCCCTCAAGAAGGGGTGCCAAATGCAAGGAGCTGTAGGTAGTATAAGAGATTGATGCATGTTCATTTTGCTTACGAATTGCCTTCTCAATTTTTTGCAGCTGAGCCGGTTTGACGAGGTCGGTTTTGTTAACGATTACGAAATCAGCGACTTCCAGCTGTCTGCGGAGCGTTCGAACAAGCTGCTTGTCGGTAGCGAATATGCTGTTATAATCGAGAGCATGCTCGGCATCTAGAAGTGTAATAATGCGCTTCAAACGCAGCTGTCCGATAAGTCCAGGCTCAGTCAGAGCATCCGCAATCTCTTCTGGATTGGCGACACCTGTGAGCTCGATTATGATGACATCCGGTTTCGTTTTAAGAAGGAGGCTTAAACTGCCTGCCATTTCGCTTTTCTTACTGCAGCAAATACAGCCATCTAATAGTTTCTCCAAAGATGCAGGGCTGTGTTCACCAAGTATCCTACCATCTACATCTTGTTTGCCTAATTCATTCATCAGAATGCCGGGCTTCAATCCGCGGCTTGCAATCTCTTCTAGCAATCGAAGCAACAGCGTTGTTTTGCCGCTGCCCAAAAATCCACTTAAGACTAGTACCGGGATTCTCAACAGGGACACCTCCATTTATAAGTAATAATTACGAACTATTATGATTATAATCAATAGAGAACGTTGGGAGCAAATCATAATTTTCTTGTTTAGCTAACAGCAGCAGCGCAAGTTGCTCAATCAATTGATCTATATCGTGGAACTAAAGAAACAGACAACCGCAGCGGAGCGAGCAGAATCGTTCTGGAGAAACGCTAGTGTTCGCCTTTGCAGCTGGATTCTTACCCTATAAGGGTTAAGAAAATCAAAGAATCCAGCTGCAACAGCGATCGGAAGGACGATCTGCTCGCGCAGCGCAGTCCCTCGGCCAACGATTTAGTTGAATTTATCTATTTTATATAGCCTTTGTATGAACCATTTGACGAATAGCCTAAATGATGATAAATTGATTAAGCGTAAAAATTACATATTAACCTTATTAATATCGTAATTATTACACATATGAAAGAGGTGGAAGTAGATGTTACTAGTATCTATGCAAAATGTAGAGTTTGGCTATAGTGATGTTCCATGCTTGCATGGTGCAAGTATTGACATATTTTCAGGTGAATTCGTGGCGGTAACCGGCCCTAATGGAGCCTCTAAGACCACCTTGCTTAAGCTTGCACTGGGCGTATTGCAGCCTTGGAAAGGCAAGGTAGAGCTCTCCCCATATAATTCGGAAGGGAGCAAGCTTAGCGTAGGGTATGTTTCTCAGCAAATCGCGGCTTTTAATGGTGGATTTCCTAGCACAATTCTGGAGTTTGTTCGTTCAGGCAGATATGTAAGAGGTTCTTGGTTCCGCAAGTTAAAGCCATTAGATCATGAGTTAACCGAGCAAGCACTTCGTCAAGTAGGGATGTGGGAGCTGCGTTATCGCAAGATTGGCGAGCTGTCTGGAGGACAGAAGCAGCGGATTTGCATCGCTAGAGCATTAGCCCAGCAGCCGGATCTTCTCGTTCTGGATGAGCCTTCGACAGGGATGGATCAAGCAAGTCGGTTCGGATTCTACGAGCTCATGCATCATCAAGTGAAGGAGCATGGGAGAACCGTAGTTATGGTCACACATGGGTTAACTGAGGTCCAGCCCTATCTGGATCGTATTATTGAGCTGGAGAGAAAGGAGGAGGGAGGATGGAAATGCTGCACTACGACTTCATGCAGCGGGCATTTTGCGCCGGTGGGATCATAGCACTGCTAGCTTCCGTGCTTGGCGTGTATCTCATGCTTCGCCGCCAGGAGTTAATGGCTGACATGTTATCTCACGTATCTTTGGCTGGTGTTGCTGGCGGAGCATATCTTCATATCAATCCAACTCTAACCGGCTTTGCCGTTGCCGTTGTTGGAGCGATCGCTGTGGAGTATGTCCGAAGATCCTACAAAACCTATAGTGAAATATCGATTGCGATCATCATGGTCGGGGGGCTATCATCGGCTGTTGTGCTGATGAGTCTGAATCAGAGCGTTAATAAAAGCTTCTCCTCCTATCTGTTTGGCTCAGTCGTTGCTGTCAATCAAACAGAACTTTTATTAATGATCGTTGTAGCTGTTGTAGGTTTAGCCTTCTTCTACCTCTTCCGCCGACCTTTATACCAAATCTCATTCGATGAGGAAACCGCACGCACGAATGGCCTTCCGGTCAAAACGATTTCTCTCTGCTTCAGCGTGTTAACAGGTATGATCGTCGCTGCAGCGATGCCAATTGTCGGCGTTCTGCTGGTCTCTTCCTTAATCATTCTTCCGGCTGCTCTAGCGATCCGAATTGCACCAAGCTTCACCGCTGCCCTGTTTATTTCCATGGTCATTGGCTTAGTTGGGGTATTCTCTGGTCTAACGACCTCTTATGAGCTTAGTACGCCTCCAGGAGGGACAATTGCTCTTATTCTACTTGTCTTCCTAATTGCAGGTATCAGTATCAAGAAATTAATATTGAAGCTTGGAAAAAGAAGCAAGAAAAATAAAAAGGAAATAGAAGGTGCCTTGTACAACGCTCAGGTATCCCGTTTCAAGAAGGAAGCTTTTGAGAACGAGCTTTCATAAATTCATAATTCAGGAGGAAAAGTAAATGAAGACAAGCAAGACGATAGGCAAACAATCATTAGCCGTATCAGCGGGACTCGCACTCGTATTATTATCAGGCTGCGGGGGGAATGCGAACCAAGCGAATAATGCTTCAACCGTACCTGCCAATAATGTGAATACAGGCAAGAAGTTGAATGTTGTGACTACGTTCTATCCGATGTATGAATTCAGCAAGCAAGTAGCTGGGGACCATGCTGATGTGATCGCTTTGATTCCAGCAGGTGCTGAGCCTCATGACTGGGAGCCTAGCGCGAAGGATATGGCGAAGGTGAAGGAAGCTGATATTTTTATCTACAACGGAATTGTTGAAGGCTGGGTAGATAAGGCTCTTGCTAGTGCTTCTAATGATAAACGCGTAGTTGTAGAAGCGAGTAAAGGGATTAATTTGATGGAAGGTATGCATGAAGAGGAAGAGGGCGATGCTCACAATGCGGAAGAGGGCACAATTCTAGATCCTCACGTTTGGTTAGATCCGGTTCTTGCGCAGAAGGAAGTAGAGTCGATTCAAGCTGCTTTCGAGCAAGCTGATCCAGCCAATAAAGAAGACTACAAGAAGAATGCAGAGTCTTATATCGCGAAATTAAAGGATCTGGACGAGGCATACAAAAGCGGCCTTAAAGATGTTAAAAACAAAGATTTTGTTACTCAGCATGCGGCGTTCAGCTATCTAGCCAAGCAATATGGGCTTACACAGGTGCCAATTGCAGGCCTTTCCCCAGAACAAGAGCCTTCTCCAGGTAAGATGGCGGATATAATCAAATTTGCTAAAGAACATCAAGTCACAACGATTTTCTTTGAAACTCTAGTTGATCCAAAAGTTGCTCAGACTGTAGCGAATGAGCTTGGAGCCAAGACAGATGTATTGAACCCGATTGAAGGCTTGACGGATGAAGATAAGACCAAAAATTTGGATTACATCGGGATTATGAAGAATAATCTGGAAGCATTGAAGAAAGCATTAAACGAGTAGCATGGAGTCTGGAGCACCATTCTGGTTTAAATTCGTAAAAATTACGTATATGAGGTGATGAAATGAACGCAGCTAAACTACCGGTAACCGTTCTGAGCGGCTATCTGGGTGCTGGTAAAACAACGGTATTGAATCATGTGCTGAACAACCGTGATGGTTTAAAGGTTGCCGTTATTGTCAATGATCTGAGTGAAGTTAACATCGATGCCACGTTGATTAAGGATGGCGGTGGTCTTTCACGTACGAATGAGACCTTGGTCGAGATGTCTAACGGTTGTATCTGCTGCACACTTCGAGAAGATTTGCTTCGTGAGGTCGAGAGACTGGCGAAGGAGAATCGATTCGATTATATCCTGATTGAATCAACGGGTGTAGGTGAACCGATCCCTGTCGCACAGACCTTTACCTACATGGATGAAGAGCAGAATATCGATTTGACTCGTTTTTGCCGATTGGACTGCATGGTTACGGTAGTTGATGCTTATCGCTTCTGGCATGATTACTCTTCAGGAGAGACGCTTTTGGAGCGCAGTCAAGCTGTAGGGGAGGATGATACCCGTGAGGTTGTCGATTTGCTAATTGATCAGATTGAATTCTGCGACGTTCTGCTGCTGAACAAATGCGATCTGGTAGCGGAGGATGAATTAGTTGAGCTTGAGGGAGTTCTTCGGAAGCTTCAGCCAAGGGCTAAACTAATACGTATCCAGCAGGGACAGGTCGATCCAAGCGAGATTTTGAACACGGGTCTATTCGACTTCGATGAAGCAAGTGTTTCCGCCGGTTGGATGAAAGAAATGGAGAAGCCTGTACATACCCCGGAGACGGAAGAATACGGAATCTCCTCCTTTGTATACGAACGAGCCAGACCATTTCATCCAGAGCGATTAATGGAGTGGTTCAACGAATGGCCGACTGAGATCGTACGTGCCAAGGGTATCATGTGGCTCGCAAGCCGCAATGCACTCGGACAAAGCATAAGCCAAGCGGGTCCTTCGATCTCCTTTGGTCCATCCGGTTATTGGGTTGCAGCGCTTCCGGAAAATGAACGCAAGGTTCATTTTCAAGAGGATCCAGAACTTGCATCGAACTGGGATGCAACTTATGGGGATCGTATCAACAAAGTGGTGTTTATCGGGATCGATATGGATCGTCAAGGCATCAGTACAAGCCTAGATGATTGCTTGCTCACCGATCAAGAAATGAAAGAAGATTGGACGCAGTTTGTAGACGTGCTGCCTAACTCTGAGGTGGAACCTTTAGATGCAGAAGCTTGTCCAATAGCCTAAACCTAATAGAAGGTAGGAAAGAATCATGCGAGTCGTTGTAACTTTAGCTTGTACAGAAACAGGAGATCGGAACTACACCACCTCCAAGAATAAAAGAACGCTAACCAGCCGCATAGAGTTCATGAAGTACAGCCCTCGTCTGAAAAGAATAACGCTGCACCGTGAAACGAGATAATCTTCGCAATCAACCAATTACGATCTGAAGAATAAATTCTTCTCTAATTGAAGAAAATAAAGAGGTACGTCAAACTATAAAATTGGGAGGTTTATTCATGACTCGAGCAACGTTATACTCTTTAATAGCTCTAGGAGTAATAGGAAGTTCTGTTGCTGCGTACGGAATGAAGAATCGAAATATTCCAGTGAATATGGCTAAACGTATGATTCGAAAGTAAGAAGTCTAAACAAATAACCTTGATCCGTAATGGGTCAAGGTTATTTCAGGTTTCTGTTTTCACTCATCATCCTCGGAATCAGAATAAGCACCCGTGTATGTCAGACTATTACTCGGCGTTCTTATACAAAATCAAACCCCACCCCTTTTTTTAGGGTAATTATGGTAATGTAGAATGTAGCTAATAGACTTATATGGACCTACGATATCGTAACGCAATTCATTCAGGACTACAATCAACAACGGATTCATGGGAGTATTTAATAGTTGTCGCTATCTTTAATCAAAAAGGTTCTCTATTAGCAATAAAAGTATTGGGAGGAAATATGTGAAAAAATATTTATTTGTTAATCCAGCTGTTATAGTCGCTATGATCGTATATTTAGTAGTTTTGGCAGTAATACCAACCATTATTGTTTACTTCAGTGAAGTAATTAATCCGTGGATTAAAATAACATTTGTAGTTAGTTGGTATTTTTTTCTAATTAGCTATTTTTATTTTACTGGGATAAATAAAGTAGTTGTAGTAAGTGACAAGAGTGTTGAATATAGGTCGTTTAAAAAAAGTATAAAATTAAACTGGGAGGAGATTGTTGAAGTTGGCCTTGTCTATTATTCACCATATCCCAGAGGACGACCGACTAGATTCATTTGTTTCTCAAAGGTAGCTAATAATACACAAATTAGAATTACTAAATTTTCAAATGAATGTATTTATATGAGGAATAGACGTGGGCTTATTCCGTATTTACATACATATTGGAAAAAAGAAATTGGTGATGTGAAAGGGGGATGCAAGTGAAATTAAAGTCACATGTAATTATTATTGTCGTCGTAATTTTCGTAAGTCTCCCTCTCTTCAAAAGTATATTTGTGTATTTCCATGATTCTCACCTCATAAGTATCGCGTTAAAAAAACATTATCAAGCGGTATCATCACAAGAAGTTACTTTGCTAAAAATGGAATTGCCGTTTTTAATACGCCCAGCAATGGCAGTAGGTGGAGTAGAGCAAACATGGGAAGCTCTAGTAAACGGGAATTTGATTTATTCGGGGCATTATGGGAGTGAAATCATTAGTTTAGTTACGGATGATGGGCATGACTATATGCTTGATAAACGATCCATTTCGTTTGTTCCAATGAATACCCTTGTAGACGTAGAAGATACGAAGGGCTTAACCACTATTGGAGCATTCTTGTATGTACTGATTTATACGACATTATGTGTATTCTATATTGTCAACTTATGCGCCGTTTTTGTTAAAAGAGCAATACGGAAGAAAAAACATGCGTTTGGGAATTAATAGCGTCATTATCATATCAAGGCTGCCGATAATTTTTTACGGCAGCCTGTTTAAATTTCCATTTTTATGTCGCGATGCTAGAGATCGACATCTAGAATATGTTCGGTAAGCAAGCTGTTTATTTCTACGAGATTACCTTTTTGTATGGTTTGCAGCAGCAATTCATGACTTTCCCATAAGGGATTGAGGTCGGAATAAGTCTGCCCTTGCACGATAAAATACAGTCTGATGCGATTGAAGATGGAAGTCCAAATTCCGAGTAAGTTAGGGACGTTTGAGAGCGTAACCCAATATTCATGGAAGGCCAAATCGCAATCTACCAATTTGTATAAATCCTTCTCATCCGCCGCTTGTTTCATATTGCCAATGATGGCAGTTAGATTGTTTAAATGCTGCTCTGTTAGATTCGGCAATGCCTTGCGGATTGCGAAGATTTCAAGCGTAAGACGAATGGGGAGAAGGACCTCCTCCACTTCCTCAACAGAGATATCAGCAACCATTGTATCCTTGTAGGGTTGGGAATTGATTACACCTTCCTGCTCAAGCATGCGAATAGCCTCGCGTATGGGACCACGACTTACCCCCATCTGTTTCGCCATCTCTACCTCGCGTAGACGATCACCAGGTTTAAGCTTCCCTTGAAAAATAGCTTTACGTATATCATCGGTTATTTTATGGCGTAACGATGTGTTTTTTTGTTCTTCAAAACGAAATTCACTCATTTGGGCTTACCTGCTTTCATCTCACCTAAGTTGCTCCATTCCCTATAGTACTGAAAATGATTATGGATGTAAACAGCATAACATTACGTTGTAGTCAATCATAATAAACACAAAAGATTGTAGACAATATAATAATAAAATCTTATATGGAGGAAGAAGTCAGTCGACCCCATGTGGAACTATCGTATCTATGAAAAATAAAGGGGCTGTACCCGCGAGGTAGACTTTTGCTACTTGCGGGACAGCACCTCATTTCTGTGAATTTTGGTGAATCCATGTGGAAAAACGCGGATATTCATGAAGAATACCCGCGTTTTCGGAACTATTTCGCAAGCTCACCGAACCTTGAGAAGACGGCGAGAGCGGGATCGATCGGTACTTCCGCACGTTTTAGGTCCATAGGAATGGGAATCTCCGGCGTTGGGCGCGGCAGCCTCCCTCCGAATTGTGGAAGCCACTCTTGCTCGGCTTGCAACATTTCGGTGACCATCTCCCGGATCTCCCTCAGCGTGAGCACAGATGAAGTTAAAGGATCGAGTGCGAGCGCATGGACGACAGTCTCGGGATCTCCCGACTTAGCCGCGAGGACAGCCAGGCGCTGTACGTTGATGTTCGTCAGATTCAGCGCCGCACATTGTGGTGGTATTTCTCCAATGATGGTGCGGTGAAGACCAGTACGGTCGGCGAATACTGCACCTTCCGCGCAGCATTCCGCAGGCAGGTTGGAGATCATCCCGTCATTGCGAATGTTACCGCTGAACTTGAACGTACGTCCCGTCTCTAACGCTTCAATAATATAGGCGCAATATTCAACGCTGCGAGGAGGGAGAGCGGCTGATTCTTCGGACAAAATATCTTGCTCCTTGTACTTGTCAGCAACATACGTGCACCATGTATAGTACGCGCCCGTTTCTCCGCCGAACGACGGCTCGTCACAATACTCGTCGAGTGCCTTCTGATTTTTACGGAACCATGGTACATACTCGGATAGATGGCCCGTCGATTCAGTCATGAAATAACCAAAATGACGGAACACTTCACCTCGGACTTTCTCGTTCACGTAGAACTCGGGCTGCTCGAACTTCTCCCTAAGTAACGGATACAAATCTACGCCCTTATGGGAAAGCTCGGTAAACCAACCCATGTGATTGATCCCAGCAGAGATATAGTCGATTTCCTGTTTGGATACGCCGGTATAGCCTGCTATAAGATCGAGCGTCGTTTGAACACCATGGCACAAGCCGACATACTTGACGTTCGTCTCGCCGAGTGCCCAACAGATCATAGCCATCGGATTTACATAGTTAAGTAACGTTGCATTCGGGCATAACTCTTCCATATCTTTCGCGACTTCCAGAATGACCGGAATGCTGCGCAGGGCGCGGAATACTCCGCCGGGTCCAAGCGTATCGCCGATGCATTGATCGACGCCGTATTTCATCGGGATTTTGTAATCCAGTTCGAACGCCGAAACGCCGCCTACCTGAAAGGAGGTAATGACGTAGTTAGCACCACGTAGTGCTACCCGCCTATCGGTTGTGATCGTAACTTTGGATTTTAGGTGGTTCTCCTTGATGACTCTGTCAGCGAACGCTTTGACCTGTGAGGTCTTACCCGTCGAGGGCGCCATAAGAACGAATTCTGTATCTTCCAGATCCTTGGTGGCCATGATATCCAGCATCAGCGTTTTGCAGAATACGATACTTCCTGCTCCGATAATCGCGATCCTTCTCAATTTCATCCCTCCAATGGTTTATTCGGAAAACTGGTGGTTTCTATAATCAATATAAGATTTGGCGAAAATCAGATCTTCAAGAGCTTCGCGCGATGCGCAAGGAGCGGGCCGTTCGCCGCGGACGGCGGCAATGAAGTTTTTGGCTTGGTTGCGCATGGCCGAAACGTTAGGCATAATCGGCAGAACGATTTCTGGCTTGCCGATTGTCGGATTGTCTTTGTACACGGTCAGCTTACCTGCAATTTGGCGTACTAATGGAGCCGGCAAATCCACTTTAACGAAGCCATGCTCGAATGCAGCCGAAATGCTCTCGTGCCATTCTGTCGACGTCGTGTAAGAAGCCATCTCGAGTGTAACAGTGACTCCGCTGTCGCTTTCCCCGTTCAGAATAATGCCATTGCGATCGGAGAAAGTCAGATGGTAATTTTCCCCGAGGAAGAACCGGATCGCATTGACTTGATGGATGTAGTAATTAACGAACGAATCCAATTCTGCAGTCTGACTGTCGGTGTAATCAGAGGGACCCGCTTCAAGTTCAATAGGGGGATAAGCTTCGTCCGTAGTGAGCGGCATATCCGCTCCAGTAATCCAGTCACCAGGCGGCATAGTCATGCGAATATAGCGCAGCTTGCCGTAATCTCCGCTAGCTTTCCATTCCTCGATAATTTCCTTGGCGCGTTCCATAGCCGGGTCCGATCGTTTGTGATAACCGACCATATGAAGCGTACCCGTCTCTTCACTGATCCGTGCAAGCTCGCGTCCGGCTTCAACGGTAAGGCTCAGCGGTTTCTCGGTGAATACCGGAATTCCCGCGCGAAGAATATCCGGAATAAGAGAGGCGTGGTTACGATAAGGCTGCGGCGCGACGATCGCGTCGACTTTGGCTTGCTTAAGAAGCTGTAGGTGATTCTCGTAGACTTCGGGAACGCCGTAGCGATTTGCAATCAATTGTGCCCATTTTGGACGCGGTTCTGCCAATGCGACCACTTCGCATAAATCGCGCAGCACCGTGTAATTACTTAAGTGCGCCATCTGTCCCATTCCGCCTACGCCTACGAATCCAATTCGCAATTTACTCATTGTCCGCATCCTTCCTTAATCCCAAATTTTCGAATAAATAGAGTCCGTCTTTGCCGGGAGCGACGATATCCGGGTATCCATTACCGGTCAGATCCTGCACCCAGAAATAGATGCCTGCGCCAGACGCTTCGCCTGCCGGACCGAAGTCGATGACGTGTTTCTCGAAGCGGCCGCCATCGATCTTGTAATAGTAAATTCCGATAGGATCGTGAGCACCGGGATCCCCGTCGTTATGCGCGCGGTAACGCTTGCCCGTGATCAGCTCGATTTCCCCGTCAAGATCGAGATCCACCAGCCACAAGTCGTGGAATTGCGAAGCGGAGTCGTCGATGAGGTGTTTGGTCCATGTGCGTGAACCATCTTCGTCAATGCCTTGTTCATACCAATGCAAGCCGTAATCATGCGCTTGGCCGACGATCAGATCCATCAGACCATTTCCTGTGACGTCAAACCCAAGGATTGGAACGCTGGCCGAACCGAGCGAAAATTCCCGGTGAAACGTCCATGGGGTTTGGAAAGGATCTTCAGGCTGTTCCAACCAACCATCGCAAAGGACGATGTCCATACGGCCATTGCCGTTAATGTCGACGAATCCCATGCCGTGCCCGCTCGTTTCGGTACCGATGGGAACTTTGCGGAACTGTGAAGTTCCTTTGCCTTGTTCATCCCGGATCAACTTATAGAAAGCTTGCGGAGCACCGGGTGTGTTCGGGAAGATCTCCGGAACGCCGCAACCGTCGATGTCAAAGAACCGAATGGTCTCGATGCTTCCGCAGAAATCGATATCGAACGTTTCCCAGTTTTGGTGGTCACCGCCCGGATTTTTGCGCCAGCGCAGCGTCTCACCCCACCATGCCCCAGTAAGGATATCCAAATTTCCATCGCCGTCAACGTCCATCGGGTAATCGCTGAAATCGTCGTGATAACCGGATATAGCTTCGATCTCGCAAATGAAGTGACGTTTCTTATAATCGGGCCCCTCATACCAGTAAGCTCCGCTTATGATATCCGGAATTCCGTCCCCGTTGACGTCGAATACCGCGCAAGCCTCGTATTTCTCATCCGATAGCAGACGTTTTTTGAATTGCAGCAAACTTGTCACCCTCTCCATTAAATTATTCAATATTGCATGATCATAATAAAGTGCGTTATGGTGTTCATGATGAGGTAGCGCTTTCATCCTATGCATAACAACAATAACCTTTTGATGATGTACAAGACAATAATATGGATTGCGGTATTGACTATCCAATCTTGTGGTATGGAGGTTCGGAAGATGGAGAAAATGAGTCTGTTTATAAGGCAAGCTCAATTCGTCAGCGGAGGGTGTTTCTATAATACCGAGGAGAATCCTTTTGTCTTGAATTTACACAAACATGAACTGTTCAGCGAAATGTTATTGATCGAGGAAGGCGAGGGGGAATTCGTAATTGATTCCAAGTCTTACTGGGTGGAACCTGGAACGCTGCTCATTTATCAGCAGGGAGTATGGCATAAAGAAACATCAAAGGTTTACCCTTTTCGAGCCACTTATCTCGCCTTTAAGGGGTTGAAGCTTAACGACCTGCCGGAACATTATTTTCTTCCGTCCGGGCAGGATCCCGTTATTGTGCTGGGAGATCTGTTTCCCGTCATAGGCAAACTAATGAGGGAATGCCTCGCTATTTATGAGAGTGGGGACCCGGAATATTCGTTAATCGCCAGTAACTTGTTAGGTATCGCTTTCGCGAAACTGGCGCAGAAGGTGTACTACGAGCCTGGTATTGCAAGCGTTACGAATGTGAAACCGGGAATCGTCTTAATCGCCCGTCGATATATGGAAGAGAATTACCGCGCGCCAGTTACCTTGGACATACTTGCCGCCGTTACATTCGCAAACAAATATCATCTCGCCCATGCATTTAAAGCTGAAGTAGGGGTCAGCCCTATCCAGTTTTTGATATCCTGCCGAATGGAGGCGGCCAAGCATTACTTGCAATCGACAGGATTAACGGTCAGGCAAATTGTCGAGTTAATTGGGTACCAGAGTGAGACTTCATTCTACAAGGTATTCTTAAAGGAGACAGGCACAACTCCGCTGCAGTATCGGGCTAGGAACAGTTAACGACGACTAAATCGCCCAAGTGATATTCAACCCCATCCCCTTGTGCGCATTGTGAAGTTGCTTGTGAACGATAATGAACTCTTCAAATACCACAAAAAAACGGGTAGAGACTCAGATGTTTTCTGAGGTCTCTACCCGTTTTTTTTGCGCCAGATAAAACTACATGATGTCCAACGCTATATATATTTTATACGCTTTTGATTTTGAACAATTCGCTAATTGAACCGCCATAGATATTGGTGCTAATGGCTTCAGCTAACAGGGAGGAGACGGAGATCACCTTTATATAGCTTGGGTAGTTCTCAGGAAGTGCAATGGAATCTGTAATAATGACTTCTTTAATATTCGGGTGATCCAATATCTGAAGAGCAGGTCCAGAGAAAACCGGATGAGTCGCACAAACGTAAGAATCATTGGCGCCACGCTCTTTTAACCCTTCTACAACCTTTTGAATGGTTGAGCCCGTATCGATTAAATCCTCAATAATGATAGGAGTATGGCCTTCAACCTCACCGATAACATGCGTAATGACTGACTCGTTATGGGAGGGGCGTTTTTTAACCATGATAGCGAAAGGATAGTCTAGATAATTGGCTAATTTCTCCGCTGTCTCTGCACGTCCCGCATCTGGTGAAACAATGATCGGATTTTCAATGTTTTTCGATTTAATATATTTACATAAAAGATCGAGTGCAGTCAGATGATCGACTGGAATGTTGAAGAACCCTTGAATAGCAGGAGAGTGTAAGTCGAGCGTAATAACTCGATTGGCTCCTACAGTCGTCAGCACATCGGAAACCATTTTGGCAGAGATCGGTTCGCGCGGATTGCTCTTGCGTTCCTGTCTTGCATATCCGAAGTAAGGGACCACTACATTGATGGTTTTCGCTGAAGCTCTTTTGGCTGCATCGATCATAACTAGAAGTTCCACGAAATTATCGTTGATTGGATGAGAGAAGGACTGGACTAAATAAACATGTCGGTTACGAAGTCCTTCTTCGTAGTTGACATAAATCTCACCGCTTTTAAATCTAGAACGCTTGATCTTGCCCAAAGGCTGGTTTAAATGCTGTCCGATAAGCTCGGCAAGTTGTGGATTCGATGATCCAGAGAAGAGAGCTATTTGCTCATTCAAAATCATGATCCTCCTAAAAGTTTTTTAGTGATACTTCCTGAATTACGCCTCTGTAGCTAAAAAACTACTTCGGAAGCATAGGCCAAGTTTTTTAGTGATACGTTGGAAGTAAAAGTCAAGTTTATCCGTAAACCTTCTTTGCACACTACTTTCTCAATGGTATAGCATTACTAGGCTATTGTAAACTTCTATCACCTATTATCCCCATAACTACGCTTCATACTCGTCCAAATAGTTGTCACAGATAAGAAAAAAGCGGGGAGAGCTCTCGATTGAAATGAGAATTCTCTACCCGCTGCTTCGTTATCATGATGAATATGAAGTTGGGACTTAAAGAGGATGTTATCGTTGTTTTACTGAGTAGACGGATGATAAGTGCCGGTACGCAATGGGATAGATTCAGTGTCTCTTGGGGCGCCTGCTGGCGGTGTCTGACCGAAGCTAGGGTTAGGTGGTCCAATTACAACCGTTTGTGTGATTGGCTGCAGCACCTGAGCTAGCTGAGCTCCATTGATGCCATAGCTTAGCTGCAATACTTCTGGCGGTGTCTTTCTTAATACATCAGAACCGAACACCGTTTGTGGCGCCGCATTGTCGAATATAGCTAGTAACTGTGTGTTATCGGTGAGTGCAATTTCCCAATGCCACCAAGCCATAGGTATATAGACAGCTTGAGGCGGTTTAACGCGATAAGTAAGCAGCTGTCTGGTAAATGTATCAAGGACAGTGACGATTGCCTCTCCACTGATAACATAAACTAGTTCAGCAGCATTAGGATGCCAATGCGGTTCGATGGTATGTGATTGACTGAGACGAATGTCGAACATAGATAAGTTCTGCATGACAGGGAGCTGGCTGCCTGTGAGCTGAAGGATGAAATTGTTGTTGTTCCGTATAAAGAAGGGGGCATTGGATAAATCGTAAGCTAAGTTCAATGAAGGGGATTGCAGATTAGCTGGTGATTGCATGCAATTTCCTACCTTTCTGTCTTCGAACATTGCGAAAGCTTTTCAAAGTAGCCTATGCGTTTGCCCATATAGATGTGATCCGCTTTTTTTGTGACAGCTGGAAACTGTGAAGGGATGAGGGTGATCACAAGTTGTTTGTGAAATCGTCCCAATCGCAATAGTTATTGTCCCGATCAGCCATGAAACGAAGGATAAGGTTGATTATGATGAGGGAGTAAACGTTTACACGAAACCATCTAGGAACCGATGGAGGAGATGTATGATCGAAACGATTGGCGTTGGGATACTCGGATTTGCTCATGGGCATGTCCACGCTTACTGCGAGGAATGGAAGAATCCTGACTATGGAGTGAAGGTACTCGCAGGATGGGATCATGATGCGCTCAGGCTGGATACAGCAAGAAAGCAATTCGGATTTGAGGGGTATGCGGATGTCGTTGCTTTGTTAGAACGCCCCGATATTCAAGCGGTAGTTATTGCATCCGAGACTTCCAAGCATGCTGAATTGGTAGAGCTTGCCGCAGCGAGGGGTAAACGTATAGTCCTGCAAAAACCGATGGCACTAACAATGGCAGAAGCAGATCGTATCGTAGATGCGGTGCAGCAGTATGGCGTTTCCTTTACATTAGCCTGGCAAATGAGAGCGGACCCTCAGAACATTCAGATGAAACAATCGCTTCAGAATGGTGAGCTTGGTCAGATCTTCATGGTCCGTCGAAGACATGGCCTTCCGGTTGGATTAAACGCCGATTTCGCCAATACCTGGCATGTCGATCCTGCGCTTAATCGTGATATTTGGGCTGATGATTCCGCACATCCAGTTGACTTTATCCACTGGCTGCTTGGGGTCCCTGAGAGTGTAACTGCGGAGATTGAATCGCTCTATAACCCAAGAGTTCCTATGGATAATGGCATTATTATCTTTCGTTACCCGGGTGGACCACTTGCAGAAGTAAGCTGTTCCTTCACCTGCACAGCAGCGGAGAACACGACAGAGATTATTGGCGAGCTTGGCTCCATTATGCAAAATTTCGGGGATGTGCCTAGCTGCAACGTACCGCGCGTGCAAGGAACTGTGGGGCTGAGAACGTATATCGCAGCAGCAGGGGAGTGGTCGGAGAGTGACATTCCTTCTCCACCGAATCATGGCTATCGCATTCGAGGCTTAGCGAAGCCGCTTGCCGAGTTTATGCAAGGCGTTAGTGCTCCTTTGGCAACAGCTGAAGAAGGCCGGATCTCGCTGCGTATGGTATTAGCCACTTATGTATCCGCGAAGGAAGGTAGACGCGTTCTGCTAAGCGATCCTGCAATAGCGGAAGTGTAATGCTATTCTCTGCAAAAGCATTGCTAATCATTAACTACTCCAAGATATATGTTCGTATAGAGTATTGTAAAAAATTTCAGGAGGTGAAGTTTCCACTTACGCTTCGCGGAGGTCGGGAACGAAATCATGACAGTGAAAATCGGTATTGTAGGCCTGAACGGAATCGGTAATCTCCATGCAGCCTGTTATAAGGAAGATGAGCTTGCTAATCTAGTGGCCGTCTGTGATGTCGTGAAGGAGCGCGCAGACGCTGCAGCTGAGAAATACGGAGTAAAGGCCTATTACAGTCTCAAAGATATGTTGGAGAATGAATCGGATATAGAAGTGGTTGATGTGACCACAGGTGGGATCGATAACGGAAGCTGGCACTTTGAACCGGCCATGGAGGCGATTGGCTATGGCAAACATGTCTTAGTTGAAAAGCCGCTCTGCCATGATATTCGGGAGGCAAGAGAGCTTGTTGCTTTTGCAGAGAAACAGAAGGTATATCTGGGATGTAATCTCAACCACTATTTTACGGAGCCTGCTGAAAAAGCAAAACAATACGTGGATAATGGCGACATTGGTGAATTGGTTTATTGCTTAGCTAAAATGGGCTTCAATGGCGGGGAATTGAATTATGGGCTCGCGGGTTCTCCTAAAGTCAAAGGTCATCCGTATTTTCATATGAAGGCTTTTCTAACTCATCCACTTAGTGTCATGCGTTATTTCTGCGGAGACATTACCCATATTCAGACCTTCTCTGACAAGCCAGGCTTCCGCCGAAGTGCAGGGGATGTCATGGTATCAATTAACAGCATTCATCTGAAGTTCGCTAACGGCGGGGTTGGTTACCTACTCAGTCAACGGGGCGATGCGGTATATGGACTTGGCGGTTGGTGGAGCCTGGAGATGGCGGGTACGCGAGGAACTTTCTGCATTGAGAACTGTGTAGAGAAAGTATCCTTCTGGAAAGCGGAAAAGGGAGTTCCCGCGATCAGTACGCCTATCGTGCCAGAGATAACAGACTATGGAACAACCAATTTCGACCGGACCTTCAATAACCGGCTGCATGCGTTCCTTGAAGATGTATCCAATCAAGTTCCGTTTGATCAGCTTCGAGCGAATGGCAGAGATGCGTTAGCTGTATTGGAGTATACGTTCGCAGTAATCGAATCCTATGAGCGCGGAGGAGAGCTTGTTCGTCCTTATCCTTTGCCGCCCCTTCATGGCGATCCGCATTTCATGAAATAAAGCTTGCTTGCACACAACTGTTAGATAATCGAGGAGGATATCATTCATGATTCAATTAGGCGTGAATTCTGTATTGTTCCAATCTTTCAGCTTCGCCGAGGCAGCGAGGATCATCGCGCTTTGCGGTTACGATGGGGTGGAGATCGCAGCCATACAAGGAATGTGCGAGCATCTTGATCTTAGCCGTTGGAGGGAACAAAAAGAAGAGCTGCAAGCCATTGTCCAAGAAAATGGACTTCGGTTTCTATCGATGGAGGTTGCTTCTCTGAACGAAGAAAGGCTGATATTTGCATTCGAAGCAGCGGCGGAAATCGGAATTCCGATTGTTAATGTCGGACCAGGCGGGAAATCGGGTGTTCAGGAAGATCTCACATCATCTATCGAGACCTTAGCTCGACTCTCGGAGAAAGCTGCTTCATATGGGGTTACGTTGTGTGTAAAAGCACATGTTGGTAGTTCCATATACAACACACCAACAACACTGCAAGCGATTGAGGCAATTTCGTCCTCTGCATTTGGCATCGATATGGATCCCAGTCACATTCATCGATCTGGTGAAAATGCGGAGGAAGCACTCCCAGCTGTGCTAAGCCGAGTGAAGCATATTCACATTCGAGATTGCAAAGGCAGGGAGCAAGGTCCAGGCTCAATTGCGCTTCAAGCCTGCGGCAGGGGAGAAATCGACCTTAATGGGTACTGTCAGGCGATGGTGGAAGGCGGCTATAACGGCCCAGTTGTGTTAGAAGTCATTGGAGCTCAGCCTCATCATACGATAGAGCAGGTCTCCATTGTAGCGGCAGAATCCTACGGATATTTGAATGCTTGCTTAAAGAAATTGAACGCAAGATAGTAGCTTGATTAGTGGCTTATCAACTTTTAGGAGGACCGCCCAATGTCCAATAAACAGCCGAACGTTATTATTTTTGGAATTGACAGCTTGCGTCGTGATCATATGAGTGCTTACGGATATTCCCGTTTGACGACACCGTACTTGGATAAGGTTGCCGCAGAAGGCGTGTTGTTCGAGCAGCATTTTAGCCCAAGTATTCCGACAACTCCTGCTTACGCGTCTATGCTGACCGGAATGGATGTATTCGGAACAGATGTTGTAGCCCTTAGACACGAAGGTCCCTTAGGCGGACACGTGCAAACACTGGCCGAGGTACTTGGCGAGAACGGCTATAATACAACCTGTATTGGCTTCACGGGAAACCCATCCTCACGTGGGTTCCAAACTTATCTGGACTATGAATCCTGGCTGCCAGATGAGGAGATTGGACGCGCGCCTAAAGCGGAGAATTTGAATAAGGTCGCCATTCCAGAGCTAAATCGACTTGCTGCGGAAGACAAACCGTTCTTCTTATTCTTAAGGCATATGGATCCGCATTCTCCTTATTTGCCGCCAGCTCCTTTCGAACGAATTTTCTATGGAAAAGACGAGCTCGAAGCCGATAATCAATCGATGGAACCTATCTATGCATTCAAGCCTTTTGCCGATTATCTAAAATCTTGGATTCCAGAAGGTGTAACGGATGCGGAGTATGTAACGGCGCAATATGACGGAGCCATTGCTTATATGGATACGGCCATTCAAAGTCTGTTCACGAAGCTAGAAGCGATGGGACTTGAAGAAGAGACATTAATCGTTATCACTTCTGATCACGGGGAAACGCTGAATGAGCATGAATGTTATTATGATCATCATGGCCTGTATGATTGCACGCTCGTTGTTCCGCTCATTCTGAAATTCCCGGGTCGTGTACCCGCGGGTACGCGAATCTCTGACGTTTCTCTCATTTCGGATATTATGCCAACCATTCTGGATCTGCTGCAGATCACAACAAAAACGGAGTTCGATGGCAGACGGCTCACAGCGGCAATAGCTGGGGAGAAGAGCGATCTAATCAGTGAATTCTACATCTCGGAATGTACATGGATGCGCAAGCATGGATGGAGAACGACGGAATGGAAGCTGATCTGTGCGTTGGAGCCGGATTTTCATTTCAAGCCTGAAGTGGAGCTGTATAACCTAATTCATGATCCCGAGGAAAATGTGAATGTAGCTGATCAGGAGCCTGAAGTGGTAGCACTCTTGCAGCAGCGGATGAACAACCATATTATGAAGCGTGAGCAGCAGGTGAATCGTCCTAATCCGATATATACCAATGTGAATTGGAGCGGCCAAGGGAAAATCTTCACCTCTTCTCAAGAAGCTTATGACTCCCTCTATATTGGCTCAATCGGTAACGCGATTTCTCTTCAATCGAAGGATAAGGCAGCAGAAAAGGCGAAAGAAGAGATGGCATCTCATGATTAGAGTTGCTGTTGTAGGTGTTAATCATATTGGCAAAATTCACTGCCAGGCTTACAGACGGCATCCAGATACCGAGCTTATCGCTGTCTGTGATCTTTTGTCAGATCGCGCTGAGGCGGCGGGAAGCGAGCATCAAGTTCCTTTTTACACAGATTTGCATGAACTGCTAACTAAAGAAGATATTGATGTAGTCGTTGTTGCCACAGCAGGAGTGGAGAAAGGCAGTCATCATTTCGAACCAGTGATGATGGCGATTGAAGCAGGGAAGAACGTATTCGTCGAGAAGCCGATTTCGAATCAAATCGAAGAAGCTAGGACGATGGTTGCTTTTGCCAGGGAAAAAGGAGTCCGGTTAGCTTGCAACTTGAATCACCGCTTTACTCCTGCTGCATATAAGGCCAAGGAACTGGTGACGGAGGGAAAGCTTGGTTCACTGCTATTTCTCAACATGCGATTGACTATTCACAATCCGCAGGAGGATGCGGAATGGCTTCACATGCGCGCGCTTCATCCTCATTCGATCGACGTGATGCGATATTTCGCAGGCGATGTGAGGAGAGTTCAATCTTTTATGATGAAGGCGCCAGGTCGTCAAACCTGGTCCACCGTCTCCGTGAATATGGAGTTCGTCTCCGGGGCGGTCGGGCATCTTACTGGAAGCTACGATATGTCCATGCGTCACCCCATCGAATACTGTGAGGTGGCTGGCAGTGAAGGTCGTATTGTCATTGACAATGTATACGAAAGCATGACCTATTACCCGCATCATTCGGATGAATTGACGGTTGTGAGAAACCCGCTATTCGGTGGAATGAAAGGTTTTGACGATACATTCGATCAGCGAATTAACCGATTTATTGCGGATATTAAAAGAGACACCAAACCGGAAGAAATAACGGCATCAGGGGCCGATGCGCTTGCTGCGCAGGAAGTCATTGAAGCGGCAATTCGTTCACATCAGCTAGGTGGAATACCTGTGACACTACCTACAAAAGGCTGAGGCAGGAGATACGGAGGGAAAACGAACATGAACAGTTACCAAGGATCTGTCTTATGGTTTACTGGATTATCTGGAGCCGGTAAGACAACAACGGCTAAATATGTGGAGAAGAAACTCAGGGGGCAGGGCCGACGCGTGGAACTGCTCGATGGAGACGATTTGCGTGAAACGATCTGCAAGGGACTCGGCTTCAGCCGGGAGGATCGTTATGAGAACGTGAAGCGAATCACTTATGTGGCAGGACTGCTATCACGCAATGGGGTAGATGTGCTTGTATCGGCCATTACGCCATACAATGAAATGAGAGCGTACGCACGTCAGCAGCTTCCAAGCTATGTGGAGATTTATGTGAAATGTCCCCTCCATGTATGCGAGATGAGGGATGTCAAAGGGCTGTATGCCAAAGCTCGTTCCGGTGAAGTGAATCATTTTACCGGTATTTCTGACCCTTATGAAGAGCCTGCCCATCCGGCGCTTACCTTGTGTACTTCGACTTCAACATTGGAGCAAAATGGTCAAACCATTCTAACCTGGATGGACCAAGCTTCACCACAACTCCAAGCAGCTACAATGCAGTATTGGATATAAGATGAAGATCATCCTTATTTCACTTGATACTCTTCGTGCGTCTCGATTAAGCAGTTATGGATACGGCAAGGCTACAAGTCCGCATATGGACCGAATTGCAAGTGAGGGCGTGTTGTTTGAGCGGGCCTTCGCAGCAGATATCCCGACAGAGGTGGCACATACCGGCATTTTTACGGGAAAGGTTGGACTGACGACAGGGGTTGTGTCACATGGATCAGAGCTGACTCAACTGCCCAAATCTGTCGAATGGCTGCCGGCGCTGCTCCGTTCTGCGGGCTTCACGACTGCGGCGGTAGATAATTTATATCAGCTCAAAGAATGGTTCGCGAGAGGATACAAGTATTATCTGAACAGTGTAGGTGGTAATCGTTGGATTGATGGGCGAACGGTTAACGATATGGCGCTGCCTTGGATCGAGCAGCATCAAGAGGAGGACTTCTTCCTCTTCCTTCATTACTGGGATGCGCATACTCCGTATTTGCCGCCGCAATCCTATATTCCACAATTTTACGATCAGAGTAAAGATCCATTCGATCCTCGAAACAAAAGCATGGAGCAGGCGTATAATCATTCAGCCTATCCGTTTTTTAAGCACCATCATTATGACCTTGTAGGTCCAGTGACGGATAGTGACTATTACGATTCTTTGTACGATGCTGAAATCCGTTATTTGGATGATTGTCTGAAGGAATTAGATGAACATTTGCTAAAGCTAGGCATTCAAGAAGACACCTTAATGATTCTATTCGGCGATCATGGTGAGAGTCTGACCGAGCATGATATCTACTGGGATCATTGCGGACTGTACGAACCAACTGTTCATGTGCCGCTTATCATGCGCTGGCCTGGACGAATCTCGGCTGGTCGAAGGGTTCCAGGCCTTGTGCAGCAAGTTGACCTGCTGCCTACCCTATTGGAGGCGGTCCGTGCGGAAGCGCCTGCTGATATAGACAGCTCGAAGCTTGCTGATCCAGCAGGCCTTGACGGGCAAAGCTTATGGAAGTCGATTAGAGGAGAAGAGGATGGCACGCACGAAATAATCTACTTAAGCGAATGTGCATGGCAGGCCGCAAGAGGGATACGGACGGAACGTTATAAGCTTATCTGTACTTACGATTCGGGACCGTTCAACCGCCCAGCAAGAGAGCTGTATGATCTGCTTGTTGATCCTGCGGAAACAGTCAACCTTGCGGATAAGGAGCCAGAGCTAGCTGATTTACTTGAGGGACAATTGAACGATTGGACAGCAGCCAAGCTATCCGGGAACAAGGATCCAATGGAGCGGCAGCTGGAAGAGAAGGGGCTGCCCTTTCGAAGACGAATCGAGCAAATTCTGGATGCTGCCGGCATGTCTTGGGAGGAATGGAGTCGGGATCCAGATCGAGAGAGGTTCGATCAGGCTTCGCGCAGTCACGACTGATTAAGATTTAATGAATACCAGCACCAATCAAACTACGAACCAACGAGTGGTAGTCTTTTGACAAAGGGTGAGATGGGATGAAGGCTATTATTAGCAGCAAGGAGTTAATGAAAGTGGAATTCCCTTTCTGGATCAATCGGTCGGTGCAGGGGTCTATTGACGAGCATGGTCACGAATTTGTTGAGCTTGTTTATGTGGTTCGGGGTAAAGGACTGCATATCTTTGAGGGTTCAAGCTATGCGGTTCAAGCCGGAGATGTATTCATTATTAATCCTGGAGAAACACATGCTTATTTCGTGGAACCGGGAGATCAGCTTGAAATTATTAACTGTTTGTTCATGCCTTCTTTCATTCCCGATGCGCTGCTAAGTGAGCTCGAAATAACGGCCTCTATGGATTATTTCTATGTTCATCCGTTTCTGAAGCATGACGTCAGGTTCAATCACCGTCTTAATCTGCATGGACAGGAAGCGGCTTCTGTCCTGACTCTTCTTGAGAGCATGATTAGAGAAATCGGCTGCGGGGGACTGGGTCATACTACCATTATCCGGCTGCAAATGATTGAGCTGCTCGTTCTGCTTTCTCGGTATTATACCCTCATGCAGCAGCATCGAGCCGTTCCTTCGCCGCGCCAGTTGGATCGTGAAATGACGGCCAGACGTATCTATGGTTATTTGGAGCGAAACTACGAGAAGAAGATTACGCTTCAATCGCTGTCTTTGTTGTTCAACTCGAGCACTAGACAGCTCAACCGACTTATGCGCGAAGAGTACAGCCGAAGTGTATTCGAGGCACTGCACGAGATTCGTATGGAGCGGGCGAAGCATCTATTGCTGGAGACAAGCGAGAAGGTCATCGTTGTAGCAACGATGGTGGGCTACGAGGACCAATCCTTCTTTAATAGACTGTTTCTAAGACATGTTGGATGCTCCCCCACTCAGTATCGAATGACAGGCTAGGGAAAGGAAGTAGGACGCAGCATGGATAAAAGTCCACCGAATGTTCTATTGATTACGGCCGATCAGCTTCGCTACGATTGTGTCGGATACAGCGAGCAGTATCCGGTTCGGACTCCGAACTTGGATCGTTTAGCAGCACAGAGTACGGTGTTTCATCATGCGTATTCGCATATACCGGTATGCGGCCCAGCGAGGCAATCTTTTCTTAACGGGAGGAGGCCGGAGACCTTCGGTGCTTTATGGAACGATAAGGCTTCTCTGCCGGTATCCTCGCTTCAGCCGGAGGATTTCTCATGGACAGCAGCACTTGCGGAGAATGGATATAAATCGGCTTTTATAGGAAAATGGGGGGTGAATCCGGTCTATGATCCCACTTCATTCGGTTATAGCAGTTATGTGGGAGAAGATAGCTATCGTTCATTTATGTCCACCCGTTATCCGCACGTGGTGTTTACGAACGGCTATTTCGGTGAATCGAATCCTGTCCCGATAGAAGATTCTGCAACGCACTGGTTGGCGGATCAAGCGATTGAGACTCTTGAGCAGCTGCAGGCCAGCGGTGGTCTTTGGCATTTGGCCCTTCATTTCTCTGAGCCTCATTTGCCATGTCGTCCTTCTGGTCGATTTGCTTCAATGTATAACCCGGATTCGATACCCGAGTGGGCAGGCTTCAAGGATAATCTTGAAGGAAAGCCTTATATCCAACGTCAGCAGCTTCATAGCTGGGGAGTCGAGCATTATACGTGGACAGATTGGGCCCCCATCGTTGCCCGTTACTACGGCATTATTAGCCAGTTAGATGATGCAATTGGCAAAGTCCTTACCAAGCTTGATGCGATGGAGGCGAGCGAGAATACGATTGTTATTTTTACGGCGGATCATGGTGATATGTGCGGTTCTCATCGCATGATGGATAAGCATTATATACTTTATGACGATGTGGTTCGTGTTCCGCTAATGATTCGACTGCCAGGTGAGCAGCAGGTGGGGAAGTCATGCCATCATTTTGTCTATAATCTATTGGATATGCCGCCTACGCTGCTTGAGCTTTTGGAGCTGCAGCATTGTGATCCTGGTCATTTACAGGGAAGGTCACTCATGCCGCTGCTTATGAATGTTGAGAATACGATAACTCCAGAATGGCGGGATTCAATCGTAGCAACCTATAACGGTCAACAATTCGGACTGTATACGCAGCGTATGATTCGAACGGAGAAGTGGAAGTACATTTGGAATCTAACAGATGTAGATGAGTGTTATGAGCTTGACGCTGACCCAGCAGAGCTTGTCAATCAAATTGCTAATCCAGAAAACGCAGCGACTATAGCGAAGCTTCGTTGGCGGCTATATGAACAGCTCACGGCCGATGGCGACCCCATTGTAGGCAATGAGTGGACGCGTCATCAATTGCTGGATGGAGCCAAGCTTTAGTCGTCCAAGAAGCTGAACCAACGATGCAGCTTGTACCCCGAACTTTACAAAGGCGTGCGCGACTGGGCTGGTACACATAGATTTCTCAGCTCACGCACAGCTTTGCTTTTGAAAATGATGAACTAACTTAACTTCCGTGTGTTATCGAATAGTATAAATAAGCAATCAAGTATTCAAAATTGTTTCTGCGAAAGCAACTTTTTTTATAAGACTCGGATATTCCTCAGGGGTTGAGCCGTCTTCTACGCTCCAGCATACTCCCATTGCAGTTTCCACATAAAGACATTGCTTTAGTATGTCGTTTGGAATATTAAGCTTTTTTTCTAAGATGCCTATTATATCGTTTATTTTCTTATATAACTCAGTAGTTATTTCATCACCAAATTCATTTAATATAAAACGTGGAACATCAAATACAGGATCGCCTATTACACCTTTTGGGTCGATAATTATATACTCTCCATCATTACCAAGTAAAATATTATCATGATGAAAGTCGCCATGAAGCAGCATCTTTTGTGGATACAAAGTAGAAACCGATAAGCATATATCTTTTGCTTTTTTCATATACAAATATAATTCTTTGCAATCTTGTCGCTTGCTCATGTATTCTGTTATCCTGCCGATCCACTCTGTGTAAGTCGGATATATTTCTGCTTTAGCGGGCGTTATATGCAAGCCTTTATATAGGGAACAAAATACAGATAGTCTTTTATCAAGAGAACTCTCATCCCTTAAAGGATTCCCCGGCTGCACACACTCTTCAAGTATGACGCCGTTTTCAATATCAGCGTCAAAAACTCCGCAAAATCGTCTGCCGTTATATTGACACAAAGTATTAAATTCTGTAAATATTTCTCTGAAAGAATGATTGCCTATTTTCAGCACTACGCTACCAAAGTTTTCTGAATAGCATTTAAAAACTAAGTTTGCAGAATAGGAAGGAATAAATTGAAAAGAGGTTAAAGTCCACTTAACAGCATATACGTCAATATCCCTCAAAACTTTTTCATAAAATTCTTTACCAAAACGTTTAATTATATTTTCGATTTCATTTTGATTGAAACAATAGCGCTTATTCATCCTTAGATATCTACCTCCACTCCTCGAAGAGATCGAGGACTACTTCGTACAACTAAATATTCAAAATTAACATATTCTTCAGGGAAGGTTTTTTTCCTCCTCTCGTAACATGTTCATTACAAAAACGTGGAATAACCTCCGATGTTCGGAGGTTATTCTTATTTTACAGTAACAAATTCCATTATTAAGCGTCTATATGAAAGACGTTATAATTAATGGAGGATTTTTTAATGAATGTATGCAAGCGAATGGTTATGTTTCTTGTTGTTGTATTGCTCTTGTCGATCTCTACGATGTATCAGCCAGCGTCCGCACAGAGTGCCCAGAATATCCGGATTTTTCTGGATGGACAGGAGATTAACAGCGATGTGTCACCTTATGTACTACCTAAGGTCAATCTAACTTTGGTGCCCCTGCGAGTGATTATCGAAGGTCTTGGCGCTGCCGTTGACTGGAATCAGACATCAAAGTCCGTTACGATTACATGGCCAGAAACTGCAATTGCGATGACAATTGGACAGAAGTATGCGCTTGTTAATGGAAACCAAGTCCCATTAGATGCTTCTGTTGATTCCAAACAGGGAAGAGTGATGGTTCCGCTGCGTTTTGTCGGAGAACAGCTCGGTCTTCAGGTCAATTGGGATCAGAAAGCGTATACGATTTCATTATTATCCGCAGGCATTTCTCCGCAGCCAGGTGGGAATAATGGTAATGGTGACGGAAGTAACAACGGTGGGAGTCAGGATCTGAAAGCAGCTTGGGTTTCTACCATTTATAACTTGGACTGGCCTTCATCGAG
This sequence comes from Paenibacillus baekrokdamisoli, assembly GCF_003945345.1. Classification (GTDB taxonomy): domain Bacteria; phylum Bacillota; class Bacilli; order Paenibacillales; family Paenibacillaceae; genus Paenibacillus_Z; species Paenibacillus_Z baekrokdamisoli. Next base: position 2,091,773 of record NZ_AP019308.1, on the reverse strand, counting down.
TGCTGTCGGAAATTCGGCCAAGCAGCAGCAGGAATATATCAATCTGCTGGATGAGCTGCAGGGAATGGGACTGAATTCTGTATTCGTCCAAGTTCGGCCTTCTGCTGATGCCTTCTATATTTCCAAGCTTGTTCCGTGGTCCAAGTATATATCGGGTGCAAGTGGTAAAGCTCCTGATTATGATCCGCTAGCCTTTATGATTGAAGAGACACATAAACGAGGAATGACCTTCCATGCTTGGTTCAATCCTTTTCGAGCAAATACGGATACAAAAATCGATAAGCTGGATAGCACGCATGTGACGAAACAGCATCCAGAGTGGATTGTACAGTCTGGTAATCTGCTTTACATCAATCCTGGTATCCCAGAAGCAAGGCAGCATATTATCGATACCATTATGGAAGTCGTAGATAATTATGATATTGACGGCGTCCATCTTGATGATTATTTCTATCCTTCTAACGGGGTGTTCAATGATGACGTGACATTCCGTATGTATAATAATAACCATATTGCAACGATACCTGACTGGCGTCGTGACAATATCAACGAATTCGTTAGACAATTAGGTGAGACGATTCATAGAGATAAACCGCAAGTCAGCTACGGCATCAGCCCTTTTGGCGTATGGCGCAACAAAGCGATGGATGCTACCGGCTCGGATACAAAAGCAGGCGTGACAGCTTATGACAACATGTATGCCGATGTACGAGCATGGATTACGCATGGCTGGATCGATTATGTCGCTCCCCAAATCTATTGGAGCCTATCATTCTCTGCGGCTCGATATGATACGCTTGTGGATTGGTGGTCCAATGAAGTAAAGGGAACGAAAGTGAAGTTGTATATCGGACACTCGCCTTATAAGCTCGGCACGACTGAGGCTGGCTGGCAGAATGCCCAGGAAATCATTAATCAGTTGAAGTATAATAAGCTTCATCCTGAAGTAAGCGGTGATCTATTCTTCAGTGCCAAAGATTTGCGTAAAAATCCACTTGGCCTTATACCCGCACTTCAAGCTTATTATGGACAAGCTAGTTCATCTATTGCGAGCTGATGCTCTGGACGAAATATGGTGGCGTATACACTGAAGACATTTTAGATTGTAAGGTTGCCGTCAATTTTAATTGGCGGTTTTTTTAATTTTGTCGGGGCTAAAAAAGTGGGGGGGAAACGATTAAGGTCAAGAAAATATATCGCTCTCCGCATGGGCTCGTGTGCGGATAGCTTAACTGTTGTACCGGTACGATTACCATTGGCAGCACCGACTGAAGACTTCACAGCGAAAATAAATAAGTTGATCAATAACAACAGCTGAATTATTATTTGAGAAATACTATAATGAAAACACTATTTATAAACTTGCAGGAAACTGAATTTATCGTTCACAGGCTAAGGAGAGTTAAGGCTTCAGGCACTCTCTTTGATTAAGGTTATGTATAGAGGGAAGGTTGCCATGTTTAAAGGGACAAAGCAGGTATCACTAGTTCACAAATTTTCATTACGGATTACGTCGATATTAGCAATTCTCGTTGCAGTTCTGATTATTAGCAATGTATATTCATTCAATGTAGTTGAAACTAATATGGTTAATAACTCAAAATACACCATGGGGATACACATTAATAATATCCAAAACAGTTTAAACAGTGTTTCCAAAGATTTAGATGAAGTATTTGAAAATAATATAGATGACGTCGTTCTATATCCGCAAAAAGATGAGAGCGGCAAATACTTCGATGCCTTACGATTAAAAAATATGATAATCTCTAAAGTTTCCAATAACGAAAATATTGATGCTTTATTTATTTTGGAGCCTAGTGAAGATATTTTTTTGATGCAGTTCGGTAAAAACATACTTTCAAAAGAAAAACCAACTTTATCCGATTATTTTAAGAGTGAAAAATTCACGAGGAATACGGTGTTCGGAAGAGAATGGTCCTCGATGCAAATAAATGGAATAAGTTATGAAGTTAAAAGCTTCAAGGTGTCGGACATTTTGATTGGGGCGATGGTAAAAGCAGATACCCTTATGAATAATGTGAGAAAGACTGCAAATTTCCAAAACCATTATGTATTAACAGAAAAAAACGGAAAATTGCTTTCTGTTTCCGATCCTTTTCTTTTTGATATGAATTCGCTGCCAGATTACCTGAATACCTCGTTCAAGCTTGATGACAAATATTTTATCATTTCAGAGGACATACCGGAGATCGGGGGAATTTCGAATATTATAGAACGCAAGAGCGTTTTTTCCGGTTTGGATATTATACAATGGATGATTATTTCTCTAGGAGTCATTTCCATAGTTATCGTTCCTCTCGTTTTAATTTCACTTTCGCGACAAATTATCAAGCCTGTTTTTGAACTTGTCAAAGCAACGAAAGAAATCGAGAAGGGGAATTGGGATTACCATTTGCCACCGCATAAGGAGTCCTTCGAGTTTGCAAGGCTGTTTCATTCATTTACATCCATGACTAGAGAGATAAAACTGTTAAAGATTAGTTCTTATGAAGAAAAGCTTGAGCGAAACAAAGCTGAGCTTAGATATCTTCAAATGCAAATTAAGCCCCATTTTTTCTTAAATGCCATCACAACCATCTCCAGTCTCACGTATCAAAATAAAAGCGATGAAATTCGCCAACTGATCAACTATTTGTCGGAGTACCTGAGATATACGTTCAAGGGAGTTCTGGTGAACGTAACAATAAAAGAAGAAATCGATCATGTGAAAAATTACATTCATATGCAAGAGATAAAATTCCCCAATCATATTTTCCATATGATTGATATAGAACAAAACTTGGAGCAGCATATGCTGCCGCAATTTCTTATACAAACCTTTATAGAGAATACTTTTAAGCATGCGTTAGTTTATGGAGACATCCTGTCGATATTTATTAAAGTGGAAATATACTCGAATCAAGAAGAGGACTTTATTTTGATTACCATTGAAGATAATGGGGAAGGGTTTCCCACGGAGATTATTGAAGAAGTGAATGCCGTGGATACTAATTTCAATGATACGGGGCGAAAAATAGGCATTTCCAATATCAAGAAAACGTTGAGTTTACTTTATAAGAGGGATGGACTTTTAAAGCTTTCCAACAACGAACCTTCTGGCGCAAAGGTGGCAATTTTACTTCCTTATCAATCATTCGTGGATCAAGCTGAGGAGGGATGAAATTGAAGTGTCTCTTGATTGATGATGATATTCCAACTGTAGAGGTTATGCGTGACTTCATTAGCTGGCATACATTTGGAATTAATAGCATACTAACTGCGCATAATATTACGGATGCTAAGATTCTACTCGAAGCCAATAAACCGGATATCATCATCTGTGATATCGAAATGCCAAAAGGTTCTGGACTTGACATGATCAAATGGGTAAGGGAGAACCATTATGATTGTGCTTTTATTTTCTTTTCTTGTCATGAAAATTTTGAATTTGCTTCGACGGCTATTTCCTTCAATACTGATGCTTATTTGATCAAGCCTTTTGATAAAAGTAAGGTTGAATCGGCGCTATCCAAAACAGTAAATTCACTGAGAACGAAGAATCAGCTGCAAGAATACAGCCAATTCGGCGTGAGTTGGTTAAAAAATAAAGCATTTGTAGAACAAAGCTTCTGGAGAGACATATTATTTGCCCGAATCTCACCGCGCTTAGATCTGATTCATGGCGAAATTCGGAAGAGAGATCTATCTCTAGAATTGGAATATGGCAATTTTCTCGTATTAGCGAGCATCGGAAAAACGGAAATTGAGGATAGTTGGGAAGAAAGCACCTTTATTTATGCGTTCCTCAATCTAACTTCTGAAATGATGTTGGACAACCTGAATCCTAGTCATGTTATCAATTATCAGCAACATGATCGTTATTATATTGCGACGATACTAAGGGGCAATAGTTCTCTGGAAGAGATTACAACTAGATGCCGACAGCTAATCCGTTATTGTCGGGATTATTTTCACTGCACTGCGACCTGCTACATCAGCGAGAAAGTAGCGATTGATATGCTGACAGCAACGAGGACTACATTAGAGGTCATGGACAGGAAGAACATTATTTTTAAAGGAAAAGTTCATTATCAAGAAGACCGATTCGATTATGCAACGAATGAATCGTATACGCTTGATGTGAATGTATTTGAGCAGCTATTTATAGAAGGAGAAAAGGTACAAATCGTAAATAAGCTTAAAAAAGATCTAGAGATGTTAGCTGATTCAAATAAACTAGATGCCAATACCCTGCATTCCATCAAGCAAGATTTTATGCAGATCGTATATTCGATTCTGTATAAAAATAAAATTCTTGCACACAGGTTGTTTTCCGATAAAATCTCTGAAACATTGTTGCAGAAATCGGAACATAGTGTCATGGACATGATGAAATGGGCCGCTTTCGTAACCAATAAAACAATCGATTATCTAAGAGAAGTGAAACAATCCGAAAGTGTTGTAGAGAAGGCTAAAACCTTCATACACAATAACTACTTTCAGGATCTGAATCGCGAGGATGTAGCGTCGAGCGTCTTTTTATCACCCGACTATCTTTCTAAAATTTTTAAAAGCGATACAGGTTTATCCATTAAAGATTATCTTAATGAGCATCGTATCCTAATCGCAAAAGAACTGCTTATACAAGGAAACGAGAGTATTGGTACTGTTGCAACCGAGATCGGTTTTGACAGCATATCTTATTTCTCAACAGTTTTCAAAAAAATAACGGGAGAAACGCCGAATGCTTTTAGAGCCAAATTTAAATAATAAAGCGAAGAAGGCCGAAACAGGCCTTTTTCTTTTTGTAAAAATATAAGAAAGTATAAGTTTCCTCTATACTTTGCTTATATTTTAGAGGGAAGAAACTTGCTTCGCCGCCAAGGACGGCGTAAGCCATTTCTTCTTATACAACTGATTTTCGAAAAAATAGCGCTGATTTTTTAAAGATAAACATTGGGATAAAGATTAAACTGAAACCGTATTCAAAAACCTATTTCAGGAGGCTACGAAAGATGAGAAACAAAAGGGGTATCTTAGCGTCATTGATGTCAGTAGCGCTAGTCAGCACCGTGCTGACAGCTTGCACGACCGGGACTGGAAAGTCCACTGAATCAGAAGACTCGAAAACGAGCGGGACCAACGGAAAGGTTGAAAAAGTTGTTATAGCCATGCCGTCATTTAATAAAATTCCCGATGACATGAGCAGCATAAATGACGCAATTAACAAAATTACAACAAAGAAGATTAATGTGCAAGTAGACTTTAAAGTATATGGACCTGCAGACTACGGGCAAAAAGTAAATTTGGCTCTTCAAAGCGGAGAACAACTAGATTTATTTACCAGTCCGGGTCAATTTCCAAGCTATGCTGCAAAAAAACAACTCTATCCGCTGGAAGATTTAATCAATAAATACGGTCAAGAAACAAAAGCCATTCTAGACAAAGACTTCGGCGACGGACTGTTGAAAGCAACATCGATGAACGGGCATATTTATGGAATTCCCGCCAATAAAGGAATGTCTATTCCGATCAACTTTGTATATAACGCCGACATGTTGAAAGAAACAGGTTTTACTGCAGACGACATTAAGTCAGTCAATGATTTGCCTAAAATATTCGATGCCGTAATGAAAAAGCACCCGGATGTTGTGCCCTTTGCTCCGATTAATGTCAATCCAAGTGATACCAATCTGGTTAGATTGTTAAGAGGAACAAATGACATAGATCTTCTAACCGATGAATCAGGGGTTGGTGTAGTTGTTGGAAATGGCAATAAAGTAGTTAATCTTTATGAAACAGATATTTTTAGAAACGGCGTTAACATGATGAGAGATTGGTACAATAAAGGCTATCTGCAAAAAGATGCGGCCACAACTTCAACCAGTTATTCCGATTTAGCTTCATCAGGACGCGGATTCTCCACGTTAGGTGGTTATAGCGGTATGGAAGCAAGTAAGGCGTTAAGTGCCCAGACCGGCAAGAACATCGCCATGAAACGAATTGCTCCATTTTATTTTGATACACAAGCAGTAGACTTCGTTGTTTGGATGATGTCAAGTACGACCGAAGTACCCGAAGCTGCCATGAAATTCTTGAACTTAATTTATACGGATAAAGATCTATTAAATACGATGCTTTATGGAATTGAAGGACGGGATTATGTAAAAGTGGACGACCATCATGTCAAATATCCGGATGGAAAAGATGCATCAACTGTTCCTTACACTGCACAGTTATCCTCCGGCATTCTCGGCTCCGAGTCGCTTCAGTATGCACTGGAAGGTACGGATTGGAAAGATACCGAGTTTAAGCTTAAAGAGAACAAAGAAACGAAAAGGTCGCCATACTTTGGATTCATCTTCGACCAATCTTCCGTAAAAACGGAGTTAAGTGCAGTAAACAATGTGATTAACCAATACATTCCTGGTTTGATCACTGGCGTGTTGGATCCGGATAAAACCATTCCTAAGTTTGTAAAAGCATTGAATGATGCTGGGGCGCAAATCATTATTCAGAAGAAGCAAGAGCAGTTGGATAAATGGATTGCTGAGCAAAAAAAATAAACATTTGGTGAAGAATGGAGCCGGAAACTGCTCCATTCTCCTTCCTTAAGGGGTACGTGTTATGGAGAATAAAGGAAATAAAAAAAGGAAGAAAGTGAGCAATACGTTGCCGCTTTTACTGATTGCTTCTCCCGGTTTGTTATACTTGTTGATCAATAATTTCATTCCGATGTTCGGGGTATTTATCGCATTTAAAGATATTGATTTTACAAAAGGAATATTCAGAAGCGATTGGATTGGGTTGAAAAATTTCGAGTTTTTATTCCGGACTTCCGATGCATGGATCATGACTAGAAATACGATTCTTTACAATGTCACATTTATCATTCTTGGTACCATTGTTTCCATATTCATAGCTATTCTGATGACCGAGCTATTAAATAAGTTTTACTCGAAGTTTTTTCAGTCAGGTTTAATTCTTCCCAACCTGGTATCTATGGTGATCGTATCTTTTCTCGTATTTGCTTACTTTAATGCAGATAGCGGCTTTATTAATCATTCGATTTTACAACCACTGGGGATATCGGGAATTAATTGGTATTCGGAGCCTAAATATTGGCCTTTCATACTTGTTATCTTACAGCTTTGGAAAACAGCGGGATATGGTTCTATCGTTTACTTCGGTTTTATCGCGGGAATCGATAAAAGTATTTATGAAGCCGCTAAAATTGATGGAGCAGGTAAACTAAAGCAAATTTTTATGATCACACTTCCTTTGCTGACGCCAACCATTATCATTCTGGGATTAATATCGGTCGGCAGAATATTTAATTCCGATTTTGGACTCTTTTATCAAGTACCGTTAAATGCGGGCGCTTTATACAGCACAACACAAACCATCGATACTTATGTATATCGAGCTCTTATGCAGGTTAACGATATTGGTATGTCAGCGGCGGCTGGTCTTTATCAGTCACTGGTAGGCTTTATTCTTGTCATTGTAGCAAACAGTATTGTAAGGAGAATAAACTCCGACAATGCACTTTTTTAGGGGGAATCCATCATGACGAGTTTACAATCAAGAGGAGAACGGGCATTTACGATGTTCTCCGCGGCAGCCATGACCTTAATTACCGCATTTGCTTTTTTACCTTTTATATTGATGCTAATGGCATCGTTTACGGACGAAAAAACGCTAATAAGAGACGGATATAGTTACTTTCCGAATAAAATGAGCATCGAAGCCTACGTGTTTTTGTTCAGTAATGCGTCGACCTTTGTGAGGGCATACGGAGTCTCTATTTTGGTGACTGTCGTTGGAACAGGCATCAGTCTCGCGATAACGACAATGCTTGCATATCCAATGTCGAGAAAGGATTTTAAGTACCATAATGTCCTTGCATTTATCGTATTCTTCACCATGTTGTTTAACGGAGGCATTGTATCTTCCTACATGATGTGGACAAAAGTTTTTTCGATTAAAGACTCGTTAGCCGCACTGATTGTACCCAATATGCTGATGAATGGATTTAATGTTCTACTGGTAAGGAATTTCTATAAACATAATGTGCCTGCCGCGCTTATCGAATCGGCTCAAATTGACGGAGCTAGCGAAATAAGAACTTTTTACAGCATTATGCTGCCGCTTTCGGTTCCAGTTATGGCAACAATCGGTTTGTTTACGGGACTTGCTTACTGGAACGATTGGATTAATGCATTATATTTTATCACGAAACCTCAATATTATGGTATCCAGAATTTGTTGATCCGTCTGATGAACAATATTCAATTTTTAAAATCAAGCCAAGCGAGTAGCCTGCTAGGTGCCGGTGCAGCGGATCTTCCATCCACAGCGGTACGGATGGCAATGGGTATTATCGCTATCGTCCCAATTCTGTTCGTACTTCCTTTCCTGCAGAAATATCTCACGAAGGGCGTCGTTGTCGGCGCCGTAAAAGGTTAATCACTTTATAAAACGAAGGATGGTTATGAAATGAATGTTCAGCAGGTAATTGAAGCGATTCTTACGGATTCATGCGGCACTTTCAGACTAGAGAAAACTGGCGATAGATTGGTGAGTGGAAGCCCCAATACGGAGGTAACCGGTATTGTAACGACGTTTATGGCAACAGTCGATGTGATTAATCAGGCTATCGCTTGCGGGGCTAATATGATCATCACACACGAACCCACCTTCTATACAGGAATCGACGAATTGGACTGGCTTCAGGATGACCCTGTATATCAGGCAAAGCGAAAATTATTAGAGGATCAACAAATTGCGATCTGGCGTTATCATGATTACATGCACATGGCAAAGACAGATCGAATTTACGACGGACTTCTTAAGGAGATCGGTTGGGAAGACAATTTGTTGGAAAAGCACCCGCCTCACACCTACCAAATTGAGGAGGTCTCTTTGAGAGAACTGACAGGATTCTTTAAAGATAAATTGGGTATGGATGTGATCCAAATCGTAGGCGATCCTGCCATGAAGTGTTCAAGAGTTGGAATTCTGGTAGGCGGAGGCAGCTTGGGTCTTGGAAGAGAGCAAATGCCCATGGAGCTGATGCGCGATAAGAACTTGGATGTCATCGTATGCGGTGAAATCGTGGAATGGACACTTTGCGCTTATGTCAACGATGCACGTATGCTCGGACTAAATAAAGCCATGATAGTCGTTGGTCATGAGCGAAGCGAGGAATGGGGAATGAAATTTATGGCCGAATGGCTGAAGCCTTTGGTAGCTGGCCTCCCGGTTTCATTTATCGATGCAAAGGAGCCTTTTCTGTATCTGTAAGCCTAATGATATGAGATGAAATATAAAGGAGAATAGAACGATGGCGATGCTGCAGGTTAACTTTTTTTCTAAGGCGATGCGAAGAGAAGTCACGTTTCATGCGCTTGTTCCGTTGGATGTTATGGAGTTCCCAGGGCAAACAAAAACGGAGAAGAAGCCGATAAAAGCGCTCTATCTGTTGAATGGATACAGTGGCACCTATTCAGACTGGATCAGCTTTTCAAGAATTCGGGAGTTATCCGACAAATACCGTGTTGCGGTTTTTATGCCAGCCGGAGAAAACCATTTTTATCTGGATGATGTAGATAAAGGGGCATTATACGGAGAATATGTCGGAAATGAACTAGTAGCATTTACACGTGACATGTTCCCATTATCCCATCGAAGAGAAGACACCTTCATAGGTGGTTTATCGATGGGCGGGTATGGAGCCATTCGGAACGGTTTAAAATATGCAGAACATTTTAGCCGTATCATCGCATTGTCTTCGGCCATCATTACTTATAAGATCGCAAATGCTAGTGTAGATTATAACGATGGCATAGCGGATTATAAATATTTTACGAGAGTATTCGGTGACTTGGATCAGCTTCAAGGGAGCGATAAAGACCCGGAGGCTCTGATCTTGAGCTTGAAGCGGAAAGAAGCGGCAGTTCCTGGGCTGTATTTGGCTTGTGGTTCCGAAGATTTCCTATTGGATGTCAATCAGCAATTTCGCGATTTTCTAATTGCCGAGCAGGTAGAGATCACGTATGTAGAAAGCTCGGGGGCCCATACATGGGATTTTTGGAATGAATACATCGAAAAAGCTTTATTGTGGGCATTGCAATAAATACCGGGAAGTGATGATGTGTTTGAATTCAAGGATAACATACCTTTTAGAGAAAAGAAGAATGATATCTTGACTGTGGGCGAGCTTCTTATCGATATGATGACAACGGAATATGACAATAACGATGAATGTAATACGTATCGTAAACTGTTTGGGGGATCTCCGTCCAATATTGCTTTGAATGTAAAAAAATTAGGGGTTAACCCGATTATAGTATCAACAGTTGGAGAAGACGGGTTGGGCAGGTTTCTCATTAATCAACTGAAACATGCGGATATCGATACGGATCATATCCAGCGTGCCGATGAATCCACAAGTATGGTCGTTGTAACAAAGAGTGTATCTACACCTATTCCGATATTTTATCGAGGTGCTGATTATCAGATATCTTATACGCCCAAGCTTGAAGACTCCCTAATCAATTCCAAAATCGTTCACTTCTCCTGCTGGCCGATATCGAGAGTTCCGTCTCGCTATACGATTGAAAGGGTTATTGATACGGCAAGAAACCATGATGTTCTGATTGGATTCGACCCCAACTATCATCCGATGATATGGCAAAAGGGCGAGAATGGAATCGAATATGTAAAATCCATTATCGGTAAAGTTGATATTGTAAAGCCTTCGGAGGACGATGCTGAGAGATTATTTGGAAAAGCGGTGCCTGAGCGTTATCTCGATAATTTCTTAGAACTGGGTGCTAGACTGGTTATTTTGACATTGGGGAAAGACGGCGCCATCGTTTCTAATGGAAGAGAGACGATTACATTCAACTCTTTGGCTACTCAGGTTGAAGATACTACTGGAGCCGGAGATGCATTTTGGTCGGGATTTTATGCGGCAATCGTCAAAGGATATTCGTTGAAACACGCTCTTTCCTTGGGATTCGCCGTGAGTGCTTATAAATTGAAATATACAGGAGCCATTGTGAATTTACCGAATCTCGAGGATATAAAAGAAAAATACGGATTATAGGAGAGTCGCTATATGCCAGTGAAAAACCAAGTACAGCTGATCACTTATCCTGATTCCTTGGGTGGTGATTTGAAGGCTCTTAAACAGGTGCTCTTTCAACATTTTTCCGATGTGTTTAAAGGTGGCGTTCATATTTTGCCTCCTTTCCCGTCTTCCGGAGACAGAGGATTTGCTCCACTCACCTATCTGGAAATTGAGCCGAGCTTCGGTACATGGGACGATATTAGAGCCATTGGAGAACGCTTTGATGTATTGGTCGATGTGATGGTAAACCATATTTCGAGGCAGTCCGAATATTTCCAGGATTTCCTCAGAAAGGGGCGCCAATCGGCATATGCCGACTTTTTTCTATCATTAGATAAAATATGGGAGGATGGCCAGCCGGTTCAAGAAGACATTGCCAAAATGTTTCTGCGCAGACCGGTTCCTTATTCTACTTTTACCATTGAAGAAACTGGAGAGGAAGAGAAGGTATGGACGACGTTCGGCAAGCAGGACCCGTCCGAACAGATTGATCTAGATATCGGATCGGATAAGGTGAGGCAGCTGCTGATCGATATTTTTAACAATTTCAAGAAACAGAATGTCAAGATCGTTCGGCTGGATGCTGTCGGATATCTTATTAAGAAGCTGGGAACAAGCTGTTTTTTTGTTGAGCCGGACATTTACGAATTCCTTGATTGGATTTTGGATCTTGCGAAATCGTTGGACATCGAATTGCTTCCTGAAGTTCATGCTCATTACACCATTCAGTACAAGCTTGCGGAGCACGGCTGCTGGATTTATGATTTTATACTGCCCTACACCGTACTAGATGCTTTGATCTATAAGTCAAACGTGCATCTGTACAGCTATCTGAAGACTCGTCCTCAAAAACAGTTCACCATGCTGGATTGTCACGATGGTATACCTGTTAAGCCAGACATGGATGGTTTGATCGATTCGAAAGAAGCTAGAAAATTGGTGGACTTATGCGTGGAAAGAGGTTCGAATCTTAGCCTCATAGTATCTAATGAGCATAAGGCTGAGGATGGCTTCGATGTTCATCAAATCAGATGCTCTTATTACTCTGTTCTCGGTTGTGACGACGACGCCTATTTAGCGGCAAGAGCCATTCAATTCTTCGTGCCGGGAATCCCTCAAGTCTACTATGTCGGACTTCTGGCAGGAGAAAACGATTTGGAGCGTATAAAGAGTACCGGAGAAGGCCGAGAAATCAACCGTCATAACTTCAGTCTTGAGGAAATCGAAAAGTCTCTTGAGAAGAATGTAGTTCAAAGATTGATTAAACTTATCAAATTTAGAAATGAATATGAGGCATTCGACGGAGAGTTCACCGTTTTACCCTCGGCCACCGACGAAATTCGGTTTGGTTGGAAAAAGGATCATCAGAATTGTCAGCTGTTGATCGATCTGAAAACCTATAGGACTGTCATTGAATACATCGGGGAAACTGGTGAGGTATTAGAATATGCCTTATAATCCGTTACAGGTCTGATCTCAAAAAGAATGAGAAAACGACAAAAAGAAATCTCTCTTTTGGTAAATGGAGGTACCACCCAACCATCTACAAAAGGAGAGATTTCTTATTGCAAGCTATATAAGTCAACTCGTTTCCTCGGGTATCCGCTTTATCGTGCTGCTGCGGACAATAAGGGTCGGGACGATCTCATCCTTGAGTATACCTTTTTCGGAGTCGGAGGACCACTCGAACAGGAGCATTTCCGTTGCGCGCGAGCCAAGCTTCCGAGCATAAAGCATTCGGCGTAGCCGGCGGAACGGCTGTTCCGATTCTGAAATCGCTCCAAACCGATGATTACTGGAGAAAAGGCATCGTTGAAGGCAAGAATACGGACGCTTTCGTATTCGATGTTGATAAAACGGTCGGACGCGACACCGACGTCCTGCTGAAGGCCGAAGCGGGCCAAAAAGTCGAGTCCGAAGTCAGTGAAGCGCTCAAGAAATATGTAGCTAATGAAACATCATTGGAGGATGCACTGAAGAAAGCCGATGAGGTAATCAACGGCACACAGAGTAAATAAACAAAAGGCGGAAAAGCAGATTCTATGCTTTTCCGCTTTTTTTAACATTCCGCAGCTGCTACTTAATCATTTGAATCCGGATTAACGGGGTATAAGCGATTGGTCAGCTGTCCTGTCCTGTATTGGCGAGGGGAGCTAAACCAATGTTCTCGTTGATTCCGCAGTAAACGGGACGAGCTCGTCTAATCGGCCCTCGCGGATTTTGGCTACCCATTCGGGATCATTCAACAGTGCGCGGCCGACGGCCACCAGATCAAATTCATTCCGATCTAACCGCTCAATTAATCCATCGATACTGACCGTTTCGGCGCCCTTGCCTTCTCTAAAGAGGCTAGTGAACTCCACGTCTAGACCAACTGATCCAACCGTTATTGTTGGCTTGCCCGTTAGCTTCTTCGTCCATCCGGCAAGATTGAGCTCAGAGCCTTCGAATTCCGGTTCCCAGAAACGACGAGTCGAGCAGTGGAAGATATCGACGCCAGCTTGGCTAAGAGGCGCAAGGAACTGAGCGAGTTCATCTGGTGTCTCTGCTAGTTTGGCCGTGTATTCCGCTCCTTTCCACTGGGAGAAACGCAGCACGATTGGGAAGTCAGGCCCAACTGCGGCACGGCAAGCTTCGATCACTTCTACCGCAAACCGCGTACGTTTCACCAAATCGCCCCCATAGCGATCCGTACGCTGATTGGTCTTCTTCCAGAAAAATTGATCAATCAGGTAACCATGCGCACCATGAAGCTCAATACCATCGAAGCCAATACGCTTCGCATCTGCTGCAGCTTGGGCATAAGCCTTCACGAGCTCACTGATTTCTTGCTCCGATAATGGCTCTGTAACTTTCTCTCCAGTGAGGCTAAGTCCTGATGGGCCGACAGGTAGTGCTTCTGGGTTTGGCTGAGCTCCGAGGGGGCGACTCATTCCAATATGCCAAAGCTGAGGAATGATTGTACCGCCAGCCTCATGAACATCTTTGACGACTTGAGCCCAGCCATTCAATGCAGCTTCGCCATGGAAATTCGGCACGTTCGGGCTGCTGCCCGCAGCAGGATGGTTGATCAATGTGCCTTCAGTTACGATTAGTCCGACACCATACTCTGCTCGGCGACGATAATAATCAGCAACATCTGCTCCTGGTACACCGTTTGGAGAGAATCCACGTGTCATTGGGGCCATAACGATACGATTAGCAAGGGATAAATGCCCTGCTTCGAAAGGTTTGAATAAAGAGTCAACGGAAAGCGCACGGGAAGAGCTTGAATTGTTGTTCATGAATACCTCCTTAGATTTATCGTTGAGAACGAAGCTTATTTCTTATTCTGTCATACGACAAATGAAAAGTAAAAAGCTCTCTGTTCCATTGGAGCATATAAACATGGAAATGTAAGATGGAATTAGTTAATTCTCTTATAGAAATTGTTGATTAGACTGATTCAGAAGGAAGGGTTAATATGATAATTAAATAAATAATGATATGAATAGTCGGAATTATACATGAGGAGGTATTCTAATGAGCATTTCCAATTATAGAAGTATGGCTACTGAGCGCCTTTTACGTGCCTTTCAGGAGGCGGTTACGTATAAGCAATTTTCCGATGAGGCTATCGTAAATAAGGAAATACTAGAAGCTAACTATGAAGCCTATTTATTGAATGAACAGGATCTCGCTTTCTTCGAAAGCTTAGAGCAACCTCTTGATGTGCTTGTGCTTGCTCATGATTGGTGCGGAGATGTCGTTGCTAATTTACCTCTTTTCGGCAAAATAGCGGATCAGACACATAAACTGAATTTGCATATCCTCCCTCGCGATCCCGATAATCAGGATATTGCTGAACTTTATCTGCATCCTGATGGCCGTAACCATATACCGACCTATATCTTCTTTAATCAAGCGGGTGAGGAGCTCGGTGTTTTTATTGAGAGACCGGAAGAGATTTCGGCGCTTTTCAGCCAATGGATCGATGCTTTTTGGGCGAATCATCCCGAATATGAGGGCCGTGGCAAGGCTATTGGAGAGTTAGAAGAGACAGTTAAAAAGTCACTTCTAGGCTACTTTAGAGAACAACGTGCTGAAGTCCTGGACCAAGAAAAGGGAGCTGTTATCCGTATTATTAATAATTTCAGCAACCAGTAAAGGGGGACATCAGGAGATGAAATTCGCGTTGTTCAGCTTATTGATGAATATCCCTAATGCTGTAACTGGGGAGGTCCTGACAGATCAGCAGAAGTTTCAGAATGTTCTAAAGCAAGCTGTTTTGGCAGAGGAGTTAGGATTTGACGCATACGGTGTGGGTGAGAGGCATGGTGAACCGTTCTTGTCTTCCTCTCCGCCGATCATATTGACGGCTATCGCTGCAAGAACCTTTCGCGTTCGGCTGCTGACAACGGTAACTGTTCTAAGTGTTCTAGACCCAGTTCGTGTTGCGGAGGATTATGCGACACTTGACCATCTCTCTGGCGGTCGATTAGAGGTCATTATTGGCAAAGGGAATGATCCTCGCCACTACCCATTATTCGGTATATCCGAGGAAGAGCAGTGGGATTCGCTTGCAGAGCGCTATGGGCTCTTGAAGCGTCTGTGGAACGAGGAGAATGTTACGTGGGAGGGCAAATATCGACCGCCTCTCGATAATGTTACTTCACAGCCGAGACCCTTTCAGCAGCAAATTCCTGTGTGGCATGGCAGTGCATCTAGTACACTATCTACGGAGCTGGCTGCCAAGTATGGCGAGCCGATTTTCTCTTCCAACTCCTTTCACCATCTGGCCAAATATAAAGCATTAATAGATCATTACCGCGAGCGCCTTGCCTTTTATGGTCATGATCCGAGTCAGGCTGTCGTTGGCTCAGGGGCAGGCAGCTTGTATTTGGCGAATACTCCGGAGGAAGCGGTTAAACGATTCCGCCCTTACTATGAGGCATTCCAAAGTACGGCTTCGGCTCAGCACAATCAATCGCCCTTCAAGGATCTTCAGGATACGATTGAGAATGGACCGTCATTAGTAGGCAGTGCGGAGCAGGTGATTGAGAAGATTTTGAATTACCAAAAGGCCTTTGGGCATCAGGTGCTGAGTATTAGCGTGGATGGATTGACGGAAGCAGAACAGCGTGAGCAAATCGAGAGATTCGCTACTGATGTTGCACCAGTAATCAGGCGTGAGGCTCCAAGCAAGCTGTGGGAGAGCAAGAATCCTATCCTGCTGGAGCCGGCGGTTCTATCCTAAAAAGTCTGCAAAAGCTTGAGAAATCAAGCTTTTTTTTGGTTCCCATAAAAGGAAACCATATTTCGAAACGAACAAAAAAAGGTTATAATGATTTTTTCGAGAATCACTCATTAAATACGAGCGGGAGGGTGACCCATGGAAGCAGCATACTTGCATCGCGAGATCATTAACCTGCAGCGAGAGCGGAATGAGCTAGTCAGAAGGGAATTATCAGACGAGGAAATCCATCGTTTTTTTGAGGAGAAGTATCGCATTTTCTCCAGAGAGAAAGGTTCTTTTAGCTGCGGCTGCTGTAATGAACGTGTTGTTATGGTGTTATTTCAAGACAAAGCAATATTTCGTCATTATAACAGTGAAGCCTGTGCGGGAGAAGCCAATTACACCAAATATAAGTCTGGACGGGAACGAAGCCATGAGAAAGCATTAAAGCAGGCGATGGCTAAAGTAATGATAGAAGATGCGCTTATGGAAGCCGACCAAGGTTATTATACCGTTCAGGAGGGTTATTTCTATAAGAAAGAGCTGCGATTTGTTCCTGACTTTCTGGTATCCTTTCCTAATGGAGAACAATGGACGATTGACTATGTTGTGAATCTTCGAGGGGATGGCAGCTTTCGCAAGAAGATTGAGCAGCGTCTGCGGAGCTACAAATCCAATGGCTTCAAGTCACTCTTCCTTATTGATCTGGATTGGCTGGCTTTGAATAAGGAGAGGAATATTTCCTTCAATCATTCTGAGATATCTTTGGCGGTGCCAATTAATGATTCCAATATGGCATGGGAATCCTTTATCTCTGCTCAGCCGCTGAATTGGGATAACTACCGGCGATATTTTCAGACTATGGCCGTTCAGGTAGAATCGCTTCTGTATCTTGATCTCAGCAGAGCAACCATCCAGCTCACTCGGTTTCTACAATTTCATAATAAATGGGGTGAGCTGTTGTTTCCCCCGCAAGATATGAAGCTAACCCAGCTTTTCTTATTGAACGAGCCATATTTGAAAGCAACTGGCCGCTTTAGTTTCCAATTCTACGCAGATGAAGAGGAGCGCTTTCAACAAAACTATATCGATGATCTTCGCAGTAGACTGGATAAGCACGAAGAAGAATTACAGATCAAGCAGCAGAGAGAAAAGCAGAGTAACTCCTCAAGGCGGTCATCTCTAACCCGGCCCGTACAAGCTCATATGGATAAGCTGCAAGAGCTGCTTGCGCGTTGCCTTGCATCACCTAAGCGTCCTTTGTATCCTTCGTTGGAGGATAACCTTAAGAAAGCGGCGCAGTATATAGAGCAGTACGAGCAGGGTGGAGAAGATTCGGATCAATTTTATCGAAGCGCATACAGCATTCTTACAAACATTAGTCATCCGCTCCTCGGAGAATAGATGGGCACAAGGGCACAATCAAGCTAAATTACTGCTCTTCACTAGCAACAACAGAATCCCGAATCTGTTCGAAAGTGAGCGGTTTATAATCCCAGTGCTCTACACAAACATTAAAGTAGTTTTTGCCTTCATACTTTTGACCATGGATATGACCATGGACGTTAACAAAAGGCATATGCTTGTTCATATACATAGGTTCATGCGTCAAGAAGAAGAAATCCTTATAGATAATCGGATGCTCACTAACCTCATCGAAGCCCACATCTAGCCACCAGCTTCTAGTGCGGCCACGGTCGTGATTACCGAGAATGATATGCTTATACCCATTGAGCTGTTTCACGATAGCTTGTGTTTTCTCATGATTCAAGAAAGAGAAATCGCCGAGATGAAAGACTTTATCCTCTTTTCCAACTACAGAATTCCAGCTTTTAATCATATACATATCCATCTCTTCCACATTTGCGAAAGGCCGCGTCTCAAAATCAATAATATGTTTATGGCCAAAATGATGATCCGATATGAAAAATACTTTCTGCATACGTGATTTCCCCCTCAGGTAATGAAGATAATGATTGGATGTATTTTATTTCTAAAGTTTACCATGTCCATTGGCTATCGTCATCACCTAGGTCTTGTGTGTAATCATATGCGGCTTTTTTTGCTGTTTATGCTCGACTTTTGTGATATGCTGGGATGTAATTAGAAAAAGGGAAGGTCGTGCATAAGTAATGGCGAATCGAGGTATAACTATTGGTCCTCCACGTTTTGCAGTTGCCGTGCATGCGATCGTAGGGCTGACCCAAAGCCGTGGCGTATTGAGCAGCTCCGCAATTGCATCTCAAGTTAATTCCCATGCCACCTTTTTACGAAGAGTGCTGCAGAATTTAGCTCACGCTGGCCTTGTTGAAGCTAGAGAAGGCCGTGAAGGAGGCTATATACTAGGTAAATCCTCCTGTCAAATTACCTTGGCAGATATTTACTTGGCAGTTAAGGCGGAATGTCCGACTGAAAGTGAAGAACATTCGGAGTGCGCAGAAAAGGGAAAGCAGTTGAATGATGTTCTGGAAACCATCTTTGATGATGCCGAAAAGCAGACCATCGATTATCTCAGCCATTTTACAATTGCGGATATTATGGATAAGGTTGATTTCTCACAGTAAAGCCATTCAAGAAATTATTTTGTATAGTCACTTGAAAAAGTAAAGTATCTATTCTATAATGAGCTTAAAGAGGTTGCAGTTAACACCGGTGACTGCATTTTTTTTAACAATAACTGTGCTTACAAAGGTCGCAGTATATAGTCCCGTACTTCACCATTATTCTTGAGCCTTAACGGCTCCAACCAATCAGGAGGGTTTAACAATGGCAAAGGTTCTATTCATCAAAGCGAATGATCGTCCAGCAGATCAAGCAACAAGTGTTAAATTATACGATGCGTTTATCAAAGCGTACACATCATCAAATCCGACCGACGAAATAACTGAACTCGATTTATTCAATGTCGAGCTTCCATATTACGATAACAGCTTTATCACAGCGTTATATAAGCAAGGTCAAGGCTTGGAGCTTACGGAAGAAGAAACAGCTAAAGCCAAACTAGTAAACAGTTATTTGGATCAATTCCTTGCAGCTGACAAAATCGTATTCGCATTCCCACTCTGGAACTTCACAACTCCTGCACAATTGGTTACTTATATTTCTTATCTGTCACAAGCTGGCAAAACATTCAAATATACAGCTGCGGGTCCGGTTGGACTTGTGACCGATAAGAAGGTCGTTCTTCTACACGCACGTGGCAGCGTATATTCCGAAGGACCGATGTCTAACATCGAAGCAGCTCTTCGTTTTGTTAAAGGTACTATTGGACTATGGGGATTGAAGGCAGAGGAAGTTATTATCGAAGGTCACAATCAATTCCCTGACCGCGCTCAAGATATCCTAAACACAGGCTTGGAAGAAGCGAAACAATTAGCAGCAACTTTCTAAGAAAATCAACTTCGTAAGAAGGAAAAAAGAGGATACCAGACGAATGGGTTAGGTTCTAACCACATCGTCTGGTTTTTCTTTTTATAAGAAGGAGCTGCAATGGATATTTCAATATTTCAATCTAATTAGCTTCAAGTCTACTTAATGGCTTCTCTGCAGGTCCTTCGATAACATCGCCGCTAATAGAGAATCTCGATCCGTGGCAGGGGCAATCCCAGGTACGGTCTCCATTATTCCATTCCACTTCACAGCCCATATGCGTACACGTTGTATCTACGAGATACAGTTCTCCGTTCTTATCCTTGTATCCGCCGGCTCTTCGACCCTTAATTTGAACGACAGAGCCTTCATCTAGGGCAAGATCCTCTGGCCGTTTATTTATTCTCTCCAGCTTGCCGGCAATCAAATGCTTGGCCACATCAGCATTATCAACAATGAGCTTCTTTATCGTTGTAAAGGATGTAGAGCGAGATGGCTCAAACAGCTTCTCATAGGGGTTTTCCTTCTCCATAATCAAATCCCGGATGAGCAGGGCAGCTGCAGTACTGTTCGTCATGCCCCATTTGCGATAGCCTGTTGCAACAAAGATGTTTGGTGAGGATGCGGTAATACGACCGATATAAGGGATTTTATCGCCCGTAACTAAGTCTTGCGTGGACCATCGATAGGCAATTTCTTGAAGGTTGAAATGTCGTTCAGTAAATTGTTGCAGCTCCTCATAATGACTGATTGTACATATGCCTTGCCCTGTCTTATGGCTTTGTCCGCCAATAAGAATTAATTTCTGTTGGTCTGCCGTTTCTGCATGACGAATCGATCGTTTAGGATCCTCTGCGCTTATGTACATCCCGCCTGGATAGTCATCCGCAACCTTCACTCCAAGGACATAAGAACGATCTGCATGCATTCTTGCAAAATAAAATCCCAGACCGTCATAGAAAGGGAAATGTGTGCAGGAAGCAACGTATTTACAGGTGATATGATGACCATCACTTGTGATCACTTTAGGCAAAGATCCTTTTTCAACATCGATCGCGGTCGTATTCTCATAGATCTCACCGCCAGCTTCTATATATTCACGAACCAATGCAGTTAAATAGTGCAGGGGATGAAATTGGGCTTGATTATGCATAATAATCGCTGCTTTTGCCGGGACTTGAAGCGGAATATGATCGGAATAGGAGCTTGGAATACCAAGCAGCTTGTAAGCAGCCATCTCATCCTCTAACTTCTTTAAATAGTCAATGGAATCCGTGTATACATACGCATCTTGTTCAGAGAAGCCGCATTGGATTTGATTATGAGTGACCGTCTGCTTAATGAATTGCAGCGCATCATTCGAGGCTTGATAGTAAAGGGATGCCTTCTCTTGCCCTAGATTCGTCACGAATTCATCATAAATGAGGTCATGCTGTGCGGTGATCTTGGCAGTGGTATGTCCAGTTGTTCCATTTAACAGTTTACCTGCATCAAGGAGGACAACCTTATACCCTTCCTTTACAAGCAAGTAAGCCGTTGTAATACCGGAGATGCCGCCTCCAACGATAGTGATATCCGCTTCTATATCCTGATTGAGTGTCGGATAGGAGGGGAGATTATTCGTTGACTCGATCCAATAAGACTCGGGGAATTGGGGAAATGAATGATGTTCAATCACACTTGATCTCCTCCTGGTTGCTTCATTTTTTCATAGCTTTAACCATTGGTGAGGAAATCATTCCATGGTGCTTAGAAGTCCGCTTTGCTGCCGGATCATTCTTACGATCGCTGTTGTCTCCCTATTTCTTGATTCTATCCCTCAGGGGTAGAAATCCGGAGACAAAGGCGAACGCTATCGCTTCTTCAGAACGATTCCGTCCGCTTCGCTAGGCACTTCGTGATGGCAAGCACTGATTATGGTTTAGAACCAAAATTTCTACAGAAAACTTCTGCAGCCTCACGTCAGATTTCTGAAGATACAGAGCAGGTAACTGCCTATGCCTAGATAATCTCATTGTTGGATTGGAACAGAAGATTAATCATTTTAAAGAATGATTATGAGGTGTAAAGCTGCAAAAGCCAGCTTATTCTGTGAGAAGAATAAGCTGGCTTTTGTAATTTTTGTTAGGCTGAGGAGAGAAGGGGCTATTCAACACTCACGCCGGATATAGAGCGCGGTTCTTTGACCATTTCGGCATCAAAGTAAGCATGCAGCTCTGCCAGCTTACGCGGATCAACTAGAGAAACCTTCTCTGAAAGAAAATGTTCGACCAGCATATCCCACGTTGGGAGGAGCTTCTGCGAAGTAATAACACGGATTGCATGTTTGACCATTTTTCGTTCTTTAGCATTGGAATAAACATCCTTGAATTGCTGAATTCGCTCAAAATCCAATTGATCATAGATCGCTCGGAAGATCTCTCCTGTCATCCGTGCATCCTCTAAAGCACGATGTGCTGTACTGTTGTCAGCAATTCCAAGGTCAATGAGCGCCGCCTCGACACTTACATCATTAGCAACGTTCTTGAAGCGAGTGAAACCTTTCAATAAATCGTAATAAGAGGCCCCCATCCAATAGGCATCATCCATCTTATGCATTCTTGTATCAAAGATGATCCGCTTCAAATCCTCACCACCCCAAGTTACGAGCAGGAAGTCTTCGCTTAGATCCAACCAGCTTATGAATGCCTTAATTACATGAGGGAAGCCGGCAGCTACATCAATGTCTTCTTGCGGTATACCTGTCTTTTTCTTAATAAACCCGTTTAATTTGGAGAAATATACAGGTTTAATCAGGGATGAGAACGAATTGACGTATGCCAAGGAGGCGTCCAATCTAACGGCTCCGATTTCAATCACTTCCATAGGTAAATCACTTGCAAATTTACGTCCATTAAATTCGATATCCAGAATAATATAGTCCACAATAGCCTCCGTTATGATGAATCGTACCTACCATTCTAACAGAATTGGGGGATGAAAGTCTTATTGGATGCAAAAATACATGACTTTTATTCAATCTGAGGTTCCTATATGAAGTTGGAGGTACAAAGTTTAAGCTAACCTTTTCGCTTAAACAACAAACGAGCACGCCATCTGGCATGCCCGTCTTTTTGTTGTCCCCATAAATGGATTTAACCTTTTTGAGTTCTATCCACCATTCTAAAGTCATCGTAGTTAAATCCAGGAGCAACTACACAAGACACCAGCGTAGGCTCATCGCCAAGGGGGGTTGTCTTTTGCCACACGTTAGCGGGAACTAGAACTTGAGGGCTTTGGCCGCTCTCCATATCCATTCCCAGCACGATTTCTTGTGTGGTTTCCGGATGCTCAGCCGTGCCACCTAGACTAATCAAGAGTGGACTGCCTGAATGCCATAACCATAGTTCGTCCGAAAGCACAGTATGCCATTCGGAAGACTCATGGGGATGAAGCAAGAAGTAGATGGATGTTGCGGCATAACGTGAACCCGAATATTGGGCACTTAACACGTCTTTAGGAATTTCAAATGAGGCCTTCCAAAGTTCTTTGTACCAGCCGCCTTCAGGATGGGGTTTCAAATCCAACATCTTTACAAGGGGTGATAAGGTTTTGGTAATCAATTGGTTCTCCTACTCTCTTTATAATATCCATCTTTCAATTTATCGTAATCTTTCCACTTTGTAAACCAATGGAGATTGGAAAACAGCCCTTACGTTTAAAATAAGTGGCATACATAAGCTGCCCATGTAGTTGGGGAAACTTGTGAAATGAAGAAATTGGCGAAGTGTGCGAGGATGGGCAGGATAGATGTCATGAGAGCTGCCTAGGTACTTGAAGCAGAGAGGGACGAATCAGGATGGAATTGTTTCTAGATATTTTGGTATTATTAGCGCTGATTAGTATCTCTCATGTCCTTAACCGAGTAACTCCATTTATACCCGTCCCGCTTATTCAGATCGCACTCGGTATCGTGATTGTACTTTTTCTAAACATACATATTCCTCTTAATCCGGAGTTGTTTTTTGTTCTCTTTATCGCACCTATTCTGTTCAACGATGGGAAAATGACACCAAGAGACGAGCTCTGGAAACTGCGAGCTCCTATTTTATTGCTTGCCATTGGGCTTGTATTCATTACTGTCATTATAGGCGGCTATACCGTACATGCTATGATTCCAGCTATCCCTATTGCTGCGGCATTCGGATTGGCGGCAATCTTATCACCTACAGATGCTGTAGCTGTATCCTCTATGTCTTCAAGGGTTCAACTTCCCAAGCGAATTCATCGTCTACTTGAAGGTGAAGCGCTCATGAATGATGCATCAGGGCTTGTTGCATTTAAATTTGCGATAGCTGCTGTCGTAACCGGATTCTTCTCGGTCTGGCAGGCATCCGTCAGCTTCCTCATTATATCGTTAGGTGGACTATTGTTCGGAGCTTTAATATCGGTACTCTTGATTTGGTTCCGCATGCTACTGCGGCGTTTCGGCATGGAAGATGTAACGGTACATATGCTCATTCTCATCTTGACTCCATTCTTGCTGTTTATTCTGGCAGAAGAGTTCGGATTATCTGGTATCTTGGCAGCTGTGGCGGGCGGAATCATACATGCGATCGAGAAGGATCATTCTCGATCCGAGATCGTCGAGTTGAGAATGGTTGCCGAGAATACATGGTCCGTGATTCTATTCGTTCTGAATGGACTTGTCTTTATCATCTTGGGTGTTCAAATCCCCCACGTTCTGAATACGATATTCAAGGATTTCTCCTATAATAATGCGCAGGTCATCGCATACGTCATTATTCTTTATGTCCTGCTCATTGCGATCCGTTTCTTATGGTTATATTTCTTTAGCGCCATCAATATAGGACGAAGAGACTACAAGGAAAGCATATCCATGAGATCGATTATTCTGCTCTCTGTCTCTGGCGTTCGAGGCGCATTAACACTTGCAGGAGCTTTTTCCATACCCCTTCTTCTAGATAACGGAGATATTTTCCCACAGCGAAACCTCATCATTTTTCTTGCGGCAGGTGTTATTCTGGTGTCTTTACTTGTAGCTAGTATCGCTTTGCCGCTGCTTACAGCGAAGAAAAGCATGGATGTTGTGAACGAAGAAGGCGAATCGGAGAACGAAGCTCAGATTAGAGCTATGTCAGCTGCAATTATATCGGTCAAACTGATGAGAAACCAGTATAATGAATTGGCTGTTACTTCCGTTATTGCTTATTATGAGCAGCGTATTGCAGAGCTTCGAGCAAATCGAACGAATCTGGAGAGCAGCACTTGCAATCGTTCATTAGAGATCATCCTGCATCGGCATGCTGTAGCAAAGCAGCGGGAATTTATCCAACAGATGTTAAAGGGAGAGAGGATTAGTCGGGGAGAGGCCAGACGTTTGCTTGCAATTCTGCAAAGAGTAGAGATGGTACTTACCAATCGTTTCCGGATGTTTTCTTTGATATTATCCGACTTTTTGAATAAAGCCCTATCTCCGGGCAATCATGGTTTAAAAGACGAGCTTAGCATAGATGAGAAAATAGCGTTAAAAAAACTAAGAATAATGACAGCCGAGGTAGCTATTGAAGAGCTAAGTCAATACAAAGAGAAATACAAAGAGAAGGAGTATGAAACGGCTGCGTATAACGTTATCGCTCATTATAGGAGTATCATTGTTGAGCTTCGCAAGCAGATTTCTGACTCCATGGAAGAGCAGTATGAAGATCAGAAAGAAGAACTCCAGATGAGCTGCATTCAAGCAGAGCGTAACGAATTACAAATGCTATTCGAGCATGGAAAAATTTCTCGCAAGCAGTTAAGCAACCTTCAGGTGCAGGTCAGTTACCGCGAGTCTAATATGATCGAGGAGAATTTGGAGAATCAAGATTGAGGCTCCAGGCAATTCATAGGTCATGAGAAAAAGCAAGAAATTTTTTATCAGAATTTCTCATGGATTTCTAATAGTAGTCTCTTAGACGAGGCGGATGTAGGAGTTCTTCCTTCCTTGGTAAATGGTGGTTTTTTTATTTGTGATATGGTTGTTGTGGGTCATTTACATGGCACCAATAACTCATTCACAAGGAGGAAGTTATGAACAACACAAAGAAATCTCCAATCCTTAAAACATTAGTAGGAATCAGCCTAAGTCTAACGGTTGTCTTTTCTGGAAGTATGTTAATAACCCCTCAGTCTGCACATGCGGCTACGGCATCTAGCTCATCCATTGCGTCTAACTTAATTGGCGTAGGGCAACAATTTATGGGGGTTCCTTATAAATTTGGTGCGAGCTCAGGTAGAACGGATGTTTTTGATTGCTCTTCATTTACTCAATATGTCTATAAGCAAGTCGGTATTAAACTTCCTCGTTCTTCGAGGCAGCAAGCTACCGTAGGATCACAAGTACCTAAAGATCAGCTGCAACCAGGGGATCTAGTTTTCTCTGACACGAATCGAGATGGCATTATTAATCATGTGAGCATCTATATGGGGAATGGAAAATTACTTCATACGTATCGAGTAGGAATTGGCGTAACTATTTCTAATTTTAAGGGCAGTGCGTGGGATAGAACCTTCGTTACAGCACGTCGAGTCCTACCTAATGATGGACAAGCTGGTGCGGTAGCGCCACAACCAGAACCAGGATCACAACCACAACCAGGACCAGGATCACAACCACAACCAGGAACAGGACCACAACCAGAACCAGGACCGAGTGTGACTCCTGAACCTACCCCTACACATGTAAGCAAACACACTAGCAGCCATCACAAGCACTTTAGTCATACAAGACATTCAGAATCCAACGATAATGGTGAAAACTAAAAGTTAAAATAGGAATGGAAAAAGCAGGGCTCATAGTAGGCTCGAGAGAGCCCTGCAGAACGAATACAGATTCTGTAAAAACGACCCAGTACCTTATCGGTGCTGGGTTTGTTGTATAGTTCAACAATAAGAGAGCTACCGCGTAGTAACCCTTTTGAGTGGAATAATTAGGTGTGAGCAGAGTGCCTAGGCATTCTGCTCATTTTATTGAAGTGTCTCCGTATGCGTCGAAGAATAAAATTCAATTATAATTAATCTTTCCCAAATATAATAATTTAGGTTGTGGTAAGCTTCGAATTGGAACTGATTAAATACCTGCAAATCAGTCTTCAAGATAGAATTAGAAACAAGGAGCTGACACATGGAACATATATTTGGATTAAAAAATCTAAATGGCGAAGAAGCCACGATTTTTGAATTACAGGATGCAATGGACAAGGGGGAGATTACCTCAAGAGAACTTGTTATGTATTACATGTATCGGATAGCAACATATGACCAAAGAGGCCCTAAGATAAATTCT
Organism: Paenibacillus baekrokdamisoli; assembly: GCF_003945345.1. GTDB lineage: Bacteria > Bacillota > Bacilli > Paenibacillales > Paenibacillaceae > Paenibacillus_Z > Paenibacillus_Z baekrokdamisoli. The sequence goes on along the minus strand of NZ_AP019308.1, from coordinate 2,064,722 downwards.
GTTATGGAAATTAATCCAGATGCGATTTTTATTGCTGAGGCATTAGACCAAGAAAGAAAATTAGTAGGAGTAAGGAGCCAACTACATGGTATTCCTGTTTTATTGAAAGGAAATATTGAAACAAATGATAAAATGCGTACAAGTGCGGGTGCACTAGCTTTGGAAAACCATGTAAGCTCAAAGGATGCTTTCCTTGTCCAAAAGCTGAGAGAAGCTGGTGCAGTTATTCTTGGAAAAACAAATATGACAGAATGGGCAAACGGCATGTCTTCGTCAATGTGGGCTGGATATAGTTCTACAGGCGGACAAACAACAAATCCGTATGGGGATCATTTCACGGGTGGGTCCAGCACGGGTTCAGCAGCAGCTGTAGCGGCAAATTTTACAGCTATTGCAGTTGGAACGGAAACCTCTGCCTCTATCTTAAGCCCCTCTGTTCAGAACGCCATAGTTGGAATAAAGCCAACCGTAGGTTTAATAAGTCGTTCAGGAGTAATACCGTGGACTTATTCTCAGGATACTGCGGGTCCTATGGCAAGGACTGTGACAGATGCAGCAATCTTACTAGGTGTACTCACAGGAAAAGACGAAAGTGATCCAGCTACTTGGAAGAATAACCAATCAAAGATAGACTATACAACCTTTTTAGATATAGACGGGTTAAAAAAAGCAACCATAGGAATTTTCAGAAATGTTCCACCTGAACGATATCGTGATATTGGCGAGTATGATGAGGGGTTATTTAATGATGCTGTAACCAAAATAAAAGATTCTGGAGCCAATGTTGTTGAAGATATAGAAATCCCATCGTTCTATAGAGAGTGGGAGTTTAATAAAATGAACTTTGAATTTAAACATGCTGTTGATAATTATCTGCAAAGTCTTCCATCACAATTACCTGTCCATACCATGAATGAACTGGTTGAATGGAATGAGCAGAATGCCGAGAAGGCTTTAAAATATGGACAAGATTCAATGAAAAATCGACTACAATTTGAAAATCAATTAAATAATCCAGAATATATTTTACAATCTATAACTGATTTATATTACTCACAAAATATGGGTATTGATTATGCTTTAGAAAAGCATGGATTGGATGCAATTCTCTTTCCTTCTTATGTTGGAGCCGATATTTGTGCTAGAGCGGGGTATCCATCCATAGCAGTGCCAGCTGGATTCCAGGAGAATGGCAGAGCATTTGGCATTACTTTTGCTGGGAAGGCATTTAGCGAACCGACATTAATTCGTATTGCATTTGCATTTGAACAACAAACAAAACATAGGAAAATGCCAAATTTGAAAGTGGATTATCCATATTAATTAGCTATTGATTTACTTGCAAAACAAGCTTATATTTAAGGAATTGGGGATATGTGGAAAGTGGTATTATTCATGCCAGTGTTCCAGTAATGGTAACTGGATTCGTCGGAGCTGCCTTTTTTGGTAGCTCTTTTTCTATTTTAATATCCCCATACGTTCATGTTTTTATCAAACATAAGGGAAAGGTTGATCATTGTGATACAACTATCGAACTGTGATTATAAGGATATAATTGGAGTTGTTAAGGATAAATTTCACTTTCACAACGTTTTTGTGTATTCGGTTCTTGAACTTAATCAACCAGGTACAGTATTCGTTAACAGTAAAACAGATCCGACAGCAGGAATAATTATGAATCGTGGTGGGTGCTACTATGTATTTGGTGATTTGTCAGATTCGAATTTTAATAATTCATTAATTGCTTTTTTACAAGATCGCTCCAACCATGCAAACTTCTACGATCTTTATTCTTCATCTGTGGATTGGCACCTTTTTCTAGAATCCGCACTCAGAGGAGAGGTGGTACAACTAACACGATCTCACTACGTTTTGGACGATTACGATCAATCGAATTGTAATACAGAGCTCCCCGCAGGATTTCAAATCTCCAAAATAGATAAAAAATATTATAATGATTACCGAACCCAAATTGATAACACATACGATCTCCTTTGGGAGTCTGATGACGATTACCTTCAAAATGCTTTTGGGTTCAGTATAATAGGATCCAATGGCGAATTTGCAAGCGTCTGCAATACGTTCTTTATCGGAGGAGGATTTATTGCTCCGGATATCCTTACGTTGGAGAAGTACCGGAATATGGGGCTTGCATCAATCGTATGCACTCATTTTATTCAAAGAAGTAGATCACTTGGACTTAAACCGTATTGGGACTGCGATGCTGGGAATGAAGCCTCCAACCGACTTGTGAAACGGTTAGGATTCGTGAAAGTTGGAGATTTGCCGATATTATGGTGGCATGAAAATAAAGATGTGATTAGTAATTACCTTAAGAAGAATAATTATTCGAAGGGGTAGATAGGGGAGGATGAAGATCCAGCCTCATATTGTTCAGCTGAAAATTATATGGCATACTAATTTGATCATCGAATCTTGGTAGAAATATGATATACAGGAGGTGCAATTGTGTACCGTATTCTCATTGCAGAAGATGAAATGCTAGTTAGACTAGGTCTGAAAAGTATGATTGAATGGGATAAATTCAATATGAAGGTTATCGCTGACGTGGCTAACGGACAAGATGCTTGGCGAGTTTACGAGGAACACAGACCGGAAATTATTATTACAGATATAAAAATGCCGGTAATGGACGGGATGGAATTAATATCAAAAATTAGGTTGCAAGATCAGCACACGAAGATCGTGATATTAACCTGTCTAGAGCAATTTAATTTATTACACAAAGCAATGAGTCTAGGTGTGAGTGATTACATAGTGAAATTAACAATGACTTCCGAAGAGATGGAGAATGTCTTACAGAAACTTCATACCGAGCTGCAAGCTAGTCAGCCGCAAATAAAAGTGATTCCAAATCTTGATGTGGATGCGCTAAAGGAAAATATATTTAAAGATTTCATGTTTCGCAATCGGTATACGGAAAATGAGTTTTCGAATACTATAGCTGGCATGAATCTGAGGCTTAAAGCGATCAAGTTAACGCTTTGTATAATGGAAATTGATCAATATAAACAATTGCAGGATAAATTCAAAGATGAAAAAGGGCAACTGATCCGCATATCCCTGTTAAACGTATTGGAAGAAGTTTTGCAAAGCCATGGTCGGGGAGAGGCATTTCATGATGAAGATAATCGGTATGTATTACTATTTAGCTTCCATGACATGGTCAGTGAACAGAAGATAACGGAAATACTCCAGCAAATTTTGGAGCATATTCGCAAGGTAATGCTCTCTTATTTCAATGTATCTATTTCCTTCGGAATCAGTACTCAAAAAAACGGCTATTCGGCTCTTAGGCTTCAATATAATGATAGTATTCAGGTCTTGGAGAAGAAATTTTTTCTTGGATTTGGTGCTGTATTAAACTGTCGTGAAGGAAGTGAGAAGCGTTTTGAAGAGATCATAAAGGAGAAATTAGTTCAGCATATCCATAAATGGGAGACTGTAGATGAAGAACAAAGCAAGGCGATGTACATATCTGTTTCGAATTTATATGAAAGCGGTTCATTATCGATAAAGGCGGATATTAAGGGAATGTTTGTTCAATGGTTGCAATGGCCTATGAGTTCACTCCATGTAAGCGATGCAGGGAAGGTCTCTCTATTTGCCTCATACGCGGACAGGCTGTTAAGAGCAACTATTCTCGATCAAATGATTGACATTTCCAATGAATTTTTGGATCAAATTATAGAGATAAAAAGCCAAAGAAAGTTAAGTAGAGAAGTGATCAAGGTTCTGAGCTACATTGAACGGAGTTATGCTGGAGATATACCCCTTCAGCAAGCCGCCAGCCATGTCGGAATAAGTCCTGGATATTTAAGCGCTTTATTTAAAAAAGAAATGGGAATTAACTTTGTCGAGTATTTGTTAAAATTTCGTATAGAAAAAGCCAAAGCGCTCCTGCTTAGCACACAGATGAAATCATATGAGATTGCCGAAAGGGTAGGCATGGATAACCATACTTACTTTAGTAAGATGTTCAAACGAACTACAGGTGTCGGACCTCGGGAATTTAGAAATCAGTGGATGACAAACCCGGTAGAGGAAAATGCAGGATATGAAGAAGATTAGTAAAGGAATCATTAGGAGCATTGGATTTGGTCTGCGGATTCAAATGGGGATTTCTTTCATGCTCATGAGTATTATCGTCCTTATGTTGAGCGCTGCTTTAACATACTTCGGAATGCTCAGTATTCTGCAGAAGCAATCAGAGGATAATACAATGCAATTATTTGAACAGGTCAATCATACCATCAATGCTTTTCGTCAGGAGGTTGATAAGATATCCACACAATTGTTAAGTACTCCCCAAGTTCAAGATTATCTCGATCAAAATCTGAGGGTAATAGGAGAAGCGGACAGAATTCAGCTAAATATAGATGTGTTGAATCAAATGGATGTATTGCTCGGTAATTATAACTATCTGGATTCTGTATTCATTTACACAGAAGACGGAAAGGTTCTGGGAAATTCGTTGTTTCGAATTTTATTGCCGCCCAACGCCTCCAAACAACAGCAGTTACTGTATTTCTCTAATCTGAAACGTACGTCTGTTTACAGCGAAGCAAAAGAATCCTTCCCCAAATTAGTATGGGCGGGTGCTAATCAAATAGCAGATTTCACTGATCAAACCAGTCGATCTAAAAAAGGTGAGAAAAATATTATTTCTGCTGCCCGTGCTGTAAAGTCCGTTACTCAAAGCACATCGAGCGCTACTCTAATCATTAATATTCACGAAAAATCGTTATTGTCGCTGTATAACAATCTTACTAAAAACTTTAGTGGAGAACTTTATATTTCCGATCAGAATGGACAAATCATATCTCATGCTGACCAGGCGCACATAGGAACAATAAGTACCAACTATGCATCCATTCAATCTGAGAAGACATATGGGAGCTTCAGATTAAACGATAAACAAATTATTTATTTAAAACTGGGTGATACCGGGTGGACATTAATCAAAGAAATTCCAATAGCGGAATTTGTTAAAGATATTTTAAACCTGAAATCTATAATCATTTGGATTTTACTTATCAGTTTACTGGTTACATTTTTCATGTCCTCTTTTTGGATTCGTAAAATTATGCGTCCACTTTACCAACTGACCGCCGCGATGCGTACTATGGAAATGGGCGATGTGGGATATATCATCCCCAAGCATTCTAGAAATGAGTTTGGCATGTTAAGCCGCGGATTTAATCGCATGTCTGAAAGCATTGTGCAGTCATTGGAGCGGGACCAACGGAATAACGAAGAGAAGCGAAGACTAGAAATTCAAATTCTCCAGTCTCACATCAACCCTCACTTCCTATTTAACACGCTTAATACGATTAAGTGGACAGCTACGGTAATGAAAGCAGGGAACATTGTGGAGATTATCAACGCATTAGGCAACATGCTGAGACCAATCTTTAAGAATCCGGCGACTTTCTATACGTTAGAGGAGGAATTGGAATATATCCAAAACTATATGAAAATTATGAACAATCGTTACGGGGAAGGTATAGTTATTCAATATCACATCCCGGATTCGCTGCTGACCTGTCTTGTACCGAGGTTTATTCTCCAACCTTTAATCGAGAATGCGTTGATGCACGGTCTGGAAACGAATCATTATGTAGGCGTTATTGAGATTATTGTAAATGAAATGGATGATGAAAATTTCAACATTCAGGTTAAAGACAGCGGCATAGGAATTCCGATAGACAAGCTGCAAAGATTGAACGAGTGGATTCGCTCTACTGATTCAGAGCAAGCTTCACTATTGCAGGACAACGAATTTGGCATCGGGCTTTTGAATATCCAACGGAGAATAAAGCTTCATTTTGGTATATCTTCTGAATTGCAAGTCCATAGCATTACAGGTCACGGAACAACGATCGAAATCCGGATACCTCAAAATAGAAAAATAAACAACATCGCGTAAAAAAGTGCAAGATTTTGAAGAAGTATACGGGATAGAAATAATCGATTGACGAAGAAAGTATATGTATTCGTCGAATTGATTATTTTTATACCGTTTTTTTGATTGTAAAATAAATATAAATCGAGAGAAGGTGGACACAGACTATGGAGAACATCCCGGTTCGCACGATGCCCGTGTTAAAGAAAAAGAGGCGAAAGCTTACTAAAAATCGTGTAATCTTGTTGTTATTGGCATTACCTTTAATCGTATTGATTTTTCTATTCAATTATTTACCTTTGTTTGGTTGGATTTATGCTTTTTATGATTATCAGCCAGGTATCCCTTTATCGATGAGTAAATTTGTAGGGTTTAAGTTTTTCATTATTGCTTTCACTGAAGAGAGGGGTGAATTAATCCGTGTATTGAAGAATACGCTGGCAATCAGCTTTTTAACAATACTTACATCTCCTGCGGGTGTCCTCTTTGCCGTTTTGTTAAATGAAATCAAAAAAAAGTCTTTCTCTAAATTCATTCAAACGACGACAACACTGCCGAATTTTATTAGCTGGATATTGACATTTTCTATATTTTACGTTTTTTTCTCTGTTAATGACGGCGCTATCAACCAATTGCTGTTGAAATTGCATCTTATTCAGAATCCAATAAACTTTTTAGGGGATTCAGCAATTGCATGGTATTTTCAAATCGGGATTGGGCTTTGGAAAGGGCTTGGTTGGGGGGCGATCATCTATTTGGCGGCAATCGCCGGCATCGATTCAGAAATGTATGATGCGGCGAATGTAGATGGGGCAGGTAGGTTTAGGATGATCTGGTATGTAACTATTCCGGGGATCATGCCCACCTACATTGTATTGCTGCTGCTGAATGTCAGCAATTTGCTCAGTAATGGATTTGAGCAGTTTTACGTGTTCATGAATCCATTGGTATCCGATAAATTAGAAATTTTAGATTACTATGTTTATCGAATTGGATTTCAGAACAATGACTTCGCATATGCGACTGCATTGGGTGTCTTAAAAACAGTAATCAGTATCATTATTTTATTTACAGTGAATCGGATTGCTAAACGAGTAAGGGGAGAGAACATCATATGAACAAAAGAAGTGGGGTCGATTGGGCATTTGACTTATGCAACTGGCTATTTATGTCCTTGTTCGTACTTTGCTGTATATATCCCTTTTATTATATTCTCATTAATTCTGTCAGTGATCCTAGTTTGGCAATACGGGGTGTCTATTTGCTGCCAGTTGGCTTCACGCTTAAAACTTATGCCAAGCTGTTTGTTTTGCAGGACATATCAAATGCGTTCTTCATTTCGACTTTAAGAGCTGTCCTTGGTACAGTGATTACCGTGTTCTGCAGCTCGTTCTTTGCCTATCTTGTCACCCAAAGAGACTTGATCTTACGTAAGTGGATTTATCGCTTTGTTGTTATGACGATGTATCTCAATGCCGGGTTAATTCCATGGTATATCACAATGAAAGAGCTTGGATTAAAAAACAACTTTCTTATTTATATTATTCCTGGTGCGGTTGGTGCGTTTTTTGTCATCTTGATTAAGACCTATATTGAGCAAATTCCTCCATCACTGGCGGAATCGGGGATGATGGATGGCGCAGGACATGTAACACTCTTCACTAGAATTATATTTCCTTTATCCATGCCTATTATTGCTACAGTTGCGTTATTTACTGCCGTAGCTCAGTGGAATTCCTGGGTGGACAACTTATTTTTGGTCAGTCATCCCAAGCTCCAGACGCTGCAGCTTTTACTATACAATTACTTGAGTCAAACGGAATCACTGGCTACCGAAGCAAGCATGAGGATGATGAGTCAACAATCGAATCAAAGCTATAAAGCTGCTTTTATGATTACACCGCAGTCTGTGAAAATGACGATTACAATGATTGTTACAGTCCCCATCCTATTTGTATATCCCTTCCTGCAAAAATATTTTGTCAAAGGCATTATGCTTGGTGCTGTAAAAGGGTAGCGGATATAACTGAGGTTAATATAACTCTGTATATATATCATAATTAAGGGAGGCAATCTAAAAATGGGTCAAAGAAGAAAAATCAGTTTGAGAAGAATTGCAGGAATGATTACTTTGGTGGCATGTGTTGCTATGGTTGGCTGTTCGAACAAAGGGGAGAATCAGCCTACCTCTACAAATTCACCTCCAGCAAGTACTTCACCGAGTGAAAAACCGTCCAAGGAGCCTATAACTCTAAAATTCTCTAGTGACGGTCCTGTATTTGTAGGTCAATTTCCATCAGGCGTACAAACAGATGAAATTGCAATGGAAATTGCAAAACAGACTGGTGTATCGCTAGATATTGACAGAGTGAATGATGACAAAAAGTTTAACCTAGAGATGGCTAGCGGTGAATTGCCTGATATTATTCTCGTGACGAATAAGGATCATTTGAATCAGTTAATTAAAGGAAATCAAATTATTCCTCTTGACGATCTGCTTACAACTAACGGTCCGGACATTCTCAAAGAATTGCCTAACCGAATCAAGATCAGCAAGAAATTCTGGAGCGCTGACACGAATAAATTGTATGCGCTTCCTGGATTGGCCAGCCAGTTTGCGCCGCAGGAACGTTATGAATCTCCAGGTTATCTTATCCGTTGGGATTACTATAAGGAGCTTGGATTCCCGGAAGTAAATAATATGGATGATCTTCTTAATATGCTTAAGGCTATGCAAGATAAGCATCCTACGAATGACCAAGGACAGAAAACATATGGTATATCACCATACTTTGCGGATTTCTTCACTTATCGCACGTTTGATAATGCCTTTAACCGATTGACAGCTAATAATTTTATTAGCTTGAATCCGGAGACAGGTGAACCAAGCGGAGGGTTTTTCGATACGGATAATGCATTCTGGAAAGGTACGGATTTTTACTTCAAAGCGAATCAACTGGGAATTTTGGATCCTGACTCTTTTGTGCATAAATTCGAGAATTTACAGGAGAAAACGAAGAACGGTCTTGTGTTATTCAGCACGCATCACTGGCTGGGGACGAATGCCGCCAATGAATTGCTGGCTGCAAAAGATCCTTTATCTGGATATGTAGGGCTTCCTTATCCTAAAGGACAGAGCATGACTACGGATGCTGTCAGCCCAGATGGTAATGAGACGAGACTATGGGTCATATCGAAAAATAGCAAACATCCAGAGAGAGCGATGGATTTGATCAATTACATCTTGACGTCCGAAGGGTCCAGATTGATTAACGACGGATTTGAAGGAGAGCAATGGGAGTTAGATAATGGCAAGCCGAAAGTAATCGACGCCGATAAGCGGAATGATGCCGTTTATGCAGAAAAGACTGGAATGGGTAAGTATTGGAATCTATCTGGTGCTGTTGCCGGTTATAACGATCCGAAGTATAACGTACCGATCGCCTATGGACAGTCTAAGGAAGAACTGATAAAGAGCTTATCCCCATTGAATAAAGATTATAGCAGTCATTATGGCGTATCCTATCCGGGGGAACTTGTCGACAAACGGGTCAAATCGGGTGAGATTAACTTTATATTTATTAACTCAGCCATGAGTTATGGGTTGGATATGAACACCCCCGACGATATCAAACGGTTGGATGCCAAAATTGCGGATTACTTGGCACGTATGCAAACCAAACTGATTCTCGCTAAATCTCAAGACGAATACAAGAGTATTCAAAAAACAGTATTGGATGAATTGAAGGCAATGGAGGGTCAGAAATCAGTAGATTATTGGATGAATAATTACAAAAATGCGGCGAAGATTTGGACAGAAGTTAAATCATAATTACCATGTGAAAAGGCAGTAACATTCGTTGCTGCCTTTCTTATTTCATTAAAACGTATCCGTGTGGAAATCACAGAATGATAGGACAGTGAGTGATAAAAGATGAATAATCGCCCTTATGAAAAATGGATATGGATTGAGTTAATCGGGTTCGATCATACAGAAAGCGATTTTGGCGTTAAGGCGTATTTGGACAATATCGGCTTTATTCCTCAAGGCATTTCATTGCTCATGTTCTCACCTGATTTTGTGCATGCCCATGAAGGAATGGAGCGAGAAAATGTTCTACCCATGGAGGTTTGCTCTTACGGGGCACGTCCATATGGAAAGGAACGTAATAGGCAGGCTTGGACCAATTATCAGCTGCGGGGACTTGTCGTTGAGCTGCAAAAGCACGGTATTGAAATATATTGCAGCTTTTTTAATTTGTTTCACTTTCATGTTGAAGGTGAAGATTCACTAAGGCAGAGCAAGTGGTGCGCTGCTCATCCGGAGCTTTATGAAATGAGGAAGAGAGGGGAAGCACTCCCGGTAATTAATCCGTTGCGACGATTTAAGGATGGAAGCTACTACGAGGATTTATTGATTCACGATTTAATGATTATCCTACAAGATTATAACTTCGATGGCTATCATGGCGCTGATGGTTACACCAGTCCACGTTTAAGCCTTGCGGAGGGCGATTATTCTGATGATATGGTGGATCAATTCATTCACTACAGTGAGGTGGAATTGGGTAATGGGGTTGCGCTTGTTTGCGATGGCGATCCGATTGCTATGGTACAGCGGGGCGAATGGATTTGGCACAACAAGCGGACGGAATGGATTCACTTCTATGCTCACCGATGGGGGGAGCAATGGAAGAAAATGATGTCGGCACTCCACAAGATGGGCAAAAAAGGCGTTGTCAATTCGGCATGGACCCGAGATCCGTTTGAAGCGCTGTATCGTTATGGGGTGGATTATAAACTGCTAGCAGCAGCTGGAGTAGATGGTATTGTCGTGGAATCAGTTGGAGCAACATGTTCATCCGGTGTGGATGATATGGAATATGATCCTGGTTCAGAATTTATGGCCATGTTGATGGCAATTAAGGCTTATGTGCCAGATACGAAGCTGATTGGTTTGAATTCAATCCAAGATACAAATGAGCAATATGATGCCCTGAGCCACGTCCCAACTCTGGTAGAAAGAGATATCTATTCATTTTCCAATATTTATTTACAAGACCAAGATGGGGTAAAGCGCTGTACATCGGGCTTTGTTGCTTGTCTGGGGGATGGGATAAGCAAGGATGGGTGGGAATGGCTCATAAAACGCTGGGACCTCGGGTATGAGGGACTAGCTAAACGGGTTATAGGAGCTAGCTTTGTTTGGTCTGACGAAGTGTTACACCGTTCACTAGTGGATTATACCGAAACTCGCAACTGGCCTGTGCATAAATTTGTAACTGAATTGATAGAGCGCGGCGCGCCGATACAATGTGTTGTAAATGTAAATGAATTGCAGAATGGCACCATATTCGTGGCCAATGTACATTTATTACCAGAACAGGAGCTCCAGCAGGTGCTCACCTATCGAAATGGGTCGTCCGTACTGGTAGGTAGGATGACGGAGCGGATTTCGCAAGAGCGGGAGAGTATCGGCTTAAATGGGGAATGCGAACTGAACCAGTTCTTTTGTGTGGTACGGGATGAAAACGGCACAGTGTTGAGCATGTTTGTGGAGGAAACGGATGCGAATCGTCTATCGGATACGCAGAACGATCTTTCCAAAGTTAACGATTCATTATCTTGGATAAATAGCCTTTATTTCAATTCGGTATCTGATAGCTTCCTAAATGGATGTATACGGGTGTTGGTAGATGCTGCAGGATCTCCGAAAGTAACCAAACATGCGGAGCATATCCGAACTACCGTATTGGAGATGGAGGGTGGAATATGGAGGATTCTCATCAGAAATCTCCATGTGAACTACAAACGGGCGCATATCGATGTAGGTCGTCCCATTGCAAGCATGAGCATTCTGACCGATTTTCCAGGTATACCTATCAAGCCAAAGGATTCAAATTTTAATCTAATCGTCCCAGGGCGTGGCATGGTTATGGTAGAAATTAGTTTTAAATGACTACCAACAGATAGAGATAGGTACATCAAACAAGGAGTAGGTGAATAAGTTGTCCGTTATGACAGTAACAGGGAAGGTGAGTGCGAGCAGTCTGGGTTTGGTGCTGCCGCATGAGCATGCTTTCATCGAATTACGAAATCTGGTACCTGCACCACACACGATTTCAGGTAAGGTACTGGCACGGGAAAAGGTAAATATGTCCAATATAGGCAGGCTGCAGCGGAATCCATACGCCGTACTGGACAATGCGGTGCTCGAAGATGAGAAGATCATGGAATGGGAGATCCTGCAGTTTAAAAAAGCCGGAGGAACGACATTTGTCGATCTTACATTGCGAGATATCGGCAGAGACCCCGTCCTGCTTGCCCGATTATCAAGGGCGCTCGATATCAAAGTTATTGCTGGCTGCGGCTACTACATCAAAGCGTCCCACCCACCGGATATGGACGATAAGACAATCGAAGGTATTGCCGCAGAACTGCTCCATGAAATCAAACATGGGATCGATGGAACGAATATCAAAGCAGGTGTTATTGGTGAAATTGGAACCAGCGAAATCATCTATCCGAATGAAAAAAAGACGCTGATCGCAGCCGCTATCACGCAGAAGGAGACCGGACTTGGTCTTCATGTGCACACAGATCTATGGGCTACCAATGGATATGAAGTGGTGAAGATACTTACTGAACATGGAGCTGCGCCTGAGAAAATATGTATTAATCATATTGATGTGGATATAAAGCTGGACTATATAAAGGATCTGCTTAACAAAGGGGTCTATGTGGAATTTGATAATTTTGGGAAAGAGTTCTATTCCGATAAGAGACATAGAAGTGTCCTTAAAGGGCTCTTTGCGAGAGATATTGAGCGGGTTAGGGCGATTAAGGAATTGATTAACCATGGATTCCTTACGAGAATACTACTATCCAACGATATTTGCCTGAAAACATGCCTGCACAGCTATGGCGGTTGGGGCTATGACCATATGATCACAAACATCATGCCGATGATGGAGGATGAGGGATTCACAACGGAGCAAATCGAAACCTTGATGGTGCATAATCCCGCCGCCTTTTTGGATGATGGAAAAGATTGATGAGAAGAGGTGTCCGATGAAAATTATTGATTGCAACTGTGCCATCGGCTATAAAACAGTCAATTATGAAGTTGTCAACCATGAGAATTTCCTAGTTAAAGAAAAGGTCAAGCAAGCCCGCAATGCCGAGGAACTGCTGGCCGAGCTGGATTTCTGCGGAATCGAGCAAGCGATTGTTTATCATAACACGATGATCGATGTGGATCCTGGTTATGGCAATCAGAACATTCTTACCGAAGTAGACAAAGCACCAGACAGACTGATCCCAACCTGGACGATTCTGCCGCCGATTACGGAAAGTGAATTTTCTGCGGAAAATCTGTTTAAAAGCATGAAAACATCCAATGTCATGATGTTAAGAGCTTATCCCGAGCGAAACCGTTACCTGTTAAATGCGGTAACGATGGGTGAGCTTCTGCAAGAAATTGAAGCTGCTCATATCCCATTATACTTGTCTCCGAACGCGGGTTGGGAAGTCATTTACAATGTGCTCAAAGAGTACCCCAAGCTGACTGTAATTCTTAATAATTATGGGTTATGGAGCCATGATAGATTCCTGTATCCTCTCTTCAAATCCTACAAAAATGTGTATATCGAAAGTGGTGATATGCAGACGGCAGGCGAAATTAAGGACATCTGCAGCAAATTCGGTTCGGAAAAAATTCTGTTTGGCTCTGATTTTCCTAGTAATTGTATCGGCGGCCCGCTCGTAACCTTAGTGGGTGCTGGCATTACACGAGAGGCCATCGAGAATATTGCCCATAGAAATATTGAAAGAATTTGGAGCGAGGTGAAGCTATGAGCGGAATCCGGATGACCAATAAATCAAAGCTGGCAGAAGAGTTTATGGAAACGGGAAGGTTAAGCAGTCTCTCCATTATCGATATGCACACGCATATGGGACCCTTCTATGGCACTTACTTGCCGGAAGCAGATCTGACCACGATGATTCAAACGATGGACAGGGAAAATATCAAATGCATCATTTCTGCACCGCACAGCGCTTTATTCGACCCAATTGGCGGAAACTCGGAAATTCTTGCAGCAATGAAACAATATCCTGATCGAATATACGGCTATTACACGTTTAATCCGAATTATGAGCATGATTTGGACCGTGATCTGGCAAGCTTTGATCAAGTAGAAGGCTATGTAGGCTTTAAATTTTTGCCCGATTATCACAAGTATCCGCTTAATGGTGAGAAATTCACAAAAATCTATGAATTTGCCAACGAACGCGGACTGCTGCTGCTCTCGCATACTTGGGGGCATAGTCTCTACAATCCACCGCAAATGGTGGAGGAATTAGCTTGTAAATATCCCAATATCAAGTTTCTGCTCGGTCATTCCGCACCGGGAGAAACCGACTATGCGATCGAAATAGCGAGCCGCTTGCCGAATGTGTACTTGGAGCTGTGCGATACGGGCCGTTTAAACGGCATGGTGCAAAAGATGGTCAGGGGGGCGTCCTCCGAGAAAGTTTTATTCGGTACTGATTTTCCTTGGTATGACCCGCATTACATGCTAGGGAGTGTGTTATTCTCTGGAATCGACGATCAGGATATACAGAATATTATTCATCATAATGCAATCCGCTTGCTAAATAGAAAGGAATATACCAAACATGAGTGAAATGATTGAATCCTTCGAAACAGCCAAAGGGAATGTGTTCGGGGATTTGCTAACAACAAGAGTGCAGGATAAAGAGCTAAAGATCGGGCTGCTCACAGTCGGTTTTTTTGAATATTGGCGGATGTTCCCGGATTCCTTGAGAGATAACGTTACAGCAGATATGACCTGCATATTCGATAATCTCCAGAAACACTTGAATCATAACCATGTAATTTGGCCCGGAATCATTGATACTCTCGATTCTGCAGATGAAGCGGGGAAAGTGTTAGCTCTTGAACAGGTTGATCTTATTGTATATGTAGCCGGTACCTACTGTCCCGATTATATGGCGATCCAGGCATTGGAGCATATACGTCATGTGCCGGTCATTCTCTTTAATACGCAGCATGACAATACTATCAATCTCAAAACCAATTATGAGAATATTTTGCGGAATAGCGGATTGATCGCTAATCTCCAGCTGGCTGCTACGTTTAGGAAAATGGGCTGGTATACAGACTTAAAGGTTGTGGTTGGGTCGATTAATGATGGATCTGCTTATGAGGAAATGACCCGATATATCCGTGCATATAAGGCGTATATGAGTCTGAAAACGACAAATATAGGTGTAATTGGACATGTGTTCAGAGGCATGTATGACTTTGAATATGATAAAACGATGATTAAAGGCACCCTTGGACCGAATGTCATTTCAATCCAAGTCGATCATTTGCTCGAACAATTCAGCAAAGTAACGGATGAGGAGATCAAGGACATTGCAGAAAGTACCAAGAGTCGTTTCAGTATAGTTGGACTCCAGGATGAGGATATCTATAAATCTTCTAAGTTTTATTTTGCCCTGAAGAACACGATTGAACGATTCAGATTGGATGCATTAACGCTTCTAGGTCAGCATTATGTGGAGGAGAAGACAGGAACAACCTCATATCTAGCCAACACGCTTATGCATGAAGAAGGCAAATATGTGGTCAATACCGAGGGGGATATCCATGGTTTGATTATGATGATCCTTCTAAATAAGCTCAGCGGTAAAACCCCGGCTTACGCAGAGTGGGGAGAATACGACGAGCAGTTGAATGCAATCCTGATGGTCCATCATGGTTATGCAAATACGGAATATGCGACAGACATGAACACGGTGAAGGTCAACCGCTCTCCAGAGCAGTGGGGACTTAAAGGGCAGGGATTTGGGTTTGAATATACGCTGAAAGCGGGTGTTGTCACTGTAGCCCATATCATCATCGATGCAGATGGATACAAAATGCTCATTGTGAAAGGGAAGGCACTTCATATTCCGGAGAACATCCCTTGTGAAGAAATCACGGCAGTCATTCAATTTGAAACACCGGTTAAACAGTTTCTCAAAGCATTGATTAAAGAGGGCTTTGCTCATCATTGCATCATCGGCTATGGAGATTACACCGAGGAATTAGCCACGATTGCTGATTTCATGAAGATTCGAAAAGTAATTTATTAAGGAAAATTGATGGACTATTAAAATAGAACCGGGAGGCCTATAAATCATGTTTGAAATTCCAAGCGAAGAGTTTGTTGCACGAGCTGAAAAGCTGAAGGTGCTAATGCTAGAAAAAGATATTCAGACCATCTTGGTATACGGAGATGAATACAGAAAAGAAAATTTACGGTACATCAGCAACTACTGGCCGTTATTTGAAAGAGGGGCAGCGATTGTTCCTTTGATAGGCGAGCCTTTTGTTATTGCAGCACCGGAAGGTGAAATGTTTTGCCGTGAAATGAGTGCATGGAAGGATATTAGACTGATTCCTGAATTTGCATGTGTAACTGTACCGGATAAGATCGAATATCCCTTTGCCCACTATACAAGCTTGAAAGTGATATGCAGCGGTCTTAAAGATTCGAATAAGCTGCAAAGATTGGGGATCGTTGGCTTGGATGCCATGCCGGAAGCTTTATTGCGAGAAATTACGCAAAGCTTCGCGGGCGTAGAGATTGTTGATGCAGGTGATCTATTATTTCAGCTGCGTATGACCAAATCGAATCGGGAAATTGCATGTTTGCAGGAAGCGGCAAGAATTGCCGATGCGGGTTACAAGCTGATGATCGAACAGGTGAAGCCTGGCATGACGGAGCTTGAGCTAGCGTCATTGGCACATGGAGAATGCACCAAGCAGGGAGCGGAAAGCATCCCCTTCTGTCTTCTCACAAGCGGCGAACGGGTCAATACGATTATCGGAAGAGCTTCACGAAAAGTGATTCAAAATGGCGAGATGATCATGGCAGCCATTGCGGTGCAGGTGGAAGGGTATGTGGCCACGTTAAACTTCCCTTTTGTTGCAGGTGACGTGAGTGCGGAACAAAAAGCCTTTATAACGCTACTTGTTGAGGCAGAGGAGCTTGCTTTATCCAAACTGAAAGCAGGTGCGAAACAAGGTGAATTGGTAAGCGCGGTCAAAGCTTATTTTGCAGCGAAAGACGTTACCCAATATGACCTTTACCCACCCTTGCACGGCTGTGGTTTAGCCGAGGCTGAGTCACCGTATCCAGATGAGAATTCAACCTCGACGTTCAAGGCAGGAATGACAGTAAATACGGATGTAAGTCTTTTTGGACATCCTCATGGTTCAAACCGGATTGAAGAAAGCCTGGTTGTAACTGAAACAGGATATGAATCGATGTCCAAGCTGGTCAGGCAATTAAGTAAAACGTGGAGAGAACAGGGAATCATTTCACTTGTTCAATAGGAGGCATACATGGAAAAACAGGGAGCGAAAAACTGGTATATCATTGACGGTTATTTACCTTACAAAGGGAAAGTCGAGCATGAGAACTTTGAAGGCCACGAAGCTATCATGATTTTAAACTGCCAGGATGAAGAAGCGGAGATTTTCATGGACATTTACTATGAAGACAGGGAGCCTGATAGAGATATTAAGATTGTTGTGCAGGCCAGAAGAGTTAAATGCATTCGAATGGATCATCCAGATGAAATTGGAGGAATCCGCCTAGATAGACAGCTCCAATATTCACTACGATTTAGAAGCAGTATTGAAGTGATTATTCAGTATGGCAGAATGGATATTGCCCAGCCGAATTTGGCTTATATTGGGATGATGGGGTATTCGGAATAATTTACAGCAGTTAAATGAAGGTTTTTGGGAGAGGAAGGTATGTATGAAGTGGACTCATAATCGATTGGATATCGTACGGCCGGGGCTATTTGGCATGACGGTCGCGGCCGACAGCAGGCGAATGGAATTCGATGCGAAAAACGAAATACTGATGTACCATCAGACTCCTGTCGATTATGTGTTTATAGGTGACTCCATCACCCACATGTGGGAGCTGCAGGCTTATTTCAAACATTCTGGATGGTTTATTGCCAATCGGGGTATTGGCGGGGATACGACGGAGTATGTTTTGAAACGATTCGAAGCCGATGTCCTGCAGCTTAAGCCGAAGGTTGTCGTTATCATGATCGGCATCAATAATACATGGGGATTAGACGAGTGGAATGAAATTGTTCGCAAGCATCCGGATGATTTATATAAGGAAATTACATGGGATATCGATCAAATGTTGATTCACGCCATTGACGCGAATATTACCCCTGTACTTTGTTCTATTCTACCAACCTGCACAACTATGAGCACCACGACAGCTGTCCGTAACGAAACTATTGTCCGCATTAATTCAGAGCTGCGCCAAATCGCGAACAATCGGAATGCTATTTTCGTGGATTACCATAGTAAGATGACGTTACCGGATGGGCTTGCTATGCGGGAGGAGCTCGTCTTCGACGGTATTCATCCCAACGTTCGCGGTTATAATGTCATGGCTCAAGTATTACAGGAGACGCTTAACGACCTATATGATTTATAACAGTAGATATCGAGCTCAGCACTTCCCGAGAACTAAGAGCTGCTTATAACTAACTTGATCCCTCAGCATATGACTCTTAATCTGAAATGATATTCATGCTACCCTCTTCTTTTAGAATGAGAGTGAGTGAGCATTTTACATAGATGGAGTAGTGAATCATCAATATGCTGGAGGGATAATTAATGGGTAAGTTAGTAGCTAAGACAAGAGGGATAATAGTAAGAATGATGTGTTTGGTGATGATATTCAGCATTCTGCCCGTTCTACCATCTTATGCAGCAGATGGAACAGGAGTGGATTGGGAGTTTACATCGACTACGGAGGGCTGGACTGGCTTAAGTGAGGTAATTGGCTTTGGTTGGCAAAGCGAGGGATATATAGGCGGAACCGTTGTCGGGGCCTCTCCCGTCATTCTGTCAGCAGAAAACATAGATGTGGATATTAGAAATAATAAAATAATTAAGGTAAAGCTGAAGAACAGCACAACCGGCACGATTGGAAGAATATATTTTATAACAGATGCTGACGGGACTTGGAACGATGCAAAACATAAGGACTTTGAAATCGTGGCGAATTCCGACTTTACGGAATATACGATCGATATGTCAACTGTATCCGGCTGGACAGGAACCCTTAATCAATTGCGATTGGATCCGGAGCAGGGGGGAGCAAGCGGTTCATTCGGTATCGATTATATCCGGATAAATACAGCAGGAATTGCAGGTGAATGGGAGTTTGCATCGACTGCGGAGGGCTGGAAGGGTACTAATCATGTGAGCGGCTTTGGTTGGCAAAGCGGAGGATATGTGGGCGGAAGTATTACCGAAGGCGATCCTCAGATCATGTCGGGATCAAATCTGGGCGTAGATATCAGCAACAATAAAATAATCAAAGTTAAGCTTAAGAATAGTACAACCAGTACGCTTGGACAGATTTTTTTTAAAACGAATGCAGATGGGACCTGGGACAATGCTAAACATAAGGACTTTGCAATCGTGGCAAACTCCGACTTTACGGAATACACCATTGATATGTCAACTGTAGCAGGTTGGACAGGAACTCTTAATCAATTGAGATTGGATCCGGAGCAGGGTGCAGCAAGCGGCTCGTTCAGTATCGATTATATCAGGATCCAAGTGACAAAGATTGAGACGGCAAAAGGTGAATGGGAGTATTTATCGTCTACGGAGGATTGGACAGGCTTAAGTGATGTAACTGGTTTTGGTTGGCAAAGCGGGGGATATATAGGCGGGACCGTTGTCGGATCCGCTCCTGTCATTCTGTCAGGAGCCAATCTGGGCGTGGATATCAACAACAATAAATTAATTAAGTTGAAGCTGAAGAACAGCACAACCGGCACGCTTGGAAGAATATATTTTGTAACAGATGCTGACGGCACCTGGAACGATGCTAAACATAAGGACTTTGAAATTGTGGCTAACTCGGATTACAAGGAATATACCATTGACATGTCAACTGTACCAGGCTGGACAGGAACTCTTAATCAATTGAGATTGGATCCGGAGCAGGGTGCAGCAAGCGGTTCGTTTAGTATCGATTATATCCGGATCCAAGCGAAAAAGATTGGAATAGTAAAGGGTGATTGGGAGTATACCTCGACTACAGAGGACTGGACAGGCTTAAGTGATGTAAGTGGCTTTGGTTGGCAAAGCGGGGGATATATAGGCGGGACCGTTGTCGGGGCCACTCCGGTCATTCTGTCAGCAGCCAATCTGGGCGTGGATATTAGCAATAATAAAATAATTAAGGTGAAGTTGAAGAACAGCACAACCGGCACGCTTGGAAGAATATATTTTGTAACAGATGTTGACGGGACCTGGAACGATGCTAAACATAAGGACTTTGAAATTGTGGCTAACTCGGATTACAAGGAATATACCATTGACATGTCAACTGTACCAGGCTGGACAGGAACTCTTAATCAATTGAGATTGGATCCGGAGCAGGGTGCAGCAAGCGGTTCGTTTAGTATCGATTATATCCGGATATATGCAGCAGGAACCGTAGGTGATTGGCAGTATACATCGACTACGGAGGATTGGACAGGCTTTAGCGATGTAAGTGGCTTTGGTTGGCAAAGCGGGGGATATGTTGGCGGGACCGTTACTGGGGCTTCTCCGGTCATTATGTCAGCAGCTTATCTGGGCGTGGATATCAACAACAATAAATTAATTAAGTTGAAGCTGAAGAACAGCACAACCGGCACGCTTGGAAGAATATATTTTGTAACAGATGCTGACGGCACCTGGAACGATGCTAAACATAAGGACTTTGAAATTGTGGCTAACTCGGATTACAAGGAATATACCATTGACATGTCAACTGTACCAGGCTGGACAGGAACTCTTAATCAATTGAGATTGGATCCGGAGCAGGGTGCAGCAAGCGGTTCGTTTAGTATCGATTATATCCGGATCCAAGCGAAAAAGATTGGAATAGTAAAGGGTGATTGGGAGTATACCTCGACTACAGAGGACTGGACAGGCTTAAGTGATGTAAGTGGCTTTGGTTGGCAAAGCGGGGGATATATAGGCGGGACCGTTGTCGGGGCCACTCCGGTCATTCTGTCAGCAGCCAATCTGGGCGTGGATATTAGCAATAATAAAATAATTAAGGTGAAGTTGAAGAACAGCACAACCGGCACGCTTGGAAGAATATATTTTGTAACAGATGTTGACGGGACCTGGAACGATGCTAAACATAAGGACTTTGAAATTGTGGCTAACTCGGATTACAAGGAATATACCATTGACATGTCAACTGTACCAGGCTGGACAGGAACTCTTAATCAATTGAGATTGGATCCGGAGCAGGGTGCAGCAAGCGGTTCGTTTAGTATCGATTATATCCGGATATATGCAGCAGGAACCGTAGGTGATTGGCAGTATACATCGACTACGGAGGATTGGACAGGCTTTAGCGATGTAAGTGGCTTTGGTTGGCAAAGCGGGGGATATGTTGGCGGGACCGTTACTGGGGCTTCTCCGGTCATTATGTCAGCAGCTTATCTGGGCGTGGATATAAGCAATAATAAAATAATTAAGGTAAAGCTGAAGAACAGCACAACGAGCACACTTGGAAGAATATATTTTATAACAGATGCTGACAGGACCTGGGACGATGCTAAACATAAGGACTTTGCAATCGTGGCAAACTCGGATTTTACGGAATATACCATTGACATGTCAACAGTAGCAGGCTGGACAGGAACCCTTAATCAATTGAGATTGGATCCAGAGCAGGGGGCAGCAACCGGTTCATTCGGTGTTGATTTTGTTCGCATCCAGGCAACGAAGATTGGGGTGGGGAAAAGAACCGTCGCTTATTACGTGTTCTGGCACAATAACATTCCATGGGAGTATGCATCGACTGCTGAAAGCTGGACAGCCCCTAAGAATGTAAGCGGTTTCGGCTGGCAAACCGGAGGCTATGTGGGCGGAACTATCACGGGTAACGATCCACAGATATTGTCGGCGGCAAATCTCGCAAAACCGATAACCAATTTTCCTTATATCCGGGTAAGGCTGAAGAACAGCACAACCAGTACTACCGGACAGATATTCTTTATAACGGATGCAGACGGGACGTGGAATACTGCTAAACATAAGGACTTTACCATTGCAGCAAATTCGGACTATACCGAATATACGATCGATATGTCAACTGTAGCAGGCTGGACAGGAAACCTTAAACAACTGCGGCTGCATCCAGGGCAGGGGGTGTCTAGTGGATCATTCAGTGTAGATTATATTCGGATAGAAGATGGGTTTACTTACAAATCGGACAAGATCCAGTTTGCAAAATGACTCATATTATTCATGCGTTCCTGGAGGTTAATGAGGATGGAACCCTTAATGTACCCGATAAATACCTTGAGCCGAATCTTATTACCAGTGCGCATGCAGCGGGGGTCAAGGTCATTGCAGGGATCAACGGTGAGACTATTCGGGTGATTGCAGCGAGCCCGGGCTTACGTACTGCATTTGCTGCAAATATTGAGTCTTTCTGTCGTACCAATGGTTATGATGGGGTCGATATCGATTGGGAGTACCCGCAGGATGCAGCGGATCGCAGGAATTATACTTTGCTCATGCAAGCTATTCGCTCAAAATTCGATTCGTCTGCCGCTCCGGCACCAAGCTGGAGTACATCAATGGCGGTCAGCGGAGTTGATTACTGGGGTCAGTGGCTGGATTATGCGGCAATTGATCCGTCCATAACCTTCTATAATCTTATGGCCTATGATATGCATGGCCCTTGGAGCTCTCATCCCGGTCACAACTCGGCACTTTATCCGGGGACAGAACCGGATCCCGGCTATAGTGTCCAGGAGTATATGGATTATCTTTTGCTAACACGCGGTGTCTCGGCTGCCAAGGTTAACCTTGGAGTGCCAAGCTATGGATGGAAGTTCAATAACTCGGAGGATCTCTATGATAGCTGCGGGGGCCTATGTACGAATGTGGAACCTGTGTACTACAACAGAGATATCCCTAAGCTCATCGGCAACGGATGGACACGATACTGGGATAGCGCTTCTTCAGCGCCTTATTTAAGAAAAGACAATGGAACGGGATTCATTACTTACGACGATGCAACATCCATAGGTGATAAAGTAGACTATGCCCTTGATACGCGCGGAGCAGGAGGCGTGTTTATGTGGGAAATATCACTAGACTATAATGGTTCGTCCCAGCCGTTGATGGATGCCATGTATACAGCAGCTGCAGGTGATGTTAACCCGATTCAGGTTGATACGACAGCACCAACGACAATAGACGATGCACCTAAGAATTGGGTGAATAAAGACGTAACAGTAACCCTGAAGGCAACCGACAACGACTCAGGTATAAATGCCACTTACTATAAAGTAGATCATGCTGCTGAGCAGACAGGAACTTCAGTAACGATAACTGCCGAAGGCGAACATACTCTGACTTATTGGAGCCTAGACCACGCAGGTAATAGGGAAGACCCACACACGGCAATCGTTAAGATTGACAAGACAGCACCTATAAGTGGGGCATCTGTAAGTCCGACTATACCAAATGGGAGCAATGGATGGTATACATCGGATGTAACGTTAAGCTTAGCTGCAAGTGACAATTTATCGGGCGTGACGAGAACGGAATACCGAGTGAATAACGGAGTTTGGATCACTTACAATGGTTCCATTCCTGCCTTCGGTGAAGGGATATATGAGGTCGGTTATCGCAGTACGGATCAAGCAGGTAATATAGAAGAACTCCAAATTATTAATGTGAAGGTGAAAAGAAACACGGAGGTTCCATCGCCGAATAATGGAAACTATAATCCTACACCTGCGGTGCATCACGGGCAGATCGTGGATGATAGCATCTGGAAACAGGCCCATACTGGAAAAGTTACCATTCTGATGGAGAAAGGAAACAAGGAATTGCTTTTACCGATCAATAGCGCTGCATTGTTGGGTAACAACAAGCTTGAAATCAAAGCAGATGGCGTTTCCATAGGGATTCCTTCCGATGTTTTGACACAACTAGCGGCTTTGTTGGGAAGGGAAGCGGGCAAAGAGGATCAAATTGTGTTAAAAGTTGAAAAGTTGAATGCGACAACGACAACCGACATGGTGAAAAATGGAGGAGATAAGAACACGACTGTGAAAGCCGGTAGTGGTGTTTATCAGTTTAAGCTCGCTGTAGTTGATCGCAATAGCAAAGAATATTCTTTGGATGTATTCAACACACCGATAGAAGTTGAGCTTCATTACAGCGGAGAAAGTGTGAATGCTGATCTGCTGGGCATCTATTATTATAATGAAGCTTCAGGCCAATGGGATTACGTCGGTGGGACGGTAAATAAGGAGCAAAAAACGATAGCGGTTCAGTTGAAGCACTTTAGCCAATATGCAGTAATGGAATATAACAAGACATTTGACGATGTACCTAGTAACCATTGGGTTAACAATGCGTTAAAGGTATTGGCAGCCAAGCATGTCATTACCGGTTTGACGGATATAACTTTTTTACCGCAAGGTGAAATAACCCGTGCTGAATTTGTAGCCATGCTCACACGATTGTTTGGATTGAAGGCAAAGAACCCATCCGTATTTACTGATGTCGATTCATCGAAATGGTACGCAGATGCAGTAGATGCGGCCTATGAAGCAAAACTTGTTGTAGGGAAGACTGCAACTACGTTCGGTCCCGACGAAAAAGTTTCTCGCGAAGAAATGGCAGTGATGCTGGTTCGTGCATACGAGTACAAGAACGGCAAAGATGCGAGAGAGGGAACAAAAGCAGATAACCCATTTGTAGATAGTGATCAAATATCTGCTTGGGCAGTGGAATACGTCCAATCGGCCTTTGTTGAGGGATTGATGAAAGGGACTGGAAACAACCGATTTAACCCGGCAGCATATGCCACTCGTGCGGACGTTGCACAAGCCATTTACAACCTATTAAATCGTTCCTCATCGACGAACTGACATAACGGACTACAGTAGGCGCTGCATCTTGCTGAAACCGACAATGAAATAAATCCAAGCCCCCGGCCGATCTCGGAGCGGGGGCTTGGATTTATCATTTATTAAGTTTGTTACAAATATATCATCGCACACTTGACTTCCTTATATATATATAAACTAAACTTGATTACATAAAGTAAGTAAATTGAGATTCGTTCTTAATACATTTTATACAGTCTTGAAGCTTGTGTAGTGAATTTTGTATTGGGCAAGAATCGGTCTTCGACACTTTGCGAATACTACAATTGAATGAGTGAAAATGAGAGGATGAATGTAAATGAGTAAAGATTTTAGCACTGCATTACGTGATCGTCGTTCAATTTATGCACTAGGTAAAGAATTACCGATCACTGAGGATCGCGTCTCCGAAATTGTTAAGGAGGCTGTCAAATATACACCTTCTTCCTTCAACTCCCAGAGTGCAAGAGTTGTCGTCTTATTCAACGAACAGCATAACAAACTATGGGATATCGCAACTGATATTCTGAAAGCTATTGTACCAGCAGACCAATTTGAATCCACAGCACAGCGTATGGCAGGATTCCGCGGCGCTTATGGAACGGTATTATTCTTTGAAGATCAAAGTGTTATTGAAGGGCTGCAAGTAGCGCTTCCGACTTATCAAGATCGTTTCCCAATTTGGGCACAGCACAGCAATGGGATGCTCCAACTCGTGATCTGGACTGCTCTTGAAGCAGAAGGTCTGGGCGCTAACCTACAGCACTATAATCCTCTAATCGATGAGAAAGTTAAGAGTGAATGGAGCTTGCCAGAAAGCTGGCAGCTTGTTGCCCAAATGCCATTTGGTAAGCCAACAGCTCCTGCTGGTGAGAAAGAATTCAAGTCAATCGATGAGAGAGTTAAAATCATCAAATAAATCAAGCTTTAAAGGAACAGACCTTCATTCATGGAGGTCTGTTTTTTGTTGTTTCTTCTAAAAGAGATTTAGCACGATTGAATAGACAAGTTTGTTATTGGCAGATTGGGGGTATTTTAAGGGGAAAGCCTAAAATTTAATAATCCATTTACCGTCCATTAATACGGATTACGAAGTACATACGTATAATGAGAACAAACATGAAAAAGAGGGGTCTCTATGACAACCGACCAACTTTCACAATTCGAGAAGAAAATGATCATTCGAAACATTGAACCAAAAGACTTCGAGAAAATTATTAAACTGCAAAATATTTGTTTTCCTAACATGGACCCATGGAAACTGAGTCAGTTGGAAAGTCATGTTCGCATATTTCCAGAAGGTCAAATATGTGTCGAGCTAGATGGGGATATTATTGGCTCCTGCTCCAGTTTGATCGTTAATTTCGATGATTACTTGGAACAGCATACGTATTCAGAAATTACAGATAAAGGCTTCATCCGCAATCATAATCCGCGTGGAGAGAGCTTGTATGGCATGGAAGTGATGGTCCACCCTGACTTCCGGCGTATGAAAATCGGTAGACGACTATATGAAGCACGTAAGCGGCTAGCTGAGCATTTGAACCTCAAAAGTATCATTGTTGGCGGACGTATCCCAGGCTATCACAAGCATAATCATGAAATGTCGCCACGTGAATATGCAGAGGAAGTGCTGCAGCAAAATATTTATGATCCTGTATTGACCTTTCAAATGATGAATGGATTTACTTTGAAACGGATCATTACGAATTACTTATCTGATGATAAAGATTCCATGAACTATGCCGCTTTGCTGGAATGGAACAATATTGAGTACAAACCGAGAAATAGCAAAACACATTATAAGCTTTCTTTTCCAGTGCGAATTTGTGTGATCCAATATATGATGAAGAAGATTGATTCCTTCGAGGAATTCGCAACGCAGTGCGAGCATTATGTGGATGTATCAGCTGATTATAAGTCTGATTTTGCGGTATTTCCGGAAAATGTTACGATGCAGCTGCTCTCCTTTCTAGATGAACGATCCCCTAGCTTAGCTGTACGTAAATTAACAACCTATACCACTCAATACGTGGAGCTCTTCACTGAATTAGCGGTGAAGTACAATGTGAATATAATTGGCGGCTCTCACTTTGTTGAGCAGAACAACAGGATTTATAACGTAGGACATCTATTCCGCCGGGATGGAACCATTGAGCAGCAATACAAGCTTCATATCTCCCCGAACGAACGCAAGTGGTGGGGAATCAATGGTGGCTACAAGCTGGAAGTATTCGATACAGACTGTGGCAAAATTTCGATTCAATTAAGCAGTGATATTGAATATCCTGAGATTTCACGCATTGTCGCAGAAGAAGGAGCACAAATTATTTTCGTTCCCTTCTGCGCGGAGGATCGGCAGACCTTTCTTCGTGTCAAATATTGTGCGCAAGCACGAGCGATCGAGAACCAGGTGTTCACGGTTACCGCAGGAACGGTGGGGAATCTAACTCACGTTGATAATGTGGATATCCAATATGCGCAGTCCGGTGTGTATACACCAGCAGATTTCTCATTCCCGAGAGACGGAATTGCCGGAGAGTGCAGCGAGAACACAGAAACGGTCATTATGACGGAAGTGGATATGGAAATTCTGCAGCGTCATCGGAAGTCTACGGATGTTTTAACATTCCGGGACCGTCGAACGGATATCTATTCACTGCAAATTCGTTCCTAGAGTAGGAGACATGATGAATAAGCTAACCATAGCCACCATCCAATATGGATTATCAGCCTTACATTCAGAGGAACAATTCTGGTCCCGATTGGAAAATAAAATTCGGGAATCAGTGGATCGCGGCGCTGAATTGATCGTTTTTCCGGAATATTTGACGGCGCATTTGTTAAGTCTTGAGCCGATTATGACACATGATGAAGCCTGCATCTATTTAGCTGACCGAACGAAAGCTTATAAGCATTTCTTTGAGCGCTGCAGCCGAGAATGGAACGTAACTATTCTTGGAGGAACTCATATTTGTAGAGAAGGATCCGGATTCGTCAATAAAGCATTTATTTTCTTCCCGAATGGTCGAATAGAAACACAGAACAAGCTGCATTTGACGCCGGAGGAAAGGAATCGATGGGCCTTAACGGAAGGTGCAAGACTGAAGGTCATTGAGACCCCTTGGGGACGAATAGCGATGCTCACATGCTACGATATTGAATTTCCGGAGCTTGGAAGATTGGCGGCTGTGAACGGCGTGGAGGTTATTCTTTGCCCATCCTATACTGACAATGAATTTGGCTATAATCGAGTCCGACATTGTGCTCAGGCAAGAGCTATTGAGAATCAGCTTTTTGTCGTGCTAGCCGGTATCGTAGGCACTTTGACTGAGGAACGTCCGCAGGTAGACCAAGGCTATTGTCAAGCGGGTGTATTCACACCATGCGACTTTCCTTTTACATCCGACGGGATCGTTCAAGCTGGTGAAATGAATGAAGATATGATCGTCATAGCTGAAATTAACTTGTATCTTCTAAGAGATAATCATAAGCATGGCATCGTTTCCCCCTTTTACGATCGACGTCAAGCTCAATATGAGATTGAAGTGGAAGAAGCCGTCTCGAGAGATTAAGATTGATTAGGAATATAGACGTTGTCTCCAAGTCGTAGGGTGCCCTTCCTAGGGCACTCTATTTGCATGGAAGAATGATCCAAATCGTCTACTCGAAACGCTCAGTTCAGCATATAGGAAGGATCAAACTTCCCTCAATAGCTGTGATTGTTCGGTTATAAGAGTAATGGCTTCTTGAATGGTAAGGACCTTTTCTGTTTTCTGGGTCATGTCCTTCCATCGTACTTGAGCATTGGCTTGTTCATCCTCGCCTATAAAGATAATATTCCGAATGCCTTTACTCGAGAGAGAGGCAAGTAATTTACGTAACTTTCGCCCACCAGAATCCACACTTGTGCGAATACCGCAATTACGCAGCTGAGCGGCTGCTCGCAGCGCTGCTGTAATGGTGTCTCCAATGGGAACAATTACGACGGGAGAGGGTGGGACCCCGGTAGAACGATTCTCGAGCATCGCCATAATGGATTCCATTCCGAATGAAAGACCCACTGTTGGATACTCGATATCGTCTCTATTGACAAGCTGACCAATGATGGAATCGTATCGTCCACCACCTCCTAAGCTTGAAGTAAAGGAGTAAGTGGCGTCGAATATCTCATAGACGGTCCCCGTATAGAAGGACAGGCCGCGAGATAAGAAGGGGTCAAATTGACAAATGTCCTCAAGTCCGATGGACGTAATTAAATTCTGCAATGCAAGCACTTCCTGAGCACCGACACTTTCCTTCAATCCATATTTATCCGTGAGTTTGTCAAAGGTTAGATCACGTATCGCAATTAACTCAAGAATAGCAGTTGTAATAGCAGCATTCAGCCCTTTGTCGATAAGCTCAGCTCGTATGCCATCTGAGCTGACTTTGGCGATTTTATCAAGAGTCAGCATGACGGATTGCTTCTCAAAGTGTGGTACCCCGAGCGCCTCTAATACTTCTCCCAGAAAACGTCGATTATTCCACTTCAGCACAATCGGAATATCCAGCTTACCGAAAACGTCAGCAGCCAGCTGCATCAATTCAGCCTCAGCTGCTGGTCCAGCAATCCCGACCACATCCACATCACATTGCACAAATTCACGCAGACGCCCACGCTTAGTTGGACCGTCTCGGAATACTTTGCCAATCTCGTACCGCTTATAAGGAAACGGTAGGCCGGGGTTTAATGCGATTACCTTGGCGAAGGGGATCGTAAGATCATAGCGAAGTGCAAGATTCCGCTGCCCCTGATCCTTTAGCTGGTACATTTCTTTTACGATTTCATCGCCACCCGCATATTTGGATGTCATCAATTCCAGTTCGTTCAGCAGCGTAGTATCCATCCCGTCAAAATCATACAGCTCGAACAGCTCCTGAAGCGTGTTTTGCACTTTCTTACGAAGAGCCTGTTCCTTGCCAAAATAATCATTGGTTCCCTTAACATTCTGCAATTTTATCATTCCTTTCAAATTTGTGAAAACAAAAAACGCGCCAGACCTATGTGGTCCTGCGCGTTTCATATGCCGCAGGTAGGCCAACGCGAGAAGCGTTAGCCCACCTTGAATGTATCAAGTGTGTGCTAACGCTGTTTGTGATGATGAAGTTGATTCAGCAGGTTGTTGTACATGATGATCGAACTCCTTTAAGTAGATTAGAACGATTATAAGTGCTTTAGTGTGAAATGGCAACAGGCTTTCTTACTGCAAGGATGTAGTAGACGTATGGGGCTGCTGCGACTACTCTGTAATCATTGTCATTAATGCTTGTAAAGCACTGCTAATAAAGGAGTCTTTACGGGTAATAAATTCCGTTGTCATGTGTGTATAGGGGGCAGGGATGGAATGAGTCCGGATCGTACCCTCTAGCTCAGCTTTGTTAACGATGGATCTGGGCATTAGCGATATGCCGAGCCCTGCGGTTACGCCACCTAGAATGGCTTCTAGCGTCCCGAATTCCATAATCGTTGGCTGTGTCAGACCAGTGGTTGATAACCATTGATTCAACACATCCCGATACGAGCACCCCGAGCTGAATACGAGAATGGGCCTCTTAAGCGCCATCTCCAGAGTTGCAATCGTTGGTGCAGATACGATGACAAGCTCCTCCTGAAAAGCTGGTATGGACTGTAGGTCGGGATGCGTACACTTACATCCGATGAATGCCCCGTCCATTACATATTGAAGCACGTTCTCCATAAGAAATTCCGAATGACCCGTCGTTAATGAGAGCTGTACACGGGGATTCTGCTCATAATAGGAAGCAAGGAGCTTTGGCAAGCGAACGGCTGCGGCAGTCTGTGTTGAGCCAATTATGAGCGGACCGCTTGGCTCGCTTAAGGAGGAGAGAGCTTTGGTCGCCTCATCCAAAAGACCAACGATTTTGTCTGCATAAGCAAGAAGGGCTTTGCCGCTCGAAGATAGCGTCATACCCCGGTTGTGTCGATAGAAAAGCACCGTTCCGAGCTCAGATTCCAGCTGCTGAACACGTGCGGTCACATTGGATTGAACATAACCTAGCTGCAAGGCTGCTTTTGTAATGGAACCCTCCCGAGCAACCGTTCGAAATATACGTAGATCTGCACTTTCCATTAGTATCGCTCCCTCAAAAGCCTTTAAATTACAGTGTTACTTTACTTGTAGCCTAATTCACAATCTAATTCAACTTGATTTGGCTATCACAATTAATGATGACTTATATCTTTAACAATCATTATACATAATTCCTGCATCTCGTTACAATTAAGTTATGACTTATTTGCGGAGGTAATCAGCATGAATAAAGGGAAGTATATCGGTCTTGTCCTACTAACGACATTGGTGATGGGCCTTGCCTTTCCAGTCGGGAAAATAGGCCTTTCTTATGCACCGCCATTCTTCCTAATGGGTATCCGTTTCGTACTAGCTGGCGTCATCTTAGCAATTATCGTTTCTAAGAAACCTCGTTCACGTCCAGTTGGTCGGAAGCAGTGGCTGCAAGCGGCAGTGGTCGGTCTATTCCAGTCCGCTGGTGTAATGGGCTGCGCTTACTACAGTATGAACTGGATCACATCCGGTGAATCTTCCATTATCACCTGCACGAATCCGCTGTTGGTTATTGTACTTGGGACATTGCTCACCGGAGCGGTTTATCGCAAACGTCAATGGCTGGGAGTGGCTGTCGGCTTTATCGGAGTTGTGTTCACCTTCGGTCTCCACATGGGGATCCAGACGGGTACCTTCATTAGCTTCGCAGGAGCAGTAAGCTTCGCCTCAGCTACTTTGCTTGTGAAGCGGTGGGGGTCTACTTTTGACATGACTGTTCTTGCTGCTTACCAAATGATTGCCGGGGGAGTAGTGCTGTTCATATTAAGCGCCATTTCGGAGCATCCCTATTTCATCTTTTCAGGGACGTCAGTGATGATTCTGCTGTGGTTGGTAATCATGAGCTCAATCGTTCAGTTTTCCGTCTGGTTCTATCTGCTTCGCAATGGGGATCCCGCCAAGACAAGTGCTTTCCTTTTCCTTGTGCCGCTATTCGGTGTGCTTTCTAGCTGGGTGCTGCTTGGCGAGCAGATACAATGGTATGTGGGAGTAGGAGGCGCATTCATATGCGTCGGGATTTTTCTTGTGAATTGGGAAGGAAGCAAGAATGTAGCAAGCTTAAACGTAGAAGCAGCTAGCTGATAGGAAATAAGCAGCGAGTGAAGGAGGATGATTAAAAGCTAAATATCCATAGCCTTTTCCCATTATCTAAATATAAAAACCCGCCTGATTCTACTCCCCAAACTATCCAGATCCATTGGCGATCCTGGTGTAAAAGTTTGATGTGTATCGATGGCTCGGCAAAGGAATATGTAATTGTCAAAATCGGCAAAGGATACAAGTTTTTGTCTTTCGGATTGGACAAGAACTTGTATTCATATATAGAAAAACCCGCATAGATTGCGGGTCTCAATGGATATATGTTATTGTCCTCAGACAATAATTATGGAAACTAATGGCACTTTAATGGTAATTGAAATTCAGGTGGGAATGTTTCTTGAATCTGATCCTGTATACAAGGCTGACCAGTTGTTGCGAAACATAGGATTGCTGATTGAAAGAGCCCGTTGCTCTGCAACGCCAATCGTCTATGTCCAACAAAACGCCAGACCAGGGAACCCTTTGGAATATGGATCGGCAGGGTGGGAAAGCAATCCTTTAATTCGTCCCGAAGTCGGGGAGATAGTCATTCAAAAAGCGACTCCAGATTCATTTTATGAAACTAATTTAGAACAAGAAGGGGACAATAGCTCTTCAAAACGGCTCTTTCTCAGCGGTCTTTCTTTATGGATGACTTTTTCTCAAAAATTGTTGTTTTTAATGACTAATAATTCCTAATATGATTTTAAACGTATTTCGACTCTTTTTTGTTTTTTTAAAGCCTTCTCTGAAATCAAATATCAATACAGTCTTTCTTATCCAAATCCTTATATAAAATGAATGGAACTTTACAGGCCGAACTATTCCTTTTTCCTCAAACTCAGTTCCATCAGCTAATTCTGTTTCAGTTCTAACTATCCACATGTTTCCTATTCCAAATTCGATATATTTCAGAAAAACACTCCTTGTCATTGATTTATTTGTCACTAAACAATTGTTCTTTTTCGGCGAATAGTTTTCACTTCATTTAACAAAACGAGTCACAAAGCAGCTTAGTGCAGATTTACGAGATGATCGAAGCAAAAAGCAGTTGAACCCTCGGGCCCAGCTGCTTTTTGTCATTCCTATTTGTCAGAAACAGATCGTGAACAGATTCAGAGAATTTAAGAGTGTGAGGAGATCGCAGTAGCTTCAACCATCCAGTTGAAGGGATCTGGAAGTATGCCATTCTGAATGCCGGTTAAGGTCTGGTACAGCTTTGTTGAAAGTTCACCTGTCTGGCCGCCATTGAGGGAGATTTTCTGATCCTGCCAGTTTAGCTCCCCAATAGGAGAAATTACAGCTGCAGTACCTGTGCCGAAGGCTTCCTCAAGCTCCCCTTTTGCGTGATGCTCGTACAACTCCTCTATGGAAATCGTCCGTTCTACAACAGGAATATTCCAATGCTTGAGAAGCTGAATGATGGATTTGCGGGTAATACCATCAAGGATGCTGCCATTTAGTGCGGGTGTGTGAACCGTTCCATTGATTTTGAAGAATACGTTCATGCTGCCGACTTCCTCGATATATTTGCGATGAACGCCGTCTAGCCACAGCACTTGAGAGTAGCCTTTATCTGTAGCCCCTTCTTGTGCTTTCAAGCCCGCTGCATAATTGCCAGCCGTCTTTGCTTCACCGACTCCACCGTTCACTGCGCGAACGTATTGAGATTCCACAAAGATCTTAACTGGGTTCACACCCTCGGAGTAATAAGGACCGACTGGCGACATGATGATCATGAACTGATAACGAGTGGATGGAGCAACACCCAAGAGAGCTTCAGTAGCGATAATGAAAGGACGAATATACAGAGAAGTTCCGGCCTTGGATGGAATCCAATCCTGATCGACAACAATTAACTGCTTAAGTGCATCGAGTGCAAGCTCTTCGTCCAGATAAGGGATACTCAAACGCTCATTTGAACGGTTCAAGCGCTGTAAGTTTTGCTCGGGTCTGAAGAGAAGAATTCGACCATCCTCGGTTTTGTAAGCTTTGAGCCCCTCGAAGACCGTTTGACCATAATGGAATACTTTTGCAGCCGGGTCCAGTACAATGGGTTGGTAAGGAATGATGCGAGGCTGATGCCAGCCTTTGTCCGCCGTGTAATCCAGAATAAACATATGATCGGTAAAATGAATGCCGAAACCGAGCTTGTCCTCATCCGGTTTAATCTTCTTGGTAAGCGTATGCTGGATATCCAATGCTTGAGTCATATTAGCCATCTCCTGTAATCGAATCGTTATTGTTAATTGAATGCTATCACGTTATCGATTATATTTAAAATATCTATTTTATTTAATCATCATACCTTAAAGGTATATAGATGAGGTGAGCGTTCATGGATATGCGACAGCTAAAATATTTTATAACCATTGCCGAGGAAGGGCAGGTCACAAGAGCAGCCAAGCTGCTTAATATGGAGCAGCCGCCTCTAAGTCGTCAGCTTAAGCTTATGGAAGAGGAGCTCGGTGTGTTACTTTTTGATCGCAATGGTAAACGGTTGAAATTAACAGATGCAGGAGAGCTGCTGAAGCAAAAGGCCGAACTGCTCCTGCTTCAATTTAATGAAACGATCAAAGAAGTCAAAGAGCGAGAAGAAGGGGTGCGAGGTGTCCTTTCAATAGGCGCCGTTGTCTCCTGTATTTCACTGCTGCCCAAGCAAATCAAGCAGTACAGGGAAAGGTTCCCAAGAGTGACTTTCAAAATCCTAGAGGGAGATCACTTCCAGCTGGGTGAGCAGCTAGAGAAGAGAACGCTCGATCTGGTACTTGCCAGATTGCCATTCGAGGCGCTGGAGTATCCGGCACAATACTCGATTCTTCCGCTGCCTTCAGATCCATTCGTAGCCGTAATGCCAAGCGATTGGACCCCCTATACAGGAGATCAAACCATCTCAATGCGAGAGCTAGCCCAGTTCCCATTCTTAACATTGAAAACGGATCATACGACTCGTATGCACGAGCAGGTCGTTAATGAGTACAGACGTCAAGGCTTCGAGCCGAATATCATCTGTGAATGCTCCAGCGTTGCCATAATTATGGCACTGATTGCAGAGGGGATAGGTGTTACTGTGTTCCCCAAATCAGTCATCGCTTCTTTTCCAACGACGATTGTGAAGATGCTGAATATTGAAGATGCTGACTTTCAATCCGAGGTTGGTATTCTGTGGTTGAAGGATCGATACCTTCCTAAGAGTGCACAGCATTTCATTGATAGCTTTCGAACGGTTGAATAGAAAACGAATGCCCAGGTTAAAACAAACAGCAAGCAGCTGCTCCCTCTAACGGTGCCTAGCTGCTTGCTGTTTGATATTATCGAGCAATAGCGAACTCCAATGTTAGGGCTGTTTGGAATCCAGACGTTTCTGAAAGCGGCTGACCCGTCCTCCGATCTCCACAGTACGCTGTTTGCCTGTATAAAAGGGATGTGAGGCCGAGCTGGTTTCTACCCGAATGACAGGATAGCTGTTGCCATCTTCCCATTCCATCTTTTCGTTTGAGGATCTAGTTGAACCGCTTAGAAATTTGAAACCACTACTGGAATCAACAAATATGACGGGGTGAAAAGTAGGATGTATACCTTCTCTCATCGTGATCACCAAACTTTCTTGTTATTGGTATGTTACAGATTCCAAGCCATACTCAACGTAATATTTACAAATTTTATGTAAAATATACAGACAATCATTCATAGATAAACTTTTGCGCTATGTAACTACTTTCAGCCACATGTTTAGTGTAGAACACCTTAAACACCCCGCCGCGCATTGCTCGAACCTCTCAAATCGAGTATTGTTGTAGGAGCAAGAAATGGACAAGTAAATGGGATACTAACTGGTTTTTCTAGATGAATAGACCGTGTTAATAAGAGGGGCTGGCGTAGAAGTGAGCATTATTCGTTTGGAGAATGTGACGAAGAAATATGAGGATTCGCTAATTTTTCGAGATATTTATTTTAAGATTAGCAAGGGTGAGCGTATAGGCCTAATCGGTCGTAATGGTGCGGGCAAATCGACCGTATTCAAGCTGATTCTGGGTAAGGAAGAGCCGACGGCTGGTAAGGTAGAGGTTGATCCTAAGATTAAAGTCAGTTATTTCTCCCAATTCTCTGAGCTTAGCGGAAGCAATTCTGTTCAGCAGGAACTGGAAATGTGCTATGAGCATATCTGGCTTATGGAACGTGAATTGAAGGAAATAGGAGAGAAGCTTGGCCAAGTGGCTGATGATAATGAAATGAACCAATTGCTGGAGCGGCAGGCGGAGCTTTTTGAGCAAATGGAGCTTCAGGATGGTTGGCAGGTATCGGTGGAGATGGATACTGTGCTAACGAAGCTTGGCTTCAATGACCGGTCGCGCAATCAGCCGATTGATGAATTATCGGGTGGCTGGCGGAACCGTGCTGCACTGGCCAAAATGCTTATTGAACAGCCCGATTTGGTTCTCCTCGATGAGCCGACGAACTATTTGGACATGGAAGGTATGGTATGGCTGGAGCAATGGCTGCACCGGTTCAACGGCGCGATGATTCTAGTCTCCCATGATCGGCAGTTCATTGACCGGGTCGTGACGAAGACAATTGAGATCGAGAACTATCATTTTCAAGAGTACGAGGGCAATTATTCCGATTATATTCAGAAAAAGAAGCTGCGCAAGAAAGTGTTGGATCGTCAGTTCGAATGGGAAGAGGAACTCTTGATCATGGAGGCGGAGACGATTGATAATCGTGCGCAAAAGAAATCCTCCAAGGATCGATTATCACGCAAGCTGGCTGATATGAAGAAGCGGGTAGAGCCTAATCCGGTGAATGTGCTGATTACTGATATTTATGAGAATCTGCGATTCCCTGATAATCTCTGTCAAGTGGAAGGGATCGGCAAACAATATGAAGACCGGACCATATTCCAAAATGTGGTCTTTGATATTCAAAAAGAAGATCGTATTGCTATCGTTGGTCCTAACGGAAGTGGTAAATCCACGATGATCAAAGTTCTTACGGGTCAGGAGCAGCCTGATTCTGGTAAGGTCCGATGGGAAAAAGGTGTCAGCTACGCCTACTTCAACCGGATGTGGGAGGAGCTGGACCTTAAGGATACGGTTAGTCATGCGGTCAACATCTATGGACTGGGTCAGAATGCGCCGCGTAAGAAAGTGAACAAGTTCTTATCCATGCTGCAGTTCTCGGAGAACGACCTGCAAAAGGTCATTGGTAACTTGTCTGGCGGGCAGCAGGCACGTGTCGCATTGGCCAAATGCCTTCTCTCCGGTGCCTCTGTCATCATATTGGACGAGCCGACGAACCATCTTGACCTGACAAGCATTCAAGTCATGGAGCAGGCCTTGATTCATTTTCCAGGAGCCGTTGTTACGGTTAGTCATGACAGATTCTTCATTGATAAAATAGCGACGAAGATGCTGACCTTTGAGCCTGATGGTAGCATTAGTCAGCAGAATGTCTAGCACAGCACTTATAAGCAAAGAGAGAGCATCAGCTGCAAGGTCAGTCTGATGCTAGCCGCGCTTTAGAGTAAGACAATCATTCGTTGCGTTACTCTATCTCAGTAAAAGGAGCGAGCTGCTTGATTATGCTGCAAACTGAAATAGAAATTAAAGTCCCCCTTGAATGCTGTTTCGATCTAGCGAGAAATATCGATATTCATATGCAGACCGTCTGGAAGTTTACTAAAGAACGCGCGATTGCGGGAAGAACGACAGGTATGATTGAAGATGGCGAACACGTCACATTCGAAGCTACCCATTTTCTAATTAGACAACAACTTCGTTCTAAGATTGTTGAATTCCACCGACCTTTCATATTCGTTGATCAAATGGTTTCAGGAGCCTTCAAGACTCTGAGACATAGTCATACGTTCACCGCTGTGAATCACTCCACGACTTTAATGAAGGATGAGTTAATCTTTGAAGCGCCGTATGGCTTTGTGGGTCGTTTCGTAGAGGTTTTCATTTTAAAGAGATATATGCGGAGCTTTTTGAATCATAGAAATAAACAATTGAAGTTATTAGCGGAACGAACATATAACTACATATAACCATTAATAGGGGGTTAGACATGTTCATTCTATTCGTAATACTTGCTTTAATCGGTTTATTAATGTTCACGAAGCCCGCATTCATTTGGATGATCTCGGAGAGCTGGAAATCTAACGACGCTACGGAACCTTCTGATTTATATAACTGGTCCACTCGGTTTGGTGGCATCATCTGTATGATAGTCGGGATCGCCGGGTTTATTGTTTTGCTGATTTAGTGTAAGAAGCCAAAAGCAATATTACATTAAAAGTCGCAGAAACCGCGGCTTTTTTGATTAATGTAATAAGTTTCTTGTCATTGGGCAATGTCAATAAACTTATTACATTCCCGTTTTATGACAAGAACATTATTATATTCCCGATTATACCACTAACGCCTTGCTTTCCATTGAACATGCCCGTTCAACAGGCTACTGGCAAATCAGCATCCTGTTGAACGGGCATGAGAGTGAAAAAATAACAATGTAATAAAACGGGAATTTTGAGAAGATAAGAGGAAACCCAAAAGCTATCGGTATGGAATCCGATAGCTTTTTGGGTTATATTTTCTTGTAGTCTGACATCATAACTCAACAACACTGTCAGGAGTCAAGAACATTGTCCCATTAGATGTCATAAAGTTTAAATCATCCATATTAGCAAAAATAGTCGAGAACTCAAGAGTTTTCCAATGATATCATAACATCAGATTCAGCCGGAGGATAATGATGCATTATTCAGAACATGTTCAAGAAGGAATAAACTACATTAATGATAACCTTACTTCAGAGATATCTCTGAAGGCTTTGGCTGAACATGTGCATTTTTCTCCATATCATTTTCATAGGCTTTTTCTACTGTGCACAGGAGAAGCACCAATGAAATATTTACGCCGGTTGCGTCTCCGGGCAGCATCACAGGAGTTATTATCGATGAAGTCCAACATTATTGAAATAGCTGCAAAATACAGTTTTGATTCTCAGGATGGATTTTGCAGGGCATTTAAAAGATACTATGGCATAACCCCGGGTGAATACAGAAAGTTAAATTTTAAAATGGAATATTCCTTAACGCAAAAACATCGCCATTTATGCAGCAAGAAGTGCCCCATATCCTTAAGCAACCCAAAAATATTTGAGGAGGTAAAAACCATTATGTATGATATAAACATTTACGAAAAACTAGCGTGTAGCCATGATAATAAGAAGGAAGCATTAAGTACATTGGATAAAGTACTTGAATTATCCGAAAGAGCAAAGCATTCTGGTCTTATGTCCCTTGAGCCAGAAATTGATATGCTCCAGTCTGAAATTTTTAAAAAGTCACTCCAGTTGCTTATAGATGGGATTGAATCTGAATCCTTAAGAGAAATTCTTTTGAATTATGCTTTATGCGGAGGTTATAAAGGTAAGGACCTGCTCATTAGAATTCTCATTATTGAAGGAATACTTGCTATACAACAGGGCATTCATACTTTGATTTTGCGGGAAAAACTCTCTTCGTTCTTTGGTGATGATTTTATTGGAGAAATCCACAAACACTTCTACGTAGATAGTGAGTCCCAACTCAAAAAACTTGAAGCTTTTATTGCCAAGAACCAGAACAAACCTGTCTATTCAAAAGAAACCTCACTTTTAGAGGAGCCCTTAGGTCGGATGGATAGCAGGTCTTTACAGAGGCTGCTCAGGGAAATTGATGCAGTTACGCTGGTCACTGCCATAAGCGGAGCAAGTGGTAAAACCCAGGCCAACTTGCTGAAAAATGTTTCAAAAAAAATGGCTGTTAGTATTATCGAAGAAATAGATACTGTGGGTACCACCATTATTTCGGAAATTGTGAACTCTCAAAAACAAGTCATTGAAACATTACATAGTCTCAGGAATCATCGAGATATCGTCATTTAATATAAAGAAACACACCATCCAGAGAACAGAGACCAATTGTAATGTTGAATCTCTTCTGTTTCTGTTCTTTGTTTTTGCTGAAACTGATATATAA
Source organism: Paenibacillus baekrokdamisoli (assembly GCF_003945345.1). Classification (GTDB taxonomy): domain Bacteria; phylum Bacillota; class Bacilli; order Paenibacillales; family Paenibacillaceae; genus Paenibacillus_Z; species Paenibacillus_Z baekrokdamisoli. The sequence continues at coordinate 2,024,536 of NZ_AP019308.1, read as the reverse complement.
TCATTCTTATGAAAGTCATTGAGCTCCCTCGGTACGATAAGGTTTTCTCACGAATACTGGCTAACGGGACAGTATGACAAGTTCTGCTATAAGCACCTAACAGCGCGAAAAGCAGGAGATTACAATTAATCTCAACTTTACAACCGAGGATGGGAATGACGGAGCCATGTTTCCTGAAACCATCCCGCCAATACTCCTGCGTGCGTCATGGCTGACAGGTCATGGGGTCCGCAAAAAATGCGAACTGGAGTCGAACTAACAATCCATTTTCCATGAGTAACGAGGAACTTATGAACTAGTAAATTCAGTTAGATGGAACGCCGGATGCTGGGAAACTAGCACGTCCGGTGTGGAGCAGGGGAAAGCTGGAGATCACTTCAAATGCGTACCTATTGCTACCGTTTGCTCAATAAATAAATTTTTTATAGATAAACTATGTTAGATCTTAATGTTGATTTTTACCCCTAAAGAAAACCGCCCTTTTAAAGGCTGTTAATTTAACTATCGTTCTGCGTTAGTTGAGTCCCCTCTAATATCGTAGAAATTTCTAAAGAGTGTGAAAAATTTGCTTGAGATGGTGCTCCAAATGGTCAACGTAGTCTTTAATAATCCACTCTAATGTTACAGTCTGTTCTTCGCCTATCTCACATGAGTTCTGTAGCTTATCTTCGATAATTTCTGCAATAACCTCGGCTATCTGCTTATTCAAACTCAACCATAAGTTTAAGATGTGATCAATTGGGAGGTTCTGATAATCCATAAGTTCTACCCACTGATTTTGGGCGTACTTAATCACCGTGTAAGGTTGATCTTCATACTGAGCACGAACGAATCGTTACAGATTGTTGAGAGCGGAGTCGGACAAGTGTCCTAGTATTTCTTTTTTTGACCATTTGTTAGGCTGCGTCCGATCAGAAAGATCAAATTCGGACAAAGCATATATTTTGACGGCAATTCGGTAATCCAATGGTTTAGGCTTTCTAAAGTTGGTTTAATTGGTTCCACTCCCATATTTTACACATTATAGCAAAATTGTCGTACGTCACGTTACTCCGTTCTCCTACCCTTTAGTTCAGCAAGAAGAAGCGGTTCGTCGAAGTTTATTGTTTGTCTCATTTACAGTAAATAGGCACGAGGCGACCAACATATTTTTCTTATTCGACGTTGTGTTCTCATATTCCTTGCTGTCTAGATAACGGAACCAAGCCAAATAATGTTGTAGATACTTCGTTGCAACGCCGTTAAAGCGGTTAATCCAACGTTTCAGTCGGCTATGGTAGCTGTTTACGTTCTGAATGTGGTAAACGCCTTTCATACGCTGTTTCCCGTCGGACTTGAAGCGGTAATGGTCTAACCCTTTCGAATTGGCGTAGGAACTAAATGCCCGCCATGAATCCGTACAAAGTACGTTCGAATCTCATAAATGACACCAATCGCTTCATCCAATTTTGTAGTCCGAATACGCCCAAGCCCAAGAACGCCAGAGAAAGTCATCTTCTGACGGTCACGAGCAACCAATACATATATTTGATCGTTGCTAATGCCACGATATTTAAATTCTTTCTGTTTCAGGCAGCCGAGAGGCTGCTTATTTATTTGGGATGATGCAAGATGGCGAGGAACCCGTATTCATTGTTTATGAAGAGGTTATGATGTCATAATGCAAGGGTAATTAAGCTCCGTATCTCGCAAAATAGAGAGAGACTGACCAAGTAAAGGATGTGAACTGTTATGAATGAAACGATTCAGACGATTTTGAACCATCGTTCTGTACGGTCGTTAACGAACCAACTATTAACTGATGAGCAAATCCGTATCATCGTTAACAGCGCTCAGGCTGCAGCGACTTCAAGCTTTGTACAAGCCTACACGATCATTGGAATAAAGGACCAAAGTAAGAAGGAAAAACTGGCTGTGCTCTCGGGCAACCAAAGCTATGTTAGTGAGAATGGTCACTTCTTTGTATTTTGTTTGGATCTGCACCGGCTTACATTAGCTGCTGAGATGGAAGATGTTCCGTCTGATGAGACTTATCGAGCACTAACATCAACAGAAACCTTTATGGTTGGTGTTATAGATACGTCGCTAGCTGCGCAGAATGCTGTTATTGCTGCGGAATCAATGGGCTTAGGCATCTGCTACATTGGGGGAATCCGCAACCAATTGGATGAAGTATCGCAATTACTCCAAACACCAAATCATGTGATTCCGTTATTTGGTCTTAGTGTGGGTTATCCTGCTGACCTCCCGGATCAGAAACCACGATTACCCTATTTGAATGTTTATCATGAAGATGAATATAATCAAGATGATCAGCAGCTAATCGATCAATTACAGCAATATAATAATGAAATATCAGCTTATTACGCAGACAGAACGAATGGCAGGCGTAAGGATCGTTGGACAGAAGCAATGGCAAAATTGCTAACCCATCCAAAACGTCTATATATGAAAGATTTTTTGAATAAGAAGGGGTTTCCTTTGGAATAGACGTACACGAATGCTAGAAATAAAGGTATACTTAGTTTACGGGTATACAAATAGTTTTCTATCATATATTCTTGAATACGATAGTTAAAGTGAAATGGGTGTTTGCGTTCTGCCTCAGGCAGGAAGTAAGCTTAATAGGGAAGCTCGGTGAAAAACCGACACGGTCCCGCCACTGTAATGGGCATATTTTGTTTGTTTTCTGTTAGATAGTCACTGGGTTAGCCTGGGAAGACTGGAGAACGAGAGCCCTTAGTCAGGAGACCTGCCCATTTCTAATAACACGTGATCCTACGAGGACTAGGTGAGTGTTGGAATGTGGCAGCGTCACACGTTTATTCGAATGCAGGAAGCATTCGGCTAGTATCGATGTGTCTACCTAAGCATTTCCAGCCTCTTAGGCCTGGGAATGCTTTTTTTTGTTGCCTTTTTTCCTGCTCATTGGAGTAAATAAAGGATTAATCGTTGTTCATAGAAAGAAGCGTACATATAAGAAACGATCTAGATAATCAAGTTGTTGAGCTAAGGATGAGGAGAGAACCGAATGAGTATAAAAGGAAAACTGCTAGTGGTTGGTTTTGGCCCTGGTTCATTTGAGCATATTACCGCTCGGGCTCGAGAAGCTCTTCAAGAGAGCGAGGTTATCATCGGCTATAACACCTATGTGGATTTAATTAGAGATCTCATAACGGATCAAGCTATCGTTCGCACGGGGATGACCGAAGAGGTAAGTCGTGCACGTGAAGCAGTCCGACAAGCGGAGCAGGGCAAAAAGGTTGCTGTTATCTCAAGCGGGGACGCTGGTGTATATGGAATGGCAGGTCTCGTATACGAAGTGTTGATCGAGAAAGGATGGACAGCCGCGACGGGGGTTGAGATTGAGATTATTCCAGGAATATCCGCGATCAATTCCTGTGCCTCGCTGCTCGGCGCTCCGATTATGCATGATGCCTGCACAATTTCACTCAGTGACCACTTAACGCCGTGGGCGGTAATCGCGAAGCGGGTTGAAGCAGCGGCATCTGCTGATTTCGTTATAGCTTTGTATAATCCAAGAAGCGGTCGCCGCACCCGTCAAATAGTGGAATCACAGCGTATGATTCTGGAACATCGTTCAGCAGACACCCCTGTTGGATTAGTGAAAAGTGCCTATAGAGATCGCGAACAAATAATCATTACTACACTTGGCGGCATGCTTGATCATGATATAGGCATGTTAACTACGGTTATTATAGGTAATTCTTCGACATTCCTCTATGACGGTAAAATGATTACGCCTCGTGGATACCAGCGTAAATATACATTAAATTCTGACGTACAGGCGTTAAAGCCTCATCAGCGATTGCGAAATGAAGCAGAGCCTTGGTCATTGAATGCCCAAGAGGATTGGGATGAGGGTGAATTAGAGGAAGAAGAACTGCAAGCCAAGCAGCAAGCACAAGAACGAGAGCATGTACAGCAGTTGGAGCGACTACAGCAACAACAATCTCAGCAAACGGTACAGCAAGTTATACAACAAGGATCCGAGCAATCATCTCAGCAGCAGGAGCGAGTACAAGCACAAGCACAACAACAGCGCTACTCAAGCGCGGCGGCAGCCGATCTTGCCATGGAAGCTTTGCAGCTATTTCAAGGCAAAGGCCAATTAGCAAGTGTGCAGCCAACAATACGCCAACCGAACATCGTCCGCAATAATATCCCATCCATTTTGGAAATTGGTGTGGCTCCGGGTATTGCAAACAAAAAGTTTACTGCTCGTCAGATCGGATTGTTGGCTGAATTAGCTGGCGATGAAGGAGAACTTGAATATACAACGCATCATCAGGTGATTCTTCGCTTGCCAACTGACGATGCAGACACAGTTGTTGCCAGGCTGAAGGCCCAGCAGTTACTTGTATTCCCAATTGGAGATGTTGTCCAAATCAAAGCTTGTGATTTTTGCAATTTGGAGAAGGACGAAGCGATTCCAATTGCGGAAGAGCTCAATCTGCGGTTCAGCGGGCTTCAAACACATAAAGAAATAAAGGTTGGATTGAACGGGTGCGGTATGGCCTGTTATGGAGCTGTCATGGAGGATGTTGGAGTCGTCTATCGGAAAGGCGGCTATGATTTATTCCTCGGTGGCAAACAAATCGGTCGTAATGCTCATGCGGGACAGAATGTAGCGGAAGGTATTCCAGCAGAAAGAATAGTAGAGACAGTCGAGCTTGTCTTAAAGGAGTTTACGGAGAAAGGCCACCCAGGAGAGAGGTTCCATAAGTTCTTTAAGCGAGTGGGCCAGATTGCTGGATTTACCCACAAGGAACATGTGCAGCCAGTTATCGTTGATGCGATTTGTGGAGACTAAGGGGGACTATGATATGGAAGCAATATTGTTAATCGGCCACGGCAGCCGTGTTAGTGAAGGCAATGAAGAATTACTTCGATTTGCAGAATCAGTTAAGGAGCAGGCACAGGGTAAATGGGTGGAGACCTGTTTTCTTGAATTTGCGAGCCCTAATATTCCGCAAGGGATTGCTCGTTGCATAGAAGCAGGAGCAACACGAGTCGTACTGGTTCCAATCATTTTATTCGGAGCGGGTCATTCGAAAATTCATATTCCAGCTGAGATTGATCATGCGAAGCTCAAATATCCTTCGGTTGAATTTGCCTATGGACGTCCGATCGGCATACACCAGAAGGTGCTGGATATATTGAGCACTCGTCTGTCTGAAGCTGGTTATAAGAATGATTTGCCTGAAGGAGAGAGAGACCCTGTTACAGCGGTACTTCTACTGGGCAGGGGAAGCAGTGACGGTGATGCTAATAGCGATTTTCTGAAAATGTCACGCCTCCTCTGGGAGCAGGTTCCAGTCAAATGGGTGGAGAGTTCTTTTATCGGTGTGACCGAGCCTACCTTCTCTGACGGTCTGGAGCGATGCAAGCTGCTAGGCGCGAAGAAAATATATATCCTTCCTTATTTTCTATTCACAGGTGTCTTAATTAAACGAATCGAAGAATTGACGGAGGAATTCGCGCAATTAAATCCTCATATCCAAGTGAAGCTTGCTGGATATTTCGGATTTCACCCTGGTCTTATCGATTTGCTGCTTGATCGTGTTGAGGAGGCATTCGTGGGCCGTGCTGTAATGAACTGTGATATGTGCAAATATCGGAAAATAGCGGCAGAGGGCCTTGAGCATCACCATCATCATGATGACCATGATCACGGTCATGGGCATGGCCACGATCATCACCACGACGAACATGATCGTAGTCATGACCATCACAATCACGATCATTATGACCACAATCACAACCATAATCATGATGAGCATAGTCACGATCACAATTATAATCATGACCATTGTCATGACCACAATCATGATCATAGTCACGACCATCACGACGATCATCACCATGATGATCTTGATCACCATAAACACGACGATGACCACAAACACGAGCAGCATGATCGTGAAGAACATGCTGAAAAGAATAAGGAGACAGCATCATGATTTTCACCTTATGTGGAACTAGCGATGCGCGTGAGCTCGCTGTAAGAATGCAGCAATCAGGTTACAAGCTGTTGGCATCTGTGGTAACGGATAATGCCGCCAAGAGTTTGGAGGAAGCAGAAATTCCTGTGCGAATTGGACGCTTAACCTTTGAGGATATGGTGAAGCTTTTTCGCGATATCGATTGTAAAGTCGTCGTTGATGCCAGCCATCCTTTCGCAGAGGATGCTCATAAGAATGCGATGAGAGCGGCACAAGAAGCGAATCTTCCTTATATCCGGTTTGAACGTGCTTCTCTTGTCTATAATGATCATCCGAAGCTGACAATCGTTTCTTCCTACGAAGAGGCTGCTCTTATGGCTAAAGAGCGCAAAGGTTCGATCATGCTGACAACCGGAAGCAAAACACTCCCAATCTTCGCTAAGCATCTGCTGCAGGATCCGGAGATTCGTTTGGTTGCAAGAATGCTGCCGCGCAAAGACAATATGGAGCTATGCGAACAGCTTGGTGTCGAGCAAAAGAACATTATTGCCCTGCAGGGGCCTTTTGCTCCAGAAATGAATGAGGCACTGTATCGGCAGTTTGGGACAACCGTCATGATTACCAAGGAAAGCGGAAAAATCGGAGCAGTCGATGAGAAAGTGAATACTGCATTGGCTATGGATATCGATGTCCTTCTTATCTCGCGTCCTGAATTGGAATTTGGCAATGTATATACCGATAACGACGGTGTTCTTAATAAGCTTCAAGAAATTCTTTAACAATGAAAGGGTTGACGACAATGGACTTTGGTACAGAATTCAAGCCGCTTACCGTGCAGCCGCAAGAAATTGAAGGAAAGAGCTTCGAGATTATTACGGAGGAACTTGGAGAACATAGTTTCACACCCGAGCAGTATCCCATCGTACAGCGGATCATCCATGCTTCAGCCGATTTTGAATTAGGAAGAAGTATCGTGTTCAATGGGGATGCGATTGAAGCTGGTATCCGATCGATCCGAGCAGGAAGACCTGTTGTAGCGGATGTTCAAATGATTCAAGCTGGCGTAAGCAAAGAGAGATTGGAACGTTTCGGCGGCGGCATCCACGTCTATATCTCCGATCCAGATGTGATCGAGGAAGCAAAGCGGCTTAACACGACGCGGGCAATTATATCCATGCGTAAAGCAATTCGTGCGGCGGAGGGCGGGATCTATGCCATCGGTAATGCACCCACGGCGCTGCTTGAGCTAATTCGACTGGTTAAGGAAGGACTTGCTAAGCCGGATTTGGTTATCGGGATGCCTGTTGGCTTCGTGTCTGCGGCCGAATCCAAGGATGAGCTGCGTAAGCTGGACATTCCTTTTATTACGAATATTGGACGTAAAGGCGGCAGCACTATTGTCGTGTCAGCGATCAACGCGATCTCCATTATGGCTGCTAATCGGGAATAACGAATAGGAGATGACGGCATGAGTGACGTTATCGATACGGAAACAAAGCCACTTCGTCATGGCTACACCACAGGTGCATGTGCGACGGCTACAGCCAAAGCAGCCCTAACCATGCTCATCACGCAAATGAAACTGGAGGAATCAGAAATCTGGTTGCCTGCTGGTTTTTTTCATACGTTTGAATTAATAGAATGCGAAATCACCAGAGATATGGCGCAGTGTGCGACGATTAAGGACGGGGGCGACGATCCTGATGCGACACATAAAGCGAAAATCGTCTGCACCGTTACTTGGAGCAATGAAGCTGGGATCGAGCTTGATGGCGGGATAGGAGTCGGAAGGGTCACCAAGCCCGGACTCCCTGTTGAAGTGGGCCAGGCTGCGATCAATCCGGTACCAAGACGGATGATTCTTAAAGCTGTCCAAGAAGTATTAGAGGATTACGAGGTTGGCGATCGAGGTGTTCGTGTTGTCATTTCGGTCCCAGATGGTGAAGAGATGGCGAAGAAAACACTGAACGCCCGTCTTGGCATTATAGGCGGGATCTCGATTCTGGGAACCCGCGGAACTGTGGTTCCGTTCTCGACGGCTGCTTATAAAGCGAGCATTATTCAAGCGCTGTTGGTAGCTAGAGCCTCTGAATGCAGACATGTCGTGCTGACTACTGGAGGCAGCAGTGAGAAATATGCGATGAAGCTGCATCCAGAACTCCCAGAGGAGGCCTTTATCCAGATGGGTGACTTTGTCGGCTTCTCCTTGAAGCATGCCAAGCGACTCAGCGCAGAGCGAATAAGCTTAGTTGGTATGATGGGGAAATTCTCGAAGGTCGCGCAGGGCGTCATGATGGTGCATTCCAAGAGTGCACCTGTTGATTTTGATTTCCTGGCTGATGTGGCCGGTGAGGCCGGCTGTCCGGATTCGGTACAACAAACGATAAAGGAAGCAAATACAGCATCACAAGCGGCGGATCTGGCCATTGAAGCAGGTGTTGCAAAATATTTTGAGCTCTTATGCCGCTACGCATCTGAGCATGCGGTGAACCATGTTGAAGGCGGTGTTATCGTCGATACAGCATTGGTTACGATGAAAGGTGAATTATTGGGGAGGGCTGAAATTGTCGGGTAACCGAATTGCGATCATTGGTATAGGTGACGATGGAACAAAAGGACTATCAGCGAAGTGCTTGGAGCTCGTTCGTTCTGCTGATGTACTGGCAGGCGGAGAAAGGCATCTGAGTTTCTTTCCGGAGTTTCGCGGTGAACAGATTGTTGTGAAGAGCGGGCTGGCTGAAATGGTATCGAATCTTGGTCGATTACGCGAGGATAAGCATGTTGTATTGCTGGCATCAGGTGATCCAACGTTCTATGGCATAGCCGGCTTCGCCGCGAAGAAGCTCGGGAGTGATGCGGTTGAGATTCATCCGAATCTGAGCTCGCTGCAGCTTGCTTTTGCCCGGATGGGGGAGAGCTGGCAGGATGCATTGCTCGAAAGTGTGCACGGACGTCCTCTCCAAGGCTTGGCACAGCGAATTGACGGCAAGTCAAAAGTTGCTTTGTTGACGGATGATAAGAACACACCTGCCGCAATTGCAGCTTATTTGATTCAGTTCGGGATGCTCGAATATGAAGCTTTTGTCGCTGAGAATTTAGGCAGTGATCAGGAACGCTTCGGCTTCTACACATTAGAAGCTATGGCAGATGAAGTGTTCTCTACACTGAATATTGTCATTCTTCGTCATCGTGATGGTATACAATATCAGGCTCGCAGCGGATTCGGCTTTGAGGATGAGGAATTCCATCAGCGCAAGCCAGAGAAAGGCTTAATTACGAAGAAGGAAGTACGCGTTCTTAGTCTATCGGAATTAAAGCTGAATCCGCACAGTGTTGTGTGGGATATCGGGGCTGGATCAGGCTCTGTATCAGTGGAATGCACGAAGCTTGCCCCATTTGGGCAGGTTTTTGCGATAGAGAAGAATGAGGGCGACCTCGAGAATGTGGTTCAGAATCGGATCAAATTCAGGACCGATTTCACCATTCTGCATGGTAAAGCGCCGGAAGGTCTTGATACGTGGCCTGACCCGAATGCGATCTTCATCGGCGGAAGCGGCGGAGAGCTTCGGGAATTGATTCGTATTTGCTGTGAACGATTGCAGCCAGATGGTCGCATTGTCATCAATGCTGCAACGATCGAAACCCTATCGGAGAGCACACGAGCTTTGAAGGAAGAAGGATTTGAGTTCCGTGTCACACTTGTTCAAGTTTCCAGAAGTAAACCGATTTTGGATATGACTCGCTTCGAGGGGCTTAATCCGATCTATATCATTACGGGTTATAAGAACGCCAGTAAACCTGCAGTAAAAGGAGAGTAATAACTTGACTACCGCAATGAAAATCGGAACATTATACGGCATTGGCGTCGGACCGGGCGATCCAGAGCTTATTACAGTAAAGGCGTTTCGCTTGATGAAAGAATGTCCGGTCGTCGCTTACCCTAAGAAACGAATGGGTGGGAAGTCGTACGCACTTGAAATTATAGAGCTATACGTGAATCCGGCAGAGAAGGAAATGCTGGGACTGATTTTTCCGATGACGAAGGATAAAGCGGTACTAGATAAAGAATGGAACAAGACTGCCGCCATGTGCTGGGAGCATTTGCGAGAAGGGCGAGATATCGCGTTTGTAACCGAGGGTGATCCTAATCTGTACAGTACATTCATTCACTTGGCTCGTCTCATGAACGAGCTGCATCCTGAGGTGCCAATCTCGACGGTTCCGGGTATTTCATCGGTTCTCGGAGCCGCAGCCCAGCTGGGAATAACACTTGCAGATGGGGATGAGCAAGTTGCGATTATACCCGCGACGGAAGACCGAGCTGCAATGAAAAAAGCAATCATCGAGCATGATACAGTCATTTTTATCAAGGTTGCCAAAGTTATCGATATGATGATCGACATCCTAGAGGAGCTTGGACTGACGCAGAAAGCCTCAGTCGTGACCAAGGCCACTTCGAATTATGAGACAGTATGGCGTGATGTTCGCGTGTTAAAGGGCTATGAGCTCGAATATTTAACCTTAATGGCGGTGAGAAAATGAAGCAGCTGGAAGCGAAAGTTTATATTGTTGGCGCAGGTCCTGGTGATCCTGAGCTGATTACGGTCAAAGGGTTGAACATCCTGAAGCAGGCGGATGTTGTACTGTATACGGACTCTCTTGTAAACGATGAACTAATCGCACAAGCGGGAGAACATGCTCTAGTTCTTCAGAGCTCTGGGATGAATCTGGAGCAGATGGTTGATCTCATGGTGGAGTCGGTTCAGGCAGGCAAGAGCGTTGCGCGTGTACATACAGGTGATCCCTCTATGTACGGGGCTGTTCTGGAGCAGCTCGTACTTCTTAAGCAGCAGGATATAACGTATGAAATCATTCCAGGTGTTAGCTCTGTGTTTGCAGCGGCAGCGGTTCTTGGCGCTGAATTGACGGTTCCTGATCTTACCCAGACGGTTATTCTAACACGTGCAGAGGGTCGTACACCCGTGCCTGAGCGAGAGAAGCTGAAGGATTTGGCCTCCCATCATTGTACGGTAGCCTTATTCCTAAGCGCTACACTAACAAAGAAGGTTGTCAGGGAGTTCATAGAAGCTGGCTGGTCCGAAGAGACGCCTGTTGCTGTGGTTCAGCGTGCGACATGGCCGGATCAGAAGATTGTCCGGACTACGCTTAAAAATTTGGATGAAGATATGCGCAAAGCCGGCATTCGGATGCATGCGATGATTCTGGCCGGTTGGTCGCTTGATCCGACGATCACAGACCGCGATGCTCATCGCTCCAAGCTGTATGATAAGACGTTTACGCATGGTTACCGCAAGGGAGTGAAGGCCAGTGAATAAGCCATATGCTGCCGTCGCCATAACCAAGCATGGCGTGGAGATGGCAAGAGGTCTGACGGAGATCTTCCCGGCAGCGGATTTATTTTATATGAGCAAGTTTGCTAGAGGGGATGAAGAGGCGAAGGACATTCGACTCTTTGAAGGCTCGGTCAAGCTTATTTTGCCGGATTTGTTTAAGGCCTACAATGGAATTATACTATTCATTTCACTTGGAGCAGTTGTTCGTATGATTGCTCCCATATTAGTAGATAAGAAGCAGGATCCGGCTGTTGTCGTCATCGACGATCGCGGTGAGCATGTCATCAGCGTGTTGTCTGGCCATCTCGGTGGTGCTAATGAGTTAACACGTGAGGTAGCGCTTGCAATTGGTGCCCGTCCTGTGATTACGACGGCATCGGATGTTCAGCAGACGATTCCCGTAGATATGTTCGGTCGTTCATTTGGTTGGAAGATTGAGAGCTTTGAGAGAGCGACACCTGTTAGCGCATCAGTCGTCAATGAAGAGCGTGTCGTCGTTGTACAGGAAACCGGCGAGAAGAATTGGTGGATGTACGATAAGCCGCTTCCATCACATATTCAGGTTCTTCATTCCGCAGAGGCAGCAATGGAGATTGATTTTCAAGCTGCGCTTGTTATTACGGATCGTTTACTGAATTTGCGTGAGGAATCGGTGCTGCTTCGCAATGGTGTATTATATCGCCCCCAAAGTCTAGTTTTAGGAATTGGCTGCAATCGTGGAACTTCGGTGGAAGAGATTGAGGCACTCATCTTGGATACGTTATTAGAGCTTAAGCTGTCTGTTAAGAGCGTACGCAATATAGCTACCATCGATCTGAAAAAAGACGAGCCAGGTTTATTGGAAGTGTGTGCAAAGCAGGGTTGGAAGTTGATCACTTATACGCCTGAACAATTGAATACCGTTACGCTGAAGAACCCATCGGAGACGGTCCACCGCTTCACAGGTGCTTATGGCGTTAGTGAACCGGCAGCCTTACTCTCGTCTGGCGCAGCAGAATGGCTGCTTGAGAAGAAGAAGAGTGGCAACTGTACAATCTCCGTCGCACGTGTCCCGTTTGAGGCAGCAGCGGTAGATAGGGAATCGTTGTGATGAGTACCAAACGTCCTCGTATCGTCATAGCAGGAACGGGAAGCGGAGCAGGGAAAACAACGATAACAATCGGAATCATGCGTGCCCTAGGTCGCAGAGGTCTGAAGGTGCAGGGCTTCAAATGCGGACCTGATTATATCGATCCCACCTATCATACGGCGGTAACAGGAAGAGTTTCTCGTAATCTCGATACCTGGATGATGCCGCATGAGACGATGCAGGATCTATTCCTACGCGGCTCAGAAGATGCAGATATCTCAGTTATTGAAGGTGTGATGGGACTCTACGATGGTAAAGATCCCTTAAGCAACGTAGGCTCTACCGCACATATTGCAGCGCTTCTTGATTGTCCGGTTATTCTTGTTGTCAATGTTCAGAGTATGGCTCGCAGCGCTGCCGCAGTGGTCATGGGGTTTCAGCAGCTTGATAAACAAATTCGTATCGCAGGTGTCATTGTGAATAAATGCGGAAGCGCAGGCCACTACAAAATCGTAAAATCTGCAGTCGAACAAGAATGCGGTATTCCGGTTGTAGGCTGGCTTGGTCGAGATGAAACGCTGAACCTGCCTGAGCGGCATCTGGGACTTATTCCAGCGATTGAAAGAGGCGAGCTTCATTCGTTTTTTGATCATGTCGCACAGCAAATAGAGGCGACCGTTGATCTGGATCAAATCCTCACCATGGCGAGTGAGGCTCCTGGCTTAGAGCCATCGCAGGGGAGTATGTTTGTATCTACCTACGCTGATCGTGCTAATGGCGATAATGGCGCTAATGGCGATAATGGCGCTAATGGCGATAATGGCGCTAATGGCGATAATGGCGCTAATGGTGCTAATGGTGAATTCAGGCCAATCATCGCCATCGCACGAGACGCTGCGTTTAACTTTTATTATCAGGAAAATTTGGAGCTCCTTGAGTGTTTGGGTGCTACCTTGTTATTCTTCAGTCCATTAGCAGGAGACACGATACCTAGCGAAGCGGATGGTGTCTATTTGGGCGGCGGATTTCCAGAAGAGTTTGCTTCTACGTTATCGGAGAATGTCCGTTTAAAAGAAGACCTGAACACGCTCGTATCACGTGGGCTGCCTGTTTATGCGGAATGTGGCGGCTACATGTATCTTTGCCATTCCATCAAGAACCGTTCTGGAGAGACGTATCCAATGGCGGGTATTATTCCCGCTAAGATTGAGATGCAGTCTAAGCTTGCTGCGCTCGGATACAGGGAGACAAAGGCGCTGCAAGACGGGCTGCTTCTGGCATCGGGAGCCTCTATTCGAGGTCATGAGTTTCATTACTCTACGTTGATAGCAGATGATGATGAGCAATATCCTTACGCCTACGAAACGACTGGTTTACGAGGGACGAAGAAAGAGGGCTACTGCAGCGGGAACCTATTAGCAAGCTATACACATGTTCATTTCGCTTCCAATCCAGAGGCCGCTTCCAGGTGGATCGGTCGATGTGAGGATTACCGTAGAAGTAAGTGATGATAGGTGTGAAGGAATGAGTTTCTCTGGAGAGAGGTGTTAATGATGGAGCAGCAGGATCGAAGAGCGAATCGTAAAGGCTATACCCTCGTTTATACTGGGGACGGCAAAGGGAAAACAACGGCTTCCATCGGTCTCGCCGTTCGTGCTGTTGGACGGGGCTACCGCGTAATTATTTTACAATTCATCAAATCTCCACAGCGCACGTATGGCGAGCAAATTGCGCTTCGCAAATTAGGCGTTGAGATGCGTCAATTGGGCGTAGGCTTCACTTGGACGAAGACACCGGAAGAGCATCGCGAAGCGCTCCAGAAGGCGTGGGCGATTGCGCAGGAAGAAGTGCTGAACGGGGATTGGGATGTTGTGATATTGGATGAGATTAATAATGCGCTGGCTATAGAGAAATTCCCTATTGAAGATGTGCTGCCATTAGAAGAAGTATTGGCATTGATTGAACAAAGACCTAAGCATCTCCACCTCGTATTAACGGGAAGAAATGCGAAGCAGGAGATCAAGGATCGAGCCGATTTGGTGTCAGAGGTTCAAGTGGTCAAGCATTACTATAATGAAGGTGTCCCTGCGGTACTAGGCATTGAATTTTGATAAGAATGAAAGTATGGGGAGGGAGATGCTCCATTGACGACTTGGAATTTACAGGACACGCAGCATCATCTGCTCATTTGTAATGGCGGCAGCTGTATGAAACATCTTGGAGAGGAAGTCACCCAGGCGATTCGCGAGGAAATCAAAAGTCTTGACGCTAATGGTCAGATTCACACAACGCGTACACGATGTAATGGTCGATGTACAGATGCATGCGTTGTTATCGCATACCCGGAGGGCCTGTGGTACAAGGAGATGACTCCTGAGCTTGGGAAACGATTAGTGCGCAAGTTGGTGGCAAAGGAAACGATGGAGGAACAGCTCGTCTATTCGTTCCGCGACCGATTGATTGCTTCAGGCAACTCTGTTGCAGGGATCAATAAGACGTAGTGTCTCCTGATTGAATACAGCAAGGCAACACGAGGAGGAACAAGTATGACCATAAATGTTATCGATGCTATGAAAAAAAGAAGAGCTATTCGTCAGTTTGATGGCCGTCTGGTTGAAGAAGATAAAATTCGTACCCTGCTCGAAACCGCTATATTGGCACCGAATGATCGGATGCGTCAACCTTGGCACTTTTATATCATTCAGGGCGCAGGTAAGGTTAATTTCACACAATTGGCTGAAGAGTATCTGCAGGAGCGGTTTCCAACTAAACCGAATCTGGTTCAAGAATCATTGAAAGTATTGAACAACACACCCTTGCTAATTGTTATTACAGCGGATCAGATTGCAAACGATGCTGATGCTTCTGAGGATAACGTATTCGCTAGCTGCTGTGCTGCTCATTCCATCTGGCTGGCGGCTGAAGAGTTAGGCCTTGGCTGTGTATGGAGAACGCGCGGCATCGCTCTTGTTCGAGATGCAAGACTGAATGAGCTGCTCCATTGTCCTCCAGAACAGAAGGTAATCGGAACGCTCTGCCTTGGTTACCCTGCGGAGCAACCCCCTATTCCTGCTCGTACATCGTATACAGAGAAGGTCACTTGGGTTTAATTCTCACAATCTTTAAGTGCAACCTAAGTGTAATCACATGGAAAATATGGATTGTTTTACTCTTAAAAACGGTTAAAAAATGTTAATGAATATTCCTACAATAACTAACATAAAGAAGCAGTCCCTTATTGGGACTGCTTCTTTATGTTAGTCCGATACTTTTATCCTAATCGACAAAAGAACATGAATTCCTCGCAGAAGGTTTGACATGCTTTTCAATAAACAGTCGTTACAATCTATCCTATATCGAACTAGCCCTCATCAATCTAAGAAAGAGGTGCAGTACATGGAAAGAAATATGAAAATGACGATACGTGCTTTTCTAATTAGCGTGGCTTTGGTAGCTCTGCTTATGTCGGCGGTGATTTCATTTAATGCCATTAATAAAGGTTCGTCCAGTCCTGTGTACCCAAAATGGGAACTTTCACAAGATTCTATGTTCACGCCTGAAAAAACAGGAATCAATACGCAATCAACGAATGTGAAGTCAACAGCTGATACAAGCAATGCTCAAGCTTCACAGTCAACAAAACACGAAGAACCCTCAACATCGTCGATAAAGATAGAGGCTGCAACAACAAGTACCATACATTCAGACTCACCCATTACTTATAAAGTAACCTCTTATTATCTTAATATTCGAACCGAACCGAACGCTAAATCCAATATAATTAATGTGGTTAAGAATGGTAGCGAGCTTCTCATTGTCGCCTCGACCGAGAATGGTTGGTTACAGCTGAAGGATGGAGGCTATGTTCACGGCGGTTATGCATCTCCTGTGGTACTCGATTCATCACTCCTCCGCAGTACAACTTCGATTGGTCTCCAAAAGACTGCACCTGTTGCTAGCGTGCAGCCGATTCCTGGCAAACTGCATCCAAAACAAGCCATACAGCATAAGATAGAGAGCAGAGTTGAGACGGGTGATCCAGCTAAGCCGACGACGATCGTCAAGTCTGACTCTGGTCTTACAGCTGCGGACATCGCAATCATTTTGAAGGGAACCAAGCTTACAGGGCAAGGACTTGAAGAAGCCATTCTCAGTATTGAGGATGATTATGGGATTAATGCCTTCTTTACGATCGCCGTCATGAAGCTTGAGAGCGGCAATGGCAAGAGCCGATTAGCCAAAACGAAAAACAACCTATTTGGATTAAATGCAATAACGGGCAGTGAAAATAAAAAAGCGTTCAGCTTTGCAACGAAAGGAGATAGCGTTCGGAAGTTCGGACAACTTCTAGCTAAGAATTACGTAGGTAAAGGCTTAACGACTATCGAGAAGGTAGCCAGGAAGTACTGTCCGTCCAATGGGCGATGGTCCGGAGACGTTCGCAGCATTATGAAGAGTGATTATCGCAAGGTAGTATAATAATGGTACATGACGGATGGAAACAATGTGCCGAATACATATCGCAGTATGCGGAATTAAAGGGAGTTTCCATTAATAACTATGTTTCCATTAATAACTATTGACAGTAGTTGACTTGTCATGTAACATTTCAACTATTGCAAGTCACATAATAACATACATTCGTATAACCTCACGATAGTCAGAATGAACAGGGTGGGGGTTTCTACGGGAAGCCTTAACTTCCTTGCTACGAATATAGGATCATCTTCAGATGATGCTGTATTTGAGGTAAGGAAGTTTTTTGTTTGTGTTGAGGGATTTTGGTTTGTAAATGGTTTTAAGCATTTTAGGGAGGTCATTTAGTAATGAAATATCTGTTTTCGGTTCTGCTTGGTGCAATGAGTTATGGTATATTATCGACTATAGTTGTGAAAGCATACGGACAAGGCTTTGAATTGGGTGAAGTGGTAGGGAGTCAGCTGTTAACCGGATTTATCCTCTCATGGGCACTTGCGTTATTTATAAAACTGCGCAGCAAACGAAAAGGGAAGCCGCAAGCAGCGGTTCAAAACCTTATTGCACATAAGCTCACTTGGACACAAAGGCTTATGCTTATGGCTGCAGGAGCACCAACGGCGATAACTGGACTTTTATATTACCAATCTCTGCGATATATTCCGAACTCTTTGGCTATCGTACTGTTGTTCCAGTTCACTTGGATAGGCGTTCTTATTCATGCGATAAGTCAACGTAAACGGCCGAATGGTATCATGCTGTTGACCGTGGCCATCTTATTTGGAGGTACTTTGTTAGCAGCTGGTATTCTGGAACAAGGGCTTTCTAATTTCAATTTGCTGGGTGTTGCTTTAGGGTTGCTCTCTGCTGTGAGTTATTCTCTATTCATCATATTCAGCGGGAAGGCTGTACCTTCTGTTCATCCTGCATTTCGCAGCGCGTGGATGATCTCTGGGGCATTGCTTCTTGTATTTATATTGTTCCCTCCGCACTTCTTATTTAACGGACTTTTATGGGGGAATCTGCTTCTGTTTGGTCTTCTACTTGGTCTGTTTGGTGCTTTTATTCCACCCTTGCTATTCGCAGTCGGGGTTCCGCATATCGGAGAAGGAATGGCAGCCATTCTCGGCGCTTCCGAACTGCCAGTTGCGATTCTCCTTTCCTCTGTTGTCCTGCATGAGCAGGTGAGCATCCTGCAGTGGACTGGAGTAGTCTTAGTGCTGCTCGGTGTGGCTCTTCCAGAGCTTGTCAAGCAGTTATCTCTCAAATCACTGGCGGGAAGAAATGGTTCTAATTCTGCTTCTTAGCAGCTGCGATAATGAAGGTATAGCGAGTATAAGAAAGCCTGAGGGAGAATCAGGCTTTTTTTTCTGCCTAATAAGTGCTGTGGACATGCTATACTGGATTAAAAAAAGAAACGGGGACTCCTGATGGCCATTTACATTGCTTTGCTGCGGGGTATTAATGTTGGTGGGAAGAAGAAGATTAAGATGTCCGAATTGAAAACTGCGCTGCAGACGATGGGGCTTGCTCGGGTTCAAACCTATATTCAGAGCGGCAATGTTCTATTCGAGTCGGACGAAGGTCCAGCTTCGCTTCGCTCACGAATTGAGCAAGAAATTCTTTCCGTTTTTGACATGTCAGTGACGGTTATATTAAGGTCAGCAGAGGAGTTCGAAGCGATTATCGCGAACGATCCTTATGCTGATGTCTCTCTGTCGGAAGGGGAGAGTATTCATATCTCTGTACTTCTCGAAGCACCTTCACAGGAAGAAATCAATGTTTTGGCTCGCTATAGTGACGAAAAGGATGAATTCCATATCCATGGTTCGGAAATGTACTTTTATTTTCGTCAAAGTGTATTGGATTCCCAATTGGCAAAAAACCTTCAAAAGCTGGGCGGTACCGGGACATCGCGTAATCGGAGTACCATCATCAAGCTCGCCGCTTTAGCGGCATCAATGACCGTATAATTAAGAGAACTAAGAAGAGCCTATGATTTATGGATCTACCTAAAAATCAGTGGTGGACTATAATAAATTTTACAATGAAAAATCAAATATGTCTGATCGTGAAATAACCAAATCCAATAAAAATGGATGATGCTGTATATGAGTTTTTCATATTGTACACAGATCAACAAAATATCGAAACAATCTCTAAGACCATACAATTCCTTGAATATTCAAATGCGAATGTGTGCAAAGAACCACAACCGGATGAAACATCCAGGTAGGTGGTTCTTTTTTTATACCTCACTCTGTGACATGATAGCTCTGGGGGCGATGTTGTGTTTCGTGATTTTGAACCTATAGGTGACCGTCCGGTCTATATTCAATTGAAAGATTACATGAAACTTATAATTATAAAAGGTGCCTTACAGCCTCATCAGAAGTTGCCATCTACCCGTGAACTGGGTGTGCAGATGAAGCTTAGCCGCAATACGGTGATTTCGGCATATGCCGAACTGGAAGAAGATGGATTTATCTATGTTGTTCGGGGCAAAGGAAACTATGTGGCTGCTGTATCAGGTGGAACAGCGACTCAAGCTTGCCAAATCGATTGGCTGGAGCGGATTAATGATCATGCTCGACTGGCTGAGCAGCTCGACCTGATGAAGCACGGCATCCGTGCACAGAAGGGGACGATTTCTTTTACCAGTATTGCGCCAGACGAGACGTTGTTTGATATAGGTAATGTAAAGCGGGCGTTCATGGATCGGATGTCTGTGGAAGGTGATGTACTGCTCAACTACGGATATGCCAAGGGTTATAAGCCGCTGATGGACTTTTTGTTACGCTATATGCAGCATAAGGGAGTCGATCTGAAGGGCAAGGATATTTTGATTACCAATGGGTTCACAGAGGGCTTAGATATTGTGTTGTCGGCACTTGGAAAAAGGAGTGGCAGGGTGCTGTGTGAAAATCCGACCCATCATACAGCCATTAAGAATTTTAAGTTGCATGGATTTCAAATTACAGGCATCCCAATGGAGGATGACGGTATTAGCTTAACAGAGCTTGAGCGGGCGTTGTCCGAACAACCTTACGATTGTGCTTATTTTGTACCTTCCTATCATAATCCTACTGGGATTGTAATGTCCCCGAAGAAACGACAAGAACTGATGAGCCTAATGAACCAGTACGGGATTCCTGTCATTGAGGATGGCTTTAATGAGGAGCTACGTTACACCGGATCGCATGTATCTCCATTAATGGCAGGTGTGGGCAACGGCAATAGTGTGATTTATTTAGGAAGCTTTTCTAAGGTGCTATTTCCCGGTATGCGAGTGGGCTGGGTATTGGCGGACGCTGAACTCATTGACTATTTGGAGAGCATTAAGCGAGCGCGCACGATTCATACGTCAACATTGGACCAATCGGTTCTTTATCAATATTTGCACAATGGAAATCTGGAGAAGTACTTAAAGAAAGCACGCACGGAATATAAACGCAAATATGAGTTGACCATGCAGTGCTGCAAGGAGCATATCCCGTATGCTCAGCTTTCAGGTCATGGGGGGCTGCATCTGTTTGTCACTTTTGAGATAGGATTTGATACACGGAAGTTGTTGGAGCTTTGTTCAGAGCTGGGGGTAATTTTTACGCCGGGAGATATCTTCTTCACGGATAATCGTGGTTGTAATACGATGCGGTTGGGTTTCTCTCGTGTCACCGATGAGGATATTATCAGGGGAATTAAGATTATTGGTGATACTGCCAGACAGTTAATGAAATGAGAGGTGCAGAGATGAAGTTAGGCGTTATTATGGGAGGATTATCATCAGAGCGTGAGGTTTCACTTCAGTCGGGTAAGGAAATCATGGCGCATCTCGACCAGAATCGATATGAAGTATATCCGATAGAAATAACAAGGCGTGATGAACTGGCTGACAAAGTGAAAGGTCTTGATATGGCTTTGCTGGCTTTGCATGGCTCCTATGGTGAGGATGGTACGATTCAAGGTATGTTGGAAACATTGGGAATTGCGTATACCGGAAGCGGCGTATTGTCCAGCAGCCTGTGTATGAACAAGAATGTTTCAAAAAAGTTGCTCCGCTACGAAGGTCTTTTTACTCCAGATTGGCTGTGCTGGGGCAGTATAGGCGACTATTCAGCAGAGGCCGTAGAGAAGCTGGGTTATCCGATAGTTGTTAAGCCGAACTCAGGCGGATCAAGCATCGGAATACAGATTGTAAAGAGCAGCCAAGATTTGAGGGCGGCGGTAGAGGAAGCATTCCGGTGGGATGTAGAAGTGCTCATTGAGCAATATATCAAAGGGGAAGAATTGACTTGTTCTATTGTAGATGGGAAACTGCTGCCGATCATTGGCATCCAGAGCAAGGGCTCTGAGTGGTTTGATTACTATGCCAAGTATGAGGATGGCGGCGCAGAGGAGCAAGTAGTTCATCTGACGCCTGAGGTGGATGAGCAGGTGCGGTCCGCAGCATTGGTGAGTTACTGGACTTTGAAATGCAATGTGTATGCCCGCGTAGATATGCTGCTGAGGGATGGTATTCCCTATGTGCTGGAGATGAACACCTTGCCAGGCATGACAAGAAATAGCCTACTTCCCAAAAGCGCACAGGCAGCGGGGATGACATACAGTCAATTACTGGATGTGATCATATCTCTATCCCTTGAGAAATCTGGTGGAGAGATAGAGACAAAGAAGAAATCGACTAAGAAATCGGAGATAGGGACCAGATTGTAACAATGAATTGAAATCAGGGAGTGCTGAGTTATGGGTAAGGAGTGGATTTCTCCATTAGTGCGGGATATACCGCCATCTGGTATTCGGGCATTTTTTGATATGAATACTCAGGATATGATATCGCTTGGAGTAGGAGAGCCGGATTTTGCTACACCCGAACATATTAGAGAAGCGTGCATTCGTGCTTTGAATGAGGGCTTTACTAAATATACATCCAATGCGGGAATCATGGAGCTTCGGGAGGGAATTGCACGTTATTTGCAGCAGAGCTATGGGCTTCAATATAAACCTGACAGTGAGGTGCTTGTAACGGTGGGGACCAGTGAAGCTGTGGACTTGGCCTTGCGAACTGTCATTCGTCAAGGGGATGAGGTGCTTATTCCTGCTCCAAGCTATATTGCTTATTCACCTATCGCTCATATTAACGGAGGAAAGATTGTCACGGTAAATACCTCTGCACAGCAAGAGTTCAAGCTTACTGCTGAAGCAGTGAAGGAGAAGCTGACCTCCCGTTCAAGAGTGTTGATGTTAAACTATCCGAATAATCCGACAGGTGCAATCATGACCTATAAGGACTGGCTACCGATTGTAGAGCTGGTCAAGGCACATAACCTAATTGTTATCTCCGACGAAGTATATAGTGAATTGACATATGATCGTACACATGTCAGTATCGCATCAGTTCCAGGAATGTTGGATCGGACAATTGTAATTAATGGATTCTCCAAAGCTTTTGCTATGACAGGCTGGCGGATTGGTTACGCCTGTGGGCAAGGTGAGTTGATCGCAGCCATGTTGAAAATTCACCAGTATACAACAATGTGCGCTCCAGCGCTTGGACAGATTGCGGCTCTGGAATCGCTGCGTAACGGGTTGGGGGAGAAGGATCGGATGATTGTAGCTTATCGTGAACGTAGAGACTATTTTGTCAAAGGTTTGAGAGAGAGAGGGTTGTCTTGTCATATGCCGGAGGGGACGTTTTACGTCTTTCCTTCCATTGCAGATACCGGATTAAGCTCAGAACAGTTTGCACTTCAGTTGCTAAAAGAAACCGGAGTTGGAGTTGTTCCAGGGTCCGTGTTTGGAGAAGGCGGGGAGGGCTTTGTCCGCTGTTCCTACTCAGTTGCTCCTGAGCAGTTGAATCGGGCGCTGGAGCGGATGGGACACTTTATTCGGAAATTGCAGTCATGCCGAGCGAATGCTATGTGACGATCTGAGAACAGCCTGAAGTTGCTGTGTGAACGAGAGATTGTCCACTTGCTACGCTTCCGTGAACTACTGTCGTTGTTGTCTGTGGACGAACGTAACCGTAGAAGGACGGCATAATCGTATCAAGCTTATCAGCGTCGGCACTACTTCACACGTAATCGTGAGTGCTACAAAGCTTGTATTTTAATTGAATGCAATCGATTCCGGTTACTGTGTTGAAAGGTCAACCCCTAATTTCTAGATTGAGCCTGATTTATAGGCTCTTTTTTGGGCTCTAAATCATTATCCGTGCTTGCCAACACGAAACAAAAGCGAAGTGGACGGAATCGTTCTGAAGAAGCGATAGCGTTCGCCTTTGTCTCCTTATTTCTCCCCCTAAGGGACAGAATCAAGAAATAGGGAGACAACAGCGATCGTAAGAATGATCCGTCTGCGTAGCAGGCTTTCAACCACTTATACCGTTTTGATAATCGAAGATTCGTCCAGTAAGCGAATGCACGAGAACAGTAACTTTCGACTCTGAATCCAATAAGTGAAAGCTAACCGCATAAACAAGAACAATTCTCGAACCACTAGATAGATAATTAAGGTTGATCGTGGTGTCTTTGGCAATCACTTCTGTTCCTATCCATGCTTTTGCTTTGTTTATGGCTTGGGTACGGGTGATTGCTGCATGTAAAGGCCGATGGAAGAGAGTTTTCTCCATATTTGGATGGATTACGCCCTCTACGCGTTGAATTACGCCTACTTGGTCCAAGGTCACAATTAGGCCATCTTGCCACACGGGTGTTTTGTAGACAATATGCTGTAGGTGAACTTGAATCATCTTATCCTTCGTTTGTTCTACCTTTGTAACCTTCAAATTATGGTGAATGTCCTGAAGTCCATAAAGTGACTTATATTCCGTTAGAAATTGATGAACAATTGCATCCGAAGTGCTTCTAGAAGGTCGATTCAAAGCCCCAATCAAAGAAAAAGGGGTATTGGTTTCGTCGTTCCAGCTGATTTGTAAATTGCCTGAACTTGCTTCTGATAGCTTATTTAGCATGGTTGTTGCCTGTTTGGGTATGTAGTTTGCAGCCGCTAATGGAGCAGGCATCGACAGAAATAATATGAATAAGATGATCCAAGCTGTACATTGTCTCATGGTTTCATAACCTCCTTGTTGGATATTATGGGTAAAAAGGAAGGTCTATATTCGTATTTCTCAGCAAAAAAAGCCGCAAATAAAAAGCGGCCTTCAAGTTCAAAAATAAGAAAGTATAATTTTTCTCCATACTTTGCTTATTTTTCAGAGGGAAGAAACTTGCTTCGTCGCCAAGGACGGCGTTAGCTGTTTCTTCTTGAACCGTAAATTAATCTCTTCCAGCTTCATAAATCTTTTGTGCGAGCATTCTTGGCTCCGTCTTAGCTGTAGTCATGTGATCACCCTGACCCTTAATGAGTCGGAATAAGCCGAGGCGATTAGCCATGTGCGGGAACCAACCATAGAGATCACTGCCTTGAGGGAGCGCGTTATCTTCCGTGAGAAACAAATAGCTTCTAGGGGTGCTTAAGCTATAGAACTTTTTGAGATCAAGCTTTTCGTAGAGAGGTCCGGCCGGTTCAGGCGAGATTGCATTGTGTATTTGTTGAGCTAATTCCAGGCTAGCTAAATTGACAAACGTTTCACGGAAAAGTGGGAATGGAAGCATGATGGTATCATCTTTAGAGCTTTTTCTAAGCTGATTAAAAGCTTCTAGAGTAGAAGGAGGGAGCTCATCGGCAACACTTTGCCCGTCTTTTAGAACAAAAGCATCGAAGAACACCATCCGTTTAATGCGGTCGGGTATCTGCTGAGCAACCGTTTGGACTAAGCTGCCGCCGAAGCTATGCCCGACAAGTACGACATTTTTTAAATGATTAGTGACGATGAAGTCAGCAATAGATTTGGTAAGCATGGCATGAGTCACATTTTTGTTAGGATCAGAACCGTGTCCTGGATATTCAGGCGCATAGACCGTGTGTCCCTTTCTACGCAATTCGGCAGCTGTTCCGTTCCAAAAGCTAGCATCTGCCCAAGCGCCGTGGATGAGTACGAAGGTTAGGGGCTGCTGTTTCTCGCGGGTGTCTTCAAGATTGCCATGAACCCAAGGAGCATTGGCATGATGAGACCAAGCAGGCTGCGCATAGGGAGGATAAAAGTGCTCAAAGCGCATGTCGGAAGAAATAGCGGGGGTGTAAGCATAGGGCGATACAGAAATAGGGTACGATTGACGCACAGGTGCCGCGTAATAATAAGCGTTTGACCCATAGGGTTCGTTTCGATACATACTCATTTTCCCTTCAAATTCAGATATCACACTGTATGCCCAGCAAGTCGTATAGGTTAATGCGGAGGAAGTCCCTCCATATACTTACTGATACAGCTTCTTCTGAAATGAGGCAGAACGCCATTTCCACTATATGCGGTTTGTTTTCCCTCTTTAGAGCCCTTACAATAGAAGAGCATCACTTCACGAACATTCTGTTGGTGGTGTAAGGGGAATGTTGCAAAAGGCGGGAATCAAAGCCCTAACATGGGAAATGAGCATGATTAACGCCATTAAATAGAAGAATCTACTCTATATAAGATAGTAGAGGGAACTTTTATCAAAAACTGCCGTATGGAATAGATACAAGATAGAAAAAGAATACGAAAATCTGGATATAGATCCAACGTGTAAGGGGGTGATCCATTGTTCGAGCTTCATGATGCGCTAACAAACTTAATGTCGATATCTATAATATGCTCCTTCGCCTATTTGTATTTTTTCTGGATTCCAAGTACGACTTCTCTTGGCTGGACAGAAATCTCAACCCTGACAATCACACTTCCGAGGCTGCAAAAGCCTGCCTTAGACGTTAATTCGGGACGGCATCGGCTCTCGCGTCAAACGAAACGTAAAGAAGCGCCAGATGACGATACATCACCGTGTATTTCCCTGTTGATCGAAGACAATCAAGCTCAACAGGGAGGACGGTTATGGAAACAATGGAAGCAATGGATACACCTATCGATACAGCTGTTCAGGAAGAACAACAGGATAATACGCAATCAAATGTCCTTGCGAGTAACCTTCTAAATGGGGTAACAACGCATGGAGCTTCAAAGCCAAGTCAGTCAAAAGGTAAAAAAGCACCTCGCTTAGTTCTACTGGGACTCTCCTTCATGCTTATACTCTTGCTCACTGGATGTGGAGCGAAGGGAACCGTGAATGCAGACACCCCAGGATTCTTTAATCATTACGTCGTCTTTCCGTTTTCATGGCTAATTGAGCATTTCGCAGGCTGGTATGACGGCAGTTATGGTCTTGCCTTGATTACTATGACAGTACTGGTCCGATTAGTGCTGCTGCCCTTCATGATGTCTCAATATAAGAATCAGCAGAAAATGAAGAGAAAAATGAAAGTGATGCAGCCGGAGCTCGACGCGATAAAAGCCAAGTATAAGGATAATAAAAACGCCGATTCGATGAGCAAGCAGCAGCAGGAAACGATGGCGTTATACAGCAAGCATGGGCATAATCCGCTCAACATCGGTTGTCTGCCTATGCTGCTTCAGCTTCCGATTCTGACCGGCTTATATTACGCCATTCGGATGACGCCGGATCTAGCTCAACATACGTTCCTCTGGTTCCAGCTGGGTAAAACAGACAGCATACTGCCATTTATTGCAGCTGCCGTGTACTTGGTTCAGGCAAAAGTCACCCAAGCTGGTATGGATCCTATGAACGCTCAAAAGGGAATGGGATTCTTAGTGTATCTATCTCCAATCATGATGGGGGTATTCTCGTTCTCTGCACCTGCCGCTATCCCGCTTTATTGGAGTGTAGGTGGAGTTATCGTTGTGCTGCAGACCTTGTTGGCCAAACGACTGTATCCAGCGAGCCTTGATACAAGTGCAGATACGAGTACAGATACAAGGGAAGCGATAGAAGCACAGTCGAAGAAGCAGGCCCCTCGTAAGAAGAAAACTGTCGTAGAATCTAGTAAACGATAATCAAGCAGTTACCGCCGCTGCAAAGGGTCATTGGGAATTCCCCAATGGCTCTTTTTTTGGGCTGGCATTCGGCATTTGTCGAGTGACAAGATAATGATCCGATTACCGATGAAGTGACTTTAGCGAATAAAGAAGTAAAATGTGATACGCAATACTGATCAGTAAACAACTATAACTATCCTTTTTAAACAGTAATTAGTAATATAAAATGGTAATAGACAAAGTGCTGTTTTGTTAGCAGTAATGGTTCAATATATGAGGGCTGCAGTTAATCTTTGTCTTTGGCTTTGGCTTTTGATTAACCAGATGAAACAGATATGGATAGGACATGGTAGGGGGATAAGCATGACTTCATGGCTGCAGAAATTTGAATCGGCTGGAATTAGACCATCTCGGGAAAGTATGCGGACGTTCAGATCTTATCATGAATTTGCCTCGTCCCAAAAAAGAAAAGAAGCTTCCTGCTGTATTAACCGTTGATGAAGTACTGCGTATTTTTGCTGCATTACCTAACTTGAAGCATAAAACGATTCTGATGCTAACGTATTCATCGGGCTTACGAATCGGGAAATGGTCCGGATAAAATTGCATGATCTTGATAATGAACGATTCCTAGTCCATATTCGGCAAGGAAAAGGGAGAAAAGACCGCGTAACCGTATTGTCGCGATCGGCGTACGAGATGATTTGCTTATATATGGAGAAGGAGCGTCCTTATGATTGGCTTTTCCCTGACGCAGACCGTGATCGACACCTCACAGAAAGGAGCATCCAACGCATATTTGAACGGGCTCGCGAGACAGCAGGTATTCTCAAACCGGCAACCGTGCATACCCTCAGGCATTCTTTCGCAACTCACTTGCTTGAAGGCGGCACCGATCTACGTTACATTCAAGAGCTGCTTGGTCACGAAAGTATTAAAACAACACAAATCTATACCCATGTCAGTACGAAAGACGCTCGTCGCGTAATGAGTCCCTTGGATCGCATTCTACCGAGTAGTGGGAAGGACGCCCACAGCGGAGATTCCTCAAAATATGGACGATAAAACGACATATGTCGCAGATTTAACGTTAGGTGAAATTGCTGTAAGGGACAAAAAAATAAAAAAAATTAAAGGAGCAACAATTGAAACGTATACAATTCTTTCTATTAATATTTATTTTGATATTATCTGGATGTGGCAAGAAATACACAAATAATAATAATATTGAAGAGGTGAGCTCACTAATGGATGCAAAAGCAGACATTTTATCTATGTTTCAAGAAGCAGGACTAGAAGACTATTCAGAAACATTTCAAAGAATGATCAAGCCATCTATCCGTTTAATAACGGAGAGAGAATCAGAGAAAAAAATAGCAATTGGTCAAACAAAATTAGGGGGCCAACCAGATTTGCCTGCAAATATTGAATGGCCGTATTGGAAAGAGTACCCTATGTCATTTATTGCGCAGATCAATTTGCAAGAAATGCCTAACATTCAGACAGATAACGATATTCATCCAACTAGAGGAATCATTTATTTCTTTTATACAGCATATCCCGAAGCGATGTATGAAGAAGTCGATTTTGATAATAATCCTGAGACCTCAAAAGTTTTATTTTACGACGGAGAAATAAATAACTTAGTAAGAACTCAACCACCTAAAGAACTATCGAAAGAATTGCAGTTTAATAGTACGAGAGTTACACCACGACTTGAATGGACAATTCCCGATTCGGATTCTTTTGAAGTGTATGAAGTGCTTGGGTTATCAAAAAATGATGAAGAAAAGTACTGGAGAGTATTCCAAGAAAATTTCTCAAATAAATATATAGAAGGCTATACTTCAGAATTCCATGTAGGTATGAATAGACTTTTTGGGTATCATGATCCTGTTCAGGGTGAATATAAGGGTGAGGGTTGGAGGCTCCTTCTTCAAATAGATTCGGAAGACAGTACTAACATGGATTGGGATGATACTGGAAGAGTTTATTTTTGGATTAAAGATTTTGACTTAAAGAATTTACAATTTGATGGCGTAACCACTATACGTGAAGGGGCCTAGGGATCACGAAAGGAAATTAAAGTAGATTCAAAGATGCCAGCAATATCACCTAACACCATATTCACGCTTCGGGCCATTCGGCCCTCGGTCCGGACGGAGTGAGAGAAGCAAGATTCGGGGTAGCCAAGTCAGTATTCGGGGAAGCAGATTCAGCCGGACACACCCGCACCACCTAACCGCATCGCGGCCGTCCCTACGGGACTTAAGGTGGTGGGGCGTCGTGAATACAAGTACGTTATCAGAAAGAATTGCAATGACTTAAGGACATAAATAAAGATTGAGGTGGATCATGAGTTACGATCTCACAGTATATTTAAAAGCCTTAGATGATTCAAAAATTCAACAATGGATTAATGAAATAAAGAAGTTCGATATGGACGTTGAAATACATCCTGACTTTTCTTTTTCAAATCATTCTGGCTTTTTACCTTTTAAATTCACTGTAATTGATTGTCCAAATAAAAGATTAAACAATATCGAACTTATGTCAGGATTTGAATTATGGATCAATGATTACAAACCGACAAAAAATATAAAATCATTTTGGAAAGTATTATTTCAGAAAGAACGTAGATTAAATTCGATTGAAAGAAAACTTAAAGAATCAAGTAAGGAAATAACATTTACAGCAAGTACACAGGATAGCTTTGAATTTAGACTTGCTTGGTATTCAGCAGCCGCACTTGCAAATATATTTGATGGTGTATTATCTGATCCCCAGGAAGGGATTGAAATAGATGGGGATCAATCAATTAATTATGCATTTGAACAAGTAATAAAAGATGAAAAAGCAATAAGTGAAAATGAATGGAGAATTCATGAATTTAAGGAATGGTTGGGGTAACACATAGGAGGCAATTCCTTCTGATAACACCATGTTCACGCATCGGGCCATTCGGCCCTCGGTCCGGCAGGAGTCAGGTGTGGGTTCGGAGTAGTAATTGACAGCAGCAGGGAAGTGGAATCAGCCGGACACATCCAACTCCCTAACCGCATCGCGGCCGCCCCGTTGGGGCTTAAGGGAGTTGGACGTCGTGAACACATGAACGTTATGTGAAATCACAGTGTTATATTTAATGAAAGCATCTAAAGGAGGCCTGTATGAAGACAATTATCTATATGGTTAGGCATGGAGAATCACCATACAATGAAGGAAATGAAAGAACAAGAGGGCTTACCCCAAAAGGAAAGATCGATATTGAAAAAGTAATGAAGTTACTTATAGGTGAAGGAATAGACATGATTATATCAAGTCCTTATGCTCGAGCAATTCTTAGTGTTGAGGGATTGGCCGAGCACTTAAAGTTAGATATAAAAGTATTTGAAGATCTTAGAGAACGCCATTTTGCATCTTATATTATTGAAAATGCAGAGTTAATGTCTAGTATCAGAGAGAGTTTTAATGACCCTGATTATACCTTGCCGGGAGGAGAATCTAATGCTGATTGTCAGAAAAGAGCAATCTCAGTTCTAAAACCCATATTAAAAGAGCACAGAGGGAAGAAAATAGCAATCGGGACTCATGGTCTTGTAATGACTTTGATGATGAATCATTTTGATCCAGCTTTTGGCTTGGAGTTTTTGAATCAATTAAAGAAACCAGATATCTATAAAATGCAATTCGAGGACTTAGAATTAGAAGAAGTAACAAGAATGTGGAATGATTAGAATTTATAAGGTTTATCGAAGAGGACTGTGACATCACATAACAGAGTATTCACGCATCGGGCCATTCGGCCCTCGGTCCGGCAGAGGCATTTCAGGGAAGTTGAAGCAGCCGGACACATCGATCCCCCTAAGATAAGAGCTATCTAAGGGGGATCGACGTCGTGAATACAAAAACGTTAGGCGAAATGCCGGAGCAATTTTTCAATTCAAGCTTATTAACTAAATGATTTTTCATAAATAGGGGGGATCTGAATGCTTGACTCAAACAAACAAATCACATTTAGTGGCTCTGAATTAATAGAAGTACTGAAGGAAATTGAAGTTATTCTTCAATCACTTCATAGGATGGGATCCTATTATGGTGTGAAGTTTCAAGAAAATGGGGAAGACAAATTTAGAGCAGAATATGAGAAGGAAACTACTCGATTTATAGATGAATGGGGAATTACCCAAAAAATTGCAAATATAAGAAAGATCTTATCTGATAAATTTGATAGAACTTTAGATGCTGATGATATGGACGATTTAGAGAGAGCAATGGAAGGGCTAAAATTCTGGACCAAACCTGCTGATGAACTCGAAACAGAGTGATTAATAATTTGAAAGTCATTCAAGTGGCACTTCGCCTAACACCATATTCACGCTTCGGGCCATTCGGCCCTCGGTCCGGCAGAAGTTAGAAGTGGGATCGGAGAAGGATTTTCAGAAGCGAGGAAGTGGAATCAGCCGGACACACCCGCACCACCTAACCGCATCGCGGCCGTCCCTTCGGGACTTAAGGTGGTGGGGCGTCGTGAATACAACAACGTTAGGCGAAATTAAAATTAGGAGCTTAAGAGATGACTAAAAACGCTAAAGATCAAATTGATCTTAACATGACTTATGCAGTTCATTCCAATCGTTGGAAAACGATCAATAGTCATAGAAATGTAAACTAAAACCCGGAAAATCCCTTGACTTTTTGGAATCACCCCGATAATCACGAAGAATACCTTTTCTACTGGGTATACCTTCGAGATAATAGGTGATTTTCGTGAAACAAACCCTTGAAAATCCACGATTTCGTAAGCTTTCACAAGGCGAATGCGCGGGAGCGCCGGTCTTGCGATCACTTTGGGAAAAGTTCGACTTTTCTTTGCTCTTGATGCAAGCTGGGATATTCAAACGAAGCGGAGCTCCTTCATGGATGCTTTGCTTTATGTACATCATCGGATTGATCTCTGGATGCTCATCGGTTGTACAAATGAGCGAACTGGCTGGGAAAGATGCTCTACTTGAACTCATGTTTAAACCCTACAAACTCGCACAATACACGCTCAGCCGGTTCTTCACAGTTCCCCATGCATGGCTGACGTTTGGGAAAAAACGGGTTGCCAGGCTTCAGGAAGAACGGGAAACCGCGCTTCAAGAAGGCGATATTATTAATCTCGACGATACACATAGCGCCCATCCCTATGCAAAGAAACTGCCATTCCTGTGCTGGCTCAGGGACTCTTCATCCAAATCCTATAGCTGGTGCATGAACCTCGTTGTCCTTCAGGCCGTGCTCCGAAACGGACTCGAATATCCGTTGTTCTACCGCGTTTGGCGCAAAATGTCTGACGAGGAAA
Source organism: Paenibacillus baekrokdamisoli (assembly GCF_003945345.1). Taxonomy (GTDB): domain Bacteria; phylum Bacillota; class Bacilli; order Paenibacillales; family Paenibacillaceae; genus Paenibacillus_Z; species Paenibacillus_Z baekrokdamisoli. Next base: position 1,992,402 of record NZ_AP019308.1, on the reverse strand, counting down.
CCGGCTTGACCAAGTTTGATTTAGCCAGACAAATGCTGCTCATGCTTCGCGAGTCGGTCACTTGCCGCCTCTGGGTAGCGATGGACCGATGGTATTTATGCAAAGACTTTTTCGTTTTCTTGCAAGAGCATTCCTTTGACTGGGTAACTAAAGCTAAGCGCAATACTGCACTGCATCGAAAGATTACAGTCCCCGGACGTCGTGATCGGTATGTACCTGTTACGGCGCGACAGCTTATTCAGGATACATACAAGCGCTTATCTACATCCAGCAAGAAGGGAATCTTCGCCATTTCAGTATCTGATATTTATATGAAAATACCTTATCTTGCTGAAGGGCGGAAAGGGCAACTTGTAACGAAACAACGCTTCGTTCCCCTTGCTGCCGTTGTCGCTATGCGGCTTAAAGAAGACGAGGAAAGCGTTGATGTGAAGGAAGATTCACCAGATGAACCGGCAACCTACAAAGGAGCCTACTTGATCATTAGCAACCGACATGATGCGCCAGATAAGGCGCTTGAAGTGTACGGAAAGCGTTGGCGTATAGAGGTGTTTTTCCGCGCGGCCAAACAAGAACTTGGCTTTGAAAAGTGCCACTCTACATCCGAAGCACATCAGCACGCGCACATGGAGTTACTTTTTGCTGCGGAGACGCTACTTGCCTATGCGTTATGGCAAGTAAACAAAGAAAAAACGAGTGATGAGAGCCACACCCACGGCGAAATGGTTCGCGGTCTCTTCCACACTCGTTGCCAGGTTCGCACAAGAAACCACAAGGGTTTAAAGCGAATCTACATCGATTTTGACATAGAGGCACGCCGTTTTGCAAGCCTTATTTCCGCATATTGGCCCAAAAATCTCTCCATGACCATGTGGCCGGTGCATTCAAGCATAGATTCTCACAATTACCGATTAATCTCATGAACTGCATAAGTCATGATCTTAACTTTTCAGTTCCAGATACTGGAACTCATTCATCATATAAATACTATGCGTCCATCAAGAAAGATTTAGATCTATTTTTCTTTATATTAAATACAATCATGATATCTGATTATATTCCTTATCACGCAAGAATGACTTTAGAAGTCATTGACGGAAAAGCAAATGAAGAAGATTTCATCAAAAGCCCAGAGGAATTACTAAAGAAGAATCCTGGTAAAAATGTGAAAAAATTAAGAAAACATTCTCAGGAATTATTAGAAATGATACTAAGTAGAGTAGTTGATAACTTTCAGGTTTACATTGTGTCATTAATAAGAGAGGTCTTGGTTGTCAAACCAGAAATACTTCATAATAAGCAACCGAGCATTTCAATAGAGCAAGTACTCAAATCTGATTCAATTGAAGCATTATTACAAGAAGTAATTGAAAGCAAGATTTCAAGTCTAGCTAATAAAGGGTTTGGAAATATTGAAGAGTGGTGTTTACAAAATGGAATACCATTAGTTGTCGATAACGATAGAAAAGAAAAAATCGTAGAATTCATAGCCTTAAGGAATATCATTGTTCATAATCGTTGTATTGTCGATGATAAGTTTCTTAAAGCTGTTCCAAGGAGTAAGTATCAACAAGGAGCAATAAGAGAATTAGAAGTTGATGACTTATATGATGTTGTAAATACTCTGGGCACAATAGTAACCAATACAGATGAAAGCACAATTCAAAAATATTGTTTAAATAGAAATTTAATAAATTCAGATAGCAAATTCAGAGTAGAATTTTAACTTCGCCTAACACCATGTTCACGCTTCGGGGCCTTCGCCCCTCGGTCCGGCTGAAGTTAGATGAGGATTCGGAGAAGTAATTGGCAGAAGCAGGGTAGTAGATTCAGCCGGACACATCCGCACCGACTAACCGCATCGCGGCCGGCGACTACGTCGCCTTAAGTCGGTGGGACGTCGTGAACACATTAACGTTATAAGAAATTGGCGCAAATCTAATAAAATATAAAATCTAAAATCAAGGGACAGATAAAACCATGGACATAGATCTAATACTCTTTTTTGTAGTTCTTCTTGTTATTATAATTGTCATTCTTGTATTTGCAATGAATTACAAAAGTTTTGGATCCAAATATAATCGGTCATATGTCACAGAAATTAGTATTAAAGAAATAAAAGCGTATTATTTTAAGAAGCAATATTGTAAGGAATGTAATCAAAGGTTAGTTAGAGCTAAAGAAAAGGAGTTCATAGTAGAAGGCTGGGATAGTATTAATGGGACACATTTTTACGGAAAGAAGTATAGAGTAATAATTTTTCTTAAATGTCCAATATGTATGAAGAAGTACAAATTAGAAGATTTATAATGAGAACTTGATTAAGCAACTCGAAGAAGGCGCCAACATCTTATAACACCGTATTCACGCTGCGGGCTGACGCCTTTGGTCCGGACCGAGGTTGAAGTGATGAGGGTAAATTCAGCCGGACAACCACTGCGAGCCTAAGTCTGACGACCCGTTCGCTATCGCTCACTTAAGGCTCTCGGGTTCGTGAACACAAGAACGTTATGCGAAATGCAGAATACCTTGATGAAAGGAGTTTTTACAATCTATGGATTGGTCAAAACTACGGGTATTAATTCGAGATTTTATTACTCCTGAATTGAGAAAAAGAATTGATATTCATGTGACTAGATATCATGAAGCTCATGATGGATATGGTGAAGCGTGGGTAACTCTAGATGGAGAGAAGATATTTGGAGGCGGATATTACCACTGGTATATGAATCCTCTACCAGAAGATATTTCACTTCACTCGCTTCAACATGGATACCATGAGGATTTTTACAGACCTAATATTCAATCAGAGAATGTTAAAAGAATAATGAATACCGGCCTCCATGAAACAAGCCATATAACAAGGAATCTAAAGAATTATCTAAATACCCCTTTCTCAGAGATATTAACTTCAAATAACCCTATCTATAAAGCCTTCGGATTAATTGATAAGAGACTTGGAAAAAGACGATTTAAAGATATTGAAATAAAAGAAATAGAACATCCATTAGTAAAGCAGTTTTATGAATTAAGGAAAGAACTATTTGATAGATGATCCATGAAGTACTGCACTTCGCATAACAACATATTCACGCATCGGGCCATCCGGCCCTCGGTCCGGCAGAGGGAATTCGGGGAAGCGGAAGCAGCCGGACAACCCTGCACTGGCTAAGTCCGTCGGACCCGGGGCATTCGCCCCTTAAGCCAGTGAGGGTTCGTGAATACAAGAACGTTAGCTGAAATAACTGCAAGACTTTATTAATAATAATCAATGGGAGAGATGATGATGAAAACCAATCAAATCGAAATCGTTACATTAGAAACAAAGTATTTTATCGGAGTTCCGGTGACAAATGTATTCCAAAGATTTGATTCAGAAAGAATGATAGAAACAAACCAGCTTTTTCTTGCAAGAAGGAATGAAATTAAAGGAACTATCAATGAGCAAGAATATGTATGTCCTCATTTTGCTAATGATATATTGTTTACATATATTTATTGTGTGGAAGTTACAGAAATTAAGGATATTCCGAATGGAATGATTGGATTCCACGTACCGAGTCAACGATATGTCAAGGTGAGATCAGCAGATCAAGATCCATATGCACTAAGCAAGGAATACTTGAAAGAAAATGGTCTTGAGAATAACACAAGATCACTAGCACTAGAAGTATTTAGATTTGGAGAAGAACAGCACTTCAATAATGCAGATATCTATATACCAATAGTAGAAAGGAATTTGTAGGTTATACAGGGAGGCAGTTACTTCTGCTAACACCATATTCACACATCGGGCCAATCGGCCCTCGGTCCGCCCGAGGCATTTCGAGGAAGCTGGATCAGGCGGACACATCGATCTCCCTAAGATAAGAGCTATCTAAGGGAGATCGACGTCGTGAATACAAGAACGTTATCAGAAATCCCCGCAAATAATATTAGGTGAGTGATCTCGATGAAGAGATTATTTTTTCTATTGATATTGATTCTTTCAATTGTTGGTTGCTCAGATTCTCAAGTATATCCGAAGGACTTTAATTTTACATTTGAATATGGGAGTTTTTATAATAATATACTAAATACTTTTGAAGGAACTTATACTAAGGATCTTGTAATGAATGGTGCAATTACAACCGAACTTAATTTGACGGAAAAAGAGAAGAAACAAATTTATAAATTGATGAAGGATATTAATTTGTTTAATTATCTAAATGAAATAGAAGGATTGGTTATGGAGCCGACTTCAGGATATAGATTCGAAATACAGTATAATGGCAAGAAAAAAATAATTAATTGGAAGGGAGAATTTACTGATCGGTTACGCGATAAGGAATTTATAAAAATGACAACAACAATCATTGAAATTATTCAATCAAAAGAAGCTTATAAATTACTTCCTCCTATACAAGGTAGTTATGAATAATAATAATAAAATATGAATAGCAATCCTTCGAAGGCGGGGACATCTTATAACACCATATTCGCGTTGCGGGCCATTCGGCCCTTGATCTGCCAGAGGAATTTTCGAGGAAGATAAGTCAGGCAGATACATCCATTCCCCTAAGATAAGAGCTATCTAAGGGGAATGGACGTCGCGAATACACGAACGTTATATGACATCGCTGAGATGATAATGAAAGGAATGAATAAGAATGAGTGAATTCACTTCGGGCCAATTATTGATGGCATCTCAAAAAGAAGCAATACGAAAACATGCAGTACCTGGATCTCTTATTAAGGTCTTAGACGAGAAATGGGTGGCGTACTTAACTCATGATGATAATTATTTAGAGTATCAAGATGCCCCTGATTACATATACCAACTATCTAATGATGCACCAGTGCTTTATTTTACTAATTTTAGCGATCACTTTTGGGGATACAGGATCTTTTCTAATGGTCAAGAAATCGCATATTTACGGATTTCATATGAATTGCCTGGAGAAATAATTCATGAAATACTTCAAGAACGCTATCCAGATAAAGAGATATTCGAATTATACGACGATGATTTGCAAGAAGAGATCTCAAAAGAAGTTTTTGAGAACGGTATACTTGATGATGCGATTGAACAATTGTTTGATGAATGTAACGTGTCAGCATTTAAACTGTTTGACATAACTAATGAGCAGATTGAGAAATTAAGATTAATTCTTAATCCAACATATTATAGAGAACATAAGAAATTATTTAATCTAGTTGATGAATTTAAAGAAATAGTAGGGATTAATGAGATGTCATGGATAAGGCATGAAAGAGTAGAAGAGAAAGAAGATTACGAAGAAATGTTTTAAGTAACTCATAGAAGCCAGCGACGTCATATAACACCGTATTCACGCTTCGGGCATTAGCCCTCGGTCCGGACCGAAGTAGAAGTGCCGAGGGTGGAATCAGCCGGACAACCACTGCGAGCCTAAGTCTGGCGACCCGTTCGCTAACGCTCACTTAAGGCTCTCGGGTTCGTGAATACAAGAACGTTATCTGAAATATCAAGCAGTGCTTTTATTAAGATCTAAACCGGAGGAGATTAAATGAGAATATTAGTTATCTCCGATGAAGAATCAAAATACATATGGGATCATTTTGAACCCAAGAAGTTTAAGGACATCAACATAATTATTTCTTGCGGTGATCTTAAAGCAGAATATCTATCTTTTCTAGTGAGCATGATTAACGCTCCTTTATTTTATGTTCATGGAAATCATGATACTAAATACAAATCAGATCCACCTGAAGGGTGCGAAAGCATTGAAGATAGAATAGTTACTTATAATGGAATTCGCATATTGGGACTTGGTGGTAGTTACCGCTACAGCCCCGGAGAATATCAATTTTCAGAAAGACAAATGAGTTGGAGAATAACTAAACTTAAGCTAAGGCTATGGCTAAGTAATGGCGTAGATATTTTAGTGACACACGCCCCAGCTTACAGAATTGGAGACGGTGATGATTTATGTCATAGAGGATTTGAATGCTTTATAGAATTTATGAACCAATATAATCCTAGATATTTGTTACATGGCCATCAACATTTGAACTATGGAAGAAACCAAAGAATACATCATTATAAGAAGACAGAGATAATAAATGCTTTTGGATACCATATTATAGAGATTTAGAAGTCGGGTTCAAGGTGGGCTTGATACTTCAGATAACACCATATTTGCGCTGCGGGCCATACGGCCCTTGATCTGCCAGAAGTATTCTCGAGGAAGAAGGGTTCAGGCAGATACATCCATTCCCCTAAGATAAGAGCTATCTGAGGGGAATGGACGTCGCGAATACAAGAACGTTATTCGAAACCTTCGAGAATGGTTAAAACCCAATGCAAATGAAGTGTCGTTAGGTGATCGATTTAGGGAACTGATCGAAGCCTGCGGCGCTTTATTTGTATATCAAGAATATAGTGTCAGAGGAATTAGAATAGGATACAATACCATATAAAGGAAGATGGATAGACCTTAATAAGAACGATTTAAAGGAAATGAAAGACAAATACAGTTTTAAAGACAAGGGGCCCGAATAAAGATAGAGATGATTAAACCATAATCCATAATGAGTTGGAGATGAGGATATAAATAGAGGCGATGTTAAGGACTCATAGAGATCTAGAACAATATGAAGATCTAAGGGAATTTGTTGAGAGAATGGTTGAAAGAAAAGAAATGAAGGACAGAAGTTGAAAGATGAAAGAGAAGAAGACCAGACATTTTGAGAGACTTTGAAGAAGTATGAAAGTAACTCGAGATGACGAAGGCTTCGGATAACACCATATTCACGCATCGGGCCATCCGGCCCTTGGTCCGGCAGAGGGATTTCGGGGAAGCGGGAACACCGGACAACCCTGCACTGGCTAAGTCTGACGACCCGGGCTGGCGCCCTTAAGCCAGTGAGGGTTCGTGAATACAACACGTTATCGGAAATTCATGAAATATGGAGATGAATAAAATGACTAAGGATCCACTAGATTCTCGTATCATGAAAGAGAGTTACAATAAAATAAGAAAACAATCGATATGGAAAGCTTGTTTTCATCATGATAATGAATGTAGTAATGAAATCATAAAGGCCCATTCAATTCAAAATAATAAGATCTTAAATAAGATCTCACGTGATGGTAATGTAATGCAATTTGAACTTGAAATCGGAAATCCTTTTGGTTCAAAAATGAAAAAGGAAGGGAGAAAAAAAGTTTCCACTTTTACTGGGTTTTGTGGTTACCATGATGCAAAGCTTTTCTCACCAATTGAAAATTATGACTATCAACCTGGAAACAAGGAACAAGAATTGATTTTCGCCTATCGCTCACTGGCAAAAGAATATCATGCTAAACAAACATGCCTTAAGATGACACAAAACATAATTAGTTTATTGGACAATGGTCAGTTCAGCGAAGTAAATAAAATATTTGAACGAAAGAAACCATCAATTGAACAAATCAATTATTTATATGAAATCATGGGAATACAAGGTCAAGGATTTGCGGCTGCTTTATTTAAGTACGAAAACTATAGAGTTGCATTTGAAAATAATATGAAAAACAAAAAATATCACAACTTAGTTACCAACGTTATTGTCTTCGATGAGGAATATCATTTGGCCGCATCCTCGTTGATTAATATTGTCACGGATTTTAGTGGAAAGATTATCAATGATCTTACTAGGCTGGACGCTTACTTAGCACCATTGTTTATTAACGTTTTCCCTCAGGATGGGAAAACGTATGTTTTAATGAGTCACTATAGAAGAGATAAAGAACGTTATAAATTTTTGGAACAGATAAATAAGTATTCAATAGCACATAAAAAAATAGTTTTATCTAATATTCTAGTGAAATATGTTGAGAATATTGCCTTTTCTCCAACGAGATGGGAAGAGTTACCTTTAAAAAGACAAGAAGAAATTAACAGAATATTTGCAGAAACAACAAACTTAAAGGGAGAAACCTTGGTTTCATTTCATGATTTAAATGTATTTATATAAGTAATTCATGGAGTCATGAACTTCCGATAACACCGTATTCACGCATCGGGCCATCCGGCCCTCGGTCCGGCAGAGGGATTTCGGGGGAGCGGGAGCAGCCGGACAACCCTGCACTGGCTAAGTCCGTCGGACCCGGGCTGGCGCCCTTAAGCCAGTGAAGGTTCGTGAATACAAAGACGTTATAGGAAATCAGCGAAACCGTAAAGATTATTCATAAATTTTCTTCATTGCAGGAGGCCTTTCAATGATAAGAAAGAAGTTTAAACAGTGGGCTGATAGCAATATTGAAGAACTGAGAATAGTTAATATCTCTACTGAATTTGTTAAGCATAATAACATTGATGAAAGTCGTGTACCCAATCCTTCAACAGGAATAATTCACGAGTCAGAGAGTTGTCTCGGTCAAGTGATCGTTTGGGAATCACATCAAATGGAATATGAGGTTGTGAATATAGAAACTGAAGAAATGATTCTTTGGAAATATATTGAGAAGATAGCTGGTGAACCCAATTTCGATGATATTTTAAATGAATATTTCCAGGTATTACAATCAGGACTCAAACCATAAATTAAAACCCGAGTAACTAATTAGAATAGCAATTGAAAATTTAATTAAGATCAAATGCTAGTTAAGAATCACTTGTAGAGTATTCGAAGAAGTCGCTGACATCCTATAACACAGTATTCACGCATCGGGCATTCGCCCTTGGTCCGGACCGGAGTAGAAGTGCCGAGGGTAAATTCAGCCGGACACCACTGCGAGCCTAAGTCTGACGACCCGTTCGCTATCTCTCACTTAAGGCTCTCGGGTTCGTGAATACAAGAACGTTATGTGAAACCGGCGGAATCTGAGAGATTAAAAAACAATAAATCTTAATATCAAAACATAAAGAAAATCTTTATAAGAGGCGGGATTATAATTATTGTAGTGTGGATAATATTAATTGCTATATTCCTAATTTCGATAATAAGTCTAATTGATGGAATTAAGAATAGATCTAGATTTATATTTTCTGAAAGAATAAAGTACTATGTAATCGGCTTTTTGTTGGCGGTTATAATTGGATTTTTAGCTTTTTTATCATCCAGCAAAAGTGACATAGGCTTATTAGTAACGGTAATAATAATGCTAACATTAATATTGGGAAATCTATTGTATTACAGAAGAGTAGAACATGTTAAAGGCGTATTAGAAATGAAATTTAGAATATTAAAGTACATGTTATTTTCCTTTGTACTATTATTCATGAGCTTCATAATAACAGAAATGATGAGTAAATGACTAAAGATTTTTTAAGAAAACTCGAAGATGCCGCCGGCAACACATAACACCGTATTCACGCTGCGTCGCTAACGCTCCTTGGCCCGGCCGACGTAGGAAGAAGAGGATTCGAAGGAGCAAATTCAGTAGCAGGGAAGCATACTCAGCCGGACAACCCTGCACAGCCTAACCGCGTCGCGGCCGTTCCCTACGGTTACTTAAGGCAGTGAGGGTTCGTGAATACAAGAACGTTATAAGAAATCAGCGCAATGAAAATAAACAAAACAAACAATATCATTATAGTTCTCTAGATGCTATCATGAGCATTTTTAAACATAAGGAACTATGGCTTACAAAAAGCGAATATTTAAATGATATTAGTGAAATAAAGTACGCAAGAAGAATAGCAAAAAAAGTTCGCGATCAGGCCAAGATTAATTATCAAGATGATGATTTATTAATGAAACTCCTAGAAGATTGCAATGATGAAATCTTTGATAAAGGGATAGACTCCTACATCTTATCAATGTCAATGAATGCGGATTCTCTTCCACTCTGGTCAAATTGTAGCAATCAGGATGGATATTGTATTGGATTTGATCGTAGTTTTATTAGTGTATTAGATAGGTTAACTGACTCTGCATTTCAGAATATACATGGATTTGTAATATATGATCCTATAGAACAAGAAAAAATCTTATCCGAAGAAATATCTATTGCATTTGATATTTGGAAAGAGCATGGTGATGGAAAACCAGGGAATGAATTGAACTATCTTTGGAATCATATTATCCGAACCTTTTACATATATTCATTGTTTTTTAAGGATCCTAGTTTTAGGTCAGAAGAAGAATATAGAGTAGTTGTGTTAATGAATAAAAAAAGACAATATGGTGGACATTTTATAAATAGCAATGAGGTATCATCAGACCATATACATTTTAGAAGTAAGAATGGTGCGATCGTACCCTATATTAAACTTCCAATAACACATGATGATGAAAAAATCCCTTTAAAATCAATATCGATTGGACCGAGAAATAATTTGAATATTTCTGCCGAGGGATTACGATATTATTTGAATTATAACAAATATGAAAATTGTGAAATAAATAAATCTATAATTCCTCTGAGATATTAGAAGCATATTTGGGAGTTATTCGAAGAAGGCGCTGACATCCTATAACACCATATTCACGCTTTGGGCCATTCGGCCCTCGGTCCGGACCGGAGTTAGAAGTAGATTCGAAGAGGCATTTCAGTAGCAGGAAGTATTTTCAGCCGGACACACCCGCACCACCTAACCGCATCGCGGCCAGTCGCTTCGCTCCTTTAAGGTAGTAGGACGTCGTGAACACAAGAACGTTATCCGAAACCTCGAATGGCTTGGAAAGATATTTACATTAATAATAATTGAAAGGTGATGAAATATGAAAACTTTTACTGTTGCAACTGTTCAATATAATTGTAGTATTCCTGATCCAGAGCTAAACACAAGAATTGGATTGGCGTATGTTAAAGAAGCGAAAGATCGTGGAGCAGATATGGTTTTGTTTCCCGAATGCTGGATAACTGGTTATGCCTTTCCTGATATTGTAGAAACAAATTTGCCGTCACACGAGATAGAGAATCATCCGGATTTTAAAGCTTGGTATGATGCTGCAATAGACGAAAATAGTCCTTGGTTAAAATCTTTTCAAGATATTGCAAGAGAATTATCGATTGGAATTGTTATAACAAGCTTTACAAAAGGAATAAAACGCCCACAAAATTCGGCATTTGTTATTGATCGGAACGGAAAAATATTATTAAAGTATACTAAAGTCCATACTTGTGATTTTGCTGCTGAACGTATATTAGAGAGCGGAACAGAATTTAAAGTATGCGATTTTGATGGTGTGAAAATCGGTATCATGATTTGTTACGACAGGGAATATCCGGAAAGTGCAAGAGTATTGATGTTAAAAGGTGCTGAAATTATATTGGTTCCTAATGATTGCGGATGCATGAATCATCGATTGCAAGCCCTTTCGACAAGAGCATATGAAAATATGGTTGGTATTGTAATGGCAAATCCGCCAGGTGAAGATGCTGGATGCTCATGTGCATACAGCCCAATTGTTTGGGATTCGAATGGGAAATCGGTAAACAATACAATTATGTTAGCAGATAATGAGACGGAAGGTCTTTATCTCGCTAAATTTGATTTAGATGAATTAAGAAACTATCGAAATAGAGATATGATGGGAAATACGTTTAGGAAAGTTAAAGCATATCAAGAATTATTAAATGATAAAGTGGAAGCTCCCTTTATTCGATTAAAACTCTAGCATATTCGTAGAGGTCGAGGTCATCGGATAACAATGTGTTCACGCATCGGGGCATACGCCCCTCGGTCGCCGGGTGATAAGTCGGGGAAGCGGAATCAGGCGACACATCCATTCACCCAACCGCGGTCGCGGCCGGCCGAGATCGTACTGGACGCACGACTCTTGCAGCTTAGAGTGAATGGACGTCGTGAACACGGTAACGTTATAGGAAATAGACGAGTATGGTTAAACCCTATTAAACCTAAAGATATCTAAATCTATTTAGAATGGTGATAAAGATGATGGAGGTTAATAAAATCAAGGAATGTATTACTCAAAGATATCCTAAATGGAATGTTTATATTGAACCGAGTGGGAGAAGTGTTTGGGTAAGTATGAATGATGGGGGCATTAATTTTTTTGAAGTTGAAGTTAGGGAAGAAGGAGTAGGAATAACTCGAAGAAGGGAAGTTGAAGAAATAGATTTTTCAGGACATGATGAAGCTTTTAAAGATCTTGAGGAGACATTTATATACATCGATAAGAATTTAATAATGAAATAGTAGTAGCAGATGAAATATTGATTGATAATTTAAGTGAGTGTTTTTTGACTGTAACTCAAAGAAGTCGTCTACTTCCTATAACACCATGTTCACGCTTCGGGGCATTCGCCCCTCGGTCCGGCAGAAGTTAGATGAGGGCTCGGAGATGTAATTGTCAGTAGCAGGGAAGCAGATTCAGCCGGACACATCCGCACCGACTAAGCGCATCGCGCCCGGCGACTTCGTCGCCTTAAGTCGGTGGGACGTCGTGAACACAAGAACGTTATCTGCAATTACTCTAAAGAGAAATTAATCCATTATTTTGGGAGATGTTTTTATGCTCAAGTTTATTACTGAAATTCCAACGGATTTCCCAATTGGCGGTGTTCATTGTGTACCAATTTTGGGAAATGGGAATTTAGTTATGGTTTGGGATCGTGAAGAAAAAGTATTAACAACAATTGGTGGAAGATTAGAAGAGAATGAATCGTTAGATGAAGGGCTAAATAGGGAAGTAATGGAAGAGGCAGGAATTGAATTAACTGAAAATAGAACCCCTTTTGCATGCTGGTTCTGGAAAGAATCGAATGGATATACAGTCTATTACTTAACGGAAGTAAAGAAAATTTTAGAAATGCCAAAAGGATTTGAGAAAACAGGCTATGTAATTACAAATTTTGAAACAGCAATAGATATGATAAAGAATATAGAAGGAAGAGAGGAAAGAATAAACATCATAAGAAGAGCAGGGATTTTATCAGGTAATCTCACAGAAGAGAGCAACAGCAGATAACACCGTATTCACGCTGCGGGCATACGCCCTTGGTCCGGACAGGAGTAGTAGAAGCTGATTCGGGGAAGTGATTTCAGTAGCAGAGATGCATATTCAGCCGGACAACCACTGCGAGCCTAAGTCTTGCGAACGGTTCGTTGTCGCTCACTTAAGGCTCTCGGATTCGTGAATACAAGAACGTTATCGGAAATTACCGAAATGAGGTTAATACATGGAATCCAGACAACTTTTAGAATGGGCAAGCACCCATCGCATAGTAGATCAAACAAAACAGGGATTTATAAATTATTTAGAAAATTGGAAGAAAGAGAATAGGGATGATTTTTTTGATACCTTTAAGGGCAAGTCAAATCTTAAAGTGATAACGACTGAACTAAATTCAATACAATTAACTCATATCCATGAATATACTGATTTTGTTTATTGCAATTTAAGGATTTTATATTTAGGTAGCGACATTGGAGATTATAGAATGGTATTTACACTGGAGGGCAAAGTTGCTGATGATTTAATACATTTCGATAAATATATTGATAACACAATAAAAGAAGGAACAGTTAAAGTTGAAATCATTATAAGAGCTATTAAACACGGATATAGAATTGAAGAGATATCAAAACTTGTGGAACTTGATGAAGTGATAATTAAACCATTGTTTGAAAGCTAATCAAAGAAGTCGGTAACATCCGATAACACCATGTTCACACATCGGGCCATTCGGCCCTCGGTCCGGCAGGAGTTAGATGAGGGTTCGGTGAAGTAATTGGCAGAAGCAGGGAAGTGGAATCAGCCGGACACATCCAACTCCCTAACCGCATCGCGGCCGCCCTTCGGGCTTAAGGGAGTTGGACGTCGTGAACACATGAACGTTATCGGAAATTGCCATAAAGCAAGAAAGTCAGGTGGTAATTCGGATGAGGAAGATTTTAATTACTGGGATTGTTGCAAGTGGTAAAACTACTCTTGCAAAACAATTATCTAATAGTCTTAATATTCCTTGCTATGAATTGGATTCCATAGTACATCCTCAAACGAACGAGGGAAGAAAATCACGAACACCAGAAGAGCAGGTTTCTGTTATCGAAGAAATTGATCGGAATGGCCAATGGATTTTTGAAGGAACAAACAGAGAGTCATATAGGTGTTTATTTGATATGGCAGATATCATTCTGTTTTTAGATCCGCCCCTGTGGAAACGAAAGATGAGAATTTTTACTAGATTCCTCAAACAAAATCTTGGAATTGAAAAGTGCAATTATAAATCTGATTTTATGATGTTGAAAATGATGTATAAATGGACAAGAGAATTTGAAAAAAACAGAATGGATTTTGAAGATAGGATAATTAATTTCGAAGATAAATTGATAAGACTAACAGACAATATAAATTTAGAAAAATTAGTAAAAAGATTTTAGGTAGTAACTCAATTAAGTGGCAACTTCCGATAACACCATATTCACGCATCGGGGGACAAGCCCCCTCGGTCCGGCCGGAGTTAGAAGTGATTCGATGATGCCATTGGCAGAAGCAAGGAAGTAGAGTCAGCCGGACACATCCATCCCCCTAAGTTAAGAGCTATCTAAGGGGGATGGACGTCGTGAATACACGAACGTTAGGCGAAATTAATCTATTTTGGAGGGATATGTTTGAAGAAAAAGAACAATGAGGTAGAGATTGAATCTAAAAATTTTAGCCTTGATGAGATTCCTCGAGCAATTACTAAGTTAGAAAGAAGAATTGAAGAAGTTAAAGGTCTTAAACAGGACGTTGTTTATACAGACCAAAGAGTAAAAAACGCTGAGATGAATATTCAAGAAACGATAAGAGAAATTTTTGGAAGTAATTCTCCAGAGTTTAATAAACATCAATATCATGATATCTGGTCTGGGGGATATGTAATTGGAGAATCTGAATATACTTATCAAAGAAAATTTCAAGAGGGTATTGAACAATCTGTTTTAATGCTAGTAGGATTAATAGCAAGATTGAACGAGAAGAGGGTAGACTTAGAAGAAGATCCTGATGCAGTACGAATTAGAACATTTAATGGATTAAATTTGCACCCACGTATCTTTGATATCTGCTCTGACCTTTTCAATGATGGACATTACTCGAGTGCTGTTTTCGAAGCGGCAAAATCTTTAATTAACTATGTTAAAGAAAAATCTCGAAAACATGAATTGGATGGAACAAATCTTGTCAGGACTGTTTTTTCCAAGAATAAACCGATTTTGACTTTTAATAAACTAAAGGATCAGACAGATTTAGATGAGCAAGAAGGTATTATGCATTTATTTGAAGGCGTAGTTATGGGGATTCGAAACCCTAGAGGGCATGGCAACATTACAGATAATCCTGATAGAGCAATGGACTATATTATATTAATTAGTTTGTTAGCTTTTAGATTAGATAGTGCAAGTAGAATCAAAGAAGTAGATTAACTTCGCCTAACACCATATTCACGCTTCGGGGCATTCGCCCCTCGATCCGGCAGAAGTTAGAAGATTACGCGGGGATGGATTTTCAGTAGTAAGGAAGCAGATTCAGCCGGACACATCCCACCACCTAACCGCATCGCGGCCGCCCTTCGGGCTTAAGGTGGTAGGACGTCGTGAATACACGAACGTTAGCCGAAACTTCCTAGGTCAAGAGCGTATGGTTAAACCCTCAAGCAGAAGCATCTAAGGTCAAGATCGGATAAGGGCATATGAAGGTCAAGACCGGATAAGGGCATATGAAGGTCAAGACCGGATAAGAGCATATAAAGGTCAAGATTGGGATAAGAGCATATAAAGGTCAAGATCGGATAAGAGCATATAAAGGTCAAGGTCGGATAAGGGCATATAAAGGTCAAGTTCGGATAAGGGAATATGAAGATCAAGAACATATTCGGTGGTAACTCAAAGAAGAGGAAGCATCGGCTAACACTGCATTCACGCATCGGGCGTACGCCCTCGGTCCGGACCGAAGTTGAGAAGCCAGGTAGCAGCCGGACACATCTGCAAGACTACTCTCGCTGCGTGAACCGGTGTGCTGGGTGGCTTCGCCATTCCAGCAGTCCCTTAAGTCTTTCGACGTCGAGAATGCAACAACGTTAGCCGAAAGAAGTTCTTACATGTTTAGGAGGAGTCTATATGATATTAGAAAAAGTTATAAATAGAATTGTAATACAAAGTGAATATAAGGATTTTGTTGATAAGTATAAAGATAATATACTTACCGAATTTAAAGGTAAGATTCATAGCATTTATATGTGTGGCTCGATTCCAAAAGGAACTGCTAAACCTTTTAAGTCAGATGCAGACTTTACTATTGTATGTGTAAATCCCAAAGATATTGATTACGAAAGATTGTCAAATATTAAAGACAGGCTTTTGGAAGAATATCCAATAGTAACTAAGATTGATACGATAATTTGCTCGATTGACGATGTATTAAGTAAACCGAATGAGTGGGGTTTTTGGATTAAGATAATTTGTGTTTGCATATATGGTCATGACGTTGGTGAAAAAGTGCCACCGATAATTACTTCTACAGAGTTCATTTTAGACTTAAATACAGAGACCAAGGAGGAAGTAGATCGTATACATAGTTTACTTTCTAATGCTAGTGATAACACAATGAAAACTAGATATATTAAAGGTTATTCTAAGAGATTAATTCGTGCATTATACTCTTTGGTTTTAGAAGATACAGGTGTATGGCAAGATGACATTATTAAGATGAAGAATGCCATATTAGACTATTGCGAGATTGACTCCGCTTTAGTTGATTATCTGTATGCTTGTTACTTGGATAGTCATGTACTTGTTGAAGAGTTTCTGGGAATTGCAGATGAAGTATATAGCTATTTTGAGAACGCCTTAAATACAATGGCTGCTTCCAGAACTTCCTTCGGCTAACACCATATTGACGCTCGGGGTCACTCTGAGAAGCGAGTGACCACATCCAGCCCCCTAAGCCCGTCGGGACGTCACTGCATTAGGTGTTCGGCAAGCCTCACAACTATAAGCAGCGGCTCTAAGGGGCCAGGACGTCGTCAATACAAAACGTTAGCCGAAACTTCCTAGGTCAAGAACGTATGGTTAAACCCTCAAAGCCATAAGCATTAAGGTCAAGATCGGATAAGGACATATGAAGGTCAAAACCGGATAAGGGAATATGAAGGTCAAGACCGGATAATGGCATATGAAGGTCAAGATCGGATAAAGGCATATGAAGGTCAAGATCGGATAAGAGCATTTGAAGGTCAAGATCGGTAAGAGCATATGAAGATCAAGAACATATGTGGTGGGTAGCTCAAAGAAGAGGAAGCATCGGCTAACACCGCATTCACGCATCGGGCATACGCCCTCGGTCCGGACCGAAGTTGAGAAGCCTGGAAGTAGATGCAGCCGGACACATCCGACATTCGTCGGACGTCGAGAACGCAACAACGTTATACGCAATTGCTGTAACCCTAATACAAATTTATACAACTGTGATAATATATAATTATCTTACAGTTCAAGGAGAGGTTAGTACTTTGAAAGTTTTTATAAGTTGGTCAGGAGAATTAAGTAGACAATTAGGTGAAGCAATTAAAACATGGTTACCGGGGGTACTTCAAGCTGTACGTCCATATTTTACTCCTAATGATATTGAAAAAGGTGCAAGATGGGCAGATGACATTTCAAAAAACCTCGAAGAATGTCGTGTAGGTATTCTATGTATGACTCGTGAAGCATTAAGTAGTCCCTGGATGATGTTTGAAGCTGGAGCTTTATCTAAACAACTGGGTAAATCATATGTTTGCCCAATATTATTTAATGTCGAAAATAGTGATATTGTTGGTCCTTTAACACAATTTCAATCCACTCAATTTTCGAAAGATGAGTTAAAGAAACTACTAGTAACAATTAATTCTCAAACACTAGATAATAAATTAGATTCCTCAATATTAAATGATGTCTTTGAAATGTGGTGGCCAAGATTAGAGGGACAAGTAAATACAATACTTTCGTCATTTACACCTGAAGATCCAGAGAATAATAGGCGAAGTGACAGGGAGCTAATAGAGGAAATACTTGAACTAACTCGTAGGGTAAATACTAGAAGTCGCAAGGAAGTTAATAGTACAGCTGTAATAGATTTAGTTGAAGCAAGAAATAAGATAGCAAGTGAGTGTAATAATACTTCGGATTTTGTAATTGCCAATTATTTAAATGAAATGGATAAACCATTAAATTACTTAATACAAATGGTGAGGAATAATGATCCGGAATTATATCGTAGGCTTAGAGAAACGTACGTAGAGCTCACAGTTCATGAAGAAGAAGATTTAATAGATTTAATAACTGTAGAATAAATCCAATGGCCGGTACATTCTGTACCGGTTATTAAATTTTCCGAGAAACGCTTTATAGCCAGCAACAGCGTATAACACCGTATTCACGCTGCGGGCTTACGCCCTTGGTCCGGACCGAAGTAGAAGTGCCGAGGGTGACTTCTGCCGGACAACCCTGCACTGGCTAAGTCCGTCGGACCCGTTCACTATCGCTCACTTAAGCCAGTGAGGGTTCGTGAATACAAGAACGTTATACGACATAATTGCTTATTGCAGGCCAAAAGAAATAAAAGGAGATTTATCTTATGTCCATGTCGGACTATTACAAAGACTTAAGAAATAAGTTTGGACCAGAATTAATATTCGTGCCTGCTGTGGTTGGCATAATACGAAATGAAGAAAATGAAATTCTATTTGGACGGAAACATAATGAAGATGTATGGGGACTAATTGCTGGAGCAATAGAAATAAGCGAGACCCCAAATGAAGCAGTTTGTAGAGAAGTCTTGGAAGAAACCGGATTAGTAGTTACACCTGAACGAATCATTGGTGTGTTTGGAGGAGAAAAACATCGATATATCTACAGTAACGGACATAAAGTAGAATACTTGACGATCGTATTTGAATGTAAAGTTATCGGTGGAAAACTAACTCCGGATAATGATGAAATGAAAGAATTAAAGTACTTTAAAGAAACGGAGATCCCCCCTATAGTAAATCCATATCCAAAAGAGATATTTATTAGAGAATACACTGAAAGAGCAATTTTTGAATGATAAATCGAGAAGGCAATTACGTCGTATAACAGCATATTCACGCATCGGGCCATTCTGCCCTCGGTCCGGCAGAGGCATTTCAGGGAAGTTGAAGCAGCCGGACACATCGATCCCCCTAAGATAAGAGCTATCTAAGGGGGATCGACGTCGTGAATACACGAAGGTTATGTGAAATCACAGTGTTATATTTAATGAAAGCATCTAATGGAGGCCTGTATGAAGACAATTATCTATATGGTTAGGCATGGAGAATCACCATACAATGAAGGAAATGAAAGAACAAGAGGGCTTACCCCAAAAGGAAAGATCGATATTGAAAAAGTAACGAAGTTACTTATAGGTGAAGGAATAGACATGATTATATCAAGTCCTTATACTCGAGCAATTCTTAGTGTTGAGGGATTGGCCGAGCACTTAAAGTTAGATATTAAAGTATTTGAAGATCTTAGAGAACGTCATTTTACATCTTATATTATTGAAAATGCAGAGTTAATGTCTAGTATCAGAGAGAGTTTTAATGACCCTGATTATACCTTGCCGGGTGGAGAGTCTAATGCTGATTGTCAGAAAAGAGCAATCTCAGTTCTAAAACCCATATTAAAAGAGCACAGCGGGAAGAAAATAGCAATCGGGACTCATGGTCTTGTAATGACTTTGATGATGAATCATTTTGATCCAGCTTTTGGCTTGGAATTTTTGAATCAATTAAAGAAACCAGATATCTATAAAATGCAATTCGAGGACTTAGAATTAGAAGAAGTAACAAGAATGTGGAATGATTAGATTTTATAAGGTTTATCGAAGAGGACTGTGACATCACATAACAGAGTATTCACGCTGCGGGGGACAAGCCCCCTTGGTCTGCCCGAAGCAATTCGGAGAAGTATGAGCAGGCAGACAACCCTGCGAGGCTAAGTGGCTAAGCTACCCAGTCGCATACGCTCCTTTAAGCCTCTCGGGTTCGTGAATACAAGAACGTTAACTGAAATTGCTGAATAATCATAGAAATCTTGTTGGAGGTTACTTATGGAGGAAAGGCTTATTAAAATATTTGAAGATGCAAATAAAAGTTTCATAAGAAGTGATATAGATTTACTACTTTCAAAAGTATCTGAGCGGACGCTCTGTGGTGCATTAATGATACATATATATAACTTTATTAAGAATTCTGAATTTATAGACTACAAAGTAGACGTCGAATACAATCGAAACAAAAATGGGAAGGTTAAAACCTCTCTAAAAACTATTCGGGGGCCTAAGGATATTGTAGTAAAGATCAATTGTGACCTCATTGTTCATAGTCGAGGTAATATAATCGAACAAGATAATTTAATTGCTATAGAAATGAAAAAGTCTGGTCGAAAACAAGATGAGAAAGATAATGATAGATTTAGATTAATTGCTCTAACTAAAGATAGCTATGACGAAATATGGTCTTTTGATGGGAAAACTTTGCCGGAGCATGTTTGTAGATATGCATTAGGAATTTACTATGAAATCGATTATAGATCTCGAAGGATATTGCTTGAATATTATTGTAAAGGGCATAAATTTTTAGACAAAGAGTTGGAATATTAGGAACCAATCATAGAAAGAAAATTTATGTAAATTCGAAGAAGTCAGCAACTTCAGTTAACACCGTATTCACGCA
The DNA here is from genome assembly GCF_003945345.1 of Paenibacillus baekrokdamisoli. Classification (GTDB taxonomy): domain Bacteria; phylum Bacillota; class Bacilli; order Paenibacillales; family Paenibacillaceae; genus Paenibacillus_Z; species Paenibacillus_Z baekrokdamisoli. The sequence goes on along the minus strand of NZ_AP019308.1, from coordinate 1,971,764 downwards.
TCGGGCCATCCGGCCCTCGGTCCGGCAGGGGCATTTCGGGGAAGTGGAAGTAGCCGGACAACCCTGCACTGGCTAAGTCCGTTGGACCCGGCGCGTTCGCGCCTTAAGCCAGTGAGGGTTCGTGAATACAAAGACGTTATAGGAAATAGGCGAAGTGCAAGTGCATTCAATTCTTTATCTATACTTTCATCATGGGGGATTGTTCTGTGGAGTTTAATAAATTGAAAGAACTCTTGCTTAACAGATATCCCAGCTGGAATATTTATTTAGAGCCATCAGGAGAATGTATCTGGGTTAGTGTGAATGACAATCACTTAAACTATTTTGAAATACAAGTTACAAATAATGATGGTGTTGGAATTACAAGAAGGAAAGTAACAATTGGAATAGATTTTTCAGGACACGATGAAGCATTTAAAAGTCTTGAAGAAACATTGAATTACCTAGATAGAAACATATTATAAAAAGACGTAAATCAATATAGAAACCGAGAAACACTAGTAAGGGAACTCAAGAAGTCGCCTACACCCTATAACACCATGTTCACGCTTCGGGGCATTCGCCCCTCGGTCCGGCAGGAGTCAGCTGAAGATTCGGGGATGCAATTGGCAGCAACAGGGAAGTGGAATCAGCCGGACACATCCGCACCACCTAACCGCGTCGCGGCCGCCCTTCGGGCTTAAGGTGGTGGGACGTCGTGAACACAAGAACGTTATACGCAATTGCTGACCTAAACATTTTAAATTAATATTCAGGGGGATTTCAATGGAGAAAAGAGACCACCACTATATTCCTCAGTTTTACTTAAGGTATTTTACAGATCCTAATGTACCAGCAAAATATGAACCATATCTTTGGGTTATAGATCTAAAAGAGAAAACTTTGAAAAAGAAAGCACCTAATAACATAGGTTATATTAAAGGATTTAACGATATAAAAGATGAAAATGGAGACTTAACCACAATTGTTGAAGATGACTTTGGGAAAATAGAAGACATTTCAGCAAGAATTCTAAGAAAAATTTTATAATACAAATATATATCACGTTCTGAAAGATTAAATTTCTGTAAGTTTATATATTCAATGCGGGCTAGAGTTCCTTTGTTTAGAGATTTGTCATCAGTAGTGTTGAATAATGAGGAATATAGGAAACAGCTAGAAATTACTTTAAAACGAACGGATATTCCAAATTCTATTGATATGGATGCTGTAATAAGAACTACTCATTCAGTTAGCCATTTATTATTAGGGATGAATTGGTGTTTAATGACTGCTTCAGAGGGGAGTTGTTTCGTCACTTCTGACAATCCAGTTGTCGTTGCAGATCCAAACAATCAAGAGATGGTTTTTACAGGATTTAATAGTCCAAACGTTCAAGTTACATTTCCATTGAGTCCTGTAGTATGTCTACTAGGGGGCTGGGAAGATAGGTTACCATTGATTTGGAATGTAGATACTTTGACAGTAAATAGAATCAATTCAATGACTCTAAGAAATTCACAAAGATATATATTTTCAAGTTCAAGAGAAGTAGAAACATTATTTTAAGGAAAGGTCAATAACTGCGTATAACACTGTATTCACGCTGCGGGCTTGCGCCCTTGGCCCGGACCGAAGTAGAAGAGCCGGGGGTAGATTCAGCCGATCACATCTGCAAGACTAATCTCGCTTCGCGAACCGGTATGATGGATGGCTGCGCCGATCCGATCACCCCTTAAGTCTTTCGACGTCGTGAACACAAGAACGTTATCTGAAATATCAAGCAGTGCTTTTATTAAGATCTAAACCGGAGGAGATTAAATGAGAATATTAGTTATCTCCGATGAAGAATCAAAATACATATGGGATCATTTTGAACCCAAGAAGTTTAAGGACATCAACATAATTATTTCTTGCGGTGATCTTAAAGCAGAATATCTATCTTTTCTAGTGAGCATGATTAACGCTCCTTTATTTTATGTTCATGGAAATCATGATACTAAATACAAATCAGATCCACCTGAAGGGTGCGAAAGCATTGAAGATAGAATAGTTACTTATAATGGAATTCGCATATTGGGACTTGGTGGTAGTTACCGCTACAGCCCCGGAGAATATCAATTTTCAGAAAGACAAATGAGTTGGAGAATAACTAAACTTAAGCTAAGGCTATGGCTAAGTAATGGCGTAGATATTTTAGTGACACACGCCCCAGCTTACAGAATTGGAGACGGTGATGATTTATGTCATAGAGGATTTGAATGCTTTATAGAATTTATGAACCAATATAATCCTAGATATTTGTTACATGGCCATCAACATTTGAACTATGGAAGAAACCAAAGAATACATCATTATAAGAAGACAGAGATAATAAATGCTTTTGGATACCATATTATAGAGATTTAGAAGTCGGGTTCAAGGTGGGCTTGATACTTCAGATAACACCATATTCGCGCTGCGGGCCATACGGCACTTGATCTGCCAGAAGTATTCTCGAGGAAGAAGGGTTCAGGCAGATACATCCATTCCCCTAAGATAAGAGTTATCTAAGGGGAATGGTCGTCGCGAATACAACAACGTTATAAGAAATTCCCGCAAAGTCCACAGAATCTTAAATACAAAATGAGGTGATAATTTGATGGGAGATAATAAGAATAGTAATCCAATTAAGTCTGCATTGATACTATTAAGCCTAATTTTGTTTGGTTGTTGGTATCTAATTGATATTACGGCCGAAGAGAGAATTACACTGGTAGTGGCAGGTAGTCACAATATTCTTGTACAAGATAAAGATAATCATACGACTGAAATATCAATAAATATTAATATTTCTAATTTAATAAATAAAGATGAAAAATATGACATTCAATATAAAAAGAGATTATGGCAGCGCCCACGACTTATTTCGATTACACCTATAAACGTACCACTATTTAAATATAAATTATAATGATTCGAGCATTGCTTCGAAGGCGGGAACATCTTATAACACCGTATTCACGCATCGGGCCATCCGGCCCTCGGTCCGGCAGAGGGATTTCGGGGAAGTGGGGGACAGCCGGACAACCCTGCACTGGCTCAGTCCGCCGGACCCGGGGCATGCGCCCCTTAAGCCAGTGAGGGTTCGTGAATACAAAGACGTTATATGCAATCGGGGCAAGGGCTGATAAAGTCAAAAGTAAATTAGAAATATTTTTAGGAGGATGTAACTTTTGGGATATATTATGGATCTTAGACAAATCGTAGGTACAAGGCCTTTAATAATGACAGGAGCATGCGTAATAATAATCGATAAACAAGACAGGATACTTTTACAACTTAGAGCGGATAATGGTTTATGGGGTTTACCCGGAGGATCACTAGAGCCAGGCGAATCCATGGAAGAAGTAGCAAAAAGAGAATTATTTGAAGAAACAGGGCTAATTGCAGATGAGATAAATTTGTTAGATGTATTTTCGGGGAAGGACTTATATTATCAGTACCCCCATGGAGATGAAGTTTATAACGTTATAGTTGCTTATACTTGTAGGGAATATCAAGGCAATATTAACCTGGATGAAAAAGAAGTGAAGGATATAAAGTTCTTTAATATTCAAGATATACCGAGTGAAATAAGCCCTCCAGATATACCGATAATCAATAATTTCCTAAAGAAAATAAGAGAAGTAGTTTAAGAGAAATACATATTGGTAGTAGCTCAGGGAAGGCCCCGACAACATATAACCCCGTATTCACGCTGCGGGCTGACGCCCTTGGTCCGGCCGAAGTTGAGAAGCAGGGAAGCGGAATCAGCCGGACACATCTGCAAGACTAATTTCGCTACGCGAACCGGTGTGATGGATGGCTGCGCCGATCCGATCAATCCCTTAAGTCTTTCGACGTCGTGAATACAAGAACGTTATATGAAAGATCGGCAACCAATTGTCAAATGAGGGTGAATACTACGATGATTGTTGAAAGAGTTAGTCTTCTCGAACAGTACAATTTGAATTTGTTATTAGATAATAGCTTATCTGAGGGATATAAATTTGTTCAGAAATTACTTGATGAATACAAAATTGGAAGTAATAGATTTAATAGATTTGGGGAATCGTTATTTGTAGCAATAGTTGATGAGGAAGTCATAGGGATAGGTGGTTTAAATATTGATCCTTATCTCGATCTTATTGATGTAGGTCGAGTGAGACACTTATACGTTTTACCGAGGCACAGATGTAGTGGCGTAGGAAAAAAACTCTTAGAGATGATCATTAAGGAATCAGAGAAGTATTTTCGATTAATAACTTTATATACTGAGAACCCAATTGCTGATAAATTTTACAGAAATATTGGATTCTCAAGAGCAGAAGGAATACATAAAGCAAGTCACGTTTTAAACTTGGAAGAAAAAGAAGGGCTATAAAAGGAAACGTAGGTATATCAGAGAAGGCCGATCCATCATATAACAATGTGTTCACGCATCGGGGGACAAGCCCCCTCGGTCCCGGAAGATAGGCCGTGGAAGTGATTGCCGGGACACATCCGCACCACCTAACCGCATCGCGGCCGCTCACTATGTTCGCTTAAGGTGGTGGGACATCGTGAACACGGAAACGTTATGTGAAATCGCTTATTCAAGTGAAAAGACCGAAATTCTCAAGAGAACAAACTCAAATGAAGGTGAAATAAAATGGAGATAGATGTATTAGGTCTACGGATTTATATAATTTACCTGATGATTACTTTATTTCTTGGATATAAAGTTGCAATTAAAACGTATTTGAAAGGGGAAAGTAAAACTAAAAGTATAGTTATAGGATTTTTAATTACTCTTATTTACATAATAGTAGGTTATATTCTATGGTCAATATTTTGTTTTACATCTGACATTGGCTTCTCAATAGATACGTTTCCTTTAATAGGATTAATTTTGGGTATATTTGCTTTCATTATTTCCGCAATCATTTTTCCAGTGGCTTTTTTATTAAAAATAAAAAGATCGAAAGAAGAAAGGAACTTCCAAGAAATGAATAATGAAGATCAGTTCTGAGACGATAAGTTCTGTGTTTGTTATTCTAGGAAGAAGCGACATCACATAACACTCTGGATTGGTTGCGCAGTTGCCCAGAAAAAAATGACCTTCAAAGCACAACAATGAAGGTCAACAGCTCATGATCATATGAGCAATACAGTCGGAGGGCAATTGCGCAAATCCATGTTGAACGAAGCCGTCGTACGAACGAACCTATGGGGTTTGTTATTACTTTCCATCTGCTTCAATGGAGACCTGGGTGTTAATAGTGAGTACCATGGTTGAGGTCAGCGACTCTTCGTACCGATTGAAGGCATAGCTTCCCCCTCCCCGTGGCAGGCTGCGCAAGAACCAATTATTCTATTGAAGCACGTCAACCGTCGGAAGGGTGCAAGGTCGTTAGCTGACACCAATTCCCGCTGCACGAAGGACAAATCGACAGATCTCTACCGGTTAACTTCAAAATAAGCTCCTTAGCCGTCAGCTTCACCTTGGGCTTGATGGGGGTACGAGTTATGCGCAAGCAGGTGTGCAGCTTAGTCTTCCGGTTGCAGTTGCTGAGGAATCCATAATACCGAATCCTCTGAAAACCGGAGGGAAGAACATGCAGCATAAATCTGCGCATAAACTCCATAGCATCCAGTTTCAAGGACTTAACTTTACTCTGATCCTTGTAATCTCGGTACTGAAATGTGACGGAAGCGTCATCCATGGCGACGAGCCGATTATTGTAAATCGCAGTCTTGTGCGTATATCGACTCAAATATTGCACCACATGGTAGGGAGTCTTAAACGGTTTTTTACAGTAGACCACCCACTCCATCGCATAGAGCGCGTCAAGTAATGCCTGAAAGGAGGATTCCTCCGCAAAAGGTAAGGAACAGCCTGTAAAGAGGAGCTTCTGCTGGGCGAAGGCTTGTTTTACGAGATAAAGCAATTTGCCTCGGAACATCCTAGAGAGCACTTTGATAGGAATGAAAAATTTCTTCCTCGATTGCACAAACGAGCAGCCCGAAGGAGAAAGACCGCCGCCAGGCACAATACAATGAACATGGGGATGGAACGACAGATTCTGTCCCCACGTATGAAGCACCATCGTGACACCAATTTGAGCACCGAGAAACTTTTTATCCAACGCGAGCTTCGTAAGGGTTTGGGATGCTGCCTTGAACAGCAACGCATACATAAGTGACGGATTGGCAAGAAACAATGGGTTCAACTGGTGTGGGACGGTAAAGACGGTATGGAAATAAGGAACAGGTAGCAGTTCAGAGGAACGATCCAAAATCCACTGCTCTTTCTTCAAATTTCCACACTTCGGACAGTTGCGATTGCGGCAAGAATTGTAGGAGATTTTCACATCATCACAGGAATCGCATTGATGAAGATGCCCGCCCAGGGCCGCCGTACGGCAATGGACAATCGCTTTCGCGGCTTTGAGTCCTTCGACATGAACAGGATGAGAAGCAAGAAAGGGCGCGGCGAAATGAGAGAATACGTCCGGCAACTCAATCACGAGCATCACCCCCATAGGGAAGATCAAGGGGACTTTTCAGACCGAGCACCTGAGCATGGGTGAGATTAAGGTACATGGAAGTCGTCTGAATATCCGCGTGCCCTAACAGTTCTTTGATTTGGAGAATGCTAGCGGCGTTGTTCAGCAGATGGGTGGCAAAGCAATGGCGCAGCGTATGGACGGAGACATCCTTCGAAATACTTGAAGCAAGTAGTGATTGCTTGAAAACGGATTGAATCGTTCGAGTCGAAATAGGCGCTGCGGCGGACATGCCGGGAAACAACCAAGAGCTAGGGCGATAACTTTTCCAGTATTGGCGGAGGAGCAGCAGATTTTTTTCAGATAAAAGGGAATAGCGGTCCTTGTTGCCCTTGGATTGGTGAATGAAAATACGCATGTTGCTGCTGTCCACATCGGAAATGCGGAGATGAGCAGCTTCACTGACTCGAAGTCCAGCGGAATAGATGGTAGAAAGAATGGCTTTGTGCTTGAGATTCGAGGTAGCGTCAAGGAGGCGGAGCACCTCCGGTGCTGTCAAGATGATCGGCAGCGAAGAATTCTTCTTCATTCGAGGGACATGCTGCATGTTCCAATCGAGGCAGAGCACGGATTGGTAATAAAACTTGATGGCGCCATAGGCAGAGTTGACGTAGGCGGAGCTAAGTTTTCTAACAGTGATGGCATAATGTAGAAAGGCTCTAACCTCCTCATAGCCGAAGGAAATGGGAGATTTGCCGCAAAACTGAGAAAACCGCTGAATGTGGGCCAAGTACGTTCTTTGTGTGCTTTTGGCAAAGCCTCTGAGTTCCATGGAGACTGTCATTGCTTGCGTGAAATCTTGCATGAGTAAACACCATCCTTTTTATCTGTAGAGACTAAAGGAAAGTGTGCTGTAATTGAAGTAGGGATTTACTGGGTTTAAAAAGCTACCGCGAAGCGGTTTAGTTCAACACCGTGTTCACGCATCGGGGGACGAGCCCCCTCGGTCCGGCAGAGGGATTTCGGGGGAGTGGAGGCAGCCGGACACATCCGCACCGACTAAGCGCATCGCGCCCGGCGACTTTGTCGCCTTAAGTCGGTGGGACGTCGTGAACACAAGAACGTTATAAGAAATTGGCGCAAACCCCAAAAAATCGTATTGCATTTCTTTGTAGTGCAATTACTATCCAAATGTTCAGGAATATATAGGAAACAGGTGATAAATTGAAAAAGATAGTAGGAATTAGTGTTATTAGTATAATAGTAATAATCCTTTCTATAATTATTTACCAGTACATTCAGGAAAACAAGAATGAGCATCAAAGAGCTTTAAAAGTAGATTTATATTTAAAGGCGGCTAAATCGGGAGATCTTGAAAGAATTAAAGATTTAACAAAGGAAGTAGGAGTCGTTGAATACGCATTATTCGAGGCAATATTTAATGATCATGAACAAATAGTTGAATACTTACTTAATAGTGGGGTGAATCCTAATTTGAATTATGATGATGATATACAAGAATCAGCATTGGGAATCGCTTCCGGCAAGCAAGACATCAAAATTGCAAAGCTATTAATTGATGCTGGTGCAAATGTGAATTATAAGGATAAATACAATTTTACACCTTTAATACGCGCTGCTGAGGAACAGTATACATCTGTCGAGATGTTAAAGTTGTTGGTAGACAATGGAGCTGATTGGAGGAGTAAAAATATTTATAATGACACAGCATACGAGCTATCACTTAGATACACAGATTCAGGAAGAGAATCTGATGAGATTAAAATAAAATATCTTGAAGGACTGCATTAGAATAAGATTATATTTCGAAGAAGGCACCAACATCTTATAACACCATGTTCACGCTTCGGGCCATTCGGCCCTCGGTCCGGCAGGAGTAGATGGGGATTCGGGGATGCAATTGGTAGCAGCAGGGACGCGTAATCAACCGGACACATCCGCACCCACTAACCGCATCGCGGCCAGCGACTTCGTCGCCTTAAGTCGGTGGGACGTCGTGAACACATGAACGTTATCCGAAACCTCCGAGTGTTTTAAGAGCATAGTATTACTCCTATTTCATAGGAAGCGTCGCTATATGAGAGAAGAAAAAGTTGATGATAACTGCCTTTAGTTGGATTACAATTCCACTAAGGCTTGTTTTTGTATATCAATCAAATGAGATTGTAATGTACTAAGGACGAAACCACATAAAGACACAGGAGGTTACAGATGGTTCAAATTATAAATACTATATTTATTGGACTTATCGTTTCGCAAATGCTCAACAATAGAGAAAAGTATAAAGATAGAAAAAAGTTAAAAAAAACAATAATAATAGCAGTTTGGTCAGTACTTTACTTTTTATTGTTCGCCTTCAGTGATAATTTTATATTGATTTTTGGTCCAGGTGTATTTCTAGTTATATATACGTATATCGATTACGGACGAAAAAAACGTTTACAGAGAGAACAATCAAGTAAACAACCATAAGGCTTCATGAAGAGCAATGAATAGTAATAAGAACAGAGTTTGTAAGCAGTTCGAGAAGTCGGAGGCATCGGATAACACTATATTCACGCATCGGGCCATTCGGTCCTCGGTCCGGCAGAGTTAGATGTGGATTCGGAGATGCAATTGGCAGTAGCAGGGAAGCAAATTCTGCCGGACACATCCGCACCCCCCAACCGCATCGCGGCCAGTCGCTTTGCTCCTTTAGGGTGGTGGGACGTCGTGAATACAAGAACGTTAGGTGAAATACAGGGAAATCTTTTTATGGAGGATGAGCTTTGAAGGGAAAAAATATTCTTTACGTAGTTATTTTACTTCTCGGTCTATTGATGATATCTGATAATCATTTGGATAATTCTTTTGGAGATTATCTATTTAAGTTCATTGGCTTGTCCCCATGGACAGATAAAGATGAAACTGGGCTTCATTTGCCAGCTTTACTTGGGTTTTCGTTACTAATATTTGGTGTGTCATGTACAGTAAGAACATATCGTCCCCGATTTCCAAAGATATTAAGTAGAGTTATTATAGGTTGCATTGCATTTATCTTGATTTGTCCAATTGTAAGTGAGAAAACTATGTTTTTACTGAAGCATAATTCTAAGGGGATCAATTCTTTAGATTTCTCAATGAAAGATAGTAAGTGCAACTTTCAGACAGTTGAATCAGATGTTAAAGCAAATTGTTCATTTACAATTTATAACTATGGAATTGAGGAGGAAGTATTGATCAAACCTATATTAAAAGATAAATATCCTGATATTGAAAATTTTGAAGAACATGTAGTTAACATAGCTCCACATAGAAAACATACATTTAGTGTTCAATTTGATGGGACACAAAGAAACGGAACTGGATTTGCAGGGACACTGAATAAAGTCGGTATAGAACTAGAGGTTGCTGGAATAAGAAGGAAGTTTGAATAGAATTTCAAGAAGCCTGTACTTCACCTAACACCATATTCGCGCATCGGGCATTCGCCCTCGGTCCGGCAGGAGTTAGGAGTGGATTCGGAGAGGCAGTTTCAGTAGCGGGGAAGTAGATTCAGCCGGACACATCCGCACCGACTAACCGCATCGCGGCCGGCTCCTGGCGGAGCCTTAAGTCGGCGGGACGTCGTGAATACAAGAACGTTATACGAAACTTCACTAATGCGGAGGAACATATGAAAGACGATAAACAAGCAGAAAGCCTACAAAACTATAAAGATTTTATTGATGGTTTGGTCGATATTCGACTGAGCGTCTTATCTAATTGGGTACTAACAAAAGGTTGGCCAAAGACTGAAGAGAATTCAAAAATCAATGAATTTATAAACGGATTATCTCAAGACCAAAAGCAAATACTTGCTCATATCATTCAACAATCAAGAGATGGTGGAATACATGATGTCTTAGTTTTCTTAACTGATGAAATAAATATAAATGGTTTGAAACTAATAAAAAATGAAACTGAAATGGCAAAGGAACCGTTTGATTCAGAAATGTATTATGATTGGGATTGTAGAAGAGAAGGAGATCCTTGGCCTGATTCGGAGAAGTCGTGAAGCTTCGTATAACACCATATTACGCTTCGGGCCATTCGGCCCTCGGTTCGGCAGAAGTTAGAAGTGGACTCGGAGAGGTATTTCAGCAGCTGAGATGTCTAATCGGCCGGGCACATCCGCACCACCTAACCGCATCGCGGCCGCCCTTCGGGCTTAAGGTGGTGGGACGTCGTGAATACAAGAATGTTAGCTGAAATCGAACTAGAGCTTTTAGAATGCAAACTCGGAGGAAGAAATGAAGCAAAATATAGCCTTAGAGAATAAGCTCGATTACTTATCCCAAATAATTATTGAACAACAAGGAATAATAGATTTTCCATGGTGCTCAGATGAATTATTTTATCCCTATTATCTATATTTTAACGACAACCATAATAGGTATAGTGCTGGATCATTAATAGCATTTTGGGGGTTATTAATTGAGTGGGAAGACGGAAGTGGGTTTCCATTTCGACTAGGTGAAGAAATTTATAATTGCTATGATTTTGATAAGTACATGGAGAGTTTTATATTCAATGCAGATACAATACAGATTAGATTCCCTAACGTTTTTTCTGTGATAGTTCTATCTCTGGCACCCCTATTTATTAATAATGATCTGATAAAACTGTTTAATAATATTGAAGAAGTTAAATTAAGAATGTACACGAATTTTGTTAAATCATCTAAAGCAATTCACGATAAGGATATTTATAAACAAGCATTTAAAGAAGCGGGAATTCAGTTAGATTACTCATAGAAGAGTTCGACTTCAGCTAACACCATGTTCACACTTCGGGGCATTCGCCCCTCGGTCCGGCAGAAGTTAGATGAGGGCTCGGAGATGTAATTGTCAGTAGCAGGGAAGCAGATTCAGCCGGACACATCCGCACCGACTAAGCGCATCGCGCCCGGCGACTTCGTCGCCTTAAGTCGGTGGGACGTCGTGAACACAAGAACGTTATCTGCAATTACTCTAAAGAGAAATTAATCCATTATTTTGGGAGATGTTTTTATGCTGAAGTTTATTACTGAAATTCCAACGGATTTCCCAATTGGCGGTGTTCATTGTGTACCAATTTTGGGAAATGGGAATTTAGTTATGGTTTGGGATCGTGAAGAAAAAGTATTAACAACAATTGGTGGAAGATTAGAAGAGAATGAATCGTTAGATGAAGGGCTAAATAGGGAAGTAATGGAAGAGGCAGGAATTGAATTAACTGAAAATAGAACCCCTTTTGCATGCTGGTTCTGGAAAGAATCGAATGGATATACAGTCTATTACTTAACGGAAGTAAAGAAAATTTTAGAAATGCCAAAAGGATTTGAGAAAACAGGCTATGTAATTACAAATTTTGAAACAGCAATAGATATGATAAAGAATATAGAAGGAAGAGAGGAAAGAATAAACATCATAAGAAGAGCAGGGATTTTATCAGGTAATCTCACGGAAGAGAGCAACAGCAGATAACACCGTATTCACGCTGCGGGCATACGCCCTTGGTCCGGACAGGAGTAGTAGAAGCTGATTCGGGGAAGTGATTTCAGTAGCAGAGATGCATATTCAGCCGGACAACCACTGCGAGCCTAAGTCTTGCGACCGGTTCGTTGTCGCTCACTTAAGGCTCTCGGATTCGTGAACACAAGAACATTATCTGATAGATTGGCATTTATATTTAGGAGGATTTTGAATGGGAGAAAATCATAAAAATAACTGGCCAGTTTGGGCCACAGAACCGATTGAGATTAAGATTCCTGATCTTACATGGTTAGAGAAGGGGACACAAGAAGTTAATTGTTTAAGAGAAAATCTTTCTCCCTTCGGAGTAAGTGAGATAGAACATGTTGGCAGTACGTCGATTCCGAATCTCCCAGCTAAACCAATTATTGATATGATGGCAAAAATCAAGACCTATAATGATTTAGAAGAGATCATCGAAAGTTTGAAACCTGATAATTGGAATTATGTTCCACCTGAACTGGATGGACATGAGTGGAGAAGATTTTTTGTCAAAGTTAAGAATGATAGAAGAGAGTGTCACCTTCATTTGATGTTAGAGGATGAAGAACATTGGGAAAAACAAATTAAATTCAGAGATAAACTGCGTGAAAAATCTAATCTGGCTAAGCAATACGCCGAACTAAAAAGAAAGTTAGCGGAAGAAAACAGAGAAGACAGAGAAGCTTATACAGAGGCAAAAACTGACTTTATAAAAAGCATATTAGAATCGGAATAATATTTGTGAGTTTCTCAGAGTAGGCCAATCCTTCAGATAACATTACATTCCTACGTCGTCGCTTACGCGAGCATCTGCTGGAGAAGGAGGTCGCGAATGCGGACGAGACGACGCTGTAGGTGCTGAACGAACCCGGCAAAACGGCTGAGTCGCATTCTTACATGTGACTGTACCGTACAGGTCGTATGGATGTACCGATCATCCTGTATGAGTACCGTCCATCACGAGGCGGCGAACATCCGCGCAATTTTCTTGCGGGGTTCAAAGGCTACCTGCACGTTGACGGGTACTCTGGCTACCACAAGGTGTCCGGCGCAATTGTTGGGCACATGCGCGCCGCATGTTCGACGATGCGCTCAAGGCAATGCCACCGGCGGCAGAGAAGAGCGATTCCGTCGCTCAACAAGGCATGAACTTCTGCAACCAGGTCTACGCGATTGAGCGTGATCTCAAGGAGGCCACGCCTAAAAAACGTCATGATGTAAGGCAGGAGCGAAGTCGCCCGGTATTGGATGCTTATTTGGCATGGCTGAAACAGCAACGAGGCCGCACGCTTCCCAAAAGCACGACGGGTAAGGCGATTGCCTACAGCCTGAACCAATGGGATAAGCTGACGCTACAGCATACAACAGCGGGCAGAAGAGTGTGGTGGATAGTTATTTATTATCGCTCTCTCTTTTGCCAGAGTAACACATCCGCTTCACCTATAATATGATGAGTCTAGAAATCTAAAGAGGTGAGCCAATGGCAGTCGTAAAATCCAGGAAACAGGATATTAATATGTTGGCAAGGTTGCTTCGAGCTGAAGCTGAGACCGAAGGCGAAATGGGCATGCTTCTTGTTGGAAATGTTGGCATTAACCGAATAAGAGGGAATTGCTCCGATTTTAAAGATATCCGGACAATTCCCCAAATGATCAACCAGCCGCATGCGTTCGAAGCGTTGCAACATAGTTTATACTATCAAAACGCAAGAGAGAGGGAACGCCGTCTGGCGCAACGGGCTGTGAATGGGGAGCGGAATTGGCCAGGCGAATTCTCGCTATGGTATTTCCGTCCAGGATCGTTCGAAAATCCCGGACCATGTCCGCCAACTTGGTATGATCAGCCGTTCGTAGGAAGATGGAAGAAGCATTGTTTTTATCAACCGACCGTGAAAGAATGTCAAAATATATATAATACGTAATAATTTTATAAACGAAAAGAGCTCGTTAGGATCTCTTAACCTGACTTGTCACAGCCATGTGTCGGTTGACAAAAACTTTATCTCATTAAGTGCCGCGTAAATCGCGGCTTCTTTGGGTTTAGTGGAATAAAGTTGTTGTCACGGTCATTATTCGGAAACTATCCATTATACCGAACAAGAGTTCTCATATCCATGAATTTCGGTTCCATACAATGCGTCCAAAGATTGGATGAAGACCGCACAATCATCAAAAGCTTTTACAACGATCTAAAATCCGCAGATTTTATCCAGCAGTATCATCTAGTGATTAGTCAAGAACTTGGATATCCAAACGATTCAAATGAATGGCATATGAAAGCTTATATCGAAAAGCTCAAAGCATGGAAAATGAACATACTTTAAACGCTAAAATCTCCCATTTAATGCAAACCTAGATTTATAGGTCTTAGGGGAGGTACGGCGAACAATAACGGAAACACCGAAGGCCACCTGTAAACAAGGTGGCCTTTTGAAACTCCTTGCTTGTTGAAGGCCAACCCATGAGCGATAACATGACTCTGTTAAATATTAGCACAAATGAAGCAAAGGAGTGATAACTCAGACTTATGATTTCTCATTAATCATATTTGTCCTCATCATGCCGGAGGCTATTCTCAACAATAAGCTCAGCTTCTGTCTCGAAATTCAAGTACAGCGGTGCTGGAAGCAGGTCAATTATAGTGAGAATCATCGGCAGCTCCAATAGCTGCTCCAAGGTTCGAGGCTGCTGCTCCAAATCATTAAACCAGTCACGTACAACATCGATGAATAGGTAAAATGAAGCTTCAAACCCATCCGCCGTCGATTCGGCTTCATCCATATTGGAACGAGACATTGCCGTCCAGTTTCTTAATGTGGCTTGAAGCGCTTGTTCCACTTTTTCATGCATGAGATGACCTCCAAAGGGATATTTGAATGGATATTGAGTGTATGGGGTAGGAATCTATTCTTACTTTATTCTATCATGCCTAAGCGACAGGGACGCTGTAATCTACCAAGGGTACTACTGTGTGTAGTACTTTTTTTGGTATTCTCCCATAAAAGTTAGAACTGAGCAGCGGCCAGTGAAGCATCTATGATGGAAACAAGTGAAGAACGGTTCGTTACTTGGAGAGAGCGGGTGGGCTGGATGATTGGGATAGGGGATAAATTGATTTTACTAGCTGGATATATGCAATTAGGAGTCGTTATTGGCAGCTTTGCCGTACCTTTCTTGCTGAATTGGCGGAGTGAACTAGCTGCGATCCGTAAGTTAACAAGGCAAGTATTTTGGACCTATGCCGCCTATGTACTAGGTACCAATCTATTCTTTGCCATTCTATCGATTTCATTGACGTCAAGCTTAACGGATGGTTCAGAGCTTGCAACAGCAATGTGCAGCTTTATTGCTTTATACTGGGCTGCACGGTTAGGCATACAGTTTTTCTATTTTGACAAAAAGGGTCTGCCAAGCGGCGGCATCTATCAGATTGGGGAATGGCTGCTTGTCGTCTGTTTTCTTTTCTTCACAATTGTTTATAGCGGGGCTGCATACGTTAACGGCTGGGGGATGCATGGATGACCGCTTATCTGCCTCATTCGACAAGCACCTTATTCATTTACCTAGTCATCTTAGTGGGTCTTCCGGCTATTGGCTACCTCCTTGCACAGTTGCAATCTCTTCCGCTCAAACGAGTCTTGGCCTGGGGTATGACGATCGGTTCCTTAACCTTCATCGATCATATCCTCCTATATGAACCTGTTGGATTCAGAATGCTGGCCATCATTGGTGCCTTGTTATTTGGGATGAAATCGGTTATTTACGTTGAATATTCTATCCGAGCTGGTGCCAGACTATCTGTTCGCCGCTGGATTGCCTTTCACCTATGGGTTGGAATGAGGCCTTATCTCTTCGCAAAAAGAAGAACGACACCTTATAAGGATGCTAAGAAATATATGGTACTTGGCGTAAAAAGATTAATTCTTGGCCTTATTCTAATTGCGATGTCTTCGTTATTATGGAGAGTATCCATGGACTTGGCTTGGAATCCTCGCTACAGCTTAATCGGTACGACTGCTTTACTGTTAGTGGGTCTAAGCTTCACGATGCACTTCGGTTTATTCAATCTCCTAACCGGCATTTGGAGGCAGGCTGGGTTTGATTGTCAGCAGCTATTTCGCAATCCGCTGCTCTCAAGGAGCCTGAATGAGTTTTGGAGTCGGCGCTGGAACCTAGCCTTCTCCGAAATGACTACCTTAGGCGTATATCGTCCATTGGCAGCGGTTGTTGGCAAGAATAGCGCCGTTTTCCTAGCTTTCATCTTTTCGGGCGTTTTGCATGAGCTTGCGATCAGCCTACCTGTTCGAAGCGGATTTGGCTGGCCGATGCTCTATTTTCTCCTCCACGGAATCGCGATGCTGCTGGAAACCGCATTAAGCAGAATCGGATTGCCGATATCCAAATGGCCGTGGTTAGGTCGTGCTTGGACAATGGCATGGTTGATTTTGCCTATAACGATTTTATTTCATCCTACCTTTCTGAAAGAGATCGTATGGCCAATAATCGACATTTAAATCTATTTTGAATTCAAAATCTTGAGTGAATTAAGAAAGCTGACCTATTGCAATATGTGGAATATGACTAACTTTAAATGAAAGGGGCAATTGCGTGATAATAAGTAGTATAATATAATATGTTTTATATAAACATGTCAGAGTGGGTTCGGTGATCAGGATGAATACAACAGATCGCATTCCGTTATATCAACAAATTCAAGATTATATCCGTACTCTAATCGACTCGGAAGGGTTGAAAGGAGGGGATCGTATACCAACTGAGAAGGAACTGATGGATCGCTTCAATGTCAGTAAAATAACGGTAGTTAACGCCTTATCTGGTCTAGCTAATGAGAAAATCATCAACCGGGTTCCCGGCAGAGGTAGCTTCGTAACGATCCCAGAGACCGAACAGTCAATCCCAGTACCTCTAACCTCTATTCGCCAAGAGGAGAGTGAAGCAGCAGCAGTTGGGACAAGAGCTAGTACGGGCATCATCGGGCTCATTATGCCATCGATAGATGATTATTTTGCCGCCAGATTAGTGAAAGGGATTCAAAGTGGACTGTTGGAAAATGGCTATCGTGCTGTTATTCTTCTCTCCGGCGGCATTGTGGAGATGGAGAAAGAGGCGATTAAGACACTGAAGAATTTTGGGGCAGAAGGCATCTTGATCTTCCCGGTGGATGAGGATCAGTATAACGAAGAAATTCTAAGTATGAAATTTGGCGGGTATCCCTTCGTATTAATCGATCGCTATTTACCAGGTGTGGAGACGCATTATATTGCGGCAGATGGCAAACTTGGTGCAAGTCTTGCAGTAGATCATCTTTGGGAGCTTGGTCATCGCGATATTGCGATTTGCTCGGATTCACCTCTCCAAACTGTAACGGTACAGGACCGTATTGAGGGATATATGGATGCGTTGAAGAATAAGGGAGCACTTATCAATCCTGCTCACATCATCACTGATTTTCTCATGGTAAATATGGAGAATATGGAGTCGCATCCCTTATTCCGATATATTCGAAATCGGATGGCGACCGCCTACATTACACTTAATGGACGGCTCGGTGTGCAAATTTATCAAATGGCTCAGCAGGCTGGATTCCATATTCCAGATGATGTTTCTATCGTTAGCTTCGACGATCCCACATCCATCGTTGAAGAGTTCAGTACATTCACCCATATCAAGCAATTCGAATATGAGATGGGTTACCGAGCAGCCAGCAAGCTTCTAGATAATATTAAGAATCATGCAGGCAAGGATCGAATATACGATAACCAGCTGATCCAACCGGAGCTTGTCATCCGACAAACCTCTGGTCCATGTCGAAAGTAAGCAAATGAATAAGTAGTCCTTCGAAGATCTTTTCCTCCGCGGAAAGATCTTTTTTTTATTTGATAATATTATAAAAATATATTGAATATATATAAATAATAGATTATATTACTTAGTAGAAATATAACGATAAATATATATATTGAATGCTATAGAATAGAACTCGATGACGAGCAAACTATTCAGATTAGAAAGGGAGATGGAGTATGCCTTACGAAATAGTGAAACCCGCACAATTACGTTCAATGCTTGACCGAATAAAGGAGCATATCTATGTCCCTCTGTCCGAGTTAAAGGTTGAGGCTTGGGTTACACCAGAGCCGATTCGCTATGAAGAACGTCAATCTGGCAGTAAAGTCAGCCTAACAGCTGGTGATCGCTGGGGGCAGCTATGGGATTGCGCTTGGTTTCATTTTACCGGAGTCGTTCCGGCGCAAGAGAAGGAAGTCAAAGTGGTCTTGCTTATCGATGTGAACGGTGAGCTGTGCCTCGTCGATGAAGAGGGTACTCCTGTACAAGGGCTGACGAATATCAATTCGGAATTTGATTATTCACTTGGTCTTCCAGGCAAACGCGTTGTAGATGTGAGTGCTTCTACATTAGGTGGAGAAACGATTGATCTATGGGGCGATGCAGGCTGCACCGATCTCTTCGGACGATACCGGAGTGGGACACTTAAAGAAGCTGTCATTGCGATCTGTCGTGAGAATATTCGGAAGCTCTATTACGATGTGGAGGTATTGCTCGAAACCGCGGAGCAGCTGCCTGAAGGATCTGCACGTAAAGCACGAATCTTCGATGCGCTCTATCAAATTTCACTTTTTCTCATTGATTACAACGAAGACAACCTTAGCAAGGCGAATGAGATCGTTAGCGAGCAGCTGGCTAAACGCGGCGGAGATCCTGTATTGAGCATCAGCGCTATCGGTCATGCACATATTGATCTCGCTTGGCTTTGGCCAATTCGAGAGACCATTCGCAAGGGAGCAAGAACCTTCTCAACCGTTTTGCGAATGATGGAACGCTATCCCGATTATGTATTCGGTGCAAGTCAGCCGCAGCTCTATGATTGGATGAAGCAGCATTATCCGAAGCTTTACACGAAGGTTCAAGCACGTATTCAAGAAGGACGTTGGGAACCGCAAGGCGCGATGTGGGTTGAATCCGATACGAATGTTCCTGGCGGAGAATCCTTGATCAGACAAATTCTATACGGGAAGCGTTTCTTCCAAGAAGAGTTCGGTCAGGAAATGAAATCGCTCTGGATGCCTGACGTATTCGGTTATACGGCTAGCTTGCCTCAAATCCTGAAGAAATCTGGCGTCGATTACATGATGACTCAGAAGCTATCTTGGAGTACGTATAACCGTCATCCTCATCATACCTATTTCTGGGAAGGCATCGATGGTTCGCGTGTGCTCACACATATGCCGCCTGAAGATACCTATAACAGTCCCGCTGCTCCAAGATCGATCGTGAAGGCAGAGCATGATTATCTGGATAAGAATGTAGCTGAACATTGCCTCATGCTCTTCGGAATCGGTGATGGCGGCGGAGGTCCTGGTGAGGAGCATCTGGAACGGTTAGCCCGCGAGAAGGATTTGCTGGGTCTTGCTCCTGTTGTGCAGGAGTCTTCAGCACGCTTCTTCGAGAAACTGAGTGAAAGATCCAGCCATTACGAAACATGGCGCGGGGAGCTTTATCTAGAAAAGCATCAAGGCACATTGACGAGTCAGGCGCGCAATAAATGGTATAACCGGAAGCTGGAGAAGGCACTGCGTGAGCTGGAGTTTGCATCAGTCTTAGCGGCAGTAGGGGAAGAGTTGTCCTACCCGGCGCAGACACTTGAAGAAATCTGGAAAGAAGTGCTTCTGTACCAATTCCATGATATCCTTCCAGGCTCCTCAATCAAGCGTGTATACGATGAATCGCTCGAAAGGTATGCCGTTCTGCTTAATCAAGTGGAGCAGATGATCTCAGATGCTTATGGAGCGGTAGCTCATCGCCTAGTGAATCGTGCGGAACCAGTGAAAGGTGCTGTTCTATTCAACTCGCTTCCTTGGGAACGGGCAGAATGGATGCAAGTAGAAGGTGGCTGGCGTCAAGTGCGAGTGCCAGCAATGGGTTACACGTTGTTAGCACAAGAGACATCGGCTGAATCCGATATTGCGTCAGCTTCTGCTGCAGTGAGAGTCTCAACAATCAGCCGCACTATAGAGAATGAATGGCTTACGATTACCTTTGGCGAGGATGGCAGCATTGCTGCAATTGTTGATAAAGAGAATCAACGCGAGGTGATTTTGCAAGGTCAGCATGGCAATGAGCTGCGTGTCTATCATGATCAAGGCGATGCTTGGGATTTCCGTCAGGATTATCGTCAAACGGGTGGAATGGCTCTACAATTGATCGAAACCATCGAATTTATCGACGGACCTACGGGTGGCTTTATTCATAACTATCGCTTTGGGGAATCGACTTTATCGCAGAAGGTGCTGTTAACGCAAGGCAGTCGTCGCATTGATTTTGTAACGAACGTGGATTGGAAAGAATCGGATAAAATGCTTCGTACTTCGTTCCCAGTGGATGTTAAAGCTGACAATTCGAGCTGTGAGATCCAATTCGGTTACCTGAAGCGTCCAACTCATCGCAATACGATGTGGGATTATGCCAAGGATGAGATTTGCGCGCATCAATGGGTGGATATTTCAGAGCCCAATTATGGCGTAGCACTGCTCAATGATTCTAAATACGGACATCGTGTTGAAGGAAGCGTGCTGGATCTGAATTTGCTTCGCAGCTCCACTTACCCCGACCCAGAAGCGGATCGGGCCGAGCATCAATTCACATATTCATTGTACCCACATGCTGGTGATCACGTTGCTGCCGCTGTTTATAAACAAGGTAATGAGCTCAATGTTCCACTTCGAGTGGTCAACGTATCTGAAAGTGGCGTAGTCCAATCTGCAGCAGCAGCTTCAGGAGCTTACTCATTCCTGAAGCTTTCTAACCCGAATGTCATGATTGAATCTGTGAAGAAGGCAGAAGACAACGACGATCTTATTATTCGGTTATATGAGACAGCTGGTACAAGACTTCAGACGACCTTGCAACCAGGATTTAAGCATGAGGGAGCATGGCTTGCTGATTTGATGGAGAATAAGCTTGAGCAGCTTCAACCGGAGAGCGAACTTATCCACTTGACGTTTAAACCATTTGAAATCGTAACTCTGAGGCTGACTAAACCATCCTTGTGATGGAAGGAGGTAGTTGGATATGGCTTCATCTCTACTGTGGAAACGGATTTGGAAGCATAAACTGTTTTACCTATTCATGCTGCCTGGAATCATTTGGTTCTTCCTCTTCTCTTATGTCCCGCTCTACAGTATTCAAGTCGCATTTAGAGATTTTACTTTCAGCAAAGGATTCACCGGAAGTGCTTGGGCTGGGCTCAAGTACTTCCGCCAGTTTTTTGATTACTACCAGTCCGGAACAATCATTCGCAATACGATCATCATCAGTCTAATGAAGCTATTAATTGGTTTTCCGATGCCGATTATACTGGCGATTCTTCTGAATGAGGTTCATAATCGTAAATTTAAGAAAATTGTGCAAACGCTCTCATATCTGCCGTATTTCGTATCATGGATCGTCGTTATCACTCTTATGCAGCGCCTTCTGACTCCTTATGGAGGCCCAATCAATGACATGATTACCTCAATCTTCGGTTCGAGTCCGATTCAGTTCTTGAATAATACAACCTGGTTCTACCAAGTCGTCGTTGGCTCGGATATCTGGAAGAATATTGGCTGGAGCTCCATCATTTATATGGCTACGATCTCCAGTATTGATCAACAGTTGTATGAAGCAGCCAAGATAGACGGAGCCGGTCGCTTCCGCCAAATGTGGCATGTGACACTGCCGGGCATCCGTGGAATCGCTGTGATCTTGTTTATTCTTGCCACAGGAAGTCTAATGAGCGCTGGTTATGAACAGCTCCTACTTCTGAATGGACCTGCAACAACTGCAATTGGAAGTGTGCTTGACGTGCACGTAATCAATTCAGGTATTTCGGCAGGACGTCTCAGTTATGCTGCAGCGGTTGGACTCTTCCAGAGCCTGATCGCATTGATTCTGATTGTGACGGTGAACCGAATTGCCCGTAAATTCAGTGATGTAACTCTGTTCTAAGGAGTGATGTGAGTTGAGGAAACAACGTTTTTCACTATTCAGTCTGTTCAATTACGTCATTCTGGCGTTGGTTGCATTCACGATGGTTTATCCTTTTATTTATATTCTCGCGTACTCCTTGAACGATGGTAAAGATTCCATGCTGGGTGCCATATACTTCTTGCCTCGTCAATTTACGTTAGATAACTATGTACAGGTATTCGACAATCCATTGATCTGGCAGGCCTATAAAATCACGATCGCACGGACCTTGTTGGGTACGTTCCTTCATGTGGCTCTCTGCACGCTAATGGCTTATGCCTTATCCAAAAAGTCACTGCCCGGCCGAACCTTCTTCACCTTTTATATCTTTCTGCCGACGATCTTCAGTGCAGGATTTATCCCTTATTTCATGACCCTTAAGAGTTTGCATCTCACGAATACCTTCTGGGTCTATATCATCCCGATGCTGTTTAACTTCATGCATATTGTCATCATTCGAACCTTCTTCCAAGGTATTCCGGAGGAGCTTGAGGAGTCAGCGCGCATTGATGGATATGGAGATTTTCAAATCTTTTTGAGAATCATCCTTCCCTTATCGGGACCTGTGCTAGCCACCATCGCGTTATTCATCGGTGTTGCTCATTGGAATGATTGGTTTACCGGTGCTTATTACGTAACCGATAAGAAGTTGATTCCCGTTCAGACCTTGCTCCAGCAATTGCTGACAGAAGCGGAAGCGCTCTCATCTTCCATGCAGCGTTCGCAGCAGCAGGGTGGGCAGACAATAAGCACCACTGTTGGCGCCACACCTGAATCCTTGCGTATGGCATTGCTTGTCATAACCGTCTTCCCAATCTTGTGTATCTATCCGTTTCTGCAGCGCTACTTCGTTAAAGGCGTCATGATTGGTTCAGTAAAAGGCTAATAGCCATGGATAAGCGTTCCAATCTGGAACTTTATCATACATTTTTACTAATCGGGAGGGTTTGTATGAGAATCAAGAAGTATGGAAGCGCAAAAGCACTACTAGCCGTAAGCTTAATTGCGGGGATGGTCGTCGGCTGCAGCAGCAACTCAAGTAATAACGGGTCAACAACTGGAAATACACCTACGACAACGAATGGCAATACAGCTACGACGACCGATGGCAATAGCAATGGAACGGAACAAGTAACGGTTTCAATCCTCCATAACTGGAATGGTTCTTCCGGAGCAGATACAGACATGACTCCTGTCAGTGAGTATATTAAAGAGAAAACCGGTGTTACCGTGAAATGGGAGTATACCAAAGGAAGCGAAGTAGAAAAGGTGAACACCATATTCACGACGCAGGAGCTTCCTGATATCTACACGGGACCCGCTTGGGGCGGCGAGCTTGATGGTATTATCAAAGCAGCAAAAGAAGATCAGCTGGTTGATTTGACAGATAAAATAGACAAATATCCGAATCTTGCAAAAGCGATTGCAAAAGAGAATGTCCCACCTGCTTTGTATGACAAAGCGATTGGCGGCATTGACGGTAAGAAATATATGCTGTATCAGAATCAGCCTGCGACAGACAAGGATGCGACAGACTGGTTGTACGGATTCTATGTACGCAAAGATATTGCCGACAAGATTGGGGTAGATCCACAAAAGGTCGTAACGAAGGATGATCTATTCAATTTCTTGAAGAAAATTAAGGATGCCAACTTGAAAGAGAACGGCATGCCCGTTATGCCGCTTGGCGGATTCAGTAACGGATGGGCTGTCGGTATCGGCAATACGATGTTCTTTGGCACCGATTATCCAGCAAAAGCAGATGGAACGTTCGAGCATGTCTTCTTTACCAAGCCATATGAGGACTATACGCTTTATTATCGTAAGCTGATTTCGGATGGGCTGCTCGATCCAGAAACCTTTACCCAGACTGACCCGATTGCAAAAGAAAAAATCACTCAAGGCCGCATTGCTGTACTTGCTGCACATTATCCAGCCATTCTGGATGCATCTAAGGAATATGTAAAAGCGCATCCAGGAAGCGACTACGTCCCAGTTGGTCCATTGGAGCGCGCTGGAGCGGAGGCTAATCGCCCTGTTGATCTAGGCATTCAAGGAAATAACGTAACCGTAATTACGAAAAGTGCTAAGAACGTGGACGCAGCTCTTCGTCTTCTGGAGTTTCTAGCTTCTGATGAAGGCACGCTGTTAGTTCGTTATGGTGTCAAAGGCACACATTGGGACTTGGTAGATGGCAAACCAGTAGCGAAGAAAGAATGGTTTGATAAGTTTACTGCAGATACTTCAGGTAAATTGAAGAAAAATGAAGGGATGACAATCGGATTCGAATCTCTTGGTGGGCAAGATCGTACAATTTCTTTAGGAGCTGGAGACATCTGGGCTGATCAAGACCGGATTGCTACTATGGAGAAAGCACGTAAGATTCTCCGTCCGAATGGAATTAGCGTGATCTCAGCGTATAATCCAGCAGATGTGATGAGTAAATCTCCACAATGGGAGACATTGAAGCCTTCTATGGATCAAATCGGTGATGTATGGAAAACAGCGGTTTTCTCCAAATCCGATGAAGCGGCGTTGAAAGTCATCAATGACCTTCGCGGACAGATCAACAAAACGGGTTATCCAGAAGCGCTTAAATTCGCAAATGATGAATTGAAGGGCAAAGAAATCGTGAAGCTGTCCATGCCTAACTAGTAACATTGAATAGATGATAGGTGTCACTTCCTCCTACTTTCGTAGGGGGATTTTTTATTTCAGCCACAAACCGAATTGGGATGGTACGTAGAAGGCCGCTGCTCGGACGGATCATTCTTACGATCACTGTTGTCTCCCTATTTCTTGATTCTATCCCTTAGGGGTAGAAATATGGAGACAAAGGCGAACGCTATCGCTTCTTCAGAACGATTCCGTCCGCTTCGCTTTGTTACTCGTGATGACATGAACGACTCATGATGCCAAAGCGATTACCTTGCTTCTCGAACACCAGAACATCAAGCCCATTATCGATCTAAACAGCCGGAGCAAAAAGAATACGATAACGGAAAACGATATCCAGATTTCTGCGACAGGCATTCCAATCTGTCCAAAAGGCAACAAGATGAAGCCTAACGGGAACGATAAGTCCCAGAACCGCCTGAAGTGGCGATGCTCGCCATCCTGCGGTTGTTCAAAAGCTAAATACGGTAGAACGTACCACACGCATAGCTTATCACTTTGGCAGCTGCTTTCTAATCTCCTCAAAGATCATTCGGACTCCAGCTTCAATATGCTTCTTTTCAATCCTGGTAACGCTTAGTTTAAGCAGCAGCTGCTGCTCATCGAAGCCTGCCAAGTACTGCTGCTTAGGCGTCTCTAATATGACTTGCTTTTTCTTTAGCTTCATAATAAGTGTCTCGATATTCATTTCTGAAGGCAGGATCAAGTGGGTGTGGACTCCAGCAGCTACAATGGCATGTTGAATACAATTCGTATCGTTCTCTGTAGTCAATGCTTTCATCAATAGCTGCAGCCTTTGGTAATAAGAGTTTTTAATCTTTTGTTTATGTCGTTCAAACATTCCATTCTGAATGTAGATCTCAAGTGCTGCCTGCGAGAGCATGGGGCTGTCTATATCCGATAGTTTCTTATGCATACGGAAATCTTCATGAAGACAGGTTGGGAGGACGGCTGCGCCTACCCGAAGACCGGGAAACAGGATTTTGGAGTAGCTTTTCAAATAAATGACATGAGAGGAACCGTAAGCATAGATAGGATCTGCTTTGGAATCGTTCTCTAGATCGGCCAAGTAATCATCCTCAACGATATAAACATCGTAGCGTTTCGCCAAGTCAGCGATCGCTTTTTTGGTTTGCAGATCAAAGGAGGTACCAAGCGGATTCTGAAATCGCGGCATGGTATAGAAGAACTTGATATCACCCGTGCGGAATAAATGCTCCAATTCATTCAGATCAATGCCGTTTGCTGTTCGCTTGATACCGCGAGCGGGAATATGATGATACTCCAAGAATTCAATAAATAAGTGGTAGCTTGGTTGTTCAAGCAGCACAGTCTGTTTGCCGTTTGGAAAAGGCATCGTAGCAAGAATAGATAAGGCTTGCTGTATACCTGAGGTCACAAAGATAGCGTTAGCATCTGTAAATACCTGATAGTTGGCAAGGTGCCTTGTCAAGATATTCAATAAAGAGGGCAGTCCCTGTGAGGTACCATATTGGAAGAGTTCATTCTTATACGTATCGATTGCCTTATTGATACAGTGCTGAAAATCCAAATAAGGAAATACTTCCGGATCTGGTGCAGCAGAAGAGAAATCCATGACAGATTGCCTTGCATGATTCTTTGAATCTGATTTTCTTTGGACGACATAATAGCCGCTTTGCGGGATGGAGTAGATGAGATGGCGTTTCTCAAGCTCCGCATAGGCACGGATAACCGTACTCTTACTGCAAGCATGAGCGGACGACAGCTCGCGAATAGACGGGAGAGGCTGGCTGGGTCGAATCTCACCATTCTTGATCCGCAGCTCGATTTCATTCATAAGTTTTGTATATTTAAGCACGATTTGTCTCCTTTATATAGCATAGTGTATGGGTACAGTTAGAAGTTAAATTCATTGTAGATTGCATTCAATTCCATTATGCTTGTTAATAATGAGCCTGCCGGATTATTCATCTATGCGCTATATTATACGCCTTAATAATCGGTTTTTCCTTTCTTTTTACAAAGGCAGCCTTGACTTGATGCCCGCATGAGGAATGTAATTGATGGCGTGGCTGAGTTGCTTCATGCATATATATTGTAGTAGGGAGGTGGACAATGGGAAAGAAACGTTTAATGTTATTAACTATTTTTATCTGTTTCCTCGTTCTCGTAACAGGCTGTGTACCTGGTGATGGTACGAACTCTAGCAGTCACCCTGCCGGATTTTTTTGGGGAATATGGCATGGTTGGTTGGCGCCGTTATCCTTAATTATTGGCTTGTTCAAGCAGAGCATCAGAATTTATGAAGCACATAATTCGGGTTGGTGGTATGATGCTGGATTCTATATCGCAGTCATTAGCGGATTCGGTGGGATTTCGCTTTCGCGTCGGCGGAAACAACATACAAAGGAGCATTAAGTAACCCATACACCTTTGCCTATTTTTATCCCCTAGTTACTAGCTGACACATACACTGAATGGGATGAGGATAACATCAATTCAGGGAGGGTACTACGTGCCTCAGTATGTCGGAAGCAAATGGAGAAAAACTACTGCGTTATTACGCGACAAAACGTTACAACGATTAGTTCCAAAGACCGTTCGGTTTAATCTCTCCCAACTGGGCAAGATGCTGGAGCAATTCGGTATGGTGTATGTCAAACCAGAGCATGGTACGTTTGGTTTCGGCGTTATGCGGGTCGAACAAACCAAGCAAGGCTACCATTTTCAAATTCTGAAGCATAAAAGATCTTATCAATCCTTATCTGCCATGTATAAAGCCATTCGCAAGGAAACCAAGGGAAAAAGCTATTTAATTCAACGAGGGGTTCACTTATTGACCTACAAAGGACGCAGGTTCGATCTGCGTGTTATGGTTCAAATGAATCCTCGGAAAAAATGGGAAACAACGGGTATCATCGGTCGTGTAGCAGCTCCTCGCAAGATTGTGACGAATTATCATAGCGGTGGCACTCCAACATCGATTAATCGGCTTTTAGCTAGTCAAACCGATAAAAAGACCTATGCGAAAACCATAGAAGCGCTTGAGAATATGGGCGAAAAGACCGGTCAAGCGATGCAAAAGAAATTTCCTGGTGTCCGTGAACTTGGGGTTGATGTCGGTATGGACCACACCTTTACGCCATGGATTCTGGAGGTCAATACGAGGCCTGATCATTATATATTCAGAAAACTTTCCGATCCTTCTGTCTTTAAGAAAATCAGACGTTATGCGAAAGCCTATGGTCGAAAATAAGTAACGAATCAAGGAACAGAGGAATAGGATAGAAGCCGTGGGTGAACCTTGTTCATAAACGGCTTTTCTTGTGTAGATCATGAGGTGGATCCATTTCCGAATCAAAAGGAGCTGTTATATCCATTGATAACGATTAGAACAATTGCGTTTGATGATCTTCCTGATTTAGCACGTTTGTATGAAGATTTAATAAACCGCAAAACAGAATATACGGCCATGGTAGATACGTTTAATGCCATTAAGAATAACGATCAGTATATAATTCTTGGCGCCTTTTATGAAGAGAAATTAGTTGGTTCCCTCATGGGCGTTATCTGTTACGACCTAGCAGGTGATTGTAAGCCATTCATGGTTATTGAGAATGTTATTGTTTCCACTGAGGCACGAAGACAGGGAATAGGTCGGAAATTGATGCTTGCAATTGAAGAGCTTGCGAGAGGTCGAGGCTGCTACTATTTGATTTTCGTATCGGGTGGGCATAGAAAAGAAGCTCATCTTTTGTATGAAGCATTAGGTTTTAAAGATGAGCAGGTTGAGGGTTTCAGGAAGCATCTCTAGCCCAGCGATGCTAGGATGAATAAATCAGAAGGGAAGAAAGATATTGAGCTATATAGATGCATTAGAGAAATATATTGCAGCAACTAACTCGCATGATTTTAGTCAGGTCCAAGAGTGTATAGATTCTCAAGCGGTGTATTGGTTCTCGGATACATCCTGCACTTCAACGGCTGAGATTCAGCGGTACTTTGAGAATGCCTAGAACATGATCAAGGATGAGATTTATTCAGCGACCGATGTACAATGGTTAATCGCAGATAGCTGTTCAGCAGTCTGCATTTATACGTACCGTTGGGAAGGCTATTATGAAGGTAATTTCAAATCAGGCAGCGGTCGTGCGACAAACGTTTTTGTGAAGAACACTGCTGGCTGTTGGAAGCTGATACACGAGCACCTCAGCAGTCATTAACAGGCTCAAGAAGCTAGCGATGCTCATGTGAATTTCAGCTGCAACGGATTATTTCATTCCTCTTGTGACCACTCCAGCGGGGATATCACGCAATTTCTGAGGAAATTGAAGCTCATAAAGCTGTTTGTATTTACCCTGCTGTGCGAGTAGGGAGTCATGCGTACCCGCTTCGATGATCTTCCCTTGATCCAATACATAGATGCGGTCAGCGCGTTGAATGGTTGATAATCGGTGTGCAATAACCAATGAAGTACGATCCTCTAACAGATGAACAAGGGCATCTTGAATGGCTTTTTCCGATTCAGTATCAAGAGCTGAGGTAGCTTCATCCAAAATAATAAGGCGCGGATCTTTCAGGATAGCTCTGGCAATGGATATCCGCTGTTTCTGACCGCCGGATAATTTCACGCCCCGTTCACCAATCTGCGCCTCATAACCTAAGGGAAAAGAAGTGATAAACGTATGCGCGTTCGCTGCATGAGCTGCGGCTTCTATCTCCGCATCGGTTGCATGAGGCGTACCGTAGCTAATATTATCGCGAATCGTACCATTGAGCAGGGCAACATCCTGCGATACAATTCCCATCTGACGGCGCAGTGATTGGAGTTGGATATCCGGAAGTGGATGTCCATCAATGGTAATCATTCCTTGCTGTGGATCGTAGAACCGAGTAATTAGATGCGTAATCGTTGATTTGCCAGCTCCTGAAGCACCGACGATAGCCGTTACTTTCCCAGGCAGAAGCTCAAAGTCAAAGTGCTCTAATACCGGTACTTCAGGCTGATACGCAAAGCTGACATCATGAAACACTACATGTCCCTGTACACGTCCAAGCTCTAGCGCATTTGCTTTCTCCATGACTTGTGATTTGGTTTCTAGAATCTCGACAATTCGTTCATAGGCTGCCGCTGATTGCTGGACTGTATTAAGCGTGCGGCTGAAACGCCGAATCGGATTCTGCAGCAGTCGAAGGTAAGCGAGAAACGCCACAATCGTTCCTACGGTCAAGCCGCCATCCATCACATGCTTGGCACCAAGAATTAATACAATGGCAAGTCCAGCGAAGTTGAGCATATCAATGATCGGTTCATATATCGCTCTGAGCTTAACGGCATCCAGATTCGCCTGCCGATTCGCGGAGCTGCGATCAGCGAATCGTTCTGTCTCATATTGCTCTGTGGAGAAAGCCTTCATCAATCGAATAGACGATAATGTATCTTGCAGATGGTTTGTGACCTCCGCTACAGATTGTTGAATTTTCTTGAAGGCAGCACGAATGCGTTTGGAGAAGAAGCGTGTTGTCAGAATCATAAACGGGAAGGTTGCCAATATTATCAAGGTTAGCTGCCAATCCATCCAAAGCATATAAATTGCGACTGCTGCAAAAGTAAACGTATCGGTCACAATTGACATCATGCCAGAAGAGACCAGCTGCTGCAGCATACCGACATCACTCGTTACTCGGGACATCAGGTCACCCGTGCGATTCCGATCAAAGAATCCGATATCTAGCGACTGCAAATGGCTGTAAAGCTGATTGCGTAGATCATAGACCGCCTTTTGGCCAACGGATGCCATCGCTATTCCGCTCAAATAATTAAATAAGGCAAGTAGAAGAGCGGTGACTAGTACACCTAGTGCAATCCAAATCAGCAAATCGTATCGTTTATTCGGAATAAGGCGATCAATGGTGTATTGAGAAAGCTGAGGGATAACGAACTCAAGCAAGGAAACCGCAATAATGGAGATAGCAGCAATGAGCAGAAGCTTCCATTGACCACGAACATGAAAGAACATTCTTTTGTACATACTCCAGATACTCCCACGCTTTGGTTTCACGGACTCCACGCGCATACGATGAGGAAATCCATTCATCTATCGCTCACTCCTCATTATTAGAGTCGACAGCTGCAGATGCTTGACCAAGGAAAGCAGATAGCTGGTTATTCATAGCCAGTGTTAACTCATGGAGCTGCTGTTGAAGCTTATTATTGCCAGCTGCAAACTCCTCTGCAGAAATCAGCTGCTGCAGCACTTGATAAGACTGGGCATGAAGCCCGAGCCTTTGTCTGAATCGCTCCCGCCAGGAGTTGCCCCTTGAAGAGCAATGGTCATGACGCTCAGCATGCTTGCGGCCATGACCATCGCCATCCTCACGCACGGGTCTCTCACGTAACAATTCACGGCCTTCGTCGGTGATAGCATAGATTTTCTTGCCGCTGTTCTCTTGAGAGAGGATTAAAGAACGATCTTCAAGCATCTGCAGGGTAGGATAAATGGAGCCGGCACTTGGAACGTATAAGCCCCCCGATTGCTCCTCAAGCGCCTTCATCATCTGATAGCCATGCATCGGCTCCTTTGTAAGCAGCTCCAGCAGGGCATACTTAACGTCACCTCTACCAAAATATCGTTTGCCTTTTCTGTCACCGCGTGCAATTCCATGCTCGTGATCATGCTCGCTGTGCTTATTGTTACCTTCGTTACTGCCAGCTCGTCCTTCACGGAGTCTGCTGCGAAAGGGATCATTGCGCATCGTTATATTCTCCTTTTCATTACGATATATCGTTATCTAATAAATTAAACGATATATCGTAATCTGTCAATGGCGACAATGGCGACAATGGCGTTCTTGAAACGATCCTAATAAAAAGGACTAGGCTTAACGCCTTTTGCATACAAAAAGACAATCACCCTGAATAAGTCGGGGTGATTGTCTTTTCCTTGTTCATTGAACTCGTTCCTCGTTAGTGCAACTTGATAAATCATGTTGCCTAAGTTTCAGGCAAGGCGCAGCTTATGCCGAATCATAGCAGCAAGTCTAGCAATTTGTTCGTCCGGTATGGCGCCCGATGCGATTGAACGTGCGGCAGCCGGAACGTACCAAGACCTTATTTCTTCCTCTGTTAATCCAGACAACTTACAGTACTCGTCGATGAAAATGTGGTAGGCCACTTGCCGCGAAGCTTGAAAGAACTCATCGACAGCAGCCGGAGTTTCCGGTGGCAAGACAGCATAATCGATCGACACGCAAACTTCCGCGACATCCGCTGCCGGGTTGCCGAGCGAGGCATGCATCCAGTCGATCATGACCGGTAAGCCGTCTCTCAGTATCAGATTACTCATATTGGTATCACCATGACAAAGCTGTCGTTTAACGGGCAAATGGTCAATATAGGAATGGATGGCTGATATTTCGTCATTGGTAAACAATGCAGGTCGGCCAATAATCGCTTTTAAATTCTCCTTTTGATCGGTAACGATGTCGAAGTCGGTTGCCTTATGAATGTCATTCAGCACTCTCGCGAATATTCGTAGTTCGCTGTCTGCTTCGTCAAAATCAATCTTTTGGAAAATATACAATTGTTCAAATATTCGATTCACGAACGTTTCCCCGACTATCTTTTCGAATATAATTCCGGGACGACCTTCCCATATCACTTGCTCGAACGGTCTAGCGACTGGCAATCCGCTCTTCCAAGCCGCGGAGCTGTTCCGATATTCGAGCTGAACAGCTTCCGATGGTGTATTCGTATGAAATAGTTTGACGACTTTGTCGTCGCTACCCCATTCATATACTTCGCAACTCGAGCCCATTCCTACATATTTTCCTAGCATCGTTTACTGGTGCCCCCTTATGTCATGCCATTCCACACTTGAGTTACATTATAATGGAAATTATTTCTATTGGATATATCTGCCTGTTAAAGGTTGGTCGGCATAATCAACCGTTGGTTCACCTTTGACAAATGACACTAACAAAAATGTCGAAAGAAGTCGATATAGGACTAGATATTATTATAATCATGGAAAAGGAGCATTTCCAATATGCGTCTAAGAAGCGTCAAAGCCAAAACACTACTTCTCTTTTTGCCACTACTTCTTGTCATAGTCATTGCGATCTCTTCTGTCCTCGTCCTTTCAGCCCGAGGTCTTCTGATTGAGCAGACACAGGACAATATGAAGGAACAGCTGGCAAATACCAACCAAAGTATCCAGAAACGGATTTCCTCCCACGGAAGGGTATCAGAAACGATAGCCAAATCGGTGCAAAGCCACTACACCAAGCTCAACCTAGAGGATTATGACGCGCTGTTCAAGAACACGCTGGACGTCAACCCTGACACCTTCGGTGTAGGCATTTTCTTTGAACCCAATGTATATAACGACAAGACGAGGTATTTTTCAAGCTATGCCTATCACGATCAGAATCAAATTACCGTTACACACGACTATAGCGATCCCAAGTACAACTATCTTTCGCAAGAATGGTACAAAATTGCCGTCAACCAAAAAGGGATTCGTTACACGGATCCCTCTTACGACGAAGAGACCAAATCAACGTTGGTTACGGCGTCTGTTCCTGTGTACGACGATAAACAACGCTTCATCGCCGTTATAACTGGTGATATTAACTTGAACACTGTACAAAAAATCGTCTCAGATACGAAAGTAGGTGCCAGCGGTTGGGCATTTATGCTCGACAAAAACGGCACTTATTTAGCAGGGCCGCAGACGGATAAAATCATGAAGGAAAAGCTACAGGATGACAAGGATCCCGTCCTTTCCACTTTAGCGAACACCATTATGAAGGAAGGCAATGGCGCTTCAACTTATACTTCCTCACAAGGACTCGTCCATGTCTACTATTCAAAGTTAGAACAGACTGACTGGATCTTGGCAGTAGCCCTGCCGGATCAAGAGTTAAATACAAAAATAAATGCATTGATGCTGAAAATCCTAATTGTTATTTTAATTGGAATTGTCCTCATCGTTGTGGTAATTCTACTCTACACGCGCAACCTTACAGCACATACGACCCGCGTTAACACTATGGCCGAGTATCTGGCTCAAGGTGACTTTACGTATTCCATCGAGGTAAAGTCGAAAGACGAGTTTGGCAGGATGACTGAAAATTTGAATCGTACGAGCGGCATACTGAATAAAATGTTATCTAAAGTATCCGAACATTCATTGCATGTCGCGTCCACATCGGAAGAGCTGGCGGCGAGTGCGGACCAGACAAGTACGGTTGCTGAAAACATTGCCAATACCATCCAAGATGTGGCCATTGGAGCGGAAACACAACTTCGTGGAACTCAAGAAAGCACTAAGGCGCTTGAGGAGCTAGCCATTGGCATACAGCGAATCTCTGAATCTTCCTCCACATTGTATGACGCGTCACAGAACACCTCCCAGCAGGCACAGCAGGGCAACGGAATCATTCAGCAGGCAGTCCGAGATATGAACGAAGCCAATCATTCCGTCTCGTTTACGACATCGCTCATGGATCAACTTCGCAACCGATCCGTCGATATTGGCAATATTATCAATGTCATCAGCGGTATCAGTGAACAGACAAACCTACTGTCATTGAATGCCGGGATTGAGGCTGCTCGCGCAGGTGAACATGGTAGAGGATTTGCTGTAGTCGCCTCAGAAATACGCAAGCTTTCCGAACAAACGAAGCATTCTGCTGAGAAGGTTCGAGAAATTATCGAAGAAATGCAAGGTGAGACAGAAGCAGCGGCTAAATCGGTTGAAAGCGGTTCGAAAGCGGTCTATGCCAGCACGACGCTCGTGGAGCAAGCCGGAGAAGCGTTCACCGGTATTGTATCTGAAATTCAACATATAGTGAGTCAAATCCAGGAGGTATCAGCAGTCTCCGAGCAAATGTTAGCCAGTTCCCAGCAAATCAGCGCAACGATGGAGGAACTTGCCCGCATTTCCGGCGGAGCCTCAGATGCCACGCAAAGCGTTGCGGCAGCAAGCGAGCAGCAATTGGCTTCCATGCAGGAAGTTTCGGCTTCCGCCAAGTCGCTAAGTTCAATGGTTCAGGAGCAACAGGACTTGCTTGTGCAGTTTAAAATTTAAAGGACATTGGGGAATCTCCTTCCAAATTTAGGAACTCGGTATCCTAAACAAACAATTTGCCCTATAATCTTCAAGAAGTTGGGAAAGTTCCTTCCTTTGCTTCAAATGAATCGCATTAATATTTGAGTACTTTATCAACAAAATGGTATGATGTAACTACTGAATTAAAAATACGAGAAAGCTTCGCTGCTTTTTGGAGGTAATACTCATTACTAACGTCGTCCTTAATGAAGCCATGGTTATGTTACAGAATACGAGCCGAACCTTTTATATTCCGATTAGTCGGCTGGTTCCAGGTCTGCAGGAGGCTGTAGCTTCTGCATACTTATGCATGCGGGCTATCGATGAAATTGAAGATCATACAGATCTCACCGATGAATTAAAGGTGGAGCTCTTGAATGGTGTTCACGATGCCACTCGATCCTCGCAGATTATTGAATCGATACAGAAGCTGCTGGCACCCTACCGGGATATCTTGCCTGAGGTATCGATGAAATTAGATGAATGGGCGCTTTATTGTCCACCATCAATTGTGCCAACGATTTATCGCTACATAGGCAAAATGGCCAAAGAAATGGCGGAATGGGTCGAAGCTAATTTTGTCATCCAGACTGAAGATGATTTGGACCGTTATACCTACAGCGTGGCTGGTATGGTGGGAGAAATGCTCTCGGAACTATGGGAATGGTTTGATGGAACCAAATCCGATCCTATAAAAGCGGTTGCTTTTGGCCGTGGGTTACAAGCCGTTAATATTCTTCGTAATCGAGATGAGGACCTTGGGCGGGGGGTTGACTTCTACCCTAATGGTTGGGGATCAAAAGAAATGATTGCCTATACTCGCCGTAACTTGAAGCTAGCGGATGCTTACGTTGAGGAGCTTAAGAGCGGTCCTGCTCTGAAATTCTGCAAAATCCCGTTATCACTGGCTCATGCTACAGTCAAACTCATTAATGCCGGCGGAAACAAGCTAACAAGAGCAACCGTTCTAAAAATCGTCAATAAGATTCATGGTTAATCAATAAGCAAATAAATGGTCGTGACTTTCTCTCTGAAGTCTTCGGCCTTTTTTGTTTGCGGAGTTATAGAAAGAAGGAACGCTAATGAGAAGAGACCGTCCCAGAAGTCATAATATATGACGGAGGGACGGTCTCTTTGTGTGAAAACGACAGCCTCTTATTACTTCACTTCTGTTAGCGTCGCTTTAATATTGTTGTAATAGAGTGTAGTCAGTCCTTCGTAGCCGGAATCAGTTCCGATTATTAGGAACAGCTCACCGGCAGCGTTTGACTTTGCTGTGGCAAAGAATTCGAACGGGATAGCCTGATAACCAGCCTTGTCTGGCTCTGGCTTCGATATATTACCAATTAGTTTCATATCTTTGCCCTCTGTTTTTTGGTTGCCTTTATCCGCATTGAGTCGGAGGTAGGTTTCTCCAGCTTCTTTTACCTCAACTACTTTGGCTGCTGAGCTTAGAAGACCTGCCTTCATGTGTACGGCCTCTGAAGGCGCACCGCCAATACCCATCTGACCGGCACCCTGATCCGAATATAAATCGAAGAAGAGCTTCAAGCTATACGTAGTGTTTGGTTTTAGCCCATCCAGCTTCTTGGTCATAAACATAAACAGATCGTCGCTCCGATTCGCACCCGAGAGCTGGAAGCCATAATTGGTTTTGTTAGTTGCAGTGGGAATTAGCTCTCGTTTGGCTGATAACGTATAGATCTCCGGATTGTAATTCTTCGGAAGATCAGCAAAGCCCGACGACCAACCCTCTGTATCTTTCTGGAACGAGTAAGCGTATTGAAGACTCTTCGTGTTGCTTGGTGATTGAGCTGTAATCCAAACCTGCTTCGATTGTGGCATCCAGCTAACTGCTGCACCAATTAGCTCGGATATGGAACGAGTAGGAACGAAGGTGCGCCCCTTTATGGAAACGATAGCTGTGGGCAATTTCACCTCTTGGTTTGATCCGATGATGGCCTTGTTATCATTAAGCTTCAGCTTCACAACCTGTGAGCCTTTCAACGTAATCTCACCTGTCTTCGCATTCCAAGTGATGGGCGTATTCAGACTGTCCGCAAGTGCTTTGAGAGGAACCATAATATTATTTCCTGACAGGAAAGGGATAGCATCAAGAGAATGTGTGCCTTGATGATCGGTATAGGCTTTCATGCCGAGTTGGAATTTCACGATGCTGCTTGTCGTGCTAGTAGGAGCTGCTGCATAAACAGACAATGAAGAACTGAGCAATGCGGATACGGTTAGCCCAGTAAGGAGAGCTTGTTTTAGCATGTTATTACCCACTTCCATTTGTTGTTTGATTCCTGATGGTTCGCTTCTTCTTGTTCTTAAACGACCGTACTCGTAGAAAGGTTGCAAGTGGGCATCCGCTCCGGTTTCGTTTACGGTAAGTTCAGCTTGCTCGAAGTAGAAGATAGATTCCAACGGGTGTGCGCTGCCATCTGGAAGTGAGAGAAGGATAAAAGGCCCCTTCCGTGGGGGGTTATTTGAAATCCTTCCAAGTAAAATGCTCTGACAAAATACCGACAGCTTTCTCTTGTATTACCCAATTATTCGCCGCTGCTGCTTCTGGTTTGCGGAAACAAACTAAATTGTTAAAGTGACCAAATGCACGGCATACGGCGGGTCTAACCGCATGAATGCCGCACTTGTCATGGTCTTGATCGTAGAAAATACAGGTTCCATAGAAACGCTGTTGATTCTCAAGTTCTAGCCGAATTTTAAGAGGCATCTCTTTCAGTTTCTTCTTAATACGTTTGAGCTCTTGCTCCGAAACAGGAACAGGGCCGCAGCACATGCCCTTACAGCCTTGACAGGGAAGATTACTTTCCATTAGGAATCTCCTGCAGCCTTCTTCAATTATTCCCTACAAGAGACCGAAGCTGCTCCATAACGTTATCCGTACTTAAGCCACCATGATAACAGATCACCGAATCAATATCGAAGTCCAAGAACTTCTCTAAGGAGCGAAGGGCTGCGGGCATATCTAAGGTGGTTTGCGCGATGGGTCCACGCAATTTACCGGCAACATTTATTAATGCATCTGCCGCCACAAGGGTTTTACTTTCTTGATGATAAAGACTGATATGACCAGGTGTATGTCCAGGGGTGAAAATAACGCGAATACCCCCAAAGTAAGGCAGTACATCACCATCCTCCAGTAAGATATCGATTCTCGCCGTTGGTGGGTTCTCGCATAATGCCATGGCTTGAGGGCGCATATGTTCCGGAAGTGATGCTATGGTTTGGGCCATCGCAGTGGGACTGGTCTTAATGAGAGGCAGAATTCCTTCGATATAAGGTTTATCGAGCTCATGAGCATAGACTTGTATGCTCCCGCTGCTTTCCTGTAGTATTTCGGGAATATTGCCAATATGGTCAATATCCTGATGCGTGAGAATAACCGCCTTTAACTTTGCAAAAGGAACTCCGACCTCATTCATAGCTTCTCGTAATTGTTCCCATCCTCCTGGCATGCCGGTATCGATCAGAAGAGCTGTTGTGTCATCCCAAATAAGGGTAGGATTCAATTGTGCACGACCCCCGAAAGCCTCTGCCTCTAATTCAAGCATTTCAATTCCGCCCGAAATTCTCATGAAATCATCCTCCTCGACTAATTAGTGACTATAACCACATCTACTAATTATCATTTTTGAGAAGAGATAGTCAATATAAAAATTATATATTATACCACAAAAATAATTATTTGTCAACATAAAGTTTTTGTGAAAATGTATGAATTCCGGAGAAAAAAGAGCAAGATTTGTTCATTTCCTTTCGATCCTATTTGAAATGCTGAGTTTGGTAATGGCAGAACTTGAAAAAAGTTAAAGAAAGGAATTCTAAGCAACTTCTCGAATTAACTAGATGGGAACTTAGTTGCGGCAGAAGAGAAGGATAGAATGAACATAGAAGGAGTTACCCATGAAGCTAGAGCGTCTCATATCTATGATTTACATGCTGCTCAATAATGAGGTGCTCTCGGCTTCTGCATTAGCAGAGAAATACAAGGTTTCGCAAAGAACGATTTACCGAGATATCGATGTGATCTGTGCCGCTGGTATTCCAGTCGTTTCTTATCAAGGGGTGAATGGCGGTTATGGAATCATGGAGGCCTATAAAATGGACAAGAGCTTATTAGGCTCCTATGATGTCGGATCACTCATAACCATTCTCCACAGCATGTCTACCGTATTTGAAGATGTGCAGGCTCTGGAAACCATTAACAAATTGCAAACGATACAAACCGATACGCATATGCCAAGCTTGTCCATGGATATTGGAAGTCAGCGAGGTTATAACGATTTCCTTCGTGTCATTAGAACTGCAATTACGGAATGCTGTGTCATCCGATTCGAATATATTAATGCCAAGAGCGAAAGAACAGATCGCACAGTTGAGCCGATCAGTCTGATGTATAAGTATGATAATTGGTATTTATATGGCTTTTGCAGAGGGCGCAAGGATTATCGGGAATTCAAGCTATCGCGCATTGCTGATTTAACTGCATCGAAGGAACACTTCCGGAAGCATCATCAAGCAGTTCCACCGACGCGCCATTTCGATCGTTATAAGAGAGAGCATTCTACCGATGCTGTTCTTCATTTCTCGGTGGACTGTTTGGCTAGGGCAATGGATTTCTTCTATCATGCTGCGAAGAGCTTTAATGATGATGGATCACTCACGCTTACCTTAAAAATGTACAACTCCCATGAAGTCGATTGGTTACTGCCGGTTCTATTAAGCTTCGGGGACGGGGTAGAGGTTGTTGAACCGCCTGAGCTAAGACAACAAATCAAAGCAAAGCTTGAAAAAATGATAAATCGATATCCTGAAGTATGACAATCTGTTGTCATACTTTTTTTATTACACTGATTGTAGTGAAAAAGAAAGGAGCAAGACATTGGAATAGGAATCGCAATCTATGATCTCAACTACTAAAGGAGTGTTTGTCAAAATGAAGCAATCTCACAAGAACAGCTTGCCAATCGTCATTGCAGGCTTGCTGCTTGGTATATTAATGGCATCTATGGATAATACGATCGTGGCCACGGCCATGGGCAATATCGTCGGAGAGCTTGGAGGCATGGACAAATTTGTTTGGGTTACATCCGCCTATATGGTCGCTGAGATGGCTGGCATGCCAATCTTCGGGAAGCTATCGGATATGTATGGACGTAAAAAGTTTTTTATATTCGGCATGATCGTATTCATGCTGGGTTCAGCCTTGTGCGGAACAGCAACTTCTATTACTGAATTAGCGATTTATCGGGCCATTCAAGGTATTGGCGGAGGAGCGCTTGTCCCTATTGCGTTCACGATCATGTTCGATGCGGTTCCACTCGAGAAACGCGGAAGTTTAGGTGGACTGTTCGGTGCGGTGTTTGGGTTATCCAGCATCTTCGGACCGTTACTCGGCGCTTACATTACCGATCATATCGCTTGGGAGTGGATATTCTATATCAACTTGCCTTTGGGTATAATCGCCTTTATCATGGTCTTGTTATTCTACAAGGAATCGCATGAGCATTCTAAGCAGCGCATTGATTGGATGGGAGCCTTCACTTTAGTGGGAGCAGTCGTCTGCTTGATGTTCGCCCTAGAGCTCGGTGGTAAGCAATTCGCGTGGGATTCCTCTGTAATTATTAGTCTTTTTGCTGGATTTATGCTGTTGTTAGTTGCTTTTCTTCTCACGGAGAGGAAGGTTGCAGAGCCGATCATTTCATATGCTCTATTCAAGAAGAGATTGTATACAACAAGCGTTCTTTGTGCCTTTTTTAGTGGTGCGGCGTTTATTGTGGCATCTGTATACATCCCTATTTTCATACAAGGTGTACTTGGTGGATCTGCAACCAACTCCGGGATGGTCCTCCTGCCGATGATGGTCGGCTCCGTTGTGACTGCGACATTGGGTGGATTTCTCATGAATAAGATACCGTATCGTAATGTCATGGTCCCGACGCTTATTATCTTTGCGATTGGTACAGCGCTTGTTGTCACACTCACAGCGGATTCGAGTCGTTTTATCGTAACTATATTTATGATTCTGATTGGACTTGGTATTGGCGGATCCTTCTCGGTGCTTGGCAATGCTGCCATTCATGGTTTATCTTATCGACAACGAGGAACGGCCAGCTCGACCCTGAACTTCTTCCGTTCACTCGGTATGACGATTGGCATTACAACTTTCGGATTGATTCAAAGTCATATGTTTACGAACAAAATGACGAACCAGTTATTAGGAGGCGGTGGATCGGACCAGCTCCCTAAAGGGATTGACCTCAAGGACCCCCATGCGCTGTTGTCCCCAGCAACGCGGGCGTTATTCCCATCTGATTTACTTAGCAGAATATCAGATATGCTCTCGTCATCTATCGTGTATACTTTCGCTTGGGCAATTGTTCCGGTGCTGCTAGCGCTGCTTGCTTCTCTCTTCATGGGTCGCACGAAGCTTGACGCGTCTGCGGAACCAAATGAGTACGTTCAATAGCGTATAATAATCGTTTCACATTGTCCTAAGCCTCCAGTGATAGTAAGATGGGTAGATGTAATAATGCTTGGCAGCTCGTCAGCCTAATACGACGACGATAAAATACACCATAGATGGAGAGAATAAAGGAATGCAAAAGGTTGGCCTAGTAATGAGGAAGATTCAGTTTACAGAAGCCCAAGGGCCTAGAGTATATGCAGAACGATTGAAGGCCATTGGTCAGGAGCTTGGAATCGATATCGTGTTTATTGCTCCGGAACGTAATGTAAGTGATTATGACCAAGCAGTTGGTTTTGAATATGAGAAAGGCGATTTGTGCAATTATGATATCGTTGTGGACCGTATGATGAAGGAAAAGATTGATCATGTCATTTATACCGTATCAGGCTTTTCATTTCTCAAACTATTCTTCGACAAATGCGTGCTTTTCCCACATTCTTACCCCAATCCGAGCTTAACTGGCCATGAAATGATGCGCCCATTCTATCAGATCGTGGATAAAGCAGTCGTACATACCGATTTCTTGAAACAAAGCTTCAAGGATGATTTTGGAGTGACAGATGTGGATGTGATTCCGATTGGTTTCGAGGAGGAACTGGCAAACCGATATTATGACCCATCTGCAATCATTCAGAATCGAATTCTGTGGATTGGCCGCGATGAGCCCAATAGAAGACCTGACATACCAATTGAATATGCTCGGAATAATCCGGATAAAGAGGTCGTTATGGTCTTCGGAGGCGTCCGATATATAGAGAGTATGAAGAAATATCAGATTCCTAACAATGTTAAGCTGCACTTCGCTTTGACCCGTGAAGAGGTATTCACACTCATGAACTCTGCAAAGGTATATTGGTCTAGCAGTGTATTTGATACGTTCTCAATGCCGTTATCGGAAGCCATGGCCATGGGGAAAATCATTTGTCGCCCCGAGCACCCTTGTTATGCTCACATCAGCTCCACACATACTTTTGCGGGGAATGAGAGGAATTGGAATGAGCTGCTCAATATGGCTGTAGCTTCTCCGGTGCAGGCATCTCAGGATAATCGGGCATATGCCTTCAGTACATTCTCGAACACGATTATGAAAAAAGGGTATGAAAGCTTCTTTGAGAATTGGCTGAAATGATGGAGTTTCACTCAAATTCTGTTCTCTTGGCTGAGAAGAATGAGCTGTGAAAGGAAGGGAGACTGTGCGTGCAAATTAAAAGCGAAAAAGAGAAAATGATAGCTGGAGAACTGTATATGGCCTCAGATTCGCAGTTAGTTGAAGAGCGCGAGCAGGCTAGAAGACTGACTCGGTTATTCAATCAAACAACGGAAACGGAATATGCCAGACGTACGGAGCTTCTCCAAGAGCTTCTGGGGTCAGTGGGTGAGAATATCTATGTTGAACAGACCTTCCGCTGCGATTATGGCTACAATATCCATGTCGGTGATGGTTTTTATGCCAATTTTGATTGTGTTATTTTAGACGTTTGCGAGGTCCGAATTGGGGATCATTGTTTCATAGCACCGGGTGTACATATCTATACCGCAACCCATCCTTTGCATCCGATTGAACGAACTTCTGGAGCAGAGTACGGTAAACCTGTGACAATAGGCAATAACGTTTGGATTGGCGGGAGGGCAATTATTAACCCTGGTGTGACCATTGGCGATAATGTGGTCATAGCTTCTGGAGCAGTAGTTACGAAGGATGTTCCCAGTCAGGTGGTTGTTGGTGGCAATCCTGCTAAAGTGATTAAAAATATCGAGCTGTAGTGTTTTGCTGCGCTGCATGAAGAGCAATCGGGGACAAAACAGGATCATTCATATACGGTGAGGGCCGAGAGAAATCGAGGCTCTTTTTCCTATGCACAGATGCAGTTCTATAAAAGATGGAACTGTTGGAGCGATTACAGAAGGGCTACAATTTAGCTAGGGAACCCTCTATAGGCTAAAAGAAGGTAACCCTGGACGTTATGGCGCAGGAGGAGAAAACAATGAATTTCTCATACCGTAATTTGTGGATCGCGATCATCTCCGTTTATTTGTCTGCTTTTGTTAGTGCGGTATTGATTACGGCTCTCTTTCTTGAGGGAGACTTGACTGTCTTTTGTTTCGTAGTCATTGTTTGTTCCATTGGGACAACATTTATCGGTATACCGGTATCTCTAAGCATTCAATATGCAATTAAAAACGATAGCTGGCTAGGGCTTTTGTTGAAACTAGTTGTTCACGCTGTCTCTGGAGCTGGACTCGTGTTCCTGTATTTTATTTGGAAAGATGTCCGTGGAGAAGCCCTTATTGATGATGAGCGGGTGTTATTCCTCTACTCCGTAGTCATTAATGCAGTCTTGTATTTTGTGGTATGCACCTTACTGAAAAGGATCTCGAAAGCAATAGGGTAGC
The DNA here is from genome assembly GCF_003945345.1 of Paenibacillus baekrokdamisoli. Lineage (GTDB taxonomy): Bacteria > Bacillota > Bacilli > Paenibacillales > Paenibacillaceae > Paenibacillus_Z > Paenibacillus_Z baekrokdamisoli. The sequence continues at coordinate 1,928,033 of NZ_AP019308.1, read as the reverse complement.
TTTATGAAACAACCAGCCTTTTCATGAGACAGAGAAAGCTTGAGGCGGGCTTTTTTGCTTGAAAAAAGGGTATCTCTAGGAACTTCTATATGCTATATTTAACTAGATAATCACATAAGATGATATAAATTAGGTGCCCTTGTGAGAGCAAGGGGTAACAGGGAATCGGGTGCAAATCCCGAGCGGTCCCGCCACTGTAATTGGGGAGTATTCTTCCAAATGATGTCACTCGAGAATGAATCGGGGAAGACGGAGGAATATACAGATCCGAGAGCCAGGAGACCTACCTAATTTATGGCACCAAAAAGTCCTTCGCGGAAAGGAGCGGTGTACGAATAAGGATACGACAACTCTAATCGATTTGTCGTCTATTTAGACGTACGTACGAACCTCAATCCGGTTTTTAGGATTGAGGTTTTTTTGTGGAAGAAACTTGTTTTGCTGCCAGAGGACGGCGTCAGCAGTTTCTTCTTTTTTCAGAAGAAGATAACGATTAGGAGGAACGTAAGGCATGGAAACTGCATCATTAATTTTTCTTGTTTTCTTATTAGGCGTACGACATGGATTGGATGCCGATCATCTCGCTTTTATCGATGGACAGATTCGGTATAATTGGCGGATCGGAAGCCCGATCGCCCGTTGGGTGGGGACATTGTTTTCGTTCGGTCATGGGGCCGTCGTTGCTAGTATTGCGATCATACTCGGTTTATTTTTCAAAAGCTTCACATTTCCGGCTTTCTTCGATACTTTCGCAACCTGGGTGGCGATTCTGTCCTTATTCCTCATTGGCACACTGAATATATCCAACCTGCTTCGTGCTAAGAAACATAAACATGATTTTGAGTTGAAAGGAATCAAAGGAAAGTTGATTCCTAAGATTCTGCGTGAAACCTCTAATCCCTTTGTCATTATTTTGCTTGGCGGATTGTTCGCTCTAGCGGCAGATACCGTTAGCCAGACGTCAGTATGGGCGATCTCAGCTGTGAATTCCAATAGCTATATGCCTATTATTCTAGGGCTTGTATTCATGGTAGGCATGATGCTGACCGATACCCTCGATTCTCTAATCGCCTATCGGATGATCAGCCAAACGAGTAAAATCGGGCAAAGCGCTTCGCGAATGATCGGCTGGTTAATTGTAACCTTAGCCTATGGTGTTTCTTTCTATTTGGCATTCACCTTCTTCTTCCCCATAGTTGATGTCGATTTCGAGATTGTCGGTCTCGTTAGCTTCCTCTTCCTCGTGCTCTGCTTCGGGGTAGTTAGTCTGAGAGGGAGAATGAAAACAGCCTAACGATTCTTAATAGAATTCTTAATTGAATTCTTAACCAAATATCAATTCCTATCACAAATTCCCGAGCTGTCTTAATAAGGCAGTTCGGGATTTTTTCTGTTGTTATTCGTTAACACGATGTCTACGTGGAAAGTGGTTTTCGAGACAACATGGTGCAGGAGAGACTAGCTTTTCTTCTTGATCCAAGTAACACGACGGTTTCGGACGTTTTAATGAGCCGGAAAGATGGTAAAAATAGAAAGGACTGCTGTTTCGTACAGGAATCTTGAAATTGGGAATGACCATGCATTTGTTCAAAAAACAATAATGGAGGATATTATGGAATATAAAAGCATAGTAATTGGTGCAGGATTTGCTGGATTTACAGCTGCCATCTATTTGGCTAGAGCGGGGCTGAAGCCACTGGTGATCAAAGGATTGAAACCCAGTCATCATCTAACCACCACAGAGGACATCGAATACTTCCCTGGCTTTACCTACGGTACGAATGGTCCTGCTTTATTAGACAATATGTTCAGGCAAGCAGAGCAATATGGAGCTGTGGTAAGAATGGGTGAGGTTATGAAGCTGGATCTATCGAAAAGACCTTTTAGCCTGTTGTTAGAAGGTCAGGGAGAACTTGTAACGGAGACATTAGTTATCGCTTCAGGCGCCACGCCCAAACTCTTGGATATCCCCGGAGAAAAGGATCAATTGGGACTGGGAGTCAATACATGTGCAACCTGCAGCGGTTTTTTCACTACGAATAAGAAGGTAATCATTGTCGGTGGAGGAGACTCTGCGATGGAGGAAGCCCTTTATTTGGCGCATTATGCGTCTGAAATTGTCATGGTGAATCGAAGCGATCATAATCGTGCATCGATATCTTTGCAGGAGAAGGTTCGAGGGATGGAAAAGGTGAAGTGGCTGATGAATCGCACACCAGTTGAAGCCATGACTGGAGAGAAGGGGGTAACCGGATTAAAGGTTATTCATAATGATACCCAAGAGGAAGAAATCATTCTTGGTGATTACATTTTCGTTGCGATTGGCAATAAACCGAATACGGAATTTCTGAAGGGGCAATTACCCCTTGATGACCAAGGCTATGTGATCGTGAAGCCAGGAACAACAGAAACGGAGATTCCCGGTGTATTTGCCTGCGGTGATGTCCAAGATCGGAGATACCGTCAAATTGTGAACGCTATTAGTTCAGGCTGTATGTCTGCAATTGACTGTCAGCGATTCCTTGCCCCAACTCATTAATTCGGTACACATGGATGCAGGCTGGATGTGAAATTTAATAAACGACCGCCTATGGAAGGCGGTCGTTTCTACTGACTTAGGTTCAAATTTGCCTTGCTACTTCTGCCTTGCAGCCAGAAAATAACGGAGAAGACAAGGATACAAACAAGGGCTACGATAGAATTATAAAGGAACACGCTGCGCATACCGAAGGCTTCGCTAGCTATGCCTCCGACTAAGCTTCCAATAATACGGGCAATTCCTAAGCTTAACAGTCCGTTAAACGTTTGACCGCTTGCTTTTAATTCGGCAGGCACTTCCCTATTGATAACAGTAGCCATGGTCACGGATAGTACGATAAAGATCAAACCATGCAAAGCTTGAACAGGAAGAACCCAAAGTGGATCATGAATAGCGGAGAACAGATACCAACGCAAGGCGGCAGCTGCACCGGCTCCAAGCAAAATGTGCGGAATCTTGATCCGTTTGAAGATTCTGTTCGACAGCAGAAGGAAAGGGACTTCGCTGAGAGAGGAGATAAGCATCGACCACCCAAGCCAGCTGCTATCACCGCCCAATTCCTTAAAGTACAGCGGAAAAAAGGCATAATAAAAGCCTAATGTAATCTGGAGTACGAAATTAGCTGCCAAATAAAGCATCAGCTTCCGATTCTTAAACAGTACCCAGATGTGTATCTTGCGATTCTTCGATTGATGGCCTTCAATAATGGGAAAACGCAGGACAAGCATAAAGCAAACGGCCAGAATAATAGCATAAACGCCAAAAAGAAGGTCGATCCGTTTCTGTGCGAGAAGCCCGAAAATAATCGACATAATCGCAAATCCGATCGTTCCACCCATGCGAATGAGACTATAATTTCCTCCACCGCGCTTATCCAGAGCCTCCAAAGTAACCGCATCGCTTATCGCAAAAATAGAAGTTTGAAAAAACGTGAAGATACAAATGATGGCGAGCAGATAAAGAAACTGATCAGATAGCGGATAGAGCAGTACGGATACTCCGCTCCCAGCGATTAACAGCAGAAGGATACTGTTCTTAGTCTTGGCGCGATCGCCCAACGTTCCCCAGACAGGCTGAGCCAGGATAGCAATGAGCGGCCCGAGGCCAAGCAAGGTTCCAATTTGTGACGGAGTGAACCCCACGTGTTGAAAGTAAAGGGGGATAAAGGTGCCGTAAACCGCATTGCTCATATAAATGAAAACGTAAAAAAACAGAAAGTAGGCGAGATTGACTGGCATGGAAACCTTCCTTTATTGTCGTATTCTTGGATGCTTATCCGAACTACAACAGGGGAAGACCCCCCCATTAATAGCTACTAGAGTAGTTCTATAAATGGAAGGGGGATTCCTTCACCAAGGATAGGCGAATATTCAAGATCGGCTACTCGCAGTCTATAATATCATGCAAGCTAATCTTGTGAGATATGCTAGACCTACTCAAGTCACGCGTTCGCCGAAACAATAGAGACAAATCCTTGGCAATTTGCCGTTATTCTGTTCATCGTGGAGAATGATAATGGTTTGCAAAGGAAAGGCGTTAATCAACACCTTTTTTGGGTCGGCGCGAAATTAGCCTAACTAACTCCAACAAAATAATCGGCAGCGAAACCGAAGTTGGATAAGCAAGATAACGAGGCTCCCAAACTGGGAAGAATTTTTCTTTGTATTTCCGAAGACCCTTAAATCCATACCAATAACCACCATGTTTAAAGACAATATGGGCAAGTTTCTCTTCTCGGATCGCTGCCTGAGTTTGACCTACGCTAGAGAGTGGAGCCATGCCCAAATTAAAGTATTGATACCCTTCTGCTTTTGCCCACTCTAACAGACAGACGAATAATTGGTCCATCGTTCCGTTTGGCGTTTCTGGAAGATGGCACATGAGATCGACGGATATACTAATATCATTGTCATAGCTAGGAGCCAATGAGGCAAATGCTATGATCGCATCATCCGGATCTATTAGTAATGCGACAGGGGACAACTGCAAGTAGGACTCCTCGAACCAACCGAGTGAAAAGCTCTTTTCTTTTTTGCCATTCAGCCACTTTTGCGAAATATGGCGAAGCCTTTCCAATAAATGATTGTCATGGGGAGGCTGCACCACTTCAAAGCGGAACCCTTCACGGTCAAACCTGTTTCTCACACTTCGTAAGTTTGTGATTCGTTTTCCGCTAAGTGTAAAGGACTCCAATGAAACCAGCGCCTCTTCACCCAATTTAAAAAAACGGTATCCATTTTCATGATAGATCGGAAGGTAATGCGGGGAAACTTGATAAAACACAACCGATAAATCGTATAGATCCGCAAATCGCTGACATTCCTGGATTGCTTCACTAATTAATTCCGTTTTCCCAATGGGATCGCCAAGGACGACGAGTTTATTTCTGACAATGGAATAAGGAAGCAATACCCGGTCATTGCACGCCCAGAAAAAGCTTTTGTCGCCGGCAAATAACATATGGGTCAGTAAGTTACCTCGTTCGTGCTCCAGAAACAAATGTAATTTATTCCGTTCTGCTTCGGATGCTCCTTTGTTGGACAAACGGTTTGGCCTGAGAATCAGAATAAGTGAAATCAATAACCAAGCGATTACAAGACCGGCGATAGCCGCCGCTGCATGTTGTGCTGGATTAATGAGCCACGACACCTGTGCATTCGGAGGCCAATGCTTTAGGAAAGCAGGATGAATATCCGAAGCAATCAAATCGTAGACATAGGCTGCCAAAAGCGTTACGAGCCCCCATATAGCTGCCTTTTCCTTGCTGAAAGGTGCAGCGACCCTGAAAAACCGGTTTCGTGATATCCAAAGTAGCAGTGCCACGATGAGCAGGAAAATGGCTTCTTCAAAATCAAAAGCCTTTGCGAATGTAAATAGAGCACCGGCGCACAGAAGGAAAAGCGTCAGTTGGTAAGCACGTTTTACCCGATGCGAGATACCCCAAGAAAGTACGATCAGCATGAGGCCAATAATGACGCTTAATTGATGGGACAACCTCATAAGTGGAGCGGACAACAGCTCCCCTGTAAATTGAAGCCTATACAGCAGACCGGGCGTAGCAGCAGAGAGAAGTAGAACGAATCCACTTGCAAATACAAGTTTACCAAGAGACCAAGCTCCGAGTTCTCCGACCAACCCGAACTGGTTAGGAAAGTGCCATACTCTTTGCCAACTGTTCAATACGCTCTCGAAACCCTCGTAATTTCGCTCATTCTCTCTTTCACGATCCCTTGCAAAATCATATGCGGCTAGAGCAAGACCAATAATCCAGGGAAAAAGGTAGTACAACATCCGGAAGAGGACGAGGACAGCAGCCGTCTTGTCAGGTTGGTAGCCAAGCTGTTGCAGTCCAAGTAGAGCGGTTAGGTCGAAGCCGCCAATGCCGCCCGGAGCCATACTGAGCAGACCTGTAATCGCAGAGACTGTATAGATGCCAAGCGCCTGTGTAAGTGAAAGACCGGGAAGAAGACAGGAGCCAATTAACCAGAAGGAGATTCCTGCAAAGACCCACTCCAAGAAGGAAGCGCCAACAGAAGCCGCAATTGTAGCTGCATTCATCCGGGGTAGATTTCGATTCAACCACTTTGCGTAAAACGACGTACGCTGCAGTAAAACGTAACCTGGTAAATACAGAGCGGTTGCCCACACGGCATAAAGGGTCCAAGGATGCATTCTTATAACAGTCTGTATGGGAAAAATACCGAAAATACCAGCCCATGAGAGTAAAGAAAGGCCGGTTATCGTAATGGTGGAGAGGAAAGCGATCGAAGCAGTAATCGTCTGCATAGGGATCTTCCGTTTTCGGTACAGGAAAGTCCGCAAAGCAGCTCCGGCAATACCGGAGAAACCAATTACACTATTAGAGGTGTTTGCAATCCATGAAAAAAGGAAGGTATCCCAAAGGGTGATGGGAATTCGGAAATGACGTCGAAGAACAAAATCGTATGCACTAATTGCAGCTACTGCGATCAGTGAAACTCCAAACAGAAAGAGCACGGTCGTTGGTCTCATATGGTGAAGGATGTGAAGGGTTCCCACCCAATCAATCCTTTGGAACTCGTTCTTACCCTCCCAGTAAATAAACACGATCACTGCTGCTGGGATAAGTATTTGCAGCAGCTTAAAGCGGTAAAGAACTGAGAATAGCTTTACAATCTTTAGTCGGCGAAGAACTGCTCGGAAACTTCTCATCGGTATTCCCCTCATGGATTATTATAAATCTACATTCTCATTCTAAGTATACCCATGATATTTATTGTTCTCGTAAAATTTTATTTACGATGAACAATCGTGCCCATAATGAAGTCTTTTCCTTTATACACTCGAGAGGAGACTTCATAATGAAACGAATGATTGAATCAGTCATGCAACGAGCGACGATTATTTTAGTTTGTGTCGTACTCATATTAGCGTGGGGAGCGGTTTCGGCCCTCCAAATGCAGAGGGACTACCTTCCTGGCATCAATAACACCACTTTAATGGTGTCACTGCGCGCTTCGTCCTATCAAGCGGACCAAATTAAACGCGACATTACAACGCCCCTGGAGGATGCAATCCGTAAGACCAACGGGATAACCAATCTGGAGACGACCTCGTACGATGGCGGGGTCCTGATGAATCTCTACTACCCCATGGATTATGATATGGGAATTGCCGAGAACACAATTAAACAAGCGTTGAACGATGCGGCATTACCGGATGGGGTTAACAAGCCTGTCGTAACAAGATTAACATCGAGCACGTTTCCCATCCTTAGTTACAGTCTGACTACAAAAAGTAATCAAGTGGATGATCTAACCCTTCGATCGACCTTGCAAACAGACATCATCAAGCAGTTGAAATCCGTTCCCGGTGTGGCTGATGTCCAAACCGTTGGTGGAGCTAACAGGGGGTACGTCGTTGCCCTTCGAATGAAAGATCTAGTGGCTAACAGCCTGACGCTGGATGATTTTAATAAATCCATCACGGCGGATGTGCCCAGCCTGCAGGGAAACATTGCGAATGTTAAAGCCTCTTTTCCCATCAAAGTAGAAGGCTGGGACCTCACCGAGCAACAATTGAACAACCTGATTATCAAGAACAAAGATGGTAACAGCGTACCCTTATCGGCCGTTGCATCGGTTTCTCAATCACTGACCGATGTGAAAACTGTCTCAAGAACCAATGGCAAAGCAAGTGTTATGATTAATGTCATCAAGACACCTACAGCAACCATTACGGATGTTGCAAAGCATGTAAAGGAACGTGTTTCTGGCATTGCTTCTGTTAAAAGCGGTGACGTATCGATGACTCTTCTAACAGACCGTGCGCATGATCTGAACGGTTCCCTGAAGGGGCTTGTTCGCGAAGGTTTACTGGGCTGTGTGTTCTCCATGCTCTGCGTTCTGTTCTTTTTCAGGAATGTGCGGTCTACACTCTTGATCGCCATAACGCTTCCCATTTCCCTATTGGCTACTACAACTATTCTAAAATCAATGGGCGTTACGCTAAACATATTGACCGTTTCCGGATTAATCGTGGCCATGGGACGTATTGTTGACGATGCGATTGTCATCTTGGATAACATGTATCGACGGGTTCAGGAAAACAAGGGCAAGCCTATCTTGAATGTGTTGGCTTCTGCAGTTGTAGAGATGCTGCCGGCCATTTTTGCTTCCACAGCGACCACAGTTGCCGTCTATGTTCCGATTGCTTTAGTTGGCGGCATCATCGGCGCGTCGTATGCCGGCTTTGCCTGGTCGGTTGTAATCGCACTTTTGGTCTCGTTCTTCGTCGCGATGCTAGTGATTCCAGCATTTGCATTTATGGGCTTTAGAGAACCTAATGCTAAAGCGGTAACGCTCGAGCCTTTAATGAAGCCTCTTCTTCAGTCAGCATTGACGCACAAAAAAACGGTGATCAGTATCTCACTCATCCTATTTGTTGCCGCTGCGCTGTTCGCATCACAACTTCCATTTAGCCTGCTGCCTAGCACGGCGAGCGGTCAGGTAGCTATAAAAGTGGAACTTCCGAAAGGGACGCCACTGTCAGAAGTGGACAAGGAAGTAAAGAATGTAGAAGACGTTCTGCAGAACAACACAAAAATCGCTTCTTATTCAGCTACCTTCGGATCTTCCTTTACGCCGCAGGCAGACGATGTATTCGACCAGGGTGGAGGTTTCATTCAGCAGCCCAATGTGGCCAATCTTTCCATCCAATTAAAAAATAAAAAAGAAGTCAATTCGTTCATACCGGCTTTGCAGTCCGACTTAGAAAATCTTTCAAAACGCGCTGCTATTACGGTAACCAATCAGAACATCGCAGGCGATGATTCAACGATTAAAATCATGCTAACCGGCGCGGATGAAAAAACATTGGACAACGCTGCCCAGCTTGTACGTACGAAACTGGCCGATATTCAAGGTCTGAGCGTGGCAGGAAAAACAGATCTGACGAACGGAATTCCTAAGTATGCCTTAACCATTGACAAGGAAAAAGTCACAAAGGCTGGGATCAAGCCGGACGATATCAATAAATTGTTAACCCGTTACATGGCAAAAGGAAAAGACTTTGATATTTCAACATCCACAGGAACGGGTATTATTCCCGTCGATGTGTATATCGATTCTGTCAAAACAGGTGTAGTAACCGATAAGTCGTTGCCTGTTTATGCACCGGAACAAGTGCTGGCCTCGCTTGCAGCCGAAACAATCAAAGGTAGCAACGGCCAGTCCTATCGTCTGGATCAATTCGCATCGATTCATAAAAGTGATGCCGTTTCTTCCATTCAAGAGCGTGACGGTCAGCCATTCTCTGTCGTATCTGTTCAAATCATCTCCAGTGATTTAAGTAAGGTATCGAACGCTGTAGATCAGTCCCTGAAAGACATACAACTTCCAAGCGGAGTGACGTATTCGCTAGGTGGTATTACCCAGCAAGTTACGCAGATGATTATTGAGATATCTATTGCTATCATCGTATCCATATTGCTCGTCTTGCTCATTACGAGCTTCGTATTCAAAGGGTGGAAAGCGCCATTTGCCGTATTGATCAGCATTCCCCTCGCCTTATCCGGCGTTGTGCTCGCTTTGTATGCGATCCATGGCCAATGGAATCTCGCCGCATTCATTGGGGTATTGATGCTTACTGGTATCGTGGTTACAAATGGGATCGTCTTGATTGATAAAATTGAACGTAATCGTAAAGAGGGATTAGGCCTTCGGGAAGCCGTGGTACAGGGTAGCCTTTCAAGAGTTCGGCCCATTTTCATGACCGCAGGTACGACGGTACTTACCCTGATTCCGCTTGCGTTATCCCATAGTACCGATACCGTCATTTCACAGGTGCTTGGTATCGTGGTGATTGGCGGTATGATCACATCCACACTCAACAGCTTTGTTGTGATTCCGATTATCTATGAATGGATGCAAGGTAAAGAGGTACGGAACGCCGATCTATCGATTAACGGTAAACAGGTTTAAACCTGCGATCTACGATCAAGTTCTGCGGATTATTTTGGAACTTTTACGTTCAAACTAAAGGAAGAGGAGGGATTCTATGAGTATTTTGACAACATGGCTTGAACATTATGGATACGGACTGATTTTTATTTCCTTACTACTTGAAATGCTCGCCTTACCTCTTCCAGGTGAGATGATGATGAGTTATACCGGCTTATTCGTTTATGAAGGAAAATTGAATTGGCTGCTCAGTATCCTATCAGCGAGTGCCGGCGTCACAGCCGGCGTTACGCTGTCTTACTGGATCGGTTACAGGCTGGGTAAGCCGTTCATCAGCAAATATGGGCATCGTATCCATCTGGGCGAAGAACAACTGGCAAGAACAACGATATGGTTTGAGAAATATGGTGACAAACTGTTGTTCATCGTTTATTTCATACCCGGTGTGAGGCATATAACGGGGTACTTCTGCGGCGTAACCCGTATGCCATTCCGGAGATATGCGATCTATGCGTATTCCGGTGCGATTTTTTGGGTCAGTTTGTTCCTCTCACTCGGCAGGGTGCTGGGTCCGAAGTGGGAAGTCTATCACAAAACCGTGAACCACTATATGATCCTATTCGGGATTGCCTCAGCTTTGTTGACCCTTGTGATCTATCTCTACCGGAAGTACAAACGACGCGTTCTTGCTTCGCTTATGGCCCTACTAATCAGAGGGGTACACCATTTTAACTCACTCGGCAAAGTCAGGTTCCTGGTGCTGACTTCATTTGCAGCATTAGTTTTGTTCGTCTCCCTAATGTTAGGGTTGATTCAGGATTTTCTAGCACAGGATTTCAGTCAATTCGACGAGGTTGTCTCCTACTTGGTCCTCGCGTTATTTGGACCTGAATGGCATGATTCAATGAAAGGCTTCGCTAAGCTCGGATCTATATATCTTTACGGGCCTCTTATCGCATTAACAGCTCTCTGGATCGTTCTAAAGGGCCGTGACAGGATGCTGGAACTTTCATTTCTGTTCTGGGTAGTGCTCGGAGGGGAACTGCTTGACGAAGGGCTGCGTATACTTTTTCATCGTCCTGGGCCGGTTGCAGCTGGAGTTCAATTATTTAATACATTTCCGAGTGAAGAAACACTGACGTCGATAACTGTATGCGGGTTCTCTGCCTTTTTATTGCTTCGACATTATAGTGAGAGCTTGATCCGCATTTCGGTTATTTTATCTGTTATTCTATTGTGCCTGCTTGTGGGCATCAGCCGTATTTATTTCAATGTGCAATTTCCAAGCGATGTCGTAGCAGGCTATGTATTCGGTGGGGTATGGATCAGTCTTAATGTCATTCTGCTTGAGATCCTAAGGAAGCTTCGAAATAACGAAGCTATTATAGACTAATTGAGGTGGATTAGCATCTTATTATATTACGTGTTGTACTAACACTAAGGCATGATGGTGAGAAAGCTTCCGTTCTGGTAGGAGTTGAGAGCACGAGTGGTGGACGAGGAACTAAATCATATCATTCATCGAGCCAAGCGTGGTGATCGGGAAGCATTTGCTGATCTTGTCAAACGTTATAAAGGCCATGTATATCGATATGCTGTGGGTATGTTGAGCGATCGAATGGACGCAGAAGACGTCTCACAAGAGGCATTCATAAAAGCGTATTATTCATTATCTAGTTTGGACAATGAATATGCGTTTTCGTCGTGGATGATTCGAATTGTGTCTAACCTTTGCAAGGATCGATTGAAGAAACGCACAAAAGAACAAGGGTTGAATGATGAACCAAGTGAGATGATAGCGGATCAAAATTTGTCTGATCCTCTGGAAAAGTTGTCCATCGAGGAAGGCATGAGCAGGCTTACTATCGATCATCGGGGAGTCTTATTGCTGCATGAAGTGCAAGGGTATCGTTATGAAGAAATCGCGGAGATGATTGAAGTTCCCCTTGGAACTGTGAAATCACGGCTATTTGCAGCCCGAATTGCGTTGCGCAAAGAATTAAGAAAGGAGGATCAAGGATGACCAAACATCCAGAGGATCAATTGTCGGCTTATCTCGATGACGAGTTAAATAATGACGAAAGGCGACGGATGGAAGACCATATTGAGAAATGCGAGTCCTGTCAGGCGCTTCTGGAAGACCTTTTAGTCCTACAACGTGACCTTGTGCAGACATTCAATCTGATTCAAGAGCCAGCTGATCTCGAGGTTCGGGTTCTCCAGTCAATCGCAAAAGAAGAAAGTCCAGCGACCGTCGGAAAAGGTTGGCTATTTGGATTTCTTATGGTGTCGTTGACACTCGGCATATTTTGGTTCGTAACTGGGTCGGTTTTAGTAAAGCTGGTTCATGGATTCTCAAAATTGATGATAGCTATGGTCTATGTGGCGTCGCATTTCATTCTCAGTGTGCCCGTCTTAACTGCACTGACAGTTGTACTCTCATTAATTATCCTTGTGACATCTATTTACTCGCTTAGGCGACTGCTTCAAACCACAGCCAGTTGAAAGGGATGAAAGTATTGAGAAAGATTTTTTACACATTAAGCTGTATTACACTTTTCATGCTCCTCATCCCTGGCATTGCATCTGCGCAGAGTATCTTCGAGCACCAGAATACAACCGTGCCCGAAGGGCAAACAGTCGACGACGTCTATGTCGTCGGAGGAGATGCTGATGTGCTTGGCCAAGTGACTGGTGTGGTTGTCGTCATTAATGGTAGCCTTCATATTGGCAGCACAGCAAATATAAAAGGCGTTATCGTCGTGGTTGGGGGGCAAGTTATCCAAGATCCTAGAGCTGCTTTGGGTGACGATGTATATAACATTTCTCTGGATAGCCCCACACAAAATAGTCTTCTGATTGGAGGCGGACTCGTGCTGGGCTTGTGGGTGCTGCAGCTCGCTGGAAGCCTGCTTATGATTCTTGTACCTGTACTAATAAGGATCATCGGAAAGCAAAAAATAGCCGCTTTTACTGATCGTTATCAGCGTGAATCAATGGGACGATTGCTTTACATCGGTTTCCTTAGTGGTTTGATTATTGCGGCGCTAAGCGCACTATTGCTCGTAACGATTATTGGCATACCGATTCTAATCCTTATTCTCCTCGCTGTGATCGTGGCCTTTGCTGTGGGTGTCACCGTTTTGAGTTATCGCATTGGAGAAATGTTTCGTGGACCAAAACAAAGTTCCGATTGGATGAAAGTATTAATCGGTGCATCCATCATAGCCGCTTTCGTGAATATCCCTTTTATTGGCTGGATTGTCTTATACCTTATCGCACTGGTATCCTTGGGCATTAGCACGCAGTGGATTTTCAAAAAGAGGAAGAAGAATGATTCCAGGACTTCATAAAAGGGACAAAATCAGTATCCCCCTGTGTTTGAGTTTAAACCTTCCATAGTGTGAGAGGAAATAATATCGCCACTTAAAAGGATTTTCTTAATAATTCTTGTAAACTGTTTAAAAATATGCAGACCTCCAGGCCCAGATGGGTAGGAGGTCTGTTTGTCTTGTGTGATTTATACTGTTCAACTATCTAATTCTATAAGGAATATTCTATTTTTCAAGTTGACATTTCAATTCAACTAACTTGTTTTTTATAAAAGGATTAATTTCTTTTGGTAAATTATCTATACTAAAAAAATGTGCTTCGATCCCTTGATTGCTATCAGGTGTTATTTCTCCTTCGTATTCATTACATAAATAACCAATAGCGACAGTATGGTACTCATCGCCACTTTCTTGTACTCGATTAATTAATTCCGTTCCAGAATAAACACCAAATAAGGTTAACTTCTTAATCTTTAGTCCAATATCATTCAGCACGTTACGCTTAAGACATTCTTCAACCGACTGATCCAACTGCAAGATATCACCTGGAATACTCCAAATTCCACCTATGTATCGACTAAGTAAAATTTCACCATTATGATTCAAAATCGCTACACTTGGTCGCACAATGATTAAGGGATCATTCCCAATCTTTTCTCTGATCGCTTCGCAATAATTCATACTAACCTCCAATTTGGTTACTAAACTTTGTGACATTCGCTAAACAGCAACTGCCTTGAGGATTATTGACTTCACATCCACATCGATTTGCTTTAATATTTCCTCGAATCTGTTCAACTGGATGAGGTGTTAGTCCATTTTCAATGGATTTTTGAATTTTTTCTTTTGTCCAATCGAAACAATAGCAAACAGGAGTACCAAGTGAAGAATCTTTTTGAAAAACAGGTACCTTAATCTCTGTTTTAGAGTAAGATTTCTGTTCCAAATCAAAATAAACGATTTCGCAATCAGTAGTTGCACAAAAATAATGGTCTAAATTCGCATTAAGCGACTCCAAGGACGTTGGTTTCAACATTGATTTTAATGTAATAATTTTTATCTTTTTACCAACTACACCACAAGACGAACAGGATTGAGATTTTTCAGTCATTGAATCATTTATTTTACAACAATCACTCATGATTTATCACTCCTTGAGAATGATTTTATATCAGAATTATTTCTTATTCAACGAGACTCCTGTTAGCTTAATGGCGCATCGTTAGTCTAAGACTTTATATTCTGTGAACATATACAGGATATTTGACTCGATTCAACTACTTCTTAGCCCAAAGTAGAAAATACCACAAATGGAATTATAAACCCTTGCATAGCGAACGTACATTCGGTGTATAATGATATACGAACATACTTTCGTGTTTTTTCGATGTGATGCCAGTAATAGGTAGCTACAAAGGTCAGACACATCTAGGGCTTCTCTCAGCGATTTAGAAGTTACAAACCCAAACCTGCTTCATGTTGAACATAATAAAACGGACCTCCGTTGGGGGCTGCGCGAGGTGCAGAAATCATCTTCATATGAAGGTTAAATATGTTTAAGTTCCTGTTCCCTCTTGTTTGTTTCTGCGGACCGGCATTTTAGCTGTAAAGCAAGTAAAATATTATGCCTGAATAAATATGTATTTCAAATATTTTAATGGAGGGTTTACCCATGTCGAGACAAATTTTTTTAATCGACGGACAGTCCTTTTACGCATCGGTGGAGAAGGCGGCTCATCCGGAGTATCGCGATAACCCGGTTGCTGTGGGAGACCCAACAAGGATGAATGGTATTATACTGGCGGCATGTCCTATCGCTAAATCTCGCGGCGTGACGACAGCGTCACGAGTCGGAGAGGCACTTGCCAGATGCCCGGAACTGATTGTCATTCGGCCTAGAATGCAGACTTATATTCAAGTGTCGCTATTAATCACAAAAATCTTCGAATCATACACGGATCTCGTGGAGCCCTATAGCATCGACGAGCAGTTTCTAGATGTTACGGGTTCAATTAAGGCCTTTGGATCTCCTTATGAAATGGCCAAGGCGATTCAAAACCACGTCCTGCTATCCACAGGCGTCTGGTCCAGGGTCGGCATTGGCCCAACGAAAATACTCGCTAAAATGGCAACAGACAACTATGCAAAAAAGATGCCGGAAGGAGTATTTGAACTCACCTTTGAAAAGTTGGAGTCCACGTTGTGGAAACTTCCTGTGCATCACATGTTCATGGTTGCATCCGCTATGACCCGCCATTTCACTCGAATGGGACTATCTTGCATCGGTGATATAGCACGTATGGAATTCGGTGAGTTTAAGCGGCGGATGAGGCGCGAAATGGGGAAGCAAAGCGATATCCAGGCGGGGTATTACTGGCAGACGGCACGGGGCATCGATCCAAGCCCTGTTGTATCAGGAATACGACATCAATTAAAGTCAGTCAGTCATGGCAAGGCGCTCCGCTGGAGTCTCTACCGCCATCTTAAAGACATTGAAGTTGTCCTGCTCGAGCTAGTGCTTGAGGTATGCCAACGTACGAGACGACATAATTATATGGGTTCCGTTGTGTCTGTCTCCGCCGCAGAAACGGATGGTGAACGATCAACTTGGTTTAGCCGGCAGACAACGCTGCCTCAGCCGACTTCCCTGACCCATGAAGTGGCTACTGCTGCTCATAAGCTATTTAAGGAGCATTGGAGTGGATTGCCTCTTAGTAACCTAAGTATCAGCTTATCTCAACTGACGGACGATAGCGTTATTCAACTCACCCTTTTTGAAGATCGATCCCTGGCTTATCGTAAAGAGCAAGTAATTGACGGAATCAAAAATCGGTACGGGAGCGACGCCATTATGCGCGCCTCCTCTCTGCTGGAAGCCGGCGTAGCGAGGGAAAGAGCCGAACAAATTGGAGGGCACTACAGATGAGCAAGCTTGATGGAAACGAACGGTGGAAATCCAAAATGCTACTGACGGAGCATGTAGAGCAGTATGAGCAGCAGCATGCTTCCAAGGAAAGCAAGATAATCACTACCGAAGAACGCACGATGATTCGTGACTATATTTTGCTGCCACATATGGAAAAGATGGTACAAAAGAGTATCACGGACGTGGAGTACTCAACCAATATCCTAAAGCGCCTGTATTTCCTGGCTGGTCAGAAGATTCTGGATCAGATCGTGAAGGACTTGTACAGACTGCGGCGCGAACTTAAGAAACGGAATATCAAAATCTTAACCGAGGAGCAATCGGATTTGATTGTCTATCATCGTTATTATTGCAGGGGATATGAGGAACGTTTTGGCATGACCCGTGATGTTATGCGATCAGAGATAAGCGTGCAACTGACAAAGTATTCGTCGGGGTTGGCAACGCTGCTAAAAGAATACCCCAAAGAAACGAAATAAAGGGACAATGGGATGTTATTTTAGAAAGTGGTCCACTACAGACCACTTTTAACAGCTTGTTTTCTCAATTTTTTTTGCATCGAAAGCAACCAAAACATCCTTCGATAATCTAATTATGATTTCTATTTCATTCAAGCTACGATTGAGGAGTAATACTTTTAAGGAATCTAATGACTTTTCTTTCTCTGATTGAGCCGATTGTATGGATCCAAGCACCTCACCAGGGTTAATCTTTAGTGCATGAATAATCCTCTCTAATGTCTCAATCGAAATATTCTTTTCTCCACGTTCAATACCACCAATATATGACTGCGGAAGCTGTACTCCTTCACCTAGTTGTTCTTGGGTAAGTCCGCGATTTTTCCGTAGAATGCGAATTTGTTTTCCAATTTGTCTCATTAACTCTGCCAAAAAGACCACCTCTTCTAAAGAGTAGGCCAGTCTTAAGAGCAATTAAATATACTCATAACATATAAAACCATTCTAACCAACCAAGTGGTTATCGAAAATGTTTTGTTAAGCAAAATAAGAGGCAAGATTGCTTACCAGGGAAATATATCTGCTACAACTATGATGAACTTATTTTATGTAAAGCCATACGATCACCCATCAGGAAAAGGCTATCAGAGACCGGTGGATCAAAAGAGAAGCCAGGATTTCGCTATCTATTTATCAAAAGGTGAAGATGCACTTTTTACACCGATCTTGCTCAATGCGGCTTCAAACTGGGAGTTTGCCTGTTATAACAAAGAGCGACCATCTTATGGGCGTTTGATATGCAAGGGCAAAGCCTCTTTGATGGATGGGCAGCATCGATTAGGTGGCATACAACGTTACATTCAGGAAACTATTCAGGAAACTAACTCGGATCTGAGTATCCCTTTTCTTTCCTTTCATTGTTTGGATGAAGACGAAGAAATAAAGCTTTTTGACACAATAAACACGAAGGCTAGAGGGATTGGCCCTTCGTTGAGTAAGTATCTGCGCAGAGGCTCAGATGAATTAAGCTGGGTAGCGACACAATTATTAGTTCGGAATGATAGTCCCTTTCATAATAATGGAAGCATTATTGGCAAACGTAACAAAGGTAGACATATTACACTTCAAAATTTATACCGTTCCTTAAACTTATTATTTAAGGAACGCAAATTAAGTGTCTTTACAAAGGAAGAAAAATTAGAAATTTCCGTGTTTTTCTTTTCGACTGTTAAAGAATTGTTCCAATCAGAATGGATGGATTATAAAGAACAGCGTCTAACTCATATTGTTTGCATAGACGATGCTTACTTAATTGAGATTTACGAAAACAAAGTAAGGGGACATCGTAAATTAAGGCGTTCCCTTAATTAGCCCAATAATGTAACAAGAGTGCGCGATAGCATGTAACTAGGCTGTATGTTGTTTAATGTAACTACCACGTGCTGATGTATGGGTTAGGTGAGGGCGGGTTCGGGGACTTGTTCAATTTGTAGTCGATGAGACAGTTGGCATATTGCTGGCCTGTCTCTTTTTTGTATGGATGACGAAGGAGGCCGACCGCTAGGAAGGCTAGCTGACCATGAGCGAGAAGCACAAAAAATAAAAGCTGTCCTGTCGCCAACAATGGCAAAAGGACAGCTATATTCCCGTTCCAGTGACCACCGGTTAGAGTTGACATGTCCCACAAGCTGCTGTATCCGAACCGTTAGGGGGATGAACGGAATAGCTCTCGGGATCCGACTCCCACGGGCAGAAACGTTCGATCCCCGGCTACCGTTATTTTACGACCACACAAAATGAGGTCGACCAGAAAGATCTGGTGACCTTATAATACGAAAGGGCAGGATAATGCAACTTTAGTGATTGTTTTAATGTCTAATAAAGGAATAATTAAAGCGGATTGGTGGAGAGATATGCGTAAAGTTTTGAAATTAAAATTTATTTTGCCAAGTATCCAAATCATTTTAACTATTACTGCTGTAATAATAGACCAGAGTTTCAATCGTGGATTTGGTGAAGGAACGAATCAAGTAAGAGCCAATCTTTTAAGTAATATTGAGTTTTTCATTAAATCCTTTCTTGGTTATGATGATATCGTAAATTACAATTTCAGGTTGGTAACAGCTTTATTGGCTATTGGCTTTTGGTATTTAGTCGGTTTAGCAATTGATAAATTAATCGGAAATAATAAGCATTCAAGATGAAGACATCGTTCCGCTAACGGGTAACAAGAGTTCAATTAACCGCCTTTTTAGTGGGTGGTTGTCTTTTGAAAATCAACATTAATTTTAAACTTAGCTGAATAACAAAATGAACATAACAGGTATCCGTTATGTTCATTTTGTTATTCACACGCAACAACGTCGTAGTCGAGATCAAGACCAGCACGATATCCCGGGTTGGTGAAGAGAGGCGCCGCACCAGAATTTTGACTGCGGTAAAGTTGACGTAATAAATCGCGTTTCCACGACTGCCAGTGTTGTCGCTATTGCTTCCGTTCTTTTCCGGAGATTTGATCAATACGGCGTCTAAAACCAAGTAACCAGACCTACGGTCGATTAAAAAAAGGGGCTTTGCCATTTGACATCACACCCCGAATGTTTGTTTGATTTTATTATACCAAACATTTGTTTGTATAAAAGACTATTCTGAGCCAAAGGGATGATCAGATTAAGTTATAGTTATAAATGACGTTAATCAACATCAGAACAAATGGTAGAATAAACGTTTCTTCTGCCATTTAGTGCATAAACTTTGATGTCAAGATTGGACTTCTGTTTGTTTTTCAATAGTTGATTATTTTATCTAGTTCAATTTAGTATCTTTCTGAATTTTATATATTAAACTATTTTGAAAGAGGATGATGATATATGAGCGATTGTGAGAGGCTAACCAAATGGTTTGATTTTACGCCGACAACACAGACACCTGCACCGATCCCAATCACAGGATCATTTTCAAACCAACTACCAATTCCTATACCATCCGGTACTACAGCATTAACAATTATTAATCAAGTTGTTACTCTAGGAACCATTACTATGAAACACATTCATAGGGATGACCGAATCTATCTTACAGCAACAGTTGTATCTTTTAATAATAGCAGAGCGGAGAGAGAGCCCCAAATACAGTACCAAATTGTACGGGATAATGTATTCGTCGTTATGAGTGTGATAGATACTGATGATGACGGTGGTGCGTTTTATACAACTTCTTTTACAGCTGCAGAGACGAATGTTCCCCACGGGAAACATGAGTATCATCTGCAAGCCATTTTGCTTACTCCTGTAGATCCTACTAATTCCGCAGCTAACATTCTTATTAGAAATTTTTCTTTAGAAGGTACAGTTCTTGATGAAAATAACACCTAAGCTGCGTCGAGCGGCTTTTTTTCAGACGGTCACAATTGTCTTGTACAGCGTATCGTAACGAGAGACAGTAACCTCTGGTTGTTTTCCTGCCACACGGTGTCGGAGCAGCGAAAGCTTACCTGTATAAGGGGTACCGCCAACAACATTATTTTGTTGGCGGTACCCGTGGTATAAGATAACGGGGGATATTATGCATTTGAAGAGTATTATCAGTTCAAATCCAACGCCCAATTTGGAGTGGGTAGTTGGAAGCAATGCGGTTTCTGCAAAGAATACAAGCCAATTACAGCATATAATACAGATGACAGATTCAATGACGGTTATTCTCGTATATCTAGATGCTGACGGCAAAGGCTGGCATGATGTTCATGTTAAAGATGACGGCACAATTTTAAAGAATAGAGTTTTAGTTAAGCAGGGCAGAAACCATCGGAATCCCATCAGAACAAGTCAATCTAAAAAAGGATTTCACAGGAAAATTATAAACGCATGTATGGAGCATTAAGGAAAATGACCGCATATTCATAGCTAATGCAGATCTGTCTCTACCAGAGATCCTCTAACAAGAGGATTGTGGAGCAATATTGTTAAGAAAAAGATTGCCCAATTAGTAATGGGTTTCAATCTATATCTAATTGTTGATTGTTCAAATAAACCACCTCAACTCTGAGGTGGTTTATTCGTCGTAGGGAGCTAAAAGAAATATAGATGAGTTTAATTTACAAAATACACTAAATAATCCGTTAATACGCGCTATGCGCGGTTTTCTTATTATGGATACGGGGATGCGGAGAGTATTGTTTGGTATAATTAATGAAGAGATGTCGGGTGACAAGAACATATACGCTTATGAAGCCGCATATCTGCGGCTTTTTTCATTTTAATGATATATGTTCTTGTCAAAAGTCAGTAACAAGAACATATACTGAAAGCTATGGTCAGAGAGGATTGCATATCGCCTATCCTTCACTCCATCAATCCTAACTCCTCATACACCTTAATCGAGACGACACCATTCTGCACCAAATGATGGTCACGCTGAAATTGTTTTACGGCCTCTGTTGTATCCGAGCGAAATTTGCCGTTAGATATTCCTTTGAAGTATCCAGCGCTCTTCAAACGGGACTGAATTAATTGTACGTCACCTCCGACGTTTCCTTCTGCCAAATCCCTCGGATCTTGATATTGATCCCCCAATACATGCCCATAAATCGTTACTTTTGTTCCAAGCGGAATCATTTCGAATAACTCAATGACATCGTTGTTGTGCATACGGATACAACCATGACTCTGATGCTGCCCGATAGAATAGGGCTTGTTCGTGCCGTGAATGCCGTAAGTTCCCCAAGGAACGTTTAATCCTAGCCATCGTGGACCAAAGGAGGGGCCCCAATTTTTCCCCTTGTATACGACTTTGTATTCTCCAACGGGGGTAGGGGTGGACGGATTACCAACTGCGACGGTATAAGTCTTCATTTTCTGCCCCTGTACCCGCACTATTAGTCGATGCTGTTGAGGATAAACTTCGATAGAAAAAAGTCCTTGGTCAGCTACAATCGGCAGCGATGGATCGGCATAAGCAGTTTGGTAATCGATTACTCCAGTCATGTTCAAAATAAGCAAAGCAATTACAAGGGCTCCAAGAGGAAGGTGAGGTATCTTTCGATTCATATTTGTAGTCACCACAAAATTCATTTTCAAAGTTATGATGTAGTTTATCCTCTGGCCTGATTTTCATTCCGTTCAGGTGAAATTGAGTATCTGAATAAAAAACTAATAAACAGGAAAAATAAGCAAGGTGAAATTCTCAGAAAAGGAAGTGGGCAAGGTCCATGATGAAAAAGGCTTTCTATGCTTTTATGATCAGCATTTTCGTTCTAACAACGTTTAACTTAAACAAAATAGAAGCAACAGAAAAGGCGGATACATACAGATCTTCGTTAATACAGGAGTTACAGAAGGGTGGATATCTACTATATTTTAGGCATGGTGAAACTATAGGTCAAGATCAGCCTCATGTGGAATTTAATGATTGTAAGACTCAAAAAGACTTGACGTTTACCGGTAAAGAGCAAGCACGATGGATCGGACAATTTTTTAGTCAGCATAGGATTCCAACGAATTTCCCTATTTTAGTAAGTCCATATTGTCGTACTCGAGAAACGGCTGAAATCGCATTTGGTAAACAAAATGTAGAGGTCGTACCATTTCTTTCTAACATTGAATATCTGCGTAGTGCTAAGATCATGAAACAGGAAGAAGATGTCATCATTGAGAAACTAAATGAATTATTCGAAAAGCCAATTCATCAGGGCACTAACAAAATCATAATTGGTCACACTTTTTCGCCTAATAAAGTGCTGGGTGAAATTCCTTATATGGGGGTTGTCATCATTAAACCAAACGGAGTAGGAAGAGGATATAAAGTCGTCAATAAGATTAGTTTTGATGAATTAAAGAAATACTTTACATTGCGATAAAAAGCCATGCACCTTAGTACGAGGGGGTAGAGCGATATTCCAAACTTGGCATGAAAAAAGAAAGCCCTAAAAACATAGGCTTTCTCGACAAGCTGAATTCCCTAGCGTATAAAACTATAGAGAATTTTTACAATTATGATTCCTTTGCATACAATTTCTCCAAAGCCTCTCGTTGAGGCTCTCGTATACTAATGATCGGACGGATACTCTTGGCCATCAGTTCTGCTTCTTCAATCGACTGAGCTAACCCCAGCTCAATTAAAGTCCCAATTGCAACGGCACCTGTTCTTCCTTTACCTCCACCACAATGGAAACCAACCTTTTTACCGCTTTTATAAGCATGAGTGATATGCTTAATCGCTTGCTGGAATAATTCAGCTTGCGGCGTTTCGGAATTATCGCCGATGGGAACTTGGATTCTCGTTATCTGGTTATCCAATTCAACGCTCTCGGAAGCTTCCTCGCGTAAATCAACGATAACCTCACATTTTGCTTCCGATATCATGTCTGGCACATCGGCTGCACCACCGAAATAAATTTGATCGCCAACAAGGGCTTGATAGTTTTTAGACATCGAGTTAGGTCTCCTTTAAAGTATCGTTTTTTTGAATGATGTAAATGGAATCGGGCATTGCCGTCCGGTTTGATAGCTGCCATTATTACTTACCATCCTTGAGGAATGCTTCTACACGAGCTTTAATGGCATCTCTAACCGTGCGGAATTGAGTCATGATTTCTTCTTCAGAACCCGTTGCTTTGGCTGGATCATCGAAGCCCCAGTGCCACTTGATCACATTCGGGTTGGAGATAACGGGGCAATGTTCGTCGGCGTGTCCGCACAGGGTGATTACGTAAGTCGCACGGTTTAGAATCTCAGGGTCAATAACGTTAGAAGTATTGTTCGAAATATCCACGCCTGCTTCTTTCATAACTTGGACAGCACGAGGATTAAGACCATGCGCTTCTAAACCTGCGCTTTTCACCTCGTAGCGATCTCCACCAAGCGCGTTCATAAATCCGTCTGCAATTTGACTGCGGCAAGAGTTACCTGTACACAAAAAGTAAATGAGTTTCTTTTCCATGTTCGTTGTTCTCCTTTTAGTTGGGGTTTAGATTAACTAATGACTTTAAGCCATAAATAAAGGCCTAATAGTGTAATAAACAAGACGGGAATCGTCAGTACAATACCGGTTTTGAAATACGCGCCCCATGTGATTTTCACACCTTTACGGGAGAGAACGTGCAGCCAAAGTAGAGTGGCTAAGGAGCCGATTGGTGTTATCTTAGGTCCAAGATCGGAGCCGATAACATTGGCATACACGAAAGCTTCACGCAGTACACCGGTGGGGTTCGTGCCATGAATAGCGAGTGCATCAATCATAACTGTTGGCATGTTATTCATAATGGATGATAGGATAGCTGCGATAAACCCAGTACCGATCGTGGCCACGAATAGTCCTTGATCGCCAACCCACTGAAAGACTTTACCGAGTTCGTCGGTGAGTCCAACATTTCGAAGCCCATAAACGACAACATACATCCCGATAGAGAAGACAACAACCGCCCAGGGAGCTTCTTTAATGATTGTCCCCGTGTGGATCTCAGGACTACGTCTAGCCATGATGATAAAAGCAATAGCTGCAATGCCCGCAATGATGGATACGGGTACCTTGATATATTCGCTGGTTAGATAAGCGACCAATAGAACCGAAAGGATGATCCACGAAACTTTGAACAGATAGGGATTTTTTATGGCGTCTTTCGGCGCTTTTAACTGGGTCAAGTCATACTGCTTCGGAATACTGCGTCTGAAGAATAGATAAAGCACGAGCAGACTAGCTCCAACAGAGAATAGTGTGGGAACAATCATTCGGCTGGCATACTCGACAAACCCAATATCAAAGTAGTCAGAAGAAACAATGTTAACTAGATTACTTACGACGAGTGGAAGAGAGGCTGTATCCGAAATAAAACCACTAGCGATGACAAAAGGCAGGATCATGCGTTCGTCGAACTTTAGAGCTCGAACCATCGCTAGTACGATAGGCGTAAGTATGAGTGCCGCACCATCATTGGCGAAGAAAGCTGCAACAGCCGCACCTAATAAGATAACATAGACGAACATCAGCGTACCGTTTCCACGTGCGAAGCGTGCCATATGTAAAGCGGCCCACTCGAAAAAACCAATTTCATCTAAGATAAGCGATATTAAGATTACCGCTACAAAGGCGAGTGTTGCATTCCATACAATTAGAGTTACATCCCATACATCAGTAAAACTAACTACACCGGCAATTAAAGCTAAGATGGCTCCGCCGCTTGCAGACCAGCCGATATTTAATCCTTTTGGCTGCCAAATAACAAAAACTAAGGTGACTAAGAAAATGAGGGACGCGACAACGAGCATAAATCCTCCTATTGATTCATTAATTGCAGCTTTCAGCTTTCACTGCATCGATTTGTTCTCTCATAGATGGAAGCTGGTCCAAGATACCTTGAAGGTAAGGCTTATCATGAACATTCAATGAATAGTAAATCCATTGGCTGCGGCGTGTTTCGTTCACGAGACCGCCGATTTTTAATTTCCGTAAATGCTGACTTACATTTGGCTGTGTCATCTGTAAAATCTCAACGATATCACAGACACACATCTCTTTTTCTTTTAATAAGGCAAGGATCGTCAAACGTGTTTTATCAGAAAGAAGTTTAAGAGTTTCGGCTAATGCATCTAAGGGAATCATTCCATATCACCTCGTTTCGGTTATTCTCACTATAAAGAAGAAGCGTGATATCCCTTTTAGAATATCCAGTTGTATTATAACCAAACTTCTTAATATAAGTAAATAATTATATTGGTATATGATAATTTAGTTGTTAGAAACTAATGCATAATAACCAAGTTTAATGCTTGGTTCAATGGTCTCATCATCTTAGATGGTTTATTGAGATGACTCGTGTACAGCATACTTTTGAAGCAATGAAAGTGGGTTTTCGGATATTACAATTGAACCCAAAGATGAGTCGAAAGATTTCATAAAAGAGGTGGCTTCCGCTAACGCTATTGAGATGGGATATATAACCACCGAACTGAGATTTATTTTTCGGTAAATTGGTTAGGAGCTCTTGTACACAATAGTTCTCTTGAAGTTGTTTCTATTATACTTTCTATTAAACTTTGTATTAATAACTGAAAACGTGTGGGATATTATAGTAAAGCCAAGGACGAAACTACCCTATCATTAACCTATTTTTCTAAAAATAGTTTTTAGTCTAGCTAAATCAGGCAATTAGTCCATCCCTAAAATAAACTACTCACGTACACTGAACCATCTCTATAGGGAGGTGTCATTATTGAGTTGTCGAGTTGATAAGAAACGGTGTAAAAAGAAAACCGTAATTGTTTGCCCTCCGAAAGGGAAAAAAAAGAAACGTTGTCTTCGAGTAATTAAAAAAATAATTCGGGTAAGTTGTCCCCCGCCTGAAGTGAATATTACAGCTCCGACGGTTGTTGGCCCTACGGGACCACAAGGACCACAAGGTCCTACCGGTCCTTCGGGAGGCCCTCAAGGGTTGCCTGGACCTACCGGAGCGATGGGACCGCAAGGGGTTCCTGGACCAGCTGGAGCAGTAGGACCAACAGGAGAATCAGGAGCAGTAGGTCCAGCAGGGCCAGCCGGAGCCGCTGGATCAACGGGACCTGCCGGAGCCGCCGGAGCAACAGGATCAACGGGAGCTGCCGGAGCCGCCGGAGCAACAGGATCAACTGGAGCTGCCGGAGCCGCCGGAGCAACAGGATCAACTGGAGCTGCCGGAGCCGCCGGAGCAACAGGATCAGCGGGAGCTGCCGGAGCCGCCGGAGCAACAGGATCAACTGGAGCTGCCGGAGCCGTTGGAGCAACAGGAGCAACAGGATCAACTGGAGCTGCCGGAGCCGCTGGAGCAACAGGATCAACTGGAGCTGCCGGAGCCGCCGGAGCAACAGGATCAACGGGGCCTGCCGGAGCAACAGGAGCAACAGGGTCGCCAGGAGCTGGCGGATTAATTCCATTTTCAACGGGTATCATCCTCAGCGGTGCTACAGTAGTATCAGCTGCTCCAATTTTAATGGGTTTTGGTAATCACACGGTTGAAGTTATTGACGGTTCTGGAGAATCAACTATGCCACCCGAAGCAGGTGGTTTCGCTTTCCCAATTCCCTTTGCGGGTACCGTTCAAAATTTACAAATAAGTGCAGATCTATTGGTTGCTTCTGTGGTTTCTATAAATACGCTCGGTCTTCAATATGATTTTACAGTATTCCGCGCACCGTCAGTTCCTAATAATGGGATTGATCATAGTTCTTCACCTTACGTGACAACTCCGTTAACTAGTTCAGTTAGATTCGGATTTCCGAATAATATCATTACAGCTGGTACTTTCCGATCCGCAACGAATATTAATGTCGGGGGATCATTAGTAGTTGCTGCGGGTGATCGTATTGGTATTCGAGTAAGGACGCTTGTGTCGACGGATCCCTCAGCAGCTGATATCACCCAACTCTCATTTAGCGCCAGTCTATCTTATACTCCTTCTTAATATTTGTATTTACTCAGACAAAGACTCATCGTCGTGGAATCTAACAATTTTACGATGCCGATCACCCAGAACCAGGACGACTGTGCTCGCTTATTTTCAAGACCAGATCCGCAAACATGCTTTGTAAAACCTCGCAAGACAGCTGTCATCCGACAATTTGTCGGAAGTCAAAAACATGGGCCCATTAAAAGTCGCGTAAATTGCGGCTTTTTAAATTTATGGGATCAAGTTCTTGTCACTGGTGGATGTCAAGAACTTGATCCCTACTCCGGCTAATAGCTTGTCAATATTTATTTATGATTGAACGAAACGAAGGTTGCTTTAGGGATATGTGCACGTGCGATCACAGCTACTTTTAACAGTTTTTGACTAATTCGTTTAAGGAAGCAACAGACATACGAATTCTGCAACAAATAACTATTTTAAGAAACAAAACAAAAAAATCTAATGAATTCTACAACAATAAAAACGGAGCCGCGCGGGTTTGCAAGCTCCGTTTTCTAATTAATTATGGAATTTCACAACAACAACAACATTAAGTGGATCAGATCAGCTGCTTCTTGCTTTGCAAAGAATGTCTTCTTCATTTAAAGAAAGAAAAGTAGTCCATCATCAGCATCTGTTCCTGCTTTTTATGAAAAGACTGAAAGAATTTCCTTCAAGCAGTCCCAAGGATATATTATCACTGAATTCATTTGTGTTCTTGTTCGACATAAGGAAAGCCCTGATAGAGCAAACTCTTCATTCAATTGAAGAGTTTTTTTGTGACTTAATCTTGTCCTATTTGTTTCGATTTATTGAACATGGTCGGTTGATTGTCTTGATAAGTGGTTGGTGACACTTCCAGCCTTCTCTTTTAAAGTTAGACGTGATTCAAGTATGAATGTAAGTCGATAGGAGCTGAGAAACATGAAATTATCCAAGGCACCTCGATGGTTTGCTTGTTTTTACATGCTGGTGCTTCTACTTTTGACGACCACCGGATGTGCAGACAACATCATTGTGCTGGATCCCAAAGGACCCATTGCCGAGCAGCAAAAAGATCTAATGCTGATATCAACCATATTAGGCAGTAGTGTAATCGTGCCTGTTCTGATTCTTACGGCGATCATTGTATGGCGTTACCGGGACAGAAAAGGGAGAAAAGCTAAATACACGCCGAATTGGGAGCACAGTACCAAGCTGGAGGTAATTTGGTGGGGCATACCAATTGCGATTATTGCAGCGCTGGCAGTAATAACGGTGCGATCCACCTATGCCCTGGAACCGTCCAAGCCCCTGGCGTCGGAAAAAAAACAGTTGACCATTCAGGTGACTTCGCTGGATTGGAAATGGTTGTTCCAATATCCGGAGCAGGGGATTGCAACGGTAAACGATGTGAAATTTCCAGAGGGCGTGCCAATTCGATTCGAAATCACAGCCGATTCCCCGATGAACTCCTTTTGGATTCCGCAGCTTGGCGGCCAGATGTACGCGATGTCCGGCATGGCGATGACGCTTTATTTACAAGCTAATCAGCAGGGGGAATATTGGGGATCCGGTGCTAATTTCACTGGAAAAGATTTTGCGAAGATGTATTTTAATGTGGAATCCACGACGCAGGAGGATTTTGAGAAATGGGTGAATAAGGTTAAAGCCGAATCTCCCAAACTCACTCTAGAGGGATATAAACAGCTGGCACAACCAGCCGCGTCGGGTGTGAAGTCATTTTCTGCTTTTCCTGAAGGTTTGTTTGAGAAGACCGTCACCAAGTATGCTTCATCTCACCATCACGGTATGTCTAGCAAAGATATGCAAGACATGCAGATGAAAGAGTAGCGGGTTTAGAATCGAACGTAAGGAGAGAGTTGACCATGGGGGAGAAAGTGAAAAGCTTCGCTTCTAATTTCTTTGTTACGGGCGATCCGTTAATTTACGGAGCGGACGTCAGTATTGTTCTTACTATTGTAGCGGTGCTATTTGCGTTAACGTATTTCAAAAAATGGAGATGGTTGTGGGGGGAATGGCTCACGACTGTTGACCATAAAAAGATAGGCATTATGTATATCCTTTCCGCCTTTCTTATGCTGTTCCGAGGTGGCGTGGATGCGCTCCTCATGCGGGCGCAGCTGGCCGTGCCGGAGTTGAAATTTTTGGAACCGGATCACTACAATTCGATTTTCACGACACATGGTGTCATTATGATTTTGTTTATGGCTATGCCGTTTATGTTCGGTTTGTTCAACGTGATGGTGCCTTTGCAAATCGGGGCGAGAGATGTGGCATATCCGTTTCTAAACGCATTAAGTTTTTGGTTGTTCTTATCGGGTGCGATGCTTTTCAATCTGTCCTTTGTGATCGGAGGATCGCCAGATGCGGGCTGGCTCGCTTATCCACCCTATTCGGAGCTTATGTATAACCCGGGCGTTGGACAGGATTTTTATATTTGGGGGATACAAATTTCAGGGATCGGCAGTTTGATGACAGGGATCAACTTTATTGTTACCATTCTGAAAATGCGCACACCTGGCATGAAGCTGATGAAAATGCCGATGTTCCCATGGTCAGTTTTATCGAGTTGTATCGCAATCATCTTTTCTTTTCCGATCTTGACGGCAACACTGGCACTGCTGTTTCTGGATCGATACGCGGGCGCGCATTTCTTCACGTTGGACGGCGGCGGCAACCCGATGATGTATATCAATCTGATCTGGATGTGGGGGCATCCGGAGGTTTATATTATTGTGCTGCCCGCCTTCGGTATTTTTTCTGAAATTGTTGCTACGTTTGCTAAGAAGAAGCTGTTCGGCTATAAATCGATGGTGTATGCCATGATGATTATCAGTCTTTTGTCGTTTCTCGTGTGGGCGCATCATTTCTTTACGATGGGCTCGGGCGCAGATGTCAATGCCTTCTTTGCCCTCACGACGATGGTAATTGCGATCCCTACAGGCGCAAAAGTATTCAATTGGCTATTTACGATGTTCCGAGGAAAAATCACGTTCGAAACACCGATGCTTTGGACGATCGCGTTTATTCCTTGTTTTGTTACGGGTGGGCTGACGGGGGTGCTGCTGTCGGTTGCTCCGGCGGACTTTCAGTTTCATAACAGTTATTTCCTGGTTGCCCATTTTCACCATGTCATTATTGGCGGGGTCGTGTTCGGTTATTTCGCCGGCTTGTACTATTGGTGGCCCAAACTATTCGGCTTTAAGCTGAATGAGCGCATAGGCAAATGGGCGTTCTGGTTTTGGAATATCGGCTTTTATGTCTGCTTCATGCCGCAATATGTGCTCGGTCTTATGGGCATGACACGGAGAGTCGTGACTTACGGTTGGGACAAGGGCTGGGGGACAATGAATCTGGTTTCCACTATTGGCGCTTGCTTGATGGGGATTGCTTTTCTGTTTCAGGTTTGGCAAATTGCCCATGGCGTCAAACATCGTCGAAACAATCTGGACACGACAGGCGATCCTTGGAACGGGCGTACGTTGGAGTGGTCGATTCCTTCGCCTGCGCCTCATTATAACTTCGCGGTACTCCCGCAAGTTTCGGAGCAGGATGAGTGGTGGGAGGAAAAGCTGCGCAGGGAAAGCGGAGAAAAGTCTATTGCTCCTGTGAAACTGGAGCCGATCCACATGCCCAAAAATTCTGCAATTCCTATCATTATGGCTGCCTTTTGGTTTTTGACCGGTTTTGGGTTCGTATTTCACTGGCTTTGGTTAACGATACCGGGACTTATTGGCGTAGCGGGTTGTATGCTTGCCCATTCCTTCAATTATGATACGGATTATTATGTCCCAGTGGATGAAATTGCACGTACGGAAGCTGCAATAAGGGAGGTGACAAGCTAATGGCTCAATCAAAGCTGACGGGGCATGCTTTTCAACCCAAATCGCATTCGGAGCACCATAACCATCCAGATTTGGAGGGTATGCGAACGTTCGGATTTTGGATCTATCTGATGACTGATGTGATGATATTTGGCACTTTTTTTGCAACGTATATTGTTCTTCGCGGCAATACCAACGGAGGTCCGGGGCCTGCAGAGTTGTTCAAGATCGGCGGGGTGATCGCGAGCACGTTCATTTTGCTCACCAGCAGCTATACATGCGGATTGGCGTTATTGGCCATGCATAGAGGGAAACGGCAAGCCTTGCTTGGCTGGCTTGGCATCACGGTAGTGCTAGGCGCAGTTTTCATCGGGTTGGAAGTTAGCGAGTTTATACATTTGGTGCATGAAGGCGCGACAATGGGCTCAAGTGCTTTTTTATCCGCTTTTTATACGCTGGTAGGTACCCATGGCTTGCATGTACTGGTCGGGTTAGTCTGGATGGTTGGCTTGATGATTCAACTATCGAGGAAGGGAATCACACCTGTAACCATGCGAAAAGTCAATGTGATCAGCTTGTTCTGGCATTTTCTTGACGTAGTCTGGATTTTTGTATTCACGGTTGTTTATTTAATGGGGGTGAGCTAAATGGCACAGGTAGAGTCTGTCCATTCTCAGGATGAAGCGCACGGTTCGTTCAAATCATATACGCTTGGCTTCCTTTGCTCCATAGTCCTGACGTTGATTCCGATTGTCATCGTGATGAATCACTGGCTTGAGGGGACGGAAGATGCGGTTATGCTGATGATGGCTGGCGTGCTGCAATTGGTCGTACAGCTCTTTTTTTTCATGCATCTACGTGAGGAGAAGAAACCGCGATACAATCTAATCTCCTTGCTTCTTGGCTTAGTCATTCTGCTGGTGATCGTCGCCGGGTCGATGTGGATCATGATGTACAATATGGTAGCTTTATGAAACCAATTTTCTGATTTCGGTTAACTTTACTTCACTTCATCAGCATGGCTTGCTCGTTATAAAATAAAGGGTTGTCCCATCCATCATGAGAATTAATGATAGATAGGACAACCCTATTCTTCGTATAGATGCTTGTCTAACTAAGTACGTCTCGAAGTGCAGCAGCAAATTTTGATATACCCGAACCAATGTCTTCTGCCTTGGGCCTTGCATAGGTAAATCGCATATAACCTGAATCCGATCCATAGACACTGCCCGGTACAAAGATAACCCCTCTCCGGATGGCTTCCTCCAACAGCTTACTGTCATTTATCTTAGGTATAATTTTGCACCACAGATGCAATCCACCTTGCGGAATCGTAAATGTTATCAAGTCTGGCAGTTCTTTCTGTAATGCTTTGATAAGCAAGTCCCTTTTATAGAGCAGATGCATTCGCAAACGGTCCATATGAGGAACGAAATATGGAGATTTCAAAAACTGTGCGGCAACCCTTTGAGGTATAACACTAAGTCCGAAATCCATCTGCTGTCTGGCATCTGCCAGCCGCTCGATAACGGAATGAGGAGCGACCATCCACCCGACACGCAGCCCGGACGCTGCGATTTTGGAGAAAGAACCGATGTAGAGGACCGAGCCGATCGAATCGATAGATTTGAGCGGAGGAGGAGGTGCCCCCTCATAGGCAGTCAGGCTAAAGGGATCGTCTTCGACAATCGGAAGTCCCAGTTCACTTGCGACATCAAGCAGTTGGATTCTTCGTTCATTATCAAGCACCGCGCCTGTTGGGTTTTGGAAATTTGGATTAATAAACACCATCTTGATTCGGTGTTTTTTGTAAAGTGTACGAATATCCTCGGGTCGGACTCCTTTGTGATCGACGGGAAGACGGAACAATCGAAGCCCGGCCGTTTGAAACATGGGCAGTGAGTAACAATAAGAAGGATCTTCAATGGCAACCGCATCACCGGGAGATAGCAAACATTGTGTAATTAAATACAAGGATTGCTGGGAGCCGGAAGTAATGAGAATTGACGAGTCTGTGGTGTGGATATCCCGATATTGACTTAAATAATTGACCAGCTCTTGTCTGAGGGGTACAAATCCTTGCGGATTGTCATATCCCAAATATTCTGTATAATGATTTTCGTTCATAAGAATATTGATTTCCTCTACAGGAGATATATCCGCTGCCAGTTCGCCACTGGCAAAATCTATCAAGGATTGATTCTGCCCGAGAGCTTCCCGGATACGGCGCATAAAGGGCAAGTTAGGCAAGAAGCTTCCACCTTCTGCATACCGATGCCAGTTAGGGGGATGCTTCGGTGTAGCTCCCCATTTATATTTGGTTACTCGCGTTCCGCTTCCTGACCGGCTATCAATAATTCCAAGCGCACGAAGCTCCGAATAGGCAAGAACCACCGTACTGCGGTTCACTTCCAATTGCTCTGCCAATTTTCGTTCGGAAGGAAGTACGCTGCCCGGTGGAAATTCGCCATAAGATATTCTCCGTTCTAGAT
This sequence comes from Paenibacillus baekrokdamisoli, assembly GCF_003945345.1. GTDB lineage: Bacteria > Bacillota > Bacilli > Paenibacillales > Paenibacillaceae > Paenibacillus_Z > Paenibacillus_Z baekrokdamisoli. The sequence goes on along the minus strand of NZ_AP019308.1, from coordinate 1,894,606 downwards.
CGTCGGCTATTTGTTGATACAGAGGTTGATTACTTTGACGATTAGGTTTCCACACGTTTATTAGTCCTTCCGTTTATTTATATTGAAAGAATTATGGCTATCATTTTTATCTTACCACTCTATTTGACATAAGATGCCCAACTTTTCATCATAAAAATGACAAATGAATATCAATCTATTGAACATGGATGGTGCACTTAACAATAAATTGGATGTTGCTTGGAGATTGAGGACGTCATCATTATTAATTCACGACACTATGTATGTTTTCACAGGTGGGGGAATCAGTTGAAAATGTTTTATCATTTGCCGATATTTTTTTTGAATAGAAAGCCAAGAACGAGAAGGAGGATCGGCAGCCCAAAAGCCACAGTTAATGCTGCAGGAGGCCAGTACATGGCGAGCAAATCCATGGCACGGATACGATCAGAAACAACCCAGTAACCAACCCCGCCGAGAAGAAGCGATACGGGAATAAGGGTTGGCTTTCTGTCTTGCAGTTTTAAAACTTGTGCAGCCACATGGGAAGCACAAAATAAACACATTGAAATTTGCACAAAGAGCGGTATAGCGAAAAATGCAATCATAAACATTTCGTAGCGATGAATAAAGTGTCCGAGTTCCGCGCTTCTTGACAATTGTAAGCAAGGCACCAAATATTGTCCCGTTACTTCCGGCGACAGGTTCCCGGCTTCGAAAATCGGCCACATAAGAATGGTTATCCATCCCATTATAATGCCTGTTACGCTTGATTTCCCCCACATTTTCTCATCTTTAACCATGGGCAAAATGATGGCTATCATTAGCGTAGCCACTGCCCAATCCGTGTCATTGTGGCGGCTTGCCTTGACGGTATTCCAAAATCCCGATTGAAATACCGGAAGCAATTCTTTTATATCGAAATCTTGGGTTGACCCGATCAGCATCAGGATATTAAAAATAACCACCGAGAACAAACCGATCAATGCAAGCCGCCCGATGACCTCAAAACCGTGATAGTTGGCATATACGCCTACGATAAGAGCCACAATAATAAAAAGAGCGATGGGAGCCTCCGGCAAAAAATGATCTCTTATATGATATACATAGGTAATCATCGTCGCGCCGAAGGCTCCGCAGAAAAACAGAAAGAGAACAAGCCCGACTAATTTCGCGCCCGCGCTTCCAATGAGAATTTGTGCCTGATCTATAAAATTACTCCCGGGTATTTTCCTGACAATGAAGACGGTCAGCAGCATAACGAACAAGCCCTGAACCATTGCCATGCAGGTAGCCAGCAACATATCCCCGCCCGAATCTCTTACAATAATCCCTTGTGTGATGCCAATTGCTTTGGGATAGGCAAAGATAATAATAAGCGACACCAACATGCCGTTAGAAATTTGTGTTTTCATTTTAAATCTCCGTTCTTCTTTAATTTCGTCGCTCTTTGCAGCAGTACGGCGCTAGTAATGTTGGCATCGACCTTCACGGATACTTTCGCTTTCAAGAATTCTGCCTCCCAGTCCTTCCGAAGCCATTTCCATTCTTCAGGATAACGATTTTGAAACGTTTCTCCCAGTTTCAGAAAATCGACTTTGTATACTTTTTGCGCCATTGCAACAACTCCTGTTAAATTGGATTGCAGCTTTGCCGCTAATTCTTTCTCTAATTCCCTCCTCATATCTGCCAATCGTGTCGTACATCCGGATTCCACTAAATCGCCTTGGGTCGTTAGCTTTACGTCGAATTTCACTTCCTTGTTCACATAGGTTGGCGTTACTTTAAATTTTTGTTTTCTCAATTCAATACTTACTTTACCGCCAGATTGATCAGGACATGAAAGCGGAAACACCCCCGATTCCACTTTTTCCACGAAAAATAATAGCCCTCTGGCTTCCGCAGGACTTAACCATCCGAGCATTTTATCCTTCTTAAATACGGCAACGCCGGATAGCTCGGCTTGATTCAGCGTTTCGGACTTTTCCGGGTTTTTGTTGGGGATTCCTCGTTTTTTCAACTTTAATTTGGCAAGAAAAGGGTGGCTGCTTTCACTTAAATACGATTCCTGCAGCCTCATTAAATTAGTACTCGGGGCTTCTGCGAGGATCCGGTTGTAACGAAATAATTTATCCAAAGAATCTCCAGAGATAACTTCAATTCCAGTGTTTGTGGAAATCAATTGACCAGCCTTATCCGGCGTAACGACTATCCATGTTTTTAAGCGCAGCTCGTGATTGCGGGTAAAAAAGTCAATAATATCAGCAATTCCTGACTTTGCAACTTTATCGCTTATGACAACGATAAAATTATGCGCCCAAAAAATGCGTCTTGACGAAAAGCGGGCCAGATTGCGAATGGCCTCAAAAATTGTTTTGCCTTCAGCGCTGACGGAATAAATCGGTTCTCCTGTTCCGCCGGAGGGAGTGCCAGTTTGACCTCTCGCATCGGCGGGACGCACAATTTGCACAGTTATTTTCAACGAATCCCGCCGTTCTCCCTTATCCAGACCAACGGCAGTTACGATAGCGAGCTCGTCGATATCGTGGGCACCGTCGCATCCGGTAAGATGAACGGTTACAAATAATAGCAGGAGCGTCACTACCTGTATGCGTTTCATCTTTTCCTCCGTTTACGGCTTCCGATTTGATCGATTTTCTTGCCCTGATTGTTGTTTCGTTGTCGGGGGCTGCGGCATTTGACCTTCACTGATTCGATCTCGATCACCTTGCGCGAAGCCGGGTCTTTTTTTCATGCTCCACCAAGGAAACCGTATAACAAAATCTTTAAGCTCCGAAGGGTGAAAAGGTATAATGGGTCCAATGAAGGGTTCACCAAAAGAACGTATAGATAATAAATGGATGAGTAAAAGAAGGAATCCGGCGGAAAACCCTAGCAAACCTAAAAACCCGGAAACAATCAAGAGGGGGAAACGCAACAAACGGATCGTAATCGAAGCTTCATAGTTGGGAATCACAAAAGACGATATGCCTGTAATGGCTACAATAATGACCATAAATGGCGAGACAAGCCCGGCCTGTACCGCCGCTTGTCCGATGACAAGTGTCCCGACAATACTCACAGCCTGACCTATAGCCTTTGGCATTCTTAGTCCAGCTTCCCTGATAAGCTCAAATACAAACTCCAAGAGCAACATTTCCAACAAAACGGGAAATGGAACCACTTCTCTTCCAGACGCGATCGACAAAGCGAGATCGGTCGGAATCATCTCCTGATGAAACGAAACCAGCATGACGTAAACAGAAGGCAATGTGAAACTAATGAATAAAGCAAAAAAACGGAGCAAGCGAAAAAAAGAGGCGTTCCAATAGTTTAAATAATAATCATCGGCAGCTTGGAGATACTGCCAAAAACTGACCGGCACAATGAGCACAAACGGCGTATTATCGATAAAAATGGCTACTCTTCCTTCTAGGATCGCTGAGGCGACTTTATCCGGCCGCTCCGTGCTTTGAATCGTCTTGAAGGGAGATAGGGGTGAGTCTTTGATTAATTCTTCAATGTATCCGCTCTCCAAAATAGCATCAATTGCGAGTCCTTCCAACCGTGACTTTACTTCGTCGACAAGGCCTTCCTTCACCGTTCCTTTCAGATAGGCCACGTTAACATCTGTTTTTGATTTTTTTCCGATTTTCATTGCTTCAATACGTAATAGCGGATCACGAATTCTTCTTCGTACTTGACTCGTATTTGTTCGTATGCTCTCGGTAAATCCATCGCGCGGGCCACGAATTCCACCTTCTGTTGCGGGTTCCTCAATACTTCTTGCATCCCAGCCCCTTGTGCTTACCAAGATCCCGTCTGAACATTGATCAAGTAAGATAAGGGAATCACCACTAAGAATACCATCAATGCCATCCTCCACTTTCGTTACAAGGCGAAGGGAAGCATTAAACAGCAATTGTTCGCGAATCATGTTCCCTATATCATGGATCTGGTCTGTTCCTTCTAGTTGGCTTCCATATACGATTAATGATTTTAAAATCAACTCCACCTGTGGTATGTCTACCAAACCATCCGTATAAATGCAAAGACCGGAGAGGTCTGCGGTATCGTAAAATACAAATTTACGTTTTTGTAAATCCACGCTTTGCTCCAATATTTGTTCGATCATCATTTCATTATCCATTAATCGAATCTGGAACTTCGCATTCAGCAATTGTTCGATGGACATCGACAAAACTAAATCCCCCTTCACTATTCAGCAGGCCGTATAATGCGGATTATATTGGTTAAGATGAGTGAAACACAGTTAACGGAGGTTCATATATTGGATTGGTATCATTCCTGGATCTATGAAAATGTCATAAATACCGACTGGTTTGTTTATTCTATAGTCTACTTGATTTGCGGAGCCAATTTATTGTCCCCGATTATCTTTTATCTAGTCATGATCAGGAAGAAAAATATCCGAAATGAATAACCCCAAATGCTTTAAGCAAAGAAGAAGAGGTAACTAGAATAGAAGGGATCCAACGAAGGAATATCCACACACTCCTCTTGTTTGTAATTGATTGTATATCCTTAATTAAAGAGGGGAAAATACCCATCAAATGATGAAGTTGATAGTTCATGTTGGTATTTCACAGTAGTGAATGCCTATTTTGCGCTGCAACTAGCGGAGGAGTACGATAATGTCTGTTTATGCTCTTCCTATTCGAACTGCTTTTCTTGTTTTTGTCATTTTATCTTTTATTCTGATGTTACCCTGGCTGATTTACACGTACAGGAGAGATGGCTTTTTTAGCTGGTGGAAATTTATTTTAAGCTTTTCATTTATATTTTATTTGCTGGCTGCTTTGAGTCTGGTGCTGCTTCCTTTTCCGTCAACGAGGAATACATGCGCTCATCAATCAGCAAATACGGTTTATTATTCGCTGATTCCTTTTTCCTTTGTCCATGATATGTTCAAGGAAGCTTCCGTTGTGTGGTCACAGCCTGCGAGCTATGTTCAGCTGGTGAAAGGGAGGGCTTTCCTTCAAACCGTCTTTAATTTCCTGCTATTGTTTCCTTTTGGGGTTTATATCAGGTACTTTTTCAATAATCGGAAATCATGGAAGCGGGCGCTGCTGCTTGGCTTCTCACTATCGCTTTTCTTTGAGGTAACGCAATTAACGGGTGTTTTCGGATATTTTAATTGTCCTTATAGGCTGTTCGATGTTGATGATCTAATGGTCAATAGCAGCGGCACCCTGTGCGGGTTTCTCATTGCTCCGATTGTACTGGCGTTATTCCCATCAAGTAAGAGCATAGAAGCCAAAAGAGAGAGGATTCTGGAGAAGGATATTGTATTTCCTCTGCCGCAGCTGCTGGCTTTGCTTATTGACTACATCGTATTCCAGCTGGTTTATCTACCACTTGCGTCTCTCTTCTCATCGGACTGGCTGACGGATTTCGTGTGTGCTTCGCTCACTTTTGTGCTTGTCTTATACCTTGTTCCTCTTGTATGGCAAGGCAAAACCATCGGGTCCGCGATTCTGCGCTTCCGGTTTTTGGACAAGAATACCGGCAAGCCTTTCGCTAGGTCTCTATTTAAGCGATTTCTGTCGTTATATCTGCCTTGGCTGCTGTTTCATGTTCTGTCAGCAATAGGTGGTATAGAGATTGATCAGGATTCGGCTTTTTATCCTTATCAGGTGTGGTTCAACGTAGGTGTTCTCCTTTTTTACTTCTTGTTTATTCTTGTGCTTTTCATTCATGTCATACTCGTTGTATTCTCACACGGCAGACGACAGTTTTATTTTGACTATGCGTCTGGTATAAGACCATCCAGACGCCCACAAAGACCAAAAGAAAACAAACATGCGACATAAAGTTTATGTATGTTCGAGAAAAGCGGCATGGCTCATAATGAGGACATCACAGAACAATCCACTACAAGGCAATGGAGGGATGTCCAATGAACGCTTCAATTGGTCTACAAGCGTACTCGGTTAGAGAGGAGTGGGACAAGGATATTCTCGGAACACTTGAGCGACTCGCCGAAATCGGATATAAGAATTTGGAGCTTGCTATCACCAACACGGGCGATGAGCTGTTGACGGGTGGATTAAAGGCGGATGAACTAAGAAAAGAGCTAGATCGGTTGGGAATGAAGGCTGTATCTACTCACGTATATCCACTGAATAATGCCAACTGGGAGAGAATCGTTGACTTCAACCAAGAAGTCGGCAGCTCGGCCATCGTCTATCCCATCCATTACTTCTCGAATCTGCAGGATGTACATGACTTAAGCGCAAATATGAATAAATGGGGCGAAATCTGCCTGAAGCACGGCATGAACTTTTATTTTCATAATCACTTCCACGAATTTCAACCGATGGGCGGCCAGACGATCATGGACAGGCTGCTGGATAACACGGATGAGAATCTCGTGAAAATTGAACTAGATACCTACTGGGCGATGAGAGGTGGAGTCGATCCCATCGAATATCTTCGCAAGCTGGGTAGTCGGTGTGATCTGGTGCATCAGAAGGATGTGCCAGCAACTACACAGCCGCTCAATTTATTGGAGCTTGTTGGCACGGAAGAAGTCATTACAGAACAACGGTTCTCCGAATTCTGGAAGGCGGAAGATTTCACGGAGATCGGCGACGGTATCATGGATATTGGCGGAATCTTGCGTGTTATTCAAGAGTTAGGCTTCGCGAAATACGTATTCGTCGAACAGGATATGACGAGCTTACAGCCACTGGATAGCGTCCAGCGCAGTTATTCAAACTTCAGTAAGCTATGGCAGACGGTTTGAGGAGCGATAAAGACATGCGGAAATTCAAGGTGGGTATTATCGGATGCGGCAATATTAGTTCCATTTATTTTACCAATATTCAGCATTTCCATATGCTCGACATTACCGCCTGTGCGGATTTGGACATGAATAGGGCTAGGGAAAGAGCGGAGCAATATGGAGTTCCCAAAGCCTGCGGAGTGGACGAGCTGCTGGCTGACCCTGATATTGATATCGTACTGAACTTGACGATACCTCAAGCTCATGCTGAGATTCATCTCCGGGCACTTGAAGCAGGCAAGCACACCTATGGCGAGAAGCCGCTCGCGCTAGATCTTGAAGGAGGCAAGCGAATTCTGTCCTTGGCTAAGAAGAAAGGATTGTCGGTTGGATGCGCGCCGGACACTTTCTTGGGTGGCAGTATTCAAACTTGCCGAAAGTTGATCGATGACAAATGGATCGGCGAACCGATCGGAGCGACTGCTTTTATGATGTCGGAGGGACCGGAAAGCTGGCATCCTAATCCAGGCTTCCTGTATGAGAAAGGCGCAGGTCCTATGTTCGATATGGGTCCGTATTATCTAACCACGCTTATCCATTTACTCGGACCGATTCGCCGGGTAGCCGGATCGACGCGAATCACGTTCCCGGAAAGAATGATTACGAACGATTATAACTATGGAGATACTCTCCAAGTACAGACGCCTACCCACTCCGCAGGTATTCTGGATTTTCATAACGGAGCGGTATGCACGATGATAACCAGCTTTGACGTCTTGGGCTCCAAGCTTCCGCACATCGAAATATATGGGACGCATGGGACGCTGATTGTACCCGATCCGAACGATTTTGGCGGTCCGATTCTCGTCAAAAGGCATGATTGGCCGGATTTCAAGGAAATTCCGATGGTGTATGGCTTTACAGGAAACCATAGAGGGATAGGTCTGATGGATATGGCTCACGGAATCGCAAACGGTCAGCTTCATCGTGCGAATGGCGATCTGGCTTATCATGTCCTTGAGGTCATGCACGGGTTTGAGCTATCGTCGAATGCGGAACAATATTACAACGTAGGCAGCAGCTGCGCCCAGCCGGAGTCTCTTCCGATGGATGGTTACAGATTCAGTACGAGAACGAAGATCAGTTAATCGGCAATTCAACTTATGTAATGAAAAGGCGGGGTTAGAGCATGGTAAAAGCAAAACGGCTTCTTTCAGTTGTTCTTGTAGGTATGGTAGCGGTATCGACCTTGTCAGCATGCGGGTCTACGAATAATAGCGGCCAGAAAAATGACAGCGCTACCAATTCCGGCAGTGCAGGTGCGGGATCAAGCGACAAGAAGGTGACGCTGTCGCTGCAGACGCCTTACGCGGATGAATCCAACGTGAACTTGAAGACGCTAAGAAGGCTTATTGGCGAATATACCAAGGCCCACCCTAATATCACCATTAATGTCGATGCGCTGACAACTGATCAACAGAAGCTGAAACTGAAGACTCAAGCCGCATCCAATGAAATACCGGATATTACGAGCTTAAACCCAGGTGCGCAGATGAAGCCTTTCGCTGATGAGGGTTTGCTTGCTCCTCTAGACGATGTATTGGCTAAGGACGGCTTGAAGGATACCTTTAAGCAAGGCGTGCTGAGCAATTATACCTTTGGCGGAAAGACCTATGGATTACCTGAGACACTGGATATTGCTTACGTGTATTACAACAAGGATTTGTTCAAGCAGGCAGGCGTAGAGATCCCGTCAACCTATGAGGAACTAGTGGCGAGTGCCAAGAAATTCAATGCAAAAGGCATTATCCCCTTGACGATAGGAGAGAAGGAAACATGGACAGGTTCCTTCTTCCTCATGAATATTGTTCTGCGGGAAGCTGGAGTTGGATTCCTGAAAGATGTGATGGATAAGAAGAAGAAGTTCACTGATGCCCCTTACGTTCAATCACTTGCGAAGTTCAAGGATTTTATTAATGCGAAGGGATTCGAGGAGGGTGCAGTCTCTGTGGATTATGCGACTGCGCAGAATTTGTTCTTGAGCGGCAAAGCAGCGATGTATTTCACCGCCTCATGGGACGCTGGATCGATTGAGAATTCCACAATCAAGGACAGCGTAGGCGTATTCCCGTTCCCAACGGTAGACGGTAAAGGCGATGTTAGTGAGTTCATGCTCTCGCCAGGGAACTCTTACGTAATCTCAGCTGCCAGTAAGCATATGGCTGAAGCCAAAGACTTTCTCCACTTTTATATGACGAATTTTCCTAAGGTTATGTTTGAACTTAAGGGAGGGGTTGGGCTTGCACAGAACGTTGACGGAGACTTTAAAGCCGCTGGTTATTCGCAAACAGCCATCGACGTCCTTAATCTGTTCAAGACCGTTAAGGGTGGAGACCTCGCTTTCGATAATACAATCGATCCGACAACAACTCAAACGCATCTGAACGGCGTTCAGAACGTGTTCGTCGGCGACGAGAGCGCGGCGGATACAGCTAAACAATTACAAAATGACTTCGAGATGAACAATCCATAAAGCTAAGCTTTGCGATACAGGAAGGGAACGGGGTGACCAACTCCCTTTTCCCTTTTACAGGAGGAATACTTCATGAATGCAATGAAAGTGACGAGAACAATGATTGCGCTGTACGTGCTGCCCTGTTTGCTTCTGTTCCTTGCGGTTGTGTTCATTCCGATCGTCGTATCTGTCTACTATTCCTTCATGCAGTGGAATGGAATTGGCGGGGCCAAGTGGATCGGGCTGCATAACTATTCCATTATCTTTACCAAGGACAACATATTCTGGTCGGCTCTATCCAACTCGTGGAAGTTCGCTTTATTCTCAGTCGCCGAAATTGCCTTTGCGCTCTGGATCGCCATTCTGCTGAGCAGATACGTAAAACGCTCCAGTTTTCTGGTATCCGTATATTTCGTACCCGTCATTTTATCCGTCGTCATTGTAGGCCAATTATGGAAAAACATCTATAATCCACTGTCATTTGGTGGCCTATTGAATTCTCTGCTAACGCAAGTTGGCTTAAGCAGCTGGACACACGGTTGGTTGAGTGAAACGAATACGTCCATGTATGCAATCATTTTCATCGCAATCTGGCAGTATCTCGGCTACAACATTCTAATCTTGTATACAGGTGTCCAAAATATTTCGAATGATATCTATGAAGCCGCTAAAATTGATGGAGCAGATGGCATAAAGGCAGATTGGTACATTACACTCCCGCTCGCCGTACCCGTCATCAAAATATGCGTGATCATCGCCGTTATCGGTTCTCTGAACGCTCTAGATTTGATCATGGTCGTCTCGGGTGGAGGACCAGGACATGCAACTGAAGTTATCTCCTCCTATATGTACAACAAGACGTTCCTATCTATGCAATACGGATATGGCAGCGCACTTTCGGTGATACTGGTTGTGCAATGTTTGGTAGCGACTTTAGTGCTCAATCTTATCTTTAAACGCTCCGAGAAAAACGCGCTTTCGTAAGAGGGGAATGATGGTTATGAATATCAAAAGAAAGCTAATGTGGCTATTGTTGTCCGTCCTGCTGGTTACTCAATTGTATCCGCTCTTATGGCTGCTTCTATACTCCCTCAAGACCAATGAAGAGATTCTGACAGGGGGCATTTTAAGACTGCCCAAGGTATTCCAGTGGAGCAACTATCACGATGCGATCTTCTCGGGAAACTACTTGCAATATCTCACGAACAGCATCTTCATTACGGGAGTCACTCTCGTATGCACGCTGGCTCTTGGTTCAATGGCTTCCTATGCGATTGCCCGCTTTGATTGGAAATGGGGCAACGCCATGCTGCTGCTCTTTATTATTGGCATGATGATTCCGCTCCAATCGACACTGCTTCCACTCGTGGTGGTATTCAAGAAATTACACATTCTAGATTCCTATATTTCGCTGCTGCTTCCTTACATTGCTTTTGCATTGCCGATTGCTGTATTCATTCTAGCCACCTTCTTTAAGTCAATTCCTAGGGAAATGGAAGAGTCGGCCTCCATAGACGGGGCATCCGTTAACCGGACGTTCTTCAGCATTATCTTACCGCTTACCGTACCGCCGCTTACGACCGTTACGATATTAACGTTCATTCCTACCTGGAACGAGTACATTATGGCTGCAACCTTTATTTCAACGGATAGCCTAAAAACGCTTCCATTCGGGGTTTACAGCTTTGTTGGTAAATATACGACGAATTTCGGCGCGATCGGGGCTTACTTGGTACTAGCCTCCCTTCCGGTAATCTTGGTATACTTTCTGTTATCTGAAAAAATCGCCAAAGGCATGGTTGCCGGGGCAGTTAAAGGTTAGGACCTCTTATGTTAAAGCTAAAATCGCTGCGTTTCCGGATGTTTGTCCTATTCTTCATATGCTCGTTAATTCTGCTGACTCTGATGACGGGGCTCTATTATCAGCGCTCGGCAGAGCAGATCAACGCCAGAGTCGGAGCAGTCGCGCTAAGAAATGTGTCCCAAGCAAGTCAGTCTGTGGATTTGCTGCTTAGAGGATACTCGGCATTGACCAAATCGGTCGCCAGCAACCCTGATATTCAAAGGCGGGTTGGGAAGAAGGAAACGAACAACGCGCTTCGTACGATTAACGAAAGAATGATCACCAATACTTTGGGAGCTATTTTCTACTCCTGGCAAGACGTTCAAGCTATTTATATCATCAGCGAAACAGGTGCCGTTTACAGCTTTGGACAGCGACCCACACAATTAATTGATGCAGATTACGCCTCGCGGGATTGGTACAAGAAGATCAAAGGAACATCCGGTGAGATGATGTGGTACGGGGTTATGAATCATTCTCTGATCGATAAGAGGGAGTCTAGTTCCGTCTTCGTCTTCGGCAAAAAAATGTACGATATCCTGCAAACGAAACCGATCGGGATGGTCATCGTAGAGATGAAGCCAACTGATATTCTGAATACAGTGACCAACCTGCATATTACCGATAATAGTCTCCAGTATGTCATAGACCGTTCTGGTGTTGCCGTAGTCACGGGAGACTCAGAGCGACTTCAAAAGAAGCTGGATCCCTCCTACCTGGACGGGGTGACCGATTCATCGGAATTACTGAAAGAAAACGCCAAGGAGATGATCGTCGCTTCCGATCTAAAGGAGACGGCATGGCGGATTATCGGCATCACGCCGAAATCAGATCTTATGTTAGAAAGACTCGCGACCCAAAGATATTATCTCATCATGCTTGTCATGCTCATCTTGCTGTCAAGCTTGTTAGCTCTCACAGTATCCAACCTCATCTCCCGTCCGATAAAACGGGTCATACGGGAAATGAAGCGGGTAGAGCTTGGCAATCTGGATATTATGCTAGAAATGAAGTCATTCGATGAGATCAACGTATTCGTTGCGGGTTTCAATCGTATGGTTCAACGCGTTCATGCGCTAGTGGAGCGGGTACGAATCGTGACGACCAGCGAGAAGAATGCTCAACTTGTAGCGCTGCAAGCCCAGATTAACCCGCATTTTCTATTTAATACGCTCGATATGATGTACTGGATGATCGATGATGACCGCCAGCGTAATCAACTCGGAGATGTGGTGCTGTCGCTTTCCCACATGTTTCGCTACAGCAGCAATTGGGATACGGCAGAGCTGGTGACGCTGCGCGATGAGATGGAACAGACCGATCATTATTTGCTCATCATTAAGACGAGACTTGGAGGTCATCTGGATTTCACCATGGATGTCGCACCGGAATGCCTTGATGTTCCGCTGCCGAAGCTGATTCTGCAGCCAATCGTGGAGAATGCAGTTATCCATGGGTTAGATAAGCTAAAGGACCGAAGCAAAGCCTCTATCCGAATTGAAGTAAGGATGGATAAGGGTGTGCTGTTTATTGATGTCATAGATAACGGCATTGGGATGGATGAAGCTAGCGTAGAGCGAATAACAGCAAGCTTCACAGAGGGAAGCGGAAGGTCGAGAAGTATAGGCTTGAACAATGTGAATAGCAGACTGGCGCTTCGCTTCGGTCCTCTTTACGGTTTGCGAATTAGAAGCGAAGTGGGGCAGGGAACGGTCGTTACAATTGTCATTCCCTTCTTCCGTAGTATGCAGGATGCAGAAGGGATGGGTACATCATGAATATCCTGATCGTTGATGATGAGATTCATATCCGTGAAGGGTTGAGACGGACGATCGAATCTGCGTTCCAGACGCTGAACGTGCATACGGCCGATTCCGCGGAGGCAGCTTTGGATAAACTCCGTGATGTTCCCGTTGATATCGTTATCGCCGATATCATGATGAATGGGATGACCGGTTTAGAATTAATAGCCGCAGGGAAGGTATTGTACAAGCGGATTCATTGGATTATCCTCTCTGCGCATTCCGATTTCCATTTCGCACAGGAAGCTTTGCGGCAAGGAGCGAGGGATTATCTATTAAAGCCAATCGGCAAGTCCAAGCTCATTGAGCTGCTGACGCGGCTGCAGGCAGAGATTAAGCAGGATGAAATACAGCTGTCGGACGAGGAGCTTCTATCCCGCAACTTGCGGCTGATGCGAGAATCCGTGTTTCAGCGTTTTGCCGCAGGTATGGATATCGGTCCCTTCAATATATCGAAGCTAGCGGAGCAGTACCCTTCATTCTACCTGGTGATGATTAACCTGCAGCAGGAGAAGGAAGCGTCTCTCTTTCATTTTATGACGGAAAATATTGTGACGGAGATGGTTGAGGCAGGGGAGAGAGGAGTTGTCTTCAGCCTTGATCAACGAACGGTTATTGCACTGGTATCGGCGACAACGGAGCCAGAGCCAGAGCCCTTCATCCAAGAACTGACGGAAATACTGGATCGCTGCTTGAAACGCGCCTATGGGATTCATGTTAGCCAGCAGCTCATGAGCGATTTTCGGGATATTCCGAGTGCAATCCGGGCGTTACGCAGTCTTCCCGCACAGACCCATGAATCGGAACCGACGCAAGTCGAAGAGAATCCTTCAGGTGCTATTCCAATAGCGATTCAATACATTCAAGCTCATTATCAGGATGAACTATCCTTAGAGAAGGTGGCGGCTGCCGTCTATTTGAACGCGGCGTATTTCAGCCAATTGTTCAAACAGAAGATGGGGCAGGGTTATAAGGAATACGTGATCAGGCTGCGGATGGACAAGGCAGCGGAGATTCTGCAGCAGACGAATATGAAAATTACTGAAGTGGCTTACCAGGTAGGGTATCAGGAGCTGCGGCATTTCACGCAAGTGTTCCGCAAGACTTTTCAGGTTACCCCTACGGAATATCGTCAGAATAATCATCAGGGAGAGGTGTGATTCAAGACGTGAAACGGAATGTAGATCAATTATTAAGTCAAATGACGCTGGAAGAGAAAGTCGCGCTAGTCTCTGGTGCGGATATGTGGAAGACACGGGCGATTGAACGTCTTGGGGTGGATTCCATCTACATGTACGATGGAACGAACGGTATCCGTAAGACACAGGACACGAATGAGTTAGGGATATTCGAGGATGCAGGGAATATTCCAGCCACCTGCTTTCCAACAGGATCGGCTCTTGGCTCCTCATGGAACGTGGAGCTTCTTGAGGAGATTGGCATCGCGCTGGGCATCGAAGGCAAGCATCTTGACGTGAATTTGCTGTTGGGGCCAGGAATTAATATGAAGCGATCGCCGCTTGGCGGGCGTAATTTCGAATATTATTCGGAAGATCCTTGCCTGTCCGGTGAATTGGGTGCTGCTTTCGTGAATGGATTGCAAAGCGAAGGCGTAGGCGCTTCGTTGAAGCATTTTGCCTGCAATAATCAGGAAACAGAGAAAATGGCAATGAGCTCCGAGGTGGATGAACGGACGCTGAGGGAAATTTATTTGAATGCGTTCGAGCGTGTGGTTGCGAAGGCGAATCCGTGGACGATTATGTGTTCTTATAATTTATTAAATGGACAATATACGAGCGAGAACGAGCATCTTGAACGGGAAATACTGCGGGAAGAATGGGGATACGAGGGTGTCGTCATGTCGGATTGGACCGCCGTTCATAATCGGATTAAAGCGTTACAGGTCGGACTCGACTTGGAAATGCCGGGACCTGCGCTCTACAACAATAGTCAGTTGATCAAAGCGATAGAGTCGGGTGATCTAGACATAGAGACGCTGAACCAAAGCGTTCGACGCATGCTGCTTCTACATGAGAAGGTGAAGAGCGATCAGCAGGCAGTGAAGCCTTGTGATTGGGACGCGCATCATGAGCTTGCTTATCGGGCGGCGATTGAATGCATTGTGCTGCTCAAGAACGATCGACAGGTACTTCCTCTGCAGCCAAAATCGCTCTCTAAGCTCGCCGTTATCGGACAGCTTGCCAAAGCACCACGTTATCAAGGCGGGGGAAGTGCGCGCGTTATCCCGAGGAGACTGGATATCCCTTATGAGGAGATCGTTCGTGTTAACGCGGATAGAGCGACGCTGTCGTTCGCGCCTGGCTATGGGAATATAGACGGGATAGACGAAGCTCTTATCGCGGAGAGCGTAGCAATTGCTGCACAATCTGACGCGGCCTTGCTATTCGTAGGGATGCCTGAAGGAACGGAATCAGAGGGGTTTGATGGAGTGAAAATCGATCTGCCGCTGCAGCAAGTGAAGCTGATTCAAGCGGTAGCAGCCGTACAACCGAACTGTATCGTTATCTTAAGCAACGGCTCCGCAATCGCAATGGAACCATGGCTTCACGATGTTCCTGCTGTCGTCGATATGTGGCTGACTGGGCAAGCGGGCGGCAGTGCCATCGCAGATGTTCTATTCGGTCTTGGCAATCCTTCTGGTAAACTATCTGAGACTTTCCCGGTAAAGTTGTCGGATAATCCATCCTATCTTAGCTTCGGAGGAGAAGGTGGTAAAGCGGTGTATGCAGAAGGATTGTTCGTCGGCTACCGTTACTATGACAAGAAGGAGCTAGCTCCGCAGTTCCCGTTCGGTCACGGCTTGTCCTATACGACCTTCGAATACTCACAGTTGTCCGTGTCCGGAGATGCGCAAGAGGTTTCCGTCACGTTCCGACTCCGTAATACCGGATCGATGAAAGGACAAGAGGTCGTCCAATTGTACGTAAGAGACGAGCAATGTCGTTGGATTCGCCCGATGAAGGAGCTTAAAGCTTTTCGTAAGCTTCAGCTTCAGCCGGGAGAGGAAGCGGAAATCACTTTCTCGCTCGAACCTAGGGACTTCTCTTATTATGATCCTGAGTACAAGAAATGGGTGGCAGATACAGGCTATTTCGAGATCTTCATCGGAAGCTCCTCTCAAGATTTGAGGCTATCACATCGTATACACCTAGATTTCCCAGATGTTCGCAGCAATGGCTATCATGAATATAGTTTATTAAAGGAATGGATAGATAATCCGCAGGCTTTGAAGGTTCTGAATAGAGCATTGATGGAACTGAATCGCAGCAGCAAGGACCAGGTATCCCTCGACGAACCGATGTTGATAAGCTTTTTCGGAGATGCCCCATTAATCAAGCTGTTCCAGATGTATGGGCAAGACTGGCTAATCAATCAGTCTCCAGAGCAGTACGTCCGGCAGATGATTCAAGAGTACGAGCTCCATTCTATAAATAGGCTCAACACTAAAACAAGAGCTTGATAAATTCGAAGCCTTGTGCGTAAAAGCCCGCTGCGCGGACGGATCATTCTTACGATCGCTGTTGTCTCCCTATTTCTTGATTCTATCCCTTAGGGGTAGAAATAGGGAGACAAAGGCGAACGCTAGCGCTTCTTCAGAACGATTCCGTCCGCTTCGCTTTGTTAGTCGTGATCAAGCACTCAAGCACTAATTATGCCGACCTTTAGAGCCTATAAATAGATAGCGGATATTGCGCCGCCTAAGGCTTGTTATAAAGGGAAAGAGGAATAACTGCATGACGTAGAGTTGACAGGTGGTACAGAAATTGTTTAAAGTTAAACCAGTCAATAATACATTAGCTGGGCAATGAAGGGATTAGTAACGTTTCATTCTTGATTCCAGAGAGTCGGCGGTTGGTGCAAGCCGGTACGGAATGAACGTGAATTACAACCTGGAGCTTCTTGATCCGAAACTGCAAGATTGCAGAAGGAAAAGACGGCCGTCAACCGTTAGCCTGACAAGAGTGGAAAATGCCTAGGCATTTTCAATTAGGGTGGTACCGCGATGACTCGCCCCTGTCAATGACAGGGGCGGGTCTTTCTTGTGTAAACAACTATTCTGGAGGGATTCGTAATGAGAGAGAGTAACTTAGCCAACCAAACGGATTTATTGGAGGACCTGGAGTATCGGGGTTTAATTCATCAGATCACAAATCGTGACAATTTGACTGAAAAGCTGCAAAAGGAAAGAGTCGTTCTTTATTGCGGTTTCGATCCGACTGCGGACAGCCTTCATATTGGAAGCTTGCTTCCAATCCTATGTCTGCGCCGTTTTCAAAAGGCAGGTCATATTCCACTAGCATTGGTAGGCGGAGGAACGGGTTTGATCGGTGATCCGAGTGGCCGTGCTTCAGAACGTTCGTTGAACACAGCAGAAACTGTAGCAGATTGGACCAATAGCTTGAAACGGCAGCTTTCGAATTTTCTAGATTTCGATGTTGCTGAGAACGCAGCTAAGCTTGTGAGTAATTACGATTGGATCGCCCCATTGGATGTCATCACATTCCTGCGTGATGTCGGTAAGAACTTCACGGTTAACTACATGCTGGCAAAGGATTCAGTCGACTCACGTCTTGCGAACGGTATTTCCTTCACGGAGTTCAGCTACATGATTTTGCAGGCTTATGACTTCCATAAGCTGCATGAAGAACATGGGTGCTCCTTGCAAGTTGGAGGCAGTGATCAGTGGGGCAACATTACCGCTGGACTAGATTTGATTGGCAAAATGGGCGGCAGTGGCGCATTCGGAATGACGATGCCGCTTGTAACGAAGAGTGATGGGAAGAAATTCGGCAAATCCGAGTCAGGCGCTATTTGGCTGGATCGTAACAAAACATCTGCTTACCAATTTTATCAATTCTGGATTAACACTGACGATAGCGACGTGATCAAATTTTTGAAATACTTCACTTTCTTGACCAAATCACAAATTGAAGAGCTAGAAACTGAACATAACCAACATCCAGAAAAACGTATCGCCCACCGTGAGCTGGCCCGTGAAGTTACGAAGCTTGTTCATGGAGAAGAGGCTGTAGTCAGCGCAGAGAAAATTACACAGGCGTTATTCTCAGGTGATGTGACGCAGCTCAGTGAATCGGAGCTCGTCGAGGCGCTCCAAGATATGCCGACAACGGTTATCAGCAATCAGGATCATATCGGATTGATTGATCTTCTTATTGAGGTAGGTGCTGCTCCATCAAAGCGCCAAGCAAGGCAGGATATTGAAAGCGGAGCGGTTTCCGTGAATGGTTCCAAACAAACGAGCATCGATAGCGTCATCACCTTAGAGCAAAGACTCTACAAGAAATTTGTCGTGTTGAAGCGCGGCAAGAAAAACTACTACCTGGCGAGATTTGAATAGGATATGTCCAAGGGGCTGCCAAAAGGCAGTCCCTTTAACTTCTGCAGCTCTTAGGTGAAAAAGGTGATAAAACAATAGTGAACATTATAAAGGATTTTATGGTGCAACGAGCGTTGATAGCAATTCTAATATTCACCTTTCAAATATTTTTTGCGGAGAGGTCCGAGAAAAATAATCAAGTAAAGATCATCCTTCACAGAATATGGGGGAAGTATTCCCACGCCTCCTATAGCTTCCACTCAACCTAATAATCAGGATGGAAGGAGGGAAAGCGAGTAACGTCTTGGTCAAGTGGAAGACTAACAAAAGTGCGGAGCTTTTTGGCTATTTATTAAAGCATAAGGCAGACTTGTACCCAGAGCGAGAATCATCGAGGATCTGTTTGGCGAAATGCCTCTAAAGAACGGCGAATCCTATTTGAACACGACAGTCTATCAGCTGCGTAAATTATTGGACCATTATGGACTCAAGGGGAGTATACATTCCGACGGCAGCTCTTATGCATTAGATATAATCGCGTAAGTGTCGATATCCTTAGTTTTGAAGAAGGCTGTAAGCAGATGGCTGTAGTTCGCCCATAATGAGCTGGATGAAGGAGCGATAAAGCTGTATATGAAGGCCTTGGCTTTACAGAAGAACAAAGAAGCTTTGAACCGCCAATAAAAGACACTGCATAGAGAGCTAGGGATAAGCCCATCGCATGAAGTAACGGCTCTTTACAGCCATCTGATGTCGGAACTAGATTCATAACATATGGAGTAGATGGAGAGCCCTTCACATGAGGGCTCTTATTTGCTGTCGAAGTTTGTCATTTTGCCGTCATCGGGAAGAATTATACTTTAGTTCTTGCAGCAGTGGGAGGCGTTTAGTTTGAAGGTGGTAATTATCGATGACGAAAAGGGAATGCACTTCATTATGAAACGAATGCTCGCTAAGGTGAATGAGATTGAAATCGTGGGAAGCTTCCAGGAGACCACGGCAGCCGCGGAGACTGCAGGGGAGTTGTCTTTCTCCGATGAAGCGAACATTGGCAAATGGGCCAAGGCTGCGGTGGGCAGAGCGGTACAAGCAGGCATCATTAAAGGGTATGCGGATGGGAGCTTCAGGCCGAATGCGCTGCTTAGCCGTTCCGAAATGGCCGTTATGATCGTGAGGCTGCTAGCTCTTGATGAAGCGGGTGAAGCGGGAGCAATTGGTTTTGCCGATGATGAGGATATTCCGACTTGGGCCAAACGGTATGTATGGGCTGCGAAGCAGCACGGTCTCGTACAAGGGATGGGAGCGAACCAATTTGCCCCGGCAAAATCACTGACTCGGGCAGAGGCGGTTGTCGTGTTGTTAAGAAGCTTGGAAAATCAAAGTTCAAAATAGACCGAAAAGCTGTAACCGCTTGTTTCCCATGTGAGGGAAAGGGCGGTTTTTTCTTGCAAGGATTATCGTATGTTTCGAAAAAAATAACTGATTCATTACAAAAAAAGCCAGATCAATGAAATGACCTGACTTGTACGGCGGCTTGTATTTGGCGGATTTAATTAGTATGGTTTCAAACCAAAACTAGTGCCAAATCAGATCATTTCCTCTTGTCAATGTAAGTTAACAATGTGAGTATAAATACTCCAAAGGCAAACATAATTGTAAGAGATTGAAATGTATCCATGTTTAGAGCTCCACCTTTCTAGTAAGGTGTCCGCCTCTGTACAAGTCGTCATACTGGTAATTATATACCTGAATGAATGTTTTTGTAAGTACTCATTGAGCTAAAATTTTATCACAAATTTCTACATATTTTGTTAAAATAGCCTAATATTCATTAATAAGCTAGAGAGGTTTCGATGTAAGCACGGCCTTGTTTCAAAAGCTTCTCTGGGGCTGAGGTTGTAGTTCGGATAAAAAGGTAACCTTTAATTATCGTCTAGTCATGGCTCCAATTGAAGTTATAGGTTATGACACTTTGAAAATTACGGTTTCATTTCCGGCCAATTTCCCATTATGTCAATCCTCAAGAAGAATCTCTGACACACTGTTGTCATATTAAGAATGATATGCTGTTGTCAAAAGTAATAAGGAGAGATTAGACATGAGCAAAAAGATAGAATATAGAAAAGATTATAAGCACATTTATCTGCCCAAAACGATACCCGTTATTATTGATGTGGCTAAGATGCCATTTATTATGATTAGTGGTACTGGTAATCCAAACGGTGAGGAGTTTACTCGAGCGACAGAAGCATTATATAGTTTAAGTTATGCGGTTAAAATGTCCTATAAAAGTGATGAAATACCTGTCAGCTATTATGAATATACCGTTTTCCCACTTGAGGGAATTTGGGATTTAATTGATAAGTCAAAACCGGCAACAGACAAAAATAATTTGAAGTACACAATTATGATACGCCAACCAGACTTTCTGACAAATGAATTATTCATAACATTTGTAGAGCAGACTAAAAAGAAAAAGCCAAACCCATACCTTGAGAAGTTAACATTCGGTGAAATGACGGATGGTTTATGCTGCCAAATGATGCACATAGGAAGTTATGATGACGAACCGGAAAGCTTTGCGAAGATGGAAGTATTTTGCAAGGAAAAAGGATACGTACGTTCTGATAAAACTCATCGGGAAATCTATCTATCCGACCCGCGCAAGACTGAAATGTCGAAGATGAAAACTGTTTTAAGATTCCCTATAAAAGGGCAATAGGAAGATCTCGAATTTAAGCTCAGGCTGGAAACATGCCTGAGCTTTTTTGCGACCTAAAAACGATTTATTCATACCGCCACTCTTGGGTGTCGAGAATAGGTACCCATTGCCGGAAGAGACCAAGAAATTGTACCTATTTGCAAGCTTATAATTAAAGAAATTTAAGATATCTCTTTCAAAAGAGATTTACCAATTAACCTCATACCCACTAGACGTCGCTGCCAGAGGACGGCGTAAGCCGTTTCTTCTTAGATATTGTTCTCGATTACTTTTTAGCTGCCAACCAGTTGCTAAGATTAACAATCTCATCTTCGGTAAGTTTACCCTCGAACCCAGGCATCCCATTGCCACCTTTAATGATTTGTTTATAGATCTTCTCCTTACTAACTGATCCGCCGATTGTAGTTAAATTAGGTCCAAGACTACCTTGCAATTGATCACCATGACAAGAAACACAGTTGCTTTTGTAGACGCTCTCCGCTGCTTTGGTATCGACTGACTTATCTGGAATAACTATCGCTGGTTCTTCTGCAACGGCTGTTTGCTTGGCTGGGAGATTAAAAAGCAATAACCCTACACTAAGCGTACATGCTAAGCAGAATAGGATAAACAACGCCCACTTATACATGAATAATCACTCCTGTTCTCTTCATAATCGTTCTTTCTTGGATCTACTTTGCTGCTTCGTCTTGCAGGGCAATAATATCCTTCATTATCACTTGATTATCCATGTCCTCGCCCATCTTATAAATCTTACGTACTCGCTGCTGTCCATCGAGCAAGAGCAGGGAGGTATTCGTATGTACGAATGAGCCGTCAGGCATCTTTGACACGGATATACCAAACTTCTTGGCAAGATTAATGGTCTCCGCTTCTTCCCCTCGCAGAATGGTCCAACCGCTTAGATCCATTCCAAGTTTGCTTGCATAATTGCGCAAAACCTTAGGCGTATCGTTCTTCGGATCGAATGTGATCGCTAAGAAGTTTACTTTGCTGCTGCCAAATAACGACTGCTTCTTAAGTTGTTCTTGGATTTGAACGAAGTTGTACGTGGTGGTTGGGCAGATGTCGGGGCAGCTTGTAAACATAAATTCAATCATGTGAACATCACCTGATATACGGCTGTACTGAACCGGCTTGCCATCTAAATCCGGAATCGTGAAGTCAGGGGCATTCATGACGACAGGGAGCTTACCAGAATCCTTGAAGGAATTATAGGACCAATAGGCAGCCATGCATAGAACGAGTAGAACAGCAGCGATTACATATTTTCGCTCAGCAAGTAAGGATTTCATTTTCAACGATTAACCTCCAAACATTATTCAAGATGAGTACCATACTAACAAATCATTCTCTGCGTTTCTATGGCTCGGAAGAGCTATGCCCGGATGCTGCTAAATGAGAATCGGTGCTCGGAACTGTGAATTAACAATGAAATTTGTCCTTTGCTGTGATCTTGTTCACGCTTATTTGTTCACGCAGCGTTCACACAAGGGATGCAAGATGACCCGAAGTAGCTATAGGCAGTTTTTTTCTCTTTATTTATGATGAAGGGAGCTTCACACGCATACTGAAGGACCATCTTTAACGCAAAAGGAAGGAGTTACGACAGATGGAAGAACGCGCGGAAAGACTATTAATAGTTGATGATGAAGAGCGGATTCGGAAGCTGCTTCGTATGTACCTTGAGAAAGAGAAGTATATCATCGATGAGACGGATAATGGGAGCATGGCTCTTCAACAAGCTTTACATGTTGACTATGATCTCATTGTGCTGGATATTATGTTACCAGGCATGAACGGTTTGGATATATGCAGGCGATTAAAAAGCGTGAAACAGACACCGATCCTCATGCTGACTGCCAGTGGTAACGAGAATGAGCGGCTGGAGGGTTTCAAGGTAGGAGCAGATGATTATGTCGTTAAACCTTTTAGTCCAAGGGAAGTGGCTTATCGAATTAAGGCAATCGTTAACCGTTCATCAGCAATCCCATTTACCTCTCGTAATCGCAGCAGCTGCAGCTCTATTATTCTTAATCCTATTGTCATCGAGCCTGCGGGACGCCGTGTTCTGGTTGAAGGTACCCAAGTCCATATGGCTTTAAAGGAATATGATTTACTCTATTACTTAGCCCTTCATCCGGGTGTTGTCTTTACTCGCGAAGAACTCTTGCAAGCAGTATGGGAGCATGATTATACCAAGAGCGGCGATTATCGGACGGTTGATACGCATATTAAGTGGGTTCGTGAGAAGCTGAGTCCGATTTCAAAAAAAGCGGGTAACTTGATTCAAACCATTTGGGGGATTGGTTATTGTGTGAGGGATGCTTAATTCACTTCTGTCACAAATCGAGCTTGTATGTCGTCATATGGGCAAACGAGCGAAGAGGAGTGAATGGCTATGAAAGAACAGACATGTATTATTATTGGAGGCGGGTACGCCGGTCTTAATGCTATTAACGCCATCAGAAAGACCATGCAGGGGATACCGTTGCAAATTATTTTGATTGATAAACAACCTCATCACCTCAGAAAGGTGCTTTTGTTTAAGGCTGCTGCTGCAGGTACACCTATCACAATCCCTTTCGAAGACATATTTACTGAAGGTATCTCTTTCCTTCAAGGTATGGTAAAGGAGATTACAAGCGAGGAAAAACGACTGCAATATGAAGATGCCAAAGGGAATTCACACCAAATAAATTACGATATTCTGATCGTTACGGTCGGCAGTGTTATACGAAAGCCAGCCCTCGAGCAAGGGGGAATGGCTCTGACAGATCTGAATGCTGGGGCTAGCATCAGGCAGCAATGGCTGGCGAATTTGCAGAAGGCAGCCAAGGAAACAAATCGTGCTAACCGCCAACGATTGCTGACTGTTGCGGTTGCGGGAGCAGGGATTAGCGGAATTGAGACTTCCGCCGAGTTGGCCTACGAGATGCGGAAGGAAGCCGCAGCTCTAAGACTTGATCCGGCAGAAATTCGAGTGTTCCTCATTAACGCTCAGGAAAGACTTTTTCCAGAAGGCCCCGCTAAAGTAGGGCGGAAGCTGGAAATTGCCCTTAATAAAATTGGAGTAACTGTTCTTCACCGGTGCAAAGCGATGCAGGAGAAGGAAGGGGTGCTGATGCTGACCGGCAGCAAGCCGATGCCCGTCGGTTTATGCATTTGGACGCTGGGTCTGCTGCCGAATCCGGTGCTCCGCAGCTTTGGATTGCCGCTCACACCCGAGGGTCAGGTCATTGTGGATGCCAGTTACCGTGTCAAAGGGGCACCTGGTGTCTACAGTATCGGGGACTGTGCACATATTACCGATCCGGCAAATGGACGACCAGACAGGATGACATGTAAGGAAGCTGTCGCTCAAGCAACTAGGCTGGTAAAAGTGATTTCAGCAGATTTAAATAATCGCCCAGCTCCTACTCACCAGACGCATATGGACTTCTTCTGCATCGGCTTGGGGCCGGAACAAGGCATGGTATGGACCCGTCATTGGGGACTGGATTTCATACTCACAGGTAAACTTGGCTGGAAAATTAGAAAATTCACTTGGGATTCAGCAAGTTTGGTAAAATAGAAGATGAAACTAGGGTGTGGAAGAGGATCAAACGATGAGAACGACAGAACTCTACGAGAATTATAAAGCACTGCTATTTACACTTGCGTATCAGTTGACAGGCTCAGTTGCCGATGCCGAGGATGCGGTTCAGGATGTGTTTGTGAAGATCTACAAGTTGAATCTTGACGACCTCCAGGAACCGAAAGCCTATTTGTGCAAAATGGTGACTAATCGCTGTTTGGATTTGCTCAAATCAGCACAGCGGCGGCGGGAACAGTATTCCGGTCCCTGGCTTCCGGAGCTGGTACCGACACCGGATGACGATTCGTTTGAAACTGTCATCCGCAGCGATTTGTTGTCGTATGCCATGCTCGTGCTGCTTGAGCGGTTGTCTCCGTCAGAACGAACGATATTCGTCCTTCGCGAAGCGCTTTGCTTCGACTACTCCACGATTGCCGAATTTGTCAACAAAAGCGAGACAAATTGCCGTAAGCTGATGAGCCGTGCCAGAGAAAAAATGGGAATTTCCGAAGAAGAGTCAATCAGCGCTGAGACGGCGGGAGAAGAGTGGGTACAGCGGTTCATTAAGGCACTTACTCAAAACAATATTAATTCGGTATTGTCTTTGCTTGCTGAAGACGTCGTTCTGATTTCGGACGGGGGAGGGAAAATTACCGCTGCAGCCCATCCGATCGAAACGCCCGAGCGTGTGGCTCGTTTCCTACTTGGTCTCCTTCAGAAGGTAGCTGAGGAAGACGTTCAGATCGAACTGAAACCTTTAAACGGCCAAACTGGATTGATCGTTCGCATGAATGGCGTAACCCAGACCGTCGTGCTTCTGCATGTCGAGGACAATGCCATTTCCAATCTGTATTTTGTGAGGAACCCGGATAAGCTGCAGCATCTTTAGACTTTGCTGATGGATGCAGGGCAATCAAGTATGGTCGGATTCATGATGTTACCGTAAAAAAAGGAAATGAACGTCATTTTCGCGAATACGTTATCCGAAAGCCTATTAGATCATGGAGCCACAAGGAGGAATTAAGAAATGTCTGAAATCAAGTTAACGCTGGATTATGATCAATATGAGAATGGTGATAAGATAGCCTCATTAATCGAGCAACTGGCTAATCAGGAAGAAAGCCTGAATCTAGAAAGCCTCGTAATTGGAGATTGGGGAGGCGCCTATGAGAACGATTCTAGTGAGGTTGTTGAGACGCTTGTGCGGCTGAACAGCAGATTCCCCAAGCTGCGAAAGCTATTTATTGGCGATATGTCTTTTGAAGAGTGCGAGGTTTCATGGATCACACAGTCGAATTTAGCTCCATTGCTAGCCGCATTTCCAGAGCTAACCTCATTCACGATTAAAGGGAGCACGGGTCTGGCGCTTGACCCCGCTCGTCATGATAAATTAGAAGAGTTAACCATTATTTGCGGCGGACTCGGTAAAGAGGTCATTGCTAGCATAAGTAAAGGCAGCTTTCCGCGTTTGAAGAAGCTTGAGCTCTATTTGGGTGTCGATCAGTATGGCTTCGATGGCGATCTGGAGGATGTTCTAACTCTGATAGAGCCAGGGAAGTTCCCACAATTAACCTATTTGGGCTTAAAGAATAGCGAAATACAAGATGAGATTGCTATCGCTCTGGCAAATGCACCTATTCTAGATCAACTTCAAACATTAGACTTGTCCATGGGGACGTTGACTGACAAAGGTGCGGAAGCACTCTTCAATAGCGATAAAGTAAAAAAGCTGCAGCATTTGGATTTGGGCTATCATTATATGTCCGATGATATGATCAAGCGATGGGAACAGTCTGGCTTAAATGTGAACCTGAGTGATCAACAGGATCAGGACGATGATGAGGATTATCGCTATCCCTCACTTACCGAGTAACAATGGAACAAATGCTGCTGATCTGTAATTCAAATAATCGGCGAACGGTCGGGCTTCAGGATGCCCGTCGAGCAGTTGGTTTGCCGCCAGCAATTGAAGTTAATTATTTGGACTTGCTTCAAGGAAGAACAACCTTAACAGCTGCTGTGGAATCTAAGGGACTGTTAGCTGCGGATAGTCTGCTGCTTAGGCTCGATGCACCTGGTGAACATTTTGAAGTAGAACGCGATCTCATTGCTCTTGGAGCACCGGACTCGGCTGGTCACTTGGAAGACGATCGGTTGCTCCCATTTGGGGATCTAGCAGATTCACAGCCAATGACTAGGAGGACCGCGCTTCGTCTAAGGGAACAAAAGGGAAAGCTCTATCATCCGTCGCAATGGTTCCGCGGCTATGCCCGTTTACTAGCACGACTGGAGAACGAGGCGCGAACGCTAAGACCAACTGCAAGATGGATGAACGCTCCGAGGGACATTATCAGCATGTTCGATAAACGACATACCCATCAGGTGCTATCGGCAGCGGGATTGCCTGTGTCTCGGCTTGCAGCGCTTCCGCAAGAGATTCCCGATTATGAGGCGCTTCGTGCAGCCATGGCTAACAAACGGATGCACCGCATCTTTTTGAAGCTGGCATCAGGCTCTGGCGCATGTGGAGTTATCGCTTATCAAGTGAACCCGGCCACTGGAGCCGAGCTGGTTGTAACAACGATGGGCGTTGAGAACTATTTATCAAGACCGCCCCTCTTTTATAATGACAAAAGACTGCATCGTTATACGGAGCAATCATCAATCAAGCAGATCATAAATTGGCTGCTGCGGCATGGGGCTCATGCGGAGCAGTGGATTGCGAAGGCTTCCTACAAGGACCGAGTTTTTGATATTCGTCAGCTTGTCGTTGGAGGAGAAGCCTGTCATAGCATCGCAAGAGTAAGCTCTACGCCTATTACGAATCTGCATTTGCAAAGCGAACGAATAGATATCGGGGCTATGGGACTGTCTGCCGAAATCCAGCATTCGGTGCGACACTGTGCAGAACAGACTCTAGCAGCATTCCCTGACTCTACAGTTGCTGGTATTGATGTTCTTCTAAGCTCTATATCATATAAGCCTTACGTGCTGGATGTTAATCCATTCGGAGACTTGCTCTATCAGGTAAGTTACCAAGGATTCAATACCTATGAATGGGAAATGAAGAAGCTATCTGCAGCCAATTCGACTCAAGCTTGGAAGGAGAGATCGAGTTGATTGATATGAATCAGATTGTCGGCAGCCATGATATTGTCATGATTACCTTAGATACTTTGCGTTATGATGCTGCTGCATTAGAGGTGGAGAACTGTCCAAATCTGTGTCGAGGTGAGCCTTGGGAGAAACGTCATACCCCAGG
Source organism: Paenibacillus baekrokdamisoli (assembly GCF_003945345.1). Lineage (GTDB taxonomy): Bacteria > Bacillota > Bacilli > Paenibacillales > Paenibacillaceae > Paenibacillus_Z > Paenibacillus_Z baekrokdamisoli. The sequence goes on along the minus strand of NZ_AP019308.1, from coordinate 1,866,799 downwards.
CAGCTTTACTTATGCCGCGCATCATGCTTTTTTTGGCGGTTTTCTACCGACTCCGGCAACCACGGATAAATCGGAGCATGTCCGCTTGTTTCACTCCAAGCATACAGGGATGAAGACACATCCGGCAACGTGGCTGTTCGATACGCCTGATATTGTTTCAGGCTTGCAGCAAGAAGGGTACCGCACGATTTGTATTGGCGGAGTGATCTTTTTCACCAAAAAAGTACCGCTCGCCAAGGTACTTCCCAGCTATTTTCAGGAAAGCTATTGGAGAATGACGTTCGGCGTCACTAACCCCCGCTCCACAGAGCATCAGGTTAACCATGCCCTAAAGCGATTAGAGAAAGCTGAGGCTAATGAGCGCTTGTTCCTATTCATGAATGTATCGGCTATTCATGGACCAAATCATTATTTCGTTGCCGGAGCCAAAAAGGATTCCGTCGAGACACAGCGGGCTGCTCTGCGTTATGTGGATGGTGAGATCGGTCGATTATTTACCAAACTGCGGGAGCGTGAACGCCCTGTATTTTGCATGGTATTCTCTGATCATGGCACTGCTTATGGTGAAGATGGATTTGAGGGTCATCGATTGGCCCATGAAGTGGTATGGAATGTACCGTATCGCGAATTTATCGTTTAGTGCAGCTGAGACAAAGAGAGGATGAGTAAAGCTGATGAGCAAGGTTGCCTTCTCCACCTATGCAGATATTATTAACGATAAGGCAGCGCTCCATAATTGGAAGGAAAATCTGATTTCAGATCCTTATCGGTCCTATCTGTATGCCTATCCACACAAAACATCCTATCGAGAATTCGAAACGAAGCTGCCGCTGTCAACGTTATGGAGCAGCGAGCCAGCAGATACTTTCTTTTTATATATGCATATCCCGTTTTGCGGCGCACGCTGCGGATTCTGCAATTTATTCACGCTGCCGGACAAGAGCGCCAAGGTACATGAGGTGTATGTCGATGCGTTGGAGAGACAGGCCAAGCAGTGGGCACCAATTATGAAGCACAAGCCGATAGCCCGCTTCGCCATTGGCGGAGGCACACCTACATTACTCGAGCCCGTACAACTGGAGCGCTTATTTCGCATAGCGGAAGAAACAATGGGGTTGGATCCAAGTGTGGCCTCTATTTCTGTAGAAACCTCTCCCGAGACGGTTACGGCGCAGCGACTCCAGATTCTCAAGGAGCGAAGGGTCGACCGAGTTAGTATGGGGATTCAAAGCTTCGTAGAGTCTGAAGCGACTGCCATCTACCGTCCGCAAAAGCCGCTTGAAGTAGAGCGAGCACTCGAGCAGTTGAAGCTTTATGCTTTTCCTATTCTGAATTTAGATCTCATTTACGGTCTTCCAGGCCAGACGATTGATTCATGGCTCTATTCGCTTGATCGCGCAATATCATACGAGCCAGAAGAGATTTTCCTCTATCCGCTGTATACGCGAGAGCAAACGATTGTTAAGCCAGAGGTGATCAAGCAGCAGGGTACGGATCATCGGATGTCCTTCTATCTTGCCGCCCGTGAGAGGCTGCTCTCCAAAGGCTATGTCCAATATTCGATGCGAAGGTTCGCGAAATTGGAGGCCGGTACAAGCAAGGTCCTTCTGCCTTATGGCTGTCAGGAAGAAGGGATGATAGGGCTAGGTTGCGGTGCACGTTCTTATACACAAGGTGTTCATTACGCTTCACGCTATGGAGTTAGCCGAAACGCAACAGCCAGTATTATCGCAGATTATGTGGAAACGGATGATTATACGACAGCGGACTACGGAATAATACTAACCGATTCAGAGCAGAAGCGGCGGTTCATTCTGAAAGCCATTCTACATATGGAAGGGCTTGCGCTGAGCAGTTATTCGGACCGTTTTGGAACCCAAATGCTCGATGATCATCCAGAATTGAAATTACTACTATCTACCGATCTTGCTTGGCTGGATGCGAATCTATTCCGCCTCTCTGTGGAAGGCATGGCTCATTCAGATGCGATAGGAGATTGGTTTATTTCATCTGATGTACGAGATCGTATGGAAGGCTATGTATACGTATGAAAGCGACCCTCTACTATCGTGGAAGCCTGACCTCCTGCAATTATGATTGCCCTTATTGTCCTTTCAGCAAGAACAAGGATAGTGCAGCAACGCTTGCAAAGGACAGATCACAATTAAATACCTTTGTTGAATGGGTACGGAATCAGGAGACGGCTGGTCACCGATTATCTATCTTTTTCAATCCCTATGGTGAAGGACTAACACATCGCTGGTATCGAGTAGCAATCGTAGAGCTGTCACATATGGCGCATGTGGACAAAGTGGCGATTCAAACTAATTTATCCGCCAATCTGGATTGGACAGCAGAATTGAATCCGGTTAAGGCTGCTTTTTGGGTGACTTATCACCCTGGACAGACAGAGGAATCCAAGTTCCTGCGACAATGTCAGCAGCTTTACCAGCGGGGAATAACCTTCAGTGTCGGTTCGGTTGGGTTAAGAAATGCCTTCGATGCCTTATCGTCGCTACGTTATTCTCTGCCTGAGGACATCTATATGTGGATTAATGCCTTTAAGGATAAACCCCATTATTATTCGGATGCCGATAGGGACTATTTGAGGGGAATCGACCCATATTTTGATATTAATGTGACAGACTACGAGAGTTTGGGGAAAGACTGCCATGCAGGCTATGACGTCTTTTATGTGCAGGGAGAAGGTCGAGTCAAACGCTGCTACAAGGATCGCCAAGTGATTGGGAACCTGTATAGGGACGGATTAGAGGGCCTTTCAAGAAAGCTTCCCTGCAAGTTAAAAGTCTGTGATTGTTATATCGGTTATATCCATATGCCTGATCTACAGCTTGAGCGGGTATATGGGGATCGAATGCTGGAACGGGTGGCATTTTCGCGGTAAGGCACTTTAGCTGGTGGACAGCGACTTATTAACCACATTAAATACTTTAATAAATCTGCTGCAGTTAAGGGAAACACGATGATCCTCTTTATCGATTAGTTAATTCAGGTTAGAACCTCTTCCGCTAATCTATGAGCCGGGGAGGTTTTTTTATTCTAGGAATCCTTCAGGTTCATGGTAACCGGAAAAAGGCATATTGATTCCAAACATCGATTAATGTATACTTTATTCAGGAGGTGGGATCATTATGATTAAGAAAAAGAAGCAGCCCTTGTACCAAACGATCGTCGATGATTTGAAGCGGAGGATAGCCGCTGGGGAATTCGAACGGACGCTGCCATTTCCATCACAGCAAGAACTAACAAAGATGTATAACACTTCGGAAATTACGACGAGAAGAGCCTTGTCTGAACTGGCCAATGAAGGCATTCTGCATCGGATACAGAAGAAGGGTACATTCTTGAAATTGGATGAAAACAATCAAATTGAAAACCTTCAAATACCGAGCCATATTAATAAAATCTTCTTTGTTTATCATACGAATCATTTATCGATTTATGAGGGAAGCTTTTATAGCGATTTCCTGGGCGGCTTGAGGAAAGCTTGCAGCGTTAAAGGGATTGAAGCGCAAATGTGGGACATGGGCGATCAATTCCAATTACCGGATGAAGACAATATCGGGCTTATTCTACTTCCGAGTCTACCACAAGCCAGCGAAATTCCTATGGATGTCTTGAGAAAATGGAAAGAAGAGGATCGTAAGCTGGTCACGATTCAATACTATTATCCGAATCTGCAAATTCCCTATGTAATTGTCGATAATTTGACTGGTGGATATTTGGCTACGGAGCATTTATTAAAGCTCGGACATACCCGAGTAGCCATCATATTAACCGGTAAATCCTATTTTGAAATGAATCAAGAGTTTACGCTAAGGCTTCAAGGTTACAAGCTGGCGCTGGATCAGCATCAGATTGAATTTGATATTGAATTAGTCAGTGTAATGGAAGGTAATGAGGAAAGCGAAGAAATGGGCTATAAAGCTTTTCAACAGCTGGCAGAACTCCCGAATCCTCCGAGTGCTATATTTGCAACGAGTGACTACAAAGCGATTGGCGTGCTTAAGGCCGCGAAAGATCGGGGCTTAGTCGTCCCCGATGATCTAAGCGTGGTTGGTTATGATAATATCTTGATCAGTCAATTTACTTCTCCGTATCTAACTACGATAAAACAAAATTCCAATCTGCTTGGCGAGAGAGCGGTGGATATGTTTATCTCGGGGGTTAGCCGAAACAATATGCGGGATGAGATCGTTCCGGAATTAATTATCAGAAGCAGCACCAAAGCGAGAAATTAAGTTTTACTAATGGGCTCAACACTAAAATAAGTGCTTCATTGTGCGAAGAAGCCCGCTGCGCGGACGGATCATTCTTAAGGGTCGCTGTTGTCTCCCTATTTCTTGATTCTATCCCTTAGGGGTAGAAATACGGAGACAAAGGCGAACGCTATCGCTTCTTCAGAACGATTCCGTCCGCTTCGCTAGGTTACTCGTATTGGCATGCACTGATTATGGTCTAGAGCCACTGGGGCTGTTCCAAAAGAGTAAACCAGAGTGAGACAATCCTATAATATGTGCAAAAGAACCTTCAAGCCACTATGAAAGTGGATCTGAAGGTTCTTTTTTATCCGAATATTACGTGAAAATAACATAGATAATTTAGCTGATCCTTTCATGTTATCATTCAAATTTCGACACAAAAAAGTATACATTTAAAATTTATCTTTAAAAGTATAATTTTATGTTGCAGAACTGTTTATTCCATATTATACTAACATCGTAGTCTACTTGAAAGCGTTGCCACAAATGAAGTGAAGGGGTGGAGAGGCGAAGCAGGGCAATTCTTTGGTATTTGTATCCTATAAGCTGATATCCAGTGGGTCATGAAACTTATTTTGAGGGGGAAGTCATTTGGCTATTAACAAATCGATTAACAAGGTCATGGTAAGTGCTCTGATTGCCGTTTCTTTATTCACTATTTCCGCATGCAGTAGTAATAACACTAGTAAGAAAGATCCGGTGAATACAGGGGATACAACAAAACCTACAAATGAGACAGATAAAACAAACGAAGGAAAGACAAATACACCTCCTGCGGAAGATCATAAGCCGGTCGAAATCACTATTAGCACTTGGGTACCGGCTGATAGTCCAGAATGGCATAAGATTTCGGATGCTTTTACGAAGAAATACCCTTGGATTACAGTCAAATGGCTATTCAATAATGGAGGTGCAGATACGCTTAAGGCAGTCACGCAAAGCATTGCATCAGGCTCTCCAATCGATGTTTTCTGGAATAATACCTTCAATGATGTGGTCACTCAGGGTTTTGCTGAGAATTTGGATCCTTACATCGCGAAGGATACTGATTTCACCTCTTATGAATTTAACAAAGGGATCTTGGAGCCATTTCAATTCAAGGGCTCGCAATATGCCCTCTCCCGCGGAAATGATACCTTTATTTTCTTCTATAACAAAGACATTTTAGCCAAATATGGCATTGATACTCCGAAAAATGATTGGACCTGGGAAGATCTGAAGGCTGCTGCTCAGAAGGCCACTCATCCTGAGGATAAGGTATGGGGAATGGCAAACAATACGATCTTTGTAAGTTTTGCGGCTGCTGATCTGGCAGCGGCAAATGGACATTCCGAGCACATCATGGATTTGAACGGTGATCTATCCACGAACATTACGTACGTGGGTGCGGATAAGGATGTCATGGACGACAACCAATGGTTGAACGACTGGGTGACGAAGGATGGAATCATGCTGAATGATAAACGCCAGAAGGATGCTGGCATTGATGGTGACATGTTCGCTTCGGGCCATGCTGCGTTCTATTATCATGTGTCTCCGACGATTCCTGGATTCAAGGCACAGTGGAAATTCAATTGGGATATTGCACCGACACCTGCAGGGACAGCGAAGCAAGTAGGTACTTCCTTCAACAACCCGATGTTCTTGAGCAAAGCCGGTAAGCATAAGGAAGAAGCCTTCTTATTCATGAAATTCTGGGCAGCATCTGTTGAAGGGCAGAAAATTCTAATGAGCATTGGCGGTACGCTGCCGAACTCTTCAAACGCAGAGATTACGGACGCCTTCAAAGCGCTGGATACGTATAAGGGCATAAATGTAGATGCACTCATCTACGCTGCCAAGATTGGTGAAACGGATCCAACCATTTACATTCCGGGTGGAGCAGATGTTGGTTCAGCAATTGGTGGCTGGGTAGCAAGCGGCTATCAAGAGGAAAAATCCGCCTATGACTACTTCCCGACGATAGCAGATAAAACGAATAAAGCTATTGCGGATGCCTTAGCCAAAACGAACAATTAGCAGTAGGTCATAGCAGGTCTATCACACTGTCGTCTAAGCTGAGGAGTTCGCTCCATGGCTTAGACGACTCTGATTTGTGAATCAAGAGGAATGGGCAAAGGAGACGTGAGGATATGGCAAGAGTTGTGTTTAATCACATCTCAAAGCGATACGCGGGAGAAAGCCGTAAATCGGTCGACGATTTTCATCTGGAAGTGAATGATGGCGAGTTTCTCGTATTGGTTGGTCCATCAGGCTGCGGGAAATCAACTTTATTGCGAATGCTGGCAGGGTTAGAAGAGATTAGCGAGGGTGAAGTGTATATCGGGAACAAGCTAGTCAATTACTTGTCTTCCAAGGATAGAAACATTTCAATGGTCTTCCAGAATTACGCGCTATACCCACATATGACCGTATTTGAAAATATTGCCTTCGGTCTGCGCCTGCGCAAACTTCCTCATCATGTGATTGAAGAGAGGGTTGCAAGAGCGGCAAAAATTCTTGAGATCGAAGCGCAGCTGCAGAAGCAGCCTCGCCAAATGTCCGGTGGTCAAAGACAGCGTGTCGCACTTGGTCGTGCAATCGTCAGGGAGCCAGATGTATTTCTGATGGATGAGCCTTTGTCCAATCTCGATGCCAAGCTGCGCGTACAGATGCGTGAGGAAATTGGCAAGCTGCATCGCAGACTTCAGACGACAACGATTTATGTTACGCATGATCAGATTGAAGCCATGACGATGGGCACTCGAATTGTGGTCATGAAAAATGGGCTTATTCAACAGGTGGATACGCCGGATGAAATCTATAATAATCCTGCCAATATGTTTGTTGCTAGCTTCATAGGGTCACCACCTATGAATTTCGTTCAGGGTCAAATTCTCCACCGGGATGGAGAGGCTTACTTCGACACAAGACGCTATTCTTTACTTATTCCAAAGGAAAAAGCCAAGCTGCTCTATTCGAAGCAGTACGATCAGAAAAAGGTGATTCTGGGGGTCCGTGCGGAGAGTATTATCACACTGCCTGTTGATCAACCTGAACATTCGGAGTGGAAGGAATCTCAATTTACGGCACAAATCGAGATGAGAGAGCTCTTGGGCTCGGATGCCTATCTCTATCTTAATAATGAAGAGCATAAGCTTGTCGCTCGGGTGGATCCTCGCGCCAAATTCGTTGAGGGTCAGAAGGTTAACATTGCCTTGGATATGGAGCGTGTCCACTTCTTCGATGTACTAACGGAGGCTGCCATATGCTGAAGCAAAGAAGACCCTATCTGTATAAAGGAGTACTGATTATCATTGCCTGCATGCTTATCGGGACATTTCCTCCATCTTCGATAACGGATGCCAGCAGCGATTCGGACACAATGGCAGCTCCTCCCGTTATTACGGCTAAAGATTATATCAACGGAACCATTCCTACCTACCTGGAGTGGTTGGCAACTACAGCAAAATCTTATGCCAATGCACCTGCACATCAAGAGCGCATTGAGGTTTCTGGCAGCAAAGTCGCGGCTTCTTCGGATCAGCAGCATTTTCAAGCTAGTGAGAATGGTTTAGTTTGGTCTGAGGGTGATAGCTGGGTGGAGTATTCTGTTACCGTGCCAGAGGATGGCTTGTATAACATCGGCTTAGCCTACGATACGGTCGATGAAGGCTCGGTCGATTTGGTACGAGGCATACAGATTGATGGCGCGACGCCTTTCATTGAAGCAGAGAATATCATTCTCAAGCGCAAATTCACACATTCGAATTTCCCTCTGAAGAGAGACGAGTTTACGAATGATATTTTACCGCATTCAATAGATACCAAAGGTTTGCGTGAAGTGAGCTTAACTGATTATACCGCTGATTCGGAGCCGCTGCGCTGGTATTTATCCAAAGGCTCTCATACGGTTAGATTGATCAATGAACAAGGTGCCATGCTGCTCAAAACCTTATATGTAGATGCTCCACGTGAGCTCCCAAGCTATGGGGAGTGGGTTAAAACAGAGCCGGCCAATAAAGAGTCCGTTTCTTCAGAAAGTAAGCCTTATCTCCAAATCGTAGAAGCTGAGAATATTACAGCGAAATCGAATACGTCCATTCAGCTTCAGTCCACTAATGATGCGCTTGTACAGCCGGATTCGCAGGGCTATATCAGGTACAATACCCTAGGCGGCGAGCAGTTTAAGACAGCCGGACAATGGGTGGAATGGCAAATCGAGGTTCCACAGGATGGAGCCTATCAAATAGGCTTTAAATATAAGCAAGCTTTTCTCAATCAATCCAACGCCTTTGAGTCGATAACGATTGATGGTCTCACACCCTTCAAGGAGCTGCTGCATGTTGCTTTTCCATATAATTCTTCGTGGAATTGGGAAGGTAAGACGCTGGGCGATGGTGAAGGAAAGCCATACTCTTTCTATCTCACTAAAGGAAAGCACAATATTCGAATGACTGCATCCTCCTCACCGATTAAACCAATCTATGAGGGCTTGCTGCGGAACATCAATCGAATCTCAGCCCTAGACCAGCAGATCCGCAAAATAACAGGGAATTATGAGAAATCATACACCACTGGCGGCAACGTCGATCCGAATCGGGATTGGCAGCTGGAGAAGTATATTCCGGATTTGAAACAGCAGCTGACGAATATTGAACAAGATCTTTTGTCGCTTGCAGATCGGCTCTCTAAAATTACGGTCGGTAAATCGGACGTGGAAATCTCTTTCCGTGCCACTGCTTCAGACTTCGCGGATATGCAGAATAAAATTCGTAATATTCCTAATCAAATGCAATTGTTTGAGGTCGATCAGCAGCAGTTGAGCGGTTGGGCGTTCCGCCTGCTGGATCAACCTTTGTTACTCGATTATCTTTGGGTCGCTCAACCGGATGCGAAGTTACCGAAAATGAAGACCGGTTTCATCCAGAAGACGAAAAGCACACTGATTAACTTCTACCATTCCTTTACGATCGATTACAACTTCACACGCAAGGATCCTAAAGCTATCGATGTTTGGGTGAACCGCGGCCGTAACTATGTGCGACTGATCCAGCAGTTGGCGGATGAGAACTTCACTCCAGTAACGGGTATTCATGTCAATGTAAACATTATTCCGGATGCCAATCTGCTCATTTTAAGTAATTTGGCTGGTAAAGAACCGGATGCCGCACTTGGACTGGACGGGGCAACCGTAGTTGATTTTGCTTCAAGGGATGCGCTTGTTGATTTGTCCCAATACCCCGATTATGCTGAGGCAGCTAAAGCCTTCAAGCCAGGGGCTCTGCGGGTGTTCCATTATGATAAGAAGGATTATGCGCTTCCCGAAACGCAAAATTTCAAAATCATGATGTATCGTACGGATATCTTGGATCAATTGGGCTTGAAGGCGCCGAATACATGGGAAGATGTCTACAATATGATGCCGACGCTGCAGCAGAGCGGGTATGATTTCTACATGCCAAGCGACTTTTTGCCTTTCTTATATCAGAATGGCGGAGAGATGTATACGAAGGATGGGCTGACATCAGCACTTGATACGAACGAGGCTTACAAGGGATTCCTGCAGTGGACCCAGCTGTACACTTTATTCCAGGTGCCCAAAGAAGTTCCAAGCTTCTTCAACCACTTTCGTCTAGGCGATATTCCAATTGGGATTACGGATTTCAATACGTATCTGCAAACGCAAGTCGCTGCTCCCGAGATTGCAGGGAAGTGGAAAATAGCGCCGATACCAGGCAACCACGATGATAAAGGTGTAGTTGAGCGTTGGGCAGGGGGTGCCTTGCAAGCTGGTGTCATCTATAACAAGTCCAATAAGCAGGAGCTGGCATGGCAGTTTCTGAAATGGTGGACATCCGAGGAAACGCAAACCCGATTCGGCAATGATATCGAAGGGATCTACGGTCGCGAATATCGCTGGAATACGGCGAATCAGGATGCATTTGTGAAATTGCCTTGGCCTCGGGCTGATTTGAAAGCAATAACGGATCAATGGCTATGGTATAAGGAAGCACCACAAGTTCCAGGAGGTTACTTTACGATGCGCAATATCACCTTTGCCTGGCAAAATGTCGTAACGGGAAGCAAAGTTCCACGAGAAGAGTTAGAGATTGCCGTTCAAAATATTAATCGTGAAATGGCGCGGAAACAAGTGGAGTTTCAACTGAGGGATCAGCTCGGAAATGTACAACATTCACTTGATATCGTTTCAGTTCCGAATCCGGCGAAGGGGGAGGGGCCATGACAACGCATACATTAATTGAACCAGAACTAGATCTGCAAACCGTAACAAAACCAGTCAAGAAGACGTTTTTGAAACGGGAGCATGTCATGGCCTATATCTTTGTTGCGCCCTTCATGCTGACATTCCTAATTTTCATTGTCATTCCCATACTAGCGGCGCTGGCGTTGTCCTTCTTCTCGTTCAACGGCTTCACTTTACCTAAGTTTATCGGCTGGCAGAACTTTCTCTCGATCATGACCCAGGATAAAATTTTCTTCCAAAACGCGATTCCCAATACGATTAAATTCGCTATCCTTGTTGGACCTGGGGGTTACTTGTTGTCCTTCATTCTGGCCTGGCTGATCCACCAGCTGCCTAAGAGTATTCGAGATCTATTCGCACTGGCTCTCTATGCGCCTTCGATCTTCCAAGGCGTAGCAATGACGGTCGTTTGGACCGTTATTTTCAGCGGTGACCGAGTGGGGTATTTGAATCAGATTCTATTAAATCTTGGCTACATCCAGACCCCAGTACTATGGCTGCAGAAACCGGATCACTTCATGTTCATCATGATCGTCATTTCACTATGGGCGAGCATGGGAGTCGGATTTCTCGCGATGCTGGCGGGATTGCAGACGGTGAATCAAGAGATGTACGAGGCGGGCAAGATCGATGGGATATCGAATCGTTTACAGGAGATTTTCTATATTACCATTCCGGCTATTAAGCCTCAGATGCTGTTTGGTGCAGTCATGGCGGTTGTTGGAACGCTCAAGGCCGGTGCCATTGGCACACTTCTCGCAACAGCGACTGGTCAGGCGATAACCCCTGCCTATTCGGGTCATTTAATAACGAATCATATTGATGATTTTGCCTTTATTCGTTATGAATTCGGGTATGCGGCGGCGTTATCAGTGATCTTGCTGGTCGTTATTTATGGATCCTCTAAACTTTCTTTCGTGCTGTTCGGAACAGGGGAGGATGAGAAATGACGGTTCAATCATGGCTTCGGACGCTGCGTAGAAAGCTGAAACTTGATGTTTTTCAAGTGATTTCTATTATTGGATTGATTGGATTAGGCTTGTTTATGCTGCTGCCTGTGTTGTTTGTCTTCAGCCAGGCGTTTAAGCCGATTAGTGAGTTGTTCGCCTATCCACCGCGTTTTGTCGTCTCGCATCCAACGCTGTTTAATTTTCAACAGCTCTTCCTGCAGTCGCAAACCGTGGTTGTACCCTTCACTCGGTATTTATTCAACAGTATAATCACGACCTCCCTCACGGTGGGCGGCATCATTATGGTTTGTGCTATGGCTGCATTTGCCTTCTCCAAGCTCACTTTCCCGGGAAGTAAGGCCATCAATTCCTTGATCATCGTTTCTTTAATGTTTGCCCCGGAATCGGTAGGCATACCTAGATATTTGGTTATTACCCACTTGGGAATTATGGATACGTATTTTGCCCATATCCTGCCCTTAATTGCCATGCCAGTGGGAGTCTTCTTATTAAAACAATTCGTCGACCAAGTGCCTAATGAACTGCTCGAAGCGGCAAAGATGGATGGAGCTCGAGAATTCACCATTTTCTTCCGAATAATTTTACCTATGTGTTTGCCTGCAACGGCAACGGTCGGCATTCTTGCCTTCCAAGCTTCCTGGGCACAGACGGAGACCTCGAATCTGTATGTAACGATCGAATCCATGAAAACATTGCCCTATTATGTGGCGACGCTAACGAATGGAGCAGCGAATAATGTTGTCGGTCAAGGTATTGCAGCAGCGGCGGGGCTGATTATATTCGTCCCCAATATTATTTTCTTCCTGCTAGCGCAGCGTAAAGTAATGGCGACGATGGCTCATTCGGGCATTAAGTAGAGGAGAGAGAGAGGAACTCGAAATGAGATGGAGAAAGATAGGAAAGTTGCCCAGCATGTATATCTTCATCCTCTGCTTTGGCTTATTGTCGCTATTCATGCCGCAGCAAGCACATGCTTCCTTGCCCTATTACACAATATCCAGCGACTCGAACGGCCGCTTTATCGGGACTCCCGATGCCTTCGTTCCAATAGCCGCATGGACGGGGTTCAAGGATCCGGAGGATTTATTCAACACGTCCAAAGATGAATTATATGTAGCAGATACTGGTAATGACCGTATCGTTGAATTGAATGCGGAAGGCCAGGTCATGCGAACCTTCCCAGATGCCTCGAGAATGAAGGATGGCAAGGCAATCGATCCGAAGGAGCAGCTTCGAAAGCCTGAGGGTGTATTCGTCACCAAGGCTGGCGAAGTGTACGTGGCGGATACGGGAGGAAGACGCATCGTCGTTTTTGGGGCAGACGGACGTTTTGCTCGTGAATATCTAGAGCCTAAGGATCCATCCATGTCCAAAACCTATTCCTTTATCCCCTCGAAGCTCATCCTTGATCGTCGCGGCTATATGTATGTGGCGAATAAGGGCGGTTATCAGGGCTTGCTCCAGCTGACCCCAACGGGAGAATTTGCAGGCTTCTTCGGAACAAACAAAGTCCCGTTAGACTGGATTGAATCCATGAAACGGAAGTTTTACAGCGATGAGCAAATGAAAGAGGAGCAAGTACGTCTGCCCGGGGCGATCACGAATTTAACGGTCGATTCCTTCGGATTTATTTATACGGTGAATCGTGATATGGGACAGGGACAATTAAGACGACTTAATTCAGGCGGAGTCGATTTGCTGAAGGATCATGATTTCGCACCCTGGATAATACCGCCCAATAAATTTTCCTTTAGCGCTGTAACCGTTGATACAGAAGGCATTATTACGGTACTAGAGTCACAGAGAGGAAGAATATACCAATATGATACGCAAGGGAATCTTCTTTTTCGATTCGGTAATTCGTCTGATGGAACGCAGCGCCTAGGTGTATTCAAACGAGCGACAGGCATTGCCGTGCAATCGAATGGTAATATTCTGGTATCTGACGGAGAGTTAAACGATATACAGGTATTCCGAAGAACGGAGTTTGGAACACTGGTTCACCAAGCTGTGAATCTGTATTCGGATGGACAATATGAGAAAAGCCAGAATTTGTGGCAGCAAATCCTACTTAAGAACGCGAACTACGATCGTGCCTACCAAGGCATAGGCAAGGCGGAATATAGGAGAGGCAACTATAGTGAGGCTATGCACTACTTCAAGGTTGCCCGCGATCCGGCTGGCTATTCCGATTCCTATTGGGAGCTGCGAATGAATTGGCTGCTCCAATATTTTGCGCTAATCATGACACCGTTACTTGCCATACTTGTTCTTGTTCCTGTAGGAAGGATTACGGCAAGGAAGCTTGGCTGGTGGGTCCCTGTGAAGAAGCGGAAACGACTGGTTGACCGAACAACGCTTGGCGGCTGGCGGTCATCAATCGCGCAATGCTTCCGAATACTACGACATCCAGTAGACGGAATGACTGAGATATCCGAAGGCTTCCGATTTAATTTTCTCTTATCGATTCTACTCGTTTTGCTCGGCTTTGCGGTAACGCTTACTGGGAAGGCAACGGCTAGCTTCATCTTCTCCCCGGTTCGGTTCGAGGAGCTGAATTTATGGACGGAGATGCAAACCTACTTACTGCCATGGATAACTTGGGTGGTATGCAGCTACTTGGTCGGTTCGGTCATGAAAGGGCAGGGAACATTCAAGCGTGTCTTCATTGTTAACAGCGTTGCTTTAATGCCCATCATCATCATACATTTGCCTACTCAGCTGTTATCTCGTGTATTGACTTTGCAAGAAGGTATTATCTATAAGCTGCTGATGAATGGAACCGAGATCTGGGTGCTGGCTCTAATCTTCATCGGAACAATGATCGTGCAAAATTACAACCTAAAGGAAGCGTTGAAGATGATTGTAGTCTCGTTGTTCACGCTTGGCTGCTTTTGGGTGTTTGGATTTGTTCTCATAGGGCTGCTCTATCAGGCAGTTGACTTCTTTATGAGAATCGGACAGGAGCTGATTGATCGTGTGGTATAAGCAGCCTTGGTTCAAAAAGCTTCGAAACCGCGCCATCGCAGTGTTTGTGATTGCTTTGGTTTTGTTTCTGATCTATCGAAATGTCGGTGGACAGCAGGCGGTCTTAAGCAGCTATCATGCAGACAAGGCCAATCAATATATGCAAGCACTTACTCTAAGCAGTGAATCTCCAAAGACGGAATCCATGAGCTATGACGGGTCGACTTGGTATTTAATGTCCAAGCAGAGCTCAGGCAGTCTATGGATGGAACCTAGCCTAGGACAAATTGCCGTGAAGACTAGTTCAGGCTTTGTATGGCTTAGCAGCCCGTCTAAGGAAGATCAGATGAAGGATACTACGAAAGGACTTTGGAAAAACAACGAAAACTCGCCTTTCCTGCTTACCTACATTGAGAAAGAGAAGCAGATAGAGGAAACGGTGAATGTGGTTGATTCCGGTGCTAAGATCGCCTGGCAATCAATCAACAATGGCGTTGGTATCCGATATTCAATGACTAAGCTCGGCTTCGAGCTCTATGTGGAATATACCTTTGATGATAACGGCTTTGTTGTACACGTTCCCGAGAATGGCGTCATTGAAGGGAATCAAAATCAAATCATTAACCTTTCCGTGTTACCGTTCTTCGGCGCAACGCTTAGTCATGAGGATGGCTATCTATTCGTGCCCGACCGATCCGGAGGGTTAATAAAATTTGATCAGCATAGAGCAGATCTCACGATTCCCTACGATTTTCCTGTGTATGGCTATGATCAATCCATTCCAATGGATCAGTTCTACCGTGAAGATATCGATTATCCTGTCTTCGGGATGAAGCGCGGAGATCAAGGCTTCATCTCCATCATTGAGGAGGGGAATACGAAGGCTAATATTGTGGGGATGCCAGCTTTATTGAAGACTGATTTCAATAACGTCTATGCCAAATTCAAATGGCGCAACTTCTATGCGCAGCAGCAAGGACTTAATGAGGACAATACGAAGAAAATATATGAAGTCAATTTAAATGCTTCACCGCTTACGATTCGTTACCAGTTCTTAGAGCAGGGAGATACAGATTATGTGGCGATGGCGAAGAAATATCGTTCCTATCTCATCGACAAGCTGCATTTAACAACAAAGCCTGGACCGGAAGATCCGCCTCTTATGCTGGATTTTATAATGGCCGCGAGCGAGCAGCCGACTCCGCTTGGAGCAAAGGTTGTTGTGGTCACTACGTTTAGCCAGGTTCAAGCCATTGTGGATGATCTTTACGCAAGCGGCGTACATCAGATGAGGGTTAGTCTTCGCGGCTGGCAGAATGGAGGCTACGCCGGATCGCTGCCCAAACGCTTCCCGGTCGAATCTGCACTTGGCGGGAATGCCGGTCTGAAGGATCTTCAAGCCGACCTGCAGAAGAAACAAATCCCTTTGTCGCTCGATGACGATCTCATGGTAGGGATCAACAAGCTGGGTAACGGCTTCTCGATCAAGTCGGATACGGTCAGACAGATTGGAGGTAAGGTGATCAAGAATTATCAAAACGGCGACTATTATAACGCTGCACTCTATTATTACTTGATCAGTCCGAAGCGAGTGGTGGAGAAATATTTGCCCAAAGCAATGAGCGGGTGGAAGAAGCTATCGATAACCGGTGTCAATTTAATAGACGAAAACGGAGATGGATTGTTCAGCGATTACAATAAAAGTAATTTCACAGATCGCCAAGCTGCGGCCGCGTATATGAATCAGATTTACGATACCATTCATAACGAGATAGGCTGGGTCGCGACGAATAAACCGTACTCGTTTACCATTGGCCATGTGGATCATATGTACGATTTTCCCGTGGGCAGCAACTACGACTTGATCATAAGCGAACAAGTGCCATTTTATTCAATCGTCCTGCATGGTCTAGTCAGCTATGCATCGAAATCAAGTAATTTGAGATTGGATCCACAAACCGAGTTTCTACGCGACATCGAGTATGGAACCCTGCCCTATTTTACGCTTACAGATGGCGATGTAAGGGATCTAAGGCGAACGCAATACGCTCCTCTTATTAGCGGGCAGTACACACTGCTGAAGAAGGAGATTCTCGCAGAGTATCAGAATTTTGTCGCTGCTGGCAAAGGGGTCTGGAATCAATTGATCGAAGGTCACCGTCAAGTTACAGCCGGCGTTTATGAAACGAGCTACGAGAACGGAATCCGTATTGTCGTGAATTATAATGAACAGCCTTATCAAGGCGAGGGCTATGAAGTTAAAGGGTTGTCGTATACAGTTCTTAGCGGAGGTGACAAGAAATGAGCGAGCATTCGTCATCGTTGAATAATCAGGAGCCTTTACAAGCCTTACATGTGAAGGATCATGCTCGTTTCAATCGCAGGCGCCGGTTAAAAGAGTCGGTGGAAGGCTATTTCTTCTTGCTTCCCTGGCTCATTGGCGCTCTTATCTTCGTCGCCTACCCGCTCATCTATTCCTTATATATGAGCTTTACCAAAGTCTCTGTAGCAACAGATGGATCGGGTTTGCAGTTCGACTTTCTAGGTTGGAAAAACTATGTTTATGCTTTTATCAGCGATAATGAGTTCCCCGTTCAAATGTTCTTGTTCGCACGCGAGACGGTACTCACCATTCCGATTACGGTTATTTTTGCTTTATTGGTTTCAACGCTGCTCAATCAGAAGTTTGGCGGACGGATGATGTTCCGTACCTTGTTCTTCCTTCCTGTTATTTTCGCGACTGGACAGGTGTTGACAGCACTGTTCAGCCAGGGACAAGGGAAACTGCCATTTGCTGACCAGTATAACCTCTCAGATGTGCTCTATAATGTACTTCCGGTAAGTATAGCCGAGGTACTCGTAGGGCTGCTTGGGAAATTCATTATCATTCTATGGTCGTCAGGTATTCAAATCGTTCTTTTCTTAGCAGCCTTCCAAACGATCTCACCTTCGGTCTATGAGGCAGCGAGAATCGACGGAGTAACGCCATGGGAGTCCTTCTGGAAAATCACTTTTCCGTCTATCGTTCCTTTCATTTTCTTGAACCTGATCTACACGGTTGTCGATCAAACGACGAGCCCGTTTAATCCGATTCTCAAGTTAATCTCCAAGAATATGGGAGATCCCAATACGGGCTTCGGCTATTCGAGCGCTCTGGGGTGGATGTACTGCGTCTTGATCTTCATTCCCATAATAATTCTCGGAATAGCTGCAAAATTGTTGGAAAAAGGAAGAAGGTGAATCGCATGCCCAGCGGAATCAATACGAAATTACAGCAGTGGGTGGGATCGAAGCGTGATGAAGCGTCAGGCGTTGGCAGAAAGCTATGGCAGCCACTTCATAAATTCCTTCAACGCGGACACAAGGTTGAGCGTACTCGGGTGTATGTGCTAGGAAGACAAATTACGGATGGCTTACTGTTCAAGTTTGCCATCTATGCGATATTGACTGCCGTTGCGGTCATTTACTTGCAGCCCGTGCTTTATATGATCTCCACCTCGCTGAAGCGGAATGAGGATTTGTTCGATCCAACTGTTACTTACTTCCCCAAAGTACTCGATTGGGAGAACTACAGAATAGCCTTTAAGGGATTAAAATATGTGCAGGCATTGTGGCAAACTGCATTAGTCGCTCTCTTGGCGGCATTATTCCAAGTAGGCTCGTGCGCGCTTACTGGATATGCGTTTGCGAGATTACGCATTCCGGGGAAGAAGTTCTGGTATTTCATTGTTTTGCTAACCTTCTTAGTTCCGGTTCAAACATTAGTCATCCCGATCTTCGTCGTCTATTCCAAACTTGGTTGGTTGAATGGACCGCTGCCATTCTTGATTCCGGCTTTGCTTGGGCAAGGCTTGAAGGGAGCGTTGTTCGTGATGATCTTCCGCCAATTCTTCTCCACGCTGCCCAAGGAGCTGGAGGAAAGCGCTAAGATGGATGGATCTGGCTCCTTCCGAACCTTTGTTAAGATTATGCTGCCACTATCTAGACCGGCGATGCTCGTCGTCTTCTTATTCTCCTTTGTGTGGCATTGGAATGATTATTTCGAGCCAGCGATGTACCTGCAATCCGGCAAGTTTCTGATGATGGCGAACCAAATGTCCCAAATGCCGGCAAATCTATCCGTAGCTGCCGGGAACGCGATAACGGCTCCTAATTTGATTGAAACCCAGATGATGGCTGGCGCCTTTCTCGTTATTTTGCCACCTTTATTGCTTTACGCATTTGCTCAACGTTACTTTGTCGAAGGCATTGAACGAACAGGTGTTGTCGGGGAATAAGAAAGAGGAGGGTTTTGGATGAAAATAACGGCTGTTGAATCCTTTACTGTCAAGCTGGATGAGCAAGCAAACGCTCAAGATCATCGTTATACAACACTTGGAATGACGCGCATACGGACGGATGAAGGAATTACGGGCTACGGGTTCCGCACGACCGACGAGGAAGTGCTCCGGAGCAGAGTTAGACCACGGCTAATCGGTTCGAATCCTTTGAATATTATGGAGCATATGAATAGCGGTGCTCTTGCTGGCTGTGCAACAGTCGAGAATGCCCTATGGGATATTGCCGGTAAAGCCGCAGGGCTTCCGATTCGCAATCTTCTAGGCAGCGCGAGTGAACGCATTCCCTATTATTTGACCTGTGTATGGCCGGGGAATACCGATCAATCCCATCTTACAATTGAGGAACAAGCAGACCAAATTGCCTTGTATCATGCAATGGGACATACCAGATTCAAAATTCGCGGGTGGAGACCCGATCCGATGGATGATGTACGTGTCTTTGAAGCGGTGCGGAAGAAATGCGGCAGCAGGGACAAAATCGAACTGATGATCGATCGTACTGCCCATCTGCCAGGCTGGGTGTGGACGTATGAGCAAGCATTAGAGGTTGCCCGCGGGCTGGAGGCAGTCGATGCCACTTGGCTTGAAGAACCTTTTGCCCGTGATGACATTGCATCCTATCGTCGACTTGCTAGCGAAGTAGATATCCCCATTACTGGCGGAGAGTTCTCGAATGACCTTACTGTATTCCGTGACTATCTGAGCGGCTCTGCCGTTGATATTATCCAACCGGATGTGTTTATTAGCGGCGGTATATGGGCGACTCGCAAAGTGGCGGTATTGGCGGAGGCTTTCGGCAAGCCCTGTGTACTACACGGGACGAATGGACCTGATTTAGCTGCTTCCCTTCAAGTGGCCTCTACGATTCAAAGCTGCAGGATGATGGAATTTGCTCTCATTTTCCCACCGCTCACGCCGGAGGAAATGTGGGAGCCTTTGAATCGGATACTTAAATACCCGACGTTATATAAGCTCAAGGATGGGTATATTGAACTGCCCACAGCGCCTGGACTTGGAATTGAGCTCGATGAAGAAGCAATAGAAGCATTGCGAGTGAATCGATAAGTCTTCTTTTGGAATAGAAGGGTGCCTAGGAGGGTAAGCGATGAGTGATAGATTAACTGGTAAAGTCGTGCTTGTCACTGGCGGGAGCCGTGGAATTGGCAGTGGTATTTGTAAGGAACTGGCGCTAGCAGGAGCTAGTGTCGCACTGAACTATACGAGTAACGATGTCGAAGCGCGTAAAGTGGCAGAAGAAATACAAAGCTTAGGCGGCAAGGTACGAATCTATCAAGCAGATGTTTCGAATAAACAGCAGGTCGATGAGATGGTAGCGAGTGTCATTATGGATTTCGGTACCATCGATAGCTTGGTTAATAACGCTGGCATCTGTCCTTTCCGGTCGTTCTTTGATATCACGGAAGAGATCTGGAATAAGACAATTGAGGTTAACTTATCCGGCATGTTCTTCTGTGCTCAGGCTGCCGGTCGTCATATGCGTGATCAAGGGAAGGGCACAATTATTAATATCGGTACGGTTACTTCCATGCGCGGCGGGTCCCAACAGGTTCATTACGCTTCGAGCAAAGGGGGGGTCAACGCCTTCACTATCTCTCTGTCCAATGAACTTAGAACATATGGAATTCGAGTAAACGCCATTCTTTGCGGCGGTGTACCTACAGACATTAACAAGGAGCAGTTTGCGAGCAATAAGCAAACCATGCCCAATCCAGCGACTCAAAGAGGTATCAGAGACTTGGGAACACCAGAGGACCTTGGCAAAGCGGTCGTTTATTTGGCATCAGATGATAGCGAATGGGTGACAGGATCTCTAATGGCGGTTGACGGCGGAGCGTTAGTCAGGAATGCGTAAGCGGATTCACCAAATCCATTGGAATGAGGCGTTCATATGAAAATCACTCGTATCAACGTGTATGTCACAGGTCCGCAGAAGAATACAATTCAAAGTCAAGCTCAGGATCTTGAGCCAGCGAAGCCGAACAAGGGCTCTTGGTTATCCGAAACGGTCATTGCTAATCCAATGTCAATTTATCCTGAATACTTCGATCGACGGTCGCTCTGGACGGGAATGGGCGGAAGGACAATTGTACAGATAGAGACGGATACGGGTGTGACCGGCCTCGGCGAGAGTGCGGGCGGCCGCGCGAGTGCAGTTATTATCAAGGATCATCTTAGCGGCTTGTTGATCGGAAAGGATCCAAGACAGGTTGAGAAGCTTTGGGATATTATGTTTCGCTCATCGCTAACTTACGGACGGAAAGGTTCTCCGATTATGGCAATCTCTGCTGTTGATCTGGCGTTGTGGGATTTGATTGCAAAGGCGAGAAACGAACCGCTCTATCAGACACTAGGTGGGGCTGTTAAAGATAAAGTGCAGGCATATGTAACCGGGAATGATTTCGAGAAGACGAAGGAGCGCGGCTTTTTGGGGCAAAAGCTTGCCATGCCGTATGGACCCGTCTCCGGGAAAGAAGGCATGGACAAAAACGTCGAGCTAGTGCGCAAGGCAAGAGAAACGCTTGGCCCAGACAAGGAAATTATGCTCGATTGCTTCATGGCCTGGAACGTGGAATATACGATCCGGATGGCTGAGCTAGTGGCTCCTTACCGGGTGAAATGGATTGAGGAATCTCTTCCGCCTGATGATTATGTGGGTTATGGAATCATTAATCGTAAAGTAACGTCATCTGCGATCGCGACTGGTGAGCATGAATATACCCGCTTTGGATTTCAACAGCTGTTGGATGCGCGGGCTGCAGAAATTCTGCAGCCGGATATTTGCTGGTGTGGCGGCATATCCGAGGTTCGCAAAATCTGTGCATTGGCGTCAGCGCAGCATATCCCAGTGATTCCGCACGCAGGAGGCTTACAGCCTTGGGCTCTTCATTATATTTTTGCGGAAATCAATATACCCTATGCTGAATTTGCTTACATCCATGGAGCAGATGTGGATAATTACGATAACATTTTTACAGGAGTTGAATTGCCGCAATCCGGCTGGTTCTCGCTCCCGACAGGTATAGGTGCCGGAATTGAGCTGCGTGAGAATGCCCATGACTATTTATATGAAGTCTAGGAGGCTTTAAGAGATGACGTATTACCGCATTCAATGTTTGAAAACCGCCTCACATACAGCGCCCGAGCCCGTCTTTCTTTTCATGAAAGGTTTCAATCGAACACGGGATGTGAATTGCTACTTTTGGCTGATCCAGGGCGAAGGGAAAACGATACTGGTGGATACTGGTATGGGCGGCAGCTATCCGAACCAGTTGAAGGAAAGCGCCAAAGGCAGTGAAGCGGGTTTCCCAGTAGGGCCTGGTGAAGATACGCTGAGTCAGCTGGAAAACCATGGGCTTAAACCCGAGCAGATCGATATCGTTATATTAACGCATCTTCATTACGATCATATCGCCAATATCCCGTTATTTACGCATGCTGAGATCGTCGTGAATAAAGAAGGCTGGGAAGCGGCGAGACATCCCATCCATAAGGTGTTTGATCAGTTTCCTCACGATGTGCTGGACTATATGGTTGAGAACATGCAAAGTAAGCTTCGACTGGTCGGCAAAGAAGAAGAGGTTGCTCCAGGCATTCGCGTAATCTGGACAGGAGGGCATACCGCTTGCTCCCAAGCCGTTCAGATTGCGACGGATATTGGCCGCGTTGTGCTTACTGGGGATGTGGCCTATTTGTACGATAATTTGGAAGAGGATCATCCAATTGGTTATGGCGTGAACGTATACGAATCTGTGGAAGCGCTGAGACGCCTGAAGGCGGCGGGAGATGTACTGCTGCCCGGACATGACAAGGAGATTATGACGCGCTATCCAGAAGGTAAAATCAATTAAGAGAGTAGGAGTGTTGGTATGCGAGCGATGGTGTGGACTGGACCGAACATGATGAATATTTTGGATAAAGAAATACCTGAGCTTGGACCTACCGAGGTGCTGATTAAGGTAGAGACAGTGGGGATCTGCGGTTCTGATCTAGAGGGCTACCTTGGACATAACAGCCTGCGTGTTCCTCCGCTTCAGATGGGGCATGAATTCGCTGGCATTATTGCAGCTGTAGGAAGTGAAGTGACGAATCTTCAAGTGGGGAAGCGGGTTGTCGTTAATCCATTAATCACCTGTGGTGACTGCTTGCAATGCAAACGTGGCTCGCACAGCTTATGCAAGACTCGTCAAATCATTGGTATCCATCGGCCAGGCGGTTATGCGGAATATGTTACGGCGCCTGATTCCAATGTGTATCCGATCGAGGATCATCTATCCTTCGAGACGGCTGCTCTAACCGAGCCGCTTGCCTGCTCCTTGCGCGCAACTCGAAGAGCGATGGAGAGGCATGATTCACCTCATGTTGTGGTTATTGGCGCGGGTTCCATCGGATTGCTCTCTGGATTCGTTGCAAGAATCTTGGGTGCTGGTAAAATCTATTTATTGGATGTGAATGAGGAGCGGATAGCAACGGCTAAGAAGTTCTCATTCGACGATGTCTTTCATAGTGGGACGCCCAATCTGATTGACCATCTACAAGGACTGGCGGGCAATATTGATGTTATTATTGATGCGGTTGGTCTGCAAAGTACAAGAGAACTCGCCATCAAACTCGTTGAACCCGGCGGAACCATTATGAACATTGGAATTGGCATCGATGGTACGAATCTTCCTGTGAATCATCTGATTCGTTCGGAAATCGAGATCAAAGGGTCTTTTTGTTATTCTGAACAGGACTTCATCGATTCTCTTCAACTGCTGACAGATGGAAGAGTGAGCGAGCATGGCTGGAGTGTGATCCGTTCACTGGAAGAAGGTCCGAGTTCCTTTGCGGAATTAACATCAGGGAAAAGCGGGGTAGGCAAAATATTGCTGCATCCTTCTGATTCCACCGGAATGGCGAGGAAAAACCAAGGGCTTTCTGGATGGAATTGTATGGAACGGAGCAAAGGGACTTCCAGCTAACGGCTTGCTGCTTTCAGAATATGGATGTGCTGCGAAGTTTGATGCGCGTCCTTGCCGATCGTCTGAAGGGAATGGATTAGAAGGGCCAATAAGGAAAGCCGGCTGCATAGGGCAGTCGGCTTATTCTCTATTTCTTCACAATAGGTACCCATACTTCACACCGATAGTCTTCCGTTGTCGGATCACCGGGAGGATATACTTCAAGATCGGGTCCACCGGAATGTTCATAGCCAGTAGCGGGAAACCACTCTTGAAAAACTCTTTGCCATATGTTCTGAATGGCTCCAGGCATTGGTCCTATAGAGGTGAACACGGCCCAGGACGAAGCGGGAATGACCTTGGAGACAAACTCATCAGCCGTTGCCTCTGAGTGAGACTTTACTGCAATCAAATAAGTAAATTCTTCATTGCTATGCTCCATGTCCATACAAATGCCAAGGATATCCTCGTCTGCACCTATTGAACAGAGCTTCTGAGCTGTACCATCTTCGTGACATTGCCTCCAAAATTCAGGGATTCGTCTGAAATTTTCTCCAGCCTTTGTCGAAACTTGAATAGACTTACCAATTACCGGGAACGCATCTTTCTCAATGATTCTATAATCCATATCCAAATCTCCCTTCAGTGATAGCTGGAAGGAAATGCGGGGAAAGGCCTTAAGGCTAACCTCCGGATTACGGGCTTCTGATGGCGTTACACCATGGATCTTCCGAAATGCTTTGGAGAAGGATTCAGGAGAGTCATAGCCATATTTGAAAGCAACATCCACTACTTTAGCTGTTGATATTGCCAATTCTTGAGCAGCTAATGTTAGTTTGCGTTTCCGACTATATTCAGCCACCGTCATTCCAGTTAACATATGGAACATCCGTTGAAAATGAAAGGGGGAGGAATAGGCTGCTTTTGCAATTTCAGTAATATCCAGCTGTTCTTCCAAATTCTCCTCCATGAGTTCAAGAGCGTTCTTCATCCGAGTGAACCAGTCCATACCGCATCACCTCCCTTTGTTGATATCTTATCATCAACTTGGCAGCCAATCCTGTCATTGCGTGCTATTTGTGCACGAGCTTCGGTTGTTAGAAACCATTATACAAATAATAAGCCGCTAAGCAACAGCACGGAGAACCGAGCCATTGAAGCGGCAGTTTCTTAATGAATGGATATACTAGCAATTCCGTCCATTGTATTCAAATAGCTGTTTCACCGGCGCCGCATCACGCTGAAGATGATTATCTAGTCATAATTAGAAACTCTGTTCCCTTATTATCGAATGACGTCAATGGCTTAAACCCGGCATTTGTATAAAGAGCGATTGCTCTCTTATTGAATGTCGCAACGCTTAAACGAAGTCTATGAGAAGGAAAGGTTTCACTCGCATAATTCATACAAGTTGTTAAGAAGAGCATACCCATGCCTCTTCCTGTAAGATCAGGTCTCATACCTAGACCGAGATCGAGCATTTGATCCTCATGGTACAAGTTAAACTGTCGTCCACCTGGAACTTGCGCATTGGAACCGAAGCAGCAAAAGCCAATCAATTCATTATGTTCTCGCTTTAACGAGAAATAGGTACCATCCATTAATTCTTTAATGCTCTCTGGACTGTCGTCATAATCGTAAAACGAATACTTACCTGAATATTTCCATCTCGTGATCTGAATGGCATCCTCTAATGAAACGGTGCATACTTTCATGAGTTAGCACCCCCCGACATATGGTTTTATATCCCTACTATAAACACTATCTGATTGATAAGCTAAATATTCCAAGTCAATGAAGACAAAGAATGGTTGAGTGTTAAAGGAAATATAGAGTATTATTACAAGGAAAAGTATAGCAACGCTCTTTAATTAATGCTATTAAATAAAGGTTATAAACCATAAACAAAGCGAAGCGGACGGAATCGTTCTGAAGAAGCGATAGCGTTCGCCTTTGTCTCCTTATTTCTACCCCTAAGGGATAGAATCAAGAAATAGGGAGACAACAGCGATCGTAAGAATGATCCGGCAGCAAAGCGGATTTCTAAGCACAAGTTTTCGAATTTATCAAGCACTTATATTAGTGTTGAGCTTAAATGAAGGGGCATTATTCTGTTGGAGGGATGACTATGAAGCTAGAGAATACGAACCCGCTATTATTATCCATTCCTGACAGTTTCGAAAGCAATCGATTAACTATTCGTGCACCCATACAAGGGGATGGGTTCCGAGTTAATGAAGCTGTCAAAGAAAGTATAGAGGAACTGCGTCCATGGATGCCTTGGGCGCAACAAATTCCAACGATTGAAGAATCAGAAATCGTGACACGACAAGGGCGCATCCGATATATGGAAGGCTCTGATTTAATGCTCTATCTTATAGAAAAGAAAACAAGTCAAATCATTGGGGGCAGCGGTCTGCATCGAATCGATTGGCAAGCTAGGAAGTTCGAGATTGGCTACTGGGTTCGTACCTCCTATCGTGGACAAGGCTTCATTACAGAAGCGGTTGAGAGAATAACGCAGTTTGTTATCCATGAATTGCAAGCGAATCGAATCGAAATTAGATGTGATTCACGGAATGAACGGAGTGCCAGAGTCGCTGAACGCCTAGGTTTTACGAAGGAAGGCATGTTGCGCCATGAGAAATGCGATGTGAATGGTTTCTTACGAGATACACTAATATTTGCTAAGGTTCGGGGTGTGGAGTTTTAAGTTCTGTTTCGCACCTTTCATTTCTAGATTGAGTAGATTGGAGTTGATGGGAATGAATATCGAAATTTATGATATACGAGAGCAGAAGGCTAGACTGGACGAAATAGTGGATTACTTCTGGAAGCAGTGGGGGAGCGAGAGTAACTATCACTTTTATAGAGATTGTATGGAGCATTCTTGTCAGACCGATAATAACCTTCCACGATTCTATGTTGCGATGGAAGATAGTAAGATAGTTGGCAGCTATGCCTTATTAAGAAGTGACTTGAATAGTCGTCAGGATCTTGAGCCTTGGTTCGCTTGTTTGTATGTATCGCCGGAGTTAAGAGGACGGAAGCTTGGCACTCAATTACAGAATCATGCAAAGGATCAAGCCAGAATCGCCGGATATCCCGCGCTCTATTTAAGCACTGATCTGGATGGTTATTATGAACGAAATGAATGGATAGCTAAAGGTCATACTTATTTATTTGATGGTACCCAGACGAAGGTATATGAACTTGAAAGTAGTAAACGGGTCACAATTTCATGACACCCATAGATATGAATGTTAGACACCGCAGGGTGTCTTTTTGTCGTTAAAGCTTCCACAACCCAATTGATGAAATTCCTGTTGAATCGAAATAGTGACAGCTAGATGCCATAGCAAAAACCAGCCTAAGGTCTAGTTACCAGCAAGCCAGATTATCGGTACGATGGATATGGTAAATAACCCCATAATTCCGATCAAGGAGGACTATCATTGAAATCCCATCGTACTCGACTACGCATGACAACGAAGTTAGCTTTTGCTATTGTATTAAGCCTTAGTGTACAGACTGGTTCATTAGCTTTTGCAGAGCGGGTTAATCTGACTAGCCAATCTTTGCCGAGCAAAGCCTTAACGGCCGCTGCAGCAACGGTACCAACGACATACGCAGACACACAGACTACACTTGCTCCAAGATCCGATGGCCCTAAAGATGCACAGGAAGTAACACAATTTCTCGATCGTTTCTTTGCTAATGATGCGATAAAAAGAAAAGCAGGAGCTGTATCCGTTGCCGTTGTAAGGGACGGACAGGTGCTCGCTACCAAAGGATATGGTGTGGTGGATCAAGTCTCCAAAGCACCTGTTGATCCAGACAAAACGACCTTCCGTATTGCTTCAGTCTCCAAAATATTCACGGCAACAGCCATTATGCAGCTTGTGGATCAAGGCAAGCTATCCCTTCAAGACAATATCGAGAAGTTCTTAGATGGGTATAAGGTAAAGAATCCCTTCAACAAACCGGTAACCATCGCTATGCTGTTGACCCACACAACTGGCTTTGAAGTTCGCGATCCAGATGCAAGCAATTTCCTTTTTGATTCTAAAACCAAGCCAATGAGCTTAAAGGAAGCAACCTTCAACAATTTCCCCTCTGTCGTGAGGGAACCTGGCACATCCTATATGTATGATAACTTTGCTTCAAGGCTGCAGGGCTACATAGTAGAGAAGGTTAGTGGAGAGAGCTTCAGTGATTATGTGACGAAGCATGTGTTTAAGCCATTAGGAATGACCTCATCAAGCTTTACCCAAACGGATGATCTGGTAATAAGGCTAGCAGCCACGTATGGTCCAACCGGTGCAGCTAATCCCTTCTACGAGTTGTCACCAAGCCCGCTTCCTGAGGGCGGAGTGATTACGACTTCCAGTGATATGGCACGATACATGAATGCCTTCCTGAATGGCGGTAAAGCAGCGGATGGAACGGTGATCTTATCGGCTGATTCTGTAAAAGCCATGTCGACCTATCATATGTCGATTAATGCTGCTGTTCCCGATACGACTTACGGCTTCGAAGCTCCTTTTTTGCCTTCCAAGGTCAATGGGCAGTTCACTATTGCTAAGGGCGGCGATATACTTGGATTCAGTTCAATAGTCTGGTTTTTGCCAGATAGTAAGACAGGTATATTCGTTACCTATAATACCAACGGGGATCTAAGAGATGATCTATTCGGCGCTTTCATGGATCATTATTATGCCGGTCAATCCACTACAGTAGGGGAACCGGGATTCCAACAACAAACACAAGAAGAGCTGCGCAGCTTTGAAGGCTTATATTCGGATCTAAGGTCATCGACCTTTATAACGAAAGTAACAGCTTCTGGTAAAGGTAAGCTTACAGTATTTGATGCAGTGAATGGCCAACAAGAGCTGACTCAGGTGGGCAAGCTGCTGTTTGTAGATGAGAAGAGTAAGCTTCTTGCATTCGGACTAGATCCACAAGGAAAAGTAAATTATCTCAAATATAGTAATCCAGTTAGCTATTCGGCCAAAAAACCAGCAGCACTTGGCTTCCCGGATATCACCGCTGATCATCCTTATGCGGCTTATATTCTGAGTAATCAATCGCTTGGTCTTTTTGCCGATGACCCGACAAAGCCTTTCAAACCAACAGATACGGTTAGTCGTGGTACATTTATCCATGCTTTATTCACGGAGCTTAACGTTCCATCCTCTGCGAATCCTTCAGAATTCGTAGACATTGATAGCTCTCCTTATGCAGCTGAAATTCAAGCAGCGAAGGAGTTTGGCATATTAACGGGAACAGGAAGTGGGAAGTTCGAGCCAGAACGGCCGATTCTGCGTGAGGAAGCGGCTGTCATTGTGGAACGACTTCTGGTCATTAGCGGTCAACAACCTTCACCAATCACACATAAACTGGCACCTGGAACAGATAGCTGGGCGATTTCAGCCGTTAATACCATGCTGAACCTCAAACTTTATGGACCGGAAGTTACGGTAACGAACGGTGTAACTGATTTCGCTTCCAAACGTGAGCTCAACAAGCAAGAGCTGGCCGCGCTGCAATATCTGTTATTGCTTCCTCAACAAGATTAATAAATAGTGATTAGGTTAAGAATTAAATGACCTGAGTAAAAGACACAGCGGCAGACTAGAACATGAAAGATGTTCTGGACTGCCGCTGTTGTTATGAAGGAATAGTTTACACTTCCAATCCCCTTAAAGCAGCAAGTCAATAGCAGGCTCTAGTTCATGCGGTTCTGTTGGCGTTTCGAATCTTGCTTTCACAAGGCCATTGCGATCGATAAGAAACTTGGAGAAATTCCACTTAACCCCGTCACCAGCGTATATCTCCGGATACTTTTCCTGCAAAAAGTCCTGCATCGTTTGCCCGCCTACGGTCTGAGTGTCGAAGCCTTGGAATGGTGATTGCTGCGTCAGATACTGAAATAAGGGATGAGCCGAAGATCCTCTTACATCTATTTTCTCAAACAGTGGGAACGTCACTCCGTAGTCGATCTCGCAAAATGCTTGCACTTCTGTGTTGCTCCCTGGTTCTTTCTGGTTGAATTGGTTGCAGGGAAAACCAAGAATTTCAAATCCCTGTTCACGGTGACTTTCGTAAAGGCTCTGCAGATCAGCGAATTGACGAGAATAGCTGCATTTGCTGGCGGTGTTGATAATTAAGAGAACTTGTCCTCGGTAGGCTGACAGTTCAATCGGTGTTCCGTTTATTGTGGTCGCTTGAAACTCATAAATGGACATGTTACAGTTCCTCCTCCGTTGTATGGTTTGATACATCATATAACCAAAAGTTCTATTGGTCTAATATATAAATAAAATAATCTTCATAGGTAAATTTAATATACGTGGTAAGTGTTGCTTGCTATTGAGAAAATGTTGCTTGCTATTGGATAAATGTTGATTACAGCTTCGATTCGCGGCTTTTATTATTGTCTATTTCGTAGTTTTATTGATAATATGGACTACTATAAGCGATAGTTTGAAATAGGGTAAGCAAACAAGGGAAAACGAAGGGAGTATAACATGATTCGATTCGGCATTATAGGAACAAACTGGATAACAGAGAGGTTTATTCTAGCGGCAAGAGAGGCAGACGGTTTTGAGTTAACCGCTGTTTACTCACGGTCGCAGGAGACAGCCGATGCCTTTGCAGCTAAGCATGACATTGCACATACCTTCACAGATTTGGACAAAATGGCAAGCAGCAGTGAGCTGGATGCCGTGTATATTGCCTCTCCTAATTCCCTTCATGCAGCGCATGCTGTGCTGTGTATGAGTCATGGCAAGCATGTTCTCTGCGAGAAGCCAGCGGCTTCGAATACGAGAGAGCTGCAGCTTATGATCGATGCGGCTGCTGAGCATCAGGTTGTTTTCATGGAAGCGATGAAGAGTACATTGCTGCCTAGCTTTCAATCCGTGATGGAAAATCTGCCGGCGATTGGTAAAGTGCGTCGGTATTTTGCAAGCTATTGTCAGTATTCATCCAGGTATGACGCTTATAAAGCAGGGCAGGTGCTGAATGCATTTAATCCTGCGTATTCGAATGGCGCTTTAATGGATCTCGGCGTTTACTGTATTTATCCGCTTGTGGTGCTCTTTGGACAACCCATCGCAATGAAAGCAAATGGATGGCTGCTTGATTCTGGTGTGGACGGTCAGGGTAGTCTGATTGCTCAATACCCGGATATGGAAGCCGTAATTATGTATTCGAAAATTTCTAATTCAGCTATACCTTCAGAAATTCAAGGTGAAGATGGCAGCATAATCATCGACAGTATAAGCGATCCCCAGAAGATCGAGATCCGTTATCGAGATGGACGTGTGGAGGATATATCGCGACCCGCTGATCGACCTACCATGTATTATGAAACCCAAGTATTTATCGATATGATTCGCACCGCGAAGAAAGAGTCACCAATTAACTCGCATGCAAACTCGCTTATCGTTATGGGGATTTTGGATGAAGCGCGTAAACAGCAGAAACTTGTATACCCTGCAGATACAATAACAAACCATCTTCAATGAGAGCTAGCCGAAGATAAGTAGGCAAAACCAAGGAATGGACGTGCAGGTTTTTGAAAATATCCGTTGAGCTTATCCCTCGAGATATCGAGCAATTAGATCATGAATTACAGCTTATTCAATCCAGCTTCTCGGAAGTGAATACCATCAATATTCCGGATCTGCTACGATTCAGCATTCGCAGCTGGGAGGGAGCCGTTCGAACTTTACCGTATTATGAGAATTGTATTCCTCACATCCGAGCGATTGATTTTAATCTCAAGGAGAATTTAGGTTTGCTGGATTATTTGAATGCGAATAACATTACGCAAGTGCTAGCTGTAACAGGCGATCTGCCACAGGATATGAATCGTAACGTATATCCGACAACTAGTGTGGACTTCATTCGAATAATCAAACAAGAATGCCCGCATATCAAAGTATACAGTGCAATCGATCCTTATCGAAACAACTTCAAGGAGGAGCACGAATACATTCAGCGCAAGCTTGACGCAGGTGCAGATGGATTCTTTACGCAGCCTTTCTTCGACTTGAGACTAATGGAAGTGTATTATGAGCTGCTCGGAAATGAAGATGTATTCTGGGGAGTATCGCCTGTTATCAGTCAAAAATCACGTAATTATTGGGAAACGAAGAATCATGCGATCTTCCCCAAACGGTTCGAGCCAACGCTGGAATGGAATATTGATTTTGCTCGGGAAGTATTGAACTTCAGTAGGGCGACTGGCACCAATATGTATTTCATGCCGATTCGAGTGAATCTGGAAGCTTATTTAAACGGGGTTTTCAAATGAATGGTTTACATAATTAAATATATGTAAACCATATAGGGCGGATTTGTAGCGGTTGCGCTATTCACCTCGCTGCTGTTTATCCTATCTATGGATATTTTTGCGAGCAGAGGCGTGATCATAGAGCAACCGGCTATAAAAGAAAGCAAATCCCTGAAGTGTAAAGGTACGATGTGATATATCTATCAACCCAACTAACTCACTTTATTGACCAATCATGACTTGTTCCTTCGGATAGTGAAGACGTGCATCTTGATTCCCTTTCTTTAGAAACAGAAGAAGGTTCATAATGCCAATTCGACCGATGAACATGGTAAGAATGAGAATGATTTTGCTTGTGGCACTTAAACTTGCAGTTATGCCCGTAGACAGGCCGGTGGTTCCGAAGGCCGAACAGAGCTCGAATAGCAAATGTTCAAATGGACGGTTCTCCACCCAAACCAATACAAGCATACAAGTGAAAATTAATGCGATTGCAGTGAAAAATACAATATATGCTCTTCTAACATCCTCATCTATAAGCTCCCGGTTAAACACAAGTATGCTCTTTTGTCCACGCATAATGGAGACAACGGAAGCGACCATAACAAAGATCGTCGTCGTCCGTATTCCGCCGCCTACGCTGCTTGGTGATGCACCAATGAACATCATACCTGCAAGCATCGTCAGAGAAGGGGCGGAGAATTGCCCAATATCAATCGTCGCGAGTCCTCCACTGCGCGAGGAAACAGAATGGAATAATGCGATGAAGAGTGCTTCGTGCCAGCTTCTCCCTTTCAATACACCTTCTTGCTCGAATAAGAATATGAACAACGTTCCCGATACAATGAGAATAGCGAACGTGAATGTTGTGATTTTGGTGAATAACGAGAATTTATATTTTCTAAGCTTCCGCTGTGAGAGGGCCGTTCTAACTTCAATTAATACGGGGAACCCAATGGCGCCGCAAATAATTAATACCATCGTAACAGCCTGGTAGAAATAATCGCTCGCGAAATTCATTAAGGAATTCCC
This sequence comes from Paenibacillus baekrokdamisoli, assembly GCF_003945345.1. Lineage (GTDB taxonomy): Bacteria > Bacillota > Bacilli > Paenibacillales > Paenibacillaceae > Paenibacillus_Z > Paenibacillus_Z baekrokdamisoli. The sequence continues at coordinate 1,833,696 of NZ_AP019308.1, read as the reverse complement.
ATATACATCGAAGCCTGCGTTGGTGAAAGCACTCACCGAAGCGAATATTCCGTGAAAATAAGCCACATACCACTTTGTCTCATAACCAGAGATAAGAAGATGGCTCCCCAGTAACACAGCACCAATGAGCTCAATAACGAGTGACAAAACAATAATATCTCGCATAAGAGCGACCAGCCCGGACAGCTTGGAACGGTTATGATCGGCAGCAATTCGAATGCGCTGCTCCAGACCGATCTTCTGCCCGAATAATAACCAGACCATAGTTCCCATCGTCATAATGCCGATTCCACCGATTTGGAATAGAATAATAAGCAGCACAATTCCCCAGTTATTAAAAATATCGTCGATGGAAATAACCGAAAGTCCCGTTACACTAATTGCGCTGGCTGCCGTGAACACAGCATTCATAAAGGATAGGGAAACACCAGGTTTGTGGAAGAAAGGCAAATACAATAAGACGGATGAGACCGCAACGCAAATGAAATATAAGGTGACGATGAGCTGAACGGAGCTCATCCGCTTCTTAGGGTTATCGAGCTTCAAGATGAAACAGCCTCCTGTGAATCTATACTATCGATTAGCATAACCCATTAAGAGTGAGATTAGTAGCTGAAAAGTATATAACCACTTCTGTAAGGATGAACGTTATTCCTTATTCGCTTCACCAATTGTTGCTGCTAGAATGGGTGTTGGATGATATGTTGAATTAAAAAAGACTATTCTCTAAGAGCCTAGAATAGTCAAGATGGAGTGAATGAACTGGCGATTGCAGAGTGCGTTGAATTGAAAGAACTAGGTTTCCTTGCGAAGCTTGGCATCCAATATATAAGTACCAATTGGAACGAAGGCTGCAAGGAACGCAATGACAACACGCAAGAAGGACCAACGTTTCACAATCCATACTTGTAGAAGAGCGATGAGATATAAGGTGAACAGCAATCCGTGAATGGCACCCACAATTTGGACCGCAATCGGCATATCTGCCCAGTATTTGAGTGGCATAGCGATTAAGAGAAGAACCAAATAAGATGTACCTTCCATATTTCCAATGAATCTAAAACGACCAAGTGCTGTTTTGAGCATGATTGGCGGCGACCTCCATTATTTTTGATTAGAGTATTGTCTTCTTCTAATACGAGTGTTGTTCGAGGATGGTTGCGACGAATCATCTGAAATGCGTTGACTTATATGACGAAATCGTGTATTTTATATAAAATAATATTCACACAAAAACCATTATCAAGGATATAAGTGTCTAACAAGATCTGTATTCAGAGAGGGAACCGTGGGCTGAGAGGTTCCTTACGATCTTTGATGCTTCCTACCTTGTAGTTGCTGCAGGGAACTCAGAGTATCTGCAGCCGGAAAACTCCCGTTATCGAGCAAGAGAATCTAGACCGATTGGACGATTGCAGCTATATGCAATCCAATTGTCGGTTTGTGATTAATTTTGGGTGGTACCACGAGCGCGCACTCGTCCCTTAACCAGGGATGGGTGCGCGTTATTTTATGTGGGGAGGATCATTCGAATGAAACAGACCAATGCTTTTGTACCAACACTTCGGGAAGTTCCGGCAGATGCTGAAGCAATCAGTCATCAATGGCTAGTAAAAGGAGGCTTCATTCGTCAGCTCTCCTCTGGTATTTATTCGTTACTTCCGCTTGGCCGAATCGTAATCAGACATATTGAGACGATTGTCCGTGATGAAATCGAGCTTGCAGGAGCGCAAGAAGTGCTTCTTCCTGCTCTACAGCCTGCTGAATTGTGGCATCAATCTGGCAGATATGAGATCTATGGTCAGGAGCTTATCCGCCTGCATGATCGTCATGGACGTGAATTTGCTTTAGGTCCGACTCATGAAGAAGTTATTACTTCATTAATTGAGCAAGAAATAAAGTCCTATCGGAAGCTTCCACTCACGTTATTCCAGATACAAACCAAATTCCGAGATGAACGGCGACCTCGCTCGGGCTTGCTTCGATGCCGAGAGTTTCTAATGAAGGATGCTTATTCTTTCTCAGCAGATTGGAAAGATCTTGATCGGATCTATGACGCCATGTATGCAGCTTATCACCGTATATTCCAGCGCTGTGGGCTGAATTTTCGAGCAGTGGAGGCCGATGGCGGCGCAATTGGCGGGGAAGGCGGAACACACGAGTTCATGGCTATTGCTGAATCAGGTGAAGATATTATTGTGACATGTAATACCTGTGATTATGCGGCTAATTTGGAAAAGGCAGCAAGTGTGAACACTTCAGTGGAATCTGGTCATACACCATCTCACTCACAAGCAGTCGGCCAGATGGAACGATTCTACACGCAAGATTTAAGAACAATTAATGAGCTAACGGACTCACTAGGTATAGAAGCTTCCGATCTCATTAAGACCGTCATATTCATAGCTGATGGAAAACCGGTTGCTGTACTCGTGAGAGGCGATCACTCCATTAATGAAACAAAGGTGAAAAATGCATTACAGGCCATCCACATTGAACTTGCAGATACCGAGACCGTCCGGAGTATAACAGGTGCTGCAACTGGCTTTGCGGGTCCAGTATCTCTGAATATCCCGCTGTTGGTAGACTTTGCAGTTACAGCAATGGGCGAAGGAATTACTGGTGCCAACGAGACGGATTACCATATTCGTCATGTCGTACCTGGCCGAGATTTCACGATTACGCTTGCTGGCGATTACCGGAATGTTCTGGAGGGAGAGCATTGCCCATGCTGCTCTATGGGCACACTTAAGACCGTTCGTGGTATTGAGCTTGGTCATGTCTTCAAGCTTGGAACCAAATATAGTGAGAAGCTTGGGGCAACCTTTGTAGATTCGAGTGGTATAGAGCAGCATATGATTATGGGTTGTTATGGCATTGGGATTACACGCCTTATGGCGACTATCATTGAACAGCATCATGATGAGCACGGAATGATTTGGCCTGTTGCCATAGCCCCCTACCAAGTTCATCTAATACCCGTGTCCATGCAAGATCAGGCGCAGAGCGAGGCAGCTGAGCAGCTTTATAAACAGTTACAGGAAGCTGGCATTCGTGTGCTGCTTGATGACCGTGATGAGCGAATGGGTGTCAAATTAAAGGATGCAGATCTCATTGGTCTTCCGATTCGTATTGTGGTTGGAAAAGCGATAAGCGAAGGTTTACTGGAGTTGAAAGAACGTCGAAGCAAGGAGCCAGCAGAGCGAATTGCTGTTACTGAAATTGCAGCACATATTCAAGTTTTGCTAGGAAAATAATCTAGTCTTCATCGAAATTGGATCAGCAGCAGACGCTAACTTACACGGAAAGAACCCAATACCCTAAGGTCACACCCTTTTACGTAAACACGGACGGGTAGATGACCTAAGGCAAGGGTTCTTTTTGCTGCTTTGGGCGATTAAGCTGCCATCCTACATTTGCCGATCAATCGCCTCGGCCATGGTTTTATCTGTAAGATGTGCGTAAATTTGAGTGGTTTCTGGTGAAGCGTGACCAAGCTGCTCTTGCGTCTTGTAAAGATCATTCCGCAAATAATAATCCGTTGCGAATGAGTGGCGCAGCTTATGTACGGACAGAAAGGGCTTGCCGAATCTCTTCGCATATTTGATGACCATTTCTTGAATAGCCCGCTTCGTCATGCGAGAGCCTTCCTTCTTACCATTAGCAACAGCGAGGAAGAGGGCTTTCTCTCTCTTGGGTGATTTGTACTGAGAATCTCGCAAGGATAAGTAATGCTGGAGATCCAGCATAGCCTCCTGGCGGAAATAAACGGGCGTCTTGAACGTATCGTCATTCTTACCTTTACGGTACACATACAAAAGCTTCTTTTTCAAATCGATATCGTCGACATTCATATTGAACACCTCTGATACACGAAGGCCAGAGTTCAGAATGAGACTAATAATGCTTGTATCGCGTAAACGATTAATCTCATAGGCATATAGTGCTTGCTTATTCTTTGCAACATCTTTGCCATAATCCTCATGAATATATCGAATGAACTCCTCGATCTCTTGCTCTTGAAGCAGCTTGCCTTCAAGCTTAGCTGCCGTATCTTTGGGCTTCTGTGTTCGCTTAATGGATACTTTGGCCATGACATTCCGCTTAAGTAAGGGATAGAACTCCTCATCCTCGGCAATTTGGCTTAAATAATGAAACAAAGACCGAAGAGAAGAGAGCTTGCGGGAAATAGTTGTCTTGCTGTTCGTATTCAGCTGGCGTGTGGCAAGAAACATTTTGAATGCATCTATGCTATCCATATGAAGCTTCTCAAGCTCCTCAAGTGTTATCTCACGGAAGCCAGGTCCCTGTGCGAGGCCCTCTGCTAATAACCAAGAGAAGAAAGTATCATAGTCACGAATGTATTCGAGCAGGGAGGAGGGAGATAGATCAGGCAGCTTGAAATTAATAAATTTCTCCACGTACCAAGGCATGGAAGGTGTCTTGCGGTCCAGCTCCTGTCGATCTTTCATCTTAATAATGTTCAAGTGGGAATCTCACCTCGGGTATTTCGATTTGCCAATAGGTTGAAATCTATGAATCTCTCTCTATTTTAAAACAGCCTGAAGGCATTGTAAACAATGAACAAGAACATTCGTTCTTATCTTGTGAATGGATCTGCGAAAACAAAATATTTGCTGTCTATAGACGATAGAATTGCATCCAGCAGGCCGTGTAGGTCGTCCAAGTGATATTGTTCGTGCTTGCATGTATCTGACCTCTCCAGATAATAACCTCGTAACGGGTACGGATGACTGACTTCTCCATTGAGAACATTGAACAATTGCGTAATAATGAACTCAAGCCTATAGCTTACTAAGGAGGATGAGTGAAAGTGCGCAAAGTTAAGATTGGAATCATTGGCTGTGGTCAAATCAGCCATATTTACTTGAAAAACTGCACAGAAATGTTTGATATCCTAGAAGTGGTTGCCTGTGCCGACCTCCTTCCAGAGCTAGCTAGTAAGCGAGCGAATGAGTTCGGTATACCAAAGGCATGCACGGTAGACGAATTGTTGGCTGATCCGGAGATTGAGATTGTTGTAAATCTAACTGCTCCTGCAGTTCATGCTTTAGTTAATCTGAAAGCGCTTCAGTCAGGAAAGCATGTCTATACAGAGAAACCATTTGCTTTGAGCTTGCCCGATGCTGATGAGGTGCTTGCACTTGCTGCTTCTAAGGGACTGCGAGTTGGTTGTGCACCGGATACCTTCCTTGGCGCAGGTATTCAAACCTGCATCAAGCTCATAGATGATGGCTGGATTGGAACACCATATGCGGCAAGTGGAACTATCATTATGGGAACCTCTAGTGACGGCATGCATCCGAACTTTCAGAACTTCCTGAGACTAGGCGGAGATCCTTTATTAGATATGGGACCCTATTATTTGACGGCATTAATCGCTATGCTCGGACCCGTTCGTCGTGTCACAGGATCTGCACAGCAGGTAGTAAGAGAATTACAGATTCTGAATCACAAGTCACCTCGCTTTGGTGATACGGTTCCTGTAGAAGCGCCTATGAATGTAGCGGCCACACTTGATTTTCATAATGGAGCGGTTGTCAGCTTACAAGCATCCAAAGAAAGCTTCGGTTATTCGCCGCGTCTTGAAGTGTATGGAACAGAGGGCATTCTTTATGTGCCGGACCCGAATTTCTTTGGTGGTTCCATTGCCATTAAGCAGTCAAACGGAGAAACGAAGGAATTCCCGTATTCGCATCCGATTGCAACCGATAGTCGTGGATTAGGAATTGCAGATATGGCCTATGCTCTTCAATCCGGTAGGCCTAACCGCGCAAGTGGTCAATTAGCACGACATGTACTGGATGTGTCGCTTAGCATTTTTGAAGCATCGGAAACAGAGCGGCATGTTACGATTCAATCTGGCTGTGAACGTCCAGCTCCGCTGCCTCTAGGTTTAAAATATAATCGTCTTGATCTGTAAACTAAACTTTTAATAGAAGAGAGGATGAAGATAGAATGAAATTCCCAATTGCTTTACAGCCTTTTACGATACGTGAGGAAATGAGTCAGGACTATGTAGGTTCTTTAGAAAAGGTTGCTGCAATAGGTTATACGGGTATCGAGCTCGGTCTTCCACCAGAGGGCATGACAGTAGCTGAGCAAAAAGAGCTTTTGACCCGGTTAGGTCTTCAGGTTATTGGCACTCACTGTTCTTTAGAGCAGCTGACGAATGATCTGGATTCTATCACAGACTATTTGCATGAAGTAGGCGGCAAGTACGTTGCGCTATCGCATCATTTTGATTCCCGTGAAGCTGTTTTGGAAGCGGCTCAAGCCTTTAATCGTATTGGTGAGAATTGTGCCAAGCAAGGCGTTACCTTCCTTTATCACAATCACAACTGGGAATTTACTCAGTTTGATGGCGAATATGCCCTAGATATTCTACTCCGCGAAACCGATCCGTCATTCGTGAAGATGGAGCTGGATACTTATTGGGTGAAACGTGCTGGATTAGATCCAGCTGCTTACCTTCGTAAGCTTCAGGATCGATGTCCTTTACTGCACATTAAAGATATGGAGCCTGGTGAGGAGCAGTTCTTTGCCGAAGTTGGGGAAGGCATATTGAACTTTGCGGATATCTTCCAAGCGGCAGAAAAAGTCGGAACCGAGTGGTTAGTCGTTGAACAGGACCAAAGCAGAAGATCTCCACTAGAAAGCATTGCGATCAGTTATAATAACCTGAAGAAAATGGGAGCTATCAAAGAGTAGTAATTCCATTCGCGTAGTGGGAGACTTCGTTATGAAGGCAGGGACAGGGCTTGGGCCTAGACTGCTGAATGACTATGAATTACTCTATTTTCCAGATGGGACGAGAACGGTCTATCATGTAGGTAATGAGCAGTATACGCTTGTTTACAAGCGGACGGGCCTTCCTATCTGCCAATTGAGAATGAGTTCTTAGTAGGAATGATGAAGCAAATCCTTACCATCGCTTATACACTCCCAGATCGGGTACAGCAAAGAGGCGGTACCTTGCTTCTGGCTTTACTTGAGGAATTGAACGGTTCGATTGCTGCTTTATGAAGAGAAGAGTGTGAAACAAGTAGCTTATGCGGTCGGCTATACGGATGATATGGATTTATGTCCGGTCCACGAGGGAGATTCCTTGTATCCTCCTAATCGGATCTTGTATTACAAAGGACTATAGAGGGTTAAATATAAAAAGTACCGTTTAAATCTGTTAATAGAGAGTAGGTTCAAGTGAATGTTTCCATTCAAACTAGCATTAAATGTGTCCACTTTATTCCCCTATGAACTGGATATTAAAGGCCAAGTACAAGTCGCAGCAGAAGCTGGATACGAAGGAATTGAGTTATGGGTAAAGGATATTGAGCAATATGTCAATAACGGCGGTACCATCGCGCAATTAAAGCGTTATTTTGCCGATGCGGGTATACAGGTTGTCAACGCAATTGCTTTCTTTAAGTGGTCTGACGCAAACGATGAAGTAAGAGCACAAGCCTTCCTTCAAGCTGAAAAAGAGATGGAAATGCTGGTTGAATTGGGTTGTTTAGCAGTTGCTGCACCTCCGTTCGGTGATGTTGAAGCCGTTACTCTTGAAGAGATGGCTTCTTATTACGCTCAATTATCGAATCTGGGTCGTAAGCTCGGGATCGAGCCTTATCTTGAATTCTGGGGGAGGGCGAAGAAGCTGTCACGACTTAGCGAGGCGCTGTACGTCGCTGCAGAGAGTGGCGTCGAAGATGCTAAGCTTTTACTTGATCCATTCCATATGTACACGGGAGGCAGCAATGTAGAAAGCTTAGCTTACTTGAATGGACAGCGAATTGGAATCGTTCATGCGAATGATTATCCTTTTTCACCTGCAAGAGAGGTTATTGAAGATCGCGATCGCGTCTTCCCAGGTGAAGGCATAGCGCCATCTTCTAAGCTTGCTCAGCTGCTCTACAATTCAGGTTATCGCGGCTATTTATCTTTGGAATTGTTTGTGGAAAGCTATGGCGAGCAATCGGCTGTAGAGATTGCAAGACATGGCCTTGAAGCGATGAAAAAGACTTACTCGGTGGAGTCATGACTCTATTGATCATTAAATAATTAATTAATGCAATTAATTATGGCTCTAGCTTGAAATAACATATAACAAAGTGAAGCGGACGGAATCGTTCTGAAGAAGCGATAGCGTTCGCCTTTGTCTCCGGATTTCTACCGCTAAGGATAGAATCAAGAAATCAGGAGACAACAGCGATCGTAAGAATGATCCGTCCACGAAGCGGACTTTTATGCACGTATTATATGGTGTCGCGAATTTTTAGCTTCTTTGTTTTGTAAGAACATACTACCCATTTCCATAATGAGAGTTTTTTTAGATGATTAGAATTTACTCGTATTGGACAGGCTGCTGTTTCGTACATGTTACAATGAAAGCTGTTGCTTATAACATCAAAGTCTAGCTTAAGCAGCAAGGTAACGATACGGAGGGATTCATACATCATGTTCAGACGACTATCAGTACTTGTTCTCTTATTGGTACTAGCTACATTAGTGACTACAACTTATTATGCTGAAGCGCAGACTCCAGCAACATTGAAATTCGGCAGCACAGGCCCGGATGTACCCGATTTGCAGTTTAGGCTACAAACAATGGGTTATTTTAAATCACCTATCACGACTACATTCGGAATGACTACGCGAACAGCACTTCAAAATTTTCAATATGCGAATGGCATTGCTAAGGACGGAATTGCAGGTCCTAAGACGTGGAGGAAGCTAAAGAAATTGTCAGTTAACAAGCCAGAACTCTCGAAGCTTGCACGAATTATCTATTCCGAAGCAAGGGGAGAAATATATGCAGGGCAAGTCGCTGTAGGCGCCGTTGTTATGAATCGGCTTCAATCCTCCAATTTTCCTAACACGTTAACAGGGGTTATCATGGAACCCCATGCTTTTACTGCAGTAGCAGACGGTCAATATTGGTTATTGCCTGATCCAACTGCTTTCCAAGCAGCAAGAGATGCTGTAAAAGGGTGGGATCCGTCGGGAAATGCTCTCTTTTACTATAACCCGAATACGGCAACCTCGGACTGGGTGCGCTCACTCAAAATTATCAAGAAGATCGGCAATCATGTTTTTGCGAAGTAAGTGCTTCGCTTATAGGTCCATTTATTTATTGGAAAGAATCCGCCTAGTGCGGATTTTTTTGTTCGCTTTTATGCAACAAAGCATCAATCTTACACGTTAGGTAAATAACAGCACAAGAAATTAGTGATTATTAATGTCGTTAACTAAATGACTGAGGAGAGATGATGAATGAAGAAATGGACAGCATTACTCGTAATTCTATCCTTGTTTGTATGCAGCACGACAACTATGGCTCATGGTAATCGAGGGAACCATAATCATGAAAACGCCTGTAAGAAAGTAGAAGATAGAATGCTCCATTCTCTAAAAAAGGTAAAGGATGAGAAGGAGCGAGCAGCATTAAAGAGCAAGATTGAAGAAATAAGAAAGAAGTGTGAGTCTGATGCAAATCAAGGGCAATGGTCGGATCAGAAACGAGTTAATTCGGATAAGAATGAACTGCAAATTCGTTATACCAACAATGATTATGCCAATGTAGTAACGGGTCCACTCATGTTGAGCCAATTAGGAACGAATGGTTCCATTATCACGTGGAGTTCCAACAAGCCCGCTACGATTTCAAATAACGGCTTAACGGTGAACCGTCCTCAAGATAAAGACGAGAAGGTAGTCTTAACTGCAACAATCCGCTACAACCAGGCATCTTCTAATAAATCGTTTACGGTACTTGTTAAATCAATAACCAGCACCATTACAGATGCTCAGAAATTAGCAAAGGATAAAGAAGCATTGAATCTCTCCTTTAACGGCACGGATACAGCCAATAATGTGACACAGAAGCTGAAGCCGCTTCCTGCTAAAGGTGCGAACGGATCTACGATTATCTGGTACTCGGGAAATGCAAGTGTGATCTCTTCTGATGGTCAAACGGTGAACCGACCAGCTGCAGGAAGCGGAGATAGCACGATTATATTAACGGCATTAATTAATAATAATAATGCTGCGGATGTTAAGGTTTTCACTATAACTGTCAAGCAGCAAGTTTCTGATACACAGAAGGTAGCAGAAGATAAAGCAGCTCTCGAAATTGATTTTGGCGGTGACGACAATGCGAGCAGAGTCACTAGAGCACTTGATAAATTGCCGACAAAAGGAAACAATGGCTCCGTTATTACATGGACTTCCAGCTCTCCAGCCATACTTTCGAATGATGGAAAGACGATTAATCGCCCAGCTCTTGGTACGGGAGACGCAACAGTTGTGATGACAGCTTTCATTAATATCAATGGAACAGCTGATGTGAAAGTATTCGTTCTGACCGTTAAACCATCCTTAACAAGCAGTGAAGCTGTAAGTGCAGACAAAACAGAGCTTGCAATCAAGTTTAAGGATCAAGATAATGCTTCAAGCGTAACACAATCCATTATTTTGCCTACAAAAGGTTCTTATGGCAGCTCTATTACTTGGTACTCCAGTATGACATCTGTTATTTCTGATAAAGGTACTCTCATCAATCGACCGGGTCGTGGAAAAGGCGATGTAATGGTGACCATGATTGCCATTATAAGCAGTGGCAGCTCAGCTGATTTGAAGACGTTCACCTTAACGGTGAAACAGCAATACTAAGGGTATGACCCGGTATTGAACTTTAAACAGCCCAGCGCTATGATGTATAAGCAGTAGGTACGAACAGGACTTATACATCGGACAAATAGGGTGAGTATATGGAAGCTAAATTTTGTTTAACATGCGGTTCTGCGTTAGAGAAACGAAATATGGACGGTACGGTTCGAATGGCATGTACGGCCTGCAGCTTCGTCCATTGGGGAAATTATAGTGTGGGTGTGGGTGCTCTTGTTGTGAAGGAAGAAAAAATATTACTCGTTCGCAGAGCACAGGAGCCGGGCAAAGGCTACTGGACGAATCCAGGCGGATATATCGAACAGCATGAGCTGATTGAAGAAACTATTCAGAGAGAAGTGCTGGAGGAAGCAGGAGTCGAGGCAGTCATCAAGAGTGTTGTTGCCGTTAGGGACCAACCAAGATCAATTCATAATGTATATATTGCATTTTCTATGGATTATGTGTCGGGTGATCCGATTCCAGATGGGGTAGAGGTAGATGCAGCTGGGTTCTTCAGCATCGAGGAGATGGCAACGATGAATGTTGCCGGCTTTACGAAGTGGCTGGTCCATATCGCCCTTCAACCTCATACCTCAGAAGGACTTACCCCAGATAAATACCCCATCGTTCCACTGGATGGATACGGCCTGTTCCGCGCGAATTAGTTTCCATAATATTAATTATGTAAAACTAAAAGACGACTCTTATCGCGATTTGCGAGAGAGTCGTCTTTTTTGATTATATGAAGTGCAACATAAAAACCGACTCATTCGTCTAGTAGATAACTAGGAAACGAATGAATCGGCTTTAATAATATAACTTTTATGATTTAACAATGCGACGTGCTGTCACGTATGAGTTTTGCCAATAGCTGGTTGTCATATCGGAAACAGTAACGCCTTTACTGCTAGAGCTATGTAAGATTTTGTTATCACCCGCATAAATAGCAACATGGCTTATGCCAATCCCGTTGGTCTTGAAGAATACGAGATCTCCCATACTGAGATAATTCTTATCTACCGGCGTACCTTCTGTTGCTTGAATGGATGAGGTACGTGCAAGCGAAATATCGAAGTTATCAAAAACATACTGTGTAAAAGAGGAACAGTCGAAGGCATTTGTCGACATACTCACAACACCAAACTTATATGGAGTGCCGATATATTGTTTGCCGTATTGGATGATTTTTTTGGTTGTCTCTGTTGCTGCATGTGCTGGTGTAGCTGTCCCTAAGGCAAGTGCTGTTAAACCAAAGGTGGCGCACAAGCTCACGTTTATAACGCTTTTTACTAATCGTTTCATAGGCATGTTCTTGTTGTTCCCTCCAAGTTGTTGATTGTAATAGGTCCGAAGTTAACTATAACACACAAAAAAACACGATAAATTCAACATTAAGAGGCAAACAGCGTAGCACTAGCAACGATACCTCTTTATGAGAAATTAATGAGAATTCTCTCATAGAACAGCGCTGCGTATGAATTTCCAATCGTTTGGAAAGTTATGCGTGTTTTGTTATGATATTAAGGTACTAAGTAAAGATGCAGAAGTGGAGGAGAACCGACTTGAAGGATGATCATAATCAAGGTGAAACTTACCAACTGGCTACCTTTGCCGGAGGGTGCTTCTGGTGCATGGTGACACCGTTCGAGGAGCTTCCAGGTATAATAAGTGTGCAGTCGGGTTATATGGGCGGACACACCGTTAATCCGACTTACAAAGAGGTATGTTCCGAGACTACCGGCCATGCTGAGGTCATACAGATTAAGTTTGATCCCGAAGTATTTCCTTATAAGAAGCTGCTTGATATTTATTGGATGCAAATTGATCCTACGGATACAGGTGGACAGTTCCATGACCGGGGCTCGTCTTACCGAACAACTATCTTTACTCATAATGAAGAGCAGCAGGAGCTTGCTGAGAAATCGAAGCAGGAACTTAATGAGAGCAAGCGATTCGATAAACCAATCTATACACCAATTGTACCTGCGACAATCTTCTTTCCTGCCGAGGACTATCATCAGGACTATCACCACAAGAATCCGCTTCGTTATAAGATGTACCGTAAAGGTTCCGGACGTGATAATTTCATTGAGAGTCACTGGAATACCAAGCTGGACCGAGAGAGTCGTAGGCATACGTTAACTCCTATTCAGTTTGAAGTTACACAAAACAATGGAACAGAGCCTCCGTTCCGTAATGAATACTGGGACTTTAATGGTGAAGGTATTTATGTGGATATCGTGTCTGGAGAGCCTTTATTCAGCTCCTTAGATAAGTTCGATTCGAACTGCGGCTGGCCCAGCTTCACGAAGCCTATCATTCCTTCACAAGTAAAGGAAAAGCAGGATATAAGCCATATGATGATTCGTACTGAAGTGCGCAGCAGGGAAGCGGACTCACATCTTGGTCATGTCTTTACGGATGGTCCTGGGCCGACTAAGCTGCGTTACTGTATTAATTCGGCTTCACTAAGGTTCATCCCTAAGGCGGAGCTTAAGGAAGCTGGTTATAGCCAATATTTGAAATTGTTTGAGAAATAATTTGATCGATACCAATAATTAATGACATTAATTTAGCCGATATTCAAAGATGACAAGCTTTGGCTTGTTGGAATTTGAATATCGGTTTTTGTTTACATAAATTTATCGTCAATCATAATTAGGTGACATATTTAATATTATGTAAACAAACAACTAATTAATTAATAGCATTAATAATATCGTTGGTTGAACCTAATTTAAAAAGCGTTAAATCAGTCTTGTGCTGATTTAACGCTTTTTTAGTACCTAATAGTGCTGATAATCTGGCTTATAAAGCCAATTCTATTGGTACTTTTTAGGTAAATGCTGAAACGCTTCTAGCGCTTTACCGTAATAACCTCTAGATCAGGACAGAGAGGGGAATTATGGAATGAGTGAATTTAATGCTTCAATACCGCATAGACCTGAGTTTAATTGGTCACCAAAGAAGACGAAAGCGACGATAATTGGCGGTGTTGCTCTAGTTGCAGTCATTTTAGGCTTTACCACATTTTATACGGTACAAGAACAGGAACATGCAGCCATATTGACCTTTGGGAAGATTACCAACAATGTTGAGAAAGCCGGTTTGCATTTTAAATTACCATATCCGATTCAAGAGGTCATTAAGCTGCCAGCTGTTAAGACACAGCGGATCACGATTGGTTATCGCGATGATAATGGCCAAGTTCGGGCAGTAGATGAAGAAGCACTAATGATTACAGGTGATGAGAATATCGTATCTGCAGATGCGGTAGTGGAATGGAATATTAGTAATATTGAGAATTACTTATACAATATCGATGATCCGGAAGCCTTCTTGCGTAATTCAGCGATCGCTGCCATTCGTTCAGTCATGGGAGCTAATAAGCTGGATTATGCCATTACGGAAGGGAAAACGGTCATTCAAGGCAAAGTGAAAGAGAAGCTTATTGAGCTTCAGACGCTGTATGGTACGGGAATACATATTCAAGATGTGAAATTTCAGGATATTGAACCACCTGGTGGTGAAGTAACGAATGCATTCCGCGAGGTGACCAATGCAAGAGAGCAGAAGAACACCAAAATAAACAATGCTGCCAAATATGAAAATGATCGTATACCTAAAGCGCGTGGGGAAGCGGAGGCACTTCGCCAGGATGCTGAAGGCTTGAAGCAATCTCGTATTCTAAATGCCCAAGGGGACGTAGCCAAATTCAACGCTATCTATTCCGAATACGTGAAGAATCCTTATGTTACGAGAGAACGGCTAGTTATTGAGACTTTGGAGAAGATTTTGCCAAAAGCGAAAATATTTATCTCAGATTCCTCTAGTGAAACTGTGAAATACTTACCGATCAATGAACTACTTCGCTCTGGAAATACTGCCAGCTCAACACCAAGCACAGGAGCAGCAGCACAAGGAGGAACAGGAAAATGAATAAACGCTGGATATTCACAGGTTTAGGAGTAATTGCGGCCATCATTGTATTGAGTGGTTCTTTATTCATCGTACGTGAAGGCGAGTATAAAGTCGTATTGAAATTCGGAGAAGCGGTGCGGTATATTGATGAACCCGGAATGAATTTGAAAATTCCGTTCATTGAATCGGTCACCCACCTACCCAAATATCAAATGGTCTATGATAGTAAACCAACACCGATATTAACGAAGGATAAGAAACCGATCGTCGTGGACAATTATACGGTATGGCGCATCGATGATCCTCAGAAGTTTCTTCGTAAGTTTCAGTCTGTCGCCTATAGTCAAGAGCGAATTGATGCTGCTGTATACAGTACGGTTCGCAGGAAGCTCTCTGAGATTGATTACGGGAACATCATTAGTGAGAATACATCTCGTGGAGATTTGACCGAACAAATTACGTCCGAGGTTAGTGCAGGTATGGAAGAGAACGGAATTAAAATCATTGATGTGCGGATTAAACGTACCGATTTGCCAGAAGAGAATAAGCAAAGTGTCTACAGCCGGATGGTATCCGACCGGCAGTCGATTGCTACCCGATATTTATCAGAAGGTGATGAAGAGTCTCGTAAAATCACCTCCAAAGCAGACCGAGCTGCGACCGAATTAATCGCTCAAGCACAATCCGATGCCAAGAAAATTCTAGCGGATGGTGAACAGCAGGCTGCGAAAATCTACAACGATGCTTATGGCAAAAACCCTGAGTTTTACAAGTTATATCGTACATTGGAGAGCTACATTACTACATTCCAAGGCGAACCCGTCATCATGCTGCCGATTGATTCCGATTATACTAAGATTTTGTTAGGAAAATAGGATCGCGATCGCGAGGAAATATAAGTTGGCAAGCTGATCTCACTTCGGTGATGATCAGCTTTTTTTAGCATGTATAGAGCAAATGGATGGAATAGTGTTTTCCGAACGGTTCATATATAATTTTTGTACATGTTAGTAACGGAGGTGTTTAAATGTGAGAACCATACTCATCGTGGATGATGAAGATAAAATTAGGGAAGTCGTGGTATCTTATTTGCAAAAAGAAGGTTTTCGTACGATGGAAGCAGCTGATGGCAAAGGTGCTATGGAGATTGTTCGAAGTGGTAAGGTGGATCTTGTGATATTGGATTTGATGCTTCCAGATCTATCGGGAGAGGAAGTATGCCAATTCATTCGGCAATATTCAGCGATTCCTATTATTATGCTAACGGCTAAAGTTACAGAGGATGATCGTGTGAAGGGACTTTCACTAGGTGCGGATGATTATGTGTTGAAGCCATTCAGCCCTCGTGAGCTAATTGCTAGGGTGAGAGCCAATCTTCGCCGCTGGCAGGAGGATGAATTATTAGCGGAAACGATATCCTTTCAATCTGATGATCTGGTCATTCATACAACCGCACGTGAAGTGTTCAAAAATAGAGAACGGATCGCATTAACCCCAACCGAATATAAGCTGCTCTTTACTTTAGCGCGTCATCCCGGACGGATATTCACCCGAGAGGACCTGGTTCAGAAGGTGCTCGGTTATGATTTTGAAGGGGATGCAAGGGCAATTGATCAGCATGTGAAGAACCTCAGACAGAAGATCGAATCCGATCAGAAAAACCCTGTCTATATTAGTACTGTCTTTGCTGTAGGGTACCGGTTTGCAGGGGGACAATCATGATGAGAGGCTTATATGCACGGTTTGCAATTGCCTTTATTGGCATTGCTTCAGGCGTTTTACTGATCTCTACGATTGCTTTTATCGTTGAGACCCATTACCATTTTAATCTCTATCAGCATCAGGCAATGGATAGTGGAATGGGTTCTGCTGCTTTTGATAATCATTTTGAGCAAGCGCTAGTACAATCTGTTCTATGGTCGGCTATTCTTGGCATTGTATTCTCGATTCTATTAAGTCTTGTCGTAGCGAAAAAAGTAACAAGCCCACTTATTCATATGAAAAGAATAGCGGAACGAATGGCAGGAGGAGAACTTACGGCAAGAACGGCCCTTAAAGGGACAGACGAGCTTTCCCAATTGGGCGCATCTCTTAATTACTTAGCTGAGCAGCTCCAATCCCAGGAGCAATTAAGGAAAACGATGACAGCGGATGTGGCACATGAATTAAGAACACCGCTTGCTACGCTCAAAAGTCATATGGAGGCTATGATTGAAGGTGTCTGGGAGCCTACTCCAAAGCGTTTGGAATCCTGCTATGAGGAAATTGAACGGCTGCGCTACCTCGTTGGAGATTTGGAGCAGCTAACCGAAATGGAAGCTCCCCATTTCAAGCTCTTTTTAAATATTGAGAATATATCGGCAATCGTGGAACATCATGTTGAGGCAAGCCGGGCAGCCTTTGAGCAAAAAGAGGTTATCCTTCATGTTCAGAGCGAACCATCCATTCAAGCTGCAGTCGATAAGCTGCGAATCGGGCAAGTCATCGTGAATGTATTAATGAACGCCTTAAAATTCACACCGCAAGGCGGTAAGGTTACCATTGAAGTTGCTAGAGAAGAACGAATGGCGGTTATTCGTATCATAGATACGGGGATTGGAATACTTGACCAGGACTTGCCGTTCATATTTGAAAGGTTTTATCGGGTGGACAAGTCTCGTGATCGCAAGACGGGAGGCAATGGAATAGGCTTAACCATTGTGAAGAGATTAGTCGAGGCTCACAAGGGGACGATCGATCTGACAAGCACTGTGGGAGAAGGGACAACGGTAACGATACGATTGCCTGTACAATAGCTTCCTGTTCTACACAAGATCTACATAAGTCTCCTTTACAATGAAAGGGAGAACAGGTGTAGGAGGAAATTATGAAAAAAATTGCAATAGCGTTATTACTCACAGCTGTTTTTTTAACAGCTTGCGGCAAATCAGGCGGGTCGATGGATCACGCTATGGAAGGTGGAACTTCAGGAACCACGGAGAGTACGAGTACGAATCATAATGAAATGGGAGGCATGGATCATAAAGGAATGCCTGCGGTAGCGGATAAAGCAGAAGCAGAACGCATTCAGGCTGCTTTTACACTTTCAACGGATAAGACCAAACCTAACCAAGATACGACCATCACCATTCATTTAAAGGATAAGGATGGTATGCCGATCGAAAAGTTTGATAGGCAGCACGAGAAACTGATGCATTTTATTATTGTAAGCAAGGATTTGTCCTTCTTTAACCATATCCATCCGGATTACAAAGGGAAAGGGGAATTCACAGTAACTACGCAATTTCCGAGTGCAGGAGAATTTGAATTAATCGCAGACATTGTGCCAACTGGTGTGGGAGCCATGAGCAAAAAGAAATGGGTAACGATTCAAGGGAGTGTGCCAGCACAACAAGCGATTATACCTGATACCTCCTTGACGAAAACCGTCGACGGTAAAGAAGTGACCCTTTCCTTCGATCATCTTATGGCAGGAATGGAGCTTAATCTTACCTTTAATATGAAGGATGCTCAAACAAAAGATCCCGTGACCGATTTGGAGCCGTTTCTAGGTGCCGTGGGACATGTGGTTATTCTTAATCAAGATGCAGGAGAGTATCTGCACGTCCATCCCTTAGAGGAGAAAGCCTCTGGACCGGATGCGAAGTTCATGGCGACATTCCCGCATAGCGGCATTTTCAAAATTTGGGGACAGTTCAAGCAAAACGGAAAAGTGTTCACCGTACCATTCGTTGTTAAAGTTCCTTAACAGAATACGCAATAGCTAACGGAGACCTGAAGGTGAATGCTTTGAGAAAAGCAGCGATCTTCTTGGTCTCCGTTTTTCTTCTTCTAACGACTGGTGACTCCTAATGATGAGGGATCTTATTCCAGATCTTATTCCAGAGTGACTACTTGGGGTGACCGGGAAGTTGTGGAAGTGAAATAAAAGGAAAAAAAGCATGCCCAGGAAAACTGTTGATTGACAAAAGAATAGACCGATTAATAACCGCGGAAATCGCGGTTTTTTTATTATAGGATCACAACAGATCCATCTCTCAGCCAAGAATCCTATACTAGTTTTCGAAATAAAGCTGGTATTTTTGTTAAAAATAGAAAGATGGTTCTCATTCTGAATGATATAATAGTGGATATTTGATTTACAGAGTTTTAGAAGTTCGGTGAATAAGGAGTGGAATAGGCTCTTATTCACTGGACTTAATGGGGGAGAGATCACATTGATTGAACATTGGCAAGCGTGTTGGATAACAGACTCTTCGTTTGCAGTACTGGACAAGCTGGATTTGTTTTATAAAGAAATGGAAGCGGTTAAAGCCGAGACGCACCGGGAGGATTTGCAGCATCATCACTGGCTTGTGAGGTCTACATTTGAATTGGAGCATGACGATCTGGGACTATTCAACGAGGCTTATTTGGATATCACAGCGGACGATTACTACAAGCTGTACCTAAACGGCCGTTTTGTCGCTCAAGGGCCTGCCCAGAATGATTCTGGCCACTATTATTACAATCGGCTCGAGGTCGGTTCTTTTCTCCAACCGGGAACGAATGTCATTGCTGTTCATGTGTATTATCAAGGGTTGATCAACCGGGCCTATAACAGTGGCGATTACAGACAAGGGATGATCGCAGAGATGACGGTAGGCGGACGTGTTCTCTTGAAGACCGATGAGACTTGGAGAGCCAAACGAGCAGAGGATTATGTCAAAGGGGACATTTTCGGTTATTCCACTCAATTTGTTGAACATATTGATGCTCGAAAGTCGGACAAAGGCTGGAGGGAGCCTTCCTTCAACGATTCCGCCTGGCTTCCTGTCCAAACCTGCGATCAAACGGATTATTCGTTCGTGAAGCAACCGACGCCGGTATTATCGGTTTATGAGAAAAATCCGCTTGCTGTTGAAAGGCGGGCTGCAGGGCATTACTGGATTGATTTTGGAGAGGAAATCACGGGCCAGTTCACCTTGCAAGCGGAAGGGGAAGCGGGAGAAGAAGTGGAAATCCGCTGCGGGGAGGAACTGGAAGCGGACGGGCAAACGGTAAAATATCAGATGCGCTGCAATTGCACTTATCAAGATCGATGGACGTTATCTGGGGGCCACGATGTCTTTGAAGCTTACGATTACAAAGGCTTTCGATACGTGGAGTTGCTCGGCCCCGAAGAAGCGATTCGACCCGATTCGTTCAAAGCGATTGTCAGACACTACCCTCTTGAGGATGACAGCTGCCGTTTCGAAAGCTCAGATGAGCTGATGAACCAAATTTTTCAGATTTGTAAAAATGGCGTCAAATATGGTTCCCAAGAGAATTTCGTGGATTGTCCGACTCGTGAGAAAGGGCAGTATTTGGGCGACAATACAGTGATCGGGCATGCTCACATGCTCCTCAGCGGCGATCTGCGTTTGTATCGGAAGTCGATTGAGCAATTTGCGCTTAGTTCCTTCACCTGCCCAGGTCTAATGGCGGTGGTCCCGGGGCATTTTATGCAGGAAATCGCGGACTTTTCGCTTCAGTGGCCGCTGCAGCTGCTGGAATATTACCGCTATAGCGGAGATCTTGCCTTTGTGCGGGAAATGGTTCCTTATGCGGAGAAATTGCTCGATCATTTTCAAGCCTATGATCGAGGAGACGGCTTACTGCATGAAATCGCTGATAAATGGAATTTGGTCGATTGGCCCAAGGAGCTCCGCGATGGATATGACTTTGAACTGACTAAGCCGATCGGCACCGGTTGCCATAACGTGGTGAATGCTTTTTATTTGGGATGCATCCAAGCCGTGAATGAATTGCGTGATATTGTTGACTTTTCCTATGAAAATCATCTTCCTCGACTGAAGAAACGCTTTATTGAAGTATTTTATGATCCATCCCGGCGGTTGTTCACGGATGCGGAGGGAAGCTCGCATCACGCGCTTCATTCCAACACACTGCCCTTGCTGTTTGACCTGGCTCCGAATGAATCCATACCTACTATCGTCAATCAGATTCGCGAGAAAAGATTATCGTGCGGCGTTTATTTTTCCTATTTCGTGCTCAAAGCTTTGGCGAGAATCGGTGAACATGCATTGATTTACGAGCTCTTGAGTTCCCAAGATGAGCATTCTTGGGGGAATATGGTGAAAGAAGGGGCTACGACTTGTTTTGAGGCTTGGGGGAAAGATCAGAAGTGGAATACGAGTCTTTGTCATCCATGGGCGAGCGCTCCGATCCCCTTGCTGATCGAAGAGATTATCGGACTGAAACCGTCAAAGCCGGGATGGGAGGAAATCGCGTTCTCACCCAACATTCCAGCGCAATGGGAATATTTTACGCTTCAAGTCCGCGTGCGTTCCGGATGGATTAAACTGACATACGATCATGGAAAGTGGGAAACAGATTTTCCGGAGGAAGTACGGGTGATCAGATAGAATGATCAAGAGAATGATGCTGAACAAGACATGGCTCCGTCGTCTTCTGCTTTCTTATGTAACAGTGTTCTTGTTTATCGTGCCTCTCCTTCTATTTATTTTGCTGCTGGGATTCGGCGACATGTCGCGAAAAACAGCCGTCGAATCAAATGCCATTTATGCGAAGCAAGTGCTTCAATCTTTGGACAATCAGATGCAGTTGATCGATAATACGATCACGAATGAGGTTGCCACCGATGAAACGCTGTTTGGCTTTTTTAATCAGGCGCTTCGTGACGAACGTTACTATTCCGGCTATTTGCCATCATTAAAGGTGTCAAGACTCATGGCTTCGATGCCGCTGATCGATTCCATTTACTTGTATCGGTTATCGGATGATAAGGTGCAGACGCCTTATTCGGTTGACACGTTGGATTCTTTTGTTGATAAACAAGTGATTGTGGAAGCTTTAAAACAGCCAAATTTGAATCATTCCTGGTTGAATGTTCGTAAAGGATATACAGAACAAAGGCAGGTTGCCGATTTCCTGTCATTGGTCCGTTACGTGCCGCTTAATTCTGGTAATGACGGGCTTATCGTCGTGAATGTGCAGGTTCAATCGATTATCCGGTTCGTTCATTCGCTCATGCCTGTGGAGTCCAATCACATCCGTCTTAATGACCGCGTCGGCACGCCCATCTATCAGGGTTCTGGCGACGAAGGCTTAATTATGACTGAATTGAAATCCGATTATTCCGGTTGGACGATTTCCAGCGGACTGGAGAATGGGAACGCATTTCGATTCGTCTCTACGATGTCGGATTATTGGCTTATCGTCTGCTTAATCTTCTTTATCATTGGCCTGTTATGGATCGTGGTGGCTGCCAGAATCAACTACAAGCCGATTCAATCGATCATTCAACGTTTTCAGATGTTTTCTCAGCAGAAAAGCGCGGAATTGTTTCGAAAAGGCGCCCAAGATGACTTCAAGTTCATTGATTCCGCGCTTGACCATTTGATGGAGCAGTTCAACGCTTATCATAAGCAGCATGAAGAAGATTTAATTTATAAACGGAAGCATTTCTTCTTCGAATGGATTGAAGGCAACGGACCGCTTAAGCTGGAAAAGTGGCAGCAGGAGATGAATAGCCTCGGCTTGCCTTTCGAATTCGCCTCTCTTTGCGTAAGCGTAATCGAAATCAGCAAATATGGCAGGTTTACGAATTCATATACGCCTCAAGACCAAAATTTATTAAAATATATACTCGCAAGTGTCGTGAAAGAAATGGCGGATACCCGGAACGTTACATCGTGGGCGGAATGGACTTCGAACGATCAATTGACCGTAGTATTCCATATTCCAACAGCTTTGATGGAGGAGAAGTCTGAATCACTGATCATGGACTTGTCGGATAAATTATGCCGGTGGGTAGGAACGAATCTCGATTTCGACATTGCGATCGGAATCAGTTCAGGCATTGACCTCATTGAACTGATTCATGACGCTTATAATGAAGCATTGAAGGCTCTCCAGTACAAACCATCGCTAGGTCAAAAAAGCGTCATCGGCTATTGGCAAATCCCATCTGTCGGGAAGCAGCAGCCGCTTGATTTGCTTCAATATATCCGCGCAATGGCTTTCTCATACCGAACCGGTGACAGTGCATGGCTTGATCATTTCGAGCGGTTGTTTGAAGAAATGCGCTTGGGCTTGTACACGCGCGAGGAATTGTCCAATCTAATGAGCTACCTGATTTTTTTCCTGCAGAAAGAGTTGACGGAGCTTCCGTCGGATTTGAAGACGTTATGGACAGGAGACGCTCTTGCGAAACTGCAAAAGTCGGTGGATGGCTGGGACTCTTTGGATGAACTCCAGCAGGAACTGCATCTCATATTAGCCGAATTCGCAAATGTGATGAAGGAGCTCCGCCAAAACAACAGTCATTATTTGCTGATACGCAGCATTAAGGAATATCTAGAGGAGCATTACGCCAATCCGGATTTATCTTTGCTCCATCTGAGCGAGGAATTTCATGTTCACATGAAGAGCATCAGCCGTCTGTTTAAAGAAGAAATCGGAGAAAATTTTATTGATCATTTGGCTCGAATTCGCATCGAACATGCGAAGGAGCTTTTGCTAAGAACCGATTGCTCGATTCAGGAAATTACACTAAAGGTCGGCTATCTGCATCCGAATACATTTATTCGTTCGTTCAAGAAGCTGGTCGGCCAGACACCAGGTGATTACCGGAAGGAAATTCGCGTTCGTCAATCCGGATAGAAGATTGTTGATTTGTCCTTTTTTGTTGATAGGTGTTTTCCTCAATAAGAATCGTTGGACCTCGGAAAGCCGGGCGAAGACGGTTCTTTTTCTTTGAGAATTTTGTTGATGGAAGGAAAACGAGCGATTGAATGAACACCTCACGCCATATACAGTTAGGGCATAGAAAGCGAGAGAGGGGCAGATAGCCGAATGAATAATAAACAACAACCAAAGAAGTTCGATCGCAAACGTTTCCGACAAAACATTCCGCTGATCGTGATGTTTATCCCCGTTATTTTGTTTTACCTCATCTTCAAATACGCCCCAATGGGCGGATTGATCATTGCCTTCAAGGACTACAACTTAATGGATGGCGTATTTCGCAGTCCTTGGGCTGGATGGGGAAATTTCAGCAAGCTATTCAGTAATCCCAATAGTATCAAGATCATTCGAAACACCTTGCTTTTAAGCAGCCTGAATATTTTCATTGGGTTTCCGTTTCCGATTATTCTGGCTATTTTATTGAACGAAGTGAGGAAAATGTGGTTCAAGAAGACCGTGCAGACACTCGTCTATCTCCCATACTTCTACTCTTGGATTATTGTAGGTGGAATCATATTCAGCATTTTCGGCATGGAAGGAAGCTGGCTTAATCACTGGATCACCGAATGGTGGGGAGAACCGTACCCGTTCTTATACAATATCCAATCATGGATAACAATCTTTGTCAGTTCAAGTATCTGGAAGGACATGGGCTTTAACGCCATCATCTTCATGGCGGCTATGTCAACCATCGATCCATCGCTTTACGAGTCTGCAGGCATGGATGGCGCCAACAAGTGGAAACAGATCATCCACATCACCCTTCCGGGAATTTCATCAACTATAATGTTGATCTTTATCCTGTCCATGGGGCGGATACTGGAAGTTGGTTTCGATCAGATTTATATCTTGCAAAATGCTGCGGTAAACGATGTTGCTGACGTCATCAGCACCTATATTTATCGTGTCGGTCTGCAAGGCGCGCAATTCAGCTTAACGACCGCCATGGGCATGTTCGAATCCGTCGTTGCGTTTATTTTATTGCTTACCGTTAATGGGGTCGCGAGACGTTTTGACAGGGGCTTATTCTGACAAGGGAGTGATTAAAATGCGCTTATCCAAAGGGGAGAACGTGTTCAAAACTGTAAATTATATTGTATTGATCCTGATTGCTTGTTCGAGCTTGTTTCCGTTATTACACTTGATTGCGCTATCCATAAGTGATTCGACCGCCATTGAAACGGGAAAAGTCTCACTGTGGCCAGCAGGATTCAATATGGATACATACAGCTTATTGTTTAATGGAACGCCAATCGTTAAATCGTTTTCGAATAGCGTAGTCTTGACGGTTGTCGGCGTTGCATTCTGCATGATCGTCACAACTTTCGCTGCATACCCTTTATCTCGACCCCATTTTTATGCTAGACGATTTTTCACATTGGCGATGATCTTTACGATGATCTTCTCGGGTGGGATAATCCCTACTTATCTGGTCATCCAAAGTCTTGGTCTGGTCAATTCGTATTGGGCGCTTTGGCTGCCTGCACTTGTTAGCACCTATAATATGCTGCTATTGCGTACTTACTTCGAGAACATTCCCTCAGAGATTGACGAGGCCGCTCGAATGGATGGATGCAGCGAAACCCGGCTTTTGCTTCAAATCGTGTTGCCCGTTTCTATGCCGGTGCTTGCAACATTATCGCTCTTTTATGGTGTCGCTTTCTGGAATATCTTCTTGAGCATGCTGATTTATATTAACGACACGGACAAGCAGAACTTAACCGTATTGGTGCAGAAAATGATCCAAAGTCAAAGCGTGCTCCAGCAAAGCGTGACCGTTCAGCCGGATGATCAGGTTCATGTGGTGGAAGAAGGAATTAAAGCCGCCGGAGTGATCGTCTTGATCGCTCCAATGCTGATCGTCTATCCGTTCGTGCAAAGGTATTTTGTTAAGGGCGTAATGTTGGGATCTGTAAAAGGATAAGAGATCGAGCTTGAAGGAGGTGATGCCGGCAACTATTGCGTGACTGGGTTACAAGTATACAACAAATGGTATAAAATCGATGAAGAAACGAAAGGGGTAAGTTAAAAATGAAAAAGTTTACAGCAACGCTAACCGCTGTCATCATGCTGTCTAGTCTGTTGACGGCATGTACAGACAAAAATGATTCAAAGCAAGCAAGCTCTACACCGGAGGCTTCTTCCACAACACCGGAGGCATCCTCAACAACACCGGCCGCAAAAGGGGAAGTGTCCGTATCGGTCTATGACCGTGGCAATATTCCAGCTGTCGAAGGTAAGCTGGAGAACAATCGTTGGACCAAATATATTAATGAAAATGCCCCCGTGAACGTCAATTTCGTTCCGATCCCGCGTAACGATGCAGCTCAAAAGTTTAATGTTCTGTTTGCATCCCAATCGGCTCCAGACATCATCAATGAGTTCGATCCGAATATTGTCAACTCGTTCATAGACCAGAAGCTGCTTCTGCCGTTGGACGATCTGATTGAACAGAACAGCGTGGAATACAAGAAGATACTTGAGGATAATCCCGCTCTCAAGAAAGTCGCAACCAGTCCAGACGGGAAAATGTACAAAATTGGAAGAACTTTGGAAACCGCTCCGAGTTACGCCCTGTTTATCCGTGCAGACTGGTTAAAGAAAATGAAATTGGAAGTTCCCAAGACGACCGAAGATCTGTATAAGGTAGCCAAAGCGTTCGCTGAGCAAGATCCGGATGGCAACGGGCAGAAGGATACTTACGGAATGGCGATAAGCTGGCGTTCCGAGTTTGTGGTCGATATGATGTTTGGCAATCCCGTTGAGCTGTACGGTCTCGTAGACGGTCAACCGAGCCGGGCATTTGATAATGCGAGAGCGGCCACAGAATTTAAAAAACGCTTGTTTGACGAAGGTCTGATTGATAAGGACTTTGTCAATGACAAGAACGGACAGAAAGCCAAACAAGATTTCTTGAACGGCAAGCTTGGCATCTACCCTGCTTTCATAGGGAACTGGTTCGATGCGACTGTATCCGATTTGGAAACCCTGAAGAAGGCTGTCCCGAATGCAGAGATTATCCCGATCGCGCTACCGGAAAGTCCGGTGGGTCAATTCATTCCGGACGTAACGAGCCCGGTGCAAATGACAAGCGCTATCAATGCAAGTGCGAAGGACCCTGCTGCGGCGATCCAGTATATCGACTTTATCGATCGCATATCGACTGGCACTACCCTATTATTCGGACTAGAAGGCACGCATTATAATAAGAATGCAAACGGGTGTCCGCAAATTATCGACCCGGATAAAACCAAGGCGGAGGTTAGTTGGGCGGGCGATTACGCGCACTCGTACTCCCGTTTGCTGCCAGGAAAGTGTGCTTTTATGCAAAATCAATTCAATCCCGAGGATCCAGCGCAAAAAGCGGGGTTGGACATTTTCAATAAAGCCGAGTCCTTATATCTCGATCCGAGCAAACGATACCGTTTTGTCACCTTGCAGGAACTGATTCCAACTATGCCGAAGGAACTGTTGGCATCCTTCAACACCGTCAAATTGGAAATTACGCAAACCTGGTTGAAATCAGTTCTGAGCGGCAGCAAATATTCCGTTGATCAGGCCTATAAAGACGTTCTGGCCGCTTGGGATCGTGCCGGAGGCAAACAAATGGACGACTTCATGATCAAGTGGTATCAAACCAGCCAAGACAGCAGTTTCATGATGAAAGATTTATGGGATATGGTGGCGAAGCAAACGGAAATGAAAAAATAAACATTCAGCATGATGGAGCAGTCTATATGCGCGGAGTAGCGAATGGGTGATCCTATTAGTACCGCGCATAAGGCTGCTTCCTATTTTCTCTAACAAGTGGATGAATCTTTCACGATGCGCATTCGTGATGATCGATTTTACAGGAGTGATGAAAGCGATTGCATTAAGAGATATCTAAGGAGGCCATCCGTGATGAAATGGTTGAAGAATTTAGCCTGTTTCTTGGGACTGTTGTTGATATTCATGGTTATGGGAACAAGTAGTGGTCATGCAGCAGTCGTACAATCAATGCCTGTACCCAATGCGAGCTTCGAAACGCTGGCGGCAAGCAACGGCGTTCTCGCACCCAAAGATTGGAGAACGTATTGGTGGGAGAAACCGGCCGGCAGCCCTGCGGTTGCGGCGGGTTATTCGGAGAACGAGAAGAGCAGCGGAGATCGTTCGGTGTACGTCCCAAGCGTGAATGCGGGGTTCGCGGGCTGGGTGTCGAGCGAAATTTCTCTTCCCGCAGATATGACCTCGTACAGAATTAAAGTGAAAGTGAAGGCATCATCGGATTACGCGGGAAACAAGCCCCGGATTTTCGTCTCGTTTCAGAATAACGGAACTTATTTGGCTCAGTACACGACGGACAAGACCGAGGGCTTATCCTTTCAGGATTGGCGCGAAATCTCGTTTACAGTCGATCAAAGTCAATTTCCGGCAGGCACCAACAAGCTTGTGCTGAACCTGACCACTGCCAAAATTGCCACGGCCTCCACAGTAAGCGGAACCTTGTACTTTGATGATGTAAAGATAGAAGCATCGGATGAATCGTTCGACCCCATTACGTTTACGCTGAAAGGCGCCAACTTGGCGAACTGGTGGGAGATAGGGGATACGGCAACCTTCAGGCGTGACGCGGGCACTGTACCTACTTCGGTCACGAGCATAATTGGCAGCGTTTACAACTCGGATAACGAGCAGATTGCGGAACTGGCGGTTCCGAGGCAAACGTTCCTAGATCAAGGATGGAGTTGGACGCCGACGGAGCCAGGATACTACGAAATCGCTTTTGCTTATCGCCAGAGCGGGCTGGAATTAACGAAGCTGCCAGTTAAATATACCTATTCGTCAACGGATTCTAAAGAATTTTGGCGTGAGCGTTATTCCATAGTTGTAAGCGGGGGCCCGGCCAAGGCGATAGCGGAGAGATGGCCAGTCATGGGCTTCAGCTATCAGCTCTCGGAGGGTGAGAATGCGATGAAGCTCGCGGATCTCGTAGGATTCCGATTCGCGAGAATCCATGCCGTTCCTTGGGGAACGCAATTCAGAGATACAAGCTGGGCTATTGAAACATCCAGAGGCGTTTACAATTGGACGAGATTCGACGATCAGATTAACAAGCTGACCAGCTACGGATTCGATCTGGCCGGCAATCTGTTATACACGCCGCAATGGGCATCACCGCATCCGGAAGAAACGCAGGTGAACGTTAGCGTGCCGCAATATTCCGCTTATGCCCCTACAGATATGAGGGATTGGGAAAATTTCGTTCGAGCCGCTGTTGTCCGGTATGGAGACCGAATAAAATCATGGGAAGTATGGAATGAGCCGAATTTGCCTAAGCTGAGCGTCTTTTGGATGGATACACCCGAACGTTATGTTGAATTGCTGAAGACGGCGTACGAGACGATCAAAGCGGAGCGGCCGGATTCGGAAGTATGGATCGGAGGGCTCGCGGGACGCAATTATTTGTCCTTCTATAAACAGGTGCTCGGTTTGGGCGGGGCATCCTATTTCGATAAACTCGCACTTCATGGCTATCAAGCCGATCCGCGTGATTTCGAGCGTCTGGATCAGGCGTTAGGTGTTCCTTCCAAGAGTTGGGTCAATTCTGAGAGCCATGCTCTCCTCCTCAGTTCCAACTCAGTAACAGGCCCTGTACCTTCGGAATCCGAGATGGCCATGCGCATGGTGGTGGACTACCTGAAAGAGATCAAATGGGGAGCACAGAAAATCACATTTTTCAATATGTTGAATTTATCGGAAATGGAAACTTTGGCTTATGCCAAAAGCACAGGAAATGTGACACACGCATCGGGATTATTCCGTTCGAAGCCGCGGCTCGAGCCAAGGCTCGCCGCGTCGGTAACCCGCCACTTCCTAGACTTGGCCGGACAATCACTCGTTTATAAAGGGGAGTATGTTCTGGGTAACGGACAGAAGGCAGTTGTGCTAGACAACGACGGAATTCCGTTAATCGGCGTGTGGACCGATGGGACTGCCTCGTCTTCCATCGATGCGCGTCTAGCGTCTGCCTTCACCGGAGAGACGACAGTCACGGATTGGGAAGGCAAGACACTTCAGGCCAATAACGCACTTCAATTGCGTCCGGGAAAATTAATCTGGATTAGCAACGTGGAGTTAACAGCGCTCGAAGCTTTGCCGGTCTCCGAACCGTTCTTGATTTCGGATTTCGACAGAAGTGCGGAGAGCTATAATGTTCCTGAAACGGTGGGATCCAGCAGCAGGCTGTTCGATCCTACTAGTTTGACAATTGCCGACGATGCGGTTTGGACGACGGATCATTGGGCATATCAAGCAGCTTCCCAGGCGACGAAACCAGCGGATTTCAACGCTACATTAGCGGCGGGGTATTCTGATGGCGGACTGGACTTGATCGTTCGCGTGAAGGATGGGACATTTGTACAGGACAATCCGTTAGGAAACTTCTGGAAAGGGGATAGCGTGCAGTTCGCAGTAGATACCTTCGGACTAGGACTCCCTGGAGATCAGGTGGAATTCCAGGCGGCACTGACACCGCAGGGCCCCGTGCTGTATAAACAATTCGTTCCCTTTGTCGGCGGCAATTTACCGCCGAATTGGACACCGGGCAACAGCGTAGCGCAGCACGCGTCCTTAAAAGTAGATCAATCTGTACCCAATGAAACGACGTACTATATCCATGTCGATTCTTCCGAATTGTATCCTTATGTTCACGACCCGCAAAGTCCGCTTCGACTGTCCGTGCTGGTTAATGACAATAACGGCAGCGGTCGACTCGGATGGCTTGAATGGAGCAGCGGGATCGGCCAAACCAAAAATCCGGCCCAATACGGGAAAGTCTGGGTAGATCATACGCAGCCTGTTGCAACCGGAGCACCGGGCAAACCTGTATTGTTCGACGACAACGGATGGGATACGGGCTTACTTGACGGCAGTTACAACGTGAAAATGGATATGTGGTGGGGAAATAACGGCAAAATTTATAAGTTATACGAGAATGACGTGCTGATCGATACGCAAATCCTCTCGGACAATTCGCCGAATGCCCAGTCTGCCGTTACCTCCATTAGCGGCAGGAAAAATGGGACCTACCGTTACTACGTTGAGCTTGCCAATGTATTTGGCACAACGAGAAGCGATATGCTGACTGTTACGGTTACACAAGCGACTCCGGCGAAGCCGGTGCTCTCCAATGACAACTGGGATGGAGACGGGGACATTAATGTAAACATGAGCATGTGGTGGGGCACTAACGGTACAACGTATCGTCTATATGAGAATGGCGTTCTAGTCGATACGCAGACGCTGAACAACCAAACACCGCAAGCGCAATCAGCCGTTTCGGCGATCCGCGGCAAACCGATTGGCACTTATGAGTATCAGTGCCAACTGGAGAATGATGCGGGAACATCTTTCAGCGATATCATGATTGTAAAAGTAACGAAGTGACGCGTCGTATCCTCTTACTTGCTAGATTGCGACACTCATAAGCCGATAACTCAGCCTGTATTTGGTATATCCGGACGAGGTAACAAGCGTTCAATCCTCCGCTCCCGGCATGAAGGTACGTCATAACCTCAATCGCACAAGGTGCGGACACCCTGCATGTTGTATTGACGATAGCGAAAATGGGATTATAGCCTTACTGAATGTGCCAAGCTAGAGAGAACAGTCCAATGCGAGACTGGTCTCTCTAGCTTATATTTTCTTCTAGCTCAGCCTCAGCGTAAGCTGATCAGTGTGTGGCGCTTGCGCTGAATGAGTGGACGGGCAGGTTAGTAGAAAAGTAGGTTTACATGCGAACAGACGTACTTTAAGATGGGTATTAGAACTAAAAATTCAATAAAATGGAGGTTTTTCAATGAGTGAACAAGTTGTTCAGCAGTTTGTTGATCGTATTGACGCAGTCTTTCTACCTGTAAAGAATCTTCAAGAGTCGTTGGCTTGGTATCAAACTATATTTGGTTTCGGGCTGCGTTGGAGCAACGAAAGAATGGCTGGTTTAGCAATAGCACCTAACTGCGGATTTCATTTAGTTCAAATTTCAGACTTCAAACCAATTATTACATACACCCCATTTAATTTTGTTGTAAAGGATTTAGAAGAAGTGAGGGCTAGACTCAAGAAAAATGGAGTAATGGTTTCAGAATTAAGGAATGGCGAGCCTAAACGTTTTGACCTCACTGATATTAATGGAAATATGATCAGTGTTATTCAAGTGTAAATCAATACACTGTTCGCTTTACATAAAGGGGGGGTAAGATGTCAACCGGAATAAAAGAAATTATACTCGGAATCCCAGTCACGCATTCAGGAAACTTTGAAGAATATGAAAAAGCGATTGAATGGTATGGGCGTGTTCTCGGATTTGAGCTGGTTTAGAAAAGTGGAATTGCAAGTCTGAAGTTACCCTCTGGTCAACGTATTCTTCTTTTTGGTGCAGAAGATGAAGATGAGAATTGTATTTGGTATACAGGGAATATCATTTCCAATCCGCATTATTCTGTCCAGTTATTAACTGAAAACATTGAACAACTACGAGTGGATCTAATCAATAGCGGAGTAAAGGTCGGTGAGATTGTTCCTGGAGGCGGAGGTGGCAAGGACATGATGTTTTTTGATCCGTATGGAAATCGTTTTTGGGCAATCGAGGATCCAAACGTGTTCTGATTCATTGAGCTGGGACAGCAGCAACTAGTGGCAGTTTTCATATCTTTTACTTGTAATTTAACGTTCCTCTGGACAATAGGGGCACAAACACCACTACGTGTTTGTGCCCCTATTGTTGTCTTGAGATAAGATGCCGGGTGGCATACAACAAATCAGTGCTTTCCACGCGTTTATTGCATGCAAGTCTAGACTGAATACATCATCTTCCTCCAACTGTTCAAAAACATTGTGATATTCATCACAAATGAAAATGTTCTAAAATGCTACACTTATTTTACAAAGCAAGGTAGCAGAAGGAGGCATTCTAACATGCATGAACAAAAAAAAGAGAAACTAATAGTGATTGGTAATGGTATGGCTGGGATAAGTACAGTTGAACAAATTCTGAAACTAAGTGATTCATTTAATATTACGGTATTTGGTAGTGAACCACATCCTAACTATAATCGTATTTTGCTCTCTTATGTTCTAGAAGGTAGCAAGACGGTCGATGATATTGTCTTGAACGACTGGAACTGGTATAAAGACAATCGAATTACGCTGCATACGACAACGACGGTGACACATATTGATGCGGAAAATAAGCAAGTGACTACGGACAAGGGTAATACGGAATGTTACGATAAGATCATTATTGCTACAGGATCTAACCCATTTATTCTACCGATACCTGGTAGCGACAAAGAAGGCGTAGTAGGTTTTAGAGATATTAGCGACTGTAACCAAATGATTGCTGCTGCTCAGAAATATAATAAGGCTGCGATCATTGGTGGTGGACTGTTAGGGTTAGAAGCTGCTAAAGGACTCGTGAATTTGGGCATGGATGTAACAGTGGTCCATTTGATGGAAGATATTATGGAACGTCAACTGGATCATACCGCCTCGTCAATGTTACAAGCGGAATTGGAACGTCAAGGTATTAAATTCGCGATGAGAAAACAAACCTCTGAACTTATTGGAGGGGAGAGGGTAAGTGGATTACGTTTCAGCGACGGTAGTATATTAGATTCGGAGCTTGTTGTGATGGCGGTGGGTATTAAACCAAACATAGCGCTTGCCAAGGCAAGTGGTATGGAAGTAGAAAGAGGTATTGTTGTAGATGATTATATGCGTACTTCATTTGAGGGTGTATATTCTGTCGGTGAGTGTACGCAACATCGGGGAGTATGTTACGGGCTCGTAGCCCCATTATTTGAACAAGGACATGTATTGGCTAAGCATATTTGCGGAGTAGACACTTTACCATATGAAGGTTCTATTGTTGCAACAAAACTTAAAATTTCTGGTGTCGACGTATTCTCAGCAGGTGAGTTTGTTGAAGGACCGGAGCACACCGTGATTGCTGCTAAAGATGAGTGGAAACGAACCTATAAGAAAATTCTTCTTCATGACAATGTCATTGTCGGAGCTGTCTTATTCGGAGATGTAACAGAGTCTTCTAATCTGCAAAAGTTGATTAGGCAGCAATCCGAGATGACTGATGATATTTATAATACAGTCATGGGTACAGGATGCTGCGGTGATGGAGCTAAGAAAAAAGCCTCTGTAGAAACAATGTCCGATGATGAGATCGTTTGTGGATGTAATGGGGTAACTAAGAAAACAATTGTCGATGTTATTACGGATCAGGGTTTAACGAGCGTAGATGAAATTAAAGCTTGTACTGGCGCAACCCGTTCGTGTGGAGGATGTAAACCAGTTGTTGAGCAAATACTGCAGTATGTCCTTGGGGATGGCTTCAAGACCGCTTCGAAAAAAGGGATTTGTAGTTGTACTTCGCTCGATAGGGATGAAGTAGTAGCAGAGATTAAGGCGAAAGGTTTGACAACGACACGTGAAGTTATGAATGTTCTTGGGTGGAGCAACGCGGAGGGCTGCTCTAAATGCCGACCAGCAATCAACTACTACTTGGGTATGATTTATCCAGAGAGTTATGAAGACGAGAAAGAATCACGGTTTGTTAACGAACGAATGAACGCAAATATTCAAAAAGACGGGACGTACACTGTTGTTCCACGGATGTATGGTGGCGTTACGACACCGGAAGATCTCAAGACAATCGCTGATGTTTCCTTGAAATATGATGTTAAGGTCATTAAAGTGACAGGTGGACAAAGGCTGGCTCTGATTGGAGTCAAGAAGAAAGACTTACCTAAAGTATGGGAAGAACTTGATATGCCTTCAGGTTATGCTTATGCTAAATCGCTGCGTACGGTCAAAACATGTGTAGGTTCCCAATTCTGTCGATTCGGCACACAAGATTCCATGTCTATGGGAGAACTATTAGAACGTAAATTTGAGCGTCTCGATTTACCTGCCAAATTTAAATATGCTGTGAATGGTTGTCCGCGGAACTGTGCAGAAGCATGTACCAAGGATATCGGTATCGTCGGAAATGATGGAGGATGGGAAATCTTTATTGGAGGTAATGGAGGGATTAAGTCTCGTATTGCTGATAGCTTCTGTAAGGTTAAAAGTGATGAAGAATTGATAGAGATTTGTGGAGCAATTATGCAGTATTATCGTGAAACCGGCAAATATTTGGAGAGAACTTCGGAATGGGTAGAACGGATAAGCCTTGAACAGATTCAGTCTGCAATATTGGATAATCTAGATAACCGTAAAGAACTCGTTAATCGAATTGAAATTGCACTACAACAGGTGGAAGAACCATGGAGAAAGATGCTTAATGATGACAAAACACGAACAGCTCTGTTTGAGGATAACATTTCTGCAATTTCAGTGGAATAATCCATTAGTATGTTGAAAGGAAAGGGGGAGAGTTCAAATGGAAATGACAACTAATTATTATTCTATAGGTTCGATTGAAGAGTGTTTAGTACAAGTGGGTCGCGTTGTGATCATTGAAGGTCAGGAGATTGCTATATTTCGTACTTCGGATGGGAATGTATACGCTTTGGCGAATAAGTCGCCGCACCCTAAGGGAGGGCCTTTGGCCGAAGCGATCGTATCTGGACATTATATCTATGACCCCTTACATGACTGGAAGATTGATCTAACGAGTGGAGCAGTGCAAGCACCAGATACAGGGCAAGTCGCGACATATCCTGTTATTGTGAAGAACGACGATATTCAAATTGGCTTTTATGGGAGGTAGACCGCTTGTATACAGAAAGTGTAGAGTCCATAGTAGAGTCGGCGGTTAAGAAAAAAGAAAAGATGAACGAAAGTGTACTTCGCTATACAATTGCTGCTGCATTAGCGGGTGCCTATGTGGGATTTGGGATTATCCTAATTTACACATTAGGTGCCCCATTAGCCGCAATCAAGTCACCTTTTCAATCCCTCGTTATGGGGGGATCTTTTGGAATCGCACTCACCTTAGTCATATTTGCAGGTTCAGAGCTATTTACAGGTAATAATATGTTTTTTATGATGAGTTCATTAGCAGGTAGAACAACCGTGAAGGATACGGTTAAGAACTGGAGCATCGTATTTATAGGTAATTTACTAGGGGCTTTGGTTCTTTGCTTATTGGTTCTAGGTTCGGGGCTGTTCAAGGGTATACCTGCTGAACACCTTCTCTTTATGGCAGCAGCTAAAAAGATGCATCTACCCGTAATGGAACTGTTTTTTCGAGGTATTCTTTGTAACTGGTTAGTATGTCTAGCTATTTGGATGTCCATTCGGGCCAAGGAGGAAGTCGCTAAATTAATCCTCATCTGGTGGTGTCTATTTGCCTTTATTGCGAGTGGTTATGAGCATAGCGTGGCTAATATGACGCTATTAAGTATTGCTACTTTACTACCGAATCACCCAGAAACAATATCAATTGCTGGATGGTTGCATAATATGATCCCGGTTACTTTAGGCAATATTGTTGGCGGAGGTCTGTTCGTTGGTATGGTGTACTGGGTTATTTCCCCAGTTCGAAAAATAAGAAATAAAAAGTAGACTGTAATAAAAAGAGTTTGTTAAGTGGCGATCGCTTCTCGGTAATCTACCGGGGAGAGGTCGCTTAGTTTTTTTGTAATGTGTTCATTTGAAGAAAACTTATAAAGGGCAGTACAGAATAATGATGACACGAAAAAGCAAAGGTATTTAGCGATCTGTGTTTTCCCATGTACATATACACAAAACCCGTATTTTATACATATGTCTATAAATAGATTTAATGCCTAGTAACTTTTTTCTTCATCATTTGTCCAATGACACAAACTTACCCGCAATGCTGAATCAATAATACCCCCAGTAGTTTTATTGACACAATAATCCCGCAATCAAGAATTTGATTGCGGGATTATTGTGTCATGCATTATTCGATTGCTTACTTCACTACTTCACCCAATTTGAATTTCATAATAGCATTTAAAGGCATATTACATTATCAATTGTTTTTTACTTTGTATTATGCTCATTTTGTTCGCTCTACAGAATACAGAAAAAATTCCATATCTATATTCCTAAAATTCTTAGTATCTTTATCAATAATATTCATACCGTTTCGAACAGCAACTTTTTGAGAGGCTATATTTGTGTCCCTAATAATAGAATAAACCCTATTTGCATTAAGAACAGAGAAAGCGTATTCCTTGCAAGCAATTGCCGCTTCTGTTGCGTAACCTTTGTGCCAATACGCTTTTTGAAACAAAAATCCTATTTCCAAAATTTCTTTTTCTCTCCAGCCTTGCATTGTCAAGCCACATTGACCAATCATTTCGTTTGTTTCTTTTAATACAACAGCCCAAAGTCCAAAACCATACTCTTCATATCTTTTAAGATGTCTGTTAAGCCAATTTTGTGCTTCTTCTAAGTTGAATGCACTTTCATAAGCAGCACGCATTACTTCCTCATCACACAATATTCCGCACAATGCATCATAATCGGACTGCACCATTTCTCTAATTATAAGACGTTTTGTTTCTATCAAAAATCTCCCACCTTTCTATTATATCAATAACCTTTCAAAAAGAATTAGCGGTGTGATTATAGGAGTTCTCGAGTCCGCTGATGCCGTGTTCGTATGGCCTCTCATTTCTTTGCCTATAGCATTATTAGGATAATCCATCTGTTCTCAAAATAAATATTCCAGTTGAACCACCGCGCATGACCATCTATACGCCCGAATTTATGTATCCAACATATCCCAATCATCCCCAAGTACCCAACGTAATGCAGAAAGCTTGCCGTTAATCATTCCCCACTCAAAGTCATCCCAGGGACCAAGGTGTTCTAAGCCAATTCTTTCTTCGACCTTAGCCGCCGCCCTGAGTGCACTCTCCCATACATTACGTTGAATTGGTCGAGTAGCATGATCTTTTATGGGAAAGGTCTCTTTCTCGACAATTTGAGTAGTACCTTCCTCAATCTTTTCTCGAAGCACCTGATGACGGTTATACCAAACCTTTGTAACAAGCTCATCAATAGCTTCGATGATCTCCTTCAGCCTTCTTGGTTCCTCTGTCCAATTATGTTCAATCATTAAGTCATCAAAATGTTCTGGTTCGATGTGTTGAAGCGCTTCACTAAGAGTAATAAAATAATACGATTTTGTTAGTGAGAAACATAATTCAATATCAGGGTGAGGTAATTTTTTACTCGCATTTGGGTGGCTAAAGTCATTAGTGTTATGCGAGATAAAGGCAAAGCGATTATCAGATGCTTCGTCTTCTCTAATAATATCCGTGTAAACCTCAATAAGAATCGCATCGTCTATTCCATTGCGTTGTCTGTGAAAGGGAGCGAGTTTGTCGATAGCTCTTTCCGCTGCCCGGAGCTTCACAGAATCTGAAATTTCAATAGTTGTAGATCTTTCAAACAATTTTTCAATTCGGTCAATTGTTTCTACTGCAGCCTCTCCCAGAATAGGAAGACGATGATCAACATCATTAAGCTGTGTTATTACACTACTTTTTTGTTGTGGATCGCCAAACTTTTCCACAACTTCTTTAACACGTTTTAAAGTACTGGATAGACTACGGGTGCTCTGCTCTATAACACGATCTTTATTTCGAGCAAATTCATCAACTACATTTTTTGGGAGAATTAATTCTATAAGTCCCTGATCAATTAGGTCTTCAAGAGCAGCCAATATCGTCTGTTGATGGTAATCCTTCGCGAGATCAAGCCAAACACAAGTATCAATAAGAATTCTATACACAAATCAGCAGTCCTTTCAAATGGTAAATAATTTCCTGTTAACTAATATACCGCTTTCAGTACGTAGCGATCTACAATATCTCGTGGATCCTTAAAGCGCTTGAGATGTTTAGTTTGAAATACGACTACAATCTGCTGTTCAGGGATTACTCTAATTAATGAACCGCCAGCGCCGGATGCAGAAAAGCCGTCCTTGTCAATCCACCACAAGAAGCCGTAATTGTCCAGTTGAGGACATGTGGATGCTGATATCCATTCTTGGGGAATGAGCTGCTGCTCTCCCCATGCTCCCCTCTGCAAATAAAGCTGGCCAATTGTCGCCATATCTCGTGCAGTCATTCTTAATGCTCCAATGCCAAGCCTTTGAGGATCTTCTGCTTCCCAGTGCTGAATGTTTAATTCAAGAGGTTTGAATAACCACTCCTCTGCCAATTCTCCTATTGTAGTTTCGGTAGCTCGGCTCAAACAAGCTGCTAGTAATAGAGCATCTGTATTTTTGTAGTTAACTTGCAACCCCATACCATCCCGTACAGGTAACCTCAGGCTAAATTCAATCCAATTGCGACTAAGTATTGTTCGCTGCCATATCGGCTGAGAGTCTCCAGCTAATCGTGGATAATAGAAGCCTGAACTCATGGTAAGCAAATGCCTCAGATTCAATTTTTGTACGTTAGGATCGACATCATGTGTATCCATTTCCGGAAAAAAGTCCAACACAGATTGATCAAGGCTGGATAATATTCCTTTATTAAGTGCGATTCCAATTAATGCGGATAAGATGCTTTTATTAACCGACATAACCGGAAACGCATCATCCGGTCCGTTATTCCGATAATATCGCTCATACACAATAGATCCGTCTCGCACGATTAACATACTCAAGACATTAGGGAATTTAACGAATATCTCGCGATCCGCAAGTGCCAATTGCGAAGCATCGATTGCTCCTTCTTCAGGAGTCAAGATCGTCCACGACATTAATGCTACCCCCTCTAAAATAGGAACCGATAATAGAATTCGGTAGTAATGCAAGTGTTTCAGGAGAACCTTCCGCAATTACTAATCCACCTGCGTTTCCACCACCCGGTCCCATTTCAATGAGCCAATCACATTCCAATAAAACTGACAAGTCGTGTTCAACAACCAGCACCGTATTTCCTAGATCAACAAGGCTTCTCAGCACTTCCATAAGTCGCTCTACGTCCACACAACTTAGTCCAGTTGTTGGTTCATCAAAAATATATAGTATTCCACCAGTACGGCTGCGCCCTAGCTCCTTAGCCAATTTAATCCGTTGAGCTTCTCCACCGCTAATGGTCGTAGATGACTGGCCTAACTTCAAATATCCCATTCCTACCTTTTCCAGTAACCTAAGTGGTTCAGATATACCAGACTCATTACCAAAAAAATCCGCAGCCTCCGTTACAGACATTTTTAGTGTATCTGCAATGTTTTTTCCATTAACTGTGATATCTAGCACTTCTGGACAATAGCGAGTTCCATTGCAAGCATGGCACGGCCATTCAAAAGTAAATCCTCGTGTTTCTTTCTTGATCGTCCCTTCTCCACGACATTCAGAGCAAGCGCCAGTTGAATTAAAAGAAAAATCCCCAGAGGTTAGCCCCAATCCCTTGGCTTTATTCTGATTTGCGAATAGTGTTCGAATTTTTTCCCAAATACCAATATAACTGGCAGGTGTAGATGTCTTTGATCGCCCGATAGACGATTGAGTGATGAATGATACCCCGTTCAACAAACTAGAGCCTTCAAGAACAGTCGACTTTGATTCTATTGTGATCACTTGTTCATCTTCCGCATCTATTTCCTGATCAACATCAGCGATAACAGAGCCATAAGATTTAGCCAGCAAAGGAACAAGCGTTGAGGAAATAAGTGAGCTTTTACCGCTACCTGAAACTCCGGCTACCCCAACCATAATACCTAGAGGAATGGATACATCAATATCTTTTAAATTATTGGTTGTGGCGTGTTTAAGCTTCAGCCTTGGCACAGCATCTGTAAAAGAAAAAGCTTGTCGTGCTCTGTGAAATCCTTCGCGCGTCACTTTGTCTGCACGACTAAGAAATGGGGCGATTAGGGAATCCACACAATTCATATAGCTTTTGTAATTCCCTTGATAGACAATGCTTCCACCTTCCTCTCCAGCGCCAGGTCCAATCTCAATAATCCAGTCAGCAGAACTAATAACGCCAAGATCATGTTCAACTACTATGACACTGTTTCCTTGAGTTTGTAATTCTTTCAACCTCTTGATCAGCAGTTGTTTTTCATTCTCATGTAAACCGACGGTAGGTTCATCGAAGACATAAATAAGTCCTTCCAGTTCCGATTCGAGATGTGCAGCGAGGAATAATCTCTGCATTTCACCGCCGCTTAAAGTCGGCATTCGCCGGTACAGTGAGAGATGAGAAAGTCCTACACCACATAGATGATTGATCTGCATCTGAATTCGCTTTAGAACGCCTTGGAGAGAAGGTTCTAGATCGAGTATACTTTCGGATATATCGTCCCAGAAATACGCCTGTTCCTTTAATGTTTTCTCTGCTAGCGCACTTATATGTAATCCTCTAATGGTCACGTTTTGGGCTTCTCGCCCAATTCTAGAGCCGTGACAGGAAGGACAAACAGAGGAACCGGTCCCCTCTGCCCCAATGCTGATTCTATGTAAAAAAGGCATTAAGCCCTCGTATCCTACAGATAAATCTCCATTTAGATATGCGACTTGGGCTTTATCAGACAGGTTGAAATAAGATCCGTTTGGATCGAAATCGTAAGCCTTCGCAAGTCGTTTCACTCCATCTTTCATCTTGCCGGGTGTGCCGCGTAAAACAGACCATTTATCGAAATTCCGATCGCTCATTGCTTGTTCTATCGTTAAGCTAGATACTTGTCCTGCACCGAAACATCTCAAACACATTCCAAAAGGGGAATTAAAATTAAAATGCTCCGCTGGTAACGGTTCTACCGTTAGGCCACAATCATGACAGAGCCTTTGCTCATCAGTCTCACCACCGCAAATACAGCGATAACTTCCTGCCATGGAAAACACAATTTGCATAAGACTGAGTAATCGAGTACGTGTTCCTACTAGACTTCGAGGATTAGACTGCCGAATAATTCTCTGTTCTACTGCTACGGTAGGCACTAAACCCGTTATTTCGTCGAAACAGTCCGTTTCCGATAAATGAGATGAACCGACTGCACGATCGTACCTGCGCCTACCTTCCTGATATAGGAGATCAAACGCCAATGTCGACTTACCCGAACCACTTACACCAGTTATGACGACAAACTTACCCTTTGGAATATCTAAAGAAAGAGATTTTAAATTATGCAGCTTTGCACCACGGATACAAATGGGATTCATAAACTACTCCCTTTCCTCAATCGCATTTTAGAACGGGCATTTCAAATCAAGATTACGTTGAGATTGATCCTTAACCCACCAATGGAACTCGAGTTCCGTTTGGTTGTCACTTGGTACTTTAATCAAGAAAAATGGAACGTTCTCATAACGAAATGGAACATCATTGTACTCCATGTCGAGCGATTCCTTATTTTTAGCAAATTCTAGCCATCTGTAAAAATGATTAAGGGTAAAATGAGCAAGAACCCTATTAATAATCCAAGTAGTTGCAGTAAGATGTTTATACTTCCAATAGAGCTTGCCGTATTCCCATTTAGTTACAATATCCCATAATGCAGAATCATCTTGTTTAGAAATGAACTCCATTTCATATTTGCTTTGTTGTTTTGAAGGTCGATATTTATTGTCTACCTGTCGCGTATGTGCATGTCCTTCGATAAATTTTTTCCAATTTACATATGCAAACGCATAAGGGCATTTGGTATCAAACAGTTCTAACTTTCTAACACAAGCGATATGATCCCGAAGGATTGTAGCTCTAAAGTGTTTAGCAATCGCGTAGAAGGTGCTTCTATTGCTCTGATAAATGAGTTCGTTTATTTTTTCAATAAATCCGAGGTATCTCTCGTCGCTGCCGGACTCTCGAATGGATTCGAATTCATTATAATAATTTCCATAAATCATGATTTTTGACGGCGACTTAACCACATAATGTTTTTCGGGTTGAATTGATTTATAACTTGGATCGACTGCCTGCAAAATAAAATCCATACCGCCTTGTAAATTGCGAAACGAAATTTCACTGGACAAAATGAGATCATTAAAATTGATCTTTTGTTTATAATACATGGATATCCAATTTGTCACTTCGGTTGATTTGATTACAGGTTTGGATTCCCATAACTCTGAATAATTACAAGTGCGGCTTAAATATTGATGGCCACAGAAACATTGAAACGGTGCAGTTAGCGCGTCATCACCGAGACGATACGGATAAGATTTGTCGCATATCGGACAGCGGTCCGACAACGGTTCTCCATGGATTGGACATTCATGAATTAACGAGAATTGGTTTAATATGTTGTGAAAGCCGTTCTTCATGCACGTTAAGCAGAATGTCAGCTGTTTGCGAAAAAAATCTTGATAAGGACGATGTCTCGGAACAAATGTCATCAGGTCCATAAACTCTTGATTTCTAGCTTTTACGTCTAATTTCAAGATGTTTGTAATACTTTCATTGTTCAATCGGGGCATATCAATGAGATTGCAATTCTGTTGACTGTAACTTATGGATCTTCTACTTAATACTTCCTCATTACCGAATTGGAACAGAATATCTTTCGCCGTAACGCAATTTGCGTACTTAAATTTTTCGAAAATTCCCCAAGGTGATTCGTAATCTGAGATCCAGTCCGGATTCCAAGTGAATTGCCTCTGTATTTCTTTATACTCAGGAAAAACACATTTAAGTTTTCTCATACCACTTCGTGGTATGTCTCGGCTTCAATGTAACCAGAGCCAGTAATCGAGGATTTCCATTGCTCATTGTTCAGCCATTGAAGATCCTCCCCATTAGCTCCAAAATGACGAAGTGCATTCTCAACTGTTAGCGTTAAATATTGCATTGGTATTTCGGTTGCTCTTGTAAGTCCGTGTTCCTTGCGAAGATTTGTAAATATGCTAAATAGATCCTTTGCACAATTTTCAAGACGACATCCATTATGATCAAACCCATCTGGAAAGAAGTAACGGGTAAAGGACCATCCGCTATTTTCGGGATATTCTGAAATATTGTCGTAACCGGACAAACAAACAGCCATATCATCAGCGTCGACTATTCCTTTAAAATTGTATTCGTGAACCATAAATCTTCCTATTATCTGAGCTTTCTTGGCTTGAATAAATGCGCTACGTTGATGAACAAGTTCCTCCTGTCCAACCAAAATAACTGTCATGCTAATGCCGGCACTATCAAGTTCGTTGTAAATATCCATCAACCAGCCATATTGAATTTCAAAGAGTCGTTGAGCGTCATCGATGAACAATATAATTCGTTTTTGAGCTGAGCGTTCAGCCTTTTCTACAAAGTATCGATATAGTCGGTCTCTTTTTAAATTTGCTTTTCCGTTAAAGGGCAAAGCGTGCCCCACATCATTCAATAGATCTTCAAAGAAGCTACTCTCACTCGGTTGTTTGTATTGTCGACATTTCATAGTAAATATAGGGAGATGATTACCGAATTCATTTGGAAGTTCGTATGAAAGATACGTAATGGCTCTTGATTTCCCGAGTCTCGGTCTGCCATAAATCATCCCGCCGGGTGAACGATTTGTGATCCATTGGGCAACGGTATCATACATACGAATAATTTCGTTCGTCGGCAGCAAGTATCTTCCGGTCTCAATGGGATGA
Organism: Paenibacillus baekrokdamisoli; assembly: GCF_003945345.1. Classification (GTDB taxonomy): domain Bacteria; phylum Bacillota; class Bacilli; order Paenibacillales; family Paenibacillaceae; genus Paenibacillus_Z; species Paenibacillus_Z baekrokdamisoli. The sequence continues at coordinate 1,789,769 of NZ_AP019308.1, read as the reverse complement.
GTACCTTGAGCCACATAAGGTCTTGGCGGTGACAAGGCAGAACTATTTTCGATGGGGCTAGGTTGATTTACCATGACTCTCCCTCCGTTAATAAGTAATGGTCCTAAACCGTTTTCGATCTATATTCATACTCTTTTTAGTGGATGCTTCAACTAATGGAACAACATTTTTGCTCTGAGTATCATCTGGAAGAATCTCTTTGGAGTCCACTTTTTCTTTCTGCTTTTTTCTACTTCGTTGAAGTGCGGCTAAGCGATTACGATCCGATCGACTCGTTTTAGCCTGTTCTTGCAAATATCTGTGATAACATTCAATTGGATCGTCGTAATTGGTGAAATGCAGTATTTTCAACTTTCTTAATTTGTTTATTTGTTTTCTAACTTGAAGTGAATGCGGCGTAATACCCCATTTTCCATTGGCCGTAAGTACGCCAAACTCACTGCCATCAGGCAAAAATGCTCTAATTACTCGGAGATCGTCGATATTCACCAGTAGATCTAATTGGGTGCCAATAAGTTCAGGACTTCGTGATAATACTTCGTTACGATACTCAGTCCCCTCGTAGTAAATAAAAGGGCGCTTTCCTTGGCTAATGTTTCCTTGAACAACTCGATTTGCAGCGAGAGAAAGAAAAGCGATTTCCTGTCTTTTTTCCTCAGTCATAACTCGTGGAAGCAAACCTCTGTTTAAACGCTGTTCTAAACATTGCAGCGGAGTCAAAAGATTTATTCCTTCATGTTTCGTTCCGTTGTAGTTGGATATGAGTACATCTGTCAGTTCTTCTATGTGCTCAGCGGTAATTCGATATTTCACTGCTTTTTTCTCCGGATCTTGTCGTCGTGGATCTCTAGGGTTGCTACCGGTTGTGTTTACGAGACGATGGAACCCATTTTCTTCTAACGTTTCGAAGAACCTTTCAATTATTCCTCTTCTCATTGGCAATGCCACAGGACCAGCATTAACCGCGCAGCCTATGGTTCGTTTAAGTCGATCTCTGACTTGATTCGCTAAATTAGATTTTCCATTATCCAGATGAAATTCATCCCACAAAGCCCATTCCATTTCAGGAAACAGCCTTGATGCAAAGCCGCCATTCGGATGATAAGTTAATCCTGGGATTGATAATTGAAGCACTTCCTTGGGCATGACAGCTTTTTTAATGCAATGCAGTACATCGCTAGCGGAATACTCCTTATTAAAGCTAAGATAGTGACCCAAGATGATTCTTGTCGCAACATCAATGATGCAGAGTAACCAAAGGCGATCCATCACTTCCACAATTTCGTCGCCTTCTGGCGTGTGGAACACAATGGCAATTGAACAATCTATTCGATGTCCGTCAAATTGAACACGTTCCAAAGGTCTAACTGGCGAAGGGGCATTCGGAGCGCCTATTCCTGTATGTCTTGCTTTTTGACTTGCATTCTCACCGTAGCGTTTAGCGGCTTCGCCAAAGTGCCATTGTTCAAGAATATCAACATAACGATATAACGATCGTTTTCCTAAATCTCCACTTATAAATGGATATTCGCTGGATGTAATACCCGCCTTGGTACAGGCTTCCAAGAATTTAACATGTAGATCTTTCACACTAATTCTAGGCGATCGTACTTCTCGTTTTGTATTTCTACCCAAATACAAATTGTCAATCGTTTCTTTAACGGTAGGATACTGCTTTAATAGTAATGTAAAAGCGCCTGTCATTTTGGATAGCTCGTCCTGCGTTGATAATATAGGTAGAGACTTGCGTTCATATTGTTTTAATCGTTTCCGGGGAATAAGTGCTCTATAACCCCAGATTCTACCTTGGTTATCGTAAGAAAGGCATCTCTTCACAAATGCCAATATATCTTTCCTGTCAATGAGTGTACCGGCGCTAATTTCATGGAGTGGGCGCTCATTCTTCATATACATGTCGATAGCCTTTTTTCTCGCAAAAAAAGTCTCTTTGTCATTAGAATCCAATTTATCTTCATGAACAATCGGCCAGAGTGATGTATCTAAATGTGCCGGATCAATTTTCTCATTCTCAATCCATCTTTTTTTAGGCATTGCTCCACACCTCTGTTTTTGAATCTAATGGTTTGTGAGTGATTGTAGAGTCAATCATTCCCCGATAAATCAGCTGATACACAGTTTCCCGTATCCGTTGACGACCAAGAACCGGAAGCGCTTGTTCAATTTCATCTATCGTGGTTTTGGAGGTCTTGCTTAGAACTTTCATGATTTGATATTGGACGGTTTCCACAAGAACAGGGCGTTGTTGAATGTAAGGGATAATAGTTTTCAAATTATTCAAATAAATCAAGTTGGATCGAATGTCTTTATCGGTTCGAATGAGATGATTGAACCCATTTTCTTGGCACCATTTTGCTTGAGCATTCGTTTGTTTATAAGATCTTGGTGAAAATCTTTTGTCTTTAGGGTCAAGTTCAGAAGCATATTTCACTTCCAAGAAGCACTCCGTTCCGTTCATACACTGAATCCACATGTCAAAGATGGATTCTACTAAGTCTCCTTGCCATTCGACTTGTATTCGCTTGGGTTGTTCACAGAAGGCAACAATATCCGAATCAGCTTCAACGAGAATCCAATGATCATATTCCAGATCGCTAAAAAACCGCACATCGCGGTTCATTTTGATGCTGAATGCTTCCCAATAATTATTACCGTATCGAGTGCTGCGCTTCATGGGGATTGGTGTGTACACGCTTTCACCTCATTTTTCATAAATCGTTCATTGCCGCCGCTGATCAGTGGTAAGAAAACTCCTTATTTGAGGTAAGTATTGTGACAAACTCTTAATTCGGGGGTATATTTGTGTCATTTTTTCTTGACACAAATATACCCCCAATTCACTGATAAGTCCAGTAAATTCTGGAAGTGAATTGGGGGTTGTTTTGTGTCATTGGACATCATTTAGTGTCATACACCAAGTGTCATACACCATGTAGCTCGATTTTCGTTCTGTTTTTTTATAAGTTCCCTTTCTTGCAGTAAAAAAGCAATTCGGATTTAATCCGAATTGCTTTTTCTTTGAATACTGTGCTCCGGTACCGCCAACGGAAAGGCCAAGCGATGTCAAACCCTCTTCGATTGCCGGATTTATCATTCATGTTTGTGTACGTTCTCTGGTCTATACGCATACTGCTTGTGTCGGATGACAAGAACTTGATATCACCCGACAATTGTAGCATTTATAATTCGGTTCTTGTACCCTTTTCCAGTTCGATTACAGCCGCGAGCACGTTAGTAAAATGCGATGCTCCCAGGTTAATGAATACTATTATAAATGCTTTTAAATTCTTGAACAAAATCAATCGGCAGCATAGGGTCATCAGAAGCGGCTACTCGTTGAAGCTCTTTTAACCAGTTCATTGATTCTTCATCCAAATTTGACACATCGTTTGCTTGATGAAAATAAATATACAGCAATGCATGACGAAGTTTAATAGAATCTTGTAAATATACTATTTCTTCTTCTTGGATTGTATTTTCCTTCAGATATCCTTTCATAAAATGGCGGAAAAACAATTTATAATATTCCGTTTTATTTTCAAATTCCTTAAACGGATAAGAAAGTGCATAATACAATGTAATCCCAATATCGTTTACGAAATACGTATAACCGCAATCATCAAAATCGAACAAATAAATGTCTCCGTTATGCAGATAAAAATTACTTTGATGAAAATCAGTATGAGTCAAACCGTATGTATCTTTGGACTTGGGCAGAGAAGTAAGTTTTGTTAATCTTTCTTTTAGAATTGAAATCATTACATCATCAGGTCGCAGGTATTTCTCCGCCTTTAATTGAACTTCTTGGTCCCAGGCGTGTCGTTTAAACGCCGGATTACTCCATTCATAACCCTTTGTGGCATGATGGATTTTCCCCAGAAATTCGCCCCATTTTTCGTAAAGCGATTCATTCCAATCTTCATCCGACACTTCTTTTCCAAGAGACATTTCGTATGAAATGGCTAGGAACGAACCATTTTCTGCAGCAATTTCTTCAACCATATTACCCCTGGTCGATGGAACAGCATTTGAAACTGCCAGTCCTTTATTCGACAAAAAATTTAAAAATTCAATTTCACCCCGTATATTATATCTTGATCTTCTAATTGTATGTGAGATTTTTAATATGAAAAATGCGTTGTTTTTCTGGTATTCATAAACAAAGCTTTCATAACCGCCCAATGAACGAACAGTGTCATTATTAATGTCAAATCGCTTTATTGCTTCGGTAAGGATCTCTTCAGTGAATTGCTCTTCAATTTCTCGTATCATTTTCTATACCTTCTTTCATTCATAAGTTAAGTAGTTGCATAATTTTTTCAATCGAAAATTTCGGCGACCATCTGACGGAAGGCCTCCTGCTGACCGCTTTCCAGGTAATTGTCCAGCAGCGCCCTCTCTCAGAAGCACATCCTCATCCGATCCGTCCGGCTCGAACAAAACCTCTTGAGGCGTACCAGTCCTCCCGATTGGATGGGCTTTATTTAATTTATCTGTGACTCTTCCAACCCAAGCCGTATGTATTGTACCTGGACAAACGGCATTAACGCGTATCCCTTTTGATGCATACTCAACTGCTGCCGTCTTCGTTAGACCAATGATACCGGGTTTGCTAGCAACGTATGCAGCGTGGTGTTTAAGACCAATTAGTCCAGCAATTGAAGCAGTATTAATAATGATTCCACCTCCTTGCAGAGTCATTGCTTGTATTTCATGTTTCATACATAACCAAGTTCCCTTCAAATTTACACTTATAACATTATCAAAATCCTCTTCATTGCACTTAGCCGTTAATCTACCAATGCTTACTCTTTCACCTAAGAAGAAAATCAAAGCATCTTCATCTGAACTTGTTTCGAATGTCCCATCTGGATTGAAAATGAACGAGCCCCCGTGTAGCGAACAACCAATGTTAAGGTGTTGACACGGTTCATCGTAATTTTCCTTTTTTTAACTTTCTTTCCCGTTCGTTAAACAGGCTGCCTACCGGCAAAGCTCGTCGGCAATCGGACAATGTTCTTGACATTGACAAATGACAAGAACTTAATCCGATAATAAATAAAGTCCGCAATTCAAGTAGACTTCATTCGGCTAATGTTCTTGTCATCCGACATCGGACGACCTGTCACGTGAGTGTAAATCGCGGCTTCTTTGGGTTTAGTGGAATAAAGTTGTTGTCACGGTCATTATTCGGAAACTATTTACCCTGATTACTCCCGGAAACCTCGTAATACACGGGTCTATCTCGAAGTGAGGGCATTTATGCGAATCTCCTCTATCTTACAATTAATACCACCCGTTTAAGCGTAGCAACTGGGACACAAAAAAAGCGCCCGGTTTGACGGGCGCCCCCAACTATTTTCCTGTTTTCTCCGATGAAGCTGCCGCAGGGAGCAGCTCGATCGTAGACGAATCATATACGCTAATCCTGCCTTTGCCCAATGGGATATTTTTCATTGTACCGTCTGAAGCTTTCCCTGAAGCCGGCATTTTGAATTTGATATCATAGCGGCCGAACTTCGCCGTCCCTGTGTAGATAAGAAGCGATTTTTTATCCGTGTTGGAGTAGCTGTCGGTCGGCATCCAGTAGACGGATACTACGCTTGATTCACTCCAATATTCAACATTTGCGCCTGTGATATGAAGCGTCTCTCCAATACGGGCCGGATTGGGCCCGACCGATATACGAGGGGGTTGAACTTTCAGATTTTCAAAATCACGGTTAGCTTGGCTGTCGTTCAGAACGAGACGTTTATTGCCTTCAAGATCGATGGCCAATCCTTTAGAAACGGCATACAATTGCAAAGCGTCGCCTTCAGTGAAACTGATTTCCATGCCATGAAAAAAACCTTCTGTTATTACAGGGGGGCCTGTTGTCTCCTCTACGCCCTTGGATGCGAATTTTTTCAAAATGCCGCAGACGGTGTTAATGGATTTTCCGTCCTCTTTGTTGTCTCCAATAAGAGGGATATATAGGAGATCCCCGTCCTGCATAACCACTGATTTTATGGTCTCCTGCTTGCATCCGGAAGCCAATTCGCTGACACTGCGATTTTTGGGCAATGCATTCCTCTCTTCCTCGTAGGATGGCCGATCATAAGACAAAAAGACATTGTTGTCTTTCTTGTTGTCGACCGGACTATCGTAAGAGAAACTCAGTGTGCCATGCCCCATATCGCCGGCGAATTCCAACTCGTCCCCGTGATAGGGAACATCGTTGCTGCGGGCATATTCCAAATCTTTTCCGGAGAGAAGCTTGTCGGCAAGTACCACCGTTGTATTGTCTTTAAGGTCGATCAAGGTGAGGAGTCCGGTCCGGTTCGGCCGAACGACTAAATAATCCTCGCCGATCATAAGTACGGAATAAACCTCATCCTTGCCTGCAAGCGCGGGCAGATCATATTCCTTGACAGCTTTGCCCTGCTCATTGAATACGGTCACTATCTTGCCATCGGTCAGCACCGAATACAGGAGCCATCCTTTTGGATTATAGACTTGAAAATAACTCACATTTTCCTCATAACGCTGGAAGTAGCTCGCTTTCTTCTGACTGACGATCTTATTGTTTTGAATGAGAATACCGTATGCGTCGTACTGAACTTGAGGTTCGCCGTAATTGTCAACAATAGTGAGAACCGAACCGATCCCCCCTGCATTGACGGAAACGCTGCCTTTGATGGAGGCATCCAGCTTCCCGTTAAAAACAGCTGGGGATTGCTCATCCCGGGCAGTATAAAGATCGCCGGTTTTTCGATTCAACCAAATGCCGCTCCAAACCTGTGGTTTGATGAAATCATCGACCCGTATAATGCTGACCGTCTTCAGCGATGGTTCCCATTTCACGTCTGCACCGGTAGCCTCGGAGAAGAACCGCAGCGGCACAAAAATTCTGCCTTCGACCATGAGCAGTGGCGCCGTCAATTCGACCGTTTTGCCGTTGACCGCTGCATTCTTCGAGCCGTAAACAAGTTTCACGGTCAGCTCAGGATAGTTCATCGTCACCGTTTTGGCTGATGAAATCCAGGCGACCATGGTTCCGAGCAGCTCCCCCATATCTCTTACCGGCAGGTACACAGACCCGTCGCTGACGAATGGAGCGGTCTTCGGTTTATATTCGCTCCCGTTAAAGGTAACCTTGATGCTTTCAGATACTGAAGCTTTGGTTGCGGCATGAACCTCAGATGAACCGGATGATGGATGAAATAAAGTGATAACTAATGCAGTAATGCATGTTAGAATAAGCCGTCGTGAATTACGAAGCAAGGATATAGCCTCCTGTCCAATATAATTCTGAATTTATGAATGATGGGTCAATCAACAATTAGACGATTGAGGATCATAAATGTTGCATATATTCCAAAAAACAGGTGAAAAGCCGCTATTCATAGGTAACGGCTTTCGTTGTAGGCGCATCGGCTTTGCCGGCCGCGCTGTCCAATGAAAGCTATCCAACCCATTTCGCCACCTGTGCCAGCTTACTCAAGGTCATTCAAGGGTCCCGCTGACCAATTAGGGGTAATACCCCATGCCCATCAAGCTAAGAACTCAGAATCGAGTCAGATACTACCATTTCTCTCCTGATCTGAATCAACAGGGACCTGAACGTTTTCAACGAAAACGGTTTTTCTATTACAGCTCATTGACTGGATTAAGCAATGTGAATGCACGCACGTTGCGATGGAAAGCACAGGGGTATTTTGGAAGCGAAGCAGCGCATTCCGTTGCAGCGTCAAAGAATTATCTCGGCGCCATGTATAGACGTACAGCTGCACGAAAAGGTAAAAAACGAGCAGCCATAAATGTGGCTCATGCGATGTTAAGAATTGCCTTCTATCTCTTAACTCGTAACGAAATGTATGTAGACTTAGGTGAAGATTATTTTGACAAACAGAAGCAACAATCTCTTGTAAAGTATGCCGTTCGGCGACTAGAAAACTTAGGTTACTCTGTAACCATTTCAGAAGTCTCCTAATCCTCCTCTAAGATAACCATATTCTTTATTTCAGGCGCTGTGCCTTTTAAAAAACGAATAAGCTGCGTCTTCTTTAGTGTTGTCTTTTTCTGCAACTGCGGATTTTATTTTCATGGGAGCAGAATAAATGGCTGCCACTCGGCAGCCATTTTGGTACTGAACTCCCTCGTGTCCCGTTAAATTCCTGTAATGTTATTACTTCATTTATTCGCTCAAATATCACTTAATATTGTTTGCGAGAAAATTGATAATTAAAATGATTAGCCCATTATTTCTCCAAACTTTGAGAACCAATTACTTTTTAACCAACTATTCATTTATTATTCATGATGATCAATACGGCATAAAATCGAGAAAGTTAAAACCTCTTGTCGGCAATCGGATCATATTTGTGGTCTACATCGGCAATATTCTTGTCACCCGACAATTGTCTAAGGACACAAATCCACCAACATAAATGACACAAATGTGCCAACATAATCTTATTTGTGTCGTCGCCGTGGGCGTCCGTCGCCGCCGCGGGTAACGACCTGCCGAGCGGCCACCGTCGCCTTGCATCCTCGAGTGATGAAGGGTCCCGAGAAAAGACCAAACGCGCCTGTCCCGGGACAAGGACAGGCGCGTTTCACACTACCATGTTGTGATCTTGACGACATATAGCGAGGCATCATAAACGACCTTATATCCGAAGACCTCGCTGACGAATCGAAGCGGCATATACACTTGGCTGTTCCACGTACGGTAACCGGCTTCCATGCGAACCTGATTTCCGTTGATGGTCGCATATGCATCGCTCAGACGGTACATCATCGTCGTGTCGCCTTTTCGCGCGATGATGATCTTCTTCTTGGCGTCGAATGAAACGGCGGCTCCCAACCGGGTGAACAACTCGCGTATAGGTACAAAGACGTACCCCTGACTCAGCAGCGGCGCCTTGGCAAGATGCATGGGCACGCCGTCAAGCGTGACTACGATCTCCAGCGGCCGCTGCGGTGGCTGAGGTGCGGGGAGAATCTTGGCATAAGGATCAGTAAACGCGATTATCTTACTTTGGCCTCGATCCGAATAGTAGGCGGAATACATGATTCCGGAGTCCGTACCCACGATCGAAGCAGCCGGCACGCCACTCGCAACATGGCGCCATTTTTCGCTGCCGTCCGGGTTCAGGGCAAGAATCGCATTTCCCCTTCCCCATAGATACACGTTTCCGATACTATCCCTTGTGAGTCCCTCCGCGATTCCGCCGACATGAGACTCCATGCTCATCTCTCCATCTGGACCGAACACATGCAGCCTGTTCCCGATCGGCATATAGATCTGCCCGTCATAGATGGCCGGCACACCTGAATTGCCGTCATAAAAAGCGGATGACGTCCACTTCAACTTGCCCCCTTTGTCGACGACGTACAACGCATCCCGGCCCAAGACCAGGTCGCCCCACGGACTGATGAGAACCGGCTCCTCTAGTGCCCCGAGTCCTTCCAGCTCCAGCTGCCACTTGATCTTCCTGTCGCTCGTTACCGCATACAGCGTGGACATCTGTTTGCGGTACTCCGTAATGCCGCCTTCCGTAACCATATACGCTTGAGGATCGTCTTCAAAATCGCCTGCCACCTCTCGGGCATGCACCAGATACGCCGTGCCCTCCGAATCGAACGTAGCCGGAGAGAACCAGCCCTTCGAATCCGTAAGCCGCTCTTCCCACAGCAGGCTGCCATCAGGGTGGATCGCATACAGCGAACCGGAATGGTTATCGGCGGCATAAATAACCCCCTGATGAAGGGCCGGTTTCGCGGAGAACTTGGAGCCGGGCAGCTCGAACTGCCAAGCGGCTGACCCATCTTCTGACCGAATCGCCGTTAAACGTTCGGCGGACACATAGAGCAAGCCGCGTTCTTCGTCCACCTCAGGACGCGAAAAAGCAGGACCGGTCGGAGTTTCGAACCTGATCGTGCCGTCCGGCTCGAGGGCGGTCAGCCACCCTTCCTTCCAATCCACGTGGGAAGCGACGTAAAGGGTCCCTTCGCGATCGATGGTCGGCGTTGCCGCGATGCCTTTAACCTGCTGCTCCCACTGTATGGCAGGGCCAGGGTCCATCTCTGCCGCTATGGCTCCGCCTGGAGCACCGGCCAGCATGACGAACGCGGCGATGATCAGCAGCGCCCTTCTGTAGTAAGGATACATGTTCATGATGTTTCCTGCTTTCTTAAGAGAGTCTACTTGGACGTTCGAACCTTAAGCGTCAAACCAAGCCCACCTTCAACATTAAATCCATTCATGAGAAAATGAAGGCAACTAAACAACGTCGTCAAGCATGGATCGTGCGTATCACAGATTACAAATCCAGCGGCCTTACCATGTCAGCATGGTGTACCACCAATCACTTTAAGCTAGATCAACTCAAATATTGGCTTCGCAAAACGAAAGAAACCTCTTCCTCCGTTTCATCCACTCCTTCTAAACGTTAGGTGCCGCTCACGGCTTTGAGCCAACCAAATACGCTTATCTCTACGTCCTCTCTTGTTGTACGTATCGGACAAGCCAACATCGCCATCATCGCATTTTTGAAATTAATTCACAAAAGCGACCATGGTTGAGATATAAGTCATGAGTAAGGAAGTGGTCTGTAAGAACCACTTCCTCACGCAAGTTGGCGTATTCGCAGGATTACAAAGAAAGCACGGAGTATCGGGAGATGTTACGCAAAAGGGCCAAGACCCGTTCCGTTAGAAAGACCGACCTCCACCCCATAGATAGGTGTAACGAAGGAATGAAAGGGCATTTGACCCGTTGAGACATGGGAGCGACAATCGCTAAGGGTTGTGTGGAGAATACGTGCAGCATATGGAATGAATTGGGTGAGGATACCCCCGCCTCTCTTTCCGCACGCCTTCTAATGGCTCGAACATAGCAAGTCCTGGCTCTCTTCCTTCATCACCGAATCTAAAAGGGATGAAATCCTGCGAATACACGAGCTTTCGTGAGAAAATCAAATCATATCGAGGGAGTTTTATAACTCGTTAACCTTAACTGGCTTGGTCAATAATCAAAATTGCATTTCCTTCAGAATCAATTACGTGAAACCCAAAGGATTGTGCGCCGTATTGTGCAACCACTTCATCAACTTTAGCACCTCTTAATTTTAATTCTGTGTGTGCTTTATGAATATCAGGAGCTTGGAGGCTAAACACAGCCGCATCAACTATTGGTTTGTGGTTTTCACCCCAATCCATCAATAAAAGTCTACTGCCATTTTCCATGACTAAATCTGATAGCCCTAATACGATTAAGTACCAATCCTTGGCACGTTTTTCATCTTCACACGAAATATAAAGATCAACAATGCGATTATTAATAAGAGTCAAGAAACCGTCCCCTTAACAAAATTATTTGATTATTTACATTCGTGTAATTGCCTATATTTTCCTGCTTGAGTCCAATATTTTTTTGCAGATAACTGCCCGTCCCTCAATGAATGACGCTACTCGTCGATAGGGACATCTGTACATAATCTCCTATTTTGTGTAGATGTAAAAGGATCCGCCGCGACGGATCCTTCTGTTGTTTTATTGAGCTATCGTCTCCCGTTAGCCATTCATGCAGCGCAAGACCAGCGCTGCACCACAGAGGATGAAAATGGATGAAATCCGTCAATACTTCTACTACGGCTGGGTGAGGAAGGTCGATCAACTATGGTGCCTTAGAGCCCATCCGTTAGTCACAGTCCACCGACCACGGTGCATCACAGAATGTCGCTCCTTCGGGAAGCACTCATGGTAGATTAATCCTATTTTGGTTGTTGCACCAGTCCCCAATATTCAAAGCCGTAGAAAGGACAATTTCAATGGATATACTCATTGAGCGCGCATGTGGCATGGATGTTCATAAGGATTCCATTACTGCATGTACAATGACACCCGAAGGAAAGGAGATTCAAACGTTCTCTACTAAAACCGTATTTCTACTCCAATTAATTGACTGGATTAAAAAGCATGGTTGTACCCACGTAGCGATGGAGAGTACAGGCGTATTCTGGAAGCCAATAGTTAACCTATTAGAAGCTGAAGATATTGATTTTTTAGTTGTAAATGCTCAGCATATGAAAGCTCTCCCCGGACGTAAAACGGATGTGAAAGATGCGGAATGGATAGCCCAACTTCTTCGTCATGGGCTGCTAAAGGCAAGCTTCATTCCGAACCGTTACCAAAGGGAACTGCGAGAACTAGTTCGTTATCGCCGAAGCATCATTGAAGAACGAGCTAGACAACATAATAGGATTCAAAAAGTGTTAGAAGGAGCAAATATCAAGCTTGGGTCTGTGGTTTCAGATATTATGGGTGTCTCATCTAAGGACATGCTTCACGCCATCGCAGAAGGTGAAGAAGATCCGGAGAAATTAGCAAGCTTCGCTCGGCGAACGATGAAAAAGAAAAAAGATGAACTTGAGCTCGCTCTTCGAGGTTACGTTAATCCTCATCAACGCATGATGCTTAAAACCATTTTAGGTCACATTGACTTCCTCACCGAACAAATTGAGAGGTTAGATCAAGAGGTTGCCCAGAGAGTTATTTCAGATCAAGAAGACATCGAGCGATTAGACTCTATCCCTGGAATTGCCACTCGAATGGCTGAACAAATCTTAGCTGAAATAGGAACAAACATTAAAGAACAGTTTCCAAGTGCGGCTCACTTATGTTCTTGGGCAGCACTCGTACCTGGACATAATGAGAGTGCAGGCAAACGGAAATCCTCTAAAGGAAAGAAAGGAAACAAATATTTAAAATCTGCATTAACAGAAGCCGCACACTCCGTAGGTGCTTCAAAAAACTATCTTGGCGCTATGTACAGACGAACATTAGCACGAAAAGGCAGAAAAAGAGCAGCTGTTGTTGTGGCCCATGCCATGCTGAGAATCGCTTATTATCTGCTGACAAGAAAAGAAATGTATGTAGACTTAGGTGAAGATTATTTTGATAAACAAAAACTTGGAGCTATTGTACGGAATTCGGTTCGAAGACTCGAAACCTTAGGCTACAACGTTACCATTTCGGAAGTCTCCTGATCCACGGATCACCAATATCCAAGGCGCTGCATATTTTTAAAAAATCAAAGAGCCGCGTCTTCTTTAGTGCTGCTCTTTTCTTCGACTCCCAGCTTTTAATTTTCATGGTAGTTAAAAACGATGACATTGAACTGTATGTGATGCTTTCGTTTTCTAGTGATTCTTTTAAATAAGTCTGTTTCACTACTTAATTTCCGTGATTTGGAATGTCCCAGTTCCTCTAGTTATAGTGCTCCCTACTAGCCAATCAACTTCCACTTGTACAGGCGTATTAATTGGCAATGTTAAATCAGATAAAGTTATTTTTTCATTCGAATCCAGTTTTGAAATCATTGTTTGAGAATCAGCTTTTACCGTTTTACCTGAAAGCTTTACTTTTGTGTCAACTCTATAATATATCGTTACACTTTTAACCGAAGTATCACCAGAATTTTGAAATTCAATATCATATCCTTGTTGCCCAAGAGAATTGATTTTCGGTACCAACGCTAATTTCCAATGTTCTAAACCGCTTTGCTTCGTTAAATTTGTATGAACAGAACGAACTTTAGTATCTATTTTGTCGGTATCTTTTGAACACCCTGCAAAGAAAACTACAAGGCATGCCAATAATATGGACAACTTTCGCAAGACATCATCTCCCCTGTTATCTAAAGTATTCGTGAAATATTATTTGTTTTATGGAATATTAAGAAAAACAAGCTTTTGCATTATGCGTAACGAGGCTGCCGTTCAATCAACGGCAGCCTCGTGGTGTAGTTCATTGCTCTATCGTACCGAGGGAGCTTAACAATTGAAAGACATTTTTTTTATCAATTGCCTCCAATATGAAAGACACCAATTACGGTTTTACCATCAACATCGTATAGTGGGTAGTCATAACCACCTGGGGGTCTACTGTTCTGTATAGCTATAGCTTCTTCGGGCGTCTTTGGTTGCTCACCGTCTAAATCTTTTTTCAGCACATATCCCACAGTGCCATCCACACCTTCTGCTTGAATTAAATCAGGTTCCGTTTCTGGAGAAGTAGCATCTGCGGCAGAACCGTATGTCTGTCCGTTTTTATTTTTAGGATAGTTCATATTCTTAGGGCTAATATACAAAGAACCAATTATGTTTACTCCATCAACATCATAAAGTGGGACACCACCAGGTTCACCGAGATAATCTTTTTTCAGCAAATATCCTTTAATGCCATTCACACTTCCTCCATGGATTAAATCAGGTAGCATTTCAACGGAGGTGGCTTCAGCAGAACCGAATGTCTGTCCACGTTCATTTTCAGGATAGTTGAGAGAATTTGTGAGGCTTTGATTAATCGTGCTTTTAGCATCGCTTTGAAACGCCATAGTACCTCCCACTACGCAAATGGTTAAAACAACACCAACAATGATTATTCTGATGCGTTTCGAGTAAACACTCATTTTCTCACTCCTTAAAAATACTCAATTGTAAATGTATGGTCGTAAACTCACCAATTACTTATACGATTCCAGTAGTTGGAAGTTGCGCTATTCTGCCAGTTAGCGTAACGAAGAGCCGCCCGAAGGCGGCCCTCATGGAACTATCGTGTCCCGTGAATCAATATGACCTTTTAGAGCCTCTTCAGAAGGAAAAACTTAATTTTTTGAGTTTGTTGTTCCAAGTTAGTTTTGCATCGATAATTTCTGCAACCTGTCGTGCGGGAATAAAAGTAATTCCATCATATCGTTCAATAACGGTATCCATAATGACTTCTCTCTCACCGATAAGTACGGTGTTAAGTCCAACCTGATAAGTATACTCTCTCCCCATATAATTTAATGTTACGCTGTCGTCATTCTCATTTGTTAGAGCAACCTCTATTCCAAACCTACTCATAAATGCTTTGGTCAAAGGGACCATAACCCGGTTATCTTTATTAGAATAGAAGTAATCATATGGTCTATTTACAACCAAATCCTCTGCATTAATGGAGACGGATACATCTAATCGTTTTTGGAAATCTTCTATGAGAGATTGCCCCTCAAATTTTTTCTTGTCGCTTTTTTCCTCAGGCAATAATGGTCTGGCTGTATTAATATACACCTCATTCGATGAAGTAAATATCTTAGAATCTATTGTTATCACGTAATAGATTTCCCCAACCTTGAAGTCAAAACCGCCGCAGGAACCAGATGCGTATGGTGTCCATACTTTAGCTAGCGCTTTTACGGTACCTTGTTCAACTTTGTAAACTTCTAAAAAAACATCTTTTCCACTCCGCCCATCATCTCGAACCTCAAGTACTTTACCAACAAACACATTCGATTCCGGCTTTGGTTTGGTGATATTACCGTTATAATCGCATGCTGATACTTCCTTACCTTTAACTATGAGACCACTTATCCCGACTACTGCCACAATGAATAAGAGGATACACTTCCTAACTGCTCCATTTTTCCATACTCCGCGCATAAAATCTCCCAAAAAATTATCACCTCATATTACTGCCATATTATCCCACGCCAACTATACTAATGATAGTTTTGTTGCGTTAAACTGTCCATTTTGCGTTCTCCCGCCCGTTAATTGAACGAAAGGCTGCCGTTCGTGCCTGCAGCCTCGACCTGTTGATTATTCAACTATCGTGTTCCGTTAGCGTAATGACGTTAATCTAGTCAACCTTGTTTCTACTAAACTCTTCTCGTACGGTCTGCATTTGAATAATATGACGTTTGGCATGCTGACACAAGAAATAAATATATTGGTAAACATCAATCTTTCCGAGATTGTTTACAGTCATCGTCGTTTTAAATAAAATGCCTTCCCCGTTTGGTATTTCTCTAAGTATTTCTTTGCACTCATTTATTTGTTCTTCCATGATTTTTTTTATTTCTGATATTGTTTTATCCCCCACCGGTTCCATATGCTCAGGTCGTATCCAGACAAATGATTTATGTTTATCAATTTGGTCAAGCTCCTCTAAATTGTACTCATAAGTAGAAACAATTTGATTTAGGTTTACCTTAATTGCAAGGTCTTTAGCCTTTTTCTTACCTTTACGAATCAATATTAACAAGAAATGGTTAGTTAATGTCACATGTTCTAATATTTCTTCAATGCTCCAACCTACTTCAGGTTTAAAATTAAGTAATTCCGGTTTTCCTTCAAACCATGCATAGTAATCAATCAAGGTTTTTGAAAGTTCCTGTTCTATAAACTGTATTGCTTTCTGTACTGTCATAAGCTTCCCACCTTAGAATAGGATCAAATCTCGGCTAATTTATATATTCTTACCGCACCGCAAAGTCATAGTGCAACTCAATATTAACACATATTGGAAGTATCCTGCCCGTTTGCCACACATGCAGCGCAAGCGCTGCACCACAGATGATGAAAATGGAAGAGTCTGTCCATACTGCTACTATGGCTGGGAGAGGGAGGTCGATACGCTATGGTGCCTTAGAGCCCATCCGTTAGTCTGACTCCAACGATCACGGTGCATCACAGATTGTCGCTCCCTTTCGGGAAGCACTCATGGGAGATTAATCCTACTCTGATTTAGCCATAGAGAGGATGTTTTTAAGGTGGAAGTTGTCATTGAACGGGCATGCGGTATGGATATTCATAAGGATAACATTACAGCATGTATTTTAACGTCTAAGGGAAAGGAGATTCGAACGTTTTCAACGAAAACGGTTTTTCTATTACAGCTCATTGACTGGATTAAGCAATGTGAATGTACTCACGTTGCGATGGAAAGCACAGGGGTATTTTGGAAGCCTATCGTCAATCTGCATGAAGCTGAAGGCATCGAATTTTTAGTGGTGAATGCCCAGCATATGAAGGCACTGCCCGGACGTAAAACAGATGTCAAAGATTCGGAATGGATTGCAAAACTTCTTCGTCATGGACTCCTCAAAGCAAGTTTCATTCCAGATCGAAATCAACGGGAGCTACGGGAACTTGTTCGGTATCGTCGAAGCATCATTGAAAGAAAGGGCCAGACAACATAATCGCATTCAAAAAGTGTTGGAAGGAGCTAATATTAAACTCGGCTCTGTTGTCTCTGATATTATGGGGGTTTCCTCTCGTGATATGCTGCATGCCATTGCAGAAGGTGAAGATGATCCCGAAAAACTAGCAAACTTCGCTAGACGCACCATGAAGAAAAAAAAGGATGAGCTCGAACTTGCTCTTCAAGGTTATGTAAATCCACACCAACGCCTGATGATTAAGACCATATTAACTCACATTGATTTTTTAAGTGAACAGATCATATTGCTGGATCAAGAAGTCGCTAAGCGGGTAACTCCTTTTCATGACGACGTCGAACGTTTAGATTCGATTCCTGGTATCGCCACGCGAATGGCCGAACAGATCATCGCGGAAATTGGGACGGAAGTTAAGAAGCAGTTTCCCAGTGCAGCGCACTTATGTTCATGGGCAGGACTGGTACCTGGACATAACGAAAGTGCAGGAAAAAGGAAATCTGCCAAAGCCAAAAACGGAAACAAATATCTCAAATCTGCTCTAGTTGAAGCAGCCCATTCCGTTGCAGCATCAAAGAATTATCTCGGCGCCATGTATAGACGTACAGCTGCACGAAAAGGTAAAAAACGAGCAGCCATAAATGTGGCTCATGCGATGTTAAGGACTGCCTTCTATCTCTTAACTCGTAACGAAATGTATGTAGACTTAGGTGAAGATTATTTTGACAAACAGAAGCAACAATCTATTGTAAAGTATGCCGTTCGGCGACTAGAAAACTTAGGTTATTCTGTAACCATTTCAGAAGTCTCCTAATCCTCCTCTAAGATAACCATATTCTTTATTTCAGGCGCTGCGCCTTTTTAAAAAACGAATAAGCTGCGTCTTCTTTAGTGCTGTCTTTTTCTGCAACTGCGGATTTAATTTTCATGGGAGCTTAATGGCATGGCCTCTGTGCTGTTGGCCGCGGCTAACGATTTTACCGCCAGTAAATATCCTTCCAGATTTCAGGTGCAGCTTCGCGAAGCACATCGCCAGCGCCGTCCATTCCATGCTGTTCTATATACTTTTCCATCGCATCCAACGCCTTTTTAGCATTGGTCCAATCCATATATTTCTCTTTTAACAATTCGAGCGTTACACTGGAATTAAGTGTGTTTATCAGCTTCTTGACGAAAGGCTGGAGTGGTGTATCTTCCGGATCGTTACGTTTCCTCCCGAGAACCAAGATTTCGGTCTCAATATTTTCTTTGTTCATTTCATAAATTGATTCTCTGAAATTCATACTACTGAGGTTAATACCCCCGTCTGTCCACATTGTGACCATTTTCAGGATCCTTGTTTCGCCCCTAGTTTTCATAAAAGTGAGCATGTTATCGTAACCGCAGTCGGAACCGAATACGTCACGGCAGACAGCTACATATACGTTGCCGTGATCGGTAAGCAGCGCCGTCGCCTGTAAGTACGGTGCTGGTGTTTCTTCGGCAATATTAGATTTCAATAATTCGACCATAGTTTCAAAAGTCGGCATAGCTTTGATCATTCCTTTCGTTTGGCTCGCTTTTTACAATATAAAATATGTATTCGGTTTAACCCAATAATCCCCTTTTTCGAACACCGCTTTATTTTTGATAACTGCCTCTCGCACAATGAAGCTGCCGAACATTTTCGTGCGGCAGCTTCATGATGTGGTTTGCGCTATTGTACACGTTAGTGCATAAATTCCTAACTCATTGTTGTTACCTCAATTAACGAATTATTGGTAACATGTGGAAGACCTGCATTCAGATTGATATTTCTATCACGTTGTAAATAATACCAATCTGCCCGTTCGCAACGCCCAGCAGGACATATTTATCAAACTCTGTTAAAAGAAGTTGCGCGGCAGGCGTTCAACTGCTTGTTGGCAATCGGACAATGTTCGTGTCACGAATCGGGAATCGGATCAAGTTCTTGTCATCGCAAAATGACAAGAACTTGATCCGATAACTAAAAAAGCCCGCAGTTTACGCGGACTTCATTCAGACAATGTTCTTGTCAACCGACATTACAGGAATGTTTAGTTTAATCATAAGTGAGCAAAAAGCTTTAGAAAATCGGGCTATCTTATGCCTGCCTCCGCCAGTTTTTCGTCCAGCTTCGCCTTCTGGCGCAAATGGTGCCAGCTGTGCATACCAACCATCTCAAACCAATCACGCGCGTTGAGCCAGCCAAACCAGCCATGGCGCACCTTGCAAGCCGGATTCGACTCATATACGTAACCCGCCCAGTAGGCCAACTTCTCTAGCACCTGCTCCAGACCTGCTATGATTTCATCCTTGCTTTCGGGGTTGCATATCGCGTTGGGCGGTTCCTCAAGTTTCACGCGAATATTGGGCCACTCTTTTTCGGCAAGCGCCTTCGTTCCGTCTTCCGTCTTGCCTTCAGGCTCTTCGTGTGTTGCCTTGGTGCATGTTTCAATATGCCCGATATACTCATTCGCCACTTCGATCACGTGGATATACATTTGCCCGACCGACCATACGTTTTCTTTGCATTTAAATCGCAACTGCTCTATCGAATATCTATCCAGATTCCTCATGTATTGCTCGATAATAGCCGAACTATCGTTCAACATCCAGATCCTCTCACTGCTAATCCTAATTCATTACAGCACCTGCGCGATCTCCCACACATGCCCGTCCGGATCGGCAAAACAAGCCGTCCGCCGCCCCCAGGGGCGCGTTATCGGTCCATTCAATAACTTAACGCCCCGCACTTCCAGCTCATCGCATACCCGGTTAACGTCTGGCACTTGGATCGTGAACTGAAACCGCGTGCCATCTCCGCCGCGCCCAACCTGCGCCGGCTCAATCAACTTGCGGGCATTCGATTGATTTAACAGATTGATGTTTGTATTGCCATAATCGAACACGGCGCAGCTTTCATCTTCATATATGATCGCAAGTTTGAACGTCTCTTGGTAGAATGCCTTCGACCGATGCAAATCTTCCACAAACAATGTGATTTCGGTAATTTTGTTCGCCCAGTCAGCTGTCGCCATCCGCATTCTACCCCATTTGCATTTTTTTACAATCCTATTTGGATCATACGAATTGCCCGTTCCATTGTCAATGCTAATATAGAAGCTGTGCTCAACGCTTACGATCCTGCGCGCATTGCGCATAACTGCCCGTTAATGTAATAAAGGCCACCGATCATACCGGCAGCCTCGTCCTGAGTGTTTATTAAATTTTTTCATAGTAAAGATTTTAGTCTGGCTTCCAAATTCTCTACAATTTCCATCCATTCACTTGAATCCCCCGTCTCCTCCCATAGCTCCCTCAGTTCTGATTCGCTTTTTACTCTTGCGATAGCATGACTAGCAGGCTCAAGCATTTCAACTCCTTGTCCTTTATGAACGTTTAGCCAATCATCCAAACCCTCAGAGTAATTGGAACCAGACTTTATTTCCTCGCCTCTAGCTCGTTCTTCAATGATGCTTCGGCGATAACGAACTAGTTCTCGCAGTTCCCTTTGGTAACGGTTCGGAATGAAGCTTGCCTTTAGCAGTCCATGACGAAGAAGTTGGGCTATCCATTCCGCATCTTTCACATCCGTTTTACGTCCGGGGAGAGCTTTCATATGCTGAGCATTTACAACTAAAAATTCAATATCTTCAGCTTCTAATAGGTTAACTATTGGCTTCCAGAATACGCCTGTTTTATTTTTTTGTTAACGTAATCTGCCCATTCAACGAGGCTGCCGTTAAGAAACGGCAGCCTCGTCCTAGTGATTGTTAAGCTATAGTTCTCCATTAGTGAAGCTTTTCGTCGTACAAAAAACTGCCCCAAAACTTTATTTGAAGACAGTTTTTTGTACAGGTTGTTACGTAGCAACCTCATGTTGAATGACTTTACTACATTCTAAAAAGTCTAACCGTTCCACTTGATACAAATCATAGATCTGTTGCGTATTATTTATCGATTTATATATTTGATGGTTTATAACATTTGCTAATTTGGCATACGATAGTTTTTCTACCGCCTTCTTCGATCGAATATTTTGTTTTCGGACTTTCAAAAATACCGTTTCGATATTATGTTCAAGAAATAGTTCAATAAAAAAGGATTCCTTCGCTCGTTGGTTATAACCTTTTCCAAAATAGGGAGTTCCAATCCATGTGGCTAAGAAGCCCGTTTTATTAACAATATCATATAGATCAATGGTACCAATGGGATGACCCATCTCGTTAAGAATTGTTCTAGAAATACATGTCTCCTGTTCTTCTTCAACAATCAACTGTTTGGTTATGAATAAATATTGTTCATAAAATTGGCATTTATAACGAACGTAAGGAAAAACTGCAGGGTCCGTAATTAAGTTATACAGTGTATGACATTCGTGCAAATCACGTTTTTTTAACATTAAATCTACCACCTAGTCCTTGTATATCGCTATATCAAACAACTTAAGTATATAAAAGGATGTCGGGGATTTTATTAATTCTATATGGTCATTTTGTTAAATTTATCGTAGATATTTCATTCCATAACACTCTGGTATATTCATCCATATGGTCCAGCATCAGGACCTAACTGCTCAAAACTATTTCTAATAGCCAGTACGTTCTCCAGGTATTCTGGTGATTCGGTTTCGACAAGATATTGAGCGTACATTAAATTAGGAGAATCTTACGGAAAGTACGCAGATACTGTTGATGGACTCACGGTTGGGCATGCGGGAACAGAGGAATACTCAGGAATATTCCCCCAATTCGTTTCTACTGCACGTATACTCCACAAAATCCTCGGAGGTTCACCCTCCCACGACTCAACGGTTACGGGCAATGCCGCTTGTGGACCAATATTACCAAGCCCAAGCACGGCAGAGCCATCGGTAACGACAGCGATCATGTTTCGCTTAATGGTCAACGAATACACTTTTGCAGGATCCTCATAAAGCGCCATACACACCCTATAGCTCTTCAAGGGCTGCGACAACTTTCCCGATTTGTGTATGATCCGTACCCCTAGCCAAAATAGACAGAACAGGTTTTTACCTGACTGTAGAACTCAAGAGCTGAGGTACCTTGCTCGCGTGAGTGAGAGCTTGATAATTTCATCCCGCCAAACGGCGCTTGATATTCAACTCCTGCTGTTTCCTGATTCACTTTAAGCAATCCTGCTTGCGCTTCCTCCATGAAACGCATCGCTTTAGTTAAATCCTGTGTGTATAGAGAAGCGCTCAAGCCGTAAACCGTCTTATTGCAAAGCTCTATGGATGCTTCAAAATCACGAGCACGCAGAATAACAGCAAGGGGTCCAAAAATCTCCTCTTGTGCAAGAGCATGCTCGACCGGAATGCCGGTTACAATCTTCGGGGCTATAAAATATCCGGACGTGGGATCCACCGAGCAGCTTCCCTGTGCTATGATCTCGCCGTCTTTTTCCGACAAATGCCCATAAGCCTTTACTTTTTCCCATTGAGCCTTGGACGCAACGGGACCTAAATATGCCGTTTCATCTAAAGCTGATCCAGCCTTTAACGCAGAAACACTTTTAGATAAACCCTCAAGCAATGGCTCATATGCATTTTCTTCCACAATAATACGACTGGTTGCCGTACATTTCTGGCCAGCTGAGCGAAAAGCTCCGCTAAGCAATTGCGGAATGGTTTTTTCCAAATTCGCATCTCTTAGAACGATGGCTGCATTTTTTCCGCCCATTTCCGTTTGATACTTGATATTCCTTTGCGCACAAGCTGCAGCAATGCGAAGTCCAGTCACATCGGATCCGGTAAAACTCACTCCATCCAAATCCGCTTTTTCCAGTAGGGCAGTTCCGACTACGCTGCCTACCCCGATGACCAAATTAAGAACACCAGGAGGCAGCTGCGCTTCTGCGAAAATTTGAACTAAACGCGTCGCAGTCAAAGATGCTGTTTCCGCTGGTTTCCAGACGATCGTGTTCCCGCAGATAAGGGCAGGAGCAATTTTCCAAATCGGAATAGCTACAGGGAAATTCCAAGGCGTAATAATAGCAACAACCCCGAGCGGCACCCGTTTCGTATATTGTAAAATATTAGCTTCGTTCGCGGGTATAACACTGCCATTGGCGCGTACCCCTTCACCGGCATAATAACGGAGTATTTGAATACCGCGCATCACTTCACCGCGCATTTCTCCAAGTGGTTTGCCCATCTCTGAGCTGGCAAGAAGCGACACCTCCTCCAGATGCTCCATCAGTAAATTAGCCACCTGAAATAAATATTCTCCCCGTTTAGCACTCGGGAGTTTTCCCCACCCAGGTTGAGCTTTGTTTGCCGCATCCGCAGCCTGTAAAGCCATTTCCGGATCAGATAAATGCAGCACGCCTACCTGATTAGTTAATTGAGATGGATTTATGACTTCCAAGCATTCTTTCGCAGGCGTTATCCAATCTCCACCGATCCAATTGCTGCTGTTCATGACTGATCCCTCCCGTATTTCTCACTTCGTTATACCGACTGTAATACCTTTGACAAGATATCGCTGCAAGGTCAGGAAACCAATAACCGCTGGTATCGTCGATACCAAAAGACCGGAAATAATAACCGGATAATTCGTCACGTACCTCCCAGCTAATGCCGCAATCGTCACCGTGACTGTACGAGTAGACGGATCTTGCAAAAAGATCATCGAAATCAACAAATCGTTCCAAAGGTTTATAAATTGCAAAATACCCAACGTAGCAAGAGCAGGCGCTGACAACGGAAGCATGATTTTGTAATAAATTTGGGTATACGATAGCCCATCTATCATCGCGGCATCCATCAGTTCGCTGGGTATTCCGGTGTAGAAAGATCTCATTAAATAGGCTCCAAAAGGAATGGAGATCGCTGTATATATCAAAATGATCGAGCTGTAATGATTGACTAGTTCCAAATCCGCCATATTGATATAAAGCGGAATGATAATAATTTGAATGGGAATCATTATGGTAGATAAAATAACGATAAAAAATTTATTGGAGCCCCAAAATTTAAGCTTGCTAAACGAATAGCCCGCCATGCTTGAAACGATCATGATGATCAGAACGGAAACGCACACGACAAATAAAGAATTCAGTAAAGACTGGAAAACATCGGTTTGATCCAGCATCATTTGAATACTCTCCAATGTAAAATGCTTAGGAAAGCCGATCGGATTCACCGTATATTCTTGATTGGACTTAAACGAGGAGACAAGCATAAAGTAAAAAGGATACAGACATGACATAGCAATGGCTAGGAGCACTACAAGCACCGGTATGTCCCTAGCGCGGAATTTTTTTGTCGGATGAAGCATGTTAATCGTCACCTCGCATAATCCGCTGTTGAACTAATGAAACTAATAGGACTGCCACAAACAAAACAACGCCAACCGCGGATGCCATACCAAACTTCATATTTTGGAAAGCTGTCATATAGATCTGATATTCCGCCGTTGTTGTGAAATAGCCCGGTCCTCCCTGTGTCATCACATAAATTAATCCGAACATCTGGGTAAACGCCATTACAATGCTGTAGACGGTGTAAAACTCAATAAACTTTCGCAGAGAAGGCAAAAGAATATAAAACAACAGCCGCCATCCCCGACAACCCTCAATAGCTGCCGCCTCCATAATGTCTGTCGGAATTGTTGACATGCCTACCGAGAAAATGATTACTCCTGTTCCAAACCAAGCCCAGATTGCGGTGGCAATTAATACGAATAAAGCGATTGTTGGATCAGATAACCAATCCTTGATTAAAGACGGCAGTCCGATTGCGCCAAGAAATTGATTGAACTGCCCATCATAGCTGAAGAAAAATCGCCAAACGATTCCAATTATAACCCATGACAACGCCGTAGGCACAAAAAAGATGACGCGGAATATCCTCCATCCCGGCGGTTCAAGATATAGTAAATACGCGGCAAATAGCGGAATAACTACCCAAAAAGGAACGGAAAGCAGTAAAATCAAATTGTTTCTGAGAATGACGTGAAATACGGTTGAAGAAAACAGCGAGGAATAATTCCTCACTCCCGTAAAAGTCGCATTAACTCCATCCCAATCAAAAAAGCTATAAAAAATAGCTTTGACGATCGGAAGGAAAATAAGCGATGCAATGAGGAGGATTGCTGGAAGAACAAACATAAATCCAACCGCATTTATGTTATAGCGTCCGAACAATCGGAGTCTCCAATTCCTCCGTGGCTTGATGATCTGATTCGCCTTATTCAACGATATTTCTGTGGCTTTGGCCATTGACATCTCTCCTCACTGCGTATCCAATCCGTAAGCGGATTGGATACGCGATTGGATGCAAATTTTCATTATTTTTCTTTCTCGCCAGCCGGCAGACTATCCCAAGCCTGCTGGATCACTTTAAGCGCATCGCTCGGGCTTACTTGATCCAAGGCCACAAGCTGGAATTCCTTCGTCATAGTCGA
The DNA here is from genome assembly GCF_003945345.1 of Paenibacillus baekrokdamisoli. Classification (GTDB taxonomy): domain Bacteria; phylum Bacillota; class Bacilli; order Paenibacillales; family Paenibacillaceae; genus Paenibacillus_Z; species Paenibacillus_Z baekrokdamisoli. Next base: position 1,764,332 of record NZ_AP019308.1, on the reverse strand, counting down.
CATAACTTCAGATTGAATTAAGTTGTCAAACATCGGCCAGTTTTTGTTTTCTTGCAAAATTTTGTAAAGCTGAAGCTGCAGCGGATTTTTCATCAAATCTGTTGATAATCCCTTCAATGCCGGGACCAATCCTTCTTGCGCCATAACGCCCATTACCGAGGGATCTAATGCGCTTTTAATGAACTCCAGCGACAATTCTTTATGCTTAGAATAGTTCGTAACCCCAGTCATAACCCCGGGATAAGCGACCGTGTAGCCTTTGGACGGGGCATTTTCGTTGTATACCGGCGGGAAGAAAGGCCCTACGTTATCCACGCCAAGAGCTTCCTGGAATTGTGGAATATCCCAACTGCCATCATTAAATACCATCGCCGCTTTACCTTCGACAAATAGCTTATTCGCATTCACTGTGGACATAGCATCCGTGTTAACGTAGCCGTTTTTATACAAGGCGGCCCATTTTTCCAAAGGCTCCACCATTTGCTGCGAGGTTAAAGCAATTTCACCTGTGCGCAGTTTATTAATGTCATCAACTGAAAGCGTATTCATCATGAAGTAAGAGAATCCTTGGAATGGCATGTACGCTGAACCGTTAAAGCCGCCGTCCGCAATCGGCAGAATTCCGGCATCCTTTAGCTTCTTGCAAACCTCGAGAAGTTCCTCGTATGTTTTCGGAACGTCTTTAATCCCTGCTTTTTCGAATAATTTTTTGTTGTAATACCCCATATAAAATTGTGTTTCACTCGGTATTCCGTATATACTTTTTGTGCTATCGAATCCATCCGAGGCATACTGCAATCCAATCAAGTTCCCTTTTTGCTCATCGGTCAAAACTTTGTTCAACGGCTCGAGAAACTGTTTATAACGCAGTGCATACAACCCCGTCCACAGATCGACAATATCCGGTCCGGTTTTGGAAAGTGAGCTTGCTTGGAACATCGTAAAATAACTCGGATCCTGCGTTTGGTGCACAACATTCACCTTAACGTTAGGATGCGAGTCTTCAAAGCGTTTCACCGCAGCATTGATCCACTTGCTTTCAGGCAAGCTTTCAGTGAACTGTGTCCAATAAGTCAACGTTACTTTTTCACCATCTTTGGATTTTGAATCTTTGGAGCTGCACCCGGAAAGAACAACGACTACCACAAACAATAAAGCCAGCAACAGAAATGACATTTTCTTCATGAAATTCGACCTCCATTTTTCAAAATGTCTGACCACTTGCCTACTTACTGTGCCGTATATCCGCCATCAACCATCAATGAAATACCCGTAATAAAGGAAGAATCATCCGATGCCAAGAAGAGCACAGAACGTCCGACTTCCTCGGGCTGCCCCAAACGCCCAAGCGGCTGAAGCCGTTGAATTTCCGGCAGCATAACCTCTATTCCGCCCTTTTTATCGATCGAGCGTTTAGCCATCCCGGTATCGATCCAGCCCGGACAAACACAGTTCACGCGGATGTTATCCTTGGCATAAGACAATGCCATTTCCTTGGTCAATAAAACGATGGCTCCTTTTGAAGCGACATAGGCCGCACCATTAGGTTCCGCAACAATCCCCTCAATGGAGCCCGCGTTGATGATCTTGCCTCCGTTTGTTTTTTGCATATGGGGAATGACATATTTCGAACAAAGGAAAACACTTTTCAAATTAACGGTAATTTGGCGGTCCCACATTTCCTCTGTTGTGTTAGTTATGGAATCGGTCTCTTCAATGCCAGCGTTGTTAAACAACACATCAATTCTTCCCCATCGGACTGCAATCTCGCCAACCATTTTCTCCACATCTGCCGACCTGATGAGATCACAAACAAATGGGACAATCTCTCCGTTATGGCTCGCATCGAAATCGTTTGCCAGCCTCCTAAGCCCATCCTCATTAATATCTACAGCCGCTACCTTCGCGCCTTCGGCGGCAAATAGCCTTGCGGTTGCCTCGCCAATTCCTGAAGCAGCCCCTGTAACGATAACAACCTGATCTGCAAAACGTTTCATATCCAACATCCTCCTCGATTTCCTTCAAAACCACCATTTTAATGATCTTCGTATCTTCGTATCTTCGTATGTAAAACGATGCAAAATCTCCCGCTATCCCCGGCCTATGATCGGCTCCACAAAAGGTAATTCGTTTACGCTTTGAGGTCGCAGAAAATCGAAATCGCAGCCCTCCGGGGCTTGTAAAACATGGTCCGCATATAAACGCGGGTACCCTCGATGATGTCTGGGAACGGGACGTCGCCAATGCTGTAAACGCTGCAGGATGACTGCATCCTCCACTATCAGTTGAATGCTGCCCTGCAATACGTCCAATTCGATCATATCCCCATCCTCAACAATGGCTAACGGTCCGCCAATAGCCGCTTCCGGTGCAATATGCAGGACCACCGTGCCATAGCTGGTGCCACTCATGCGAGCGTCACTGATACGAACCAAATCCTTAATCCCTTGCTTCAGAAGCTTGCGCGGGATTGGAATAGAGCCCCACTCTGGCATGCCTTCCCCTACAGGGCCGCAATTCTTCATGACCAGAATCGAGGTTTCATCTACCTCCAGCTCATCGCTGTCAATACGTTCCAGCATATCTTCATAGCTATGGAACGTAACGGCCTTTCCTCTATGCTTAAGAAGCTGCTCCGAGCTAGCCGATTTTTTAATAATAGCACCATTGGGTGCTATGTTCCCTTGCAGCATTACTAACGTTGGCGCTGCTTGAACCGGCTCATCTATTGATGTGATTACGCCCGGAATCTTAACCGTTTCCTCGCCATATATCTTTGCAATTGTTTCTCCTGTAGCCCCTAAGCACGCAGACTCTAATAAAGGAAGCAGTTGCCTTATTGTTGCGGGCAAACCTCCTGCCTGATAGTAAGCATCCATATTAAATGAACCGCTTGGCTGCAAATTTACGATGAGAGGAATATCCTGCATCAGCGTCTGAATTTGCGCTAAATCCAAATGAATACCACGGCGTCCGGCTATAGCGGTCAAATGAATAATTGCATTCGTCGAGCCTCCGAGCGCAGCCAGCAATTTAAACGCGTTATGAAATGCAGATGGGGTCATTAGATCCGAAGGTCGCAGATCCTGTTGAACCATCTCAACGATCCTTTTTCCTGTTGCAATGGCCGCCTCCACTCTTCTCGAGTCGACAGCTGGGATGCAGGCAGTTCCGGGCAGCATCATGCCTAACATCTCTGACATACACTTTATTGTGCTTGCACTGCCCATGACCGCGCAGCCGCCAGCACTGCAAGACATACAGCCTTCTAGCTCATCCCATTCCTGCTGTTTCAGTAAACCTGCTTTATACTCATCGAGGTATTTCCATAAATCTGTGGCATAGGTAACGGTTTCACCCCTAAACGTCCCGGATGAACGATGCCCAGCCGCCAGTTGAATCGCCGGTATGTTGCAGCTTGCCGCCGCCATTAATTGAGCAGGCGTTGTTTTGTCGCATTCCGCTAATAAGACAAGTCCATCGATGGGCTGAGACCGTACCATTTCTTCGACGTCCATCGCCATCAAATTACGATAGACCAGATCCGAGGGCTTCATTAAATCGGCAGGAGTCGTAATGGTGTGGAACTCCATCGGATAACCGCCCGCCATGATTACGCCTTTCTTGACCCATTCTACTAGTTCCTTATGCGGCATATTGCAATTATTAAAATCGCTCCATGAGTTTGCAATCCCGATAATGGGTTTGCCTATATAATTTTCCGGCAAGTGGCCGATCGTACGCAGCGCAGAACGATGCTGAAAGGTATTGTCCGGCGCTCCTTGGAACCACTCTTCGCTGCGCAAACGCATTCCACCACACCCTGTCTTTTCTTAATATGCTTTTCTTTCTTATACAATTACTGGAACGCCCTTGCGGTTTTTAACGTTCGGTGAAATGAAGGACATATATCCATCATGGCTCAAAATCTCCAAGCCGATTGCGGCCAGCCGAATCCGCTCCCGAACCTGCAAATCCGCTTTTTCCTGCGTATGAATGCCGATTGGATCCGTCAATTCCTCTGTGCTTAATCCAAACTTCAAATTCACCGGAGCCGCAATATTCACGATATCCTGCAGCTCGTAGAACCGGTTGCTCCCTCCCATGCCTGTTGGCGCCTCAATATATAAATCCATTGGAGTTTGAATGGAATGACGAAGTGCCGCAATCGTACCCAGCGATAAATCCACCGGCAGATTAAACGAATCGATACCTAAATTTTCAAGCACCTTCGCTGAAGCCGGCGTTCCGTAACCCATGGATACGGATGTTTTAATTACAACATCAGCCGGAATCTCACCAAGCTCTCGCAGCTGACTCAACACCCAAATCAAGCCTTCGTCGGAAATCAAGAAGCCGCGAATGCCTGCGTCAATAGCCCGTTTCACATCTTCAAGGGCATATAGCAGCTGCGTTGCGCCTTGCAGTCGCTTTCTGGTTGAACCGCCTGCTTCACTGCGGGCTTGAGCTCCCATTCCGGTATCGCCTCGAACCCCGATAAAAAGGAAAACCTCAATGCCCCGATCAGCTCCAATTGCAGCCATTTGACGCAAATCCTTATCCAAAAGCTTCATAATTCCTGTTCCCTGCGATACACGATGAACCGGCACGCCCAGCTTGTCGGCTTCTTCGATCATCACTTCAAAAACGCCTGGATTCTCGACTTCTGGAATCTCCACCCTGAACTTTCCGCCATCTTCAAAGGTTCTTGTTGAATGAGGCAAATCGTTTAAATCCGGCGTTAAATTTAATTTCTTCATCCATTGATGGGGTCTTTCAAACATAGGGCTCACTCTCTTTCGTGTATTTATTTAGTGTTCTAATTACAAGAACAATGTTCTATATACAAATATATACTCCATGATTAAAAGTTTATGATAATACAAATTCCCTCACTTATTACAAGAGGGTTATTCTATTTCAGGTCAAGGGGAGCGATTGTAATGCCTAAAAAGGGAAACTCAGAAAGCAGCGCCACGTTGATTTTAAATACACTTGAGATCATGATAAATAAAGAAAAAACGGGTGTTAGAGAACTTTCGCGAGAACTATGCGTTTCTCCTAGCACCGCATTACGATATTTGCAGGAATTAGTAAACAACGATTTTTTGGAGCACGACAAATCAAACGCAGCTTACACTCCCGGTTTACGCCTTTTGCAGCTTTCCACGCAGGTCAATCGCGGGTTTACTCTACCCCAAATTGCTAGACCTGTTCTTGAAAAGCTATTCGCCACTCTTAACGAGAGTATTAATCTAGGCATTCTTACTAACGATATGCGGGAAGTTATGCACATGGATAAAATTGCTGCAGACCGTATGATTCGAATTGATACAAGTGTTGGCAAAAAAGCCCCGGCATACTGTACTGCACTCGGAAAAGCTATGTGGGCCTTTAATCCGATTGAAGACGTCATTAAGGCGCTGAAAAACTCTGATCTCATCCCCCTTACTCCCACTACAAAAACGGAAATACCCGATATTTTGCAGGAGCTTGAGCTAATAAGGAAACAAGGCTATGCCGTCGACAAGGAAGAGTACTCCGAGCACTTGGAATGCATTGCAGCACCTATCTTCAACAATAAAGGCAAAGTTGTTGCAGCTTTGAGCGTATCTGTTCTAGTCGTGCAGAAAAAAGATTCTAATTCAAAATTAATCCCCATTGTTCTGGATGCCGCCCAAAAAATTTCATCTCAATTATAAACAAGATATACGGAACATCCCCCTGTACAACTCGGGAAATCCAAACAAATTCCGCATCATTTGACAAAATTACCCTTTTTAGGACATCGTCCAGGATGAGCGTATTTAGTAAAAAATGAAAAACCCGCGCAGGGCGCGGGTTAAAATAGAGGTGCAAATGCCTCATTAATTATTTGGTTTCATTGCGTCGCGAGGCAATCGATTCCAGGATCGCTCGGTTTATCTTTATTACTAGCATAAAAAACTGCCGAATAAAATCGAAAATCGTCGGCAGTTTTGAAGCAATTAGTCGTGATATACCATTTAAACAATAATCAAACCCACGCTAATAATCGAAGCATATAATCCCTTTTATATTTATCGTTCCAGCGTTCTAGTTTTAATTATTTTATTGTACTTCCCGTTCCTATTAACTCCATATCCGTATATATAGATTCCTTAATATTATGAACAATTCTCTGTCTTCTCGATCCAGACAGCATGTTCGGCATGGTACTTCGATTTTGACCAGAAGGGATGCGCGGGTACAGTCGGCCAGAAGCTTTCCATCATTTGATAAGTCACACATCCAAATAAAACGGTGTCTACGGTGTTTAGCAAGTCGGTGACATAGTTCTGTTCTTCCTCTGTATGGATAATCCAATCCATTTCACCGTTGGGTCCTGTTACGAAGCCATCAAGCGATACGTGCATGAGTAAAATGATTTTTCTCATTGCTATAGTCTCCTTTGATTTACATGGAGAAAAAATCAGTCAAAACGGGAGCGAGGAAATCCGGAGCCACGTTATGATCCTGATCTTCCAGAATGTGGCACTTTGCATTGGGGAGTCTGTCCACGAGCGCTTTCACCGCATTTTGCTGGTACTCAGGACTTGTCCCTCCACCCACCACGAGCGTAGGGATCGAGACGGAAGACCACCGCTCGGCTGGCAATGGGTTACCCGACATGGTGTCACCCATGATGGTGCCATCATAGACCAACGTGTACGCTACATCTTCCATCGCCGGCCAGAATGGCGCGCTTCGCATCGGAGCAACGAAATCGGCAGGAACGCCTGCTGCCTTCGTCAAGAAATACTCGACTGCGTCGCCTCGGCGGCCCGACGTTGTCAGCTCTTTGAGCTGCTTTAAGTAACCCTTCGGCAGCGGAGGACGCGTATTGTCAACGACGAACGGTGGCTCGTACAATGCCAGCTTCGCGATAGCAAGCTTGCGAGCCACTTCGAGGGCAAGGACTCCACCGGAAGACATGCCGAATACGTATGCCGATCCGCCAGCCTCGTTGATGAGAGCTTCGATATCTTCGACTTCGCGCTCAACCGCGTACGGCGAAGTGTCGCCGCTATCCCCTCGACCCCGACGATCGTAATTGAACACGGTAAAGTGGGGTGACAGAAGCGAAGCAAGTTGCGACATCATCGGATCCGAACGAGTTTGAAATGCAGCGCATACAAGGATGATCGCCGGTCCATTCCCGGATTTATCAAATGCAATGGCGGTTCCGTCTTTTGAAATTACTTTTTTCATTGTAATTGCCTCCTATGATTTGGGAATTACTTCTGAACGACCATTAATCCGTTACCATCCGGGAATCCTCATACCATTTGGTCGTTTCCTGCAGGCTATCAGCGTGTACAAAAATATGGCTAATCCTGTTAAGAAGAGAATGAGCCGGTTTCGACCGCTGCAGCCCTAAATCGCGATTCGCCTTGCAGATCATGTGAGAGTTCATATCCTTCAGGCCCGCCTGGAGGTTAGATTCGATCGCAGCATCCTTCATTGGCTGTCCAGAGCGTCGCCGAGCCGGTCCAACAACCACTTCGTTCCGTGTTCGCGCTGTTCGGGCGTATCGTGGCCGTCCAGAAAAACGCCCTGCTCAGTGTATATCAATCGCGTGCCGCCCTCCGCAGGAATAAATTCCACTGTCGTCACAGAGACGGATATCCGCGTGTCCTCCATGTCCATAGTATACGAGTAGACAATGCGCTTGTCTGGAACGATCTCCTGATAACAGGCGTCAAAAGTGTAGACCGGGCCCCCGGATGGACCTCCGCGGTTGAACTCGCGTCCGCCGACGCGAAAGTCGAACTCTTCAGCTTTCGGGAACCAACCGGCTTTGGCGGCTTGACCTGCCCAAGCGGCGAATACTCGGGTAGGCGAATGCTTATAGTTTCGTTTGATAACAAAAGTGGAATGGTTTGCAGATGGTTCATTCATAGTCAAATCCTCCTTAGTCGGGTTCTCCCGGATGTTCGTCTAGATATGTACTAAGTTGGTCGAGGTGATTTTCCCAGCTCGACTTCCTCTCGACGAAAAATTTCTCATGATTCATTCTCATCGTCTGCATGATTTTGGTGAAATTTTCAACAGTCAATAATTCGTTCCTTTGCATTCGGCTCGATACATTCTCCAACTCGTGCAAGAGCTTCTGCTGAAGGCGAATATTTTCTTTGAGTCGGTCCATTTGAAGGGATACAATGTCTGACAGGCTGAGTTGATCTCCGTCCATAATGACTTTAATCTGCTCCAGCGATAAACCTAACTCCTTCAAGGAAAGGATTTGCTGTAGACGCGAAATGTCCGTTTCGGTGTAGAGCCTGTATCCGGAATCGGAATGGCCCGATGGTGAAAACAAACCGATTTGATCATAAAATCGCAATGTTCGAACCGTCAGTCCTGCCATTTTAGCAAGTTCTCCAACTTTCCATTCTCGTAGCATGATCATCCCCTTTCTTGGTTGCTAGCTTTTTACCGGTACCCTCACTATACAGCATTACGTTACGTAAGGGTCAAGCCAGTCTTCCAAAAAATGCTGTTGATAATAATCAAAACGTCCGATGCAGTTCAAAGATTGCGCTATCGTGCTTCCGGCCTTAATCTGGTGGTAGCATCCATCGTACTGTGGAATACGGTCTTCTTGGAACGGGCGATACAGGCGTTAAGATCGCGCGGACGATCGATTGATGACAACGTAATTCCTTCTTGCAGAAAATCTATTGCTTCCGCATGATTAATAACCTCAATGTGTTCACGGAGTGACTTCCCTTTCACCGTTAGACCCTCCCGTAGGAAAAAGGCCGTTTCTTGATAGGTGAAAGTGTTTCCTTCTATGGCGTTATACATTCGGCGGATGGATCCCTTACCATTGACAATTGCAGAGCAATTCTGCCAGTATAGGTCTTCAACGTTTATCTTCTGAACCTCTCCTACTCGGCAGCTGGTACTGAATAGGAACTCAAGTAGGACTCATTCTCGAAGGGATAGGCATGAAATCTTCAAATGAATCACATCTTCCACGATTAAGAACTATGAATACGCTTCTCCATCTTAGGTTCTCTTAATTATAGAGATGGATTAGAAGTTAGATATGTTTCTTCATAGGCAAAACGAAAAAGAGATCGAATAAAGCAAATACGATGTCCAAAGCTGTTTGGCTTCAAACGGCAGCTAATCGGATATACAGCCTCCACAATTCCCTTTAATTCATAATAAAACCTCCCATTAGACCTATTAAATCTAGGTTTGCTTCCAATGAGAGGTTTTAATCTGTTTGCATTGAACTAGCGTTTTCCGAGGGAGCTTAATGACCTCAACCCTTATTTATGATAAGGTTCACCGCGCTTCAGTAACGGCAAGTTTGAAAAATAATATCCCTTTTGTCCATACTCTTCAATTATTTTTGTATATTGTAATTTTAGATGCTATCAAAGAAGGGTTGTGGAGCGATGACATCTTTAGAACCGATAAAATATTTGGAGACGCTGTCTGGAAAAGCCGCACATTTGTTGTCATTTAATGATGGAAACCGTTATGCGGTAAAATGTAAAAACAATTTCCACGGGACAAGGGAACTGGTAAACGAATTCGTGATCGCCAGATTAGGGCAACACCTTTCTTTGCCTGTAGTGCCATTTAGAATGGTGAATATGACAGAGCAGCAGATTCAATATATACCAAAAAAATTTTCTTCCAAATACAATCCGGGCACACAATTTGCGAGCCTATTTTTAGACAATTGCATAGGCCTCTCGAAGGAACCCCCTCATCCGACTAAAACGGAAATCAAAAATAACCAGGTTTTGGCCGGAATTTTCGTATTCGACCATTGGGTGCATAACTCTGACCGTACAAAAAGCAACATTCTTCTGGAGCGGCTGACGGAAGGCAAATATGATATTCATATGATCGATCACGGAAAATGTTTTCCGGGAGGATACAAATGGAACAAAGCAACATTGCAAGAACACGATAAGTTTAAAAAGGATTCTATCGTTCATATTTGGACTGTGGGTATGCTCGAAGATCCATCGATACTCTCTTCATATATTGAACAGATCCTTGCTTTACCGGAAGCCCTTATTGAGGAAGTGATTCGGGAAATTCCTGGGGATTGGAGTGTGCCGATACAAGACAGAGAGGCCCTTGTTACTTATCTCATAGTACAGAAAAAAACATTTGCCGATTCGGTGTATCAATTTGCGAAAAAATACGGCACGTCGGTTTTCTAGTGTGATCTTTCTGAGAATTCCATGCTGTGCTTCTCCCATCATTATCTAAATGATTGAGATGAGATTGGATATTGTTATATTAATTTCTAATTTTTGTAGTGCGAATCTACCCATTTGTTGAGAAAAGGCTGCCATATGGCAGCCTTAAGCATTGAACTATTGTGCTTCATTAGCGGAGCGAGCTTTGTGCTTATCCTATTTGTTTTTCCTCAATTCGATACCATAGCTCACAATATTCATAACCGTCTTTGTTTGTACAATACATTTCGAAATTGCCGCCATCTAAAACATTAAACTTAGATGTTTGTAACCATTCAGAAAATATCCGATTTTTTAATGAGCGCAAATCATAGTTGCCGCTGCCATTCCCATCACTTAATGTTGAAAATACCGCCCAAGTAGATGCTGGAACATCAACAACTGTATATCCATTGACCTTGCTATTCTCCGATTTGTAACACCCGATAAGATAAGGGAAAGTAGTATTGCTTGTGAATTTGTAGGCATCGTATGCAAAAACTGCTCCAAGTTCCTTGCTGAAATTGCCTTCGCGCCACCAATCCCCAATTACCGACTGGCGTAATCTATCAAACTCGCCATTCTTGCATATGTTTTGCCAAACCTCCGGGATAGATACTCCTTGTTGGTTCGCAATATTGTCGTAATTGTATAGATCCTCTAACCCAAAAACTTGAAAAGCATCCCGTTTCTCAATTCGATAATTCATCCCGACAACTCCTTTTAATATAATTTGAAAGGAGATGCGAGGATAGGCTTTTAACTGACTTCCGGCATTGCGCGCTGATGTAGGAGTCAATCCATGCAGATTTTGAAATGCTCGCGCAAATGATTCTGGCGTTTCATATCCATATTTCAAGGCTATATCAGTCACTTTATTATTTCTGTTTTTTAAATCAAAGGCGGCAAGCGTAAGCCTTCTGCGCCTGATATATTCTGATAAAGGTACTTCAAGTACAAATGAAAACATGCGTTGAAATTGATAAACAGAACATAAAGCAATTCTAGCAATCTGTTCATAATCAATATTATTTTCTAAGTTGTCTTCAATATAGTCAATAGCATGGTTCATACGTTGAAGCCAATCCACGGCGATCCCTCCTCTCAAAAGGAGCATATCATGCGGTAGATCAAGTCGCCTGATTTTTCATGCAGCAAAATATCAGATGATTGAAAAGTTCTACTCCTTTTATCAGTATAGCATCCTTCGTAACATTATCCGATTCATCACTTGATCCTAATTAGCCCCCGTATGTTGTTATCTGTTCCGACAACTTCTTGATCCTATAAATGATTTTTTCACCATTATTTCATTTTATGGCTGCAAACCGCTGACAATACAATCTTGATTGAATGAACGAATGAGGTTGTATTGCCTCCTTTTGGATATGAAAAAAGAGCCCTGCATAGGGGCTCCGTAGGCTCTCCGAAAGGAGTGTGAATACTTTCCAATCTTTAGAGCATCCTCATCAATCTGGTCGCCTTTATGGAAGTCGATGGCCCACCATTTGTTGCCTTCGAGACTAGCGTTGAAGAGCCCTGTGCGACCAGACTGGTGTCCCTCTCCACTTCCACTCCTCGGCAACTTCGGGGTCCGCCTATTTGATTAGCGCGCGTTGCCGGGAGAGCATCTCTCCCCTCCAGTTGCCTAGCTCCTCGATTTTTGCGTCTATCAGCTCTGATGGAGACTCGAGTTTCATCGATCCGTTCTTCTTCATGCTACCTGGTGCACAACTACCAAAGTGGCTGCAATCAAAGTAATCACAAAGGCCGGTATCGCTTCTCCAAAAGGATGCTTGACTCTGAAATGTAAAAGGCTTGCCACTAGCATCGTGATGCCAATCCAAATGCCTGCCCATACGGCTACCGCCGGGTTCCAGTATCCGATAACAAGTCCGGCTGCCCCGGCTAGTTGAACGAGCCCAGTAACAACCCGAAACCATTGCGGCAGTTTTAGCGACTCGAACATTTCAACAAAATTCTTCGCACCAGCTAGCTTGCTTCCGCCGCCAAAGGCCATGGAGACGAGCAGAAAACTTTGTAGAATAATAAAAATGATATTCATAAGGCTCCCCCTTCCTTTTACAACTAGGCCAATACCTTTTCAAGCTCGCCGCACCATTTACCCCAGCCATACCTAGCGCCTTCGAGACCTTGGGCATTGGCGAATCCGGTTTGTTCGAGATGAAGGTTAACCTTTCCGTCCCCTAAATCCTGCAGCGTCCAGGTGACCGTGTGCTTCTCCCCTCCGCTGGCCCAAGTATAGGACACCCGGTTTGGTGCGTCCACGATAAGCACTTCTCCGTCAATAATGCCATCCCAATATTCGGACGGCTGAGTGCGAAACTGAAAACGGTGTCCTACGACGGGCTCAAAATCATTATCCATCGCCTGACCATTGTGGATGTTGACCACCCACTTGGCAAGCTTGTTTGAATCGGTTATGGCGGACCAAAGCTTCTCGATCGATGTCGTGTACTGAAAATCCAAGGATAATGTTAAACTCATTCTTCTTCCTCCTCTAATAGTTGGTTCAAGCGCAACATATTCGTACTCCAGAACTTGCTGTAGAAAGCCACCCAATCTTTAATTTCTCTGAGTGGAGAGGCGTTTAGCCTAAATCGCGTTTCTCTGCCGACTTTTCGGTCAAGTACCAGTCCGGCCTCTTTAAGGATTGTCAAATGCTTGGATACCGCTGTACGGCCCATTTGAAACTGTGCCGTTAACTCATGAAGCGGTATCTCCTCTACCTCTGCTAACAGACGAATCAGTCGGCGCCTAGTTGGATCTGCAATCGCGTCAAACACATCCCGCAACTGGTTGTTCTCGCTCACAACACCCTCTCCTAAATATTATTACTAAGGGACAGCCGTTAATTTCACAACCTCCTTAGCCACTTCGGACGTAGCGCCCACGAGGCAACTCCTGATTTGACACCATTTAGTGTCGCTTTAATCATAGGCCACCATTTGGTGTCGTGTCAACAACATTTTTAAACGCCACATGAAAACTGTCAGTCAGCTGTGTGTGTCAATAATGTATTTGTTTCAAATCAAAGCATCTTACATGATTGTCCAATCATTCTCTTTTTGACCAACATATATTGGAGATATAAAACAAGAGGAGTTGATATTTTGGTACGTATTCTCGATAAAGCTGCCGTCCAGCCGCGCCGTAGATTCAACTTAGCAAACTCATTTATTATCCGACGTTCACCAGCAAGATCTCGCCTTGCAACAATCACTATACGGATTCCAGTTAATTCTCAACCTAATCGGGTAGATTTGGTAGCAACCGTGGGTGTTCGAGGTGTCACTGGCATTGCGCAAATACTCTTTAGAATCTTTCGCGATGGAATAGAGATTTTCAACACACAACAAGGGATCGAATCTGCTGGTTCTGAACAAAATTATGCAGTTACGTTCCAGGCGGAAGATAGAAATGTAAGAGCTGGTACCCATGTTTACACAGTCACAGCAGAAAACCGTACTGCAAATACAAGAGCCGATGTTGTTGGGCCTGTATCGTTTAGTGGGTTAGCCGTAAAAACGAGAACCTAATACCATATTTGCAATTTTCAGCACCTGAATAGAGAGCCCTGCAAAAGCCTCGATTTTGAGGGAATCGGTACTCCAAGATGGAAAAAGAGATAGAAAAGTAAAAAGCAGCTCGTTCCTCGTCAGAGGATGGGCTGCTTGTGCATCCGTTCTTTCGAAAATACGATTTTAATCGTAACATGCTGTAATCTTTCTCCAGAATTCAGAAATGTAAAGATGCCAACTGAATACGGCATCATTACCAGTTCAGGTACTCGGTTTTCCGCTGCGGGATATGGCGTAAGTGGCCAATTCGTAATATCGTGGATATAGCAGTCTTCCACCCATAGTCCGTCGCGTTCTCCTTCCGCCCCATTTATATAGACGATACCGCTTCTCGAGTTGGCGATTTCCAGCCCCGTTATTTTCCAGCCTGCCGTATTGTCCAGCTTAATCGCATAGAGTAAGCCGTTGTTGGCGACGCTGCTCGGGTCCGGAGCGGGAATGGCCGCTTGCGAAGCGTACGGCGAAATGACGGGTCGGTTGCCCGTCCCGTAGGCGGACAGCGTGATCCAATCGGTGGAGGAGCCGTTTCCTTTCAAATAAAGCGTTTCACCCGTCCATGTGTCGCCTCTATTCAGCAGTACGGTATCGCCCGGGTTGAACGTGACTGAAGACACTTTCGCCAGCGTCTTCCAAGGCGCCGCTGTACTAATACCGCTGTTGGCATCGTTTCCTGCCGAATTGCTGACATAGGACGTTTGGGGCGGCGCCGCATGAACTGTCGCTCCCGGCAGTGCCCCGGCGGCCATAATGGCCACTAACCAAACAAGAATAACCGTTTTCATTTTTTTGCTCATTCATAAACTCTCCTTCAACTTAATTGGTCCGGCCGACGGGGGAATCGGTTTCGATCTCCCGATGAATATTGATTCGATCATAGAGTTCACTGGATTTCCCGGATGCGGCACTCGATGAAAACTTGCATACGGCCTATCGCGATGCCGCATTTATTCCGATTTTCGGATTTCGCATTCAACTTTCGATTACTTCGATTTCGTCCCCCCCTGCTGGCTTGAACACGGTCTCCCGTTTGCTGAATACATAGTGTATTTCGTCTTCCTTGCCCAGGTACTGCGAAATGTGCTCCTGACGCGATCAGACAGTACATCGTCGCTCAAGATACATTTGTCCGATCCCCTAGCCATCACCTCCCTTCCGCCGCCGTAGTCGGCTTTCAGGAAATCGAGCGCAAGCGCGGGGGGCGTGACGACGACAAGCCCGTTCGCTCCACCATGCCGTCCAATTGTTCCAATGTTTCCTTGCTTATGTCAATGATACCGCTTACAAAAGAAAACTTCAGCGGTTCAATCTGCTCTCTCCCGACCTTGTGATCGTATACGACGACACCGTTCAGCGGAGCGAAAGAGCGATGGGGAATCGAGGCGTACTTCGCCGTAATCCAGCAAAGGCTATCCGCAGGAATGACGCCATGCGACAGCAGATGCCAAATTTACAGCCAATGGGAGGTCACTTCACTGGAGTGCAACGACTTGGATCCGTACAGCCATTCCGGCTAGAATGGCTCGCCGGCTTGACCGAAGTCAGTGTCGTCGAAGCGGATGATCGCAATATCCGGCCTGACCTCGCGGGATGTATACGGTCTCGGGTTGGCAGGCAAGTGTGGCGTGCAAACCATCGGAGCTGCTCTTCCCATGCGGTCAGCTTATTCGTTCGCACACCGTTGTCATGTTCCGCTGCAACAAGGCTGTCCTCGTAGTTCAGGTTTTCCACATACATCCGGTCGACGCCCATCCAATACCCGAACAGCAAATCGCTACGCAGCTCCTCGGGGGAGTGCCCCGGATACCGGTCGCTCAACCACAGATCGAGACAAGTCCACAGCTCCCGACCGTACTGCAGCGCCGCTCCCGTTCGTCGGAAAGCTTCGTCTGTCCGCTACCTGAGCCGATGAGCCCTTCCGTACCCAGATGCGTAATCTTTGGGTTACCAACTATAACCCCAAATACGAACTTAGAATAACAAAAATGCTGATAATCTTAGAAAATGCATTCGAAAAATCTGGCCATTGTTTTCAAAAACAGATCCAGTTAAAGAAAAGAAGGGTTAAGCAAGCTTGGAGCATTGCTCACCCCTTCCTCGTTCTTGCACGATGTTGGGGATCTGGCTGAATGGCGGTATATCTGCCATGGAATCGCAAGATCGAATTAATACGCCTTCCAGCCTCCGTCGGCGGCGATCACGGCCCCGTTTTCGCATAGGGCCGATAAGTTGACCGCTTCAGTGTTACGATAAATCAACGATAACCTTGATAGCCTCTTTGGCTTCGATGGCTGCGGTGAATGCTTCCTGGATATCATCTAGTTTATAGACCTGCGTGACGATATTGGCAATATTTGTTTTTTTATTGGCGAGGTGATCGATCACCTTGGTAATATCCTCATGCGTATAACCGCTTGCACCTTGAATTTGCAGTTCTTTCGACATCATTTGGGCTAAGCTGACAGGCACTTCATTTTTATAAACCGCAATGATAGAAATCTTCGCTTGAAACTTAACGATTTTCATTACCTTTTCGAACAGAACGGGTGCACCGGCTGCATCAATAAAAATATCAACATCTGGCACGATATGACCATAAACGTTTACTGCACCGAAATGTTTTGTTAAACCTTCTACTAAATCCTCTTTCATTGAGTTCACTGTAACAGCACCTAGTTCTGTCGCTTTTTGTAAACGCCAATCATCAATGTCAACGACACATACATTCGTAATGCCTTCTGCAATCAAGCTTGCTGCAGCTGAAAGACCAATTGGACCAGCGCCTAATACAACGACTTTATCTGTCGGCTGTGGGTTTACACGAAAAGCGCCATGCCGCCCGACACTTACAGGTTCCATTAATACTGCTGTTTCTAATGGAATGTTGTGGTCCATTTCATATAAGTTATAATTTAACGCTGCATCTTCGATCAGAACATATTGAGAAAAACCAGAGCATTCCAGTGATTTGCGTCGCCCAGCTCGTTTCGCCGTAATCGGGTTAATGCCGACGCGCAAACCGACTTTAATATCGGCAGATACGTCCGCTCCAACCTGAACGACTTCGCCGACCATTTCATGTCCAAACTCGGCGCCGAGACTAATGCCTATATTCCCTCCGCCGGCTTTCACGATATTAATATCCGTGCCGCATATGCCGCCTCGCAAGTTACGAACTAATACATCTTTGGGGCCTACTGTTGGAATCGGTTTTTCTTCTACACGAACATCATTTTTTCCATAATAAATGGCTGCTTTCATCATATCGGTTTGCTCCTTTTAATTACATTATTTTGTGGGAATACGCTGCATTTTTTTGTCATTTATGAATACTTTTTCCGAGTGGCTTTTTTAATTATTAAGACGAGAAGCCTCCCTCTTTCTTTTCTTTTTTTTGATAAAAATAATAACCCCAAGAATATGCAATACTAACCAGAGTAGTGTAACAGGCCACAATGTGTATAATGTTTCAATCAATTTAAGTTCCCACCTATCGTCAAATTAATAAAAAGAAAGTAAATTGCTAATTTAGCTCACCCTTGTGATCGACCAACACTTATTTTTTATCTCTCCTTGGTTACAAGTTTGGTGAACCTCTTGATGCCCTTACTTTATAGGGCAGTTGTTTTTGACTTGTCAAACAATTGTTAAAGAAATATTAATGTGAAATAATGCGAACATAAAAAGCCTTCCCTGACGTTCAAGTCAAGAAAAGGCTTTTAGATATGACAAGCTATACTTTTTTTAACCGGATAGTAAAAGTTGTACCGAGACCCACTTTACTGTCAATCGTTATTCCGCCATCAATAATTTCAATGACCTTTTTTACAAGAGCAAGCCCCAATCCGTTTCCTTCCTGCGAATGTGAGGTGTCTCCCTGATAGAATTTATCAAAGATATGACTTTCTGTTGCTTCGTCCATACCGCAGCCGTTATCTGTTACCGAAACCACGGCAAAGCCATCCTCGTTTTTCAGCGTCAATGCAATGGAACCGCCCGGATCAGTAAATTTGATAGCATTGGAAATCAGGTTATTCCATACGATCTCCAGCATACTTTCGTCATAGCTTACGGTCACATCGTCCGCTATATCGGCTGTAAACGCAATACTTTTGTTTTCCCATAAATCCTCAAAAGCAAGGGTGCAGCAGCGCAGCTGCTCACTCAGGTCAAATAGCTTGGCCACCGGCGTAATTTCCTGATTTTCCAGCTTGCTGAGTTTCAGAATATTGGTGACCAATGCGGTCAGCTTTTGTGAGGCAGTCAGGATGGTTTCAGAATATTCTTTTCGCTTTTCCGGTGATAGCGTATCACGCTGAATGGCTGAAGCATAGCTCTGGATAACGGAAAGCGGCGTTTTGATCTCGTGAGATACATTGGCGATAAAGTCATTTTTTAAGGTATCAATACTGGAAAGTTCCCCCGCCATTTTATTAAAATCATCAAACATCACTTCAACGAAGTCTTTCTTTCCATCCTTGCGCAATGGGGCGACACGGACAGAAAAATCTCCCTCGGCAATTCTTTTTGCAGCTTCACTTAGCCGCTGCGTGGGAAGATTCAAGGAGTAACTTCGCAACATGGTAGTGATCGTACATAATATCAGTGTGGCAAAAATTAAAAAAGCCATCGTATCCGGTACTAATAAATTGGAGACTGTAGGCTCTATGTTGAAGATTGCCATAAAAATAAGGATATAACCGCTATTGATGACTATCAGTATTAGGAATAAACCAATAAAATCTCTAACCCATGTGTAGCGTACATTGACCCGCTCATCCCGTTTCTTCCGTTTAAGTTTCATTTCAATACCGTCTTGTATCCCAACCCATGAACCGTAACGATTTCAAAGTCCTTGCAGCCACCAAATTTGTCCCGTAGCTTGGTAATATATACGTCCACCGTTCTAGGTGTACTTTCTGATTCCATACCCCAAAACTGATCCATCAACTGGTTTCGGGTAAATGTCCGCTTAGGATAAGACAGGAGCTTGAAAAGGATGTTAAACTCCCTGACGGTAAGCGGAATTTCCTCTCCGTCCAAATAAGCCGTCATTTCATCCGCGTCCATCAGAAGGCTTCCTATGCACATCTTCTTTTCATTGGCAATGTTAGCTCGGCGCAGCAGAGCACCAACACGCAATACCAATTCATCCATATCAATCGGTTTGACCATATAATCGTCAATGCCGATTCGGAACCCCTTTTGCTTGGAGGAAATATCGTCACGGGCGGTCACGAACAAAATCGGTATAGTTTTATCTTGATTCCTTATATGGGACGCAAACTCAAATCCATCCATCTCAGGCATCATAATATCCGAAACAATCAAGTCCACCATGTTGTCAACCATCTTATCAAACCCCTCCGAAGCGGTTTTGCATCCGATAGCACGGTAGCCATTATCGTTCAGATAAGCACATACAATTTTATTTAGCTTTATATCGTCTTCCACAACAAGAATATTGATCACGTGGTTTTCCACCTCTTTTATCACTTATTTTCAGCGTCTTGTGAATGGTGATATTTTGAGCATCTCTAAACATCTTAGGCAAATCAACTCTACAATTAGTCATGCGAACATGGCTTGTGTACCAAATCGCTGCACGACTACCTTCTGAAAAATAGCAATCTTGAATTTCTATACCTTTGTTATGTCAAAAAGGATATTTACCGGAGAAACTACAATCCGACACTTTCAGATTTCGACTCTCTTTAACGGCAGATTCCCCTACTAAAAATTCACTATGCTTAATTTGCACGTTAGCAATCTTAAATAAGGGGCGTTCGCCTTCAAATGTTCCTTTTTCAATCAAGTTCATCATCATGTATAAACCTCTTTCTGTTCCTGATTTCTTAAGTTCCATCACCTTAGACTGCTAACCGTTTCGGAGGACGAGCAGATACGGCTAAGGAGACCGCAGCCAGAGCTAATGCAATCGCGACGGATGCAGGCTAGTTGGTGCGGTCCGGCAAGATCAGTTCCAGTGCTTATGCTTGCTTGTGTGCCATAGATATCGAAAGATCACGGTAGGCGTCGATCTCCGCCTGTAGATTGGCGATTTTCAGCTCAGCGACGCCGATGGCGTCGGCTCCTGCGACGAACCGGGTCGGCGGCTGCTCCTCGCTCGCGATCGTAATCAGCGCCTGAGCGAGCTTAGCCGGGTCGCCAGGCTGCTGTCCGCTCTGGGCATTCCACCACTCTAGCTGCCCTGCTCTGCGCTCGGCGTAGTCCTCGATGATCGGCTTTGCGTATGTCACCGACTCCTTCGTAAGGAGCTCTGTGCGGAAAAAGCCTGGGTTGACGATGGTGGTGTTGATGTCGAAAGGCGCAACCTCAGCATTCAGCGACTCCATCCATCCCTCGAGGCCGAACTTCGACGCGGCGTAGGCGGTACAGAACTCGAACCCGAGAAGGCCCGCACTCGACGAGATCGAGATCACGTGCCCCGAGCGCTGCTTACGCATCACAGGCAGGACGGCACGGGTGACGTTCATCGGTCCGATGAGGGCCGTCCCCAATTGCGACTCGATCTGCTCGGGAGTCAGCTCCTCAAAGTAGCCCGCGTAGAAGTTGGCGGCATTATTGACGAGCACATCGATGCGGCCGAACCGTTCAACCGCAGCCTTGACAGCTGCCTCGGCGTCTGCAGGGCTAGTCACATCGAGCTTGACCACCAAAAGGTTGCCCGACTCTCCCACAGCTTTGGCAACGGTGTCGGTGTTGCGACCGGTGGCGACGACCCGGTGGCCAGCAGCCAAGACGACCTTTGCAATATCTACACCCATACCACGCCCGGCACCTGTAATAAACCAAACTTTTTTGTCTGTCATTTTCTTTCCTCCTATGTTGTTACGCTTGTATGCGATTACTGAGTTTTTAAGTCATTAAATTTCACCAATGCGATGTAAAGCTGCTAATTGATCAGACCTGGTTAAACTATTTTTACTTTTGCTGCTTTGGAATAACTACTTTCCTATTGGAACAGTTCTTTGGCAACCATAATTGCAGACATCGCTTTCGGCTTTTCCTTTGCTTTATTAAGATGAAATTTCAGTTGTTCCGCCCGTGATCAAGCTGGATATGGTAATTAAACTGCGCTCATGAGGAGAAAGGTCCTTTCGCCCCCACACATTTCCTAATAAAACATCATCGGTTAATTCGATAAGTTCTGGTGCAAAATCTCCAATCGTTTTCTGTGCACCAGTTAGTTGTCTTTGCATCTGACATTCAAATTCCCTCCTCCGTTTACTTTCACCAAATTAGTTAAATCAATGTATGTGGAATAATCAATGTGGATTGATTAATCAACGCATGATTTTTATGATTTTGACGAATATGAAACGATTTCCCTTTATTTCACTTGTTCTTCTTCTTTGCTGATCGTAAACCAGCCCGGAATTGCCTGAATTACATTCCAAAGCTTATCCGGCAGTTCAAGCTGGCTGAGTTTCGAGACTTTCAATTCCGTATCGATCTCGGCTTCACGGCCATTTAAAGCCTTTTGGGCCCACTCAGGGTCCATTACCAGCGCATGCCCAATAGCAAAAAGCGGTAACCCTTTCTCTACAGCTTTAAGGGCATCGTCCGGTGTTTTGACAGAACCTGCAGCCATGACCGGTACTCTGCCGTTTACTTTGTCGAGAATCAATTCGAGTCTCGTTTTGTCATCTTCGCTGTCAATTGGTTTTGAAGATACGTCATCCAACGAAGCGTGAATATAATCGACATCCAGTTGAACAAGCCGCTCGATTAATTCGTACGTATCTTTCATTCGCAGTCCCCCTTCTCTCGATTCTTCAGGGGAAATACGGAAGCCTATAATTAATGGTTTTTGTGCATGCTTCTTAATGACACTTTTGATCTCTTCAATAAGTGCAGTTGGGAACCGCAAGCGGTTTTCGAGTGTGCCACCCCATTCGTCGGTACGTTGATTTGTTATTGGGGACCAGAAGTTTTGAATCAAAAATCCATGTGCCCCGTGAATTTCGATACCATCAAATCCAGCTTCGATCGCTCTTCTTGTGGTTTCGCCAAAGGCATGGATAATGGATAAGATTTCCCCATGGGATAACTCTCTTGTTTCTACGCTTGGAGCAAAAGCCGTAGCTTCCGTTTTCATTGCACTAGGACTTACGATATCGAGGTCCGGCAAAGCTTTATTCCCGGCATGGAAAATTTGAAGCAAAGCAGGAGCTCCGCCGCTTTTCGCAGCATCAGCAAGTTTTCGCAGACTCGGAATAAAGGAATCGTCGTAAGCGGCAAATTCATTCGTAAAGCCTTGTCCATTTGGAGTGACCTGCGTGCACCCCGTAATAACGAGTCCAACCCCGTTAACTCTTTTGCGGTAATAGCTGACTTCCTCGTCGGAGATGGTTAGATCATCGTTGCTTGCCCAGGTTGTCATTGGTGCCATAACGACGCGGTTCTTGATCGTGATACCATTTTTGAATGTGAAAGGTTGGAACAGTTGATTGTATTTCGAATTCATTTTTTGTCCTCTTTTCATTTGATTTATTGATTACTGCTTAGACTCAAGTGAATCATACGAAGGCGAATGCTTGGAGCCTCTTTAACAGCAAACCCTAACCAAATGACTGATCGTGGATAAACGCTTCGAATCGTCCGTCAGTGGCTAAATTAAATCGAATATTCGTTTAATGCTACTTAATATCGAACCTCACGAAATCACATCATCATGGTCTGTGCCTGTTATCACGTCAAACCATGCCTCAATATCCTTCTCGAAAAGATCCATTTTTTCTTTGAAGAAAGTGAGGGTATCCTTTCCCATCGGTAAGTGTACCGGAGGTTTCTCCGCATTAGCCAAGAGAATTAATGCTTTGGCTAACTTGACAGGATCGCCGGGTTGCTTTTTGTTAACCTCAGTGGCGAAACTTCTCATCTCACCTACTGTTTCCGCATAATCGTCAATTACACGGCTGGTACGAGTCAGTGACGTTACATCCAGGAATTCCGTTCGGAACAAACCGGGTTCTACGACAGTAGCATGAATGCCTAGCGGAGCCAATTCTTTTGCCATTGCTTCCGTTAATCCTTCAACAGCGAATTTTGTGGAGCCGTACACCCCCCATCCGACGTTACCCGTTAATCCGCCTATCGAGGAAATATTGATCACATGTCCCGGACGTTCTTTTCTCATATAAGGAAGAACTGCGCGGGTAACGTTTAACAACCCGAACACATTGACTTCAAAATTTCTCTTTACTTCCTTGTCCGTCGCTTCTTCTACTGCACTCAGCAGGCCGAATCCTGCATTATTGACAAGCACATCAATCCTACCGAATCGTTTGATTGCCTGTCCTGCTGCCTCGTAAGCCTGTTGTTCATTAGTGACATCAAGCACGACCACGCTAAGGTTATCCGGATTATCTAACTTGCTTGCCAATAATTCAGGTGAATTCCGGACCGTTGCCACAACCTGATCACCGAATCCCAACGCTTCTTTGACAATTTCCAATCCAAAACCTCTTGATGCTCCTGTTACGAACCAAACCTTTTGTTTTGTCATAATCATTTCCCTTTCCTTTCTGTTCAGCTTGATTTGTTTTCCTGATGAGGTAAGTTTACTTCACCAGCGCATCCATTACTTTGTTCCAAAGCTCTATACATTTGTTCATTTCGCTCATTTGCACGGCTACAATGAACCACATGACAGACAAAAAACCTTGAATCGTACTCAGTACGACCCAAGGTTTTTAATGTTTTTGTCGAGGCATTCTGGCACTTCGACATCAAAGACAGTTTGGCATACAGATGTGGAAAAGATGATCGCGGCAAGCTTGTTCGGACTCAAACCCCTTTCTTGAATTTCTCAAGTATTAGAGGTAAGATAACACGAAATGCTAGCTCAATTTTGGAACTGATTATTTATAAATAATCCTTCAACTGTGCGGGTGGTGTAAGCTTCGCTGGTACTACCCCTAGAAAGGAAAATTAAAGAATGATTCGTAATAACGTTATTTGGCGGGGCTCAGTAACGTTAGTTGATTGGAGTTATAGCAAAATTACTTTTGCTTTATTTTGAAAAGGAATATTCGTCATAGGGGCGAATATATTTTGCAGTTATATTCAGGAGGAATAATTGATGTCTGTAAGAAACAGTGCGATTGTTAAGGCGCCTCAAGCCCTTAGTAGGCCTCCGTATAATCAAAGTGTCTTAAAGCTGAAAGGATTGTCTGTGATTGAATCCTGCACACATACCCAAGGCACAAAGGGAACCATGTTTTTAGAGGATCACCTGCTTCTCTTCGTCCTTGAGGGAATGTACACGGTGAGATTCGGAAATCAGGAATATACGGTTCTTAAAAATGAAATGATACTTTTGCAAAAATCGATTGTTGTCGAATATGAGAAATCGGGAGATTCGGATTCTGAATATAAATTGGACTACATGATGTTTTTCCTGAAAGAAGATGTGCTCCGTGAATTTATGAAACTGGCAGATTATAAATCATCATATCCGGCACTGATTGTTCCGGTGTCTGTTCACTCCGTAAATGATCGTCTTGTCGGCTATTTGGAGTCTCTTAAGCCTTACTTCAATGATTCTGAAAAAATAAATGATGGACTGGTAAAGCTTAAGCTGCTGGAATTATTATTCAATGTAGTGGACGCAGACAATCGGTTTCTGCTTCAGTTTTTACAGCTTAAACGCAAAACTAAGAAAGGTATTGCCGAAGTTATTGAGGAGAACTTCATGAACCCTGTATCAATAAGCGATCTTGCATACTTATCTGGAAGAAGTTTATCTGCTTTTAAAAGAGAGTTTCAAGCCACGTACAACACATCTCCTCTACAATGGATACGCAATCGTCGGTTGGACAAGGCGGAAGAACTGTTAACTCATTCGAATTTATCCGTTACGGATATTTGTTTTACGATTGGCTTTGAGAATGCAGCCCACTTCTCAAAAGTATTCAAAGAGCGGTTTGGTTACCCGCCATCAGCGTTAAAGAAGGCATAACATGAAGCTGAGGTAATCTTTAAAAATATTAAAAACCTTGGGTCGTACAAGATCGTATGATTCAAGGTTTTTTGTAATTTGGTTCATCGAAGCTATACAGGTTAAGACAATAATAATTGATTGCGCTAACGGGAATCGTCCGGAGTATCGGGAAACGTTACGCAAAAGGGCTCGGACCCGTTCCGTTAGAAAGTCCGACCTCCAAGATGTGACGAAGGAATGAATGGGCTAAGATCCGTTGAGACATGGGAGTGAGAATCGCTAGGTGGATTTATTAAGTTCTCGTCTCCCATGATTAGGTCAACGAACGATATGTTCAGCCGCCCATACTTGCTTCGATTTCTAGACCCTCAAAGTTGATTTGTTTGAAGGTATTATTGTACGGCTACCCCAATCTTAATTAAATGTCAATCAATTCATTATTGCATCCTGTCGGAAAGGCAATTTACATGGCATTTTGATTCTGAATAGTCTGCTTCGCTCGAGTGCGATGATGCAGACCATAGTACAGGCCTGCAGAAAGCATCGCAATGGCGCCTGCGAAAACATACATCATGCGGTAATCCGTAAAGGATGCAATCAATCCCATGAAATAAGAACCTACCCCATAACCGGAGTCAAACAACAAGAAAAACGTCGCATTGGCGCTCCCTCTGCGGTTTTCGGGGGACAGCAAGATGGCAAGTGCCTGAAAACTAGAGAAAAGCGCTCCGTACCCTGCTCCCATAATGAAGCCGGCCACCAAAACCATCGTTCCGGAGTCCGCCTGACTTAACAGGAACATACCGACTGTAAACAACAAAATCCCGGGATAGCATAAGTAATGTTCGTTATATTTATCGAATACTTTTCCAACAAGAGGTCGAAATAATACAATCATGATTGCAAACGCAACAAAAAAAATACCCGCCACTTGAGATTGATGAATCTCAGTTGTAAAAGAGGCCATAAACCCAGATAATGAGCTATAAGATACGGCAAGAAGAAACCCCACCAATGAAATAGGTAGCGCCTTAGGCTCGATAAAGTCACTCCAGTGCATGCCCTTTTTCCGCTTAACTGGCTCTACGTTCAAAGTCATCTTTGTATTACCCTGTTTTGGTTGACGTACCCGTATCCCCAACGTAAACAGAAGAGAAAGCGCAGCAATGACACAAACGGTCACAAGCAATAACGTGATGTTCTTGTCTTTCCATAAGTAGAGTCCACAAGCCGGCCCAATTACCATGGCAATACTCATAAACATGCTGAAGTAGCCCATTCCTTCCCCTTTTGTTACTTAGCTCTATGAGGTACCACCAGCAAAACGCGGATACTGTGGCCGGTTGAAGTCCTTACCACTTTGCTTGTCCATGAAGATATACCGTTCTTCAATTCCGAGTTCACGAAACTTCGTGTCAAAAAGCATATCAGTAAAGTGCAGTGTTTCAAAATAAATAAGCATACTTTATGACAAGTGGAATATTGCCTGTTTTCCAACTTGTCATAAAGTATGCTTTTTGACAAGTAACGTACTATTAAAGGTTTACATGAGCATTTCTCAATCAATATTTGTGGAAAGAGATGTTTGAAATTAAAATACCTTGGTCTACGGCATGGGGGTTTTACACTGGTAAGCGTATTATTACTTCCAAAGGTCACTTTCTGGTTGTGGGCGATACCGTTCATGATCAGAACGCCGAGCAGTGTTTTCACAATATCTACATACCCATACCCCGTATGAGTATGTTATAGTTTGTGTGTAAGAATAGAATCCCACTCCAAAGGAGAGATCATCTTGAAAATCGCAATCATGCTTTTCGATGGAATCACAGCATTAGATGCAATTGGTCCATACGATGTATTTGCTGCTACACTGAAATGTGAAGTGAAGTTTGTCGCTAAGAAAAAAGGGTTAATCAAACTGGACTCAAATATGGGTTATTTGCATGCCGATTACAGTTTTTCTGAAGTTACTTCAGCTGATATTCTCGTTGTTCCAGGTTGCAGTCCGCCAAATTATAAAACTCCAATGAATGACGAAGAAACGTTAAATTGGATTCGCCAAATACATGAAACTACGAAATGGACCACGTCGGTTTGTAACGGCTCTCTGATTTTGAGCGCCGCAGGCTTGTTAAATGGAATTGTAGCCACCAGTCATTGGGGATCCTTCGACCTGCTTCAATCTCTTGGAACAATTCCAACAGATGAAAGAGTGGTTCGTCAGGGCAAAATCGTTACAGCAGCCGGTGTCTCCTCTGGTATCGATATGGCACTTCAATTAATAGCATGGGAATTGGGAGAAGATATGAGTAAAGGAGTCCAGCTGATTTTGGAATACGATCCTCAGCCTCCGTTTGACACAGGTTCCCCAAAGAAAGCGCCTGCTTTATTGGTAGAACAAATAAGAGGGATGTTACAAGAGTTTGCAAAACGGGAGCCCAATTTATAAATCACAAATAATTCAGCATATTCTCAATAGCGTTATTGGGGTAGGTTGAGGTAGGTGTAAGGTATCTGAGCAAGACCTCTTTCCGGTATTAACGTGGCTTAAACGTTCAATATTGTTAGTACTTGGTAGCGGAAATATCCAAAGAAGAAGAAGGAGCGATATAGTGCTCCTTCTTTTTTATAATCGGGATCATTTGAATCAAAGAGAAACCTCTCATTGGATGCACCCCGGTGCTATATCTCATTAGTAGAATGTACATGTCTTAACACGTTAAATTGTATAGTTACTACTTTTTCAAAAAAAGTTGTATGTGTCTTCGTTTCTAACGGTTACCCCTTAGCGGGGTGAAAACTGGTTATTTTAATGTTCAAATCCCCTTAACGGTGTAAATCTGCGTTTTGCTGGTGGTACCCCTCTATGAGCTGAGGCGGCACCGGCATCTTTTGAGCTAACCCCTACTATGCCGGAGGCTGTGAGGGGACTCTGCCATAACAGCCTTATAGGCCACATTTAAAAGGGGCTTACGTAGAGTTAGTGGAATGGTGGTTCAAGAATCGAATGCCTTCTCCACCTCGTGTCATGGCAGAACAAGTGGGGATATTAATAGAGTGGATTGTATAATCGAATTGCGCTTCCCTTTCGCTGGGTATCGGTGGCAGCCATTCTTCGGGCTTTCCCATCGAAAATCTTTAACAAATAAAAAGCACTCCTATGTTGAGTATCATGAAATTTGACATTTCATAACCATCCCAAAGGAGTGCCTTATTGTATTTGAAATTGAATAGATCGTTCTATAAGCATCACACTTACATGTTATTCGTTATTGTCCATCCATTGGAAATGGAAGCTTCCCTCTTTATCAAGGCGTTGGAACGTATGTGCTCCAAAATAATCTCTTTGCGCTTGCAGTAAATTAGCTGGCAGCCTCTCAGATCGATAACTGTCATAGTAAGCTAAAGCAGAAGCAAAAGCAGGAACCGGAATTCCTCTAGTTACGGCAATCGCTATTACCTTTCTCCAAGCCTCCTGATAGTTATCAACGATCTGGCTGAAATAATCGTCCAAGAACAAATTGCTCAGTGCCGGATTCCGGTCATAGGCATCCTTAATATTCTGTAGGAATCTTGCACGGATAATACATCCTCCGCGGAATATCATCGCAATGCTGCCATAGTTCAAATTCCAGTTGTATGCATCAGAAGCAGCTCTCATCTGGGCAAAGCCTTGTGCATAGGAAGCTATTTTACTCGTATACAAAGCCTTACGAACGGCCTCGATGAATTCCTTAGCATCGCCGTCATAGTTGGATACGGCAGGACCATTCAGCTGCTTGCTTGCGGCTACGCGTTCTTCTTTCATCGCGGAGATAAACCGTGCAAACACGGATTCCGTAATGATGGACAATGGAACACCCAAATCCAATGCGCTTTGGCTTGTCCATTTGCCAGTTCCTTTTTGCCCTGCCGAGTCGAGAATGACATCCACCATCGGTTTGCCTGTATCCGGATCTGTCTTCTTGAAAATATCCGCCGTTATCTCGATCAAATAGCTATCCAGCTCGCCGTTGTTCCATTCTGTAAAAATGTCATGCAGCTGGCTGGTGCTCAAGTTCAGTACATCCTTGAGCAGATGATAAGCTTCACCGATGAGCTGCATATCACCGTATTCGATGCCGTTGTGTACCATTTTGACGTAATGGCCAGCGCCGTCTTCTCCAATATAAGTCGAGCAAGGATCACCGTTCACTTTGGCCGAAATGGCTGTCAGGATCGGTTCTACGAGATCATACGCGTCTTTTTGCCCACCTGGCATAATGGCAGGACCTTTCAATGCCCCCTCTTCGCCTCCAGAAACGCCTGCGCCGATGAAGTGGAAGCCTTGAGCCTGAAGATCTTTGTTTCTGCGCTGCGTATCAGGGAAATATGCATTTCCGCCGTCGATCAGAATATCTCCTTGATCTAGGTAAGGGACAAGCTGATTTATGGTATCGTCAGTGGGTTGACCCGCCTTGACCATGATGAGGATTTTACGCGGCGTCTCCAGCGATTGGACGAACTCTTCGACGTTGAACGTGCCAACGAAATTTTTCCCTTGCGCTTCTGCCAATAGTTCATTTGTTTTCTCCGCAGATCGGTTATACACCGCAACCGAGAACCCTTTGCTTTCAATATTCAAGGCCAGGTTTTTACCCATTACAGCCAAACCGACCACGCCAATTTGTTGTTTCTTCACTATTGCTACCTCCCTGTCATTACTGTCTAGTTGCAGATAAATGCTTAATGAGCTGTTTTTTTCCAATCGGCAGCAAATTTCTCCATGCCTTGATCCGTTAGAGGATGCTTGGAAATTTGTTCAATGACTGAGAAAGGAATGGTTGCGATATGTGCGCCTGCCATGGCTACGCGTGTCACGTGATCCGGATGACGGACAGAAGCCGCAATAATTTGTGCATCCAGGTTATGCGTACGGAACAATTCAGCGATTTTGGATACGAGTAGAACGCCATCTTCCGATATATCATCCAAACGGCCAAGGAACGGGGAGACATAGGTTGCACCAGCGCGAGCAGCCAAGAGTGCTTGATTCACGGTAAAGATCAGTGTTACGTTTGTTTTTACGCCTTTTTTTGTCAGGTAACGGCATGCTTCCAAGCCTGCCAGCGTCATCGGGAGCTTAATGGTGATATTTTTATCATTGTTATTGATTTTGATCAGTTCATTCGCTTGCGCAATCATGTCCTCAGCTGTTATTGCATCAGGTGTAACTTCGGCTGAAACGGATTCGACCTCAGGTACTTCACGTAAAATCTCAGCGATGCGATCCTCGAATTTCACGCCTTCTTTGGCAACCAAGGATGGATTTGTCGTAACACCGGACAAGACGCCGATTTTATAGGCCTTTTTGATATCTACCAGGTTCGCAGTGTCGATAAAAAATTTCATAGTTATTACCTCCGTTTTTTTTATGGTTATTATTTAACATGGTTAAACTTACACACATATCCGCGAAAGAAAGTTCCGACTGAACAGAGTCGCCTGTTCTCAATTCTTGCGTTTTACTATAGTAATTCTTTCGTCAAACGAACCACATTATCCACGGAGAAGCCAAAGTATTCCAAGACCTCAGCTCCTGGTCCTGAAGCTCCAAATGTATCGATGGACAATACGCTGCCGCTTGGTCCCGTGTAACGCTCCCATCCAAGCGAGATACCCGCTTCAATTGCTAAACGCTTCGTGACGGAAGCAGGCAGTACGGACTGCTTATAAGCGTATGATTGACGGTCGAACAGCTCGCGGCTTGGCATAGCAACTACACGTACAGAGATATTTTCCTTCTCGAGCTCAGCTTTGGCGCTCACGGCCAGAGAAACCTCGGAACCGGTTCCGATCAGGATGACATCCGGCTGATTATTGGTTTCCGTAAGGACATAGGCTCCTTGGGCTACCGCTTCAACATTGCCTTTGGTTGCTTCATATATAGGCAGGTTCTGTCTGCTCAGTACCAGCGCTACCGGACCTTCATTTTGCTGCAAGGCATAAGCCCATGCACTTGCTGTTTCATTGGCATCGGTAGGACGAATGACCGTAAGTCCAGGAATGGTACGCAGCGCAGTCAACTGCTCAACTGGCTCATGCGTAGGCCCATCCTCACCAACTGCTACTGAATCATGGGTAAATACATAAGTAACAGGCAGTTTCTGCAGTGCAGCCAAACGAATGGACGGGCGCAGATAGTCGCTGAACACGAAGAATGTGCTTACGAATGGTTTTACTCCACCATGCAGCGCCATGCCGTTGCCAGCTGCACCCATTGCATGCTCGCGAACGCCGAAGTAAATATTCCGTCCAGCATAGGATTCAACCGCAAACACTTGCTCACCGCTAATATCAGTCATCGTTGAATGTGATAAGTCCGCGCTGCCGCCAAAAATCGAAGGAACTGATTTTACGAAATGATTAATCGCTTGACCACTTGCTACACGAGTTGAAACTGTTTTTGAAGCATCAAAGGTAAGGATATCTGCGGCATCGATTACGACGGAGCCTTCGATGACTTGCTCAAGCTCTGTGCTAAGTGCTGGATGCTGTGCTTTATAGGAAGCGATCAATTGGTTCCATGCTGCTTCTTTTGCTTCGCCATTTTGTTTCAGCTGTGCAAAATGAGCTTTGACTTCTTCAGGAACCGTGAATTCTTCTTCATACTTCCATCCATAAGCTTGCTTAGTTGCCTTTGCTTCTTCTTTGCCGAGCGGATTGCCATGCGCTTTATTCGTTCCCGCTACTTTGCTTCCGTAACCTATAATCGTCCGGATTTCAATAATCGTCGGCTGGGAATTATTTTGCTTGGCTGCTTCGATCGCTTTCGTAATTTGCTCGATGTCGTTGCCGTCTTCAACCCTCAAATAGTGCCAATTTGCGGATTCTGCTCTTTTTTGCATGTTCTCTCCAAAGGAAAGATTGAGTTCACCATCCAAGGAGATGTCGTTGGAATCGTACAATACAACTAATTTGTTCAGTTTCATATGTCCCGCCATGGACATGGCCTCGTAAGAGATTCCTTCCATCAAGCAGCCATCTCCGACAAGCGCATACGTGTAATGATCGACGACTGGAAACCCGCTTTGGTTGAATTTCGAAGCCAGATGCGCTTCAGCCATTGCCATGCCTACCGCCATCGCAATACCTTGTCCTAGAGGACCAGTTGTTGCATCTACGCCATCTGTGTGGCCAAATTCAGGATGTCCAGGCGTTTTGCTGTTCAGCTTGCGGAACTGCTTCACATCTTCTATTGAGACGTTATAGCCAGACAAATGCAGAAGGCTGTAAAGCAAAGCCGAGCCGTGACCTGCGGATAATACAAAACGATCGCGGTTGAACCATTTTGCATGTGCTGGATTGTGATTCAGTAGTTTGCCCCAAAGTGCATACGCCATAGGCGCAGCTCCCATAGGAAGTCCTGGATGTCCGGAATTAGCGGCATTGATGGCATCAATCGACAAGGTGCGGATCGTATCGACTGCCAGTTGATCAATTGTTTGTGTGATAGGCATATTGTTCTCCTTCTTTGGTTTCGATTTGTTGTTCCGTCATCTCGTCAAACCACCAATGATAGCCGTCCTGAGCTAACAGCTCATCTGACTCTGCTGGACCATTACTGCCAGCTGCGTACAGATGAAGCGGCACTCGGTTCTCTTCGTATGCATCTAAGATAGGCTGAACCCATTGCCATGATAATTCGACTTCGTCCCAATGTGCGAAGAATGTAGAATCTCCGTGCAAAGCATCGCCAATTAAATTCTCGTAAGCCTCGGGTACATTGTCTCCACTCTCGTGGAAGTCGATATGCATGGGCTTGAACTCCCCTTTGTTCTGAGGATTTCTTGTATTTAATTGCAGCGATATGCTTTCGTTCGGACTAATTTCAATGACGAGAAGATTAGGTTTCTTCGTATCATCGTTTGCCTTGGACTGTTTTAAAGGTTCTTTGAACTCGATTACGATTCGCGTCGATTTGTCCTTCATTCTTTTGCCTGTGCGGATGTAAAAAGGAACGCCTCGCCATGAATAATCATCGATTTGCAGCTTAACTGCGATAAAGGTGTCATTTCTAGAGGTTGCGGCAATGTTGGGTTCGGAATTGTATCCGATCACCGGTTTCCCTTGGATCGTTCCTGCTCCGTATTGTCCGCGAACAACATGGGAGCTAAGATCCTCTTTTTGCAGCAGCTCCAGTGCCTCCATCACCAGTTTCTTTTTGAAACGGACATTTTCTGACGTACTGTTGTTCGGGAGGTGAATCGTCAGCATCATAAGCAATTGCAGCATATGGTTTTGGAACATGTCTCTTACAGCACCAACATGATCGTAATAACCAGCTCTTTCTTCGACGCCGACGATTTCATTCGCCGTTATTTGAACGTTAGCAATGTAACGGTTATCCCATAATGCCTGAAGGACTGGATTGCTCTGCTGCAGCACCTCAAGCTTCTGCACCATTGGCTTGCCGAGATAATGATCGATTCTAAAAATCTCATCTTCCGTAAAAGCTTTGCTCAGATTGTTATTCAACGCTCGAGCAGATTGCAAATCATGGCCAAACGGCTTCTCGATCACCAGTCGCTTCCAGCCATCCGCGGAACCAAGTCCGCTTTCCTGGATGTTCGCTGCAATGGTTTCAAAAAATTCCGGGCCTACGGACAAATAAAACATACGGTTTGGCGCCATGCGAAGCTCAGCTTCCTGTTGTTCAATGAGCTGAAGCAGCTTCTGATAATCTTCTTTACGGCTTACATCTAGCACACTATAGCGGAAGGTGCGTAAAAACTTTTTCACCAAAACGGGATCTTTCACTTCTCTCCTGGAAAACATACGAAGAGATTGCTCTACATTAGCTTGAAAGGCTTCATCAGATAGTTCCCTTCTTCCAAGGCCGATCACACTGAAAGAATGAGGCAGCTTCTGATCAACGAATAAATTATACAAGGCAGGGTAAATTTTTCTTTTGGCTAAATCCCCTGTCGCTCCAAACAAGACAAACGTGGTAGACTCCATTTTTCTTCTCCTTTCAACAGGGCTAATTTGCTAGCTCTGGTTTCTATTTCTTAAATCCACTATAATACGAATATCACCTATACATGTAATTAGTATATTTCACAGGAGCTATAGACCACGTCTATGATCAATCACGAGCTATATAAGGTTTTTTATTGGGCCGCAAAGACGGGAAGCTTGTCTAAGGCCGCCAAATCGTTGTATATCACCCAGCCAAGCGTCAGTCACGCCATCAAGCAGTTGGAAGACAGCTTCGGCGTCATTTTGTTCTACCGGAATTCCAAAGGCGTTAACTTAACGCAAGAGGGCGCCATACTTTATTCTTATATCGAGAAGTCTCAGATCCTAATCACGTTAGCAGAAGAAAAGATGGCTGCACTCAAAAATCTGGACAGCGGCGAGCTTAGGATTGGCGGCAGCGACTCGTTGTTCAAGCACTACTTGCTTCCTTACTTGGAGAGCTATCATCAGAAGCATCCCGGCATTAAATTGCATCTGAATCACGGGACGACCCCTGAGACCATTGCATTCTTGAAAGAAGGCAAAATCGATTTGGGTGTCGTTCGTATGCCTATCGTCGATTCGCAGCTTGAAGTGATGAGGGGAATTGAGCTGCAGGATTGCTTTGTAGCGGGGGTTCATTATGCTGAGCTTAAGGACAGAGTACTCTCACTGGAGCTGCTGCTTCAGTACCCCATTGTCTTGTTCTCACGTAATAGCCGGGTGCGGATGGCTATCACGGAACTATTTCAAAGTTACGGACATCAGATTAAACCGGAAATTGAGGTGGGAAGTGTAGATCTTCTCATCGAATTCGCACGGAAAGGCCTCGGAATCTCTTACATAACAAAAGAATTCATTTCCAAGGAATTGGAAGAGGGCTCCCTCTTCGAAATTCAATTAGATATTAAGATGCCACCTTCACAAGTGGGATTTATGATCATGCGAAACATGCCGCTTTCCAATGCGGCAAGCAAATTTATTGAGCTCGTGAAATAACACAAAAGGGTAATTACAAGTAACAAGAAAAAAGCACCCCAGCGCAGTTAAACGTACTGAAGAATCTATTTGCCGAGACGAATGAGATAATGTTTTTGTCACCCGGTATTTCCTTAAAATCGCAAAGTCAGCCGACCACAAGGACCGGCTGACTTCTCCGTTTTTGTATAATGAGCTATA
The DNA here is from genome assembly GCF_003945345.1 of Paenibacillus baekrokdamisoli. Taxonomy (GTDB): domain Bacteria; phylum Bacillota; class Bacilli; order Paenibacillales; family Paenibacillaceae; genus Paenibacillus_Z; species Paenibacillus_Z baekrokdamisoli. The sequence continues at coordinate 1,729,353 of NZ_AP019308.1, read as the reverse complement.
GTTACCCGATAGCTTAATCATTATGCTTAACATAATACTTCGTTCTTCTTTCAACCGTATGCTCAAGATGCGGGTTCAACTTCTCAATAATATATCTAGCAATTAGTTTCTATTACAGACAGGTTGTGAACGGCTATAATTCAGCTTAATCAAGAAAAGGCCGCTCCTCAAATTGAGGAACGGCCTGACTTCATGTATTCATTCTCTAAACGTATTCAAATCCCAGCGATCCGCCCACTTGATTTCTATCCCGTCATCCGTAAAAGTGACAGGAAGCCATACATATCTAGAATCCGCAAGTTCCTCCGGTCGCCATCGGTCAGCCATAAAAATAAAGCAGTTATCCAGTCCTTGGACAGGAAACACATACGTGCTCTGCGCATAGAACGTCTTCCGGGCATTCGGTCCTATTAACGGATTATCCCTTAGCTCCCACCGTCCCATCATCCGATCCGACTCGGCAACGAGAGCAACATTGGGATACCACCCCGTACAACCCGAGGATAGTAAGTAATACCTTCCCGCATGTTTAAACACCGCCGGCGCTTCCCGGGACTGGTCGATGAACGCTTTCGTAAACTCGCCATTCAAATCTGTATAATCATCTGTTAACTTCGATATGATCAGGGTTTTGTTCCAGTCAGACGAATGAATTAAATACGCCGTCCCATCCTCATCCTTAAATACTGTCATATCCCGGCTATCCACGTCGTTAGGGCGCTTGCTTCCCACAAAAATAAATGGTCCCGCTGGATTGTCGCTTACGGCCACACCGGTTTTAGCCAATGTATAGTCCTCATTATCGACATGAAGCCACATGACGTATTGGCCAGTTCGATCATTCTTCAGAACCTTCGGACGCTCCGCCACTTTGGACGTATGAAGGTCGTGATTCGGATCGTCGGAAACCGCAGGCAACGCGATGCCTTCGAATGTCCAGTTGTATAAATCGCTTGAAGAGTAGCAGGATATGCCAATTACGTCCACCCGCTGAATACCGATCCGACTTAGTCTGTTCGGGCCGTCTTTATTCTCTCCATACCAGTAATACATACCGTTATCGAATAAAATACTGCCGCCATGCGCCTGAATAGGCTTTCCATTCGTATCCAGCCACAATTCGCCCGGCTGAAAATCCTCATACTTTATCAAGTCCGATAACCCCGAGTTTAGTACCATAAACGAACTCCTCCTTATTCCATTCCACGCCAGCGATACGTTCCGTGAGCCCGGCAGGCGACAGATCTTCATTTCGAAACTCGATTTCGTCTCCTAGCGCAAAGGGATTACGCTATGCCACCACACGAATTAAGCTGACGGTCCGATCATTGATTCGCTCGAAACCCTGAACGGAATTATCGTGAATGTTCAGGTAATCGTCACCGTTGTAGCTCCTTCCTATTTTGATTGTGCCATAGGCGACCTTCCCTTAATATGTGCTGAGAATAGAACATTGGATGTAGTTTGTTACGATATTGTATGGATAAAAAAATGCCCCGATCGGTGATCGAGGCGTCCTGCGTTCCTATTGTTCGATGAGTATAACGTTATCGTATAGCGCAGTCGCATTATACGTTTCTAACCCAATCTTCCCCTTGCTGAAAGGATTAAACGTATGGAACGAAATCTTCGCCAATGTTTGCCATGGAGTGTCTGCGCTCGTCCCGTCATTAGCATCATTGCCGGTCGAACTGCTTACATAATCCGTCGTGCCCGCTGCGTAAGCCCTGTCATCATGAACGAAGACAACCATTGCTAGAGCAATTGACAATACAACATAGACACAACTTTTGGCCATTGGCTACTCCTCCTCAATATGCAATTCATATAGGCGCGCCGTAAATTCCGTTGGAAGTGTAACAATTAGCGCTCCATCAAGCTGACTCCAACTCCAACTGCGGCTCTCATGCTGGGGAAATCCGCATCGAACCGTTACTTTCCTTCCATCACAGCCCGGAATAGGAAATCTCTCCTCTTTCGTTCCGCCTTCTAATCTCCAAACAGCCACATAAGCATTCTCACCGCATCTTAATCCAAGGCTAAGCCAATGATCGCCATGCTTAGGTAGGCCAATCGGCCAAAATGGAAGAGCCTTCGGAATAGATGCTCGGATACTCTTGTAATAGGAAATCCCCTCGCGAATCAATTCGAAGCGATCCGATGAAATGTCCGCCAAGTGCCCGCTCTGATGAACTCGCATTAACATGCCGTTCACCATGTTAAAGATGACCTCTTCCCGATCTCCTTCCTTAAGCGGATAAGACCAAGCAGCTGATTGCTCTGGAGTGAGCGCCGTAGGAGCGGCAACGGATATCGCCGCAAACTTGCGGTAATCCGTCTGATCGCTAATCGACTGCACGCTGTGCCTGGCGAGCAATGCATAATCCATACGCATACCGCCGCTTCCGCAATTCTCGATCACCAACTCCGGATAACGAATGAATACGCTATCAAGCCAGCGCAGGTAAGCACGATTATGCTGCAGCAAGCCATCGCCGAAGCTATCGGCTTTAACCTCTGTACCAATACCTGCATTAATGTTGTAGTCCATCTTGATGTAACCGACCTTGTACTCCGTCACTAGCCGATCGAGCACTTCATTTGCATATTGAATGACCTTGGGATGTCGATAATCCAATTGATACCTGCCGTGATCCATGATCCGTTTACCATGTCGCATAAAAAACCATTCATCCGACACTTGTTGCGCTAAGGGGCAATGGATGCCCATTACTTCAAGTTCCAGCCAAAGTCCCGGAATTAAGCCTTTCGCCCGGATATAGTCGAGCACCTCCTGTAATCCGCCTGGGAAACGTCTCCGTGACGGTTGCCAAAGTCCGACATCGCTCCACCATTCGCCGTCCGCATACCAGCCAGCATCGATGCAATAATATTCGCACCCCGCCGAAGCGGCCGCATCAACTAAGGGCAAAATCTTCTCGGTAGTTGGATCAGCGAATAAACAATTCATATAATCGTTGAAAATGACCGGCAGTCGCTCATTATCTTCATTCCAGCGACGGATTTCTCGCCGGTAACGCGTCAATTCCACAATTCCCTGTTCGAAACCCCCTTTGACAATCGCAATCGCCGCAGGAACGGAGATAAATGTTTCGCCGGGCGCGACATTTTTCCACCAATGACTTTCATTCTCCGTAGGACCGCTTAATTGTAAGTAGAGTTGACCATTCGCCTTATCGCTCACCTCCCAATGCCATGAACCATTATGCTCGATTTGCCAGCACAGGGCCATTCCCGCCTCTGTATTCTCATAGCCACCCATCGGCTGAAGATCGGCGGAAGACCATGTTCCCGAGTTGCTGTACGAAAGTCTTTTTATCGAAAAATCATTTACTTTCGTTAATCCTAGCTCAGATAACGTATAACTTCTCCACTGCAACTCTCCATGCCATGCATTATGTGCAATATGCAGTCGGCTTTTGGCTTCCCATGACCCGCTACCTCCGCTCGAGATACCTGTCATCGTAAACGAGGAGACGTATTCCATCGGTATGGAATTCAAACTCTGATTGACAACCTCCGTCCAAGCACGAATGACAGGGATATCGTTGTAAAATTGATAGTGCACCGTCACCCACATCCCCCTGTCTTCCATAATCACTTCAAGCTTTCGTCCATTTTCGTTATAGAAATCCCTGTGGCATTCGTACTTCAGCCTCCCTCCCGGCATTGTCCCCGTATATTTGGACGCATGATGATCGTTCCGATCTTCGCCCGTCGCTTGCAGTTCGACGATCCGGCGCGTTCTTCGTTCCTCCTCTGTTCCTAGTACATCTTCATTCGCTGGGAAGGGAGATAGATGAACCAGACGGACATCTCCGCTTTCGGCAATCTGAATCTCCAAATAAATCCCATTTTCGTAAATGTTAATCCAACGCTGCACTTCCATCGTATCCTCTTCCATAAAGTAAGCCCATGCCACCTTTCGTCCACCCTCAATTCTTGATAGATGGCTCTCATTGTGACACGGGCTCGATTGCATTTATATGTGTTAATCAAAGAGATCGGGTTGTAGTTTCTTGTTGACGATGTTTTTATTGTCAAAGCTGTTCGGATTTCTTCCCTGGTTACGCTTGCATTGAGTCCGACAGAAATGCTATCGCCATAGAGAGTGACTTTAATCGATTGCCCTCCCTCGTATTTTTTGACAATTCCGGTTACGCGAATCGTGCCCGAAGAGGGCGGACAGATATCCTCTATACAAGCTAATTGTGCCGCTCGATATAAGTAGGATAAGGCCGTCCGCTAATCAAGGTCTCGCCGTCCGTAAATCGTTCGGGGCGATCCCGCAGCTTTGCGATCAGTTTCCTTCTCCAGCCTGCTACAGCATCCCTGTAATGCTCGGAATCGAATACATTCCGGCATTCTTGCGGATCTGTTCGAAGATCGAAAAACTGCTCTTCTCCACTCCGTACAAACCAAATGTATTTTTCGATCCCGTCCGTCAACGTATGGTGAGGTTGAAAGTTTACAGTTCCCTCTCCATGCTCAATGTGGACGTAGGAACGCCAGGAAACCTCCTCTTCACGCATTAACGGAGCCAAACTTGATCCTTCGACTGTATTCGGAATCTCCACGCCCGACAAGTCCAATATCGTAGGCATGATATCTTCGAGTGATACGGGCTTGCTAATGACCTGCCCTTTCCTTATTCCGTAACGGGGCGGAGCCGAAATGAACAATGGAACGCGGACCGACGGTTCGTAAGGAACGCTTTTGCGAAAGAGGTAGTGATCCCCCAACATTTCGCCATGATCGCTTGTAAAAATGATGATGGTGTTATCCGCGCCTTCCGCTTCGACGCTACTAAGCAGACGCGAAAGTTGATCGTCGATATGATTAATCAAGCCGTAATACGCGGACCTGCATGAAAGCAACTCTTCACCCGACAGACATACTTCGGCCGAATCGACCGGACTTCCCTTTCCCCCGGCTACCGGAGCTTTAGCCCATTCGCCGATCACCGGTTCCGGGACACCCGTTCTCATGTATCGTTCCATATAAAATTCGGGCGGTATTAACGGGGGATGCGGCGCAAGAAAGGAGACGGTCAAGAAATACGGACACGAAGGATCACGATTTTGTATAAATCGCTGCGCCTCATTTACGGTCCAGTTCGTATAGTGCAAAGATTCATCATGAGGCCATGGTCTGGCTGTCCTGTTGTTGTGCATGACGCCGCTTGCGTAATAGTGTCCGGAAGGCTCGTAGGTGATGTAAGATAACCTGCTGTTTAACCATTCGCAGTAATCCGGATAGCTTACGGTATGATCGTATCCGTATCTTTTGTTCTGAGGAAATTGGTGCATATCTCTCCCGACCAAATATGTATGATAGCCAGCATTTTTCAGCGCCGTCGGCAAAGAGATCGATGCATCCCACTCCGCTTGTTGATAATAACCAACAATGCCGTGCGTATCGGGGTATTGTCCCGACAATAACGACCGCCTGGCAGGGATGCAGACAGGGCATGTCGAATAGCACCTGTCAAAACGCACCCCTTGTGCGGCGATGCTGTCCATATTGGGTGTCAACAGCACGGGATGTCCTTCAATGCTCAAACAATCGCCGCGCTGCTGGTCAGTCATGATGAGCAAAATATTCGGTCTAATTATCAAGGTCTCTCTCCTTTCTTCCCGATGTTAGCCTCGAATCATTCCTTCCCTCTCGCAGCCCCATCGTTCGTCTGCTGATCCAGCGTCAAGTTGACGACATCGGCCAGTCCCAAGAAAATGTTCAGCGCAGTATCGGATGGAGCATATATCCAAGGTTGCAGCGAGACACCTTCACGGTGCAAATTCAGTTCGTTCTGCACCATTTCGTATGCTGTGCGGAAATGTTCCATGCATTCAGCATTTTCGCCTTCAAGGCGCAACCGGTCGATGCTGGCTTGGATCCGGCAGCGGGCATCCAACAGCTTCCAGCGCCAGCCTTGCCTTGCCCAATCTTCCATTTGTCCGCTAATTTCATCGGCTTGAAGCACCAACCGTTCGGCGGTCTCGCCGGTCTCCCCTCCTAGGATGAGGTCCTCTAACCTATAAATAAATTGTTCAGCCTGCTGCTCCGTCCCGGCTCCAAAGTAGTACCTGCAGTACTCTTGCACAATCTGTTCGATTTCCTCATCGCCATACCACATTAATTGCGACCAAATCACTTTGTTCATATCTTCATAGATACCTTCCGAATACGGAAATGCTCCAATGATACTATCGCTTAATTCCGCATATTCGGCGGCGAAACGACGCGGGGCTGGGTTGCCTCCTTTTCCTCCCCAAGGTACACAGTCGAACATGCTGATTTCCGGAAACAGCACGAGAGGATGACGCTTCGGTATGACTCTGTCTTTCTGTATCCATCTTTTCGCTTCGACCGCCCCAACCAAAATGTGTTTGAACCACGACGTCTCCCGCTCGCTTTCTTCCTCCAAAAACTTGAAGAATGCATCGTCCTCTCCGTTCTGATGCCCATCAAACCACCAAGCGCTTACGTTGACTGTCATGCCGGGCAAGTGCCGCGCCCCTATCGACGCGATTTCCCGGTTCAGTCCCATGAAAGTCGCAGGCCAAGGTGTACACTTCGTACAGTTGCAGCCTCCTTGATCGTAAGGCCATAGCCATAATGAATCGATAGGCGGCATTTGGGAGAATAAAAGTTCCTTGTTGCTTAAAATCATCTCTCTGCCATCAGGCTGAGACGGACATATATCCGTGTCGAATCCGCCGAACACGCGATCTCTAGCGCGCAGCGGATGGTAATCCGTTTCGTCGAAACAGTTTTTACTCAGCATCGAGCGTCCGGCTCCTACCTGTCCTTTAAATCCTTCGTTAGCGATCGCGATTCGGCCTACCCTCATGCCAACGTCACGTGCGAGCGCTTCGAAATGCGCAAGACGCGAAAGCATCGGCAGTCCTTCCTCCAGCGAGCGGTAATGGGAAATGTCGAACCATACGAGCAATTCGTTGACTCCCCACAAGGCCAACTCTTCCAAATATTCTCTAACGGCTTCCAGCTCCGCTTGGCAATACCAGTTGCCGAAATGTGTGGCAAAATAGATACCGCGTACGGATTTGTCCGGACGAGAAACGATCTCCATTTGCGGAATATGCATCGAACCGGCTGAAAACCCGATTTGACGAAGCAGCTTGCCTATTCCGTACAGAACACCTTGCGGCGTATGAGCGGCAACATAAACAGGCTTTTTCGCGCCGCCCTGAATGATAAATCCTTCATCTCCCAAGTCGGCGGGTAGGCGCATTTCCCCATTCGCGCAAAGTTTTCCGATATGAGCGCAGCTTTCCGGAGTTCCTGCGATGATGGTTCTGCCTTCCGCAACTCGTACACCTTCCCGAAGGACAGAAATGTCAATTCCAGCACGATGATGCGATCGCACAGCGAACATCTGCGCCGCTTTACACTCCAGTTTCGTAGCTTCCGAGCCTATTATGATGGAAAATGTCATGCTCCCGCTCCTTTACGTCTCGTATCTTTCGCAATATATTTAGTAATAATTGCGCATCGCGCAGCAAGTAGCCTGCTGCCTCAGCGTTAATGTGCTTGCCGTTCTGCGCCTTCACTTCATTTAGGAACGCTTGCAAATTGCCGTGCTCCAGCTTCTTGGTCAAACTGTTGGCAATACCGTTATTGTCGATCCAACCGTTAGCCCTAAACGCAGCCACCAACGCTTTAAGCGAGCTCAAACTTGCCGTCGTCTTGAAGGTTACGCTTGCGGTTCCCGTATTTTCTGGCAAAGTCTTGTGCAATTACCGTCAAAGAATGAGGACCGAGCGGCAAAGCATAAAGCTTGATTATCCTTCCTTCTTGAACGGGGTTACCGCATCCCTGTTGTCCGCGGCGGGATAAGGCGATAACGGCCATTTCGTAATGTCGTGAATGTAGCAATCTTCGATCCAAAGACCGTTAGGATATAAGCGTTCGATCCTAGCATAATTACCTGGAGAAAGGAAAATGCTAGCAGGATTATCTTTCGCTTTACATGATCGAATTCATCCATTTCCCCATACGTTACACTCCCTTGGCATCAATTGGTTTTCATAAAAACGGGGAGAAATGAGCTTGGCGTACGATCCCCCCGCCCCTTTCTTTTCTAGACTAATGTCTATAGAAAGAGTATAAGGAATGCTTGCTCAGAGAAATATACTTCAGTTTTTTTATTTTGTGTCGTTTTTTTGGTTATTGCGAAAACGGGGCAAATAGGGGCACCGGTAGCCTCTCTCCATAGACAATCGGTCAAAGTTTTTGTCATCGCCAATTGACAAGAACTTTATCTGAAAAATAAAAAAGCCCGTGATTTATGCGGACTTCATTTGGAAAATGTTCTTGACTTCCGACAGTGAACGGCTCACCAGCTACAGCAAAAAGGATCAGCTGTATGTAGCCGATCCTTTTCGTTACTGCGTTTCCGGCGCGGGCACGACGTGAGAGCCGTTGCCACTCGTGGAAGGTCGATTCGGGGTGTCGCTCTCGATCATTCGGATTAGGAGCGTACCCCACGTCCAGACATACCATGAAGGGAATTCCAGCGGCGGCGTTTAATCTCGCTAACAGCTCCTTGGTATCCTCGACTGTATTCGCCATTTCCCGTGGAATAGACATCGGCTCGAAATTCAAATAATCCATGCCACGCTCTTTACAGTACCAGCTAAGCTCCTGCCAATTCTTAATCCCTTCACAGATGATATATTTCCTGCGCTGCACGTTGTAATAATCTACAGGCCTTCAATCATATTGGCTGTAAGGCTCCTGTTGCGGAAATCATATACAAAAGTTACGACGGTATTGTCCTGCTCGATTTCCATTGTCGATTTATTCGACGACCCACTGCGCGGATAACTGTCGAACGAAAAGGTCTGGGACAGGGTTCCATACAACGCCACGGCATAATCGTAGGAGCCACGGAATGGTAGGACAAAGGTGCGCTGATAGATACCGTCTCCCATGTAATACATCCGAGTCGTTTCGCTGTTGGAATCATTCTTGAATGCGCCGACATGATGCTGAAAGCTGCCGTATAGAATGACACGAGACGGTAGCTTGATCCCGGTCTCCGGATCAAAGCTGTCTTCAGCTCCGTAGGAGGCGTTTGGTAGCGGGTTGCCGGCCTTCTGTCTTAGATCGCTTTCTAATTGCCAGAGGTATTTGATCGTCTCTTCCTGTCCAAATCCAAGTGGGCATCCTTCACCGGGCGTATTGGCCTGGTAACAGTTACTTGCGGTCATTTCTCCAGTACCCCAGGCTGTCATCGGAATTTGGCAGCTGCCCAGCCCTCTTCGCATTGGCATCTGCAAATATGCGTTGACATTATTCACGGCCGTCCATTTCAAGGTATATTCGAGAAACCGATTACGACTCTCCTCATCCTGTGAAGCAAACCATGCGATCTGATCGTAGCCCCACCATTCCTTCCATGCCCGCTGTTCATTCGGAATGCAGTCATTTTCGAAGACAAATTGTCCGCCCCAGTTATCGAGTTCCATCAGCATCGGCAATGACTCACAGCTCCAGCCGCTTGGCGTCACTCCACCTTCGCTGAACCCCTCCTGCACCAGTGCGAGCTTGTCGCCGGTAGTATCCAGAATCGGCATTCGCGAATATGGCATGGAGTGAAAATCAAACAGCAGCCTGCCTTGCACATTCACCCCATGCGTATGCGCGTCAAGCAGAACAATGCCACGTCTCGCATTGGTTATGGCATAGTCCCTTATCTTTTCAAATAATGCGATCGTTTTCTTGAATCCGGTATCGTCTGCGGTATACAAGTGAATCTGCCCCATATGAATGGCCTCATACCCGGCATCTATATAGCTTGCCGCCCTGTAGAAGAACCACAATTGTGTCTCCAGCTTGTCGATATTCGGAATTCCGCCATTCTGGTCCCAGATGTATCCCTGCGGTTTACTATCAAACAACATGTCGGTAAAACGGAATGTCCGATGCTCAATCGGTAATTGAAAGGACTTGAACACCCAATCCGGTATTTCAATGTTCTCAACCTCTTTAAATATGGCTTCAAAAATGCACGTTTGTAAAATAATGTCCGGATCGATCTCATGTACACGTGCTGCCACTGTCCTGGACTTCTGGAAATGCGCGCCGTCATCAGGCTCCAGATCCCATACTCCGGAAGCACGGCCGAGAAACTTGGCCCCAATATTCCCAATCATTCTCAAGTCGTCATCCAATGTATCACTGTTTACTAGATCTGCGGCCGTAACCGCTCTGGAGAGAAAGCTTTCCAGAACCTCACGACTCATACTGCCGTTAAACGAATAATTGTTCATGAGTGCCTCCATAATAAGTCATTGTCATAGCTTGAAATCAAATGAAGAGCTTATTCTGGTATCGATACCATATCGGGTTATAAAAAGCTGCATGACTCTTTCGGACGCAAAGATTAAAAGAAAGAAAACTCCGAAGTGTATGGGTATCGTTACCTGAAAAGCGTTTTCATTCGTAATTTCTTTAGTATAGATCCCCTACTGGCACTTGTAAACTCATGTTTTGAATTCGCTGCTGTCATCAGCGCCTGATAAGTATCACAATCGTCGATTTGGGGAATGTACAAACAAAAAAGGCAGTTCAACCCTGTGTTCGGAATGGTTAAACTGCCTCAACTCGTATATTATTTCAACGCCTGTGCATCCCGCAGCAAGTAGTTGGCCGCTTCGGTGGTCACATGCTTACCTCTTTGCGCCTGAAGTTCTTGGATGAAACCTTGCAAATTACCATGGTCCAATTTCTTGATCAGACTGTTCGAGATTCCTTGATTGTCGATCCATCCGTTTCGCGCAAACGTGGCGACCAAAGCTTTCAACGATTTCACACTCGTCGTCGTTCGGAAGCTTACGCTGACGCTTCCCCTATTTCCCGCCAGATCATATGCGGTAACGATCAGTGTGTGAGGACCAATCGGCAACGTATAGAGCGGAATCGACGTTCCCTTCTGCACGGGTTGGCCGTCGAGTAACAGGGTCGTCTTCGCATCGTCGACACCAGACCCGTTGTCGGAAACGGTAAATTGAGGGAGCAAATACTCTTCATCGCCGTAACTTACGTCAGATGGCACGGAAACCGTTATCGCCGGCGGCGTTGTGTCTTGAACATGCACCGTACGGGTAACCGTTTTGGCCACTTTATGGTTTTGATCCGCTACGTTGTAGAACAGGTTATAGGTTCCAATTTTATTCTCATTGACATAACCGGTAACCTTTACCTGATTCGTCAGATCGAGGCCATGCTGGTCAGCTGCATGATAGCCGGGTTCGACGTAAGGGGCCCCCGCTTCGACGAACATCGGATTATTTCCGGCCAACGTAATGGCAGGCGGTTTATTAAGGTTGACTGAATAAGAGATCGTCGGATCCCAGAGAGTCAAATCATAGGAAGGATCCAGATTACAGTTCAATCTAAAGTAGATCCGGTCGCCCGCTTGGACGACCGTCTCCAGCTCGTGCGTCGAACCGATGAAATCGGTAACGTGCTCGTTCCAGAGCAGTTCGCCGTTTTTCCATATGCTTACTTTCACTCCGTCGCCTGAAGCCGAGTCCCTCTTCTTCGCCGTCCCCGATATTTTCACCGTGCCATCCTCGGGCGCTTCCCACGTCCTTACAGAGTCCATGGGGCCCGAAGGATGCTGCCAGTTGTCACCCACATAGAGGAAGGTGGCTGTCCCCTCCCACAAACCGTATCCCGAATTCCAGGCCATATCGGTATAAGCGGCGCCGTTATATTGCTGATAATACCATTGGTTGACGCCCTGGGTTCCCGAATAGTTCGCAGAAGCCGTATACGTCGCAAGCTCCTCATCTTCCTCCCCAGGCTCGGAAGGATGTATGACTTCTTCGATCATCGGATGCCAGCTCGTATCCGTAGAGACAGGGCTGCCTTTGGCATGAAGGACAAATTGAATCCGGTCGCCGCTAGCGACATCAAGCTCAATATCGTGCCGCAATCCCCGCAAGTCTGTTAACGGATACGGCCCCCATAGCAAGGTGTCGTTCTTCATAATGGACGCTTCGACGCCATGATCGAAGGTTGATGCCGTATTTGTTGCCGTGCCTGTAATTCTTATTTTGCCGTTTGAAGGAGAAACCCATTGGCGCACGGAATCGATCCCGAAAGCAGCACTCTGCCGGTCTTCGTCTATGAATAGCGGACTTGCGCTTCCCTTCCATCTATTTTGGGCGGAATCCCATTGCAGATCGGTGTAAGCGGAGCCATCAAATTGCCGATAATGCCATTGATTTCCACCTTGTACAGAGCCGAATTCCGTCGATGCACTGTGGATTGTATTGCCATTCAGAAGCTTTACGATATTCCCGTAAATATGGTAATTGTCGGGCCAGGCTTCGGTTTTTTGAGGGTCTTTCTCGATAATCATGTTCAAAGGTTGATTCCGATAAGCTTTAACAATTGTATTGCCGGAGATAGTTCCCCCGTTGTTGGCGTTATATTGGTGCACGAGTAAAGCTGCATGCACACCGTCGTCCTTAATCCCGTTATTCTCGAAAACATTGTTAATCAGGCTCGTATTCACATTGTCTATATTGCCGGCCCATTGCGGGTTTCTGTAATACATGACAGCCTCGTCTTCATTATCATGAATGTAGCTGTTTTGCACTGTGACGTCTTTATTTAGCCCTTCGTAATCAACGCCTACGCCGTCGGGTGAGTTAGGTGAAACCGTAAATCCGACTTCCACATTATCAATCGTAAATTGATGCACGGCATTCAGCGCTAATCCCGCCGTTCCCCATACCATACCGTGAGATCCCGTACGCAAAATTTGACTATTTTTGAATATTCCAGTTGGCTGTCCAGGATGATCATAGTTAATCCCGGTAAAAATAACGCCCTCCCTATAGGAGTCCGTTGCCTTTATCGAATCTACGTTCACATGGTCGGCATGTCTAATTTCCAATGGTGCATCCGTTCTTTCGAAAATACAATTTTTAATCGTAACATTCTGTAATCTTTCTCCAGAATTCTGAAATGTAAAGATGCCAACCGAATACGGCATCATTACCAGTTCAGGTACTCGGTTTTCCGCTGCGGGATATGGCGTAAGCGGCCAATTCGTAATATCGTGGATATAGCAGTCTTCCACCCATAGTCCGTCGCGTTCTCCTTCCGCCCCATTTACATAGACGATACCGCTTCTCGAGTTGGCGATTTCCAGTCCCGTTATTTTCCAGCCTGCCGTATTGTCCAGCTTAATCGCATAGAGTAAGCCGTTGTTGGCGACGCTGCTCGGGTCCGGAGCGGGAATGGCCGCTTGCGAAGCGTACGGCGAAATGACGGGCCGGTTGCCCGTCCCGTAGGCGGACAGCGTGATCCAATCGGTGGAGGAGCCGTTTCCTTTCAAATAAAGCGTTTCACCCGTCCATGTGTCGCCTCTATTCAGCAGTACGGTATCGCCCGGGTTGAACGTGACTGAAGACACTTTCGCCAGCGTCTTCCAAGGCGCCGCAGTACTAATACCGCTGTTGGCATCGTTTCCTGCCGAGTTGCTGACATAGTATGTTTGCGGCGGCGCCGCATGAACTGTCGCTCCCGGCAACGCCCCGGCGGCCATAATGGCCACTAACCAAACAAGAAAAACCGTTTTCATTTTTTTGCTCATCCATAAACTCTCCTTCAACATAATTGGTCCGGCCGACGGGGGAATCGGTTTCGATCTCCCGATGAAGATTGATTCGATCATAGAGTTCACTGGATTTACCGGATGCGGCACTCGATGAGAACTTGCATACCGGCCTATCGCGATGCCGCATTTATTCCGATCTTCGGATTTCGCATTCAACTTTCAATTACTTCGATTTCGTAGCGTGGGGGGCGTGACGACGACAAGCCCGTTCCGCTCCACCTTGCCGTCCAATTGTTCATATGTTTCCTTGCTTATATCGATGATACCGCTTACAAAAACAAGCTTCAGCGGTTCAATCTGCTCTCTCCCGACATTGTGATCGTAGATGACGACACCTTTCAGCGAAGCGAAAGAGCGATTGGGAATCGAGGCGTAACTCGCCGTAGTCCAGGAAAGGCTATCCGCTGGAATGACGCCATGCGACAGCAGATGCCAAATTTACAGCCAATGGGAGGTCGCTTCACTCCAGCGCAACGACTTGAATCCGTACAGCCATTCCGGCTAAACGACTCGCCGGCTTGATCGAAGTCAGTATAGTCGAAGCGGATGAACGCAATATCCGGCCTGACCTCGCGGGATGTATACGGTCTCGGGTCGGCAGGCAAGTAGTGCCGAGCAAACCATTGGAGCTGCTCTCCCCATACGGTCAGCTTATTCGTTCGCACGCTGTTGTACGTACAATCCACTCGCCAGAATGATGCTGTCCCCTTGGGAATCACCTCCTTTGAATATGCGATGAATAAGTCTGCTGTGGTTTTTGTAAACGCCTACAATCATGAGTAAGAAGATAACCACTTCGTGTTCGTTGTGCCGGTTGTGGATGCGGTGGTACTCGAGCATGGGCGAGCAAGAGCGGTGATTTCATGTTGCGGAAGCCTGCGCCGCTTCGTCACGATCGGTTGCTGTACTCCTATCATATCCCTATCGGCAGTATAAAGAATACGAGGGTGATTTTGGAAAATGTGTGCATTTTTTAGTATTATCGCTGACGGCAGTTCCCGATTCCTTCCCTGCATCCGTAAGGTCTCTTACAGAAATGTATTGACCCTCACACTAGTGGAAGGGATTAAACTGGGATCGAAAGCAATAGTCAAAATAAGGTGGGAGACGGGAATGAGAAAGGTTTTATTCGTAAAGGCAAATAATCGTCCAGTAGAACAAGCAGTAAGCGTTAAATTGTACGAAACTTTTTTGAAAAGTTATGTGGACTCCCATCCTGAAGATCAGGTGACTGAGCTTGATCTATTTCAAGCGCACTTGCCTTACTTGGATGCTACTATGATTAACGGTGCATTCAAATTCAGTCAGGGCATCCCTCTTACACCGGAGGAAAAACAGGTAACAGATATTGCAACCAAATACCTCGATCAATTTATGGCCGCGGACAAAATCGTCATCGGTTTTCCGCTTTGGAATCTTGGCGTTCCTGCAGTCTTGCATACGTATATCGATTATCTGAATCGTGCTGGAACCACCTTTAAATATACAGCGGAAGGCCCAATCGGATTGGCTTCAGGCAAAAAGGTGGCGTTAATTAATGCTCGCGGAGGTTACTATTCTGATGGAGAGGCAGCTTCATCAGAAATGGCGGTCAATTTTGTAGTAAGGAATTTATATTTATTCGGTATTCGAGAAATAACGAAGGTTATTGCTGAAGGCCATAACAAGTCTCCGAAACTAAGGGGAAAAATAATCGAAGACGCCATTCAACTAGCTGTTGAAACAGCGAAAACTTTTTAAAAAGATGGGGATTTGCAGTTACTATTGTAGACGTAACGAATGCAAATTTTTAAGGAGAAGTTGACTCCACTGGGACCGTACTGGTCGACTTCCGGGCGAACTGATGCCTGCCCTGCAAAATCCTGCCCAAAAGCGGAATAAAGGGCTGCCACTAGGTAGCCCTTATTTATTGAATTATCGTTCTGCGATAGCTTAACGTTTTTTGCCCATATTGTACCAACTTAGTGCTTTTCTTTCTAGCTCTTTTACAAACGCGTCTTTACCGTCCATATAAGCTTCAATGTCCCTTGGGAACTGTTTGGCGAGGCTTTCTTTTAAATCTCCATAACGATTTGCTTCATCGGGATGCGTTCGGAGGTAATCACTTACCGCCAGATGGCGAGTAATATCTTCCTTATTATCCCCTTGAAACACATGCACTTGATGCGTGCGATTATCTCCACCTTTTCGGAAATATCTTCTTCCTTTCATACCGAGCTCGCCCATACAATCGTAACCAAGTTCTTCCATTCGCTCATTAAACGAATCTATTTTTTCAATATCTTTTACTACTGGCATGATATCAATGATTGGTTTGGATTTTAACCCTGGAACTGAAGTGCTACCTATATGATGAATGTCGATTAACTCATCACCAAAAATATCCTGTATTTTTTGAGATTCCTCGCTAAACTTCTGTTTCCAATTATTTTTGTATTCTGTAACCACAACATTCATCTAATAAACCTCCTCAAGGAAATATTCATTGCGATCAGATTAAGGAAGTACATCATCATATAAAAGTGAGGGAGAGGTGTCAATGAAATATTGAACAACTCAAATTTAACAATAAAATAAGAACCACGATGTGTGATTTTCTACCCACTTGTGGAAAGGTAACAAGCTTACTGGAGAGGCATCGTTCCCGTTAGATTTCATTCGTAAAAGCTCCTCTCTAAGAACTAGGTTTCACGGTTTGGTGATGCCATCCTGTCATTGTTTGCGGTCGTTCTACAGACGCTTAGCCGGAATAATAAAAAAAGCCACACGACCGTCAAAAGATCGTGTGGCGACAAATTAAAGCAATCCCTTCTCTTTCAAGTTCAGATAGCTGGCCGTCGCAGTCTCGAAACCGGTAAGGTTGCGGAGCTGGTCCTGCTCGACAGTCATCCATTCAACTCCGATTTCCTTTGCCACTTCAATGGATTCCTTAATTTTTACTACACCCGTACCGATCGCAGTCCACTTTCCGATTTCGTCGGTGTCGTAGACGTCTTTCAAATGGATGGCCGGTACGCGGCCCGCCATCTTGCGAAGGATGTGTGCCGGATCGGCGCCGCCAAGCGTAATCCAGGCGACATCCATACGGAAGTAGAGATTTTTCGGTTCCGTGTGCTCTGCTAAAATATCCAACGAGTAAACAGCATTGAATGTTCTTTGGAACTCATGAGCATGGTTGTGGTAGCAAAATCTCAGTCCCTCAGCTGCAAAACGAGCACCTGCTGCATTGTACAATTCAGCATCGCGAAGCAGCTGCTCTCGTGTATCTACAACGTCCCACCAGAAGGTGACATCCTTCGTTTGCAACGCGAGGGCCTCTCTGATCACTTTATCGAGTTCCTTCTCGTCGCGCAGCTGTTCCTTGCTGACACTGTGCGTCGCAACTTGGAGTCCCAATTCGTGGAACCGCGCGACATTAGCCTTTACATCTCCTTCGAGCAGTTCAGCTCCACCTTCGATCCCCTCATAGCCGATCTCAGCTACGCGCTGCATCGTGCCCCAGAAGTCCTGCTTCGCTTCTTCGTGAACGATTCCGATTAGACCAAGCTTAGGTCTTGACATAGTTAGGTTCGCGCTCCTTATTTAGTAAATTGGCCGTTCTCAAGCATAGTGATAAAAGGACTGTCCGTTACGCCGGTAAGCGGAAGCTCCACGCGTGCATTTCGGCGTACCGACTCATAAACAGCAAAAATAATTTCCGAAGCGCGAAGTGCCTTTTTATGCGAAACCTCAGGTTCTTCACCTGTCTCCAAACAGTCGATCGCATGGCGGACATAGCCCTTCATCTGATCGGACATCGAGGATAATTCCATCTCAGGCTTCCAAGACGGATCCTCGTAGTTGACTCCCCTGACAATTTGCCCGTCCCACATTACTTCAATAAAGCCATCGGTGCCGATCACTCGAACGCCGGCCCAGATCTTCGCCATATCCTGAGTCGGTTCCCAAGTATCGATGGAGCCGGAATAGAGGTTGGCTTGGACACCGTTAGCGAATATGATCTGTCCTGACGCCCCGCATTCTGAAGGTACGTTGAACCAGTTATATATTTCGGTGGTGTCGACCGCTCCAAGTACCCATTTCGCCGCGGTTTCATCCATATAGCTTATTGCCTGGTCAAAAGTGTGGATGCCGCAATCCAGCAGGTTTGGTGGAGAATATAAATCCATTCGAAGCACTTGTCCGATTTTCCCTTCCTTGATTAGGCGCCGTACGGTTTGATTGCCCTTTGCAAAACGGCGTTGAAGAGAGAATGTCAGCTGGCAGCCCGTCTCTTCGGCGATCCGGCCCATATCTTGGCAATCTCCCCAGGTCGCCGACATCGGCTTCTCGCACAGCACTGCTTTGACGCCGGCTTCCGTACAATCACGAAATACCGGCAAATGCAGAGGAGTCCATAGACAGATTAGAACAACGTCAGGCTTCTCCTTCGCCAGCATTTCCTTATGGTCAGTGTAGATCTTTGCTTGAAATCCAAATTCGGCATTCAGCGTTTCGGCCGATGCAGTTGAGATATCGGACAACCCTACAACCTCACACCTGCTGTCGACTTGTACGCCGATCGCGTGTTCATGCGCACGTTTGCCACAGCCGATAAAAGCTACTCGATAGACGGATGATTTGATCACTTCGAAATCCTCTCCTTCAATCTCTTACGTTTTATTTTGACGTGATACGGATTTACCGTAACAACCTTAATACCTTTTTTTACAGACAAGAACTTGTATCACGACCCTAAAGTTGTCACTCGGCAAAATATCGCGTCCGGTGCGAACCATGATCACGTCCTGCGGCTGCGTCAGCCGAAAGTAATCGCATCCGCGTCGACACTAGCGATATCAGCCATTGTGCTCACGACCGATTCTATCGAAACGTTTCAATATACATCAAGAATACATCAATATATACAGCGCTTTCAACTCATGTTTTTCTTATACAATAATCAAATTGTATTTCGGATTAGGAATGAAGTTGCCACCTCTGCAGCGCTTCGAATAGTAAAGCGCAAGAACCTGGCCCTTTTCCTTGTATTGGTTACGACTGTTTTGTTCCACCAATAGAATCAGTATTAGTTGTGCAGCATGATTAAATTGTCTGTTTGGATATCGATCCAAAATATTCTACAACGACCTCACGGAATTCTAGAGCAGCCTGCGAAATGTACCGACTCCTGTGCCATAATAAAGCGATCTCCCGTACCAATTCGTGATTCTCTACTTGGAGATATTTGATATGTTCCCGTGAAAACCTTGCCGTGCTTGGTATGAATGCTATGCCAATTTCTGCTTCAACCAGAGAGCTTAGCCTTGCAGGTTCATCTCCCTCATACACATATTTAGGTGCAAATCCAGCCGATTTGCAAATAGAGTCCACTAGATCGCGAGTACCATAGCCTCTCTTTACACCGACAAACCATTCATCCCTTAGTTCTGTCAGCGATACACTGCTTCGGTCTGCCAGCCGATGCCCCTTTGGAACAGCTACAAGAATCGGGTCGATGAACACGATTTGACATTCAATGTCATCCCCTTGTAACGGTGGTGAGGACAAGCAGTAATCGACTTCTCCTCTATGAAGAAGCGTAACCATTTCCTTCATGGTTAGCATCTGCACATGAAATTGGATATCGGGCCGCTTTTTCCGAAACTCTCGAAGGATATTTGGTAACGTGCTTGCGGTGGTCACCGCCAATTCGAGTGTGCCATGTTCCGGGCTGGACAAATCACTAATCTCCTGCTTCCCCTGTTCCAATTCAAACAATGCCCTTTCTGCACGGCGAAGGAATCTGCTACCGAACTCATTCAATCGCAGCTTCCTCCCTTTTCGATCAAATAAAGGGACCCCTAGATCCTCCTCCAAACGTTGAATCGTTTTGCTTAGTGACGATTGAGAAACATGCAGACTTTGTGCAGCTTCTGTCACATGTTCCAAACGAGCTACCGCGAGAAAATATTGCAGTTGAAGAAGTTCCATTTCGCATCCTCCATTCATTCCTTCAAGTCAATGAAATCATATCATGAAATGCGTTGGAATAAATAAACGATTTCAAGTACGATGACATTAATACGCTTTGGGGGGGACCAAAAATGAATGTTCGCAGCAGGTGGTTAATGATTTCAGTTGGTCTAGGGATACTATTGAACCCATTAAATTCTTCAATGGTTTCAGTTGCTATTCCAAGGCTGCAAAATGTGTTCCAACTTGACTTTACAGGTGTTTCCTGGATTATTTTTTCTTTCTACATTGCAAGTAGCATCGCTCAACCCGTCATGGGAAAGGCCAGCGATTTATTCGGTCGTAGGAGGATATTTCTTACCGGGCTTGTTGTAGCCTTCGTAGCATCATTATTAGCTCCACTATCACCAAACTTTGGGTGGCTCATCGTGTTCCGCATTGTGCAATCCATCGGAACAAGCATGATGGTTGCGGTTGGAATGGCCATTGTGCGAATTCATATTACGGAGAAACAAGCGACTGCGCTGTCTGTTTTGTCCATATTCCTATCCGGAGCGGCAGCAATTGGACCCTTTATTGGCGGGGTCATCATTCACTGGTGGGGCTGGCCTGCTATCTTTTTCGTCAATATTCCATTCGTGGTGGTGAGCTTTCTATTATCTTGGAGGAATATTCCTAAGGACGAACCGTCAACATCCGTTGCACTGGGCATGTCCATTCGTAAATGGTCTGATTTGATTGATGCGTCAGGGATCCTGCTATTCACAGTGGGTCTGGTTGCCTTGCTCGTTGGATTACTGTCAGCAAAATCATCGGGGCAAATCTCATTAAGTAATGTTATTGCCTTGCTGATAGGCCTCGTTACATTGGGGGCTTTCGTACGACATGAGTTAAAAGCGAAGTCACCCTTTATTCCTTTGCGCACATTCGCCAAATATCCTGCGATGACTTGGGTCAATGTCGAATTCATACTCGTTAACGTACTTTTTTACTCGCTCTTTTTCGGGCTTCCGTCCTACTTGCAAATGGTACGTCATGTCAGCGAGTTCCATACTGGGATTCTCATGCTAAGCTTAGGCTTATGCTCGCTCGTTACTTCTCCAATAGCAGGCCGATGGATAGATAAATCAGGACCAGGGCCGGCATTGCTACTATCCGGAATACTGATGACACTTGGGTCAGTATGGATAGTGACATTGAATCAAACTTCACCGGTTATCAGTGTGTGTTTGGCTTTAGCTGCATTCGGTATTAGCAACGGGTTGAACAATGTCGGTATGCAAGCGGCCTTGTTCAAAAGTTCTCCAAAAGAAATTATAGGTGTAGCATCCGGAGTATTTATGACATCGAGATACCTGGGAACCATTCTCTCTTCATTGTTGCTAGGCATCGTAATGGGAGATAAGTTCAGTGCCGTGGGATTTCGACTGCTTGGGGCTATCCTCTCGGTAATTGCATTATCCTTGGTATTCATAAGTTGGCGGCGCCGGGAGTCAGGGCAATTGGATGAGTCGTAGGTTCAGCAAGGTCAAATTATACACTTACAGTTTAGTGGTTTGGTAATATCTATATTTCTATATACATACATGAAGGGATGCTGCTCACATTGGGCAACATCTCTTGCTTGTTCAGAAAAACCTTTGTTAGTTGGGCGTAACGGCCTGCACTTTGCCGGGTGCCACCTGGTTGTTCTGTTGCCCGGACGTTTTGATTTTTATCAACAGCATTTTTTGCAAGACTGGCTTGACCCTTACGTAACGTAATGCTGTATAGTGAGGGTACCGGTAAAAAGCTAGCAACCAAGAAAGGGGATGATCATGCTACGAGAATGGAAAGTTGGAGAACTTGCTAAAATGGCAGGACTGACGGTTCGAACATTGCGATTTTATGATCAAATCGGTTTGTTTTCACCATCGGGCCATTCCGATTCCGGATACAGGCTCTACACCGAAACGGACATATCGCGTCTACAGCAAATCCTTTCCTTGAAGGAGTTAGGTTTATCGCTGGAGCAGATTAAAGTCATTATGGACGGAGATCAACTCAGCCTGTCAGACATTGTATCCCTTCAAATGGACCGACTCAAAGAAAATATTCGCCTTCAGCAGAAGCTCTTGCACGAGTTGGAGAATGTATCGAGCCGAATGCAAAGGAACGAACTATTAACTGTTGAAAATTTCACCAAAATCATGCAGACGATGAGAATGAATCATGAGAAATTTTTCGTCGAGAGGAAGTCGAGCTGGGAAAATCACCTCGACCAACTTAGTACATATCTAGACGAACATCCGGGAGAACCCGACTAAGGAGGATTTGACTATGAATGAACCATCTGCAAACCATTCCACTTTTGTTATCAAACGAAACTATAAGCATTCGCCTACCCGAGTATTCGCCGCTTGGGCAGGTCAAGCCGCCAAAGCCGGTTGGTTCCCGAAAGCTGAAGAGTTCGACTTTCGCGTCGGCGGACGCGAGTTCAACCGCGGAGGTCCATCCGGGGGCCCGGTCTACACTTTTGACGCCTGTTATCAGGAGATCGTTCCAGACAAGCGCATTGTCTACTCGTATACTATGGACATGGAGGACACGCGGATATCCGTCTCTGTGACGACAGTAGAATTTATTCCTGCGGAGGGCGGCACGCGATTGATATACACTGAGCAGGGCGTTTTTCTGGATGGCCACGATACGCCCGAACAGCGCGAACACGGAACGAAGTGGTTGTTGGACCGGCTCGGCGACGCTCTGGACAGTCAATGAAGGATGCTGCGAACGAATCTAACCTCCAGGCGGGCCTGAAGGACTGGATTGGGCTTGCCGTACTGGCGTTGCCTGCCCTGCTCGTCTCAATTGACGTATCCGTAATGATTCTTGCCCTGCCCCATATTGGTGTCTCCCTTGGCGCTGATAGCGCCCAACAGTTATGGATTATGGACATCTACGGCTTCATGCTCTCCGGGTTCCTAATCACGATGGGCACGCTTGGGGATCAAATCGGCCGCCGTAAATTACTAATGATCGGCGGAGCGGCATTCGGCACAGCTTCGGTATTGGCCGCTTTTTCGGGTAGCCCCGGGATGCTTATTGCGGCCCGGGCGCTACTTGGCATCGCAGGGGCAACGGTATCACCTTCCACACTGGCTTTGATCAGCAACATGTTCCGCAATCACAAGCAGCGCTCACTCGCCATCGGTATATGGTTCATGTGCTCCATGGGGGGCATGGCGCTTGGGCCAGTGGTCGGCGGGGCGATGCTGGAGCACTTCCCATGGGGTTCTGTGTTTCTGCTCGGTGTTCCAGTCATGGCGCTACTGCTGTTGACTGCGCCTCTACTACTGCCCGAATATCGCGCCCCCGCATCCGGCCGCTTGGATATGACAAGCGTCGTATTGTCTTTGTGCGCAATCCTTCCGGCTATATACGGCCTTAAGGAAGTCGCCAAACAAGGCCTACAGTCGATGCCGATCCTTGCTGTAACGGCGGGAGTTGCCTTCGGGGCGATGTTCGTAAGGCGGCAGCGTCGACTGGCCAATCCCCTATTGGACTTGCGCCTGTTCGCTAACTCCGCCTTCAGAGCAGCGCTGGGAGGCATGTTCGGTATCACCTTGACAGGCGCTTCTATGCTCTTCGTCGCACAGTATCTTCAGTTCGTTCAAGGAATGTCGCCGCTCCAGACGGCGTTGTGGATGCTGCCAGGAGTGGTCGCGTCAATGGCGGGCATGCTGCTGTCACCACTCATTGCCAGGCGGATCCGACCTTCGCTCCTCATTGGAGCAGGACTTGCTGTCTCTACTGCGGGCTGCATCCTGCTGTCCCAGGTGGGGTCCGTATACGGACTCGCCATCCTGGTTATAGGATATATCTTGTTTAATGTGGGCGCGGCTCCGTTCCCGAGCCTATCAAGTGACCTTATCATCGGATCAGCCCCGCCCGAGAAGGCAGGATCGGCGGCATCCTTGCTTCAGACGAGTGGCGAATTCGCATTCGCGTTAGGCATTGCTGTTTTGGGTAGCCTCGGTACTTACATATACCGTTATCAAGTCACGGGAATCATTCCAGGCGATATGCCGGCTTCTGCGGCATGGGCTTCCCGCGAAAGCCTGGCAGGGGCTATCTCGGCAGCGAAGAGCTTGCCCGATCCCACTCGCACGGCGCTCCTTCACGGCGCCCGCGAAGCTTTCACCGGCGGAATGCATGTCGTCGCGTTGCTTAGTGGCGGGATTATGATAGGAATCGCCATTCTTGTCGTGACCAAGCTCCGACATGTAAGGCCAATCGGGCAGAACACGATTGGTGAGACGACATTAGATATGGAGATGAAGAGTATTTAAATATTACCAGTCGTACAAGACCATATGAAGTGACGTTTAATCTAACGGATCGATAGTTAAACATCGAAGGGCTGCCGTGTGGCAGCCCTTCACTCTGCTAAATCAGCCAATACTTCGATTTTTTCTCCGATTCCGGGAATCGATTGGATAATCTGATATTCTTCCATTTCATTTGCGAAGGCACCTTTGTATTCAGGAAACAGAAAACACCTGATCTAAAATGGCTTGGAACTTAAGCTTAATTTGAATGTACACTCCCGTAACCGCATCGTACTGCCTTGTTAGATTTCGTAAGTCTAGTAGTTGAACGCCTCTTGTCTTATGGTGCTCAAAATCCTCTTTGTAGAATAGCTCACAAAGGGCATAGGCATCTACCGCATCCGTCTTTACCTTGCGTAAGCTCGATGATTTCTTAGATCTGTATATTTATCACATCATTGAGCTATTATTTTCATACCATTTGGCTTGAGCGGTATACATCTCTGCATACTTTTTGCCCATCTTCATTAATGAATCATGTGTGCCTTCTTCAACGATTTTTCCGTTGTCCATCACAATAATACGATCCGCTATTTTAGCTGAGCCCAGACGATGGGTTACGATGATGGCTGTATTATTTTGGGCAACTTCGGCAAATTTTTGATAAAGTTTCGTTTCTTCGATTGGGTCAATAGCAGCAGTAGGCTCATCCAGCACGATAAAATTTTTATGCCGATAAAACCCCCTTGCAATTGCAACTCTTTGCCATTGCCCACCGGATAGATCAACCCCATCAAACTCTTTGGATAGTATCGTGTCATAGCCTTCTGGAAAAAGTGAACTGGAATCGATATCAACATCAGCATTTCTGACAGCTTGCGAAAGATGTTCAGAAGTAACATCTCTGTCTATATCGCTTATACTTATATTATTTTCAAGTGAAAACTTATATCGTTGAAATTTTTGAAAAACAGCCGTAACTCCTAAATAAGTTGAGCTTGGTGATACGGTTGCTACGTTCTTGCCATTGATCATAATTTCACCACTGTCGGGTGTATACATACCTAAAATAAGCTTCGTTAATGTTGATTTACCCGAGCCATTTTCTCCAACAATTGCGATCGTTTCTTCTTTATGGATTGTTAAACTTACATGATCGATTGCGTTTTTAGCTGTTCCTGGATAGCGGAACGAAATGTTATTTAGAACAACACCATCTGCTGGACACAAATTCATAAATTCGCCACTTCGTTCAGGAATGGCAAGAAAGTTTATAAAATTAATAACAGTCGGCAGTTTAGATGCAGTTCGCCTCATTTTTACATTGATCATTTCATTAGCAAGGCTCACAGCAACTGCAATCGAAGTGAAAACTGCGGCAAATGCACCTACGCTAATATCGCCGCTTATCAAACTGATCAATAATAAATATAAAACGCCTAAATATCCTAAAAGCGTTAACAAATACATGCCAAGCTCAATCAAATCTCCTCTAACTTCTACACGCCACAGTTTTTTATTCAATGCTTGTAATGAAGCTTGATATAGCTTGTAAAAATAGGAGAATGCGCCTAAAATTCGAGTTTCTTTAAAATATTCACTATCTACGATGCAACGTTCATAATATTCATAACTTCGTCGCAGAGCACCTGCGTCATCTTCTAAATCTGTGAATACTTTGGCCCGCAAATAATTGTTAATGAATAGCGGTACAAAAATAAATAGGAGTGAAACGACCAATATCGGTTTAAGTGTATATAAATAAATGCCTATTGTTAAAAAGTATGGAATATAAAAGCTAATAAAGCTTAAGTACGCATTGAATAAATTGAAGCAATTTCGAGCCCCTTCATTTGCCCGATTAATATCATCTAGAAATTCAGGATTTTCATAGGAAATGGGTTCAATAGACGAAGCTTTTTTATGAATTAAATAGCCAGCGCCGCCCTCTGCAATTGTTTGTAATTCATCAAAAACAAAATTTGATAGTGATGAAATGACTTTCTGAACAATTTCGATAACGCCTATAGCAATAGCAACGAAAATCAAATAGGTTAATGTGGCGTCTCCTTTTAAAGCCGCTAATGTTGTGTCGAAAAAGAATTGAGTAGCATATGTCATTAACACTAAAAGAAGTGATAATAGAACAGATGTAGCGATAGCAACAATAAACATCCATTTCGCATTTTTCCATACAATAGAAATGCTTGTTTGAATGATAGTCATCGTTATATTTGGTGATGCCCTCATTGATACCAACCCCTTTGACTTTCATACATTGTGGCATAAATCTGATTGCGCGCAATCAGTTCGTCATGCGTACCTTCTTCAGCAATTGTTCCGTCATCAATAACAAAAATTTTATCGGCAAGTTTAGTTGAGCCTAAACGATGTGATATAAAAATAGTTGTACGGTTTGCACTTAATTTTTCAAATTCCTCATAAATTTTAGATTCGCTAACAGGATCAAGTGCTGCTGTTGGTTCATCTAAAATAAGCAATGGAGCAGGATTTACAATCGCCCTTGCCATTGCAAGACGCTGCCATTGTCCGCCCGATAAATCTACTCCATCTTGATTCAGTTTTCCTAAATAGCTGTTAATATTGTGCGGAAGATTATAGATCGCTTGTTCAAGACCTACTGTTGTTATGGCACTGTGTATGAGGTCATCATTGTTTAGAGCGTTCACATTCCCAAGAGCAATATTGTCTTTAATTGTAATTTGATAACGAGCAAAATCTTGATAAACGACTGCGGAAAGACTTTTAATTTCTGCTTCAGAATAATCGGTTAGCCGTTTGCCATTTACAAGAATGTTTCCGCTATAGCCGTTGTATAAGCCTGTGATCAGTTTCGTAATCGTTGTTTTACCAGCGCCGTTTGCACCAACAAATGCATAATGTTTACCGCTTTCAATTGTAAAATGAATCCCTTTGAGAATTTCCGAATTTGCACCTGGATAGCTAAATCGTACATTGTCAAAAACGATGCTATCAAAAGTTAGAGGTGCCGGAGATGGTTTTACTGTAGCATCTTCACTTTGCTGTAAAGCACAAAAGACAGTTAAATCGTTCATCATTTCAATGCTGCCAACTAGTTTTCGAATGGAAAAATTGAGCTGCCACGAAGCAATAAAAGCAAGTGAACGAAACGAATTCGTTAAGGACATAAACATACCAATGGTCAAAAGCCCATCCACTGTCGGTTTTAGCAAAACAATCGTTACGATGATTGTAAATAGAGATGTTATGAGTCCGCCGCTCGTTTCTCTAATGTACCATTTTAATCTTGTTTTCAATTGAATTTTTCTTGCGGTTTCATAATGTTCATGCCATGTTTCGTTTAATTTAGTACCATATTCGAAAACTGCACGCTCATTTACTGCTTCTCTTCCTGTTAAGATTTCGGAAAGATATTTATAATTTCTTTTCAATTTCGATGTGTCTCGTACAGATTGATACTGGGCTTTTCCACTTTTGACGGACATTAAAAAAATAGGAATGGTAGTAATAAAAAGAATTACAGCTGCCCACCAAACTTGCGAAGCCAAAATAAAAATAAGCCCAACGACTTTGATGATGATGGTAATAAGTGAAATAAAGATTTCAAATGCATCTTTCAATTTTTCCTCGGGTTTATCGGATATTCGTTCAACTAAGTCCCAAGTTTCTGAATTTTCAACAGAGCTATATTGGAGTTTTGCCTTTTTTTCTGTTATCGCAGAGCGAAATTTTTCGGCGATTTTGGTTTGAATCCACACCATAGGTAACCCCGCGAGTTGCCACGGACTAAAAATCCAGTCAACACCTACAAGAATAACAACGGCAAGCAAGTAAGGTAACACTGTAGCTATATCCGTTTGGCCCTGTACCACACTAATGGCCAAATCTATGAATTTTGCTGTTACCAAAACTTGTAGAATTGGCGCTCCATTTTTAATAAGCGACATGATAAAACCAATCGTTGCTGCGACTGGTGCACATTGGATAGGGATTAAGATTAAATCGATAAGTCCATACTTCTTTTGTTGTAGAATCATCTGTATCACTTCCAATCGTTGGATTATTCGTATTTTATCACTAGGTGACCGGCCACAGAGAAGACGAGAAATGGACAAGCGTGAACATCTGCAGACATTTCACTTAAACTCCCTGTATACTTTTTGCAATTCAACACTATATTACCACAATGTGGAATGTATATGAGAGAAACATGTTTCTACGCTAATCTGCCCGTAACGAAAGGCTGCCTAGCGACAGCCCTCGCAGTGTTGAACTATAGTCTTGTCCCCCGACATCTGTTCTGGCTGCTCGATCTATTTTACCAGCACCCTCGAATTACCTTTCAAATGCTCATCGTTAAAATTATGGATACCCCGAACCAATTTCATCAAGCTTGTAATCTTTTCAAAACTATTGAGTTCCCCTACTAGGACTTTTATGATTTTTCCTTGCTTATCAATGAGAAGAGTTACTGGTAATCCTGAAACATGATACTTTCTTTTCACGCTGTTTTTCAGATCGAGCAAGACAGGGAATTCTAGATCATATCGATTCACAAACTTTTTCACGGTTTCTTCTTTTTCACCCATGTTGACAGCGACAATTTCAACATCCCCTAATAGCTTGTATGCTTCATTCATAAGTGGCAATTCATTGACACAAGGATTGCACCATGATGCCCAGAAATTGAGTAGAACGCCTTTTCCTCGGTAATCCGATAAATATATTTCTTCTCCGTTCAATCCGGATAAAGCGAAATTTGGAGCGGTTTGACCTATTTTAATCAAATAATGACTCTCGCTTTTCTTCTGCACGATTACGTAACCTACAATTAAAAGGATAAGTATAAGCAGCAAGGACTGTATCCAGTATGAATTCACTATTTTCTTCATTTCGCTTCTCCTTGAAAGTTCTCATATGGGTTCATTAAATTACAAAAAAAGCACTGTCTAAAATTAGGCAGCACCCTTTGTTTTGTTCTTTATTTTCGAGTTCCTATAATACCAAATAATTCAGCAAAAGCGTCCTGTAAGCGAGCAGAGCCAAGTTGTCCACGTAGTTCCTCTCCCGTTCCTTCCAAGGAAACAGCTCCGTCACGGAGAAAAACAATCCGATGGGCAAATACCTCTGCAATTTGCAATTGATGGGTTGAAAACAGGATGGTTTGTCCGTCTGCTGCTGCTTTGTTTATGAGCTGAATAAAGGATTCCATCCAATAGGGGTCAAGTCCATTGGTCGGCTCATCCATCACAAGAAGAGCTGGCCGGGCTAGTAAGGCCTGGGCAAATAAAATGCGTTGCCTCATTCCTTTGGAAAAGGATGAGACCGGCTTGGTACCGGTTTTCTCTAGTCCGACTTCGGCAAGTACCTCGACCGCACGCGCTTTTGTTAATCCTCTTAGCTTTGCCCAGAACGTCATCGTCTCTTGTGCTGTAAGTCCCTGATTGAAATGGTAATCATCCGGCATGTAACCGATTAACTCTGCATAGCGTTTGCGGTTATCCATCCAGCGCAGGCCATCTACCCATATCTCTCCCTGACTAGGCTGCAGGATTCCCGCTATCATACGCAATATAGTGCTTTTGCCGGCACCGTTTCCCCCGCATAATGCAAGGATCTGCCCTCGTGTGACCTGTAAATTCAAATCCTGTATGATTGTTTGATCCTTTATAATTTTATGAACGTTTTTCATATGTACAAAAGAATCAGACACGTGTCCTCCCCCTCTCCCATAACCAATTGGCGGTGCCTACGGTAATGGCAATCCATAAGACAGAGACCGCCAAGAATCCAGCCGTGCCAGATGGACGACGAATCCATTTTACCCATTCGTAATACTCGGGTCCAAGTACAGAACCTCCTCCGAGCTTAATCACCGTAAACAAACGGGATAACTCTGCCGGATTTAGAAAAGTGATGGCGGATATGGCCGGTTTGATCCACAAAAAAGGTAACATGCCCAGTGTCGCGATGAGCAGCGGGGGCCAGGCAATAATCAAAAAAAACCAAGTAGCCACCGCAACCGTTAAAGCTTGCCAGCGATTTCGTGACAAGGTACCAATAAGAAAAGAAATAGCCAAGAATAGTAAAGCCAGGCTGATAGAGAATCCCAGAAGGAGCAGATAGGTTTCAAAGTCAAAACCTCTGCCCGTCATCCAGCCTGCCAATCCAGCGAATCCAAACCCAAGAGCAACAATTGTCAGAAGTACAATAGCTAGACCTGCCAGTTTACCAAAGATGAACATCCAAGTGCTTATCGGATAAGTTGAAAGAAGTGCCCAGTTACCGTCTTCTTTTTCCCCTGTCAATGAGAAGGAGCCAAGCATCAATGTCATCAGCGGCAGCAGGTACAAAATCAGGTTAAGTATCGTGCCAGTAATACCAGAATAACCCTCTACATACCCTTGAGAATTAATGAGCAGCAGGCTTAACATAAAAAGAGAAAAGAGGCCCATAAATGAATAGGCCCATGGATTACGCAATCCCATTTTGACTTCTCTCACAGCAACAGTAATCAATGCATTCACTGGTGATGTCCTTCTGTTTTCTGACCATCATCTTTCATTTCTTTCATATCTTTCATTTCTTTCATATCTTTCATATCGTTCATATCCATCATATCTCGGTTTACTTCCCATTTATGGGCAGTCAGATCATCTGCAGTCATCAGCTTGCCTTTTCCCTGCTCTTTAATAAATGACTTGGCATTAGCTTCTTCTTCAAAAGAATAGATACCATAGGCCATCGGCGTTATAAATGAGGAGTCATAGACGTAGTATGCCTTCTCATACTTCAACCATTGATTGCTGCCGTAATCACGAACAAATGCAGCTCCGATGGTATCTGTGCCATTCTGAAGCTTCCATTCATTCATACAACCAATATCATCAAACTTGAGAGATTGCCCGTCCTTCGTGATGATTTGCGTTGCAAACGCATCATCCTTTATGGCCATCTTGCAGATTGCGCATCGGTCCGTATCCTCATTTATAGCTTGGGGTTGATAATCCGATCTACCGCATGCGGAAACGACACTCATTGTCAATAAGAGAACTACTAACATACCGAACCATTTCATTTTCATATTTTTCTTCTCCTTGTCAATAGTAAAATGATGCACGTTGAACCCAACAGTAGAATACCTATCAAACCTGTCTTG
Source organism: Paenibacillus baekrokdamisoli (assembly GCF_003945345.1). Lineage (GTDB taxonomy): Bacteria > Bacillota > Bacilli > Paenibacillales > Paenibacillaceae > Paenibacillus_Z > Paenibacillus_Z baekrokdamisoli. The sequence continues at coordinate 1,698,242 of NZ_AP019308.1, read as the reverse complement.
ATTCCAGATGCACTTTGTTCGTACAAACGAGTTGAAGCTGGTGGAGCCATAAGAGGCGATATATCCTTTGTCCATTTGCTGCGTTCAGATTGATACAGGCTTTCAAGAAAAACCATACCCGGTGATTGAAAAAAAAGCTGAAAAGCAGGCCTTTTTTGAATAAGCCCCTGAAAAAAAGGGTTAATCGCATAAACGATGTCACTTCTACCATCCCCATCCGCGTCGATTCCACGAAAAGAGTCCCAAAAGTTTCCCGTTATGTCGTTACCGGTGCTGTTTTTGGCCAATGCATCGGATACATTACCTGAAAATCGATTTCCTCTAATCGTATTCTGGATGGACTCCAGCAATTGAATGCCGATGAAATTATCGGTTACCCCATTGTTTTCAATTCGGTTGTTTGCAGATTGTTCAATATAAAGCCCAACTCGATTTCCTTCTAATCGGTTATTTCGAACCGTTGTAAAATGAGCATCATACAGCAGTATGCCTTGTGAATTGACATTCTCACTCTGTTTCATGAAGGTGTTGTTTACCACTTCTACATCTCGAACCGTCATCACCATAGCCCCTGTAATATTCATCTGTCCGATGTTTTCACGAATGACGGTTCCCTTTGTATACATGCAGTGAACGCCATAGCGGGAATTCTCGATACGGTTTCCGATTATCGTATTTTCATCACTGTTCTCCAGATAAATTCCGTCATGTACACGTTTGATGATGTTCTCTGTGATTCGGTTCCGATGGGCGTTGTACAGGTCGATTCCATTCCCTTTGTCGGCCATCTTGATAGCCTGTCTTGATTCAAGACTACTCCACTCAATGGTATTGTTCCGTACGTCTCCATCATCGGCATTCTGCATCTTGATGCCATACGAGCCCGTATGAATATGTAGACGCTCCAGTAATACCCCATCGCCAGTAACCAGAACAGAGGGCTTCTCTTTGACTAATTCATCCATGATTTCCAGACCAGTAACAGTTACATGATCACTCTCAATTTGAAGCGCAGCTCCCTTGCCTGAATTCAAGAGTGTGACCGATCCTTCATGCTCTGCTTCCAGTCGAAGAGTCTTCGAAATGATCAGCGGCCCTTCATAGTTTCCAGGAGGGACGATAATCGTTTCTCCGGGTTCTGCCCGATCAATGATTCCCTGCAAATTAAACGATTCCATCTCTGCTTTTGCCAAGCAAGGGGTCCCGCCAAACAGGATACCCATCAGAAGTGTGGCAAGCCATATTCGTTTCATGTTCGTCATTTCACATCCACTTGTTTCTTCTTGGTCATATGGAGGTCATCCACATACAAATGAAGATACACATCATACTGGCCAGCTTGTGGAAAAGTGAAATTTCCGGTAAATGCACCATTGCCTTCATTTTGCCCTTCTATCAGTTTGGGCTTACCATCCAGTCGGATATCAAACGTGACTTGAGTTGATTTAGAAAATTCAGCTCCCGTGAACTTCGCTCTCAGCTCCAATAGATTTCCCGCGACTGCAGGTACTGGTTCAGTTGATAGCGACACTTCTATGGCCTCGGGATTGATGGGCGCTGCTGGCTCAGATGAACAGGCGGTTAACAATCCAATTAATAGGCATACTGCCAAGACCATTCTGAGTTTCTTGGTCATTCTATCACCACCCCTCTAAATACGCTTCATCAAGGCTCATTATATCAATGGAACAATTATCAATATATGGCTAGATCGAGCTATAAGCCTTCGTTTTCGTTCATAAAATTTGACAAAGCAGCAACAATTTTAATGGTTAGCCTTGTTGAAACAATTGTAGACGCATTTGAATGTTTTGTAGTGCAGTCAAAATGTAACGGTGCTTACATACAAAAGAGCCCCTTTACTTAAACAAGTAAAGAAGCTCTTTTGTATGTTCTTAGGGTAGGAGATCCTTTCGCTTTGCCTGCAAAAAAGATACGATTCCACAACCCAAAATAGCCTACCAACGATTGGGAGGCTATCTCTAAAGAGCTTATACAGAAGGGTCATGGATTGTTCATTGATGAAAAAATGTTGCTTAAACTATTTCATTAAATACCTTTGTTTCTACATCCAAATAATTAACTATAAACTAGCTCTTTTTCGTTTAAACCAAGCGTCTCTGCTGTTGAAGTATGAATTTCGTGCAGAAGCTCTGGATTTTCCATTAGTGACATGCCATAAGAAGAAATCATTTCTTTAATTTTCGGTTCCCACTCTTTCATTTGTTGCGGGAAGCATTTTTTAATTACCTCAAGCATAACGTGAACCGCAGTAGAAGCACCTGGAGAAGCACCTAGTAATGCTGCAATCGAGCCATCAGCGGCACTAATAACTTCCGTACCAAATTGAAGTGTACCTTTGCCGCCAGCTTCAGTATCTTTGATAACTTGCACACGTTGGCCCGCTACTACTAGATCCCAATCCTCGCTTTTGGCGTTCGGGATAAACTCTCGTAACTCTTCCGTGCGCTTTTCTTTTGATAACATAACTTGCTCGATCAGGTATTTTGTCAAAGACATGTTTTTTGCACCTGCCGACAACATAGTTACGAGATTATCCGGTTTTACGGAAGTTACCAAATCAAACATTGAACCGGTTTTTAAAAACTTTGGTGAGAAGCCGGCAAACGGTCCAAATAGCAAAGATTTTTTATTGTCGATAAATCTTGTGTCAAGATGCGGAACAGACATTGGAGGAGCTCCAACCTTAGCTCTGCCGTATACTTTTGCATGATGCTGCGCTACAACATCCGGATTATTACACACCATAAATATTCCGCTTACCGGGAATCCTCCAATATGTTTTCCTTCAGGAATACCGGATTTTTGCAGTAAATGCAGGCTTCCTCCTCCGCCTCCGATAAAGACGAATTTTGCAGTATGGCGTTCGACGTTACCGCTGTCGTTTCGTACTTTCAATTCCCACGAGCCGTCGCTAGTACGTTTCATATTATCAACGCTATGTTTGTATTTGATATCGACGTTTTTACTCTTTAAGTGGTCAAACAAAATGCGCGTTAAAGCACCAAAGTTGACATCAGTTCCAGAGTCGATTTTTGTTGCCGCTATAGGTTCATTTGATGGACGATCTTGTATAATAAGCGGAATCCATTCCATCAGTTTTCCAGGGTCATCGGAAAATTCCATCCCTTGAAACAGAGGATTATTCGACATCGCTTCAAAACGTTTCTTTAAAAACGTTACATTTTGTTCCCCTTGTACCATACTCATATGCGGCAATGGCATGATAAAGTCCTGCGGATTACGTATCAGCTTGCTGTTTACAAGATAAGACCAAAACTGCATGGAAAGCTGAAACTGTTCATTAATTTTGATAGCGTTACTAATATCTATAGATCCGTCTTGTTTTTCGACAGTGTAGTTAAGCTCGCAAAGTGCCGCATGCCCTGTTCCTGCATTATTCCATTCATTAGAGCTTTCCTCTCCTGCATTTTCGAGCTTCTCAAATACTGTAATTTCCCATTCCGGTACTAATTCTTTAAGAAGTGTCCCTAAAGTCGCACTCATGATTCCGGCACCAATTAAGATGACGTCTGTTTTAGTTTCTCTATTACTCATTTTTACCATCCTTATACCCTAAAATTTGCAGAAAGGATGTAGGCGCTCCTGCTTAGGCGTCACACCAAGCCAAGGCGAGACCTAGTCACACCTTCTTTGTTTCAATTATAACTATATCATAGTGTATTACAATTAATTATAGATTAACATATCTACTATTATCTGATAATTATAAGCTATTTAAAAGCTCGTCCACAAGGCCCTAGGAACACACAAAAACCAAGACCTTTTAACCCAGCTTCATGCAAGGATTAAGGCTTTGGATTGCCGTTACCGTGAACCGTCACCATGCCGCCAGGATTTCTTCGTCGGTAGCCGGCGGGTCAAAGTTAAATAATGTCTTTATATTTCCGCACATATCTTTCTCCTTTTATTTTCTTTAGTATATCAATATTACAACACATGAATTCTCCATGCCAGTGAATAGAACGAACTAGACATAAAATGTGACTCTAATTGCCTCTGCAGATGCAGGCACAGGGACACAAGCCCATTTTTCATAGTAGTCCATAACATAATAAACTTGATAGCATATGCTTAGTTTGTACCTGTTAAAGGAGGTGAGCATTATGGGGTCAGGAATCCTTGAAGATGAAAGATTTCGTCATCACAGACATCTTAGTTCAGGAGTTGTTCTCGTTCTCTTCATTCTTCTGGTAATTGTTACAATGGCATGTATCTGCTAAATTATCCATTTCAATAAATAGATGAAAGCCCACCTGGACCTAAATGGTTGTGGGCTTTTTCTAGATTAATTCATCTAAGTTCTCAGTCAAATTTGACTTCCTAATGGATGCGGACACAGGAGCACAAACCCATTTTTCATAGTAGTCCATTACATAATAAGCTTGATGGCATATGCTTAGTCTGTACCTTATAAAGGAGGTGAGCATTATGGGGTTAGGAATCCTTGAAGAAGAAAGATTTCGTCATCATAGACATCTAAGTTCAGGAGTTGTTCTCGTTCTCTTCATTCTTCTGGTAATTGTTACAATGGCATGTATCTGCTAAAATAACCCTTTCTATTAATAGATAAAAGCCCACCTAGACCTAAAATGGTTGGTATCCTGTGCCTATTTAGGGCTCAATTAAAAAAAGGGCAAGATGGTTAATCTGCCCTTTTTCTTCCTCGTATGTCTTATTATAGCTTGAACTTACCCACTTCGTTTTGAAGCTCGTTAGCCATCCCACTCAACTGTTCCGCTGAAGACGAAACCTGCTCGACCGAAGCGAATTGTTCTTCGCTCGCGGCCATTACGGTTTGTACAATGTTGGCTGACGATCTGGAGATTGCCACCATTTCGCTCATCGATGCGGTCACCTGCTGCGTACTCGCCGAAATCTCCTGCGACGTCGCGGATATTTCTTGGATCTGCTCAGTGACGTTTTGCACCGAATGGACGATGTTGCGGAACACTTCGCCCACTTCTTGCACGCTAACGATACCTTTGTCCACCTCGCCTACACCTCGGTTCATCGAGTCGACGATATGCCCGATGGTCCGGCTGATTTGCCCGATCAATTCGCTAATTTGCTCCGCTGATTGATTGGACTGTTCAGCTAATTTTTTCACTTCTGAGGCTACGACTGCAAAACCTTTGCCGTGCTCGCCAGCCCGAGCAGCTTCGATCCCTGCATTCAGTGCCAAAATATTCGTTTGGCTCGCAATGCCTGACATGACGGTAATAATTTGCTCGATTTCCGCTGACCGCTCGCCAAGCTGCCGGACCAGTTCCGCCGAAGCGCCGACCGATTGGCTGATGCTGTTCATTTGACCGATCGTTATTTGCAGCGTTTCGCTCCCTGCTATCGCATCATTACCCGCTTCTACCGCGGTATCGGATACGACAGAGGATGATTCAGAAATCCGTTGGATGCTTGCGGCCAACTCATTCATCGCTTGCGAGCTTTGCATAGCTCCCTGCAGTTGCACTTCACTTCCCGTCGCGACCTGTTCCATGGCTGTGGCGATTTGATCAGAAGCAAGCCGCGTATTCCCTGCGCTGGTATCGAGCATTTCCGCCGTCTCCGCCACCTTATGCGCATTGCCCCTCAAATGCCCGACCATCGTTTTTAAAGAAGTCGTCATCGTGTTGATGTCGTTCGCTAATTCGCCGATTTCGTCCTTATTTTTAATCCGTTGATGATCTTCTGTTAAATCACCCGCGGCAATACGTTTCACCTGTTTAGTAATTTTGCCGATTGGTCTTGTTATTGTAAGCACGATCAGGAGCGCGATAATAATCGTAATCCCACCAGCAATAAGCAGGATCGTATAAAGCGTCGTTTCCGTCTTGGCCTGTGATACCAGAATACTGTTCAATGGCATATGAAAATATAACTTGAACCCCGTGTCCGCTAGTGGCGAATAAGTAACAATATACGTTTCGTTATTCACCGTGTAGTCGGCTACGTTGTCCTTCATTGTCGGGTTAGACAATATGGCTTTCAGCCCGTCCGGCAAATTGGATTCTTGCGGCGTGCGGCCGATCGCTTCTTTTTGCTGGGCATACCGGATGATACCTTGATTGTCGAGCATGATCGGATATCCAGCACCTTTGGCGATCACCAGATCCTTGAACAAATGATCCATCATTGAATCGAATGCGATGATATTCGTCAGTACACCGATTGGTTTTTTACCTGAAGCATCCATGATCGGAACCGTAAGAGCAACAGCTGGTTCACCCGTGCTTTTTGAAATGATGACGTCGGATACATTCGTCTCGCCTTGCATAGCGGTTTTAAAATACTCCTGATCCGCGATCGACGTGACTTCTTGCTGCATATTGCTATGTAATAGAACTTTTCCTGAAGCATCGGTCAACATAATATCGCTGCTGATGCTGGACAAATTTTGGAGAACCTTTAAATATTCGCTCTGTTTCACGCGATCGTTCGACCGCATCATTTCATTCTGCGAGGTAAGCATCAGTTCAGAAGTCCGTTGATCCACCCACTCAAGCACAGTATTCGCTTTATTCTCGGTCAGATTGCGATAGACACTTACTTCGCTTTCGACATGATCACTTGCGGTCGTATAGTATATGATTGAAGAACTAACTACTAAAGGAATAAGGCCGATGACTAAAAACCAGAAAGTAAGCCGCGTCCGAAGTGAATGAAACCATTTGTTATATCGGGACGGCGGTTTGGGTCCCTCGAATGGATTTGATGATGTCGTAGAGTTGGTATGTAATTTATTTGGCTGCATGCATGTGTCCCCCTGGATGTTTTATAGCGATTTCCAATAACAATAGGCGCTAAATGCTATCTTAACGTGCGTGAAGTCACATCCTTTTGGTTACTAAATTCGTATTATGCTTGACCTGCAACCGGCGTATAAGCCAGTTTAACGATTGATCCTGACCCGTAACCTCCTGTGGTTTTATTTTCTATTGCTTCATTAAATAGATTGTAACCCTCTCCGCTTTCGCGCATAACGGACTCACGGACGGTTTAGCCCTAGTCCAAAGTCGAGGAAAGCCGCCACTTACTGGCTGCTCAACATCATATTACCTATATTGTACTCAATACCGTGCCTTCGGCAAAACATATATATTCTTGTCTTTACCCTTAAATCAAAAAAGCCGCGCGGCGCGCGGAACCTAATGAATACATAGTCTTGTCCTCCGACAATAGAACATATAGCTTTAAGACAAGAACTTATTTCTTTTTTTCGAAAAAACTTCGGAAGAAACCCCCTCTTTTTTTGGAGTGGAAATCATTCATTTTCAAAATTCCAACCTGGCAATGTACCACTGTATTTTTCAGTGGCCGCCCTTGAGTCGGTGTTTTTTACTTACTAGGTGACCAATGTCGAAGTGTAAATCTACCCGCCTAAGTTAAAAAAGCATTCAGTCCTAATGCAGCGGCTGTAGTCAGCACAGAACTCCAGAAGACGATCCCGATGGTCATCCATACAAACAACTTACGTGGTTCTGCTCCGAAAGAAATTCCTATGGCTGCACCGAGTGGTGCTCCGGTAATAAGCGGAGATAAGAAGCCGATTCCAGGGATACCGTATTTGTCCCAAATGCGGGTCATGCGGCTGGTTCTCCCGCCGCTCTTGTTTCGAGTTCGTCGTACAAGCCAATTCCTGATGGATGTGCCGAAGAAGATCACGATAACTGCGCTTAGCATCGAGCCGGCCGCACTTAGAATACCTGTCAGTAATGGATGCAGCTTGAGGGTAAGCCCGAGAGGAATCGCTGCCCATAATTCCAATATGCCTGTGCCGATGACAGAAGCCCATGCCAACAGACTATCCATCCGAATCACCATTCATCCTGTTAATTTTGTTCCATTCCAATTGCTCTTCCATCCTTTCGTACGATATGTTTGATTTCATTAGAAAATACTATACGGTCCTACTGCGGAAAAGTCCAGTGAATTAAAATACCCCCTTAATTTCATGAGAAATCTTAAATGAAATAGGAACAAATATTAAAAATCTGCATTAACAGAAGCTGCATATTTTTAAAAATGAGTGAGTTACGTCTTCTTCGATATTGTCTTTTTACAAAGTAACGGAAGTTAGTTTTTTATTTGGTTTATTATCTGTAATACAATAAAGCTCCAATTGCTCCACAATACTCTCCATTTTCAATGAACAAGGGTAAGGCTCCTCTTAGTTTCGTATAATTTTGTACAACTTCTTTAAGAAGGTCGTTTCCAATGAAGGATGAACCGATGAAAATAATTGATGATACTCCACATTGACCAGCAGCGAGAACACTAACCGTTGCCACAGTTTCCCCCACTAGACCGGTTACAGAAGCTAATAGTTCTTCCTTGGTTAATTGATCTGTGGATACCAATGGTAAGATATTCCCGAAATTACTTGCTGTTAAATCTCCCGGGATTGGTGGTTCTGCTCCCGCATAGATGTGACTTACTTTCAAATCTATTCGATCTCGAAGTCCCTTAACTGCTAATGCTACAATTGCTTCATAATCTGTTATCCCGGTCAGCAGTTGAGATAGCCCCATTATTGTTCCGCCTCCAACCCCGGTTCCCCCGATCCGTTGTTGTCTGCTATTATCTACATGGTGAATCGAAGTGCCTGTCCCAACATTAGTTAATATAAATTTATCCTCTGATATAGCGTTCTTTGCAAGAAGATAGCGCACCCCGTTACATGTTGCCTCAAATTCAACAATCTCTGCAGCTTCTTGATTCAAAGATGATTTCAATAAAGCTGCTTTACCACCGGTAATACAAATCTTAGCGGTATCAAATCCGCAAATCCATGAGGCCACATATTCCAATTGGGAAATTGGGAACTTTTTGAATTCGAGCGAACCATGCTTCAAGCATGCGACTTTGATTAGCGTACCACCAGCATCAATTCCAATATTCATCATTAATTTATCGTTTCACTTCCTCTGTTAGACAATAATCGTATTCGTTTAGTTCCTAATCCGGCTCGCCATACCTAATTAGATAGAATATCGTCATATGCTCCCCCAACATGAAGTAATAAAGGTATTCGTTGTACTGCTTCGTTTTCCTCTTCTCAGACTAGAATGATAAGAACGTTGCTGATTAAACATGCTGAATTTTGCAAAAGCTGTCCGATGCTTGCACAGTACACCCGTTCTAAAAACCACCGAAACGTGATTACACGATATGTGTGGGATGACAGCAGCCTTTCAGAACATGAAGAAGATCGCATGAACCTCCTTAAGATGGGGGTAGAGCGATATTCCTGCTCAGATCCTACACGTTATTCAAGTTGGAAACGTAATTCTTCAATTTATCTCTAAACTCTATTAACGCTTCTTTGTTATTTACTTTTAATGTAACTTTTGCACCTTCTTGAGATTCAGGAACATAATAAACCTTATATATTAGAGGAATCAACGTAGTTATCTCATTTATTAATGTCGCATATTTTGTTTGGTCTTGTTCTGTGAACTTTTTGTTTTCTTTATAGCTTTTTTGCATGCTTTCAGTTATTACTTTCATATCTTTACCTATTGGGGTTAATAACTGAGTGTTCACCGAACGACCTACTGTATCTGAGTAAGCCTCAATTACAGAGAGTTTTACATGTATGTCGTTTATATGTTCTATCGTCAACATGTCGGTTTCATTCTCAAGTATAGAATTATAATTACTCCAAATCATAAATAGCGAACTACCCACTATACTTTCCACAGTCAATTTCGTTCCATGGTCGACTTTGTACTGGTGATTGTATAAAACGCTGGCTGAACAAATAAGCAATAAAATAAATAGCCCTAATAATATTGGTTGAGTTTTCTTTGCCACTAGCTTCACGACTCCCTCACCTCTTTTAGTATCCTTCTTATCCCTTTAGACGAGAACTACACTAATTTGTTACGCATTACTGTCATTTTGCGTAACAAAGGCTGCCGGATACATATTGCCGACAGCCTCGTTGTTGATATTTGAACTAACGTGTCCCGTTTAGCATCTGATTATATCAGCTGGTACTTCAAGGAAACCGATCTTGGCTAAGTATTCATTATCTCTTTCGGAATCGGACAATATTCTTTTCTTCCGATATCGGCAATGGATATATGTTCTTGTCCTCCGACAAGACTTTTTGTGGAACTTTGTAACAACCTTTTATTTAGTTGAAAGTTCACTTCCTATTACCCATTTATGATTTTTCACTGTTTCTCCACCAGTTGTCGGATTATAATCAACCACATACACGGTAGTATGTTCGGCTGATTCGATTGTAGCACTCGCACCTTTCATTCCTGGCATGTGGTCTGCCTCTAAGGTAACTTCCGTTCCTGGTTTCAAAGTTTGGTTACCCGCATTTTCAATCTCTTCAAGAATAACCCACTTATGATTTTTCACTGGTTGTCCACCAGTTGTTGGCGTATACGACACAGCATAAGCTGTCGTATCATAAGTACCCACAATCGTTGCTGTAGCACCTTTCATACCCGGCATATGTTCTGCTTGGATAACTGCTTGACTTCCAACTTCATAGGTTGGATTCTTTGCTTCTTTTAACCCTAGAGGAACTTCACTTGAAATGGGATGGTTCATGTTCATGTCTGAATGGTTCATGGTTGCAACAGGCTGTTGACTTGTATTATTTCCACATCCACTTATAACAATAATTGTGGCGATACTTAGAAAAACCAGTTGCTTTGTCATTTCAATAACGCACCTCGAATTCTTAAATTTATTCCATAATATATCCAAGTAATAGGAGTATAAATCAAACTAAAACATTGGTAAAACTAACCTACCACTATGAAAAGGATGTAAGTTTAGGGCGATGATTTTTTAGTTCGCACTGGTGTCGTGGCTCATTAATCCAGCACAACATGCAGCGGTAGCTTTCGCCGGTCTTGTAGTCACTTGGTTATTGTTATCACTAAGGCAATCGGCTATTTTCTCGACACTCGTCAGGATTACTATAGTGGCAAGCAGATTTATGGTATTATTAACAATAATAAGTTCATATTAAGAAACACATGCTGCTGTCACAATTGTGACAGCAGCATGTGCTATTTTAAGGGGATAGATAAGGATTTTCATTATCAATGGTTATTTCCTAGAAGATGACCAACTTCTATATGAACCTAAACCTAAGGGGGAAATCTAATGGAACAAAATGAATATGTTATACAAGAAGAAAAGCATGAAGAAAAACATTTTATGGCTCCAGATCTTATTCGGGATATTGTGATTGGAATGGCGGATGGATTGACTGTCCCCTTTGCCCTTGCTGCTGGATTATCTGGAAGCCTATCTAACACAAGTTTAGTCGTTATTGCGGGAGTGGCAGAAATCGCAGCGGGCTCTATCGCTATGGGTTTAGGTGGATATCTTGCAGCGCGTACGGACCGGGAACATTACTTATCCGAATTGGAACGTGAAAAGCGGGAAGTTATTGAATTGCCCGATCAGGAACGGAAAGAAGTAGCAGACATCTTACGTGAGTGGAACCTTCCTGAACAAACAGTCACCTCTGTTGTAGATGCGATTAGTGAGGATCCAGATCGATGGGTCAATTTCATGATGAAATATGAACTAGGACTGGAGGAACCTGAACCAAAACGAGCACGTAATAGCTCAATAACTATCGGCGTGTCTTATATTATAGGGGGTATCATTCCTTTAGCCCCATACATGATCATTCATAAACCAGAATCAGCCCTAATCGTTTCTGTTATTGTCACACTAATTGCTCTTTTTATTTTTGGATTTATCAAGGGGAAGTTTACAGGATCCAAGCCCATCAAAAGTGCATGGCAAACGACACTGGTAGGGGGATTAGCAGCAGGCATTGCTTTTCTGATAGCTAAATTAATTTCTTAACCAAACAGTGGGAGTACCCACGCAGTTATCACGAAGTGCAAACGAATAGGCTAAACGGATATTGTGCTGCCTAGCAGCATTGGCGTGGAGATAAGCGTGCAGCATTTGGAAGTAATTAAGGTGAAAACCTCAATTCCAGCAGCGCATCTTACACCATTCTTTCCCTTCCAATAAAATAACAAAGCTTAGTAAATATTCAGTTAGTAAGACGATACTTGTACAATACACGAAAGGACGGTTTCCTGTTACTTAAGTACCGTCCTTTTCGTATAGTTCTCAACTCTTTTGGATTCTTTCCACTCTAAGAGAAAATTTAATCACTTTACTTATGCCTCTCTTCACTGCCGTTTTGAAAGTTAAGTAAAGTGTTGACTAGCCGGTTAAAACGAAGATTCTGTCTTCTTCGATATATCTCTCAGATATTCCTCTCCATACAATAGAAAGGTGAAGTTCTTCCTAGAAACCAGAACTCTCCACGTAACTCATATCCTAATTTCTTATAGAAATTTACCGCTCTTTCATTTCCACTATAAACATCTAACCGAATTGATTTGTACTCTTCCTTAAAAACAAACTTCATGATCAAATTGCATTTCGCGTATTATCGCATCTCCAAGGCTTAAATACCCGTCTTCAAATCGGCCTTTCTAATATGATTAAAGATGAGTCACTATCCCTTGTAGTTTTCCTTCCAAAAGCACTTCTAGCAAGTCCATAGTAGTGTGCGAACCAATATATGTAAGTTCTGTGTTGTACAAAAAGAAAGCCTCAAAAACGCAGGCTTTCTCGACAATCTAAGCCGCAATCATTCGGCTTCTAATGGATATATGTCCTTGTCCTCCGACAGCGCCCGGGAAGAGCTTTATTATTCTGCTGCTGGGTAGCACTGACTTGTAGTTTATGGCTCCTAGTAGCTCGGTTTATACCGCTGCTTGTACTGCAGCTCGAAACGCTCTTTCAGGGAATCGTTACTGGCCTGTACTGAAAGGCGAATCTCGCTGTATTCATGCATAAGGTTTCGGATTGTAACCAAATCCCCGTTATCGGCAGATTGGCCAACCAGATTCAGAATCGACGCCGACAAAGCCTCGCTTGCGTTCTGAAAACTGGAGTCGACACCGGACGTCATCCGATAATTCTCGTAATAACGTTTGAATTGTTCGATTAACGTTTCGCCATTCTCCCCTATCACCGGCATTTCGGCAGACTGCGCATATCCGGCAGAATCCGCGGAACCATTCATTTCCATTCGGTCCATGAAGCCCACTCCCTCCTTCCATCATCTTGTTATCGGATCACTTGTTATAAGGTGTGCAAGTGGAGTTGTAATTATGTGCCAATGTCCTCTGTAAACCTTGCTTTTACCTCAAATAAAAGTCGAACGACGCTCATGTAATGGGAATTAAACGGCAATGTATATTAATTCTTGTCCCCGTCATGACTCCATCCCCTGGAAATTTCTCGATTACACTGCTATTTTCATATATAAGTTCAGTCAGCTCCATCAGTGGAATTTCGAATTACCCCTAATTAACTCAAGATAGAACTTACGATACTTCAGAAAACTTCTCCTTTCTATCCTGATCTTGAACCTCAATGGATTGAAGACCGATTCGCCTTCGTCAAAACATCACTAAGTTGATGTATAGAGAAGAAGCTGAACAAGATTAATTACCTATCTTAACCAGGTTTATTCTTCTTTATCAACCAAATAGAAAATAAGAAGAGCGTCTGTGACTAACACGACGCTCTTTTGATGAAAGGGCCAATTAGAATGCCCTTTTCTGTAAAACATTTATTATGAAGTTTTGGTCTACTGCTTCTATATCAGGTGCCGCAAAAGGTTTGGTAAGGACGGGTTGACAGTGCAGGGAGTGTGAAGTAATCAGCCTGTTCTGGGGAGTGCGCATAGGGGCTCGAAAGAACATCAAGAAGCCGCTCCATAACGCTATTGTCTCCATGTTTAACAGCGGCTTCTAGTGCTTCTTCTACTCGGTGGTTGCGAGGGATTACCGCAGGATTGCTGCTGCGCATCAACTGATGCGAGGAGGCTTTTGGTTCCTGCTGCCTTCCTAGTCTCGCCTGCCATAGCTCATGCCACTGAGCAAAATCCGTGGTGCCAAACAGGATCGTATCCTCCGGCTTATCAAACGTTAATGCGCGGAAGGTATTGGTATAGTCCGCACGATCCTTCTGCATCATACTGAGTAGACCTTCAATAAGGGATTCATCCTCTAGCTCTTCGTTAAAGATCCCCAGTTTCGCCCTCATTCCGGTAAGCCAATTACGGTGATACAACTCGGTAAAATCTGAAATCGCATCCTCGGCTAGTTTGACAGCCTGCAACTCATTGACATGCAGCAGCGGCAATAGGGTTTCTGCAAATCTCGCGAGATTCCACGCGGCAATATGCGGCTGATTGCCATAAGCGTAGCGACCATGAGTGTCAATGGAACTGAATACCGTTGCTGGATCATAGACATCCATGAAGGCACAAGGACCATAATCAATTGTTTCTCCGCTAAGGGCCATGTTGTCGGTATTCATTACCCCGTGAATAAAGCCAACGAGCTGCCATTTGGCAATCAGCTTGGCCTGACGCTTGATCACTTCCTGAAGTAGGAAAAGATAGCGGTTCTCTTCAGCTTCAATTTCTGGAAAGTGTCTTTCCAATGTGTAGTCAGCCAGGGCCCGGAGATCATCAACAGTGCCCCATGCTGATACATATTGAAAGGTGCCGACGCGAAGATGACTGGCAGCCACACGGGTCAGAATTGCACCAGGTTGCTCGGTTTCGCGGAATACTGACTCACCTGTTGTCACGACCGCTAGGCTGCGAGTGGTAGCAATACCAAGGGCATGCATGGCTTCGCTGATGATATATTCACGCAGCATCGGTCCAAGTGCCGCTCGACCGTCGCCTCGGCGAGAGTATGGCGTTTCACCTGAACCCTTAAGCTGAATATCAACCCGTTCATCTTGGGGAGTGATCTGTTCGCCAAGCAGCAGAGCCCGACCGTCCCCTAACATGTTAAAATGCCCGAATTGATGCCCTGCATAAGCTTGAGCAAGAGGTAAAGCACCTTCGGGGATCTGGTTCCCAGCAAGCACCGCTACGCCATCATTGCTTTGCAGCGCTTGGACGTTAAGCCCCAGGGATGATGCCAACGGACCATTAAGAATGATCAACTTCGGTGAACGTACAGGGGTTGGGCTCAGCCTGGAAAAAACTGATTTCGGCAGACGAGCATAACTGTTGTCGAAGTTCCATCCTGTTTCTATTTGTGCTTTTTTCTCTGTCATCGTATCTCCTAGGCATTATGATATTTTTAGTTATCTACTTTCTATACTAACACGAGGCAGCCCTTTTAGTGTTTGCTTCTGCCAATTTATTATACCCTTTCCACGCATAGATGGCGCCCTTTTATGTACCCGACAATTCGATTTTCGGCTACTTACGGCCATCTCCTTCTCCCCCATTTATTACACCTTATTTTCCTGGCCAACCTCCCATTTTAATGTTGTCAGCGTTGTCAGATGATTTAGGGTGAAGCTTATTTTCTATTACAAAGAAGTGATTAAACACACCTAGTACACGTATTTTATTGTCTTTTTCTCCAAAGATATGGGTTTCTGCTGTCATAAAAATAATTAGATGAGTGATATGAGCCGCTTTCAAGTCATTTATGGTGTGAAAGCAATTGGAGCTAGTGCTACTATCGCATTTAAGGCCATGGACCTTTTGGAGGTAAATATCATAATCTTGAGTACTTGGTGTTGCATAAGCCATCGCAAACAATAACAAGGCAACTATGAGGAAAACATATCTTTTCTTGATAAAAGCACCCCAACTCCAATAGTTAATAATACCCTTATCTATTTTTACGCATAATTGCCCGTTGAATAGAGTGGGTCGTACGTGCGACTTCTTCGCCCACTACATTACAAACCTAGCTTGTGACCTTTCTCTAAACGTTGAATCTGTTGTTCACCATTATCAGCCAGTTCTCTGAACTGGTTAATGGTTTCACGCATCTTAGGAAGTGCCTCCTGCTTATAAGTGCTTATAGAATCTAATGCCGATAGCACGTCTGTGAAAGCTTGTTTCAATGTATCAACTGAAATACTCGTTTCAAGAGATTGCTTATGGATCGCCGCGCCCTGTTCTTTCAACATTCTCGAGGTTCCGCTGATTAGACTGTCCGTCGTTTGATTGAGAAGTTCAATCTTTTTCAAGACAATCCTTTGATTGTAGAGCGCGCTGGCCACAGTCACAGAGATTTTCAGGGCCGAAACCGTAACATTCCTAGCTCTATCCACCCCTCTGATTAGCTCTTTGTTATTTCTGATTACCACTTCGATTGCCATGATCCCTTGTTGATTAACGACCATCATTTGTTGCAAATCCATCACGCGTTGCCGTAGAGGGAACAACACTTCTTCCGTAATGAACCGGATTTTATCTTCAGACTCATTGCGTAATTCGGCTGCTTCGATCTGAGACTCAATCTCTTCATCCATCAACACGCCAAGCTGGATTTCCTTTTGAAGTTTTTTAGTAACCTCCCTCAGTGCTTGTTGTTCAAACTCCAAAGTTGTATTGTTATTCTTTAATACCGACTTTCCTTTATCCAATGAAACTATAATATCCGAAATTACGCTATCCGCTTTTTGGTACTTGGTAAAGTAATTACGCAATGGGTTAAAGAACTTGCCTAGAAAACCACTCTTGGCAAAATCCACTGCACTCGGATCCAAATCTTTCAACTGGAGATGCAGTTCAGTTAATCCCTTGGCTACTTGACCGCCTTCATCACCCGTTTTAGATAAATTCCCAACAGATACTTGCAAAAGGGAATTTTTCTCCGAGGATGACCTCATGGAACTCATACCGAAGCTATCAATAGATTGCAATACCTCTTTCCGCTTTTCTACGGAATCGATATCTAACTCTAAGATCGTCGAGACATTGTTTACGGCCAACTCTTTGAGTTGTTGTACTTCTTCAGGCACAGGCTTAACCTGCTCTTCAATAGCCGACTTAATCTTCTCGGGACTTACTATTTCCATTGTAAATGACATCGTAACCCTCCCCATAAAATTGACTTTACATTTGAACGTTGAGCAAATTACCGATTTTATACACGACATCATCTGTATCTGCGTTGATACTAGCTGCCTCATTAATGCTTGATATGCTTTGCAGCGCCTTAATATTTGCATTGTAACCAATCGTATATATTGGAATCTTGAAGGTCTCGATTAACCCTCTGATATCCTGAAGCGAATGCCCTTCATTCGTTTCCCCATCGCTTAAAACAAAGATCAGAGGTTTAATATCAGGGCGAAGAGCTAACTCATCTTGAAGCATTTTCATGGCCACTGCAATTCCGTCGAATGTCGCTGTACCTCCGCTAGCCTGAAGACTATTTATGGCTCCAACAAACATGGACTGCTGATTCGTATCGTACTTCCCAATAGGAAGATTGATTGAAACATCAGTGGAGTAAGAAACTAAACCAATGCTATTCTCCCTACCTAAGTACTTTTGACCTGATAATAAAGACTCTTTTAATCGCTTCAGAGGTTCGCCATCCATACTCCCTGATACATCGGCTACAAATACGGCAGCAATCGGTTTATTGCCGTTTTTCTTTTCCTTCCACAACTTCTGTGCAGAGGATAAGAGGCTGCCATCAACGACACCGAGCTCCGATTTGTAATCCTCAAGACCATTGAAACCCTTTTCTTCGGCCAAACTCTGATATTTTTCTTGTGCGACAAACTCTGCAAACTTATTAATAATATCCAACTTATCTTGAGGTAAATCACCTAAAGCGTATAACGGGCTGTCATGCCTGACGCCAAAAGGAGTGAATACGTAGCCCTCCTTCAGATCAGGCGCATTGACATAGGTTTGGTACTCCAAGACAAAAGCATCAAGCATCCCTGACTTAGCTGCATCCCGCATTTGTAAAGTCGTAGACGCGATAAAAGGTACATTGGCTTGGAATTTCTCAAACCCTTGAACCGCTTTATCTCCAAGTAAATTAGAGCTATCAAAAGTGGTAAGCGCAGTCACTAAAAAGTTCAAGCCAGTGGAACTAGCGAATGGATCCGTATACCCCATAGCCAGCTCATTATCCGCTATGGCGTCCGTAATCGTCTTGACATTTAATGAACCGTACTTCTCTACCAGCTCGTCATATTTCTTCTTCGTTGCTACGACACCAGCTACATTACCGACAAGACGATTAGATACAAGTTGAATTTTGGTGCCTTGCGCTTTAATCATTTCTCCCCACAACTCGTTTGAAGGCGTGAATGCATCTGGCACATATTTGCCTGACTTTATATAATCGGCGGCTGTGCCCGATGCAATATTACGGATCTTGACGGAAACTGGCTGCCCATTCACAGCAATATTGGCCTTATTGAAGTCTTCTGCAACCTCATTTAACCACCCATCATTGCCAGTCCCTGATTTCTCGGTGGATGAGAAGATTTCTACGAAATGATCGGTTGTATTGGCAACGGATATTGGAAATTTAGAGATATCGGGCAATGAATCACCGACAGCTGCAGGATCAAGGTCTATCTGCCCTTTTATTTGTTCCGCTGTCGTTACGGAGATGCTTTTGTATAGTTTAGCTAATTGTTTATCCGCATTTTCCGAAGTTACCTCAGTGTCTGTTTTACCTAAATTCGATGTTAAGATGATCCCGAAATATACAAGGGCAAAAACGACAACTGCAATAGCCCCTAACACCACAGCCGCTTTACCTTTACTAGCCATACTTATCCCCTCTCATTGCTGATAGAATTTGGTCTGCTTGATCAATGAATCTATTTCTTTCATGCAGGGCATTTTTTCAACATCTTCGTAATTTGTAGTACCTAATTGAGAGATCTCCATGAGTAACTTATCTAACTTCAGCAGAATTTCTTCATTCGCGCTAAGATAACCCGTCACTTGGGCTAAGTACTCCTTGTATAGATCCGTTTTTTCTTGCAGCAGTTTATTTGAAAACTGCGTATGTCTTTGCGGACTAGCAATAACTGAGATGTCTGATGCACCGAAAACACTAAGCTTATTGAGCATACCCCTGATATTCAGGTAGAAAAGATTTTCGACCTCATTAATGACAGTAATGAACTTCTTGAAACTTAACTCCGTTCGATCAAATCTCTGACTAAGGACATCTAACAAGGTGATCATCTTCTTCTCCATTCGATCTAACTGATCTAAGGCAAGTGAAATATCCTTATTTAACACTTTTACATATTTGTAATGATTAAGTGCCGTTATGTAATCCTCATGCGATTTAAGGTCTTTTAAAGGCGTCACAACAGGAGATTTCAAAAGTAAAACATAACTTCCGTAAAGCAGCGTAAGGAGGCTGCTGAACAATAAGGTTACGCCAGAAGCAGTCTCAATAGCACTTTCACCACCGATTTGCACCCCTAATAATCCTGGTGACAAAACGATAATATTAAGGAGCACAACCCCAGTCATAAGTCCCAACAACTTCATGGATCTCGAGTTATTCAACATTCATACCTCCTGCACAATGACGAAAACGTACTCCAATCTTACTGAATCCGAAACATAGCCTACTCGGCAGATCAATTGAAGGTATATTACTTCATATGTATGTGATTTTAGGTCGTCGCATGTTAAACAGGTCAAGGACTTGAACCCTAGAGGTAGCGACCATGCTGGGCACACAATATAAAACCCGCACAAAATATCTTTGGCGGGTTTGGTTAAGACTATTTCTCTTCCAAATTTCAACTTTGATACATAGCGATCAACTATGCGTTCCACTCAATCTCAACGACTAACTTAATCATGCCTAATTTCACTTTACCTGTAAGTACAATATAGAAAGAGTACCATTCCTTCTTCGTTGCATAGAAATAACGTCTCACTTCTACGGTTTCTTCATTGATCGTCGCCGAAATCTTGCCCACTTGCGTAGGATTGTTAAAAGAGAGTTCTATTAGAGCATCATCATCATATCCCTGTGCAAATGCGTCCCATTCTATGAACGGTAGTTCAAATACCGTTTCAAACGTATGTTTACGGCTATTCGTGATTAGATTGTTTAAAGACTTTGCAGGGAGAACTGGAAAGTCCGGAATGACTTCTTGTTGATCATCCGTCCGGTTGCCGGTTTCTAATACAATATCCAGCCATACCTCGGTCGTTTCTGAATAAGCCCCGGATACCAAGGCACCCAGAAAGGGGAAATTGTCCTGTTGTGGGAGTACGATCTCCTTGTTGTCAGGCTGCAATGTCCAGTGAGTCAATTCTCGCGGAGCTTTGATTCTAGGAAAAGTGACATCCAGTGACGCAATGTTGCCAATTTGCCCTTTTAGTTGTGTGAAAACCGGAAAGGTGAACATACGGACCGTCGGTGCATGCTGAGCGGTAACCCTATCAATCTGTTCACCATCGGGCAGCAGCAACCGAAGAGGGGCAATCTCTCCCTGCGCTTTCTTCATAATAAGGCGATACCCCTGTTCCGTCCTCTCTACCTTAGCGGGAAGTCCGAATACTTTTAATTGTTCGGGTTTCGCTGCTGGCTTGATCTCAATAAACCGTACGCTTTGCGGAGGTATGGAGCAAGTGATTGAATCTTCGGATGCAGCATAGGGAAGAGATTGTTCGACTAACGGACATTCCTGTGGATAGATCTCGAAGAGATCAAATTGCTTCCCCTCCTCCAGCCCGATGGTTCCATTCAACTGAAAAGTAACCGAACCGGGAAAAGGATTCTGATTTACCAAACAAATAAATCCGTGATCCTTGTCCATATGCGAATAGGCTTCCATCGCACCTATACTCGGGGAATCTCCAACTTGCTTCGTATGCTGCCATAAATCAAAGTTTTCTTTGATGAATCCCAGCCATTTTTTCATAAATGCGACGCACTCATCCCGTTTGGAGGAAGGAATTCTCTCCAGAAAAGTTCGCCATTCCCCTAAGCAGATATTGGGTGTGACGGCCAATCCTTGCAGTAGACTGTATTCAAAGACATGTAAATCATGAATCCTGCTGCGCCTAGAATAGTAATATTCACAATTTGTGTAAAATCGGTAGGGAACCATATAAGTATTATGAAAAGTTACCATCTGCTCGCGCCTGGTATCTCCCATTAACTTCAACATGTTTAAGTTCGGCGTATATTCTCGAACATGAGGATCAGTCAAATAGATGTTCGGGTTATACCAGACCAGCTTCGGCATGAATTCCAGCCAATTACCGCTATTGGTCCAGATGAGGTATTCGGGATGAATTCCAGCCAGCGCAACCAGGAGATCTACTAGTCCGCGAATCTGATGATAGACATCTCCCTCTGGATGATGATGAGAAGTGTTATAACAAGGCTGAATGGACAGCATATCCAAGCAGATCATTTGTTCATTATATTTGCGATTATGCGCAACCAGCTTATCACGGAGGAACTCTGCATAGTCCTTGTGACCCAAACAGAGTTGACCTCGATTACCGTGAGCATCCAGCTGCCGCCATTCAGGTCGATCCAACTGACGCTGTTCATAATTATAGTGAGGGCAATATAACTCACCGGGATGGACATAATCGCCTACTCGCACCCCCCGCTGTGCACCATACTCCACTAATTTGCGGAGGGCCTCTCCAGATTTCGTATCGTCTTCAGGCCAGTCAAACACACCTTCGAACACTTGATAGTATTCAATTCCAACTTCCGCGCACAAATCAATTTCTTGCTCCAATACTTCTGGTGACAGAAGCAGGGTTGGATTATCATACATAGAATAGAAAATCCGACCTTCTCGTACATCCGTCATCCGGTTCGTAATGCACGTCGTAGAATTCACAGGGCGGTTAAACCTTAACGGAAACCGTTGTTCAATATAGGCGCTGACTGCCTCAATCTCTGCCCGATCATAGTCTCCGACCATGTGGCCTGACAGCATACAAGCTCCTGTTGTAAGAGTATGGCAATGATAAGCCGTTTGGACCGGAACCTCGTCCCAAGGTTCGTAGTAAATACCCTTTTCGGATATTTTACTGCTGGGGAAGTCCAGAGAGAGGAAGAAGGATACATTACCTTTTCTGAGAAATAGGAAATTGTCCTGAAGCTCTGTAGCATGGACGAGCCTAGTATCGTAAGCCTCCCAAGTTCCGGAAAACCAGGTTACTTTCTTTAGAAAGGCGGATTCGGTCGCCTTCAGTTCCAGGAATAGTATAGAAAAATCATATTCCTCAATCTTCCAGGCTGGAGTAATCTCTTGATCTGAGTCGATATTGAATAGCGAGCCCTGCAGAACAACCGTCTCCCCGCCTGCGTGCAATCGAACCTCATCAGTCAATACTTCTAACTTAATGGGTACGAAGCGCGGGAGATTCCAATTAAATAAATTCGTTATTGTAACTGAATGTGGCACTATGAACACCTCATCTACAATTAATTAGTGTGGCTAACTATCCCTTCACAGAACCCAACGCTATCCCAACGACGAAATATTTCCGCGCGATGGGAAGCAATCCCTAGTGAGAAGGAGTCCCTCTCAGTGAATGCTAAAGTGTCAGCATAGTTTCTGCTGCCTACGAGAATTATATAGTTCCTATAAACAGTTTACATCTGAGAAAAGAAACCGTTTCCATTAAATTTTTAACCATTATTTGCGCTCGTTCAGCTGCAAGTCATCAAAGGGTCTTACAATCAACAGTCCAGAACAGCAGGTGATCCGTTATCAATAACATCACACCTCCTACCTGAAACGCAACGAAGGCTGCCGATTTGTGCCGGCATCCTCTCCTGATGATTGTTTTATTGAGCTCTCGTTCCCCGTTAACGCAACGAAAGGACTACCACGTGGCAGCCCTTTCGTTTCCCTAACTTGCAATGAATCATCCCTTTAGATTGATAACACAATCTTACAGGAAATAGTTGTTAATTCAAGACTAATTGAAAAGGAAGCTGGTCGCTGTTGACCGCTTCCTGTCGTTATCCACTTTCATGCGCTAGTACGCTCACGCATTCCGCCTAGCACGATGGTATACCCGTCAGGATCGGAAAGGTGTGCGTTTCTGAAGTCCCATTCACCGTGGGAAAGAACAAATGGTTCGACTGCAATGATTCCACCTTTACTACGTACTTCCTCGACTATGAGATCCAGGTCATCCCACTCGACATGCACAAAAGAATCCCATCCATGATCAGGACCTTCCCATTCAGTCGGATAATCTGAACGTTTTTTTGATACTGCGTTTGGACGTACATCATCGGGTGAGACCGCCTGCTGCAAAATTATTGTCATATCGTCCCGCGTGATGTGTCCCCAATCACTAATCTCACAACCAAGTACATCACGGTAATATTCCTGTGATTTCTTAAAGTCTGAGACTAAACGGACTGGAAACGATCCTCCGAATTTACCTCTCTGTTTTTCTGTATGTATCTCTTCTACTTTTTCGTTCATTTTGTTTCTCCTCTCTAATTCATAATTTTCTTTTCTCCCAAAGCCTAGTTAGCAAATCAGGGGCGGATCAGATTATACCCTTGTGGAAGTTTATTAAATTAACTTGCCCGTTCGTTGAGCAAAGGCAGCCGACTACTTAGTTCGGCTGCCTTCTCCTGTTGTTGATTGAGTTCTCGTTGTCCGTTAGCTCAATCAAAACTCCAAGTTATACGTATTAATAATTCTCTATGAGTCCGTAGTGAACACCCACTGAATCAACAATATAGGCAAGCTTGAAATCTCCGAAATCCATAACATCTTGGACTACCTTACCCCCATGTTCAATAGCCTTCGCAATTGATTCTTCTATGGACTCAACTTGGATTTGCAAGCGGACACCAACTGGAAAATGTTCTGGTCCCTGTGCTATGCCGCCGTCGATGCCTGTTTTATCAGAAGGTCCAGTTTTAGCAGGGTAATATCCCCAATTAGGCTCACTTAATTCCCATCCGAATACATCAGCATAGAACTTTGATTGTGTTGCTGCATCCTGACTACTAATTTCGAAACCAACGACGCGACTCATAGACTCATCCACCATTCAATTTGTATTTTTTGGTACTCATAACCAATTTAACAAACATGCGTTCGTAATTCAAATGATATTATAAAGTTGCAGTATCTCACCTTCTATAATGTAGGTTTGATTAAGATCATATTCAAATATGCTAAAGGATCAAATTCTTGTCCTATGACAATATTTGTGTAGCTTTTTCAGATACTTACGTACAACTTTAACGACAAATAGGCTGCCGATTAGGTCGGCAGCCTATTTGTCGTTAAACTATCGTGTTCCCGTCCCTCAATAATTCACGTATTCTTCTTATTTTAATCAGCAGATATATGCCGTTTGATTAAATTTTCGATATTAACTCCGTTTATCACCAAACCTGTAACGTTGCAGTTCTCCAACTTCACATTCGTTAAATCACAATCAGTAAACACACCTTGTTTTAATGAGCAGTGCGTAAATTGCAATGGATTTCGTTCTAGTTGTTCCAACTCAGGCTGATCCTTATCAGAGAAACCGATATGCTTAAATTGGGCACCTCCCCATTGTGCACCATCAATAACCAGATCACTCAGATTGGCATCAGAAATATTCATACCCGTCAGATTGACATCGTTCATTGTTAAGCCAGATAGATTGGCACATTGAATAGAGACTTGCTCCGCTCGCACATTTTTAAAGCTAGAACCAGTGATATCTGAGTTAATGACGGTTATTACCTTCTTTTCGTTTTCCAATTGCACTCTCAATTCCTCCTAAAAGTTGGTGGTTGTTAATCCCGTATATACATGAAAAATATGCCGACCAAGCTATAGTTTGCTATGGGAGTAACACTAGATTTGATAGGTTGTTACGCTCTACTTTCCGTTAGTTGAGCAACAATTACTTGGGCCAGCCACTCCATAGATCAATCTTGTTTCCTGCTGGATCGTAAGAATAAAAATTAAAGCCACAATCATCATTATCTACGATATCCGTAACATGAGCGCCATTCTGTTTCATTTTACTATGTAATTCTTTATAATTTTCGACTTCCATGGTAATGATACATTGCTCCGAACCGCCAATTTCCGTGTAATTTAAGTTGCCTAGTTCTTTTGACTTGATTAAAAAAATGGTTTGCTCAGAAGTAATGCCCAACTGGGCCTGATTCTCATCGACTGGCCTCAATAGCTTCAATCCAAGGTGCTCGATATACCACTTGGCGGAAACTTCTGTATTCGTTGCCGGTAAATAAACACACTCAATCCTTTTTACAACAGTCATCAGCGTTTGTTCTGACATTTCACTGCCCCTCTCGTTTGGCTGAAATGTACTTTCCTATCGCCATAGATATGCAATTATATTACCATATTATGGACCATGCATTAATATTTTTGATATTTATATAAGTCTTGTCGTTCTGGAATAGCTTTGACCGCACTTGCTGGAATTGAGTTATTTTCCGAAAGGCCGCCGTCTTTCTGACCCTGATGTTTGGATTAAATAACCCTTCAACATTCCCGCGTTTAGTTGTTTGAAAAAACCCTTTAACGCAACAAGGCTGCCGACATTTCAGCAGCCTTGTTCTGTTTAGTTCCGATAAAAAGAGAAACCGCGATTTAAGCAGGTTGGAATCGGACTAAATTCTTGTCATCCGACACTTTAGCAACTTTAAACGAATAGAGTCCGCTTCGATTACCCACCGCATCAATGGCCCAAATAGATAGCTCCTCCCCCGCAATAAGAGGAGGCACTTTAACAATGAAATTCCCTTTTGCATCTGCTTGGCCTTGATATACCCCCGTGCTTCGCATGATCTTAACCGTGCACCGAGGCTCAACAGAGCCGGTAACTGCCCTAGACCCAGCCTTGGGGACGATGACCCTCGGATACTTGGGCGGGGTAGTATCTCCCACATAATAATAGGTCTGGGCAACCAGTCTCTCGTTCGCATCCATTACCTGTGCGCTATAGACGCCGTCCCTGATTTTAGGGAGATTAAACCGGAATAATCCGGATGCATCACTCATTCCATTTGTGATATATTCATACCCTTTCATCACGGTTACGTGCATATTCGCTTGGGTCTGCACACTTGCCGAGGTATCTTTTACCGAGAAAGGAAGAAAAGAAACAGTCCAGGACGGTTCCGGAACCCGATAGTGGACCTCGGTCTGTATCGGTGCCAATTGCATTTCTTGAACATTTACTCCGTGATTCATGATCGTACTGCTGTTCCCCCACGTCCAGACCGTCCCATCCTGCTTGATGCCGATCGTATAATAGGACTCCGGGTAGAGGTCTACCCAAGGACCTTTGTCTATCACTTGCGTCGGCACAGAACGCGACTCGGCCGAGCTGATGCCAAGCTGTCCGAAATTGTTGTCGCCCCAAGCCCAAAGACTGCCGTCCTTCTTCTGCGCGAAGAACCTGTTGCTTGATGCCCATGCTTTCGTCCAATCTTTATCCGGCGTGAGGAGGCTCATGCTGCCGGTTTTGTATTTCCCGCCAAAGCCTTCCCCCCACTGCCATAAGGTCCCGTCCTTCTGAATGCCGATTGAAGTCGCTTCCCCAGTCTGAACTTGCACCCAACTGCTAGATTTGTCAATTCGTGTGAAAGTATCGGTCTGCTTCCTCGCGGATGGGAGACCTAGCTGGCCTCTACGGTTATCTCCTCGCCCCCATAATGTGCCGTCTTTCTTGACAGCGAGAATATGATCCAGGTTGACGCTGAATGACTGCCAATCGTGATCCTTGCTGAGTTGGAGCGGCGGTGATTGCGCAGTTTCATAGCCTTTCAAAATCAGCCCCCAGGCATCACTTCCCCATGCCCACAACGACCCATTACGCTGCAAGCCGACTGCATATCCGAGCGACGACACCTGAACGCTTTGCCAAGCGGTTCCCGCCATGAACGGTTTCAGCAGAAGAGCAGCTGAACCAGATATCGAAGCGTCACTTTCCTGATATGACCATAAACTGCCGTCTTTTTTCAATGCGTACATGGCATTTCTTCCGGCTACAATGGAAGCCCAATCCGTATCTGTCCCAAACCTCTTCTCTTGCGCGTTTCTCAAGTCATTTATCCATATGGATCCATCGTCTTGCAGCGTATAGGCAAAAAAATCGCTTCGTACGTTGTATCTGTAGCGAGCTTCGACTGCTTGCGGTTCATACCATGTATCATTTTCGCCGGATCCCCGTTGGCCCCACTCGTTATTGCCCCACGTCCATGGAACTCCATCTCGACTCAAAGCAACCCCGAAGCCATAACTATCGTCTGCGTCGATCATTTCGGCGTCGCCTTGTATCTTCTCGTATCGGTCATAACCGGTATCCCATTTCCAGACGCTTCCGTCTGTCGAAACGATGACAGACACGAAATCTCCCGAGATCGATACAGCGTTGGTCACTTCCGTCACTTGCTCTAATCGCAGTTTACCCGTGTCAAAGTCGCCACGCAGCGTCCAAACCGATCCGTCCTTCTTGCGAACGACTGAATAGTAACTTGCAGCAATACGATCCCAATCATGATCATTCCCGACGCGGCTTAACTCCACTGTGCGCCCGTTAGGAATGCATCCTCCTTTGACCCATAGACTGCCATTTTTCTTCAAAGCCATCAGACAATGACTTCCCATGGAAACGTCGGACCAGTCTTTATCGTTGTTTAAATCAACGCTGTCATCAACTTCGCCCGGCATCACATTTAATCCGAAAACTTTGATCGTTCCGTTCTTCCGTAGGACAGCCGCTCCGCCTTCTCCGGCGGAAGCTTTAACCCAATCGGTCGCCATGCCGTAGCGCAGCGGAATCTTCTGATTGGTGATCGCTTGATCCAGACCGGAGCGCGTTTGCGCTTGGTTAGTCCCCCACATCCACAGACTGCCATCTTTTCTGATAGCAACGGATAAGTGGTCCCCGGCGGCGACCGAAGCCCATTCTGTCCCACCTCCAACTTGAACCGGAGCGGAACGCGAAATGAACGTGCCGTCGCCAAGCTGCCCGGCACTATTGTCTCCCCATGCCCAGAGTGTGCCATCTGTTCCGACTGCCAGTGCATGTCCCTTTCCGGCAGATACCTGAATGATTCTAGGCAGCGTAGAACGAGATGCGTCTTGTGCCGCTTTTACCGGCAATTCAGAGATTGTTAACATACAAACAAAGATGCAGATTAAGATAAGCGCGAATTTCTGCGGTTTCATAGGTTCCTCCATTAGGTGAAAAATGTATTTAGAAATTTATCTTATATGGTAATCCAAGGAAATGTCTATCTATATTTACAAAAATCGACATGTCAATAGAATGTAAATGGTTGGCATCATCCACTGTCTGTCGTCGGATGACAACAACTCCATTCAATGTCGCCGTACTTAAACCAAAAAAGCCGCGATTTACGCGACTTTTAATGGGACCATGTTTTTAGCGCTCGTAGGAAAGAAACATTAGTTTCGATATAGGACTACATCCAAGCACTCACGAATTATACCCTTCAATTCCTGCTTCTGAATAAGGAGAATTTCCTGCTCAAAACGTTCATCTTCGAGATCACTTGCAACCAAAGCGAGAATCCATATTGAATAAATTAGGCTGTACAAATGATAATTGTACACAAAATCTTTACTGGCAACCCATCCAGAGAGTCTATTTCTCTCTTCTGAATATGACCGTAATGCTTCTTCCCTAATACTTTTATTTATCTGAATGCGATAGCGTGGCGTTGCCATATCAAGCAGCGTGTAAAAATCCCAAAAGATCGAGTTTACCTGAATAAACTCCCAGTCTAAAATAACTAATTCATCAGAAGTATTCAAGAGGTTTAAACAGTGGTAATCTCCATGACATACCGTGAGTTCAGATGGGAAAACACCATTCATCTTGTTGATTAGATCAAAAAACGAAGTAATTTCTCTTTCTGTAACCTCGATATTCTGCAGCAGCTTTGCATAATAATGTATGTC
The DNA here is from genome assembly GCF_003945345.1 of Paenibacillus baekrokdamisoli. GTDB lineage: Bacteria > Bacillota > Bacilli > Paenibacillales > Paenibacillaceae > Paenibacillus_Z > Paenibacillus_Z baekrokdamisoli. The sequence continues at coordinate 1,669,382 of NZ_AP019308.1, read as the reverse complement.
ACGACACAACGACTGCATCGTTTCATCAATATAAGGCATAAAACTGGCGGTATTGGAAGCGATCGTTTGTAACGGAAGACGATGCCAAACCGCCATCTTTTTCGCTGCCTTAATCCGAACTTTCCGATCGAAAGCAGGCTCTATACTCCCTATATCTTCATAAATCATCCAAAAGATATTTTGCACTTCATCCATCCGATGGGCAAGCAGCTTAGGTGATCGCACATGCTCCATGAGTGGAACAAGTTCATTTTGAAACCAAAGTTCGAATTTGATAGGCGTGCTGTCTTTGGTTGGCTTAAATATATAACTTTTCAAATCCGTATCTGTTTCGATCCAAAAACGATATAGACTCAGGCGGCCTATATTTTTTTGCTGGTTGATTTCTTCTTGCTTTGCGATTGTTGTTTCATTGAGCTTCCCATTTGGTAATACCACGTTTGAAAAATCAATCATAAGCCAGTACCTCCCTCTTCTACTAATGACCATCGAGAAACAACTGGTTGACCATCCCAGATAATGTTGCTTTCTGATCTTCTCTCTTTTACTTTTGGTTCCTCAAGTAAAAGAAAGAAATTTCTAGTTGGAAGTTTGCCTAAATCATGCTTTTTGGACAATTGATTTAAGTAAGGTTCCATACTCGATAGCCCCTCTGATAAGTTATCTCCACCGGAAGCAAAAGCATACAGTGTCCCTGCAACGGGAACACGTTTTATACGAAATTTATCCGAAACGCGCAAGAAAAAATCCCAATCCCAATAGTGGTACACATTTTCATCAAACATTCCTATCTTGGTATGTATGTCCCTTAGGTATAAGCAGCCAGATGGTATAAAGGTTGAAAAGCTTCTCATCGCCTCTAGATCGTACTCATATGCGAAGAGAGACCTCTTCGCCGGGATTCGTGTTCTTCCCTCCGTTATGAATTCAACAATCTCCACATCCGAATAAACCATTTCAAATTCAGAAATCTCACTAAGCATTGTTGTGATGTGAGTTGGAACAACCAAATCGTCATCATCACATAACATAATGTAAGTTCCTGATGCCGCCGAAACTCCTGCATTTCTTGCAGTTACATGTTTTACGTTTGAACTCATATCTAGGATAAGGATTTTCAATTCAGGGTATAGTTCTTTTATAAAATCCACTTTTTCACCGTTATCATTTACGATAATAATTTCAATATTCTTATGCGTTTGGCGAAATAAGCACTCTATCAATTCACATAGAGGTCCAGGTCGATTATATGTAGGTATGACAACCGAAACTAGCGGATTCATAGCGGATCCTCCTTACGTTTAAAAACTGTCCTTGTCTACATTCGTTGTTTCACCCATTTATTCCTCCGTTTTAATGGGATCAATTTTTCGCCCTTCTTTTCGAAAAATTGATCCTCACTTGTTAAATCACAAGCGCTTGTTCCGATTCCTTGTAATAGAAAACAGCGGCTTGTTTACCATCATGACTTGGGCTGATCGGGCTCTGTAATGATCTGCAGACCTGGTACATATTTTCGTTTTATTTGCTTTCTAGTCTTCCGGTTCTCCTTCGTATCAAAAACGATATCCATATCATAATCCTCACCTGGATACAGCTTCGAGCTCGGAATGTAGAGTGAAAGACGCTTACGATTAAACGTCATCTTTGCCTTCTGCACGTGAACCTGAACATCACCGCGATCATCCGCCGGCTTGAATACGATCCCCGTTCTCTTCAAAGGATGAATCCATACACAATCGCCGACTGCGAAAACCTTTGCTGTTGTATCGTTTCCTTTGCGTTCAGAAGCAGACTTTCCTTGTTCGCCCTTCTTGGGCTGGGCGTTCCGATTATGAGAAGATGGGCGATTAACTTTACCAGCTTCAACGTCAATTGGTTCTTTAATTCGATCAAATACTACTGGATATGCTTCCTTATCTGCTTGATGTCCCCTATCTTCGACATCATTAGCCTTAGATGCGGCTGCTCGATGTTCTGCGCGGCTGACGATTCTCTCGGGCAGTCCAAAACGTCTAGCAATTGCAAACGCATAACTCTCCCCCGCTTCACCAATTTCAAGTCGATACATCGGAATGAGCGTTTCTGCGTGAAAAGCCATACGAGCGTTCATGCATCCTTCCTGCTGGGCAGCGAATCGTTTGATTTCGTTAAAATGAGTCGTTGCCGCGACGAGCGAGCCTCTCTCCAGCAGCTCCTCCAACACTGCAATTGCGAGCGCGATTCCTTCTCCAGGATCTGTCCCTGCCGCCATTTCATCAAGCAGCAGCAAGGAATGAGCGTCTGCAGCCTGAAGCATTTCTTTGAGACTCTCCATATGAGCGGAGAATGTGCTGAGTGATTGCTCTATACTTTGACCATCGCCTACATCTGCCAGGATATGATGAAACAAGCCGAATTCGGTTCCTTCTTGTGCTGGAATCAGTAGGCCGGATTGAACCATGATCGCGAGCAATCCGATTGTCTTCAGTGTAACGGTTTTACCTCCTGTGTTCGGCCCCGTGATGATTAACTGCTTCCACTCGCCTCCGAGCTCAGCATTCAAGGGCACACAGCCTGCTGCGAGCAGTGGATGTCTCGCTCCTACTAGCTTGACATAGGGGCGGTCAGAGAGCACTGCTTGAATGCCATCATATGTTCTTGAGAGCTTCGCCCTAGCAAATATAAAATCAAAAGAAGCCATTGCCTCCAAATTCCATCGGAGATGGTCGCCCTGCTCTTCTGCAAGCTCAGACATTGCTGATAACAGAATCGTCCGCTCCCGCTCTTCCTCTGCTTTCCACATTTGCCATTCCACTTGAAGTTCAGCCACATCAACCGGTTCGATGAACAGCGTCTGCCCGCTTGACGACTCATCCCATACCGTACCCGGAACCTGCTTGCGTAGCTCACGTTTGACAGGGAGTACATAATGACCATTGCGTTTACTGACTATTTGATCCTGAAGTGCACTCTTATACTTTCCTAAGGTTTGGGTCAGTTTACGCTCAATTCGATCTTCAATAGCTGCTAAATGTCGGCGGATATCACCCAGATCGGGACTTGCTTGATCTGTCAGGACGCCATGACGTATACACCGATCAATTTCCTTGCGGAGCTCTGGACAATCGTACATGGAATCGGCATAGCTGCTTATAGTCGGTGCTGTGAATCGTTTGGCATCCATGTAACGCTTCATTTGAGCAACAGCACTCAACCATGCGGCCAAGTGACCCAACTCCTGTTCCGTATAAATCTTGCCTTTGCCAAGCAATGCGATGAAGGGCTCAATGCCTTCCATTGCCGATAGCGGGACGCTTGCACCGGAGACCAACAATTGCGTGGCTTCGTCAGTTTCAAGCAGCCAAGCCTTGACCTGTGCATGGTTAACACTTGGTTGGTGCTTGAGTGCAAGCTCTCTTCCAGAATGAGATACAGTATATCCCACCAGCATCTGCTTGATTTTGTCATACTCCAGCTTCTTTAAACTGAATTCGTTCATTGTTCGATGTCCTCCTGATTGTTTATGCCTTATGGGCATAAGCTTTGTAATTGGCAAATCAGTCTAAATAAACAAAAAAACAGGAACAGAACGCATACGCGTCCCATTCCTGTTAGTGAATCGGCACTAATCGAACGATGGCCATCTGTTTAAGAAGACAGATAACACCCTTCGTCCAATAAAAAAAGCGTGCTCGAAAGAGCACGCAGATTTGCCGTCCAGCAGGCGGAAATCGTTATGTCCTTAACTCTTGGTCGACTCGGAGTGAATGTAACTTAACAAACCTGCCCTATGTTCGGACAAGCTGGATTCGTTACCTTTCAACATCCTTCTGTAAGAAACACTACATTCCTTACAGTGTCTAATATCCAATTACGAGTTAAGAACACCAACAAACATTAAAATTTCCCCTTGCTGCTTAAGTTACACCTATAATAGCGGAATTCGCAGATCAATGTCAAGAAGCTGTAAGTGCGGTAGTGGTAGAGAATGTCCAAATCATTAATGTACCAACTAACTAAGCCAATACCTGTCTAATATAACGGGATCTGATGAGTAGAAAATAGATCATCTGAATAAATACGAACGTTCCTAATACCAAGAACGATTCCTTCATGAGCGAATAACCGAATAAATGCTGCAGCGAGGTTAAAGCTACTGCTCCATGTGCTGTGGCCACGACGATCGGTACAAAGAATAAAATCAGCAGCTGCCTCGTTAGAATCTTGGATAACTCCTTCTCCGTTAACCCTAGTTTCATGATAGAGGTAAATTTGAATTTATCATCGGGTAGATCTGCGTATAGCCTAAAGTACAGGAAACTGCCGGCAGCTACGAAGAATACAGCTCCTATGAACAATCCAATGAACATGACTAGACCAAATCCTTGATTCATCTGATGCAAATCGTAGGCTAAGGACTTGAAACGATTACTGTCCCCTGATAATTTCTTCGTAAGGCTCTCTCCGACCTTAAACGTTTTGTTATAGTTGTCGACATCGAAGGCATAGAAAGTATTCAGCTTTTCATGATTCAGCTTATCGAATAGGGTATCCGAGATTACGTAATAATTGCCATACAGAGGAAGAGTCACGGACGATATACTTCCTAAAGGATCAAGTTTAATATTGCCTGTGGCAAGTCGAACTCCTTCAACCCTACTCACACTTTTATCACCCATAATCGAACTCGTGTAATAAACCATCATGGATTGATTGCCTCTCAAATCTACGGTCTGCTCATCAGCCGCCTTCGCGATGGCATTATACTCCGAAGCCTTAACTACGGTTACGTTTTTTTGTGAATCCGTTTCCTGATCTGACATGGATATTTGCAGACGTTTGTAGTCGATTTTAGCAGTTTGCAGCGAGCTTGCTATGGTTGCCAGACTTTCCTCGGCCTTCGCATCTTTTCCTTGATTGCTTTCATAAGCAATATACTCGAATGCAAATGGATTCTCCTTCACCATAACCTCCGTGGACATAGTCTTGAAGCCAACCAGGGAACCGATTGCCGAGAAGGCTACGGAAGAAAGGACGGCTACCATGAAGAAAGTCCGGGCATTGTCTTTCATCCTATAAGCCAGATCCGAGAGAAAGAGCATATTGGTTTTGCGCCAAAAGAAGGAACGGTTATTCTTGAATTTGTGAATGATGTAAACGCTCAGCTGCGTAAACAGGAAATAAGTACCCACGATAACGATTAAGGTAACCGGAATCATGGCATATACGACTACTATCCCTTTGATGATTAAAGCAACCGTATATCCCCCCGCTAAGAGCAGTGCAGCGATCCAAGATAATAGAATCGACGACTTCGGTTCCTTTTTCGGTATACTGCTGCCCTTAATGAGATCGATGAGCTTATTGGCCCTGAGAATAACAACGGTAAATAATGATATCAGTACAAATAAAACCACGAACGCGCCAAAGGTCAAAAAGATCGCCTTAATCGGTAAGTAAAACGGCAAGGATTCATCTAATTCAAGGAAATTCTCAGCTGCGAGCAGCATTAGCTTAGACATAACCAGCCCCATCAGAATACCCGTCACCGTCGCAAAAAAACCAATCAGAACGTTCTCAAGAAACACCATCGTTCTTAACTGTGTGTTAGTCATTCCGAGCATGACCATCAAGCCGAATTCTTTCTTGCGTGTCTTTAAGAAGGTACTCATGGAGTAAAGGACAAAGAAAAAGGAAAATACATAAATCAAGCCTTCCGCAAAATGCATACCAGTCGATATGTTCATGTTAATTTTCCCGTCCGCAAGGTCCGGATGGAAAGCAAATACGGCATAGACGAAGAAAACCATGACAGAGAACGCGCTGCTTAGGAAATAAGCAGCGTAAGTGCGCTTATTGCGCAGCACATTATTAAACGCGAATTGACGAAAGGTCATGTGCGTTCCCTCCTAGCAACGAAAGAACGTCAATGATTTTCTGGAAAAAGGCTTGGCGGCTCTCCCCACAATGAATCTCATTAAATAATTGGCCATCTTTAATGAAGATAATCCTGTGGCAATAACTGGCTGCTACCGCGTCGTGCGTAACTAACATCATGGCTGTGCCGTCCGTACGATTAATTGAGCTCAACGTTTCCATTACGTCCCTGGCGGACTTGGAATCCAAGTTACCCGTTGGCTCGTCCGCGAAGAGAAACTTCGGTGAATGGATCATCGCTCTGGCAATCGCAGTACGCTGCGCCTGACCGCCGGATATCTCGTAGGTACGTTTCTTAAGGATGGTCTCAATCCCAAGCTTCTTGGCAATATAAGCTACCTTTTCCTCCATCACCTTAACCCGTTCGCCCTCCAAAGTCAGGGGAAGCACGATATTCTCTTCTACCGTCAAAGTGTTTAGTAGGTTGAAATCTTGGAAAACGAAGCCAAGCTCCTTTCTGCGAAATCGCGCCAGGTCCACCCTCTTGAGCTTATGCGGATTTTTCCCGTTAATAAGAACCTCACCGGTGGTCGGAGTGTCAATCGCCGCTACCAGATTGAGTAACGTTGTTTTGCCGCTTCCAGACGGTCCCATGATTCCGACAAATTCACCTTGCTCAATAGATAAGCTAATATCAGTCAAAGCGCGGGAAGGAACCTTCCCACCGTAGATTTTGTTTAATTGATGAACGCTAAGCATCTCCATTACCACTCGCTCCTCTTCATTGCGCAGTCTTTAATCTGCTTCTGTACCCGAGTGTAACGGAAGTAATCAAGCAGCCCTATCGATTTGTCTTTCAACTACCTTACGTCTTTGTAAGGTATGATGTAAAAATCAACTTCACAGAGGTGCCAACACCGACTTCTGATTCAAGCTCAATCTTATGACCGAGACGGTTGCTTATTTCCTGGGCAAAATAAAGGCCCATTCCGGTTGATTCCCGATATCTTCTTCCGTTATCACCCGTATAGAACGGTTCGAACACTCGTTTCCTATCTGATAGTGAAATACCAATACCGCGGTCAAGGATTTCCAGAATGGCATTTTTACCCCTCACGTACGAGGTGAACGTTACCTTCTGATGAGATTCTGCCGAGTATTTAATCGCATTAGTAACGAGCTGGCCGATCATGAAAGAGAGCCATTTGGCATCACTCTCAACGATGAGCCCTGAATCTACCTGTAAGTCTGGGTAGACTTTATTTCCTATAAACAAACGTTTATTTTCGCGAATAACATTCTCAACGACTGCTCTTAGTGTAACGGCTTCAACTTGAAAATCACGCTCGAAGGTTTCAAGGCGCGCAGCGTATAATACTGTATCCAGTCCTTTCTCCATCCGATCTGATTCCTCGAGTATACTTGCCGAACGCGCATCATCTGCTTCCTCCATCATTAGGCGAATGATGGATAAAGGCGTCTTCATCTGATGGACCCATTGATTCATGAAAGCGAGGTGGTCATTACGGGTTTTTTCCCTAATTTTCAGCTGCTGCTGGTAATGACGATACTGGGTTTGAAGGAGTTGATCGAATGCAGAGGACAACGGTGTATATCCGCCCCCATGTATGGAATCATCCAACGTTTCCATAGGGTCGCTCAGCTTACTGTAAAGCGATCTATGGCTCACATAACGGTAAATCAAATAGCCGGAGAGCATTACAAGACCAAGAAAGACGGAGTAAAGGGCGGTAAGCATATTCCGATAGCCGTCGAGCCAATAAATGAGCAGGACAAGGAACAATTGAACGATATGTAGGATGACAAGTGGCATATGCTCGCGCAAAAAAAGTTTCATGGATTAGTCCCTACTATCCCATACGATCTGAAGCCTATAGCCTGTACCACGCGCGGTTTCGACTCCATTATCGATGCCCACCTCTTGAAGCTTCTTGCGCAAGCGGGTAATATTTACATTCAACGTGTTCTCGTCGACGAATGCTTGATCATCCCATAGCTTATCCAATAAAACTTCACGGTTTACTACCCGTGGAAATTGCTGCATAAGAGTTTCCAATAACACGGCCTCTTTCTTCGTTAATTGTGCTCGGCTTCCGTTTAATTCTAGCTCCAATCGTTCCGGATAAACGATTAATCCTGCCAGCTTTACGATTCGTTCTTCCGTATTCTGAGCATATTCACCATAAGCGCGCCGTAGTTGGCTTCGGATCTTGGCCATGACCACTTCAAGATGAAACGGCTTGGTTATGTAATCATCTGCCCCACACTCTAGCGCCATGACTTGGTCCATCTCGCCTGCTCGGGCGGATATGAATAGGATTTGACACATAGATACGGAACGTATTTGTCTGCACCAGTAGAATCCATCATATTTAGGTAGATTGACATCCATAAGTACGAGATGAGGATCATATGATTGAAAAAAATCAAACACAGAGTCAAAATCAAGCACGACGCCCGTATTGTAGCCGTACTTTTCGATGTTAGACTTGAGTATAGCCGAAAGCTTCGGATCATCCTCGCATATCATGATGCGCTGCATCGTAATCTTCCTTTCTTCCACATGAAGGACGCATTTGAGTAGTGAAATCGGATTTAACTGTTCTTCCATTATAATTAGTTTACATAATTATATTTATGTTATCTTATAATTTGATTGGCTAATTTCTCCAATAGCATCATTGTAACAAAATCTACGGTTCAAACGAAATATCCATTTAAGGGTAAAGCCGATATACGTATAAAAATAGCTCATGGGCTGGATGCTGCTTCCATTAGCGATTACCTCGCTAGAGTTAGGACTGCCCGTCTCACAACAAAAAAGTCGCCATTTAAGCGACTTTTTTTGGACTATGTTTTTGACCTCCGACACCTGTTACATTTTTTCTGCGGTAATAGAAAACGTTTTTGGGATTCCTTTATCAAATTCATCTGAAGATTGATTCGGAATCTCTTCTAGGGTCCTTATGTGTAAACCTTCACTAGCAATAGAAGTAATGATCTCGCCGAGCGTCCAATTTCTCAAAAATACACTTTGTTTACTACAGCTGCTGCCTTCAGGAAGAAACTTTGAAAAAGCAACTTCCTTTTCCTCAAGGCTCGTATCAAAATAGTCCCCTGTCACTTTATGCTTCCGAATATTTGCAGTAGTTCCTCTTGACGTTATTAATTTTGTGGAAATGGGGTGGAAATCCTGAAGCACAAGAAGACCTCCCTTGCGTTCCCGTAATGGACAAAATAAGCGCAGAAATCCCTTGGTTTTTAAAGGATGTTTTTTCTGCTTTATTTTGTAAAAAGACCATTACAGGTTTAACCGCATATACGTATTCCCCTTCCAATATCTCCTAATAACCAGAATATTTTTTACATTAGAGATGTCAATAGCTACTGCATATAATCCTAATTTGTGGAAATGATATCAATACACTTAACGTCCTAAAGGAGAGTAGTATGCGGAAACATCCAAATGATAAGAAGCATCCTCCTAGCCATAGTTCCAATCCAATATCCAAACCATCCAATTCTATTTCTTCCCACTTGGAAGAAAACTTAAGAAGCATAGAAGAGTCTTTTGCTAATTGCAAAGATTTGGAGATCCTCCATTGGAGCTATGGTCCAATGCTGGAGCAAAAGGCATTTTCTGTCTATTTCGACACATTAATTAAATCTAATCATAAAAATTATTTAAAAGAATCGCTCCAAAATCTCGTTTCTCATGAGATCGGGCCCGCAATGACAGTTACAGTCGAAGATGTGATTGGTTTTTTTGAGAATGATGGAGCATCCTCCTTTTCAACTGAGCTTTTGGAGAATATCGACCAAGCCGTCAAAAGCATTCTGGACGGAAAAGTAGTCATCTTCTTTAACGAATGGAATAAAGCGCTAGGTTATCTCGCCCTCGATGTTGAAAAGCGACAGGCTTCCGAACCGATCACGGAGCCTAGTGTACAAGGTCCCCATGTGAGCTTCATAGAGAATCTCGAACGCAATATTGGGGTAATTCGAAGCCTGCTTAAATCCCCAAAGCTTAAAATGGAGTTTTTTATATCCGGTGAGCAGAGTCAAAGAAAAGTTGCTTACTGTTATTTGGATGGAACCGTGAAGTCCGAAACGTTACTCGAATTCAAGCAGCGCATTGCATTAGTTGATAAGGAAGAAATTCTCGATGCCTCGTACCTTGAAGAATGGATCGGAGATTCCCGCTATTCCCCCTTTCCGCAGGTTCGATATACGGAACGTCCAGATACCGCCATTTCAGCTCTGCTGGACGGAAAAATTATCATTATGGTGAATGGGAGCCCCTCCATTTTAATTTGTCCGGGTAATTTCTTGGAGTTTTTTATAACAAGCGAAGATTATTATTATCGAACACTCTTTTCATCATTAATTCGGCTGATTCGGGTGGCCGCTTTCATCATCGCGCTGCTGCTTCCGAGTACATACATCGCTTTATCTAACTTCCATTCTGAGCTCATTCCGACCGTTCTCCTTCTTGCGATTTTGGACACGCGGGAAGGGATTCCATTTCCGGCTATAGTTGAGGCGCTCATTATGGAATTTTTCTTTGAGCTGCTGCGGGAAGCCGGGCTTCGCTTGCCTCAACCGATCGGTTCCGCCGTGAGTATAGTCGGGGCGCTGGTCATCGGACAGGCAGCCATTCAATCCCAGATCGCTTCACCGGTTATGGTCATTGTCGTCGCCTTAACGGGTATTGCCTCTTTTGCACTACCTCAATATAACATGGCTATTGCGATTCGCATCCTGCGTTTTCCGTTAATGTTTCTTGCCGCAACTTTTGGAGGACTTGGCATCATGATCGGCTTCATCCTTATTTACCTCCATCTGGCTACCTTACGCTCTTTGGGACAGCCGTATCTGGCTTCTTTAAGTCCACTGGACATAAATAAGCTGCGGGATGCACTTATCGTCTTACCAAGGCGGATGCTGCTTCATTCGCCCCGGAGTCGACACCTGTATAAAAAGACCCCAAAGGGGAAGAAGGTACAGTGAAACCACTTACATCCACACTCATTTCTTTGCTTATCCTTACTCTAACCACCGGATGCTGGGATAATAATGAATTGGACGAATATGGGTATGTCCAAGCGGTTGCCATTGATCGGATCAAGGACCATCAAATCCAACTAACGACCCATTTCTACAATCCTTCAAGCAAAATGGGAAAGGGCGGGGGATCAAAGTCTCCACAGAAGGGCATCAATATCCGAACGAGTGGGGAAACAATCTTTGAAGCCATTCGGGATATCCCGATGAAATTCGGACGTAAGGCCAAGTGGGATCATATGCGTGTTATTCTGCTCGGAGAGCAGTTGGCCAAAACCCAAAGCATAAGTGAAGTCCTTGATTATTTTTCAAGAGATCAAGAACCGCGCGGCACTGTTCTCGTCTTGGTTGCGGAAGGAGTAGCCGGCGACTTTCTGGAAGTTCAACCGTTTATCGAGCAGACCATTGGTCAGCAGTTCAAAAAAATGGTTACCAGTGGCGCCTATTATTCCGCCAAAGCCTCTAGAATCCCGCTATATGAGCTGGCTATTCAATTGAAGAGTCCCTCGAAAACCTCTGCCATCCCATATATTCATAAAAGCAGCTCTAAGGATGAAGCCGTCGTTTCCGGAGTCGGTTTAATCAAAGACGGCAAGCTGGTCGACATTCTTGGGGTGAGGGATACGGAAGCCTTTATGATGCTGTTAAACAATTATAATAACGGGATACTGGAATTCCCTTGCATAGACGGTACTAAGGGACAAGTCCAAAACAAAGAATCGTTCGAAGTTCTCTCTCTCAACAGTAAAGTAACTCCGAAAGTGAATGGAAACGAAGTCACGGTCAATGTAAAGATAATAATCAAAGGAACTATTGGAGAGCTGCGGTGCTCCCGCTTAAAATCAAAAAAAGATGTGCAGCGCTTCGAGAATAACATCAGTGACCAGATTGAGAAAGAAATTCAGCACGTGATCTTGATTTTCAAGCGGCAGAAGCTGGATGCCATCGGAATCGGAAATCAGATTTACAGGAGGAATCCAAAACTCTGGAAACGTCTGGAGCCGATATGGGACAAGCAGCTTACCCAAAATCGATTTCATGTCAAGGTTGATGTTGGCGTATTGAGTACTGGAATGAACGTAGGAACTCCGTTTGGTACAAAGGAGAAGTAGCTGTGTATGGAAAATTAGTCTGCGTCTTGGTACTAGCTGCCGCAATGCTGGTTTACGACATCCCGAAGTTCAGAAGAGCCTGCCGCCGCGATCAGCTTGTCTATGGAGCATTACTGGCAGCTCTTCTTTATCTCGGTTTTATATTTGTTACGGCAAAGCCGTGGCCTAATCTGGACACAATCTTTAATATACTCATCAAACCTGCCAAACAAATCGTCCAATGGCTTAATCCTAAGTCTTCATAATGAACCTGGAATCGGGGGGAACCCATGAGTAAGCAAGAACGAGTTAGCTCTATCCAGATGAGCATGCTGTTCCTCTTCTTTGTCACCGGCTCTTCAATCGTAATCATTCCTGCGCCCCTGACAAACGTTGCCGGCAATGGAGCATGGATTTCTCTTCTGATCGCCGTGGCAATGGGGATGGTCCTACTGGCTGGCATTCTTTATTTATATCGACAATTTCCGAGCAAGTCACTTATCGAATACAGTCGCTTTACGCTTGGGAACGGATTGACCATTCTTCTGCTCATTCCGTTCACGTGCGTGATGTTCTGGAATGTAGCCGGTATTGTGATTGAAATTGGACTCTTCTTTAAGAGCACAATGCTAAAAGAAACGCCTACCTATGCTGTGAACTCTCTGTTTTTCGTAACGATAGCTTTGACCGTACTTGCTGGAATTGAGGTTATAGCCCGAATGACCGCCGTCTTCCTGACTCTGATGTTTGGATTCATCATCATAGTTTTGGTGCTTGTTGGGACCTTATATCATCCGGAATACCTCCTTCCTGTCTTGCCGGATGGGATCAGACCAATCCTTAACGCCGCTTATATCGCTTATGGATTCCCCTATTCCGAACTCGTGGTTTTTGCCATAATATTGCCGCTCGTACGGAATGAAGACACCTCTAAGGTAGGGAAGCATCTTTTTGTCGCGCTCATTGTTAACGCAATGACTCTGCTTGCTTCGATTATTTGCAGCATTATGGTATTGGGGCCTCTATCCGGAGACCTCAAATATTCGTTATACCAGCTTGCCCGATTAATCTTTGTTCAGGATATCATCGAAAGGATAGAATCCGTAATTGGATTCTCGCTCATTGTGGGCTTTTATTTCAAAGCCTCCATCCTGCTGCTTATTCTAATACGCGTTTTAGCGCAGATGCTGAGATTGGAGAATGAACGTCTTCTGGTCTTTCCTGCTGCTTTTATCTGCCTACTGTTGTCGCTCACTACCTATACCAAAGAAGCGGAACTTGAAGAAATAGTGAATATAATATGGCCTTTACTCAATAATATCGCCTATGTTCTTCCTTTGCTTTTGATCTTCGGAGTCACTTTATTTCGAAGCCGCAACAGTCGGAACAAAAATCAAGATTAAGACAGTTTCATCATCTTAGCTCCTCTACACGCAGCAAATCTTTCATAAACAAAAAAACCGCGCTGAGCGCGGACCTTAATGTATGAATATTCATGCATATCCCCTACACTAGCATGCTATAGGCTGACACTACTCCCCTTCACTCAAAGCTTTCAGCAGAGCCAAAGCTTCTTCATGCTCAGGTTCCTGAACCAGCGCCTCGCGTAGGTATTCCAGTGCCGCTTCTTCCAGTCCAAGCTCATAGCTGCATATAGCCAGACAATATAAGACAGTCGGCACAGACTCGTCTTCATCAGCATGTACGGATGTTTCCAGGAACAGCTTCGCATCCTCATACATGTCCATCTCGAATAGCAGAAGCCCGGCGTCCAGCGCTAAATCATAGCGCTGCTCCATCGCATAGTACGATGACCACATGATGTGTATGCCTCTTTGGATATCCAGCATTTCTTCATCGCTCGCCTCTGACAGCATGCTCGAGATACGTTTCGCACTCTGGATGAAAAACTCCGCATCATACCCGCCCAAACGCCAAAAGGCCAAAATTTGCTGCAGTCCCATCGTATCGAATTGCCGGTCTACCCATTCTTTCATACTAAAGAAATCATCCGGTCCAAAACGTTCGATAAATCGCCGGTAAGCAAGCCGGGTATTGGCATAGCTCAATGGCGTTTCCAGCATGAATATACAGCCGACATTTATACTTTTATAATGATGCGTGGTGAAGAGTGACTGTGCACCTCTTTGCTCAAACACATGTTGAATCGCATGATAGTTGGCCGTTAATGAGAAGCTGCCGTGATGAATTAACTGGGGAGGCTCCGCAAACTTCCAGTTCTCCAGCCTGTGGTCGCCTTTATCCGCTGTGATCAGCAGGAAACCTGCCTGTGACAGCTGATTTAGCCGCTCCAGACATGTCAATCCGGCCACCGGAAACAGGATATGAGAATCCTCAAGCTCCTGCAGATAAAGCACGATCACATCGTGATACGGGTATGTTTCTTCTTCGTATTCTGGCGCCTGGCGATGCTCGTAATTCAGTGTCATTTTTTCCAGTGCTTCTGACGGCTGAAGTAGATTGGAATTCTCGGAAAACTCGATTATAACATCGCATTCAAAAATCTTACCATCACCCACATAGATCAATTCTTGCGGAATACTGTCAAAAAAATAATTAGCGACAATCAGCAGCGGCTGCTTCAGATCACCCGGACGGATGGTTGTATGGGAGATAACCAAATTTAGCTCCGTGTCATGCACGGCATCAAACACTGCGAAATCCAGCAGTCCCTGCCGAATAAAAGATTTAAGAGCAGGATGATTTTGCCAACCGGAAACATTTTTTAACGCCAAATCGGTCATAACATAGCGGAAAGGGGGCAGTACAATACCCGCAAAATCTCTCAGCTCACATAGTTTATGCAATACATGAAATGCGAGGCGCCCCGCACCCGCTCCCAGCTCCAGGATCGTAACAGGTTCAGAAATCTCTCCCCTTTCGGACCGGTCTTGAAGAAATCCAAAAATCATTTCCGCGTAGGCTGTGGCAATCATGGGATTGCTCGTAATATACTGTGGAACCTGATCATTATTCCAAGCCTTCATTCCTTGTTCTTCATAATAAGTCCGCTGCAAATCCCAGATGGGTGCTTCGCTGAAGCGGAATCTCTGTTGTCTATTTTCTGCCATTCACTATAAACCTGCTTTCTGTCTATCATTTGGGACAATCTGTTAACAGGCTAAGGAAGTATACTTCAAACACCAGCCAACAAATGAATGTCTCTTGAATCCTACCATATAAGTTGCATGTACCAAAACCTGTAGCTACTTTCAACATTAAAATCTCGATGCAAGGAAGCATTTCTCAATTAAATGCGCCGGTTTCGCAAAAGAAGTTAGAGGAGTTAGCAGCCCAAGAAATAAAGAAACAAATTTTGAGGTGAACGTACGGCTTCATAATGGAGGAATTTCGAAGATGAAGAAACGCTAATGGCTTGACCCTGCCCCGGATGAATCAAAGTCAGAGTTGGAGTAAAAAAGCTGTAAAAAAAGGCGGCAGCCTACTTTGCGAAAAATCCGAATAACTGCGAGTAAGTTATGCCTTGTTATAATCCTGCAGTTCTTTTTGGAAACGATGAAAAGGGCTTGATAAAATTTTGATGTTTCTTTGTATTTTGATTTTCTTTTTTGGATCATGCTCGTAATTATCCAATTGGTCAATGTTTTTATCTATTTTCTCCCGAAGTGTTAGGATGAATCCGATCGCAATATGTGATCTTGCTAACACCTGAAGATCTGCTGCTAGAGCTTCACTAAGTTTCCGAAGGTCCTGAAGGTGTAACGACTTTTCCGCGAAAAAAAACTCTGGAGTGAAATCCTCGCGATAACTTTGTCCAGGTACTTGATCCCAAAATTCATTCCATTCCTTTAAGAGTCCTGTTTCATACAATAGATATTTAAGAAACCCGCATAACCATGCCGTACAGCTTGTATTACGTTGTTGACAGCCAATTCCGTTAGCAAGATGCCGACACCCATTACAGCAGGAGCCTCCATTAGCGATACATACTTTGCAAATATGACTGGATCCAACCGCATCCAGAGCATTAACACCAATCGAAATGACTGTTTGCCTGCTCACTTTATTTATTGGTAAAGTCGATTCGTAATAGGAATGCGAATCTTGATGTGATTGATCATTAACTGTATAGTCGGGCATTTCGCATCCACTCCTTAAATCAATAACATTATAAAATCAAATAATCAGATATTTGAATACCAGGGTATTATACAGCAGTAACAACCAAATGACAAATGATGCTCTGGCTTTTTGTTGCTCTGGCTTTTTGTTGCTCTGGCTTTTACCTTTTGCCATGATGGTTGGCTTGAAGTTGTGCTATTATATTCATATATTCAAAAGTTTGTCCATTAAGGGAGCATACGCCATGAATCAAAATATTCAACAGTTTAAGGCCGATTTCTTTAAAGCGTTAGCTCACCCGATGAGAATTCGAATTCTTGAGGTTCTAAGCGAAGGAGATAAAAACGTAAACGAATTACAAAGTATTTTGGGGTCGGAAGGTTCTGCCGTTTCTCAGCAATTGTCGGTATTACGAAATAAAAATGTGGTTACTGGCTTAAAAGATGGTACATCGGTCATTTATTCGTTACGGGATCCGCTAATTAAGGAGTTACTAGCTGTCACGAAACAGATATTTGATAATCATCTCGTTGATGCCATTTCATTACTTGAGGTCATCAGAAATGAGTCATAAACCAAGGAAAAGGAATCCGGAGCAATAACAAGGATTTCTTTTTTCTCTTTACAAGATGCCTTGATTTAACGATTGACAACGGTAGTTCGCAGGAGTAACATTTCATATATATTCAAATAATCAAATATATGAAAAGAAGGTAAGACATATGAAATGGACTGGAAGATTTGATGGATACCACGCGGCCGCATTTCGCAAGGATCTCATTTCAGGCCTCATTGTAGGCATTATCGCCATTCCATTAGGAATGGCGTTTGCTATTGCTGCCGGGGTCAAACCCGAATATGGTATTTATACAACCATCGTTGCCGGTATTTTAATTTCATTGTTCGGGGGCTCTAAATTTCAAATTGGGGGTCCAACCGGCGCTTTTATTCCGATCCTCTTCGCGATAGTCTTTCAATATGGATACGAAAATTTATTGATTTCAGGATTTCTGGCCGGAATCATTCTTGTTCTAATGGGGGTATTTAAACTTGGTGCGCTTATTAAGTTTATCCCTCGTCCTGTAACCATCGGATTTACCGCTGGAATTGCCGTGATTATCTTCAGCGGACAAATTGCCAACTTTTTAGGACTGAGCGGTATTAAAAAACACGAGAATTTTCTGCCCAATATGCAGGAAATTATGAAGCATCTGACATTCACGAATATCTACAGTGTCATAACAGCTGGGATATGTCTGGTCGTCATCCTCCTTACGCCGAGGTTTCTACCGAAGGTACCAGGTTCCTTAGTGGGGCTTGTCATATCAAGTGTGGTTGCAGGCGTGTTCTTTAAAGGAGATGTAGCGACGATTGGTTCGTCATTCGGAGCCATACCAAGTGCATTACCCCATTTTCATTTTCCGGAAATAACCTGGGATCGAATTGAAACACTGATTCGCCCTGCTTTTATAATTGCTATGTTAGGCAGTATAGAATCCTTGTTATCGGCGGTTGTTGCCGATGGCATGACAGGCGGTCGTCATAACAGTAATCGCGAACTAATTGGTCAAGGCATCGCCAATATGGTAACCCCTCTCTTTGGAGGCATTCCAGCGACGGGAGCCATCGCACGGACAGCAACCAACATTAAAACCGGTGCCTTCTCACCTCTGTCTGGCATCATACATGGAATTATTGTTTTTCTGGTGCTCATTTTGTTTGCTCCTTACGCATCTAAGATCCCACTTGCAAGCATGGCTCCCATCCTGATGCTGGTTGCTTGGAATATGAGTGAACGGAAAGAATTCGCTCACCTCCTGAAAACCAAAACGAGTGACTCCGTTGTACTTCTCATTACCTTTTTGCTAACCGTATTTACGAATCTAACGACTGCAGTAGAAATCGGATTAATCTTGTCCGTTATTTTGTTTGTGAAACGAATGAGTGATATGTTGATGGTAGCCAAAGTGCTACCCGATCCAACTGCTAAACATGAAAAAGTGAAAGCACACATGGTTACTGAAGGCCATGATTGTCCTCAAATCGGTATATATACCATTGAAGGTCCCCTCTTTTTTGGTGCCGCGAACATGTTTGAGAAGTCTATCATGGATACGATTCATCTAAGGCCTAAAGTTTTACTTCTGCGCATGGGAAAAGTGCCATTTTTGGATACAACAGGCGATTCTAATCTTGCTAGCTTGGTGAAGCACTTCGAGAAGCTTGGCGGAATGGTTCTTATATCGGGAATTCAACCACAACCTTTAGAAGTATTGAAGAAAACGGGTTTGTATACGCTAATTGGGGCAGAACACTTCTTTGAGCATACGGGTGAGGCGATTAACTTCGCTCTATTTCAATTGGATTTTAATAAATGTCTGGGTTGTACACATTTCGCTTTCCGTGAATGTACCGCATTATCGAATAGAGAGAGTCAGATTAAAATTAATAATTCGAACTAGCGATTAAGCATATCACTGCTGCTTACCATAGTGGTAAAAAGAACCTCAACGAGAGGCTCTCGAGAAGTAGCGTAAAGTGATTACATTATCATAATAAAAAATGCCCTAGAGTTTAAAAGCTCTAGGGCATTTTTCTTAATCAATTTTGAAACTCTAAGAAGACTTTGTGCAGATAACGCTCTCTACTGTTATAAATTCCATCTCCTGTATGGCAAATAAACTTATAAGTAAACTCGTATAACTTAAGATTGTTGAAGTTTTTCTAAGACTGCAGCAATTGCCTTCGCACCTTCTGCCCGGCTGACAGAAATGGCAGAGGCGTATTACCTCTCCGATCGGACGGATAAAACCGCTGGCAGAACTAAATATTTAACCTATTCCGAGCGCGTGGCCACATGGTTCATCGGTAACAATAATGCTTTAGCGGATATGTACGATGCCAAGAGCGGTACAGGAGTGTATAAAGCACAGGGTACGGTCTTTGACGTTATTACCATTAATGGCGGAATACCAGTAAGAAACAATGATGCGGAGGGTGAATCATCCGCCGAAGGCTTATGGGCCATGATTCAAATCAAGAAAGCCATAGCTCAATATGGTCTGACTCCCAGCTTCTCATTCGATTATTAAGCGGTCGTCATATTTTCATTTTTTCCATCGCGAACGAAAGCTTATGACATCAGAAGCTTTCGCTTTTCTTTGAGAGAAATAGGGATACACAGAATTTACGCTCCACTCGCCTCTTGTTTAGCGATCTTGAGATCGCCGTAACGATAGGTATACTGGAACATAATGTGCTCCTAATAAATAACTATTTTATAACTAAACCTAAAAGCCCCACAAAAGACGATGCCTGACTCGCTGAGATGATACAACCAGGTAAATCTTCTATATCCACATTTAATCCATCAAATTCGCAGTCGCTTAGATCGATCTCCTTTAGCTTTGCCCCCGACAACAATGCCTGATCAATCTTGCAGCTGGTAAAGAAGAATTTTTGTAAGGTAGAATGATAAAAGTCGGAACTAATTAATGAACAGTCCTCAAAAGCAACTTGCTTGAATTTTGCAAATCGAAACACGGAATAATCTCCTAAACAATTTAGAAATCGGACATTTTGGAATCTGCTTCTGGAGAAGTCAGTTCCTATTAGTTTGCAATTTCTGAACTCTACCCGATGAAAGAAGGAACCTGAAAAATTAATATTTGACAAGTCGCATTTATCAAAAATGACGTCTGTAAGTTCACTCTCCGGCAATGACGATTCCATAATGGTTACATTATTAAAGACTACTTTATCAAATGAAACCTTAGCAGCATTCTGATTGTCAATTGTAATATCGTCAACAGACCCAATAGTGAATTCATCTTTTGATTGCAACGAGTACACTTGTTGTGATAATACGGGCAAGTTTAAAGGGATTTTCGGTAACTCAATCTTACTTTTCATGTATACCTCCATTATTTTAAGAGTTTAGAATATTCCCGGATCTACCACATGTAAACCTCGGGACGGGCTACTATCGGGAATCTGGATGGTTTGAATAGGATACAAAAAAGACCGTTTAGCTTCCGTAAAGGAGCAAAGCGGTCTCACTACCTTTACTTAGACCATCGTTCAAGTTTGTGAATATTTCTAGTAAAGAAGCCTGTGAGAAACTTCGGAAAGCCGAATTCGATCAATTTTTGCTTAACCTTATCTTTCATTTGTTCTAGTGTCATGTTGGGTAATGTAAATTCACCATTCTGATAACAGTGGCTGCAATATTTTTTGCTTTTATGACCGTTTTTTTCTGTACCTCCCCGTTGTTCATCACGGGATAGCGGCATGCCACAGCTCTGACAATTCTTAAATTCTTTTTCCATATTGTTTAGCTCCGTTCTATGTATATGATTTTTATTTCCCCGCCAACAACACTCCATACAGCACATACTCTCGGAAAAACCGCGAGTTTGATAAAAACTGTTATAGTCCGCTGAAAACTTCATTTACTGGGTTTCTCGAGTCCTATTCTGTTACCTTCAGGTCATTTAGCTCAATTTTACATTATTTCACCAGTTTATGGAGCATGTATTCTTGCTAAAGAAGTTTTTTTAATCGTTTTTTTGTCGAATAGATGAGTTCAGACTTCTGAAGGAGTATCTGAACGATAGCGGTGGCGAAGACCATACGCGAACCCATATTATTTACTGCCTTACGGGTTTTCTCTTTTTAGATCGATTTATCGAACAGTCATACATAAAAAGAAGCAGCTTTCGCAACTGCTCCTATTCAACCGCCATATCCAGTTCCCTCACCAATAGTTGCACGAAAGAAGTACCTCGCCTATATACTATTCGTAAATGAAAATATGGAGCGTGAAGACCAATATATGTACAGATATGCCCCACACTATTATCATTACTACTTCAGACAAAGCAACCCCAATTGGACACCTTCAAAAGTTGATTTAAATCAAAAATTGCGTACTCTGTGGGAACAGCACATTTACTGGACTAGATTAACGATTAATAGTATCGTAAGCCGCCTTCCGGACGAAAAAGAAACGACAGCAAGACTTCTCCGAAATCCCTCAGATTTCGCAGCACTGCTTGAACCCTTATACGGATCGGGCATTGCGACCATGTTTGCCAATTTGTTCAGGGAACATTTGACGATCGCAGCCGAGCTCGTCAAGGCGTTGCAATCTGGGAATACCGCGGCAGCTAGTGATGCACAGAAGCGCTGGTATGCTAATGCTGATGCAATAGCTAATTTCTTGAGCCGAATTAACCCATATTGGTCAAAAGAGGATTGGAGAAATATGCTTTATGAGCATCTGAGGCTTACTGGCATCGAAGCCACCTCCCGTCTATCTGGGAACTATATAGAGAATATTGCAATAAATGATCAGATTGAACCACAGGCGCTCAAGATGGCCGATGTGATGACGCATGGAATTGTCCAACAGTTTCCATCTGCTTTTACTGCGTAGTGATTGGTTAATGTATGTTTGAAGCAAACGAGACTAGTCATTAATGGGTTCATATCGGCAATCGGATCATTTTCTAGACATGATGAAATGACAAGAAAATGATCCGAAAAAATAAAAAATCCGCTGTTTAGGCGGAAATAATCGGGCTATTATCACGGTCAAAAAAGTAGTGGATATCATCTCCATAATTAAAACGCCTAACAGCAACTATGTTATAATATTCGTAATAATTCCTTAAACTGTTCTATCTTGGAGAGATTTCTGATGCAATCGAAACTCGGTAAACCCGTGGGCATGTAGCTGACGAAGCAGCAGGTGTGTTCACGGCAGATATTCGATTGGACGAGCGGCGGTACACCTACTGGCTCTCTGTCGGAGACGGCAATGGAGAATCGCGCAGCTTATTCAAGAAAGAGCGTAGAACTGATGAGTACGACGCTTTATCACATACAAACTAACTGTTCTTACATATTTCAATGGGTTTACTAAATCCAACCTCCTATTTCCGAATTTAATTCGAGAGAAGGAGGTTTTTTTAAGCCTTGTTTAACGAATTCTTAACAATGAGTGAAACAGTTAAAAATATGATGATATCAACATACTCCTATTAATGTTTTAATAGAAATGATAATTTAAATGAAGGAGAAATACATGATTAATCAACAAGTTCAAGTATGGGCTGTAAACGATGGAGAAAAAATTCAACGCGATGATTTTACTAATCTGAACCGGCATTCAAACAGTGTTTGGGACGGCTATCGTGTCAAGCTTTTCGGAGCACGAAACGAAGTTGTCGCTTTTCAAATTATTGTACAAACAGGCGATCGAGCCATTGAGGATTTAACTGTTGAGATGTCGGATTTAACGCATATTTTGAATGAAGGGCTGTCCATACGCAATCAACCGGCTCATCCCGAGGACCCCAATGATTACATTGGCCGCAGAATTGAAGTATTCACTGAACACTACCTATTTGTCCCGCCGGAGCTCAGTACTCCACCGCAATGGTTCTATGCAGCAAGCGCTCCTCCCCTGCAACAATCAGGTTGGATTCCTGATGCACTAATCCCCCATGATGCCAGACAAGGCTTCGGCGGGCAACCGGTTCAAGTGCTGGCTAAACAAAATCAAGGCTTCTGGATCGACATTTATATCCCAGATGAAAATGCGCTCGAATTTGGAATTTATTCAGGTGCTATTACGGTGCGTTGGAATAGTGGTTTAGAAGAGCGAGTTATTCCCGTGGAATTGGATTTATTCGACTTCGCGTTGCCCCATGAAAATCATACTAAGACGATGGTATATGCAAGTGACTTTAGCTCTTATTTCCCTGCATTAGACAACTCCAATGATGCCCTGCGCAAGATGGCTCATAGACATCGTTTCGATCTGGTGGGCGCTAATGTTCACAATCAGTCTTACGATGCTGATGCATTGGAGAATTACAAAATGTATTTGGATGGTTCCTTCTTTCAGCCAGAGAACGGCTATGAGGGTCCGGGACAAGGTGTTGGTGAGCAAATATTCCCTATTGGGATGTATGGTTCTTCTGTTCTGGGTGATTCCCCTTCCTCCATGCAAGATGAAGCTGATAAGTGGGTGGGTTGGTTCCAACAGCTTCAAGTGCAGACGGGTTGGCAGGGCAACTACTTCCTCTATTTGATTGATGAACCCCGTCCAGACAAATTCGATTGGATTAGAGAGAAAAGTGAAGCAATCAAAGGCTCAGCTGGCCCTGGGCATAAGCTGCCTATCATGGCTACACGCACTTATGCGGAGGAAATTGACGATTGTATTGATATCTGGTGTACCTCACACCTTCTTCCCGCAGAGAAGGCAGCAGCGGATGAGAATGGTCAGCCTATCTGGTTCTACAACGGATACAGACCTTCTCATGGCTCTGTTATTCTAGAAGGAGAAGCAGTCGACCTGAGGGTGAATAGCTGGGTGAAATGGAAACACAAAATGGACTTATACTTCATTTGGCAAGGGACACACTGGCGTCACAACCATCAAGGCCCTCGCGCTCGTACGAACCAGAATGTGTACGGTTATCCCGTCACATTCATGTATGTAAATGACAATCCGGAAGACGAATTTTACGGAGAATCAGGGATTCATTGGGGCAACGGTGACGGCATTTTATTCTATCCAGGTCATGATCCCTACTACCGTGAACAGGATCGCGGCGTTCAGGCTCCCATCAGTTCAATTCGGATGAAGAACTTACGCAGAGGAATTCAAGATTATGAATATATGTGGCTAGCAGCCTCAAAAGGAAAACATGAACAAGTAGATCATCTCGTTAGTGCTGCTCTACCAAAAGTGTTGCATGAAACGGATCGCACTCACCCCATAGTCTGGTCTCCACATGGAAACGATTGGGATGCGTATAGAAAAAAATTGATTGATCTAATTGTTTGATCTCATAACCGCCTTTATCTATTGTTCAATGGATAATTCTAGATATTCTGTATATGATAATGATCGCTTGATGAAAGAATACACAGGGCAGGTGAAGAAATATCTCAAAAAATAAGTCTCCTCAAATAATATTATCCAAATTCAAGCTCAAGGATAAGACATCCTCATTATTCATTAGATTGTTAGTCAGCTTTCTCTCCATTATTGCGCTATTGGTAGCGTTCATTTTATTTTCCGTTGTCTTCTACAGGGGGAGTGTTAAAGATGAGATTATTAAATACAATACACTCGGCTTGCAAAAAACAACTGAAAATTATGAAAACCTAATTGCCATGATTCATAGCTCGGTTCTAACCTTTTCTTTAGAGCTGCCAGAGGTGCAAGGGCAATCCATTGATTATCTGAAAGCAATATCTACGATGCAGAAGCTCAATCTTTTTTTATCCAATCAGCTATTATACTTGGATAATGTATTTCTAATGTATAAAGACAGCGGGTTTGCTCTTGAAAAAAGCCGCGGGGCTGATATGGACATCATGTTCAAACGCTATTACAATAGTCCGGATTACAGCGCCTCATTCTGGAACGATCAATATGCAAAACCTTACAAGTTTCAGGTTCTTCCGTCCTCCTTGTTTGCTGAGCAAGATTCCGGAAACCGAACGGGTGAACGGATGTTGCTTCCAATTGTGGTGAAGAATGATCAGCTTCCGGATTTTTATTTAATAGCTATGGCCGATGCTGACATGATTTTCTCAAAACTGCACCAGTCCATTAATGACAGCTTTTATATTTTGAATGAACAACATCAGCAATTATATACTTCTTCAAGGTCAGAGAAAGTCTCTTTACCCAAGTTTACCGATGAATCAGGTTATGTGCTTAAGGATAGCACCTACTACTTCTATATAAGAGGCGCGAGTGGTTTAACTTATACTCATGTGGTTCCAGACACAACGATCTCGAGTCAGGTTCGCTGGAATTTCTCGTTCGTGTTATTGCTGATCCTTACCATTGCCATTAGCGTGATCGCATCCTTCCTGCTTAGCGTTCGAATTAATACTCCCGTCAAGCGGATTATCGATGCTATTCAGAAGTGGAATACTCCTCTGCCTTGGATGAGCGGCATCAAGGAATTCAATATTATTCATGACAAAATAAGTGATATATTGAAAACAAGCCGAGATATTAATCAGGACATGTCTGAGAAGGAATCTCTGCTGCGTTATTACGCATATTCCAACGTGTTAAAGAAGATTCATCAGCAAAATGTCGGCAGCACCACTTGGATTCCTACGGATCGCCCATTTGTTTTGCTGTTGTTCCAGGTGAATTACAAGTCTAAGCTTCATCAATTAGAGGTACATGAGGAGCGTGCAACTTCTTTCATCAGAGAATATGTCAATCGCATTATTTCCGAGACCTACTCGGATTCCCTGACCTTCCAGATGGAGAATGATCAAATTCTCTCGATTGTATTTACGGAGATGACTGATCCAAATATCCCAATCACGCTTGAACAAATCCATCATGTGCTGGAAGCAGAGAGAGAATATTGTTTCCTTACGATCACCTCTTCAGGTGGTACAGAGGATTGGAATGAAGCTTATCAGACTGGCCTCGACCAGCTTACAATGCGGAAATTCAATGATGAGACTCAGATTATTGTAGATAAAGAGCAGCAAGACGAGGATATTCACTTGTCACACGCGCAAGAAGAAGAACTGGATGCGAATCTATACAGCGGAAATGAAACGGACGTGCTCCAGCTGGTAAGACGGGTGCTAGGGAGGATGAAAAAGCGCAATGAAAGCGCGCAGAGTGTCCTTCAATTCGCGGAATCCATGGTGTATCGAACACAGAAAATTCTTCAACAGCGCAATATCGACCACACTTCCATACGCCATACGCTCACTGAATTGCAGAACTGTCACACCTATGAGCAGTTAGACATCATAATGACCACCATGATTCATAGCTCCGCTCTTCTCGTAAACGGGCTAAGAGATAAACGAGACCACATTATTCACTTTGTTTATGAATATCTCGAAGAGAACTATGACAAGGATATAACATTGGATGCTTTGGCTAATAAGCTGAATATCTCTCGCAGTTACTTATCTACCTATTTCAAAGAAAAAACAGGCGATTACTTTGTAGATTATGTAAATTTAGTCCGAATCAATAAAGCCAAGGTTTTGCTGCTTCAGCCAGACATTCGTATTCAAGATGCTGCGCAGTCCGCAGGCTACCAGAATATTAATTCTTTCAATCGTATGTTTAAGAAGCTCACAGGCTTTACCCCTAGCGAATTCCGTAAAAATGAGCTGCAATAAGAAGCATTCATAACAATATTACAAAAGCCCGTACGGTCTATCTTGACGTGTACGGGCTTTTGCTATTCATGTATTCGTAGTTAATTAGTGAAGTTTATTCCAAATTCTTAGTAATATCACAGCAGATTCAGCTCTTGTTGTTAATCTATAAGGAAGAAACTGTTTACCTGCCGTTCCCTTTAGAAGTCCATGTTCATAGAGAGCCTCTACATAAGACTTTGCCCAGTTTGGTATCTGGTTATGGTCAGAAATCGCCTGTTGTGTTGTGCCCTTCTCCAATTTCATTGCTCTTGAGATCATGACCGCCATTTCTAATCGGTTTATACTCTCTTGTGGACGTAATGTCCCATCCGAGTATCCTTTGATTATTCCCAAAGCTGCTGCTGTACGGATAGCTGATTGACCCCACTCTGGTATACTGCTGCTGTCAGTAAATGAAGATACAGCTGATTCTTTTGCTGTAGATATTTGAAGGGTCTTCAGCAGCATGACAATAAATTCTGTCCGTGTTACCTGACCGTCGGGAACAAATTTATTTACAGATATTCCTTCGACAATTCCAAGCTCAGCTGCTTTACATATATCAAGCTGTGCCCAGTGATTCTCGATATCCTTAATAGAACATGCCACGGTCGGAATTGAAGGGTCTTTAACCGCAATGCGTTTAATGGTTACCGTATATGTCTTAATGGTACCATCCTCAGCTTTAACGGAAACGATCAACTTATTGTCTCCGATTAGCAACTGCACTCTTTTTACAGATAAAATAGTTTCATCCTTCAGCTTTATAACCGCTTTCGAATCTCTAGAGGCTAGTTGGAGTTCTATCCATTCGGCATCGGTCTCACCTGTATATTGAACAATGTCCGGTGAAAACGCAGGAGATAAAATAAGCGTCTTCCCTTCGGCAACAAGGTTCATTTTGGATAGAGTTGAATCTTTACTTGGCAAAACGCCTGATGTAGTATCCGTCGGTATACTTGCCATGCGAGTTACCTTTATGGTATAGGTATTCCTCGTGTTGTCCTTCGCCGTTACAACCACGGTAATGGTATTCACCCCTACACTAAGTGAGATAGGTTGGCTCGCCTGACCGCTCACAACTGCTGTACCGTTTACTTTTACTCTTGCCGTGTTATCCGCCAATTTTGGTGTGACCGATAGGCTTGTAACATCGTTCGCAACAGTTTGTGTGTAGCTCTTCGTTCCTGTGGCAAAATCCTCGTTAAGGGCTCCGCTATCGACACTTAAGCCACTTAAGTTCGCATTATTCGATACCGCCGGTTTGTGCAAGACTGCTTCCCATATTGAGTTCCAATTACCTATCCCAACTATCCGAACATACCTTGCTCCGATCGGTGTAAAGAAGATATCCTCCAGGCCTCTCGTGGTTCCGCTGTTATAACCTTGGAACACAGTCGTCCATTGCTTTTGATCATCCGAGACCAACACATCGAAATAATGCTTTTCTCCTTCGTACCAGGAACTACCTAGTCCGGCCACCATGTAGGATGCGCCCAGATCAAATTCGATCCATGCCCCCTTATCTTCACCCGTCCACATCGTTCCCAAATTGCCGTCAATGACCTCTTCGCCCGTGCCTCTAGAAGACCTTACAGCTTCAATCTTGTAATATGGGGTAGCAATGCGCATCTCTTTGAGCGATACTTCACTGCTGCCTCCCAGGTCTGAGCGATATCCGTTCCCAATTAGCTTAACGAATCTAGCAGATACAGGGGCAAAATATGTCGCTTCATAGGTATCATCACTTCCTAAACTCTCCCCAGTATATATGGATGTCCAATCGCTGCCATCTGGTGATGTCAACAGCTGGTATTGATAATAACGATCCTGCCCATTGAGCCAGGCGAGATCGACATGATCGAACTTCCGAGTTTCACCGAGATCATAGACCAAGTAGGCGCCCGGTACACTATCTGTCCATACGGTATTCAGATCGCCATCAGCTGCTCGTAAGGCAACATCTGCGGTCGTACTGGAATCGATCTCGACTACTTTATATTCGGTCATCGGTTGAATCGAAGACACTTTCGCTTTTAGTGAAAATTCATCCCACTTGACCATTGCCCATCTGGCTACAGAGGCCACCTCAAGTGGAATATAAACTTCTCCATTTCTTAGGGTTACCGGTGTTTGTAGGGTTGCGGGTTGACCATTGATGGTGATCGCATTGCTAGAAATGGTCATCACAACCGTTGTTCCTCGGTGACTCATTGTCAAAGTCGATCCTTGCAGATTGGTTGTTAGACCAAGCTCAGCAGCCAGCCGTTCATAAGGAATGATCACCTGACCGTCACTTAAGCCCAGCTCTGAATTAAAAGCGAAGTCATCGCCATTAACTTGCATAACTACGGCATTCTTCTCAGCTTGTACCGGTAATGTTTCAAGCGCTACTGATACGGATAAAGTTCTTGTTGAAGAATGCTGTAAGGTATACGTACCTCCGGTATTAGCAGCAAAATATAACGTACCCTCATCGGGCGTTACTTCATATTCGACTGAAGACGTTTCCCCAGCTTTAGTTACCGTCCAATAGCCAGTAGCTAGGTCAGTCACCAATACACGGACATCCTTGTTCGATACTGGCAGTTCAAAGCTCGCTGTATTGGTTATATCAACACCACTTTTGGAAAAAAGCACAGCCCGATCTTCTATCTTTACACCAACCATCTCATTCGAAACGATCGATTCCGTAGCGAGCGGCTGAGGACCATCCACTGCATCCATCACCTGCATGACATTCAAGAATACATCTGTTTTGGCGTTGGCCTTCGGAGAAACTTCCACACGCCAGGCACCCGCTTCTGTGCTATCCCCGGAATAGTAGGGTTCTTCCGGATAATTGACACCATCGACGAAAAATTCTTTGCCTTTTCCGCCAATCTTGGTGATTTCAGCATTATTGCTAGCCGGCAGTAAGGTGCGATTGACCAATTTGCCATTATAACCTTTCTCTGTGCGTTCAAGGGTGACAGTATCGCCTGATATCTTAGGTTCGTTCTCGCTGTGCAGCAACCAAGTTTTCTTGAAGGTTTCATCAGCAGAAGTTACCTTATCGAATACAACCAACGCAGCGGGATGATCATCATTCTTCAGGTTAAGAAACACAAAAGAACGTTTAAAATCCTCCATCTTGGACGTATAAGCTTTAGTAAGGTCTCCCTTTATATAGCTGTAATCCGGTGTAACTGCATCCGGCCCGAACTGATGTTTGACGACGTCAGCAACTTCATGATTATTTAAGGGATTAAGCAAATCTTTCATCGTAGCAGGTTCTTCATATACAAAGCGCTGACCGCCATCATTCGAACCTGCTGGAAAAGTTTCGTTAGGGTCATAGACTAACATCGTATTATGGGCAATCGTGCGTTTATTGTAATTAAGATCGTGGGAATCAAAGTATCCCCCATTCGCACCTTGATAAATACCCGAATCAATGGCCAAACCGCCCTTGTAATACAGCTGGAATTGTCCAGCATCCATATGCTGATGGTTCGCGAACATGGTGGTGCCAACCTTCATCGTCGCAACGACGGTAGAAGACTGTATACCTCCTGTCCAACTCGTACGAGCAGTCATCTGGCCAGAAGGCTCGGGAAAATATTTGGTGAGCGGAAGCGTTTGTTCATTCCTTGTCTCTAACTGAGGGTCAACAAATAATATAACCCAAAGATCATCCTTGGCTGATTTATTGTAACTATCTTGCCTCAGAAATTCATGCTTCAAATAAGGGTCATTATAGTAGCTGGCAGGCAGCATGTTAGGCATAGGCTCAGACCAATATTCGCCGAGTGGCCTTTCTGATTGAAACGTGTCACCGTTACGCATTAGCTGCCCATCGGGACGACGTGCATAGATCCATTCATATGGGGTCATCTGTTGATCGGAATTAAATACATTACCAGCACCCATCCGCTTAAATATCCATGATGCAAACACATCCCATTGATAACGATAAGGTCCATAGGAATCACCCTGATGCTGAGCATTAGAAGCGTATGCATAATTACGCGGCTCCACAAACTCAGCGAAGAACCGCCCAGCTACTATGTTATATATAGCTGGATTCTCGTCATAAACCGCAATACCAGCACTTAACTGATCACGCATCAGTTCCGCTTCGCTGCCATGGCCAACTACAGCTCCTTGTTCAATCGGAGGAAAGCCCATCTCCATACCTTCGGCTATAGACACAAAGCGCTGAATGAAATGCGATCGCTGTTCCGGGGTCATCAGCGGGTAACACCAGTCATATACAATGGAACCCAATGTAATAACTTGACCCATCGGACGATAATTGTAAAGTGGGAAGACGACTGTGTCCAAATAATTGCTCATCATGCTGACGGCCTGCAGGCCACTTGTTTTGTCTGCTTGCAGTAAGTACAACAAAGCCTTAGCTTGAATCGTCTTCATAGTAACATCGCTCATATTATTCTCTCCTGAACTTGGAGCTGAAAGTACTCCGGTATAGCTTTGTCCAGCAGCATCCAGCATCCTTTCCCAAGCATCCTTTACTTCAGCTTGCGCTAGGTGGCTGCGGATCTCATCTAGATCACTTGCCCTAACGAACAGACGTGGATGTTCGGCTGGCGGCAGCACAGGAGGAGCCGGGTATGGATTTTCAATTGGTGTTGGACCGCTATGTTTTCTTAGCACAAAATCATCCAAATAATAATTACCAGTTTTATTATTTGTCCATGTCCAGATTACAATCTTCTTTGTACCCAGCGGTGCAGTGAATTTTTTAGACCGCAGCTTATAGTCTGTCGATGCAGTTTTGAAATCTGGCATTGAATTTGTCTGGAGTTCCTTATTATTTTCATCACGGCAAGAAACAAAAATTTGACCAATTTGACCGCCATCGACCTTTCCATAGACTTCAAAATAGTAGGTTTCATTCACTATAACACCCTCGGTAATAATCTGTTCAAATCCTGTCTCTCCGGCACTTACCTTTACACTGTGTGTACCACTGTTGGCATTGTTAATGACAACGGAGGAGTTTTTATCCCAAAATCCCCAGCCTGTTTCATCTCCGGATTCAAATCCTGGATTTACCACTAAATTTACCGGTAAGTTGTCATCACTATTGACACCTTTGACGTTTTGTTCGGCTGGCGGCAGCACAGGAGGAGCTGGGACTTCGCCGGATTTCGCGTCGAGTATGGTTTCGGTCGCTAATGAAGCCGCAACCGCTTGAACTTCCTGACTGCCCAATAAACCGTTGGAAATGGAGAAAACCATGAGAAAGGACAAGAGAAGCTGCAAGTTTAACCGCCACTTAAGTTTGATCATTTAACTAACCCCTTTTCAAAAAGTAATAAAAGCTGTTAGACATTAGCCCTTACTTACAACATACGGCTAGATTCAGCTAGAAGAAAAAACGATTGATAAATGGTGATTCTATAAATGTAAGCGCGTACATTTAATCGTGAAAGCCTGCTGCGTTATTCGCAGGCTATCAGAATATTAATTAAGCATTCACAACACTATTACAAAAGCCCGTACGGTCTATCTTGATGTGTACGGGCTTTTGCTCTACATGATATATGCTATTTCCATTCTCCCTTAATTCCTGATGAATCTAAAACTTTATTTACATCGTCAATCATTTCTTTACCGCCCTTTTTCATATATTCGTCGACCATTTTGCTCCAGTTAGAAACTGGCTCCTGGCCCACGATCATCTTCGTTTGCCATTCCTGAGCAATCAGGTTCAACTCCGATTCTTTTGCCGCGAGAACCTCGGAATGAACGCGGTCTACAGGATTAATATAGAATTTAGTATTCTTTAACAATTCTACAGCCGAATTCACGAAGCTCTTGGTAAATGGATTGGACTCTAATTTTCCAGGCTCGTTTGCTTCATCGTTTGGTGCCCAGCCAGTTACACCACTAAAATAACTGCTAGGCCGTTTATCAAATATTGCTGCGTCATAAGCCATAACTCCATCCACCATCTTATAACCCACGCCTTCGCCGCCGTTTGACCAGTCGAAATCAGGATTCTGCGGGTTACGATTGTCAACAGGTATGAATGTGCGGAAGTAATCTTGCATTTCTAAAATTCTGTTAATTTTATCTGGATCACTACCGATCTTGGCATTCAACATCGTTATCGTATAATAACCGGGAAGCGATGTGTACCCCTGCTCGCCATCCGCTTGTTTGAAAGCTGGTATAACGGCAAGTTCAGCTGTAGGCATCTGCTGCTTCATACTCGCGAACAAAACTTGATCAACTCCCATAGGCTGTTCATACCAAATCCCATATTTCCCAGCATAGAAGTCTTTACGGATATCCGTATTCTTAGAGACAGCCCAATCCTTGTGAATCGCTCCTTCTTTATACAAGTCCGCGAGCAATTGAGTCTGCTCCTTGAACCCTTCAGAAATGATTCCTGGGATTAATTGCCCTTGCTCGTTCTTGTTATACCATCCTGTATCCCACTGAGCACCCATTTGAGCGCCATATACGATTTGCTTGGATAATGCAAATCCGTAAGTATCGTTTTTTCCATTCTTGTCCGGGTCATTCTTCGTGAATGCAATCGCCACTTTCTTCAATTCATCATAGGTTGTCGGCATCTTAAGATTGAGATTATCCAGCCAGTCTTTGCGAATCACAGGTTTCTTGCCATATTTCGCAGGGAAGTACTGCGGAATCGCATAAATTTTTCCGTCAACGGTAACAGCATCCCAAACACTTTTCGGAACAAGTTTCAACGAAGGATACTTGTCAATATAGTCATTCAACGGAAGGAAAGCGCCTTGCTTCACCCATTTGAAAAAGTTGGCATCCGCACTCTCCATTCCGATTACATCAGTCAAATCCCCAGCAGCCATAACAACCGGTAATTTGGTTCCATATTCATCGTATGGGACAAACTGCGGCTTGTAATCCACATTGAATTTCTCGTTGAGCTTCTTCAGACCTTCACCTGTTGCACTCAGAGGAATCTGCCATGTTCCTTCTATAGAAGAAATGGTGATCGTCTTTGGTACAGCGCTACTTGGTGCGGGTGAATCTGTAGTTGTTGCGCTTGATTCTGGCACATTGGTGTTGGTGCCCGTTGAGCACGCGGCCAAACTTGCAGTCAAACATACAGCAAGCCCTATCTTTAGTAGTTTTTTCATTTGTATTAACCCTCCTAGTATATTTGTTACCTATTCCCTTCGACGCCCTGCAGGTTCTGTCCATTTAGAAACGATCAGCCTTTAACGGAACCGAGCATCACCCCTTTCGCAAAATGCTTTTGCAGAAAGGGATATACAATTAATATAGGCAGGGTGGATAATAGAATAGCCGCCATTCCAATCGTTTCCCCAGGAGGCAGGTGGCCTGATCTCGCTGCATCTCGAGCAGCTGAAGCAAGAGTATTCGTCGTGTCGTTAAGTATTACAATTTGCCTTAAGATAACTTGTACAGTCCATTTGGAAGGGTCATTCAAATACAGGATGGCATTAAAATAGGTGTTCCAATGTCCTACTGCGTAGAACAATCCGAAAGCAGCAAGCGCTGGCTTGGATAAAGGCAATACGATCCGTGTAAAAATCTGCAGGTCATTCGCACCATCAATTAAGGCGGCTTCGTTCAATTCACCCGGAATGCTGAGTATGAACTGACGAATGACAATTAGGTTAAACGAATTAATTGCACCTGGAATAATTAAGGCCCAATAGCTATTAATTAGACCTGTAGCTTTGACGATCAAATAGGTTGGAATCATTCCTGCATTGAATATGAAAGTAAAAAGCACCAGGAACAAAAACACCTTCTGTCCCCATATATTACGAGTTATAGCATAGGCCATCGTTGCAGTCAAAATGATATTGGCAAGGCTTCCAACTGCAGTCACATAAATGGTTACACCAATCGAATGAATAAACTCTTTGGATTTTAGAATGTATGTGTACGCATCGGTAACCCATCTATCCGGCCATAAAATTAGTTCACTCAGCTTATACTCCTCGTTGGAAGTGAAAGAGATTGTAAGGATATAGTAGAATGGAAAGAGCATCATTAATGCTAACAAGCCCAGCAAAATGATATTTATAATGTCAGCCAATCGCCCTGACATAGATTTCTGATTAATCATAGATCGACACCTACCTTTTGATCTTCGGTAAATACATTCAAATAGATTAGAAAACGCCTTCTTCTCCGTATTTCTTAGCTAACCGATTCGCAGCAAAGATTAGAATTAATCCGATTACACTCTTAAATAACCCTACTGCCGTTCCAAAGCTAAAGTCTGCATTTTGAATCCCTTTGAAATATACATACGTATCCAACACATTCCCCACATCCATGGTAAAGGGATTTAGCATCAGAAAGATCTGCTCGAAGCCTGAATCGAGCACAGTACCTAGACGAAGGATAAACAGAATGACTATTGTGCTTCGTAAAGCAGGTAACGTAATATGCCAGATCTGCCGCCATCTGTTCGCTCCATCCACAACCGCTGCTTCATATAAGCTCGGATTAATGCCAGACAGGGCGGCCAGGAATATAATCGTTCCCCATCCAGCCTCTTTCCAGATGACTTCTAATACAACCAAGGGCATGAACCATCCAGGTTGTTGGAGAAATGAGATCGGTTCTATGCCAAGCAGTGGGTTAAGTATGCGGTTAACGATGCCCTCATTCTTGAGGAATATGGTCACAATTCCGATTACGACAACCCAGGATAAGAAATGTGGTAAATATACAATGGACTGCACGATACGCTTATACCACTCATTCTTGATCTCATTTAGCATTATCGCCAGAATGATTGGAACGGGAAAAGCAAAACCAATTTGTAAGAAGGATAACAAAAGCGTATTCCACAATACTCGAATAACTTCCTGATCACTGAATATCGTCTTGAAATGGTGAAACCCTATCCACTCACTGTTCAGGAATCCACGAAACGGGCTAAAGTCCTGAAAGGCAATGATATTCCCAAGCATCGGGATGTATCGGTATACGATAAAATAAAGCAGACCCGGCATTAGTAGAAGAAATAAATAACGTTCTCTCCACAACCTGTCCTTGAGCTTCTTTGCTCTACGAGGCACTGGGTACTTAGGAACTGCAGCTGCTAGTGTAGGGGTTCCACTTGATTGATTCATATTGGCCTCACTCCTTTTCTTACTCACAATATCGGATTAATTAGGTACTGTGTATCGCTGTTATTCTCAGTGCTTCTCTATTTTTACTAAAACCATAAAAATGATGAAAGAGTGCAAGATATGACCCGAAATTAGGTTATCACGATCTTTACACACCTGTTTCGAACGTGGTACGGTTTAGAAGGTCTATTAAAGATGCCTGATCGCAGTGTATTAGAATGGAATCCGAATAGGAGGTTGTGCAATGAATCTGATTAATACGTTCAATGATGAGGATTGGCATGCTTGGACACCACGTGACGAGCTTTCCCCCGATTTTCATATCATCGATCTCGAAATAGGGAAAGGCCTTCAAATCAAAGGAACAGGGCATAGCGGAAATTATGGCAGTTGGCATAGCAAACTTATTCAAGTTGATGCAAAACGCAAATATGAATGGACAGCAGAATATGAAATTAAAGATGTAGCTAATGAACAGGTCAGCATCTATGCGATTGTAAGTTGGTTTGACGAGAAAGAAAAATTACTCCAACGAGATTATATTGATCATTTAGAATTGTTAAATGATGGATGGCGCAGGCTTACTAGAACTGTAGATTCACCTGAGCAGGCTGCAACGGTGCAGCTTGAGCTTTCCTTTCGCTGGAGTGCTGATGGTAGGGTTACTTGGCGAAATATGACTTTAGAGGAAGGCAGTAAACTCGGGGAACGAATCGTACGCGTGGCTACCACCTATATAAAACCGACAGAGGATTTTGCTGCAAATCTTGGTTTAATGTTGGGGGTAATAGATAAATCAAGCAGCAGCAAACCAGATATCATCTGTTTGACTGAAACCTTCTATGAAGCCTCTGTTCAGCTTCCCATGGTGGAGAAATGCCAGTCTGTACCAGGTCCACTTACGAATGAGCTTGCGAAAAAAGCCGCAGCGTATAACAGCTATATTTTATTTACCATGTATGAGCGAGATGGGGAGCATATTTATAATACCGCAGTGTTAATTGGACGGGATGGCGGGATCGCAGGGAAATATCGCAAAATACATTTGCCTCTTTACGAAGCAGAATCCGGAGTCATGCCAGGAACAGGTCATGGTATTTTCGATACGGATTTTGGGCGCATAGGCGTACTGATCTGCTACGATCAAGAATTTCCTGAGTCAGCGCGAATTCTTTCACTTTCAGGTGCAGAAGTGATTTTCATACCGACAATAGGCGATGAGCCGCTGCAATCAAAAGCTCGCGCGAGGGATAATGGATTGCATGTTGTTGTTTCCGGCTGCGATGGCCCTGCATCAAGTCGAATAATTGACCCAATGGGTGACATCATTGGGCATGTAGCTGACGAAGCAGCAGGTGTGTTCACGGCAGATATAAGATTGGACGAGCGGCGCTACACCTACTGGCTCTCTGTCGGAGATGGCAATGGAGAATCGCGAAGCTTATTCAAGAAAGAGCGCAGAACTGATGAGTACGACGCTTTACTAAGTACAAAACTAGCAACAAGCAGCTCTTATATACTAGGGAATATCTTGTAGAATCAAAATAATAACCTCCTCATCCCGAATTTATTTCAGGAGAAGGAGGTTTTTGTATCTCTATACCTATAAGGGCACAAAGAAGTATCGATTAGAATTCAGACTTTGAATATAGCCGGGTCACCGCCTCAGCAAAATAATAATCTCCATATATTAACGAGCAATCCTCATCCTCACCCTTAGGACGATTGCCACAGGCATGGAGCAGCAATCCTTCCTCATTCGGCAGCCGAATGGTGGAATATTGATTGTACAAGCATATCAACAAGCGTTCAGCAGCGGACCTATAATAGTCGCGTATGGATCCTTTTTCATGTGATGCTATTTCCAGCAAGCCCGAAGCGGCAATCGCTGCAGCCGAACTATCGCGTGGTTCTCCATTCTTATCGTTCAGCGAGAAGTCCCACATCGGAATACCGTCTTCTTCAAGATTGGCTAGAAACACATCCGCCAGCTTCTTCGACAGCTCCAAAAAAGATTGGTTCCCTGTATATCGGTAGGCATATGCATATCCACCAAGCGCCCAGGCTTGCCCCCGACTCCAGCAGGATTCGTCTTGATGACCTTGGAAGGTTTGCCCATGAAGCGGCGTCCCGGACACGTGATCGAACAAATAGGTATGGTAGACGGTATGATTGGATCGTACGATCGTGGTGGAACAAGTCGCGGCATGACTGGTGGCAATATCGTGATAACGGCTGTCACCCGTTACTTCGGTAGCCCAATACAGGAGAGGCAGATTGTACATACAATCTACAATAATTCTTCCTCTGTTCATTTCACTGAAAGTCTCGCCCGGTTGCCAGACATTCCATGCCTGAATGAACTTTCCCTTATCATTATATCGGCTAGACAGAAGATCGGCGGCCTCCAAGGCAATTCGACGAGCCTCCGGATTACCTGTCGCTTTGTATTCGCTAACGAATGCCAACGAGTACAGAAAGCCAATATCATGATCTAGAGTGTCGGGATTTTCATGCAATCTTCTGATAAGACGGTGCTGGGACGATTTCGCTGCATCCGAATAGAATGTGTCGCCTGTCGTTTCATAACAAGTCCAGAGCAATCCATTCCAGAAGCTGCCGACCCACGAGCCGTCGTCCGTAAACCGGTATTTGCCGTTAACCGTCGCGTCAGGAAGCTTGTCCCCGAATTCCAGGGCATTTTTTCGTGTTTTCCCCAAAATAAAGCTCAACATTTCCTTCATCAACTCATGCCTTCTTTCTGTTATTCTTCTTAATGTTGACATAACGGCTGCCGCTGACTTTCATCGATAACTCGGAAAGCAGCGTATTTATTTGTTCTGTGCTAATATCCTGCAAACTCCACACCTTACCATGGCGTCAATCTCCGATATTGATCCACAATGACTCTGCCGAGCACATCTTCACCTTTCACAAAGCGATGCAACTCATCTACAATGTAATCGCAGAGCTCTCGCTTTAGTAGCCCGTGGAATCCCCCAATGTGCGGTAAACATAATACATTCGGCATCGACAAAAGCTCATGATCCGCAGGCAGCGGCTCCTTGTCATAAACGTCAAGGGCTGCGAAGATACGTCCCTTGCGGAGCTCATCCACCAACGCTTGCTCCTTCACGATAGGCCCGCGTGCCGTATTGACGAAAAGCGCTCCGTCGCGCAGTCGCATTAGCTGTTCTTCACCAATCATCCCTTGCGTGCGCGGCGTCCACGTATTATGCAGCGAGACGATATCACTACGCTCAAATAGCTCATTTAGCTCACAGACCTCTACACCTAAAGCATCCGCTTCCTCATGCGAACAGTAACTAGATTGCAGCAAAATTTGGACGTTAAACGGTTGCAGCATCCGAATGACATGCTTGGAGATTTCACCGAAGCCGACCAGACCGATGACTCTACGCGTTACACCAAGAACCGAATCGCGATTGTTGTTACTCCATTGCCCCTGTTTAATCCGAGCACTGTACCCTGCGAAGTCCCACGCTCCAGCGAATATCAAGGAGAACGCACATTCAGCAGTTGAGAGCGCGAGCACTTTATTTGCTGATGTGACGGCAATCGAGGTGTCGAACACATCCTCATTGACGATTGATGCTACACTGCCAGCTCCATGACCGATAAACTTCAATCTCTTCGCTCGTGCGAGCACCTCAGGGGTAAAGTTAGGCGAACCCCATGAAGTAATACAGGCATCATAAGCTCCGATTCGTTCAGCTAGATCATCGCTGGTGAATTTCTCGTTCAAAGGAATAAAATCAACTTCAGAAAAGCTAGAAAGCTTGTTCCTAGTAGGCTCCTGCCAAAATAAATCACGTAGTTCCGCGTTAGCGATTGCAATTAGTGTTTTCACAAAGGCATCCTCAATTCGTATAGGTTTGTAAGAGTCTGCGCATCCATTTAACATAAAGAGGGAAAATAACCGCCGGCTCCATACCAGGGATCTGCAGCTCCTTCCGCCATTTGGTTTCCCACTCTAAGGAATAGCTCCCGGAATAACCTGCTTGCTCAAGCTGCTCAACAATAGAAGCAATCGGCACTTTTCCTTCACCGACCCTAGTGTATTTCCAGCTCAGTTCCAGCGGATCATCAAAAGGGACGCCATCTTTTACATGTACATGAACGCACTGAGACCCGAGCAACGCGATAGTCTCCGCAGGTGTCTCTCCTTCTTCCAACGGATGGATAATATCATAGATAACCGCGCAATTTGGTCTGTCCACGTCATCAAGCAACTTGCGCAGCGAACGACCGGTTGCAAATTCATTATGGGTTTCAATCCATATCTGCACTCCGTAAGAGACCGCATAATCGCAAGACTGTTGTATCCGGTTCACGATCTCCGCATAGGGAATAGCCGGTACTGTATTGTCTCTGCGCATATTAAAGTAGCCCAGAAAAATCCGTACACCATCAGCCTTCAGATCGTGAGCGAGGACGACAGCCTTCTGAAGGATATCAAATTGCTCTACATCCCCCTCTTTGCCTGTAAAGCACACATTAGAGCCAATATTGGTAATAGCAATGCATGCATCTTGAAATTTCCAAAGTACCGCTTTTCGCTCATCTGCAGTCAACTTGTTGGATATGCCCCAAGTATCCCCTTCCCTCAGCTCTATTCCGCTAAAGCCGCATTCCTTTGCAATAGCGATCATCTCGTCCAAAGACCAGCCTTCACAGGGCAGCGTGCTAAATGCCAGTCGCTTCATGCAGCTTACCTCCCTATTCGATGTGGGTGACTTATTTTCATTTTTATTATGGCATGGCATTTCTGAAGACGCTTTCCTATTTCCACGATTTTTTTGCACAATTCCGCGATTCCATGTAGCATGAGCATTAGAGAATGAAGTATGTAAGAATGTTATGGAGGACATAATGATGTCTAATTTCCCGATCTATACCTATAAAGAGTTGCCTGACGAAGAGTTTCCTTTTAAAATCGAGATTCGCACACCACTTACGATGAATCGAATTCAACACGCTCACGAGCACCTGCAGTTATGCTACATGATGTCCGGCAGTTGTCTACATTGGGCGGCGGGCCAGCAATATGTTTTAACGAAGGGCGATCTTTTCTCGATTCCGCCTTTTCAAGAGCATCAGTTGGGACCCCGTAAATCGATGGATTTTATTATGATTCAAGTTGATTTTATGCCCCATGCAGTTAACGAAAGCTTTCGTGATCTTGCGCAAATGCAGACATTTGTCGATTTCGCCTATATAAGACCCCTTGTTTCCGAAGCTGATCTCATGCCAAAAATGGCCCTCCCTCCACCTACTCAGTCCGTGGTCGAAAGCTTACTGAACGTCATCCTCACCGAATGGAAGGAACAGGAAGAGGGCTACAAACTGGCGATCAAGGCTGAGCTGTTGAAACTTCTCGTCATTACCGGAAGGCAGTATACACGTTATTCCCAAACGCAAAGTCAGCATGAGCGCCAGAAGGTAATGCTGCATCGGGAAGCCTTTTATGAAGCCATATCCTACATGGAGAAGTGTTATAATGAGGATCTTCATTTGGAGGATATGGCAGTCAAAGCATTGATGGCCCCCTCGTACTTCAGCAATATGCTCAGGGTGGTGAGAGGCAAATCATATATTGAGCTCTTATCCTCGATTCGAATTCAGGCATCCATGGAGCTGCTGGGGGGAACGGATCTCAATGTGACCGAGATCGCTGCTCGAGTGGGTTATAATCATATTAGTCATTTCAACAGAACATTCAAGAAGCACACGGGGGTAACGCCGGGAGACTTTCGCAAGCATCATACTTAGTTAATCAAGCGCTTTTTGCGGTAGATTCAGACGACTTGCCCCCGCACTTGGGCATTTCTTCGAAGCTTACTCATCCGTTCCGTCCGTGCGGCTACATTTGTGCAATACTGTTATAACTCATCTAATTCATTTCGAACCAACAATATAGACACTTCACCTGCACCGTATGCGGAGTTAGCCTCAGAATTATGTGCCTTTGTTGAACATTCTTTTCAACCAGGCAGCCATTTCAAATCTGTGGGTATAGACTAAGATCACAAAATTTCCAAACCAAACCCACAGGATCGCAGAAGAGAACATCCTCATATACAAATAGAGGGAAAGGAGCAGCATACCGCTTACAACCTGCAAGCCATCCGCCTCCGTGGATTTAGGCCTGCTTTTGTATATCAAGCGGGTCACAGCCGCCAGCAGCGCTAAAATCACTGCATATACCAAGGAAACCTCGAACCCCGTCAAAGCACTCCAAACCCCGAAGGTGACAGCAATGGCCTTGCCTCCTTTCCCTTTAAGAAATGGAGAAAAAGCATGACCCGCAATGGGAGCTATGGCAAGCGGGACGATGAGATAACCTTGGTCATAATCGCTTCCGATAACCCATATAAGAGGAAGATACCCTTTTAGAAAATCCAACAAAATCCCGTAAATACCGAATTTATAACCAGATGCCTTCCACAGGTTCAAGGCACCCGGGTTTCCGTCGCCAACGACTTTTAGATTCTTATTACCTACTAGACCCAGCCAGTACGAAAACATGAGAGAACCCGATAGAAATGAACCCGCAATCAGCAAAATGATCATCGGCCCCGCTTGCCCCCCACTCGGATGTGCCTTCCTTTCCATCTTACATGCCCCAGAACAACCACCTGATACAACGAATAAATCATGATAACAATGAAAAATAAGGAACCCACAATATGCAGAACAGGAAGCATGATCCCAAAAACACCTACATATTTAATGAAATAAAATAATTGAAACATATACATGAAATAACCAATCAACAAAGGCACTGCCCATGAAGTGTTCGCAAAAATAAACACGGTTTCCGACACAATGAGTCCCACCACCCAAATGGCTATGGGGACTATCGTCCACAGGCTCAGCGTTGAAGTGCTTAAGACGGCTCCTTTACTAAAGCCTTCAATTTCACTTCGTATGCCTTGCGGGTACATACGGAACGAAACCAAGCCATACCCGATAAAATTGGTAACCGCGACACCTGCTTCTATAAATTTCGATCCTAGAAATAGATCATCCAGCACTTCAGATTTGACGCTTTCATGACCATTGATTTTTTCGTAATCCTCCCTTAAGGCCAATATGCAGGAGCCATAAAGACCTTTCTTGGGGTTTTTCTTTTCAAAAACCGATGTAAACGCGAATATGCCCAGCATATTCATGATCAGGGCGAGCTTTTCATACAGCTTTTCCGTATGATGAAAAGGAACAACCGATATAACGCCCTTCGATCGCTCCCTTGCTTTCATCAACGACGCCAGCGCATTAGGCGCCAGTCTTATATCGGCATCCAAAAAGGCAAAGACATCGCCGGAGGCGTGCAAATATCCATTCCAAACGGCCCAGTTCTTACCTGTCCATCCCTGAGGGAGACTTCTGCCCGTAATAACCTTGACCCCATAGCTTTCAGCTATTTCTTTAGTCCGATCATCCGAGAAATCATCCACAACTATAATTTCGAAGGGCTGAAAGGTTTGCGACTTGAGGGAATCGAGTAGATGAGGCAAATTACATTCTTCATTTCTAGCCGGAATGATAATGGACAGTTTCCGTATACCCAGATATGGCTCTTGAGAGACGGCCAATGTGTTTTTTTTGAACAGAAAAAAGCCGGAGAGACATCCGACTAGCATTAGCAATAGAATGATAATCCACATTTTCTGATCCCTCCTCATGTATCTATATATATGAGGGATTGGCGCGTATTATTTTCGTTTCAGTTTAAAGCTATTCCCTTGCTTACAACACACAGGCTCAATCAGTAACCGGGTGAATCTGCGGCAGCCAGCTTAGTTGCGATTCTTCAATGTGCTAGCCGGATATCTTCAAAAGGCACGTACTCATCCCAATTTCATATGATTGAACGTTAAGGAATCCGAAAGTAATAACTGGAATCGTGGGAACGTCGCACACACCTCCTTGACTCTATTTATCCAGGCCCTCTCTACGGTAAGTCCTCCTTGGGCTTTGACTGTGACATGAGGCTCTTGCATATTGGCTACCAACCATTTCATTTATGTTTCATAACGTCGGATCTTAACTCATAATTGGCTGTCATCAGATAATGTCTTCTTAAAATATGTAGCGGATTCATCGTATCCAATGGACTTGTAAAATTCGCTGGCTCTTCTAGTGGCAAGGGCAACCAGCTTTGAACCACGCTCAAGAGCTCTCCCTTCAACTAATTCCATCAGTTTTTTCCCAATTTTCATTATTAAAATATCAGCATTTATGTTATTCAAGATATCTTGAAAAATTCTCGTAAAATCCCTTTATTATGTTCGAAACTTGACGCTAGTCTTGCTGCTAAAGAAAACAATTCCTCTTCATCTTGTGGAAATGCATTTCTATAATAAAAGTTTCATTTCAATCCATCCTTTCTTTAAAGCACTCTTATTGCTCGCTCTTTTTAAACTACTCGTTCGGCTGCCATACTTTCAGCTTATTACCGTCGGGGTCATAGAAATCGAATTCTCGGAACCAGTTATGCTCAAGCAATTGGCCAACACGAATGCCATTCGAGCAGGCATACTCATACAGTCCGGCAATGTCTAACGTTCGAAAAC
The DNA here is from genome assembly GCF_003945345.1 of Paenibacillus baekrokdamisoli. Lineage (GTDB taxonomy): Bacteria > Bacillota > Bacilli > Paenibacillales > Paenibacillaceae > Paenibacillus_Z > Paenibacillus_Z baekrokdamisoli. Next base: position 1,625,306 of record NZ_AP019308.1, on the reverse strand, counting down.
ACACAACCGGCATTTCATAGCTTTCGCCGTTTTCCAGCCACTGGTTTGTCCGAAAAGTTAGAACCTGCTGGTCTAACCGCTCACGTAGGAAAACCTCCTGCCTACCCGCAAGTAAATAATCTCCGCCATGCTCTAACCCAAAATGCTCAATATACCATGCCTCGGACTGCTTCCTGTTAGAAACCGGGATATAAACACCATCTATTCCGGTCAAAACCGTTTTCCTTTTCATCTGTTCCACCAAGAATCCCCTCCCCTTTAATTTCACATGGATCACGTGCAAGCAACTTTATAAAGAATTTAATTTATCCTAAGATATTCTAGATCAAGTCAGACAAATCCTTGATTTGGCTAAACAATTCTGCCCATTAGCAGAGCAAAGGGCCGCCACGAGGCAGCCCTTTCGGTATTGAATGCTATAGTTCTCCATTACTTCAATAAACTTTAATAATATAATCATGCGCTTTTGATTATGTTCTTCCAATAGTTCCTTTCAAGCTCTATTTCCTCGTTAGCTGAATGCTAACCATTATGTCATTCAGCAGTAATTGCATATATTGCGTGGTCTTCCCACGTACCGTTAATTTTTAAATATGTTTTGGCTAAACCCTCATGTCTAAACCCTGCCTTTTCTAAAACTCGGATAGAGGGCAAGTTCCTTGGGATGACCCCAGCTTCAACACGATGCAAACCGATCTCATTAAATGCAATTTTCAAACATAATGAAACTGCCGCTGTTGCATAGCCTTTTCCGTTATATTCTTGATCAATGTAATAACCCAAATATGCATTTTGAAAAAAGCCGCGAGCAATACCTGTTAATGCTATTCTTCCAACAACTTTATCAGTCTCTTTAAGAAAGATTCCGAATATGTATGATTGGTCGCTTAGTGCCCCTTGAATACCATTTGCAATCTCTCTTTCCTGTCCCTCAAGGGTAAAGTGTGATTCATCCCTGATTGGTTCAAATGGTTGAAAAAAATCACGGTTTCTGAATTTTAAGTCTAGAAGCGAGCTTGCATCCTTCATCTCAAGCTGTCTTAAATATATGTTGTTTTTGCTTCTCAAATCGTATCAGACCTTTCTAAAGTAATAGGAAAAATATTAATTGAATTCATGAACGCAGTCAATATTTATGTGCTTCAATGTTGTGCTTCAACTATGTGGATGACGAGTTCGTCTGGCTTCAATTGTCCGTAGCGCTGGCTGATGCTTGTTTTTCTTGTGCAAAATCATGCAGAGCATTGGCTGCGTAAGCCTCGGAACAAAGTGGATAAACATTTGTTCGTTTGCCAATAATAAACAGGAAATCCACCCTTTGTGTGTGTTCCTTGTTGATCGGCATCAAAATACATAAAGGGATTTGATCCATTAGGAGATCATTCATACTTCCTTTTATGAAAAAGACAGTGTGTGAAAATAAAACCACAAAATGTAGTGTTACGAAAGGAATGCCGATTATGTGTGGAATTGCTGGTATTTTATTATTTGGTGAGGGATCAGAACCTCATTCTTCGAGTATACAAAGAATGACCGATGCCATGACGCATCGAGGGCCAAATCAGACTGGAATTCGAGTTTTCGATCGAATCGGTTTAGGATTCAATCGATTGTCAATTCTTGACCTTGATGATGGAGAACAACCTATGACAAACGAAGATAGCAGTCTGTGGCTTATTTTCAATGGTGAAATTTACAATTACAAAACGCTAAGAAAACAACTTGAAGATAAAGGACATCAATTTAGAACAAATACCGATTCTGAAGTCATATTACATCTCTATGAAGATCATAAAGAAAGCTGTGTGGATTATCTTAGAGGGATGTTCAGCTTTGTCATATGGGACCGGAACGATCAGCAATTGTTCGCAGCACGTGATCATTTTGGGATTAAGCCTTTTTATTATTATCAGAGTAACAAGCAATTTCTCTTCGCTTCCGAAATAAAAAGCATTCTGACCGTGAACGATGTAGTGCCGACAATCAATCCGACCAGTATGCTGCATTACCTAACCTTCCAATATGTTCCTCAGCCAGAAACCATGTTTCAAGGAATTAAAAAGCTCGAACCCGGCCACTTTTTGCGGATTGATTCTCAAGGGAATACAATGATAAAGCAATATTGGAAAGCAATATTTGAACCGGAGAACCGTCCGATTGAAACGTTTGTTGAAGAAATCCGATCCGTATTACAAGATTCAGTGAACTTACATAGGCAGAGTGATGTACCTAGAGGGAGTTTTTTGTCTGGAGGAATAGACTCCTCTGCTATTGCAGCATATATGTCCAGAACTGAATCAACCAAAACGTTCTCAGTTGGATTCAGTGGTGAAAACAATGAAACCGTATTTGCCAGACAAACAGCTGACCACCTTGGTACAGAGCATTTTGATGAAATCATCTCACCAAATGATTTTTTCATGGATACGATGAGGGCAGTATGGCATATGGATGAACCAATCGCCGACCCTTCTGCAATTGCCATATATCGATTATCAAAGTTAGCAAAGAACCATGTAACGGTCGTATTGTCGGGAGAAGGGGCTGACGAGTTATTCGGAGGATATCGAATATACCATGAGCCTTCCTCCTTAAAAGCCGTATCATGGTTACCCAATGGAATAAAACCAATGATGGAAAAGATGGTTCGTAAAGTGCCGTTCTCGTTCTATGGTAAAAATTATTTGTTGCGAGGACTTACTCATCTTGAAAATAGGTATTTTGGTAACGCACGTGTATTCAACGAGGACGAAAAACGAAATTTACTGGCTTTTCATCCCGATTTATACGAGTCATGGACACCATCAACGGAAATAACCAGATTGGTCTATGATTCTTGCCGTCATTTGGATGATGTAAGCCGAATGCAGACAATTGATATAAACCTATGGATGCCTGGTGATATTCTAATGAAAGCAGACAAGATGAGCATGGCTCATTCACTGGAACTTCGAGTACCTTTTCTTGATAAAGAACTCTTCAATATAGCTCGGAAAATCCCGACTTCCTATCGAATTGCCAATGGTACAACTAAATTTGTTCTTCGTAAAGCAATGGAAGGGATTGTCCCTGATCATGCCCTAAACCGCTCGAAATTGGGTTTTCCCGTGCCTTTACGCAGGTGGTTACATACCGAAATAGGGGATACGATATTAGAGCAAATAGCAGGAAGCAATGCCAGTCAATGGTTCCAAATGGATCATATTAATGACATGCTAAAGAAACACCGGGCTGGGTCAGGGGACTATTCCCGCAAGATATGGACGATCTATATCTTCTCTTTATGGCACTCGTTGTATATTAACAACTCAACATTCGGTCGCGACCAATGAAACGACACTGCGGTGATAGAAAGGCTGAGACATGGGAGTGAAAAACTTCGAGTGCAGTCTGGCGAATACGTACAGAATATGGAAATAGAGGGGCAGCGACCTCCCCCTCTATTTCCATTTGCCCTCAATTTGCAAATGTCAGTAACGGGGGCTCTCTTCCGATTCTATTATTAACATTCTTAAATCAGAATTAATTCCGGCCCTGAAACTTAGTGAGATATTTGACTTAATGCATCACCAGCTTCATTAACAAAAATATTTACAGTTGCGAGATCACCAATAGCACAAATACCAACAATATCACCGTTCTCTACAACAGGAATACGACGAATTTGATGCTCAGCCATTAAACTTGCACATTCATGTACATCAATATCCGGTGAGCAAGTAATTACATTTGTGATCATACCATCGTGACAATGAGTGGTTTTGGGATCTTTATCGGCTGCAACGCAGCTTATTACTATATCACGATCTGTAATTATGCCAACGATTTTCTTACCTTCACAAACTGGAATAGATCCACAATCGATATCACGCATAAGCTTTGCTGCAGCTGATATGGCATCATGGGGTGCACACACTTTCACGTCTGTGGTCATTATGTCTCTTACTATACTCATTGTATTTTTCCATCCTTCTTAGTTTTTTATCAATCGAATGTATTTTAACTCATTTGTATTAATGTTATTCCATTATGATAAGTTTTTATCTTCAAATGGTGTTTCTTCCCTAAAATTGGGGACCCTAAAGCCATCAATTCAAGGAGGAAATTCATTTTCATCATCTTTTTTGGTTTTATGGCCAAATCACCAACTGATCGAGCTCAATGGGCGGCACATTATACATATCAAGGCACACCATTTGACTTTTGGCTAAAAACATCTTTTCATACGAAAAGAAGCTATTACGATCGTGTCGTTCATTTCGCGTTCGGATCGTTCTTTTCTTTCCCATTCCGCGAGTTTTTAAAATGTAAAATTAAGCTACCCGGGATCTGGTCATATATTCTGCCAGTAGTCGTTGTTCTCAGTTTTAGCGCACTATTCGAAATTCTTGAAATGTTGGCCGCCTTAGTGGCTGGACCAGGTGGCGAAGCCAAATTTGTCGGTCTCCAAGGTGATATCTTCGATACGCAAAAAGATATGGGATTAGGATTCCTAGGTGGAGTCGTATCGATGGGCATTCTTTCATGGTGTAGCTCACCCCCCCGAGGCTAATATGCCCGTTGGATAATAATTGGCAGCTAGTACTTTAAGTATTTCAATCGTTTTTTCTTGATTATCAGTAGTAATACCTAATTCAATTCCATCCCACTTAATCCAATTTATATTAATTCCAGCATCAGTAATTGCACTAACGATTTCGGTAATTTGATTAATCATTATCCACTCCAATAGGCGTTTTTTAACAGCTATATGAGATTAACATATTCTGAAATAAAAGAGTGTCGAAATAATGATGTAGAAAAACAGATGATTTTAGTACATCAAGGAAAAATGAACATTCGTGAATGGTTAGTGCGAATAATTCAGAAATGAAAACCGTTTGAATATCGAGGAACATAGGAGGAATGGACATAAAAGAGACGTCTGGAAGGCCGTGCTCCATTCGGATCAAGGTTTCCAGGCGTCTCAAGCGTACAACGCGCGATTAGAGGGCTATCATACTAAATTAATAGATTAAATTAAGGCTAATAAGGCAACAATCTCCGCTAATCTAATGATCCGTCTTCGTCTAATTCCTCGTATTAGTGCGCTCAAAATAAGAAAATCTGCACCAACAGATAAAATAGTCCCTGTAAAAGTACCACCATAAGTTGCTGTAACTTGTACTCTTTTTCCTTGTAGTGATATAGCTTTTCTACGAAATGTCATCTTGAATTCCCCCTCTCATAGTCAGACATATTTCTATATCAACTTATGCAATTATATTAAATTTGATAGGGATATCAGCGGAAAAGACGAATCATCCCCTCTAATTATAGAGATGGCATTTTTGATAAACCGATCTTCAATAGGTCAGACGCTAAGCGTTGACTATTCTACTGTAATGTTCTTTAAGAAAAACAGACATTTCATCAGTAGAAATCGGACGACTAAATAAGTAGCCTTGGGCTTGGTTACATTGTCTCTGCTCTAGGAAATGAAGTTGTTCCTGGGATTCAACGCCTTCTGCAATAACTTTTAGGTCGAGATTATGTGCCATATTAATAATAGTATGAACAAGAGCCGCATCCTTTGAATCGACGAATATATTACTGGTGAAAGAACGATCAATCTTTAAGGTATCAATAGGGAAAAGTTTCAGATAGCTAAGTGAAGAGTACCCTGTTCCAAAATCGTCAATGGACAGATGAATGCCCATTGTTTTTAATTGTTGCATAGTAGAAATCGCATACTTCGAATCTTGGATGATACTTTCCGTTAGCTCAAGCTCAAGATATTGAGGATCAAGACCCGTTTCCTTTAATGTTTTACTGATGACCTCAAGTAAATTGCTTTGTTGGAACTGGCGGGAAGAAATATTAACAGCCATTCGCAAAGGGGGATACCCCTCATTTTGCCAAGTTTTACTTTGACGGCACGCCTCATAAAGCACCCATTCACCAATTGGGATGATTAATCCGGTTTCCTCCGCTAAGGGAATAAACTCGGCTGGCGAGATAACCCCCCACTCGGGATGCTGCCAACGGATGAGTGCTTCCAGACCAATCACGTTACCGGAAATTATATCAACCTGAGGTTGATAAAAAACATGAAACTCACCGCGTTCCAACCCTTTACGCAATCCAATCTCTAATTTCATTTTTTTGGATACCATTTCATTCATATCGGGTGTGTAAAACTGAAAACTATTTTTTCCTTGTTCCTTCACACGGTACATAGCTGTATCCGCGTTTTTGATCAGGTTCTCGCTATCACTGCCATCAGATGGATACAAACTAATCCCAATCGAAGGGGTAACAAACATTTCGTGTTCGCTTATCACAACCGATTTACTGAATAAATCGACTATTTTGTGAGCTTTTTTTGTAATCTCATCTGAAGTGGTGTTGGGGAGAAGTACAATAAACTCATCTCCACCTTGGCGCGAAACGGTATCCCCTTTACCCACAATAGCTTGTATTCGCTTTGCGACCTCAATCAATAAACGGTCACCCATGGCATGTCCTAACGTATCATTGATATATTTAAAGCGGTCCAAATCGATAAACATAATCCCGATGATTTGTTTATTTTCATTTGCCTGATCCAAAGCTTGCGTGAGGCGATCATTTAATAAATGACGATTCGGTAATCCTGTCAAAGGATCAAGATAAACCATTTGATTGATTTTTTCTTGAGCTTTTTTGCGTTCTGTAATATCTCGAATGATGCTGCTGAAGTAGGTATTTCCTTCCTCCACCCAAGCGGCAATAGAGAGTTCGATTGGGAATTCACTTCCGTCTTTCCGTAATCCTTGTAATTCGATCGTTTTTCCAATAACGTGAGGGTTGCCTGTAGAAATGTAACGTTCCATTCCCTTTTGATGAGCTTCTCTGTATCGTTCGGGTATAATGACTTGCAGCTTATCACCTAAGACCTCTTTCTCCTGAAATCCAAATATGAGCTGGGCTCCCCTGTTCCATGAAATAATGGTTCCCATGCTATCAGCTAAAATAATGGCATCGTTAGCGGATTCGATAACAGAGCGGAATTTTTTTTCTGACTCTAAGGATTGCGATTCAAACCGTTTATCTATAAAAATGCTGATGAATACCAATCCGAATATGATCAACATGCCAATTCCAATCGAATACGCGAGAAGAGTATTGTCGAACGATGATTCCGGCAAGCTGATGGGATGATGGTGACTGTGTTTGAAGCTTGCTGCTGACATTCCGGTGAAATGCATGCCCGAGATTGCTATTCCCATAATTAAGGCGCTGCATACTTTTCTCCACCATAATCCCGGGGTGTTGGAATGCTTTTTCACTAAAAACAATAAAAGTAAGGCTACTAATGAAACAACAAAAGCGATGATGGCGGAAAGTGCCCATAACAGCGGATTATACTCAATTGTAGCTTCCAACGTCATGGCTTCCATTCCAATATAGTGCATGGAAACAATCCCAATCCCAATGAAAAGGGCTCCCGTGAAGACCTGGGATTTGCGCAAAGCAGATTTATTTACGATATTTAAGGCTAACCCTGATGAAAAAATGGCAGGAAAAATCGATACAATGACCAGCGTCAAATTGTATGAGACGGGAATAGATAAATGGAAGGCAAGCATAGCTATAAAATGCATAGACCATATACCCATTCCCATTGCGAAAGCGCCACCGGATAACCATATGTAACGTGCAGCACCTTTTGCCTTATGTATACGAATTCCTAGATCTAGTGCAGCAAATGAAGCAAGAATTGCGATAATAATAGAAAGAAGGACAAGGGGTAAGTTATACGTGCTTGTAAATGTTTGCATACTGAATATTCTAAGTCTCCTTTTTCAACTCAAATCGACAACTCTCTACCGTTTTCCAAAATTCACCTAGGTCTATAATACCATGAATTTCTGGTAGTCACTTCAAAAGAGTTACTCAAAGAAAAGCCATTCACAATTACGCAGGATTGCAAATAGTCTTTCCTACATTATAATAATTAAAGTTATTCAACAAATCGACATGGTGACAATGAGAATCATTATTGACTTTCATTCCTTGAGTGAGTACTATTAACAAAGGAAGTTAATTGATAACAATTCTCATTTTATGTCGAGGTGAAAAATGAAGGTTAAAATACTTACTCTCGTTTTTATGTGCTTACTATTGTGTCCTTCATTTATCTTTGCGGATCAAGCATCCGATGTTTTGCAAAAAGCAAATGATTATATTGTGAAAGCCACAGAATACGCCAAGCAAAATGATCTGATTCATGCAAAAGAACAATACGACAAATACAACTCGGACTGGTACGGATTCGAACAGGATATTAAGTCAAAGTCGAAGGGCGCTTATCGTAATATAGAGGTAACGATGGGAGAAGTCCAATACGCCTTTGCCAAAAAGCCTATTTCAAAAGACAAAGTACTTGCTAGTCTCAATAAACTTAATGGCATTAATCAAAAAGTAATTTCTGGTGATCTTTCTTCTTTTAAAGATCCTTCTTCTTCCGGAAATACATCGATTGAAGGGATTCTTCAACTGCTTAACCAAGCAAAAGAATCACTCAATCAAAATGATATAGAAGCAGCTAAAGAAAAGATTCAAGCGTTCCGAAATTCTTGGCTCGACGTTGAAGGAATTGTCCTAACTCAGTCCTCCAAGGTTTATGCGGATGCGGAACGAGATATGGTATCCTCCTACGCCCTGCTCACTTCTAACCCAGCAAAAGTTTCAGAAGCGAAGCAAACATTACAGGAGATGCATGATTATTTGGCACCTCTTGCTAATAAAACTAGCTACGGTATGGTAGATGTCGTAACCATCTTACTTCGTGAAGGTTTAGAAGCTCTCTTGGTTATTGTCGCTCTTCTTGGGTTCTTGAAAAAATCAGGCCAAGGTGAGAAAAAGAATTGGATTTGGTACGGTTTAGGTGCAGGCGCTCTTGTTAGTGTTATTCTTGGTATTGTCGTTCAACAGCTCTTCTCGTCTGGAACTTTCGGTAACAATAACTTCTTGATAGCTGGATGTACAGGACTATTTGCAGCTGTCATGCTTATTTATATGAGTTATTGGCTGCATAGTAAATCAAGCCTTTCAAACTGGCGCATGTATATCAATGGAAAAAGCAGTAAAGCTCTTGCTTCCGGAAGTTTATGGTCGCTTTCCATCCTCTCCTTTCTAGCAGTCTTTCGGGAGGGAACGGAAACGGTACTCTTTTTCATCGGCATGGCTTCCTCTATTAGTTTGACCAGTTTGCTAGGGGGAATCGCACTTGGAGTGCTGATTTTAATAGTTGTTGCCTTCTTAATTTTAAAAGTCGGCCTAAAAATCCCGATGAGACCCTTTTTCCTCATTTCCAGTATTCTTGTGTTTTACTTATGCTTTAAGTTTCTGGGAATGGGAATCCATGGGCTGCAGCTGGCGGGAGTACTACGAGCAACTCACTCCGATAGTCTTCCTGTAATCGATATGTTTGGTCTTTATCCGACATGGGAGAATATCATTCCGCAAGGTATCCTTCTGCTAGCTGCCATCATTGTAGTTATCTCGAAACGATTCCGCGATCAAAAGATTCAACAGCAATTGAAAGTAAATCATATCTAATTGGGGGCTATACATTGAAAGCAATTAAAGGATTAACAGTACTATTATGTTTGGTTATCGTTCTTACTGCATGTTCATCCAAGTCGAGCTCGACTTCCGATGGTGCAAAGAAAATGCAGGATACTTTGACGGATATGCAGAAAAACGTGGACGCAAACGATTCTGCAAAGGTGATCAAGAACGCAGAAGATCTCGAGACCAATTGGCAGAAGTTTGAGGATGATGTCAAGAAAGATCAAGCTGATCTATATGGCAAAGTGGAAGACCCATTGGGTGCCATCCAGACCGGAGTAAAACAAGATCCACTTGACCAAGCAACGCTAAAAGAACAGATAACAAAGTTGAATGATGTCTTAAAAGAAATTAAATAATGAGAAAAAGGAGCCGAGTTGAAGGCTCCTTTTTTGTTCTATAAGTCTAACTGCAACCGTACGACGAAGAGGCAGCCCTCTTAATAAGAGAGCCGCCTCGTTGTTTCTCATCCCCTATACTGTTGCCCGTCTTCGGTAATTCTCGATCATGGACGTGTACGTCGACGCCAATTGTTTGGCCGTCTGCTCATTCACTCCGTTCGCAAACACTTGAAAGACCGGCTCCTCGCTATCCGGAAGAATGAGGGTCCAACCTTCGTCATGGATGATCTTGATCCCATCAATTAACTCCACCTGTTCACCCTTTGTTTGCTCCATTAGAAACCGCATGACGCTCCCCTTCTCGGTCCATGGGCAATCGACCTGCTCTCTAAGGAGCGCAAATTCGGGGATCGCCCCGATCATTTGGGAGAGAGGCATCTGTCTCGCCTTCATAATTCGAAGCATATGAATAAGCGTATAAAGTCCGTCCCCGTACACGTAGAAGCCCCGGTCCTGACAGCCTGCCATGATTGAACGCAGATCGGCCTTCGTTCGAATGACCTGTTTGCCATATTTGGATGCGAGCGTCTCAATAATATTGGGCGCATTAACCGGAACGTGAAGTGTAGTCACATCACTATTCAGAAGCCTAATCATCACCAGTAGAACGATGAGCATTTCCTCGCGGACAATTTCCCCCTCATCGGTCACCAAGACGGCAAGGCGTCCGTTCTCATCCAGCTGAAGTCCAAGATCTGCTCCCGCCGATTTGACCCAAGAGGCGAGCTCGGAAGGCGTCTTGGTCACCTGATTCAGTTGTATGATCCGCCATCCAAGTGAGTCCGCAAGCACCGGAATAATCGAGCCCAAATTCGGGTAATGGTATTCAAGCACGACGGTATACCCTTTCGTATTCGACCCAGCCAGCTCCAGTAGATGCTCCTGGTACAGCTTGCGCACATCTGGGCAATCTTTTCTCTTCCCGACCTCGCTTACCGCAATCAAACGGCTATCATCCTGAAAGTAGGCGTTTTCGATTTTACGTTCCATGTCCTTTGAGATCGGAAGACCGGATGGATCCAGAAACTCGATAACCAGCTGGTTGTCTTCTTCACCCGGCAGCATTCGGATATGGATACCGCCGACGCAATCCAGATGATAAGCAGCATGTCGGCTCACCGGAGTGGTAACCGCGCCGAAAGGAAAAGTATGGATGCCAGATGCATGCATGCTGGAAGCGAACGAATCAGCAATAATCGCAGTAAACGGCGTCTCGTCGTGGCTGATTCCGATCGTTGTGTCAACTGGAAGTATCGTCCCATAAGCGAGCGCAAGCCGGCTGGCGAAATTGGTTGTCATCTCTACGTTACAGATACCTTTTACGCCGAGTTGACCGAACAGCTGATTCGTAACTCGCTCTCCCCAGATCAGAGAATGGTTTAGCGTCGTATGGCTCTCTACCGTTTTCCCTGGAAAAATTTTTATTCCCGGTTGAACGAAACTCTTGACCCCTATATGGCACCCATCGCCCACTACCGCCTCCTCCGAGACGATCGCACCTGATCGTACGACGACTTTATTACATAGGGTGCCTCCTTTTATCTCGGCATTCTGATCGATAAAATTGCTCTTCCAGAGCACCGATCGCTCCAAGGAAGCGCTGCGAGCGATTCGCGAACTTTCCCCCACAACGGTATAGCCATTCAGGCTGACTCCAGCTTCAATTACGCTATGACGGCCGATGAAAGCAGGGCCCGTTAGTGTTACGTTCGGATCAATTCGTACGCCTTCGCCTACCCATACTTGCGGCGCGATTTCTCTTCCGGTGACATTTACTTCGACCTTTAGGTCCAGCATGTCGAATTGTGCTTGCCGGTACTGCAAAAGGTTGCCAATGTCCGACCAATAGCCTTCCGCAACATACCCATAGAGCGAGCGTTTATCTTTCATTAACAGAGGGAATAGATCTTTACTGAAATCAAACGGTTTGCCGTGGTCGAAGTAGCGAAATACTTCTGGCTCGAGCACGTATATCCCGGTATTGACCGTGTCGCTGAACACTTCCCCCCAGCATGGTTTCTCCAGAAATCGGATAATTTCTCCCGCTTCGTCGGTCATGATGACACCGAATTCCAGCGGGTTCTCCACCTGAGTCAGAACAAGTGTGGCAACCGCCTGCTTCTCCCGATGATAGGCGACTGCTTTTCCCAAATTGAAATCCGTGAGCGCATCACCACTGATAACAAGGAACGTTTCGTCAAGGAAGTCCTCCGCGTTCTTTACGCTTCCCGCCGTGCCGAGCGGGTATTCCTCTTCCACATAGTGGAGCCGCACCCCGTAATCGGATCCATCGCCAAAATACTGCCGAATCACCTCTGGGAGGTACTGCACGGTTACCGCAATGTCCGTAATCCCGTACTTCTTGAGAAGCTCGATCGTGTAGGCCATTACAGGCCGATCCAATAAAGGTACCATCGGTTTCGGTGTGTTGCTGGTAAGAGGACGCAATCGTGTCCCTTTTCCACCTGCCATAATTACAGCCTTCATTCTTCGTTCCTCCCCGATTGTTGAAATGGTCGCACTCATGATTCACGGGTTACGGCAAGTTCCCTATTCAGAAGGCTAACTGAATTCCTGTTTAACATATAGTTGTAGGTAGCGGAGGTCTGTTCTGCAATTCGATCCCAGTTGTACATCGTATTTACTTTTTGGAACGCTTTCTTGGCCATTGCGCGCGCCATATCTTCAGATTTCAGCATGGTAATTAGGTGAGCGGATAATGAGTGGACGTCTCCAGGCAGCACGGTGAAGCCATCCCCGCCGTGATGAACGATCTCCTGCAGCCCGCCGACACCGGATACGATAACCGGGGCTCCCGCGGCCATCGCCTCTAAGGCCACAATACCGAACGGCTCGTACAGGCTTGGGAATATCGCAGCGGATGCCGCGCGCAGCAGCTGGTTGCGCGTCTCGTCATCGACGAATCCGATGAAGGCCGTCTTGGACGCGATGCCCATTGTCCTCGCCATTTCCTGCAGCTCCTCCATCATAGGCCCTTTGCCGCCAATGATAAACTTAGCCTCCGGGCAGGCCGCCAATACGGCGGGGATACTTTCGAGCAGCACATGAACGCCTTTCTCGCGAACAAGACGCCCGACAAAGAGGACAATCTTCTCCTCAGGCAGTGCATAGCGGTCCTTCATAAAGGGATCAAGATGGTTGATCCGAATAACGGCGGAATCAACCCCGTTCGGAATCATATCGATTTTATCAGCCGGTACATGGAAAAGCTGCTTCACTTCCTCTTCCATGTATCTGCTGCATACGATGACTCGCCAAGCTTCATAAGTGAGCTGTCCTTCCAGATCGTGAATGCGGTACTGCAGCTCACTGTGCACCCCCTGGTTACGCCCGTGCTCCGTCGCGTGTATTGTTGCCACTAGCGGCAATCCACTGGCGTGCTTCAATGTCTTCGCCGCTTGGCAGACGAGCCAATCATGGGCATGGATCAGATCGAACGGACCAAAATGAGCGATCAAATTTTTTGTATAGTCGGTCATCACCAGATTCAACTGGAACACCCAGTCCATAAAGTTCATTTCTTGCTCTTGATAGGTCCTGACGCGATGGACATGAACGCCTTGGTTCACCTCGTAATCCGGATAACCGTTCACATGTGTAGTGACGACATGAACCTCGGTACCCTGTTCTACAAGCTTGCAGGATAAATCGAAGACATGTCTGGACAAGCCGCCTACAGTCATTGGAGGGAATTCCCAAGATAACATAATGATGCGGGAACGATCTGACTGCCTTCCAGCTGGAGCGGTTCCCCTATTCCCATGCCATGTTGAAGGCTTAGACCGATACGTTAGGTAGTCCAAATCGGGGAAGATGGCATCCCGTGCTTCTACCTCACGGAGCCACCGCTCATCCACTGCATCCCGCTTCAGGTCACGATAAATCCGCTGAAACCGTCCGATATGGTTATTCGTCCGTTTGACCGCATAATCCACCATCGTTTTCGTATCCATAATAAACGCCCAGTCACTGCTCTGCGCCAGAAGCAGCTCCCGCGCAGCTTGATTCAATGCCCGAAGCCTCAGACCCGCAGCTTCTTCGAAGCTATCTGCAAGCTCGATCATCTGTTCTTCCATCTGATGCAGATGACGGTAAATCCACTCGTTGTTCTGACCAAGCCAAACGTCGCCATACCCGCCTCTCCCCCAGCTGGAGAAGGACAGTTCGCATTGCTGGCTTTCGGGGTATTCTTGCAAATATTCGAAGGGTGTGATCATCTTGAAGGTCTGCTGATCATAATGGATTTTGCGGCACAAATACTCCATCCACATCGGTCCCTCATACCACCAGTGGCCGAACAGCTCGGCATCATAGGAAGCGACAATGATCGGTTTACGATCCATTTGGTCCTTCAGATGCTCCACCTGCTTTTCCCGGTTAAACATGAAATTGCCGGCATGGCGGTCCGCTTTCTCACGTGCCCACTCCGGATAGTACGGCTCTTTCGGCTGATCCCCTCCGGTGATACGGTAATATTTGATTCCGGTATTCAGACGAACCCCTGATGAATGAAGATAGGGCTTTATATAGTCGTAATCGAGATCGTGACCAATATCCTTATAATATTCACGGTAATCATGATCGCCCGGATAACCTTCCAAGGAGCTCCACACCTGCTTGGACGTTTCGTTATCCCTCGCGAATGCGGCTACCCCGTGCGGGGTAAGGACCGGACTATATACGCCATCTACCGGTTTGGGACTAGCATGCAGTACATGGTGCGTGTCGGTGAAGAAGAATAGAATGCCATAATCCTTTAGAATCCGGTCCAGCCCTTCGACAAAGCCGCATTCCGGCAGCCAAATTCCTCTTGGCGCTCTTCCCAAACAATCGTTGTGAATGCGTACCGCATTCTCAATTTGCGCACGCAATGCTTGCTCAGTCTTCACATAAGGCAGAAAAGCATGTGTCGCGGATGAGGTGATCAGCTCAAGATGGCCGGAAGCTTGATATTGCTTAAAGCCGTTTATGATATTCCCTTCATAGGTCTGAGTGAAACGCTGACGTATATGTATGAAATGCTCCCTGTACATGGTGGACAGAGGGAAGAACGAATTGTCTTTCTTCGTCCTTTTACATTCCTGTTTACTGAGCGCAATGAGATTATCGATATATTTCAAATATCGCTTTTGCAGCAGTGGATTGGCAAGCATCGTCAATAAAGTTGGCGTCAAAGACATTGTAATCCGGAAATCGACTGCGTCATTTGACAACCTCTCAAACACCTCTAGGAGCGGGATGTACGTCTCTGTCATGGCTTCAAAGAGCCATCTCTCTTCAATATAATTTTCACTCTCAGGGTGGTGTATAAACGGCAAATGAGCATGAAGTACGAGAGATAAATAGCCTTTGGTCAACATGCGCCCCTCCTTCTTATCGTTCCGTATTTGGTAGTGAAAGCGAGTAGCCTGTGAAGTGCCCTTGCCAGTCCATCATAGAAATGTCCTCGGTAGGGGTCACTTCCATCCGGGTCCACCGATTCTCTCCGTCAAAGCGTTCTTCTTTTGGCGGCGTTTTGACGGTATTTGAGCGTAAAATCGTAACAAACCTTCCATCGATGGTCGTGGTGCCATAATCAATGACGTACGAGCAATTCGACGAGATGCCTTTAACAAACCAGTTGTTTGCCTCCTGATTGATCGAGAAATCCCAGTAACGGTTGAAATTATCCCCTTCGAAATAAAAAAATGAAACATCGTATACACGCAGCATCTTCGGAAGATCCATCCATCCGCAGCGAAAATGCTCTTCTACCATTCGCTTCCGGTCGGAAGTGAGTTCCCAGTATAAATAGAGCGACTCCGTATCTCTCGGGAGTGCGAACAGTCGGTCCAAACCATAAGCCTCTTGGATGATTTCATAATCTTCCAAGCCTCTATCAAGCACGAAGGCATTCGCGGAAGCAATCTTCCTTTGGTTGGTCAATTGATACCTCAGCTTCCCAACAGGCACGCCTAATTGTTCGGCAATTTCTTTTTGCGTCTTTCCCGTTTCCAGTAGTTTCAGGATCGTTGTCATATCCAAGATGTAATCCCCCTAATCACGTATTTTGCCTTGGTGCAAATCTCTCTACCACAGCATGATTGTAAGTTTACATGAAGTGGAATGTTAAAGTCTGCCGAAATACGTCTTAGGTTTTCCCCTTTTTTTGTAGATAAATAGTTGTGTAACAACCAGAAATCGACAAGCTTTGCAAATTTGAGCCAGATAAGTGAATAGAGCAAAATAGGTAACACGGATATACGTGAGGGTTTATCTTAAATAATCTGTTAAAGCGATCGCAATGGAAGAAGAAAATTGAGGTTGAAACAATCACACAAGAACTTAAACTAAAAAAGCCCGCGATCAACGCGGGCTTCATTCGGACTATTTTATTGTCTTTCGATCTTACAGACATAATCTAAACTCCTAATTCTACTTTACTCCTCTGGCATCTTACTCATATCCATATACAACACATTCCACCGATGACCATCCAAATCAGCGAAACCGGCGCCATACATCCAACCCTGGTCATGGGGTTTGCCATAGATTGTGCCACCTGCCTTTACCGCCTTCTTTACGATTTCATCCACTTCTTCTTTGCTCTCTGCATCAATGGAAATCAATACTTCGGTACCTTGCTTTGTATCTGCAATTTCATTTCCCGTAAATTTTTTGAAAGTGGGTTCGGGAAATAACATCACGATAACATTCTTATCTCCGATGACAAGGCTAGCCTTATCATCAGTATTGCCATGTCGTGGATTCAAAGAAAATCCAAGCTGGATGAAAAACTCTTTGGACTTTTTGACATCTTTCACCGGGAGGTTTATCCAAATTTCTTTTGTCATAGAACATTCTCCTCGTATAGTATTTCTTGAAGCTATTTGAATGCCAGTTTCCAGCCCCCGAGGGGGCTGGAAGGCCACTTCAAAATTTCCAGCAAATCGCACCTTGAAAATTAAAAAGGGACTGGACTTTCCGGCATGCCTCTGGACAATGGAACTTAGGGTCCATTCGGGGAAATTCTTATTTCTCCTGTAGCACTGTCTACTCT
Organism: Paenibacillus baekrokdamisoli; assembly: GCF_003945345.1. GTDB lineage: Bacteria > Bacillota > Bacilli > Paenibacillales > Paenibacillaceae > Paenibacillus_Z > Paenibacillus_Z baekrokdamisoli. The sequence continues at coordinate 1,608,248 of NZ_AP019308.1, read as the reverse complement.
CAAAGTCTGTTTCTCCGGTATTCGTTTGAACTTCTTACCCGCTGGCTGTTCCCTTCGGTAGCCCATGCCCGGTTTTAGCAGGTCCGGGGCAGCTCATGGACCGAAGCGTGTTCTTATATGCGAGGGTGATTGATCTGCGAGTGCGCCGGAGGCATCCCGGAGAGTCCGTTCCCTGGATCCCCTGTAGAAAGGAGGAGATTCCACTTGAAGCTATTTGTCGGTATTGACGTTAGCTCGCAAGAGCTAGAAGCGTGTTTTATGAACTCGGACGGCGATAAGCTGGAATCGTTCAAAGTGAAAAACGACTTGCAGGGGGCTTCCCATCTGCGTGATCGTATCGTCATTGCGGTGGACAAGCATTCGTCTTCGGAAATACACATTGGGCTAGAAGCCACCTCGGTCTACAGCTGGCATCCCGCCATGTACATGCATGAAGATCCAGCGCTGAAAGAGCGAAAGACCAAAGTCTTTACGATCAATCCGAAGCTCGTCAGCAAGTTCAGAGAGGCTTACCCCGACCTAGACAAGACCGACCGTCTCGACGCATGGGTCATTGCAGACCGGCTTCGCTTCGGCAGACTGACGACCACCATCGTCATGCAGGAGCAGTATGTCGCACTTCAGCGCCTAACCCGGATGCGGTTTCACATGGTTCACAACTTGACTCGTGAGAAGCAATACTTCCTGCAGAACTTGTTCTACAAATGCAATGCCTTTACTACCGAAGTGGATAGCTCCGTTTTCGGCCACGCTCTCATGGAAATGCTCTCAGAGAAGTTCAGTCTAGATGACATCGCAACGATGGACGTCACTGATTTGGCTGACTACTTGCGAGATAAGGGACGCAATCGCTTCCCAGACCCAGAGAATGTCGCTCGCTGTATCCAGAAAGCCGCAAGAGCTTCTTACCGACTCTCAAAGGTTGTCGAGGATTCTATTGATCTTGTGCTCGGCACATCCATTCAAGCTATACGGAGTATCCAAGCCCAGCTCAAAGATCTCGACAAGGCCATAGAACGCATTCTTGAAAGCATGCCGGAGTCTAAATGCTTGCGCTCCGTTCCTGGCATTGACCGCGTTTACGCCGCCGGTATCCTCGCTGAAATCGGCAACATAGACCGATTCAACGACCAAGCCGCTGTGGCCAAGTACGCCGGTCTCACATGGCGCAGACACCAGTCCGGCCCGTTTGAAGCAGAAGACACTAAACGCATTAAATCCGGCAACCGTTTCCTTCGCTATTACCTGGTTGAAGCTGCCAACTCGGTGAAAAACCGCGATGATGAATTCGGTGAGTATTACCGGAAGAAATACAAGGAAGTACCCAAGCACCAACACAAACGCGCCCTCGTCTTAACGGCAAGAAAACTTGTGCGTCTGGTCGATGTACTGCTACGCAACGGCCAACTCTACACGCCTAGAAGGAAGGTGAATAGCGCGAAGGATTAACGCCTCCTTTGCCAAGGTCCTTCATTAATTCCCAGTAAAAATATGGTAATTAGACGTTTTTTCTACTGGGTTAGGTTTGATGCGCCCATTTTTCCTGGCTGAAACGCTTTATAGCCAAGATAATTTCCAATTCGTAAGAATCATGGGCTTGACATCATACCGCTGGACTTTTAGTTAACTTTGATTTACCATACTGAAATTTTATCATGTTTCACTTATTGCGCGCATTCAAGAAGTCCAGTGAATTCCGCAGTTTTGTTTTGTTCAGATGGATTTTTGTCAATCCTAACAAGTATAAAACCCGATTGTGCCAAGGATGGGAATTGAATTCGAAGAGTGCCCTCACACTTGGATTTTAATGTGAATTGGAATGGAGATTGATCATGGACTCTACTATGGAAACATTAATGAAACAAGCATATGCCGCTCCTCCGATCAGAGCAAACATCTTAAATAAGGGCATGATCTCTCTTTATTGTGATTACTCTGGTTACGCTGAACAAAATGCTCATGGTGTAGCTTGCTGCTTTGTCTACAACCGAACAATTAGTGTTACCTCTAAGAAACTAAATCCTAAATATGATGGAGGTTCTGATTACGGCGAATTACTAGCTATCGTTTTCAGTCTTGAATTGCTTACAAAAGCACTAATGGAGCATCAATTGAATAGCATTCCTAAATTTGCTACTATTTTCACGGATTGTCACTGCATAGCGAAAATTTTATCTAAAGAATACTTTGATAAGCAATTTTATGAAGATGTGAGAAATGAAATTTTGGCTTCCCTAGATGACCTTCAAAACATGTTCCCTGAGATTCAAGTAAAAGTAAAGTACATAAGCAAACACAAGAAGAATAATGCCCTGCACCGAATGGCCCATAACGCTGCTAGGAAGGCGATTGGGAAGTAAGAATCAGGCTTTTTGATAGCGTCGCTCTTGAAGATTGGATGTTCTTAAATAGGGGCGCTTTTTCAAAAAGTGGTATAGGTTTCCGATAAGCAATCCTATAAATAAGTACATCAAACCTCCAAACAAGCCATAAACAACCGCTCCCACAATCGCGATGAGGATGCCAAAAATGACTTGATCCTTATCTTTGGCTGGTGAAGTAGGCGGATCTGTAAGCATAAAGAGAGCAAAGAAAATGGAAGCATTGATAAAAGGCGACCGAAGTGCATCAGAAGCATCTCCGACATTAAAAACGCCCATAATAAGTAATAAGATAAAATACGTTCCAAGAAACGAAAAAACCTGAGGAAATTTGTTCACTCGATTTGTTACCATGTAACCACCAGCCAAGAGACACACGACAGTCCATGAAGGAAGATCCCCGAATGCGCCCCACCAGCTTTGTCCTGTACGAAAGAAAAGGATAGACAGAAGCAGTCCAAAAGCCGCTGGATTGAAGATTGGTTTTTTCTTATGGACAAGTATATGTTTGGACAAAATAGCCATGATGGAAGTTGCAGCAACAATGTACCATGAGGTAGCTGCACTTAAGATCAAGGCAATGATTAACCCTGTGATCACCGCACTATCCGGCAGAGTTCGCTTCTTTTTGGCATTGTGGGAACAAAGGATATCGACGGCTGAAGACACTCCAACTGCAAGGATGCTATTATAGATGCCCCTGATGTCTAGAGACCAAATGGTCGCTAATAAAAGAAAGGCAACCAGGGATATTATGACATATCCCTTCGGTGTTTTGATCCATTGGTTTGCTGTCATTTTATATCCCTCCTACTCTACATATTTGTAAATCAGACGTAATCAAGACTCCCTTGAGATCAATTGCTTCTATTAAAGATCTACCGCGATCTGCACCCAATAAGAAGGAGGCCGTGGAGAAGGCGTCCGCCATCATGGCGTAAGGGGCGATGACGCTGCAGCTGATCCACTCGGTAGGTGATTGTTTGGAGTTTGGGTCGATGATATGATGCATGTCGGCATTTATTGGACTCTTACGCTCGTAACTTCCTGAGGTACAGACAGCCTCATAAGAAATTTCAATCATTTGTATGATTTGTTCTTTATTTATAGGATGCTGAATGCCAATTTTCCACTTGCTTCCACTTTCATCTAATCCTCCAGCATAGAGATCACCGCCGGCATTGATAACAAATCCCTCAAATTCTTTCAACTCCTGTGAGGCCAAATCGATAGCGAATCCCTTAGCTACGCCTCCTAAATCAATCACCAGCGGCTTCCGCAAATACAACGTACGATCCTGTTCATTTAAGATAATATCCCGATAGGTAGCCGACTCAGATGAGGAGCTTTGGATGAGTTTCCCCGTTAAATAATGTTGATTGAATCCGAGATCTTCCATCGCTTTTCCCACCGTAGGATCAAATATGCCATTCGTCCATTTCGCCACCTCCAAACCAAACTTCAGAGGCTCGAATAAAAACGGACTAATCTGTACCGGAGTCTTGATCCGCCGGCATGCCTCCATCAATTCGCTATCCAGGCTGAAACGACTGCAGGCATGTTCGACTTTCCGAAATGCCTCAAAAGCCCGATCAATTGCTGATTCCGCATCATCATTAGATTTTCGAGTGACGACCTTTATATCTACAACGGTATCCATAAATAATTTCGTTTTTTTCATAATGATGTCCATTACGAGTTTCGTGCCTGGGAAAGCGCATCTTGTACGGCATCTTGAAAGGCTTGTGTACTATACGTTGCACCCGATACATTCTGTACTTTCGCACTTTGTTTTTGTACCACTTCTTGAGGCAACCCAACTACGTCGTCCTCTGAATAATGCATGGCAAAATCACTAATTTCAACATCCGTTATTTTATCGTTCTTAATGCTTACTGCTAGCTGAATGGATCCCCGCCGATTTCTTCCTGATCCGTAAAAAGTCCCATTTTTATATTGGCTTTTGGATTGGATATTGGATTGGCTTTTGGATTGGCTACTGGATTGCTTGCTCGAGTGGATATTGGTTTGGCTGTTGGATTGATTGTAAGATTGGCTGCTGCCTGCTGCAATGCTAACTTGGTTGTATTGTGGGGGTTGCAGCATGGAAGCTTGAGTTTCGGTTGTGAAATATCCTGCGGCGTATATCGCTCCAATGGCTGTGGAACAAAGGACGACCCACTTTTTGTTTACTTTTGCCATATGAATCCCTCCAATGTAATGCTTCATCGATAGTTTTATTATAAGGAGGGAACATTTAAATTTTCTTAAAATGCCTGCATGTATTTGAGTATCTAATATTTATTTCCTTGGAAAAATAATCTGAAATTCGGTTCCAATGGAAACTTGGGATGTGACGCGAATGCTGCCCTTGTGCTCCTGCACAATCCATTGAGCGATAGAAAGTCCCAGACCTGTTCCGCCTTCTGTGCGGGAACGGGTCTTATCTCCTTTATAGAATCGCTCAAAAATATGAGGAAGATCGACTTCAGCAATACCGCAGCCGCTGTCTTTCACAATTATCTGAATGGAATGCGATAAATTCCTACAAGTAAATTCAATGGAGCCATGAGGTGGGGTAAACTTTAGAGCATTATCCAATAAAATGATAAACAATTGCCGAAGGCGGCTTTCGTCCCCCCATATCAAAGAAGGCTGGAAATGCGAATGAATGTGAATGGCTTTGGTTTCCGCTAGCAGTTGGAATTCCTCGGTAATCTCTGCAAGAACAGGGTGCAGCGGTATCGGAACAGCATTAATTTGAAGCTGATTGGAATTGGTTCGGGCCAGAGTCAGTAAATCATTGACCAGCTTCCCCATTCGCTTGCTTTCCTTCAAGATGACAGCTATGTTCTGGCTTTCCTGTTCAATCGTATGCTGCGGATGCCGAAACAAAAGCTCGGCACGGGTCAAAATAACGGATGTCGGTGTACGCAGTTCATGGGAAGCGTCCGCAACGAATTGCTGTTGTTTGTTCCATGACCTGCGAATCGGCAAAAGGGAACGGCCTGCTAAGTAGAAGCCTGCAAGAATGGAGACAAGCGCACCCGCTGCGCTGCCCAATATGAGATCCGTGCGAAGCGTCTGAAGCATTTTATTCTCAGCATCCAGGCTTCTAACGACGACAACATAAGAAACATGGGGTAAAGACGATGAATCATCCGTCTCGTGCATCGGGTTACGGAACCCCAACACCCGATATTCTCGCCCGCCTGCAGACACATTCAGCAAAGAGCCATCGGTGATAATATTCTTGAATCGCGAAGCGTCATTCAGAGAGAACGACTGTTTCGGATATTGATTAATTAAATTCCCTTGCTCATCCCAGAAAAAGTAGGAGGTTCTCCGGTCGGGGTCTGGCTCCGGATGATCGACTCGAAGCATTTGATCAATAGATTTTGTCAGCATGGTTCTTGAAATATTCACAACAGCCTCATCAGCTTGATGGTATAGCCGGTAGCTTAAATGAGAATACAAGGTGATTCCGGATATTAGCAAAATCAACACAAGTACTACGGAATTTAACAACACCAATTGAGTCCGGGTTTTACTGAACATTGGGATCTCCTTTAAATAAATAGCCTACCCCACGAATTGTCTTTAAGTAGAGGTCTCCTCCATACGGCGCAAGCTTCTTGCGCAGATGGTGAATGTATACATCAACCGCAGTTGAAGCAGAATCCGAATCAAATCCCCATATCCGTTCGAAGATTTGATCTCTAGATAGAATTTGGTCTTTGTTGCATAGGAAAAATTCCAACAGCTCATATTCCTTAGGAGTTAATCTCAAATGTTCTTCGCCGACGTAAGCATCCCTCATGTTAGACACCAGATGAATTTGCCCGCAAGACAGTTCGCCATCTAGATCAACAGTACCGCGTCTTCTTAATACGGCTCTTGCTCTAGCAAGCAGTACGGTAACAGCAAAAGGTTTCGTCACATAATCGTCTGCACCCGCATCCAGCCCCCTCACGCAATCCTCGACGCTGTCTTTTGCAGTCAGCATTATAATCGGCGTTGAAACTTGATGGGTCCGCAAATGCTTTACGATGTCCAGACCGTTCATTCCAGGCAGCATCACATCAAGGAGAATAAGGTCGTAGCTTCCTTGTTCCGCTAAGAAGTACCCTTCATCTCCAGTCGAAGCCCCTGTCGTGTCAAATGACTCATTTTCGAATATTTCCTTGATCGCTTCAAGCAGCGGAAGGTCGTCTTCAACGATTAATATTTTCAATAGTATCAACCTCTGGTGTAGTTATATACTTATTATAAGCTTGACTCATTAACGTCAGATGAGAACCGGATATCCCAATAAGAGATACATGAAGTGCCTATATTTCGGGACACTTGATAGCAAAATGGTCATGTGCACATATTCTAATTCAGACGAAACAACAGCATAGGGAGGTTTTGTTAGATGAATTGGGTTAACACATATTGGAATAGAGCCGCCTTTCAACCCGTTTGGGCAGTATCCTACCAGCAAGCATTAGATTTAATAAAAGAAGCCGTTCAAGGAGAACGCAATGACGAATTGTTCTATGATGAACTCATCAAGCTTGCCCCCAACTCCGAGCAAGCTGCAATAATTGCTTCTATACGTGATGATGAACGTGGTCATAATCAGATGTTTCGAGGAATTTACCGAGAAATTACAGGCCAGGAAATCATGGGGATTAGCAATGAACAATATCAGCGGGTAGAGTCCTATGACATAGGATTACAGCGGGCTCTTCAAGGTGAACTATCTGCAGTTGAGAAATACCGCAAAATATGGTTCGGACTTCCAGCGGGGATATATCGGGATACTGTAATGGGGATTATTTTGGATGAAATGAAACATGCAAGCAAATACAATTATTTGCTAACATTGACTCGAACTAAATGATCCATCAATTAACGAATTGAAGCAGACAACTAGGCGGACTTCTCTCCGGTTGTCTGCTTCAGCTAGTTATTATCATTCATGTACAGAGCCCATTTGTAAATTCATCGAGGAAATATGACTTTTGGTTTCGTCCGTGCCCATTTGATAAATCGCTTTATAAATATCTTTTAAGAAGTAGTCATATCCATCGTTTTCACTGTCGTGGTGATATGGAATTGTTGGTATCTGCGCTCGGAAAAATGTTTGTTCATCGAATTCTTCCCATTCGTTGAACAACTCCATCAATTTCTCCACCTCTTCTGTTGTGGCATTAATCTCCAACTCATAAGCCGCATCGCCCTGATTATGCATGACAGATCTGGCTTGAACTGAGACATAGTACCTTCTTTTATCCATGGCCACTATCTCCTTCACTGCTTATCTCATAAAAAACGCCAATAGAATCGCGCCAAGAACTACAACGATGGGAAACATCCAGTATGCGACTATAGCTGGGTTCCCTTTAACTGGATGCCTTACTGTAGACATACTGATGTTTTTGTCCAACTCCTTACCTTCTTGCTTGCGTACATAATAAATTGAGCTTATTAGTGAAAAAACGCATACGGCCCCAGCCAATAGAAGCAATGCAGTATACATCGACATTAGACGAAATCCCTCCTCTTAGCAGTGTTCTTTATTTTTTACTTCATGATTTTATTTATGCATTTTTGCTGATTTCCGTATCGAATGCCGACGTTACACTCCGAATGTTCCTCCATTCTGCTTACATTTCGAATGAATCATTTTAGTTTATCCATCCCAATAAAAAACCAATCACCGTTCTCACGGGATTGGTTTCTCGGCACAGTTGCGGGAAGAACAACAAACAGTTGCGGGAAGGATTGACGGGAAAAATATTCAGTAATAATATAGTAGAATTGAAGAAAAATTCATTTTTTATGGATGGAGGCTACGCATTGTCTGAGAATCACGAATATTCAGGACCAATCCCCGATAAAAGCAGCCTCAGTCTGCGAGGTGATTGCGAGAACTGCTTCGGCTTGTGCTGTGCTTCACTGCCCTTCGCTGCTTCGGCAGACTTCGCGATCGATAAAGACGCCGGCCAGCCCTGCCACAACCTGCAATCTGACTTTCGCTGCGGCATTCACACAAGCCTCAGGCAGCAGGGCTTTCGAGGTTGCACCGTATATGACTGCTTCGGCGCGGGGCAAAAGGTTTCCCAAGTCACCTTCGGCGGGCATGACTGGCGGCAAGCCCCAGGATCCGCGAAGCAAATGTTCGAGGTATTTCCGATCATGTGGCATCTCCATGAGCTGCTCTTTTATCTGACTGAAGCGCTGGCTTTACAGCCGGCCCAATCGATTCACGATGCGCTCAGATCCGCGCTCGACGAGACGGAACGCCTCACTCTCCTCAGTCCTGACTCTCTCATGGAACTGGACGTGGCAGCACACCGAGCAGATGTCAACGCTTTGCTCCTACGGACCAGCGAACTCGTGCGAGCGGAAGCAAGTCGCCAACAAAAGAACCATCGTGGGCGTCAGAAGACCTACGGCCGAGGAGCCGACCTAGTTGGGGCCAACCTCAGAGGAGCTGATCTTAGAGCCGCCAACTTGAGAGGGGCCTACCTTATTGCCGCTGATCTCAGAGGAGCTAACCTGAGAGTGGCTGACCTCATCGGGGCTGACTTTCGAGACGCTGACCTCAGAGGAGCCGACCTCACCGAGAGTATCTTTCTCACTCAGGCCCAGCTCAATGCGGCGAAGGGCGATGTCAACACAAAGTTGCCGCCGTCACTCACTCGCCCAGCGCACTGGTCCACTCTCTGATCATCATTTTTCATCATCAGGAGCTAACAGAATTCGACCCTCAATCATGGTCCATTGGACTTGAAATTTTTCATCTAACAACACTAGATCTGCATCGAGTCCAGCTGCGATAGTTCCAATATGGTCAAGCTTAAGAATATTTGCAGGTGTCGTCGCAGCCATGCGCACGGCATCTATCAACGATATACCTGTGTCGACTGTTAAGCGTAAAGCTTCATTCATCGTAACTGTACTGGATGCTAATGTCCCGTCCTTGAGCCGTGCAATACCATCTATTACTGTGACATGATGACCACCAAACACATAACTCCCATCACCCATCCCCATTGCTTGTAAAGCATCCGTAATTAACACCATGCCTTCAGGTCCTTTTAAACGATGCATCAATCGTATAATGGCAGGATGTAGATGCACATTATCCACAATGGCTTGAAGACTAACATGATTTTCTTCAAAAGCGGCTACGATCAGACCCGGATCCCTATGATGAATCGGACGCATGCCATTAAAACAATGCGTAACATGACTCGCACCAGCTGCGAAGGCTTCCTTCGCTTCCTCGTAAGTGGCATCAGAGTGAGCAACCGCGATAACAACCTCTTGTTCTTTCAAAAAAGAAATTAAATCCATTCCCCCAGGCAATTCCGGAGCGAGTGTAACCATCTTTATTAGCGAACCCGCTTCTTGAAAGATTGCCTTCATTTCATTCAGTTCTGGATGCCGCAGGTACTTTTCATTTTGCATCCCTTTGCGCTTCGGATTTAGATAGGGTCCTTCTAAGTGAATGCCCGCAATTTTGGCCCCTACTTCGTGCCCGATAACACGCTTAACACTGCGGATCATTTCCAGAAGATCCTCAATCGTCGAACTCACAGAAGTAGCCAGGAATGACGTACATCCTGTTAAAGCACAAGCGCGTGAAACTTCTTGAATACTCCCTTCCGTGCCATCCATCATATTAAAACCATTGGCACCGTGGATATGAACATCAATCATTCCAGGTACTAGCAAATGCCCGCTTCCATCAACCAACTTGTACCCATCATTCAGAACAGGATGATCTCCTGTGTCTATCTTCTCAATCTTCCCTTCAGAAATCCACACAGTCGCTGATGGGACAATCCTGTCTTGCAGCATTACTTGTACATGATGCAAAATTGTTTTATTCATTGCTGGTTTCCTCCCCAAGTTGGCTATTTTCTTGACATACAATTACAGTAATGTTTTTTTGGTCGAGAACTTCTCTTATTTCATCTGGAATGTCTTGATCTGTTATTAAAATATCTACCCAATCAAAGTCTAATTTAAATGAGGACTTGCCTGAGAACTTCGTATGATCGGCTACAACGATGACCTGGTCAGACCTGCGGGCCATTTCCTTCTTTACGCGAGCGTCATCTTCAAATGGATAATAGATTCCGTCGGATCGAATAGCTGTTGCACCAATAAATGCTTTATCTGCATGCATTTCACTAATTTTGTCAATAACAGAAGAGCCATGAAGCAAACGATGTTTAGCATGTAAATAGCCGCCGAGAACATAGATTTGAAGATCTTCTCGATTCGATAGGATCCCTACGTTATCAATCGAGTGCGTGACTACTGTTATTTCTTTTGCGGAAATGTGTTCGGCAACAAATTGCACGGTCGTTGACACATCTAAGAATAGGGTCTCCTGATCTTGAATCAGCCTGGCACCCTGTTTCCCTATCTGATTCTTACTATTCGATTCATCAATCAGACGATCCTGATAGGAGGATATTTCCTTTTTCAGTTCAGGTAGGGCTAGTCCCCCATGCGTTCGAATTACAACGCCCTCTTGTACTAATCTGACAATATCTCGTCGTGCGGTATCCCTTGATATCCCAAAATGCACACATATATCGTTAACACTCATCGTTCGGTGTTGATTTAAGTACGTTAGTATCTTCAATAACCGTTCCTCTTGGTACATTTAACTCACTCCTTCCATAAGCGAGTATAATCGATATTTTAAGTAATTGAAAGTATTTTAGATAAATTGTTCAATGTACATAAGTATTTATAAGTATTGAATTGATGTTTGGTTGTATGACAATTTATATGTCCGATGATGCCGCTAGGCGTAAGGACAAGTGGCTTTCCAACTAATATAAGGTGACGCCCATGGCACCTGAGGAAAGCACTTCATTAAACAGACAAGCTTAAAATCAATTGCTCTCCGATTTCCCCCATCTTTCTTCTACAAGTGTCCTTATAGCCGACCTTTTCATATAGCTTTTGTGCAGGGATGTTTCTATTATTTACTGCTAAAACGATCTCATTACACTCAGGAAATTCCTGATTCACAAAGCCTTTTAAAAGTTCCATCCCTTTCTTTGCAAATCCTTTCCCTTGTTGAGTGTGATTTATTGAAAGTGCAGTTAACAACATAGAGTGCGGATTTTCAGTATACTCTTTAACTCTTGCACTTGAATGCAAAACAAAAAAGCCCACTATTTCATTTTTACTCACTATTATGATAGGGTACCGTTCGTGAGTTATATCCAAGCTTTCGATTGGTAATGCAGTAAATTGCTCTTGTTCTTCCGGTAAGTTAAATGACTTAAGAGACTCAAAATTTCCAGGTTTATAAAATTGTAATTCTACGTCAAATAATGTCTTCATACAGAACCTCCACATGCATATATTTCTATAAATATACCAGTGAGAATGTATGTTCGCAAGTGATTTGCCACATCGAAACAAATCAGATTCGCCTACTGGACTCGTCGGAGTCAGATTAAGTTCTTGTCATCGCCAAATGGTAAGAACATAAACTGATAACTAAAAAAAGCCCGCAATTTAAGCGGACTTGATTCGAAAAAATTCTTGTCCTTCGCCATGAACCTTAACCCAGTTTTATTCCAGCGTTCCATGAATGCTGCGGACAAACGGTTCTGGATCGTCGAGCGTCAGATAAATCGTATCCACCCAGCTAGGTAGAAATAACAGACCTTGAATGAGAACCGGCTGCCTCAACCTAAGTCGGACGTTCGGGGCCGCGAATAAAGGCAGCGCTGCACCCTTCCGCGACTTTGCGTCGAGAGTGAATTCGCGGGTGCTATGAGAATCGGCGATGAGAGAAATCGGTATGTCCGCCTGAATGCGAAGCCCGTAACGCAGATTCAACACACCTTTTCTGATCCTTACCGGATTGAGCACAGATGCCCGGCAGTCGGCCCAAAGCAGCGCCAGCAGCCACACATCGGCAGCACTGAGTACCCAAGCCGCAGGATGTGACCACTGCTGAACAAATAGGTGGACAAAGACGCCTTCGAACACGATGATTTTCGTCAAAATGGCAGCGAACATCACTTGGTTCGATTGTTTAGTGTAAGAGTATTCCCGGTCTGCAAGATCTGCTGAGGATGGCGGAATTTTCTTCCTTTTCCAGGAAAAGAAAAGGTAGTATATCAGGCTGAGATCATGAAGCAGGATACTGGCCATAATCCCGTCCCCCATGCCACCCTTCACAGTGATGCGAAGCGCTTCCCCGGTATCGCGCTCGCTGGCTCTTACTTCCCAAAATCGTCGAACAAGCCTCATAAGAAGTCGGATCTCATAACCGATGAACAAAGCTTCTGCCGTCAAGAGTAGTAGCTCTACGGGCCATGCCGTACTCCATACCATATGACGGAGCGCACCAGGTAAAGCGAGCCATGCCGTAAGTGCACCGAGCACTGGTAAGGGCAGGATTGCGGAAATGGATTTGCTTTTGCGCCGTACTACAAGCATCCAATAGAGGAAAGGGATGACGAGCATGAAATCGAACAATACCGCATAGATTAGCAGCCTATCGTCTGGTGAACCGCTTGCAGAAATGCGAACAATGGTCGTATCTGCCATCAAGATCATTACCGCCACCACGGCAAACCATAACCACAAAGGCTTGCGAATTAGTGTTTCCGTCATACCTGATTTCCACCTCATCATGGATTATTTATACCATTATCTTACTTGAATGGTTAGGCATAAACCAATCGATTTCAGAAGGGAATTATGACAGAAAATAGAACAAATTGCTCGATGCTTCGGCGTCAGAGCCGAAGCATCGATGCGATTAAGATAGAAAATCTCTGACACGGTTCTTAAAGGTTTCTCTTCCTTTGTATCCATTGTATAGACGGTTGTTCACTGTGGTGGAATTTCCAAAGAAAAAACGCTCGTAGACTGATTGCCTGCCGCCAAACGCGCTGACGCTCAGCTCCCACGCCAATCTGGATAACTGCACATTTGCTTTGGCATCCAAGTCTATGCCTTTCAGGTAACGGTTCAATTGACCGCTGATATCGGTGTCAAAATCCTTTTCTTCCGGGATCATAATCAGGCCGCTGCCACCAATTAATTGGATGATTTCAATCATACGAGGATAGATTTTCGGAAAATAAGCATTGGCAGCAAGAAGTGGCTTCCGATTGGGAAGCATACTGCCCCACCTGTCGGGGGAAGCTCCCTTCTCGGCTGCAAGCTGAAGCGCCTTGAGCGTTTCCAGTGCGAGAATGACTTCCGTCACCTTCTCAATCATATGGTCATGGCTGTCCAGTCCGGCCGCTTCGATCATCGTTTCAATGGTTCCCAGAAGAAACTCCGTTTTGGCAATGTTTTTGCACATTATCTGTGCGCTGGCATGGGTATGAAAACGGCTTTCGTTGATCAAACGGAACGCCAGATTTTCATTCCCACATATGAATACCCGGTCCCATGGGACAAGCGCGTCATCGAAAATGACCAGTGTATCCATCTCCTCAAATCGAGAACTCAGAGGATAATTATACGCGGATTCGCCGCCGACAAAGCTTTCTCTGCAAATGAACCGGACCCCGGGAAGATTGCTCGGCACTGCGAATGCGAATGTATAAGGACTTTCCTCAGTGCTTACCGAGGGAAAGGGTGCTGGGAATACAAGAATTTCATCCGAGGTTGCCCCTTGTGTGTCTAACAGAAAAGCTCCACGGATAACGATGCCGTCCTTATTCTTTTCCATTACACGGGCCGCCACCGGCTCTTCAAATGTCTTTAAAAAGGTCGACAGCCTGCCCGCCTTCGGTTGGATAAACACATGGGAAAGGGTGATGTCATTTTCCCGGCAGTATTCATAGTAACGCCTCAAATTAGAGGCATATTGGGGAGTTTCCTCTTCCAGAAGTCCCGCTGCTGCGGAGAAGGCCATAATCGCCGTGTTCATATAATCGGGGGCACGGCCCAGAAAGCCGTGATGCGTGTATGCCCAGGTCTGCATCATCTTTCTTCTAGCAGCAAGCTCCTTCTTCGTCTTTGGCTGCATGAAGGAAAGTCCAACCGGATCGCATGTCAGCGGTGAAGAATAAGACATTGTTGCTTTCCATCTTTCATCCTGCTGCATATCGTACATAGAAGCTTGAGTCGTCATAAGCCCCTTGAAAGCTTTATGCTCCGATATAGCCCCCTTCACCTGCTCACCTGCTATCCTGACATCGGGCAAGTGCTTATTTATCCGTTCAATATATTGCTTACCATTTTTAACCGGCATTGTCCAATCGCCTCCTTGATGCTATGTTACTGTATTCTGATCAAGGAAGCTTTGCATAAGCGGATACCTATTGGACAATTGAACAGAAGAAATTATCAAGACAGGACATTTAATTTGTCTTCTTTCGATTGTTATCTACATTCTTGTTGTCATCAATAACTGTTTTAGCTCATTGATTTCCTGCTCTGTCAGTTTATCTTCCGTGGTGCCACTCGTAAGCACTTGGATTTGTCTCGTAAAACAATTAATTTGATGTAATATTTCATGAAATTGATGTATATTAGTACAAATTACATCACTAAGGGAGTGGGAGTCATGTCTTACATGGATATCCCCTATAGATTAGAGGTACAAGCAGCTGTTCCCCTTTGTAAATTTTTGTCCATTTGGAAAGTGCAAGCTAACGATGCTTATCAGGTTAACAAAGGAGAGGGATTTCTTACACCTGGCCTATTCATCATTTATGAAGGAATAGGAGCCTTCTCTCAATCAACAGAACGATATGAATTACTGCCAGGTACGTTTTTTTTCGTTCGGGAAGCTATCCCGTGTTCTTACAGATGTCAAATGGATAACTGGAAGTTTTATTTTCTCGACTTTAGCAGTCTTGAAATGACCCACTTTCTCAATCTTCCGATCTGTGAGGTCGTATTAACGGGGAAAATGACGGAGGCCACACAACTATGCGAGCGATTAATCGACAATCTGATTGTACAACCGGTCGGCTACGCCTATTCTGCCAATCTACTACTTCATGAGGTATTACTGCTCTTCGCAAGGGAACAATCGGTTTCAGAAACAACCCGTCATACTGAATTGGACAAGATACTTTTCTATATGCACAAAAATATTGACAAGCCTTTCCGAATCGAAGAACTTGTGCAGCAAAGCGGCTTGTCCCGCACCACCTTCTTTGCCCGTTTTCGTTCCACAACCGGGATGTCTCCAAGTAATTATATGTTAAAGCTGAAGCTGGAGTCGGCGAAAGCATCGCTCGAAACGACAAACTTGTCGGTTAAAGAAATCGCATCCGCCCTGCATTTTTATGACGAATTTCACTTTTCTAAGCTGTTTAAAAGAAACTACGGTCAGTCTCCAAGTGCATTTCGTGGTCAGAAAGATTCCAAATAACCACTTCAGCTATTTTCTTCTAAACCAGCTAGTTACGGCAATCTTTGTTTGCAGGAATACGCTTAAAGTCCTTCCAAGAAAAAAGGGGCACTCAAGGCGGCTGTCTTTGAGTGCCCCTTCTCTTCTATTACTTAAAATGACCGCTCGGTTTTTTGCCGCTCCATCTCTCGTCCACCTTCTCGTTTACCGACTGGTATCTCGCGTCTACGCTAATCCGATAGTGATTCGTGGTATTCTCGAGCGAACAGTGAAGTAAATACATGCCGAAAATGAGAACATCTCCAGCTTCAAACGTTGTTGTCGCCCACGTCCCACCAAACTTTTCCGTAATGACAAGTGGATCATCGGTATAGTGGCCAATTCCATCCCGATCTGAATCTTTCGAGCCATAAGACTTTTTCAATTCCTCGAAACGATGCGATCCCAGACAAATAGCAAGTCCGCCCATTTCATACGAGACGTCTCCTAGCGGCGACCAAACGGTATAGACGTTATGCGTCCCTCTTCCCATATAGACGATGTCATAGTGAGCCCCGGTGAAATCTCCCTTACCAACCGCACGAAGCCATTTATAATGATACGTTAACGACTGTTCGCCAAGAAATTCGTCAAAAAAAAGCATGATATATTCCCCGTTTAACACATTAAGCAAAGCTGGCAAGTCCTCATTCGTACCGCCCATGAAAATACTCCTACTGCCGTCAGCCATGACGCCTTCTTCAAGCAAAGTGTCACGATCCAGCTTTCCCATCCGATCCATTTTTTCTAAAATACTTGTTCGGGCATGCAGAACCTTCTGCCGATCATGAAATCCGCGAATCAGCAAGAATCCGTCTTCCTCCATCCGCTCGCGAAGTGCTTGCACATCGTGTAAGATTTCATTCGAGCTTCTCAGCTCCGTTAAATGCGGTCCACCCATCTCCAATTCTCGATTACCTACCTTAACCATCATCTTCACATACACTCCTCTGCTTGGAAAAACCATTTGGTTCGTTACTTTGTAAGCTAAGTGTAGGTGAATTCAACGAGGTATTCCATGGATGGCGGTCTTAATTCCATGTATAATCGTACAGACTCTAGACTACTTCAGAAATCCGATCTGTTGGAATGATTAATAAGTGGCATTCTTATAAAACAATCGGCAATCAATTTTTGGATCAGTCTTACCTGGAAGCTTCTCCCCTCGCATTCCTCGATGTGACTCAAATCATTGATTCATTAAATAAGTTACAATTGAGTGTATAGTTTTATTAAAATTAAAAGAGCTCTCAAAGTATTTAAGATTACATTTCTCACATTCCTCTCTTATTCTTATGCTGTCTGTTTTTATCCGCTCTAATACCGTTACAATTTCAGCATAATTAAGGTCTTTCAAACCGTCATTTTCTGTTTTACTAGAATGAAATTTCATTTCTTCTACACTATGCTTAACATTTAATTCTGCCAAGCCAATAAAACATGGTTTAACTTTCCCTGAATACCTCTGTTCGAATTGAGATACATAACTTGGTATTAATTGTACTCCTTCTACGGTGTAATCTATTTCATTCTCAACCATAGCTGTCATTAAAGGATTAACTACTTTCCACAACTTTTGTCCAGTTATGAAGTCACCCTCAGTTGGATAAACCCCGAATTCTGGTATTCCATTCGCAATTCCCATCATTAAATAATCTAGAGATAAATAGGGTATTTCCGATTCTTTTAAAATTCTTTTTGCTGATGTTGTTTTCCCACTTCTTGATGCTCCTCCAATGATATAAAGCATCGTTACCTCCAAAATTAGTAAGATTTCTAGATACCCTCAGGCTTTAATTTTCTGTAATCTCTTCCTAATATCTGTTTAATCTAGCATTGCTAGATTGGAAGGGACTATCTCTTAGTATTGGCGTATCTAGGTCAACTTCTTCTCTTGTTACCAGATAGTTGAACAGCTTAACCCAATCTTCTAAGCTTATCCTCGATTGCAATATGATTATCTTCATCCCAAACAACTGAAATTTCAAATGTTCCAGGCTCAAAGAATAAGGGAAACCTTCGTTTATACCAAGGCTGCATGGGCAGCTCTAGTGCTTCATTAATATCTACCCAAAGAAGCTCTCCTTCTGGAGGATTGGATAACAATTCGCCCTCAAATTTTTGAGCAAGATAATTAAATACCATGTACCTATAATTTGTTTTTGGAACAACATATTCATCTATTCCTTTAAAGACTAGATCCTCTGGTTTTACGATAAGTCCGGTTTCCTCCCAAAGCTCTCTCATAGCTCCTTCAGCCATACTCTCTGGAAAATCAACCTTTCCTCCTGGACCGAGATACCCTGGAAAACCTTGGCTAGTGGGACGGTTAATCAGCAATACTTTGTTCTCGGATTGAACCAAACACATGGTATACATTCCGTACTCAATTTTATTCGACATCTAGCATCCTCCATGAAGTTGAATTTGCTCATTAAACGATTCTCCGGGCATCAAGCCTCAAACTATATTACCATATTTAGGAACCCAAGGTCCTGATTTTTAAATTCCCTTGGGCTAGAACTGTGTCCACAAGAAGAAACGGCTAACGCCGTCCTTGGCGGCGAAGTAAGTTTCTTCCCTCTGAAAAATAAGCAAAGTATGGAGAAAACTTATACTTTCTTATTTTTTAAAATGAAAAATCCGCGCAGGGCGCGGATTCTTATGGGTCTGCCATTACCTCAAAATAATAGGCAAGTCTTTTACACCGAATATGATCCAACTCTCAATCCGCTCCAAGCCATGAGAACGATCACGACGGAAATTCGGGAACCGCTCAAGCAGCGTTTCAATTGTAATTTTACTTTCCAACCGAGCTAACTGCGCTCCCAGACAGAAGTGAATACCGTGGCCAAAAGCAAGATGAGGATTAGGATTCCTGCGGATATCGAAAATTTCCGGATTCTCAAAAATCTCTTCGTCATGGTTCGCCGAGCCGATCCAGATGTTGACCATTTGTCCAGGAGTAAGTGTTTGACCGCGTAGAACCGTGGTCTTTTTTACCGTTCGAATCATCGTTTGAACAGGTGAACAATAACGAAGAACCTCCTCTAGCGCCTGTGGAATCAAGGAACGGTCCGTGATAAGCTGCGCTCTTGCATCCGCATTACTATCGATGCAGAGCATTGCCGAGGAAATCAAATTGGTTGTGGTCTCATTTCCTGCTACAAGCAATAGAATGCAAAAACCGATTACTTCCAGATCACTTAATTGTTCCCCATCTACCTTTGCTAAGACGAGATTACTTATGAGATCATCCTGCGGTTCACGTCGTCGCTTATCCGCAATTTCGGTAAAATAGACGCTCATCTCTTGCTGGCATTGATAATATCGCTCGGAGTCGTTCCCGACCAACGCATCCGACCATTGTTTGAAACGCCCGCGATCTTCCGGAGGAACGCCTAGCATTTCGGCGATGACGATAATCGGTAGAGGACTAGCAAAATCATGGAGTCCATCCATCTTTCCACTGGCTTCCACCTGGTCACATAATTCAAGCGCTATCGACTTAATCTTTGGTGCCAGTCCTTCGATCATCCGAGGACTAAATGCTTTAGAAACGAGCATTCGCAATTGCCGATGCTTGGGCGGGTCCTGTCTTAGAATGCTCGTATCAATGGGATCGTTCATCGATTCTGTACCTTGCGAAGAAAAATCTTCATGATTAGTAAAAATCGCTTTAACATCTTCGTATTTGAAAACATCCCATGCCCCGTTCTCCTCTTTTAACGACACCGGGTAAGTAGCACGCATTTGTTTAAAATAAGACAAAGGTATCAGTTCGTTAGGCGTTCCCCAATTCATACTTTTCACCATCGCTTCTTTTTATTTTTAAACTGACTAGTCAGTACATAAACTCCATAAAAAAAGGTGAATTTACTCACCGGTAGTCACTAACAGACCTGACGTAATGATCGTATAAAAGAATCGTTCCATATGATCACGAGATAATTCATTTCTGTTGTTTATAAAATAATTACTTGCGCCTTCGAGCATCCCAACAATCCCCGCCGCGGCTAAATTACAGTTAACATCACGAAGCACGCCTTCTTGTTTTCCTTCTTCTAAGACTTCAGCAAGAAAATGAATATAATCAATCCGCAGTTTTTTCAGTTCTTCCAGCACTTCCTGATCGATACCATTGGATAATTCATTAAACACGATATGTGCTAAACCGCTGGATTCCAAAAACAGATCGAGATTATGCCTAATGATCCTTTTAATATGTTCTTCTAAGGTTAGATTGGCTGTAAGATCAGTACGAACGCGATCAATAATATCCTGAAAGCCCTCCATAACAAGCGTTTTGAACAATTGGGCCTTACTGGGAAAGTGATAGTAAAGCGTTCCCTTAGCGACATTTGCTCTCAGGGCGATTTCATCCATGCTTGCCCGATGGTACCCATTTTCCGAAAATACTTCAACCGATGCATGAATAATTTTCTCTTTGCTCAACGAATATCCGCCTTTCGTTATTAATGGAGAAACTGACTAGTCAGTACGAATGGATTGTAACATATTGGTAAAATAAGTGTCAACTAGATCTCCTTAAAGATGCAGCGCCGCCGAGTAAGAGAGTCTTATAATCCGAATTTTTAACTCATGAAAATATCACGTATGCTATTAAGCCGAGCATGGGCAAGATCCAGATTAACGGTATGCCGTTCCAGATCAGCGCAGCCTTATACTTCCGCCGGGAATAACAAACCCATCCCGCAATTAGTGCGATGAGAAGTCCCACCGGGTAAAGTAAAATATAAGAAAAAATGAGCCAGGTCGTAGGGTCTGTCGCTGCCTGAGGACTATCGAAACCCATAACGGACATTCCGGCAATAAACAGCCATACGAATATAAACAAGGAATAAATGATTTGTGACACGATTAATATCCAAAGCGTTTTTTTCTGTTTCATCCCTTTTACCTCTGTTCATACTGGTTTGGTTTTTAATTTTCTAATCCTACTAAATCTTGGAAATTCATGGAATGGCGTCGACTTCACATGAAAGGCTCCATAGGGGGTTTCAAACGTATGCCGTTTATTTGTATTTTTTCGAGGGAATATTCCAAATTATACCTCACCAAGCCAACAATTGAACATACACTTAAGAAGGTCAGCGAGTCTTTTCTTTTCTAGAAGAGCCGCATTCTCAAAGGAAGGAACCAACTCGTCTGCTCCTCCTGCAACAATAATAATCTATACAAGCACAACTTTAATTGAGAGATTATAATATCAAACTTTCTCTATAAAAAAAAGCCTGATTTCTCAAGCTTTTTCCTGAAAAAATTATGGGCGCATTTCTATCCTCGGACAGCTGCTTCTATCAACGGCATGCGATCATCGTAGAATAAGTTAACTCACAAACATGGCGAGGAATCGCTTCTGCATTTCCTCCGGATTCACGACTTCAATAGTAGTTGAGATCATCCAATAATGTCCAAAGGGATCCTTCACACTTCCCGCTCGGTCACCGTAGAATTGATCCGTCATTGGATTAACGATTATTGCACCAGCCGCAATCGCCTGATGGAACAGCTTATCCGCATCGTCGACCTGCAGATGGATACCAACCGTTGTATTGCCAATCGTTTCCGGCCCCAGAATGCCGTATTCGGGATATTCACCGGCAATTGATATTTTGGCTCCGCCGATTGTAATTTCAGCATGAGCTACTTTGCCTCCGGGCTCCGTCAAGCGGTATATCTCTACGGCATCGAAAGCTTTTTTATAAAACTCAATCGCCTCCGCAGTATTCTTGATCCATAGAAACGGGCTTGCTTTATCCATATAAATCCACCTCTCTCTTTCCCGAATAAGATGAGCCATATGTAGTATCGCTAGATGCGATCAAGCTGACTGTTCCCGCCTCATATAAATAGTATAACCATCCTCCAAACAATCTTATAGTAAAAAATTGACCCTTTATTTAATAATTCAGGTCCGATACTTACATAGTCTGCAATTGAATAAGGCTTTAATCGTGGATCGCAATATGATTATGATGCCTGCCTTGCCTTGAGAAATAATCAGTAGGGTTGAGACTGGAGAAAGCCTGAAAATCTTTTATAAAATGCATCTGATCATAATAACCGCAAGCAATAGCTACATCCAACCAATTGACGCTCTTAGCGTGGTCTATTCTTTTCAATACCTCCTGAAAGCGGCGCAGACGAGAGAAGAGCTTAGGACTCAACCCTACTTCTTCTTTGAATAGCTGGATAAATCTCCTTTGGCTTAAACCGATTTGTCCGACCACATCTGAGAGAGGTCTTTTAAACGGCAAACTCAGAAATTCGTTAAGTACGAAGCTTACTGCCGGATGTAATATCAGAGGTCGGGAGGCCAGCTTTATAAGACTTTCTTCAAGTGTTCGAAACTTATCATCTACCGTTTTTGAGAGAAGCAGCATCTCACGCAGCTCATCGGCTTTTGCTCCCCACAGAGTATCCAAGGATACATGAATATTATGTAGTTCATTCACTGGCATTTTAAGAAATGGATAAATACCTCCTGGCTTGAAATGTATGCCCATAACCGTGGTCTCTACAGAAGTATCAATGATGAAAAAATCCGTATGCGGCCCGCAAATGACAGAGCTTCCATACGTCCGTAATTGGTCCTTATTTTCTCGATCATATAGCTTAATCTTATCTTCACGCAGGTTAATCACGAGCTCAATTGAACCATCAGGTAACGTGAGCTCCTTCGAATGAGACGGATTATAACCTTCGAGATACCAGAAAAGATCAACAAAACCTGATAATGGGGTTTGTGGAATATAAGTTTGCAGCAGCATGGCAGATGCACGACAGGAGCAATGGATGTTTAATCCGTAGAGTCGCTCCATCCTTTCTTTGGAGTACTAGAAGTAACGAAATGTGCCTCAAGCTCAAGCAATCGTTTAAACTTTTTGCGCGGACCCGAATCAGACTATTTTCAATATTCCTCGTGAGCCGTTGTATATCCGCACCTATCTTCAATCGAATAAGCGTCCAATATGATTATGCCGGGGAAATCTGCTTTGTTTGCGCAGCAACAACACGGACATTCGGATACCCTAACGATTGCAGCACTCCACTCGTCGTAAATAGCCGCCCCGCCAGTACGATACTGTTATTCGGCGTGAGCTCGGTGCGGGCTAGTCCGTCTTTGGAAAGCAATGGAAAGTTATACTTTGCAGCTGTTCCTCGCTTCTCGCCGAGCTGCAACCCTAGTCCGCCAAGCAGCGGTTGAACGGGAATGTAAAGCGTGCCACCACGTTTCACGGTGAAGGGAAGTGGAACCTTTGTATCCCCTACCTGAAGTTCATGCTCATACCGAATTACAATTTGCGGGTTCCACTCCTCCAGTACGCTCGCATCAAGGTTAGTCGGAACCCTTTCTCCATAAGATGTATACTGCCTCTCGAAACGTTTCAGCTCTTGTTCCACCGCTTTTCTTATCTTCCCGGTTGCCGTTTCCATGATATATGGCGTCCTTGCTGGTTCGTTGTAAACAAACAGCACCTCTCGATGCGCTGGGTCAAAGCCCTTCAAGGAACCATATGCGATATGCTTCACGCTGCCTGCAGCCGCATCCAAAAGCAGTAGTTCGTTCTGCTTGGCCGTTGAGTTGTACTTGCACATGATCAAGCGCTTGCTATCAAGCCAATAGAGCCCTTCCCAACGGCTGTTGGAACGAATCAACTCACGGATCTCGCCAGTGCTAGTCTCCTTCACAAGAAGACTGTACCCCTGCCAGTTGCCCTTATCCGGCGAATTAACGATCGTATAGCCATACTGGCGATCCGGGGACAAGTAGTACGACATGCCTCGATAGACGATTTTGTCCTTAAGATTATAATAATAACTAGGCCCCCCCCAGCCATAAATACCAATCTGGTGTATCATGCAATGTTATTCGATACTCAGACTCTTGGACACCGTCACCGGCATCGTACACCATACCGTATGGCATCCCATAATTTTTATTTAACCGAGACCAATGCCCTTCTTTATCCTTTACGACGACATAAGCGGAATCGTAAGACTCACGATTAGGATACCATTCAAAGAATCTTAGACCCGTTTGTTTGTCTACCAAGCTGGTCCTTAGCATAGCTGTCTCTTGCTTAGATGCTGCCGCATGGACGGCAGTCGTTGTTCCTGAAATGGACGTAAACAGCAAAGCTGCACTTAACGCCATCGAGACCGTTACTTTCTTCATTACATCACACTCATTCCCGTCATATTTTTACATTTATTCAAATTCATAACGATCTCTAGACGTGCATGCATCTATTTATGTTTCATTGTCGACTGTTTTCTCTTCATGCGATAATCTTATTTTGTATGGCATCATACCAACGCTGCAAAGCTTCCCATCGTTTGGACGAGTCTATGCAGCCTATGGAGGTGTATTTGTAGTTCTCGCAGTGTTATGGGGTTGGTTCGTTGATAAAAAAACACCCGATCTGTACGATTGGATTGGAGCAGCTGTTTGTGTTGTGGGAGTTTCCATTATGCTATGGGCTCCCAGAAGTTAATACTAAATCACGAGTCCCTATTGATCCTGCTAACTGCCCCTTATACCAAATCCCTGCCCTGCCAATATCCACTATTGTGAGCAAACTTACCCTATGAATTAGTAGAGAGTTCCCTACAAAAAAGGGTAGGCTGAATGACTTCCATTCGGCCTACCCCTGTTTTCTTTATCGCTTATTTACCCGCTGCTTCAGCGACTCCTAAGTAGTCAGCATGATTGTATCGGAAGCTTATAGCGAACCGCTTACAAGTCGCCCCTCGAACCATACCGCTTGACGCCCTGTTCTTCGTGCTACCGCTTCCGCTGAGCAGCTTGCAGGCAGCATTACAAAGTTTGCGGTATCTCCAGCCTTAGGCCATACCTGCTCCCCTTGCTGATTAAGTGGTGTTATCCCGCCTGTAATGAATCCAAGTGATTGTGACAAAGACAATTCATCCGAACATCCATACAATTCTGCGAACCGTCCAGCCTTCTCCAATTGATCTCCATTTCCGAAAGGAGACCAGTGATCTGTTAGGCTATCTGTTGCCAATTTCACTTTTACACCTTGCTCATCCAGCATCGGAAGCGGCATCGTTGATCTTCCAATTGGCACAGTCGAGGCGATGGCCATGCGAAGCGATGCCATTCTCTTCGCTACTTCCTCCGCCTCTTGCGGCTCGGCACCTGCAAACCAAAAAGCATGGCTGACTGTAACTTTCCCTTGCAATCCAGCTTCTTCTGTCAGATCAGCTAGACGCATGATCGTTTGCTTGCCAGCTTCGCCTCCATCATGCAAGTGAATATCTATGCCAGCATCATTCATAACCGCCAGCTCTACCATGATCTGCAGCGACTTCTCGACATCCCCATCCACCGTATGCGGATCAACTCCGCCTACATGGGATGCCCCCT
Source organism: Paenibacillus baekrokdamisoli (assembly GCF_003945345.1). Lineage (GTDB taxonomy): Bacteria > Bacillota > Bacilli > Paenibacillales > Paenibacillaceae > Paenibacillus_Z > Paenibacillus_Z baekrokdamisoli. The sequence goes on along the minus strand of NZ_AP019308.1, from coordinate 1,583,053 downwards.
CTGCCAATGATTGTTTTACGAGTTGGACGGAATCCGATCGAAGCAGTCCATGCTGCGGAAAAGCAACAATCTCAGATGATATTTTACCCGAGAAATTGTCAAGGGCTTGCTTGGTTGCCTCTAATCGGCGCAGCCCGCTGACAGGTTCGATATTGCAATGGCTGCGGACATGTGTAGCGCCAAATGCTTGAATAAGTGTCAAGATACTCTCCGCTTGCTGCTGCGCCATTGGCAGGAGCTTAGGCAGCAATATCTTCTCTTCCTCAATCCGTTCGAAAATGCTTGATACACGCTTTACCGCTTTCCACGGTCCATTAAAATACGTTTTATCCAAATGAATATGCGCTTCCTCAAAAGAAGGCAGCATCAATAGCTCTTTACAGTCGTATTGAGGAAGATTACTCTGAGGCACTTCTTTCGTCTCAATAACCTCAGCTATAGCAGTACCCTCAATTCGAATATGACAAAGCTTCGTATCCGTGCCAGCCACTTGTCCATCTTCCATGACATAACCCTGCTCTAATCTTACATTCGTTAACCAATAAGAAGTATTCAAAAGGTCATCCCTTCCTTTTCCCTTAAGCTCTCAATTTGTATTAGTCAAAGCCCTAGCGTCTACTAAAATACTTGCAATGGCTGTAAAATGATTCGCTCTTGCATGCTGCAGAGGTGTAACTCCATTCTTATCTGGAATATTCACATCTGCTCCATATTCAATGAGCAGCTGGATGACTTGCTGCTGCTTTTCACCGCCGTTATTTAAGATAATTGCTTCCATCAACGCCGTCCATCCTAGATTGTTAACGTGGTTAACATTTACTTTTGACCGGGTAAGCAGCTCCTTAACGACTTCAACATAACCGTGTTCCGCTGCGGGTATGAGTGCTATTCCACCATAACGATTCGTAATCGTTGAATCAGCGCCAGCATCAATCAAGACCTTTACGATTTCTAGCAATCCTTGTGCACCAGCGTATAAGAAGGGATTATCCCGTTTGTGATCTTGCAGATTAATATCGGCTCCAGCTTCAATTAATGCTTTAACCGTATTAACTTTATTACCATGTGTAGAGGCTAGAATCGCGGTTCGCCCTAGTTCATCTTGTGTATTGATATCTGTCCCGTCTTTGATCCATTGTAATACGGTATTGGTATCTCCGTTTTCAGCTGCCTGAAAAAACGTTAGATTCATTGACACCACGTCCTCTTTGTCAAAGTTTGCAAGATGCTAACATCCTATCAGTATCCCCTATCTATCTATCTATCTATCTATCTATCTATCTTCCTTTCTTCCTCTTCTACTTCTATGGTACCATAGCCATTGACATACGGAAAATATTTATAAAGTTCATTTTGCATACTTTTATCATTCGGTTAGGAGGGGATTCCTTGGATGGACATTCGCCAACTTCGCTATTTCATTGCTATCGCTGAAGAGAAGCAAATTACCGTTGCAGCCCAACGCTTGCACATGACACAACCCCCGCTCGGGCAACAATTGAAAGGTATGGAGCAAGAACTTGGGGTCCAACTTGTTATACGAACAGGTAAAGTATTGGAACTGACCGACGCAGGACAGGCCTTATATAAGCATGCCCTCCACTTGACGAAGCTCTTAGAAGAGTCGGAGATCGAAGTAAAAGAGATTGGCAGCGGTACGCGAGGCAAATTGATGGTAGGCGTTAACACATTGTCTTGTGTCCCATTACCGCATATATTGCGTATTTTCAAAAGTCGCTACCCTAGTGTCACCTATAAAATACAACAAAATGAATCCGTGCAGCTTCTTCGTCTCATAAGAGAACGTTCTATCGAGCTTGCAATTGTACGGCTTCCGCTTGAGCTAAGCGATTTTGAAGTGTTGAAGCTTCAATCCGAGCCCTTTTATTTTGTAACTGCCAAAACTTCCTTGCCTGAATCGCAGCCATTCACCTATAGTGATATCCAGCATTATCCGCTCATTTTGCCAAGTAGAGAAGGTCTTGGGCTTTATCAGAGCATTATCGATCAATTTACCGAGCGTGGTTTGCATGCGAATGTGATTGGGGAATGTTCTGATATCGTAACGTTATTGGAGTGGGTGTCCTCTGGAGATGGGACAACGATCGTACCGGAGTCTATTCTTAAATTACATCGCGGGTATGAGGTTCAAGCCTTCGCAATCGCAGACAGCCAGCTAACCTTTGCAACGGGATTAATCTGGCTGAAGGATCGCTATCTAACAAAAACGGCACAGCATTTCATCGAGCTCATGAAAGAGATGGCATACGAGGCAAAGGAATATCGTTGTTAGGTACATCGAACACGACTAGGATAATCGCCTACGAAATCGATTATAGACAAGAATATATAAATATAATAAGAATGGAAACACATAAGCGAACCATATCCCAAATTCACTTATGAATTGCTGCCATTTTAGGGCCTGATTCCATGAAGGATGCAATACGATGACCGACGTAATGAACAATAGGAAGAATACAACGGCATGCGGAGCGGGATCCTTTTTCCCTGACAATTGGCCTGTACAAAAGATCGCAACAAACATACAAGGCAGCCATGCGGTCGAAATAATAAACAAGTAAAGAACCAAAAAGATCATATCAAATCGTTCGAGAAATCGAAATTGAATGACTTTTAACAAGCTTAGTAGAGGTTCATTATAGTTCGTAATGTCGTCTGGACTGAAATAAGCGAAGCAAATCAGGGTAATTCCAAGGTAAACGAACAAAGTCAACGTGTTGGCAATAACAAGTCCACGAATAGCAAGCTGCTTTTTCTGTAAAAAAGGGTAGATGATAAACACGATTTCGAAACCGAGAAAGGATAAAATCGTCCCTTCTAATCCATTGAAGATCGGCGTCCATCCTTCTTTAATGAGCGGAAGCAAGTTAATCCAGTGGCTATCCTTCAATGGGATCAGTAGAACAAATGGCATCCACATCATCATATAAAAAACGAGTTCACAATACCGGCCCAATACGCGCAAGCCGTTCTTAGCAACAAAATATCCTGGCACAATTAATAGAATCATCAAGATAAAATCCGGAGTCAGCGGTAAAAACCAGTGTTTGACGAAGAGCACCGTTATCAAGAGTATGATCCAGGCAAAAAATGCAAAATAAAAAATAACAGGGATGATGAAGATCTTCCCTACTACTTTGCCGAAAAGGCGAATCATCAGATCCGATAAGGTATCGTTCGGGTACTTTTTCATTATCTGCACAATCAAAATACTGGCGATCATGGTGCAGCACCAGCCAATGATAAGAGAGATCCAACCGTCCGTTCCCGCTTTAATAGCCAGGTCCTTAGGTAAAGAGAATATGCCTGTTCCTACTTGGGTTCCGTGAATGATAAAAATAAACTGCATAAAGGTAATTTCGTTGAATGCGTATTTTTTCATGGAACCTCTCTTTCCATTGTCAATTAAAGGATTTACATAAATTATCGGTTAAATACATGCTTTTTACACTTTGAGCAATAAATTAAGCAGTTCCTCTTTCTCTAGAGATGCAAAGAGACCGTCCCGGTAAATCGGGACGATCTCTTATGCCTTCGGGTTGCTTACCTTCACAGAATCAGCATTCACTAATATCTCATTCACATCGGCAATGGCGTAGCTGTTGGTTTGACAGTGCTTTGTTCGTAAGTTTTATCAATAAACACACGAATTTCTTTTAAGGACTTACCCTCTTGTTTCATTTTAATGGCCTGCACTGCAATTTGAAGGCAAACCCCGCAGCGGGTTCCGTGGTCATCCCATACAAGAGAACCATCCTTATTAACCTCTTTCACAAAACAGTTCATATTGCTGGCATGTCCTGCACTCTCACCGCAACCACAAAAACAAGGAATCCACTTAAGTATTTCTGTTGATTTACCTACTGCTTCATATACCATGCGAATTTCTTCGGGTTGTTCTTTTAAAAATGACGGCATTATCCGATTTGATGTTGTCTTTTCTTGTAAATCACCACTCATCGTATGCTCCTGATGAACTTGTTCTTTGTTTGATCCACATGCCGAAACAACAAATGCAAGAGATAACATGATCAGAGTACTTTTATACGGGAACTTCATTTTTTCCTCCTAGTGATTATGAGAATTAATTTAACATTCTAACTACATCTACAGCCATCGCGCTCAATAGACGTTGCCACCCCCAAATTATACCTTAATAAACCAGTAATTGAACATACAATAACGGAGGTCAATTATTGAGATTAGACTTTCTAATTATAAATTTACATTGATTATTTAATTATAATTATTATAATATATAGAGAGTTACTAAATAGATCAAGGAGGGATTCTGCTATGTCTACGAATAAGAATAATCTTACTACAAGCTGGGGGGCTCCCGTTGGGGATAACCAAAACTCCATGACAGCCGGTTCGCGTGGACCCACATTAATTCAAGATGTCCACCTACTAGAGAAATTAGCGCATTTCAATAGAGAGCGTGTTCCTGAACGTGTTGTGCATGCTAAAGGCGCAGGGGCACATGGTTATTTTGAAGTCACAAAGGATCTGTCCCAATATACGAAAGCTAACTTCTTATCCGAGGTTGGCAAACGTACGCCAATGTTCATTCGTTTCTCTACAGTTGCCGGTGAACTCGGCTCGTCCGATACGGTGCGTGACCCTCGGGGTTTCGCTGTGAAGTTCTACACCGAAGAAGGAAACTATGATTTGGTCGGTAACAATACCCCCGTCTTCTTCATACGTGATGCGATTAAATTTCCTGATTTCATTCATACTCAGAAACGACACCCACAAACCCATTTGAAGAACCCGAATGCGGTATGGGATTTCTGGTCCCTATCTCCTGAATCTTTACATCAAGTAACGATATTGATGTCCGATCGTGGCATTCCCGCTACCTTAAGACATATGCATGGATTCGGAAGCCATACCTTCAAGTGGGTGAATGCTGAAGGTCAAGGGGCATGGATTAAATATCATTTTAAAACCGAGCAAGGTGTTAAAAACCTGGACGTCAACCTTGCCGCTAAACTAGCTGGTGACAATCCAGATTATCATACGGAGGATTTATTCAATGCCATCGACAAAGGCGATTTCCCTGCATGGAAGCTGCATGTTCAGATCATGCCTTTAGAGGATGCTGACACCTACCGTTTCGATCCATTCGATGTTACAAAGGTGTGGTCTCAGAAGGATTATCCATTAATTGAAGTGGGACGGATGGTATTGGACCGAAATCCAGACAATTATTTTGCTGAAGTAGAGCAGGCCACCTTCTCTCCTGGCTCATTTGTTCCTGGTATCGAGGCATCTCCTGATAAAATGCTGCAAGGTCGGTTATTCGCCTATGCTGACGCTCATCGCTATCGCGTGGGTACGAACCATAATACGCTGCCGATCAATCGCCCAGTGGCTGAAGTGAATAATAATCAGCGTGACGGACAAATGCGTTCCGACAGCAATGGCGGGGCTTCCACCTATTACGAGCCCAACAGCTTTGGCGGACCTAAAGAGTCACCTGAGAACAAGCCAGCTGCATTTCAGGTATCTGGTGAAGCTGATAGTGTTGCTTATGACCATGATGATCATTATTCGCAGGCCGGAGACTTGTATCGTCTACTCAGCGTTGAGGAACGTGAGCGGTTAATCCAAAATATCGTTGGTGCAATGAAGCCGGTTGAGAATGATGAAATTAAACTTCGTCAGATCGGACATTTCTATAAAGCAGATCCAGCGTTTGGAAAAGGAATTGCGGATGGGCTTGGCTTGACTGTACCGGAGGGTGTTTAAACCACTTAGCTCAACTAACTAGCATACCATTGAATGCAACCCATCTTCTGGTATTTTATAAACTTAAATGTTGATTATGTATTTATTATTTGCTATGATTACAAAAGTACTGTAGCTTTTACCTTCTATGAGCGGAAGAAAAGAGTATTCTCTTTTTCTTCCGCTATTCTTATGCCCAATATTAAATGAAAGGTGCTATTAAACATGAGTAACTATCGTATATTACTTTTTTACAAATATATCTCTATTCCTGATGCCGAAGCCTTGGCGGCCCAACATCTCCAATATTGTAAGGATCTTGGGATAAAAGGACGGATTTTAATCGCTGAGGAAGGAATAAACGGCACATTATCCGGCACATTAGAACAGACGGAAGACTATATAGCTGAAATGCATCGCAACCCTCTCTTCTCTGATCTCGTCTTCAAAATCGATGAAAGTGAAGACCATGCCTTTAAAAAGCTTTTTGTACGCTATAAACAAGAATTAGTTACGCTGCGATACCCGATTAAACTCGATCCAAATACAGATGGTGGTGAAAGACTCGCACCTAAGGAGTTTCATGAGTACTTGCAAAGGGATGACGTTCTCGTACTAGATGGACGAAGCGGTTATGAATTTGATTTAGGTCACTTCCGTAATGCAATCAATCCTGAAGTGGATTCATTCCGTGAGTTCCCCTCGTGGATTCAAGAAAACCTCGCGGAGCACAAAGAGAAAACCATTCTAACCTACTGTACAGGCGGTATCCGCTGTGAAATGCTAACCTCCGTTCTTCGTGATCAAGGCTTCAAAGATGTCTATCAATTAGACGGCGGCATCGTCACCTATGGTAAAGATCCCGAGGTTCAAGGCAAAGGCTTCGATGGTAATTGTTATGTGTTCGATGAGCGTGTTTCCGTGCGTATTAATCAAACAGACGAACATATTATTGTTGGCGAATGTCACCATTGTGGACAGCCAACAGACAAATACATCAACTGCGCGGATGATACCTGCCATCTACAGCATCTCTGCTGCGATGACTGCGAGAAAGCACATAATAGCTATTGCTCCAGTGAATGTGAAAGTAATGATAAAGTTCTGGTAAATGAAGCATAAAGCGAGTGTAAAGAAGCCTCCCCCCTTGTTTAAGAGGAGAGGCTTCTTTGATTGTGGAGAATCGCATTCCAACTAAAATCAAAGTATATTATGTGTTTGCGCTGCTTGACGTTGTGTTAATTATTAACAATCATTATTCTGTTTCCATCTAAATCATCAAACACAAAAAAAGAGGTTTCCCCAAAAGATACTATATCCCTTGTTTTACCGCCTGCATTCATAATCACCGCTTGTGCATCTTCAAGATTGTTTGCCTTAAATGAAAACAGTGGGTGTTTACACGGTTCGAAATCTTCTTCCAAGTTACTATCAAGTACAATATTCGGTGAATTAATATCAAGGTTATAAAGGCTTCCATACGGACCTGATTTGATGACTAACCCCAAAATATCACTGTAAAAATTCACTGCTCTTTCCATGTTTCTTACTGGAACAAATACGAAATGAATACTGTTTTCAATATTTGACTTTGTTTCCTGTACCATATTTTTAGAAACCTCCCAAGATTTCGTCTCCCTTTGTTAATTCAATCCTACCATATTATGGATGGTAAGAAATAAACAAAGACCCTCACTTGAATTTACATGAGGATCTTTGTCTTTTTCGCTCCGCAGCGGTATACAAGTGTAACTGCTCACGGTATTTGGTGACCGTTCTCCTTGCAATTAGAATGCCGTCCCTACGCAGTAAATCGGTGATTTTCTGATCGGATAATGGTGCAGCTTTATCCTCCTCCTTGATTAAATGACGGATACTATCCTTCACACGGAGTGCAGATACATCTTCTCCATCGGTATGTCTAATCGCGGATGTGAAAAAATGCTTGAGCTCAAACAGTCCCCAGGGTGTTCGAACATATTTACCGTTTACCGCACGGCAGATCGTCGATTCATGTAGTTGCACCTTTTGGGCGATATGCTTCAAACTCATTGGCCTCATTTGTGAAGTACCACTCATGCAGAAGTCGGTCTGATAGGCAAAAATAGCCTGCCCTACCTGAAGCAATGTCGACTTACGTTGACTGATGCTTTGGAGCAACCATTTGGCGGCTTTCCAGTTATTCCTCAAATATTGTGCCGTATTCTTGTCATGCTGACACTTCATCATATCCATATAAATGCTGCTTATGGTAACGGTAGGTGTTGAAGCTTCCAAGATCCCAAGCTCATAACTGCCGTCTGGTTGACATTTCAATAAGAGATCAGGCTTGATATAATGTATCTTTTCCTGTTGGTATGCAGCGCCTGGGTTTGGATTCAACATACTAATTTTATCGACAGCCGTTTGAATCTCCGTCAATGATACCGAATATTTGGAAGCTAATTGAAGCAATCTGCCCTGCGCAATATGGTTCAATTCATGCTTGACGAGTTCAAGTACCAGAGAGTCCTTCTCCCCTAGCCGTTCCATCTGTATAAGTAAACACTCTTCCAGCGATGCGGCAGCGACGCCATAAGGCTCCATGAGCTGAATAATGCCTGTGGCCATTCGAACAGTTTCCATGGAAGTCGCCATCTGCTCAGCCATCCATCCCATTTCTTTAGCCAAATAACCTCGCTCATCCAGACTACCAATAATCAGCTTGCACAGCCGATAAACGGTTTTGTCCAATTGAAGCTCATTGAGTTGTTCCAATAATACGGTTTCCAGCGTAAGTTCTTCACTTGAATGGTGCTGCAGCATCCTGCCCTGATCAATCGAAGCGGTCCCGCGACTCGAACCTACTTGGATGGGGGCAAATGAATCTCCGCTTATTTCTATAAAAGGATTTTCCAACGCCCTTTCCTGCATATAAGTTGTCAAATCGAAGGAGGACATTTGCAAAATCTCCACTGACTGTCGAAGCTGCGGTGTCAGGGTCAACTTTTGTACCAACGCGGAGTTTAATTGCAATTCCATGTCTGATGTCCTCCTTTGATCAATTTGACAGCGCTTTCTTACACTATTATACTACCCGTTATAGAAGTTGCAAAGCGCGCTGTTCCTCTTCCGTAAACATACGAGAACGAGTCAAAAAGCGGCGACCTTCTGGATTTTCCAGAGAGAACATGCCTCCCCTGCCTGTAACAACATCGACAATGATCTGTGTGAATTTCCAATAATCATATTGCAACTTGCTCATATAGAATGGAGCGCCACCAATTTCTCCAAGCTGCACATCACTATCTCCGATAAGTAACTCACCCAGTGGATAACACATCGGCGAGCTTCCATCACAGCATCCTCCAGATTGATGAAACATGACAGGACCATGTTTGGACACCAGCAGATCAATTAATTCTAGAGCTTCATCGGTGGCGAGCACCTTTTGAACATTCATCCTCATCACCCAGCCCCGTATTAGAAGAATCCAAGGGCGTTCGGGCTGTAGCTGACGAGTAGATTTTTAGTTTGCTGGTAATGAGAAAGCATCATTTTATGATTTTCTCGACCGATACCTGAGCTTTTATATCCCCCAAAGGCTGCATGAGCGGGGTAAGCATGATAGCAGTTGGTCCATACCCTACCGGCTTGAATGCCGCGTCCCATTCGGTAAGCTGTATTCATATCTCTCGTAAACACCCCGGCACCGAGTCCATATAACGTATCGTTGGCAATGGATAACGCTTCTTCCTGATCCTTGAACGTTGTGACAGAAACAACAGGTCCGAATATTTCCTCTTGGAAAATCCGCATTTTATTATGTCCTTTGAAAATAGTCGGTTGAATGTAGTACCCCTCGGAAATGTCACCACCTAGCGAAGCGAGCCCACCGCCAATTAGGCATTCCGCCCCTTCTTCTTTCCCAATGCTGATATAGCTTTGGATTTTGTCCATTTGCTCGGTAGAAGCTTGTGCACCGATCATCGTATCCGTATCAAGCGGATTTCCTTGCTTAATGGCTGCTACACGCTTCAATGCTTTCTCCATGAAACGATCATATAACGATTCCTGAATGAGCGCTCTCGACGGACAGGTACACACCTCTCCTTGATTTAAGGCGAACATGGCGAATCCTTCGATCGCTTTGTCAAAGAACGCATCGTCCTTCACGCCCACATCTTCAAAAAAGATGTTCGGTGATTTACCCCCGAGCTCCAAAGTGACAGGGATCAAATTCTGCGAAGCATATTGCATAATTAATCGGCCTGTCGTCGTTTCACCTGTAAAGGCGATTTTGGAGATTCTGCTGCTTGAAGCAAGCGGTTTACCTGCTTCGAGTCCGAATCCGTTCACGATATTCAATACACCAGGTGGAAGCAGATCCGAAATGAGCTCCGCAAGTACGAGGATCGAAGCTGGTGTCTGCTCGGCCGGCTTAAGTACGACAGTATTCCCAGCTGCAAGTGCAGGGGCAAGCTTCCAAGTTGCCATAAGTAGTGGAAAGTTCCATGGGATGATTTGCCCTACGACACCCAACGGTTCATGATAATGATAGGCTACCATATCCTCATCTATTTGACTGAGCGTCCCTTCCTGTGCGCGAATAGCGCCAGCGAAATAACGATAATGATCGATTGCTAGTGGCAAGTCTGCTGCGAGTGTCTCGCGCACCGCTTTACCATTATCCCAAGTCTCGGCTACGGCCAACATCTCAAGATTAGCTTCCATGCGATCAGCGATTTTATTAAGAATAATGGCACGCTCGGTTACTGAAGTACGTCCCCATGCATCTTTTGCCTCATGTGCTGCATCCAGCGCGAGTTCGATATCTTCTGAAGTAGATCTTGGAATTTCGCAGAAGACTTGGTTGTTGATCGGTGATGGATTATCGAAATATTGCCCTTTTATGGGTGCCACCCATTTGCCTCCGATAAAGTTTTCATAGCGTTTCTTGAAGGTTACCTTTGATCCATCTTGACCCGGTTGCTCATAAATCATATGTCCATCCTCCTCATAATAGGTTACATATTCTTATAAGCAAGAATCGTGCCAACGTTAAAAAATGAGTCTAATCAGCTATTTTGTAAGCGCTCTTAAGTGGTCAGTTCCAAAATGATACACCAACAGTGTTCCATTTTGGGACATTCTTATCATACAGACTGTATCATTGCACTTAATATGTTATGATCAAATTACGAGTACCGAGATTACCTTGGAGGTGTTATTAATGCTTTCTGTGGAGGGTCATGACCGGACGAAAGTAATGAATCAATCTTGGAAGCGCTGTCAAGATTTTGGGCTGGCACCTTCCGATCCTTGGGATGATAACCTACTAAGTGAAACCCGGATTCGGGAGCTTCTTGACCAAAGGGGTCCTATAGTCAAACATGCTGAACAAGTGTTCGAACGAATGAGTTCCTTCATCAAGCAAACGAAACAAATTGCGATGCTGATCGATGCAGAAGGCCATATTGTTCACTCCGTTGGCGACCCGGACTTCTCGTGCAAGGCAGGGCTTATTCAACTAAAGGTAGGTGCCAACTGGGAAGAACGCAGAAAGGGCACCAATGCGATCGGCATTGCGCTTGCTGAGAAAATGCCGATCCGCGTCCACGCTGGTGAACACTATTTTGTGTCGCATCATTTTCTAACCTGTGCATCCTCGCCCGTCTTCGGAACTAATGGAGAACTGTTAGGCGTTGTGAATATAAGTGGCAAACAAGAAAATTTCCATGATCATTCACTAATGATCGCTTCTCTTGCTGCTGATTCACTGCAAAACAGGCTGATTGTCGAAGATTCCATGAAGGAGCATCTAATCACCTTGAAAGAACTCGATTACACCGCGCGTAACCATCCGATGCCACTCCTAACATTAGACAAGGATAACCGGATCATACGTGCCAATCAGGCAGCACTCCATGTTGTGGGCCGTGATGCGATCGGGAAGGAATTCAATAGTCACAAAGGGTTTGCCGTGGAGACGATCCAGGATTATCAAGGTAAGTCATGGCGGTCTGTGGCTATCCGCAAGCCACAATCCGGAGATAAACACCTCTATACATTTGAAGATATTGTCGGCAGCTGTCCTTCGATTCTGCAGCGTAAAGAATTAGCCTATAAGGCAGCATTGACCGACTTCCCTGTTTTATTGTTGGGAGAAAGCGGCACAGGAAAAGAACTGTTCGCTCAGTCAATTCATACAGCTGGGCCTCGTAGGGACCAGCCATTCATCGCAGTAAATTGCAGCGCCATTCCAGACAGTCTAGTTGAGAGTGAGTTATTTGGGTATGAGCGAGGGGCTTTCACAGGCGCAAATCGGGAAGGCCAAATGGGTAAATTCTCGGCCGCACATAAAGGAACGCTCTTTCTGGACGAGATCGGAGATATGTCGCTTCGCGCACAGGCCGCGCTGCTGAGGGTATTGCAAGAAGGTATCCTTACTCCGGTAGGCAGTGTCAAAGAGCGATCCGTCGATGTCAGAATCATTGCTGCTACGAACCGCAATTTGACCGAGGAAGTGCAAGAAGGCCGCTTTCGCGCGGATCTATACTATCGGCTGAAGGGCATTCAAGTTACTTTGCCGCCGCTAAGAGAACGAAAAGATTTGTTGATGCTGGTTCATGCTTTACTGGAGAAAAATAGTCAGAGGATACCTCTTTTGACGGAAGCTGCACAGCGGAAGCTGCTTGACTATCATTGGCCAGGCAATATTCGGGAATTGAACAGTGTTCTTGTGCAAGCAACCTTCCTCTCCGATGGCGGATCAATTAGTCCTGAGCATTTGCCGATTGAGAACATCGACCAACGATTACCTGCAGAAGATCGTTCAGACGTTGTGACTTCCCTGCAAGACGCGGAGATCGCTGCCATTAAACAGGCACTTCGCGTGACCGAATGGAATGTGCGCAAAGCAGCGGATTTACTCAAGATCGGCAGAACGACTCTGTATAGAAAGATTGAAGAATATGGAATCGTATTCTTCTGAACCCATGTCTGTTACTCGAGTATTAATCATATACAGCACCAAAAAAATGAAGGCAGCCACCCGTTGTAAGCTGGAGATGGTTGCCTTCATTCTGTATACTGCCGTAACTTTATTTAGAGAATTGAGTCATCCACGTTATCTAACCAGCGCTCAATACTGCCGATTACCGACGTGACACAGCCATCCTCGAACGGTGAGATAAGACCTGCTACCTTCGCAAGCTCCGTGAAAGACAAGCTTCCTCCTTGACGGCATAGATTCAAGTATTCTGTCCACGCGGCGGAACGGTCCTCATGCATCTTCTTCCAGAATTGGAACGCACATAGTTGAGCAAGGGTATAATCAATGTAGTAGAATGGCGAGCTGAAGATATGCCCCTGCTTATGCCAGAAGCTGCCCTGTTCCAAATATTCGTTGTCCGCATAATTGCGATGAGGCAAATACTTACGCTCAATGTCGCGCCATGCTTTCTTCCGATCGGCTAGTGTTGCATCTGGATTCTCATACACATAATGCTGGAATTCATCAACCGTCACACCGTATGGGATGAAGATCAAGGAGCCTGCCAAATGTGCGAACTTGTATTTGTCCGCGTCTTCCTCGAAGAATAAATTCATCCAAGGCCATGTGAAAAATTCCATGCTCATCGAATGAATTTCGCAAGCTTCATAGGTCGGGAAGCTGTATTCAGGCACCTGGAAGCTTCTGCTCTCATACACCTGAAAGGCATGGCCAGCTTCATGTGTTAGGACGTCAATATCACCGGAAGTACCGTTAAAGTTAGAGAAAATATAGGGTGCGCCGTAGTCACTGATATAGGTGCAGTAGCCACCACCTTGCTTCCCTTTCTTGCTGTTAAGATCCATTAGCTCGTTATCTTGCATGAAAGTAAAGAATTCGTTAGTTTCCGGAGATAGTTCAGCGTACATCTTCTCCCCGTTCTTCACGATCCATTCTGGATCGCCCTTCGGCTTCGCATTGCCAGACTTAAAGCTGAAGCTCTCATCGTAATAAAGCAGCTCATCCAGACCAATCCGTTTGCTTTGGCGCTCCTTCAACTTCGTCGCAACTGGCACAATATGCTCCAGTACTTGGTTACGGAAGCTGATCACCATCTCAGCATTGTAATCGGTACGGGACATCCGAGCATAGCCGAGCTCAACAAAATTGTCATAACCCAGCTTCTTCGCGATCTTCGTACGCACCTTGACCAAGTCATCATAAATGCGGTCGAATTTCTCCTCATTCTCGGCCATGAAGCTGCTCTTTGCTTCCTCTGCCAGTCTCCGGGTCTCACGATCAGTTGATTGCGCATAAGGAGTAAGCTGAGATAGCGTCCGCTCCTCCCCATCAAAAAGGATTTTCGCAGATGCGATAAGCTGGGAATACTCCGTCTGCAGCTTATTCTCCTGCTGCAAATCTTCAATGATCTCCGGGCTGAACGTCTTCAGCGAGAGCTCAGCAAGCTGGAACAGCTGCCTGCCCCACTTATCCTCGAGCTCCACTCTGAATTTCGAATTTACCAACGCATGATAATAGTCGGTTATGTATTCCTGCACGACCGGACCAACAGAGTCAAAATAGTCCTGCTCCGCTTTATAGAATTCATCATTTGTATTGATAGAGTGACGAATACTTGCAATTTGCTGAAGCGTATCAAACTCGCTGCGAAGCTTGTTAATGTCAGACATGGCTATGTCCTGCTCTTCATAACTGCTTGCAGAAGTGAATAAAGCTAGCAGCTGCTTGAAGTTCTGTTCAAAAACTTTGACATCCGGACGTTCATAAAGATACTCGCTGAATTTCATAGTGCTGGCACCTGCCCTCTCTTTAATGTTAAATTCATCGCCTGAATATGTTACATACGCTCTGCTCTCACCCAAGCGAATCTGTTAAACCATAGCTAATTGAGGAACCTTAATCGTGGTCATGGCGGTACGTTTTTGCTCGTCATTGATATGGGTATAAATCATCGTAGTTTCAATCGATGCATGGCCTAAAAGTTCTTTAACGATTCGTATATCTACATTATTATTCAGAAGCATCGTTGCAAATGAATGCCGTAGTTTGTGACAGGACAACTTCAAATCGCTCAAATGTGGATGGTCGTTTTTATAATCAGCAAAGATTTGAGTTGCAATCTTTTGAATCTGACGTATAGAAAGCCTTCTCCCTTTCTGGGAAACGAAAAAAGCATCTTCCTTTTTACTATAGGGACTAATTCTTTCCTTTTCAACCTTCGTGAGGTACTGAATTAATAGGTCTGGAAGCGGAATTTCATTCCATTTTCTCCCCTTACCCAGCACTTCTAATGTCCCTTTTGCCTTTTTAAAATGAGACAGATTTATTCGGTGTACCTCACCCACACGCAATCCGCAGTAGCCCATCAAAAGAAAAATCGTTAAATTCCGATCGCGATAACGACCATCCACATAGCTTAGTGCCTTCTCAAGCTCGTTCTCTTCCAAATAAACCGGATTCCTGTTTTTCTCCGTTTTAGACTTTTTCACTTCTAATGCAGGGTTTCTTGTTGCAAGCTCAAAATCAATTAATGCAGTATAAAACGACCGGATAGCTGAGAGTGTTCGATTCCTCGTCTTATCCCCCGCTGTTCCCTGCTTGGATACTAAAAAACCAACAACGTTCATTTTTCCCGCCTGCTGTACCGGCATTTCTTCTAATGAGAGTAGATAGTCATTCACTTCCCTCAAATACTCTTTTTTCGTCGTTTCTGTATAACCGGATTGTTTCATCCAAATTGTAAAAGCTTTCAGCGGTTTTGAGTAGGTTTCTTCCACTACGTAATTTCTAGTCATTGCAATCACTCAAAACATCCATGTATAAATCTCTCTTCTTATCCTATTTTTTGTAGAAAAACTCAGTTTCCCATAGAAGATCTAGTAGACATTGACCCCATGATCCATTCATTAAATCGATTGTGGACGAAAGTGCGCAAAATACGTGTTTGGCGCACTTATTATAGCACATATGTTCCCGAAAAGGAATAAAAACTCCCACCATTTATGCTTTTTATAGCTATGATCATAGCTGCAATAATAGTTTGCAGCATTTGTCAGCAAATCTTCTGAGATTACCATGTTATTCGGAGTTACTTATCTTCTTGCCTAGAAGAAGCCATCGACTATCTAGAAGCCCGAGCTTGCTAGTGATATGCTCAAAGCAAAACGTCTCAAATACTGAAAAAACAGCCCCCTCAGAAGGGAATGGTTTACGCTTTGTTCCTGTTGATACAGTTTCAGTACCATAATAAAAGCCTTTCTTTTTGGAAGAGGTGTTATTTAGCACTTGAATTACGAATTGTTTTAGCTAATTGATATAGTTCAGCTAAATCATTTCTTCCCACCTGTTGGAATTTATTCACTGCATCTTGGACAGACATACTTTCAACTGCAACGACTTTTTCACCATCTGCGGGAATCTGCGGTAATGATACTAATTGGACTTCTCCATACCCAACTATTCTGTAAAATTCTGGATGTGGCAAGTGAGGTTTATATGGTTGTAGATGATGCGAATAACACTTCCAACCGCCAAAAGGATGAAAAGAATGTAATGTCGCCCCTGCTTCTTCAATGAGTTCACGTTTAATCGTATCTAGATAATATTCACCTTTTTCTAAGGTGCCACCTGGTATTTCCCACTGTCCATTTTCTAACCGAATAACCACACATTCATTATTTACAAATGGAACAATATTGACATTTGATATTAAATGACTTTCAGGTAAATCCATCCTAAATTCCAATTCAATTTTACCCCATATCGCTTTTTGGAACAGGTTGGGATAAAGCTCTCTTATTTCTGCCATAGATAATATCCTCCTATATAAAAACGGCTGCCTTTTTCTGATATTATTGAACTCACTTTAATGATTCCCTTATGAAACATTTAAAAAATATAATCCAACATATGCTATACTGGGTTCGTAGAAAAAACTAGTAATTTATAGTTAGGAGCTGTTAACTAATGCATATTGGGGTAGATTTAGATAACACAATTCTTGATGCCACTTCAGCTCATTTACACTATTATAATAAAGCGTCTGGATTATCGTTAACTCCCGACGATGTTAATGATTTTTATTTATACCGTCTATATGGATGGGCTGAGGCAGAACGTGATGCCATTTATAATAAATATGGGCATGATATTCATTGGAACTCGTCACCTTTACCGATGGCAGTAGAAATATTACAGCAACTATTCAAACAGCATCAAATATCAATTATTACTGCTCGACCCTTACTTTTTCGTGATGTTACCATTGAATGGCTTAAACTCCATAAGATTAATTATCACAATATTACACTTACTGAAAACAAGCTCCAAGAATGTATGATTTCAAAGGTAGATGTGTTGATTGATGATGGTCCTCACTATGCAGAGGAGTTTGCTCTTGTAAATAAGCCAGTTATTCTATATGATCAGCCATATAATTTGTCCGTTACTAATGACTTCGTATATCGTGCTTCAAACTGGATTGAGGTAAAAAAGCAAATTGAATACCTAGAATCTAAACTAAACTTGATTAATAAAAAATGAATTTCCATAATGAAACTATTCCGGAACCCGTCCCCTTCAATTTTTGATATGATCTGGCGAGCTGTTTCAAAATTCATGGTCACTCTCCAGGTTCCTCCTTCAAATTTCCATTTCATCCTTTTACAATTCGATTGAAATACCAAATAATCCTTTAGTCAAGAAACTGGTTCGATAATGATGCTTCAATGAAAGCTTTCATGTTCCGGAAATTTTCCTCACAAAAAATCCCCGTTGCTTTGCGAAATGTTAACCGCAAGGCAACGGGAATTATTTTTTATTCTAAGCTTCCATATCTGGTGGGATCAATATCCCACAACGTCATGAATGAATTTTTCCAATGCGGTGACATCCGTGATGTTTTTGTTGCAGGTGTCGCTGTTCACACACAAATAGTTGCCGATCGCCTTATAGTAATCTGGAGAAGCGTTAGCCGGTTTCGATTTGGTGATCGCCGAAAATAATGCAACCTCTTCATGCCGATTGCATAAGAAGCAAATGCTTTTCTTATTCACCGGGGTATATCTTCCTTCAACCCCAACGAGTTGACCGTTCAGATAATAAACGAGGAACAATTTGTTCGTCGCGATATCGGTCCAGCCAAGATAAGTAACATAGCGGTAATCGATTGCTGCTAAATCAGGAACCTTCAGTTTTTTGATTTTGGGGAACAGCTTCTTAAGCTGCTTCTCCGTCACTTCCACAAATTCCGTCAAATATGGTTCCAACGAAAGCAAATACTGCTGGAATTCACCCGCCGTATTTATCGTTGATATCTTCTCCAGCATTTGCAATTGGAGCTCTGTCACATCTGGGAACGCTTCTACAATTTTGGATTGTGCGCTATATTTTACCGATTCCAACACTTTCCGATCTGAAACGGTGTTGCAAGCATTCTGCAGCATAACGGCCTGCTTCTTGATCAAGTTATATTGATGGTTTCTAATAAATGGTTTTACCATTGCTTTTCAGCCCCTTATTTAATATGAAAGGAATAAGGTGCAAAGCCTATTATTAGAAACGATATTAGCTCTCTCGGGCGACAATGTTAACGATAACTGTCATGCCCCATGCAAAGTATCGCCCTACTATTAGGCTTTGCATGAGCAGATACTTATTCTGGCAAATTGTTTTGCCATCTATACCGACCTCCCTTTTACTGACGATTATAAAATAATTCCAACCTTTGTTTCAACTCTTTTGACGAATTAATTCGGCCGTCTAATTTCCTTATTACTTGATCGACAAGAGCCAATCAAGCATTAGACATTTTCGGCTCGAAGCGTAAATGTGGTGTTTTCGGATGGCTTGTCCTCTTTGAATAGACCTGGACTTTTAGGTAAAAGCGACTTCTTGATCTATTAACAACAAAAAGGACCGCCGCAGCGGTCCAAATCCATATTTGTACTACTGCTTCGCCCTATGCGAATTCGTGTTGCCCGGTAATGAATTGCCGCCCTCCAACTCCCTCTCCCGCTTTAAAATCTCATCCATTGATTTATTCAGCGCGGCCTGCGGTCCTTGGAAGTTCTTTTTATAGTAGGCAAAATCCATAATAACCAGGAGCAGCAGCATGCCTCCCAAGGCGTAACCCGCCATTTGATTCGGTGGAATGACCATGACGATACAAATGAATACGATCCAGATGAGCGAGACGATGGAGATAAAGTCGCTATATTTACCGAGGTTCCAAGGGCCGAGATGTTTAGACTGGAATTTGCCTTGGGACTTGGCGAGCAATTTGAGCAGGATTGGAATGCCATAGGCGACGTATAAGCCGACCACGCTTACCGCGGTTAAGAATGCAATGGTTGTATATGTAGCGTCGGGATTGACAGTTTTGATAATGTAATCGACTAAAGCGAGCAGGAAGGAAAGAATGATCGCCAGCCAGATCGCTTTGGCTGGAGTTCTGTATATTTTGGAGATTTGCGCCCATTGGTTGCTGAGGGGCATTCCTTTATCGCGCGAGAAGGCGTACATCATACGGGAGAAGGAAGTGATCGAAGCCAATCCGCAGAACCACATGGCAGCTGTGACCAGCCACAAAATAACAGATCCGAACGTACCGCCCAGTGCTTGGCTGATAACATAGATGAAGGCATTGTCTGAGCCTGTCGCTGCGCTTGGATCTTTGATTGAGAGAGTGACGAATGCGAGCATAATGAACCCAAATACGAAGGAGTAAGCTACGGAAGTGAAGATCCCCCACGGCGCTCGCACTCGCGGATTGATCGTTTCTTCGATGGTGTGTGCGGAAGCGTCGTACCCTGTAAATGTCCACTGTGCTTGAAGGAGACCGATTAAGAAAGCTAACATGTATGGCTTATCAGAAAATGTCTGCCCCACGGTGAACAAATAATCGACGCTGTTTAATCCTCCTTTCGTGAAGAAGGCAAGGGAAGCGACAAGCACCGCAACGATAGCGATGTGATACCACGCGGAGAAGTCATTGAGCTTGGAGACAATCTTGATACCGATATGGTTTAAAATGCCGTGAGAAAGCAAGATGATCGTGAACGCGATGAGTACGGTGGTATTATTAGATTCGTAACCAAAAACGCTCGCAAGCAGAGGGTCGGCGAACAGAGCAACAGAGTAGTCGATCCCGGCCACAATCCCAATCTGTCCGATTAGGTTAATCCATGCTGTGTACCAGCCCCAGCGCTTGTTCTTCAGAATAGCTGCCCAATGGTACAGCGCTCCTGCCGTCGGAATCGCGGAGGCCAGCTCGGCCATGGCAGCTGCTATGAACATTACGAACAATGCAACAATCGGCCAGCCGAAGCCCATCATGCCAGGTCCACCATAGGTCAATCCGTGTCCGTATAAGGATACCGCACCTGTGAGAATAGAAATGATCGAGAACGAAATGGCGAAATTAGAGAAGCCGCCCATGCTGCGAAGCAATTCTTGCGCGTAACCGAATTTATTTAAGTCTTGTTTATCCTTATCTTGGTGGTCGACATGTGTACTCATAGTTTACCTCCCTAAGGTAACAGCTTCTCAATTCATAAACGCAAAACCCACGTTTCTTCATTTACCCAGGAAGCTTTCATGTTCACTTTCGTCGTAATTTTTAATACTGTTACCAGCAATACGAACAATCCACCATGCAAAACAACAAGCCACCGCCACTAAAACAAGACCGATCGCCAGATTCATCCATGCCACCTCCTTCTTTCCTTTCTCGTAATCCTCTCATCCATTCTAAAAGGGTTGGATCACGGTAATGGACAAGTTGTATGCGCTTGCTGAAGTTTGTATGAGATAAACCCCTTAACGAGATCACTAAATCATAGCGACTCAAGGGTGTTTATTCGCAGATAGGAAGAACAATGAGCGGGAATGTGATCTGAATGACCGTCCCTTTTATATCTGAATCGATACACATGATACCGTCGAGATTTTCCTGTATGAGCGTTTCTGTTATTTTTAAGCCTAAGTGACTTTTACGATCTGTTTCCACCGTCTTATCTATGCCGATACCGTTGTCCGACACCCGCAATCTGGCAATTTGGCCGCTGTGCTGTACCGCGATTTCAATGTCACCTTGCTCCCTGTCTGCAAAAGCGTGTATCACGCTGTTCTGAACCAGCTCGTTCACCGCAAGAGCCAGTGTCGTTGCCATACTTGACGGTAGAACCAGTTCGTCCCCCGTAATCGCGATTCGAATCGCCTGATCCGGCTTAGTACTTGAAGAAATAATATTTTTCGCGATCCGATCCACCACATCATTAAATTGAATCGTATCCAATCCCTCGAACGCGAGCATCTCATGAATAACGGCTATGCTGTTAATCCGGTTGATGCTGTCACGGTACACCTTCTCGATTTCAACCTGCTTCGTTCTACGCATTTGCAAGCGGAGGAGGCTGGATACGGTTTGCAGATTGTTTTTGACACGATGATGGATCTCTTTAATGACGGTCGATTTGATGATTAGCTGCTTCTCTTTTTCCTTGAGATCGGATATGTCCCGAACGAGCATAAACCCGCCAACCGTCTTGTGATCCTGGTACATCGACACTGCTTTTAACTCTAGCGCGACACTGCCGATCTGGAACTCTTCCTGCAAAATACCGGTTTGTCTCAGCATATTCGCATTTTTCAACCTGCCATAAAACAATTCCTCAACACTCCGGCCCTCCACCGCGCCAACTTGACCGATGTCCTGCAGCAATTCACGGCCGCGAGTGTTCGTGTAGGTGACGATCTCATGTTCATCAAAAAGAACAATACCTTCATGCATCAACGATTGCATTCGGCCTTCCGACATCGCGACCCGGAGCAGCGTCTCGCTTAACTGTTCGTTCGTTACCATTAACCGTTCTACATTCTTTTCCTGTTCGATCGTGTAGGATATATCTCGCTCCATTATGAGCGCGCCGATCACTTTACCACTCCGTGTGGAAACCGGCACGACGTTCTGCTGCATCGCGACCTGCTCTTGCGAAATGCCGCGGGACCCGATCACTGGCTTGCCCGACAGCAAGCAAAACATTACCGCAGGCTCATTATGCGCATAAGCACAATGACCCACAACCGAGGTTCGGTACAGCGACAGAGCGGTGGAAGGATGGGCCTGAGCCACAACCAGCGCCGTACTTTGGTCCGCGAGTGGACAATCGATGAACACGTCCGACTGCGACACATCTGCAAATACTTGCAAATGGCGTGTGAGATTTTCTATAACCAGTGCCTCTTCTGCCGTCAAAAAAGTGTGCTCCATACACAATTCGGTGACCGATCCCATATGAAATCCCCCACAGCAGCGTATTTGACTGTATTTCATTCTATTCGAGAAATACGACAACTTGTCAGGGAAGTCATTTTATTATTTCGGTAAAATGAATCGCTTCAATTTTGTACCGTTCACATCGGTCGTGACGGTGGTGCTTGCTTCCGTATTTTGAAAGAAGCAACAATCGTGTTGCAGAAGCTGTCGATCTTCCTGTCGGTGTTCGGCGTTGTGTTCATCTTTATCATGAAGGGGAGCAGCATCGAGAAGTTACGGTGTATCATCTGATCGGCTCAGTACTGCTTATATCGAGGGTTATTGAAACGAATCGCTTGGCGCGGAAGAAGGAGGTCAATTGTATTGTTATACGGATCGTATAGAAACATGTTGGAATATGGCTCAACCTTAAAATCAGCGCTTGATCAATTTTCAATCATTCTGTTCTAAGAGCAGACCATATGATACCAATGTAAATTAGACCTACTATTAGTACACCGACAATTACCGCTGAAGATATGAACACCCAGTGACGGGCAACAAATCGGAGTAGCTTTTTAATTAATTCTAGTAAACTCTCTTCTTCCTTCAATGAAATTCCTCCCTCAACTACTTTCAAATTTGATTGGTTTCTAATATGTAGTAAAAATGAAAAAATATCTCTTTTCAACACTACTCTAAGACGAGACAAATTGAGGTAATGTTGCTTTAAACTGTCCGTTCGTATGACCCAATGAAGTTATTACCTAGTGGAGATCATTTGCGTACTTAGCTGCACGATCATGAAGGCCCCTTCCCGATTTCAGGAGGGGCCTTCATGAATTTATCCATTTTTTTGTGAATATAGAAATTCACTAACGGAATTACTTTTGAGTAAAAGAAAACTTGCCAAGGCTGCATATATCATTTGGAAAACCGTCACAATCATTAGCCCTTGCGTCATCATGGATACATACTCGCTAGTAAGCAGCATCAAATTCAATATGATACTGAGTACGGCACCAACAACAAATAGATAACGAATCCAGGTAACACCTGCAAATAAAGCGATAGATACAATTACTTGAATGAGCAATGAAAAAAAACTGAAATTTACAAATGCTGAAATTAGTGCAGATATAACATTGATAATAGAAATTGAACTTACAATGATTTGGCCCAAACGATATTGCCGTTTTTGCTTCGCCAGATAGAGATTGTACTGATGCTCTCTTTCTTCCTTGCTTTCACTATCAAACCTTCCGAAATCAGGATCAATATCCCGCTTGGGAAGTGGCAGGTTTGCCGACATACTCTTCAGTCTTACAGCAAGCGCATTTACATCACTAAGCAAAGCGATATCGATATTATCCAGCGTCTGAACGATAGAAGCTTTAGCCTGTGCATCAGCTGCCAGCTTGATCTTATACATCGAAACTACTTCCGCTATTCGGGTCGGTGCTTCCTTCATTTCTTTAATCTCATCTATAGAGAAGAACATCTTCCGCAAATCGGCAATCGTGATAAGCTCCGCTACGTCCTGTTCAGAGTAATCGCGGTATTCTCTTCCATTGATCAGACTTGACTTGGGACTTAATAAATTTTCTTCCACGTAAAAACGAACTGTTCTCTCGGTCAACCCTGTCCGCTTGCAGACCTCTTTCATTTTCATAGAATCACCCTTCCTAAGGATATTCTACATTCTTACCTAACGTAAGTGTCAAGATGATGTCGTGGTCTATCGCTAATCATTATCACCATTTATGTATTTTATAAATATGGAACAATCGCTTTTATCCAATAGGCTGCGGGTATGAATATGATTTGTGCGAATAACGTACCACAAAATCTAGAGAACATGAGAAAACCAAAAACTTTATTAATGGATGATAACTTCGCCTCTTTTCTCAGGGCCTTATCTGTCAATAATGCTACCTGTGGATCAATCAGTATGGTTAATAGTATAGTGGCCAATCCGTTTATTAATCCCGAGGATTGCGAAGCGCCAATGCTATATTGCCCAGGTAAAAACGTTGCATATAAGGCCGCCAATACGCCTACGGTAAAAATAGCAGTCACCAAACCGTTCATAAGCATCAATCGTTTTGGGACCCCGCCTGCACGAAGTCGCTGAACCATTTCCCATTTCGGCATTCGAAAATGGTAGGGAATATTGCGCATGACATTGACTCGGAATCCGTCTTTAACCATTTTGGGGATTGATCCGGCCTTCTCCAGATGTGATACCATACGTCCTGATAACCCTACAAAAGTAGGAAATAAGCCTATTGCTATTAGTGTACCAAGGGAAGCTGCAGCTAATATGATTCGAAAATTCCCAGCTAGGTCAAAATCCATATGATTTTTGGCAAAATCAACGACTTTACCAGTCATCGTTCCCTGAGCGATATTAGACGTTCTAGAAATAAGAACAATCATGCCCGTTAAAGAAAGTGCTATAGCTAACTTACCTGTTCGAATTCCAGCCATTCGCACCGAATAAGAGAGTGTTTCAGCACAATGGATAATTAAAGTAAGCAAAGAAATGAAGACGATTCGTTCAACCATTGGAATAACCTCCAGCTTTGTTTGAACTTACCCTTCTTATAATATAGGTGTTACATTTTTCTAAAAGAGAAACTTTCTTCATTTTATTTTCCTATTTTGATGTGTCTATTGAGCATAACTTTATTTACCACGACCATACGCTTTTTGATAACGGCATATCTTCTCATATATACGCTTATCTTTTAGGCTCTTGAATCCATAAATAGCAGGTCGAGTATTGGCCTCCAAAATCCAGGGATGTGCACGCTCATCAATCCCGATATCCAAACCCAATTCTTTAATAGCAGGAAATGTTTTGTTCAATTGACTGGCTACCATTATCCCCAGACTTTCCAACCCTTTTCTAAAAGTGCGTATATTGGGCACATGCATTTTCAGTAAAACCTCAATCGGCTCAGAGCTGCCGCCTTTACATACATTGGTTACGATCTTCTTCGGGTGTCCTAATCGACCGATAATCCCTGTCGTTTCCCATTTCCCTTGAGGGTTCTTCTGCACCATAACCCTTAGATCAAAGCGCCGTTTGCTGTAACGCAATAAATGAATACCGTGTTGAATGATATATGGGGTGCTTGACGTCATCTTTTTTATAGAATCGAATAATAGGTCGAATGTTTTGAACGTCGTGACAGTGGTTTCCAACTGATATTCATATTGGCTAGGTCCCAACTTTTCCACCCGTATGACCCCATTGCCGCCCGTTCCGTTATTCGGCTTTACATACAGCATTTTGTACTTATCCAGCATCCTTTTAAGTGTTGGTCTATTGAACAAACTTGTCTCAGGAACATTCGGTCTTAGTTCGCTATTGGTATTCAGTGATTTACTTACGTTTTGTTTGGTTGCAAGACTAGGCATTAATAAACCATCCTCTCCGATCATTCTTGATCCCTATAAAGATATGTGCCTGCGGATATTTTTGCTTGCACATTTGCCCGGTGCCATTGTTTCGTATCAATCATACTGTAAAATATTGCGGAGGTGATTTAATTGCGTATCATCAAAAAACAATTAGCTGAGGACACCCAATTCGAAACTCCATACTTCATGATTAGAGGGAATGCAGAAGGAAACAAGGTTATGATCACAGCTGGTGTTCACGGAAATGAACGTGCGAGTGTCATCGCAGCCAAAAAGCTGCTGAGTATGCTGAAGATGGAGTCTATGCGTATCCATAAGGGAACGTTGATTATTGTTCCCATTGTAAATCAAGTCGCTTATAAACGACATATCCGCGGAGTTCCAGATTTGAACCGAACATTCCCGCGTAACATTAAAGAGAAGGCTCGCCATCCACTTTCGGCTGCGTTATTTCAATTAGCCAAGGATTACCAACCGGATTGGTACATTGATCTTCATGAAGCCAACGATTTGTCTAGTTTAGATCCGAGAGTTTTAGGGCAGACACTCATCACAAACCCCGGGAGTAAAGCTGTACCTACAGTAAAACGGGTTGTAAATCGAATAAATCGCTCTATAGTTCCGCCGGCTAGGCGGTTCACGATTAAGTTGAGCATTTTACCGGGTTCAGGTCGTAATGCAGCTAACCGCTTACTTAAATCGAAGTCAATTACTGTGGAGACCTGCTGGAGTTTACCTGTTTCAAACCGTGTACATTTTCAATCCAAAATACTACATTATCTTTTGGATGAAGCAGGGCTCTACTCCAATTTATCGAATTCGTCATCATAGGTGGACATACTTAAAATATCATGTAATCGTTAAGTTCGGACTTTTATAACAAAAAGAATGCCTATGAAGTTACAAGTATCAATTGGATGTCTGCCGAGTCATAGACAGTTTTTCTTACAATGTCCCCTCGTTCCCCTGCAGCACGGTCCCCTTTGTCCCCACTCTACTTTTATTTCATAGGGTGATTGGTCAAAAAACAAACGAACACCTCCTTCTTAATAGTATAAGGATAGAATAGAAATATTTTACACTTTCCCCGTTATAAATGTGTAGCTTAACATAGATTGGATGCAATACGCGGATCTCCAAGCTGCTATAAATGAAAAGACAGTAAGCAGGTTGTGAAACCTACTTACCACCTATTTTATCTATTGATATTTCTGAGATAAAACTCACGCTTCGATCTGCCACCTATTGTGAACGCTACGTGAAGAAGAATGGCAGACTAGAACATTGTCGTCTAGTCTGCCATTACGCTTTATACATGTAATTTGCTAGCTATCATTGATTAAACACAATTCAATACTCCCCTCGGCGTTTCCTTAAATCTCCTGTCCAAAGCAAGAAGTTTTATCTTCCAGATGCCTAGTTAATCTCCCTCTCAATTGTATCAACCAATCCGGTTCATTAGCCCATTGTTCGGATATGGATCTTAGGATACGAGTATACCCATATAAATTAGCAAACCGCCTGCAAGCTGGCACAATTGAAAGAGAATCATCTGAGCAATCATATTCAGTGAGATATCCTTCCATAAAGCACTGTTTTTTATGGCTAAACATTTCAACTGGAACATCACCCTGCAAGCTATCAAGAGATTGCTCAATATCCATCGCATACCAGTGATACATAGCATCATCAAAATCAATAATGTTACAAGATTTCGTTTCTTCATCAAAGAAAACATTATCAGACTCAAAGTCATAATGAATAAGTCCATAATTACTTTTTGTGATAGGTATAGAAGAGAAATAATCCTGCAATAACCTTGTTTCTGCCAAAGCTGCTGTTTCCTGTGGAAAATCAACCAGTGTATTCTCAATCCAATTTAAAACATCGCGGTATGACCATCTCTTGTGATTAATAGGTGTATATTCACTAGATAAATAATGAAGTCTTCCGAGCGCTTTCCCAAGGCTGAAAACAACGTTATCGTTAAAATCAGTCTTGTTAATCTGTTCGCCTGCTACACGTTTAAATACGGAAGCAAAGTACTCGCCCCATGGTGTTTGGGCTTCTACAAGCTCTTCCCCAGCTTTTGATACAACGGCTTCTAGTACCCCATATTGTTTGGTACGCAGATATGCAATAAAATCGAGTTCTGCTAAAATATTTTCTTTACTCTTCTCCGTTTTTGGGGCAAATCTTAATAGCTGGGTATTCCCTTTGAATTGGAACGGATAAATCGCGTTTGAGGATATTCGATAATACTGAAACATATCCATAGATTCGTTATCAAAATCCCAATTTCTCAAAAGCATTTCTGCTGCATTCACATCATTGAAAAGATATTTTAGCTTCAACATCGTCTACAACTCCTCATTTTAAATGAATAGCCCTATTTTTGAGCGCAAAAAGACCGCAAGGCTATGCCTGCGGTCTACTAATCCTTATAGGAGGGTAAGAATCCAAAACAAACAGACCCTCTCCATGAACAGGAAAAATGAGCAGCAATATCCTTTATATGGGCAGACTAACTATGTCTGCCTCCAATATTCAGTTAATGATCACCTTAAAAATAACAATAGTAGTAATAGCCCGGCTTTTCATGCCGATCACTCCCTTCAAAAACAAGTTACTACCATACTACAATAGGATATAACTGGAAGAAACTTTTGAATATTGACCTGTTCTATTATCGACAAACTAAAAAAGCTTGATTTCTCAAGCTTTCCCCTATACTGGATATTTCTCTTTATTCGTTTAAGTAGGTTGTCACTCGGTTCTGGATCAATTTTGCTACTTCCTTGGCAGTCTTTTGACCGCTGAAGAATGATTTGGACTCCTCTTCGATAATCGACAACACTTTATTGTCCGTTGATGCCAAGCGATCCGCTGTATTGATGAGCTGTTTGAACGATGCAAAGTCTTCTTCCGATATCTTAACTGCTTTCCCTGATGGAAGTTTATAGGCGCCACTTTTCACTTTTTCATGCATTTCATTCATCTTCTTCTCATTCACGGATTTAAGGAGTGAAAATCCTTCTCTCTCACTTAAGGATTGCGCTTCTTCGGATAATAAAAAGGAAATAAACTTCCAAGCTTCCTCTTTAACCGATGATTTGTCTTGTATGGCAAGCTGAAAAGGGGTTAAGAATGTAGTTCCACTTGGTTCCCCTTCGGAATGCGGCCTTTGCAGCAGCTTCGGATTCGAGTAGAACCTATGCGGTCCATCAATAAAGTCTTCAGGCCAGAACAAGAAGGTGGAATAGAACAACTGATTTCCGATATCCGCTGGTTTTGAAGTCATGATTTTATCATCATACATTTTTTTAATATGCAGCATCGTTTCCTCGAATAAGGGAGAATCAAACTTTGCTTTCTGCGTTACCTGATCGATGAAATCCGTATTATTATTCTTCACTTGTGCCAGAAGGAAAAATTCCGGCGTGTCATTCGCTAAGGCGTAGCGATGTTCTTTGCTGCTGTCTCCCTCCTTTTGTATGAGCTGCTGCGAAATATCCTCAAACTGCTTCCAGGTCCAGTTCTTATCATCGAACTTCACGCTCGTCTTCTTCAGAATGTCTCCATCTCCTACGAATGTCCCTACGTAGAACGAGGAAGGCATCACATACAAGCCGCCATCTACTTTCAGAGCTTCCAAAATGTTTGTTTGCAAATTACTCTTATTCAGTGTTTTGTCTTGTTCCATCCAATCATTCATGTTCATGAGAAGCTTCTTGCTCACATATTTGCCGACAGGCAAGCTGCTCATTTCGAAAATATCAGCGCCTTTTCCTGATAGTAGTGCTGTATTCGTCGTTTTTATGTATTTTTCAAAATCACCCTCCCCCCATTTTTCCCCTTCTTGTTTAAAGATTTGGAATTGCAGGTCAATGTCAGGATACTTCTTCTCAAATTTCTTCTCTACTCCGAGGTAGAATGCGTCCGGTCTTAGTAGAGATATCGTGACGACCGTCTTCCCATCTTTGGATTTTGGTTTCTCTTTGCTGCCTAAACCCCCGTTACCTCCAGCACTGCATGCGGTTGTAGCCGCCAGCAAAATACAGATACATACAATCAATAGTCGCTTTTTCATCATATGACTTCCTCTCCCTATCTTTATATCGTATACGTGCATAGCTATTGCAAACGAACCCGGTTGCCATCTTGCAAAGGCTCACTGCTCTCCAAAATAATCAGATCACTCTCATTAAAGCTAACTGCTTGAACTATCGTTTCTTTGTCATTCGATTCACTGGAAAGAATGGTAACTTTTCGTGCAACAAAGACATTCCCTAATGCGCCCTGCTGCTCTTCGATTTTGTAAATATACTTGCCTTCCCGATCTTGATGAATCGCCTTATTGGAAATGATAAACCCGTCCTGCTGTGAGCTTTTCGTGAGTTTGACAAGTGCTTGCTCACCGCCTTTCAGCTCGGTACCAACGACTTTCACGCGAATAACCTTCTGTGATATCACTAGAGTCTTATTCGTCTCTATATCATTCGAGTTCTCTGTGCGCGGCTCTGCATTTACGATCTCGGTAATTATGCCTTCGATGATTCTCGTCTGCTGATCTAACATCATATGAACTTCAACCTCAATCTTCTCTCCAACTTGAACCCCTAAGTCAGTTAATCGCTGCGCATCGGAGGGAAATTCAAACAGATAACCCCCACTGTTACTCGAAATATACACATCTGGTTCCCCCATAGACGATAATCCCTCCACGGCATTCAGCTTCGTAATAAGACCATCGAATGGAGCTGTAATTTCCTTTTGGTTAGTTAAACGGTCTCTCAAATCGCTAATTTTTCGTTCCTGAACGCCCATATCGAGTTTACGTGTTTCCATATCGCGGCTTACGCTGCGAATCTTCGTTTCATCTCCTTCCATTTTCGATAGAATGAACCGATCTTGTATACTTTGCAGATCGATTGTTTGCTTTGCCAACTGTGTCTTCTCATCTTGCAATTCCCGTTCGGCAGATTTACTGTCATAGATGATAAGCCTTTGCCCCTTCTTTACATGATCACCTTCTTTCACGAGAATCGTTTTGATTTTCCAACCAGCAGGGTTTAATAGTTTTGCTTCCACAATTGGCCGCAGAACTCCACTTCCTTCAAGCGTATGTACAAAACTGCCCATTGCCGCCCTCTCCGTGGTCACCTTCGGTAATGTCAGCGACTGCAGTGTATTGCTGAATAGTGTGAAAAGCACTAATAACCCCATAAAAACAGTAAAAATGATTTGAATTTTACGTTTGCGCTTACGATCTTTAGGCACTTCTGTTAGCTCCAATTCCACATCTCCGTCCTCCTAACCGCAGCAACTATCCTTTGATGCCAGACAATTGAATGCCTTCAATAAAATAAGTTTCCGCATACAGAAATAACAGTACCATCGGAGTCATGTAGAGCACGGATGCAGCGAATGCAACACCCTGTTCGCCCGTATTAATTCTTGATAAATATACTGATAAAGGCTGCATGAACGGATCATCTAGAAAAATAAGAGGCTGCTCCACCATATTCCAATAATCGACGAACAATAGTACGACTAGTGCAGCCAAACCTGGTTTAATCATCGGAATAATAATCAGGTAAAAAATTCGCAAATGTCCAGCTCCGTCCATCTTCGCTGCTTCAATATAGGTGTACGGAATATGCAGCATGGACTGCCTGAGCATAAACACGCCGAAAGCAGCAAATATCCCAGGTAATATAATGGCATTCGTACTATTCAGCAACCCAAGCTTATCGGCCATAATATAATTCGGCACCAGCGTTACTTGAAACGGCATGAGCATCGTTAAGACATAGATGAGAAACAACGATTCTCGTCCCCGGAATTGCAGCTTACCAAACGCGTACGCAGCAAGCGCTGATACTAGCGTCTGTCCGATGATAATCGGCACCACCATGAATACCGAATTCCAAAACATAGTTAGATATTTAGGGCTATTAATTAATATTTTGCCATACTGCTCCAGCGAGACTTGATCTGGCAGCAGCTTTAAATTAATAAAAGGATTCGCTGTTCCTGCAGCTGTTTCGTTCATTTTCCCTATCAACCCATAATTAATACTGATTTCCTGCTCTGTCAGCAATGAATTGGTGAATGTGATTATAATAGGGAAAATAAGCAGCACAGCGATTGCAGTCATGGCAATTGTTAATGCATATTTTTGCAGTACTCTTGTACTTTTCAATAGATTCCCCCGCCCTATTCCATAAACTTTCAGAAACGGCGTTCAAGCGCAAACAGCCCTATAACAAGAAGCAGAATGCAGCCCGTCATCATCGCTGCCGCCGCAGTCAGCTTCTGAATATCCAGCGACATGAACATGTTGTTCATATAATGCTGCAGCATATAAATACTGTCATGCGGATAATCGCCTGCGATCAAGTACGTTTCCCTGAACACTTTGAATGAGTTAATAATAGACATTAAGATGACTAAGAACATCGTCGGAGTCAAATAGATGAGCGTTATTCTACTAAATTGCCGAAAACGTCCAGCTCCTTCAATTTGAGCGGTTTCGTAATAATCCTTCGGAATTTGCTGCAGCCCCGCCAAGAACAGAATGATGTTATAGCCCATGTTCTTCCACAGATAGATGATGATGACAACATTGCGCGCTGCATCTGTCTTCATCCAATCCACACGGTCGAATCCGAAATCATTCATCCAGGCATTAAGTGACCCGTTCCAATCGAGCAGCATTTGCCAGATTAGAATGATCGAAGCGACAGGGACGACAAGCGGCAGCACATAGGCCGTTCTCAGCCAGTTTCGTAGATATATATTCTGATTCAGCAGCATTGCGAGTCCCAAAGACAGTACAAGCATGATCGGAACACTAACTGCGGTAAAATAAAACGTATTGGATGCCGCTTTACGAAATGAATCGCTTGCGAGCAGCTCGCGGTAATTATCCAATCCAACGAATTGGCTGTCGACCGTACTATTCATAAAGGAATAGAAGACCCCCATTGCAAACGGAATGAGGTAAAACAAAGCAAACCCTATACCACTCGGTACGAGAAACAGGAATGCCGCTGATGTATCCCTTCGAAGCCATTTTTTCATTGTTGTATTCATCATGGATATCCTTACTTTCTTTAGATTCGTACAAGCTTATCAGGGGTACACGGTCACAATGATTCCATCCCTATTGTTGCCTGAAATGTCATACTGGCGATTTGTCGGCACTTTAATCGTCATTTTTTTGGAGACAGGATAATAAGAAACTTCGTATTTCTTACCATCAACACGAACCGAAATGACTCTTTCTTTTCTTAAATAATCCAAATATTGTTCCAAAACAAAATGATGTTCTTGCATAATAGCGCTGTGAGGCATACCAATATAGCGATAATGCCAAGGTTCATATTGAATACCCGTGATAGCTGTTTTGTCTTCTGGATAGCGTAAAATAAAACCGTATTTCCAAGCATTTTTCTTAAGCCACTTTCCTTCAGGCGCTTTATTCATTTCCATTTGTGTAGAGCCAATATCCAGGGATAAGCCTAAATTATGTTCGCTGTAACCCGCTGGTAAAGCATAAGCTGAACCCTTTTCTTCATAAAGCTGGCTTTGCTAGGATACTCCTGTATGATCTCCGCTTTCTGCCCAGTGGCTTTAAAGCCCAGCAGCAAAAGTACGACAAACAAAAAAACCCACTTCTTCATCCACAGTTCCCTCCTGCCTTCATACATAAAGGATAGAGAAAACTGTTTAAAAAGAAGTAGGGTAATTATAAAATTTTTCTTAAATTAGGGATTTGGATTATAAACCAGATTCTTTTGAAGTGGATTCTTGCGGTAGACGTACCTCAAAGATCGTACGAATCAAATTACTTTGGGCGGACACCGTCCCATTATGCTGCATCACGATATTTTTAGTAATGAACAATCCAAGACCTGTACCCCCGCCTTGATCTGTTCGTGCTTTGTCGCCCGTATAAAACATTTCAAAGAGATGCGGCAGCTCTTCTGGGAGAATATGATCACCATAATTAACCACTTGAATGACCACCTCTTCTTCATCCAGATAGCCATTTATATCTACAAACTTTCCGTCACTTCCATAACGAATGGCATTCGTCAGCAGATTCTCAAATACACGTGCCAACAGTTCTCCGTCACCCCATATATGCAGACGCGGCGTCACATTCATTCGAGCGATGAGATGATTTTTCTCAAAGACGGGATATAATTCTTCGTTTAATTGATTGAGCAGTTCAGTTAAATCTATGGGTTCTCTTTCAATGGTAAGCATGCCGTAGTTCATTCTTGTTATCTCGAATAGTTCATCAATAAGCTTCTCTAAACGTTGAGACTTGTTAAAAGCAATGCCCGCATAATGTCTGATTTGTTCGACAGTCAAATGATTGTCCTGAAGAATGAAGTCTAAATAACCTAAAACTGAGGTCAGCGGCGTGCGCAGATCATGAGCCAAATTCAAGACCAATTGATCTTTACTACTTTCAGCAAAATCTCCTCTTTCTACCGCTTCTCTTAACTTTTCACTTGCTAGATTAATGTCTGTAGCAATATCCCCGAACTCATCCTTTGATGAAATTTGAACACGACTTGTAAACTCACCGCTCGCGAGATCATGAATGCCATTGGAAATCTTGTTGAAATAGGTTTCATAAGGTTTGGTTAGTAGAAAGAAAAACAAAATCGCAAGAGGAATAAAAATAAGCAAAAATACGCTTCACTATGTGCATCCCCTATCATCTACGTAAAATTATCCCCTCTACATTAAGTATCTAATGTATATATAAAAGGTCGATATTACAATAGAAATCAGCATCAGAGGAAAACCATATTTGAAGAACTGGAGAAACTTTATGGGATGCCCCTCCTTACCCGACATACCCGCAACGATAAGATTGGCACTTGCACCGATTAATGACCCGTTACCGCCTAAACAAGCACCTAACGCAAGGCTCCACCAGACCGGTTCCAAATTGCTGACACCCATATTGCCCATTTCTTGGATCATGGGAATCATGGTTGCGACAAAAGGTATATTGTCCAAAAACGCTGATGCAATAGCACTGAGCCACAAGATTAGTAAGGAAGTTGCAATCACGTTTCCATTCGTCAATTCAATAGCTTGTGCCGCTAGTTTGGCGATTACTCCTGTTTCAATCAATCCCGAAACAAGTACGAACAATCCCACGAAGAAGAATATCGTCATCCATTCTACTTTAGTAAATGCTGCTTCCATCATATGTTCACCGGTAAGAAGCAAGAGAAGAAAGGCGCCGACTAATGCAACTGTAGCCGACTCCAGGTGCAGTGACTGATGAAGGAAGAATCCAACGATGGTCAGTCCCAGTACCGTTAAACATTTACGCAGCAATTTGTGATCAGCGATAAGCTCTTTTTCATTCATATCCATAATGCTTTTCGTTAATTCAGGTGTTGTTTGAATTTGTTTACGAAAAAGTAAAACAAAAATGGGGATGTAAATAATCATAACTAACGCTGCGACAGGCGCCAGATTGTTGATGAATGCCATAAAGGTCAATTCCTTAACCGCACTCCCAATCATAATGTTCGGTGGATCCCCAATTAGCGTTGCTGTGCCACCGACATTAGATGCAATAATTTGCGTCAATAAGAAGGGTATTGGAGGCACTCGTAATTGGCGCGTAATGCTAAAGGTTACAGGTACCATAAGAAGCACTGTTGTCACGTTATCTAGAAATGCAGAACCTATTGCAGTAATAAGTGCTAGTGCAATCAGAATCCGGACTGGATTACCTTTCGATTTCTTTGCTGCCCATACTGCGATAAATTTAAACAGACCCGTGTCGGCAGTAATACTTACTATGATCATCATGCCAATAAGTAGCCCGAGCGTATTGAAATCAATATGATGTAATGCTGTTTCTTGATCCACTATCCCAAGCGTAACCATGATAAGCCCACCGATCATGGCTATAATCGTGCGGTGAATCTTTTCTGAAATAATAAGCGCGTAGATAACAAGAAAAATTCCGATTGCCCATATAGCTTGCTGCTCCATAATTGAATCCTCCGATTTAAAGCTGCTTTAAAGCAGTTTTCGTCTCTTTACTATTTACATATAAATCCTGAGCATACATGGTTTACTTTCTCTTTGCCTCCTTATTCGTCTCCTATTCACAAGTTCAATGAGTGGCTAAAAAACACAAAAAAGAGCCCTTGGTGACAGGCTCCTCCGATTCACGAATCGATATGTTTGTAGTACGTATCGATTACAATTATGAAATTTTAATTTACAGCTAATTATGAAATGCGCACTCTTGATGTTCCTTGAACGTGTTTTTGTCTTGATAAGAATACAATGTCAGGTTAATGAAAGTCAAGTAAGTATTCCTCACGTACCTGTATTTCGTAGGCTAACCTCTCTCAGTCCTGCCAAGAACGTTTTATTCCTCCCGAAATATGGCTAAGATGTAGTTATAATCGTAATAATGGAGGCTGCTACAATGAAAATCGAACTCGGCCGCTGCTTGCTTCATCAGCGACTGCATGAGTCCGGCATGACGAAAGAGGAACTCGCCCGAACTTTGCTTTTTAAGCCAGAGCGCTTAGTCGACTATATGGAAGGTAAGAGAGTCATGCCGTTAAAGACGGCCATTTCGGTTGCCGATACAATCGGATGTCCCGTGAACGATCTGTACGAATTAATTCCGCTTCCGACAGAGTTCTAGTAATCGCAAATATGTTTTATGTTATTGAACTGCTATGCTGCCCGATAGCCCTCCATGCCCCTCACGGGGAACCAGTATTGCCCTCATATCAACGTCATAATTCCCTGTTAAACAACGCATATTAAAGCAGGGGAATTATACGGAATGTTGACGGAGGTGAACTATGACATCAAGCCGAAATCATCAAGAGGCACACGGCATCGGGCAAATTGAAGAGCAATTGAAACAGCAGGCGGACGCGGCGGATGCCATCCAAGGCGGAAATGAAACAGATCGTGAAATTGTTAAGGCGGCGAACCGCGATGCACACACCTCACTGGACGAGATCTTCGATAAGTAAAATAACGAGGGGCTTAAAATCCCCTTGTTTTTTGGGGTTCATTATGAAAATCCCTTATATTCTAAACAAACCTCTTCCAATAACATTAGCTGATATATACCTACTCTTCTGACCTGGGAAATTCATTTAACTTCTGAACCCTAGTTGTTAAATACGATGGGCATTTGACATATATATGAATCTTGCAGTTCAAATGCCAATTGACCGATCACCCCACTAGCACCGAAAAGGTTATATTCATTTTCATTGACCTCTACTTTTTCTGATTTCTCGCCGCACCACAGGAGCTACTTCCGTCGCCAATAGCTCGATAGCAGTCGCCACCTTGGACAACGATTGCCCACCCAAATCAAATTGCCCCATAAACCGGCTGTGGCCAAATAACTCATACTGATGCAATATTTTCACAACAAGCTGCTGTGGACTTCCTACGGCGAGCACATTATTTGGAGCAGTCATCGGGTCTAGATCTGATCGGGATACCCAGAATCGTTGCCCACGCTCTTTCATGAAATAGGAGAAATAATTGACATAATGGGGATGGAACTCATCTAATGCTTGTTACGATGATGTTCGCCTATTCCAAATAAGTCTAGACCTGCTTCGTCTGCCAGTTTAGCGGCGGCTATAATGTCTTCAATCCGTTTACCAGCACTTATAATTTGTCCAGACGGTCCAGGAATTAATTCCCCCAAGGAGTATATCCCAAACTCAAACTCCGTGTTATCGTTCTGATTGATACCCATTAGTTAAACCCTGGGAAATCAGATAACCGAATGAAAAATACTATAAAAGATAAAATACCGAGGAATATAATCGGGAATGTTTGTTTGAATGAATCCTTAACACGAATATGAGTTAGAATACCTCCAATAGACGTAACACCAAGTAAGAGAGCTCCTACTGCTGTCCAACTGTGCTCCCAGAAGCCAATAATTAATGCTGCCGCACCGACAAATTCAACGATGCCTGTCACAACTCGGAACCATTGTGGTAAACCCCACTGCCTAAAGCCATCGACATGCATCTTGGAACCTGTTATTTTACCCAAGGCAGCCATCAAAAAGATAAGTGCTAGTAATCCCCCTAAAATATTTGACAAAATATCCATCTTAATCTCCCCTTTTCATTATATATGCAACTGTTTGAAGCACATTTTAAATTAAAAATCACCCTTGTCACTCTCATGCCATATACCCTTTTACTAAAGGGCCAATTGACCCCGTTCGGTTGTATCACACCCTTCTCGTCTATTGTTTATTAATCATGCAGCCTTAACTGCAACAGCATTAAGCACATTATAATCTGACATTCATTTTAATGCAACTTCAATAAGCACATTATAGAGTAAATTTTTTATGTCCAAGTGTGTTTATTCCAAGCTCTTCAACTAATCCGAAGATTAAACACCTGGCTGTAAGCTAGTGTAATCTTTAACAGTTGTCGTGAAATCATAAAACCACTTCCGCCCAGTCCAATGAATAGGCATCTGCATATGATGGGTTCGAACCTATATCAAGGAGTGATGAATGTTTTGTATCCATACCATACAAGTCCGGTCAATCCTAGCCAGGTAAGCCCGAGTCAAGTTAGCCCTAGCCAAATACAAATGGTTTCGTCGATCGACCCCTACGTTGTGGAAGCCCTTAGCCGCTTAGTAGGCCGATGCGTATTGCTCGAAACAACACGAGGGGCGATTGAAGGAGCTATTGTTGATGTCAAACCAGATCATGTTCTGCTCCAGCTACATTCCCGCCAAGCCTGTGTGCGAATAGCCGAAATTGTATGGACGATGCCATTATAAGCATTTAAGGAGACTCCTTCAAGCGTTTCCTAGTCTTGTTCTGCTCGTCGTTCCTTAGCATCGGGAATCGGAACATGTTCTTGTCAAGCAGAATGACAAAAACATGTTCCGATATCATTTTTTTGGATTCCCCAGCTTTATCGCTCCGATCATATTTCCTGTATCCCCTGGGTCCTTCAAAGCAATAGATGATATAGCCCAGTAATCGAACGGTTCCCGTTTAATCTTATCAACCGTAATGGAGGCACTCCCGGTTCCAATCGTTTCATTCATCACAACAAGTGGATAATCAAATGAGATTTGAACTTTGTCTGGTGTTAATTCCTTGGAATGCAATTGTTCGACTTTTCC
This sequence comes from Paenibacillus baekrokdamisoli, assembly GCF_003945345.1. GTDB lineage: Bacteria > Bacillota > Bacilli > Paenibacillales > Paenibacillaceae > Paenibacillus_Z > Paenibacillus_Z baekrokdamisoli. The sequence goes on along the minus strand of NZ_AP019308.1, from coordinate 1,544,411 downwards.
CATATGAGGGCTGGAGGCACCGGTTACCCAAAAGTTGTCTTCAAATTCCTGCTTGTTCTCTTGACGGAGAGCCGGCGATAAGACAGCATACTGCATTGCGCCGCTTCTCTTTTGCACGCCACGGATCCATGTCTGAACTGCTTCTTCCGGAGATCCAGCTTCAAGAGCATTCTCTAGACTTTTCACTTGTAAGGACAAATTGGATGATTCAGGCATAGTCACATAGATGCTATTGTCTTTATAAGTCACGTTTCCTTGGAACTGTTCCACTATGGACTTCAAGGATACCATCACTATTCCCTTGTCCTTATTCAGATTAAAGGCGCTGCCAGAAAATTCTACATCATTTATAAAAATCCGTGTACCTGATGCTGCCGCTATAACAGTGCTCGATATAATCATGAATCCGGCACAGACAGCAGTAAAAACCTTCCACTTCTTACTCATCCAAATTCCCTCAAAATTAATCGATCTCGGCCTGCAGCTACGCCAAAGATCATCAGCAGTATTGTCATTGCAAGCAGAACAATAAGCGGCACATTCCATCCGTTCGTGGCATCATGTAGATAGCCGAATAAAGTGGGTCCTACAGCCGCGAGCAAGTAACCTACAGACTGAGACATACCGGATAATTCTGCCGCATCATGAGCATTTGTAGTACGAAGCCCGAAGAACATCATAGCCAGACTGAATGAACAACCCGCTCCAATACCGATTAACACTGCCCACAGAATAACTAGCGAATGATTCCCAGAAAGAAATCCCGCAATACCAATAAAGAAAAATCCAGCAGTTAGGATGATAAGAGGAATTTGATTGTTCATTCGCCCTGCTAATATAGGCACAATAAAGGTGACTGGAAGTAAAGCCAGCTGCATCAGGGATAGCGTCCAGCCCGCTGAATCGGAACTCATTCCCTGGTTTTTCAAAATATCCGGAAGCCAAGAAACGACTACATAAAAAAACATGGATTGTAAACCCATGAATAGTGTAACGTACCATGCGAGTGAGGATTTCCACAGACTCGTCCGGTTTTCGTTCCTTGTTAATGAGTTCGTTTTTTGCTGCTTACGCCTTAATTGAGGCATCCAGACAAGCATCGCCACCAATGTTAGTAGTGTCCATATCCCCAATGCCCCCTTCCATCCCAAGCCGACTTGATTGGCCAGCGGCACGCTGATTCCGGATGCGATCGCACCGCTAAAATTCATTGCAACGGAATAAATACCGATCATTACTCCAATTCTTAATGGATAGTTTTCTTTGATAAGGCTCGGCATTAATACATTACAAACAGAAATCGCAAGGCCCAGAATGACTGTTCCGATCAACAGTGAGCTGATTCCCCAAAATGAGCGTAATACCATTCCTATTAAAAGAAGGAACAAGGAACCGAAGAGAACAGCTGGCGTACCAAAACGGCGAGCCAATTTAGGCGCAACAGGTGAAAGAAGTGCAAACCCCAATAATGGCAGTGTGGTAATCAAGCCCGCTAAAGTATTCGATATTCCTAAGTCATCCCGAATGGTTCCAATGAGTGGACCTACTGAGGTTAGAGGGGCACGCAAGTTCGCCGCAATCAAAATAATGCCTAAGACAAGCAGCCATCCTTTAGAAGTGGATTTCGATTTGGTATTGGATCTAAGTTGTGATGATTCCACTTACATTTCCTCCATCTCAATATCTCTTTTTAATTGGTCGAAGAACTGCTGTACGTTTTTGGCAGCTGCTTTTGAATCTTGCGCGGCAATGGCCTCCACCAGTTGATGATGCTCATCTTGAGGAAGCTTATCGGTAAATCTTTTTCTTAAGTAAATGGTGATGGATTCCTGGATGGCTTCAGTGATATGTGCATACAGGTCGATGAGCATTTGATTGCCGGTCGATTCCACAATGGTCTGATGCAATTTCATATCTGCGGCCACATACTGTTCCATATCACGACTAACTGTAAACGAACTGCATTCCTGATGATAAAACCAAATTTTCTCCAGATCCTGTTCAGTGCGCCTTTCAGCGGCGAGTCTAGCTGCTTCCTGCTCTAACGCATTCCGAACTTCCAGCGTATCAAGCAAGCTCGATTTTTGAATACGCCGTTGAATGGCCGCGCCAAGCGTGCTGCCTGAAGAAACATAGGTTCCGTCCCCTTGTTTAGTCATTAATACGCCAGCATGACACAGAGCCCTTATACCTTCACGCAACGTATTGCGGCTAACGTTAAGTTCAACGACAAGTTCCGGTTCGGCTGGTATCTTCTTTCCTACCTGCCATTCGCCGGATTCAATTAGAGATTCAATTTGTAAAATGACTTGATCAACAAGATTAAGTCGAGTTGTTTTCGTTAGCATTCATCAAACCTCCAAACATGGGATGATTGGTTCTCTTGTTAAAATAACATATAATCTCACTTGTGTACATTGCCCAAAAAATAATATTCTCATTTTTTTTACATTTTGCTAATACGAGCCTTTTGATCATTCCATACTTTTAACTGATATCCGTAAAGCTATGATTGGGAATGAAATGCCAAAAACCCTTGTGTGACAAGGGTTTTTGGCATTTTGGAGAGATCCGGAATCGTTACTCGCAATGGTATTAGATGAAGCTATTTGCGGAGGGTTCTATCAACATTCATCATTTTACCATTCCTGAGTGGCTCGGTGTTCTGCTCGGCGGGTGTTTTGCGGTCTTTCGCCAATGCTATCTATTCACCGATGGTTTGTCGCTTGGTGGCAACAACATTTTCTCTCTGCCTTTTTGGTTCTCATACAGAATTTTTATTGCAATACAAACAAGTGCCAATATGATAAATAATAATCCGCTCCATATGGTTCCTTTCATGCCTGAAGCAGTAAGAAACCATCCTGCTACTAACGAACCGATGGACACCCCAAGATTGATGAAAGAAATATATAACCCGTTGGCAAATTCAGGAGCTTCTGGAGCTTCAGCAGTCAACCATATCTGGGTGACGATGAGTCCACTGGTATGAGCGGCTCCCCACAAAACCATTATGACAATGACAGGCACAATAGATGTTGCTCCCAAATATAGCAAAATGAAAGTGAGTGCTAATAGGATCGGATGGAAAACAGTCGTTCTCACCTTATTTATACCAATCAGTTTCCCTGCCAACAAGTTTCCGACGACACCCCCAACACCAAATATGACAAGCAGGACACTAATCACTTCTCCACTCATACCCATCACTTGTTTCAAGTATTCAGCTGAATAACTATACACCGAGAACATAGCGGCAAAAATGAAGGTTGCTGCACCAATATTTATCCAAAGAGGGACTTTTCGCAAAATGCTGAGCTGCTCTCCGTAAGATACTTTCTCGGCTTTCGACGTTTTCGGAAGCATGAACGCGATCCCTACGCTAGCAGCGGCGTTTACAAGCGCACAAAAAATAAAAGAGGCCTCGAATGAGAACTGATCTACGATATAAGTTGTTATCGGAATTCCAAGTACCATTCCCATACTAGTACCTACAAATGCTTTAGCTGAAGCCTGCGTGGCTTTTTCCTTAGGATAAAGTGAACTCGCAGCAACAAAAGCCATTGAAAAATATACGGGATGAAACAATGCCGGGATCATACGAAGCGCCAGCAAAATATAAAAATTCGAAGTATAAGCTGATAATAAGCTGCTCGCAGAAAAAATGAGTAACGACATGACCAAAACATGTTTACGATTATATTTTGAAAGCAGCAATACCATAAAGGGACCTAATAGAGCAACGACAAGCGCAAACATACCAACAAGCAGTCCGGCTTGAGACGTACTGACGTTGAACCGTTCAGTAATAGTTGGCAGTATTCCGACAATACCAAACTCAATGGTATACAGGCCGAATAAGCCCAGAGCAATAAAAAATATTGGATTTATAGTCCTTTTATTTGAATCGAATTGTACCAAGATCATCACTCCCTTAAGTATCCTGCTTTTACACAAAGAGCCCTGTACGGATCAAGCCGCACAAGGCTCTTGTACCCCTTCTTTATTTCTTGATCCCGTCATAAACGGCTTCTGTGAGATCAACAGTAAACTGGCCCGACATCCCTTCCAAAGCCGTATTAGTAAAGGCAACAACGCTGAGCTGCTGCTCAGGATCAACAAACCACGAATGACCATAAGTACCACCCATACGCCAGGTACCTGGTGATTCCGGAGTGCCAGCAGCAATAGGATCTTTGAGCAGTATAAATCCTAAGCCAAAGCCTCTGCCTGGCCAAAAGGCCATTGGCATATTCCCGATCTGGTTGGTAGTCATCTCGCGAACCAAACTCTCCGGCAGCAAAGGTGCTCCGCCCTTGCGCAATGTTTCCAGCATCAGCAGCAAGTCGCCAGCGCTCCCGACCATGCCAGCTCCACCAGAGTGATAGGCAGAATCGTCAAGAGCTCGGCCAGGAGAAAGCTGAAAGCCCGCGGTACCTTCAATAAAAGGAATGTGATCTGGATCACGAATAGGCCGTGGTTCTGGAGCGTCATTCGTATAGGCCGTAGCCAGTCGCTCCGGGTCGACTGCAGTAAATCCGGTGTCGTTCATACCAAGCGGCTTTAACACCAAGGATTGAACGGCTTCGCTAAGTGGGGCTCCACTAACCTTCTCAATCACTGCGCCGAGTACATCTGTTGCGATAGAATATTTCCACTGGGTGCCTGGCGTGTAAAGGAGTGGAACAGAGGCAATACGACGCAGGTTCTCTTCCAACGTGATATCAGTCTGATCCATCCCATCTGATACCCCAGCGCGATGATATGAACCATTCTCTTCTTGAAAAAAGCGGTAAGTCAGACCCGCCGTGTGTGTGATCAAATGTCGAATCGTCAATATCGCGAAATCCCCGTTCTCCAATCGTGGCCGAAACTCGGGAAGCCACCGATCAACGCGGTCGTCCAGATGAATACGACCTTGTGAAAGCAGTACTAAGGCAGCTGTTGAAACGATGGGTTTGGATACAGAGGCAAGTCTAAATAAGTTATTTTCTTGCATAGGCTGGTTCTTCTCCCGGTCAGCAAGACCGGCAGCTCGGTTATAAACCAGTTCCCCGTCTACCGCCACTTTAATGACAGCGCCAACCAACCTTTTGTCGGCAAAGGTACGATCGATTACTTCATCGATGCGTGCTTCTAAATAATCTGTATCCATTTTTTTTGAATATAACTTACTCATGTTCTTCATCCTCTCTGAATAGTAAAAGCTTTAATCGCTTTACTATTGTAAGTATATTATATTAATTAAGTGAATTGTTTTACATAAGACATTTACGTTAAATCTGCCCCGTTACGAAGGAAAACAAGTTATTTTGAATATAAATCGTTAAATTTAAAGGAACCCCCATCGATGATGACACGGAACTAGGAAGAAGAGGCAAACTTACTTGCCGAGCTAGAATAAGGGTTGAAGTTACGGGCAAAACAAAAAGGAATCCGGCACAAACCCGGATTCCTAGCACCTTCTGAAAATCATTAAATCACGAAAAAATCAACACGATCCATTACGTTCGCAATCGTATATTGTCGTAAATAATCAATGGTTTGCTGTTCGGCTTCGTGGAGTATTTTTTCTAATTCCACATCCAGTTGTTCACCAGCTTCACCACAGTCAACGTCAATCTCTGGCTCATCAGACTCCGCATTAACTGCAGAGTAAATCTCACCTAACGTGATTTGATCCGCACATTTCCGTAAAATATACCCGCCCTCTCGACCGCCCTTTGACTCAACGATACCTGCAGTCGTTAGTGCTTGCATCACTCTTCGCATGAAGGTTGCGTGCGAATTCACCTGATTCGCTATCATGGCACTCGATAATATACTGCCGCTTTTTGCTAACCAGACGAGCGAATGAACGGCTATCTTAAAACGTGGAGGACCAATGTTAACTCCACGGTTTGCTGTACTCAATTTACTTTCACTCCTTTTGCCGCATTTACTCTATATTAAGCTTTCAATTTTGAGCTTTTTAAATGCAACTGTAATAAGCGCATTATAGAACATAAAATTTCAATACTCAAGAAAGTTTTATCTTTAGTTTTATCTTTTGTTTTATCTTTTGAATCAAATCCCCGTGTCGAGATAATATATCGTTCCTCCTCCCCAAATGAACCAAATAACAGGGTTAGGGGCATACTGCAATAGATTGGAAGGCATTCTCAATGCTCTTTTTTTGCAAAGTATGTTTTAATAAAAGGAACGGTATGTGAAAATCCTAGAGAAAAGGAGTCCATAACGATGCAAATAGATTCTTTTGTATTACCGAAAGACGAGGTAGCTTTTATTTCATCCTCAGCATCTATGCGTGAAGCACTGGAGCAGTTGGAATATCATCATTACAGCGCAATTCCAATAATAGATAGCGAAGGTAAATATTTGGGGACCTTATCCGAAGGTGACCTGTTAAGGAAAATAATTAATACGCCCGGTCTAAATGTTGATGACATGCAGCAGGTTCCGATAACCGATATCAAGAAGCGTATCCATAGCGAATGCGTTTCTATCCATGCGGATATGGAGGATATGCTAGCGCTGGCAGCCGATCAGAATTTCGTTCCGGTTGTCGATGATGAGCATGTTTTCATCGGAATTATTAGACGAAAAGATATTATTGAATACTATATGAGAAATATAACCGATTGAAGTGCTTATAGTGTCGAACTTCATTCAAGAAGCTGCGCACAATTCCGGAGTCTGTACGTCGAGATGGAGACTCCTACGCAATCAACGATATCTTTTAATGTAGGAAAAATGTTATTCTCGTCTCTTCTTCTATATTTGCCAGCCATGATATCGATCTTAACTTTCCACACCATTGTTCATGTGTAAATTTGAGTTCGTATTCATGCTGCCATTCATCTACAACGAGGAATGAGTTGTTCTTCCATTCATCGAACCAATTAACAGGAAACCCATTTCTTCGATCCTTTGTATCCACATTTGATCCAGATGGCTTAAGTTCAATGTTGTTATCCATTAGAACCTCAAACGTAAGTCTGGCTATTTTGGAATCCGGTTTAAATATAGAGTTAATGACCAATAGATGACCATTCGGTTCTAAATGTGCCTTAATATTCTCGATAACCTTGATTCGATCAAACCAATGCCATGCTCTAACAACAGTTATGATTGGGTAGGTACATTGAAGCTTAAAATCTTCAGCATGTGCTTCAACATACTGAATAGCATCTACTCCTGCTAATTTACCCATTAGCATGGCCTCTTGGATTAATTCCTTAGAAGGTTCGATACCTATGACATGAGCACCAATTTTATTTAGGTCTCTACTGAAAATCCCACTTCCTGCTCCTAAATCAATTTATCCATTTGATGTAAAAACAATAAAATCGATCATACAGATAATGAATTTCTATCTCATATAATAAGTGCTTGATAAATTCATAACATGGTGCGTAGAAGCCCGCTTGCTGCCGGATCATTCTTACGATCGCTGTTGTCTCCCTATTTCTTGATTCTATCCCCCATTTAATTCAGCGCTATCTATTCATTACTTACTCAACTTCCAATACGTAGTCAAATGACAGTTTATGATTAACGCTTTCTTGGGAACCTGAAACAAAATCAGAGTTAAACTCAATAAATCGACTGACGATCCCATGGCATTAAGAAAGAAAAGAAAAATAACGGTTGGATTCAGCCATCCAAAAAAACCAAAGATTATTGGTAGAATAATAGAAATCACGAGAAATGGTGATAAAGATATTAAAACAAATCGATTCCGGGACATTACCTCTTCCGTCAGCACAAAACCACCGAATAACTGAATGCCTATCCATGTTTTGTTGGACTTCATAAAATTCGGAACGAGAACCAAGTGAATCAACTCATGAATAATCAATACCACAAAGATACCAATGATATAAAGGATATTAATTTTAAAGGTAATAGAGCCTCCATGGAAACCAAAGTCCTCTAAACGAATTGGATGAAATAAACTCGTTAGAATGAGTGTAATACCAGCAGCAAGAATCATAAAGGGAATAGAAAATAAGATAGCGATTGGCATAGATTGGGGCTCTTTTAGTTTCATCCATTGCTGCCGAACTAGCTCGGCTTGTTTCTCTGGATTAGCTTTTGGAATATGAAAAATGATTTTCACACTTACCTCCTACAGTTGTATGATGTCTACTTCGGATGCTCCCCTATTTCAAAGGTTCCTCTCGCCGATCACCGGTCAATTCAATCGTTTTCCAACCTTAGATAAGATCCGATTAATAACCTCTTCCGTGGTCAACTCATCTGTAAGAATATGCTCTTCAAATCTACTTTCTTTAAACGCATTTACACATTTATTGATTTGTTGAAATGTCCATCCACCTAATGCATCTCCTCTAGCTATTAGACGCCTTCGGATTGTCTCCTCAGAGGCTTAAGGATTGAAGCATCTTGGCAGCGGTAGTCTTCCCAGAACCAAAGGCTCCGTTAATCATTATTATCATTGACTTACCCCTTATCAATTTGCTCTCCTATGCGACTACTATCTAAACTACGTTTGATTGGCGACTATCTGTAACCACTTCACCTGCTTCTTGTACCAGCAAGGAACCAGTCATCCAATATCTGGTTAATAGATTAAGTCCTTACGTATTTCTAATACATTCTCATCACAATAGTCTCTATACTTCTTCAATACTGTGAATACATCGTCTTGTCCAATAATCTGGTTATTGTCATCAAAGTACTGTAGAGAACCTCCTAAGATAAACAATGTGATAACCTCTTCATCTTCTGTAATTAATGTATGGATATCACCTGGTGGTTCGAAAATAAAGGTTCCTGGCTTGGCGAGCCATTCTCGTCCTTCATAGCGCCAAATCCCTTGCAAATTGTAACCAACAACACAACCTCCTGTGTGTCGATGACGAGTTAAAACTTGATTGCTCTTAATCTTAAATAAGTACGTCCAAGATCCAGTTGTCAAATCAAATCTCAGTGGTTTAAAGTAACAATTTGCTTCCCCTTCATTGAAAGGAACCCAAGGTAATTCATCTCTATTAATCACTCTTTCGGGTAGTTGGATACTTTCAGCAAGTTTGATAACTGTTTCATTAATCAGCTGGTTCATAGGGATAACCTCCTTTTCTTAAACACAACGATGACATATCTCGATTGTTCCATCATTATCTTCTCCTTTAACAAGATCTTGCTAGAATGCACTCCTCACATTAATTCAATATATCCTAAAATATCCCTGCTCCGCTATGCTATTTGTAATCAAAAAACTCAAAATCATCAAGAAGAAACGGCTTACGCCGTCCTTGGCGGTGAAGCAAGTTTCTTCCCTCTGAAATATAAGCAAAGTATAGAGGACGCTTATACTTTCTTATATTTTAAAAAATGAAGAGGGGCTGTCCCAAAAGGGTAGACCCAAGTGAGCGAATCCCATAATATTTGCAAAAGAACCTTCAAAGCCACTATGAAAGTGGATCTGAAGGTTCTTCTTTACCCGAATATTACGTGAAAAGTGGGGACTGAATTTTCCGGAAATGACTTTTGAGACAGCCCCTACTTAACTAATTCTTATTTAGTTTTGGCTATTGTCACGGATTGGCCATTTCCTTATTTGAAGAATTCATTTTTCCAAAAATTAATAACGGTATGTTCTGCTAATTCCATCGAGCTCCATGAATTCTTATATCTGAAATCGTATTTAGCCATACTTGCAATCGCCTGTTCAGTTTCTGAATTCTTCACTCGAATTTCTATGGATAAGGCATTTTGCAAAATGTTCGTTAACTCATCGATTTGCTTAATGGTATCTCCTGAAGCTGTCATAACGTCTTCTCCTTTCATGTATAGAATGCCAAGCCTACTTACTCACTAATTATTCACCATACGCTGGCAAGGTAAACCTTGTCCGAAGCTCTCAGCAACAAGGATGCGCTTTCATTTTCTTCCAATTACTCCTTATAGCTCATTGCAGCAGCGTCAAGATTGCGGATAGGTTTATTAGCAAAAGTAAGTTTAGCATATACAAGCCTACCAAAAAAGGAGCCCTTTTGGCTCCTTTTTCACAAGTTTTTATGACAATAAACAAAACTCGGCGTACTTTTTCTATTCTAATGGATAATGACAAGCAACCTGTCGTTCTGGAGCTACTTTACTCAGTAGAGGCTCTTCTACTCTACACCGATTCTGGGCGGCTGGACAACGAGGGTGAAATCGACAGCCAGATGGCGGGTTGGCTGGAGAGGGTACCTCGCCTTGCAAAATGATTCTCGCGGTCTTCCGATTCAGCGTAGGCTGTGGAATTGCAGACAGCAGCACTGCCGTGTAAGGATGAAGCGGATGAGCAAACAAATCCTCTGTTGGCGCTACCTCCACCATTTTGCCTAAGTACATGACACCTACCCGATCCGATATATGACGCACTACATTAAGACCGTGTGCAATGAACAAATAGGTTAGCCCGAGCTCCTTCTGCAGCTTCATCATCAGATTCAATACTTGTGATTGCACCGAAACATCTAATGCCGACACCGCTTCATCTGCCACGATGAACCTCGGATTGAGCGCAATTGCCCTAGCGATACCGATCCGCTGGCGCTGACCTCCCGAGAATTCATGCGGGTAGCGATTACGACGGGAAACATCCAATCCTACTAGCTCCATCAGCTCTATGACCCGATCGTCTATCTCCTTGGACGTCATCTTACGATGTATAAGAAGCGGTTCACCAATAAGATCCCGAACAAGAAACCGCGGATTCAAGGACCCGTATGGATCCTGAAAAATGATCTGCATTTCCTCGCGAAGCTGGCGAAGCTCCCTGTTCCTCAGCCGCTGAATGTTCCGTCCTCCAAAGTTGATTTCGCCTCCCGACGCCTTCTTTAAATTTAGCAGAACACGCGCCAAGGTGGATTTCCCGCAGCCAGACTCCCCGACCAAGCCGAAGGTCTCACCTGCCCGAACTCCGAAGGAAACATCATCTACCGCCTTTACATGCCCAACGACACGGTTCAGCAAGCCGGTCTTGATCGGGAAATATTTCTTCACATGACTGGCTTCTAATAGGTATTCGCTGCTCATGGATGTGTCGCCTCCGTCCGTATATCAGTCAACCTATTGGCCTCTTGGTTATTCCCCTTATTTGACTTCAGGTCGAACTCGCCCTTATCTTCGAGCCAGCAGGCCGTCTTGTGTCCAGTCAATGATGACTTTAACAGCGGTTCTTCCGTGCGACAGATATCCATCACATGAGGACAGCGCGGATGAAAACGACAGCCGGAAGGTACTTTGCTAATAGGAGGAATGGAGCCCTTAATGGTGTATAATTCTCCGCCTCGCTTACCGTCCATACCGGGAATAGATTGTAAAAGACCAATCGTATAAGGATGTCGCGAATTCTCGAAGATTTGCTGCACGGTTCCCTCCTCTACGACGATCCCCGCATACATGACCGCGATACGATCCGCAACTTCTGCTGCTACACCCATGTCGTGAGTAATCAGCAGCATCGACATCCCGAGCTCTTTCTTTAATTGAAGAAGAAGTTCCAAGATCTGCGCTTGCACCGTCACATCCAGCGCCGTTGTCGGTTCATCGGCAATGAGCAATTCGGGATTGCATGCAAGCGCCATGGCAATGACAACACGTTGACACATCCCTCCGGACATTTCGTACGGGAATTGCTTAGCCCGTATTTCGGGATCTGGGATCCCGACCAGCTTCAGCATTTCCACACTTCTCTGCCAGGCGGCTTTCTTCTTCATCCGTCTGTGAATCCGAAGTACTTCGGCGATTTGGTCCCCTACCGTGAATACAGGATTCAGCGCGGACATCGGATCTTGGAAGATCATCGTAATCAGATTGCCGCGAATTCGCAGCATGTCGTCCTGACTCGTCCGAACCAAATCTTCTCCATTAAAAAGCACTTCGCCATCCATGATGACGCCACCTGCGTAATCGATCAGACGCATTACCGAGAGTGCCGTGACACTCTTACCGCTCCCGGATTCACCGACTACGCAAAGCGTTTGTCCTTTTTCCAAATCAAAGGTAACTCGATCGGTCGCTTTGGCCACACCTTGATCCGTCAGAAAAGCGGTTGTCAAATTTCGGATTTGGAGAATTTTTTCCGCCATTGGTCCAGCCTCCTTCTAGGGATCGTGGTCTTCCTAGGATCCAAACCATCACGAATTCCATCTCCGATGAAATTGACAGCCAGAACGACAATCAGGATGCATAAGCCAGGATATAAAGCCTGTATGGGATCAATTAACATGAATTCCTGTGCATTGCTCAGCATCAGCCCCCAGCTCGTATCTGGGGTTTTAACGCCCAAGCCCAAATAAGAAAGAGCCGATTCACTAAGAATTGCTCCGCCCACCATTAAGGTAGCCGTGACAACGATCGGTGCGGATGCATTACGGAGAAGATGACCGAATATGATCCCCCAGCTGGATACACCAGTCGCTTTGGCTGCCTCCACATACTGCATTTCTCGCAGCTGAAGATAATTGCCTCGAACGAGCCTCGCTACCCCCATCCAACTTGTAAGAGCAAGAACAAGAATCATATAAGACATTTTGGAACCGAAAATAGCTAGAATCAAAATATTAAGAAACAACGAGGGAATCGAATTCATAACATCTACGAAACGCATGGCAATCGTATCTACCCACCCGCCGAAATAGCCTGCAACAGCGCCAATCAATGTGCCGATCATGACAGATACGAATGCAACAGCGAAGCCAACTGTAAGCGAAATTCGACTGCTGTACACAAGTCTGGAGAAAATATCCCTCCCTAGCTCATCCGTCCCTAGCAGGTGATTGTCGGTGCCCGCAGGCAGATTGGGGAACATCATATCAATCCGGGTTGGGTCATAAGGTACGATCCATTTGGCAAGTATGGCGAGTGTAATGAAGAATAACAGAACGACAAGTCCCGTAATGGCAAAAGGATTATGCACGAATTTCTTCCACGCCGTCTTCCACGGACCTTGCGGCCGCTTGTCCAGCACTGTGGTCTGAGTTTCCACTGGAACCTTTACTGTCTTATTCAAATTACTGTCTGGGATGGGATGTCCAAGATTAGCTTCACTCATCATGTCGCTGATCCCCCTTCCCGGCCGAGTTGAACTCTTGGATCTACGATCGCGTAGAGAATATCGGCGATAAGGTTACCGATGACGACAATAAGAGAAACAATCAACGTGATTGACATCAACACAGAGTATTCTCTTGCCACTGCCATTACTACGAACAGCCGGCCCATGCCAGGCCAGTTAAATACACTTTCCGTTAGTACTGCACCACTTACAAGAATCGGCAAGTCAAGACCGAGAATTGTGATGATAGGGATTAAGGCATTTCGCAAGGCATGACGGAATATAACTTTCCTCTCCCGAAGCCCTTTAGCTCGTGCTGTTCGGATATAATCCTGATTAAGCACCTCGAGCATGCTGGAACGCGCATATTTGGAATAAGAGGCCAGAAAGCCCAGCGTAAGAACAGATACAGGTAGAATAAGATGGAGAAACAAATCAATCAGATTGCCCTCTTTCCCCATCGTATACATGTCGGACAAAGGCAGAATATTCAGCTTTAGCGCAAAATACTCCTGCAAAATAATCCCGAACCAGAACGTAGGCATCGCAAACCCAATATACGAAATGAAAGATGCCGTCTGGTCGGAAAAGCCATATTCAACCGTGCTGTTGTAAATCCCCCATGGGATCGCGATTAATAACGAAAGAAACCATGCAGCACCCATTAGCACCATCGTATTCTTAACGGTTGGCCATAAGATATCTCCAACCGGAATATGGTTTTTGAAGGTATATCCCAGATCCCCCTTCAGTAAACCTCCAAGCCAAATCGTGAATTGAACGGGAATTGGACGATCAAGTCCAAGGTTATGTGCTTGAACCTTCGCTACCTCTGGGGATAACCCTGGTCCGAGAAACATTTGGGTAGGTCCACCTGGCGCCGCGTGAATCATTATGAATGTTAGTACGGAAATCAAGAATAGCACGAGTACGGATTGAAGCAGTCGGCGTATCAGATATTCGGTCATCTAGCATCCCCCTATTCCCGATACAGGGGAAGGGCCTAGTGGTCCTTCCCCTGTTTGAATCATCTTATGTGATTATTACTTCTTGTCTGACCACCAATTGATGATATGGAATAGGTAGCCGCTGCCTAAAGTTGACTCCGGACGATCATCTTCGGACCAATGGACGGTAGTTTTATCTACCCCTTGAGGTAAACCATACTGATACAGGAATACGTATGGCAAATCGATAGAGATTTCTTTACCAATTTCATGATAGATTTTAGTCCGTGCCGCTTGATCAACGGTTAGCTGTCCTTGTACCCACAGAGCATCAAGCTTTTCATTTTTGTACCAGCCACCGTTTTGTCCTGTCGGCGGGTAATACTTAGAGGAGAAAATACTTTCTGCATCCGGATCAGGGTTATTAAGAGACCATGAAAGCAGGATAGCCGGGAATTTACCTGGTGTAATGTTCTGATCGATCCAAGTTGCGAAGTCGATCCCTTTAGGTTTAACTTCAATGCCTACATCCTTCAAGTTTTGCTGGATGACTGCCGCCACCTGCTCACGTCGGCTGTTACCTGCATTGAACTGAAGCTCGAAGGAGAATCGATGTCCGTCCTTCACCAAAATTCCGTCTTTGCCAGCCACCCAGCCATCTTCGGCCAGCAAGCTCTTTGCTTTATCAGAATCGTAAGCGTAATTAACTGCTTCAGAGCCCGGATCTGCCCATGAACCTGGCAAGAATGGCGAATTCATCAGCTGGCCAGAACCCTTCAGAACATTGTCGACCATGCCTTGGCGGTTCAGGGCGTTAGCGATCGCTTGGCGAGTCTTTTGCCCTTTGAAAGGTGAATATTTGTCAGGGAAATTCTCATCCTTGAAGTTGAATTGTACGTATTCGTATTGAGGACCCGGCGCCAGAATGACGTTAATATTCTCATGCTTCTTAACAGCATCGATCTGAGTGACAGGAATCGCTTGCGTCATTTGGACATCACCCTTAATTAACGCTTGAACCTCCGTGTTTTGATCCGCGTATGTTTTGTAAACGATCTTCGCGATATGCGGCTTCTTTTCTCCCCAATAATTCGGGTTCGTATCTAGAGTGATGTATTGGCCCTGTTTCCATTCCGTCCATTTCCAAGGTCCACTAGTAATCGTCTTGGCTGGGTCGACTCCATAGGAATTCGTCTTAAGATCCTTAAGGGGTACATCCTTCAAAATATGAGCTGGCAGCATAGAGATATAAAGCGAGAATTGGAAGGGTGCATAGACTTGCTTCAGCTTAATGTCGACCGTTTGATCATCGACTTTGGTAACAGATTCAATCTTATCGTACTGACTGATCCCTGGTGAGGCAGCTTCAGGATTGCGGATCGTATTATAGGTATAGACGACATCATCAGCCGTAATCGCCTGTCCGTCGCTCCATTTTGCGTAATTCTTCAATTTGATGGTGTATGTTTTACCATCCGTACTTATTTTAGGAAGCTCCGATGCAAGAGACCAAGGCTCAACCGTCAAATTGGCATTGCGATCCAAATCATAAAGCTTAGCGAAAATTAAATTTTCGACATCACCTGATGAGGTATCGTTGATGAACATGGGATTAATAGATACGATATCGGAGAAGGTACTGATGGTTAAAGTCCCTCCATCTACGGGCTGTCCCGTCGTATCAGGGGTGTTGGTTGAGGTATTTCCTTTGTTCGTTGCATCACCCGTTGTGTCAGAGGGGGCTGGGTCGGTTGGTTTGGTATTGGTATTTGTTTTGTTAGAATCGGAGCACCCCACCAACAAAATTCCGACTAAAGTGATCACGGTCAAACAGGACAGCCATTTGGTTGCTTTTCTCACTTCTTCATCCTCCTCTTATTCAGTTGTTAAAAATGGTAAAAACTGCTTTTTAAGAATATACCAAATATTCTGAAAGTTAACTACACATTTTTTTCCATAATAAATATTTTCTCAATTCGCAGTCTTGCCTGTAACAAAAAAGAGGTTAACCAGACTTAGCTGATTAACCTCTTAATTGAAAACTATTTTACTAAGTCATACATTGCGTATTACTTACTGTTCTCCAATGCGAGAATGACCGTTACTGCTTCGGCTCTTGTCGCAATTTTATTCGGAGCAAAGTTATTATCGCCTACTCCCTTGATAAGACCCTCCTTGTAGGCTGCCGCTACGTATGGAACGGCCCCACTTCGGCACTAACTTGGAATCAGTGAAAGTAAGAATAGCCTTTGGATCCACTTTTAGATCAAGCGCACGTACAAGGAAGGCGATTACATTCCTTGTCGGAAGCAATTCCCTTTTTGTTGCCGATCTGCCGCTTGGGTCACCATGATTGATCTTTACCTTTTTTTGGCCACAACGTGTAGCTGAAACTGATGAGAAAATCAATCAATAGTACGACAGTCCATCCTCCAGCAAGGCTCAGAAGCTGACTCGTTTGTTCCAAGTTTCCGATGATAAAGACCATTCCAAACAACAAGGCGACTCCGATCGCCCATGCGAGCAGATGCCGAAACCAATCCGCTCGTTCCTTACTCGCGTGCTGTTTACCGAATTTAGGCGCCGACTGCGGCTTCGCTCTGCCAGCGAACCAGTGAGCAAAACGAGCATCCGCCCATTGAATCATTCGGTGTCCGTAAGCGATCGTCACCCCAATGTAGATAGCCGCCAAACCGTGGAAAAAGTCAGCCTTTGTTCCATTTCTCAAATCGATTATCGTAACGATGATTAAAATGAGGTCGATAAGAGGCGTACAAAGCAGTAAGAAACCACCAAACTTCTTCTGTTTCAACACATATCTCATAAACAATCCAGCGATGACAAACACCCAGAACCCAATCTCACAAGCCAAAATAAACCAAGCGATCACATGCTCACCTCTTTTTAATACGATTGTATTAATTTAAAATAGCACAGTTGTATTAAAAAAACAATTGGTGATATACTATGGACATGCCAAAAATTGTAGATCACAAAAAACAAAGGGAAAAACTTGCTGAAGCAACTTGGAGAGTGATCCGTCGAGACGGCTTAGAGCGCGCATCCGTCCGCAATATTGCAGCGGAAGCTGGTTTATCAGTTGGATCCATGCGTCACTACTTCTCAACGCACTCTGAGCTTCTCGCCTTTTCAATGAAATTGGTATCCAACAAAGTAAATGCCCAATTCCAGAGCTTTGTCTCCACTGGCAATCTACAAGAGGACATCTTGCAGTTGTTGTATGAGCTGCTGCCGCTGGATAAAGAGCGAAGCGCGGAAATGGAGGTCTGGATTGCCTTTACGGCAAAAGCGCTCGTCGATCCAGCACTGCAATCTTTAAGTCTTCAAGTGTCAAACGAAATGAGAGCGGGAATTTCATGGATGATCGACTCTCTTATTCAATATGAACCGGGCTGCAGCCATTTAGATGCAAAGATA
Source organism: Paenibacillus baekrokdamisoli (assembly GCF_003945345.1). GTDB lineage: Bacteria > Bacillota > Bacilli > Paenibacillales > Paenibacillaceae > Paenibacillus_Z > Paenibacillus_Z baekrokdamisoli. The sequence continues at coordinate 1,526,951 of NZ_AP019308.1, read as the reverse complement.
GAGACGGAGAGGTTATTAGCCCTGATAGACGGGTTAGCGCTGCATGCAATCATGCAGCCTGATCATGTAACGCCCGAGCTGATTCGGTCTATTGTTATTCATCATTTACAATCGTTGCTAAAGCACTAGACTTCAGAGGATACAATCTTTAATAATAAGAAATCTTGTAATGCCTATTTTTGTAATCTATAATTACGAGAATGCACATATTCAATCAGAAGGAGAGAATTATATTTCTATGAAAAAAATGATTATTTCTATTGTCGGTTGTTCTATGCTTTTCGGTGCGAGCGGCGTTTACGCTGGCGCTCATTTGCAAGAAATCAAGGCTTACCTAAACAACGATATTAAAGTCAAAGTAAACGGTAAAGCTGTTCAACTTGTAGACGCCAAAGGAAAAGCAGTTACTCCGATTACATATAATGGCAGTACCTATCTTCCTGTAAGAGCAATATCCTCCTCGTTGAGTGTAGCTGTTGACTTTGATACCGCAACGAATAGTGTTTTGATTGGTGAAAAAGTTGACGGTACTCCACTTAATGCGGCTCAATCTTTCCCACTTTCCATTAAAGACCCTAATCTGACTAAATACAGAGGCAAGGATTATACGGAAGTATACAACGTAAGAGAAGATTTCCACAACGCCAATTTCATGCTAACGCCGAATAAAAAATTCCAAACTTTATATTTACAAATTGCTGCTATTGATACAGAAATAGAGATAGCGGTTCAAGACAGCGAAGGTAGATTGCTTAAGCAAGATAATGTGACAGAGGCAGATGGTCTGAAAACAATCGAAGTAAAAGTGGCTCAAGAAGATGAAGTCTTCGTTTTCTATAAGTTTGTGAACCCCGGTAAAAATCTTGGCATGTTCGTGCCTCTCTCTACTTCGTATTATAAATAAGCGACAAATAAAGGCTGAGCAGAGTGTGATTGCACCCTGCTCAGCCTTTTTATTGACCCTACTTCCCATCAAATCAAACTTTCCTCTTTCTTCTCCTCTTCCTAACAAAGAAAATTACAATTACGATCACAAATACTATGAGTCCTGCGATTATATAGATGATGTTTTTCACATTAGGGACAAAAAACTCAAGGTGAAAGGGTTTATCCTCCGTCAAGGGAACCTGCCAAGTTAACGTTTTTCCCGTAACTTCGTTTGCATTATTGTCTCCAATTAAGTTAAGCGGAAAGGTGATTTTTAAATTAAATACAAACTGACGAAGAAGCAGAGTAATAAGCGGCTTGGGTACGTTCAGTTTTTCTATACTTTGAATCATTCCATTCGTATATGCGTTCATTTCAATTTGACCGTCAATCGTATATTTTGTGTAGAATAGACGATCCGTTTTACTAACATTCATCGTAGAATCATTGGTATTACCAAAAGCCTTTTTCATCTCATCTGCGGAAGCAAATGTTCTGGAAATTTGGTAATCCACATATTCTTCGGTTTGCGTTTTATTATACTGATAGCCTTCTTCCTTTGCTTTCGTCTCTAGCGTATCTTCCATTTGGGCGCCTATCAACTTCAAGGTACGTGAATCAATGCGCGCGCTAATCTTTAAATCTACACTACCATCTTTCTTAATAATAATGTGGGCTGTTCCCGATGCGCATCCCGTTAATAATACGAATATAACAATCAATCCTATTACCTTCAATAACTTAAACTTCACTCCAGCGCCTCCAAATAATAAAACTGTCTTTGAAACTTTCTTTTAGTAATCGGGCAGTCTATCAGATTTTGAACTTCTCCTCATTGACACCATGAATAGTATGATACGCTTTTTCCAACGTTTCTTCTACATAAGGAGCCATTTTACTTCCGTCTCCGCATACGAAGAGTTTCGCACCATGATCCAATAATTCGATAATTTAATGAGCATCCTGCCCCATTTCATGCTGAACATAGGTTTTTGGTTGCCCTTCCAATCGTGAATAAGCTGCATGCAGGTAAACAATACCTTCCAGCTGCAGCTGGTACTGTAAGATTACCCAACGGGCCTAAAGTTTTGGGTTGTGCATTCTTCTTTTTATAAAAAAACAAATTATTCCAATGCCCATTAGAATTACTAATGTGGATAAAATAATCAATTTCTTGTCATTTTGCGTACCCCAGCTAGGAGCATTTTGATTCGGGGCTTTAACCTCTTGAAGATGAAACTCAGCATATTTTTGAACTAAAGCATCCACATCTACTTTTTCTTCTTGCATGTTCACCATTACCTTATTCCTTTGAACTTCTAAAGAAGTTGTCGAGTCCGAATAAAGCAACGCCGGGGTCTTTCCAATCTCCTTCAAAAAAACAAGATACTTTTTCCCTTTTTGGAACTTCATTGAGAAGTCCGGACAAGGATCGTCATTTGTTTTCTGACTAGATGCTGTAGACGGCAAGCGCACTATTTGTGGGGCAACACCAGGTCCGACATACTTTATGACCTTTAAAGTTGCCCTCCTTCCGTCATTTTTAATTTCTGTAACTTCACCATAAATAATAGCGATTGATTCTTTTTCCAGAATTTCATATGACCACTCTTTAGGACTACATGCAGTTGCGTTATGTGAAATCAAGAAAAAAGATAGCACAAGGATTAGAGGTAGTAATCTAATATTCAAAAAAAATCACCTCTTCCATCACCTTTTACTTATCCGACGTAAAAGGAGCTGAAATGTTACATAATTCATCGTTCCTATTTTCATAAGCAGGCCTATATGACGATAACAAATCCGCATTCCGTCGTAAAAGCCAGTGGAATCGGCTTCTCTGGTATTATGCTGACGCCAGTTGACAGATTGACCTGTGCGCTTTAGGTGTGCCGGGAGGCTTTCTCTCCATACCATTAGAGCATCCAACTTTCAACGAGATTTTCTCGATCTATATTTAAACTTTAGTTATTTGATGACGATAGGAACTAACGATAATGTCTTTACGTCTGTACGCGCTGAGCATTAGTCCGACCGCTCCCAGCTCAATCATCGTGACGGAAGTCCAATTTATTATTGGCAGGGACATTCCTCCAAGTATAGGGAGCAAGCCTATGGACATCAGCAAATTCCATACATATTGTATGCCAAATACTAATGAAAGCCCTACAACCAAACTTTTTGCATAATCATTCTGAAGCTTAAAGCCCATACGAGTGACTCTTACTATGAACAATAACGTAATAACGGCAAGGGTAATGCCGAATACCCATCCCAGACTGTAAACCAAATAGGAATAAATCATCTCACTCGATACATATGGCAGCTTGCTGTTTACTACTCCTACTCCTTGCCCCCACATGCCGCCTGAATGAATGGCTTCTACAGAGCGCATTGTAAGAAAACCAAATCCTTTTCTATCCGTAACTGGAGGAAAAAAGGCGGTAAAACGCTGCCAAGTATAATAAAATGATTGGGAATGAATTAACCGACTGAGCAAAAGAGCAAGTATACCAATTCCGGTTAACAGCAACTTCCTCTTCCCAGCAACTAACAGAAGCATGGCTAGACTTAAGGAATAGATTACTAAATATGTGAATGCTGGAGCCATCAGATAGAATATCGTGGGAATCAGCATGTAGATTGCTGCATCCTTAGCTAGAACCAACAGTGCTTTCTGACTAATGCTTTTGACTTCTAACTTCTCTTTCTGAAGCATGCCCGCAATGGCGATAATAAGCAAATAAGGAGACATCGCGTACACATGAATACCAAATGAGCCAATTCCAATCCACTGATCGGGGCCTTGAGTACCTTGCAATTTAGCTATCGCCATAAGAAGTAGTGTCATTCCGTATAAAATCTTGGAATAACCCAGCATTCTGCGATAATCAACAAAATAAAGCACAATCATAGCCGCTACTCCCACAAAGCCGAAAAAAAGCTTGCGTCCAACTAATAGATTTAGCGAAAACTTCAAGGAAACTAGCGAGACGAGCCCGATGACGATCATAACCGCGACCAGTGCAAACACGCTCCATTCCAGTTTCGGCTTATGAACAGCATGCAGTTGCTTACCAACTAAGTCTGGATCACCCATTTGTCTGAGAGCCTCTTCTATAGCCTCCTCCTCAGTCTTACCACCTTGTTCGATCTTCTCATCTACCCTTTCCTCCAGATGGTTCAACATTTCAAACCTAATGTCATCATGAAGCTCTTTAGCCTTAACCTGAGCGCGCACCCTTTGGAGATAGGCATAGACTAATGGATGATGTTCTATTTTATTACTCATGCATGGCCCTCCCCGATCACACGGTCAACAGTAGTGCTAAACAACGACCATTCTCGTTGCTTCTCACCGAGTTTCTTGAGTCCTTCTTTTGTGATTCGATAATATTTACGTTTTCGTCCACCTTCCTCATTCCAATAGGCCTCCACAAATCTCTCAACCTCAAGTGTATGTAGAATAGGATACAGTGTGCCTTCTTTAAATGTAAAAATACCGTCCGATCTTCGTTCAATTTCTTTTGTCATTTCATATCCATACATATCCCTACTCTCCAACAGCGTCAAAATTAAGATCACTGTACTACCCTTCATGAGCTCCTTGTTAATGTTCATGTAACTCTCCTATTCCAATGCATCGTTTAACAATGCATTGATTATCTATGTATGATTATAGATGATATCCTATTTTTTTCAAGAACTAATTGAATTTTGATAATTCGCTATACCATTTATGCTGTCCGTTAGCACAACGAAAGCTGCCGTTCGTTTTGACAGCCATCATTGGTTCTTTCAACTGGAAGGAATGTAATAACGCCGTCCTATACGGGAAACTGTTCCAACAATATTGAACCAGCTATCTTAATGATACAAAGTGAAGAAGCTCTATACCTCCGAATTTGAGTATTGCTAATCATTCCACCCACTAAGTTTAATACACTTCTTCTAGGATCTACTTTAATATGTTCTATTTTAGGTTTCGAGCAATTTGTTATGGGAATTGAAGGTTGTTTGTTTATTTTTTATCCCTGATCTCACGAAGAATTTCTTCAATTGTCCAATTGTAACATTTATCCATATTTTCTGCCCGTTACTCGGTTTAGTTGAGCAAAGGCAGCCGACCACTTTAGGCCGACTGCCTTCTCCTGCTGTTTATTAAACTCTCGTTATCCGTTGAACAAATAACGCCATGCGATAAGACATAGAATATTTCCGATTTGAAATGAAGTCTCATCTGGCTTTTACGTAATAATGCTCAAATGGCATGATTGGGTTGCTCATTAATTCTTGGTATCCACTATTTTTTAAAGCAATGACTCTTTGTTTTGCTGTTGGAATGGCTTTTGTCATAATACTTGCAAGATCGATTCGTAAAACGCCCACCTTTCCAAAGCCTTCAAACATTTCGTTTTTTGCAAAAAATGAAATAATCCGAACCGCTCTATAGTTTATATTGTCAACGATGCTAAATCGAATATAATTTTGATTCTCGTATTCATGAATCCAAAATTGAATACATTTTTTCATTTCATCTAACGATCGAAATACAAAATTACTGGTGCAATTATCACTGTTGAAAAATTCAACTGAATCCGGATCAGAATAATAGGAAAGTAACTCTTATGCGTCTTCCAGTTGAACCAATCTAAAAACAAATTGCTCTGTTTCATAAACCGGACATTTTTCTTATGGGTTCTGTTTTTTTGTTAGCATATAGACAACTCCTCGTTAGTTCAACAAGTCTTATCGAGATAAGATTCTATAACGTGTTTATTGCTTTTGAATTTTTGTACTTTGTAGTCAAACGAATACAACATCTTATCAATTAATGGCTTTCGTTCTGAATCAAATTTGTGATTCCATTTAATCATGTTATACAAGTTCTTAAGCGTTTGGTTGTAATTCCCTTTCTCTAGTCCAAGTTTTTGTTTTATGTATCTCCGACTGAATAACGAATACCATAATTGTATCTTTGCATGAAAAAGCAGATAGGCTGCCCTATCTGCTTCATTCTATATTTATTTGGCTTTTTCTATATCACTTCACTCAATCAATTATGGAAAAATTCATTTTATTTTTTCCAAGGTAAGGACTATGGAATTGGTTAAAATAAACGCCACCATTCTAGAAAATGTTAATAAATGCTGCGTTTTCTTCAGTTTACCGACTGCATGTGGAAAATGCATATACAAGTGTGGGATTGGTTACAATCCTTAGAATATTGATATTCCATATATCCACGATGATTAAAAGCATGAGATGAACCACCGTCACTTTCCAAATCAATTGTGAAACCATAACCTCCAGCATTACGCACAGCAGCTCTCCTGCAAATAGCCGCCGATCGCAAGGACTATCTTACAGCCGGCCATCTTCTCTTCCCGCGCGCGCGAAGCAACGGTTTCGGTCACACAGGAGTTACCGAATTAATCAGCTTCCCATCGATTTAGGAAACAGAATCGGTTCCGAATAACGGTTTCCTGCGAGCAAGTCGTATTCAATCATACGGTAATCATCAAGTAACGACTTCTGTTCAGCCGTCAAATTTTGCAATACCGCATCGGAGCTGGTGAGCACATTTTTGCTTAGGCCCGGAATCTCGTTCTTTACTTTGACCAGCAGTTTGTAATATGGAGGCAGCTGCTGCCCCGTAAGCTCGAAGACGGTCGGTCCGATGAACGCTGGACTTAACGTACCTATCGGTTGCTTGCCAATATCGAAGTTGGCCATAAACAAGAGAGGTGTCTCATGCTTCTGCTTCGGAAGAACATCCCAGCCCGCTTGCGTGTAAATATCTGCAGATAATGCCGGTAAGTGATCGCCCCAGAACACGACGATCGTCGGCCGTTTGAGCGACTGTATCGCGTGATGCAGATAGGCAAGAGCCTGATCCGTCAGCTTCGTATCCTGCACATAGGTTTCCAGCTCATCTTTGCGCTCCGGCTTCACGCCATTTACCTTTACTGTATTCGGTCCGTTCAGTCCCTTGGTGAACGGAAAATGGTTTTGCATCGTCACCAGATGAAGAAAGGTTGGCTTTTCTGCGGATTGCAATTCTTGAATCGCTTCCTTCACAGCAGCCATATCAGAAATATATCCATTTGGTGTAATTCTCTGCGCATTCTGCAAGTCAGCTTGACTCGTAAACCTGTCGAATCCAAGAATCGGATATACTCGATTGCGGTTATAGAACGTTTCGTCAAAGGGATGCAGTGCCAGCGCCTGGTATCCTCGGGCTTTTAGAATGCTGACAATAGACGGCAGCGACGATTCCTTAACGATTTTTTCCTGATAGGGAATGGAGCCGTCCTTCAAAAAATACATGGACTCCCCGGTTAACGCTTCGAATTCAATATTCGCCGTATTTCCGCCGAACTCCGGCGAGAGCATATACCCTGACGGCGTCGACTTCTCCTCGCTATGAATAAAAGATAGCGGATCTTCACTGAACGAGAACGTGGGCAGACGGGTCGAGTCGAAGAAAGCCTCATCCATCATAAACATGATGTTCGGCTGTTCCGCCAACGCGACCGAAGATGCCGAATTGGAAGCTTGGCTGTATTTGCGAGCAATCGCGGTCACTGCCGATTCACTGTAGCCTTCGGGCTCGTCGATCAGATCCTGCTTCAGATTGGCCGCAAATGCGAACAGGAAGCCATTCTCGGTATAATTGGCCTTTTGAGTCCAGAATAGGTTCTGATAGTTTATAGCTCTGAACAGTTTCGAATGATTGCCGCCCATCAGCTGTACGAAGCCAATGACAGCCGCAATTGAAACAACAACATAGCCGGCTCGAATCACAAGCGGAATCCGGACCTTGGGCATCTTGAATGTCAGGTAAACAACTGCGGCGATGATTACCAGCGCCACTAGAATATAAAAGGGAGAAATCATCCCTTTTGTGATCTGGCCCATTTCCTTGGCATTGCGAAGCAGCATCATATCCCACGGAAACAGCGGCTCGCCTGTGGCGTTCAGTTTCTTATAATCGGCCGTCCCGACCAGCGCGCCCACAACTACAACGATCAGCGTACCCATGTAGACGTTGCCAACAACGGACACCACCGCCAGTAACACAAAGAAAAAGAAAAGTCCGCCTACCAGGTAAATCCAGATATGTTCTGTCATCCAAGCCAGCGCGCTTTCGCCATTCATATTCAAAGAAGCAGCCTGCAGGAAGAGATTCAGCGCTAGTCCAACTATCAACAATCCCGCGAGCGTCCATCCGATTCGTTTATAAGGTACATTGCGCAAAGTCATTCTCCTTCATCTGTTATTCTTTCAAAGCGTGAGTATAGCATAAGCAAATTAATAGAACCTTAAAATTCGATTCATCAAAAGGGAACTTCTCTTAAACATCACAGTTTCTTTGACTTGAAGCTGCACTATGCAAAGTTGCTGATTTTCCAAACTTGAACTTAAATCGTTGCATTTCTATGATACCTATGTTTAAACTACTAACAGTTATTTTTACTATTAACTTAAAGTAGAATCATTGGTTGACATTTACTAGCGTTACATAAAATCTCATCACCTCATTAACAGAAAATTCAGAAAAATATTTCTATAAGAAAACCAAAAGGTCGATAACCTCTTAGAGGTAACCTTGAGAGTTAGGACTACAAAACCATTCTTCTGACCATCATCATTGATCGGTCTCAAATGGCTCCTCGTAAGAGAAAGCACAGCGGGTTTTTACGCTGAGACAGAATTAATTTAGAAATTTACGGTTTCCTAAACCGCAGGTCTGAGGTTCAAAGTCCTCTCGGGGCCACATCAAGCGCTCCCCAATGCGGTAGAGGCCGCCGAACTTTATCCAGACTTGAAGTTTCAAACCGTTCAAGAGAGGCTGGCGCGAATGCTTTGACAGCCATCAAGAGTGCATCACTATATGAAAACAAAAAGTCTCGATACCAATAATATGGTAATCGAGACCTCATTAATAAATCTTTTATTGAATTAACCAATTATATTGCATTCGAATCAGCTTTCAATTTCAATAAAGAAAGTTATTACGTTATCCTGCCCATGAAACATAGAAGTCCTAAAAGAAAAGGTAGAGGCGCTGTATATTACAGCACCTCTACCAAGTCGAGAACTTCAGCAAAATGATCTATTTGACGGCTGGAAGCCGATTACAAAAGAGGCTTCTTTTTGTTTTTGGTCAGCTGCTCAATTATTTGTTTGCCGGTTGGTGTCTGCGCCAATCCTCCTCTTGCCGTCTCACGATGAATGTCTGGCATTGCGCTCCCTACTTCAAGCATGACTTGAATGACTTCGTCCGAAGGAATGACGCTTCTCACACCGGAAAGTGCCATATCGGCGGCCGCCAGTGCATTCACCGCTCCGAACCCGTTGCGGACAATACATGGAATTTCCACCAATCCCCCTACTGGATCACATATCAAACCGAGTGTGTTTTTTAGCGCCAATCCGACAGCGTGAACCGCTTGTGCCGGAGTTCCACCCTTCAGTTCGACAAGAGCACCAGCCGCCATCCCGATTGCAGAGCCGATTTCAGCTTGGCAGCCGCCTTCCGCTCCGGATATAAAAGAATTGTTCGCGATGATATAGCCAATTGCTCCAGCAGTGAATAGACCGTTCACCATATGATCGTCAGTCCATCCAAACCGCTCTTGGCTGCTGACGAATACACCTGGTATAACGCCGCAAGATCCGGCAGTCGGTGTAGCCACGATACGCCCCATTGAGGCATTCACTTCTGATACCGCAAGTGCATATGCCATCGCCTTACCCGTGAACGGCTCCAACGATGCGTCCGGACGATGGGTATATTCATACACCCGTTTCGCGTCTCCGCCAGTTAGACCACTGCGGGAAGTTTTTTCTGACGAGATCCCTTTGATTACGGCTTCCTTCATGATACCGTAATAATCTTTCATTTTGTCCCATTCCTGCTCCGCTGTCCGCCCGGACTCCTTCGCCTGGTCCTCTAACATAATGAGATGGATCGGCTTTCCTTCACTCACACACACGAGCGCCAATTCCTTTAGAGTGCTGAACCTCAACTCCGAACACCGCCGTTCAAATGGATGTAACTCAAGCTTTTCACATTATCCAGCTGTTTGATCTTCTTGAGCAATTCCTCCCGTATTTCTCCATCGGTTTCGATGACGGTTGCGGCATGCCCAAGCCTGCCTTTGCGGTCAACATCCATATAACCGATATTGACCTTAGCATCACTTAATAACCTTGTGAGGTCTGCAAGCACGCCGGGACGATCTTCGTGGTATACGATCAAGGTCGGATAATTGGCCGTAAATTTGAGATCAAACCCGTTCACTTCCACCACTTCGATGTTCCCTCCGCCGATTGAGCAGCCAGTCATCTTATAGCGTCGGCGTCCCGAACGTAATGTAATAGTCAAGGTATTCGGATGAATGGCAGGTCCTCTGCTCGTCTGAAATGTCACCCTAATTCCCATCTCATCGGCAAAATGCAGCGACTCCGGAATTCGTTCGTCATCTGTTTCGAACTGCAGCAGTCCAGCAGTCACGGCTAAATCCGTTCCGTGTCCGCTGTATGTTGCCGCCAAAGAACCGTAGAATAGTATATCAGCCTGCTTGGGCTGTCCACCGAACAGCTCACGTGCAACTCTTCCTAATCGGACAGCCCCCGCCGTATGCGAACTAGACGGTCCAATCATCCCCGGTCCAATAATGGAAAACACATCTTTAAAGCGCATATCTAATCACTACCTTCTATGACAGCCAATAAGAGAGATGTTCCTTAACAAAAGCATCATCGTTCAAATGTGGATAATCCCGATAAACCCGATCGATCTCTTCCATTTGACCTTTGGAGAGGCTTTCGTGCGGATTCAAGCACCAAATTCCTCTCAACAGTCCTTGCCTACGCAGTACCTCATGAATCCCTGGGATACAACCGGCAAACCCATGGGCCGGATCGAAAAATGCCGCATTGGAGTCCGTCACTTCGATATTGCGAGTCAGCCATTCCGGTAAAATGCTCTCTTGAATGCGAACCCTTTTTATCTCCTCCAGCAGCTCCACCGCTTTATTCGTCCAGACAGCCCAATGTCCGAGCAGCCCCCCGACGATTCTTTTTTTAACGATACGGTCTTGCACCTGGAATTGGTAAACTGTCAGTAGATCATTAATAATATTATCGTCATTCCCCGTATACAAGGCAATGTCATCTCTGCGTTCGGAATAACAGACCGCACGTACAACATCGATTGTCTGATAGCGGTTAAAGGGAGCCATTTTGATTGCAATGACACCTGGAATATCAGCGAATGCCCGCCAAAAGTCGAAGCTGAACACCTTCCCGCCTACGGAAGGCTGCAAATAAAAGCCAATGACGGGAATGACCTCCGCTACTTTTTCCGTTCGTTTCAGTATGTCCAATTCCGACCATTCTTGCAGACCACCCATGCTGAGCAGACCCGCTTCGTAACCGAGTCCCGCCGAAATCTCAGCTTCGCTCAGCGCTTGCTCTGTAGGACCGCATATACCAGCAACACGGATAAACGGGCGCTCAAGTTTACCCCGATCAACCTCTTCAGCAGCTAAACGAAGCACCTTTTCATAAAAACCGAACTTCGGATCGCGGATTTCAAACTGCGTCGAATGGACGCCTACAGCAATCCCACCCGCTCCTGAGGCTATATAATAGCGGGTCAAAGCCCTTTGATACGTTTCATCCAATCGGCGATTCTCGTCCAGCGCAAGCGGATGAGCCGGGATCACTAATCCGTCATGAAGCGCGTGCTTCTGCTCAGATGATAACTCTTTTGCATGGCTCACGATTAGAATTTCCCCTTTCTCTCTTGAAAATGAGTGGGTTTGTTCAAAGTTGCTCCGCCAGCCTCTACCCATTCAGCCATCCAGTCGATCATTTGCAGAAGCGATACGCGTGGATAGCCAAATCGTTGATGACATTTTGTCGCATTATTCAGAAGTGCATTTTCGGCTTCAACCCCTTCGAACGCGGGCTCGGTTCTAAAACGTTTGCCGAACTCTTCTGCAGCCCAGCGGATCGACATCGTCTCCGGTCCTGTGACGTTCAGGAAATTAACAGGTGCTTCGCAAGCAAGCAAGGAGCGTATGGCAATTTCGTTAGCATCCCCTTGCCAAATGACATTCGCATGACCCATGGTTAGATTGATCGGTTTTCCGGCTTTGACTGATTTGGCGATTTCCAGCAGAACGCCGTATCGCATATCAATAGCATAGTTGAGTCTGTAAATGACCATTGGAATCATATACTTCTTTGAAAAGTGCTCAAAAATGCGTTCTCTACCCAAACACGATTGACCATATTCCCCGATCGGTGACGGCGATACGGATTCGCTCGCACCACCGTAACCTACCGGCGTAAAGGGATACACGTTACCTGAGGAGAATACGACGATTCGTGAATTCCGATACTTCTCTGCAACTCTGCCGGGAAGATAAGCGTTCATCGCCCATGTAAAAGATTCGTTGCCAGTCGTACCAAATTTATTGCCGGCCATATAGATCACATTCTCAACATCCGGCAAGCCTTGAAGCTTCTCATCATCGAACAAATCGCAGGCGATTGTCTGGATGCCTTCGGCCTCCAGCTGCTCTTGCAGCCCTGCTTCCGAAAAGCGAGACACCCCAATTACTTTTTTGTCGACACCCGCTTGCTTTATCGCATTCATTAGCAGTCTAGCCAAGCTCGGTCCCATCTTCCCTCCGACACCCAGCAGCAGAATATCCCCGTCAATTTCCTTTATGTCTTTAATGAGTGCTTCTGAGGGCTCGGATAGCTTAGCCTCCAGTTCTTCTATGGTTCTCATTTGTCCAGATCTCCCTTCTATGTTTACCGAATAGCTTAATCATAGTATCGGTCAACTTAAAAGACAAATCTTTAAATTGTCTATAAATAAGCGTAGTCTGATTGCATGAAAATAAATAAGAACAGTCAAGACTATAAAATATAGTCATAGACTGCTCTGATGATTAACTATTCTGATCTCCCTAATACATTAAGAACGACTGCTGCTTAGATTTAACCCCCGACTTTGTCCTCCAGGAAAGAGAGGCGGAAAATTTGACGCGGTCTTCCTTTGGGAACCTTCTCTACCGCTGCGATCCGCACCAAATCGTGATCCATCCACTGCAGCACTAACCGATGTGTACTCCTCACGGTAATATCCAATATAGCAGCCAGCTCGTGTACCATATAGTCCGTTCTACCGGTTCGAGCCACTTGAGCCATCAGCTTGCTTAAATATACGGAGGTCATTCCCGCCTCCTCTGCCTTCTTGATTAATCCCGCATCCGTCATAGACAATACAAACTCCAGCGGATCTGCCATCGCAAGCGGGCCGATTAATGTCTTATCCTCCCGGACGATAAAACATGTATCTCCACCCGCTTCTTTCGATTTGCGCAAAGCAGCCCTCGCGTGTGTACCCGCTTCATTGGCAGAGCGGCCAAATCCGATTCCGATGCTAAGGGAGAGGCCGAATTTCTTAAAGGCATGTCTGCCTAACGGGATCGATTTGTACCCACCAGTCTCTCTTTCGAATATCCCCCGAGTTGTAAAGAACAAATATTCGTCTCCGCCGAGATGGGTCAAGTAACCGTCCAGCGACTCTACGTAATCCAGCAGCATCCGATGTATGTCAAGCTTGAACTTTTGGACCTCATGCTCGGAGGCGTGAGTATGAATTCGCTTCTCAAAATGATCAAAGTTCAGAAGCCCAACAACAATTTGCGCTTCTTTACTCTGCCGGGTTTCCGTGGATAACAAAGCTCTCTCTAGGGCAACCGTAATATTCTGATCAGTCGGTATAATCCATTCGTTCGGAATGCCCCGTTCAGACAGCGCTTCAGCAACCGCTCCTTCAGCTGTCATTGCCACATCACATGTCCCAGACTCATAATGGCGTCTATGGAAGGTAATTAACTCTTCACGAGAGGGATAGGATGATCCGTCAAAATGAGTCGCTTCGATACGGGATTCATTGATTTCTTTTAACGATTTGGCCACCATTTGCATCCCAAGCGTATCGATCGAAACACGCAGCGTCTTCTCTGGGCCAAGTGCGTTTTTTATCCGAGACAACGACCGATAAAAGCTGGTATCCGTTAAAGGCACATGATGCAGCGCCACTTTCAGGCTCGTTTCTTCCCGGATTCTGTGGTACGGCAAGGGTCCCGATACGAGGATCGCTTCTACATCACCTGCGATTTCTTCCGCCAACCCGGGTGCCTCATCTTCTTTCTCATATATCTTCGGAATCGGTCGGAAGGAAGGGAAAGACTTCAGAACCCTCATCATCCGCTTCACTAAAACTTCTTGCCCGATAATACCGATAGAAATGCCTTTTTCCGTGGATGAGTCAGTTATATGTTGCATAAAAATCCTCCATTACTTACAGTCATCATCTATAAAAAGACTTTAATAAAGCATAGCATGTTTTCTAAATCTCCCGCAACAGCAGCAAATCTGTGCTCTGAAGTTACGAGTCCAATCGTATCATTAAAGACAGTATCTCCTCTATACCCAGTTAACACAGTTTGGCAATCCAAATTTTATTAAGAAACATAAATGTTTTTTTATAAGGGAATAATTAAACCAAATCGTTCAAACATGGAGGATATTAATGTGAATGCAGCAGCACCTACATTGTCCATTTTTGCCTTAGGTGGCATTAATGAAATTGGGAAGAATATGTATGCCATACAATACGCGGACGATATCGTTGTCATCGACTGCGGCTCCAAGTTTCCTGATGAAAGCTTATTAGGCATTGACTTGATTATCCCGGATATTACATACCTAAAAGAAAACAAGGATAAGATTCGAGCTTTAATTGTGACCCATGGTCATGAAGATCATATTGGGGGCATTCCCTACGTGCTGAAACAATTGGATATGCCCATATATGCATCGCGATTGACCCTAGGGCTAATCGAAGTGAAGTTAAAAGAGCATCGACTTCTTAGGCAAACACAGCTATTTCGGATTGACTCCGATTCCAATATTGAGCTAGGCACGATACGCCTGACCTTCTTTAAAACCAATCACAGTATTCCCGATTGTCTAGGTGTTGCCTTTCATACCCCAGAAGGTACAGTTGTTCATACCGGTGACTTTAAGTTCGATTTAACGCCTGTAAATGATCAATATCCGGATATTCATAAAATGGCAGATCTTGGTAAGGAGGGCGTACTAGTCCTCTTGTCCGAAAGCACGAATGCGGAGCGTCCTGGCTTTACCCCTTCTGAACGACTTGTAGGTGAACATATTGAAGATGCCTTCACCAAGGCCCGTCGCAAAATATTCATCTCTACCTTCGCTTCTAATGTTCATCGTGTACAACAAGTTATCGATGCTGCACTTAAAACAAACCGAAAGCTTGCGTTGCTCGGACGAAGTATGGTGAATGTAGTGTCAGTTGCATCAGAACTTGGTTATTTGAATGTCCCCGAAGGGATGTTGATTGATGCAAGTGAAGTTAACCGAATGGCCCCTGATAAGGTCGCAGTATTATGTACGGGAAGCCAAGGAGAACCGATGGCTGCTTTATCCCGTCTAGCCAGCTCTAACCATCGACAAGTCGAAATTATGCGTGAAGATACTGTAATTATTGCTGCCTCGCCTATACCAGGCAATGAACGGAATGTCGCACATATTGTCGATCATTTATTTCTTCTGGGCGCAAAAGTGATTTATGGATCGGGTAGTGTAACGGGTATGCATGTTTCCGGACATGCTAGCCAAGAGGAACTGAAATTGATGCTGACCTTAATGAAACCAAAATACTTTATCCCCATACATGGTGAATTTAGAATGCTGTACCAGCACCGATTATTGGCAGAATCCGTTGGCGTGGAGAAGGAAAACATTTATATAATCAATAACGGTGATGTTGTCGACATTAATCAATCGGTGGCCCAGCAAAGTCGCAAGATTCCTGCGGGCAATATTCTAGTAGATGGTTTGGGTATTGGCGATGTTGGCAACATTGTATTGCGTGATCGCAGACAACTTGCTGAGGATGGGATGCTTGTCATTGTGATCACGCTTAGTAAGACGGAAGGAAAAATTGTATCGGGGCCGGATACGATTTCTCGTGGATTCGTGTATGTACGCGGTTCAGAAGATCTCTTGAATGACGTGAATCAACTCGTTATTACGACCATTAACGACTTGCAAGAAACGAATGTGAACAAATGGGGCGTTATGAAGCAAAGTATTAAAGAAGCGGTTGGACAATTTTTATATAACAAGACAAAGAGACGACCGATGATTCTCCCCATAATCATTGAGGTTTAACCCCATCCTATCGTATTATGAGGTCACCAGAACTTTCGGTTGACCTCTTTTTTGCTATGCGGTTTAACCTCAGAAGGAGATCATTGACTTGGATTTACTGTTTAAGGAACTCAGCAATAATCATGAAATAACGGTTTATGACACGACCGAGTTATATGGCGAGAAGGGAAATTTTCGAGTTATGCAGTTCTCCAATCATGCCATACAAGGTGCGATGGATTTGAATCATCCACAACGTATCTTGTTTGAATATCCGCGAGCTATTATCCACTTAATGGAGGTTAATAACCCGTCATTCGAAGAGGTGTTCGTCATCGGACATGGCATTGGGACGATCCCCGGTCATTTGTTAGAGAAGCGAGTTAAAGTAGCTGAGCTCGACTACCAAGTATTTGAGCTCAGCAGGAAGTATTTTGAATACCTTAAGGATAATGTGATTATTGGTGATGGACGTCATATTCTGAGCAATGAAGTGCCACATGCCTATGATTATATTGTTTTGGACGCCTTCACGGATAAGGGAACTCCGCTTCATCTGACCTCCAAGGAATTTTTCAGGATAGCCAGAGAAAAGCTGGATCCCCGTGGAGCGATCATCATGAATGTAATGGGCAAAGGTGAAAATGACAAGCTAATTAACGCCATCTATACGACTCTAAAAGAAGAATTTGCCTATACCAAAGCCTTTTCTCTCCGATCAGAGGGTATCACCGACACCAAGAATATCATTATCATTGGCCGAAATAGGCCAATCGAGTTCCAACTGCGACATATGGCAGGCTTTACTGAAATCGAACTTGGACAAGGTCATATCATTATGGATAGGTAGAAAATTCGTTTACTTCATCGATTTTTAAGCATCAGGAATCAAGAAGAAACGGCTTACGCCGTCCTTGGCGGCGAAGCAAGTTTCTTCCCTCTGAAATATAAGCAAAGTATAGAGGAAACTTATACTTTCTTATATTTTGTGATAATACCTCGTTCTTCTGTTTCTCCAATACTTCAATAGCTGATCTAACCCCAATAGAAGAATAGCTAGATTTAGCACCAAATCTGCTACATTCATAATGCCGTTACTTGACTGAAAGACAATAAAATCAGTCACCTGGTTAAACAGAACACGATCAATAGCGTTGCCAATTGCGCCTCCTGCAAAGAGCGCAGCTCCCACATCCAAGAGCCATCTGTTGAGATGGCCTTTTCTGCGGAAATAAAGAACGAAGACCACCGCTAGAATCGCCACAGGAACAAACAACCTTCCATAACCCTGAAACATGCTGGATGCAGCCCCGCTGTTCTCATAATGTGTAAAATGAAGAATGCCGGTCCATATTTCCAACGAATCTCCCGTGGGCAAATGCAGCCGAACCCATATTTTTGAGACTTGATCAAGCAAAATGGCTATAAAAAAAACGATGTAGAATCTCATCACTCACACTCCCTCTCAGTAATTATAACCTTCTGAGAGATGATGACAAATAAGATTAACTGCTAATGGAATGTTTATTCAGCATACATCCAGTATTTGCTTCAGTTGAGCAGCAATGAATTCCGTGTCGTCAGGATTGATACCGCGACCAGCAAAATGACCCCAAATCGACTCAATGGGACGGAAGTTGGCATTGGGAATCCGTCTTGTCTCATACTCACTATCTTCAGGAGTAAAGTACAAATCCATTCTTCCCGGCATGACGGTTGCGTGGGCCTTTATGCTCCTCAAAGCTTTCTCAAAGTCACCGCAGTACATGGAATTGGCACTAATGTCGGCATGCTGCCACGTCCAGAGCATCGCCAGCAAGTTATTGGCGTCCAATCCGAGAAAGCTACGATCCCAGAAGCCGGCAAGAAAATCGTTCAGCGTGCGATATCCCAACTGACGGAAGCTCTCCTCGCGATAAAATGCCTGCGAGAAGCCCCATCCGGCGTAGACACGCCCAATAGCTCGTAAACCGGCTGTCGGTGGCTCCGTATAATTTCCATTCCGCCATAAGGCATCTGCCAGCAAGGGTGCCTTTACGCCTTCAATGAACACAAAGGTATGAGGCCATGTCTTCGCAGTACCGGCAAACGGCGCGATCCTCTCCACCATATCCGGGTAACTCGCACCCCATTGAAACGTTTGTAGTGCGCCCATCGACCAGCCTGTGACTAAAGCAATCTTCTCAATCCCGAATTTACGGGTCACCAGCTGGTGCTGAAGCCGAACATTATCAAAGATCGTGACTTGCGGAAAGTTAGATTTGTCAAAAGGCGGCGGCGTGTTGCTGGGAGACGATGACAGACCATTTCCGAGCAAATTTGGAACGATGATAAAATACTTCTCAGTATCCAACGCCATGCCTTCACCTATCAGCCACTCATTATTATGATGCCGGTCACCGAATGCTGTCGGATAGACGATGGCATTGCTCCTATCGGCATTAAGCCTTCCATATGTCTTGTAGGCCAAGAAAGCGTCAGGCAGCATCACTCCAGACTGCAGTGTAACGTCACCAAGCTCGAAAATTTCATAATCCATCGCAAAGGCTCCTTCCATTCGATCGTATTGAAGAAGTGCAGCGCGTACAGCACCTCTTGCTTTTATTTTATATTGAAGATAAGATCAGGTAAATTAATCATTCTTGACATTAAGATTCAAAAATATTGAATGTTGGAGGATACAGACTATGGAACTGCGCCAGCTTGTTACCTTCCGAACCGTAACCTCTACGCTCAACTTCAGTCGTGCCGCCGCTGCTTTAAATTATGTCCCTTCGAACGTCACGATGCAGATGCAAGCACTGGAGGAAGAGCTGGGGGTTCGCCTTATTGACCGTCTCGGCAAGCAGCTTGTCCTGACCGATGCAGGAAACCGATTTCTTCTCTACGTCGATAAAGTGCTGAATACGCTGGACGAAGCACGAATCGTCATGTGCGAAAGTGAACAAGTGACCGGAACCGTGACCGTTAGTGCGAACGAAGTGCTATGCGCCTATCGGCTGCCTGCCTTATTTCGTCGTTTTCGCGAGCATCATCCCAGCGTTCGCCTCATCTTTCGTCCGACTCCTAGCGATTATCTTAAGCAGAGTCTTTGCGATGGAAAGGCCGATGTGGTTTTTCTACTAGACGAGCCGCTCCGTTCGACGGGTCTCGCTATCGAATCATTGATCGAGGAACCTTTCCAGCTTCTTGTCGCGCCGAACCATCCTCTTCTTAAGTGGAGCAATCTTCTTCCGGAACATTTTCAAGGGGAGCTGTTTTTGCTTAACGAGAAAGGGTGCACCTATCGCACACTGTTCGACCGGGCACTTACGCGGGAAGGCATCGACAGCACCATGAATTTGGAGTTCAGCAGTGCGGAAGCGATCAAACAGTGCGCGATGGTAGGCCTCGGTATCGCCTTTCTCCCCGAAATGGTGGTAGCAAACGAATTGGATCGGGGCGAACTGGTCGCTCTCTCTTGGGAAATGCCGGAATTGCGCGTAGTTACACAAATGCTCTGGCATAAAGAG
Source organism: Paenibacillus baekrokdamisoli (assembly GCF_003945345.1). Classification (GTDB taxonomy): domain Bacteria; phylum Bacillota; class Bacilli; order Paenibacillales; family Paenibacillaceae; genus Paenibacillus_Z; species Paenibacillus_Z baekrokdamisoli. Next base: position 1,507,227 of record NZ_AP019308.1, on the reverse strand, counting down.
AAATGGCTCTCGCCCGCCATTAGCGCTTTTCTGGATATCGCTCGGGATACTCTCATGGGCGTAGAGAAGGCATAGCTTCAGCAATGATAATAAAATGAAGCCTCCAGCTCCACTTTAACAGTGGTTCTGGAGGCTTCATAATTCGATTTGTGGGACTGGCTCATTCAGCGTTACCCTTTTGGGGAAGCCTATTAATTTACCTCTTCGTCTCCATGATCAGAGATTTGAATTGTCTTTCCTTTAGCATCCCATATCACTTTATAACCGGTAATCTCAGCGATATTCCGCAGTGGCAGCATGACTTTGTCATCTTGTAAACGAGAGGTTGTGATAGCAATGGATACTCCATTAACAGCAGCTTTGCTCGTGAGCGGTTTGTGCGTAATTATGCGATTACCAATCGTGGCGGTTACTATCCCCGTTAATTGACTCCATTCCACTTTGGCCCCTAGAATTTCAAAGCATTCTCGTAATGGGATAAAAACTTGTGAGTTACTTAATAATAAATCACTATCCAATTCCTTCCTCACACCATTTACAAGCAATTTCCCTTCAAACTTCATCTGACCGATCTGATAGCCATGATTGGCTGCAATATGCTCCAATGTAAGTGTTGAATTCGTAATAATAACATCGGTATTTATTTTGACCTGGGAAAAGAGCCAGTGAATCTCATCATTCTTCATACGAATGCAGCCAGCGCTAACATACTTCCCAATAGATCTCTCATTGTTATTACCGTGAATGGCATACGTTGTTCCTTTTGTACCATTCACATCCAAGCCTAACCATCTGTCTCCTAAAGGATTATGGGGGTCGCCTCCTGGAATTTTGTCTTTATAGTAGGGCCTATTTTTAATTTTATTAGCAATTTTAAAAGTCCCTTCAGGTGTTAACTGCTTCTTTTTGCCGGTAGCTACAGAGAAGGTCTTAATCATTTCTCCATTGCTAAAATAAGCCAACTTATTCGTTTTTTTGTTAATAATAATCAAATCGTTATTATTATCCTTTGCATCCACCTTAGGCGTAAATGAAACACTCCACAATAAAAGAACGGCGAGAGAAACAATGGTATATCGAAGAAAACGATGCTTCAGCTACAGATAACCTCCCATCAATAATCGAATTACTATTCAATATATTGCGGGAGACGCTGTCCTACGACAACGAATTTCCAATGATCCCCTTCTTTGTTTTCACACTTTATCAGCGCGCAGAAAAAAACCGATCTGATCATTAACAATCAGATCGGCTATAGGCGACGATTTAAAACACCTTCGTTGTCCAGGATTCACAGTTCCATGTATCTGTAACGATGTCGCGATAAAATTCCGGTTCATGGGAAATCAGCAGGATGCTGCCTTTATAAGCCTTGAGGGCACGCTTAAGCTCGTCCTTCGCATCCACATCCAAGTGGTTCGTCGGCTCATCGAGCACAAGAAGATTCGTTTCACGGTTGATCAGCTTGCAAAGTCGTACCTTCGCCTTCTCACCGCCACTAAGCACAGCAATTTTGCTCTCGATATGCTTTGTTGTAAGACCGCATTTAGCTAATGCTGCACGTACCTCGAATTGCGAAAGTGAGGGAAACTCATTCCATATTTCCTCGATGCATGTCGTATAATTAGCTTCCTTCATTTCCTGTTCAAAGTAGCCGATGTTGAGGTGCTCTCCCCGCTGAACGGAGCCTGAGAGCGCTTGGATCTCACCTAAAATACTTCGCAGTAACGTCGTTTTACCGATTCCGTTTGCACCCACAAGCGCAATCTTCTGACCACGTTCCATACGGAGGTCGAGTGGTCTAGATAGAGGAGAATCATATCCAATGACAATCTCCTTCGTCTCGAAAATCAGCTTGCCAGAAGTTCTCGCATCCTTGAAATTGAACTGCGGCTTCGGTTTTTCCTTCGCAATTTCGATAACTTCCATCTTATCGAGCTTCTTTTGTCTGGACATCGCCATATTTCGTGTCGCAACACTCGCTTTGTTCCGGGCAACGAAATCCTTCAAACCCGCAATTTCCTGCTGTTGACGTTTAAAGGCTGATTCAAGCTGCTGTTTCTTCATATCATGAACCTGCTGGAAATAGTCATAATCCCCAACGTATCGGTTCAACTCTTGATTCTCCATATGATAGATCAGGTTAATAACGCTATTGAGGAAAGGAATATCGTGAGAGATAAGAATGAATGCATTCTCATACTCTTGCAGATATCTCTTCAACCATTCGATATGCTGTTCATCGAGATAGTTGGTCGGCTCATCAAGAAGCAGAATATCCGGCTTCTCGAGCAGAAGCTTTGCTAGCAATACCTTCGTCCGCTGTCCGCCGCTAAGGTCGTTGACGTCCTTATCCAGTCCAATATCAGTTAGTCCCAGCCCGCGGGCAGTTTCTTCGATCTTGGCATCGATCATATAGAAATCTTGATTCGTTAACGTATCCTGAATCGTTCCGACATCCTCGAGCATCTGCTCAAGCTCCTCCGGGGTCACCTCGCCCATTTTCCCGTACATATCGTTCATTTCTTGCTCCATATCGAACAGGTATTGGAAGGCTCCCTTCAGGACGTCGCGGATCGTTACACCCTTGCTAAGCACCGCATGCTGATCGAGGTATCCAACACGCATGCGTTTGGACCATTCAACCTTGCCGTCATCTGGCTGGAGTTTACCCGTTATGATGTTCATGAAGGTGGACTTACCTTCACCGTTGGCGCCAATGAGTCCGATATGCTCGCCTTTGAGCAAGCGGAAAGATACATCGTTGAAGATAGCTCGATCTCCAAATCCGTGACTTAGTCGTTCTACGTTTAATATGCTCATGAATGACACCTTTTCTTTTAGACTTTTTTCTCGTTTTATTATAAACGTTATAAGGCGCAAAACTCAATCTGTGAAATGATGCAAAATGTATGTAAGCGCAAAAATCAGCAAAAACGCTAAAAAAGCGGGTGCCTGTAAGTTACAGACGCCAGCTTTCAGCATGTATTTATATGATTTCCATGAATTTTAAATGATTTCCATGAATTCATGAAACTATGGCCCCTTCTGGCGAAAGTTAAGCCTCATGAATATCAAGTTTAGGTGGTCTCTTCCCTGTTAACGCCCCTTCAAAAGCATCAATAATTTCTAAAAATCTCTCTGCTTCGCGGAACACATGATCAGCCAATAAAGGATGTATAATGCTTTTAATTTTGCATTCATTAATTAATTCACTCGCTGTTTTCTTGAAATCGCGTAACGATTTGACAGACACCCTATTCTGGTCAAGAAACTGATCTAATAACGGAACGGTTTGAGACTGAGGGCGCATCGAGTCTAAATCCTTTGCCTGAAATAACAACTGATCAAAGTCTTGGCTAAAATCTCGTGCCTGTTCCACAAGTTTCCGCTCGGAGGGATCCAGAAGATGACCGATGAATTTAGCATGGTCTGCCATGATTTTTAAGAAAAAGACATTTTCATCGATTATCGCATCCTGCAGCGGTTCAAGTTTGCCTTCATTTAATTCTTCTAATCGTTTTCTGAAATACTTTGCTTCCCTGCTGGTATGATCCACTAATAGAGGGAAGTTCGTTGCTCCAGGAAGTTTACATGTAAGTATAAGTCCTAATACTTTTCGTTTAAACAACCAGATGTAAGTAACTGCTGTGTGCACTTCTTTGTTAAATTGTAAAATGGTAGCTGGATCTGCATTCTCGCCAAAAGAATATGATTTTTGTTCGATCCCTTCAAATATTTTGTAAAAATGATTGGCCTCGTCAATAAGTTGAGTATCCTCCCGTCGGAACCCCAAACCTAAAAAAAACGAGTGTTCTTTCATAATTCGAGACCAAAATTGGATCTCATTTAATGACCGAATTACAAAGCCATTCTTCATAGGCCGACCTCCAGATGTAAAGATTTCATTTTACTCTATGCTGCCTAGGCTAGAGTTATCACCCAAAGCTCTGGATTCGTCACTCGTCATTGCATTGTAATCCATTCATATACTCTCCCTGCGTGGTCACCAGTTCACTTTCGTGTATGAATAAATTCTGGATTTAATTGGGAAGATAATGAATGTGGATTCAGTTTCTGTTTAGCAGGAACTTATAAGGGGTGCTGACAAGCTTGTTAGAAAATTTCACAGTTATTACGAGGACAATTCTCGCGATAATGATTGTTATCCTTATTTCACGAGTACTGGGTAAGCAAGCTATATCTCATATGGGTTTTCATGATTTTGCATTTGTTATCATATTAGGTTCTATGGCAGGTAACTTGGCTTTTAACATCAAAGTAAGTACATGGTACTTTATTATTTCCTTGCTTACTTTCAGTTTAGTGTCATTACTGCTATCTATACTTGCCACTAAAAATCGCAAAATCAGGAAGTGGGTATCCGGTCAACCAACTATATTAATTGAAAAGGGAAAAGTCCTCGAACATAATATGAAAAAGCTGTATTTTACCATGGATACGTTAAATCAGGAATTAAGGTTGAAGGATGTATTTGATATCGAAGAGGTTGAATACGCGGTTCTTGAGTTAAACGGGAAATTATCGATAATCAAAAAACCTGAATTTCGCCAAATTCTCAAAAAGGATCTAAACATTGCGCTGCAGCCGATTATGAACTTCCCTATCGAGCTCGTCATGGACGGACAAATAATCGAAAATAACCTAAAAGAGAATAACCTGGAAGAATGGTTCAAACAGGAGCTAAAGAAACACGCAATAAAAATACCGGATATCTTTTATGCGGTAAAGAGCTCTAATGGAAACTTCTACTGGGATGTCTATAAAGACCGTATTCGGAATCCAATTGATAAAGAATAAACAGAACCTACCCGTATTTTGTTCACCGGGTAGGTTCTGTTTTTTGAAGGATACACCCCCTATCAAATGAACCCACTTGAGTGTAATGAGCAAAAAAGAGCAAGGCGTGAAGCCTCACTCTTCTTTCAAATTGGATTCAACTCGTCAGACGATATTCAAGCTACTCCGTTACAATTTCATAGATCAGTACAGGAGGCTCCGCATGGTCAGCAATCCGAATATTCTCATATATCATTTGGATGACTTCTTTTACATTCTCACGGTTGGAATGAATCGTTACTAGTGATTCCCCTGCTTTAACAGGATCACCAACTTTTTTATTGAGCATAAGACCTACAGCCAAATCGATAGTGGATTCCTTCGTCGCACGACCAGCTCCAAGCAGCATAGCAGCAGTGCCTATTTCATCGGCTACAATTTCAGCTACAACCCCTGATTCTAGAGCAGGTACTTCAATGAGGTAGGCTGCCTGCGGCAATTTTTCTGGATGATCGACAACCGACGCATCCCCGCCTTGATTCGTAATAAAGTCTTTGAATTTTTGCAATGCTTTGCCATTATGAATGACTTCTTTGAGCATTTCCTCTGCTTCCTCAAGCGAGCTTGCTTTATTGGCTAGGTAAACCATTTGACGACCGAGCGCAAGGCAAAGCTCTTCTAAGTCTTTCGGGCCTTTTCCTTGCAGTGTATCGATAGCTTCTTTAACCTCGAGCGCATTTCCAATGGCAAAGCCAAGTGGTTGACTCATATCGGAGATAACTGCCATTGTTTTGCGACCCACATTATTACCGATACTCACCATTGCATGGGCAAGCTCCTTGGCATCCTCCACGGTCTTCATAAAAGCACCAGCACCCGTTTTCACATCCAATACAATCGCGTCCGACCCGGCAGCAATTTTCTTGCTCATGATCGAGCTAGCAATCAGAGGAATGGAATCAACCGTCGCCGTTACGTCACGCAGAGCGTATAGCTTTTTATCCGCTGGTGTAAGATTGCCTGATTGGCCAATGACTGCAATTTTATCTTTGTTCACTAATTGAACGAATTCCTCTTTGTCGATCTCTACATGGAATCCTGCGATTGCTTCCAATTTATCAATCGTGCCGCCAGTATGACCTAGTCCACGTCCAGACATCTTAGCCACAGGAATATCGAGCGCTGCAACAAGAGGTGCCAAGACCAGTGTCGTCGTATCACCAACTCCGCCTGTGGAGTGTTTGTCCACCTTCACTCCTTCGATAGCCGATAGGTCAATCGTATCCCCAGAGTTCACGATAGCCATCGTCAAATCGGCACGTTCACGTTCTGTCATATCTTTGAAGTAGATCGCCATAGCTAAGGCGCTAACTTGGTAATCCGGAATCTCATCCTTGGTATAGCCTTCGATAATAAAGTTAATTTCCTCAGTCGTTAACTCTTCACCGTCTCGTTTCTTTGCAATTAGATCAACCATTCTCATAGGAAACTCTCCTCATTCATCGATTATTTTTACAGTATGGAGTTATAGGGAGGTTACCGTATCAAGAGCGACTTCCATCATCTCATTAAAGGTCGTTTGTCTCTCTTCCGAGGTCGTTTCTTCGCCACTCAATAAATGGTCACTCACCGTTAAGATGGTTAAGGCATTAACCCCAAATTTCGCTGCCAATGTATAAAGAGCCGTTGTTTCCATTTCCACTGCCAATACGCCATGGTCCATGAGCTTCTGTACGACTGATTTGTCGTCGCGATAAAAAATATCGGAGCTGAACACATTACCTACATGCAGCTTCAAGCCTTTAGCGACAGCGCGATCGTAGGCTGCCTTCAGCAGTGTGAAGCTGGCGATAGGCGAAAAGTCATAATCGGCAAAAACGTGACGATTCATGCTTGAATCTGTACAAGTCGCTTGTGCAAGTATGACATCTCGAACATGCACATTCTCCTGCATAGCACCACAAGTGCCGACACGAACTAAAGTTTTCACACCGTATTCCTTAATCAACTCATTCACATAAATACTAATGGACGGAATGCCCATGCCCGAGCCTTGTACGGATACGCGCTTCCCCTTATAAGTTCCTGTAAAACCAAGCATACCGCGTACTTGATTATAGCAAATGACATCTTCCAAATACGTGTCGGCTATATGCTTGGCCCGAAGCGGGTCCCCTGGAAGTAGAATCGTTTCTGCAATTTCACCTTGTTTAGCTTCAATATGAACGCTCATTTGATTGCTCCTTTATTATGTTAATAATAGCTTCAGCAAATACTGATTATGGTTTAGAGCTTATTTTAAATCCGATAAAAAGCTTGTTCCATGCTCCGGCATTTGGACGCCGAAGTTCTCCGCAACCGTAGCCCCTATATCAGCAAAAGTATCCCGAATTGGCAGCGCCTGGCCGCCTTGCTTAAACCGTGGCGAGTAGGCTAATAGCGGTACATATTCACGCGTGTGATCCGTTCCCCGGTATGTGGGATCATTGCCATGATCGGCAGTGATCAGCAAAAGATCTTCATCCGTCATCTTAGCGAATACTTCCGGAAGACGCGTATCATAGTCCTCCAATGCATGACCATAGCCTTGCGGGTCACGTCGATGTCCATACAACGCATCAAAATCGACTAGATTCAAAAAGCTGAGTCCAGTGAACGATTCATCCAAAGTAGCAATGAATTTATCCATACCATCGGAATTAGAGACCGTCCGAACGGTCTTTGTGACGCCTTCTCCATCATAAATATCGGTAATTTTCCCAAGCGCAATCGAATCATAGCCAGCATCTTTCAATTCATTCATGACTGTACGTCCAAAGGGCTTCAAGGCATAGTCATGGCGATTAGCAGTCCGTTTGAAGCTGCCTGGTTCGCCTAGAAATGGCCGAGCGATAATGCGTCCCAGCATATAGGGATCCTCTAGCGTGATTTTTCGGCAAAATTCACAAATCTCATATAACTCCTTCAATGGAACTACGTCCTCATGTGCAGCGATTTGAAGAACAGAATCCGCAGAGGTATAAACAATTAATGCCCCTGTTCGCATATGCTCTTCCCCAAGCTCGTCCAGAATTTCTGTCCCGCTTGCAGGTTTGTTGCCAATCACCTTCCGACCGGTTTTTTCTTCAATTTGATTGATTAATGCATCGGGAAAGCCATCGGCAAAGACACGAAATGGTGTATCAATGTATAAGCCCATGATCTCCCAATGACCTGTCATCGTGTCTTTCCCACTTGATTTTTCCTGCATTTTTGTATAATAAGCCAGTGGTTGGTCTGCTTTGGGTACACCTTGAATTTCTTTAATATTGGATAAGCCGAGCTTAGCCATATTCGGCATACTCAGTCCACCACAAACCTCCGCAATATGTCCGATGGTATCCACATTGAAGTCATCAAATTGAGCTGCATCCGGTGCCTCGCCAATACCTACGGAGTCCATGACGATAAGATGAATCCTTTTGAAATTTGGTGTTGCTTTCATTTGTGATTGGCTCCTTCCTCTTCATTGTCCTCTGTGTTTACATAAATATTCCTGCCACGATGGCAGACAATACGCTAACCATAGTTGCGCCATATAACAATCTTAAACCAAATCGGGCTACAACGTTACCTTGTTTTTCATTTAAGCCCTTAACCGCACCAGCGATAATACCGATGGACGAGAAATTAGCAAACGAGACAAGGAATACGGAGACAATTCCGATCGTTCTTGAAGACATGGCTGTTTGTTTACCAAGCTCAAGCATAGCCACGAATTCATTGGAAACCATCTTGATCGCCATGATGCTTCCGGCATCTACAGATTCCTTCCAAGGAACGCCCATGATTACAGCGATAGGGGCAAACACATAGCCCAGTAGTTGCTGGAATGAAATCCCGAAGATTCCGTCAAAGATTCCGTTAATAAACGCGATAAGGGCGACGAAACCGATCAGCATGGCAGCCACGATAATAGCTACTTTGAACCCATCCATAATATATTCACCAAGCATTTCGAAAAACGACTGTTTCTCGCTTTCCTGCACGGTCAATATATCTTCTTCCTTATCAACAACATAAGGATTAAGAATGGACACAATGATGAAACCGCCAAACAAGTTGAGTACAAGAGCGGTTACTACATACTTAGGATCAATCATTTGCATATACGCGCCGACAATCGACATCGATACCGTAGACATCGCTGAAGCGCATAAGGTGTAAAGACGATTTTTCGGCAGCAGGCCGATTTGTTTTTTAACAGAAATGAATACCTCGGATTGTCCCAAAATAGCAGAAGCCAGGGCGTTATAGGATTCCAATTTCCCCATTCCATTTACCTTGCTCAATACCAAGCCAATATACTTCATAACGAGCGGCAAAATTTTGGTGTACTGTAAAATGCCAATAAGCACCGAAATGAACACAATCGGCAGTAATACATTTAGGAAGAATGGGCCTTGTCCTTCATTAGCTATTCCACCAAAGACAAAGTTTACCCCTTCTCCAGCGTAAGCAAGCAGCTTTGCGAAAACATTCGAAAAACCTTTGATCAGAAAAGTTCCAACAACAGTATTCAACAATACAAAGGCCAATATGAACTGCAGGATAACCATGGTTACAAGCGGCCGATACCGAATCTTTTGCCGATCACTACTGGCAATATAAGTAAGTCCAAAAACAACAAGTATACCTAGCATAGCAATTAAATATTTCATTGTCATCTCGCTCCTCGTTCTCTAGTTGTCATACAATGATGTATTTAATTTCTATCCCTATATAAGAACGCTTACAAATCTATTATTTGTTTAATAGTGTCTTTTCTTTTGATATGGAGTTCTGCTCCTTCTTTAGGAGCAGAACCCGCATTCTTGCTATTAATAGGAAGAGGTCGATTCTTCGTTCTCCATGATTTTCACACCGGAGCTAGCACCAATTCGGGTTGCTCCTGCTTCGATCATTTTTTTCATGTCTTCCAGATTGCGAATCCCGCCGGAAGCTTTTACACCCATTTCTGGTCCTACAGTTTGACGCATGAGCGCTATATCCTCGGCAGTTGCTCCCCCAGTAGAGAAGCCCGTGGATGTTTTGACAAAATCAGCACCTGCTTTGGCAGCTAATTGACAAGCGATTACTTTTTCTTCCTGCGTTAAAAGACAGGTTTCAATAATCACTTTAACGAGTGCCTTCCCAGCCGCAGCCTCAACAACGATTCTGATGTCTTGCTCTACAGCAGCATAATCGCCGTCTTTAAGTTGACCAATATTTATGACCATATCAACTTCAGTTGCCCCGTCGGCAATGGCTTGTTTGGTTTCAAAAGCTTTGGTCTCAGAAGTATTGGCCCCTAGTGGAAATCCGATTACTGTGCAAACTTTAACTTTACTACCCGCTAATTGTTTTGAACCAAAAGAGACCCATGTGGGTTGAATACAAACCGAAGCAAAACCATATTTCTTCGCTTCTTCCGTTAACTTTAATATCTCAGCTTTCGTTGCATCCGCTCTTAATAACGTGTGATCAATGATCTCGGACAAATGTATCATTATCATTCCACCATCCTTTTATGCGATTCCTGACTTACATACTTATGATAGCATGCGCCTGAACATATGTAAATATTCATATGAAATTTTGTTCAAACCCTGTATTTGATTCGTTCTATAAACAAAGAGGCTGCACCCCGAGTCTAACTTAGACCTTGGGTGCAGCCTCTTCACTTATCGTAATAATGCTTGTGCAGTAAACTGATCAGTAACTAAAATATTCGCATATTTCCCTTTCAGAGCAGCTTCGATGGCCTCGATTTTGCGCTGACCCCCTGCTACAAGAATTGCCTTTTCCTTTTTACTTAAATCGGGGAGATCAATGCCGACCGTTCGGTTATTGATCGCTTCACTGCATATCTTACCTTCTGCATCAAAGAACCGTGAGCAAATATCGCCTACTCCTGAATGTCGAAGAATGTCCTGCTCGTCTTTACTAAAGTAGCCTAGACGAAATAGCAGGGCGTCTTCTTTAACCGTTCCAACCGTAAAGACAGCTACGTTTGCTTGCTTGCCAAGTTCTATAATACTTCTGATATGACGGTCCTCTTCGACCATTTCCTTCACCGCAACACTATCAAAGATAACAGGCAGCGGCAGATAACGTGCAGCGGTGTGAAAGACCTCGGCAAATAAGTTCACAATTTCCGCGGCATACGTATTCACACGAGAATGACTTACGCCTCCCTTTAATTGGACAACCTCCACTCCCCTTACAGGTTTCGGTTGTAAATGAAGCGCTACAGCGTGCATCGTTGTACCCCAAGTCACACCGATAATGTCTCCATCCTGAACGGTATCGTGGATATATTCAGCCGCTTTTTTGCTAATATGCTTCTTTATCTCTTCATACTCATTGAGAGGAGAATAGCATAATAAAACCGTATCTAATTCATATTTGAGCTTCAACTCATTCGCTAATATATCTAAGTCTTCGCGAGGATCGATGATTTGAATTCTTACATACCCTTTTTCTTTCGCATGCTGAAGCAGTCTGGAAACGGTTGGTCTGGACACGCCTAATTGAGTAGCAATCTCTTGTTGACTATAATCGAATTGATAATAAAGCTTAGCTGCTTCAATGCTTAAGTGCTGCTTGTCATTATCCATTATATTCCAACTCACTTCTTATTATTGATATCATTTTCTATTTATTATACATTCTTATCTATGAAACTAAAATCCTGATTCTCTTTCCTTGTCACAGAAGAGCAAATATGCTCAAATAAGAGAAGGCTATTTAGTTCACATAGACATCGATGAACGCGATATATGGAGGAGATTCAATTGGCACAGCTTTACTATAAGTACGGAACAATGAACAGCGGTAAATCATTTGAAATTATCAAAGTCGCTCATAATTATGAGGAGCAGGGTAAGCAGGTACTCATTTTTTCGCCATCATTTAGTGCAAGAGACGGCGCAGAGCTGGTAGGCTCCCGTGTAGGGTTCGAAAGAGCTGCGATTCCAATAAATGAGGATACCGATCTTTACGAAAGCGTACAATCCTACTTAACTTTACCTGGAACCAAACGAATTAACTGTGTGTTGATTGACGAGGCACAATTCCTTAAGAAGCACCACATTCTGGCATTGACTCGGGTTGTAGATGAACTGAACATTCCTGTAATGGCATTCGGACTGAAGAACGATTTTCAGAATCAGCTATTTGAAGGCAGTTATAATCTATTGGTACAAGCGGACAAAATAGAAGAAATAAAAACAATATGTTGGAATTGCGATCGTAAGGCAACGATGGTGATCCGATTCCTTGATGGAGAGCCTGTCAATACAGGCGATCAGATTCAGATCGGCGGCAATGAAGACTATAAACCGGTATGCCGGCGCTGTTACTATCAAGCTTTTCGAGATGTGGAGACAACGACTGATTAACGCAGCGTACAAGAAGAAACGGCTAACGCCGTCCTTAGCGGCGAAGCAATTTTCTTCCCTCTGAAATATAAGCAAAGTATAGAGGAAACTTTACTTTCTTATATTTAGAAAAAAGGTCATTGCAGGGCGGATTATGCCCAGCAATGACCTTTTTGCCCTCTTCAGTTTAATGGACCAGACTGGGCTAGCTTCACAAGCATATGGGACAGATGATGCTGCTGATCCTCGTTGCCGACTTTCCATAGCTCCTGAAGCAGCTTTTCCTCGCGGTTACGAGGTTCTTCGTGCTTCGCCAAGTATCCTGCAACCTTCTGAGCTACCACTGCCAGCTGTTCCTCATTTAATCCAAAGTTCTCAGCAAGCTCAATGCGTTTGGCAAGAAAGCCCTTGAACGCATCGAAATTCTCAAGAATCTCATCCTTTATTGCGGGATTCATTCTGTCTAACGTCTGATTGATTTTACCTGGTTCTAATTCTCCGTCTTTATGCACGACATGATTGTACTCCGACATTTATGTATTCCTCCTTCGATTGAAAGGCTATGTTACCTGTATACCCTTCCACGCCGCAGCCCAATCATTTGACTTTCAGACAATAAATAATTCCACCTCGAGTAGCTACGACGATTCTGTCATTATAGACAGCAGGTGAAGCTTCCACGTTTGCACCTAAGTTTATTGTGTGTACGACTTCCCCTGTTTTCCCGTCCAATAAATGGACATTTCCAATGGAGTCCGCTTGTATTAGATAGGCTTTCCCCGATTGGTCGTATAGATCAACTGGAGATGACCAGGCATAATTAGGCATCTCCCATCTCCATACCTCTTTTCCTGTTGCTTTATTGATAGCGACCATAAGACCTGCATTTAGTTTCTTAACCCTCGCAATTGTAAAAATCATCAAATCACTGATTTGTCTTTTACCTTTGACAGGTGTCGCAAGCAGACCTCCATTAACGGGATGGTCACCTCTTATGGTGAGTGCCGGATATTTCAACTGCCAGATTGTTTTCCCCGTTAATCCATCTATTTTGCGGAGGAGAGCATTTCCATGATCCCCCTGCTTATCAACTTCTGTACCCGTGTATATAAATGGGTTATCCCCTTCGATATCCAGCACAAGTGAAGCATCTGTATCATCGGTATGAGGGAGCGCCCAGACGGGTTCTAAAGTAAGTAAATCCACGCACTGAATCGCGCCCATATTGTCGCTGAAATAAGCCAAGTTCTTATAGACGGCTGCGGAATTCTCGATTCCATTGTATGGACTGCCCGTTTTCTTATCAATGACATATTTGTATTTTGCAGCTTGTGGCTTTATAGACAACGTCTTGCGATTCATATCAAAGCTTGTATTGAGTTTCAAGGAATAGAACAACCCATTCTCGCCTCCTACGACTAGGGTATCCGCTTCCCTGTTAAACAAGGCTGAAGAATCAAAAGCCCCCCATTTGCGATTAGCAAAATCATCGATGCCCTTCTGCTCATAAAGCCTTGTCCCGTCTATCAAACTGTATAAACCAAAACCAATCTCATGCTTCTCCGGAATCCCTTGACCGACGTATAACAAAGGGTATCCTCTTGCGTCCACCGACACACTTCCTTTGATCGGATTTCCGATTTGGATTGGTTTTCTACTTTCCTTACCGCTTTCCAAATCAAAGAAATACACATTTCCATCCAAAGAGGCGTATATCGTTTCCACAAAGCCTTTCTTAGCAGCGAATTCTTCTTTGAGATTCATTACCTTTTGAACTGCAGAATTCCATTTAACGATTGCAGGCTGTCCGGTCCATCCGGCTCCCCCGCCCCAAGAACTGCTTTTGGTGCGAAATGACCAGACCTTATCTATTTTCTTTTCTGTAATCGCTCTCGTGCCGTAAGCAGGTGCATCTCTCAAATTATTCCCCCTAAAGGTTAAGACGCCTTCGATTTCCGTATAGCGCTCTGGAAAGAGCTGCGGTGTTATCATTCCTTTTGTTTCAGAGGTGATGTGGTTTGTATTTTTTGTTGCTTTCAATGAATGCCACAGCTTCACATCGGGTTGTATAACTTGGATACCACTATCATTCGTTTCCTTTTGCGGCAAGGATTTCACATCGTTTATCTGACTTGCGATCGCATAGTAAGAGCCGTTAACTTCGGATTCTTTAGACTTATCCAAGTCTATGTTTCCTCCCCCGGAACAGCCTGCTGCGAATACTAGCCCGACCAACAACCCCATCTTCTTTCTCGTCATTGTTCCACTCTCCTCCATTAAGCCTATTCAAAGCGCAATGGAAATAGAGATTGTTTGTCGGGGGACAATGAGGACAATGATTACGAAACATATGGATTGCTAATGTTCTCTACAACTAAAAAAAGCCCCATCCCAGGATGGCGGCTTATTACTACGATCACAATGAATAATGTTGACCTATTTTTCTTTTTGCTGCTCATTAGGAAGAATTTCCTCCGTCACTTCGCCACCCATTCCCAGATAATAATGCCTGATGGGCTTTAGATCATCATCTAATTCATAAACAAGCGGGATACCAGTAGGGATATTCAGGTTCACGATCCCATCCGCTGATACATTATCTAAGTATTGAATAAGCGCTCTTATCGAATTGCCATGAGCAGCAATGATCACCTTCTGACCCTCTTTAAGAGCAGGTACGATCTTATCGTCCCAATATTTCAATACTCTTGCTTCTGCATCCTCTAGATTTTCTGTAAGTGGAAATTCCTCTTCCTTTAGTGACTGATATCGCGGGCTTGATGCCTCGTATCTTGGATCATTCTTATCAAGAGCTGGCGGCCTAATATCTACAGATCTTCTCCATAGAAGCACCTGCTCTTCTCCATATTTGGCAGCCGTCTCCGCTTTATTCAACCCTTGCAGCGCCCCATAGTGACGCTCATTTAATGACCATGACTTATAAACGGGAATCCACATTAGATCCATCTCTTGTAGAATCGTCCATAATGTTCGTATCGCTCGTTTAAGAACGGAAGTGAAGGCGATATCAAAGGAATACCCATTTTTCTTTAAAATGGTCCCCGCATGATGCGCCTCTACAAGGCCATTTTCCGATAAATCTACATCTGTCCAGCCTGTAAACCTATTCTCAACATTCCACACACTCTGTCCGTGACGAATCAATACGATTTTTATCAAGGCGATCCCCTTCTCAAAAAAATATCAATTTCTGTATTTACAACCTATCATGAGTATTCGTGGAAATACGCTGAAAACCCTCTTTGAGGGTCTCCATTAGGCAAGTATTTAGCAAGCGAATCTTTGCCTCAGTTCTATCTGCAAAGCATGAAGCAAACAAACCGAAAAAATGATAAGATAGCTTAGAATAAACTTAAAAAGGCGGAGAAAATATGGTACATGCATTCATTATAAAGCCCACAACATATACTTCTTTCGAAAACGAAGCAGAGCAGATTGAAAAATGTCAGGAATGGAATCTAATTTCCGAGAAAGCAACGAAAATAAAAGCCTTTTCCTACAAAGGAAACGGTATGAATCTCGCCTGCACGATTATCGGTTATGTGGATGCTATGACCGCAGTCATCGAATTTGACAATCAACAGCATTGCATCCACCCCTCTTATCTAAAAGAGATGCAGGCATCCAACTACAGCCAGAAGCTTACTGCGGCTGCAGTTGAAGCAGTTGAAGCAGTTGAAGCAGTTGAAGCAGTTGAAGCAGTTGAAACGGTCGATACTGCAGAAGCAGCGCTTGAAATATTCCAAGAAGAAGAAAGAGAAGAATCACAGACTTCAGTTCAAGCACAGACTTCTGATGAAGCTTTAATAGAAGAGCCCGCAATCAAGGAGCCTCCCAAAGGGAAAGCGAAAAAAGGAAAAGCACAAAAACTTGAGCTTCCTGAAGGAAAAGTCAAAATGACTGCAACTGTAATAGAATTCACTACAGTGCCGAACAATTTCTCGGATACAGAAGACGAAGTCGTCATCTATGATGCTGTTTCGATAGCAGATCCCGAAATCCAAGTCGGCACAGCCTGGTCCAGTCACAGTGCAACGCTCAAGAAATATGAATTGGAAATCGGTGATACGATCTCCTTTGAAGGCAAAATCGTTGTGAAGAAGCTAACTAAGCATCCAGTACCCTACAAAATCAACAACCCTGCGAAAATACAGAAGGAAGAAAAATCCTAAAAAGAAACGGAAAGGGGCTTTCCCAAAAGTCATTTCCGGAAAATGCAGCCCCCACTTTTCACGTAATATTTGGGTAAAATAGAACCTTCAGATTCCACTTACATAGTGGTTTTGAAGGTTCTTTTGCACATATCATGGGATTGTCTCACTCAGGTTTACCCTTTGGGACAGCCCCTGTAACCAAACTGCAGCTTCAAATTACTGTTTAATGATTGAATATTAATAATGGAACTCACTGAGCTAGTAGGCAATTCCAACACGTGACCTCATATACTCCCTACTCTTCAGTTGGTGATAGGCGAATGCTGCCGTATCATAAACAGATATTTCTGTCCCTCCATCCGGCAAATAATCGCGCTCAACACGGTACGTTCCAACAGCTTCTCCTAGGGGCAGATAGGTCGGACACACAATTGTCCATTCCAGATCCGATTGCTTTAGTATTAAATACGCCTTATGGTGCTCCTCTGCTGCCCTTGTTGTACGACGTTTGCTTTCACTCGATTGATAGCGAAGTAACCCTTGGTTTGTTTTACTATTCAGTATTCCAGCCGTTCCAATGGTAATGATTCGTTTAATCCCATGGTTGTTCATTGCCTCAACAATGAGCGGCATACAGTCTGATAGCGTTGTATCTCCATCCGTGCCTAGTGCGCAAATAACAACCTCATTACCGAGCATCACTTGACTAATATCTAGCTGATTTAATACATTACCCTGAACGATGGTTATGCTTTCATCTCTGTTCTCGATCTTTTCTGGATGACGAACTAACACGGTAAGCGAATGTCCCTCACTTCGAGCATGAGCGGCGATTTCACTTCCAACTCGACCTGTTGCACCTAATAGTAAGATTTTCATAGGACGTCCTTTCTGTCTATGCGTACATGCTCTTCATTGTATCCTGATGGAATCTATTATCGCTCACAAGCCATGGAAAAAGAGACGCTCCATGATGAGAGCGTCTCTTTTATTAGATATACTCAGTCATAGCCTGGTTACTATCCATTCATCAGAGCCACTACAGTTTCTTACTCATTCTCACATGCAAAATATTGGCATCCAGGAAAGGCTCCGTCGATTCCGTGCCATATCCCAATTTCTGATAAAATGCTTCAGCAGAGCATTGTGCATCCAGCACGCCTGAATGGTAGCCAAGCTTCTTCGCGTCCTGCTCCATGCCAAGCAGCAGCAGCTTCCCAATCCCTCGTCCCCGGGAGGACTTAGCTACGACAATCCGTTGATACTTGACAATGCCTGGCTCATATTCCCGCCATCTTCCAGCCGCAATCGTTTTCCCATTCTCTTGCAGCACAAAATGATGACAGGCATGAGGCGAAACATCGAATTCATCATATTCAAGTTCTTCAGGTACACCCTGTTCAACAACGAATACCTCATTACGGATCGCTAGCGCTTCTTTAAGTAGATCTTCAGTAGTAATTTTGACTAATTCCAAGGGAGTAACCTCTTTCTCATTTGCATTTTGCTCGTGAATACCGACCTTTTAGGCTTCTTGTTTATTCTCCACATGCGCCAACTGCATCGCCTCCACCGTAATGAAGGGGCTCCAAGCTGTTCCCACCATGTACAAATGCAGCTCATGCATCGCCCGCGTACATACCGTATAGAACAATCGCCGCTCACTCTCACGCCCGTAGCAATCAGCCGAAGCATCATAAACGATGACCGCATCAAATTCCACACCTTTTGCGAGATAGGAAGGTATAACGACGATTCCAGGCTCAAAGGTGTTTGTTTCCTTCTCGATAAGCCGTAAATCACCGACACTTCCTAGTGCGTTAAAGGTATTCAGACTTTCGGCGGCTGTCTTGCAAATAACCGCAACCGTGCGACAGCCTTCTGAGCGGAGCTTCTTAATTCGATTGCCAACTTCCTGCTGAAGTTCCTCCTGATCCGTGAAAGCAGTCAAGGTAGGCTTAGCTCCATCACGATTGAATGGCTCAATCAGCCCTCCTCCCGGAATGAAGCACCTCGTAAATTCTACAATGGGTCTGGTCGATCGATAACTTCGTGTCAGAATAATCGTCTCTGTCAGCTTGTCATCGAAGCGTTCCTTCAACGCATCGAATCCACTTGCTCCGCCAACCGAATGAGCATGAATAGACTGGTTCAAATCACCAAGCGCTGTCACTCTACTCCGAGGAAACAGCCGCATAAGAAAGGCAAACTGGAAAGCCGTATAGTCCTGCGCCTCATCAATGAAGAGATGGCGTACGGTATTATTTACCTGGAAACCGCGAATGCGCTCCACCAAATAAAGGAAAGGCGTCGCATCCTCGTACGCCATAACACGCTGATCTAATCGAGCAAGTGTTTGCTTCGCTATTGACGACCATTCAACTGGAAGCCCCGATCCACCTGTACATTCGACAGCTAAGCCCTGTGCAAACTCCGGATCTAGAAACAGCTTGCGGAAGCAAGCACGAATGTTAATAAAGCCTAACTTACGTACCAGAGAACGAAGCGGCTTGAACGCCTCACGCACAACATAGTTGGCTAGCAAATCTCGTTCACGGTCAAAGTCATCGAAGGAATTTCCCGAATACCCCGTTTTGCGTCTTAAGCTTTGGTAAGCCTTTAGATACGTTTCTTTATCCAGCAGCTCGATTTCTTCATCTACCCAAGCTTCATAGGCAGTCTCAGCCTCGCGTTTCTTCAGCAGTTCCAGCAGCCATTCCGCTACAAGACGAAGACGGTTGGCAATCGCCTGGGTTCGAGGGAGTCCGTAAAAATAGTCACTAATTGCTTCTGCATCGGCAACCTTTTCCCCACGGAAATTAACATCGCGGAATATCAATCCCTCCTGACCTAAGTGGGACAAATATCGTTCAATCAATATCACGTAATCAGCTGAGGCCTTATAACGAATACCAGCCATTCTTGATTCATATTCGGGCTCCTCCACCGCAGTTAAGGCATACTCCAGCTGCACATAAGGATCTTCTAGCTTGAAAGAACGTCCAATCCGATAAACCAGATAATCCTGAAACGTCGTCTGCTGCATGTTCTCTTCACCCAGCTCAGGCAGAACGGTCGATACATAACTGTTAAACATCGGATTGGGCGAAAATAAAACAATCTGATCAGCAGTGAGTATTCCCCGGTAACGATAGAGTAAATAAGCAACACGCTGAAGAGCAGCGGATGTCTTGCCGCTTCCAGCTGCCCCTTGTACGATAAGCAGACGGCTGCGTTCATCACGAATAATTCGATTCTGCTCCCGTTGTATGGTGGCTACGATACTTTTCATCTGCGCATCAGATTGTTTGCCGAGTACTTCCTTTAGCAGCTCATCCCCAATGGTAACACCCGTATCAAACATGCTGATGATCTTTCCATCACGAATCATAAACTGACGTTTCACTAATAAATCGCCATGAATGGTCCCCATCGGCGTCTCCATTTGGGCTGGACCAGGCGGGTAATCATAATAGAGGCTAGATATCGGTGCACGCCAGTCATAGATCAAATAATCCTCGTCATTCTTATCTCTAAGAGAAGCAATACCCAGATAGACGAGATCCTTACGCGATTGACCCTCTTCCACAAAATCAATTCGACCAAAATATGGAGAGTGCTGAAGCTTCCTTAACGTTTGGAGCTGTATCTCGGCTTGCTTGTAAGTACGCTCGCGTTCCGATAGTACCTCCGCCTGCTGCTTCAAGCTCGCAAAGGTTTCCGCGGATTCGGCAGAATCCTCGAAATTGACTGTCACATCATCCCAGAAATTTTTGCGTATATCGACCATTTCAGATTTCGAACCTAAAGTTTCTTCCTCAAGAACTTCAATACGACCATTAATGAGCTCTATAACCTTGTCAACGCGCTGCTGTTCAATGTGCTGCTCCTGGTTGGTTGGATTACTCACTCAAATCCCATCCTTTCACAATGGACCATTCATAATTGGAAATACAATCGAAGAGAAATATGCTTGACTTCGTCAACTCCCATGTGCTATAATTATGTTGGATATTCACGTTTAAAAATAAGTGAATTGAGAAGTCCAAATCTTATTCTAACAGACTCTTTTCTTAAAATCAACTGATCATTCTTATATCTCACTCATTACGGAGCGCTCTCGATCCAGCTCCGTTTTTTTATTCTATGTAACGTATAAATCCCCTCGTTAACGGCTGAGCACCAGCCCAACAACGAGGGGATTCTTTTTGGATTCACTTATTTTATGATAACCTCATGGCAGCTTAGACGCAATGCCAACCTTTTATTTGGCCGAAAATCATGGCTTAATAAGGCCGCTTTGCTGCCGGATCATTCTTACGATCGCTGTTGTCTCCCTATTTCTTGATTCTACTTTTCTGATTTCTATAACACGAGTTAATCAACTGTCCTCTTTAATCCGAGCCTGTTTGTACGCGGCCTGCCAGCATTTGCAGATCCATTCCTTTTAGTGCGCCCTCAATCAATTCAGGGAGTCGATCAGGTGAGCAGCCGAAACAGGGAATGCCGAACTGGGCTAGTCTTTTGGCTACCGATTCATCATAGTCTGGTACCCCTTGATCCGATAAGGCCAGCAAACAGATCGTTTTGACTCCTGCCTGCTGCAGATCGTCCAATCTTCGCAGCAGTTCTGATCGATTCCCGCCTTCATACAGATCGGTTACTAGAATGAACAGCGTCTTCTTTGGCTCCGTAACAAACTGCTCACAGTAAGCAACCGATTTATTAATATCGGTTCCTCCTCCAAGCTGGATGCCGAACAGCATGTCAACAGGATCCTCAGCACACTGCTCACTCAGATCGACCACCTCGGTATCGAAGGCTACGACACGTGTATCCAGCGCGGGCATGCTAGCGAATATAGAGCCAATTATCGATGCATAGATCACTGAATTCGCCATCGAGCCACTCTGATCAATATCTAGGATGACAGTCCATTCCTTGCTCTTGCGAGCACGATCAAAGAAATAAACCTTCTCGGGAATCAACAGCTTACGCTCCATATCGTAGTGCTTGAGGTTTTTTTGAATCGTTCGGTTCCAATCTAGTCCTGTGAAAGAAGGAAGCGGAGAATGCCGCCTCCGATTCAAGGCTCCTGTGACAGCGCGTTGAATGTTCTGCGACAGCCTTTTGATAATTTCATCGACCACTGCTTTGACTAGTTGCCTTGCCGTCTCTTTTGTTTTCTCGGGAATTTTCCCCTTAAGCGCCATTAACGTCGCCACCATTTGGATATCAGGCTTCACCTGAGCGAGCAGCTCCGGCTCAAACAACAGCTGTGTTAGTCCCTTCCGCTCAATCGCATCAGCCTGAATGACTGATACCACATCTGCCGGGAAAAAAGTACGGATATCCCCCAGCCACTTGGCCAGCTTCGGAGAGGATGCCCCCAATCCGGCAGATCTTGAACGTCCTGAACCGCCGGCATCCAGATCTGTGCTGCTGCCAGTATTGTCATAGATCGCGGCCAGCGCTTCATCCATCAATGCCGCATCATTAACGAGTATGCTGCCATTGCTGCCATAAGACTGTAGCTTTTCTTCAGAAGCTGCACCAAGCACCAATCTCCAGCGCTTTACCTGTTCTTTGTTAACAGATGTCATCGTCTACAAATCCCCGAAGTCAAAATCGTTAAGCTCATCGAGTTTCCCCTTTTCTTCCTCACTGAGCGGACGCTGCAGCATTTCACCCGTCTGATCCGTATCCACTCCCCAGATATCACCCATCATTTCAGCAATTGCCGCCTTTTCTCTAGGTTCGAAGGAGCCAAATGCTCTGCGGAGAAATACGAGTGAACGGTGAAATTGCTCTTCCTCCAGTGATTCCATGTAGTTATCGAGCTGTCTCCATAATGAAAGGCGGGATAACAGCGCATAACGGTTGCGCATCGATAAGCCTTCAAACCAGCCTGCTCCCAAGTCAGTAGGGATACCAGGAGACAACCGTCTCGATACTTCTTGTGCGCTTTGTTCTTCTGATACCTCATTGCGTTCCAGTAAAATAGCAAAAGCAAACCCCGAGCACTTCGCATTCCGGTCATCACGCGAGGACAGCTCGTGCAGCTTTTGCAGCCAAAGTCCATCATCAACGATTTCAAAATGCTCCTGTGCCACTCCATGCAGCGTTTGAATAGCGTCTACAACGCCTTTCGACGCATCATCATTACAGTTGGCAGCATCGCTCAGCAAAAGGGCGCCTCTAAGAAACAGCTGCTGAAGTAGCGGAATTAATGAATCCGTCTCGATTTTACGTAAGGACCCATATTGAATCAACACGGATAGATCGTAGGCGCTGCTTGCAATTTGATTGAAATTACCTGCATCAACAGCTAGCTCCTGCAGGGTGTTTCGCGCTTGCTCCATCAGCTTAGGTATTCCGCAATCACAAGCCAATCGAATCAGTTTGGAGGATTCGGCAATATCTACGCAAGACTCCAATCGCTCATTGAGCACAAAAGCCGCTGCCAATTCAATCGTTTCGCCTTTTAACGTGGACTCGACGACTTGGATCTCCGCTTCAGGCGTCCACTGCAGCACCCAATGCTCAGCCCATGACGCGGCCTCCTGATTGACCCGCTGCTTACGGGCAAAATTAATCCCGAGCAGCTCCAGCCGATGCAGAAGCACAGACCGCTTGAGATCGATAAAAGCCGCCTCTTCCGATTGCACTCGGCGGTTTTCTCGCAGATCCAGCTGCAGCGTCACTGCTACCGTCGATTTGTATTTCTCCAGCTTAAGCCGCTTCAACTCCCGATTCATATCGTCCTGTATCGGCGTTTGGCTAACACCCTCCGGCAGGCTTCCTATCGCTGTGCCCACATCCGTTCTCGCTAGCGCATCTGCAATCGTGGATAGCTCCCCATAACCTAGACATACGACTGCCGCATCGCGCAGATCTTGCCACGTCGGTTGACTGCCTCCCTGGAGAGAAGCCAACGCCTCCGCTAACCGGACCGCTTCAATTAGAGCCGCAGTGGACCGGAAATTACCCTGCTCACGAAGTCGTGCAGCCACATGGGAAAAGTATAGCGATGGAAGCTGGCTTAAATCACCCTTCTGCAAACACTCCCAGAATAAAGTGAAGTATGCGGGAGCTTGATTGCCCGCTCCATAGCCAGAATGGGTGGATAGCTTATAAAAGGAGTAAGGCATTAACGTTAATTTGGTTGGTACCTTGGGCAAGCTCGCATGCTGCTTATCCGTCATAACGGGAAACCGCAGGTCTAATGCCGAGGCGTGGTGAGCGCCCGTAACCACAACAACTTTATTCGGGGCATGACCTGCCTGTAATACCTCCTGAATGCGACGCCTCATATAGGCTTCTCGAATTTCATTGTAGGCAGTCTCTGCTGCGTCATGCTCACGCTCATCCAGCTCAGAAAGCTCCCTCATTTGCGCTGAGAACTCATACACCGCATGCCGATAGGCATCCTTCTGTAGATTATGCTCAAAGTGGCGTTCCCAGTAAGCATCATAGCTGGGCTCACCAGCTAACTCAGCGATATGCTCATAACGTTCATTCTGCTTGCGCAGATAAGCTTGCAGCCCGTTCTCAACTGCTGCCGCTGATTGGCCTGCCTCAAGTTCATCTTGCTGATCTTCCTGCTCATCCTCTGCAAGGAGGGAGTTTGTGCGCCAAGCCCTCCGCTGCTCATGAAGAGCCAGCGCCGTCTCTGAAGGCAGATCGATGAATTCGGTATGCACACCATGACGGTTCGCCCACACGAAGGCCTGATATTCCGGTGAATATTCGGCCAAAGGGTAGAGCAGCGTCCGTATTGGAAGCTGATCCGTATAGGCTAGAATCGCAATTGGAGGCACCACTCCGCGGGAAGTTAACTGAGCAATTACTCCACTTGCATCGCTCGGTCCTTCAACCAATATGGCCGTTGGCTGGATCGTATCGAGAAAAGACAGCAGATGATGGGCACCTGCAGGGGATAAGTGCCGAATCCCGAAAACGTGAAAGTCTTCGTTCTGTTCACTGCCCGTAGGCGTTCTGCCTATCGTATGGTCCGCGCTCATGTTAGATTCGCTGCTCAACCGTTCATCTCCGAGCAAGCTTGATACAAGCTTCTCCATGAAGAACCCCGCTTCTTCATCACATTTTCTAAGTATTCTTTCCACACCAGACGGTCCTTCTCTTCGTCCTTCACAATCGCGCCTTGAAGTCCTGCGGCTACATCCTCATCAGTAATCGTGCCGTTCCCGAAGCTGGCTGCCAGCGCCATGCTGCCCGTTAAGAGGGAGATCGCTTCAGCAGTCGAAATAACACCGCTTGGCGGTTTTACCTTATCCTTGCTGTCTATCGTCATCCCGTTGCGAAGCTCACGGAAGATCGTCACGACCTTGCGAACCGCCTCGTCATCAGGTGGCGATGCGTTCAACTCATAATTGGCGGAGATTTCACCAACACGCTTGCGGACAATACCGACCTCAGTTTCAATATCCGAAGGTGCGGGAAGAACAATGATATTGAAGCGTCTTTTCAGCGCTGCTGACATTTCATTCACACCGCGATCACGTGTATTCGCCGTTGCAATGACGGAGAAGCCTCTGGCTGCTGATAGCTCTCTATCAAGCTCGGGAATCGAAAGTGTTTTCTCGGATAATATCGAGATTAGAGCATCCTGAACCTCCGATGCGCAGCGCGAGATTTCCTCGAATCTGGTGATACCACCGCTTTCCATCGCCCGAAAGATCGGACTTTTGATCAGTGCCTGATCGGAAGGGCCTTGAGCCAACAGCATTGCGTAATTCCATGAATAGCGAATATGCTCCTCACTTGTACCAGCCGTACCCTGAATAACCTTGGAGGAATCACCATGAATAGCAGCCGTCAGGTTCTCAGACAACCAAGATTTGGCCGTTCCCGGCTCGCCAATCAGCATCAGTGCCCTGTCAGTAAGTAAGGTAGCAATAGCCATTTCTACCAAGCGCCGATTGCCGATATATTTGGGTGTAATCTCGACACCTCCGACTTTTCCACCCGTTATGAAGGTTAGCACTGATTTGGGAGAAAGCTTCCACCCAGAAGGCAGCGCATCCTTATCCGCTTTCTTTAAAGCCTCAAGCTCATGCTCATATAACCGTTCAGCTGGAAGCCTTAAGACATCTTGTTTTTGATCCATCCCCATAATCCCGTCCCCTTCTCTGTGACCAATTCTTCTGGTTTCTCTGCTAATTGCTCGGCAATTTCAAGCGTCTGCTGCTTGACACTTAAGTAATTGAAGCCATCGGCGAATACGCGCAGTCTGTCCGCATAGGATCGCGGCAGCAGATAAAGCAGAGTTCGCTGAAGCTCATCTAAATAATAAATGTTGTTCGCTGTATCCTTCTCGAGCATAGTCATTAACAGCTCCGGAGCTTCTTTGTAACCGCTTCGGAATAACACCAGTAGGATTGCATTCGATCGATGTGTTCTGAATTTAGGTTTTACCTGGAACTTTCTCACCAGATAAGCTGTAATTTTTTTATCCGGCTTCTCAGCCAGGCTCCATACCAGCTCTTCCTGATCAATCTCTGCGAATAAGTGAACCCATCTGGGGTCCAGCTTGTGTATATATTCTTCGTCAGAAGAAACAGGATCTCTAACTAAAGCCAACTGCTGATACGATGAGGGCGCCACCTGATGTATTGCTGCGATCAGCAGGTCTTTGACCATCTTTTTCTTCGGTTCCCTGAGCTCTTTAGAGAAGCGTTCATAAACTTCATCAGCAGTCAGCGTTGTATATGCAGCTTGAAAGCTGTACCCAATGAATCTGCCATTAAAGACTTCTTGTAATCCTACAGCAAATTCGTAAGCTTCGGGCAATTTCATCCACAGCAGAAGCTGAGCGGCTTTTTCTTGAATATTCTCTGCTGCGGGAATCATAACACCAGGCGTTGAGAGCAGCTTTTTCAAAAAATCAAGTACCTCTGGCTGCTGCTTCTCATCCAAACATTCCAGATCCGCAAGCAGTTGTTTGATCGGTTCTTCTTTTTCCGTGGCGCTGACTATCTGCTCCAACGCGACCTCTGCATTATCAATTACTTTATGGGTAAGCGATGCAGCCTCGCATTGTTGAATCGCCGCAACGGCATTATCCCGGTCTCTCCCTGTCGTTAGCGCCCGATATAGACGGTCTACGGCTTTATCCGTTCCAAGCTTGGCCAAGCCAACGTATGCCGCATTGCGAATTTCCTTCTTCTTATCATCGGCTTGCTCCAGGATAAGACTTTCTTGTGCCGGGTAATTCCCAAGCAGCTCAATCGCGGACATACGAACCTCTACTGAGCCCTCCCGAGCAGCCTGAAGATACAGCTCCATTCCGGATTCTCTCAAAAGCTCGTGCACAAGTGTAAGCCGACGCCCATGCGCCCTGCCTCCATTAAGATCATACTGTTTAAGGAGCACTGGAAGTGCATCTTCCCCATATTCGGGAATAACCTTTTGGCTTACAAAATCAGCTATCTCTGCGTAACTGTCATCAAGCGCAGCAACAACTGCAGGAAGGACACGAAAATCCTTTAGCAAATGTTCCTCATAAGCCTGGTTGATCCGCTCCATACGACCTTGCCCCTTGGACGTCAATGCCTCGATAACCGGACTCAGCTTGCGGTAAGGGATCTTCGTGGATAAAGCAATAGTAGTCCCAACTACCTCCTCGCTGTCCCCTTGTACCTCGGTCGTTCCCTGCGTATATAAAATCGAATTAAGAAGCGTGCTTAGATCAAGTAGTTTTGCCGCAGCACCCTCGCTTTTGTCGGTTGGTTCCACTACATCTATAAACGCCTGGGCCACTCTTTTAAAAACCGCAGCGGATTCACCAAGCTTTTGTAATTGAGGCAATATTTTTTTTAACCGTAGATCGCCTTCGGCCATCCTGCTGCCTGCAATAAATAAGCGCCGTACCTCCAGCTGTAGATCGAATAAAATAGCTATGCTCATCACATTTTCTCCTAACCTTTTAAATCAATATAACAATCGGATGATTTCGTTAGACGACACTATACTTAATGGCTGGGCTTGCAGCTGATTCTTATCCATCATGTGGCCGAATTTGACGAGGATGGCCTGATCCTTCACATATTGTTTATTCAAGTAAGGTATCAATGATGTCGTGTCATGATCTGGGAAAGCGATGTTAGCCAACTGAATCTGCTTGCCCTGAGCGTCCACGATAACCAAGGTATCGTCAATTTGTCCGATCTCGGTATAGAACAGCAGCAGGACAGGGAATTTGTCTGACAACGGATTTTTAATCTGGTTCTTAACCAGCTTAACCGCTTCAGGAAATGACTTGTGAGCTGCATTACGAATGGCTGCGAAGTCATCGGCAGCCATTTCACGCTGTGTTGAAGCTTCCCAACGCACCCTCGCATTCAGCTCCCCAGGGTACATAAACAGTTCTTCTGTTTGCACGACTTGATACCAGGAGTCTTCCTCCCGTATATGCTTGGCCGCGCGAAAAGGACGATAGGTTCGCGTTACGTCGATCCGTCCGTTCAACAAACTCAACCAGTAGCCCTCATCTACAAATTCACTTCGCGCTTGATCTGTATAGGATAGGAACGACAACTGAACCAGCTCCGTACTTGGATGCACGCGTCCATGCTCGCGCAGCTCAATAAGCTGCCAAGCGTGACCGATCCACTCCTCTAGCGTCGTTTCACTATCGATAGAGCTCTCGGGATTGTCCATGCGTGCGGTTAAATACTCGCGGCTCTTCTTGACTAAGGTATGCAGAACGCCCAAGCTCTCCACGATTGAGGTATACAACGATTCCTTCTGCTCGGAGCTGCTCGCTTCATTCGAAGCATTCAATTCAAAGAGCAGCCCACGGAAGGCCGTTTGCAGCCCCGGTATATAATAGTTGCCAAGCTGCTTAGACTGATCCTCGAACGTTTTCACTGTCTTCTTGTCCAAACTGCCGAGGCCCGAATTCGTAAGCTGCTGAATAAGCTTCTCCAATAGCTCGATGCCCTCCAGCTGTGACGCTATTTTTTTGAGCAAAGTCGACTGATTCGTTTTTTTGCGTTTCGCAGCAGCTTCGCCTACAGGTTCTTTTTTCTTCTCTTCCCGCTTCTCTTCGCGCTTCTCTGCCTTCTCCCTCTTTTCAACAATATCATCAGGGATATCGGTGATTTCAAAAGCATTGCCGAGCGCGTAAGCGTACATTAACCCCAGAATATGTTTGCATGGAAACTGTCGACTCGGGCAACTGCAGCGAAATACAGGCTC
The DNA here is from genome assembly GCF_003945345.1 of Paenibacillus baekrokdamisoli. Classification (GTDB taxonomy): domain Bacteria; phylum Bacillota; class Bacilli; order Paenibacillales; family Paenibacillaceae; genus Paenibacillus_Z; species Paenibacillus_Z baekrokdamisoli. The sequence goes on along the minus strand of NZ_AP019308.1, from coordinate 1,478,630 downwards.
CTCCGGCTTCACGAAATCTACCGAGCAATGGTAAGGTTCTTTGCCGCTTCCCTTGCATTCACCGAATATGAGTGTCTCATCCGAGGTTTTACCCAGCTTGGGAAAGCTGTTCTTCTTGACTAGGTCGCGACCATTCTTCATCGCACTGCTGTTGATTGCTAAAGAATCTACATACGCTTCTGTTAAAGAAATCATCGTTGTTCCTCTCTTGTACAGAATAATTGTGTTCTAAATTTATTTCCACACTATTCCTCCATTTCCTTTTCCTAAAATATTACAGCTGATCCTTTTGAGAATAACAGCATCCCATTAATACATATTTCGAATTAATAATGAGTGTTTTATATATTTTTAATATTAAATAACACTTGTTATAATCAGATTTATAATGAAGGGAGGAATAAAGAATGCAATATCGGAAACTTGGCAAAAGCGGTTTGTTGGTAAGTGAGATGGCACTCGGAAACTGGATAACCCACGGTGCACAAGTGGATGACACCACAGCGCAAGCTTGTGTAGATGCTGCACTAGACTCCGGGATCACAACTTTCGATACAGCTGATGTTTACTCGGAGACGAGAGCGGAATCTATTTTAGGGGAGTCTTTAAAGGGGATACGTCGTGAAAGTATTGAGTTGTGCACGAAGGTGTTTCATCCAACGGGTACCGGACATAACGATAAAGGGCTATCCCGTAAACATATCATGGAAGCCTGCCATGCTTCGCTTCGAAGATTGCAAACGGATTATATCGATGTCTACTATGCACACCGATTTGATTCGACTGTATCGCTTGAAGAAACATTTTTGGCATTTTCCGATTTGGTTCGGCAGGGAAAAGTACTATATGTGGGGGTGAGCGAGTGGACAGCAGAACAGATAAAGCTTGGGGCGGCTTTGGCAAGGGAACTGAGAGTTCCCTTCGTGGCAAGTCAACCCCAATATTCCATGTTGTGGCGTGTTATTGAAGCCGAAGTTATTCCCGCTTGTGAGCGTGAAGGAATTGGACAGGTTGTCTGGTCTCCACTGGCCCAGGGTATTCTTTCCGGTAAATATGCACCAGACAAGCCGATACCGGAGGGCTCCCGCGCCTCTACGATAGCTGGTTCACCATTTTTCGAACGTTTGGCCGGACAGTGGTTGCGTAAAGAAGTCCTCCAGGCAGTAGAGCGAATTCGGCCGATCGCACAGGAGTCCGGGTTAACACTGCCACAGCTTGCAGTAGCGTGGGTTTTGCAAAACCCGCAAGTCTCATCTGCTATTATTGGAGCCTCGAAGCCCGAGCAGGTAAAGGAAAACGTCAAAGCTGCAGGTGTCACTCTAGATACTGAGGTCATGAGACAAATAAATACTATTTTAAATGGCGTTTCTGAGTTTGATCCAAGCAAGACCGGTTAAGATTATAGCCTTTACACAAGTTTGCTTGTCTGACTTGGCTAATGGATGATTCTCGGGTAATACGGCAACGAGTGATTCGTTAGTGTAGAGTCGAGAGGTGATATGTTTTGACGGATCTACCAAACGAAGGAAGCCGACATGTATTTTTCCATCATATAAAGCTTTCAGTTGTTGGGCAGATGTCATTTCAAATAGAGTAAGCTGCACATCGGGAAAACGCTCCCGAAATACCTTTAAAACGTTAACCATCATACCACCAAGTGCCGAATCTACAAATGCGATAGACAAAAGTCCAACTTTCCCTTGACTTGCATGTTGTGTCAGCTTAATTGATTGTTCCAATTGAGAAACAATGTTTCTGGATTCCTCCAAAAATATCGTTCCTGCTGACGTAAGTCGGACCTGTCTCTTAGTTCGCTCCAAAAGCTTCACACCGAGTTCTTCCTCAAGACTTTGGATTTGTTGGCTCAAGGGAGGTTGGGTTATATTCAGTTTTTTTGCAGCACGATTGAAATGCAGTTCTTCTGCTACTGCGATAAAGTAACGTAGTTTTTTCAAGTCCATAAACACGATTTCCCTTCCTACATATCCTCTGCAAGCTATTCATGCTTTGTTCCATCCCTCAGCTTCGACACCTATATCTGATTGGCTGGGAACCTATGATTGTTTCAGGTTTATTTTCTTCGTATTACTGATTCTAATCGTGAAAGTTGTACCTGCATCCCGCTTACTGCTGACTTGAATATCACTATGATGCATATCAATAATTCGTTTCGCGATGGACAAGCCTAGTCCACTTCCGCCCACTGTTCGATTACGTGATTTATCCGCAATGAAGAACCGCTCGAAGATATGGGGCAAATCCTCTTCTGAGATACCCGTTCCATTGTCTGAGATCGATATCTTGGCTCCTTCACCGTCTGATAATGATGTTACATCAACTGAAATGGTCCCCCCATTAGGTGTGAATTTGATGCTATTGCCGATCAAATTCGTCCATACTTGAGACAATAGATCCTCATCCGCAGTGATGATGACTTCTCCCAAATCAACATCCATCCTAATATTCTTCTCCACCCATTGCGGCTCACAAGCAAGGATCACACGGCGAATTTGCTTATCCAGTCGATAAGGCTTAGGCTCGAAGGGATGCTGATCCGATTCAAGAGAGGTCAGCTTTAACAGATTATCACTGAGCTTGGACAAGCGCAGACTCTCCGTTTCGATGATTGAATAATAATGATGCCTTTGCTCCGTATCCAGTCCTTCTTGCTGAAGTGCGCGTGCAAATCCGCGAATCGAGGTGAGCGGCGACTGAATCTCATGTGATACGTTTGAGATAAAGGTCTGACGCATTTGCTCCATCTGATTAAGCTCAGAAGCCATATCATTAATGCTCTCGACCAGCTGGCCGAACTGACCGTTCATATGTCTATTCTTGTAAAGATTAACCTTGAAGTCACCCTTCGACATCCGACGAAGTGCCTCGATTATGCTATATAGAGCACCCGCTTCTTTCTTCCACGGCCGAAAGGAGAGCATACCCAGAAACATTATGAGAAACCCTAAGAATACCGTTAATAGTTGGCTTCCATAATGGTCATAGAGACTTGGCGTTTCACTTTGAATGACCAAAGCCCTTTGCTTCCCATCTAGTTGAATCGGAACCCCTACTGTAGCAACCCCAGTTTTGAAAATATTGCTTCGCTCTATCTCCGTGAAGGTGCCACCTGAAATAATCGATTGCATGCTAGTCTGACTAATCTCTGGATACTTCTTACTGTTACTGCCAAAATGTTGTTCGATTCCTTGCGCATCCCTGACAAGCATCGAGTAATGATTATGCTGCGCGATTCGTTCGAGCCCTTCCTTCCATGAGGAATGTTGGAGTGCCAACATATCCCCCATCAGCACCCCTTCATGAATCATGGCAGCAGTCACATTAGATTCGTTTCTCTTCTCCTTGGTATAGGAGACTATCGTGAACGCGACACTCCAGCTAAGATAAATCATAAGATTAATAAAAATCACACCGGCGATAACCTTCAGAACCTTGAGCATCCTCACATCTCCAGTCTGTAGCCAAGTCCACGAATAGTCTGAATGCGAAAGCGGCTTAGTTCTTCTGGAAATCGCTCACGAAGCCGCTTGATATGAACGTCTACCGTACGCTCGTCTCCTTCATAGTCGAAGCCCCAGAGCTGTTCGATCAGCAGTTCTCTAGAAAAGGTTTGGCCCGGATAGCTAGCTAGTTTGAATAACAGCTCGAATTCCTTAAGCGGGAGGGTTATTGCCCGTCCGCCTATCGTTACCTCAAAAGTAATACGGTTAAGCTGAACCTCACCGATCTGTATGGATTGCGAGATGGCAATTCGGTAACGTTTGAGCAGCGCCTTAACCCTAACGATGAGCTCAAGAGGCTCGAAAGGCTTAACGAGATAATCATCCGCACCCAGCTCAAAGCCTTTCAATTTTTGCGAAGTCTCACCTTTAGCAGTCAGCATCAGCACGGGGGTTTCGGTGTTTTCTCTTAACTCCTTGCATAGCGCCCAACCGTCCATATTCGGCATCATAACGTCGATTATGGCCATATCCACTTGCTCCGTTTCAAGTATACGAAGTGCATCTATTCCATCAGAGGCTTCTATTACTTCAAAGCCTTCCCTTATTAAGAAGAGCTTTACAAGCTCGCGAATATGCGGATCATCGTCTACAACAAGCAGTTTGGTCATATCCATTCATCTCCGATTCATTCATGTTCAGCTTCTCTAACTTCACACAATATACATGGCTATTATGAACAGAATATGAACGGTACAGCGCGATAAATTGCGATGACTGGTGCTCATTCTCGTACACGTCCAGCAGGTTGCAGAAAATGACTAGTCTTCATACAAACGCAGCAGCTTTCCATCCAAATGAATCGGCTCTATTCGATTTAATAACTTAATCGCAACCTCTTCTGCGGACCACAGCTTGCCATCCTCATAGGAGGATTTGAAGAAGGTCAGCATGGGGAAAACATCTGCCGCTTGGCTGCGTGCAGTTGTCTGCATAGCGGTATCTGCCATGCCTGGATCAACCGAAACAACCTCAACCGGATGAGATAGTTGACGTTGTTCATCCGCTACACATCGGGATAGTATATTAAGAGCCGCCTTCGAGGATGCGTACAGGCTCATCGAAGGCGCAGAATACTCAGCCAGACCTGATGTTACGTTCACAATTCGCTTCCTTATCTCCCACTTTTGAGTATGCCGGATAAAGGATGAGATTAGGACCATAGGCGCTAACAAATTTATATGTAGATGGAGAGCCATCTCTGCTTCATCACACTGATCAATCGACTTCAATGGTTCTAACATAGCCGCATTATTAATGAGTAGTATTTCTGTGGTATTCGAATAATTAATCTCATTAAATAACTCCTCCATTATCCTTGCGATACCGTCAGTTTGTGAAAGATCATAACTTATGGATATAAACCGCTCATGACTGATAAGCTTTTCCACTAATGAGTTTGATCTAGCGATTCCGAATACACGAAAGCCCTTCTCAAGCAAACTCAAAGCGAGTGCTTCTCCAATTCCTCTTGAGGTTCCCGTTACGATCGCGATTGCTTCTGGCATAGGGCCACTTCCTTCTTTCCACAATTTTACTTTCTATCTCTATTATCGACATCTTAGCCATTCGTGCAACTTGTTGCGCATAGGGAAGCTTTACTTTACGATAAGAACATCATCTCCATCATTACGAATGGAGCCTTATTTCTCATCTTCTATATACGACAAAGGAGTTACTCCATTATGAATGTAAGCGAACTCTATGAGGAATATCGACCCTTGTTATTCTCAATAGCATACCGTATGCTTGGCCTCATTCAAGATGCAGAGGATATCGTTCAGGATGTATTTGTCACCCTTCAACAGCAAATGCCTTCCTCCTCTATCCGAGACACGAAAGCATATTTATGCAAAATGGTGACAAACCGCTGCTTGAACGAATTGAAATCGGTTCGCAGAACAAGACTACAATATATTGGTCCTTGGCTTCCCGAACCTTTAGTGGAATATCAGGATGACAGTAATCCAGCTGTCTTATCAGAAAGACGCGAAGAGGTTGCCTATTCTTTTCTAGTTCTGCTTCAGTTGCTATCCCCCGCAGAACGGGCCGTGTACATACTGAGAGTGACGCTTAGTTACGATTTCGAAGAGATTGCAGAATCGCTCGATAAGACGGTGATTAACTGTCGTAAGCTCTACAGCCGTGCCAAGCAAAAGCTACTCAATGAGGGACGAAACGATATTCTTTGGGAGCCTTATCCAACAGATCATGCTGAACTAGCGCAAAAGTTCAGCCAAGCCTTCATAGCTGGGAATGTAGCAGAATTCCTACATCTCCTAAGCGACGATGCCGTAATGTTGACTGATGGTGGCGGCAAGGTGAAAGCTGCAATCAATCCAATCTATGGCAGGGATCGGGTTATCGCTCTGCTCACTTACTCTATTGCACAAAGACCAGCAAATGCCAGAGCCCTCATCACCCAGATCAATGGACAGCAAGGGTTGGTTATTCTTGTCGCTGAACGAATAACCCATGTCTATCTATTTGGTTATGAGCCAGGAACTCAGCGGATCTCCCGTGTGTATTCCGTCATGAATCCGGATAAATTAATTCTAGGAATGAAGCACTTGATCTCTTTTTGAAAAAAGTCATCGCTTATTGTCACAAAATCATGATCTCATTTGTCTTAGTTATGAGTGATAAAATTGTCTCTCAACAATCAATAAGAGGAGTGATAAGATTGAGGTTTAATTATCGTGAAGTAAACCCCGGAGCTTTTCAAGCTATGCTTAAGTTTGATCAATTCGCCAATAGTGTTGACATTGATCCTATCTTACGTGAATTAATCAAAATTCGAGTATCACAGTTAAACGGATGTGCCTTTTGTATCGATTCCCATACGAGAGACGCACGCAAGATTGGTGAGAGTGAGCAGCGAATCTATCTCTTGAATGCATGGCGGGAGACCACTTTATTCTCAGCGCAGGAGAAAGCAGCCTTACATCTGGCCGAGGCGATGACCCGAATAAGCGAACATGGTTTGACTGATGAGGTATATGAACAAGCTCGTGCTCACTATAATGAGAAGCAGATCATCGATCTCATAATGATTATTAACGTCATTAATAGTTGGAATCGAATTGGGGTTTCTATGCAGCTTGATCCTGGACAAAATAAATAAGCAGTAAATGACACGCAATATCTACAAAAGGACAGCGATTAATCACTGTCCTTTTGGTTGAATTAAGTAAAAGTATGTTCGGTAATTATTGATTTTTAAAGAGAGGTTGGGTTGTACGCAGTACGGTAACCCTATTGGTATTAAATTTTTAAAGGCTGATTAAATAGAAACCTCAAAATCATTAACATAAACAGCATTGCCCGTAATCTCTATTTCATCACATTTTGTTACTGTTACACTGACTCTTCCATTCCTTCCGATTTCCTGACCTTGTTCAATCAAAAGGTTTAATGAAGAATCAGAATTCTTCGTTATATATCTTGCATAATAAGCTCCCATAACCCCAGAGGCAGTACCAGTAACTGGATCCTCAATTGTACCAGAAAACGGTGATGAAAAATGGCGAGCGTGCATATGTGCATTTGAATCGTAGGTTTCTAAACAGAAAGGATGGATAGACGCTCTAGGCATTTCCTTTAAAATGTTCGGAAAGAGCTTGTTATTTGGATTCATTCGTTTGAAAGCAGCAAGGCTTATAATTGGAATCAATAATGTCCACGTTCCTGTACTGCCATACAATGTTGGTAGTTCTGTCTCAATATCTCCTTCATGTATTCCCATAGAAAGAGCCAACTCTTGAAGAGAACCATTGAACTCTTGAAATTGGGGAATGGCTTGCTTCATTGTTATGTAAAGTCCGTCTTTTGAATGTAGTCTAATCGGCAAAACACCTGCTTTTGTTTCAATCGTAAAATCTGTTTTATCACCCAGCAACCCTTTCGTTTTCAATGCATAAATAGTTGCCATTGTTGCGTGACCACAAAGGTTTATTTCGTGACCCGGTGTAAAATAACGAATTCTTAAATCAGCTTTATCGGATTTAAGTGGGAAAGCCGTTTCATTAAAACCTACTTTCTCAGCCACTGCTTGCATTTGCTCTTCCTCAAGATTATCTCCATCCAAGACTACCCCAGCTGGGTTCCCCATATTGGGAATGTTACTGAATGCATCATAATGATAAACCTTTATTGTTTTCATAAGAACACCCCCCAACGTTAGTGCAGTAAACTCTTGTTTATGCGTATTGTTTACGACACTGAAACTCATAAATAGCTTTATAAAATAGGTACTCATTGAAGCTAGGCCACATCTCATCAGTAAACCAAAGTTCCGACATGGCCGATTGCCACAGCAAAAAACCACTTAATCTCTTTTCACCGCTTGTTCTTATGATAAGTTCAGGATATGGACATTCAGAAGTGTATAAGAAACGTTCGAATTCCTCTTCTGAAAGCTCATGTGAACCGTCTTTTAAAAACAACTTCATAGCATGAACAATTTCATTACGACCACCATAATTCACCGCAAAATTAACTATCATATCCGTATTTGATTTCGTTAGTGCTGCGGCGTTATTCATCATATTTTGAGTTTCCAGAGAGAATCTAGAAATGTCACCAATAAAGTTTATCCTTATGTTGTTCCTATTCAAATCGTCTAAAGTATCATCGGTTACAAATTCATTAATTAAGCTGATAATATAATCAACTTCTGATCTTGGTCTCTTCCAGTTTTCAGTAGAGAAGGCGTAAAGAGTTAAATATTCAACGTTATTTTTCTTACAAAAACGTATCGTATTTTTCATTGTCTTCATTCCTGCAAAATGGCCTGCTGTACGTGGTAAGCCTCTTTGGGTTGCCCATCTTCCATTCCCATCCATCATGATAGCGATATGTTTGGGCAACATGGCATTCCAATTTATTTTCTTCTTCATTACCCTTGCTTTTAATGAATGATTTAAACCAAATAGCACTTTCCACACCGCCTTTTCTCAGATACCTCAAATTGTATAAAGGGGCAGCTCACGGGGAATTCCTCCTATAGGTAAATGGAATAAAGCTCTGAATCGTAATTGTATTGTTCACTTCTGCACTTTCCACCATTGGAGAATCCTACAATAGTACCATCGTCATTTTCCACAACGTAAGTCACTTCATCGGGATTCAAATTATGAAAGACCCATTTATCCTCCTTTTACTATTCTGTTTATAATCTTCAAAATTCAATAGAATTCCAACAATTCCTTCACAGATTGGAAAAATACTGCCAAAACAAATAAGGCTGCCGTTCATTGCTTTCGGCAGCCTTACCAATGAATACTAATAGCCAACTTCTACAGAGGCAATAACGACGTAGATCAGGTCATTCTTATCCTGCTTATCTGGGAGTACAACTCCGCTAGTGGTAACCATACCGCCATCAACAACCTCGATCGTTACCTGACCGTAGGGAAGGACAGCTTTAACCGCATCTTCGTCTAACGTCTCGCGTTCGCAAGGAACAGCCAATTTCACATTCACCTTCATGTTATACAAGCTTCCCTCAGGAAGTACAGACCGAAGTCCTGGCATCGAGTTGTGATGAATAGCATTCTGCACGGCACGTATCGCCGCCTTGGTCACGCTCTGTCCATGAAGATCCGTACCCATTCCAAGCTGAACAAAAAATAACTTTTCCATCCAGATTACTCCTCCTGCTCGTTTTTATTAAGAATCCTTTTTAATAAGGGATATCATCACTATCGGCTGCAACATGCGCCACTGCCGTCTCTGCTTCTTTCTCCGGAATCCGTTTACGCCCTACAAGCTCCAGAACTTCGAGCAGATCAGGAGGCTGAAGCAGCTCGACTGGCGACATGCTGCGATCGAATTGGAACGCGTCACCTTCAATAAGTGCAATATAACGACCATTATAAGTGGCAAAATGAATCGCTTGTCCAAAATCCGTCAGCGGTCCTTTAACAGAGACAGCATCCAGCTTGAACGACACGCTCAGGTTGGGCTGATGCTCAATAAGTCGTTCAGCGGCAGTCACTACCTGCTCGTGCGTCCATTCTTCCTGTAGTCCGCGCTTCTCGCTCGCCGCCCAAACCTCGTACTTCTGAGCCTCCTGCTGCCTTCCTTCACCCTCTTGCCCCTGCCACTTATCCTCCATATACTCATGGACCATCTCAAGCATCTGCTCACTCATCAGCTCCGGCATTGCCTTCTCATAGCTGACAAATCGAAGAAAGTCTTCAAAATATCTGGCATGTGAGGCTTGATGAATTTTCAGCTCCCATGGCTCGATCATACCTTCCTCTGGCATAAGCGGGTATTGAATGGATTTCATATTACGCGCACTTATGGCCATTTCCACATGCGAGATGAGCTGTCTCTCATCGGCAATTCTTGCAATTTTCGGTTCAAAATCACATTTGAGCACGAATAGCAGCGCTTCATCAGTTACCTTATTGGGCGTTGCACTAACGATGATAAGCGCTCCACCGCGAACGGCAGCCGCATCCATATACAAACGAACCATTTCATCGGCAAAGCCATGATACTGCTCTTTCGATTCTGAAGTACGCAAACGCTGGAACAAATTGTAGTTCGGATTGCTATCGAGCTCATAGCCGGGCTCTGCAATGAAACGGCCTATTTTGGTCGGGGCGTTCTCGCTGCTTGCATGACGCTCCGCTTTTCTTTTGCAAATACGTTGAAACTCGCCATCCAGAAAGGACTTGAGCTCACTCTCCGCATACTCTTCACGGTCAAGGGTTTGAAAATGCTTAAAGGTCTTCGCGGCGTTGTCGGATCCATCCGCTTGTATAACGAAGAATGATAAATAATTGACGATAAAATCCATCTGCAGCTTCCCCTTTAGCTTTGAAAATAACGATCAGCTTCATGCCAAGCTAAGAGGAAAAATAATCCTTTTCAAGCTCAGCAGGCTGCTGGTTCAAGTCATTAGCATAGCATATTGGGCGCTGTTGCGACATCTGTTTGCTGCGATTGGCCTGTAGGGAAGCTGGACTGGCGAACTAGCTCTATCATCCATGTTGATAATAATGAAATTTTTTCAGAAACTTTCAATACGATGGTATTTCCTGCAGCTAATGCGTACAAACTGGGTATAAATGACAGATAGAGCGGGTAATAGCAGTATCGTCAATAATTTAAATTTTTAATGTGGATGCAAGGCAGAAATCTATGAGGAGGAAAATCATGAGCAGCAAGAATATTATTGTTGTCGGAGGAGGACTTGGCGGATTATCCGCTGCGATCCGGCTAAGAGCAGACGGACACATGGTTACCGTACTCGAAAAGAACGAGCGTGCAGGCGGCAAGTTGAATATCCGAGCCGGAAAAGGATATACCTTCGACACGGGTCCTTCCATCCTGACTATGCCTTGGGTATTGGAACAATTGTTTGCTTCCGCTGGACGCAGTCTTTCCGACTATTTGAAATTATCTAGAATCGAACCACAATGGCGTACCTTCTTCGAGGATGGTGTACAGATTGATCTCGATGGCGATCTTCCTCAGCTGCTGGCCAAAGTCGGTGAATTATCGCGGCATGATCGTGAACGACTACTTCCCTATTTGGAGCATGCACGCAAGCTGTACGATCTGAGTATTAAGAGCTTTTACAAGAGCAGCTTGAGCGGGCGAACTGATTTGAGGCATCATCACTCATTGAAGGAATTGCTCGCAATGGATCCGCTGAAGACGGTAGCGCAGACGACGGCCAATTATTTTGACAGTCCTCATCTTCGTCAGCTGTTAAATTTCCTCGTGATGTATGTCGGTTCGTCACCTTATTCAGCTCCTGCTATACTAACACAGCTCGCCTATGTCCAGCTCGGTCTAGGCATCTTTTATGTGGAGGGTGGTATGTATAACATCGCCAGAGCCATGTTGAAGCTGCTCGAAGAGCTTAGTGTCGAAGTTCGTACAAATGCTGAGGTGTCATCGATCGTTGTTGAGAACGGTCAAGCAGCAGGCGTCCGATTGGCGAATGGAGACTTAATGCTGGCTGACATTATTGTCTGCAACAAAGAAGTAATTCCTGCTTATTCGTCTTTGCTAGGTGACTATGCACCTGCCGCTGCTGCTCAGAAGAAGCTAGCCAAATTCGTGCCAAGCGTCTCGGGCCATGTGCTGCTGCTTGGTGTTAATCGTACCTTTCCGAATATGAAGCATCATAATTTCTTCATGTCGAAGGATCCGGAGCGAGAATTTCACCGCATATTCGTTGAACGTCTTCCCGCTGAGGACCCCACTGTCTATGTCGGCATTTCATCCAAAACAGACAGTCAGCAGGCGCCAGACGGCAAAGAAAATTGGTTCGTACTTACTCATGTCCCTGCACTCCAAGGGGAAGAGAGCTGGATCTATCGCCGGGAATATTACCGGGAGCTCGTGCTTGAGAAGCTTGAACGAATGGGCGCGACAGGGCTTCGAAGCGCGATTGAATTCGAATATGATTTCGTACCGGATGACCTGCAGGCACTTTATGGATCAAACGGCGGTTCCATCTACGGTGTAGTGTCCAACCGCAAGTTGAACGGCGGCTTCAAGATCGCTAGCCGCAGTACCGTGGTCGACAAGCTGTACTTTGTAGGCGGTTCCGTCCATCCCGGTGGCGGCGTGCCGATGGTCACCCTCAGCGGCCAGCTTACCGCAGACCTGATCCGGCTTGACTTGGCCAGTCAAGCTGTAATGTGAACATAATCACGCGCTCAATAAGAAGAAACGGCTGATGCCGTCCTCTGGTAGCGACGTAATTTTCTTCCACAATAATATCAGAAAAGGATAGGCGAATTATATTCTTTCTGAGATTTAAAAAAAGCCAGTTTCCATCCACGCTAGACGCGCGGCGGAAACTGGCCTTTTTTGGAGTGAAGGTTAAGATAGACATTCGATCTCATTAAGAAGTAGCAGATGAGATACAGCAGACAGGTAACGCCAAACCATACAAACACGCTTTGGGTCAGAATCAAATACAGGCATAGTGGCAGTGACCAGATAAATGCAAGCATCATCAGTCTAGGCAGCGTTAGAAAAGAGGAGATAATCGCCGCAGCTGCGGGTAGGAGCACCATAATAAAGGTAGGTGTTATGCCATGTGCATGGCTTTGCCCTGTATGCGAATTGTGAAAGTTAAGAACGAACCAAAGCACGATAGAAGCAAAACCTGCTGTCAAACCCAGTATGAAAGATAATTTTGCAAATGTCACACTATCACCTCGGATACAAACTTTAATTGTCTATTACTCCAAGCTTTGAAAAAATAATCACACGGTTTCTTTCCAATTGAATAGGCTAATTGTAGATGCAGCTCTCATCGAAAGGGTGCGAAATAAAATGGCATTTCAATTACCAGTTGGTATTCAGACCCACTCTATGACTTCTCCTGGCACGACGATTTATTATCCTCAAATTGTCGGATTACAGAACCGCAGTGTACAGGAACACATCAACAGAACGATTATCAATCTTGTTACTATTTTAAAGCAAGAACAGCTGCGAGTGCAAACTGGGACAAATATGCAAATGACCGGTCATTATGAAATCAAGACGAACGAGCGAGGTATATTAAGTCTAATCCTCACCAACTATGCCTATTCCCAGCCTATGGCGCATGGGAATACGATCGCCAAATCACTTACGTTTGACGTAAATACAGGCAAGTTATATAGCCTCTCAGATTTGTTCAAACCAGGCTCAGATTATGTCGCCGCCCTTTCCTCCCAGATCAGTGTCCAACTTAAGCAGAGAGATCTGCCGCTCCTGAATAGTTTTACTGCGATAAAACCGAATCAAGATTTCTATCTAGCTGACAAATCGATCGTTATCTATTTTCAATTGTATGAGATCACACCCTATTACGTGGGCTTCCCGATGTTTCCTATATCGATTTATTCGGTGCAGGATATCATCGCTGAAGGCGGTCCTCTTGATTTGCTCTCTGCCGATGTGGCGTAACGACAAGAAGGGCCTCTCCCAGCAGTTTAAGCTGCTAAGAAAGGCCCTTCTTGCGACGCGTATATTCATTCTAAACTCACTCACATACAAATTGAGGCCAATAGCTAGCTTTGTGCCACAGCTTCTTCCACTAAATTCGTCAAAGCGCCGCAGTACAGCAGCTTCAGCTTATGGAGGGCACGTGTGCAAGCTACATAGAGCAGCTTCGCGTCATTTGGGCCGAAGCTCGTTTGATCAGCATCAGCAATAAGCACCGCATCAAACTCGAGGCCTTTGGCCAAGTAAGCGGGAACAACCGTCAAACCGCCTTTGTACGCCTCCTGCTTGCTCTGCACGAGCGAGACCTGAATCCCTTCGGCTTCGAGTCTCGTCGCAATAGCCTCACAGGAGCGTGCAGTCCGGCCAAGAACAGCAATCGTGCGATAGCTCTCTTCGTTGCGCCAATTCTTCACGGTTTGAACAATCTCGTCCAGCCGAACTCCATCATTGATAGCCTGCTCTACATCAACAGCCTCACCGCTCCGGAATACAGGTGTAGCAGGTTTGACCCCATCTCCCATCCCGCCGAGCACCCGATTGGCAAAATCAATAATTTCCATCGTCGACCGATAGCTTCGGTCGAGCTCGAAATAACCAGTATGATCCGCTGGGAACAAAGCGGTTAGCTCACCCCAGCTATGAATACCTGCATAGCCATGAATACCTTGCTGTAAATCCCCTAGCACCGTCATAGAAGCTTGTCGTTGACAGAGCTTTAGAGCTTCAAGCTGGAAAGGCGAATAGTCCTGGGCTTCATCAATAACAACATGATCAAAGGTCGGATTGTCGAAACCGAATAAACGAAGCTGGATATACACAAGCGGAGCCAAGTCCTCGGGCTGCACCTTGGACTGCTTTAATGCTTTTATCGATGTAGTACGTGCCTGCGCACTGAGCATCGGAACTGCTGCCGCGTCATTTAAGAGCAGACTGTATAATTGAGGCGCAGTGTAAGAAGGAATCTTTTTGCAGTACGCGTTTAATTTTGCATTTGCTTTTGTTTTTAACTTACTATCCGTAAGACGTCTTGTCTTCCACTCTGATTCCAGCCAGCGTTTGATGCGGCTGACCAGACGGTTGCGCCTTTTCATGAATGGTTCTCCGTAATCATCCGTGGCAATCCATTCTGCGATTGCTGCCGGTTTCAAGACCATGCCTTCAATCGGTTCAAAGGACTGCTGAGGAAGCAGTGTCTCCTCCGTCTGAGCCAGCTTTTCATCGACTGCCCGCTTGAATGCCAAGCTGCCTTTGAGACGGCCAGGTGCCTGCTCAATCTCTTCTCTTGTGCGAGGCTGCTCGAACCAATAGTCCATCGTGTCGGTCGCTTCATCAAGCCTTACAGTTTGCTGGAGCTGATCAAGCGCCCATTCGGTATAAGTGGTCTGAACGATATCCCCAACACCAAGCTCTGGCAGAACACCGGATATGTAATCCAGAAACATTCGGTTAGGCGCAAAAATAACCATTCGCTCCGCTCGGATGCTGCCAGCGTAACGGTATAGCAAATAAGCGAGGCGATGCAGCGCAACGGTCGTTTTACCGCTTCCCGCAACCCCTTGAATGAATACGGCTTTATTCTTCTCGGTACGAATAATGCGGTCCTGCTCTTGCTGAATCGTCGATACAATGTCACGGAGCTTGTTATCCTTGCTCTCGCCCAGCCGGTACAATAGAAATTCATCCGTAACAGATTCCTCTTCTTGTCCACGGACGTAGCTGTCTACAAGACGCTCCAGCTTACCTTCGCGAACCATTAGGTTGCGCTTCAAATGGACCGTTCCTTCAATATCCCCATCAGGCGATTCATAGGAAACTGGTGCTTCACCGCCGCTGAACGCGTAGAAAAGACTGGCTACAGGAGCACGCCAATCGATGACGAGCAATTCAGTGGTCTTCTCATGGGCAACGCCGGCTTTTCCAATATAAAGGGGTTTAGGTTCTTGCTGTGAAGGCTCTTGAAAATCAATGCGGCCAAAATAGGGCTCCTTCTCCGATACTTCAAGACGCTGCTGCCGCTCCTCACGTTGGAGCTGGAGCATTTGCTCAGTGAAATCATCTCCGGTATACCTTGGGCCGATTGCACGAAGCTGATTGCGAATATGCCGCAGAACGATTTCAACCCGCTCCGCTTCGTCTTGAAAGGCACTTTGAACAGTCATGTCAGTTACCTCCCTCTTCGACTACTAGCCTGCCTTTTGTACGCGGCTTTCACGAGCAATCCGCATATGCGAAGTCAGCGAAAGCCGCATTCTCATGCGGCTTGGTCGAATACTATTATGGTCCCCGCAGATAAGCACACGGAGCACGAGTGAACAATATAGCACAGTCAGCTAGGGACAGTCAATCCATTCCATTTGTAACAAAAATCGCATAGTAATTAGGTTCAACTAATATTATTTGTAAATGATTCACTGATCTATCTGATCAACATAATCCCAATGGCTATATGAATAATGAGCATGAATGGAATGCCGATTGCAAAAGAAGCATGCTTTGTTTTGTGGTGAAACATACGCATGGCGACATACCCACCGAGCGAGCCTCCCAAAGCACTCACTCCTAGCAGCTTACGTTCTGGAATTCGATGTCTGCGATCGTGGACCGCACGAATTTTGTCGCTGCGCATCATAAGGAATGCCGCTATGTTCATAATAATCAGATAGGCGATAATAATTGTTTCGGATACGGTCGTATTCATATTGCAGGAACCTCCTATTTGTACGTGATAGTATCTCGTTTTCCTTTTGTTGGCTCAACACTAAAATAAGTGCAATTCGAAGCATGGTGCGTAGAAGCAGGGTGCATAGAAGCAGGGTGCATAGAAGCAGGGTGCATAGAAGCCCGCTGCGCGGACGGATCATTCTTACGATCGCTGTTGTCTCCCTATTTCTTGATTCTATCCCTCAAGGGTAGAAATAAGGAGACAAAGGCGAACGCTATCGCTTCTTCAGAACGATTCCGTCCGCTTCGCTAGGTTGACTCATCAGCTACCAAGTTCGAGGCTTGGCCCGATTCGTCGGCGTCGCTTCCAGTGGATTATCCGGCCAGTAATGCTTGGGATAACGTCCTTTTAAATCCTTCTTCACATCAAAATAGGTCTGCTGCCAAAAGCTCGCTAAATCTTTCGTGACCTGTACTGGTCGGTGCGCAGGGGACAATAAATGAATCGTAACTGGCAGCTTGCCTCCCGCGATAAGCGGCGTTTGGCGAAGACCGAACAGTTCTTGAAGCCTCACGGCTAGAAATGGAGCAGCTGGATCACTATAATCGACTGGAATACGCGATCCGCTAGGTACAGTCAGGTGAGTCGGCACCTCTTCATCCAGCTGCTGCCGTTCTTGCCAGGATAGTTGGGATTCCATAATGGCAGTCATATTCAATCGACCTAGATCGCTGCGACTTCGCATCCCTCCGATGTAGGGGCTTAACCATTCGTTTAGCGAAGCGATCAAGGTTGTCTCAGAAACGTCTGGCCATGTGAGATTGTGTGAACGCATCAGCTCGATGCGCGCTTGAAGTTGACGAGCTGGCTTCGACCACGGGAGCAGATCAAGTCCTTGCTCGGCGATTCCGCTCAACAAGGCATCGGCTACAAGAGATGGATTAGGATCTGCCAGCATCCCTTCCTTCAGGATGAGCGAACCAAGCTTCACTCTGCGCCTAGCTCGAACAGCTTCGGCTGAACGCTCCCATCTCACTTCCGTTTCCACTTCCAGCTGACTAGCAAAATGCTGCTCGATTTCGGCTTGTGTTAGAGGTGCCGCGAGTAGAATGCGGCAGTCTGCTCCAATATCCTCTAGCTCAGCTACCGCCAAATAAGAGGAACCCGATAGCTGCTGCAGCTCTTGTATCGCCGCGCCGCGACCGTTACGGAGCAGGAATCTTCCATCCTCGCGACGCTTGGCGATTCGGTCCGGGTAGGCAAGTGCGATCAGCAGACCACAGCAAGCTATGTTCCTATCGGAAATCCCCTCACTTCCAAGGCTGCTGCCATTCTTGTTCGTGTGGATTCCAGCCGCTCGCATCCACTCTTTTGCTTCGGCTGCGATTCTTCTGCTAGCCGCTTCATCTAGCTCCGCACCGCTAGTCGCTCGTCCATGCAGCGCATCAAGTCGAAGCCGCATATCTGAGCTTCGGCTTGCGCGCAGCGGGTCGCGATCGCTCAGCAGTGCTGCAAGTTCACAAGCGACCGCGCCATACCCCAGCTTGATCGCTTCAAGCACCATATGCGCAAGCCGCGGATGCATACCGAGCTCAGCCATCGCCCTTCCATGCGCAGTTGGATGACGCTGCGCATCAAGAGCATCCAACTCGCGCAGCAAATTCAGCGCTTGCGTGTAAGCCGCAGCGGGCGGCTTGTTCAGCCACGCCAGCTCCGCCGCTGGATCATCGATGCCCCATATGGCGAGCTCCAACGCAAGCGGCGCCAAATCGGCACTAAGCAGCTCCGGCTCGCTCTGAGGAATCAGCGCGCGATGCTCCATCTCGGTCCACAGCCGGTAGCATACGCCCGGCGCTTCCCGACCAGCCCGTCCACGCCGCTGATCGGCCGATGCGACAGATACGGGCACTGTCTCCAGCCTTGTCATACCCGTGCGCGCAGAGAAGCGCGGCACGCGGCTCAAGCCGCTGTCGACCACGATTCGCACGCCTCGCACCGTCACGCTCGACTCGGCAATGGTTGAGGCGAGCACGATCTTTCGCTCGCCATCAACACAAGCCGCAACCGCATGATCCTGCGCTTCCGGCGGCATGCTGCCATATAAAGGCATCACGCGAATATTCGCGCTTAAGCCTGCTGCTCCCAGCAGCCTCTGAACACGGCGTATTTCACCCGCGCCCGGCAAGAACACAAGCGCATCCCCATCATGCTTATTCATGGCATCAGCAACAAGCAAGGCGACAGCTTCCTCTACACGTCCTTCCATTCGTTTGATCGCATAATGCGTATCCACCGGATAAGCGCGTCCCTCACTAACGATAACTGGCGCTCCACCAAGCAAGTCTGCCACTGGCTCAGCATCAAGCGTCGCAGACATGACAAGCAGCCGCAGGTCTTCCCGAAAAACCGACTGGGACTGCAAGCTCAGAGCGAGTCCAAGATCTGAATGCAAATGACGCTCATGAAATTCATCGAATATGACGATGCCAATACCTTCAAGTGCCGGGTCTGCTTGCAGCATCCGAGTAAAAACACCTTCTGTTATCACTTCAATCCGTGTATTCGGTCCTACCTTCGTATCTAATCGAACCCGGTACCCAACCGTACCGCCTGGTTGTTCTCCCAACGAATTCGCCATGTACCGTGCAGCTGCTCGTGCAGCGAGCCGCCTTGGCTCCAACATAACAATCCGCTGACCATCAAGCCAAGGCGCACCCAGCAAGGCCAAAGGCACTCGTGTTGTCTTCCCCGCACCAGGCGCAGCGATAAGGACAGCGTTCTTTTGTTCGGCGAGCTTCTCCAGAAGCTCTGGAAGCAAGCCATCTATCGGCAACTCCTGCTTTTGCCGGTATTCCATGTATTTGTCACCTCTTCTTCATGTACACAGTCAATAACTGATCACTTAACGGAATATATCGTATCATTATACTAACTTTGGCGTCTAAAAGGCTAATGGCATCACAAATAAACGATTGAAGGGAACTTCGTTAATCAGATTCTCAATGAACTGGTATTCGTTTAGTCATTGGGTTAGCAGAAATGCTGGTCAAATCGAAGGGTATGACTATGGAATGGATTCAAAGCCGGAATGTACGGAAAGAAGCAGAAGTGTAAGTTTCACTCCTGCTCCTATATAAGTTCATAAGTGGAAGATCGAATGAATTAGATCAAGGGGTTAACCTTCATTCTGTGTACGCACGGACTCATGAACGGTTTCATACACCATTCGCGAGATGCCATCGCCAATCGTCGTAGCTGTGCCAGCATAAGCGTGAAGCTCGTCATAGCGATTGGACTGACTGAGTGCAATAACGATGGAATCCGTTGTCGTTCCTGTCGCAAGGCGGCCATGCATCGTTTCCATAATTCCAAGATCCTGCAAAGCTGCGGTCTTCGCCTCTGTAGCTGTTATTACCGCATTCACCATGGCAGAAGACGTCATCCTACCATCGATGAATAAGAAGGTATTAATAGTGCCTGCCTCATAGGCTGGAAAAAAAGAACGTCTTAGCCCTGCTCTTGCAGCATTCGTTGTGCCCGCCGTCGTACAGCAAAGGATTGAGAATCGATCTCCATCAGTCTCCATAATCGATGCATGCGTTAGATTGGCCGCTGTTATTAATCCTACCGAAGAGTTTAATGAATATCCTTGCTGCTCCATAATGAAGCTCAAATCCTTCACGGGATCGCTGCAGTTATAGGTTAGGGGAACCTTCCAATTAATAAAGCTATCCGCATAAACGAACCCACCGCCATAAACCGCACTGCTTAGAGCTAATACAACCTCAGGACTTCTGAGTGCAATATGATCCTCTCTAAGCTCCAGCGTGATCCCCTCACAGACGCTAGGTCGATAGAAACCATGTCCACTGCGAAAAGGCTGACTCATCCCAGTATCCCCTCCATCATTAGTCCTTTCGGCTTAAACAAGCTTGCTCACCAATTCCCATAACCTGTTTGATACGATCAATATTCACATATGTACGAACATGGTCTGCAAGTCGGCTGAAGGATTGTTCCCGCTGCTCCTGAACACGTACCCCTTCAAGCAATGGCTCGAGTCCGCGATCCATTCGGAGCCTGTTTAACCAAGCGAGTCGAAAGTCATCATTATGTAATATCCCGTGTAAAAAAGTGCCCCAGACGCGCCCATCCTCTGATGCGCAGCCCTCGGCTATATAAGAATCAAGATGCTGCTCACTTCCATCCCCATGGGCGTTCCTTTTATTTCGCAATAGCAAAGGCAATCTAGCTGCCTGGTCTGTTTGGTCTGTTTGGTCTGTTTGGTCTGTTCGGTCTGTTTGGTCTGCTTGGTCTGGCTGGTCTGCCTGGTCTGCCTGGTCAGCTTGGTCTGCTTGGTCTGCTTGGTCTGCTTGGTCTGCTTGGTCTGCTTGGTCTGCTTGGTCTGCTTGGTCTGCTTGGTCTGGCTGATCTGCTTGGTCTGACTCGTCAAACTGGTCTAGCACCCCTTCCAATACGAAAGAGGGATTACCCGCTTCATGGCCTTTCCTATCCTGCCAGCTAACCTCACCCATATGAATCTCATAGCCTTCAACGGCAAACGATCCATCGAGACCAGCAAGCTGAATCGTCCCTTCCACCCGCTCCGTTCTTTTCTCAGCGGCGAAAGTGACCTCAAAAGGGAACCAATTGAATCCCTCCGTCTCCCCTTGGTCAGATTCAGTATGCAGAGGATCAAGCAGCTTGGAGCCAAACATTTCATAGCCACCGCATATACCTGCAATATCCCCACCGCTCAGCCTATATTGTTCGAGCTTCTCAGCAAGTCCGCTCGCGCGCAGATAAAGAAGATCATCAACCGTGTTTTTACTGCCTGGAACGATGACGGCATCTGGCTTGCCCCATTGCTGTAAAGAAGTAATAAATCGCACATGGACATCCGGCTCAGAGCGCAAGGGATCAATATCGGTGAAATTGGATATATGAGGAAGTCGAAGAACGGCAATATCCAACTTCTTTGCGTTTGATTGCTCCGCCAGTGATTCAGCTGCAAGTTTCTGAATCGCAACATCAAGGGACAGTGAATCCTCATCTTCTAGGCCTAGCTCATGCAAATGAGGAACAACGCCCAATACCGGTTTCCCCGTTCTCTCTTCCAGCCAGTCCAGCCCTGATTGCAGCAGTGATACATCACCGCGGAATTTATTAATAATAAAACCGCACACACGAGCACGCTCATCCGGTTCAAGCAGCTCAAGTGTACCGACGATAGAGGCGAATACACCACCCCGGTCAATATCTGCGACAAGAATGACAGGAGCGTCAGCCCACTTTGCAGCTTTCATATTGACAATATCGCGGCTCTTCAAATTAATCTCGGCTGGGCTGCCAGCACCCTCAAGCACAACGATGTCGTACTCTTTCCGCAAATTGTCCAGTGCTTGCCTTACGATCGGCTCCGCCTTAGAGAGTACCTCTTCACGGTAGACACGAGCCGCGAAATCTCCGAGCGGCTTGCCATGGACAATAACCTGCGAGACCATATCCTTCTTCGGCTTTAATAGAATGGGATTCATATCCGTAGTCGCTAGAATTCCGCACGCATCTGCCTGCATACCCTGAGCACGTCCGATCTCTTTACCATCCCATGTTACGTAGGAGTTCAGAGACATATTTTGCGATTTAAACGGTGCAACCCGCCAACCATCCTCTGTAAAAATTCGGCATAACGCGGCGGTAATGACGCTTTTCCCAACATCTGATGCCGTTCCCTGCACCATTATCGTTCGAGCGAGCTTAAGCGGCTCTCTTTCTCTCATTCTGAACCAACCTCCGATTATTCTCTCACTGACCTCATTTAGCACCCTGAAGCAGCAGCTCTTCCAGCTCATGTAGAAGTCGGATATGATCCCCACGGAAGCGAACTGCGCTTCGGCAATAGGCCCCATTCAAACCTTTATAGCCGGATGCATCACGAAGGAGAATCCCTCTTTTGCCTAATGCTTGCTGCAGCTGTATCGACGTCCATCCGAATCGCTCTGGAATCTCAAAGAGGACATAATTGACAGAACCCTCAAAGACCGTTAGACCCATTGAGGATAGCTGCTCTGTAAACCAAGGACGTTCCGTTTGCAGCCATGTTCTCGTCTTCTCGTGATACTCCCGATCTTCCAACACCACTTCACCAATTTGCTGTGCTAGTGAATTAACACTCCATGGAATTTGCAGCTCTCCTAACGCTTGAACAAACGCTGAACCTCCTACTAGATAGCCTAGACGAATGCCTGGGATCGCATAAAATTTAGTCATCGAACGGATGACGATCAGCCGCTCGGATGAAGCTGCCTCCTCCAACAGACTCCAACGATTCTCATTCTCTACAAAATCCATGAATGCCTCGTCTACGGCAACCGTCTCACCTTCATGGAGCAGCAGCTTTACGACCTCGGGTTCAATGAGCTGACCCGTTGGATTATTCGGAGAGCCTAGGAACCATAATGTTTCACTCGCCTTTTTCCCCTCATCCCTTAGCCTGCTAAGCATCTGCAGGACAAGCTCCTCAGTCAGACGAAATTGATGATCGGCTTTAAGCTGGAGCAAGCGAACCTCACTGCCAATTTTACGGGAAGCATCCCCATATTCATTGAAGCAAGGGGCAGTGATTACCGTTACAGCTGGCTTGAGTAAACGAACGACAAGATCAATAAGCTCTGCTGCACCATTCCCTACCAGAATATTGTCTTCTTCTACGCTATGATGATTAGCCAACTTAAGCCGTAAGCCTCTCACCACTGGATCCGGATAGTGACCAATTGAATCTGCGTATCGTCTAAGCACATCGGCAACGCAGGGCGGTGGTCCAAGCGGATTCATATTGGCGCTAAAATCGAGAAAACGATCTGCTCCCATTCCGTACAGCTCCTGTGCAGTCAGCAAATCCCCACCGTGTCCGAATCGCTCCAACATGACTAAACGCCCCTTTATTTAATCTCATTAAATATATTCAAATCCCGGAATAATTATTTATTTAACCATTTATTCAAACATTTATTTAACCACATTAATTTAGACTCAACACCAAAATAAGTGCTTGATATATTTAAAGTATTGTTCGTAGAAGGCCGCTTTGCTGCCGGATCATTCTTACGATCGCTGTTGTCTCCCTATTTCCTGATTCTATCCCTTAGGGGGTAGAAATAAGGAGACAAAGGCGAACGCTATCGCTTCTTCAGAACGATTCCGTCCGCTTCGCTATGCACTTCTGGTGATGGCATGCATTGATTATGGTTTAGAACCTTAATTTAACCACATTAATTCACATAGAGTGGCGAACAATAAGGCTGATTCTATCAGTTCATTCAACGCCCCATACGTATCACCTGTTAAGCCACCAAGTTTGCGATACAACCAGTGAGAAATGATTCCCCCTATTACAAGCGTTACGCCTGCTTGTATAAGCATCAGACTCATGATTGAACTCCATGAGCTGCCAAAGGCAAGACCAACCCCAAATATCAATACTACTTGCAGCAAGGTTGCCGCTATGGCGTGACGTACACGAACTTCAGCGAACATCGATGCCATTCCCTCACCCGTTCGGGCAAAGGGCCAAATAATCATTGCCCATACAAGCCACAGCCTGCTCCAGCCGCAGGCAGCAATAATCTGCAGCGCTGCCCCGAGCCAACTCTCTCCTTCTAGCAGCGAAGCAAGAAGCGAGAATTTAAAGAGAAGCAAGATAACAGCTACAATGACGCCCATCGCTCCAACTCGGCTATCTTTCATAATCTCCAGCATCCGATCGCGTGAACGATGACTTAATACACCGTCAGCCGTATCCATTAAACCGTCCAAATGCAAGGCACCACTTAGCGCAGCCCATAGCATTAATACAATGACTGCCGATGGCATAGCCGGTAAATGGCCGAATAATAGCCAGCCTGCTGCTGCTGCAAAGCCGCCTACTATCGTTCCTACAACGGGATAGTAGATGACGCTTCGTGCTAGCACCTGGGGAACGAACGGGATCATGACTGGAATTGGAATTCGCGTAATAAGCTGAAAAGCAGCGCCAGCTGCTTGCATTTGATTCTTTAAGAAACGAACAGCCATAGAATAAATACCCCCGCTAACAACAGCATGGAAACCAAATAGAGCAGACGAACCGAAATGATAATATCTTGTGCTCTTAGCTCACGAAGCGGCCAGCCTAATCTTGCCCGTTCACTCGCAATACCAAAGTAAACATTCCGCCCTCCGAGTTCAATACCAAGCGCACCGGCCACAGCAGATTCTGGAATACCGCTGTTCGGACTCGGGTGAAGGTTGGCGAATTGAACAATCGCCTTGATCGAGCGCAGACCAGCCCGAAACCCTAAACAAAGGACTGAAGACAAAGCAAGGAGCAGCCCAGCTAGACGTGCAGGTATATAATTCAAGACATCATCGAATCTTGCTGAAGCCCAGCCAAAATAGAGATACTGTTCATTCCGATAGCCAACCATAGAATCCAGTGTATTCGCCGCTCTATAGAGCATGGCTAGTGGAGCGCCGCCTAATAAAGCAAAAACAAACGGCGAAACAAAGGCGTCTACCGTGTTCTCGGCAACGGTCTCTACCGTTGCACGTACCGTATCCTTTTCTTCCATCGTCGCTGTATCTCGGCTAACAATGTATCCCGTATACTTTCTAGCATCATCTAAATTACCTGCCATTAATGGACGATAAACAAGCATAGCCGCATCCTTGAGTCCTTTAACCGCCATTGTCGTCGAAATGTACCATGCCGTGAAGGCATAACCCAACCAAGGATGGATCCAAGCAGCAAGTATCGTGATCAGCCCTATCATTACAAATGAAAGCAGCGTTACTATGCTAGTCAAAATAACACCCTGAGCTCGAAGTTTGGACGAGGACATCTCTACCCCGTCCGGTCGAAGACGCTTCTCCAGCAATCGAATGAACTTTCCTATCCAAATTACAGGATGAGTCGGCCATTTGGGATCGCCGATAATCCAATCGATTATAATAGCGGCGGCTGTGAGCAGGAGAATCTCTGGCAAGGAGTAAAACAGCATGCTACAGCTCCTCCAACTTGAAGGCATGTGCCTTCAAGTCTAGTGGAAAGCCCGCTACGACGAGAAAAGCTTGTTCACAAATACCAGCCAGCCTTCGATTCAATCGACCTGCTTCATCCCGAAATCTTCTTCCTAGCGGATAAGCAGGAACGATGCCGCTGCCTACCTCATTCGTGACCATAATTAACGGCCCGCTATAGCTCTCTACAGCCAGGATAAAATCATCCAACACAGAAGCTAAATCGTGTTCTGTTACATGCAAAGGGTGATCGTTCTGATCATTCTGATCGTTCTGATCATTCTGATCGTTCTGATCGTTCTGATCAGTATGACCCATCACCACAGAATCCTCTATCTCTCCCTGATCCAGCTTGAGCATCCAATTCGTTAGCCAAAGCGTTAAACAATCAATCAGAACGGCTGGCCTTTCTTCACCAGCCACCGCTTCCTGTTCAAACTGCCGTAATAACGCGGCAATCTCATAGGGCTCTTCCACCGTTTGCCACCTGTACGCGGATAAACCACGTGCCTGCTTATGACGCTCAATTCGCTCTGTCATCTCATTGTCCCAGCTCTGCGATGTTGCGATATAAACCCCATTTGAGCTCAATTTCATCGCATAACGTTCGGCAAAATCGCTTTTGCCGCTTCGGGCCCCGCCTGTAACTAAAATCGCCATATCTACTTTTGCCCCCTAACGCTTAACGTTATGAACACTCCCTTACTCCCGGGATACACCAGCACTTTCAAAGGTAGCCATCTCTCGCATAATAAGAAGAGCAGCATCTATGAAATGGAAGCCGAGCACAGCTCCAGTCCCTTCCCCAAGCCTCATATCCAAATGAATCATTGGCGAAAGTCCTATAGTAGATAACAGCTTACGATGTCCTTGTTCATGGGATAGATGAGAGCCAATCATATAAGGTACACTTTGAGGCGCAATAACGGAAGCAACTAAGGCTGCCGCGGAGGAGATGAATCCATCGATGACAACGGGACAACGATTCACAGCGGCACCAAGAATAACACCCACCAAGCCAGCGATTTCAAGTCCGCCAACCTTTGCAAGGGCATCAACCGCATCGGTTGAGCTTGGTTGATTCAAGGCAATGGCGCGATTCACCACATCCACTTTATGCTCCCTACGCTGCTGCGCGATACCTGTACCAAGACCGACAGCTTCATCAGCCGACATACCGCCAAGCACGGTGCATAGCGCAGCACTCGCCGTCGTGTTGCCAATTCCCATCTCTCCGGTCGCGAACATCCGGTAGCCCTTAGCAACTAGCTCAGCCACGACTTCAACCCCTGCCACGATAGCAGAGATCGCCTCTTTACGTGACATTGCTGCTTCACGCGCCATATTAGCTGTCCCTTTACGCACCTTACGATCAATCAACAGAGCATGCTCAAGATCTGCATTTACTCCCATATCTACGCAAAACACTTCAGCACCCGCCTGTCTAGCGAGCACATTAACAGCTGCCCCCCCTGATAGGAAGTTCATCACCATCTGCGGTGTTACCTCAGCAGGGAAAGCACTTATTCCTTCCTCACAAACCCCATGATCACCCGCCATCACTATGACAGCTCGCTTCGATAAGTCAGCTGCTACTTCACCTGTAATTCCAGCAAGCTGGCGGGCAATATCTTCGAGCTTGCCTAAGCTGCCCGGCGGCTTGGTCAAACTATCCAGCCGATGAGTCGCCTCCTCAGCAGCTTGCTCGTTAATCGGTTTTATTGCGTTAATTAGGTCTTCTAATACTTGTTCATTCATTTCCCTCTACTTCCTCTCTATATCCCATATTCTTGTTGTGCCGAAGGCTGTGATGGATGCAGCAGCAGCTGGGGAACTCCTGTTTCTGGATGAGTCAGTATGATGGTTCTAGCACCAAATACTCGTTCAATTAACTGAGGTTCTATAATGTCTACTGCAGATGCGAACGCTTCAATATGGCCTTCATGGAGCACAAGCAGTTTATCGCAGTAATGAGCGGCCAAATTGAGATCATGCAGTACAGCAACAACGGTCATCTTTCGCTCGCGCTGCCAGCCCTTCACGATGTCAAGAAGTTGAACCTGGAAGCCAATATCTAGGAAGGTTGTCGGTTCATCAAGAAGCAGCAGTCTTGGCTCTTGTACCATGACTTTAGCCAAGGCAACACGCTGCCTTTCCCCCCCACTAAGCTGATCCATTCTTCGCTCCTGCAGTTCCGTCAAACCCATCGCTTGAAGTGCCTCATCAATAATAGAAGATTGATCTGCCTTCTCTTCACCCATCCAGTTTTGAAAGGGATACCGTCCCATAGCTACAACTTCACGCACCGTAAATCCGACTGAGCCGAGTCCTCCCTGCTGAAGCACGGCAACCCACTTTGCTACTTCCTTTCGGTTATAGCTGCTTGCCACCCGTCCTTCAAGTAGCACCTCTCCACTCGTTGGCTTATCGACTCCGGATAAGAGATGTAACAGCGTAGACTTGCCTACGCCATTTGGTCCAATAATCCCATACATGCTGCCTGGTTCCAATATAAACGATAGATCATTCAAGATCGGATTTCCGTTTATCTCTTTCACCAAGCCTCGTACCTCGATCATGACGAGCCTCCTTGCAGCACCTTGCGCCTATAGAGCAAATATGCGAAAAATGGTGCACCGATTAATGCTGTAACCACACCGAGTGAAATTTCCTTTGGGCTCAACATGGTTCTTGCAAGCGTATCGGCCCATAGTAAGTAAATGCCTCCTCCAATCGCAGATAACGGAATAATAATCCGATAATCCGGCCCTACCAATAGCCGAAGCAAATGAGGCACGACTAATCCAACAAAGCCGACGACTCCAGCAATCGAGACTGCTACAGCGGTTAGAAGTGTTGAGGTTATAAGTACGAGCAGCTTCGTCCGTTCCACATTAATTCCCATTTGAGCCGCATGCCGTTCTCCAAAGACAAATAGATTCAAAGGCTGACCATAGCGGATGAGCACTGGAAAACCAACTAGAAGGAAAGGCAATATCAGCTTCACATGCTCCCAGCTGCGAGCGCTCAAGCTGCCCATTAACCAGAACATTATTTCGTTCACAACACCTTGCGATAAGGAAACCATGAAAGAAACGATTGCTCCTAGAAACGCTTGCACAATAACACCAGATAGAATAAGTGTCTCTACATTCATCGAACCTCTTGCCCTGGAAAGTGTAAAAACAATAAGAAGCGTAATTATACCCGTAATAAAAGCAACGAGCGGCACCGACCAGATGCCAATGACCGTCTGAAATCCAAATACGATTAGAAAAGCTGCACCGACCGAGCAGCCTGAAGCCACACCAAGCGTAAAAGGATCAGCAAGCGGGTTGCGCAGGACACCTTGAAAACCAGCGCCTGCAAGGGATAGACAAGCACCAACAAGTATGGCTAGCAGAACACGTGAAAGTCTTAATTGGGTCACAATAGCGATGTCTCCTGCATCCCATTTGCTAACACCTCCATCCATCCAAGGAAGCTGATGAACAAGAATTCCCCACACATCACGCAACGGTAAACCAGCCGAACCGATCGATAAACTAACGACTATAGATGCGAGAAGGAGGAGCATAGCTGCTCCTCCGTAAGTGTACAGTTTTATTTTCATCATTACTTAATAAGATCAGGATGAAGTTTTTTGGCTACTTCCAGTAAACCGTCTGCAAGACGGGGACCTACGCGAACAAGCGGGTCCTGATCAACCTCGAATAGCTTCTTGTCCGAAATGGCTTTAATCGTTTTCCAGCCTGGTCTGCTCTCGATTGCGGCAAGAATGGGATTCTTCTCGCCTTCTTTGACCGTCATCGATGCATAGATGATGAAGTCTGGATTAGCTTTCAAGACTGCTTCTGGATCAATCTCATACCAATCGGGCTTAGTGGCGATGTTTGTCCCGCCAGCTAGCGTAATCAATTCATCAAGAAATTGGCCTTTTCCAACTGTCCAGCCCGGCGAGAACTCCAGGTAAACCGTAGGCTTCGGTGCATCTTTCAGCGTATCCGTTACCTGCGTAAGTACTTCTTGCATATGCTTCGTTACTTCAGCTGCTTTATCGTTGTGGTCAAGGATAGCACCGATTTGAGTGATTTTCTCGATTACAGCGTTGTACGTCTTCGGATCTGTTGCATAAACGTTTAATTTCAATGAGCGCAATTTGTCAATAACGGGCTTGTTCATGCTTGAGGAAGCTAGTACAAGATCAGGCTTCAAGGAAACAATCTTCTCAATATTCGCTTCCATTCCACCGATTTTCTCTTTGGATGCCACTTCTGAAGGATAATTGGAATTGTCATCCACACCAACGACCTGTTCGCCAGCACCAAGTGAATAAACAATCTCGGTTTCACTAGGAAGCAGGGTTACGATTTTTTGAGGCGCTTGAGCAAAAGTAAGCTCTGTATTCGTCGCATCCTTGACTGTTAAAGGGTAGACGGTTGCTTTCGCTGCTTCTTTTGTATCGTTCGGTGTAGCTGCATCACCTGTGTTCGTTATTGTTCCGGCATTCGTATTTTTTGTGTCTCCATCGCTTCCTGTTCCTTTGTTTCCGCAAGCTGCTGTGATAAGCAGCATAGCTGTAAAGACGACCATCATGGATAATTTCAACCATTTGTACATGTTGCTTGATTTCATTTTTCTAGCTCCTTTGTTCATTATTATCAGGCTCTGCCCAATTGTTTCTCTTCTACTAATTGCTTCTCTATGAAAGCAACAAAAAAAGCATCTCCGACAAAAGTGTCAGAAATGCTTAAGGTTCGAAGAACAGCAGTTCCCTACGCGCAACAGTCCATTGCGAGGGATCCGTGTCCGAATTCGTATCTTAGCCAATCTCTAACACTTCCCTAAATCCTCGTAGGTAGCGTTTAACAAAACAGGCAGGTATCCTGACTTGGAGCAACCGCATTGATCATCTTCCCGAGCGTTCCGTACGCCCAGTGACCTTTTAATCCATGCGTTCGTCAATCCGCAATGCCCAGCTTTATCAAAGCTCGTATTTGCGTACTGACACTCCTTACAGTGGCGGGTCCGTGCCGGTGTTTCACCGGTCTTCCCTATTAAGCCGTAGCATCTGCTAAGGCACCTGTTTCAAACTACTATGTGATTATTGCATGTGTAACTATAACACTCTGTTTTAAAGTTGTCTACACTAAACAGCCTTCATAACGGGGTCTTTTGTCGAGCCTTGCCGCATAATTCTAAAAGTATAAGATTACTACGTGAGAAAATAGGAGGCTAAACGAATGAGTGAAAAGGAAAAACCGCCAGTAAACAATTCCTCTGCTTTATGGGCCGCAGCAGCGGTCTTAGCGATCATCCGTGCGAAGACAAGTAACCCAGCAGAAGACATACTAGACGATTTGGAGGAATAAGACCCCATAAGCAACCTCAAACAAGCTGACTACGGTTCAAGGCCCTGTTCATTTGACCACTTAATCTCAGAGCATTGCCTACAACGGAGACAGAGCTAAGTGCCATCGCGGTGCCTGCCATCCAGGGCTCAATGGCACCAAGTGCAGCGAACGGAATAACGACAAGATTGTATACAAAAGCAAATCCTAAGTTCTGACGAATGTTTGTTACGGTTAAACGGCTGATGATTAAAGCTTCATGGATACCCGTTAGCCTCGGACGTATAAGAGTCAGATGCCCAGCATCTAGCGCTGCTTCCGTACCATTCCCCATAGCAACACCGACATCGGCCATAGCAAGAGCTGGCGCATCATTGAATCCATCGCCAACCATCCCCACAATATGCCCTTCCTGCTGCAGCTTTTTAATAAAATTCACTTTTTGCTCTGGCAGCATCGAGGCATGAATGGAGCCTATACCTGTCTTAAGCCCTGCCGAATTAGCTGCAGCCCAATGGTCCCCAGTTGCCATCCATACCGCAATTCCTTCTGATTGAAGAGCTTGTACAGCCTCCACCGAAGAGCGCTTCACTGGATCTGCAAAGGCTAGTGCTCCACTAAACTCCCCATTGATCGCAACATAGACAACCGTTTCCCCTGCCATTTCTTTATTCGTGACAAATCGATTGACTTCCGGAGTTGGCTGCCACCATCCCCGCTCTGAGCCAAAGCGGGCGTTGCCCACCTCAATTCGCATGCCCTCGACGGTGGCTTCAACACCCTTACCTAGATAAGTTTGGAAAGCTTTTGCTTCAGGAACAACAAGACCCGCTCGCTTTGCCGCCGCGCATACGGCGGAGGCAAAGGGATGCTGGGCATGCTCTTCCACAGCTGCCACCAATCTCAGCAGTCGATTTGGTGATCCATATCCACTAGATATACCTGTTAATGAAGGATGCCCTTCTGTAAGGGTGCCTGTCTTATCGAGTACAATCGTATCAATCTGCGTCAGCCTCTCTAGTGCCCCCGCATCCTTAAGCACGATGCCTCGTCTAGCTAGCTTGCCCGATGCCAAAACAAGTGATATCGGAGCAGCAAGACCAAGCGCACAGGGACAAGCCGCCAGCAGAACAGCAAGTGCATGTACAGAGGCCGTTCCCCAATCGCCTGGCCGCAGAACAAGCAGCCACAGCAATAAAGTACCTAGAGAAAGCAGAAGCATAACTGGAACAAAAATCCCCGAGATTCGATCCACTTTTCTTCCAATTGATGATTTGGTCGACTGTGCCTGACGGGTCAGTACCGTGATACGACTTAACAGCCTATCCTCTCCGATAGCCGTTACTTGAATGCGAAGCGCTGAGAATCCACGAATTCTAGTGCCAGCGAACACTTGATCTCCGATATGCTTCGTAACGGGCATGCTCTCACCTGTTAGGAATGATTCGTCTACGGATGCCTGCCCTTCTAACACAATGCCATCCGCAGCAAGAAGCTGATTATCCTCCGCAAGAAGCTGATCACCCACTCGAATCCGATCGACCGGAATTTTTTCTCTTCTACCACTGCGGAGCACCAGCGCATCTTTTGCCTGCAGCGCCGCGAACGCTTCATTATCCCTCATCACCCGCTCGGTAGCTGATGCTTCGAGCAGCTTACCGAGAAGAACAGCCGTAATCACAACAGCTGAGGTCTCAAAGTACAGAGCTCCCCCCGTCATCATCGCATAATAACTATATCCGAATGCTGCTGTTGTCCCGATTGCGACCAGTACATCCATGTTCGCCATCCGTTCTCGCAGGGCATAAAAAGCACCAAAATAAAAAGGCATTCCGATAAAAAATTGAACAATTGCTGCGAGTATAAATTGCAGCAGCGGCTCCTGCAGCATGAAGGGTACCGGGATCCCGCGCAGCCAGCTATAATGATGTGCCATCGCCCAAAGTAAAGGAAACGTCAGAAGAGCTGCCACGATGAATCTCATTTGCAGCTTTTCAATTTCGTTGTCACTGCCTTTAGCTGCCTCCGCATAATCGGCATGAAATCCGATTTGGCCAATCCTTTCGATAATACCTGAGGCATTAGCGACATCTGGCGTGAAACGAATATGGGCTGATTTGGCTGCATATTGGACAGATATGCTGGATATGCCGGACATTTTGCCAACTGCCTTTTCAATCCGAACAGCACAAGCTGTACAGCTCATCCCTTGTATATGCAGATCAAGCACACCATTCTTCTCACTCATTGTCTACCCTCCTCCACCAGGCTCAAGGCTCGACCTAGAATATCTCTTCTCACACTATATGGCTGACCAGTCCAAGAAATGAATAATTGTTGATCGAGGCAGGATTTTCACACGGCAGCGTGGAATGTTGTTCTCAGACATTCATGATCCTTATATCAAATGGAGGTACTACTATGGCTCTAATTCAATGTGACTTTTATTCCGAAACACTTGGCATCTCCACCTCAATGACTGTCATTTTACCGCAAACGACTTATTCCCAAATTGGCATGCACTCACGCGCTTCCGATCAGAAGCATAAAACACTGCTTCTCTTACATGGACTTTCAGATGATCATACGATATGGCTCAGACGCACTTCCATTGAACGTTACGTTGCAGAACTAGGCATTGCAGTAGTCATGCCATCTGCTCAGCGAAGCTTCTATACGGATATGGAGCAAGGATTAAATTTTTGGTCTTTTATCAGCGAAGAATTACCTGCTATTGCAAGATCGTTCTTCCCTCTATCAGATCGCCGGGAAGATAATTTCGTTGCCGGTCTATCCATGGGCGGCTATGGCGCATTCAAGCTAGCGCTTAATCAACCAGATCGTTATCAAGCAGCGGCGAGCTTATCCGGTTCTCTTGATATCTCTAGCGTACATAAGCTGTTTTCTGATGACTTCAAGAAATCCTTCGGGTCTATGGAGCAAGCTGAAAACAGCTCTAGCGACTTATTCAAGCTAGCACGCGATGTAGCCGCTTTAGGCGACAAAGCTCCGCTTCTCTACCAGTGCTGTGGGACTGAAGATTTCCTATACGAGGACAATATCAAATTCCGTGACTATGCTCGAGAACTGAATCTACCGCTCACCTATGAAGAGGAGTCTGGTACACATGAGTGGGGCTACTGGGATAAACAAATCAAGCGTGTGCTCGAATGGCTTCCACTGGATTTGAATCGATAATTAACATCAAAAAAAAGAGGCAGTTCCATTAGTAGTCTTCAAGCTACTTAAGGAACTGCCTCTTTCAATTCAGCAATATCGGCGTAATTGCGATTCCTGATGGGAAGCTTCCAGTCGGCAGTATAGCAATCGGCAGCTGACTCTGTACATCAATGACGGCCACATATCCAAATGTCAGCACGGTAACGTAGATTTTCGCACCATCCGCTGATACGGCAATATCGCTAAGGTTGCTTCCTTCCGGCAGGTCGATCGTCGTCAATTTTTCATTGCGTGACGTATTAATAACAACGATCTCATCTCCCCCACGGCACGCTACATAAAGAAGAGCGCCGTCTGGCGTAACGACAAGATTCTGAGGATCACTGTTGACGTCAAGCTTAATCGAAGCAATGATGGTGTTTGTGGCAAGGCGAATGACATATACCTTTTCCAAATGGATATCGGTTACATATACAAAAGCACCGTTAGGTGAAATTACAACCGCGGAAGGCAGGCAGCCGCTAGGCAGCTTGAACGTTTGAATAATCGAATCGGTCATCGTATCCAACATGGCCATTGAGCCTTTGTTGATAAGACATAAGTAGGCATACCGGCCATCCGGAGTGAACGCAATACTTGAACAGTCGCATCCTTTAGGGAGGGGTATAAACTTGCTTATCGTTTGTGTAGCGATGTCAATGACAACTACGTATTCTTCAAGAAGAGTGGATACATAAGCTTTGTTGCCGTGCGGTGAGACAGCGACCGCAAATGGAACGGCTCCAACCGGCAGGATTATCTCGGCGATGACTGTTTGTGTGAAGGAGTCTATCACTTTGATCGTTTTGTCGCCTTGGCAGGTGACATAAACAAGAGCGCCATCTGGCGTTATCGCCAGCAAGCGAGGTCCACTGCCGGGAGGAAGCACAACGGTTGCAACCTGAGTTAAGGTAGAGGTTTGTATGACTGACAACGTGTGCTGTGTATGATTAGCCACATAGGCAAGCATCTGCTCATCTACTAGATTAGCACTCTCCGCATTTAACTGATGCTCACCAATGCTCGTTCCATCTTCACCCAGCTCTACGAGTAAGGAACGGACATCTCCTGCACCAAGACCATTCGTAACGATCCGTACGCCAAACATCTCTAGCTCACTAACCTCATGACTAATTGCAAAAACAGATTCATTCTGACCGAGCGGCTTCAACGTAATGAGCTTAAGAGTATGCAAGATCAGACTGCCATAGAGGCCTTCATGCTGCATGCCGCTCCCTTTGTCCGCTAGTGATTCATCCGTTAACGAGCTTTCTTTGTTCAGCGTATAAACTTGAATACCGGCAACAGCAGGCTGCCTTCCCATATTCATAACCGTCAAGTTGAGAACTGCGGTACGCTTATGCTTCCTATTAATCAGCAGACCCGAATCTAGTATTGGCATGCAGACGCCTCCTCTACTCTTCCATCCTCTATCGTATGAAATGGTAGAGCACATCGCATGAGACATTTCACCAACAGGAATAGTAGTTTTCAAAGCACAAAAAAACGTCCGATCTGAAGACTCGGACGCCCTTATTACGCTCTCCCAGCATTTCTTAAGCTATTCATCCGCATTCACACGGGATAATCTCACTACTCCTCTGAATGAAAATGATTCTACCCCTGCGGTCCATCAGCAAGCAGCTTCTGAATCTCATTCAATCGTTCAATCATGCTCTTCAATTCAATAGCAAGAAAATCCTCATCCGCCGCCGCGAAGGCTTGCTTGAGCTGTGTCAAGCTTGTAATAGCAGACGGCATAAGGGCAAAAGCTTGCTCTGTATGCTGGTAGAACGAATGTACCTGAAGATCATTGTGGCTAGACAGAATCAGTCACTCCTTAGTTATGGTCTAGATTAAATCTACCACCAAGCTTAAAGTGAAGTCCAGTCTGCCCTGGTATCAACATGTCTCTTTTAGCTCCCTTGATACGTGCTCTACCCTCCTGGTGCAAATAGCATTGGGACATGATAGTGCGCACTTGGATTCAACAATTCTTCATTTATTCTTCAACAACATCCTGTATACGAAATTTGGTGATTCGGCCAATCTCCACTAGTGCCAGCTGACGTTCTTCTATCGGTGTATGCTCCATTCTTGCTTTCAACGCTTCGAGGATATCCTCCTTGGACTTACCGCGAATAGCATAAACAAAAGGAAATCCGAACTTCTCCACATAAGCTCGATTCAGATTAGAGAACTGCTTGAATTGCTCAGGAGATAGACAATCAAGTCCAGATCCCTTCTGCTCTAGCGTAGAGAATTCACTTATTTCTAAACGGGTTACGAGATCCGGATGGGAACGTATCAAGCTCAGCACCTGCTCGGGAGCTGCCTTGTGAACAGTTCGCATCATAGCTTCATGCAGCTCTTGACAGGAATGAAACGGTCTTTGTTCCCAAGCTTTGTCCGCCACCCAAGGGGAATGCTCGAATATGCCGCCAATCAAATGGACGAATATTTCACGGCTGAGTGTGTTTAATTGCCAGAGTGTTATAATCATGACCAATACCCCTCATGAACGACAGCGGTCTCTGCTTCATAAATCGATCCCGTCACTTCAATATTGCCCTTTTCCAGCAGTATTTCTCCGGATGGGGCTACGAGAATAGCGCCAAAAGGCATATTCCCAGAAAGTATGGCTTGCTCGGACACTTCAATGCATTTTCGCAAATAACGTACATGCAGATCCCGTTCCCGCTGCTGTTCATTCATAACGATTCCCTCCCCATTTCGATGGCTCTTTGGACTGCTCGAAGGATTTCGCCATAACCCGTGCAGCGACAAATCATCCATATCCCTTCCTCTCCTTTCATCCAATTCGGCGCAAACGAAGCTTGCTGAGCATGCTTCCCACAATAATAGCCGTGTAACCATAACCTCTTGCAAGGGATTTGTTGGTTGGGGGAAATAGAGGCTAGTGGTTACTTGGGAATAGTGCCGTCTACTCCTTTAACAAACCAATCCATTTTCAAAATATCTTCTAGACTCATGGTATCGCCTGCTTTGACCTTCTCAGCTCCACTAGCTTCCATAATGGAGCCAGTGAACACTTTCAAGCTGCCATCCAATATCTTCGCTTTAGCGTCTGCTACCAACTTCTTCACATCGTCCGGAATCTTAGGTCCAAGCGGTGCAATGTCTACCCTGCCATCTGCAAGAGATCCCATATATGGCGCATTGGTCCACGTTCCAGCCTCTACCGCCTTCATAATTTTGGAATAATAGGGACCCCTGTTCCAAGTCGGATTGGTTAAATAATCATCTGGAGCATCCTTCGTCCTGTCAAAGTCATTGCCGCTCGCGAATGCCCCTCGTTCCGCAGCTGCTTGAACAGTAGTCGACGAACCCCGATAAGCAAGCAAGACATCTGCGCCTTTATCGAGCAAGCTGATCGCCGCTTGTCGTTCGGTAGTTGGATCGTACCAAGTATTGGACCATACGACACTAACTTTGGCATCTGGATTCACGCTCTGCGCGCCTAGCGCAAATGCATTAATGTTATAGATGACTTCTGGAATTGGAAAAGCACCGACGTAACCGAGTAGATTCTTCTTCGTCACTATACCTGCCGCAATACCAGCTAGATAACTGCCTTCAAAGTTTTTGCCGAAATAAGTTCCCATATTATTCGCAGTTTTGTGGCCAGCCGAATGCTCGAAAATGATTTTTGGGAACTTCTTTGCAACGTTCAACGTGTAATCCATGTAACCGAAGCTTGTCGTAAAAATGATGTCATGATTCTGCGCAAGATCGGTTATGATTCGCTCCGAGCGGACACGGAGAAGAAAAAGCCTTGCGTCGCTTTTGTTTAAATTGGACCTCCTAGAGATGGCGGCTGGACTTACCAGCATGAACAAGGAGGAAAATTTATGGAAGAACAAACAGGCATCAAAGCGGATACAGTTGAGAATATACCGGAGAGCGCGGATGACAGCTTTATTAATTATGGTTGTGTTTCCCTTCGCTGCATCGTTTGCCGTTATGTCCGCCTTATTCGTGTTCGTTGCCGCTGTATTGTCGCTCTTCGAACAGCCAGAAAAAACGATCGCAATCGTAAAGATGAATAACAAACCCATCGTCCACACTTTATTTGGCTTTCTCATTTGGTTCCTCCCCAGGCCTCGTGACCGAACAGTAATTAGCTCAACTGCAACACTGACCGCAATTTCATCCGGACCATCGGCACCGATCGCCCATTCCACGTCCAGGAAAGGGACCTCCATATCCGCAGCTTACGAATGAGAGATGACAACCAAGCTTCATTAAGAGTAATAAACATGTTATATAATATTACATTTTAGACTGGATAGTGTCCATTTTCAATAATTTAATGTAAATATATCTAACATATAAAAAAATTTTCTCAGCTTCCTTTTAGACAGCAAAAACCCCTCGCAGCAATTTGGAGCGGCTTCTTGCACCGCATTACCATAATCACTTTCGAGGGGCTATATCTAGCAAATAAGCTATACATCCAAACTTTATTGTACGAAACCATTCGTTGGCATGGTTTGATTCGACGCATTCGATACTTGATTGGCTGACAGCGTACTTTGTACTTGCTTCACTGCCTGCTGTAGGCGTTGTTGAATGCTTTGAATCTGACGTTTTTGTGCATCCATTTGCATTTGAATCTGATTCTCCGCCAAGTTGAGCTCACTTTGAATATTTTGAAGCTCCTGTACGACCTGCTGTACCTGTTGCGACTTTGGATCTAAGCCTGCATTGCGAAGCGCTTGCTGCGCTTGCATCTGTTCCTGCTGCTGCTGCCTCATCACTTGCTCTTGGAACTGCTCATAGCTCAATTGCTGGCTATTCACAGGCTGATTTTGATTATCCATCTTTGCATCCTCCTAGAAGTTGTCATCCTCGGGCTATACTCGTTTCCCAAGTATATACACAGTCATGTTATCCCCGATTAGAATGCCCGCAAAGATGGATATTTATGTATGCGGCGTTATCCGTTACCGGCCGCCCTTATCTTGCTGCTCCTTCAGCTGACGAAGCTGCTCATCCGAAACAGGCTTCCCGCCATATCGAACGGAATTGTAGGAACGAACGAGCTCCGCCGCCGATCCAGCATCTTGCAGTTGCTGCTGCATACTCAGCTCAGCACCCGTTTCGCTTGGTGTGAAATGAGGCTTGAATGAATAGCCAT
Organism: Paenibacillus baekrokdamisoli; assembly: GCF_003945345.1. Taxonomy (GTDB): domain Bacteria; phylum Bacillota; class Bacilli; order Paenibacillales; family Paenibacillaceae; genus Paenibacillus_Z; species Paenibacillus_Z baekrokdamisoli. Next base: position 1,439,690 of record NZ_AP019308.1, on the reverse strand, counting down.
TCCTCACACGTCGCCCTACCCATTGTCTGTACAAATAGCGAATACGCGATTCATAGTCGTTCAGATCCTTCCAACGCAGCTTTGGTTCTTTGAAAGAGCTCCGCCATAAGCTTCCAATCCGCCCTGGCTTCTTAATATTCTGAATATCATCTACATAACCCTGAGGAGATTCCTTTTGCTTTTCCCTCTTAAAAAGCTCTGCAAGCTTCTCGCGCAGCTGCTTAAACCAGCTTGGCAAATATTTGAGCTTACGAATTACAAGCCAAAGCAGAGCCGCAGCAATCAATACAAGCAAGCCATACATAATATAATCGCCCCAGTGTGAAGGCGGTTTAACATCATCAGGAAAGGGCAGCTCAGGCGGTGGTTCATTAGGAACTGGTTCAGGTACGGGATTCTGCTTCCCACTGCCTGAGAATAGCTTAGCCAGCCTAGCGACCAGCATGCTCCATAATGATCCAAACAAAGCTTGAATCTGATAACTAAATACGATAAGTATCGTGATGACAAGCAAAATGCCGACAAAGAGTTGATTATGTCTTCTGACGGTAGGCTCCACCATAGGCTTGTTGCTGCCAGAGAGCGATTCTTGATCGACAAGACCTCGATTGGTCTTAAATAATGCAAGAACAAGTACAAGGAGTCCAGCAGCTGTGAACAAAGCTTGATAGGAGGAAGCATAATCATGCTTGATCCCAAAAATAACGGATACGATAAAATAGGCCAGCAATCCTAGACTATAATGGCGGGGAGGCACGCCTTGTGCTGCTGACGATACCGCAAGTCGTTCACCGCGAAACAAGCAGAATGTCAGGACTATCGTTTCGACAGCAGCTTCTACTGAGCCACCATTTTGCATCCAGCTGAAGCCACCTGCAACGATAAGGCTAATCATCAACAGCGGAACTGAGTTCCTGAATTTCAAGAGAACATTCAATAGAAAGCCAACTGCATATCCGAACAATTGCATGACTACCAGCTGCCATAAAGCTGAAGTAGGCGGCGCCTGCAGGTAGAGAACCAATACAATCGGAAAAATCAGCAACAGCTCAAGGATTCCGATCACAAAAACTGAAGTGAAATCTCTCCATCTGTGCTTCATGCCGAATCACCTACCCGCACCAGATTGATCGGCATCCAGTCCACACTATGACCACCGCTTCTCATTTTGTCGATAGCCAGCTCGATCTTCTCGCTCATGAAGGCAGATACGATGACAACATCATAGGAATCTTCATCTTGCCATCGCTCTGTCAATTGATGGAGCAACGCGTCGAAAGGCACTTCACGTACAATAACTAGCTTGGCCATTTGTTCTAAAATATGCAGTAAATGCTCATTACCACTGCTCCGTTCTACAGTCATTGGCATACCAGGAACATCAATCTCATGTCCATTCGCAGCAAATCCCGTTTCCAAGCCTTGCTCTGTGGCATACTGCACAAGCGCAGCAGCCATTCGAATCCCCTGCTCAATCAGCTCAGTATCCTTTACCACATCCCACATTTCGGCGTGATCTTCTACATTCAACAGAATCATCAGCCTGTAATCAGCTGTGAAATCCCGTCGATGAACCTGAAGCTTGCCCGCTCGTGCCGTCGCATTCCAATTGATCGTCTTTAGCGAATCACCCGAGTGATAGTCGCGAACACCGGAGATCGTGAATGGATCTTCTACAATCCAGCGCCGCACCGCAATATCTCCTTGGAAACTTCGCGAGGGGAAGTTTAGTTCCGAGTAGTCGACCGGCTGCGGATACACGACAAGCTCTTCCTTAAGCGGCAATTTCACATGGGAGCTGAACATGCCGAACAAATCACCATAGGAAAGTGAGGCACTCGATAGCCGGTAGAAGCCTCTTTGAACACATTGTACGGAATGTCTTCTTGTGAGCTGTTTATTGCCCATTAGACTGAATAAGCTCTTATGATTCTGATAAAATTGCCCACTGCTTACATCAAAATTAGCATTTCTTTCAAACTTTAGCCCCGTGTGAAGCAGTGATTCCACCCGCAACCATGGCACTGGAAGTGATTTACTGTTCGTAAGTCGTTCAATCATTTCAATACGCTCGCCCTCAAAGCAGTGACTTACACTAAAGCGTCGTTCATAAGTCAGCTTCTTCATTCCGAACCTACGAAACACAAACTGTTGGATGATAATAACGACGATTGCACTTAAAATATACCAATGTATGCCCATTCTCCAACGTCCTCCGCATCCGGTTGCTCTTAAGAGCGAGTCAAAAGCGGTGTATCCGAAGGTACCGCAATCATTTGCAGGATTGATTCCACAATACTCTCTGCCGCGTTTGGTCGCAGCCGCTGAGCGCTTCTTACCGTGATCCGGTGTGCAAGCACGGGGATCGACATCGCTTTCACATCATCAGGCATGACATAATCTCGTCCATGTAAGGCGGCAAAAGCCTGACAAGCTCTCAGCAAAGCTTGACTGCTCCGAGGGCTAGCTCCAAGTGCAGCATCCGCATGGACCCGCGTTGCTTCAACAATTGCCAGCATGTACGATAGTAAATCATCGGATACAGCAACCGACGTATAGATACGTTGAGCCTCTTCGATTTCTTCAACTGTAGTCACAGGCTGCAGCTGGTCAATTGGATTATCCGACATGAATCTTTTCATAATACCAATACCTTCTGCTGTTGACGGGTAACCCATTTTCACTTTAAAAAGAAACCGATCCAGCTGCGCTTCTGGCAGTGGGAAAGTCCCTTGCTGCTCGACTGGATTTTGGGTGGCTATAACGAGAAAAGGACGGCTTAACTGATGTGTGGTCCCGTCAATGCTTACCTGCCGTTCCTCCATACATTCCAGAAGACTGGATTGTGTCCTTGGCGTTGCACGGTTTATCTCATCTGCAAGGACTATATTGGTAAACAGCGGTCCCGGTCTGAATTCGAATTCAGAGAGCTTTTGATTATAGAAGTGAATACCGCTCAAATCGGACGGTAATAGATCCGGAGTGAATTGAATTCGTTTGAAGGAGCAGTGCACTGATTTTGCCAGCGCTTTCGCAAGGAGGGTCTTGCCTGTTCCAGGTACATCCTCTAATAAGACATGTCCCGATGTAAGTATAGCGATGAATAAATGATCCATGATTGCTTCCTTGCCTACGATTACCTTACTGACATTCGTACGAATTCGATCCGCTAACCCTTGAATCTTTTGCAAAGTCATCTGACGGTGCTCCTCTCATCTTCCAAAGAAATGGCAGTCCTATTTTTCAGTATAACTGCTAATTGTTGGAATCGCCACAGCTTAACTTGATGATCATCCCTGCACATCCCTGCACATCCCTGCACATCCCTGCACATCCCTGCACATCCCTGCACATCCCTGCACATCCCCTACCATATTGATAGCGCCCCAACCTGAAGTCGGAGCGCTATCAATAGAATGCCTTTTGACTTAAAAGACGACTAACGAAGAGCTTCCTGTCCTTTCATATAAGGACGGAGCGCTTTTGGTACATAGATCGATCCATCCTCCTGCTGATGATTCTCGAGCAATGGGATTAGAATACGAGGCGTTGCCACCATTGTGTTATTGAGCGTATAGGCAAACTGCAGCTGTCCTGTCTCGTCCCGGTAACGAATACGCGAGCGTCTGGTCTGAAAGTCGAGCAGCAGTGAGGCCGAATGTGTTTCTCCGTAGCTATTACGGCTTGGCATCCAGGTTTCCAGATCATATTGCTTATAATTCTTTTGCGACATATCCCCTGTGCAAACAGCAACAACCCGATAAGGAAGCTCAAGAAGCTGCAGCAGCTTCTCCGCATTGGCAGTCATTTGCTCAAGTATCGCTTCCGCCTGTGCAAGATCAGCCTGACAAATCACAACCTGCTCTACTTTCGCGAATTGATGAACTCTATATAGGCCATGCACATCGCGTCCTGCTGATCCAATCTCACTTCGATAACAAGGGCTTACAGCCCCAAGAAGCATAGGCTTAGTTAAGTCGAGCACCTCACCGCTATAATAAGATACAAGCGGCACTTCCGCCGTCCCAACCAGCCACTTGTCTTCCTCTTGAATCGCATAGGTTTGATCCCGATGGCCTGGGAAGAAGCCCGACGCAACCAACGTCTCTTCCTTCACCATAATCGGTACATCAAGCAGGGTATAGCCTAGCTCTATCAACAAATCAAGAGCAAGCTGCTGAACAGCACGATGAAGCATCAAACCATTATTTTTGAGCACATATTGTCTCGACCCGCCAATTTTGACCCCACGTTCCAAATCAAGAATATCCAAGCTTTGACCGATTTCAACGTGGTTTCTAGGCTGGAAGCTGAATATCGGCTGCTCTCCCGTTCTTCTTACCTCTACATTGTCCTTATCGCTTGTTCCAACAGGCGTTGTAGGTGAAGTGAAATTAGGTACAAGCAGCATCAGCCTCTCAAATTCCGCCCCTACATCTCGCAGCTCCAAGTCAACTGTCCTTAACTTCTCAAGACTTTCCTGAGCGATTACCCTCTCTGCACTAGCTTCTTCCCTGCGGTGCTCGATCATCAACTGCTTAATCTTGTCTGATCGTTTATTACGTTCTGCCCGAAGCGTTTCACTTATCGTGAGAAGCGCCCTTCTTCGATCATCAATCGCAATGAGTTCCAGTACATCGAAATTTATCCCTTTCTGATCTGCTGCTTGCTGCACCTCTTCTGATCGGTTTCTTATCGTACGAATGTCTAACATGGCTAAGCACTCCTCTTCGCGAAATAACAAAATACGCGTTCTTCTCCCCATAATGGGACGAAGAACGCGTTCGCGGTGCCACCCAAATTAATCGTTCATTGCTGAACCGATTCTCTTGATCCGCAGGTAACGGTGCGGTACCGGAATACTTAAAGGACGCTTGCAGCCCAATGCTGCACAGTCCCGATCGCAACGCCTCCGAGTTGGATTCTCTTCATAGGCCTAATTGCATATACGGTTATTGGTCGTAATTATAGCAAAGCTTCAACAATGACGCAAGCCATCAAACATAATGCCATGAAACATAATGCCATGAAACATAATGCATCAAACATAATGCATTGCTTCGTAAATTCATTAATAATTCTATATAAGTTGAACTTAAGAAACGAACAATGAGCCGCTGCACAGATGGAATGTTCTTCCGACCGCTGTCCACGAGCTTCAGACCAAACTTCTCAACAAAGCAAAAAAGCAGGCTGTTAACCTGCTTCAAATCAACAATTCGATTCTTGTTCAAATGATTAGTCGACGGTATTGTAAAGCTCGCCTTCTAATACTTGCTCTTCGAATTGAGGTGCATATTTGCTCATGCAGTTACAGTAGTAGTCACGTCTGCAGACTGGGCAAGGTACGGTTAACAAGCGATTCGTTCCGATTAATGTCCATTCTGGATTCTTCTGGAACATCAATCTTACCTGTGTTCGATCGGAGAAAGTGGCAACAAAATGATAAAGTCCTGTCGCCGGATTACTATCTGCCGCAACAAAATTTTTAATTTTAAAATTGAATGACATAATCAATCTCCTGTTTGTTTAGATTTAAAAAGGCATAGTAAGCTTATATACTTTTTGGAGACTTGTCAAATAAATTATGCATCGGTAGAAGTTGTTTTTTCGTTTTATCCTTTATTATTCATCATTTTGCCGAAAAGAATACCTCTTCTTGCAAATTCCTTTCCACAAAACAAGCAGCTTCGCAAAAGTGAATCCTTTTCACGAAGCTGCTTCTCCTTGCCTTATTATGCACCCGTTTGCATGGTCAGTGACTGCTGCATCTCAAATTGAGTCCGATACAGTTTCCGGTATAATCCGTCTATCTTCAATAGTTCATCATGAGTGCCTTGCTCCGAAATTCGACCATCCTGAACAACAAGGATAAGATCCGCATCTCGAATGGTTGACAGCCGATGGGCGATAATGAAAGCCGTACGTCCCTCAAGAACAGTTTGCAGAGCAGATTGGATATGCTGTTCTGTTTCCGTATCGACACTGGAGGTCGCCTCATCGAGAATAAGGATGCGCGGATCAGAGAGCAGAACCCGGCCAAAAGCGAGCAGCTGACGCTGTCCAACGGAGAGCTTAGACCCACGCTCCTCAACCTGTGTATGATAGCCGTCAGCGAATGCGGAGACAAACTTATCAATCCGAACACTTGTAGCAGCACGCATGAGCGCCTCATCTGATGCATCTTCATTCCCATATCGAAGATTCTCCTCAATCGTGCCTGAGAATATAAAGGAATCCTGCAGCACGATACCCATCTGGCGGCGCAATGATTCAAGGGTTACATCCTTCACATCCTGCCCATCAATCAGAATACGTCCACCGGTTGCATCATAGAACCTCATAAGAAGATTGACGATTGTACTCTTCCCCGCTCCAGTAGGACCGACAAGAGCAACACGTTGGCCCGGTTTAATCTGCAAATTGACACCATGCAGCACCTCTGGTTTGTCCTCTCCATATCGGAAGGATACGTTCTCGAATACGACACTTCCTTGAATAGTTTTGAGTGGCTTGGCATCCGTTTGATCCTTTACTTCTGGATCCGTATCAAGTACTTCAAAAATCCGCTCCGCTGATGCCATTGCCGATAGCACCTGACTATAAACCTTGGATAATGCGCTAAGCGGGCCCCAGAAACGCCACAAATAATTAATGAAGGCCATAATAAAGCCCAATGTCAGAACTTGATCCATAACCAGTTTCGCACCGAACCATAGGACGATACAGGTACCGATCATCCCGATCATTTCGACAGCTGGCCATACCGTTGATTCCAGCGTTACCGCACGCATAAAAGCAGACTTATTATTACTATTCAGCGTCTCAAAACGACGGTTATTTGCCTTCTGCCGAGAGAAGGCTTGAATAACGCGAATCCCTTGAATCGTCTCATTCACATTCCCGTTAATCGCCGACATCGTCTTACGTGACCGCGACCAGGAGCTTTCGATTTTGGGCTGCATTTTACCTACAATTAAATATAAAAGAGGCATTGTAATAAAAGACAGTAAGGCCAGCTTCCAATCCATCCATAGCAGAATGGCCACGATACCGACTAGATGAGTGACCTCCATGACGATTGTGATCAATCCACCGTTGATCAGCTCACCAATTGCATTCGTATCATTCGTGATACGAGACATAATTTTCCCAGCTGGCCTACCGTCGAAGAAACGGAAAGATAAGGTTTGCAGATGATTAAACAATTGCTGACGCAAATCGAACAAAATGCGCTGACCTGTAAAGTTAATCAGCTTCGTATGCCAGTAACCGAACACCCAACCGATAATCCGTATCGCAAGAAGACTGAATCCAATCCAATGAATGATCTTGAAATTAGGATTTCCAAGCCCGATACCTTTATCGATAATGACTCGCAGCAGTAAGGGCTCTGCTAAGCTAAGTGCCATATTGAAAAGGACAATGATAATAACGATTGTGAGCACCCTGCGATAGGGAAGTACGTATTTGAACAGCCGCTTCATGTACGTACGATTAAAGGGCTTCTCCTCCAGCTCGTCTGAATCCCACTCTACTTGACTCATTTCATTCCCCCCTCAAAGATCAATCTATATAAAGCTATAAACCCACTATCCGACCGAAGCTGCTTCCTGCATTTCGAACAAATTGCGGAAGAATCCATCCTGTTCGAATAGCTCCTTGTGTGTACCTTGCTGCACAACTTTCCCTTGATCAAGAACGATAATACGGTCTGCTCTTTTCACGGAGGACAGGCGCTGAGCAATGATAAAGGTTGTGCGGCCTTTCATTACCTCCAGCAGCTCTTCGTGGATCGCCGATTCTGTCGCTGTATCAACGCTTGCCGTGGCTTCGTCAAGAACGAGAATAGGGGGATCCATCAGAATGGCACGCGCAAGCGCCACACGCTGCCGTTGACCGCCTGAGAGCCCAACACCGCGCTCTCCAATTAAAGTGTCATAGCCAAAAGGCATGGATTCAATGTACGTATGAATCTGTGCTTTCGTAGCGGCCCATTCGATCTGCTCCTGCGTAGCCTCTGGCACACCGTAAGCGATATTCTCCCGAATGGAAGCCGAGAATAGGAAGGTTTCCTGCGGTACAATACCAATTTTCCGACGAAGTCCATCGAGCTCGTAATCCCGAACATCAACGCCATCAATGAGTACACGACCTTCACTCACATCATAAAAGCGAGACATCAGAGCGATAAGACTGCTTTTACCTGAACCGGTCGCACCAAGAACCGCGATAATCTCGCCCTCTCGCACGTCAAGCAAGATATCCTGCAAAATTCCCTCTTCCTTTTCCTGATCCTGATCAGCAAAATGGAAGGATACATGCTCGAACGTAACATTGCCTTTAATCGGGGCTGAAGCAATACCTCCATTAGCAGGATCACTAATGTCAATTGGCGTATCTACGACCTCGAATACGCGAGGAGCTGCTTTGATCGCCTGCTGCATAATATTGATTTGCCAGCCTAGCATATTTAGCGGCCATATAATTCCCCATGTATACCACTGGAATGCCATGAAAGTCCCTAGAGTCATTTGACCCTTCGCCACATAATAAGCACCCAACCAAATCATAATCAAAAAGGTAAGACCACCGTAGAAGCCCATCATTGGAAAAGCCTTTGCTTCAAGCTTCGCCCGCTCCATATTGGTATCAAAGTTCTCATCATTGCGCTTCTCGAATTTAACTTGCTCCGCCTGCTCTCGTGCAAATGCTTTAACTACGCGGATTCCCGAGATATTCTCCTGCAATGTTGTGGTGAGCCTACCCATTTGCTCCCGAATTTGTCCCCATGCCGGGCCCACTTTTTTGTTGAACCGAAACAAGATGAACACAAGCAGCGGAATCGTCGACATACTGAGTAAAGTGACCTGCCATTGCATGATGACCATGAAGATAATCGTACCAATAAACGTGAGCAAGCCGCCCACCATATTCAAGGCACCAAACCCGATGAAGTTCTTGACCGCCTCAATATCTCCAGTCATCCGGGACATTAACTGCCCCGTTTTGGCTTTATCATAGTAACTGAATGATAATTTCTGAAGATGCTCATACATTTGTTTACGAAGTGTGAATACCACATTTTGTCCGACCAGCTCTTGTGATCGCCCTTGCAAAAACATAGCGAAGCTCTTAATGACCTGAATGCCTGCAAGCGCTAATGTTAAGCCTAGAATTACGGATGTATTCTTCTTCGCAATCCCATTATCAAAGACTTCTTTTAACAACCATGGCGCAATAAGGTCGATCAGTGTTCCCAGAATAAGCAGTGACAGCGACAAGACCACCCACTTGGTACTGGGACGCAGGTATTTCATTAGTCGAAGCAATACTTTCATTTTCTCTATCTCCTCCTCCGAAAGTATGCGAAATCCATTGGCGGACAACAAAAAAGGAGACTTCAAGCCACAAGGGCTCAAAATCTCCTTATTCGCGCTAAGCACGCAGCTAGCTAAAGCTGCGTTATACGCAAGAAGTTGGGCCGATGGCTATCATTTAAATTAAAATTGTGTACATCAACATTAAACTGAATCATAGCCATCGCCCTCCTTTCCTTATTTTCCGATTATTGGAACACCCAAATCTTATCATCACTTCCACCAACGTGCAAGAGAAACATTTTCACAATTTTTTTCAAAATTAGTCATATTCTTAAATGTCATGGGATGATTCGAAGTCTGCTGCAGAAATTCCTTGCTCCACCGCGAACTCATAATCCTCAATATCATACACTTGAACAGGGACTTCCGCTTCAAGCAGACGATCTTGAAATTCGAATTGATCTGATAATAACGGGATGCTTAGTTTCAGAGAAGTCAAGAGTATTTCCGTTTCGATCGGGTCAAAATATTCTCCATATTGTGCGTTGTCTACTGCATGCACAACAGTAAATTGAATCAGATCGTTCAAAAGCAGCGGAGAACTCTCTCTCCAGGGCATTTGCAAGGCTCGCTCAATTTTTTTGCGATTCAAAGGATCCTCAAAAAAAGTAATAAGCTCCGTTATTTTCTGTTTCACATGGGCATCATCCTGGGGATCATCCATCACCGGTTCTGCCCCTTCCTTCATATCGTACAACTCCATGATTGTCGAATATGGCAAGACAAAATCGACAGGACGACTTGGTACGAGCAATTGTCCATACGTAGCTATCATCACAGCTTCAACAACAAAGCGCCGTCGCATTCTATCTCCCCCTTCGTGGCTTGCGATGTTCGTTCATTATACATCATATCGCCGCCTGTACACAGAGCCAATTGCCTGCGTGATCTAAAGGAAGGTAACGATTGATTCACAATACGTTCTCCTTGATAAGGAGTAAGTCATTGTTGAATATGTTAAAATAGTTGTATGTTTCAAAATTCAGCATATGCTTCTCAAGCAGTTTGCTGATCGAAAAAGTATGCAGGAATCGAGGTGTCTAACGTTATGATGAACGAACAAGTAATTATTATCGGTGCCGGTCCATGCGGTCTCGCAGCAGCAATCGAGCTTCAAGCAGCTGGTATTGAGCCACTTATCATCGAGAAACGGAATATTGTGCATTCCATCTCACAATATCCGACTTATATGCATTTCTTCAGCACACCAGAGCTGCTGGAAATTGGAGGAATCCCATTTACAACGGCAAATGATAAGCCATCCCGAATAGAAGCCCTCCATTATTATCGTAATGTGGCCCTGCGGCGGAAAGTTCGAATTCATGCCTATGAGACGATAACGTCGATTCATCCATCATCGGAGGGTAATGGGTTTCTTCTTCAAAGCATAGATCGTCATGGGGATTCAAATACATATCGAGCTGATAATGTGATTGTAGCTACCGGATATTTTGACCATCCGAATGAGCTTGGCATTCCGGGTGAACAGACGGAGAAGGTCAGCCATTTCTTCCATGAAGCTCATCCCTATACAGGAATGAACGTTGCCATCATTGGCGGCAGCAACTCTGCGATAGATGCTGCGCTGGAGCTGGAACGAGTAGGTGCAAAAGTTACTGTCGTCTACAGAGGAGAAGATTACTCCTCCAGCATCAAGCCCTGGGTTCGTCCGACTTTCGAGAGCCTCGTGGCTAGAGAAAGAATCTCAATGCGGTTTGCTTCGCGGCTGATTGAAATCAGTCCCCGTACTGTAACTATAGAGAACGCTGATGGAACAGAGGAGCTGCCAAACGACTTTGTCCTGGCACTCACTGGTTTCCATCCGGTTCGTGAGTTTCTTACATCGTTTGGTGTTACGATTGAGGAAGAGGGTTATCCGACCTTTAACGATGTAACGATGGAGACGAACATTCCCGGCATCTATCTTGCTGGAGTCGTGGCCTCAAGGCGCGAGGCCAATGAGATTTTCATTGAAACGGGTCGGTTTCATGGTCGAAAAATCGCCGCTCACCTCTCACAATGTGAGCAAAGACCCTTTGATTAATGCCATTAAATAAATGATCGATCGGACACTTGCTCATCATTCATAACTCGCACAAAGGGCTGCTCTTCAAGTCATCACTGACTGAAGGAGCAGCCCTTTTGTAAGCTCAGATTATCCCAAACATGCCGTTTGGTCTTATTGCGCTTTCCTCTATAATCCATCGGTGTCTGTTCCCGTAACCGTCATTACCGTGGCAATCTTTTGTAGACGAATATATTCATTACGGGTCATATCCGTTCGAAAATAAGCAAACAGGTAAATCGCCTCCATAAATGTCAGTGCAGGATAAACAGCAATATTCTGATTGGAATGCGGATTATCCAAAAGTACCTGCCATTCACCTTCCCGCTCTTCAACAGCTATGGAACGAAATGTATACATTTTAGTACGGATTATTCTTTCAAATTCTTGCCATATATGTGCCCATGACGGACTGATTTGTCCTGGTTCAGGAAGCGCTGTACGAGCGTAATGAAGAAGCTCGAGCGCCATCTCTCCTTCCTCATCTGTAAACTGTCTTAAATAATCACGCAGCCGGTCCAATAATCTCCTTACAGGTGTGAAGCCTTCTTGGCGCAGCTGCACTCCTAGCCCTCGTGCGTCCTCATCATTTCTCATTTCAATTAACTGTTGAAAATAGTCATTTTGCGCCACTTTCATCTTACGCTGCAGCCTCCCTCTTACACTTGCTAGGCTTTTTGGACGGTTAGGGTACCGTCTTTCTCTAGAAATAATTTTCTTCTCGTATCATTATTCAGCTTTACATTGAACATCTTCAATCGCTCTTCTTGAATGTCGAGCAGCTCCCAGCTTGAATGGTCCTCCAGATCGGCTGTCTTACTATGTAATGCAGATACGTAGTTTTTCACTGCCGTTTCATTATCTTCCCACCAGAAGGCTCCATAATACTGAATATCATACGTATTACGAAGAAATCCGCAAGCGATTTCTCCCGTTCGGCGGTTACGAATTACTGTTGGCATTAAGTATCCCCCTACACAAACGAGGTGCAAGCACGATCTGCTGCACCTCGCTGCTTATTCCGATTGGCTATTTTTCTTATAAATAAGGACTTTCGTGCTTCGCTTTTAGCCTAAGCCATCTGCGCTCAACCTCATCTTCAAACGATTGCAGTGCTTCTGCATATTCAGGACGAGTCATATGCTTGGTTTTACCCATGTTTTTGAGCCAATCGGCAAGTGGTATTCGCTTGCCCTTCTCTTCCGGATTGAACGTAATGTTCGTTATGCCTTCCTCCACCTCGTACATCGGAAAGAAGCAGGTATTAACCGCTTCATCGATTAAGGTTTGTCCGATCTTTTCCTCTGAGAGCCAATTGAGCGGACAGGAAATCAATATTTTTCCATAAACGAGACCTACATTATTCGCATAATACTGGGCTTTTGCAGCTTTACGCAGCAAATCCTGCGGAAGTGATTCTGAACCTGTAAAGACATAAGAAATATTGGTTGCCGCCATAATTTGAGCTGTGTCTTTATGGTGAAATAATTTACCGCCTTGATGCTTACCCACGTTGGAGGTGGACGTTCTATGACCAAGTGGTGTGGAGTAGGAAAGCTGAGCACCGGTATTCATATAACCCTCGTTATCATACTCGACAATGATCATTTTATGGTTCCGCAGGGCACTTCCGATCGCTGGGCCCATTCCGATATCCATACCGCCATCCCCAGTGATCATAACGAATGTGAAATCGTCTTGAATACCTAGTCCGTCAAGCTCACCGCGGCGCTTGCGTTCCCAGAACATCTCGACAACGCCTGATAACGTGGCTGCGCCGTTCTGGAAAAGGTTATGAATGTAAGTAGCCTTATGCGAGGAATAGGGGAAGCCGGTCGTGACAACCATTGCGCACCCTGTTTGATACAGAGCAACGATATCGCCTTCGATGCCTTTGAAGAACAGCTCCAGACCGGAGAAAATACCGCAGCCTGGGCATGCTCCGTGACCTGGCGCCAGCCTCTTCGGCTTCTTGGTAAGCTGACGGACGGGCGGTACTTTCACTTTCAACTTGCCTGTAGATGCATCTCGATCAACCGTAATAAGACCTGTCTTCAGCTCTTCGAATTTCATCGGCTCGAGCACGCGCTGCATCACCTTGTTTGGGTCGCCCGCTGTGTGGCCATAGTAGTCGAATGGAATCGCCACTTTACCGCTATTAGCTGCTTCTATGGCCAATTCAAACAAATGATGACCGTCCTCGGCGTAGAAATCCTTGCCGCCAAGCCCATAGATCCGGCTGATAACAAGCGTATCCTTGTTGCCATGAGTGAACAAGGCAGCTTTGATCTCATTGGTCATATTGCCGCCATGTCCGCCATAGGAATCAGCACGATCCCCTATCGTAATCGCCTTGATGCCGCGAAGCGCTTCAGCAATTTCCTTCGCCGGGAATGGTCGTATCATATTCGGTGCTATCGACCCAGCCTTAATCCCTTTGGCGCGCAGCTGGTCGACGACATCCTTAATGATTTCGGAAGCAGAGTTCATCAGGAACACCGCTACCTCAGCGTCCTCCATACGGTACTGATCAAGCAGCGGATAATCTCGCCCCGTGAGCACTTCATATTCCTTACGCAGGCGATCAAATACCTCTGAAGCGTTATACATCGCTCTAGACTGCTGATAGCAATTATTGATATAGTCAGGTTCGTTCATATAAGGACCGACCGTGATGGGATTGTTCCGATCCAGCACATGCTTGAAGCCTTCCGGTGAATGCTCTCCGACAAAGGCATGTACATCTGCTCGATGAGCGAAAGTTTGGACTCGCCTTTTTTGATGAGAAGTGAAATACCCGTCTGAAGCCACGAGCACAGGTAATCGTACGGCCGGATCTTCCGCAAGCTTAAGTGCGATGATGTTCATGTCATAGACGGCTTGAGGATCTCGGCACATGAGGATTGGCCAGCCCGTATTCAGTGCAAAATATAAGTCCGAGTGGTCGCCATGAATATCGAGGGGGCCCGATACCGAGCGGCATACCAAATTCATTACCATAGGGAAGCGAGTTCCCGACTGCACGGGCATTTGCTCTAGCATATACAAATATCCATTGGAGCTGGTCGCATTGAAGACTCGACCTCCAGCTGCTGAAGCTCCGTAGCAGATTCCGGCCGAGCCATGCTCACCATCTGCTGGTATGAGTTTAATATCATGCTGTCCGTTTGCCTTCATCAGGTCGAGAAATTGCGCAACTTCCGTTGAAGGTGAGATCGGGAAATAGCCCATGACATGATAATTAATCTGATGTGCCGCATAAGCTGCCATTTCATTCCCAGACTCGTATACCATTCGCTGTTCGACGGTTCCTTTACTCACTTCTTTGTTGATTTCAAGTGCCATTGTTCCTCTCCTTCCTCTCGTGCAAAGCATGACATAACAATTAATTAGCCCAGTTAAATGAATGCGGCACGCGGTGCTGTTCCCCATATCCATCGGTCTCGCGCGCTGAAGAGAGCGCTTCTGTCGGACATGCAACCACACACTTTAAGCATCCTTTACAGTACTGATAATCAATTCCCTGAAGAAACATCTGCGGGCGTCCTTTCTTATCCGGCTGCTCCTCCCATACGAAGCAAAAATCCGGACATGCGGTGTCGCATGCCGCACAGTGAATGCATGTCTCCTCATCAAAATGCGGCATCATCCCCTCACGGGAAATACTTAGATCCTTCAGCACGCTATTACCAGGATTAGTGATCATTCCGCCTAACGGCTGCGTCTCATATCCGAGTGATGGAATATCCCATCGGGTTGGCAGAGGCATTTGCTCCCCTTCAGGCAATGCGAACGTACGGAATTGAACTTCATCGTAGCCCCTCTGAAAGGTGCGCAGCGCGGGTTCAACTGCTTGTGGATATTTCTTCTCTAGTGATTTGCGGATAATCCCTTTCATATGTTCAAAATCCAGGAAATCGCACAGTCGGAATAGCGCTCCAAGCATGCCCATATTCACTCGGTTATGCTCTTCTATCGCGATGCCTGTCGCATCCACAACCGCCAACGTTCCGCCAAGAAGCTTTAGCTTTTCCTTCAGCTCCTCCGGTGATTTGGGGGAGTTAACGAGTACGACGCTGTCTGCATAGATCCCGCTGATTACATTGATGGTTTTGGACAGGTTTTCATGGAAAACACCCACGATGTGAGGCCTCTCAACGGGTGTTGTGTCGCGGATATTTGTGTCCATATCGCAAAAGCGAATATGCGCCTTCACAGGTGAGCCCTTCTTCTCTGACCCATAGGAAGAAAAACTAACACCATTGTATCCGCTTCCAACAACACCGGCTTCGGCTAGCATTTTTCCGGCCAAGTTAGCACCTAGCCCACCGATAGACTCCAAGCGAATTTCGAAGAAACCGAGATCATTCTGTTTCGGAAGAACTGCCATTTGCTCAACTCCCTCCCTGAATTATCTGAAAATTATAGTAAATTCACAACAATCAGTATACCATTATAATCCATTTTGGAATAGATAATCTTTTGGCTTCACAAAGGCTTGTCCGGACCTCTCTCCGTCCTCATACTTTGGCTATGCCGCGCTGGAGATCGCGCAAGTCCCTCCATCGAATCGGAATGATGCCCTCAGAGCGAATTGTCGCTTGAATATCAGGATCTCGGAATAACTCCATCTCCATCCCTCTTCTGAGTGGCGCTTCATGAAAGGCACATAACTCATCTGTTACAAGTGATGGATGTATGATGATTTCAGTTACGCCTGGATGCAGCTGTTTCAATAACCCGATCATTTGTAATTTCATGCTTTCATAGGATTCACTCGTATCCGAGCGGAATGGCAGCCCAAGCAGGTAATCCAGCACAATCACGCCCTTTCTACCCGCCTCCTCAGCATGCTTCATAGCTTGTTGAGCCAATACAGGCGGCGCAAATTGACCGTTCTCCAAAAGCAGATTACGAGGTAATCGAAAAGGAAGACCATAGTGCGCACACACATCGAATGTCTCACTTAAGAAATTTCGACCCGTCTGAAGTCCGTACAGACTGCCCATGTGGTTATCTGCATGCGTCACATTGACCCCAAGTTCAAGTGCCATTTTCACTTGAGCCTTGAGTTCATGATGGACTTGAACCGAGTCAGCTCGACGCTCAAAGGCTTTGACATCCTTACAGAAATACCCCTCATTGGTCACGAGTGAATCGACCGCTCCAGCTCTATAGACAGGCCCCCACTTCAGAGCACTCCACTCGCTTGTTAACGTTAAATGCACCCCAACGTCAAGCTGTGTGTGACGCGCACTCCAAAGTGCAGCCTCCCTTGCCCAGCCGCAGGGCATCATCAAAGTAGCAGATGATACGACACCTTCCTGCAGCAGCGCTTGGATACCAACATTCGTCGAGTGACATAAGCCAAAATCATCCGCATTAACAATCAGCAGCCGATCCTGAGGACCGTATCCTAACGACTGCGGAACATTCATCCAACAACCTCCTAAAAGATCTTGCGTGGGTTACAACCAGATATAACCGACTTCAATCGGTACAATCAAGAAGAAACGGCTAACGCCGTCCTTGGCGGCAAAGCAAGTTTCTTCCTTCTGAAATATAAGCAAAGTATGGAGAAAACTTATACTTTCTTATATTTCCAGCAAAAACTCTCTTCGAAAGCATATGCTTAGAGCTTAATGCCACTACCTTTATATCTATGGCAAAAGCCCGTCAAATCATTCTTCTTCTTGTAAGTTTGATCCGCCCGGGCTTCGATGAATGATATGACTCCGATAGTAACAATCAGTTAGAACATTTCTTTTTAAATAAATTCTTGCTTTTCAACATAGCGAAAAGTAGAAATCCCTTTCTTTTTACACTTCAATGGGTTGAGAGGAGAATGGACATTTGAACGAACCTTGCAGGATGGATTTAGCTGGACATATTGCAGTTATGAAAGCGCCTGATAACAATGATCCTCCACTTCATACAAATAGCTATAAAATAAGCAATCGAGTTCTTTCTTATGAAGATCCAACCAACTGCAGACGAATGAAGCACGAGCGATTTGCTCATCCCATATATGCTCTTCATCCAGTCCTTCAGCCAAGCGACCGGCAAAATGAAGAAACACATCCAACATCCTCAGCTTTATCAAATCAGACAACAGGTTGATCTCGGCTTCTGACAATTTGACCATACTACCAAACCCCCGGCAAAATAAAGAAAGCTTCTCTATTGCTCGCTCGCTGTCCGTCTCTGGAAACTCAGCCAGCACGACGGCCAGCTCCATAGCTCTCAAATCTACCGTACAAAACTCAAAGTCCAGCAGTCCAGTAATATGTTCTTCATGCACCAATGCATTCGTAAACACGATATCCCCATGAATCCACTGATGAGGTAGTGCTGCAAAAGCTGACCGCATGGAGGATAAGCGAGCTCTCTCATCAATGAGTAGATGAAGCTCCTGCTTTCGCTTACTGAGGCGCTCTGAAGAGGCAGAGAGATCTAGAAGAACCGCGTTACTCGTTACAGCTTGAGACTGTTCTAACTCGTAATAAGGCTTATGTAAAGGCTCTACACAGGAATCAGTCATCAGTCTCTGCATCGCTTGGGAAAGAGTACCAGCTGCCCTGCCCAAACCTTCAATATGGCTTTCAACTAAAGCTGAAGGACGTTCTCCGTCAATATAGTCATAGAGAGCAGCCAGCTTGCCGTCAGCCGAGCTAGTGATGGTAGATCCATCTCGATTCGTAATCGGTTGCGGTACTCGATAGGGCAGCTCGGATTTCTGCAGCTCAGCCAGCAGCATATGTTCTATCTGGACAATTCCAGCATCCCGGTGATTATCATACACGCGAAGTACGTATTTCTTATCACCCGTATAAACGATTCGAGTCGTATTGTTCATTCCACTTTCTTCTTTGACTGCTTTCCACGGCTGTTCAAAAGGATAAGCATCTAGAAAGACGGCGAAATCACCCTTCGTATAACCGCTCGACATAATCGTATCCCTCCTGCATTCCGCCATCATTAGTCGTTCTCTGCTGTTAATGCAGCCAATTTGCTTATGAAAGAATCTCTCCAGCTCTCAGAAAGCTCTTCAATCCCCAGCAGTCTGATCATGTTATTCCGGTCTGTTTTGTTCACATACATAAGCAGATTCGCTTCACGAATGGTAAAGGCTGCTGGATGACGTTTGTCCAAGAACAGTTCGTCTCCTTCTTGAACGATGCCTTCCTTTAGGACCCGGAAATAAAACCCCGTGTAACCCGTCTGCTGCACATGAAGCTGCAGCTTCGGATTATTGTGCTTAACACCTAACTTAAAGCAGGGTGATCGTGGCTGAGAAACCTGTACAAAAGCTTGTCCAACCCGAATAATATCACCGATAGAAATTAGCTCCTCCGTCATTCCTGAGACCGTGAAATTTTCTCCGAAGGCACCTGAAGCTACCGGCTGCTTCCACACTTCCTGCCAATAGGGGTAATGATCAGCTGAATAGACACAGATGGCTTTATCCGGCCCCCCATGGTTGATTAAATCTGCCTGTTCATCGCCATCAATACCGTTTTTGGTTAATAAGAGAGGTCGCTCGCTGGGTTTCTTGAAAATCCCCGTATCCACTTGTTTAGACCCATATGGGATCGAAACAGCCTTTGCTATATTTAACGAAAGCAGTCTACCTACTGAAAGCATACAAATCCCTCCTTGCATTTTCTGAAATTATAAGTTCTTATGGAATAGAAAGGCAATGATTAATAACATTAATTATCACCTTTCTTGACAAAAGATCAAAGAATTTCCTCGATCATCTGATCCTCTCTATTGCCATCGAAAGAATGTCGAATGAAATCTTTTTCTGTTAGATCATGCGCTTCCCCGGGAAATGATTCTATTATTTCGGGAAATTAAAGTTGAGGAAATTTTCTCTCAATTCGCACAAGTTCCTCTAAAGATTTCTTGCTTAGTCGTGTTGAGCCAACAATTCGATATGGGCCTCTCTTCAGCAAGTGACGATGGTTGAGCTCCGCATAGAGTAAAAGAATAACTGTGAAAGCTCCTAATCCTACAAGTAACTCTGGGACAATGAACCAGAGCACGCAAGCTGCACTCAGCACCAGCCATGCAGTCGAGATCGTATCGATCACGCCTCCAAGCCGACCTAAATGCCATGGCCCAGAATGAAGCTTCAAACTCCCCTTTAAGCTTCTTACAAGCTTTAACCCAATCGGAATTACGTAAGCCAAATGAAGAATGACAATAATGGCAGCTACCCATTGAATGAGAGTAGTCTTATCTGTTAGCTTCCAACCAACCTGCTGCGAAAAGATTGCAATTCCTCCTGCAAGGAGTGTTACGAAAAGGATAGCTTGCTGAGGTGAGCGAGATCGCTCGGATACCACCGCGAAAATTCGGGCAAAAGGTACGGCATCATTTCGAGCCATTGCAAAAAGTGTTCTAGAAGCGGATGTCATCGCTGATATTCCACTGCTCCAACCAATTATAGCAATGATGAAGGTAACAAGCGCTAAAACGGCTCTACCTCCAATCTCCCAAAACTTAAGGAACCAGCTTGTAATCCCCTCATAACTAAAAAAAACCTCCGTACCAACTGGGTAATGCAAAAGCATAACAGTAAACAAGACGGTGCCGAATATAAAGGTGTAGACGACTGAGAAGTAAATGGACCAAGGTACTGTTATGCGAGGATCGATCGTTTCCTCTGCTAATTGTCCGGCATGATCAAAGCCAAGGAACATTCTTTGCAAAAGCAGCATGCCTAGGAGTAGAGAGGAGTGATCTTGAAATCCGATATCAAAATTATTAAAGAGTGATTCTGGTGTATATAACAGCTCAATCGGGTAAAGTCCCGGCCAAGCGAATATGGATAACGTAACAACTGCAGCTAAAGTCATAATCGCCTGCAGCCATGCAGCAGTTGAGAAGAACCACCCCATCCATCTCGCTCCTCTGCCACTCGCAAGCAGCTGTGTTACAAATAATACGATCAACCCAATATAAAATACCCATGCCTTAGCTGGATAACCAAAAGCGGCAAACGCTACACTATTCAGCCAACTAGCAAGCAGTACATTCGTCAGTACAAGCAGCAAGATATTGCCCGAGAAATGGAACCAACCTGACACAATGCCAATTCGCCTTCTACCACTCGCCACCACCCCATCATTGCAGCTGCCTGCGGTGGGAAATGCTGAGGTTAAAGCCGCAACTGAACATGCTGTCATTAAGCCAAAGAAAGCTAGAATAGGCCATCCCACCCCTATGACCAACGTTCCTCCGGCCTCCACAGACGGGCCAATTAGAAAGATAGCTCCACCAATAACAGATAACGAGGAGAACGAGCTGCCGAACGAGGAGAACCCTTCCATACGCCGCATAAGCTGCTGAGCGAAGCCGATCTTATTCAAATCATGCTTATCCCGCATAAACCGCACATAATTAGAATGATGACCCAACGTTTGATGCAAGGATTGCTTTACTTTCTGCTCGGCAATTCGTGCGAATAGGATGGATAATACACAAATAACAACAAAAGAAATCAGTCCAAATAAAAGCCCAAACACAGCTCCACCCCCATACATGACTGTATGAGGGTGGAGTCTTAGTCAGCACTATAAGATAAAAAGAGCTAAAATCAAGAGACCTCGCCTTCCCGCTTATCCTTCTCCATCAGACTGCTCATAACAAACTCTTTGACATGATTGATATCAAAGGGTTTCGTAAAGAAAGCCTCGACACCCATCTCTCTGGCCGCTTCAAGCTTATCTGGATCACCATATGCGGTTATCATAGCTACCATGACAGATGGATCTATCTTGCGAATTTCTCGCAATGCTTCAATTCCATCCATATCTGGCATTTTCAAATCAAGCAAAATAAAGTCAATCGGGTGCTGCTGTACTTGTTCGATCGCAGTACGACCATGCGGCGCTTCGTAAACCGTGATGTTCTCCAGCTCAAAGAGCTCTCGCATCAGTAAACGAATGGAAGCTTGATCATCTACAATGAGAACGCTAAACGGTGAATTACCGACGCTTGTCGGACTTAACTCAACTTTTCGCTTATTTTCCGGCTGAATATAAGTAATACTATGGAGCGGTTCACGTTCCATAACTGGCTTATTTTGCTTATGTTGTCGCTGACGGATAACAAGCGCCAGCACAATGACTATTATCAAAAAAAGGACAAGAAAATAAATCATAGATAGGCTCCTCGTATCGGTATACTCACCAATTTTCGACATTGGTATGTAAAACCCTTCATTCAACTGAAAAGAATGTTAATCACTCCTATCCATTTGCCCCAGTGGACCATTCGGATTGATGATATCACTTAATTCATAAATAGATATGGGGAAATACGGGAAGCCAAATGCATAAGGCGTCAATTCATAAAGCGCAAAATAAAGTACAAGCGCACGATCGGCAATATAAAAGGATTGATCGGGACGGATAGACTGGAAAGGATTCAACGTTGCAATTTGCCGCGTTGCAATTTGCAGCTTAATTAATTCCGAAAGCCGGTTAACATAATGACTGCCTGATTTGAAGAGCTCTGAGAGCGAGTAATGCCTTCCCGTCCCCATATCAAACGAGAGTGACTCTTGAAGAGTTAGACCATGAGCCCCACCTGTGTATGCATAATTAAATAGAGACAGACTCAGCACATTTTTTTCATTCGTTTTTAATTCAAAAAAGCCTTGCATTTCTGCTCTTGGATCATCAAGCGATCCTTGATTAGTCACTAGTTCGCGAACGGTTTGGCGAATCTTCTCATTCATCATATTCCGCGCTGCTGCATGCTGGAGTCCACTCAGGACAGGAACCCAAAGCTCTGCCTTAGGAAAAGTGATGCGGGATGCGTGTATAACAGCTGGAAATTGAAAAGTCATCCATGGACACCTGCCTATTAGGTTGATGTTCCATTGTATGCGGGCAACTAGTTCCCTTTGCTATTTCATTTCGCAGACATTCCCTATTTACAGAATTAGCCTCATCTCGTGCCATTCAATACCACCATGCTGCGAAGGAGAAATACCGATATAGTTGAAGCCATGCTTCCTATAAAAGTCGATTAAATGCGCTTCACACATGAGAAAGACTGTCTTAAGCTTATCCTTCTTAGCTTGCTGCAGAAGCTTATCGACAAGTGCAGATCCAAGTCCGATCCGACGAGCTTCACGATCAACCGCCACCGATAGAACACAAAGATGCATACCTTCTGCTTGAGCACTATGTGCATGCTTGACTGCATCCTCTTCTAAAACGCTCTCAACTGTGCGTACACCACAAGCTAAGCCAACCAAACGATTCGCAGACCACGCAGACCAGAAGTAATCGGAAAAATGCTTCTGCCGGAACGAAAATGCCTCTAGTGTCGCTGCGGCTTCCGATGGGTAACAAGAGAGTTCAAGTCCATATGCAGATTCCAGTTCATGAACCTGTAAGGGCCTCAATTCAAGATCTTTCTCATAACCCTCTGATAAAATCGTCCTATCCGTCACAGCAGTAATTTCTCCCGTTCTGTCATTCTTCTTCCTTTAATATCTAGTACAATCTTACCGTTATTCAGCCCGATAGTTCGATCTGCAAAGCGCTCTGCCCAATCTCCCTGATGCATGACAGCGATAACGGAAATACCCTGAATCCTGCACATTCTCTGAAGATCAGAGAGCACTTGCTCTGCGGCATGAGGGTCAAGTCCAGATACAGGTTCATCAGCAAGCAGAGTTGTCGCTCCATGAACGAGCGCTCTTGCTACTGCGATACGCTGCTTCTCGCCCCCGCTTAATTGACCACCCTTTTGATGCGCTTTCTCTAACAGTCCCATTTTCTCGATCATATCCATTGCACCCATATAATCGTCATTGCGGACCATGCCAGTCACTCGTCGCCAGGCAGGAGTTTGATAAGCAGCACCGATGAGAACATTCTTTAGCGCTGTTCGGTTCGGTATAAGAGAAGGCTTCTCCTCAAGATACGCCATCTCACGTCTAACCTTCATTGTTCCAGAAAATCCTTTTTTAAAAATATCAACGCCGTCTACTATGTATGTGCCGCTGTTCCATTTCTCGCGCAAGGCAAGGCAGCGCAGCAGCATGGATTTCCCGCTTCCGCTGGCACCTTTTATAGCTACAAATTCACCTGGCTGAACCTCAAAGCTGATGTCTGACAATACCTTAGGCCCACCTGGTATTTGCTTAGATAATTGTATAACTTTTATCATGAATGGCGCTCCTTTGTACGATCCTAAATAAACTCTATGAATCTAGTTTAAGGGAAACAAAAAATAGTTTCCATCCGAACAAATGTTTGGTATACTGAAATAAGAACAAACGTTCTAATAACTCGTTTTAACCAAAGGAGGCTAATCATCATGAACAACTGTGAAAACTATCGATTTATTGAAAGGTATCGTCCATTCCGGGATCTAACATTTAAGTTTTATTCTAACGGATCATTAACTATTATCGACAACACAGCAGAGGAGGTGATTACGCCCCGGGAGCTAAAAGGCGAGAGCTATGATTTCTATGTAAAACGCAGAATTGCTTATATCAAACAAAATCTTCATGATAAATTGAATAAATATGCTTGATTATGGAATGATCTAATAGGCGTGCGTCCACACTTTTATGACTCCAAATGTGACGCACGCTTTCCATACATGCTACGTGTTTGACGATTTTGGAAGCTTACTTTTGACGGCTTTGAAAGCTTACTATGGAAGTTGTTTGTTAATGCCGTTCAAGCTAGGCGGCCTCTTTGCTGATTTCTCTGGTTTCAAGGTTATACTCCGTTCCCTAAACCCACTTCTCTTGTTATCCTTATTCTCATTGTTGTCTACAACCATAGGAAGTCTCACCTCCGCATACAGTATTTGTTACTTCGACCCATTTTATTCGATTTGACGGCGAATCCCATGATGAGGTAGATTGGAGTGACAGCCGCATCATCTGGAGAAGGAGCAGTACCTATATGAATCAACGTATCTTATTCGATCTTGATGACACACTTATCTATTGCAATAAGTATTTCACTCTCGTTATTGATCAATTTACCGAACTTATGTCAGATTGGTTCATCGGACATAATATCTCTGTTGAGATGATTCGGGACAAGCAGACAGAAATTGACATTGCTGGTGTTCATGTCGTCGGGTTCCAGAGCGACCACTTCCCTCAATCCTTTATTGATACGTATCGCTATTTCTCAGATTTAGTAGACCGAGCAATTTCCGTTGTGGAAGAGGATTTGTTATGGAAGCTTGGTCGGAGTGTTTACGAGCATGAAGTTGAGCCTTACCCTTTCATGGAGGAAACACTCGATAGGCTCGCAACAAGTGGACATGAGCTTCATTTGTATACCGGTGGAGAACTACTCATTCAACAAAGAAAAATTGATCAGATGCAGCTGGAACGATACTTTGAATCCCGTATTTATGTCCGTTCTCACAAAAATATCGAAGCAATGGAGACTATTTTACGTGAGGGCGGTTTTGACCGAAACGCGACTTGGATGATCGGTAACTCCTTACGGACTGATGTCATTCCTGCTCTAACCTCCGGCATTCATGCGATTCATTTGAAAACGGAGTCCGAGTGGATTTACAATATTGTAGGGATCGATGTTGAGCCTAAAGGCGCTTTTCTTACGCTGGATCAGCTCAGCGACGTACCTGGAAGTATTGAGAACTATATCCTGCAGCGCCAATCCTCACTCCATTAATTAGAGAAGCATGCAATAATCAGCTTGAATCCAATAAATAAAGGCTTGTCCGTCACGATAATCGTGTTCTGGACAAGCCTTTATTGTTTGATAAGATTAGTTTGGTGACGGTACAAACTCAACTGTCCCTTTTGCCTTATCAGTTAAAACCAATTTACCGGACGATGTTGATCCGTCTTCGGTCTTAAAGGAAAGCTTACGTGTCTCACCTGTGGTCGCAATCGATTTGGCCATGGTCACCGTTATCGCTTTATTCTGATGAACCTTCCAAATCACGAATGTACAGCCTTCACGGAACCGTAAGCAGCCGTAGCCTCGTTTACCTTCTATTAATTGCCCCGTACAGCCAGGACGTGGACAAGGAGCAATAATGACAGGAGAAGAGGCAGACTGGACGGTTGGTACGGAAGATGCCCCCGCTTGATCGCTCGATGAAGCCCTTTGCCGACTGTTCGTCTTGGGAGAACTACCGTCACTACTGGTCTTCTTCGTTGCTCGACCTTTGCCATTTGTCTTCGCCGGAGCTTCCGGCTCTGCGAATAAGCTGGCAGCAGCTGGTCGTTGATGTTTAACCTTGTTAACAATCATCTCGGCAAATTGCTTCACCTTCTGCATGAACTGCTCATCCGATGCTTCATCCTTCGATATCTGATGAAGTCGCTGCTCCCAGCGGCCGGTCATTTCGGGTGAAGCCAGTAATTCAACACCCGCTCCGCGGATTAGCTCTATCGCTGCGCATCCTTTAATTGTTATATCTAGACGCTTCCCATTGGGTTTAATATAACCCACATGCTTCAGTCGTTCGATCGTTGCAGCGCGAGTGGCAGGTGTCCCGAGCCCCGTCTGCTTCATCGCATCACGCAGCTCCTCATCCTCGATAGATTTGCCCGCGCTTTCCATGGCTTTAAGAAGCGTGCCTTCCGTAAATGGCTTAGGCGGATTAGTGGCCTTCTCTATGCCAGCAGCTTCCTCGCAATGAACAGGCAAATCCTTGTTGACTGCGAAAGGACGGTCTGTCACAAGAAGATCATCCTCTTGGTCATCCGATGTTTCGTCGGCTTTCTTCTTACCTCGCGTTTTCTCTTTAGGGCTGCCCCCATCGTCTCCCTTCAAAACGACTCGCCAGCCTGGATCAAGCTGTTCCTTCGCACGTGTACGGAACATCTCGTCCATGACTTGTGTCATCACCTCATGGTTGTTATACATCGCTGGAGGATAATAATGGGATAAGAACCGACGAACGATTAAGTCATAGATGTTTTGTTCTTCTAAACTGAGCGTTCCCGGACGTTTGGGCGTCGGTAATATCGCATGGTGATCCTCTACCTTAGCCGGGTTACATACAGCTTTGTTGCCTTTATGGACACGACTGCGGTCTGCCCCATTGGCAAGATCACCATAGCTGGTTTGTTTAAGCATCTGAAGGACATTCCCCATTACGGGAATATTCTCTTCCGTCACGTAATTCGAGCTTGTACGCGGATAGGTAATCACCTTGTGCTTCTCATATAGTGCTTGCGCGATATCAAGTGTCTTCTTGGCAGGATAACCGAACTTACCGTTCGCTTCACGCTGTAGTAAGGTCAAATCATATAACCGATAGGGATATTCCTTGGATTCATTCGTTTCATAACTAACAATAGTTCCAGGCTTACCGGTTACTTTAGCTGCCAGCGCATCGGCTTGTTCCTTCTTCGTGATACGATCACCCTGCCAAAGACCTTTATAGCTGAAATCCTGCTGGCTGAATGTCGCTTGCACGACAAAATAGGTCTCGCTATCAAATGCCGTAATCTCTTTATGGCGATCGTATAACAAAGCCAATACCGGTGTTTGCACACGTCCAACAGACAAAAGTGTACGATGGCGTATCGTAAAAGCTCTAGAGGCATTCATACCGACCAACCAGTCGGCCTCACTGCGGGCTCTCGCCGCCCGAGTAAGCGGATCGTAATCTTTATCGCTCCGAAGAGAATCAAAGCCCTTACGGATCGTCTCAGGCGTTAGATCGGATATCCACAAACGCTCTGTCGGCTGCATCATTTTCAAATATTGTCTTATTAAATGAAAAATAAGCTGGCCTTCGCGCCCGGCATCGCATGCATTAACGAGCCGATCACAGCGCTTAGCCAGCTCTCCGATCGTATTCAGCTGATCCTTCGTCCTTGCATTTGGCCATAGCTTGAATTCATCGGGAATAATCGGTAAGTCCTTTTCATTCCAACGTTTATATTTGGGGTCGTAATGATCCGGCTCAGCTAAGCTAACCAGATGACCGATTGCCCAAGTAATAATATAGTTCTCGCCCTCCAGATAAGAGCGTTTGTTTTGCGCCTTGGGCTCAATAACCGCAGCTATTGTACGGCCCATATCTGGCTTCTCCGCAATAATTAATGTTTTCAACTAATCGCCTCTCTAACGCTCGATGTCTGACTGGATATATCGTTTCATAGCTTGTAAAATGCTCGTTACACCTTTGGACCAATACCGGTCTTCGGCATATTCACGGTTTATCCAAGTAATAGCATCCTTATTATTAGGTCGATCTTTACTTAATCGATTAATTGTCTTGGCGGCAATCCGGGTGGACTGTTCGATTGTTGTATTATATTCCGACCAGCTATGAAAAACATTAAATGGATTGTTAGCTATTTCCTTAGCTAACTTATGTGTTTTGGGTACAAAAGCTTGCTCCTGCCCTGTAATCGCAAACAGCAAGAGAGGATGAATATCCATTTCTTTCGCCACGTTAAGTATCGCATGAAGGTACGGCTCTTCTGCAAGTAAGGATGACTTCTTTTGAAGGTATTGAACGAGCTGCTTTTCATTGATCGCCGTGTACTGCAGCTCACTTGGAAGTTCATTTTTATCATGAATGATGATCTCCTGCACGGGCTTGGTCACTATAGGTGGCTGGGGCTTCTGAAGCACTATGTTTCCAAGCATTTGCCATCCGTACACGAGTGTCCCCGTGACAAGCATGACAGACAGTATCGCATAAATCGCACTTCGAATGAAGGATCGCTTGGCTAGAGGCAGTTTAATTACCTCTGATCCTTCTCCTGGAGCAAGTTGCGTTATAAGATTCTTATCATAAGGTATACCAGTTGCAACAGCTTGTACAATTAAACGGTTCCAAGACTGCAATCCATGATTATTTGATTCCCTGCCTGCAACCGCGTCACCCAACAGTTCACGGAATGCGTCCGTATCGATTGAGGTGCGCAGCTGCTGCTCGGTCCAAGCATGAATGGGTTGAAATAGCTCACTCTTCCCAAAATCTAACGATAAACAAGCCTCAAATATATGGGCTACACTTACAGGAGTGAGCTGCACGGCAACAATATCTCGAAGCAGCTCTGCTGTCAGCTTATTCTTAATGACTTCTGGAAAATCAGGCAGCTGCTTCAAGACAATACGCTGCATCGCATCAGCTACGATCTCAGCCCGCTGGTCACTTGGCAAGTCACTGTATTTATGCTGAACATAATGACGTATATTCCGAATCTCGGTTGGCGTTAGAATACTGACGGCTTCTGCCCGCATCGCTCATTCCCCCAAGAAAGTTTAACGAAGTTAACCAGCCCGCTTGGCGGATACATCATCGTGCTCTAATTTTACCACAACTTTCCTTCATTTGGGAAAGCTTTGCGCCTCAATAGCTGTCTGAATTTCCGCGCTTTCAATAAACGAGATTATTTGCGCTTTTTCATCCTTCGTGAACTGGAATTCACAATCACAGCCTTCATCAAGCGGCACAATTTGCGCAATGACGCCGCTTAACGTGCAAATCACTAATGCCGATAGATCCGTGATTCCCGCCGGTATTGAACTATGAGGAGCAAGAACAAGGGCCAATTCAATATCCACCCACTGCTCGTCGCGGCGTTCAATTCGGGGGACGAATGCTTGAAATTGAAGCTCTGTTACTTCTTCTGATTCATATTGAATCATATGGTACGCTCATCCCTCTCCATCGAAACAAAAAGCGCCCGAAGGCGCTTTTGCTTCCTGCTAATATAGGGTTACTTTGCTTGGTTTAAATTAATCTTTCTCCGCTTGCGTTTAAGGAAGCATCGTTGTTCCCATCAGATAACGGTCAACTTCACGAGCGGCTTCGCGACCTTCGTTAATCGCCCATACAACAAGACTTTGACCCCGGCGCATATCTCCTGCTGCGAATACTTTGTCTACGCTTGTACGGTAGTCACCATATTTTGCTTTTACGTTTGAACGGCGATCCTGAGCAAGACCAAGCTTTTCGATCAGCGTGTTCTCCGGTCCTTCAAAGCCAACCGCGATCATAACGAGATCTGCTGGCCAAATTTTCTCTGTTCCTGGGATTTCTTTATAAATTTTACGGCCTGTCTCATCAACCGTACGTTCGATTTGAATGGTATGAAGCTCCTTCAAGTTCCCATTCTCGTCACCAACGAATTTCTTCGTCAGAACGGAGAACGCGCGTGGATCTTGTCCGTACAATGCGCGAGCTTCTTCTTGTGCATAATCCAAAGTATATACATTGGGGAATTGCGGCCATGGATTGTTAATTTGGTCGCGCTCCAGTGGAGCTTTGGAATGAGTACCAAATTGTGTGATCGATTTACAGCCATGACGGAGCGCAGTAGCTACGCAGTCCGTACCCGTATCACCACCACCGATTACGATTACATCCTTGCCTTCAGCAGAGATATAGTTACCATCAGTTAGGTTAGAATCTAAGTAGCTCTTAATAGTGCCATTCAAATAATCCATTGCAAGATGAACGCCCTTGAGGTCGCGTCCTTCAATCTCAACCTCACGCGCTTTAGTTGAACCACCGCAAAGAACGATGGCATCAAATTCGCTCATGAGCTGCTCAACAGGTACCGTTGTGCCAATTTCCGTGTTAGGCACGAACTGAACGCCTTCCGCTTCCATCAGATCAACACGGCGTTGAACGATTTTTTTATCCAGTTTCATTGTCGGTATTCCATAAACAAGCAAGCCGCCGATTCGGTCAGCGCGTTCGTATACGGTTACCGTATGTCCTGCTTTGTTCAACTGTGCAGCAGTAGCCATACCAGCTGGTCCAGAACCGACAACAGCTACCTTCTTACCTGTACGTGTAAGTGGCGGCTGTGGAACAACCCAACCCTCATCAAAGCCTTTGTCAATAATAGCTTGCTCAATCGTCTTGATTGTTACTGCATCGCCGATCAAGCCAACTGTACAAGAGCCTTCACATGGAGCTGGACAGACACGCCCAGTAAACTCAGGGAAATTGTTCGTCTTGTGCAAGCGATCAAGCGCTTCGCGCCATAGTCCACGGTATATCAAATTATTCCATTCGGGAATCAAGTTATTGACCGGACAGCCGGAAGCGCCCCCTGGCAGCTCTATGCCCGTATGACAATAAGGAGTCCCACAATCCATACAGCGAGCACCCTGTGTACGCAGCTGGTCTTCACTGAAATGTTTGTGAAATTCTTCCCAGTCCTTAATCCTCTCAAGCGGATTGCGGTCAGCGGGTAGTTCGCGTTTATAATCCATAAATCCAGTAGGTGTAGACATGATCGCTTATCCTCCATCCGTTTTCCCGTTACCGATTCTACAATATCTCTCTAAAACTATATCGGGAATCCATTTATTATTCAATATCAAACTTTTCCATGCTTGCCTAAGAATCATAGAAAAATAATGAAATTATGCATTCTCTCTGATATCTCGAAAAAGGTTATCTATAATATCCTATCAAGCTGGAAAGAAGCAATAAATGGATTTTCCGTACAATGATTTGCACTTTATGACATACTGTTCGACATTTCCCTCACTTGCACATGATTATTTATCCTTGTTGCGCACATAAGTCTGAATTTGAAAATCATAAGCATTCTTTTCATCCTTTGAAAATGGCTCGCTTGCAAGTAATGTCCATTCATTCTGATCAAAGCTTGGAAAGTAAGCATCACCTACCAAATCTGCATCCACCTCGGTAAGTAGAAGCTTGTCCGCATAGGGCATGAACAAACTGTAAATTTCCGCTCCTCCCATGATTACAAGCTCTCCTTGATCATCACCCATATATTTTGCAATAGCTTCTTCTAAGGAATGAACAATTTCACAACCTTCTGTTGTAAACTCTGCATTCCTAGTCAGAATTACATTGCGTCTGTCCTTCAGCGGGCGTCCTAATGATTCGAACGTCTTCCGACCCATCAACACCGTTCTATCGATCGTAGATCTGCGAAAATGAGCCATCTCAGCAGGCAGACGCCAAGGCATAGCATTCTCAATTCCAATCACTTGATTACGCGCCATAGCGGCTATCATGGTTATACTCAATTTAACGTGAACCCCCTTTTCCTATCGCTACTTCAGCTTTAATAACTGAATGATATACCCTCTTGAAGTTTCAAAGTCGTCTTAATAATAACTTTATACAGCCACAGGGGCTTTAATAGTTGGGTGCGGGGCATAACCTTCGAGTTCAATATCCTCCACAGCAAAATCAAAGGTAGACTGAATCGCCGGATTCAACTTCAAAGTTGGCAACGCTTTTGATTCCCGGCTAAGCTGTGTGTGTATCTGCTCTACATGGTTAAGGTAAATATGAGCATCCCCGATCGTATGAACGAACTCCCCTACTCCTAAACCGCATTCTTGCGCAATCATATGAGTGAGCAGCGCATAACTTGCAATATTGAAAGGAATCCCGAGGAAAATATCTCCGCTCCTCTGATATAACTGACAAGATAACTTATTATCAGCAACATAAAACTGGAAGAGCGTATGGCAAGGAGGCAGAGCACTGTTCGGAACATCTTCTGGTGACCAGGCTGTAACAATTAATCTTCTGGAATCAGGGTTGCTTTTAATTGAGGCAATAACTTCTTTGAGTTGATCAATTGTGTCTCCTTTTAACGTGCTCCATTGCCTCCATTGCTTCCCATACACGTTTCCAAGCTCACCATACTTATCAGAAAAATCGTCGTCACTGAGTATACGACCTTTAAAGATTTCCATCTGTTCTTGGAATTGTTTATTAAATTCTTCATCCTGCGGCGCCCTAAGACCGAAGTTGTCCATATTGGGACCTGTATAATCAGAGCTTTCAACCCACTTCTTAAAAGCCCATTCATTCCAAATGTTATTTTTATTCTGTAGAAGAAAACGAATATTGGTATCACCTTTAATAAACCAAATTAATTCACTGACTACTAATCGAAAGGGAACTCGTTTCGTTGTTATAAGTGGAAACCCTTCATTCAAGTCAAATCGCATCTGATGCCCAAAAACAGAAAGAGTTCCTGTACCTGTTCGATCTTCTTTTTTTGTTCCATTCTCAAGAACATGCTGCAGCAAATGGATATAAGAATCTTCATTTTTGCTCATATTAACCCGACCCACCCTTTCTTCAAGGTTTTATTTTATCATTTATCGATCAATCTGTCTTTCGCGTTTTCGCATCATACGCAGATCATATCTGCTCTGTGCAGAAGCATGCAGCGCCTTTTGTTCATCGGTCTCCGGTATAATCCCCGGCACTTTGGAAGGTTTACCTGCATCATCAAGGGCTACAAAGGAGAAAAAAGCAGTTACCGCTGTTTTGCGATCACCCGTGAACACATTCTCAGTTTGTACCTTAACATATATCTCCATGGAGCTATTATGCGTCCAAGTGACGAATGCCTCCACCTCAATGACTTCTCCAACCCGAATTGGCGAGACAAAATCCAGACTATCTGTCGAAGCAGTAACTACAGGCTTCCGGGCATGACGCATGCTCGTGATGGCTGCAATTTTGTCCATATATTCCATCACCTTGCCACCAAACATCGTACCATGATAATTCGTATCTGAAGGAAAAATAAGCTGCACCATCGTAGATCGTGATTCGCTAACCGACTTAGACTCCAGTTCTTCCTGCATAGTTCGACCTCCAAATGCTTTTAGATAGAAAAAAGGCCCGCCTGCTACTATCAGCTGCGTGACCTCTTTCTTCAATGATATATGGAAAGACTTAATTATTTGCTAATTGCGTGGATCGGGTGTCCAAGTGCCATCTCAACAGCATCAAGAACAATCTCACCAAGCGTTGGATGAGCATGAATGGTAAGTGCGATGTCTTCAAGCGTTGCGCCCATTTCAATAGCTAGGCCAAGCTCAGCAATCATGTTTGAAGCTTCAATACCAGCGATTTGTGCACCTAGCACAAGACCTGTATCCGCATCTCCGATGATTTTGACAAAGCCTTCTTTAACGCCTAACGATAATGCACGGCCGTTAATGTTGAATGGGAATTTACCCACTTTAACGTTATGGCCTTTCTCCTTCGCTTCCTTCTCGCTATAACCTACGCTAGAGCATTCAGGATCGGAGAAAACAACAAGCGGGATACATTTGTAGTCGATTTTGCTTGGTTGTCCAGCAATAGCTTCAGCCGCAACACGAGCTTCATACATCGCTTTATGTGCAAGCGCAGGACCAGCAATGATATCGCCAATTGCATAGATGTGCGGGATGCTTGTGCGGCATTGATCATCAACTTCGATCATACCACGATCCGTCATCTTAAGGTCGATTAGATCAAGTCCAAGCTCACCATCCGTATTCGGACGGCGTCCAACCGTTACGAGCAAGTAATCAGCTGTAACTTGCTTGTCTTCTCCACCAACTGTATACGTAACTGTAACATCTTTGTCGGTTTGCTCTGCACTTTTCGCTTGAGCACCCGTTACGATCTCTGCTTGAGCGCCTTTAAGTTTCTTCGCTACAAGAGATGACATATCGGCGTCAAAGCCTGGAAGAATGGAATCAGAACCTTCAATAACGGTTACCTTCGTACCGAAACGTGCGTACATTTGACCAAGCTCAATTCCGATATATCCGCCGCCGATAACAACAAGGCTTTTCGGAATCTCAGGAAGGGAAAGTGCTCCTGTCGAAGATACGATGCGTCCTCCGTAAGGGAAAGCTTTCAGTTCAATTGGACGTGAGCCCGTTGCGATAATACAGTTTTTGAAACGGTAACGAGGTGCTTCTTGATCGTTAAAGACGCGAGCCTCTGTTTCATTGATGAACATAACTTCGCCAGCAAAATATTGGATCTTATTTGCTTTAAGAAGCGAACCAACGCCACCAGTTAATTTCTTAACAACGCCGTTCTTGAATTCCTGTACTTTGCTCCATTCCACTTTCACGTCAGAAGCTGTGATACCAAATTCAGAAGCATGGTTCATTGATTCATATTGATGAGACGCAGAAATGAGCGCCTTTGAAGGGATGCAGCCTACATTTAAGCATACGCCACCTACATATTCTTTATCCACGACGAGCACATTTTGACCAAGTTGGGCTGCACGAATGGCTGCCACATAACCACCTGGTCCTGCGCCGATAACGAGCAAGTCGATATCGAGTGAAGCATCACCTACTACCATGGGTTACACCTCCATTACAAGTAATTGCGGATCAGCAAGAAGCTGTTTGATATAGTTCAAGAAGTTTTGAGCTGTCGCACCATCAATAAGACGGTGGTCAAAGCTGAGCGAGAGAGCCATCACAGAAGCTGCAACAATTTGGCCATTCTTAACAACGGCTTTCTCCGATATACGGCCAGTTCCTAGGATAGCCACTTCAGGGAAATTAATAACCGGTGTAAAGAACATACCGCCAGCAGATCCGATATTCGTAATCGAAATCGTGCTGCCTCTAAGTTCGTTGGCCGACAATTTGCCATCGCGACCACGTGTAGCAAGATCCTTGATCGCTTCAGCGACCATCCATACATTCTTGCGATCTGCATCTTGGATAACAGGAACGATTAAGCCGTTCTCTGTATCTGTAGCGATGCCGATATTGTAGTATTTCTTGAAAACAATTTCTTGCTTCTCTTCGTCAAGCGTCGCATTCATAACAGGGAATTGACGGCATGCAGCAACGAGTGCTTTGACGATGAACGGCAAGTAAGTAAGCTTAATGCCTTTCTTCTCAGCAACAGGCTTTGCTTTTGTGCGAAGCGCAACAAGTTCGGTTACGTCAACCTCGTCCATAAGCGTAACATGTGGTGCCGTATATACGGATTTAACCATTGCATTAGCAATGACTTTACGAATTCCTTTGAAAGGAACACGCTCTTCCGTACGATCACCAACCTGTGTAGTTACAGATGCTGGTTTGGATTCGCCTGTACCTTGAACTGCCACAGCTGCTGAACCTTGCGCTGCGCCCTCATGATTAGCAGCAGCGGAAACTGATCCACCACCTGCTGCGAATGCGTCAATATCTTCTCTCGTAATGCGGCCATTCTTACCCGTACCTGATACCGAAGTAAGATCAACGCTTTTCTCACGAGAATATTTGCGAACACTAGGTGTTGCAAGCACTAGACCGCCAGCAGCTTTTGCTGGAGCTTGTGCTGCTGCGACTGGTGCAGCTTCCACCTTTGGAGCTTCAGTTTTCGGTGCTTCTGTTGGAGCAGGGGCAGAAGCTGTCGCGCTTGCGCCGTGACTATCGTTAGCTGGAGCAGCTTGCTCAGGCACTTCGCCTTCTGCATCAATGATGGCAACGACATCGCCTACATGACACACTTGACCGTCCTTAACGAGTACTTCAAGCACTTTGCCATTCACCGGACAAGGAACTTCAACGATCGCCTTGTCATTCTGAACTTCCATAATAATATCTTCGTCCGTTACTATACTGCCAGGCTTAATATGGATCTTGACGATTTCGCCTTCATGCAGACCTTCGCCCAGCTCCGGGAATCGATATTCAAATTTCGCCACGTCCCGTGACCTCCTTCCAGGTCTTAACAACCTGCTTGTTTGTAACGAATATTAAAAGTTCAGAACTTGATTAACGGCTTTAATAATCCGAGCGGGACTAGGCAGCCATGCATCTTCAATCTGAGCATATGGATAAACCGTATCTGGACCTGCAACACGAAGAACCGGTGCTTCCAGATGAAGGATTGCGTTCTCATTGATTTGGGCAATGATTTCGGCTGCAGCACCAGATGTTTTCTGTGCTTCTTGAACAACGATTGCGCGATTCGTCTTTTGAATCGAAGCCACGATCGTATCAATATCAAGCGGCATCAAGGTGCGAAGGTCGATAACCTCGGCTTTAATGCCATTCTTCTCGAGCTCATCTGCCGCTTTTACTGCTGTATGAACCATCATTCCGTAAGCAATTATGGTAACATCGCTGCCTTCACGGACAATGTTCGCTTTTCCAATTTCAACGACATAATCCTCTTCTGGCACATCTTGACGGAACGCATGATAAAGATTCAAATGTTCCATGAAGAATACAGGATCATTATCGCGAATGGCTGCAACAAGAAGGCCTTTAGCATCGTAGGGGTTAGAAGGCACAATAACCTTAATACCCGGTGTTTGAATCGCAAGTCCTTCAAGAGAATCTGTATGGAGCTCAGCCGCCTTCACGCCTCCGCCAAAAGGAGTACGGAAAACGATCGGTGAATTATAGCGTCCACCTGAACGGAAACGCATACGCGCTGCTTGCACAAACATTTGATCAAGCGCTTCGTAAATAAAACCTACGAATTGAATCTCAGCTACCGGACGGAAGCCTTGAAGTCCCATCCCTACTGCCATACCAGCGATAGCGGATTCGGCAAGAGGTGTATCAAATACACGATCTTCACCAAACTCACCTTGCAAGCCTTCTGTCGCACGGAACACGCCGCCGACTTTTCCAACGTCTTCACCGAAGACGTAAACGTTAGGGTCTCTCTTGAGCTCCACGCGCATCGCATCGCGGATTGCTTCTTTCATATTCATTTGAGCCATTGACGAAAGTACCTCCTTAAGTTATTGCGCGGCTACGCCTGATTGTTTAGTAAAACAAAACAATTAAGCAAAAACACATCGAAAGCATAAACTTAGTTATTGCGCGGCTATATCTGATCGTTCATCCGTTGATTTATTCGAATTCAGCTTTTTGACCTTCCAGATGTTTCGGAGTTGTTTCGAACATGGAATCAATTAGACCGCCAACTGTCATTTTCTCAGTCGCTTCGGCTTTCTTGATATGCTCGTTAACAGTAGCTTTTGCTTCCTCTTTCACACGAGCTGTATCCTCATCTGTCCAAAGGCCTTTGCTTCCAAGATATTTCGCAAAACGAGTAATCGGATCCTTCTCGCTCCATTCGCCCTCTTCGTCCTTCGTCCGGTATTTGGAAGTATCATCCGCCATGGAATGCGGACGGAAACGATAAGTCAGAAGCTCAATCAAAGTTGCGCCTTCACCGTTACGTCCACGCTCAGCTGCATCTGATACCGCTTTGATGACAGCAAGCACGTCCATACCGTCTACTTGTACACCTTTAATACCAGCCGCGATAGCTTTGTGTGCAACAGATAGAGCTGCTGTTTGCTTCGCGTATGGAGTCGTAATGGCATAACCATTATTTTGAACAACGTAGATAACTGGCAGTTTGAATGCACCAGCGAAGTTCATACCTTCGTAGAAATCACCTTCAGAGGAACCACCATCACCTGTATACGTAATGGCAACGCGTTTCTCGTTACGTTTCTTGAACGCCATAGCAACGCCTGTAGCGTGTAAGATTTGGGCACCAATAATAATCTGTGGCATTAGAACATGAACGCCTTCAGGAATCTGACCACCATGCTGATGACCACGGGAATATAGAAAAGCTTGGTAGAGTGGCAGACCATGCCATACGATCTGAGGCATATCTCGGTAACCCGGACAAACGAAATCATCTTTATTAAGGGCATACTCACTACCGATCATAGAAGCTTCTTGTCCAGAAACTGGCGCATAGAAACCAAGACGGCCTTGTCTTCCTAAGTTAACGGCACGCTCATCCCAAGTACGAGTAAACACCATGCGATACATAACTTCTTTTAATTGATCATCAGTCAAATTCGGCATTAGATCCGGATTGACAATTTCCCCATCTGGCGACAGGATCGATAACGGTGTAACTGGCTCCGTTTGAACTTCGTAGTGAAGCTTGCTCATATCGTTCACCTCAACTAAATATTTGAAAAAACGAGTGTGTCTGTTATAGAATGATTATAACCCTGTTTAACCTAAATGGTCAAAGCATAAAATAGTAAAAAGCGTTGATTTTTCACACTTTCAGGCTTTTTTATTAATTAATTGTATATGTAACAGACTTAAAAAACCACTATAACAGAATAGTACAACATCGCAGAGAAAAGGGGATTTCCTCAGTTGTTTCCTCCCTTTTGTTTACCCATATCTCAACTAAACCATGCAAGAAATAGAGGAGAACTTTATATGACCGATGAACGTTATCTGAAACGCACGATTGTAAGAGAAGTAATCACCAGCCACTATTTGCCAGAAGGGCAGCGTAATCTCCGCGTTTATTTACCGCCAGGCTACAATGAAGTCCTTAGTTACCCGGTTGTCTATTGTCAGGATGGAGAAGAATTCTTCAATTTTGGTAGAATCGCCACAATAGCCAATCAATTAATCTTGGATGAAGGAGTTGAGCCCTTTATCATTGTTGGGGTCGACGTGGACAAGAAGCTGAGAACGGCCGAATATTCCCCTGATGGTGATCGCCATTCGAATTATGTTACTTTTTTCGGTGAGGAGCTCATTCCTTTTATTGAAACCAAATATCCGGTTCGTCGCGAGCCTTCCGAGCGCATCTTAGCTGGGGACTCACTAGGTGGAACTGTTTCACTTCATATTGCCATTGCCTACAGATCCATGTTCCACCAAATCATTGCCTATTCAGGCGCCTTCTATTCCGAATCCCTTCGCCTTGTCGAAGCAGAATTGGACTTTAAGGACTTCTCTCTTTACATGATTGTCGGATTGCAAGAGACTGCGTTCGAATCTGATCGAGGGGTCATTAACTTTGTTGAGATCAATCGACGAATGAAACAGCTTCTTGAAGAGAGAGGCGCACAGATAAATTACAGTGAGCATGACGGACAGCATGTTTGGGGCTTTTGGCAAAAGTTCATTCCCGCTTCGCTTATTCATTTTCTGCGTTCCGAGTAGCTATTTCTTCAAAAAAAAGACCGACTCCCATTCACTCAAGTTGAGCAGGAGTCGGTCTTCTTCTTGTTTTAAACTTCAGAATGCTTTAATTGGTCTTCACATATTCGTTCAAGCAGCTTCACGCAGCCTGCTGCTACCAATTCATATACCTCATCAAAGTTTCCCGTGTAATAGGGGTCTGGCACATCGCAGGTCTTTTTATCTGCAAGCAAATCCATGAATTTAAAGACCTTCGTGTTGCCATCGGATTTACTGCCAAAAATCGCCCGAACATCACGTTCATTATTGTTATCCATACAAACGATATAGTCAAAATCCGTATAATCTTCAAGTGTAACTTGCCTTGCTCTCATGCCCTCATAAGAAATGCCATAACGATCCAGCAGCGCGCGTGTACCCTCATGAGGTACTTTGCCCAGATGCCAGTCGCCTGTACCGGCTGAATCCACTTTAATCGTTGTTTCTAATTGCTTTTCCTTCAATTGATGACGGAACACGGCCTCCGCCATTGGTGAACGGCATATATTGCCCAAACATACGAATAGTACGGAAATCAAATTATCCGCTCCCTTCTACCTTATCGTTCTTCGATTCCGCCAACAATCGCTTTTCCTCCGAGTGCACCGACTGGGCTAATGCAAATTTAAGCGAGCGCCTTGGCAGCCGCCAGCGAAATTGAACAGAAAGCATACGGAATACGGTAATAATAACAAACAAAATGAGTAAGTCAACCTCGGTTACGAACCATTTCAATCCAATCACTGCTCCAGCGGCCATTGCCCATACGGCATAAATCTCATCCCGCAGCACAAGCGGTTTTCTTCCAGCTAATACATCGCGAATAATTCCGCCGCCGATTCCAGTCATCATAGCTGCTACAATAACAGCGGAGAGTGGGTATTTGCCCGTAGCATAGAGCGCGCCCTGAATAGCAAATGCGGATAACCCTATTGCATCGAAAAAAGCCTCGCTTTTTTTCCACTGCTTGATCCATTTGACCGGAAGAATAAAAGTAATCATCATCGCAATAAGTGCAGTCTTAAGCAGCATCTCTTGTGACCACAGCATGGTAACAGGCACACCAATTAACAAGTTACGAATAACCCCTCCGCCAAAAGCGCTCACAAGCCCAAGAACAAACACACCTAGAATATCGTATTCCTCTTCCATCGCTACAATCGCGCCACTTACCGCAAACGCTATTGTGCCGATTATGCTGAATACAGTGAAAATATCCATATCGATCTGCAAATTCACTTCTTGCTGCCTCCGCTTACCTAATAAACAGTTAGGTTGATAGACAACCCGTTCGTCTAGTAAGGTCTGATTTAATCCTCTCTCATTTTAGCCGCGCTTGTCGTTTTGTACAAGAGCGATTTTCATACGCCCAAGAGACTGGTCAATCTTTACAAGGACGAGTATACTGACAAAAGCATATATGAGCGAAAGGAACGATCCCCCAATGCTTATCAAACGTATCCTTATTTTTACTGGCGGCCACCTGAATGAATGGGCACTTGCGCTTATTCAACCTAATGATTATCTTATAGGTGCGGATGCGGGTGCATTATTCTTAATTACAAATGGGTATAAACCCGATGTCTCTTTGGGAGATTTTGATTCTGTCACAGCTGAGGAGCTTGAAGTCATCCGCTCGAACAGCTCAGAAACGTTAGATTTTGATCCCATAGATAAGGACTTTACCGATACTGAGCTTGCTTGGCAATTTGCATTAAAGAAACAGCCGGAAGAGATCTTGCTAGTCGGTGCTATAGGCACAAGATTCGACCATTCCCTAGCGAATGTGCATCTGTTAAGACAAGCAGCTGATCAAAATATCCTTGCAAGGATTGTTGACAAGCATAACTGCATAAGAATTGTAGGGAATGAAATGACTTTAATCCGCAGCAGCTATACCTATGTATCCTTACTTCCTCTTACTGCAACCGTCGCAGGTATTACGCTAAAAGGATTTCAGTACCCCTTAGATGAAGCCACCCTGCAAATCGGTCAATCTCTTGGAATTAGTAACAAGCTCAGCGAAGACTCCGCAAGTATTCGAATTCGTGAAGGCTTGCTGCTCGTCATTGAAAGTATGGATTAAGCCAGGCTAAGCCATTCCTAAAGGCATACACCATAACCAAAAAGATCACAAAAAACAGGAATGGAACGCATGCGCGTCTCATTCCTGTTGCAATATTGTCAGCAGTCACTATAACGTTACTTGTAAGCCCGTCGTTGCAAAAGCCACACCACTGGACAGTTTGTAGTCATGCTGCAAATCGATATCATGTGATAAATGTGTGAAAATGGTCCGCTTCGGTTCCCATTCTTTAATTAGAATCAATGCTTCAATCACATCATATACAGAACGCGTCTCATAGGGAAAAGGCTCCTTATAAAAACTTGTCCCAAAAATCAGCAAATCAAGGCCATATAAAGGTTGACGCTGTTCTTCTGTGAGCGCAATGGAGTCTGAACAATACGCAAAGCTTCGTCCACTGGCAGGATGTGTGAATCGAAATGCGTAAGCATAGCCATTTTTGCCATGATTAACTTTCCAGCAAAAGACACGCCATCCACCGAACTCTAAGTCGCCTTCAATAGCATGGAACACCAGATGATTGCCTATCCAAGGGAAGCGAGAATGGATGTCCGCAATAACATCAGGCATGGCATAAACTTCTCCTTTGCATCCCAGCCATCTGCACATATCGGCCCATTCAGCCAAACCACCAATGTGGTCAAAATGGGCATGCGTAATCAAAATGCGATCGATTCGCTTCAGTCCCGCTGCCTCCATCTGATGCCGCCAATCCGGTCCGCAATCAATTAACATCGTTCCATATTCTTCATCAGATAAATGTACAAGGGAACGAAGCCTTTTGTTATGCCCACTAGTTCGTGCTTCTTCACAAACCTTGCACGAGCAATAAACACGGGGTACTCCCATAGAATCCCCCGTTCCCCAGAACGTCACCGTTGTCGACAACCTATTCCCCACCTTAAGTCAGAACTTCAAATTAGATTGGCAGTAAAGCAATATTATCGATAGCTGATAGTCGTTGAATCATCTCATGCCACTCATCAGGCTTATCCGGCAATGCCGAATAGTACTGCTTGAGGAAAGTAACAACGAGATTAGCTGGCAGCTCCGAAGTGCTGTCCTCCTGAGGAAGGAAGCACAGATCAAGCCCAATAACAGCTTTGCCATCTTCCTCCCATGAGGGATGAACGTAAGCCAGATCTAATTTTTTGTACCCAATATGTGAAAGCACCTCACGACGAACATACGGATTCATGGGAGAAATCCCACCGAAATCATAGTTCACCGCTAATGGATTATAAATTTCAGCGAACATACCCTGTGAAATTGTTCCGCTTTGCTCAGCAAGCTGTGCGATATCCTTTTCTCTGCTTTTCATGAGAAAACGCCCAACGCCCAGCCCAGCACGTCCGATAATAGTGAAATCCGTCATCGCTACTCGCAGCTGCGGATAATAGCGGTATTCGGTCGCACCTACCACCTCATCTTGATGAACAGCAACATAAATATGGATGCTATCATCCTCAAGCGGCCCCTCCCATTTCTCGAAGGCATAGACCTCCTCAGGCGGGAAAATAGATTGCATCAGCTGGTGCATGCTTGTAAATAGTGGATCATGAATGGATTGTATACGAATGAATTCCATTACTTCTCAGCTCCCTTTAGGTTGCATATTGTTATTCCAAAATGGATTGCTCCATTCCATTAATGCTGCATAATTACAGGAATGTTCATCTTCTAAATAGTTTGCAATAACGCCAATCGGCATTCTACCGCAGCGCAGTAAGAAGGTTATGACTGGATCCTTCCATTCCCCAGCAACTACACGGTCCAGATATTGCTGAGCTGTTGCTTGGTTAGCATAACGATGATAACCAGGCATCCGCCCTCCGCTAATCAGACGTTTCAGGTTTAGATGAACGACGACCTCATACATCGATTGAATGAGCCACTTTCCTATTCCTGCACTTCGAAAGGCGGGTATAACACATAAGTCCACCACATAGAGACTAAGTCCAGCGGGATCATGATTCCTTATGTATCCTTTATCCGTAGCAATCTCCCAACTGGAATGGGATTCTGTGACTGAATCTGAAGTGAGCAATGCCGTCATCGAGCCGACAAGCTGACCGTCAATCTCCGCACAAAGCGCACCCTCAGGAAAGCGTGAGATATGCTCCTTCAGCTGCTCCACATTCCACCACAGCTCAGAAGGGTACGGCGGAGGAAAGCTTTCACGCTGAATGGCGATCATCGCTTCCATATCCGTAAAAATATAATTACGAATGATGACACGCTGAGGCTTCCCTGACACATAAACAATCATTTCTTTACGCATACGCTTTATTCACACCCCCACTGAATTAAGACCAATCCGTATA
Source organism: Paenibacillus baekrokdamisoli (assembly GCF_003945345.1). Lineage (GTDB taxonomy): Bacteria > Bacillota > Bacilli > Paenibacillales > Paenibacillaceae > Paenibacillus_Z > Paenibacillus_Z baekrokdamisoli. The sequence goes on along the minus strand of NZ_AP019308.1, from coordinate 1,396,098 downwards.
TAGGTCGGTTCTTCGGTCTCTCCAGGTCGTTACTGATCCTGCGGCGCGAACATCAGCCAATAATTTGAGATTAAGATCCGCAACGACAAGCATGTCATCGTTAATGATACCTTCATTCAGAATACCTGCAGGCGGGAAAGGAATGTCATTGGGTGAGAGAATCGCAGCTTGTCCGAAATTCGCCCTCATAAAGTCAACCTTGCGTAAAGAGCCAACAGTACCACTCGTTACAAGGTAAATCTGATTCTCAATCGTTCTAGCGTGACAGCAATAGCGTACGCGATAAAATCCATGCCTATCATCCGTACAGGACGGACAAAAGATAACATCAGCGCCTTTGGCACGTGCCATCCTAACGATCTCCGGAAATTCAATATCATAACAGGTCAGCATCCCTATGGTTCCGTACTCCGTTTCGAATACGCGCAATGAATCCCCAGCTGTCATATTCCAATCCTCAACTTCAACAGGAGTGAGATGAAGCTTCGCTTGCACCTCAACCCGACCATCTGGGTAAAACAAATGAGCCGTATTCTGCAATTTGCCAGAGTCCGATTCAACGACATGAGTTCCCCCAACGATATGTACGTTATAACTCGCTGCAAGCGCTTTAAATAATGAAACATAACGATCTGTGAAGGTTGGAAGCTTATCTATGGAAAGAGGGATTCCCTGATCATCACCAATGGATAAGAGCTGTGTTGTAAAGAACTCGGGGAACAGCACGAACTGCACGTTATATTCGGAGGCATTTCTTACATAGTGCGTCACTTGGGAAGCGAATTGTTCAAAACTAGTAATATCCTCCAGTTTGTATTGAATGGCGCAAACACGTATATTCAATTTCTGATAGCCTCCATTAAAAAAATCTCATCATATTTTAATAAATTCCTTGCTATCCTTGGCAGCTATACAGCCTCATCAGGAAAAGGCGTCGGTCATGCGACAGAATTCATCATCAAGAAGATAGTAGTAAATCGTCAACCTAATTGAGCCCGGCCGCGAAATTCAAACTTGGAATCCGCAGCCGGTACATCTATAGGTTGGCTATTTTTTTTGCGGTAAGGCGACTGTAATGGTTGTTCCTTTTCCATGCTGGCTGTATACGTCAATTTGACCTTCATGCAGCTCCACAATGCGCTGAGCAATCGATAAACCTAGCCCAGAACCACCGGTTGACCGACTTCTAGCACCATCCACACGGAAAAAGCGTTCAAATAGAAATGGCATCTCATCATCGGGAATGCCAATTCCTTTGTCAGCGACAGACATCCTCACAACACCCTTCGATACCGATAACGTAATATCAATGGCATCTTTGCTATATTTAATAGCATTATCAAGCAGGATAACGAGCAGCTGCCGGATCTTATCCTTGTCCCCATTTAGACGAACATCCTGTTTGCCGGTGTGGACGCGAATCATCCGTTGAAATGTCATATGAAGCATATCGGCAGTCTCATCAGCAAGCTGAACCAGATCAACAGGCTCTACCTTCAACCAATCCTCTTGATCAGCTTGTGCTAGAATAAGCATCGATTTGGTTAGATTCTGCAGCCGATTTGCCTCATTACTGATCGCTTCGATCGCCTCATCACGCACATTCTCATCGTCTCTGCCCCAACGCTTCAGCATACCTGCATAGCTGCTGATAACGGTAAGCGGCGTCTTAAGCTCGTGGGAAGCATCCGCAACGAATTGTTTCTGCCTTTCGAACGTACGGTCCAAACGTTCAATCATTTGATTAAAAGCTCTAGCTAGCTGAAGAAGTTCAGCAGATTGATCCCTTTGATGCAGCTCAATTTTCCTGAGCTTACCGCTTCGGTCGATTTCACGCATCGTCTGCACCATATGTTGAATAGGTGATGTGAGCCTTGAAGTGAACCAATATGTGCCGAAGATAGCAAACAAGATTGCACCAATGCTAGTAATGGTTAAGGCAATTACAAGCACCTGCAAATAACTATCCAATAGCGTCAGCTTCCGATATAACTCCAGCGTACCGATGACGCGATTATCCTTGAATAAAGGGACTTTCATATAGAGGACCCTGCGACCGTCTATAAAAATCATACCCGTATCATGCTGAACGCTAAAAACGGGCTTCAAAGCGATTAACTGCGGATCGGAGCCCTGCATATTCACGACCTTGCCATCAAAATCGACGATACGCATTAATTCACTAACGTTGTAGTAATCACGAAGCAGCTCACTATTGGACAGCTGTGTAGGTTCATAAATCCGCTTATCCTCAAGTAAAATATTCACTTTATTCGTCAGAAGCTGATCTTCACTGCGTATCGTTATCTTTATGACGAACAAATAGACGAAAATGTTGAACAAAATCAGGATGAAAATTAACCAGAAAATTGTAAAAAAAGTAAATCTTCTGCGGAGTGTCATGCGTCAGGCTCCTTGAGCATATAGCCAACCCCGCGGATTGTATGAATAAGCTTATGCCTATAACCTTTATCAATCTTCTGTCTCAAATATCGGATATACACATCTACTAAGTTGGTTTCCCCGATAAAATCATAGCCCCATACTTCGGACAAAATATCCTCACGCGACTTTTCCTCATTCCGGTGTTCAGCCAAATAAACAAGCAGCTCAAACTCTCGAGGTGTTAGCTCAATTGGGATTTCCTTCCGGAATACTTTGCGCGTGCGAAGCTCAATTGTTAAATCTGCCGTTTTAAGTACATCAGGGCTTTCTGCTTCCTTCACTGGCTGCTGAAAAATACGCAATAAATTTCGAACCCTTGCAAGAAGCTCCTCCATCGCGAAAGGCTTCGTTACATAGTCGTTGGCACCCTGTTCGAATCCACTGACTTTATCAGGTATCGTATCTCGAGCGGTCAATAAAATAATAGGTATCGGATTACCTGCCTGTCTTAAGCGGCGCAGTACCTCGATCCCATTCATTTCTGGAAGCATCACATCAAGGAGAAGCATGTCCCATTCTCCAGAGACGGCTTTCTCTAGCCCGCTTCTACCATCTGCTGCTCGACCGACGGTATAGCCCTCGTGCTCGAGCTCCAGCTGGAGAATACGCGCTATTCCATCTTCATCTTCTATGACAAGTATGCGTTCATTCATCTGGTTGTCCACCCACTTCTCTTCGATTGATTTAGGGTTTCCTGTTTCCCTTATCTTAAAGATGCATGTTGGTCTTTGCAAGTAATCGCTAAGCCTATGTTACAGAATGAGCCAGCCGGCTAGTGCTGCGACGAGCACGGCTTGCCAAGGCTGTCTTTTCCATATATGCAGAAGTAAAAATATAAGAAGTACGATAATAAAATGACTTGTAGAGCGAACAGTATCATACCAAATAGGATTATACAAAGCAGCTAGCAAAATACCAACTATCGCAGCGTTAACACCCATCAATGCTGCCTGTGCTGATCGGTTCCTACGCAGCGAGCTCCAAAACGGCAATGCTCCTGTTAGGAGAAGAAACGAAGGTAAAAAAATGGAGATCAGTGCGACTGTTCCGTATAGTATGCCTTTGAAGCCTGCTGCCATCGAAGCGCCGATATAAGCCGCGAACGTGAACAACGGCCCTGGCATAGCCTGAACTGCACCATAGCCAGCTGTAAAAGATTCCGTCGTTGTTTTACCCGCTCCAACACCCACTACCTCCTGCTCAAGCATCGGGAGTATGGCATGACCTCCGCCAAAGACAAGTGATCCGGCACGATAAGCGCGGTCCGCCAATGACCATAGCGGTGAGCCAGATAAATGTGCAGCAATCGGCAGAAAGATCAGTAACAGAACAAAGATAAATAGTGAAAGCCATGCAGCTCTAAAAGAGATAGGCTTGTCTATGTTGGAACCCACCAAATTTGATTTAGTTTCTAGAGCTGATGCTTCCTCTCGCTCTGAGGACCTGAATGCGATGAGTCCCACGATCGCACAAACCAGTAAAGGCACCAGCTGTCCGCCAGCGCCAGGTATAAACGATGCAGCCGCAGCTGATCCGATTGCAAGCGTCCCGCGAATAGGACCCGCAGCCATGCTTCTTCCCATACTCCAGACTGCTAGGCCTACTATGGCAACAGCAGCGAGCTTCAAACCCTGCAGCCACCCCGCCTGTGAAACGTCAGCTCCCGAAGAGGTCAAAGCAAACATCAGCATAAGCAGAGCAGATGGCATAGTGAAACCAATCCAAGCAGCAAACGCGCCGAACAGTCCGGCGCGTCTGATTCCGATTGCCATGCCAAGCTGACTGCTGGCAGGTCCAGGTAAGAATTGACACAATGCAACAAGATCAGCAAACGAATGCTCATTCAGCCATTTTTTTCTTATGACATATTCATCTCGAAAATAACCAATATGTGCTGTAGGTCCGCCAAAAGAGGTTAAACCTAATTTAAGTGCTGTTAAGAAGACCTCAGCTAGGTTGCCCTTATTGGGTTGTTTTGTAAGTTCAACAGTCAAAGCAAATCCCTCCGCCTGCAACTTCTATACCTTAGAAAGCAGCAATTATCGTGTTGGATATTAATTGCTTGGCTGCATGGACCATTGCTCAACGTCCCAAACCTTCGTTACCCAGTCCTCATAGAAATCTGGCTCATGGGAGACAAGAACGATTGTGCCTTTAAAAGCTTGAAGTGCCCGTTTGAGCTCAGCTTTCGCTACGACGTCCAGATGGTTGGTGGGCTCATCGAATGCGATCCAATTACTCTCTCGCATCATCAATTTACATAGTCGCACCTTCGCCTGCTCGCCACCGCTGAGCTGATTGAGCGAACGCGTAATATGCTCATTCTTAAGTCCACAGCGCGCTAACGCCGCACGTACTTCATGCTGATTCATCGACGAGAATTCGTTCCACACATCATCAAGAGGTGTCATTGTTGGTGCTTTCGCTTCCTGCTCAAAATAAGCCGGGTGCAGAAAATCACCGCGATATATTTTACCATCTAGTGGTGGAATAACACCTAGAATCGTCTTAAGAAGCGTTGATTTACCAATCCCGTTACAGCCGACGATGGCAATCTTATCACCACGTTCAACCAGCATGTTCATCTCCGGGAGAAGTGGGCGATTATAGCCAATTTGAAGACCTTGAGCTTCAAATACGGTTTTACCGCTCGTCCGGGATTCCTTAAAGCCAAAGGTCGGTTTAACCGATTCTTCTGGCCGATCAATGCGATCAATACGGTCCAGCTGCTTCTCGCGGCTCTTCGCGCGTCCGCTCGTTGAAGCACGCGCTTTGTTCTTCTGGATGAACTCTTCCTGCTTCTTAATATATTCCTGCTGTTTCTCATAAGCATCGATATGCTGATTCTTGTTCATATCAGCCATAACCAGGAACTTTTCATAATTAGCTGCATAGCGGGTTAGCTTCGAAAACTCCAGATGATAGATGATATCCACCACTTCATTCATAAAACCCGTTTCATGGGAAATCAGAATAAAGGCATACGGATAACCCTTCAAGTAATGGGTCAGCCATGAAATATGCTCATCATCTAAATAGTTCGTAGGCTCATCGAGTAATAAGACCGAAGGTTTCTCGAGCAGCAGCTTTGCTAGCAATACTTTCGTCCGCTGACCACCACTCAAAGCCGTTACATCGCGGTCAAGACCGATCGCATTCAAACCTAGTCCATTCGCCATCTCATCTACCTTAGTGTCAAGCATATAGAAATCACCGATATCCAGTGCTTCTTGAATTTCTCCCATTCGAACAAGCAGAATTTCAAGCGTATCGGGATCAACATCAGCCATTTGTAAGGCAATTTCATTCAATTCTTTCTCAAGTTCAAGCAGCGGTAAGAAGGCATCCTTTAGAACATCACGGATCGTTTTACCTGGGGCTAGCTTCGTATGCTGGTCCAAGTAGCCGAAGCGAACTTTAGAGGTCCACTCAACCTTTCCTTCGTCTTTCAATTGTTTACCGGTCAAAATATTCATCATCGTCGATTTGCCGGTACCATTTGCACCAACAAGCCCCACATGCTCACCATCAAGTAAGCGAAAGGATACACTTTTAAACAAAGTACGATCACCAAAATTATGGGATAAATCTTCTACTGTCAATAAACTCATGTGATTAGAGGCTCCATTTCTTTTTGTTCATCAATAAACAAAGCATCTTGAAATCAACGCTCGCGTATCATTGTATCATAGGAGCTCGCTAGTTGTGTCAACTTCATGCAAAAACCTTATCGAATATGGGTTGAAAAGCTCGTTCCAGCGTCGGAAGCCACCTTTTATGCGCCGTAGCCCATTTGCCTTCCCACATTTGATCTACCCATTCCTCTGAAGGCAGCATCGGTATCGTTAATATAGGCTTTGCCGGGATCATCGCTAGCCATTCTACTCGAGTTTGAAACCGTTGATCTTTATTTGCAATCCATAATGTAGATCGATGATGCTTATTTCGCTCAAAGCAAATCGATTGAACAGCCTTCATGCGCTGCAGGGACCATTTTGCTGGAAAAGGATCCACAACGAATAACAAAACATCCGCCTGCAGCACTTCATTCTCCACTTCTTTGGAGGTCCACTTACTAGATAAATCCGTCACTACGATAGACTGCTGCAAAGAATCCATCATTAATCGATATTTCAGTGCTTGCTCCGCATCATCTCGTGAGTGAAAGGGATGAAGAGCATGCCAAGTAATCGGTAAAGTTGGGAGGGCAGATCTCCTATACCTAGAATCAAGGGGTCTCCGGGATTCAGCACTGGCCTGCTCCGAAAGATTAAGCAAGGCATTCCACTCAGGCTCAAGCTCCGGATGCTCAACGCCAGCACAGTCTATCCCTCTTAAACCTAGCAAATGGAGGAGCGTAATACTTACAAAGGTGGCTCCAGAGCCAGCTGACAAGGATGCAACAACGATACGCTGCTGTTTCTTTGCCATTGGAGCAGAAGCAGCTAATGCAGCGGAATAGCCCTGAAATTGTACCAGACAGTTAGCTAACGCCAATTTCGTTTCTTCCATAGACGAATAACGAAATTCAGGTAAAGGATCAACCATGCGAGCAAGGACCGCATTGAATGGAGCAGGTAAATGAGGCAAAAGTCTGGTCGGTGCAGCCGCGCTGTTCATGCGCAAGCTCCCACCACTCAATAGATAGTATAATAATGCGCCAAGTCCGAATACATCCGTACGAGCATCGCTTTGCTGCTGACCTTCCTGCTCAGGTGCGGCAAACCCCGGTGTACCCAAGCTAACCGTGTCTTGACTCTGCCCTCGTTTATATCTTCTTGCGATGCCAAAATCAATTAATCGAACAAATCCACTACGCTCCATCATGACATTCGTAGGCTTCAAATCACGATGAATAATGGGAGGATGCTGGGCATGCAGATAGCCTAATGCGTCGCATAACTGAATGCCAATCTCCAGCACAGCCGATAACTGCATCACCCCTCCGTTCTCTGACAGATGGGACTTTAACGTCAATCCATCAATATAATCCATGATGAGTATTTCATGTCCTGCCTCATTTGCTGAAAAATAGTCCGTAATTAGTGGGAGGTGGGGGTGATTAAGACGCATGAGCAGCCCTGCCTCCTCCGCACTGTATACGCCATCCTTAACGGTTCCCCTATTCACCTTAAGCGCGCGCAGCTTACCCTGTAGTCTTAAATCCTCCACCGCATATACCTCGCCCATACCTCCTTGACCGATTAAACCTACTATTCGATAACGCTCTCCAATGATGGTGCCATTGTCATAACCTGTATGCTCTAATGTCATCTTTTCCAGCTCCTCCTCGTATAATTTGCGTTCTTCCCCATTCTCTTCCATGCACAAGAAGAAACAGCTTACGCCGTCCTTGGCGGCGAAGCAAGTTTCTTCCCTCTGAAATATAAGCAAAGTATAGAGGGAGCTTATACTTTCTTATATTTAAAAAAAGCATCCCGATTGGACAGGCTCATGCCTGCTCATTCGGGATGCTTTCCCAATCGTTCGCCGCTCAACTTGCGAACTTACTTTTTAATTAAGTATAACGTAATCTCGTCTCGATTGTGGAACAATTGCTTTGCCTTTTTCAGTACGAATTCGGATTCAAGACGTTCAATTACGTCTCGAATGGTTTGCAATGGCTTCTTGTGCATCAGCTTGACCGTAATAATAGCCGTTGCACGGTTCGTCAGAGCGTCCAGCTTCTCAAGCACAAGCTTAGACATTTGCATTGGACTCCAGCTCATATCGCAGACTAGCAGATCAAAGGTTCCATTGGGGAATTTCACATCGGAAGCATTTTTCTTCAGATAACTGAGTCTTGGATAGCTCTTCAAGACAGGATGAAGTTCTGCTGGATCAACCGAGGTTACACGCAGGCCGCGTTCCAACAGAAGATGCGTCCAGCCGCCAGGTGCGGCGCCGATGTCCATTGCTTCTTTGTACGTTTCAAAATGGAGATTGAATGCACGTTCCGCCTCCAAAAGCTTGAATTTCGCCCGCGATATTTGACCGTCTTCACGCTGGAACCGAACGGCTCCTCCCGGCCAATCCGATAGCTGCTCCTTAGGTGTTCCCCATCCCACTTGCAGCTCCTCGGCTCCTGCATAAATCGAGAAGATTACATCTGGTGATTGCATGGCGGGTTCACCACCAAGCTCCATAATGACCGCATCCAATACAGCCTTCGTATCCGACGCGGAATATAGGAATGGAGTTCCTTCCGCACGGCGCAAATGAATCGCAATGGTCTTCCCCTCGCATCTCATTCGAGCATTACGAACCAGCTCTGATAAAGCTTCCAAATCATCCGCATCTCCTTGAATGGGCAAGGTGCGGTCTATCGGCTGAATATGTCGCAGAAAAATAGGCTCATTAGCCAGCAACTCAGCTATTGCTTCTTCTCTGCTTAGCGGAACTTCCATTCGGAAGATTTCCCCTGCTTTTAGCTGAACGAACTTTACCTCACGAAACAATCGGCGAAGCTCTTCCATCGCTAGTGTCGCGAAGCCATGGTTGGCTGTACCTATCCACTGGGTCACGATTTATTACCTCCTGCTGATGCACGAATCCAAGGTCTTTCGTTCGCCCATTCCAACTCAACTGGCCAATCATAGGTTTGACTAAGTCTTTCTGTAGTAAGAACTTCTTCTTTGGGCCCAGCGGCCGTAATTTGTCCATCATGAATGAGGGCAACATGTGTAAATAACGGAATAATTTCCTCGGTATGATGAGTTACATAAACAATCATAATATCCCGATCAGCTAATCGACCTAAATCAATCAGCAGCTTCTCTCTCTCGTGAAAATCCAGACCTGCGCAAGGCTCGTCCATCACGATAAGCTTAGGTTCTGACATTAATGCCCGGGCCAGCAGCACTTTCTTCCTCTCACCTTGTGACAATGTGCTGAGTGGTTGATAGGCGACGTGACTAAGTCCCGCTTCACTAAGCAGCTGCAGCGCCTTCAAACGCACCTTATCATCAATCTCTTGATAGAAACGGAGGAATGCATATTCACCAGTGGCAACAACCTCCCAGACAGGATCACGAAGCGTCAATTTTTCAATAACAGATTGACTGATATAACCTATTTGTTTGCGTACCTCGCGAAGATCCGTTTCCCCATAGCGGTGACCAAGTACATCGATTGTTCCTGACGAAGGAAACAAATGACCGTTCATCATTTCGAGCAAGGTTGTTTTCCCTGATCCATTACGGCCAAGAATCACCCAATGCTCTCCTTTTTTCATATCCAGCGTAACGCCATTCAACAACTGACGTTCTTCTCGACGAAGAAAGATTTGGTTTAAATGAATCATTATTAATCCTCCTCGTTATCTCATGTCATACATCCAACCCAACCCATCCCATTTACTAAGAACCCATTGGACCGTTGTGAATGGTTACTTCAAGAGGGGCATGCTGCCTGAGCAAATGAATCATCTGCATGCGTCCTGCCGGGCTGGATGTATGAAAATATACGCTCTTCGGGTAGCGGCCGCTATCTACAATATATTGAACGACCTCAAGTCCCGTAGGCTGCCCCCAGCCTAGATCAAAATCGAGGGACAAGATATCGATTTCCTCTGTGCTTAGCAGAAGCATGCATGCCTCTGCATTGACCGCTAGAACAAACCCTTTTGGACACGGCCGATAATCATCCAAATAAACGTTGATCATACTGATCCTCCCCATTCACGGATTAGCGCAAGCTGTTCTCGGTGAGTTCCATCTGCTCCAGCAGACGTTTCCAAGACAAACGGTAAATTAACGAGCTCCGGCATATTGAGCAGCCACTTTAGCCCAGTTTCACCGATATATCCTTCTCCGATGACTGCATGCCGATCTTTCTTTGCTCCGGAAGGATAAACCGAATCATTCAGATGGATCGCTACAAGATGCTCTAGCACATGGAGCTCCCTGGCTCTTCTCACCCACTGTGCATCGACGCTTCCATCCCATACGCCACTCGCGAACAAATGACACGTATCTAGGCAAAATCCGATTTGATGCGGATGGTCAGCAAGGCTGCGAATTTGTGCGAGCTCTTCCATCGTCGTTCCCATGAAGGTGTGCTCACCAGCCTGGTTCTCAATTAATAGCTTCGCTTGGCCCTTCCACTGCGATGTAACAGCGTTCAGCGTAAAGATAGCGTTCTGATAGCCTTCAAGCGGATTAGGTCCTTTATATACGCCAAAATGGACCACGACGCCAAGCGAGCCGCATGCTTCTGCAATGTCCAGATCATTAAGCAGAGATACCACCGTTCTCGCCCGATGCTGAGGGTCTTCTGCCGCGATATTCGTCGGATAGGGTGAATGTGCAATAGAAGCGATACCGCGCTCTTGGCAGAACGCCGCACATCGCTTCGCATCTCCATCATCGAAGGATTTGACAACCAAGCTGCGTGGATTCTTCGGGAAATATTGAAAGGACTCCGCCCCCAAAGAAGCGGCTGTCTTCGCGGCCTGGGCGTAACCGCCCTTTGTAGAGACATGGCAACCCGCTCGCATCCGCTTGATTACCGATCTCGCTGACAGGATGGGCAAAAGAATATTTTACGTGAATTGATTTCTCCTTGTTCCACTGTACCGGAGCAGCGAACGCACGGCTCTCCTCCGCGATCATATACACGGCAATGATCATTGTAGCCACCGGTAAGCGTGTCATCTGCTGTTAGAGGCATTTCCATATAACCGCCTAGAGCTGCAGCTTCTAGCAGAACTTTATGCATCGCATGATAAAGACGTTCCCATGATTCAGGCTCAATATCAGAGATGCGTGCACTTGGTCTTATTCCCGCTTCGAATGCGATCTCATCTGCATAACAGTTGCCGATTCCTGAAAGGACACGCTGCTCCAGCATGGCCGTCTTGATCGATCCCCGCTTGCTCTTGAAGCGTTCGATGAATTTCTCAAGTGTTATTCTTTTATCGAATGGATCAGGTCCCAGGTCGGCAAGCTTAGCCTCCACTTCCTTGACCGTAAGAAAGTGAATATAGCCCAGTCTCAGACCTATAAAGCACAATTCTCCATTAGGAAAATCAATGGCCACCTGAACGGTACGATCAGGGCGCTCCTCTCGTGGTCCGAAGTGAATCAAACCGCCAAGCATGAGATGGAGCAGAAGACGTTTTCCGTTATCTAGATGAAAAATGAGCATTTTGCCGCGTCGTTCTACGAACCATATCGTTCGGCCGATAAGCTCCCCCTTAAAGGTTTCAGGAGATACATTTATCGATTTGGGACGGGTAATTTCCACATCCTGAATTGGCTGCCCGGAAATTCGCTCCGCCAGCATTTTGCGATAGTTTTCCATTTCTGGCCATTCTGGCATCGCTATTCTTCCTTCCTGTCGGCATTTATTGTTGTGAGGCTAGTTTGTCGCCAATATAGGTATGTAAATCATGAAGATCCTCCAGAACAACATCCGCATCGCAGCAAGCCGCTTCAAGAAGCTGCTTGTAATTCTGCTTAGTTGCAAGTCCTGTCAACACTAGCACCGACTTACATCCCGCTATTTGACCAGCTGCAATGTCCGTATGTGGATTATCGCCCACAACCCATGTTTCTGCGGCTTGAAGCCCAAGCTTCTTCAGCGCAAAGTTCATCAGAATCGCTGAGGGTTTACCAATAACTGTGGGCGCTATTCCAGTAGCGGTTTGAAGCATGGCAGAGATTGATCCAGCACCGGGGATATAACCATCAGCCGTAGGCAGAAGCTTATCTGGATTCGTCAACACGTAGCTTGCTCCATTCAAGATAAAGCTTACGGCTCGAGCAGCCTGATCGTAAGTTAGCTGACGATTCATCCCCTGCACAACAATATCGGGATTCTCGTCGACCAACTGCAGTCCTGCATCCATTATCGCACTTCGAAGTCCGTCCTCACCAACGGCAAAAACGCGAGCACCCTGATTCTGCTCCGCGATATAAAATGCAGCAGCCTGCGCGGATGTGCATACATCCTCTGGCTTAGCTGGAATTCCCATACTACGCAGCCGTTCTGCGACAACTTCAGCCGTTCCTGTAGAGTTATTCGTAACGAATAAATAAGAAACCTTCTTATCCTGCAGCATTTGTATGAGCTTGTCCGCCCCAGCAATCATCTTATGTCCGTGATAGAGTGTTCCATCCAAATCGATTAAGAGGCCGCGTAAAGCACTATGACTATCTGCCATCTATGCCCACCCCTTATTCTCTTGAAGGACACGATCTATCCAATATTCCACCTTCACACCATCTTCAAGGGTAGGGGCTAATCCCGGAAACCGATCTTCTCCTGTATAACGCAGCAGAAAATGGTAAAGCGCTGCGAAATGGGTATCTACCGCTATCCCCATCGTGGACTTCTCGTCTGGTAACAACACAAGTGAGTCAGAAGCAGGTATAGCTGCGCTGCTGCCCTTCAACAGATGTACACGTGGTGTTAAGTCTCTTTCGAGATCACATGTAATGGATCCTTGTGAACCAACAATTTGAATATCATAAGCATCAGAGCCAAGCGAAATTCGCGATACCTCTGCAGTTCCGCTAACTCCAGACACCGTCGTATAATGCATCATCGCCCAGTCATCAACGTCAACGTCGACGAGTTGCCCTGTCTTCTCATCTGGGCGCTTCTGTACGTAGGTGTTCGTGCGCCCTCTTACATCGACGAGCTCACCGAACCAATGCCTGAGAAGATCAAGCACATGAACACCAAGATCACTGATTGCACCTCCGCCGGACATGCCGCTTTGCAGTCTCCAACTCACTGGGCGCTGCGGATTCAAATATCCGGATCGACGATAAGAGATTTTGCATTGAAGCACCTCGCCAATTACGCCATCCTCCAGCAGCTGCTTCATTCGCATCACTGCAGGATGGTAGCGAAATGTAAAAGCAAGCTGCTGAAGCGTGTTTGGATGCTTCTTGACGGAGTCATATAGAACCGTCGATCGCTCGTACGATTCCGTTACCGGCTTCTCGCAGTATATTGCTTTCCCTCCGCTAAGTGCGGTGTTAACATCATCGAAATGGTTGGCATTGGGCGTGCAAATGTCAAATACATGAATGCTATCGTCTAGAGCTGCCTCTGCTGAAGAGGAGATCACGCGCCTGAAGCCGATTGCTTCCGCTTGAGCCTGATGAACGGCTGGATTTCTTGTAATTAATGTATCTAATACGGGTACAACCGGCATTTTCTTTATGATAGGCAGCGCACGCAGAGCGGTCATATGTGTTTTTGCTATATTTCCGAAGCCAAGAATGGCGAATCGTATTGGTTTCATCCGGAAAGCCTCCTAATCTTCGAACGCAGTCGGTCCATACGCTTACGAATGGCCTCAAGCTCAAGCCGTCTTTTGGCATCCAGCCTGATGCTGGCATATCGACGCTGCGCAATAGTGAAAGAGGTCTCTGCAAGTGTTAACGCGATCTCAAACTGCTTCGTCTTATGTTCATAGTACATCGCCAATTCAATATGTGCTTCCCAATCCGACCAATCCGTATAGGTAGAAGCATGAACAGCCTTCTGCCACAATAACACAGCACGCGTCCAATTTCCACATTTCTTGTCTCGCTGAGCCAGTGCACATAAACATCTAATAGGCGTACGCTCATCCTCCGACAATTTAGCATACATTTGTTCCGCATGCTCTATTTTTCCCATTTTCTCCAGCCACAATCCCGTTCTAAGAATCTCTTCATGCTCCGAAGGCTGCTTAACGAAGGAGCCGATCTGACCATTAAGAATATGACCGAAACGAATGGCAAGACAAGTAAGCGAAAGCATGTCTATCTCATTATGACGAAAGACGCCCAGCAGCGGTTCTGGTTGACCATCCGCCAGATATTGAAAGTAGATCGCCGGAGCAAGGGAACCGGGTACATCGTCTGTTCGGGTTATACCAAGTCTCTCTTCCTCCACATGACTCAGCCTACAAGAGGTAAGCGTATTCCTCCAAACACTTCGAGAGGGATGAAGCAGGTCAATATGAATAGGCTCCCATTTAAAATTTCGGAAGCCATTTAAGATGAATCGGGTGTGAAGAACGGGCCAGTCAAAGGTTCGACCGTTATAAGTCACCAAATGTGTGTAAGCCGGCAATTTACTGCTTAAGTAAGCTATCATTGCTCGTTCTTCCGCCGGATGACGAATTAGCATTTGTTCGACAACAAAGGTACCATTCTTGCTGTATGCCAGTCCGACCATGAACGGTACATTCCCAGTACCTACGCCAAGCCCTGTTGTCTCCAAATCTAAGAATAACAGCTGATCCGGATCGATAGCAGATTGTATATCCTTATCCGGTGTTGGTTTCGGCATTTTATCCTCCGTTATCGGGAGCTTAAGGTCAGAATCAGCTCTAGCACTGCGAATAGAAGGCTGTTCTTCCGGTTTGCGGAAAGCAACTAATCCACTTACCGCTTCTTGCAGTTCATCAAGGCTGTGAATCCCATGGCGATATGCAGTCGGATAATGCACCTCTCGTATGAGGAAAGTGCCCACCTCTGTCTGCATCAGACGAACCCCATGGGCATCCCATTCTGATGGAAGACTCTCGAACTCTTCATTTCCACTGTGCTTAAGTTCATCGGAGTGCTTCACCTCTTCAGGCGGCTTCTGCTCTATAGTTATTTCGATAGGCATCCCTGCCTGCAGCTCACTCTTTGAAGCGGCTGATCCTCGGAGTCTTAGCAGTCGATCACGCAGCCCGCTCATAATGGCACCTCCGCAGCCTGATATTGATGAAGTCGGGTACAGACCCTTGAATCATAATTGGGACAAAAGCTGTATACTCTTTTGTTTCCCGTTGATTCCTTCTATTTCGGTTCCGATACATGACGGGCATCCATCCTTACATGGGCATTTTTCAATTAGATTCTTAGCCGCGTTTTTCACTTCATCGAATCTCTTATATACGTCTTCTGCTAATCCGATACCACCAGGGTAATGATCAGATATGAAAATAGTAGGAAGCTGTGTATGTGCTGCTTTTATTTGTGAAATGACGTGAATGTCGTTACGGTCACACATAACAAGTACAGGAACGATATGTTTAAACACATTCGCAATTCCCAGCATAAGCTGCTCTAGCGTTTTCACGCCTATTTCGGGGTCTGCTTCCTTTAGTTCAAGCCAGGTTGCGCTAGTATGCAATTCTTCTTCTGGCAAATTAATAGGTCCCGACCCTATATTTTCGAAAGTGGTCAATTTTATTTTTTTGAATATAGTAGGAATGGCATTTACGGTTACGTCTCCATAGTTTATAGAAGCTTTATTTCTATGGCTTGTCCTGTCGATCTCCAGCACCTTTAGCTGTACGGCTAGGTTAGCGTCAGTGTAGTACTCAACGTCCACTTCTCGAACGTAAGCCTTCTTATGCTCCCAATCCAGCTTTTCAACTTGGTACTGTACCCCTTCGTGCAGGTATATCGCTTCATCATGCAGTAGAGTCATTGCACTAAACCGATCCATTTCACCAATAATTTGCACATTGGCTGTATTTGACTGGTCGATAATAACGACATTCTCTTGGGAAGCTGACCGCAGACTAATGTTACTTGCAGGGAAAGATTGATTCGCCCAGTAGAACGTATCTCCGTTTCGGTGCAGTACTCGTTCTTCTACAAGATATTCCATAATGTCGGTGACGTCTAACGGCCCAAATTCCTCTGTCTCCTTAAAAGGCAGTTCATAAGCAGCACAACGCAAATGATCGACTAAAATGATTAAGTTTTCTGGGTTAATCCGTGCTGATTCGGGAGAACGGTCAAAAAAGTAGTCTGGGTTTTGTACCAGGTATTGGTCGATAGGGGTAGAACTAGCTACCATTAATATGAGTGCTTCACCGTGCCGCCGCCCTGCACGCCCAGCCTGCTGCCAGGTGCTGGCTATGCTCCCAGGGTATCCGGTCATTACACATACCTGCAGCTGCCCAATGTCTACACCTAACTCTAAAGCATTCGTACTTACAACACCCAATATTTCGCCGTCCCTTAATCCCTTTTCGATCTCCCGCCGCTGACTAGGAAGATAACCGCCCCGGTATCCCCTAATGGACTTCGCACCGATTTCGTTTTTAACCAGTTCTTGTATATGGCTCAATATAATCTCAACCCTTACCCTGCTTCGGGCAAAAATAATGGTTTGAATCTTATTTTTCAAAAATTCTTTAGCCAGGTTGTTTACCTCAACAGTGGCACTTTTCCGAATGTTCAGCGGCTTATTTACAATCGGGGGATTGTAGAATACAAAATGTTTTCTTCCTCTGGGCGCCCCGTTATCGTCAATTAATCGCATTGGGCTTCCGGTCAACTGTTCCGCTAATTCTTTCGGGTTTGCTATCGTGGCAGATGTACAAATAAAAATAGGATTGCTGCCATAGAATTTGCATATCCTTCTCAATCTTCGGACTACATTAGCAACGTGGCTACCAAACACCCCCCGGTACGTATGCAGCTCGTCAATTACGATAAATTTCAGATTTTCAAAAAGGCTAACCCATTTTGTGTGATGCGGTAGAATCGCCGAATGCAGCATGTCGGGGTTAGTAATGACTAAATGCCCGGCTTTTCTAACGACCTGCCGTATTGCTGGCGACGTATCCCCGTCATAGGTATAACTCTTAATGTCTATTCCCATTTCCTTTATGATTTCGTTCAATTCGCTTTTTTGATCTTGTGCCAGTGCTTTAGTCGGAAATAGATAAAGCGCCCTGCTGGTATCGTCAACCGCTATAGTTTGTAATACAGGGAGATTGTAGCAAAGCGTTTTGCCCGAAGCTGTCGGCGTTACAGCAACTATATTTTCACCTGCGGTAACTGTCTGAAACGCTGTATGTTGGTGAGAATATAGTTCAGTTATTCCGCGCTTTTCTAACGCAGCTCTGATTCGTGAATCAACACTGTTCGGCAGCGGCTTTGTTCTTGCTTCCTGCGGCTCGATTTCATGCCAATTAACGATGTTCTCATTCACGCGAAGTTCTTCTATTAAGTCTGCTAGTGATTTCTTTTTCATCATTTTAAATGTCACCTCTTTATATAGAACATTTTAGCGAATGTTTGTTCGATTGGCTAGAAGCAGGAATAGGAAGTTGGTTAAATAATCGAAAAAAGACGAGGCGGCTGTAAGCTCCCCCGTCGTATATGTAAAATAAAATCAATTTGGATTATCGGTTTTTATTAATAGACGTATTTTAGCAAAAAAAGCCGCACTCTTGCCACGCGTGCGACAAGAGTGCGGCTCTATCCTTAAATATGAGGCGCTTCCCATGATTTCTTATTCCAGCCCAGCTGATCGCTCTGTACATTTAAATCACGGTCGAGCGTGACTGCTGCTGAGAATGGCATACTGTTATTGTGCCAAAAGCGTACATCACTCCACGTTACCTCATAGCCATCAAGCTTCTCATTGACTTGAACATGAACGAACTCAGCAAAATGGAGAAAGGCACGCACTCCATCTGTAGACATCGTTGCTTTTGTAATTGTGGAATAGGTTTCAGGTTTGGTCTTACTAAGTTCTGCCTCCTGCGTAACGCTGCCACGTCTAACAGTCCCGGTTATATAAGCCGTATCAGTCTCGGCTACAAACTGCCAGGAACGTCCGATCAAACTTGGAATGAGTGTGATGCTTCCTTGAGTGCCGTAGGATCTACGTAATTTCTTGATAATTCGCTTACTTTCTATTGTTCGCCATATGAGATAAACGATCGTAATGCCATACACCGATGCAAACATGGGCCCTGGAGACAACCCACCGAACAGCCAGACGAGCGCAGCGGCAGCATGCAATAGGAACATATAGGGATCGAATAAGCAAAGCACATCGAGATGCCACCATTTCTTTGAAAAGGGCCGTAAGCACTGAACCCCATATGCATTAAACAAATCCAAACCGATATGAAAGGAAACCGCGATAAATGACCAAAGAACGACGATCCATCCATGCGCCATTGCTCCAAACAGCCAAGCAACGGGTAAGCCAATTAGTGGTGCCCACACAGCAGGCGCAGGCAGTGAATGTGTCAACCCGCGATGATGCCGAATGTAAGCGGCCTCTCCTCGAAGTCTTACGACGGAGTCAAAATCAGGTGCATGACTTCCAATGAGCGTAGCTGCAAGGACGGCATGCATAACCTCAGGATGATTCATGACAGCTGGATCAAGCATAGAGAGTCCTGCAAGCGTAACACCAAACAATAAATGACTTCCGGTATCCAAGGTGATCACCCTTTCTAAGATCGTATCGGAGCCTACTGGATTATTATATCGCTGGTTCATTCGTGGATTATTTACGGGATATAATAAATTTGTAATCGCTGGCTTAGTTTCTGGTCACGCATAGCCGGACTTGCCAAACTCCATGCGTGAATTCCTTAAATTGTTTAAGTAAGAAAGTGAGAACCGTTTATCTATTCTGAGTAACACGCGATTGGAACATAAAGAAAAGAGACAAGCTGCCACTACGTCGGCAATTTGTCTCTTTTTCTGTTGAACGCACCTGAGATGCCATTCCATTAATCGGTTTCTGAGGTTACCCTATCCACGTTGATTTCTAAGTAATCATGAGCAGCACTTACATTTGCGAAAATCTCCTTCGCATCTTGGACAAGCAGCTCAATGGCAGCATCATCGAACCGTGAACTAAAATGAGTCATCACGAGCTGCTTCACATTCGCTTTTGCTGCCGTTTCCGCTGCTTGAAGTACGGTAGAATGCCCATATGCCGCAGCCTTCTCTTCCATTCCTCCGGCAAAGGTTCCCTCATGAACGATCAAATCCGCATCTTTTGACAGCGTAATTGCATTCTCACAAGGACGAGTATCCCCCAGAATCGTGATAATGCGACCAGCGACAGGCGGCCCTACCACGTCGGAGGAACGAATCATCTCACCGCTCGGCAAAGTCACATCTTCTCCCTGCTTGAGTTTGCCATACATAGGTCCCGAAGGAACTCCAAGTGTCTTAAGCAAAGGTAAATTCAATTTGCCCGGCTGCGAATGCTCCGTTACCCGATATCCGAAGCACTGCATCCGGTGCTCCAGTTCGGCTGCTTCAACCGTAAAAAAATCATCCGTTACAATCTGTCCAGACACGATCTCGGTGATTGATAGCTCATAGCCAAGATGCACACCGCTTTGATGGAAAACGCAGTCGATAAAGGCTTGTAAACCTGGTGGGCCATAGATTTGCAAAGGTACGGCTCCTTCGAAATAAGATCGGCTGGTCAATAAGCCTGGAAGACCATACAAATGGTCGCCATGAAGATGCGTAATAAATATACGCTCCAATTTATTCAGCTTCAGCTTGCTTCCAAGCAATCGATGCTGAGTTCCTTCTCCCGTATCAAACAACCAAAAACAATGCTGTGGCTCAGGCAGGGACAATGCAATTGATGTGACATTACGCGCTTTCGTAGGCCGACCTGCGCTTGTGCCAAGAAACGTGAGTTTCAAAGGCTGCTCCCCCCTCTGCTGTTCGTTATAAGCTATAGGAATACCCTCCGCAGCACGAACATATGCCGTTCTGCGGAGGGTATGCAAAGTAAGACGGGTTTATGCAAGTTGATCCGATCAAACTTGTTAGCCTGAGGGATATTTAACCTCAACCAGCCTTCAGTAAACGTTAACTATGCCTTATCGACGTTAAAATATTTGGCTTCCGGATGAGCAAATACCATCGCGGATACAGATGCTTCAGGCTCCATCATAAAACCTTCTGTCAGCTCCACGCCGATATCTTCCGGTTTCATTAGGTCGAACAACGGCTCTTGATCCTCAAGATTCGGGCATGCAGGGTAGCCGAATGATACTCGAATCCCTTGATAACGAGCACCGTGACGCTGCTGCATGGTCATCTCCGGTGCATCCGGATAGCCCCACGTATCACGCATGAGATGGTGAACGCGTTCCGCCATTGCCTCTGCTACCTCTAGCGCAACCGATTGAAGAGCGTGGGAACGCAAGTAATCCCCGTTATCTTTGAGAATCGTTGCTTTTTCCCGAACCCCTTCTCCAGCAGTCACCACAAGGAACCCAACATAGTCCATAACGCCGCTCTCTACTGGCTTCAAATAGTCAGCCAAACAAAGGAATGGTTCCACCTGCTGACGCGGGAATGTGAAGCGTTTGATCTCCTTGCTTGGATCCTGTGAATCATAAATGATAATGTCGTTGCCAGAAGACTGTGCCGGAAAGAAACGATACATCCCATGTGCATGAATGGCACCCTTGGCTGCTTCCTGGAGAATATTATCTACCGTTTCCTTCAAATTAACAGCTTTATCGTTACCCGCCGCAAGCAGCTGATCCACATTCCCTTTCAATCCAAGGTGATGACCGAGCAGCATCTGCATATTGATATAGGGCACGATATGTGGAATTGGCACATCTCGGAGAACATGACGTTCAAGATCAGGCGGAATAAAAACAGGGGCATCCACTGAAATCTTCGATCGTTCAACGCGAGTTAACTGAGGAAGCGGCTTCTTCTCTTCCTCTTCGGCACCGCCGGAAGCTTTGAACGCAGCCATCTCTTCCTCATAGATCTTCCTGAAATCCGGATTCATCAGTCTGTTGGCAATATCCAGCCCATCCATTGCATCCTTGGCATAGAGCACAAGACCATCATATTCGGGTCCGATCCGGTTCTTCGTAAATTTCCGCGTCAGCGCCGCTCCGCCTACAAGAATTGGCGCATCAATACCGGCTGTACGAAGATCCTGAGCCGTTATAACCATTTGCTGAGCTGATTTAACAAGCAGACCAGAGAGGCCGATCGCATCCGCTTTTTCCTTACGGTAAGCTTCAATGAGCTGATCAGGCGGTACCTTGATGCCAAGATTTATGATTTTGTAACCGTTGTTGGACAAAATAATCTCAACAAGGTTTTTCCCAATATCATGAACATCGCCTTTTACAGTTGCAAGAATGATTTTCCCTTTAACAGCGGACTCGTTCTTTTCCATAAAGGGTTCTAGATATGCGACTGATGCTTTCATAACCTCAGCACTTTGCAGCACCTCTGCGACGATAAGCTCATTGTTATTGAAAAGTCGACCGACCTCAGCCATCCCTGCCATAAGCGGCCCATTGATAACTTCTAGCGGCGAATATTTCTTCAGTGCTTCTTCAAGGTCTGGAATTAAACCTTCCTTCGTTCCTTCAATTACATAAGTGCCAAGGCGCTCTTCAAGCGGCAGATTAGACGTTTTTTCTTTATTCTCGATCTTCTTGTCACGGAAAGCAGCTACGAAAGAAGCTAACGTATCGTCATTCGTATTGTAGATGAGCTCTTCGGCTAGATGTCGTTCTTCTGCAGGTATGGATGCATACCGCTCAAGGTTCTCTGTATTAACAATCGCATAGTCTAGCCCTGCTTTTGTAGCATGATACAAATAAACCGAGTTTAATACTTCACGACCCGCGGGAGGCAAGCCAAAGGAGATATTGCTCAGACCGAGTATAGTCTTCGCCTTTGGGAACAGCTCTTTAATCATGCGAATGCCCTCGAGCGTTTCGACAGCAGAACCGATATACTGCGGGTCACCAGAGCCTACCGGGAACATATTGGGGTCAAAAATGATATCCTCAGGGTTCATCCCATATTTGTCGACTAACAGATTATAAGAACGAGTAGCGACCTCAATCTTTGCTTCACGGGTTACCGCTTGTCCTCGTTCATCAATTAGAATACAGACGACGGAAGCTCCATATTGATGAATCAGTGGCAAAATCTTCTCAAATTTAGTCTCACCATCCTCCAAATTAATGGAGTTAATAATGGCTTTACCTTGTGAATATTTCAAGCCAAGCTCGATTATATGATCATAAGTGGAATCCAGCATCAAAGGTGCTTTGATTTTCTTAACGACTTCAGGCAAGAATTTATGCACGGCACCTTCTTCGTCGATATCGGTGTCCTGCAGATTAATATCTATGACATGCGCGCCGCCCTTAACCTGTGCACGAGCAATCTCTGAGGCTTCTTCAAACTTCTCTTCTTTGATCAATCGTTTGAACTTGCGCGAACCCGAAATATTCGTCCGCTCTCCGATCATGATCGGGCGGTTCTCATCTTCAATGTAGACCGTCTCGATTCCGGATACCGCAGGAGGATGATCTCCTTGCTCACGGCGCGGCTCATAATTGGCCAGCGTTTCTGCCATCACTCGGATATGATCAGGAGTCGTTCCGCAGCAGCCGCCGGCAATATTCAGCCAGCCTTGCTCTGCAAAGGCTGCCATTTTCTTCGCAAGCGAGCTAGGTGACTCATGATAGTTACCATTCTCGTCCGGAAGACCCGCATTCGGGTAACAGCTTATTGCGGAGCGAGCAATGGCAGATAGTGAACGAATATGATCACGCATAAATTCTGGTCCAGTTGCGCAGTTAAGACCGATTGATATCGGGTTAAGATGCTCGAGAGAAATATAGAACGATTCAATATTTTGTCCTGCGAGCGTTGTGCCCATCGGCTCAATCGTACCGGAAATCATGATAGGCAGTTTCTTCCCTGTTGTTACAAAAGCCTTCTGAATCGCAATAGTTCCCGCTTTAACATTGAGCGTATCTTGCGAAGTCTCCAGCAGCAGCGTATCGACCTCTCCCTCGATTAGTGCAACTGCCTGCTCATAGTAGCTATCGACTAATTCATCAAAGGTCACGCCGCCCGTTACCGAGAGCGTCTTGGTAGTCGGACCCATTGCGCCCGCTACAAAACGCGGATGCTCAGGTGTTGAGAACGCATCAGCTGCTCGCCTTGCAATAGCTGCAGCCGCCAGGTTGATTTCCCGAGACTTTTCAGGAATATCATAATCGTTCAGAACTACACTTGTTGCACCGAACGTATTCGTCTCAAGAATATCCGTACCGGCTTCAAGATAGGCTTCATGAATCCCTTGTATGACATCCGGACGTGTCAGCACAAGCATCTCATTGCAGCCTTCAAGCTCCTCGCCGCCAAAATCCTCAGGTCCGAGATCCGCCTGCTGGATCATTGTTCCCATCGCTCCATCGAGAAGGAGTATACGTTTATTTAACATTTCCTGTATTGTTGGTTTTGTCATTGATGAAAACTTCCCTTCCGAAGCTGCAGCAATCCCATATATCCTTGTGAAACTGTATGCTGTCAGTGAAAATCATTAATCTTTAGTCTATCAGAATCGACGGTGCGTGAAAAGGCTCTTTCTGTCACATGATCGTTAGTCGACAGCCCAACTTTTTTGCTTTATAATTATTCTTATCGGAATTAAGTATAATTGAAACGAGGGATATCAAATGGCAGAAATTCGAATTCGCAACACGGATGATCGTATTTCAGGCGAAGCAAACGTTCGCGCCTTTCTAGATCAGCAAGAGGTATTGTATGAGCATTGGAATCCAGCGAAGCTTCCTACTGAGCTTGATAACAAATTCGTATTGTCCGACGAGGACAAAGAACTTATTTTAACCACTTACAGTGAAGAAATTCGCGACCTAGCAGCACGCCGCGGTTACCATACCTGGGACATCGTCGCACTGTCGGAAGCAACACCTAACCTGGAAGAAGTGCTTCAGAAATTCGAGCAAGTGCATACACATACCGAAGATGAAGTTCGTGCCATTACTGCTGGTCG
The DNA here is from genome assembly GCF_003945345.1 of Paenibacillus baekrokdamisoli. Taxonomy (GTDB): domain Bacteria; phylum Bacillota; class Bacilli; order Paenibacillales; family Paenibacillaceae; genus Paenibacillus_Z; species Paenibacillus_Z baekrokdamisoli. Next base: position 1,372,065 of record NZ_AP019308.1, on the reverse strand, counting down.
CGGAATTTTCATCATTAAAGGCAGCGATGAACTAGGTTACTTCGACGTTGAGCTTGAAGCTGGTGATGTGATCTCCGTGCCGGAATATAAGCCTCACTTCTTTACTTTAATGGACAATCGTCAAATCGTAGCCGTTCGTCTTTTCATTGAGAAAGAAGGCTGGATCGCTCATCCATTTGAGGACTCCTCATTCCAGAAAGCATAACCAAATTTATAGGTAGACAAACAAGAAGAAACGGCTAACACCGTCCTTGGCCTTTGCGGCGAAGCAAGTTTCTTTCCTCTGAAAAATAAGCAAAGTGCTGGGAAAACTTATACTTCCTTATATTAAAAATAGGACCCTTTCCGGGACAGCCCCTCCAGCTTGGAGTGAGTTGCCCCGAAAGGGTCCTTTTATAAATGTGACTCTTCTTTTATCGAAAGAGAGTACTGTGTATCTCGTTCATTTATACGAGCAGCGGTAGCAGCTCTTCCAAATGACTGATTTCATGTGATGGAATAATTTCGTCAGTGCGCGTCATTCCGTGCCGATTCACCCATACGGAAGTCATCCCGATCGTATTCGCGCCCAGAATATCAGTTGTTAGCTTGTCCCCTACCATAATGCCATCCTCAGGATCGATACCAAGACGCTCCAACGCATGCAGGAAAATAGGCGCTGCTGGTTTACCTTGGCCGAACTCTCCAGAAATAATAATATGATCAAAATAAGGCACAAGCTGAGGTACGCCGGCAAGCTTCTCTCTCTGCAGATCTGGCGAGCCGTTTGTTAGCAATAACAGCTTGTACGTTCCCTTTAGCTTATCCAAAATTCGGAACGTTTCCTCATATATGTATGGACGTTTGCGGCGTTCTGCTGGGAACTGCTCCGCAAGCTCAGCGCCAAGCTGTTCATTGTCAATACCTAGTGCCTTAAGCCCACGTGTCCAAGCTTCCTTCCGGTAACTCGGTGCAAGCTGCTGCAGCTTGCGGAACTCTTCTTGCTCGCCTTCCTTGAAATCAGCCCACAGTCCTTCGAAAGGATTAATACCAATCATTTTAGTGAAAGCAAAGGTCTCGTAAGATTGATATAATTCTCGCGCTTCATGTCGCACCGATTCCTCCAATGCATGTACATCCAGTCCTGTCTTGGCTGCTGCCGCTTGGCAGGTAGCTTCGAAGGCTTCTTTCACACTTCGGTCATCCCATAATAAGGTATCATCCAGATCAAAAAGTACCGCTTTCTTAGCCATAATCGCAATAGCACTCCAGTCGTTTATTTTTCGTTAAGAGGGATTTCTTGAGACGCTGCAAAAGTACGCAAACGTTCTGCCATTTGTTCAGTCGGATAGCGATTAATAACGCGGGAGAATACCCAATTGCCGCCCTTGATCTGCTCCACGATTACATAACCCTTCTGAATCGTGATCGCCTTGATATTTGCTTTGTAGACCGAACGATCTCCACCAAAGCGACGGGAACGAATATAATCCTTACCGACAGCCATATAAGGACGGCGAAGTGCAAACACAAGAGCTAAGAACAAATAAAGCCCTATCGTTACCCAGAACATTTTGCCTGAATTCTTGTAGTTATCCGAATTCAACGTAAGTATGACATACATCGCAGTAAAGAGAACTAGAAACGCAGGCATTAGAATGCTGCGCCCTTTGAAGGTATCAATAGGTTCTGCTGTTGATTTGGCCGTTGCCATCAAGGGTGCCTTCCCTTGTTTCTTTCTTTGCTTATTAATGACGGTTTGATTCTTCTGTACTTTGCGTTCCCAAGATCTTGACAATTTCTTTCCCCCTTATAGTTTCAACCGTGGTGATAACGATCCCTAATGACTAATGACTAATGACTAATGACTAATGACTAAAGACTAATGACTAAAGACTAAAGACTAATAACTATCAAAATCAAAAAGGTCTTGCGAACTTCGCGATGAATCGGTTCGGATATTCCGAAGGCAATGCACTTATTTGGTCTAGACGGTTCCAAACCGATTCCGGCATTGTCCAGTCAATTGCACCCATATTATCTTCAAACTGTTCAAGTGTGCTCGCTCCAAAAATAGGCGATGTTATTCCTTTACGTTGGAGCAGCCAGTTCAAAGCAATTTGGGAAGGTGTTTTCTCCAGTTCTTTGGCAGCATCGCGCACAGCATCAAGAACAGCAAAATTCTGCTCAGAGGCCCGGTTAGGCCATGAGCTCTCACCCAGCCTTGTCGTCAATCGGCCAGAGGTTGGTTCCTCTCTTGTATAACGTCCTGTTAGGAAGCCACCACCAAGTGGTGCCCAAGGAATCACGCCAACATTCTCTTCCAAGCAAAGTGATAGCATTTCTCTGTCCATCTCACGGCTAACCAAGCTATACTGCGGTTGAATGGATATAAATCGTACATATCGGTTCCGATCACTTGTAGCTAGTGACTTCATTAATTGCCAAGCAAAGAAATTCGAACAGCCTATGTAACGTACTTTGCCTGATGTAACAAGGTCATCAAGCGCTCGCAAGGTTTCTTCTATAGGTGTAGCATGATCCCATACATGAACCTGGTATAGATCGATATAATCGGTATTAAGCCGCTTCAAGCTAGCTTCAACACCATCAAGAATATGTTTGCGTGAAACCCCTACCCCATTAGGATGGCTTTCCGTTGCAAACCGAACCTTAGTTGCAAGTACAACCTCGGATCTACGTGCTTGAATAAATTTACCGACGATTTCTTCAGAGCGTCCAGATACGTAGACATTAGCGGTATCCAGAAAGTTTCCTCCGCGTTCGAAAAAGCGATTCATCATAGCAATTGAGTCGCTCTCATTAGTTGTATTCCCAAAAGTCATCGTACCAAGACAAAGCTCTGAAACGGCAAGTCCGCTTCGACCTAGTAAACGATATTCCATTTGTTTCCCTCCATTTAATGCTTTGTATTATTGTCTTCCTCATCTTCAGCCCATTTAATGCTATCAAGCTGATTCTTGAAGTTACTCTTGAAGTTTTTCAAGTATTGTTGACGTAACTCTTCTCTCTCGATCGTTTCTTCCGGTGTCAGCCCTATAGTCTTATATTTTCTAGACAGCTCATTAATGCGAGCGATCAGTTTCTCCATACCAAAAAACTCCTCTCTAGTTGCGATCCATATTCCACTCTTTACTTTGACATTTTTAATCCCGCATTGTCAAGGCGGAACGATGTCTAAGAGAGACGAAATCGGATCAATAGAGAGGAGTTGCTATAAACTATCTATCGCTATTAGTTATGCCTTGTTCAAAAGAAGATAAATCACTACGCAATTTGTTATCTATTCATTAGTAGGTATAATTAAAGACTGACCTTCAAGCAGAACACTTGATGTCAAATTATTGCGTGATTTAATATCGAATATAACTCGACGTATATCTTGATTTTCTTCACGAACAGAACCTGCAATATTCCATAAGGTTTCCCCTTTGCTGACGATCATCACTTTCTCACCAACTCCCGCATTTGCAGGCTTTTCTCCATCCGCAAATCCCTTTACAAGCGTCATCCCTGTAAATAGGAGAACAAAGAACAATGTCGCTGCCGCAAGTCTTACCAGCAGACGTTCTGCTCGACGTTCCTTATGTAACCGGGAGCTAATCCGCTTGTTAGCTCCACCATCCTTATAATTAGTTGAGTAAGAAGATATCGTTGTCATCATTCCCCAGCACCCCAAACGTTTGTTCTATTTGTTCCTGAGAACAGAATAACACGAACATTCGTTTGCAGTCAATCACAAATTGGAACGTTTGTTCGCAGAAAAATGCGAACCTTTGTTTCTCGAACTTATGTTTGTACGAACTCCGGTTCTGTGTTATAATTTGACACAAATGAAAATTTGGAGTGATTCTAGTGTCGAAACTTTCCAACCGCCAGCAGGCGATACTTGAATTCATAAAGATGGAAGTTCGCGAGAAAGGTTATCCGCCTTCCGTACGTGAAATCGGAGAAGCCGTCGGTCTCGCTTCAAGCTCGACCGTTCACGGTCATTTGGACCGTTTGGAGAAGAAAGGCCTTATACGCCGAGATCCTACCAAACCTAGGGCTATTGAAATTTTAGATACAGACGATTCGGATATTCCATTTCCATTAGCGATCGCTAAAGTACCTGTAATCGGTAAGGTAACAGCAGGTGTACCGATTACAGCGACTGAGAATATTGAAGATTACTTCCCTCTTCCTGCTGACAAGGTCGGCGATCATACTGTATTCATACTAAGCATTATGGGCGAAAGCATGATTAATGCCGGCATACATAATGGCGATTACGTTATTGTACGCCAACAACAATCGGCTTCTAATGGTGATATCGTTGTTGCGATGACTGAAGATGACGAAGCGACCGTTAAGACATTCTACCGGGAAAGAGATCATATCAGACTTCAACCGGAGAACGACTCTATGGAACCTATTCGTCTTCGCAACGTGACCATTCTTGGCAAAGTCATCGGGCTTTTCCGTGATATTCATTAAATCATACCGCTCCAACACGAACAGAGGGGACTTCTACTTTGCCAGTAACTTGGCATTAGTTGAGTCCCTCTTTTGATTTGGCAGAATTCTTATGGAATTCAACAATGTTCTAGTGATAAAAGATTATTCATAAAGCTCTCTAAACAAGGTATTCACATACGTAAATTTAGCCTTCTTGTACTTGAAGCTCAATCTTATACCTGAGAAAGCAATCGTAATGGTTTTGAGCGCTTGCGAAACTATCTTAAGTAGATCAGATAGTTTCTTTTGTTATTCTGGCGCGCAGCAGAAGCAATATCGTAGTACTTCACGCATTACCTCATAAGCATGGGAGAAAGGTATGATAGTCGCTTTGGTGCTTACTCTTAAATCCCCCCCGCCTGACGAGCTCATTGCGCCTCTGGGGCCGCTAGGAACGGTCCGAACCGTCTTCCCCAATCGCTGGGGAAACGCCGCGGGATCTTACGACAACAATGAATTAACGCTAATATAGAAAAAGTCATCCTTCGGAAAAACGGATAAAAAAGAGCCATAAAATTAGTATCCTATGGCTCTTTCAAAATGGGAATAGTTATAAGTTAACAATACGAATGTCTGCAGTTTGATTGATTTTTCCTGCTACTTTTTTAGCTGTAATAAGTAACGTTACATTCAAGACGACAGCAGCAAGTTCGTTGGCTTCGTTTATGTAGTTAATGACCAGAAAACCGCCCTTTGAATTCTTTGTTCCTATCCCACTCATTCCACCTACAATGGAATCAACAGGGCCAAGTAATAGCCCTCCAATTACCGCCCTACCCGCAACGCTTTTTGTTCTTTAGCAAAATCGTTTTGTGACATAGCAGATACAGCTTTGATTTTATTGATTTTTATTTCAGAATTGAGACTATGGAAAAAAACAAAAGTGAATCATTCGATAAAGTGAATTGAACTTCTATCCCTGAATGGATAGGCAAACCGTGAATATGAGTTCCGTTTACTCTTGAAAAGACACCGTGTTCCTGATCGGCTCTATTTCTCTTCTACCTAGAGAATATAGAAATGGTAACAGCAAGCAGAACTAATAGGTATAATCGGGAATGCACCTGGATTTCCTTTATTCATTGTTCTACTTATAAGGAGTGCTTGAGTTTTGAAGTATCCTATCTATAAAAAAATGAAGTTTTTGTTATTAATTATATGCTTGGGCTGGGGTTTTATCGGTGTATTTGTCCAGTAATTTTACCAAACACCACCAAAAAAGGCTATTAATTTTTTGGTAAAATATTCTAAAAGTCATCTAGAAATCATTATCATAGAACCTTATAATGACAAAACCCTCGCCAACAAAAGCTAGCAAGTGTTGGTTTATTTTTCGCATATCGCCATTAAGTGTCTGTTATAGTAAAATAGTCTCAATTCATAATAATTCGAGTTGAAAAAGGATTTTAAGAATAAAACAAATAAAGGTTCGGGGGTTATAATATGAAATTCAGATTTCGCACTCCAAGCCTCAAGAAACGGATCGCAGCAAGAACGAGTGTTAAACGACAGCTCGTTCACCTGCTAGGGATCAAGATGCCGAGGGGATATGGGTTCCTACGGAATCCCAAGAAGTCAGCCTATAACAAAGTTTATAACTGGACCTCATTTGATATTTTCAAATGATTAAGAAACTGTTTAAATAGACTTCGCAAAGAAATGAACTACTTTGCTAATGGTTGGGATATTATGGGATTAAGGTAGCGTGGTTGTTTGTCGACGCTTTCGAACTACGCCCTTCGGTACTTCCGATCCATGTAATATTAATACAATAGGAATGGTGAGGTGTCAAATGACTAAGATAAAGATGATACATATTCATGGAGTTGGTGGTATAGAAGATCTAACTATTAATTTTAATGACAATATGAATATTATTTGCGGTCCAAACGGTATCGGTAAAACAACAATTTTAGAGTGTATTGCCCAAACATTTTCTCATAATTATAATGCTCTATTAAGAAAAAAAGCAGATCATGAAAGTGGAAATTGGGAGGTTGTTATTGATGCTGGTGAAACATTCAAAGTTACTAAAAGCAACTTCCATCCAGATGATCCACAACATTTTACCGGCCATCTTGTGTTGGGAAATCAATATGCTAGCAATATAATATCGATTAAAACTAATAGAACGTTTGATTATATTCCCCTACATTCTATTTCAAGAGATACGAAGAACGACGATAATAGTTTACTTGTATCCGGTATGGGTATATCGGACGCAAAAAACTGGTTTGTGAGTCGACATTTATGGTCAAAACATGAAGATGCTCTTACTGGTGCACAACAACATAATTTAGAATTTGCCAAATCAATTTTTCATAAAATTGACCCGGAAATCTCTTTCTCAAGAGTAAAAGGCGGAACAAATGATATTATGCTTAATCAAAAAGATAATTCCGAGATATATTTTGAATATCTATCCTCCGGTTATAAATCCTTAATTTTTATTATTTTAGGCTTAATAAAAGAAATAGAACTAAGATTTTCAAACGATAATTTATTAATTAGTGAATTCGAAGGTGTTGTTCTAATTGATGAAATAGACTTACACCTTCATCCAAAATGGCAAAGTAATCTTGTTTATACTTTAAAGGAGATATTTCCAAAAGCACAGTTTATAACTTCAACCCATAGCGCTCATGTGATACAGGCAACAGCACCAAATGAAATCATTTCTTTAGGTAGAGATGAGAATGAAAGTGTCATTATTCGAGAAATCTCTTCAAGCAAGTATGGATTTCAAGGGTGGACAGTTGAAGAAATCCTTTTAGATGTGATGGGTCTTGAAGAAACTAGATCCCCACTTTTTATTAAGTATTTAAATGACTTTGAATTTGCCTTGGAGAATGATAATTTTGAGGATGGAAAAAGGTCGTTTGAAGTGTTAGATCAGATGATACACCCCAGTAATCACTTAAGAAAACTATTAAAGCTACAATTAGCATCTCTTGGAAGTGATGTATCATGATAAAAATTAAAAAACTACCAAAACCGACTGAACTTACAGATGAAGTAATTTCGAGACTAACTGAAGAATTTAAATTAACAGGAAAACCTGTTTGGAAGCAAACATATATTGAGCGTGCACTTTTAGAGAGTTCTCATTCAAAATGTGCATACTGCGAGTGTAAGCTGAACATTGAATCTAAGTATATGGAAGTCGAACATTTCCAAGATAAATCTAGTAACCCTGACCTAGTAGTAGTATGGGATAATCTTTTACCTAGTTGCAAAAGATGTAATGGTAAAAAGTCAAATCATGATACTCTGGTTCATCCTATTGTTAATCCAGCACTTATGGATCCAAGAGAACATTTAGCTTTAAATAGTTACAGGTTTATTGGTTTGACCTCTGTAGGGGAAGAAACAATCGAATTATTACAACTCAATGACTCGAGAAAAGTTGTCTTTCCAAGGTTTGAAGTCTCACAAGCTGTTCACAAAGAAATAGAATCTCTAGTAAAAAAATGTAGAACCTACAACGATGAAAAAACAACACGTAGGAGAAACCAAATTGTTCAGTCTGCCTCAAATATAATGGAGGAAGGTACTGCTCCCGAAGCATACGCAGGTACAGTTGCGACAGAAATTATTAATAATCAGTTATTCGTAGAAGTGATTGATATTTTAAAATCAGAAGGCTTATGGAATGAGGAACTCGAAACGCTTTGGTACACAATTCAAAGCTTTGCTCTCCCTACTAAAAAGCCGCTAACCGCTTAGCGGCTTTTTTCTGTAAGTGTTATTTGTTACAAGTTCGTAATCTTTATCAAACGAATGTTTGGGTATTACAATTTGTTCTTCTTTATCTCCAACTGGAATCAGCATAACATATTTACCGTTTGGGGATTCAGAAATAAAAATAAATGCTCCGTTTTGATTTAAGTTCATTTTTATCACCTCATTTAAAATTATGATTGGACGCTAATTTCCATGACAAACAATATAATACCCCGCCAGCATAATAAACCAGTGGGGTATTGTATTACTTATAGAAAAATACCTTCTTCTCTTCTACGTTCCATGATACAGTACCGCCAAGCAATTCGGCTACAGCACGTACACCAATATAGGTCAAGCCATCGATAGCTTCGTAAAACGTTATTGGCTTGCCGTTAATGTAGGGCGTTGCGGCTCTAGCATTCCAGTCAACCACATACCCTAACTCCTCACCTAGTTTGCAAATCGGCAGATATACGTGTCCTTTGATTATACGTCCGTAGGCAGTCAGCTTGTCGTCAACGATGACTTTAATGTTTTCTGTTGGCGTTGGTTCTGGAGCCGGTAGCTTAATGGTGTGCTTATCGTAAAAAGCTTTCTCCATCACGTTCATATCGACACTACCAGTGATTCCACTTACCTTAACATTGTCCGCATATTGAAACACGGACCATTCAGACCATATGTTATTTTCCATTGGCTTAGCTGCTCCGTAATGAGCAATCCAAAGAGGCCACTTGCTCAATTCCTTGCCTAAGTATGATCTAGCGAAGCTCGCCCCCGTATAAATCATCACAGAATGCCCTGTAAGGCGTTCCACTTCCTTCAACCACGCTACACACCAAGCTGTCAACTTCACGGCTCCTAGACTGTCCGCTTTCCCTTCAACATCCAGTACATGCGGAAAGTCGGCTGCGAAGCCATTAGCCTTGTTTACAAAGTTAGCTGCTTCAACCTCAGCAGGGTTATTCTCTGGATGTGCATAGTGGTAATACCCTACTTTCAGCCCCGCTAGGATGGCTCCTGTAGCGTTGGATGAGAACTTGGAATCAATACCCGTTTTCCCTTCTGTCGCCTTGATAAAGGCACCATCAACGCCGTCTGACTTAACCTTGGGCCAGTTGATAGAGCCTTGATGGTGGGATACGTCGATAACCTTCAAATTACTAGGGCTTTTAGTTTGCATTCTTTTCAGCTCCTTCTTTAGCTTGCTTTACCATCTGATAGCCGTACACGCTCACAGCTCCGCATAAGAAGCCTTGCAAGAATGATAAGGCACTAATTCCCATAATCCACACAGCAAAGACTATAGCGAAGACTGTGACAATATAAACAATGCTCCAATTCGGTACCTTTGGAGTTTGTTTCAAGATAAATCCAAGCACCCAACAAACTGCTAGAACAATTGCTAACTTTGGATCGAGCAATTGCGAAATCACATTCCATTCCATGAACTATCATCCTCTCTTCTTAAGGCGTAGTAAATCCGCCCTTCATGCCATAAGCAACAATGGTTACAATAATTCCACCGATTACAGTTGATCCACACCAGAAAATGATTTTATCTATCTTATCAAGTCGATGATGAGCAGATCGCGCTCGTTGATCTGCTTCTCGAGCAAGGTCATCTGATTGCCCCAACCGATCTACAAGTCTATTGACGCTCGAAGTCAAATCACTAATGGCTTTAGCATTTGTCTCTTGGAGCGCTTCGAGCTTCCCTACTTTCACAGCAATATCATTCAATATCTGCATCTCAGCCACTTGATCCCCCCTCTCCAAAAGGAAAAGCCTCGCACTAGGCGAGGCTTCATTCTGTATATAAGAATCTTCGTATTAAACCTGCAGAAATTAAAAATAGCCCCGCCTATGCGAAGTCTACCGTGTCGAATATGAAACTATTAATCAGCTCAGCAGGTTATCTTATAGTTGCGGCGTTGCTAGAACCAAATCAGCTTCTTCTGGTGAAATGAATTTAGGTGAATAGCTTCTTACTTTTCCTTCTATGATCTTTTTTGCCACCCACATGCTAAGAATGAATGCGTACATTGTATCACCTCCCTTCATTAGCTTGTTAGCTACATCAAGAGATCCATTATAGCAATAACGGCTTCTTGAACAGCTTCGAGCTCTTTTCTCAGACTTACTACTTTGTCTGAATCAGATGGAAGGTAGTTAAGATTTTGAGAGAATCCTTGCTATGGTTTGTAGCAGAATTTGAGGGGTTATATACCCTCTATATTGGATACGTCGTGGATAGTTAAGTTAGGTTCTGAGTATAGGCAGTCGCCTACGTAGATACCTCACTCAACCTCTTCTGCTTGCTCTCCTATTAATACAACTACACCCGCAATGTACTTTGTTAACAACTCCTCATTAATTAGAATATATAGTCTTTCAAGACTATTTCTGTTGTTGATACCGCTTTGCCTAGAGATGTGTTACCTGTAGCTACTAGGGTGATAACGCCATTGGAGTCGTAGTAATACTGTGCCCCCGCCATAAGCCCTCCGGCAGCTATTGTTACAATACCTTTTAGGGCTACCTTAGCATCTCCAGTGGCTATCCCTACCGCCATATCATAAGCGGCTCCGGCGTAACTCAGAGCAGTTTCAGGCGTTAGCAGTACTACCGCGCTTTGTGCAACCCCTCCTATTGTTCCTAAGAATAAGCACAAAACCTTGTCTGCCGATAGGAAAACCGAGCTTGCTGGGGTTATATTAATTGTTGCGCTGATCGGTAGATTTTGAACTGTGCCGCTATCGACTAGGTTGAAATTAATTCCGCCGAGCCAACTAACGCTGCCTGTCTTTACAATACTAAGTCCAGAATTCAATGTGCCCGCGTAAGCAAAAGTGACGCGTTTGTTAACGATGTCAGAAGTAGCTGTAAAGTTACTTGAATACATATTAGACGATGGTGACGAAGAACCGAATATATTCGATAAGGCGGACTGGATTGCAGTAGTGCCATCTGTCGAGCAGTTTACTACGCATACTTATAAGTACGAACTGCTCGAAGAGTTGGTAAACACAGCAAACGCTCCAATTCCGTCTATAGGCATAACCCACAAATAGTTTACCTGGCTCCCTGGAGACATAAGCGTTAATCCTGCAAGTTTAGTAACAACTGTCCCGCTTATAGAACAAGTGAAACCTCCTGCATAGTTGCTAGAGCCTCCATAGAATACTACGCAAGTCGTGGCGGACAGAGGGAATATCCTAAGCGAGTTATTATTGGCTGACGATGTCGCGTTCAGCGCCGTACCTGCGGTTATCGTCGTTCCTGATACCGAGAAGGCTATAATGAATGTTGCAGAAGCTGTAGAATACGTTACAACCCCTAGTGTTGCACTCAATCCGCACCCGCTCATATATGACCCGTACACAGCAGCCGTAACAAGAGTAGCAACAGAGCCTAGCGCAATCGTAGTACCTGTTATTGTTAATACAACAGCTTTTACGGTTGATCCGTCGCTGTACATAGCAACGTATTTAGATCCAACCGTCAGCACACCTATAGAGAAGAACATAGTAGTAACTCCGGTAGCCAAACTGTACACAGAGCCTACAGACACTGCAGAACCTGAAACGGTTAACACTACTCCCATTGTGTTACCTGAGGATGTATACCAAGTTAAAAACTTACCGCCGCCCAGCGATACTATGTTACCATCAATAAAACCGTTCAGAGGATTTTGACCTGATGCAGTGGTTGCTATTACAACAGCGGTTCCATAACTAACCACGTAATTGATTTCTGTTACTACACAAGCGTATACAGATGTACCGTCATAATAAACAACGATTGCTTGAGTAGAGTTTACCGGCAGAGAACTCATAAGTACAAAGGAAGATTGAGAAGCCAATGTAAGCCCTGATGGCGCAGATACCTTCCTTGATCCGAATACTCCGACAGGAAGGTCGGCAGCCTTGCCATCTGACAGTACGCGTGATACATTGCCCTTAGTAAGCGGCATACCTCCCCATAGAGGGTAAGACTTTTCTACAACTGTCGTTTGTCGCAGGATATCATCCATTAAAGCCAAAGAAACCATGTCAGCCACAATATAACCTCCTAGACTACTGATTTTGCAAGATTTTTAATTAAGTTACTGCTGTCTCTTACGATTGTATAGGTTATAACCTTACCGCCTACCGTTTGAACTATAGTAGAGAGCAACCCGTTAACCCTATTAAGTACCGTGGTTCTGACGACGGTTGAGCCGTCCTTTTCTTCGATCTTTGTTATCGAACCGTCAACGCGAGTTACAAATACACCTCGTGTATCTACTTCGTTGAGTAGCGTCATGATATTGGATATATCTGAATTCATAGATCCTGCAGGAATAGCGTCAGACTTCTTCATATAATTTTGGCCTATTACAAAAGCAGTCGATGCCGCTTGTGCCGTATTAGTATCTGCCGCTGCTGTCGGGACGGTTGGTGTACCTGTAAAAGCTGGTGATAGTAGTGAAGCCATCTTTACCCATGTAGGAGTAAAAGCCGCATCTGCAGTAGTTGCGACTGCCCCCGTATCAAAACTCTCAATTCCTCCACTAACTGATAGACGTATACCTCGAGCGCCAAGCGATGCGTGAGTATTGGAATACTTCCAACTGTTGTTTCCATCAGTGTAAGCATTATTAGCTAATAATGCTTGACCTCCAGTATTCGCCGACAAATCAGCCCAAGTAGCTGCGACTAGATTTCGGGTAGTATCACCAGTCGCTTTGAAATACGGCGCAGTTGCAATTCCAGTAAATATAGGTGATGCTAGTGGGGCTTTTGAAGTATCTGCTGGATGGACATGATCCGCTTTAGCAAAGCGTGCGGACGTTCCAATAGTGACCGCTCCGTCCATTGCCGGTAATGTGTTGGAACCTTGGCCGATTACAAAAGCCGTTGATGCCACTTGTGTTGTATTGGTATCTGCAGCTGCTGTCGGGACGGTTGGCATACCAGTAAATACCGGAGATATGAGTAAAGCATCTACCGTATCCTTACGAGCGATGTCATCAGCTGAACTCGGCGCGGCTACCTTTGCACGCCCGTTAGCATCACGAATCATCAACTTATTGGCAGTGCCTGCTGACGTTGCACCGTGTATCCCAGTAGTTGCCGTTTCGTGCGTATTTAACTCCGCAATCTTTGCATCTAGCAAATCCACATTCACATTAAAATTCGCGACTGTCGCGTTATCTGAAGCTTCAACTTTCTTTATTCCACTAGGTAGAGTCTGCATCCATTAACCTCCCCATACTTCTAAATCGCCGAATGTTAATCCGGCTGCTTCAATATTTCCAAACGATTTACCGTAACCTTCCAACATGCCAAAGGAAACATAGGAAAAAGCATATTCCACATCCAAATGTGCGGGAAGGATACTGCGTACAGCTTGTTTAATATCATCAATGTTCGGCGGAATACCGAGCTCACTCATAAAAGTCACCGTTACGGTATAAAGGTTCGTATGCTGAGTTACCGCTACCTCTCCGTTGAGATAAGACTCAGCCACACGCTTGATCAGATCCTCGGTCACAGTTCCCGTACCCCGTATACGAGAGCGAACCACTGATCGACGCTGCTCGATAGGCTGTCCCGCTGGTGGAGTGATCCCAAATTCGGTTTCCCACCGAGTTAAGCCCCATGTGGCTGTCTCAATAAAAGCCTGATCCAGTACGCCGTCAATCTTGGTTGTCAAATCGTCTAGCTCAAGACCTTCTGTTTGTGCAAGCAATCGGCTCTCTCTTACCGTCTGGTAATAAGAAGGCAGCGCCTCCAGCATATCCTGACCCTTCAAAGACGTTAATGTGTAATCACCCATTAGCTTAAGCTCACCTTCCCAAGAACAGCCACAGAGCCAGAAGCTACCGTCACGTTACTGCTCCCGCCATTAACGAGCAATCCGGAATAATCTTTCACACCATCTGTATCTAGCAGCAAGGAACCGACACGTACATACTTAACAGAGGGGTCGATGGCATAGGCTATGCTTTTCAAATAAGCGGTAAGGGAGGCTTTGAAATCATTGATAATCTCTCCAGCAGTTCTCGTACCGTCCATGATTAGAGCTGCCGTTACGTTGATAGAAATGCCAACTGCAGACACAACATTAACCGTTGCCCCGATAGGTGCCTTCCCCTCTCCTGCATTCGTAGGCGCGATATAGGCTTGAACATCATCCACCAATGTTGAGGAAGCCGGCAGTTTATTTGCATCCAGCAATATGACTTTGACCGTACCAGGACCATTCCAGAGCGGAAGAACAGCTGCATCCCCAATTCCGTTAACCTCTAGCGCCCATTTCCGGTAATCTGCTTTATTCCCACTCGTTGAAGGTGTGCGTACAGTCTGCAAATAACGTTCACGTAACTTATCATCGGACTCGATATCCGTACCCGGTACAAGCAATCCGCCCAACTGCGCAGTACCAAGATTGGTAATATAATCGATTGGCAGCAGTGTATTTGTTGTTAAGTTGGCTTCCGACCCAGGCATTTCTGCTGTCAGCTCAAAATGTCCCAACGATAATCGAGAGGAAACCATTAATGTAACGCTCCCAGAAGCAAACCGACTCCCGATAGGGATATCAAATAAACTCCCCACTGTATTCAAGAAGATCCCCTCATGAACAGCCTTTGTCGCTTCTCTTCGTGTAATTCCGTAGTCCATCGTCCGTAGATCCAAATAGCTGCCGGTGGCTGTCTGCCCAGATCCAAGATTTAAATTTATATCCAGCGAAGCATAAGCAATTGACAACTCAAGAGCCGCTGGCGCAAGTGCATCATAGATAATGCTGCCTTCTCGTTTGTCTACTTCTGTAGGTACCCGGTCCAGCATGCGATGTAAAATGAGCTCATAGGTTTGACTCTCATACATTTGTATTCCCACCTCCTGTCGAAACATTAAATTTGCCAAAAGTAGATTCAACCGAAAAAGATAACGTAGCTGTATCGCCCGACTGTGTGTATTCAAAGTCTGATATACCTTCAATCCGATCATCCTGGGTTAATGCATCCGTAATCCATCTCTCAAACTCAATCGTAATGTTATCATTTCGAATCAGCTCACACCCATAATTGCTCGAATAAATGGGGTAAACAAATCGTTCCGTTTGCAATATTTTGTAAACGGACTGCTTCACAGCCTCAAGGCCATCAATTAAACCGACGATTCGCCCGAGAGTTGGATCCAACCGATAAGTCAGACTGGGCTCACTTACGACTTCCTGTAATGCCGCGGATATTCCGCCTATCGGGAGAACCATCACCCCACCACCCGATCCAAAATAACATACTGCTCTCCGCCTTTAATTCGCAGCATAACAATTTTATCCCCAACCTCTAGCCCGCGCCGGATAACCGTTTCCTGACCACCAATGTTCAACTTAAACTCGGATAAATTTTCAGGTACAACTAAAAAATCCTCCGGAAGAATGAACCGCTGATTGACGGCTACCTCCAAAGGATGTATGGCACTTATGATCCCAAAATACACAGCTACAGGACTTGAAGCATCCACGGCTCCAACACTAATTTTCTTCATTAATTCGACTAAGCTCATAGTTTCCCCTCCAGCTCGAGTGACATCGTATGCTCGTCCCCAGTGAATTTATGCTGGCATTCCTTCACAATAAAAATCCCATTCAACTCGATCTCCTTGATCTCAACCTGAATCATAGAACCTGCCCTTACCTGAATATCGCCTAGTACCTCAATTTTCAATGTACTCACTGGACGATTTTTGAGGGCTAATGCTGCATCCAGAATTTCGTTGATTTGGGCTTTATTCAGCTTCTCGTCGGCAGTACGGTTAAGCTGCAGTTTTCCCCACTTTGCAATAGTGCCCGAATCCATAGCAATGTACTTCTTGGTGGCACCTGACTCTTCGTTCTTCTGGGTCATAACCACATAGTTATACGTATCACTGTCAATCGAATAAGATCGACTGAAGTTCGTTACGAGGCTATTATCACCAAGTATCAGATCCAGCTTCATATCCTCCAAAGGAGTAAGCTTAAGCTGACCAAAATCGTCATAAAAGATATAAATCTTTTTTGAAATAGCCGTGGTCTCAGAAAGTGCTTTGAAGACTGTATCCAGCATTTGTTGAGATTCTGCAGACATTTTGGGAATTGGCTTCAAGGTGTCTGCAAAATTCGAACTATCCAGCGTAAGCTGGGTATCACTGATAATCGTTTTAATAATCTCTGTTGCGGTTTTATTAACAAACACATACGATTCACTATTGAGCAGGTAGCGAATTTGATCGTATGCCTTCAGCTTAATTTCCCGACTTGCTTCCTCATTCACTTCAAATATATAGCCATAGAAGATACCCTTGTTTTCTCTTCGAACACGTATCACATTGCCTACCTCATAGATAAAATCAGGATTCCGCTGATAGAGATCATCGACGAAAGTGATTTCCAAGCTTCCTGCTTTTCCGAGCCTGCTCGTTTGCCATGTGGCGCTGGTCACCAGCTCCGTGATATTCCACAGCGTACCATTCTTATTGTCGAGGATAATTTCAAACATAGTTCACTTCCTCTTCGGTAATTTGAGCACTTTACCAATGGGTAGTTTCTTGAGCTGGGCATCGCTGATCTCATTGAGCTTCTGGATTTCTTTCCACCGACCGGAGTCGCCAAGCTGCTTGCGTGCAACAAGAATCAAGCTATCTCCGGACTTAAGTGTGTACGTATTGGGAGGCACCCGCTCATCAAGGCGTGATTTGCCTTTATCCTTAAGTACATCGTTCCCGTTAGTATCTTTACCCTTGTCAATCCTACGAGCAGCATGAAACACAAACTCCTTAAGCGTCATCTGATAGTAGACGTCTCCTTCCGATCCAGCAGACTCCCAGCGATCAAAACTTTCGATACTAACAGGGAGATTAATGGACATCTCAGGACTCGTGTAAATAAATCGGATCGGATACTTGGAATCCTGCCATTTGGTCAGATAATGAATATATTGACTTGGCGTCATCTTTTTAGCCTTTACGAAAGGCAGTTTAAATTTCTGAAAATGTCCTGAATCAACGAAATGTGCTACTGGAAATAACTTGGGGTTTACATCTATTAATTTCGGGTTGCTCTGATCAACCCTAGGAAAAAAGCTTTCAAAGCTGATTTCTGCCAAGTCTCGTGCTTGAATGGCATTAATTTGTCCAAGGCCAACGATGTCATAGACTTTTCCATTGCCTTTTCGCTTGAGCTGCATTTTCTCAGGCATTACTGGAATTCGGATCGCTTCAGCGTTGTTATTCCAAGACAGGTAGATATTATATTCATCTCGCTTCAGCCTCCATAAACTAGGCATTACTCACCGCCTTTCCCGACTCCCGAACCTCACTATCTACCCTTGCAACAATATTCCTGATCAATTCATCTGCATCCACATGCTTCGAAATAGGACCCGTAGTCACTTGTACAGTAGGTGTCAGCGTCACGTAGTTCTGAATCGCTTTAACTTCAGCAAGATCACGTATAATTTTCAAATCCTCACCGGAAATTTCCACGGTATCGTCGATTTTACCAACTGTGTTCACCCGATCAAGGGTTTGATTTCCTTGAGCGAAGGGAGCTGCTGGCTGCGATTTTAAGTTTCGACCCGGATCATTCAAGCTGGCATTATAGGTAGGATCCATTTTGGTTAAAGCGGGCACTTGTTTATTCTGCTTAGCTTGATCCTTTTGGGCAGCTTTCAAAGCTCTATCATCTTTTCGTTTTTGCAAGGTATTCTGAACACTCGCTTCACGATTTGCTGCATTTGCTGCTGCCTTTGACGCTGCATCCTCTTTCTTTGAATTCGCAAAATCAACCGCATCCTGAGCAATGCCTTTAAAACTAAATTTCCCTTCAATTTTATAGTTGCTGTTTGTTAGCATATTAAATACACCCAGTAGCATATTTACTCCATCAATAATGCCGTTAATCATCAAATCATAGATCTTTCCAACACTGTCCCCAAGCCAAACGAAGGCTTGGGCTATCCAACTGACAACCTGCCAAAAGAATACAGGTACTTGATCAAAGAAATTCAAAAGTTCATTCCATGCTCGCATAAAGAATCCAGCAAAAGCATCATTCGTATTCCAAAGATAAATAAACATCGCGATAAGACCAATAACGACAGAAATAATCAACATAAATACATTAGCGTTCATCGCTGCATTCAGTATTCTCCAAGCTTGAGATAATCCCAACGTTGCAAATGTCCCTATAACGGTTTGTATAATAGATATCGCATTCGTGACAATTGCATAACCTTGAGCTGCAGCTACCGCTAGTGATGCAAGCTGCCAACCATAATAAGCGCCTACGATCCCCCAAAGAACAGGTTCAAGATAGGCAAGATCACTTGTCGTTAATAAGTTTGATATTTGTTGAAATATATTAAAAACAGCAGTAGCTTGATCTACCAATTCCTTTAATGGCTTTGAACTATCAATTGCAAGTTGAGCAATTCCACCCCAATCTCCTCCTACACCAGCACCACTTGCACCACTAGCACCTGGTCCCGCTGCTTGCGCCATGGGCACAGTTGGCGTCACAGACGCTGCTGATGCTCCACTTGTAACCGACGCAATGCCGCTCACCGTTCGCAGCAATTGCTCCACTTGCGTATTAATCGCATTAACTGCAGAGAACATCAAAGTAGACAAATTCTCAAAAGTAGGAGAAAGCGTTAAATTGATTTGACCGGGAATCGCCCCTATTTTCGAGATGATTTGTGATCGCAGTGCATTGACTTGATTGACAGCACTTGCCGTGTCAAGCTCAGCACGAATGGTCACTCCAGTGCTTACGCCATCCAAAACCTTTTGAAAAGACGAGATTTGTCCATCTAGAGAGGACGCATTCACTTTAATCGTGAAGCCCTTACTCATCTCTGAACGCAATCGTCCCATTCGTTTAACGGTTCGATCAATGGCACGGTTGACTGCATTCAGCTTTCGGCTGAAATTATCGTACAGCACCATACTTGCTTGTATTGATGGCATGTATCCACCTCCTTCAAGACATGTAAAAAAGCGCCCTGTGAAAGGACGCTTAACTGATAGCTTCTATTTTCCTTTTGATTTCTTTGCTTGTTTCTCGGCTTCAATTCGGACATCAATCATGGCGTAAATGGCCGCTTTTTCATAACGGCCCATTTGCACGAAATCATGTGGCAGAATGCGAAGCTCATGGAGAGCGTAGTAAGCGTAATTCGCCTCACCATCGCCCTCCTTGATTAGTTTTTTACGTCTTCAACAAGCTCCGACATATCACGATCGAAACCGTTCATCTCTTGAATTTTTTGCGTTAATGTCGCGTACTCGCCTGGCAGGAGCATCTTCTTGAGTAGAGCGCATTCTCCCAAAATGCCATAGGATTTCTGCAGCTCTGCATCCTTAAGATTGGGGAAAACAACGGATGTCGCGATCAGCTTTGTAATATATTCATTATAATCCGTCTCCGGGATCCGCTGTCCGCCTTTGTTCTTAATATGCTTCGTTGCGGCTTTACGGCAGTACTCGTTCTCATCCTCATCCATTGTTCGCAGCTTCCATGCCACCGGCTGACCATCAGCACCCTTGAAACGTGTGGAGACTACGAATTCTTCCATTACATCCGTTTGAACATTTTGTGCAAAAAATGCGCTTAATTCACTCATTTATTTTTCCCTCCTAATTATCGTTTAGAGACTGGTTGGAGCATTAAACATATCCTTCTTGACCATCTCAACACCCTCGAAGGTAAAGGCCACCTCTTCTTCGAGTACATCACTCTCAATATCAAGAGAGGCCATAATAACACTGTCTAGGTTAACTCCTGTTAATCGAACGATTTGCTTACCAATGGTTGAGCTTTTATCTTCATTGGTCACCATAATATCAAAGTAAGTATCCTTACCTTCATTAATATACTTCAGCATCATTTCTCTAAAGCGAGACGTGACATAATAGATCGTCATCGTGCCGCTGCCATTCCAACCGCTTGCCTTATGCTGCGTTCCTCGACGGCCGAGGGTCTTCACTTCGGCTTTTGTTTTCTCCACTTTCGCTTCGAGCTTTTTGATATAGAACATTTCTTCGGATAAGCCATTAATGATCGCGTAAGCCGTTCCTTCTTGTCCTGAGATGGTGTCTTTAGCGTGTAGATATGTCATTAGCTGACCCTCACTTTCATGTAGATTTTCTCAATAGAATCAATCGGTTGTGCAAAAACTTCAACATATACGGAATCCGACTGTTCGCCAGCAGATACAATGACATCCGTTTGCGCATCAAAATTCTGAATGGCATTCATATTCTGCATGCTTCGCAGGTAAGAAATAATTTCACCTTGAAGTAAACTGCGTCCGTTTGCATTGTTCGATATCTTACCGATATAGGACTGCTGGAAAATACGTTGAATATCATTTGCTAGTCCATCAAATACTCGAATCACGCGATTTTTCGCAAAAACCCTCGAATACTGCGGTGTAAAGCTAGTCAAGCTGTTGATGTCCTGCTCAATCACCGCTTTACCACTGTTCAGCACGAATAGGAACTCACCAGCTGTAAGGGCCGCTTCGATTTGAGCATTCGTGTAGCGTGTACCTGCATCAATGGCATCATCATAGGCTTGATAAGTAAGAGATTGGTTAGCACCAGCAGCTGCAGTGGCTGCAGCTACCCAAGCACTTGCTTGTGCCGCAGTTAGCACCGTTCCATCAAACAATTTGACCCCATTCTTAATACTAATAACACCTTCGTAGTCTGCTGAAGGGTAATTCTCCATCACAACCTGAACTTTCTTCCCTTCATTCTCCCGTAGACGACGAACAAATGCAGCGTAGATTGCCTTTAAGGAAGCATCTGTGCCCGTGTAAGCCAAAGTATCAAAGTCGATTAACTCAAGCAAAGCTAAATAAGCAGTATAATTGGCATTTGTGATCGTTCCATTCGCACCACCGATCAATGGCACACCAGCCGTGACAGCGAGTGTACCTGTGCCGCTAAATACAACCCATGCATTACTAACAAGTCCTGCGATATTCGCAACCGTCTGGGTTTGTACGATATCACCAGCAAAATAAGTAATAACATCAAACATCGCACTGTTATCGATATTCGTCTGGATGACGATACGAATATCGTTGCCTCGGATTCCTCCATAGACAGCCGTCGCAGTCAAATTCCCACTCGCTGCTGTCGCTTTGACGCCTGTATTAAGTCGATAAAGCTGCAGTGTCTTCGCACGTTTAAGCGCCTCACGAATAAGCAGCATCTCCGGGTCATTCAGATCGTAACCGAGCACTGCTTTAGTATCGTCCCCTGCCTGAATCGTAATGATCGTTCCGCTGACCCCCCATGGGAGAGATAAGGCCAAAGAAGTAATACCTCGTTCTCCAACTGCTCCTAGTGAAGCCGGCTCACTAATAATATCGATATAAACACCTGGACGTACTTTGTTTTGTGCTGTAAAGGTTCCACCTGCCATCGCTTACTTCGCCTCCTTATTTAAAAATGCATGCAGCATTTCCGTAATTTGATCATGGGTATAAAGCTTGTTATTATCCAGCAGAGCTGTCAAAACATCCCGCTGAGCCTCATAACTTTTGGAGCCAACCACCTGTTCCTTCGTGAATAGGTCAGCATTCGTTTCTAATGATAAAGGCGTCTGTTCACCTTTTGTCTTTTTGCTCATTTGATATGTTCCTCCTGTACAATGTTTTCCATAATAACAACGGGCTCTCTCGGGAGCAGCAGGTGCACGTCAAAGTTAATGAAGAAATGCAGCACCTTATCAACAATCTCGGCATGAAGATCGCGCCCCTGATACGTGTTCCCCTCAAAACTGATGTTAGATAGATGCTCGTAACACCATTCGTTCATGATCCGACACTCAGATCTCGGATTTAATAGCCCTGGGAAGAAATGAACATTAAAGGTCGATGAACGAATCACACGTCGATTACCAGCCTTTTTCTGTCCATTGCTAGTCTCAACAACCATAAAGTACGGTACCTGAGACCCCTCTGTCACTTGTTCGTCGAAAACCGGATAATCCGGAAACGAAAGTGACAGCTTATTCACGATTGCACTGCGTATCTCTTCCATTTTGTCACCTCATGTACTGGTCAAGAAATTGCTGCAGCCTGCGATTCATTATTGCTGGCAGCTCTCTCCTGATATCTACTGTGCTTGCCAATGCTCATCACCACCCTATACTTCCATGTGGTTAGTGTTTACTGCCCTACATGCAGTTTCATGCTCGCACACTCTCCCTTCCTCTTCATGGCAATAACTGCGCCTAAGTTAGCCGTCATGCTCCGTCAAAAGAGTTAATAAGGGCCCCGGCAGTCTCAGCCGCGGCCCGCAAAAAAAAGCACTCTCTTAAGTTGAGAGTGCTCGAACGATGTTTTATTAAAACTCTTTAGCTCTTATGCAAACGTTGAAAATCCCCAAAGCACATACAAAAAGCCGCCCAACAATGGACGGCTTTACTAAGCGTTTTCGGCTCTTATTTATTATTGCTATACTAACATAATAGCACATAAAAACAGGGATTTGTTAACCTTTTTGCTATCAATTTATTACCGTCTTTTTATCATTTATTTATCACTTATCGATCCCAAGTCCTCTAGTGAGCAGGCAGTATTCAGCTAACGCAGCACGCCGATGACGATAATAGGTTGTTAATGTATACCCGAACTCTTGAATAATATCTGCTGGCTTCGCTCCCTCCCCATATTCTTTCTGAAGCATTCTACCATAGCCCGATTTATACCCGTCCAGCACCTCAAATGCATATTCATAATATTCCCTTTTTCGCTCTAAATCCTGCAGCTCACTGATCCGTTCAATAACAGCATTGAAGTTATCTTTATCTCCTGTTCTAGCTTCTACAACCTTCTCAACCTTCTGTCTTAATTCACGTAACAGCTTCTCATCTTCTTGATCATCGGCATGGTGAGGAATAGCTGCCAGTTGAGCTTTGACTCCGGCCGGGTATTGCGTCAAATAGGCATGAGCCGTAGTCTCCAAACGCTGTTCTCGCTTACTCAGATACATATAGGAAGGCATTCCTTTAAGTTTGCGGTGAAGCTCTTGGAGGTGATCGTCTTGATTTAATCGACTCACAGTTATCCCATTGCCAATGGAATAATTCTCGAGAAGCTTTATTCGCGCAATGATCCGTTTGTAGCTGGTTAGCTGATGAATGACATCTTGTTCGTTCATCTCTTGGCCCTCTTTCGTTTCTACACGTGCTTCATGTTTAGCAGGATTCATATAATTTTCACCTTTCTATTGTGGGATTAGCTCTACGGACTCGCAAGATCATGTGTAACTGTGTATCTGTTACATGTGCGGTTCAGAATAATGACCTCTAATGGGATTAATTAGCTGCTTGTGTGTAGACTCTATGTAAAGTAGTTCTTTTTCTTTATTTATAATAGAAACAGTTACACAGGACACGGATGAGTTGAACAGCCTACCATACTGGCCTTCAAGGTGTAACCGTAACTGTAATCGTTTATCGCATTCACAGTTACACCCTCTCAAAAGTTTTCTGCTGCCCATATATTTTAAATCGTGTCTTATCCGGGTTACGTTCTCTCCAGCTAGGGATTCTTCGGATAATATCACAAATCGATTTGGCTTCCCAAGGCTTTAACAGTTTAAGTGGTGAACCCAAACACTCTACCCATATCTCCGCAGCACAGACTCGGCTTCTTTTGATTACACCCGTTGGTGTTTTCAAATACTCCCGCCGCTCATATTCGTCCATCTCATCCCATTTCTCTGGAAGATCCGTCTCCAGGTACTCCATGATCAAGCCCTCTCTAGGATCGCTGTCCATATGCCTCTCCTGCACCTTTTGAGCATCTGCATATACACCTGCATCTAGCTCTAACGGTTCTCCGCTCAAATAAAGCTGCAATGCCTCGGCCCATAACTTGCTAACTCCTTCATCTGTGAGTTCATTAAAATGATTCTTACAGCGTTTATTCGGATCAACGACGACAGGCCAGAACCTTCGATTACCCGTTGTATCTTGAAGGAAGCTGCTATTATTGGTAGTCCCAAAGAACACACACTTACGCGGGAAGTCTGTTACCATACGATCATAGGCTACACGGTAACGATCACTCTGCTTAGACAGAAACTGTTTGATCTCCTCTACCTCGGCTTTCTTCATCGCAGCTAACTCCCCAACCTCAATAATCCATGCCCCTTGTAGATGTTCTCCCGCCTCCTTACTATCAAATGTCTTGAGAGAATCTGAGAACCATTGCCTTCCCATCTTGGCGAGCAAGCTGCTCTTACCTGCACCCTGCGGCCCAACGAGGACAAGCATATTGTCAAATTTACAACCCGGCTCATAGATACGCTTTATTGCAGCGACGAACATCTTTCGTGTTACCGCTCTAACGTATGGCGTATCTTCTGCACCTAAGTATTCTATAAAAATCATCTCCAATCGTGCACAGCCATCCCATCGCTGTTCCTCCAGATAAGCTTTAACTGGATGAAAGCTGTTATGATGGATGACTTCAGTAAGTGCATTTTTAATCGTTTCCGAAGACTTAATATTATAGGTCTTGGCAAAATAATGCTGCAAACGACGATCATCCGCTCCTAGCCATGGTTCATATTCCAACTGAGCCCGCTCACGCTGCCGCCATGGCAGTGATCCACGAATAACCTCTGAATTCTTGAATGCATCGTAAGCAAGCACACCGTCAAACGCACCATTTGTTAAAATCAGCTCTATATTAGAGGCATTGGGTAGAACGATATTGAGATCTTTCTTGTTTCGCAGCAGCTTGTCCATCCAATCAAAATCCTTATTCATGATGTCATCGCTGATTTCTCCCTCAGCCATTTCCCGCATTACCGCTGGATCTCGCCTTCCAAAATCAATCATGGCCAAGTAAGACGGCAGCTCTGTCATATTCATGCTGTCTGGAATGTTGTCATCGAGATCTTTAAACTTGTGCAGTCGCACGAGATCAAATGCATTCACCCCGATCCCACTTATTGGGTCAGACTCATGATGGCTATAAGCGAATGTATCATTGTCGTATACGACAAGCCCGTCAAAAGAAGAAGAACCCGTAAATGTGTATCTATCCTTGTAGGTCGTCGGCTCATACTCGTCAAATAGAAAGGTTGCGATTGCTTCGCTTATGCTGTACTGCCGGCAAAAAGCGCCGATTACACCGTGCTTTGCTCTTGGATCGGCCATCTTCGAGCCGTTAACGCCGTACTCTTCCACTGGATCAGTCATCTTCGAGCCGTTAACGCCGTACTTTGCACTCAGCCCGTTGATTTTCTCAGCAGTAAACCATTGCACCTTTTCTCCTGAATGCTGTGCCCATTGCGATCGATCTCTCCAATCCTCATATTCTCCTAAGACAGTCTCAATATTGACCGGATCACCCTCTACCTCTATGAATTGTGGCTTAGCGTCAGCTGAACAACTTGGCAGGTACATCAGCCGATGAATATCAAACGTAGTCTTGTCGATATAATCCATACCAATATTAGCAGCAAGCTTCCTGGAAGCAGCTGCGTATTCGTCCGGTGACATCTCCCGATTGGAAGGCGCTACAATTCGATATTTCGGCTTGTCATTTCGATGACTATGAGTGGTATAGATGATATGTGCGTTTCCCCCGAGAACCAGATCCACCATAAACAAGAAATTTTCGTCTGCATGGTCGGCATCTAATGTAATTAGGCTGCGAGAGTCGACATTCTCTTTCTTCCGGCGACCGTCCTGGACAAGACCGCCAACAAAAGCGGGGCCGTCCTTGACTTTACCTTTATCAGCGACCGAAAGCTCGTCGTATTCGGCCATCGTCTCTGCAGTACGCCGCACGACCCGCAGTCGATCGACCAATTCACTCCAGCTGAGATATTCATTTTTCCAGTTCGTTTCACTGCGGTTTTGACCAAAGGAAATGGCTAGATCGATCTCATGCATGCGGCCCACTCCTCCTTTCGTGGTGCACTTCAACTTGCAGCAAATGTTCATCGAATGGTTGTTCAAACATCAGTTTTGAGTACCAACATTCAGACTGCATTCATCCCCGTGGACAGCCACCCAAGTTCTCAAGCGCAGCTAGGAAACCAGCTCTTTGATCTTCTGGAATCGCGCTAACAGTAAAACCATTCATTAGTGACTTAACCTCAGCTTGATGACCAGCCTTAACAATCTCAGTAGCTTTCGCCCGAAGTTCCTCAACCGTTGGAATCCGATCATCCTTAAAAGCAGCTTCTCCAGATGAAGGAGCAAAATTAGGAGCCAAACTACCTGTGAAATAAGAAGCAAGGATGATTAGCTCTTTGGCTGCTTCTGCAGCGTTTTCTCCGTTAATTTGAATTTGAACAGACATTGATGAAACCTCCTATTTAAATGTGAGATGAAACTGAACGAATAAATGAACGAATAAATGAACGAGTATGCTGCCCCAACTGACTTGAGTGGAAGTGCGAGCAATTTTAATTAGATACTGGATATATTGTGGTGAATAACCTTTATGTCTGGCCACTTCTGAAGGGATCATTACTCTGTTAGCCAAAGCTCCTTGGACCATTTTTGAGAAGCTCATTGAACTGTCACCTCCTGTTAAAATATTAATCTATTAGTTTAACTATAACAAATGTCATATTTAATCAATTTGATTAAAATAGAAGCATTAACAAGCATTAATCTAATAGTTTAACCGAAATGCGCTTTATAGCTTAAAATCGCTCTTGAATGGCGTGAATTGATTATTGTTTTTTAAGCCATTAGATGATATATTATCATCAACATTAATCGTTAGGAGTTGTTCAAATTGGATTCGCAAGCCTATCGTATTAGAGGTACAAGAAAAATGAGGAAGATGAGCGGAGTGGAAGTTGCTACAAAACTAGGGATCTCTCCACAGTACTATTACGATATCGAGCGAGGAAAGAAAAATCTAAGTGCCGATAAAGCATTGCAGCTTGCAAAGATATTTGATGTAACATTAGAGATCCTACTTGGTCTGCCCCATCATTCAGATCACTTACTTTTAAATAATGACCACGATACTGATGGAAATACAGATGAAAGTATTTTGGATGATATGGATAACAATTTACAAAACGCTTTATCCAAAAAAGAAGAACGGGATATCGCACTTGATTTGGAGCGTATTATGTCTGATCTCGACTCAAACGAAGCGCTCGCCTTTCATGGTGAGCCAATCAATGAAGAAACAAAAGAAGCCCTCCGTATTTCTCTAGAGAGCTCCATGAAACTAGCAAAGCAGTTTGCAAAACAAAAGTACACGCCAAACAAATATAAAAAATAAACATCGTGGGGGTATCGGATGCGTATTAAACAGACGGTCAGAAAGCTTGTTCGTAAATACGGTACAAGTGATCCCTTTGACCTTGCATCCAGACTAAACATCATTGTTATTAACGAATACCTAGCGGATATCTATGGCTATTACAATTCATATAAACGTAGTCGTTTCATCCATGTAAATGACGGACTCGACGATGCAAAACAGCGATTCACATGCGCGCATGAGCTTGGACACGCCATGCTGCATCCAAAAGTAAATACACCTTTCCTTCGACAGCATACGCTTGTAAGTGTTGATCGCATCGAGCGCGAGGCTAATCAATTTGCAGCCGAATTGCTGATACCTGATGAATTATTACTCGAGCACACACTCGATTCAGCATCAGCGATTTGCGGCGTTCCGCTAGAAGTTGCCCACCTTAAAACCCCTCCTGCAAGAAAAGGTTTTTGGTGGGACGAGCAATCATTCATATCCTTCTAAACTTGCGCTTTCACCGCAGCGTGAAGGCTTTCCATGCGATTATTTAGAACATACGTTCTCGATCAGTAAGAGACATCCTCATCCCACTCAAAAAAGAATCCCATGACGCTCAAGCGTCATGGGATTCCTCGTTTAGAACAACGTCAAGTACTGATCACGTTCCCATTGGTGAACTTGTGTACGGTTTAAGTTTGTGGCTTTCAAACGCTTTTTTTTCTTCATTATATATGCCTAAAATGCTGACTTTTCATTATCGCCTTTTCATATCATTTCATTTCTTTTTAAAAGTTTGTGGGCGTTTTGTGGGCGCTTTTGTGGGCAAAAGAAAAAGCTCTAACCTGTTCAGGGTTAGAGTTCACCATTTATAGAAAAATTAGAATTCCATAGGTGGCGCAAGTACTAATTGTTCAGGTTGCAGTATCCTAAATGTTCTGGACTGCTCAGGATCCCACTCAATAATGTCCATCTCTTTAAGCCTAGTCAGGTGAACATAGACAGGACCTACGTTAATTCTTAGCATTTTACCTATCTCACGCACTGTCGGTGCTTGGCCATGTTTGGACATGAATTTCTGGATCGCTATTCCCACTTCTTTATTTTTCTCTGTCAACTTCATTGCTCATCCGCCTTTACGCATATTGTTTAATCGGTAATACCGCTAATATATTCTCAATAGAAAATAACCGCAGCGCCTTTGCTTCCTGGCAAAACGCTTTAACGCGCCCACCTGTAACTTGTCTTACTGCTATACGACGCTGTGTCAGTTTCCCTTTACGATGAGGTATGGATACACAAGCATTGGGGATGTATTGAATACTTCATGGAATAATATCGATAGAATTAGGCTAATAGGTAAGCATAGCCAAACCCTTCTTTTTAAACTGCTAAAAAAGGGATCTGAGAATCCTGAAATCATTAAAGCGTATTCCAAACCCAAGCCAACAAATGAACAACTACCGGAAGCGAAAATGAAGAAATTAACTTATGTGAATAGCGTGATTGAGGAATATAGAAAAGACGAGGAATTAATAGTTATAAAAAAGAGAGAAGAAAAATTGAAAACTATTGAAGACCGACTTCGTCAAATGGGTATGATCAATTAAGATAGATTCAAGGGAATCTAAATTTGAGAGGAAATTTAAAACTATGAAATTCGGGTTTCGCACTCCAAGTCTCAGAAAACGAATTGCTGCTCGAACCAGTGTTAAGCGCCAACTCGTTCACCGGCTAGGACTCAAGATGCCTCGCGGATATGGTTTCCTAAGAAACCCCAAGAAGGCAGCCTATAACAAGGTTTACAACCGGACTTCGTTTGACATATTCAAAGTTATTGGGAAGTTGTTCAAATAAAATAAGACCCCACTGATATTCCCAAGCGCTTGGGAATTTGTCAGTGGGGTCTTATTTTCGAAAGTGAAACGTGAAGCGTGTGCGAAATAAGCTAATTCAACCGCGGTCGCGTCTTTAAATGTGAAGGTTAATAATAAAAAAACCTTCATAAGAATATATGAAGGTTTCTAACTGGCTACATCATTATCAAATAATTTTTTAATTGCCTTTGGAATTTTAGTTTTATTTGCACGAGCAACATAACCGACCAGTCTCCAAGAATAGATTGAAAAAATCCAGACGGCAGCAAAATAGTGAAGGTTATTAGAAATGAATCCGTAGAAATTCCCGTCTGTAAATTCCTTCAAGTATTCTCCGCCTTTAGTAAAAGCAAGAAGTGCCAGAAAGTTCGTTGTAAAGGATATAAATTTCGCTTGAATTTTTTGGTCACTCTCAGTACCTGGTTTCGAATTCCCCGGAATAAGCCCTAGTATTAAATCTAATACTGCAATCACCAGCAATCCTGTTATTAGGGATACAAAGGGAACTCCTAACCAAGTTAAAACAGCAGTACCAATTGCACTTAATGTCAACTTAAGTGGTTGGTTTTTTAATGATGTTGCTAGCTCTTCTGCGTATAGTTGAAAATATGTTGGAGCTCTATCCGACATAAGAAAGCCACCTTTTGACTTTAGATTATTCAATTCGGGTTTCTTAAGACTAACATATGCGGACTGAATATGGATAGATACCTGTTCAGAAAGATTTAAAGTGCTCGTAGGATCCTTAACCATTTTTTCAATTGATGAATATGTAAAAGAAGAATTTTCAAAGAAAGTATGAGGTTCACTTGATCTTAATTGAGATGTGTTATTCTGTACAGCACCGGTAGACAAAACTCGTCTCCGTAAATCTCCATTCACACTATTCCTATTTCCAATTGAATAAAATCTTCCCTCAGATGGATTAGTACCGGTTGGTACAATAAACGATGAAACTCCATTCTGATTTACCGGCTTAGCTTGAACACCAGTTCCTGCGGAAAACAAGGAGCTCATCAACGCACCGACTACGAACAAAGATTTTATTACTGTGGATGTTGAGGTCATCTCTCTTTCTAACTGTGAATCTACAGATTCACAAAAAACGTCCTCTGTTTCAAATGTTGAAAACACAATTTTTATAGAATTCTCACCAACAAATTCTATTGTGTGCCTCATATTACTTCAATTCCGTATACAGGAATTGGGAATCTACCTAGACTATCTCCGTTAAACATGATTTCGGATTCATAGTCTCCTTCCTTTCTAAAGATGATATTACGGAAATCCATGTTAATTTGTATACCTCTGGCATACTCAGGAAGACGTTCTTGGTCCGATGAGATTTGAACATTAACTAAAATTTCGCCTGAATCAATTAGAGGTTGATTCTCACCCGGAGCAAAAAATAAATATTGTATTTTGTGATCCTGATTAAAAGTAACTCCGCTGATTGAAAAAGTAACCGCAAATGAGAAGTTACCAGGAATGAAAGCAGGTTTAAAATTCATCATTGGCCCGATTATAATAGGTTTTTGACCCGTGGGTGTAATCTCAGTTTGAACACTTTCACTATAAATAAAATTAAACATTCTCGGCAACTTAACTTCCTCCTTGTCATAAAAAGACACGGGCTTGGTAGCCCGCGCCACTACGTCTAAATCACGTAATGTAATAATCTCTCATTTTCCTCGGAAATGCAATACCATATCGTATGGTTCAGAGATTAGTTCACAAAACTAAATTCAAAGAATCTTCCCGCATATAATCTATTTGTAGAAAAACACTTTTTTTACTCCTCCGTTCCAAGATACCTCGCCACCAAGCAACTCAGCTGCAGCCCGAACTCCGATGTATGTCACACCTTCAATCAGTTGAAACGCTTGAATGGCCTTGCCATCAATGTACGGCTTTGCGTCCCTCGCGTTCCATTCTACTGAATACCCTAGCGCCTCGCCTAGCTTACGGATCGGTAAATAGACATGACCTTCAATTGCGCGTCCATATGCAACCAACTTATCATTAACAATGACTTTAATACTATCGGTAAGTGTTGGCTCAGGAATTGGAAGCTTAACCGTACATTTATCATAGAACGCCTTTTCCATCACGTTCATATCTACGCTGCCGGTGATTCCATTTACCTTGCCGTTGTCTGCATACTGAAACACGGACCATACACCCCAGGTGCTGTTATCCATTGGCTTAGCAGCTCCGTAATGAGCAATCCAAAGTGGCCACTTATTTAAGTCCTTACCTAAGTATGATCTGGCAAAGCTTGCACCGGTATAAATCATCACTGAATGCCCTGTAAGGCGTTCGACTTCCCTCAACCATGTTGCACACCAAGCAGTCAGTTTAGCGACTCCTAGAAGCTGCGCTTCCCCTTCTACGTCAAGCACATGAGGAAAGTCTGCCGTGAAGCCTTTGACCGTCTTGGCAAAGTTAGCTGCTTCTTCCTCGGCTGTGTTATTCTCCGGACGAGCATAGTGGTAATATCCCACTTTCAGACCCGCGAGAACGGCTCCTGTCGCGTTTGAAGAGAACTTGGAATCAATACCCGTTTTCCCTTCCGTAGCCTTAATAAACGCACCTGCAACACCGTCAGCCTTAACCTTGGGCCAAGCGATAGAACCTTGATGATGAGATACGTCGATTACTTTCACATTACCCTGACTTTTAGTTTGCATTTATACCACATCCTTCTCTTTGGTTGTTTCGTCTTTCTCACTCAATTGAACTAAAAACTCCCTTATCATCTTTGGAAGAGGTACACCAATCGACCCTAAGTTTTCAACAACGGATAGCCCCTCGCGACCACCATAGAAATAGATAGCCGCTGTTCGGAAGATTGGAGCTCCTGGTTGAATCCACTCGTCGAGCATGGAGGCTAAACCAATTACAAAGAGGACTGTTATCTTTCGAATACCACCCCAGAACATGATGTCACTGTTCACTTTTTTATTTTTAATAGCTCCAAGAACACCCGTTAGATAATCAGCTAACATTAGAACAAGGACCACTCGAAGTGCCTGGTCCCATCCGCCGAGCCAATCGGTAATAATAACACCCAGTGATGCAACAATTCCGCCCCAAGCTGCTTCTTTTCCATTTGTTCCTACCGATGCCGTTAATATGTTAAAGCCCATTTCCTTAAAATGATTCATATCCATCCCCCTATCAAATATAAATAGACTCCGCAAAAGCGGAGCCCATCGAGCAATCATCTTTAATTTTGAACAATTAGAAACCAAGGTGTGTAATACAAGGACGTATCAATAGTGATCGTCGTTGCCGTCTTAGTTGTTTTTGCTTTTGTTGATCGCTTGCCCTCAACATCCAGAACATAGACCGCATATTTGGAGGCGTCAGCAAGCGTGATCGTAATTACTCCGCTGACCTTGTTAAACATCACCGGATACGCTCCCCAATTGGTCATATTTCCGGTCGAGTCGTTTTTCACTTGCCCTGTGTTCTTCTGCTCAGTCAATAACGTGAGTAGCATCTTCTTAGAGGTCTGAAGTGGACTATCATCCATTGACAGCAGTGATACCGCAGAATCAACATCCACATTAATTGACATGTTGCTTGTTGCAAGGGATCTGCCCGCTATCCGGCCTGTCAATGACTGAAACTTAGCAGCATCCACTTTGATATAAGCTGTAGTCGATGCCGTTCTGTCCCATGTGATCTCACCCGTGTCGCTCGTATAAGCCGTTTGAATAGCAAGAGCAGGCAATTCATCTGGAAGGACTGTTGAGGGATCTGTTACCACCCCTTTATTGAACCTCTTTCGGATCTTGTGCGTTGCTGGCAAGGCTATAGGGAAATCAGAGCCACCTGCCGGATAAAGATTAAAGTCTTTATTCGCTGAGAACCTTCTGAGATTTTGTATCGTGTAGTCGGGCGTATAATCAAGAGCGACTTCCGTATTCGCCTGGCTGATGTACCCTTTTATAAATGCAATGGAGTAGACGATGCTCATGATTTTCATCAATGGATTGTTGCTCGTGTTAAAAAAGTTGTACGGATACTGCTGAGCTAGCGTATCTAAATCATAATGAGTGTAGGCAAACTTAAATATGCCAGATACATTATGCAGCGCGGCATACGGCACGAGCATTGGGAAGAACTCATACTCATACTTGGCTGGGAATGTATTATCTACCTCGGACAGTATAAACGGCTTATCCTTAACCGCGTTATATACCAACAAATGCGGCATGGATATTGCAGCGTCACCGACTGGTGATTTGTTATGCATCGTAAAGTTGGTAATGTTGCTGCTTGATGGGTGATCCCAATAGATATGTGCATCCATCACGTCTGCAGCCGACTGCGCGCAAGTGCTGGCATTGCCACCTGTTGACCAGTTATTGACGGTTAATAATTGCCTCACCCCTAGGCCTCTTGCAAAGCTCATCATCCGGACTCCAAAATCATACTCCAGCTCATAATAGAACCGGACTGTATCGGCTTGACGCTCTATCGTATAGTCATCAAATGGAGCAAACAAATAAGGTCGTGCAATGTTAAGTGAGTTTATATCCTCACCAGCATCCAACGCTTTAAGCGCCGCCTTGCGAAAGACCACGTTTGAGATCCATACATCTCCGATTCCGAACTTTCCTAGAGCGAAATCAAATTTGATATTTCCTCCGACAACCGTTTCTTTGCAGTTAAACACTACACTCCTGGTTGTCTTGGTTGTCGTCACAGGGACATTGTTAAAGAAATTCGTTCCCACAGAGTCAAGGAAATTACCATACTTCCCGTTTATCGCCGTGTTGTAAACCAGTTCACATGAGATGTTCCCAGCAACACTCCCCTCAATGTCAAAAGACACTTCATAGCGCTCTCCTGCCTTAAGATCCAGCGTACCGACTTGAGCAAACAAGATATGATAGGGCTGTGGTGTAGCTGGTTGTGCCGTGATTGAAATCTTCGCCGCATTCTTGGCCCCATCAAGCGTGCGATTTGCTGTAGCTCCACTATTAGGGGCAAATGCCGCCCATCCGGAGAAATTGTTCGAATAGCTTGGGTTAACAATCATATTCGTGCCAGCTGCGCGAGCATTCCAAGCAGCGGCAATACCTGCATTCGATGCATACTTTTTCGTCAACCACTGATGCCATGATTGGTTGATCATAGGTCCCCATATGCCTTGTACAAGCTTTCCGGTGTAAGTACCATTAAAACTACCGCCCAAATATCCATCAAGCGTACCGTCCTCATTGGCGAGCTCCACAATAGCAATGGATGGCTCGTCTTTGTAGGCAAGTCCCGTGTAGGGGTTAACGTGTGTCAGCAGCGCTTGTACAAGCTCCCGGTAATGATTTTCTAGCAAGGGATCAAAGTACGGCAGTACCTTGCCGTTTTTAATCATGTTGGCTTGATCTGTCACGTCTGACATTTTAAAGGCATTGAAATTGTGGGTACATAGCTTTGTATAGATACCACGGATCTTAAGTTGATAAATAAGATAATCCAGCTTATCCATAGCGGCTGTATCAAATAACATCATGCTTGAAGTGTTAGCCAGCACGCCACCAAATGACGATGCTGCTGCGGCATCCAATCCATGCAGACGTATGCAGTTGTATCCGATTTTAGCGAAGTTATCAGCCATCTGTTCTGAACCCGCATGACTCTGCAAATTGCCGTTAAAGACTAGATTCGTTCCCCACATCCGAAAAGGAGTTCCGTCTTCAAATACAAAGTTATCACCTTTGGATTTTAGAAACCCATGTCGGCCTGCCGGTGCGTCAAGAACGATCTTGCCTGCATGGATTTCTGTTCTGGATTTGTCGGTAACGAGGGCCTTAATTCCAAAGTTCGCCATCCCTTAGGCCCCCATCAAAATGATATGAGCTTGTACGAGTCCAGTTAATGCAGCATCTGTATTTTTTAAACTGAACTGCATCCCATAAGCAGGTGGAACGAAGCTCCCCGGATTGAGGGAAGAGGAACGCCAGAAATTAGCCAAAGTTTGTGCGCTGCCAATATTATTCCCTCCACTAATATCACCGTTAGAAGCCATATCACGATAGCTCGGCTGATAACCAACTATTGGACTTTTCACCAGCAGTTTAATACCCCTTACCCAGTCCGTATTGTACACAGTAAATATCGCTGATTCCGCATTAGCTGCCAATGTCTCGTTGATCGCCATAATGTATTCTTTATATGATGGTCGTTGTAAGCTACCGTAGACATTGCATGGCTGGACATCAACAAAGCATTTACCTGTGCCGGATTTAAG
The DNA here is from genome assembly GCF_003945345.1 of Paenibacillus baekrokdamisoli. Lineage (GTDB taxonomy): Bacteria > Bacillota > Bacilli > Paenibacillales > Paenibacillaceae > Paenibacillus_Z > Paenibacillus_Z baekrokdamisoli. The sequence goes on along the minus strand of NZ_AP019308.1, from coordinate 1,336,406 downwards.
CACGATCTCGATTTTATAGTAATCAGATACTTGGGGAATAGTGAGCCCTCTCGATGCATTGAATAGGCCCACATCATACCTATCTGTATAGATGCCACCAGACAACTGAGCGCCTTTAATCTTGACTGCAAATACTGCTGTGCCTGTGATGGTGATATTCAAGTCAAGTGCATTGTAGCCGATTGCCTCAAACTCTGTTGATTCGAAGCTGGCTGATTTATCACTAATGACAGATGTAACCGTACCTTTGCTCATCGTGGTTACATTTACTTCTGCCGGACTTCCTCCGTTAGATCCGTCCTTTAATTTCACGTTTAAACTGCCATCTTCATTCATGGCATTTGCAAAGTTAACAACCGTTCCATTGTCACGGGTATATCGTGATACACTCATAGGATTTCTTAAAAAATCTCCCAATACTAACCCCTCCTATTCACAAATAAGAGCCCAGCATTTAGCCAGGCTCATTCTGTATTTAAAATATCAAAAGTAAAAGCCCCGCTTATGCGGAACCTCGAACATATCTGTGAGTAAAATCGGTAGCGCGGAATCCCTCTAACGAAAAAGAAGTCACTACGTTTAGTAGCCACTCCTCCCCAATACTCTTATTCTTATTGCGATGTCATAACACGGTCTCCTGTACCACTACTAGCTACCACTACAAATTTGCCGTTTGCGTAGCAGACAGAACGCCATTGATTATCGGTGGCACTTGTTCTGGGCGTCCATGTAATACCATCAGGGGAAGTCATAACACGATTTCCTGTTCCGGTAATTGATGTAGCTACAAACAAACCATTTCCGTAGCAAACACCACTCCAATTGTTACTCACCGCAGGTGTACTGGACGTCCACGTAATACCGTCAGGAGATGTCACGACACTCCCATTGCCCGCTACCGCTACAAATAATCCATTTCCGTAACATACAGCCAGCCAATCGTTGGTTGAACTTGTTCTGGGCGTCCATGTAATACCATCAGGGGAAGTCATAACACGGTTGGTGCCACTATTAGCTACCGCCACAAACAACCCATTTCCGTAGCAAACGCTATTAAATCCGCCACTCGGGATGGTCCTAGAAGTCCATGTAATCCCGTCAGTAGAGGTCATAGCGCCACCATTAGCTACTGCTACAAACAACCCATTTCCAAAGCAAACTCCATACCAATTCCTGCTCGCCGCTGTTGTTCCGACCGTCCACGTAATGCCGTTAGGAGATGTCATAACAGAAGTGCTTGCGGCATCCTGTGCCACCGCTACAAACGTATTGTTTCCGTAGCAGACGGAATACCATCCGCTATTCGTTGTAGTCCTAGATGTCCATGTAATACCATCAGGAGAAGTCATAACACGATTTCCTGTTCCGGTAATTGATGTAGCTACAAACAATCCATTTCCGTAGCAAACACAATACCAATTGTTATCCACCGCACTTGCTCGCGAAGTCCAAATTACCCCTAACGTCGATAATCTCCAAGCTTCAACCCAAGTACCGGAAACCTTCACCCATACACTCTTAGAAGATGACCATGCCCCGCCTACTTTAACCGAAACGCCTTTAATAGACTTCCATAAACCCGCATCCTTAACTTTAAGGTCTCCCATCGTCCATCCCTCCTTAATACTGAATCCATATATCCCCGTCAACCCCACCCGACGGCGCGGTGGACGATGTTGTTACGTGGTGTCCGTTAACCATGTCCGCGTTTAGGTTGGCGACTTGGGTTGTTGACGTGACCCAAAGCGGGGCTACACCCTGCGGTGCGTATGAGTTTAGTACAACCCCGTTTATTCCGCCCGCCGAATCTCGCGCAACAAGTGTGTTTGCCGTGGCCACCTTGTCGGCGTGAAACCCATCCACCATATCGGCGTTAAGGTTTGTCACCACTGTCGTAGACGCCACTTGTAGCGGGGCCGTACCTGTTGCAACCGTGGAGTTGATCTGTCCGGCAAAGTTGGCCGTGCCTGTGAATGAAGGCGACGCGTTATTTGCTTTATTCGCTAATGAAACCGCCGGTTGTGTTGTCCAATCAGTACCGCCAATAATTTTGCTCAACTGCCATGCGACATTACCCATAAGCGTTGGATAATTAACGGGCACATTAAATGTCGGCATGCTGCCCACAAATGGGTTGTGATTACCGATAGACGCCACCGCAAGCGACGCGGACGGTAACGTTATGCCCGAAAATGTAGGGCTTGCCGTTGTTCTCACGTCTTGATTCATATGGAATCCGTCCACCGTGTCAACGTCTATGCCGGTTGTACTTCCGTTGTACTCCTTGACCCAACCCGAAAATGGAGGGCTTCCGTTCCAATTATAGTAACCGCTCCATTGCTGAACGTTGCCGCCGCCATTGTAGAACGAGAATTTCAAGTCTGCTACGTTTGACACGCCGGATTTTTTGATTACTAGAATGCCGTCGGTTATAGGATAGGCGGTTGAAGTGTTCGATGCTTTTTTCGTGTAAACGAGCATCGACATCATCGGCATTGCGAGACAAATGTCTTCTATTGTTTCCGTCCCGGCTGTCAATCCTAATTGCGTAATGTCGTAAAAAATGTGCCAGCCGTCCACTGTGTCCGCCCCTAGTTTCGGTACCGTCGTCGTGGACTCCACAGACAACGGCGGTGTCCCGGTCGCTATGGTAGAGGAAAACGTCGGCGCTGTTGGAGTGCCAGTGAAAGCTGGTGATAATAGTGTAGCCATCTTTACCCATGTTGGGGTGAAAGCTGCATCCGCTGTAGTTGCAACTGCCCCCATGTCAAAGCACTCAATTCCTCCGCTAACCGATAGACGTATACCGCGGGCGCCAAGTGAAGCGTGAGTATTTGAATATTTCCAACTGTTATTCCCGTCAGTGTAAGCATTATTAGCAAGCAAGGCCTGCCCACCACTATTAGCTGACAAATCGGCCCAACCAGCCGCGGCTAGATTACGGGTAGTATCACCTGTTGCTTTGAAATACGGAGCAGATGCGGTCCCAGTAAATGTAGGTGAAGCTAGTGGGGCTTTGAGTCCAAGCGACGCGACTATGACATTGATCGTCATGGATGGTAGCGTCCACCAGTTGGCTGAACCTGTAATCCCTTTGATTATATAGGCCAACTTCGACCATAGGCGCGTAGGCGAATCGGCACCTGCTGCAGCTACAATTGAATCATCGATTGCGCGATTGCCAATTACAGAATCCGTTGCGGATCCAGCACCACCAGCTCCCGCCGCAACGCCGTCGAGCTTCGTAATCTTTTCATCTAGTAAATCCGCGTTTATGTTAAAATTCACAACAGTCGCATTGTCTGATGCTTCAACTTTCTTTATGCCGCTTGGCAATGTCTGCAATGGATTAACCTCCCCATGTTTCTATAGCACCAAATGTTATTCCAACTGTTTCAATATTTCCAAATGATTTTCCATAACCTTGCAGCATGCCGAATGTGGCGTACCTGAAAACAAACTTCACGATCAAATGCGATGGCATGACTGCCCGAATAGCATTTTTTATATCATCCATATTTGGTGGAATACCCAATGTACTCACAAATGTTACCGTGAACATACCTTTTCCAGCATCGAATGAAAGATCGACTTCTCCGTTATTGTAAGCCTCCGCTATACGCTTGAGCAGTGATCCGGTAAACTTGCCGATTCCGCGCATCTTTGATTGGATGACGGAACGGCGCTGATCGATTGGCTGACCAGCCAACGGGATGATGCCTAGTTCTTCCTCCCAGTTCACTAAATCCCAAGTAGCCGTTCCGACAAACCGCTGATTCAATTGCGCGGCGAGATCGGCCTGCAGCTTATCAAATTCAGCACCCTCTGATTGGACGATGATTCGAATTTCCAATATGGGTTCGTAATAAGATGGCAGATCACTAAGCATGTCCTGCCCCGCAGCAGAGGTTACCGGATAATCATTCATGGATTATCACCGTCCCTTTGACGGCTACCGATCCCTCGGATACTGTCACATTGCCTGTTCCGCCGTTTACCTCAAGCCCTGCGTAATCAGCCACTCCGGTTGTATCAAGCAGCAGCGTGCCTATACGAGCGTATTTGACGTTCCGATCCTCGCTATAAGCGATGCCTGCTAGATGTAATGTCAACGCTCTCTCAAAATCCATCTTTACCTGAGCGAGCGTCTGAGAACCACTTAAGACAACAGTAGCTGTCACGTTAACTTGGACTCCAGGCGCGGCTACAACAGTTGTCAAAGCACCAGCAGGTGCCACTCCTTCACCCATCCCTTCACCGAGCCCGATAGCTGGATCAATGTAGTCCTTTACGGCTTTTACAACGCTTGGTGTAGCTGGCTGTCTATCGACTCCAAGGACAAATACCTTGACTGTGTTGGGGCCATTCCAAGTCGGGATCACGTAGGCATCGCCCACTCCCGGTACCTCAAGTGCCCATGTTCGATAAGCAGCCCTGTTGCCGCTTGTAGGCGGCGTGCGTACTTGCTCTAAGAAACGTTTCCTGTAATCATCATCTGTCTCGTCGTTCGTACCGGGAAGTAGCAAGCCCAATAGAGTGGCTGTTGCTAATCCTGAAATATATTCAATCGGGAGCATCGCGCCGCTCGGAAGATTCCCGACTTCTCCGGACGTCTCACACACCAGCTTAAAAGTACCAATCGCTATCTTCTCCGAAACGACAAAGGTGAGTTCACCAGCTGAAAAACGGCTTCCAATTGGAACGTCAAATGAAGCATTTGAAGCGTCTTTGAATGATCCTTCCCTAACCGCTGCAGTTGCCAGCTTGGCTGTGATGCCGAAATCCTCACCGCGCTTTCGCAGCTCCGCTCCACTGGAAGTCTGAGCATGAGAGAGATTATTATTAATAGCCATTTCAATGTAAGTCTCGGCTAGCATTTGAGCAGCCGGTGCAAGAGCATCGTAAATAATACTTCCCTCTCGTTTATCCACATCACTTGGCACACTGTCCAGCATTCTTTGCAGAATCGCACTAAACGTTTGAGACTCATACATGGTTGGTTACCCCCGAAGTAAAGCTTCCAAAGTCAGACACGACCGTAAATGTGGCAAGCGCACTGTCCCCACTAACCTCAATTTTCATGTCAGTAACATCGGTTATGCGATCATCCGTCAGTAATGCCTCCCGAATACGCCTAGCCAACTCTGATTTAATTACAGACGATGACAGCCCCATCAGGTCCGTCATTTCCGAACCGTAATTGAAACTGTAGATGTAGTGTTCGAAACGTTCTGACTGCAAAATTTTAAACACGGCCTGCTTTGTCGCTTCCAAGCCATCTATACTGCCGACTATACGTTTGTCGATCAAATCCAGCCAATACGTCCGACTTGTCTCTTGTGAATCCTCGAGCATATCCGTACCAATGGTGCTACCTGTTGGAATCATGTCATATCACCCGATCCAAAATTAAATATTGTTGTCCGCCCTGCACCCGAAGCAAGATTAGTTTGTCTCCTTGTCCAAGGCCGCGCCGAATCAGAAGTTTGTCCTTGAGCGCATCTCCGGTCACGCCTTCGCTGTAACTGTGCGCGTGCTTAACATCGATCTTATACTCCATCAGGCTTTCTGGCACAATCAAAAAATCCGCTGTGAGTGTGAACCGTTGATCGACGGTTACCTCAAGCGGATCTGCTTTTGTTACACTACCAGTTTGGACGGTAATAGGTTGACCAGCTTCGACCGCCCCAAGGCCAGCCTTCTTAATAACACCAAGAAGTGACATTAAATCACCTTCAATTCTAATGACATGGTATGATCTGCTCCATCGAATTTATGGCTGCATTCGTCTACAAGCATCGGTTGATTTATCCCAAGCCGTTTAATGGCGATATGGACATAACTACCAGCTCGAACCCGAATATCACCGATTGCATCTATTTTCAACTTTTCCGACTGCCTATTCTTCAATTGGATCAAAGTATCCAACATCTGTTTGATTTGGGCGGCATTGAGCTTTTCATCAACTGACTGGTACAACTGCAGCCTACCCCACTTCGCGATATTTACACTATCCTGAGCAACGTACACATCCCGGTTAGCTTTCTTCTTGTTATCCTGAACGATTTTGACTCGGTTATACGTTTCACTGTCGATGGATTGCGTAAAGTCATAGTCGAACAATAAACTCTTATCCCCGATATAAAAGTCTGGCAGCGTCTTCTTGATATTCATCAACGCCAACAATCCGAAATCGTCGTACAAGAAGAAATTTCCATAGCCATTGATCAGCGTCATATCGAGCGCCTTACAAACTGTGTCCAGTAATTTCTTACCGTCCTCAATCATCGACGGGATCTTATATTTCGTATCAACCAAATTCCCTGTTTTCAGGCCCGTATCGTCAGCGATTTTTTTAACGATCTCCGTTGCGGTCTTACCAGTAAATACATAAGTATCATTACCCATTAGATAACGTATCTGATCATAGGCTTTTATCTTAAAGCCCTCATCCATCCCGCTGCCGATCTCAAATACATAGCCATAAAAGACATTGGTGCCACCCTTCCGCACCCTAACGATGTCTCCGTTATTAATGGTGAATTTCTTATCCTGGTAAAGACCTCCCGTCACAATCGTAAAACTCAAGCTGCCAGCCTTACCGATACGACTTGTCTGCCATTCAATATCGGAAGCAATATTCGATATGTTCCATACATCACCATTCTTATTATCGAGAAACATTTCAAGGGTATGGTATTTATCCAAGTCTATCCTCTCCCTTATTTATTGGGCAGCTTTAATACCTTGCCTATAGGTAGCTTCTTAAGATCCGCATCACTCAGGCCGTTGAGCTTTTGAATCTCTCTCCATCGACTATCGTCTCCCAGTAGCTTCTTAGCCACTTTTGACAGCGTGTCTCCTGCTACCATCGTATACGTCTTGGGTGTCTGTTTCTCGTTTGGACGAGATGGAGTATCCTGCTTGGTTGTCGTTCCGCTCTTCTTTTTGACTACTTTAATCTTCTTTGCCCCATAAAAGACATATTCCTTTAGCGAGAGTTTAAATTCAATATCTCCTCCGCTTCCCGCAATCTCCGACCATTCAAAGGACTCGATACTAACGGGGATATTGATTTCGAAACCACCAATAAAAATAAACCTGATTGGATGTTTTGTTGCCTTCCAATGTTCAATTCGCTGGACGTACGATCCAGGAGGACGAAAAGCAACACCCTCCTGAATGAACGGATAGTTATGCGCTGGAAAGATCGATTCAAAGCTAATTTCCTTTAAACTCGGATCCTTGATTACATTAATTTCTCCGATGCCAGCCACCGTGTACGTCTTTCCATTGCCATCTTCCTTTACATTAATTGTCTCCGGCAAGACTGGAAGTGAAAAAAACTCCGCGTGGCTGTTATAGCTCAATTCAATCTCATATGCATCCATCAGCCACCATACACTCCTTCTGCGGAAGCAACAATTTCACCCTCCAAATGATCTTTTATCTTAGAGATAATTGTCCCCATGTCGCTTTCATTTCGAACATGCGTATCTCCAAAAGTGATCTGAGGCGTAAGCGTAACGAAATTCTGAATGTTTTTCATTTCGGCAAGCTCCCGCATTTGCTTAATATCCTCGCTTGATATATCTACCTTGCCACCGATCTTACCGACTTCATTCACCTTATTAATGTTGCCTGACCAGGCATCACCCTTTTTCTTTATGGAGTCTCCAGCATTTACAGCTTTGGTGAAGAGATCTTTTCCGTATTTGTTTCCCACATCAAAGGCATCGGACAAATTCTTCGGTTTCATTTTGTATTTGGACAGATCGACAACACCTTTATCGGAAGTCGGAGCCTCCATGCTATCCATCATTTTCTTGATGCCATCGCTCATTGCATGAACATTGTCCGTGTCAAAAAGTTTAGCTGTTGGGATATCTACTCCTGGAAGATTGTTCATTGCCTCGATCATCCAGTTCAGCCCTTTAACAACCCCATTTATCCCCTCTAGCACTACTTTCATAAAGTTCCCAGCAAAATCTTCTGCACTCCGTAACATGTTGTACAAATTCCCCATGAAGAGTTGTGCAAGATCATAAAATAGTTTCTTTACTGCGTAAACCGGATCAATAAAGACATTAATAAAGAACTCAGCGAACATTAAAATGAGATTCCAAACAGTAGCAACACTGTTCCAAAGATAAGCGAAAAAGGCAGAAAACACACCTCCAACGAAGCCGACTATAGTCTGGGTAGAGACACCGAAGTAATTTAGTAATGATATAAGTAAAGCGATAGCTCCTATAACAGCAAACACCGGCCATGCCGCTGAGGCCCACATAATAAGCCAATAAACTGCAAGTCCAAGAACCACAACACCGACGGCAAACAATACATTTTTTACAATGTCCATGTGTTTAGTGAGAAAATCAATAAACCATGCTATAGAATCGGATGCGATTCTTATTCCTGCTGTCAGTCCGTTAAACATTCCTTGACCTTCCTTGGTGTCCATCCAATTAATCAAGCCCATAATAGATTTGGTTAACTTCTGGATAGGTCCGTTTGCCCCATTTAGTATCGAGATCCAACCAACTGCTTTATTCTTGGCAGCCGTCATTGCCTGACCGAATGTAACAGGCATCTTTTCAAATATCGTGTTAATATACTTGTCCTGTTTGGCGAAGGCCTGCACAACAGCATCAGACGTTAGTTTTCCATCTGCGCCTAGTTTCTTCAAGGACCCCCGCGATACGCCGAGTCCGTCCGCTAACACCTTCATAAGCATAGGGGCGTTTTCACTCAATGAACGGAGTTCGTCACCTTGTAGAACTCCACTGGAGAGTGCTTGTGACATTTGTAAGATCGAACTTTTGCTCTCTTCTGCAGTAGCCCCTCCTGTAGCAAGCAACTTATTGAACCTAGAAGTGAAAGCGAGGACATCACTATTACTTTTAAATACACCCTGTGTGGACGATCCGAGTTGAGCGACCATCTTCGCTGTCTCTTGATAGGCCTGACGAGTATCGTTTGCTACAGCCATAACCTTTTGTTGCAGCTCAAGCTGCGTCTGTGTACCATCATTCATCATACCAAGACGAGCATTTGTACTAGCGATACCATCAGCCCAGTTAACAAAATCAATCGCCTTATGAATGGTTGCAATCGATACGTAGGCAGCAACAATACCTTTAAGGCCAGTCGCCATTCCGCTAGATGCATTTCCGCCTTCCCTAAGTCGGCCATTAAGTTGTTCCTGCAACTGATTTATTCGTGCTTCCAGAGCGGCTATACGTTGTAAAGCGGCCTGTAGTTGCTGGGTATTACCACTTACCGCACTGAGTTGTCTAACAGCCACCAAAAGCCTTAAAACTAAGCGTTGAAGATTCGTGAACATCATCGTTAAAGATGCTGGTAATTGAATTTGGATCTGGGCCCTTATAGTTCCAATCTCAGCAATAATACGGCTATTCAGCGTGCGTACTTCAGCCAATGCATGGGCAGTGTCTAAGTGCACTTGAATGTTAACAGCTGCACCTCCAATACCTTGTAGAAGTGTTCTGAGTTGAGAATGTAACTGGGAAGCATTGGGCACTTGCAAATGGATTTCTGCGCTGATCGTCCCTAATTGTTGTTCGATCTGTGTACGGACAGTAGCAGCCTCTTGGATAGCAGCAGTAGAGTTGATTGTAACCTCTATTGCCGCCGAGGCTACACCGCTTCTGATCTGTTGCTGGATACGGTTTATTTCTTGCGTAATCCCATCCGCATCAATTATTACCTGTATTGCTACTGAATGCCCCATAGTAGTGAGTTGCTGCCTTACCTGTTCGATATGAGCAACCGCACCGGACATATCAACCTCAATCGATATTCGATCCTGCAACTCTCTTTTCACGCGTTCAGCGATCCCAAGAACCTGTTCTAGTCTCTGATTGGCCCTATCTAAAGTCTGGCTGAATTGATCAAACATTTTTAGACTTGCGCTGACTGTGGCCACCTATTTACCACCTCGTTTCAGGCAAAAATAAAACGCCCGTTATGGGCGTTAAAAGTATCTCAAATCATATGTGATTTTTACAGTGTCTATTTCATTATCTAATATTACAGCCCAAAACTCCGGTATTTTTTCAGTAACAGAATGGACCTTTAATGCGTTATCGGATTTAATAACGATTTTCATGTCCTCTTTAGGTACAAACCCGAACGATTTATATAAATCGTTGTCATTCTTGTATTTCATCCCATTCCCGTAATAAGTAAACCTAACAATCTTACCATCAATGGAAAGAAACTCCTGGTTACCTCCATCATACGTATAAGTGATCGCCTTATACTTTTTACCATTAGGGCTGGCGAAATCCCACGGCTCTTTTGATTCTGGATTTCCTAAGAATGAAATTAGCTCTTTTCCTGTAATTCTGTAATATTTTGTTGCATCAGCTATCAACTTTACTTCGCTAGCTTTTTCGTTTTTCGTTGCTGTTGTGTTAACATCGACACTACATGCGGAAATCATAAATGTAGTAATAATAAGGCATAACATAAATGAAAATTTGATAGATTTCCTCATTCTAATTCCTGATATTTTATACAACAAAATACCTCCAATGTTTTACGTATTTAACATTAGTCATTATACCAGAGTATGCATTTTGTGGGAATAAACTTACTTTTTTTACTTTTTTCTCTCTTTCTCGACACGAATACTGATCATAGCATAAATAGCAGCTTGTTCAAATCGATCCATTCGCATGAGATCATGAGGCAAGATTTTAAGTTCGTGGAGGGCGTAGTAAGCAAAGTTAGCCTCACTATCGCCCTCCTCAATTAGTTTTTTACCTCTTCAACGAGCTCATTCATATCCTTATCATACCCGTTGATTTCTTGGACTTTCTCGATCAGCGTGGCATACTCACCAGCGCGTAACATCTTACGAAGCAAGTTCTCTGCGCCCATGATACCGTATGATGATTGCAACTCTGCATCTTTCAAATTCGGATGCACCACGCAAGCGACAGCCATCTTGGCCAAGTACTCATCCGTACTTATTTCTTTTGTGGATTGACCTCTCTTGCCTTTGATTACTTTAGTTGCAGCCCTTCGGCATTCCTCGTCTTCCGAAGCAGAGATGCTCCGCAGTTTCCAAGAGATAGGTTTTCCGTCAGCTGTCTTGAAGCGATCCGAGACAGTGAAATCTTCTGTTTCCTCTGCTGTTGCGTTCTGTGCAAAAAATGCGCTTAAGTCGTTTGTTTTCATGGTTAGTTAGCCTCCTGATATTTTTATTGACCTAGTGTCGGTTGTCCAAAAGAATTCATGATTTCAGCGTCCTCAAAGGTGAAATCGATATCCTCATCAAGCGATTCACTTCCTGTATCAAGTTTTGCAATGATCACCTTGTTTAGATTGACACCTTTGATGGCGATGGTCTGCATACCTATACTAGAGTTTGGATCATCATTAACAATCTGAATATCAAAGTACGTATCAATCCCATTCCGTACATATTCAATCATTAATTCTCTAAATTTAGTGGTAACGTAGTAAATGGTCATGCTTCCGCTGCCCGACCAGCCAGCTGCTTTATGCTGAGTGCCGCGCTTCCCAAGCGTTTTGACCTCTGATTTTTTCTTTTCAATCGAAGCTTCCAACTTTTTGATGTAGAACATTTCCTCGACCTGGCCTTTAATTGTGGCGTATGCACGACCTTCTTGTCCGTTAATTGTGTCGCTTGCATTCAGGTAAGACATCTTACTTCACCTTCACTTTCATATATATTTTCTCGACTGCATCCACTGGCTGTACATTCAGCTCGACATAAACGCTATCCGAATCGGTGCCGGCCACGACACTGACATCTGCCTGCGAATCAAAGTTCTGGATCGCGTTAGCTGCCTGTAGCGTGTCAAGATAAGAGATCATTTCTGACTTCAACAAATTGCGACCATCGTTGTTGTTGTTAATTTTCCCGAGGTAGTAGGATTCAAAGATCCGTTTGAAGTCGTTGCCGATTCCATCCAGCACTCGAATGATTCGGTTTTTGTGGAATTGCTTTCCCTTATCTACCGTAAAGCTCGTCAGGCTGTTGATGTCTTGTTCAACGACCGCCTTCCCACCTGTAGCGGTGAAGAGCAATTCGCCAGCCTGTAGCGCCGAGATAGTCTGTGAATTCGTATACCGCGGTGCGGCATCCTTGGCATCGTCGTAAGCCCTAAAAGTCAGAGATTCGGCAATTGATGCGGCAGCGGTTGCAGCAGCTACCCATGCTGTCGCCTGAGCTGCAGTGAGTGTTACACCATCAGAGAGTATGACACCGTTTTTAACGCTAATTACGCCCTCATGGTCCGCTGTTGGGTAGTTCTCAAGCACAGCCTGAATTTTCTTCCCTTCGCCATCCCGCAGACGGCGGGTAAAGGCAGCGTACACAGCTTTCAATGTGTTGTCCGTCGAAGGTAGCGCGACCGTTTGGAAGTCTTGCAGTTCGAGCGCCGCCAAGAAGTCCGTATGATCAACGTTAGTTGTTGTTCCATTGGCTCCGCCCGTTAATGCAGCCCCCGCCGATGTTGTTAGTGCTCCGGTTCCTGACCATGTTACCCAAGCGTTGGTTTTCAGGTCGGCTATAGTAGCGCCAATCTGTGTATCCACCTTGTTCGCGCCTAGCATTGTGATAACATCGAACTTGGCGCTGTCTTCAACATTGGTCTGTACGACAATGGTCAAGTCATTACCCCTGAGACCGCCGAACTTAGCCGTTGCCGTGAGAGTTCCAATTGTTTTGGTTGCTTTCGTACCAGTATTGAGCCGATATAATAGTAATGTCTTCGCACGCTTCAGCGCCTCACGGACTAGCAGTAGTTCCGTAGCTGTAATATCATAGCCCAACGCCTGACTCACATCGTCACCAGCATGGATTGCAACAATTTCCTTTGACGCCCCCCATGATAACGTAAGCGCCATTGAGGTAATTCCCCGATCTCCTAATGACCCAAGAGTCCCTCCATCGCTTACGGAGTTGATATAGACGCCTGGACGTACCTTGTTTTGCGCTACCCAAGTTCCTCCTGCCATTTAATTCGCCTCCCCTTTCGCAAATTCTTCGATCATCTGTTTGGCCTTGTCTATCGTGTATCGCTCGTTGTCAGCTAACAATGCCGACAATACGTCTTTCTCCAGTGGCGTAAACTGCTTAGATTCTAAAATCTGCTGCTTGGCATACACCGGGTTTTGCACCGTTTCCGGTAGTGGTTCTTGTTCACCTTTTTTCATTTACCTCTAACCTCCATCCCCAACTTACCCATTGAAGGCAGCGGAGTAATTTGCTTGATAATATATAGATCAATGCCGAAGAAAAAGTGCAATACGCCGTCGATAATCTCATGATGCATCCCAGTTCCACGCATCTGTTCAGAACCATTCGGAATGTACTCTAGCACTTCATAAAGGCGCTCAGCGACTGTATGAGCCTCTTCGTTTGGTTGATCGGTAGATGGGAAGTAATGAACGTCAAAGGCATGTACGCGCTTATATCGACGCCCCATAATACGAGAATGGGATACAGGGAAGTCCAAAACAAAAAAACAAGGCTCAATGAGTCCCTGTTTAATCTCTTCCCCGTATATCGTCATGGCTGGATATGCGCCAGCAAGCGTTCCTATCACCGCATCACGTACACCGATTACGGTTACGCTCATCTCATCACCCCATATGTCTATCAATAAATTGCTGCAGCTTACGCTCTATAATATCCGGAAGCTCTCTTTCCATTTCCTGAATGGAGTATGTCAGCATAAAACGCCCATTGACCCATCCGGTATGATCACGGGTTCGATGACCGTACTCGACATACATCGCATGTTCAACTGGGTTAATGATCTCAACCTCGTACCCGTTTGCAGTTCGCGCAATCTGTCCGATCGTCCACCCATGACGTAGTTCGCCAGTATCCACCGGCGTTCTGGCGATTACCTTCGCAAGCAGCCGTCCGGCAATCTCACGTATACATTCTTCCTCGAAGTGTGCGAACTCCAGTTTCATTGCCTTTAGAGAATCCTTGAGCCCAACCCACTCGCCAAACTCAAACGTACCCCATCCAGCCATTAAGCTTTTTCCTTCCGCTGCAAACTCACTTCTTGATGCGTAGGATAAAGGAACGGTTCGCCTGCCGTAAAGGTTCGAGGCTGCCCGGGTAACAGAATCCATCCCTCAACCGTGACTCGTCCGCGGGTGACCTCAATTTCGTCCCCCTGCTTCAACTCCAATTCGGGCGCAAGGAACAGCTTCGATTCATACTGGATGGCGTTCTGAGCAGGTGACTGACTGTTCTTACCTAGTCCAGTTTGCGATAGGCGACAAGGTTGATCCATGTAAATCGCTTGCAATTGAAGTACAGTTTGCTTATTCGGCTTAACAAAAGGAACATGACGGCTGATCGTAACCCGATCCTCATATATCCGTTCTAGCGCTGCACGGTACTTCGTGTAATCGATCATGTTACCACCTCAGTTTTCGAAAAGCGTTCAACTCTGCCCGATAATCAAATAGAACAGAATTGACAACAACGATACTTGGGGTTAGTGGCGCTGAAACAGCTTTAACAGGTTTTATGGATGTATCACCTATTGAAATCTCAAAGGTTCCTGATGACTCAATCGTGGGAAAGAGAGCCGCTGATTGCTCAGCAGCCAATGCTCCTGCTACCATAGCAGCCCAAGTAAATCTCAGTCTATCGGGTATCGACGAATGGTTAATATAAGAAAGGATTCGCTGTTCAATCTCATCCATGTACATATTGATGAGTTGATCGTGTGTTGCTCCCAGCGGATCTAATTGAAGCCTCATTTTGACCAAGGCAAGGATATCATCCTTATTAATCGTCATTACCTTCACCGACTGCCGCTTTAATTTTGGCAAGAATGTCTGGTTTGGTTGTAGCCTCCCCGAGATCAAGCGAAATCTTTACTGCGTATTCCTTCAATTCCGGAGCTGTCATCTTATCAAACGACTTTGCATCACTATCATCGATAACGTCAAGATGGTTTGCAATGCGTTCATAACCCGCACGATCAATTTCAAACTCTTCGTCGGGCCCATACAGCCGGCTGTTATGCCGGACTGGTATGGTATGTGGTGCAACGATCATAGAATGACCTCCTTAGATAACCTGCGCTTGGAATACTTCATCTGCAGCTGGGAAGCTTGGCAGCGCCGTAGCAACAGCCTTCGTCCATGTGCTTACTGGATCTTTTCCACCTTCATAGACCATCGCTAGGACATTACCGACTTTAGTGATATCGATTTGCGGATCACGCGCAAGACGAATTTCCTCAGCTGTAGGACCATAAATGGTTTCTCCAAGCGGTCCGTCTGGTAACATAACAAACTTGTTCTGCGGGAAATAACGAACTTGTGAGTAAGTTCCGTTTGCATTCTGCTTCCGATAAACATCATCGTATACGGCAATTGTCGGGAGCTCCAGTTGACCGAGCAATGCATTCAGGTCAAGACGAGTTGCAATTCTTGCAGCGTTATTGCCAAACAACGCTCCAACTACTTTTGGATGACGTAGCAACGTTGCAAGTACAGTGCCGGAAGTTAGGACACGTTTAGGTTTCGTACCCAGCGTCGAATACCAACCCAGCATTTGTGTGATTGGGTCACTATCCGGATTCGTCCACAGGTCCGTACCCGAGAGCACTTGCTTATGTTCATTCGGCACTTGGTAGTTAATGACTGCGCTGAGGTTATTCTCTGAAAGCGTCACAGTACCGTTAGCAGCAGCTTCCATACGCATGGCCTCTACCCGAGCACGCACGCTTGCTGTGAGAACATCAATATCGTTGTACACTTCTCGCATCAGATATTGCTGTTCTGCCGGTGTGCGCGGATTCTCAAGTGCAATAATGTCTTTCTCCTTCATTTGCATCTTCCGTTTAATCAAAGCAAGCTCTAACGCCTGCTTGGTAGCCTCGCGGCTGCCGATCTCAGCTTCTGTATCAAATGCATGAACGCTTGCAATGACAGGCACACGACGTGCCCCTTTGATTTGTTCAAATTCCAATGAATCGCGTTTCACTTCAGGAAACAAAGTTTCACCTAACAACGGTGGGAACTGTCGGTTTTGCAGGTAGTTCAATACTTCTGGTTGACTAAACAATTCGAGTACATTTGGCATGATTGACTATCCCCTCTCTTAAACCCCTGTTTTAAATTTGATGGCCTTCATAGCCGTTTTCGCTGCTGCAGCTGGTGCGACAGGTAAACGAGCTTCTAAGATCCAAGCATCTACAATGACTGAACCCGGTTGAGGTCCTTCTGTTACGTCCGTATCCGTATAGAGAATGCCGGTTGCTGTTGCATCATTAGCCGGATATACAGAGCCTGCTGGAACGATTTTACGCCCCTGTGCGTTAGCTGCTACACCCACATCACTCACTTGATAAGTGAAGGCCGTAACCTTAGCACTTGCTAGAAAGTTAACATCTACTCGTTTACCGAAATCTTTTACGTATGGCATGATTATGTTCCCCTTTCGTTAACCCCATGGATTGTTTGCGGAAGCTGGAGCTTTACCGCTCTCGTTTGCTGCTTTAGCAAAATCTGCAGCTGCGCTACTTTCTCCACCGCCGCCGCTTTGATCTTTACCGTCTAGTGGATTTGTACCTTTAAATCTCGGCTTGGTATCTTGTTTATTGACAAACAAAAAAGCCTTGCTTTCGCGCAGGCTTTTGATTTGATCATCCAGCCCGCCTTTAACGGCTCCGCTGTCATCCAATTCAATTTTTGATTTGTCCAAGAGACTAGCAACGATTGTTGGATCGTGCGCTTCAGAAGTAAGAACCATCTTGAGAGCTGAGTTCAATTGCAGCTCCTTCATGTCAGAAGCATACTTTTCAGAAGCCGTTTTATTTTCGGCCTGTAGCTTCGTAATCTGTTCCTGTAAGGCCGCACTGTCACCGGATGACTTTTTTATTTCCTCCAGCTGCTTGTCACGTTCCTTTAATGTATCCTCGACTTGTTTCTTAGCCGTGTTTGCTTCATTGAACTTATCCTTCGGAATCCAATTGCCGTCGGAGACAATCGCAACCTTATGTTTATCGCCCAGTTTAGCCATCAGCTGGTTATACATATCTTCGCCTAGCAACTCTTTCAGATCCATTGCTGCACACTCCCATTGGTTTTTATGGCGCAACCCCGCCTTGGGCAGCCGTGATGCTCCGGCAAACGAGCAAATAGGCCCCGGCAGTCTCAGCCAGAGCCCAAACAAAAAGCACCCTCATATGTGAGAGTGCTTGTTATTTCTTCTCTTCTTTTTTAGGAGTAATAATTTTCACATCTTCTTTTGTGGCCGTAAAGCGGTCCGGTCTAAAGGTTGACTTATTCTCAGTCATTTGGGAAGCACCTCCGCTATAATAATTAGTATTCCTGCCATTTCACTAGCCTCGACTATTTGATATTTTGTTTTCTTATCCAGAAGAAATTCATATTCTCCTTCGAATTCACTTAATGGAACTACTGCAGCACCAGTTGATTTAGCCGGTACCCTTAGTTCAAGCCTTACTGTACCCGAGAAGGCTCTGTCCGATAACAAGGTTGTACTAACAAATGCTGCTTCCTCAATAATTAACCCTGGCATCTGCTCAACAGGCATATTAAAGATATTACGCTCGAGACCACGATATACAACTATGTTCTCTAGCAAATTAAATTTAGAGAGCGCCGAGCTAATATCTTTGGCAACATTATCATAAACCTTCATCCCGCCACCGGCACGCAAATTTTTATTAATATCCAAGTAATCATTACCTGTATACCGTCTAATCGCTTCTGCCTCTTGGATCGTTAATTGTCCTATCCAAGCAGGTGTAACTTGATCGATCCACGCTTGTGTTTCTTCGGCGGTAGAAAATTTCCGAAAACTGGATGATTTTATTATATCATTATTCAGCGGTTGTTGAATAGATTGAGAAGTTACTAATTCGTCAATTCCGTGCATCCCATTCTTTTCCGAAGGTAAATGCTTTTTCTCCCACTCCTGGTAGGTGATATCACCTGGCACACCATACGTCTTTCCGTCATCACCCCTTGCTGCACGCTCCTGAACGTTATCCTCAAAATGCGGGATCGTCGTCGAACGACAATGTGCATGCAGCGGTGGATAGTTCACGCCCGCTTGAGCTTCCGTAATGGGGATGATTTTACCGTCCATACTCTTACAGATAGATGAAGTTCGCAAATCCAAGGTAGCCATGTACTTATATTCAGTAACCCCTAGCTCCTTATAAGCATCAAGGCGAGACTGCCCTGATATATAGGCCGATTCTGTCATGATGATTCGTGCAGCAGCAGAACGAGAAACGCCCATTCGTTTGGAGAATTCAGAAATGACTTGATCTTTTGAGTCACCGCGGATTAAATTTTGCGTTAACGCCGTCTTTAACTCGCTGATAAGCTTCTTCCGATCAGCCCATATCCGCCCACTGAAATTGGTTCCATCCGGCGCCCAAGGTGTTGATAACAGCTTGTCCAACTGGATACTATCTAGTTTAGCGAAAGATGAGCCAATCCCTGCACCCTTCTGCAACTCGAAAATAGACCGGTGGTAGTTATCTTTGTATATGCCGCCTAGCAATCCCTGAGCGCCAGCCTGCCGCGAAGCAGCCAATACCTCAACGTGCTGTTGCATCTGTATCTGCAACGCCTCTAAACGACTCATACGAACCCGAATACTGGCGTTTTCCAATTCCTTCATCCATCGTTGATCAATTGCGTTCTCTTTACCGCGTTTAATGTAATCCTCGACGGTCCATTTGAACTCTTTGAGCTCTCCCGCTTTGAGCATCTGTCGAGCGGTTGCCATGTCTACACCGTTATTGATTGCAAAGCGTCCGTAAAAAGAATCAATGTCCCGCTGTATGGACGACATGGCCTTTTCGTACTGGGTATTCATGCTCTGAATATATTTTTCGCCTTTGTTGAGTTGTGATTCATTTAGCGTTTCGAGCCTTCCCGCCCAGTATGCATCGGTTCTCATTAGCCCCCAGCTCCATTAGGCGAATTATCTGGATTTAAACCGCTATATGGGGCTGGCTCTAATGCCTTTTGTTTCTCCATTCGGGCTAACTCATCGGCAGGATCGGTAACAAATGGATGATTAGCAATTAGGGTTTCATCAGAGATAATACCGACACTGCTCTTCACGTTATTGACAGCTTCCGTTTCATTAATCATCATATCGCGGTTAAAAATAAAATCGACCGACACATCGGAATAATCCGTGCCGATCGTATTTGCAATATGTTTGTCCACAAACCATAGGAGCTGTTCTAATCCTGCTTGGAATTCGTTTTCAATATCATTTGCATCCAAATCCAAATCTGCATACAAGAATCTCAATGCGATCCCGCTTGGGCTGCTCCCAAATTTATCAGACTGCGTATCTACTCCACGCCCGAACTCGTATATGTCTTTACGCAGCTGTTCAACGTGCTGCTTTAAAGCTTCCGGGTTAAGATCAAGCGTTAGTGTATTCACATCTCCATCGCCTTGCACCTTTACAGCTCGGTATCTAGACAGGTTGTGCCGAAACTCCCCCAGATCCGTACCGTCGTAATCCTTCAAGACGTATATCCCATTAGGCAAGTCTGCAATGTTATTGCTGTTATCACTTCTCTGCTCATCGTAATCATCAACGAGTGATTGTAACACCTTGATAAGCGGCAGCTCGTCGTCATTATATTTAAACGGTATGAACGGTACTTGCTCCCAGTTCAGTGGGGTCTCCTTGCCTTCACCCTCCATGGCTGAAAAGTGGGAGCCAAATGCCCCGGCTTCCTCATCCGATTTCAGTCCTACTGAGCCTATTGCATCAAGCGTATACCTCCGAACACCGGTGTTATCCCAATACTCGACTTTGGTGATTGCTCTCTTGTTCATGCCCTCGTAGTAATCCAGCTCATAGGTACGAATCACTCCGTCTAGCTCCGTATGGGCTGAATCCTTCCACAGCGGTATCACTTCATCCGGTGAAATGCGCTTGAATGCCAGTTCGCCAGTGTCATTGTAATAAACATGCAGCCATCCGATACCGTTGTTAATGGCATCTTTGCCGATATTCTTTAGCAGCCTTAGAAACGCTTTTCCAAATATGTCCGACAGCTCCGATGCATAAGCCTCATTATTGGTTTGGATAGAAGGTTGCTTTGAAAGCAAGTAGCCTATCTTCTGATCAACCAGCTTGCGAATAAACATATGAACAAGTCTTCGATTTGCAAGGTTCTTATCCTCTACCTTCCGACCACCCTCGCCGATGACCTCTCGTCTACGCTTGAGGACCTCATGATCCCCTCCATAATACTGCTGTCCAAGCTTCATGAGCTTTAACTCAGGTGAACGACGCCAATCATCTATCTCTTGCTTAATGATCTGCTCAAGTGTCATCGGAGCTCCTGCTTTTATAATGTCTGATATGGTTTGCATAGCAGCTGTCAATTCACATCACCGCCTTCCTAATCAAAAGATATACCTGATTGCTTCATATCCCCTTCAAACGCGTACCTCGTAGCATCGATCGTATGATTATCCTTGTCCTCTAACTTTGTACGCGGATTACCATCAGCGTCCGTTTGATAGTCGATATTCTCAAACTCTTTCGCTGTATTCGGTGTCCGCTGCGGATCGATAACTATCTCTTCCAGATCATCCAACCACTTCTCTCCGTATTCCACGCTGCCTGGCCCCTTCTTCGCACCCTTGATACGAATATGGTGCTGGAGCTTTAGTTCGTCAATTGATTTCGGCTCTGCGCTATCGGCGATCGTCATCAATTGATCGTACCCCTTGACCTTTATCTTCTCGGATAGCTCCCGGTTAGATATTTTCACACCATATATTTCATCGATAGCAAAGATGCGACGACGCGTTTTGTCGTAATGCCAGCGGACGAAAGCCACCGGATCCACACCGTAACCCCAGTCGTTGCCCTGCCGAATGTTATCAAAGCTCTTTAACTCATCGTCTGTAATTCTACGGAAGACGAGGTTATCAAAGGGTACCACGCCACTACCGATCGCCTTCCCGAGGTATTCCCAATCATACTTTTGCTCGTTCTTTGCTCTGACGCTCTCGGCTTCCTCGATAAATGCCCTTGAGATATGTGGATTCTCCAGGTAGGTGGAGTGATGGACACATGTGTTGGTCGGTATATCGACTACAGTATCGTATTTCTTATTCACCCAACTCTGCTTACGTTTTGGTGGGTTATAGCTACAATAAAAGGCATAAAAAAGACCATCAGGCAGCTCGGCGCGAAGCACGGAGTTTTCAATGGTCGAGATTTCATCTTCTGTTTTAAATTCAGCCAGTTCCTCAATCCATAGGAAAGCGAGTGGGAATTTACTCATTTTAATCGATTTGATCTTTGCTGGGTCATCGGCGCCTCGGAATATGATCTTGTTTCCTCTTGGTATGTAGATCAGTTGTAGCGGTGATTTAAGAGTGCGCCAGTATTGACCTACCCCAAGGATCTCAATCGCTTCTTTTAATTGCTCAAATACGGATTCGTCCAACGTCCGCCCAACTTTACGGACACAGAGCGTAGTCACTGGATAGCGCATCATATCAACAATCAATTTCATGGCGATGTGAGTTGACTTGGCCGACCCCCGACCGCCTTTGAGGACATGCCTCAGATACCGACGTGAGTTGGCAGCTCTCCAGAACTTCTGAAAACGAGTTGTGATGAGTCTGGATAACTTAACCTTCATCATCGCCATCAGCCCCCAAATCATCAATGATCTGAACGCCCACAACACTATCAAGCAGTTGCTTATCAGTCCAGAGTGCATAACGCTTGCCTAACAGCTCAGCGGCTTTGATACGGTCTTTCCCATCCAGCTCCTTCTTTACGAGCTGCTGTTCACCCATACCAAGGCCAAGAGGGAACTTCTCCTGGACTTCTCCTCGCATAACCTTCGATAGGAACTGAAGGACCTCATCTTGTTTAGCGATCTTCTCACTATCCTTGACAGTGATCCGCTCGTCCAGATACTTCTTAACATTTGGTTTATGTAACAGCTTCCGTCCATTAGCATCAGCTACGCTGCGTTTAGTAACACTATATCCAGCATCAATGTATGCCTGCGTTGCATTGCCGATTTCTATATAGCGATCAACAAAAGCCTTTTGTTTTTGAGATATCGGTTTCACTTCATAACACCCACCCCCGAAATAGGAAGAGCACCCGAAATGGGCGCTCATAATTAATAATATATTCAAATAATACAAATACATACTTGACGAACGTAAAGTATCTTGCTATAATAGAAATAGAGAAAGGAGGTGAACACATTGGAAAAAACGAGAGAAGAAAGACGACAAGAGGAAAGAGTTGAAATGTTCAAGATGGTGACGGTCATCATCACCTTGATAAACTCAGTCAGCATCCTCATCATCACATTGATCCGCTAGGGTCACCCGAAACCTTAGCCCCGAAAGGGGCTTTGGTTGAAGGGCAAGTGAAATCAGGTGTCGTCTTTCTTACCTCAGATTATAACACAAAGGAGCTGGCGGTATGAATAGCAAAAGAATGCAAAAGGCAACAATGATATTGAGTATTGCATCCCTTATTATCAGCTTGGCCGCATTGACTATACTCATTGTAAAGTGGTGATTTCACATGTACACATTCAACAGCAAAGAAGAATTAGCGGAATGGATCTCCCGCGAACTCATTGGTACAAATGAAGCAATGGAAATCATGGATTGCAGCCGGCAGAACATTCACCTCTTTGTGAAGAATGGTAAGCTAGTTCCGGTTAAGGATTCCGGTAAGGAACGCTTATTCTTTCGCAGTGATGTGCTCAAGCGCAAAGAAGAAGCAAGCCTGTACCATCGAAAAAACCAGTGAACCGATCTTTCATATTTACAAAGCACCTATAAACTGGTAATATTTTATTTAGCCGCATGGGAAAGCATCCCTGCGGCCTATTCTTTTTTCTGGCACTTTGGCATGCTGCAAACTTGCACCGTACCAGCCCAACGTCCCCATAAACAGCGGACGCATCTACTAGGCTGCTTCGGCGGATCTTTCTCGGTAATTCTTTTCCCCATTCTAACAGCCTCCTGTTTTGGGTATGAAAAAAGCCGCCCAGATGGACGGCTTTAGCTCTAATTCGTATCGTTATATTGTTGGATACTAACATAATAACACGGATATTATGGCTTATGTGGGACATTATTACGACACCGTTACGACAGATTTACGACATTCCCGATATCTTTGCATATTCATACAAAGCTTTAGGTCTCCATCGCTCAAAAGTCTTGCGTACAACCTTTAGTTCTGTCGCCACTTCACCTGCTGGCAGATCCTCTACGTATCTCAGTCGAAGAAGCTTACCGTAACCGGGCTTATAATCTTCAAGCACTTCCAGTACGTTATCGAAGTACTCCTTTTGCTGCTCCAGATCCTGAAGCTCGCTGATCCGTTCGATGACAGAATCGTAGTCTCCGATATTACCCGTTCGGGCCTCGATAACCTTCTCAATCTTTCCACGCAGCTCTTGCAAAAGTTTCTCATCTTCCGGATCTGCTCCAGACGTAGTTATGACCTCTCCCAGTTGTGCTTTCGTACCAGCTGGATACTTTGTCAGATAAGCGTGAGCCGCTGTCTCCAGCCGTTGTTCTCGCTTATTCAGATACATGTACGTCGGTAGTCCGCGGAGCTGGCGGTGCAATTCTTGAAGGTGGTCATCCTGATTCAACCGGCTGACTGTTATACCGTTTCCGATTGGGTACTTTTCGAGTATCTTAATTCTCGCTACAATTCGCTTAAAATTTTGCTAACTGTTCGATGACTGCTTGTTCATTCATGCTAATTCCTCCCCCGCTGTGTTCTCGATATCTATCGTGTCTAACTTATCCCAATCGACACGGATCTCTTTAGCCTTTGCAATAACCGCTTCTTTCTGCTTAGGGGTTAGGACTATGTCCATAGCCTCGCCATACTGCCTCTCTGCTGCCGCATAAGACTTCGTTAGGAATACGTTCATCTGCTTCCAAAACCTTTCATTGCTCATCCCTTTTAAGCGCTGGAACATTCGGCGTTGCTGATCTGGGGTCATGTCTAGTTACCCCCTATTCGTTCTATTCTCGCTTTAACGGCTGCCATCAAAGCATCTTGTCCAACAGCTTTGCCCTCCAGTGCCGCCATAACATCCTCGTCGATCGTACCTTCTGCTATCAAATGGTGAATGATGACACTTCGGGTTTGTCCTTGTCGGTACAATCTGGCGTTTGCTTGCTGATAGAGCTCAAGGCTCCAGTTGAGTCCGAACCAAACAATGGTGTTGCCACCTTCTTGAAGGTTAAGCCCATGACCGGCTGAAGCAGGATGAGCTAAAAGTATTGGAATGCCGCCATTGTTCCATTCTGCTATATCGTCAGCTGTGTTCAAAGTGCGGGCTTGTGGGAAGCGCTTCTTGATCCGGCTCAAGTCATGCTTATAGGCGTAAAACACTAACACCGGATGCCCGTTTGCGGCTTCAATCAAATCCTCTAGTGCATTCAATTTAACGTCATGGATCTCTCGAACGCCGCGATCCTCGTCATACACCGCTCCGTTTGCCATCTGAAGCAGCTTATTGGATAACACCGCAGCGGTATTAGCTACGATGTCTGCTCCCGACATTGGTAGAAGTAAATCCCTCTCAAGCTGCTCATATTGATCTCTAGCCTTTTCACTCATCGCCAGTGGTACAACTCGGTCAATACGCTGCGGCATATCCAGCCAGTCCTCAGCTTTCATGCTCACACAGATGTCTGCGATCTGTTCATGGATGCGGTCCTCTGCTTCTTTCTTCTGCTTCCACTCGTATACGACATGGCCGCTCTTTGCACCAGCTGAAAAGTAACGGTCACGGTATCCACTTATCGTTGTCCCTAAACGTTCACCTCGATCCAGTAGATAAATCTGCGCCCATAAATCAAGAAGGCCGTTCGGCGCTGGCGTACCGGTTAATCCGATTACACGTTTCATCAACGGCCGCACTCGCTTAAGTGCCCGGAAGCGTTGTGCGCTGCTGCTCTTAAAGCTGGATAACTCGTCTATCACTACGGTATCAAAAGGCCACTTGCTGCCAAGGAAGCCGACCAACCATTGTACATTTTCACGATTGATCACGTAGATGTCAGCATCGGCTTTCAAAGCAGCTTCACGCTTCTTGGTGTTACCTAGAATCTTGCTAATCCGTAAATGCTTCGTGTGGTCCCACTTGCTTGACTCACGGCTCCAGGTATCCTCAGCGACTCGAAGCGGTGCGATGATCAGAACCTTTGTTGCTTCGAAGGAGTCATACAACAGCCGATCAATGGCTGTTAATGTGATAATTGTTTTCCCAAGACCCATCTCCAAAAGGAGTCCTATCGCTGGGGTAGCCATGATCCGATCAACGGCATACTCTTGATATTTATGCGGCGAGAATTTCATGAGCCAAACACCTCGGTTATAAATCGATCGGTATCAATGTGAGAATCTATTTTGTAAAACACATGACCCATGTCGGTTAACGTCCTTGCCCATTTCGCCTGTAAAGGTTTCAGAGGTTTGCCCGGAGCCTTAAGCTCGACATACACCGTCCGGCCATCCGGTAAAAGCACGATGCGGTCCGGCACACCATTATGTCCTGGGGACGTGAATTTAAGCGCTTTGCCTCCACGCTTCACAACCTCATTCGTGAATCTATTTTCAATTGCCCTCTCTCTCATAGCCTACCTCCCGAAATAGCTTGTCACTTTGTCACCGATGTCCGCACATATACGCGTATTAGGCGAAATACGCGTTTAGCATACATACGGGCGCACAGCTTACTATGCTAATTACATTTACTCTATATATAAGATAATTAGAGTGACAGTAGTGACAGCAGCTTCCAAACCCTTGCTGTACTTGGCTTAAAGGTGTCACTGCAACACTTTTTTTACAGTGACATTCTCGGTGACACGGTGACATTTACTGTCACTCTGTCACTCAGCCCCTTTTCTTTAGGTGACACTTCTTTCAAATGTTTTTTGCCGTCCGTATAGTTTAAACCTTGTTTTTTCTGGCATCCTCTCACGCCATTCCGGCATCCTTCTAATGATGTCGCATATCGCTTTGGACTCCCATGATTTAAACAGCTTGAGTGGGGATTCAAGGCACTCCACCCAAACCTCGGCAGGGCAAACCTTTGTTCGTTGCACACTGCCCGTGGGTGTCCGCAGATATTCCCGTCGATCATACTCATCTAACTCATCCCAATTTTCCGGCAGTAGGGTATCGAGATACTCCTGAATAAGTCCTTCCCGTGGATCTGTGTCCATGTGCCGCTCTTGCATTGCTTGTGCCTCCGCATACATTGCACTATCAAGCTCAAGCGACTCCTTGTCCTTATACAAGCAAAGCGCTTCTGCCCATAGTTGCCCAACAACAGTATCCGTAAGCTCCGTAAAATGGTTCTTGGTTCGTTTGTCAGGATCAACAGTCACAGGCCAGAAGCGACGATTACCCGTTGCATCCTGGAGGAAGTTACTATTATTAGTCGTTCCGAAGAATACGCATTTACGCGGGAAGTCCGTGACCATACGGTCGTAAGCTACCCGATATCGATCGCTTTCTTTAGAGAGGAACTGCTTGATCTCATCGACCTCAGCCTTCTTCATAGCCGCCAGCTCACCGATCTCAATAACCCATGCGCCTTGTAGGTGTTCCCCCGCCTCTTTGCTATCAAAGGTCTTCAGTGAATCAGAGAACCACTGCTTCCCCATTTTCGCGAGCAAACTGCTCTTACCTACGCCCTGCGGCCCCACAAGGACCAGCATATAGTCGAATTTGCAACCAGGTTCATAGATTCGCTTGATAGCGGCAACGAACATCTTTCGCGTCACTGCTCTTACATAGGCCGTATCCTCGGCCCCAAGATATTCGATGAACATTCGCTCCAGTCGCGGCACTCCATCCCATCGCTGTTCTTCAAGATAGCTCTTTACCGGATGGAAGGTGTTGCCGTGTACGACTTCCGTTAGTGCATTTTTAACCGTATCTGCTGACTTGATATTGTACTTCTTACTAATATAGTGCTGCAGTCTACGATCATCGGCCCCAAGCCATGGTTCATAATCGGAATTGGGCCGCTCACGCTTGCGCCAAGGCAGGGCATTCTTCACAACCTCCGCATTCTTGAAAGCATCGTAGGCAAGCACGTCCTTTAAAGCCCCATTAGTTAGTATAAGTTCAACATTACGTGCATTAGATAATATGATTTTCGGGTTTTTCTTATTACGTTCAAGCTTCGCCATCCAGTCGATCGCTCCTTCATCGAGATCATCCATATCACCGAACTCATCAGCTATAACCTCACGCATAACCGATTCATCGCCCATAGCGAACTCCATCATAGCTTGGAACGAAGGCAGCTTAGTCACGTTTGTCTTGTCACTGGTATTGTCATCAAGGTCCTTAAACTTATGAAGCCTGACAAGATCGAACGCGTTAACCTCTCGCCCGCTGATCGGGTCCGACTCATGATGAGAGAAAGCAAAGGTATCTTGATCGTAGATGACAAGGCCACCGTGTGAGGCGGATCCAGTAAAGGTGTATCGATCCTCTACGGCTGTCGGCTCATAAGCCTCTGACAAGAACGTCTCTATTGCTCCGCTGATAGAGTAGTGTCGGCAGAAGGCGCCGATTACGCCGCTCTTCTCGCGTGGATCTTCCATCTTAGAAGCTGTTCGGCGCTGCGCTTCTTCATCCGGATGCCGATCCCATTGCGTCGGGTCCGTCCAATCCTCGTACTCTTCCAGCAGCTCGTCTATGTCAACCAGTTCGCCCTCGATCTCGGTAAATACTGGACTGGCATCACTCGAACAGCTTGGCAGGTACATCAGCCGATGTACGTCGAATGTCGTCTTATCGAAATGCCGCATGCCGATGTTAGCAGCCAGCTTCCGTGAGCTCGCCGCATATTCATCCGGACTCATCTCTCGGCTTGTCGGAATGACGATACGATATTTCGGCTTGTCCGGCCGATGGCTGTGCGTCGAGTAAATAATATGCGCGTTACCGCCAAGAATAAGATCAAGGCTAAACATGAAGTCATCGTCCGCATGGTCCACGTCAAGCGTAATCAGGCAGCGGGCATCAACGTTCTCTTTCTTCCTACGCCCCCCTTGGACAAGGCCACCAACGAAAGCAGCCCCATCCTTCACCTTTCCTTTAGCTGGGACAGTCAGCATGTCGTACTCGGCCATCGTTTCGGTCGTACGGCGAACGCTGCTGATACGCTGCACAAACTCGCCCCAGCTGAGGTATTCATTTTTCCAATTCGTGTCGCTTCGGTTCCGACCGAACGCGATAGCTAGTTCGACATCATGCATGTAATCTCACGTCCTCCTATTTGTAAAACTTTACCTTGTAAAATATAATAGAATCTAGCAATTACAGAGAGATAAAAAAAAATACTCTCTGTAGAAATTTGTTATAGATCGAGTTGGAAAAATACATGTGAGAATAGGGGTTATCTCGTGGCAAGTAAACCAGCAAGAAATAATAATTCTGATGAGAATATTCTCGAATTAAAAGCACCTATGGAAGAGGTCGCTTCCAAAATCAAACCTCGAATAAATGAGGGATATATACTCATTCGATTTGAAGTTCTTTCTGAAAATGAATTGAAACATGCTGAAGCGTCTTTTAAGAAATGGAACGATTATAATACCTTGTTGCTAAAAAGTCTGTTTACTACTAATGAAATCTCCGATGAATACGATGCCTCATCATCTATATCTTTTATTTCTCAAAGCTGGCATGACGAATATAGGATTTTCCTAGATTACCTACATTCAAAAATTTCTACTTTAGAGTCAATTCTAGGCAGGTTAGAGCTATTCCCTATCGCTTCCACCCCTACACCCCCTCATCAAGTTTCAATATCTACAATCCCCAAGCCTCAGTCTGTATTTATTGGGCATGGTAGAAGCAAGTTATGGGCACGAGTAAAGACCTTCCTACACGATGATTATGGAATCAATTCATTTTCCTTTGAGTCTGAAACTCATGTTGGGGAATCTATTATTCCTGTTCTTCAAAACTTTTTAGAACGAGCTACATTTGCTATTTTGATACTTACTGCTGAGGACGAGACAGCAGAAGGTAAAATTAGAGCACGGCAAAACGTTGTTCATGAAGCAGGATTATTTCAAGGTAAACTGGGATTTAATAAGGTTGTGATATTACGCCAAGATGGACTTGATGATTTCTCTAATGTTGATGGTCTGCAATATATTGGATTTTCTGGAGAGAACATTGAACAGGCTTTCTATGAAATCCAGCGCGTTCTAAAACGTGAAGGAATCATTAAATAGCTGTCTACCTCCACCCCTCCGTACCCTTAAAAGTAAATTCTCATGACACCTTTCAAAGGTGTCTTTTTTTGATTGTCACGTATTACTGTATTCATTCAGATGCATAACCTTTGAATTCACTGCTAAACGCTTTGAGAATTCTACCATCATGTTTCCTTGCGATGACATATAAGGCAGGAAAATGAGAAAATGGTGGTTCTATTTCTAAAACTTCCGCTTTCCAAGGAGTCGGCGGCGCTTGTTCGCCAATGTTACATTGCCAAGCTTTTAGTTCTACCCATGAGCCTACTTTGGGCCTTATCCCCATGTTCTCACCCTATTCATCCAGATACATGTCATTCAACTCGTTGCGACCGTAACCGCTGAGCACCTAACCGTCCAACCTGCTGCCGACTCATGACGGGCTCCGAAGCAGCTCGCTCCGGTGACCACTTCATAACGCGGGTACGGTAGTGGAATGTCTGCCGGTTGATTCCGTTAGCCTTACGTAGGTTGATAATCTCGTCGGAATATACCTGTACGGTTTTTCTCGCTTGCGCGGCAAACTCGACCTGCCGTTCTGGTGAGCAGAGCGGCTCTTTAGCCGCCCTTTCTTCGGTCCAGCCACGCCGTAGTCGATCGTAGAATGTTGGTCCCCCAATACCATTGGCTTCCGCTACCTTGCGCCAATGACTCCGATCCTTCTTAACTCGGCTAGGGGTAGTGATCGCCTTCTCCTTCGACCAGCCCAACGCCCTTACCCGCTGGGCTACCCTTACAGCGCTAACCCCGTTCTTCGCTGCCCGGGTGTACTCATCCGGAGTGATATAGAAGTCATACGGATTTATCATTGCTTTCACCTGCGAGATCGGTAATCAACCGATCGATATACCACCGTGCCTTTTGCAAATCCTCGATGCCATTTTTCCGACTCCAACGCCACAAGTATTTAATCGCCGCACCTGTGTTATACGCTTGGCCTCCTACCAATCCGGTAGTCGCTGCCTCAATGGCATCGATGCACTCAATACCGCCAGCCATGTAATGAACTGGATGGTTAACGTTGTCTTTAGTCAAAGGAATCATTCCTTTCTACTAATCTATTATTTTGGTACAATGTTCCTATTGTTCATGAAAATAGGAGGCTCTTATGACGGATATAAAACAAACTCTTGAAATAGGATTCATTATGCCTATTGCTGCTATCGATGGCTGTTCTGCTGAACACTGGACAGATGTGCGTAACATCATAACTGAGGCAGTCGCAAGCATTACCAAGTACAAATGCACTTCTAAAATCGTAAGTGAATCAGAAGATGTAGGTGTTATACAGAAACGTATTGTTCAAAATATCTACAATGCTGACGTGGTGGTTTGTGATGTAAGCTGTAAAAACGCCAATGTAATGTTTGAGCTTGGAATGAGGCTAGCTTTTGATAAACCTACAATCATTATTAAAGATGTGGAGACAGGCTTTTCCTTTGATACCCAAGTTATTGAACATCTTATATATCCAAGAGATTTACGATTCAGTAAGATTGTTGAATTTAAAGAGAATCTTGCAAGAAAGATAGTCGCCACCTATGAAAACTCCATTAATGACCCTGAACACTCGACATTTCTAAAAAATTTCGGACAATTTAAGGTTGCAGCTCTTGAAGAAACTACCGTCACTCCAGATAATTTAATTATTTCTATGCTAGGTGAAATTCAATCAGAAATTTCCGTATTAAAGAGATATCAAACTAGACCATCTAATAGAGAACAAAATTCTAATAAATCCCAAGTGAGTCTTGCTGACATCCAGTTTCATGTTAAACTTGGCGTGGTGGAATACTCAAATAAACAAAAACTCTCACTAAATGATTTAAAGCTCTATGTTGATTCAGGTGATCTGTCCGCATTGCTAAGACACATAAAAGAATACGTCAAAAGGGAATTTGGAAATAATCATTTTGTTGATGATGCCGTCTTAATTGAATTCATGCATAAGGTCTTACAGGAAATTGGAGTAGCAAGTTAATATCAATCTTTTTTATAGAAATAAGTCTCGAATCCGTCAGCTCGAAGCAGTAGTCCTGGAGCCCATCCGATCGGCTGCCCCATAATCTCGCATATCTCTTCAAGGGAATCGAACTCACTTGGCTCGTCGATAATGACCTCATCATGTACATGCATAACGATTCGGTAATTATTTGCATCAAGACGAATCATAGACTCAGCCAGACAATCCCGCGCGACAGCTTGGACAATATTCTCCACCAGCTTTCCGCCGTAAGTCCGTAACCGTGCCCATTGCTTCTTATCATTAACGCCTTCGTAGCTAAGCTGCTTGCCATAAGTCCCTTGCTCCAGCCGCGGCTTATAGTAAGCAAGCTTCCTACCAGAGGGCAACCTACAGAACAATGTCCCGCCTGTCATTTGGAACGAGATACCGTGATGCAGCTTCCACTCTTTGCCGGGCACCTCTACGGCTTGAATGGCCGTGCGCTCTGCATCCTTCCAGAACTTCTTGATATTCGGGCTTGCTGCTCTCCACGCATCAACAAGCGGCTGCAGTTCCTCTTCTTGCATCCCTTTATCAAGCGCACCCATTGCGATCAGCGCATTCGGGCCTCCACCGTAACCGAGTGCCAGTTCTGCAACCTTCCCTCGCTGCCGATCATCCTTGGAAACCTCATCGATCGGAATCTTGAACATTTGTGCTGCCGAGGCTTCATATATCTTCCCGTGTCCATTGAAAACGTCTAGCCTCCATACTTCATCAGCCAGCCATGCAATAACACGCGCCTCGATAGCCGAGAAGTCAGCCACTCGAAACCTATTAGAAACGGATGCTACGAAAGCTGTTCGAATCAACTGGGAGAGAACATCTGACACGCTTTCGAATAGCATCTCGAGCAATTCATAATTCCCTTCCAGCAGAAGCTCTCTCGCAAGCCCTAAATCAGAAAGGTAATTCCGTGGCAAGTTCTGCACCTGAACGAGTCTCCCTGCCCATCGCCCAGTACGCCCGGCGCCGTAGAACTGAAGCAGCCCCCGCACTCGTCCGTCACTACAGATAGCCCGCTGCATGGCCTGGTACTTTTTAACACTCGTCTTGCTGAGCTCTTGTCTCAGCTCCAGCACACGTTTAGCCGCATCGCTGTCCACTTCATTCATTAGAAGCGGTACGGTATCCTTAGTCAGGCTCTCGACCTCGATGCCCTCAGCTTCTAGCAACCAAGCTTTCATTTGAGCTCCACTATTTGGGTTAGATAGCCCGGTCAGTTCAACAGCTTCAGCCATTAGCTTTTTCTTATACTGTTCATCGCAAGCGATTGCGTTCTCTACCAGCTGCGGATCGAGCTGAACGCCACGGTCGTTAATCTGTTGATCTAGTACCCACAGCTGCCACTCGGAGTCAGGAACCGGATGCTTGTCCAGCACCCGGCTAATCTCTCTTTCTGATTCAACGTCTTGACCACAATAAGCCTTGTAAGCCTCCCATTTCTCCTGTGCATGATGCGGATAATTACGGGACCGGCCTCCGTTGACCTTGGTCGGCTTACACGGTACGGAAAAATATTTGATAAGAGCTTTACCAGCTGTATCCTTCTTGACTTCAACGTCCAGCACATTGCCGACGCCCTCTAGATAGTTAGGAAGACCAAGATAGAGTGCATGAACTGCTGTACAACGCCACTGTTCAGCTGGCATCGGTATGCCGAAGTGCTTGGCTATACAAGTCCGCTCGAACGCTGCGTTAAACGCCTGCTTGATGATCTCAGGGGCAGTAAGAGCCGTTAGGACAAGCTGAGGAATATCCTCAAAATCTAGCAGATCAATGATTTGAACCGGTTCATCATCAAAGGCATATCCGAATAGCAAGATTTCGAAGTCAGGTGAATTGACGTATTTGTAAACACCGCATTTGATAAGATCGACAGATGAATACGTTTCAATATCTATCCGGAGAACGGTCATGCAGCCACTCGAAATGGCAAAATCAAAATATCAATGCCGTTGTTATTTGAAAGCACGATTGGATCCAAAGGACCACGTAATTTAATTGTTACGGATGAATTTGCCGCATCGAATACGGACAGAGCAGTTAGGAAGTATTCAGCATTGAACATGCGAAGCGACCTACTTCTGACCGGAGCTTCACCGAGCTTTGCAGTCATTTCCATCCCATTTGGCTTGTTTTCAATTGTGAGGTTAATTTCCCCATCTATAATCTCCATTCCCGCGATTGGGGCTTTCTTACTGAGTTTGGACGCTACCAAGGCAATGCACTGTGCCGCGAGCAAAGCATCTGGAACGCCAGCCTGAAGGATTTCAATTTCCTCATGAAAGTCTGTAGGAAAAACCTTGCTAAAATCTGGATATATGCCTTCGATTGGCTGCCCAGATTTTGCATGCAATGTAACTGACTGCTGAAAGCTATGGACGTTAGAGACACGAAGTCCAAAATGAGCATTTGTAACAAAGGCGGTACCATCAGTACCATAATGAATACCCTCAAGCACAGGCCTACCGGTGTTTCCAGATGAAGCGAATTGTTTGGCAAATTTACTGACAATTTCCGCTTTCGAGAGCGTTTTACTCATAGCTTCTTACCGCCATGTCGATGTGGCCTTGTAGCGTTATAGGTCATCTTCTGAGCTATTGCGGCTTCCAGATCGATACCGAGATGACCACAAGTATCGAATATCCGAATGACCGTATCCGCTAGCTCCGTAGGGATGCCACATGGCTTGTCGCCTTCGAAGTACACTTCCGTAAAGCCGTGACCATTACGGTGATCTTCCAGCGCTTCCGAAAGCTCACTGTGCATTAGTGCAATACATTCACCGAAGCTGCGCGGCTCTTCATACCATCCTTTATCGATGGCGTTTTGATGGGCCGCCTTGACCAAGCCGTTAATTGTTACAGGCTTTGTAGCGTCCGCATTACTAGGACCCCAATGACCGTTTCGTTTGAGGATCTCGATAACTTCAGGAGCGTATGGTTCGTCAGTATTAATCACTAGGTAGGAGTTAATACTTTTGCCTTCTGTCTCCCGTTTGTCGTTGATGGCATTAAGGATCTGATACATCATCTTCTTTTCTTTGCCATGTAGGTTGTCGATATCTGTGATCTTAACCACAGCAAATTTGTAATCCATCTATGTTTCCTCCCGAATTTTGAGATAAAGAAAGGGACCCGTTGCCGAATCCCCTAAAATAATTAATCCAAATAGCTCTCGTCATCACCATCGTCCTCAAATTCCTCATTCGAGAAGTCATCATTCACGCTACTGCGTCCACCAAGGAAATCACCATCCTGCACTTTAACGATGTTGTTAAGACCAGCAGCGACTCCGCGATTCCCTTTCATATCAAACGGATAGAAGTTAAGACTTACCTTTGCATAGCAGCCGCTGTACACCTCGGTTGTGTCCGTGATCTCAGCGAACTTGGTCTTGCCTGCAGCATCTTTACCGATCGGCTTCGCAATACCTGGCTTGTTTTTGCTGGAAGCATTCAAGAAGTAATGACCCGCATACGTCTCATCGTCTGGACGCTCTTCGTCACCATCACGCAAAGGCGTTTTAATATTAGCTGGAACCTTACCGCCCCATTTGCTTTTACCTTGCTCCTTAGCCGTATCAACAGCCGCTTTGATTTTACGAAGCGTTTCCTTATCCGTTTTCGGGATCAAGATTGCTGTGCTGTATTTCTCATCGCCGCCATCGATGGATTGCGGTGTGAAGACATGAGTATAAGAGAGACGTACCTTGCCTGTTACAACTTTTGTATTTGTATTTGTAATTGCCATTTTGTTTGGCTCCTTTTTAGTTGGTTTTTAAGGTTTGCGTAGGAAGCGTTTTAAGTATCAGCTTACCTTTTTCAAATTCAATTTCATGGTGATCAACAGAGCCATATTCATTAACAGAGAATATGCGGTCAATTTCAATGTCGTCTTCGAGACCCCCGCGCATTGCAAGCGATCCTGCGTGCCCTATGACTTCACGTTCACTGTTTCTGGTAATCATTTGTTGATCGTTAAATTCGCTTTTATTCGTTTGAACAATGATATATAGCCGATTCATTTAATCAGCTCCCATTTCAGCAAAATCAGATTCAATAGAAGCAAGAGATGATAGCTCAGGCCGCTTGTCCGATTCTTCGACGAGAGTTGGCTTGCCTGCCGGCTTAATGATCAAGTCGGACAGCATCTCCCCGAACATCTTCTTACCGACTACCTTTTCCATCTCCCCGATGCCAACAAGCTCCTGCGGTTTAAATATCGATTCAGGCTTAAAATGCTGCCCGAAGTGCTTTTGCTTAATGGCTTGCTCAAGTGTGAATTTGACAGCTTCTTTATCCGAGTAGATGCGGTTACTTCTCCCCTCGACTAACTTCCATCCGGGATATCGAACGCCGTTCTTCTCAGCCTGCTCGTGCATATGGTCCTTAACATCACCAGCCCAGCTGACAAGCTTATCGATTTTACCTCGAATATCAGCAAGCTCTTCAAGGGAGAGCAGTGGTGGCTCTTTGAACTCATGTTCTAATAATTCAAGGTTCGCAAAAGCTCTCGTCCTACACTCCGACCTAGCCTTACAGAATTTGCAATGATCACCTGCAGCAGTCGGACCTTTACCGGTAACAGCCAGATCCGCACCGGGCTTAACTACCTCATCAGCCCATTTAAGCAACGCTTCAGCTGTCATCTCTTCCGTTGATACACTGTCGAGCCGTGGCTGGACGATCGTCATACGGACAATCTGCACATCGTATAGGAAGCTGAAACCATTTATAGCGCCGAGTCCATATAGGCGGAGCTGGCTGTTATCCTCAGCGGAAACAGGCACACCTTTGCCATACTTAAGATCAATAACCTCAAGTGTGCCGTCAGCGATAATAACAACATCACCCGTACCGAAGCCTTCAGGCACCCACGGTGAGAAGTCCAACCGTTCCTCAAATAATATCTTCGCATCCGGCGTTTTAGCCCGTGCCTCATTGATCCGCTCGATAACCACATCCATATAAGTCTGAACATGGTCCTCCATCTCCTGCGAGTAAAACTGACCTTTCTTAGCAGCATCAAGCTTCTTCTTGTGCTGTGCTTTGGTGATATGATTGAACAGAAAAGCTAGATGAATCTCGGATAGCTCGTGAGCTGCCGTACCCTCAGCCGCAAAGTCACTATTATCTTCGCGGGTAAACATAGCTTCTAGCCCTACACTACCTGGGCAGCTAAGCCACCTCTTAGATCCAGAAGCGGAAAGCTTAGCGTGAGCCCTGCTTGCATGTGCAACGGTCAATCCCCACACCCCCTAGATTGTTGTAATTGTTCTTGATACAGCTGAAGTTCATTTTGTAGTCGATCAATTTTAGCCTCAGCAGCCTGAAGCTCTCTAATCGTTTCCGGCCATCCATTCCGAGCTGCAACATAGAATGCGGCGTCTTCTGGGAATAAGCGACCTTCAGTATTAGTAATGCTTATAAAAACTTGACTACAGACAGGGCTTCCACAATCACAAGTAGTAATCTCATACGGACCAGGAGTAGCCGCCTCGCAGATTGCTAGATCTGCCTCTAGATCGCGTGGCATTACAACGCCTCTAGCGCGGCGAGGAAGTCAGCCCGCTTATCCTCGGGAATCGTACTGATACTACTTGCCCCGATAGCACTAAGCAGAGCCTTGACTCCTGCTTGCTTACCGGCTTTGGACACCTCAGCAGCGTTAGCCCGCAGATCTTCGACCGTTGGGATCGTAGCGCCTTCTCCTTCGGGCATATCGGAAATAGCTTCATCAAGCTCTTTCTCATTTTCGGCCGCTTCTTGTGTAGCTGGCGCCTCGACTTCCGCTTGCTTGGCTGGCTTTGTTTGACGAGCAGCCTTTTCAGGCTTGGCAGTTTCAACAGCTGCAGCAATTGGGGCCGCACTGTTACCTGTGAAATGGGAAGCAAGGATAGACAGCTCTTTAACCGCTTCTGCGGCTGTTTCGCCGTTAATATGAATTTGAACAGACATGGATGATTCCTCCTGATTAGGTATGAGATGAAATAGAATTGCTGGGTAATAGTAGATCATAACGTTGTGCCATGAGAGTATAAGTACGGTTATGAAAAGCTTGCTTCCCTTCGAGAACCTGCTGCGCTAAAATGTGATACATGGCGGCTTCAGTGCATGAACAGTGATTAGCTTTATCACGGAGAGCATTCACGATCATCTGCGCTTGCTGTCCATCTAACTCAATTGGAAAAGTGCCTTTAAGCATTGTCTTGCCGCCTTTCGAGCTCGTATGATACAATGAGCCCAACTAATGTTTTTGAATCGAACGGCTAATCGGCTCCTACCCCGATTGGTCGTTTTTCTTTGTATCCCTGCAATCTCACCATTCAGCCAGTCTACGGCTGCAGGCCTTACATCCGGATCCACTTTCTCAGGATGGCTATGTACCCAATCCCTGATATGCTCCAGCTCTTTAATGCGCTGCGTTACTGTTGTCATGACTGCTCCGCTGCTCCAAGTTGTTCAAGAGCTGAATCGATATTACCCAGAACCTGCTTAGCGTTCATGGTTTCTTCTGGATCGCCTTCGTTAGTAACCAGGTATAGATAGGCTATCTCGGCTTGCTCCTTCGCTTTAGCCAACGTTTTAACCAAATCGCGTCTGCGCTGTTCATCATGCTTGTTCACGGTTTTCACCTCCTCTCAAGGTGTACAACTGCCATTTCACACTTACTGCTCCGACAACCATACCAGTAAAAACTCTCGGGTAGCCTTTGCCGGAAAATACCACTTCCCACCGATCTTATGCTTCGGAAAACGAGAATCGAAGAAAAACAGATCCTGTATCGTATTCCAGCTCATACACGTACGACGCTTCAACTCATTCGTATCCCAGTAGACCATCTCAGCATCGATATCCTTGACTAGGTCCGCGACTTGTTGCCTGATCAACTCTTTTGTTTCGACTTCGTTTATGTTGACCGTGATCATGACAGCAGCTCGTTAAGATCATTGTTTTCACGAATCGACATCTCTTTCACGATTGCGAGGGTGACAGTGGTCAGTACGGCATCTTCTACAATTACATTCATCTTTTTACCTCACTTTCAGTTCATTTCATTATTTGATAAAAATCTTATCATTGGGTATAAAAAGAAAAATTATGTCAATAATATTGACGATAATATTTTTATCGTTTATACTCAAAGAAGATAAAAATTTTATCATAAAAAGCATAACTAAACAGACCAATCGTCTCCAAACATATCTGGGAAAATAACTTCAAGCGGTTGTTCAAAATATTTTGAAAATCTAAACATGAGATCACGACCCGGTTTTAGAGCCCCTGTTTCAATCATTCGAAGATAGACTTTTGAAATTTCAAGTTCAGAAGAAACAAGATCTCTCGACCCTTTGGATTCACGGCATTCAATTAACTTATGTCGTTTATTTACCATTTGCTTGATCACCCCCTTGCCGTATTTTGATTATATTTGATAATAATCTTATCGTCAAGTAGTTATTGTTAAGAATTTTATCTAAACTTCTCGAAAGGTCGTAATCACAATGAATCTTGGACAAAGGTTAACTGCACTACGAAATTACAAGAGAATTACTCAAGACCAAATAGCCGAAGCACTTAATGTGAAACGAGCTAGATATAATGCTTGGGAGAATAGCATATCTAATCCAGATCACATTAAGCTCGGTGAGATTGCAAGATTCCATGGTGTAACCGTTGATTTCTTGTTGGGTCTACCTCATCCACAAGGAATATTAATGTTGACTAGTGACGATTATTCCGATGGTTACACAGACGAGTCATTCTTTGAAGACCTCGAGAAAGAGTTGCAACGCAACTTCAAACCTAAAAAATCTCTGTCACCCAAAGAAGAACGCGACATCGCTACTGACTTAGAACGTATGATCGGTGAGCTTGAATCCAGAGAAGCCCTCGCATTCCACGGTGAGCCAATGGATGATGAAACAAAAGAACTTATGAAAATTTCGTTAGAAAACTCATTGCGTCTTGCAAAAGGAATGGCTAAGCAAAAATTTAATCCAAACAAAAATAAATAAGGGGTAAACTGAATGGGGATTAAAAGATTAGTTGGGCAACTGATTCGGAGACACAGAACCAACAATCCTTTCATGATTGCAGAGCAGAGAAACATAGTTGTCTTATTTGAGCCGCTCGGGTATACGATGGGATACTTCAACACTTACAAACGTATTCCAATAATTCATATAAACACCGAACTGGAAGATTCAGATCAACTGTTCACCTGTGCCCATGAGCTTGGACATGCTCTCCGACATCGGGAAGTAAACACGCCGTTTCGGCGTCACACTTTGCAATCAATAGATAGAATTGAAAGAGAAGCTAATGAGTTTGCCGTTGAACTTTTGGTACCAGACGAACTTCTATTTAATGGAATGACCATCTATGAGGCAGCAAACGTATGTGGTGTGCCTGCAGAGGTTGCTCATTTGAAACGCCCACAAAAACAGTCCTTCTGGAAAGATGAACAATCATACTTTAATCTGTAAACTTGCGCTTTCCCGCCGCAAGGCGGTTTATTATATACATAAACAGAACATACGTTCTGATAGGAGGAAGAAAATGGCGAGTTTTAAGAAACATGAAACCGGCTGGGAGTTCCGAATTCGATGTAAAGATCCTTTCACACAAAAATTCACGGAGAAGTCACAGCGCGGATTTTCAACAAAGAGAGAAGCACAAACAGCGGCTACAGACCTAGAGAAGAAGTTGGCAGAGGGCTATGAAAAGATAGATATCAGTCTCTCTGATTTTCTGACAAAATGGATTGATGAATACAAAACAGGTACAGTTCGAAAGAATACGATTGAATTGCATAAAAACAACATTAAAACACACATCAAGCCATATTTTAAAAATATTATGCTAAAAGATATCAAACCGATCATGTATCAAGAGTTCCTTAACAGCATCGGGGATAAAGGGTATAGCCGTCGGACTGTTGAGCTTGTCCATTCCACACTACACAACGCCTTGGAGAAAGCAGTCACACTATGCAAGCTGGAGCGTAACCCCTGTAACGGATCTGAGATCAAGGGACCGAAGAAGAAAAGCACAGTCCAGTTTATCGAATCGAGTGATATACAACGCTTCCTCCAAACGGCCCGTCAATACGGGTATATCTACTGGATGATTTTCAAGTTACTCATTGAGACCGGTATGCGTAAAGGTGAAGCAGCCGCGCTCCAAAGAACTGATGTCGATCTCAACCAATGCACAGTCCGAATCAATAAATCTTTGGACTTTACTGCAAAGGATGACAGTGAATTATTTGGTGACACCAAGACACTCAGATCCGAGCGTACCATTCGAATTACCAGTACACTAGCGGCTGATCTGCGCTACCATTTTGATTGGCTGGATCAAAATAAAGATATTATGAAAGAGGTTTATCGGAACGATCTTGATCTCGTCCTATGTCGCGAGGATGGAAATTATATGCCTAAGTCATCACTATTCAATGCCTTCTCTCGTATTCTTAAAAAAGCGGATCTACCTTCGCTTCCAATCCACTCCTTGCGTCACACGAATGCAGTTCTTCTACTCGAAGCCGGTGCTGATATGAAGTTCGTTCAAGAACAGCTTGGGCATGGTAGCATTCAAATCACGTCGGATGTTTACGCCCATATATCTAAGAAGATTGAAGCTGCAAACATGGAAAAATTCGAGATGTTTACGAAAGGCATACTCCAATGAATATTTTATTTGTGGGCATTTTGTGGGCACGCCACAAAAAGACTTCAATTTTCCTACGACGCCCACAAAAGGAAAACCCCTCAACGCCTACAGCGTCAAGGGATTCCTCGTTTAGAACAATGTTAAGTACTGATCACGTTCCCATTGGTGAACTTGTGTACGGTACATATCCCACTCGATTTCTTTCAGTTCGTAGAAATGAGCGAGAGCATGATCGCCTAGAGCGTCACAGATAACTTCACTGCGAAGCAGTTCAGTCAACGCTTCCTTCAAGTCATCCGGCAAGCTAGGAATGCCTTCATCGATGCGCTCTTCCTCGGTCATTACGTAGATGTTACGGTCTGTTGGTGCTGGAAGAGGTGTTTTGTTTTTAATTCCGTCTAGGCCCGCTCTGAGCATAACAGCTAGAGCTAGATATGGATTGGCAGCAGGGTCCGGACTTCTGACCTCGATACGTGTGCTTAGTCCTCTCGATGCCGGTATACGAATCATCGGGCTCCGGTTACTTGCAGACCATGCTACATAGCAAGGTGCTTCATAGCCTGGTACGAGACGTTTGTAAGAGTTAACTGTCGGATTGGTGATCGCTGCGAATGCACGTGCATGCATCAATACACCAGCCATATAATAACGAGCGATTTGACTCAGGCCAAGTTTGTCGCTCTCATCGTAGAACGCATTAACATTGCCGCGGAACAAGGACTGGTGACAATGCATACCGGAACCATTCACGCCGAATAACGGTTTAGGCATAAAGGATGCATGGAGACCATGCTGACGAGCAATCGTTTTTACAACAAGCTTAAAGGTTTGGATTTGATCCGCTGCTTTAATAGCATCTGCATATTTAAAGTCGATTTCGTGCTGTCCTGGAGCAACTTCATGGTGAGAGGCTTCAATTTCAAAACCCATCTCTTCAAGTGTCAAGACGATTTCACGGCGACAGTTTTCACCAAGATCCATTGGCGCTAAGTCAAAATAGCCGCCTTGGTCATTAAGCTCTGTCGTTGGTTCGCCTTTCTCGTCCGTTTTGAACAAGAAAAATTCCGGCTCTGGTCCAACATTCATAGCTGTGAAGCCCAAGTCATCAGCTTCTTTAAGTGCACGCTTCAGAATACCTCGTGGATCACCAGCAAAAGGCGTTCCATCAGGCATATAGATGTCGCAGATCAAGCGTGCAATACGATCCTGTGCTACCCATGGAAACACGACCCATGTGTCTAGATCCGGATATAGATACATATCGGATTCCTCGATACGTACATATCCCTCGATAGATGAGCCATCGAACATCATTTTATTATCAAGTGCCTTTTCCAGTTGACTCACCGGAATTTCCACGTTTTTTATTGTTCCAAGCAAGTCTGTGAACTGCAGTCGAATAAAGCGAACATTATCTTCTTTTGTAATCCGTCTGATGTCGTCTTTAGTGTAACCCACGCTATCATCTCCCCTGAAGACTAGTAGTTTCGTTCATTTTTAAGAATCATTATTATTATTTCTTGCTATAGAAACGGGACAGCTGACCTTGAATCATGGAAGCTTTGCCCGGTCTCTTCTCTAGCAGTTGCTGCTTCAACAATCGATGGAGCTGAGTATCAGATAATTCCCGGCGTTTAACCTCAGATAGCTCACTTACAACTGTAGCATCCTCGGACTCTTTCGATACCGGATACATCACTTGCTTAATGCCAGCAATATTGACGCCTTTTTCAATCAACGATTTAATTTCTAGCAGCCTCTCCACATCATTGAACGAGAACAGCCGCTGGTTCCCGGACGTACGAGCCGGAACAATTAAATCATGCTGCTCGTAGTATCGGATTTGACGTGCTGTCAAGTCGGTCAACTTCATGACGATGCCGATCGGAAAAAGCGCCATATTTCTGCGTATTTCGTCACCCATGTCGCATCAACCTTCCAGTATCTGATATATGCTTTCATTGTAACGCCATGCCAAAAATGTGTCAAGTTGTGTAAGGTTTGATCACAATTAACTCTCTTTCAGCAAGCAAACTTAAAGCATTCAAAACACCGTATTTTACATGCGAATAAGTGAGTCCACCTTGCATATATGCGATATATGGTTCTCTGATCGGAGCATCTGCTGATAACTCTAAGCTGCCGCCTTGCATAAATGTTCCAGCAGCCATAATAACCGGATGTTCGTATCCAGGCATGTCCCATGGCTCTGGTACAACGTGTGAATCAACAGCCGCTGCCCTTTGAATACCTTGAACAAAAGCGATGAGCTGCTTACTATCGCTAAACTTGACAGCTTGGATTAAATCCGTACGTTTGGCATCCCAGCGCGGGTTCGTCTCATAACCAAGCATTTCGAACATGGCTGCAGCAAATACGCTCCCTTTCAAGGCTTGTCCAACAAGATGCGGTGCGAGGAACAACCCTTGATACATGGCACGCAGTGTCCCCAAGGTAGCCCCTACCTCTCCACCAATACCTGGAGCAGTTAAGCGATAAGAAGTAAGCTCTACCGCATGCTTGGTTCCTGCAACATAGCCGCCGGTTGGCGCAAGCCCCCCGCCAGGGTTCTTAATTAGAGAACCTGCCATCAAATCAACACCAACTTGTGTGGGCTCAAGCTCCTCCGTGAACTCACCATAGCAGTTGTCGACAAATACTGACACGTCAGGCTTCATTACTTTTACCCGCTTCACCATCTCGCCAATTTCGGCAACTGTATAGGAGGAACGCCATTCATATCCGCGCGAGCGCTGTATGCCGATTACCTT
The DNA here is from genome assembly GCF_003945345.1 of Paenibacillus baekrokdamisoli. Classification (GTDB taxonomy): domain Bacteria; phylum Bacillota; class Bacilli; order Paenibacillales; family Paenibacillaceae; genus Paenibacillus_Z; species Paenibacillus_Z baekrokdamisoli. The sequence goes on along the minus strand of NZ_AP019308.1, from coordinate 1,292,584 downwards.
TGTTCGTTCATTGACTTTAGAAGCAACGCCACCCCAGTCAATCGCTCCATCTGCAGCAAGTGGAACTTCCACATACTTGATGCCAAAGTCCTGCAGAGAGCCTGTCCCATCCCCAGGCTTTCCGATTACTTTATGAAGGGTATCGTAGGGTCTTCCTGTGATATATAACAATTCATCACCTGGTCGAAGCAATCCGAACAAAGCGCAGCTAATCGTATGGGTACCAGAGACAAAGTGCGGTCTAACCAGTGCGGCCTCCGCACCCATAATATCTGCATAGACGAAGTCTAGAATTTCTCGTCCTCGATCATTATATCCGTACCCTGTTGAACCATTAAAGTGAAAATCGCTTACACGATGACGTTGGAAAGCCTGAATGACCTTCCATTGATTCCGTTCAGCAATCTTATCCAAGGAGCGGAACATCGGGCTCACTTGCGCCTCTGCTGCTTCCGCCCATTCCAGTAACCTATTCCAATTCGCATTCTCTTGCTGTATCACAACCGTTGTCTCTCCTCACACTTCTACGTTACTGCTGCTGCTCAGTATAAGCGTCTAGCTTATGACCGTGTATTTCATAATCCTGCTTGTTTAATTGCACCGTTAGGCGCAAGGAATCTTCGTCCACCTCTTGCGAGATGACCTCTCCTGTACGATAAGCTAAAGCAATTAAATCTCCCCGCTCTGCAGGAAGAATAAACGTACGCGTATCTCCCGTCATGCGATCCTGAATGGTCTCACGAAGCCGTAGAAGATCTTCAGTGACGTAGGCACTCATCACTAAAGCATCAGGTCGATTGGCAGGAAGAAGCTCTGATCCATCACCTGGACATAAATCAATTTTATTATATATCATTAACGTTGGCTTCCCTGCCGCACCCAGCTCGTCAAGTATCTTCTCCACGACCGATATCTGTTCCTCGCGCATCGGCGAAGAGCTATCAATGACATGAAGTACAAGGTCCGCTTCGAGCACCTCTTCGAGAGTTGCACGGAAAGCCGCGATAAGATCATGAGGTAGATTCTGAATGAAACCTACAGTATCCGTCAGTACAACTTCATTGCCACTAGGCAGCTCCAGGTTCCTAGAGGTCGGATCAAGGGTTGCAAACAGTTGATCCTCTACGTACACGTCCGCATTCGTTAACTCACGAAGCAGCGTCGATTTACCTGCATTCGTATAGCCGACAAGCGCAACCTGTTGGATACCCGATTTACGTCTGCGCTCGCGGTGAAGCGACCGGTGACGAACAAGCTCATCAAGTACACGCTTAAGATCGGTAATTCGATCACGAATATGACGACGATCAGTCTCAAGCTTTGTTTCACCGGGGCCACGCGTTCCAACACCCCCGCCAAGACGGGATAAATTCTTGCCTTGACCGGATAAACGAGGCAGCAGGTAGCTAAGCTGAGCTAGCTCAACTTGAATTATACCCTCACGAGTCTTCGCACGCTGTGCAAATATATCGAGAATTAGCTGCGTTCTATCAATAATTTTCAAATCAAGCGCTTCCTCAAGGTTACGTACCTGTGCTCCCGAGAGCTCTTGATCGAATATTGCAGTTGTTGCGCCCAGCTCATCGGCCATTACCTTTAACTCTTCCACTTTGCCTTTTCCGATGAACCATTTCGTATCCCGTGCCTCTTTATTCTGAACCATTGTGGAGAGTACTTCTACCCCCGCTGTCTCGGCCAAACTGACCAATTCCTCCAGAGAGTGCTCTGGATCGCTCGAGCCTCGCTTCACTTGCTGAGTTACTAGGCTGACCAGTATCGCACGGTCCATTAATTCATTATCTGTATCATAAGTGGATTGTCTCATTGATGGTTGTAACTCCTTCCTAGGTCAATCATTTCTCCCATTTCAGATCCTCCGGACGAACTGCCATAAGCTCTTGTTTACCCGGGGAGCTGCTTGGATATTGATTCATTAATCGAACCGCCTGATGGCGAAAAGCTTTCTCTAACACATTACGTACATACCTAGCATTACTGAAGGCATAGTACGAGGCTGTTTTCTCCTGCATAAGATGCTGTCGCAATTTAAATAGCGCTTGTGGCATTAACGCATAATCCCGGTCCTTGGCCATTAGTTCTGAGATTTGGATCAGTTGGTCAATTGAGTAATCCGGGAAATCAATCTGAATCGGGAAGCGTGAAGGCAGACCCGGATTGGTCATCATAAAATGCTCAATTTCTAAGGGATATCCGGCTAGTATTAGCACAAATTGATTACGGTAATCTTCCATAGCTTTTACTAACGTATCAATGGCTTCCTTGCCAAAATCCTTCTCCCCCCCACGTGCCAAGCTGTACGCTTCGTCTACGAAGAGGACGCCACCGATCGCTTTACGAACGAGATCACGCGTCTTTTGAGCAGTATGTCCTATATACTCTCCAACAAGATCTGCACGCTCCACCTCAATAAGATGGCCTTTGGAGAGTACGCCCATTTTGTTGAAAAGCTTCGCAACAATTCGAGCGATCGTTGTTTTCCCTGTGCCTGGATTGCCCTTGAAAATCATATGATAGACATGCGAACCGCTGGATAAACCAGCCTCTGTCCGCATTCGACTGATCTGCAGTAAAGCAAATATCTCATAAATGAGAAGCTTGACATTATCAAGCCCAACCATCGGATCAAGTTCCCGTTGAATTTCTAGGTAGGGATCGTTATCGCTAAGTGGTTTAACTGGATGAACGGATTCATTTTCTACCGTTTGTACCAAGCCTGCTCCCGATTGGGATTCTGAACTGCGCAGGACCACGTTGATTTGCCTTGATGGCCTAGCACCGCCACTTGCTGCTGAGGATACGACTCGCTCGTTCATTGCTTGATCACCTCTCCTTGCAACTGTTTATTGGGCGTCATTCGTTCAGCTAGAATGCCAACATTCATCGGCACGAACTAGCCGCATGATCCATTGTATTCTAGTGATACCAGCCATATTAACAGTTTTCAAGGAGATACGTGACAGATGAAAGAGATCAGAATGAAGTATCGGGTGATTGCAGTCCAAAATGCAGCAAGATGGCGTCAAGCTTCCATTTTGTGAACGCTAATACTTCTCTTGATTGATTATACGCGGTTGATAAAACCTGCGATTTAAACCCTAACACTTCTACAGATGTGTAATTCAGATATCGAGCGATCTCCGCAGACCTTGCGGAATGATAGTCATTCGTTACGATAATCAGATGGTTCCAACCGTTCTTCTTGGCGAGCGGTTTACTGAAAAGCAAATTCTCATATGTACTTCGAGCATCATTCTCCAGCACAATATTACGAACAGGAATACCTTTCTCAACCAAATAATTGCGCATTCCTTCCGCCTCGGTTAGCTTGGACCCATTATGATCAAGTCCTCCGGTAACTATAAAGTGTTGAACTTTGCCTTGCTTGTACAAATTCAAAGCATAGTCGAGCCGCTCCCGCAGCCCAGGACTAGGTTCATCACTCCATAATGAAGCACCAAGCACGATAGCAGCGTCAGCCTTCGCAATTGACTTTGGCATCTCGTAGCTATTGATAACCCATAACAAATAGGCACACCAGAACACACCAATCGCTGCGATCCAAGCTATAATGCGCAATGTCGAAACAATCGGGCGAAACCGTTTGCGGGAGCGCTTCTTACTGCGCGACGGTTTCACCGTTGTTTTAACTGGTGGCTTAATAACCGATTTCACATTTGTCTTCATGACTCGCTAAGCTCACCGCTCTGAGGAGCTAACGTTTTACGGTGCTTCAGACTCATCGTGAAGTAACGGAACCTGCCGTTACGAATGGAAGATAATAAACGTCCCGCTGTTTTTCGCGCTAATGCAGCATCCTTGGTCGTTACAATGCCATCACGAACTGCTTCTTCCAGTTCATCCTCATCGAGTAGGAACACCTCACCACTAGGAAGGACAACGACATCCAGATACAAGTCATCGAACCAAGGCACCTGTTGATCTGTTAATCCTTGTGTTTTGCAAATATCAATGTACCATTGTACAACTTTATTCTTATCATCAAACATCGTCGTTACGACAAAATGCTCGCCTCGTGGAAAGTGCTGCATCCACAGGTAACCACGATCAGCTAAACATAATTTACGTCCATTGTATTCTTTCCAAAGCGGCTCGCGCAATTCGTGAATCCGATAAAACGTAACAAGTCCTTTGAACTCATCCCCATCCATCGACATGCACGTATAGCTTCTTCGCAAGATGCGGCGCCAATTGGCTCGGTCAGAAAATTTACGTTTCATACAGAACGACCTTTCTGTTAGGTTCGCTTTCAGGCTGCTGCCTGATAAGGTGCCTCAAGCATCGATTCTTTGCACCCTTAGCAGAATAGATAACGTATCTCATAATCCGTATACGTAATCATCTTTTTACAAAAATCTTACCACATCACAACCCTCATCACCAGCAACCTAGAAAAATAAACCAAGCCCATCGCTGGATTTGAACGTTGGACAAACTTTTAATTTGGGGCAAAAGAAGAAAAGGAGAGCCATAAGCTCAATGTCATTAAGTTAAGGCGCAGGGCCAAAAATCAAGAACAAGAGCAGGTTATCGAAAAGATAGCCCGCTCTTTTTTTGCACAAAAAAGAAAATAGAACTTGACAAGCAGATGAAATTGTGTGGCGAAGCCCCTTGGAAAAACGAGGAGGTTACGCCAATGAATGAGTACGCGAATTCGCTAAAAGAAACGCTGACATCCCTCATACGAGAAATGTCAGCGGCACCAGCACCTTATGTCAAAAAACCTGAACAAGATTTTACCCGAAAGAAAAAGCTACCCTTTGAAACGGTTATGCAACTCCTGATCTCAATGGGGGGGAACAGCATATATAAGGAACTCTTGGAATCGCAGGGCTATGACGTAAACACCGCAACCACTTCTGCTTTTGTCCAGCAGAGGAATAAAATCCTGCCGTCTGCTGTGGAATTCTTGTTTCACAAATTTACGCAATCGTATACGAATATCAAGGACTATCGAGGGTATCGATTACTTGCCGTTGACGGTTCGGATTTGCATGTCGCAACTGACCCTGCCGACACGGAAACTTATATTCAAAGTCAACCGAACACGAAAGGCTATAACCTTCTGCATTTGAACGCAGCCTATGACTTGTGCAATAGATTTTACGTGGATGCCATTGTTCAGCCACGAAGGTTGTGCAACGAGGGAAGGGCGCTTGCTGCTATGGTTGACCGTTCCCCCATCAAAGGCAAAACCATTGTTACTGCCGATAGGGGGTATGAAAGTTACAACAATTTCGCGCATATTGAACGCAAAGGGTGGAACTATGTCATACGGGTAAAGGATCTGAATTCCAGTGGTATTCTTTCGGGCTTGCATTTGCCCTTTAGCGGAGAGTTTGATATTGACGTTCATCTGACACTCACCAAAAAACATACCAAAGAAGTCAAGGCTCATCCCGAGATTTACAAGTTCGTCCCTTCCACGTCTACATTTGATTTTTTGGATCGGCATGAGAACTTGTTTTATCCGATTTCCTTTCGGGTTGTTCGTTTCGTCCTGCCGAGTGGCGCTTATGAAACCGTCCTTACGAATCTTTCAGTCGCTGATTTCCCACCCAATGAAATCAAGTCCATTTATAACATGCGATGGGGCATCGAAACTTCTTTCAGAGCATTAAAATACACCGTCGGTCTGACGAATTTTCACGCAAAGAAGCAAGAGTCCATCATCCAAGAGATTTTCGCAAGAATGATCATGTACAATTTCGCTGAAATGATGACCTCACACGTCGTCATTTCCCAAATGGATAAACGGCACCAATACCAAGTCAACTTCACGGTCGCCGTTCATGTTTGTAGACATTTCCTGCGCCCAAGGGACGATGAATCCCTGCCCGATGTTGAAGCACTGATTCGCAAAAACATTTTGCCGATTCGACCCATTCGACCAGGGCAGCAGAATACGCGCAAAATTCGCTATAAATCAGCTGTTAGCTTCGTCTACAGAGTAGCATAATTCGGTTCATATGAACATTTTTTTAAGCGGATATTCCATCCGCTTTGTTTGCTGTACGCTTTTTTCCTTGCTTGCACAAAAAAACAAACGGCACAGGGCTTTTTCCCATACCGTTTCGGATTCCATTTTTATTCCCTATCTTGTCTTTGAGCTTAACTTAATGACATTGGCCATAAGCTCCCCCTTCCCTTACTTGTTTATTTTTCCTCAATCGTAATCGATTTAATCCGTACATCTTCTGTTGGCAAGCTAAGCTCACCGTCACTACTTTCTGCAACAGGCGTGTTAGCAATAGCGGTGACAATATCCATCCCATCTTTTACTTTGCCGAAGATGGAGTATTTTGGGTTTGAATTAAGTATCGTGACAGCTCTTGGCCCCGTACAAATGAAGAACTGACTTCCTCCACTGTTTGGCTTCCCTGTATTGGCCATCGCCAATATTCCATCCTCATACGTATGGCCATTTTTCAGTTCATCTTCAATGTTATATCCAGGCCCACCAGCACCTGTACCGGTCGGGTCTCCTGTTTGAATCATAAAGTCACTAATGATGCGGTGAAACTTGATGCCGTCATAGAACTTCTGATTGGCAAGAAAAACAAAGTTGTTAACTGTGATTGGTGCATCCTTCGTGTAGAGTTCAACGGTGAAATCACCCTTGGTTGTTTTGAAGTGAGCCAAGTAGGATTTGGTTTTATCGATCGTCATTTCAGGTGCTTTCGTCCATGACTTCGTTGTTGACGCTCCATTGTTTGTTGTAGATGCGCCATCGCCAGTCGAAGATGTTTCATTATTCGTTTTTGCGCCGCAGCCTGAAAGTACAAGTACTAGCACGGCTAGAAGTAAAATCATTCTTTTCATTTGAGAAGTCTGCCCCTTTGATATGTTTTGTTAGTTCGAGCTAACCACCAGCTGGTGTGCCGCCTGTACTACCAGTAGCTGGCGGGGGCGTTACCGCCCCGCCAACAGGATTGGAAGCTGTACCATCACCACTTGGCGTTGTTGACGTACCGCCAGTTGTACCTGTACCGCCAGTTCCACTTGTTCCACCGCTTGTTCCACCAGTACCCGTGGTACCCGTTCCATTGGTACCGCCTGTGCCACTGTTCCCTGGTGTTTGACCATCACTACCAGGTGTTTGCCCATTATTGCCAGTACCAGGATCGGTAGTTCCAGGATCTTGTCCGTTACCGTTATCTGGATTCCCATTGCCGTTGCCAGGTGTTTGCGTTCCATCACCTGGGGTACCACCTGTGTCACCAGGAGTTGTTCCTCCATTATTCGGAGTACCTCCGTTATTTCCCGGATCTACTGGCGTCAGCTGTTCTGCCGGAATTTCAATGGATACCTGGCCAGATGGTGTACCTTCAATATCATGGTTTGCATCATAAGTTGTCACGTAATAAGTGTAACTCATACCAGGGGCAACACTCATGTCATCAACTCCTGTAGTACTCACAGCATCCATAAGACGTGTAAATGCAGTCTCAGTCGCTTCCTTACGATAGACACGATAGGTCAGCCCGCTGCCTTCTGCTGCCGCCCATATGAGCTTAACTTTAACATTTTGCTGATCATAGATAGCACTTAGGTTCGTAACGCCTGCCGGAGGCTGCTGCTGCTCGACATCTTTCGGTTTCGGGAAGCTCGATTTGGGCACATCCTTCATTGCCTCACCCATTACTTTCCCGAACATCGCAGCAGATTGCGAGCTGCTCTTCTTAAGCAAATGATTCTTGTCTGTATGGTCATACCCCATCCAGACCACACCTGTCCACTCTGCCGTATACCCCGAGAACCAAGCATCACGGTTATAACTAGATCTGTAGTTAGGAATACCATGCTGAGTCGTCCCCGTCTTACCCGCAACAGGGCGATCAATCCTTGCACGTGTTCCCGTTCCGCCTTTTTCCAGTACACCCTGCATGATATCGGTCATGTAATAAGCCGTTTCCGGTTTCATTAACTGTACAGGATCCGGTGCTTTATATTGATAAATAATTTGATCGTTGCCGTCCACGATCTTTAACAAGGAATGAGGATCGACCGACTTGCCCCCATTTGCAAAAACGCTATAGGCCGTTGCCATTTCCAAAGGCGTTACCCCATTTGTCAATCCACCAAGACCAATCGCGAGATTGCGATCGTTTTTGCTATCTAACGAAAAGCCAAGCTTATCAGCAAATTTCAGTCCCGTTTTTACACCGATTTCATTGAGAAGCCACACGGCAGAAGCATTACGGGACTCCTTAATGGATTGACGGATAGTAATGGGACCAATATATTTGTTTCCATTGGAATCACTAGGACAGTAATTGCCGTAGCATTGCTTAACATCCTGTACGATCGACCATGGGAAATAATCACCCGTCTCAATTGCCGGTCCATAAACGGTTATCGGCTTGAAGCCTGAGCCTGGTTGACGAGGGACGAGAACGCGATTCGTCCCTTTCTTCTCATAATCACGTCCACCAACTAAGCCTTGAATATTCCCATCCCGATGATCAATAATGATCATTGCTCCTTGAACCTGTTGATCGTCTACACTCTTCTCAAAATTAGAATCATCAGCAAACTCTTTTTCCATAATGGATTGTGCATTTGTATTTAAAGTCGTGTAAATATTGTACCCGCCGATTCGAAGCTGTTCCTCTGTGAGTCCCGTCTTCGCTTCCGCTTCACTGACAAGATAGTCCATGTAAGCCGGATACGTATCACTTGCCACACTGTGCTGAGTCGGAACGAAGGTATGGGTCTTCGCCTCATCAAGCTGCGCTTTCGTGATATAACCCTGTTCAAACATAAGCTGAAGGACAACATTTCGGCGATCTGCTGACTTTTCAGGATTACTAATCGGATTATAGGCAGTTGGAGCTTTGGGGATACCTGTTAAAGTCGCGATCTCCCAAATCTTCAATTGATCTAAAGGCTTGTCAAAGTAATATTTTGCCGCCGCTTTTATGCCATAGACTCCTTTGCCGTAATAGATCCGATTCAGATACATCGTCAATATTTCGTCTTTTGTTTTCTTGTTCTCTAGTGCTACTGCTATCGAAGCTTCCGTAGCCTTCCGGAAGATGGTCTTATCCCGCGTTAGGAATAGGTTTTTGGCAAGCTGCTGGGTAATGGTACTGCCACCCTCAGCGGCGCTTCTGGTTACGACGTCCTTTACAAGTGCTCGACCGATGGACCATAAGTCGATTCCTTTGTGTTCTTCGAAACGCTTATCCTCTGTAGCAATTACAGCGTCTCTTACTAGTTTAGGGATTTCAGCATATTCTACATTTTCACGGTTGCCGCCTGCTGTAGAGAACTTCATGATTTCATGGCCGCCTGAATCGTAGATCGTAGAAGCCTCTGGTAAAATGAATTTATCCTGATTCTCCGACAAAATACGTTCGCCGTTCAAAATAATTAACATATAGCCAATAATGCCGCAAATTACAGCCACCGCTCCCGTGAAAAACATCCATATGAGCAGCTTACGTCCTGAGAATTTGCGTTTCCCCTTTTTCTTCTGCACTTTCTTCTTGGTGCTTCTTTCATCTGTCATAGAAAGGTTCCCCTCCAGCTCTAACGAGTTGTGTCTCTCGTCTCTATTTATACCCCATAATTGTAAACCGCAACAGCCTTCTTGTAACGATTAAGAGGTCCAAACGAAAAGAACAACCCAGCCAGTAGCGGGTTGTTCTGTCGTGCCGCTATCCAATTAAACGCATCACGCACTAGAAAAGTTTCAAAAAACCATTCTAGGGGACTACGATTCGCTGCCTTGAACTTGAACAAGAGAGACATTACGTTGTGGGGTAAAGGTAGAGATAGCATGCTTGTACACCATTTGTTGGCGGCCTTCACTGTCAATAACGATGGTGAAATTGTCAAATGCTTTAATCACGCCGCGAATTTGAAAGCCATTGGTCAAATACACAGTAACCGGGACGCTGTCTTTGCGTAATTGGTTTAGAAAAGTATCCTGAATGTTGATTGATTTATTCATTGACCGTTACCCCCATCGTTATAAAGATTGGTTAGAATTATATTCAAGATTGACCTTAAACTTTCCTGCTATTATACCATGAATCGTATCCAAATTCTTGTGAAAATTTTCAGAACTATCGATCCAATGGATGTCTTTCATATGTCGGAACCATGAGAGCTGGCGTTTAGCGAATCTGCGCGTATCCCGCTTTAATAATTCGACCGCTTCTTCTAGTGTTAGATCTCCTTGCAGGTATAGTACGATTTCCTTATAGCCAAGACCTTGCATTGAAACAGCATTCGCAGGTACCCCGCGGTCAAGCAATCCCTTCACTTCTTCTACAAGCCCTTCGGCAATCATCGTATCCACACGCTCATTGATGCGGGAATAGAGAACACTGCGATCCATAGTAAGACCGATTATACATAGTTCGAACGGTGATGTTTTTTTCTGACCTTCCAGCTGCTCGGATAACGTTGTACCTGTTAGATGATAAATCTCCAAGGCGCGAATAACCCGCCGTTGATCATTCGCATGCAGACGCAGAGCAGAACCTTGATCCACCAGACGAAGCTTTTCAAGCAGCGCCTCTGCCCCGAACTTCCGTGCAAACTCTGCCTGCTCCTCACGAAAGAGCTCATCGGAGCCTACATCCGCAAAGTCATAGCCATATGCGACAGATTCCACATATAGACCGGTGCCGCCAACGATGAAGGGCAGCTTGCCCCGATCTGTAATAGCCGGAATAAGTGCAGCGCAGCGCTCTTGAAACTCCGCAACCGAGAATGGCTGCAGGGGATCGCAGATATCGATGAGGTGATGCGGGATACCTTCTCGCTCTTCAAGCTTAATCTTAGCGGAGCCGATGTCCATTCCTTGGTAAACCTGAATGGAATCACCTGAGATAATCTCGGCGTTCCAGGCTTTAGCAAGGTCAAGACTCATCTTCGTCTTCCCAACTGCAGTCGGTCCAATGAGTACGAGCAGTTTCGGTTTCTCAACCTTATTGATGCATTGTAAGTCGCTCATGTCGGTATAATCACTCCATAAGCAATTTTGTTAACATGCTTGCGTTCAAAACCAAGCCGATCAAATTCTGAACTATCACGGTGCTCCTTGAGCACAACCGACTTTCGTGCCACGCGAATCGCATGCTCCACTGATTCCTTGTCTAAGGGTTCGCGATTGGCAAGACCACGTAACGGCTGCATTGAAGAAGAATCATGAAGCGGCTGACGGAACATCGGGTCGAAATAAATAATATCGACGCTTTTGTCCGGTTGCGATGAAAGCCAGCTCTTATGGTCGATATTTTGCAGTGTAATTCGGCGGAACGCTTCATTGACATCCAAGTGATTGGTTTGATACGTTTGCAGCCCTTCCCGAACGACTGTAGACAGTATGCCTTGGCTCTCAAGAGCTGTAACATGTCCAGCGGCACCTACCGCATACGAGAAAACGATTGAATCCGAACCCAGCCCTGCCGTACAGTCAACGACAGCATCTCCTGGCTCACAACCAGAAACATCAATCAATGGATCACGTTCACCTTTGCGAAGCCGTTTCACTCGCACATATGCCATACTAGGATGAAAATATAAAGGGGTATCTGAATCCTCATAATAGCGCAGTCCTTGATCGTCTGCAACAAGCAGCTGATCATCGTTATATCTCTGCCTCAGCAAAGTAAGAGAATCCTGCTTGCGAGGAACATAACGCCCTCCCAGTTCTTCACTAATTCGATTCGCATAAGCAATGAGATCTGGTGTTGGTTTATGAGGCGTTGTTACAATCATGACATCACCCGTTTGAACATTTTTTCTAGCTGATACGTCGTCATATGTACGACAATCGGCCTTCCATGGGGGCAGGTATAAGGCTGCTTGCAGGCACCAAGCCTAATCAGCAAACCTTCCCCTTCCTCACGGGTCAAACGATCATTCGCTTTAATGGAAGCCTTGCACGAACACATGATAGCTGATTTCTCCCTAAGCTTGCCGATATCTATAGTTCCCCGTTCTATTAACAGCCAATCGATCATTTCCTCGATGACCGATTGCTCATCACCATCAGGAAGCCATTCCGGATAAGCACGGACTAGAAACGTATGGGTACCGAACGGTTCCAGCTCAACACCTGCTTCTATCAGGTAGGAGAGTCGATCCTTCAGAGCAACGGCTTCCGTTGGTGTATATTCTAGCGTCATGGGTACGAGCAGCTGCTGGCTGGCTGGCTGTGGACGGCTGAACTTTTCAAAGAAATATTCATAATGAATCCGCTCATGAGCCGCATGCTGATCAATTAAGAACAGTCCTTCTTCATTCTGAGCCACAATATAAGTACCATGCAGCTGACCAATCCAATACAGCTCTGGGAAAGAAGGAGATGCGGCTTCACTGTTCAGAGGGAAGTCTGCTGGAACAGAAGCAAGTGCCTCTAATGAAGCAGCTGTAGAGGAACTCCCACTCTCGTACCCACCATTCTCATTCCCACTTATTCCCGTTTCAAAACCAGCTCCGACGGTTGTCTCCCGAACTCCCTCATGAGGGCGCGAGAAGACCGAGTCAGATGGCGGCGCATATAAGCGTTCTGCAGCATCCTTGGGAATGACGCTGCGTCCGCTCTGCCAATCCAGCACATTGCTGCGACCGGATGAAGATCCTCCATTATTCGTGTTATATCCGTTACCTCGGGCCGACCCATTATCCCTGCTAGTCTGCTCTGCGAACGGACGTTGGTTCAGATTCACGCTGCCACCGACACGTTCCGCTTTGGAATTTTCAACGATGGAATTAAAGGAAGGCTCCGGCTGATGGAATGAAATATTCTCCTGGACAAAAATCGGTTTGGACCGCTCAGAAGACGCAGGTCCAGGTATATGACGCTGCTTCCCAAGCGCATCACTGATGGATTTCTCGATAAACTCTCGAAGCTCCACTTCTTTGCTGAACCGAACCTCCATTTTGGAAGGATGCACATTGACATCGAGCAAGCTTGGATGCATGCCGATCTCTAAGACAACCATCGGGAAACGATTAATAGGAAGTAAGGTATGATAGGCCTGCATAATCGCCTGATTAATGACAAAGCTCCGAATATAGCGGCCATTGACAACAAGCGTAATGCCATTACGGTTAGCTCTTGTCTGCTCTGGCTTAGAGATATACCCTCGCAAATCATAGTCGGGCACTTCCCCCTCAACGGGAAGCATCGTCTTGGCCGAAGTCGTACCGTATATCGCAGCAAACGTTTGAAGTCGATCACCGCTGCCTAGCGTCCGCAGCAGCAGCCCTCCATTATGCTTCAATGTGATAGCTATACCGGGATGTGCAAGCGCCAAACGATTGACATAATCGGCAATATGACCGATCTCAGTCTGTATCGTCTTCATGTACTTCAACCGAGCTGGTGTGTTATAAAATAATTCACGAACGGCTATATCAGTTCCTTGCGGGGCGCTCGTCTCTTCGTTCACTCGTATTGCGCCGCCTTCAATCACAAGCTTACGGCCAAGGCCGCTCGTCTCAGGAGATGAAATACAGGTTACACGAGCGACTGCCGCGATACTCGGAAGCGCTTCTCCGCGGAAGCCTAGGCTGGCTATGCGGAACAAGTCTTTGCCGGAAGAGATTTTACTCGTAGCATGACGAAAGAAGGCCATCTCGATATCATCTCCGTCTATACCTGAGCCGTTATCAGTCACGCGTATGAGCGTTAAACCGCCCTCTTCAATGACTATATCAATCGTGGAGCTGCCTGCATCCACAGCATTTTCGACGAGCTCCTTCACAACCGAGGAAGGCCGTTCAACGACTTCGCCTGCAGCAATCTGATTGGCTAGCTGTTCATCCAACACATGAATTTTGCCCATTCCTGCCACCTCCTTCCACATTCATTTGGTTCATGTTTCTGCTTATTATTTATCATCCGTTAGCTTGAGTTTCATCTCATTCAGCCAGTGCATTGCCTGCATCGGCGTCATGTTGAATAGGTCCAGTCGTTTAAGCTGCTCAGCAAGCTGCTCAGCTTTTGGACTTGCCTTGCGAACCTTGGTTTGCTCAAGAGCAGGCTCTGAGAAAATGGAAAGCTGGACAACTTCTGAGCCCGCTTGGTAGCTTGCTTTATCTGCAGCCTCAGTTTCCTTTACTACGTCGACTGAAGGTATCTGTGCGAATACTTCGCGAGTTGGTGCCGAAGCTTCATAGGCCGATGCTGTCTCCTGAATCGACACCGCAACCAATTCCTTCTTGTCTGCTGTGATTGGCAGAGGTGGAAGCGACCGCTGAAGCCCTTCTTGCTCGGCTTCATGCGACTCAAGCAGAGTATATGCTCTTGATATAATGCTGCTTGGCAAGCCTGCTAGTTGAGCGCAATATATCCCATAGCTGCTGCTTGCCGAACCAGGTACAAGCTTACGTAGAAAGGTCACATTATCGCCAGTTTCCTGCACGGCCATACATGCATTTGCTAGCGATGGCAGCGTTTCTTCGAGATGTGACAGCTCATGAAAATGTGTAGATACAAGCGCTTTGCTGCCGACAATATGATGGACATACTCAATAACTGCTTGAGCAATTGCCATCCCTTCTCCTGTAGACGTACCACGACCTAGCTCATCGATAATAACGAGGCTTTGAGAGGTTGCTTTCTCTGTCATAGTTTGGATGTCTTTCATCTCAACCATGAACGTGCTTTGTCCGCCGATTAGATCATCAGCCGCACCTATGCGGGTAAAGATCCGATCAATGAGAGGTACCTCAGCCCGCTTCGCAGGCACGAAGCAGCCAATCTGCGCCATGATACAGACGAGTGCCACTTGACGCATATAAGTGCTTTTGCCAGCCATATTAGGGCCCGTGATCAAGAGCATTGATGAACCATTCTCATCGCCCGTTAATGAGGTGCTATTAGCAATAAAAGGAGTACCTTCCATAACAGCCTCGACGACGGGATGACGGCCATCTTCCACGATTAGGTCGAAGCCCTCCGTAACAACCGGCTTCACGAAGCGCTGGTCAGCACTAACTGTCGCCATCGACTGAAACACATCAAGGGATGCCAGCATTTCTGCAAGCTTCTGCAAGCGATGTAAATGAATCGAAATATGATCGCGAAGCTTAATAAATTTGGCAAATTCGAGGTCAACCATTTTGTCTTCCGCTTCAAGAATGAGTCTTTCCTTTTCTTTGAGCTCCGGTGTTACATATCGTTCGGCGTTGGTAAGCGTCTGTTTACGTTCATAGCGGCCCTCAGGCAGCATAGAAATATTCGCTTTAGATACTTCCAGATAATAACCGAACACTTTGTTGTAGCCAATCTTAAGCGAGCGTATGCCCGTTGCTATGCGCTCTTGACGTTCTAGATCAGCCAGCCACTTCTTGCCGTTAACGCTCGCTTCTCGAAGCTCGTCCAAATAACTGTCATAGCCCGCACGTATCAAACTGCCTTCACGTACTGATATTGGCGGTTCATCCACGATAACCGTCTCAATCATAGCTGCTAAATCCGCACAGTCATCAATGCCATCCACCAGCTTGCGAAGTGTAACCGATTCGGAGGCCGCACAGAACGCCGTAAGCGCCGGCACATGCTGAAGCGAAGACTTCAGCGCATTCAAATCCCGGCCATTGGCACTTCCGAATGCCACTCGGCCCACAAGTCGCTCCAGATCGTATATCTCATTCAGCTCTCGGCGCAGTTCATCACGAAGGATAAAGCTGTGGTACAGCTTGTCTACTGCTTCAAGCCTTTCGTCGATTAGAGCCTTGTTCAAAAGCGGCTTATCAATCCAGCGACGAAGCAATCTTGCACCCATCGAAGTGCGTGTACGATCAAGGAGCCAGAGCAGCGAGCCCTTCTTATTGCGATCGCGAACCGTCTCAACAAGCTCTAAGTTCCGCCGTGTAAAGGGATCAAGAATCATATACTGATTAGGTTCATAAACATGAATGCGCCGCATATGACCGAGAGAACGTTTCTGCGTATCGTCCAAGTAACCCGTTAACAGGCTTACCGCGCGATATCTAGCAGGGAGAAGTCCCTTCAAGTCAATCTCTTTAAACTGTTCCTTAAGCTTAGCGGCATCCATTACATCACGGGTGGTAAATAGCACCGGGCGATTCCAGCTAGCTGCTGAAGGCTTCAGAAGCTCGAGGGGACTCTCATCACCAACGATCTCAGCAGGGTGATAGACATTGACTTCATCCATCAGCATATCTACCGAAGCTGGAAAAGAAGTTACATAGAGCTCTCCTGTCGATAAATCGCATGAAGCCACACCAAAGCTGCCTTCAAGCTGAGCGATAGAGACGATGAAATTGTTCGCTTTCTCTGCAATGGACTTGGATTCCATAACCGTTCCCGGTGTCACAACGCGGACAATCTCCCGTCTGACGACGCCTTTGGCTGCGGATGGATCCTCAACCTGTTCACAAATAGCTACTTTGTACCCTTTTTCAATCAATCGGGAAATATATCCCTCTGCTGCATGATAAGGTATCCCGCACATGGGAATACGCTCTTCAGCGCCTCCCTCACGTCCAGTTAATGTAATGCCAAGCTCGCGAGAGGCAAGAATGGCGTCATCGAAAAACATTTCATAGAAATCACCAAGTCGAAAAAACAAAAAAGCATCCTTGGCTTCCTCTTTAATAGCAAGATATTGCAAGATCATCGGGGTATATCCAGCCATGCCGCCCCTCCTGTTTTTATGTAGCATATCGTTCAACATCAGACTTATATTATAGCAGAAAAGCGCCCCACGGTGGAGCGCCCGAATTATTCCTGCGCGCAAATGCGCCATTTCACCCGAATATCTTGATCGACATTCCAGGTTCGGCCTTCACGAGCCGCGAGAATCAATGGATCAATCCACTGCGAAAGCTCCTTGTAGGATGAAGTTGCCGATATCGAATCAGATAGCCGGTCTAAACAACCCTTCAGTGTCTCCCGATCTCCAGTGTAATAGGCGTCTACAAGAGCTTCATTCTCAGATGGACGATAGTGAAGATGATCGGTCTCACGTGCGCAGAGAAGCATCAATGCAAAAGCGCCCTTCGCTGCCACTGGCGAAACAAGCCAGCTCGCTAAAGTACGATACTCAAATCCGCCATGCGGCTGGTATCGGAAGTCGCCAAGCGTACCGTAGCGAGGTCTCCTCGCTTGGTCGTTAGGCGCTTCTAGCATAGCTAACGGGAGGGCGACATAGCTGTCCAGCTGGCGAAGCAGGCGGCTAGTCAAGCGAACACCGCTCAGATGGATATGACCGCCTAACGCAAATCCAGGAACCGGCATCCCTCCTGCTGCCCATCGAAGGGAATGATCTGTAATTCGTGCGTTCGCTTGAATGAGCAGCCTGCGAATATTTGAAGCTAATGCATCCGGTGAATCAGCTGGCGCAGGACGAAGCTCAGCTACCGGATAGATCACACGTCCACCGACAAGAACAGCATCACAGCCCGCTCCGTGACCGCCTTCTAGATATTTCTCTGCGGAAACGACCTTTCCTTGCTTCGAGAGAAGCAGAAACTCAGGATCAGCACCAATTAAGAGCGGCTTAACCGATGAATCCGTTCCAGACGACAGGAGAGGATCTGACCAATTTGCTGCGAATTTCTGGATGGCTTCTTGCCAAATCCCTTCTTGCAGCTCAGATGCTCGTGGCACCTGCATGCTCGCCACCGTACATCTTCCGTTATCCTCAACATGAACGACTACGCTGCCGAAATCCAAGCCAACCGCATGCATCGATTTCAATGCAAGACGTGTCATACGCCGAGATAGAATATCACTTAACTCCTGTTGCCTTAGATATCCAAGTTTCGGCGCAGCAATTGAGCTCGATTGTGTGCTGCTTCCCTCTAGGCATGCTCTATCTCCACTAAAGCGAAGATTGTAATCTGGAGTATTTGATGATGGTTCACGATGATCCACCATAGCAATTAACCTCTTATCTAACGTTTGTATTCTCTCCACATGGATCATCTGCAAGTGGAATAGGGAGATTTTATAGATTCGATAAGTGGACGGGACCTGCACTGGTTCCATGACCGCTACACCTGAACGCTTTAATCGCAGACTTACTTCCGCCCAACTCCACAAGGAAAAAGTGGATGCTCCTGCGTTTAATACGAGTGGCTCACCGAGATCCCGCCAAGCAGGGGGCAGCGCATAATTATCACAAACGATGACGGTATCCGTCGATTCGGGGATGCCATCGCGCCAGGCTTGTGGGCTTAATGATTGCAGACCAAGGTGTTTCCTGGACCAGAACCATACCTTTCCCGCCATCAAAGCCTCCCCCCTTATCAGCATGCGGTCATTCGTCCAAGCTTTAACCAATATTTTTCCAAAAAAAAGAGGGCTAGCGCCCTCGAATCCTTGCCTGCTCTCGCATACGATAGATTAAATCGCTGTAACCTTCGAAATTACAGCTCGTCGTCGAGCAGATCCGGATCCAAATCTTCAAATTCACCATCATCACCGTACTCGATACCTTTACCGTCTAGATCGTCACTGCCGCCCGGCAAAGTGGCAACCCAAACTTTCGTTTCGGCGATTAACTCGACTGCGAACTCACGCTCTACACGAATAACAACGCTTGAGCCGCTAGCCGAAATATTTGCCTCCACACAGTTAGGCTCTTGTGTTGATTCTGCCGATACTTCCTCGGTTGAAGCCCGATGCTTCGGATCGAGGTAGGAAAGCGGCACATGCTCCACGTACGATAGTGTTTCTTTTGCTACGTCGGTTTGGGAGTTTTTGTTGTAAGAATACCAGATGTTGATATCGTAAGTACCGATTACCTCGATCCCATCGCCGGAACGAACCGCCTCATATTGGTGATTAATAATCCACGCTCCCAAAATACTAGTGGGATGGTGAGGCGGCGTAACGTTGTGAGTTACTGTTGAAAACTTACGACCTTTGCCGCAGACAGCTTTGGTAATGATTTCTCTAGCCTTAAGCTGTTTATCTGCATAAGCCATCGCTTTAACCTCCTCCATACAATCATTCATTTAAAGTGTATGCAGGACATAGGCAAATGTTGATTAAGTGGTCCCATATAAATATTTATGTTCAACAGCCGCAAGATATTAACGTTCTTGGCGATTGGCTTTTTTACTTTTTGAAGCTATATAAATGCAGATGTTTCTCGATCAAAATGCGGCTGCAAAAAATGCCTTCATTAATTGATGTTACCCCACTTAACTAAGCCAACAGCATGTAGGCTGGGAATAAGCTAGTGCAAGTAAAGAGTAGGACTAGCTTGCTGTAACTATCAATAACATGGACTATATGAAAGCCGATTGCGAATTCAAAGATCACTAATCTGCTCTTTTTTTACGCCAAACTTTCTTTTTGCAAACATCCTCCAGCAAGAGAGTCAGCACATCTCCCAGCTTCGAGGTGTTCAATTAGCTTGTTTCGGTCTCCGTTTAATTGCATCACCCTCAATGTCACTCATCTCGAACCATTCCCCATCTACCATGAAACGACCCCGCGAGTGATCAACTCGATCCACAATCCCTACCACAGTCAACACTTCAAACGGATGATACATATGAAGGGTGATCTCTTCGCGCTGCGTTAATGATACGCCCAAAGCCTGTGACACGCTCTCCCACCCCTGTTCATCCATATCTATGCGCTCACGCTTCTGTTGTATTTGAACCCATTCATTTAAGGCTAATTTATGCTCAGGCAGCAGCACACTGCTAGCATCCCACATACTTTCAACAGATAATTTCTTCGCCAAGATCACACCATCCTCTTTATTGGTGCTTTTATTATATAGGAACATTTGTTCTATAATCAATATTGACTTATAAATTAAAGCTCAATCTCATAATCAGTGGTTGACTATTTTGTAACGGGCCCGTTTCGAGCCTAAGCCTCTTTTTTCGCTGATAGGTGATTCTACACAGCATTTCAGGCGTTGAATAAGAAATAACAGGAAAACCTCCATTTCATTCTCTCGATTTTGGGCTGAGCGGTTCATTTAGCAGGAATCTCCCCAGTAAACTTGAGTATATCCACCTAAATGGGCTGGAAATGAATGAATTAACACGGAAAATTTCTGTTATAACGAAAAAAAAGACGAAAGAAGCCCCTATAACAGGAGCTTTTCCCGTTAATCTTGCTGAGCGGACTGTGGATGCGCTATTCATATCAAAACACGACTCCAAACAAGTTCAACGGACACAGGTTCCGCTATCAACTAAAATATAGCTGATTTCAGATGATTTGCCGGAGAATAGCGGCTTCTCTGTCCTTTTATCCACCTACATACCGCGATTGGACTGAAATAAGAGCTCTCCTGTCCGCTCAGCATCTGATTACCTTCGTCAGCATCTGATTACCTTCGTCGTCAACCACTAGTTTTGGTGTTGGCAAAAAACATACCATGGAGAGGTCAAACGGCAACGTTACCATAGATACTCCCTGATTAAACCGCTATAATATGCGAAGGACATAAGCGCAGAATTCCACTTTACCAATGTAAACATTGTGGTTATCAAGCCTCTCTCGTCGTCGGAACGGTGATGATTTCAATGATTTTTAAGTGGGCTCAACCCTTTTGTTGTCTTAAAAATGAATAAGGAGATGTTACGTTAGATGAAACAGATTACTCTTCGCCAATCCCAAAATTCCGATGTTGAGGCAATTGCTAATTTACGGGCAATTGTACTACTTAATGATTTAACTAGGTTAGGAAGGTTTGATGAAGAGAAGGTTCGTCAACGCTTCCGTAATGCATTTGACCCCGTTCATACTTGGATCATCGAGGCAGATTCTTCCTTTGTTGGCTGCATAGCTTTTAAACCGACGTTAGATGGCTATTTATTGGAACATTTTTATATTTATCCCAATTACCAAGGTAAAGGAGTCGGCAGTCAAGTATTAAAAAATCTGCTTGAACAAAATGATGTAAAAGGAAAAATTGTAACATTAAATGTCCTACAAGGAAGCGCTGCTAGACGTCTTTATGAACGGTTTGGTTTTAAAGTTGAAAGTGAGGATCTCATAGACGTTTACATGTCTTTGAAAGTAGAGGATAATTCCAGAACCGTCGAAGGAATGTAATCCAGTCCCGCTCTCCCTAAAGAGAAATATTCGCTAACTTGAATCACAAGTAAGGTGTAAGTTGAAACGCTGCCTTACTGTTCGCCTAAGCAGATTGCCCACGGGTTACAGCCTTACGGCTGTCTTTTTGCTTTTTCCAGCGCTTCGCGATTTCCAGATAACGCAGCAGGTCATGCATCAACCGTAGGATTGCGGCTCTAATCTCGAACTCCTCACGGGTTACAGGCAGCGGCATGGAACGAAAACGCTCTTTAAGCTCAGTCAAACTCTGCTCTACTGCCCCTTCATAGACATCAGATTTCACATCATCCGCCAAGTGGTCGAATAGCTCGGCAACAAGCTCCCCTTGAGGCAGCGTCTCATAAACAAAAGCCAACTGCACCAGCATCTGTCCAATCGATTCAAACTGCTGCTGTCTCATATCAAAATAGGTAGGCCAATACCGCCAATATTCATCGTCCTGACCCCAAATCCGGTTCTCTCGGCTGAGTTCCGACCTCCGTCGTCCTTCCTCAATCACCTTACTCGCTTCCAGCAGCTCCTGACCATTCCAGACTATAGTAGGTGTTCGCAGTGTCTGGGCCATATAACTGAAGATTACACTAAACTTCTCCTCCGTCTGACGACGAAGCTCTGTCAGCCTTTTCTCTTCCTTGGGCATATAGAGCAAATTAATAATAGTTGCACAGCCAAGACCAGTAAGCAGCAGTAGGATTTCGTTACCAATGAGTGCAGCTGTTACTTCTTCACGGGCATAAATATGGAAGACAATAACAGAACTCGTCACAACACCATCCTTCAGATAGAACCTCGACAGAATCGGAAAGGTCACCAATATGAAGATGGATATCGTCCAAAGATGAAAGCCCAGCAGCATAAATAAAAGTGAAGCAAAGAAAAGCCCGAGTACTGAAGCGATAAAGCGTACAAACGCACTCTTCAGCCCTCTCATGCGTGTGACTTCTACACCTAGAATAGCAAGCAAGCCTGCAGCCAAAGGAGGCTGCAGGCCTAAATAATGCGCTATATATAGAGCAGCAAGTGCTGCTACGGCGGTTTTGATTACGCGAATCCCCATTGGTACTGCTCCTTACTTTCGGACCGACACATTCGGCTTTTCCTCTATCCTACCCTTGTCCAGAAGGATGCGTCAACACAGGATATGGTAGATTATTCTCCTCAACTATTCACAGATATATGCAGCAGCCTTTTCCGTTGCTGCTCTTCTGTTAGTTTTTGTATGACTGCAGAACAATCACTGCATTATGTCCGCCAAAGCCGAATGAATTGCTTATTCCGATGTTCAGCTTCGCTTTACGGGCGACGTTAGGCACATAATCCAAATCACATATGTCATCACGTTCTTCTTGATTGATCGTAGGCGGAATAATGCCATCATTTAAGCTTTTCACTAACGAAATCGCCTGTCCGCCCCCTGCCGCGCCGAGCATATGACCGATCATCGACTTATTCGCCGTTACAGGAATCTTATACGCCGATTCACCGAATAATTTCTTGATCGCCAACGTTTCTGAGCGATCACCTAGCTCTGTACTTGTTGCATGTGCATGAATGACATCGACTTCATCAGGCTGTATTCCCGCTTCACGAAGAGCCGATTTCATCGCCAGATAAGGGCCTATACCCTCAGGATGTGTAGCGACCATATGGTAAGCATCCGAGCTGGCCCCATAGCCAGTAACTTCCCCATATATCTGAGCATCTCTGCGTAAAGCATGCGATAAAGACTCCAAGACGAGAATCCCTGCACCTTCCCCAATAACGAAGCCATCACGCCCTGAGTCATAAGGTCGACTGGCCCCCGCAGGATCTTCATTCCGTGTAGAGAGGGCAGTTGCGTTGCCGAAGCTTGCTAAGGATATTTCATTAATAGCTGCCTCTGATCCACCTGCAATAATGACATCTGCTCCACCCATCGCAATAAGTCGGAAAGCTTCACCGATTGCAGTATTACCGATCGAGCAGGCTGTGACAGGCGAAAGTGTCGGTCCCTGAGAACCATATCGAATACTAATCATCGCAGCAGCCATGTTCGAAATCATCATCGGGACAAGCAGCGGACTGACTCTCTCCGGCCCTCGTTCACGGAGGATCGCATCCTGTTCGAGCAGTGTACCAAGACCCCCGATACCCGATCCAACATACACACCCATGCGCTCACGATCCACTTTTTCAAGTACCAAGCCCGAATCCTCCATAGCTTGCTCAGCGGCTGCCAGGGCAAAGTGACAGAACCGGTCCATTCGTCGAGCTTCCTTACGTCCAAAAATAGCGTCAGCATCAAAGCCTCGCACCAAACCAGCTATCTTGGCTTTATGTCTTGTAGTATCAAAGGTATCGATTAAAGTAACACCCGATTCCCCTTTTATTAGACGATTCCAGTACGTATCCACGTCATTGCCCAGCGGCGAAATAACACCCATTCCCGTAATTACGACTCTCTCCATCATTATGGCCTCCCTATTAATAGCTTGTGGAGGTTATGTTGTCATACTTTTTATCCTATTACAAGTTGTCATTTATACTAGTATAATAAGTACTACCCTAAGAACGAGAAAAGAGGTACAGGAATGAATCAGCAGGCTAGACTTCAAGCCTTATCCAGCTTTCTGAAAGCGCAGCGAACGAAGATTCTGCCGCAATCGGTTGGAATACCATCTGGAACACGCAGAAGAACAGCAGGTCTCCGAAGAGAAGAAGTCGCTCAATTGGCAGGTGTCAGCACGACTTGGTACACGTGGCTGGAGCAGGGCCGGGATATTAAAGTATCATCATCCGTGCTTGACGCGGTAGCAACTGCACTTCAATTAACGGTGGATGAACGCAAATATCTGTATGCCCTAGCCCTCGAGTCTGCTGCCGGATCCAGCCATCTCATTGAGGATCGACCTGAGATTAGTCCTTCCTTGAAAAGGATCTTATATGAACTGCGTGCCTGTCCCACCATTATCTCTGACCGACACTGCCAGATTGTTGGCTGGAATGAAGCAGCTTCACATGTATTCATGAACTTCGAGCAAATTCCGTATGAAGAGCGGAATATGATCTCCTTATTATTCACGCGCAAAGAATTTAGGCGCCTAGCCGTGAACTGGGAGCATTTCGTCAGCGGATTTCTAGCTATATTCCGTGCTTATTATGGTCAATATGTCGAGGATGAATGGTATGAGAAGTTTCTCGTGGAGATGAAGCAGGCACATCCTGATTTCCATCGTCTCTGGGAGCAAAGCCAAGTTAGTGCTTCCCCCGAGGTCGTCATTGAATTTCGACATGCCAAAGCGGGAAAGATGCTGTTCCATCTCACTTCGCTTCAGGTGCATGGCAGTACGGATTTGCGCTGTAGTATCTACACACCTGCCTCAGACTCTTCAACAGAATCCAAACTGAAACAACTAATGGACAAAGATGTACCGAAGCAAGAATCTAAATGGACATGAGAAAAGGCTGCACATAGCATGATGCTAAGTGCAGCCTTTCCTTCACCGATAGGATCCATTCTTAACCAAATTATAACTTGTAAATATCTTTGTACTTCTTCTCCAAATAAGCAACTAGATGATCGGGATCGAGCGGTTTACCCGTTATGGCGATAATAAGCTCCGACGGTGTCCGAAGCTTGCCATACTGGTACACCTTCTCGGTTAACCACTCTTTAATCGGCAGTAAATTGCCTTCCTCCACTAGCTCCCAGAAGTTCGGCAGCTCCGTCTCCAGTGTATTCGTGATCTGTGCCGCATACATGTTGCCTAGCGAATACGAAGGGAAATATCCGAAAGCCCCGCCTGACCAGTGAACATCCTGTAGAACGCCCTCTGAGTCATTCTCTGGCTCAACTCCTAAGTATTCCTTGTACTTCTCATTCCACAAGGCAGGAAGCTCAGATGCCTTTACGCCTTCATTGAAGATCAGCTTCTCTATTTCGTAGCGGATAATGATATGCAGGTTATAGGTCAGCTCATCAGCTTCAATTCGAATGAGAGATGGCTGCACGACATTCGTAGCCCGGTAGAAGTCCTCCACAGGGATTTCCAATTGATTCGGAAAATGCTGCTGCAAATCTTTGTAATACCGATTCCAGAACGGCTTGCTTCGGCCAATGACATTCTCCCAGAAACGAGATTGTGATTCGTGAATGCCCATCGACGTTCCGGTTGCCAGTGTGGTACCGATCAGATCTTTGCTAATATTCTGCTCGTACAGCGCATGACCGCCTTCATGAATGGTTCCAAACAACGCGCTCACTACATCATCGATTAGATATCGAGTCGTAATACGCACATCACCCGGATTCAGACCTGTTGCAAACGGATGCGCACTCTCATCCAGTCGACCAGCAGCAAAGTCAAAGCCCATCTGTTTAAGAATAAATAAACTAAATGACTTTTGCGCTTCCTTTGCATAGGTCTGCTTCAGAAAGTCCGTCTTCGGCTGATGTGGAGATGCAGCGATTGCGGCAGACAAAGGTACCAGCTTCTCGCGAAGGCCACCAAACACCTTATCCAGCTCGGCAGTTGTCATGCCTGGCTCGTAAGCATCCAGAAGCGTATCGTAGCGGGAGCCTTCTTTTACACCCCACAGATCGATAAACTGATTGCTGTATGTAATAATTTTATCTAAATAGAGCTCAAAGGAAGCGTAATCGTTCTTTTCCTTAGCTTCTTCCCACAACGATTCTGCTTGTGAAGTTAGTACCACGTATTCTTGATGAAGCTTCGGCGGAATCTTTATGCTGCGGTCATATTCTTTACGAGTTTCCGTAACTAGCCTTTGGTTAATCTCGCTTAGCTCGGCATAAACTGCTGGCTTCTCCAGCTCAGTCAGCCATTCTCCAAGCTCAGGTGCTGTTGATAACTTAAACAACTGTGCGGATAAATTGCCAATCACCTCTGACCTTACTTCCATTCCTTTACGCGGCGCTCCAGTGCGCAAATCCCAATACAAAACGCCTAGCGCTTCTTCGTAGCTCTTCATCTGTTTGATCTGTTCAAGGAACAATGACAGGATATTCGAATCATTTTGTGTCATCTTACATCCACCTTTCTCAAAGCTTCTACTTGATCATACTTTTTACAAACCTTATAATCAACTTTAATCGGTAATAAAGGAATCTGGAAGTCGAAGGGAGCAACAACGATGAATTTTACATTTACTTCTTCTGCAATCGGACATCTTTCCGAGCATTTAACGGATGGCAGCAAAAGCTTAAAGCTCTTATATGATACCGAAGGCTGCGGCTGCGTCGTAAGCGGTGTGCCTACCCTTCAAATCGTTAACAAGCCCTATGAGGATGATAAATTAGGTGAGGGTAAGCCCTATTCTGTCTGGTACGAGCCCCGTTACGAAGTATTCTTCGAGCCCAATCTGAAGATCGATTACAACGAAGCTCGCCACTCATTCAGCCTCAGCAGCGACAACCAAATTTATACCGCAAATCTGCGCCTTTTGAAGTAAATCGAAACAATAGAGAGATTGCATTTTAGTGAAAACATACTGTTTTGGATAAGGATTGGTGATAAACAATGAACAATATTAAAGAAATCTTGGCATATAATGAACAATTCGTCGAAAACCGTGAATATGAAAAATACTTAACTAACCGTTTCCCCGACAAGAAAATGGTTCTTGTCACCTGTATGGATGCAAGATTGACAGAGCTCCTTCCAAAAGCACTCAATCTGCGGAATGGAGATGCCAAAATTATTAAGAACGCCGGCGCTATCGTTACCCAGCCATTCGGTAATATCATGCGCAGTATTCTTATTGCAACCTATGAGCTTGGGGCTGATGAAGTCGTTGTTATTGGCCACTATGATTGCGGAATGACGGGGCTTAACCCAGACTCCGTCATCCATCATATGCTCGAAAGCGGCGTGACGGAGGAAACGATCACAACCCTTCGCAATTCGGGTATGCATCTTGAGCGTTGGTTAACCGGCTTCGACAGTGTACAGGAAAGCGTGGAGAGAAGCGTGAGCATTATTAGCAACCATCCCCTTCTCTCAGCCACGACGCCCGTACACGGGCTTATTATTCACCCGGAAACCGGGAAACTGGATCTGGTTGTAGATGGCTATGAAGCACTGAAATTAAAGAATAAAGCGAAATGACACGTAGCTTGAAATGTGAAAAAGAGCTTAGATGCAGGCCAATTATGGCGTGCTTCTAAGCTCTTTTGTTCGTTAATTAGGGAGAGATAGATTAATTCCCGTTATCGCCGTTTTTGCTGTTATTGCTGCTATTGCCGTTAATACCGTTCCTTGCAGCTTTTGCTCTTGCAGCTGCAGCACGAGCAGCGATGACCGCACTCCGATCCCGCAGCGTGTGCCGGTGCAGCAATTGGTCCTTCCCGCTGCTGGGGGCTGACCAAACCAGTCCTTCCTTGATGGACATCACTTGGCAGCGTTTCAATAGATCCCTATCCCGTATCGGCAGCTCCATATCGGTGAAAGGTACATGATGCTCAATCGCTTCAATTCTGGCGCTAATGAGCGTCCTGAGCTTGACTCCATCAAGACCTACGTGAGCTGCTGCTTCTTCAGTCAATAAAGTAATAGCTTGATGAAGCATTTTCAGAGCACCTACAAGATTGCCTCTTCGTTGATGGTAAGAGCCTACTGCCACTTTGATTAGACCTACCCAAGTATCGCCAAGCCCATCCTCTGGATTGTTTTTCCAATACTCCTCTAAAAGCTCATGACATTCAAAATAATCACGGGTCGCGTGAAACTCAACCAGAAAAGCAATATATGCTGATGGATACTCGTAATTAGTCATCGTTATCCCCCATATTCATAAAGATCATTCATGAAATAAGAATGAAAGTTGAAACCTTTGATTATATTAGACGTAATTGTACGGAAAGGCAATAACAGATGTTCGAGCGCAGGCTCAGAAGGAGATTAACAAATGAAAAAAAGCTTATTGTTACTGATGGCGTTCACTCTTTTCCTCGCTTTCAGCGCAGGATCCGTTGATGCTAGACCCAAGTTCGGTGGTATGAAATCGCCTAAGAAAAGCTATACGCAGACGCCAGCTAAGCCGGCTGAAAATGTAAATAAAAGTACGCCTGGAAGCACTTCAGGAACTGGAGCGGCCAAATCGGGCACAACGGCTAATCGTGGATTTTTTAGCGGCGGCGGCTTGATGAAAGGGTTAATGATTGGCGGCATTGCAGGCTTGCTGTTCGGCAGTATGTTTGGCAGCGGTTTTCTAGGGAATTTCCTTGGATTACTCGTTAACGTTCTAGCGATCTTTATTGTGATTGCCGCGATCCGAAGTATCTTCCTCTACTTCCGCAATCGTCGTAAAACAACCTATCCAGATGATCGGAGACGCCACTAACGATGAGAATCTACACCGATGAGATTATTAACGCAGTCTGTCTCCACATGGCTGATCGTCGAGGAGTCTCGCCATCGGATGTGGAAGTTCAGTTGTCTTGGGATGAACAATACGGTTACACAGCTGAAGTGTGGGTGAGCGGACGCAGCCAGTATGTTGTAGAAGCGAATATACTTGAAGCGATTGAACAGTATTTATTGAAACAATATCAGATTCGCAAATTCCGATCCCAAATTAAACTTGATGCGGATGAAGAATTTTGGGCAGATATTGAAGATGATTAATAGTTTATGTAAACGGGTGCAGGGATTGTCTTCTGCGCCCGTTTTTTTTTGTAAATACCAGAAATTACAACATTCGCCTATCCTTTTCTGATATTTTTGTGGAAGAAGCTTGCCTCGCTGACATAGGACAGCGTTAGCCGTTTCTTTTCACTCCCTAAATAATGGGAATATCGAAAAATGTCGAATTTATCGCAACCTCTCCCTCACTCTGGCGTCTAATAGAGTAGATTGGGAGAGGAGTGGATTTCTAGCACATGCAGAAAAAATGGACATTAACTATTGCCCTTACAATGGCCTTGCAAGCCGGTTTGGCAACGAACGTATCAGCAGGAGCGACAACCTCGATTAAGGACAATACGACCAAATATCGAGTCTATCAGAGCGATAAAGCACTTAAGGAATTTCATACCGATTCTGCGGCTATCGAGTATGCCCGTAATTTCTCTTATTCACATGTCGAGAAAATAACAGGCAGACTTTGGGTGTGGGACAACTTCCCTAAGTTTAAAGTTTATGAGAACGGGTTTACGACGCCAGCGCGTGAATTCCGTACCCTTGTGGATGCCAAACAGTTCGCAAGCAAGCTCAAATTCGCTCAAATTCGCGACCTTGAGCAGCCAGGATACATATCAAGCTCCTATCCGAGGTTTCAGTTGTTCCAAGGCGATAAAACCTTATCCACTTGGAGCTTTGCTACAATAGCGGATGCCAAGAAAACCGCAAAAGCATTCAGTAACATACATATAATCGATTTATCTTCTAATCAATGGATATGGGATAACCTCACTTCCACTCAGAAAGAAACACAGCGTAAAGGACTACCTCAATACGATATTATGCTTAATGGCGAATCAATGGGCGGTGCATTGTACCCTTTCCTGCTCGACGCCATTCGTGCATCCGCTAAGGTATATGGAAGCAAGGTTGTAAATGTAGAAACTGGACTTATTGTTCATAGTAACACCCCTAGCTTTACCGTGAACCAAAACGGTTCACCTGTTAAGAGCGTTTACACCATTGACAGTGCAGTAGCTTATGCCAAAAGTCTGCTCGGCTCTACAGTAACCAAAGACGGTCTCGTATGGTGGACGAATATCCCTTATTTAACCGTAACACAAGGGACTACGCCCCTTCGTTCCTTCTATACCCGTGCTAGCGCTGTGAATTATGCCGCGCAGTTCTCTAATTCGACAGTCTCTACTTCAGAGGGCCGAGCCATATGGAACAATAAGATCAAGCTTCAATATTTGGGATGGAATGGTTCTTCTCGAACGTCGACGATTTTGAATCAAGTGGGTCAAACACAAGGGCTGGATTATGACTCCCCCTCCTGGTTCGAGCTTGGTTCTGCCGATGGATCGATGAATGACTATTCAGATGCAGCACTCGTCACTTCCTTGAAGCAATCGAACATGAAGCTAACACCACTGGTGAATAACCAATTCGATGCGAAGCTGACTACCGCTTTCTTGAAAAATGCAGATGCACAGAAACGATTTATCCAATCGCTTGTCGGCAAATTACAAACATTGGGCGCTGATGGGATTAACCTAGATTTCGAAGCTTTATCCGGTAGTGATAGGGCCAACTATACTGCATTCGTTCGCAATCTGACTACAGCTGCCCATCTCGCTGGATTGACCGTTTCCATCGATCTTCCTAGAGGGGATATCAAATGGGATGCGAAGACTGCTTACGACCATGCCGCACTTGCCGGAATTGTGGATACGATTATGATTATGGCATATGATCAGCATTGGCAGAATGGAGACGAGGCTGGATCTGTAGGGGAATTGCCTTGGGTCGAGGAAGGTGTTAATCAGTTCCTAGCTTACGGTATCCCACGCAGCAAATTAATGCTCGGTGTACCTTTCTATGTTCGTGAATGGCGTTTGGATGCTGCAGGTGCACTCGTAGATAACAAAGCGGTTTACATGAAGGATATCCCTTCCATCATTCAATCACAAGGCGCCCAAGGCGTCTTCGATCCCAATGCGGGACAGATGAAATACACCTATTCCAAAGACGGTTTCACCCATATATTCTGGGCAGAAACGACGGATACCGTGAAAGCACGTATCGCGATCGCCAAGAAATACGATTTGGCTGGTGTTGCTATATGGCGTCTTGGGTTTGAAAGCTCAGACCTTTGGACAACGCTCCTGCAAATGAAATAATCCTCCCTTTGGGCGAAGCGAGATGTTTTGTGATTCTTGCTATGTTATAATTCATTAGAATAAGTACAGATATTCTATATATAACTGGTGCAGTTTGCCTATAGTGAAGGAGAAATGAACATGTCGCAAGTAAAAGAGATTCAAACCGTAGAGGAATGGAAGGCTGCATTGGAAAGTTCGAGTGCTCGTCCACTCGTTGTTTTCAAGCACAGCACGACATGTCCGGTAAGCGCAAATGCTTACGATGAATTCAATAAATTTCTCAAAAATAATGAGAATGCCGACGCCGATTTCGCACTTGTCAAAGTCATCGAATCCCGTCCCGTCTCCAACCAAATCGCTGAGGATGTAGCTGTGAAGCACGAATCACCCCAAATCATTCTCGTGAAGAACAAAGAGAAATATTGGAGTGCTACTCACTGGGCAATTACGGAAGCACATATGAAAGCGGTCATGGACTAAGTTCATTTAGCCTTGTATCGAATTGGTAATAGAAGCGGGCATCCAAAGAAGCGAATTTGCTTCCTTGGATGCCCGCTTTGTTGTTCACTGTGTTAGATGCCTCCCCCCCCTCCCGAATCAGGATTTGTTTCCAGCATGAAGTTTTTTTGCTGCGTCCTTCTCTTCACGCACTCCAAATTGGCCTCTCGGAGAACTTTAAGATGCTGCGAGATCGCTTTTTCCGGATTTTCAACGTTAAGCTGATAATATTTCAGGATTGCATAAAAATAAACATACGACTGCTAAAAACCTGACATATGTTTCGCTTAGAAGTAAGTTTATATTAGCGGTGTACACAAATGTATGCGCTATCAAATGCATAAGACAGGAATTATGCTGCGCGTTAAATAATCGAGGGGAGGGGATATTTATCGTTCATGAAAGGATTTAAATTACTCACAGCTGTAAAGTAAACTTGAATTCGAAAAAATCGTGTTACAAAGGAGAATGTTGCGAGTGGAACTGATCAAAAGTCCCAGAGGTATTGCAGGGTTTTGTTTTTTTGTAGCAATGGGCTTAATTCTGAGTATGATGACTGCCAAGCCGGCTTCAGCTTCGAATGAGGAATTTCAGATCGGCGTATTCTGGGTGCCTCCTGCTGCTTCCACCAACGAGACTCAATACGATTATCTCAAGGATGGACATGTAAACTGGATTATTAATGTCGCTTCCACAGATTTGAATACGATAGAAGACAACAAGAAGATGCTCAAATTAGCGGCTGAACGAGGAATGAAAGCTGTAGTTGCTGATTCAAGATTCGATAAAGTCTATGATAATACAGCTACTGACGCAGAAATTGCTGCTATGGTGAACGATTATAAAGGTCTCCCTGGTTTGGGTGGATATTACGTAATGGACGAGCCCCTCTTCCCCAATGTCAATTATGCAGGGCATGCTTATCAACAATTTTTGAAAAATGATCCGGATTCAATACCGTATTTGAATTTGTTACCGTATGTTTGGAATAAACCGGAATATGTAAAGTACGTGGATCAAGTCATCGCAGCAACTCCCGATCTAAAATATTTAACATTCGATAATTATCCGTTCAGAACCAATGGTGAGACTAATTTTGACATCTTAGACGATTATTACACGAACTTAAAAATTATCAGGGAAAAGGGTCTGGAGCATGATTTGAAGACAGGTGCCTACATACAAGCGACGGGTTATTATGATATGAGGCGTCCGGTAGAGAACGAATTGAGGTACAACGTATTTACATCTCTTGCGTATGGTATGAAGGCTCTGTATTGGTTTCCGTATTGGCACCCGGGCATGCCTTTCGATGGGGGAATCATTAATTTAGACGGAACAAAGACGGATCTGTACAAACCGTTCCAAAACTTGAATGCGCAAATTGAAGCGTGGGGCCCCATTTTAATGAAATTGAATTCAGTTGATGTATACCATTCAGGTAAGATGGCAGCCGGAACTGTAGCTGTGCCCTCCGATTTTTTCTGGAAGCCTGAAAAT
Source organism: Paenibacillus baekrokdamisoli (assembly GCF_003945345.1). Taxonomy (GTDB): domain Bacteria; phylum Bacillota; class Bacilli; order Paenibacillales; family Paenibacillaceae; genus Paenibacillus_Z; species Paenibacillus_Z baekrokdamisoli. The sequence goes on along the minus strand of NZ_AP019308.1, from coordinate 1,259,717 downwards.
ACAAACGATAACGTGATCATCTCCTATTTCACTGATGCAAGCGGCAGGAAATATATTATGGCAGTAAATAGAGATTATACCAATTCATCAACGCTCTCTTTCCATATCAATTCAAACCCTACTAAGATTACAGAAATCTCCAAAACTACAGGCTTAGAGGAAAATACAAACTATAATGCGTTAACAGGCGTGATATCGGCTGACTTTGCTCCTGGTGAGGGACGGCTTTATGCTTTGCCGACGGAAGGCATGGGTGAACTTCTCAGAAATCCGGGCTTTGAAGATGGCTTGACCGGATGGACAGCGTACAATCCAAGCACACTTACACCCATTACAGATCCTGTGAACTCAGGTTCGAATGCGCTTCAAATAAGTGCAAGAAGTATGAATTATACGGGTGCAATGCAGGATATCAAATCTATATTGTTAAGCAACGGACAAGGAACCTATGATTTCGGAGTCATGCTGCGTACGGAATCGAAAGATAAGCAAACCATGTATGCAAATATATTTATCAACGATAGTACAGGTGATCATTACTTTAATGGATCGTTTGTTAGCGTTGATAATGAAAGCTGGGTGCGTTCATCCGGTTCGGCAAAAATTACTTGGACGGGCAAATTGAATTACGCACGAATCTACACAGAATCGGAAGCGGGTACCGGCAATTATTATGTTGATGATTTCAGTCTGAAGAAACCGGATCAGCCAACAACTTTCAAAAGCACCTTAACCGCTAATATGAGCTCGATCACGTCTGGAACAGAATTTAAAGTGAGCTTTGGATTGAGTAATAATACACTCCCTATTTACGCACAGGACATCAAGATAGATTATAACCCAGCGGTTATGGAGTTTGTGTCTGTTAGATCCGTATATGAAGGTATCTCTCTCGTCGAAGTTGATAAGGAAACCTCTGGAAAGCTTCGTCTAATAATCGCCAGTGCAGGTCCAGAGCACGCGGTTACCGGTGACACGCCAATCGTAGAGCTTACCTTTAAATCAAAAAAGGTCTCAAAGACGACAACAGGCTTAATCTCCGTTACCAATGCTGTTCTAGGGGACGTTAAAGGAAATGAATATCAAGCAGCTACTTCTTCCGTTCCTATAGAAGTCATTAAAGGAGGAGGTCCAGGCGATTTAAATGAGGATGGCAAAATTTCAATTGGCGATCTTGCCATTGTATCGGCTCATTACGGCAAAAACAGCAGCAGTCCAGATTGGGAAAATGCAAAGATAGCTGATATAAACGGTGACGGTATTATTGATATTCTTGATCTCACGGCAGTTGCCAAGAAAATAGTCAACTAGAATGAAATCAGGGAGGGTGGGTGGGGAATCTCCCTCCCTCCTTATATTATCAAAGCATGTCCTCACAACTTCTCGGACAACGCATGGCTCTGAAAATACCGCCAAGCGTGCATCCACAGAAAGGATAGTGTTATGAAGCGCAATGTATTCACACTCCTCATAATTACTCTGCTTGGTTTGCACCAGTCGTTTCCTGTAAGCGCGAATGCAGTGAACGCCCCTTCCTTCCTGATAACCGCTAAAAGTCTAGCCGATGATAAAGTGACCGTGAACATCATAGTGAAAAATATGGAGGATTTATTTGGCTATGAAGCACGATTTACATTCGACCCTGACCGACTTGAACTGGTGGAAGCAAAGTCAATCCTTGACGGTTTTTCCATATCCCCGAAGATCAGAGGAAACGAAATCGTCATCGCACATACTAAAATCGGTAATGTGAAAGGAGAAAGCGGAGATTTCATCATTAGTACCCTAACATTTAAAAGCAGGAAAGTCGGTACTTCCACTGTGACATTGAAATCGTTTAAAGAAGTGGACCACAATTTAGACTATCAAACTTACTCGTTAGATGAAAGTGTAACCGTTGGTTTTACGAACAATGGAACACCCAACAATGATTCTGGACTCGGAAACGTCGGCAGTAATATGGATTCCGTCAATGTGAATGAGGAAAGTTTGAAAAATGACAAGGACGGTAAAGTTGTGGTTGAAATCGCTGAAGGAAAGAAAAACGTTCTGCTACCTGTGAGAGCGGCTGGTATCGTCGGTAATAACAAACTTGAATTGAGGTTTATGAACTTTTCTATATTCATTCCTGTTGAAGTGCTGAACGATTTGCAGGATCTGGTGTCCTCCGATGAATTGGAGGATGCGCAAATTTCCTTCAAATTCAATAAATCTCCAGAGGATGAGAAGAATCGTCTATTAACAAGTGCTTCGAATAAAGCAAAATCAACAGTAACAGCTGTCGGAGACATGATTGAATTCAGCTTGTCTATCGTCACGAAGGAAGGCAAGGAACTGAAGCTTACGAAATTCAATAAACCTATTACGGTAAAGCTTAAAGTTAACTATCATGCAGATCTAGAATTGCTTGGCATCTACTTTATCGCCGACAACGGTGAGCTTGTATACGTAGGTGGTGTGATCGCAGATGGATATATGTCTGCAGAAGTCAGCCACTTCAGTAGATATGCAGTCCTAGAGTCTGATAAATCTTTTGCAGATGTTGCCGAGAACCACTGGGCGGCACGTGCAATTAAAGTATTAGCGGCCAAGCAGATCGTGTATGGCGTAAGTGATACCAGCTTCCAGCCTAACGCTAATGTAACACGCGCAGAATTTGTCGCATTTGTAGTTCGTGGGCTTGGACTGAAAGCGACAGGATTATCCTCTTTCGCGGATGTAAATGACAAAGCATGGTACGCTCCAATCGTGACTGCTGCGAACGAAGCAGGCATTATTAAAGGGCGCAGCGCTTCTATCTTTGCTCCAAACGAAACGATTACCCGTGAAGAAATGACCGCAATCATCGTTCACGCTTATGAATATAAGACCGGAGTCAAAACAGCCGCTGAGCAGCAGAATGCTTTTGCCGATGCGAAAGAGATCTCTGCGTGGGCTAAAGACGATGTAAATGCTGCATTCAAGCTTGGATTTGTTTCTGGACGCGGGGATGGGCGTTTTGCGCCGAAAGCATGGTCAACGCGTGCCGAAGCAACACAAATCATCGTTAACCTGCTTAAAAAGCTATAAGTAAAATGCACTCCAAATAAAAAGAAACCTGCTGCTTGATTTCAATGCAGAGGTTTCTTTTTATATTACCTAGCGCTAATTATAGACCTGCACGTTTACTTCCTTTGACTCCTCTTGCTGTAACTGCTCAAGTATGAAGCTGCAGTTCAACAGCTTTTCCTTCAAGTCCTGAACCGTATAGTAATAATGATTGCTCGCTTCAAATCCGATCCGGGAATCCCTAATTACGAGATCATACAAGTGCTGGACATGATCTGCTTCCTCACGAACGATATTGATGAGTTTACGACAAGACTTAAGACGTGTATCCTCTCGTTTCGTCGCTAAATATCGGTTTCGGGTTCTGACGAATTCGATCTGTAAATACGTGCTGTGGAAATGAAGATAAGCTGCGGATGCTACTGCTATTAAGTTACCAAACTCGCGCTCAGCTTCAGGGAGTACAAAATTGCGTGATTTCTCTAGCAGCTGTAATCCCTTCTTCCAACCTCTAGACAGCTTCTTAAACTGGTTGGCGAATACAGATTCTGGGTAAATCCCGCGCCAACCCTGAAGATCATCATACGGAAATCCGATCATTGTTGCGTCGAATCCAGTTGGTTTCATATGCAGCAGGTTAGCCGGCCCGTAATTTTGCGGAGCAGTGTACAGGACGTTTAGATCAAATGGAAATTCCCGGAATGCACGACTAAAAGCAGCTGTAGCTTCAGCTATCGATTGTCCCGCTGCGCTGCCGAATTTCCCTCGCAGCAGCTCACTCAGTCCAGTCGTAGCATTAGTTGGGCTTCCCGTGTCTGTGTCCCAATAATATTCTGCCGCTAACTCGAGATTTAGTGAAGGATAACCGCCTAACGTCCAGCTCAGCATCAAAGCGCTGACCCCGGAAGCGTCAAGACGATTCAAATGCTCTTCAAGATGCTGAAAAACAGGTAGGAACGGTACCGCCGAGCATTCCCATGTATTGTTGAACTGAACCTTCGCCGCAGTTCGAAGGCCACGGGCGTTCGCAGTCCGCCAACTATGCAATGACTTCTCCCCCGGTCCGACAACAGACATCGAGTAGTCAATTAACTGTCCCGGAATTCCAGCTATATTCGTCTTAATCGCCTCTTCACTGGTGCACATGACGATCGCTTTATCCGGGAGAGCACCAATCGTAGAGGTGATATCATTCTCCGTCCACCCCGACCATCCCCATGTCCAGCAGAGAATTCGTGCGTCGGGCTTCGCAAGGGTTGCACCTTCTACGATGAGACGATTGACCTCCGCAACCACTTCACCTGCCGACCGTTGGCTGCAGCGCGGACAATTCGTCCGACCTCCAGGTGCACGTGAGTAACAATGCGTCCAATTCTCCGACATGGTGATGGTAATCAGACCGGCCAAACCAGGTACCTCTTGAAATAAATGCAATATGCTGCTGAAGAGCAGCTTTTGGACATCCGGATGGGAAGTGCATAGCATACCCTGTCCATCCTCGGTGTGCCCTTGCCAATCCGGCTTATCGGCAAAAAAAGAAACTGGCATTGAACGTGGTTCATTACAGTACAAATAGACGCCGATACCGTAACGTGCAGCTCGATCTACCAGCTGACGAAGCCCGTTTAAGCGCCTCTCCCAATCCACAGATAATTCCGGCGCCGCAGCCCACGGTACCAAGCTGTACAGAACGCTTTGCAGCCAAATCCCATTGATGCCCGTGTCAGACAATCTTTCCAGGAGATCGACTGGGAACGAATTCAATTCAGATTCAAGAAGCGGATCCCCATATAAGGCACTATAGGAGTATATGATGCGCGTATCAAACTTCGTCGTCCGACGGTACTCACCAGCGATGATATACGGCACCCCAGATTTATTCATCTGAGCAGCAATCCACTGCAGCCCCCGCATGATTCCAGCACCATCAACGGCACTGATGATGATCTCATTCCTAAGCGCATCTGCAGAAATCGTATGACTCTCTGCTAACCGATTTCCATCCGGAATGATTACGATGCGCATAACAGGCCCCTCTATTATAGCGGTCGATGGATGTGCGCTTTGTTGAATATTCCATTTGATTCCCCAAGCCTGTTCATGTTTCGTTACAAATCGTTTGATCGAAGTCTCCACAGCTAGATTCCCTTGGGAACAAGCAATTGTCCAGGGTACGTCAAGCCTGAGCTCATCCGGAGCCGCTTTCCTTGCAGGTGCTCTATTTCGTTTCGTTTCTACTTTATATTGATCAAGAAATTCGAAGGGCTGTTCCAACCGTTCCAGCTGGGTTGAAGTTTCCGCTTTCATGTCAAAGCGCTCAGCTAACGTTGCTCTTAAACGCTGAGTTCGCACTCTTTCCTCCGAGCTTAAAGGCTTGTATTGGACTGGCTCCGTCCAGGGCTTCATACTGCCTAGCTTGATCCATAAGAAGTCGTCCTCTTTCAACGTGAAAGCTAGACGTTCTTCGGTCCATCCGAGCAACTGCAGCAGCTGCTCAAAGGAAAGGAGGTGCCAATTCGCGCGAATGATCGTAATATATCCTCTTTCAAGCCATTTGTCCTCATTCTTCACTGGTGAACCTTCAAGTCCAAGCTCACGCGCTGCTTCTCTAATTTCTGCTTCTGTAGCTCCGAGAACCTCGGCGACACTATCGACGGGTACCAAACCCCAATTTCGCCATATGACAGCCTGCATACGTGTAGGGAAATGTAGAAAATCCAACGCTAACTTGTCTGGATTGGCTTGCAACTCGAGTAACATTATGAGTCCTCCTTCATCCTTTCTGACTACTTTCTCGAAGAAAAAACAGCATCAAACACACCCACAAAATTGTACACATCAAATACATGGTGACAGCTGTCCTCCAGCTCCCATAACCTGATCTTCATGTCCTCCCACAATTGCTGAGCTTGGACGGCATCTTCTCCCTCGAGCAGCTCTAAACCATGAGTCAGCTCCTTCCAGATGTCTGTGTGAAGCTTCATATATTCCCATGACCTGGCGTGACATTGGTTTTCCCGCTGAATATTGCTCTCGATCACAGACTCGAATTGATGAAAAAGCGAATAAACTTTCGAGAATAAGGATTGACTATCGATATCTTCCCGAGTCAATGCCTTTTCCAAATTAAGTTCGAAATAAAGCTCAGACAGCTTCGTCGCATACGCCAAGCATGCCATTCCGTCTTTTCCATAAGCGCTTGCAAAATAATCCTCTGCAATATCACTGAAGCTAATCTCTTTGTTCCATAATGTTCGTGCCATGACCGTCATAGCAATGCCATTTGGAAAGAAGCATCTCTGGACTTGACAGCTAACAAAGCCATTCAGACCAAGCTGATGCAAATGACGGATATCTTCATGTAATACTTTTGAAATCTGTACATAGCCGGGATCTCTTTGGTGCGCCCACATGAAATGGTAGTCAAAGTCAAAGCTGTCACCCTGAAATTGACTCCGCCAAGCATTAAGAAAGCTTACATTACCTTCCACGGTTTGCGGCAGATCTAACTTATTTCTGAAGAACGGTGGAACATCAGGAACACTATCAATCGCCGCGAATGATTGTCGGTATGTGCGGGTAATCGGTGCGAATTGCATGACGAAGCGGTTTGGATTGACAATCTTTTCTTTCTCGGGGGGCCACAGAAGCTCATGATAGATGAGAAATACAATGCGGTTTCCCAACTCTTGATTCGTCAAGGCTTCGTCCAATTCATTCATTAGCTTGACATATAAATCGGAAGGCGATTCAAGAACACATCGCTCGCATTCGCATTGATTGTTGGAGCCGTCAGACAGCCAAACATGCAACAAATCGACCTCCGGATGCAAAGATGCATAGAGAACGATTTCCTTGACCATTTTGTCGCGGGCTTCCCCATTCGAATAACAGAGCTCTGTATTAATGGGGATTCCCTCCCACAATTCACGCTTGCCGTTCACTTGAGCGAAATACGGAGTGATCTCAGGATCGATCTCTTCTTCCCATTTCTCCCAACTCAGCCCCTGGATTCCAAAAGGAGCGCAAGTCCACCCATGTCCAACAGCTTGATAGATCATTCCTCTTCTCTGAATCTCTTGTTTAGCCCTCTCGACATATGTTCTTGCCGCTTCCACGTTGAAATCTTCAGGAGGACTCTTCAGCGGATTATTCAAATGATTGTACCATCGTTCAAAGAAATGATAGGCTTCTCTGAATTGAATAAAATAGCTGTTGAATCCAACCTTGGCCATCCAATCGATCATATCGGTCACATGTTCAACACTAACCGCTCCTTCCATACATATTCCCCTATATGGATAAGAAGCACGCTCATGCACATTTACGGCGAATGACCTGAAATCCATTCGCGGCAAATATTCACCATCCACTCCAGGCCTTACCCATCTGCAGCCCAGTTCATTCAGAAAGCGATAGACTGCGAGCAGTACGCTGCGCGGATTAACCCCGGTTATCGTACCATTTCCGTGAGATACATCGATCCTTATCGCATCATCGTACGGCCTTTGTTCGTGAGCAGAGAGTGAATCAGCCAGAAAATCATTGGATAGTCCGATCCATAGGCCTTTTTCACTCTTATCATACTTTTCTAGCATTTTGTAAGTCATGCTGCAGCTTGAAATCACTCCCAAGTAACGGACTAATTCTTGTACTGCAAAATGGATCGTTTGGTTATCGTGTTCAATCACGTAAACGCAACTTTCCTGCTGCATGTCTAATTCTCGGAACAAATTATCCTCCCCCTCTCAACGTTCTTTTCCAAGCACAATTTCTTGTCCTTTCTCGCATGAAGCGACGATCGCGTCGGCGACTTCAACCCCATGAACGGCATCATTGAACGAAATAACTGAAGGCTCTTCACCCTGCGCTATACAACGGCAAATATAAGTCAACTGCTCACGCAAGCTTCCTACTGTTTGTCCATGAAGCTTCACATGTATATTCATATCAGGCGTTAGTCTGCCTCCGTTATCCCAGATGTGCAAGCCCGAATGACTCGATTCGAAGTGTGCCGTTCCACTTTTGCCGATCACTTCTATCGCATCGGCAATTTCAATGCCTGCTGCGTCCGGCGTCATCCAGTTGCTGTGCAGGACGGCAATCGCTCCGTTCTCGAATTCTAGGTTCGCCCACAGCACTTCAGGAGAGGAGGCGCCTGACACAGTCCTTCCGTAAGCCTTTACCTTTTCGACCCGGCAGCCGGCATACCAAATGGCCAAGTCAATATCGTGTATCATCAGCTCGTAAACCGTATGCACTCGCTTAAAGGTTTCGAATAGAAAGTGCTCCCTGGCCCGCTTCATATACATGCTCACCGGAGTGCCGATCTTATCAGACTCAATCGCTTCTTTTATCGCAGCATAACGGGGGTCGAAGCGCAGCAAATGGCCAGGTAGCAGCAGACTGCCGCTTGCTGCTGCTGCAGCCTGCATTTCCCTTGCTTCTTCAGGCCGGGTCGTTACCGGCTTCTCGACAATGACATGTTTGCCCGAGCGAAGCGCTTTCAATGTCGGATCCAGATGCTGGCTTTCGAAGGTAACTACACTGATCAAATCGATATCATCGTTCCGCAGCAGGTCATCCACATTGGAATATAGCTGCTTAATACCGTATTGCTTCCCAGCTAGCTCCAGCTTCTCCGGCGAGCTGTCACAGACAGCCACGACCTCCGCTTGACCGAGCGAGCAAAAGGCTTCAAGGTGGTTCATTCCCCATCTGCCCAAACCAAGAATACCTACCTTCACTTTGCCCATTAGTTATCCTCCACTCTATAAATTCGGCGGAACTTCGAATGAATATATTGTGATCCCTAATGCAAGGAATCGACAGAGAGTTGAGATGTCAGTAAGATTTTCCCTTTTGTCACCTTACCAGCAACCAAATCCGCAAACGCCTGATCCCCCTCAGCAAGCGGACGAATCTCCGTCCAGCCCTCCTCAGTTATTTTGCCAGTAGTCAGTAAATCTACGGCATCCTGAAAATCCTCACGCGTATAGCAGAACGATCCTAATATTTCGATTTCACTACGTGTCAAATGATTAATAGGCAGTACCGTTTCATCGATCCCAAGACCAATATTCATGAATGTTCCGCCTGGATTAATCAGCTTCATCGCTGTATCTCTTGTCGATTGAAAGCCTGCAGCATCGATCACGACATCGATTCCTTTGGATCCAAACACTTGCTTCGTCCGCTCTTCAAGATTGTCCTCGCGCGCATTAGCTGTTTCTTCGATCCCGACACTTCGGCTCATCTTCAATCTTTCCTCATTTGTATCAACAATCATGACCTTCGATGCACCAAGCAGCGCTGCTATCTTAGCGCAGAGCAAACCGATGCCGCCGGCGCCGAAGACGACTACATTTGCAAATGTATGGCGTTCCATCGCTCTTCGAGTCGCCCGCAGAGAGCAAGCAAGAGGTTCAGCAAGAGCAGCACGAAACGAGCTCATCGCTTCAGGAACTACAACTGCAGTTTCGACGGGAACATTGGTCCACTCTGCGAATGCCCCCGGTTTATGAATGCCAATTATCCTTCTGCTCTTGCACAATTGGGGCATGCCTTTCCAGCAGCTAGCACAATTTCCGCAGGAGAGAAGGGGATTAACGACAATTTTCTTACCTATTAACCCTTTATTTTCTTCATTACCGACCTGCTCTACAATCCCGCAAAACTCATGCCCCATAATCAAAGGGGGGATTCGAAGACTGTTATGACCCAAATACCCTTCGATTTCTGAGCCACAAATCCCGACAACCTCAACACGTACTAGCACTTCATTGACTAGGGGAATGGGGCGTTCACGATCTTCCCAGTCCATTTTTTCTGCAGCATTCCATACTAACGCTTTCATCTGAGTAGCTCCATTCTATTTAATGGCTGATTCACGAACATTATTGAAAGATTCCAGTGCATGGAACAGCTTATCTATATCCTCTTCATCGTTGAACACATGAATGGATATCCGAAACCGTCCGTCTCCACCCCATACATAAACATTATGCTCGCTTAAATAACGAGCAATCGCTTCTCCTTCTTTGGCAACGACGCTGATGTTTCCTGCTCTGTTGTCCGGATCTTTCGGCGTCATCACTTCATAACCACAAATCAGAAGCCGGTCAATGACCTTGCTGCCAAGTTTCAAAATATGCTGCTCAATCCGATCGATTCCATGCTCCAACAGCAGATCCGTTGAGAAACGGGTCGCATAGACAGTTGCATAGCTCGGATAACCCAGTTCGAAGCGGCGAGCATCTTCATGAAACTTGACCGATTCAAAACGCTCTGAGCCAAACATATCGTGAACACTTCTCCAACCTATTGCACGCGGCTGAAACTCTGCTGTTCTTGCTTGGTTTACTCCGAGAATACCCATGCCATGCAAGGATAGAAGCCATTTATAGGAGCTGCACACCACAAAATCAGTTTCATTCATATCAACCGGAACTGCACCAAGTGACTGTGTCGCATCGAGTAATAGGAGTGCATTGGTCTTCTTGAGCTGCGCATATAAGGAACGGTAATCTAGTCTAGCCCCGCTCAAATAGCTTACATGACTTGTCATAACCAATCGCGTACGCTCATCCACTTGCTCCATGATGTCATCAACGGTGACCTGCCATTGCTTATGATGAACTACACGAACCTCCAGACCCTGCTGCTTCAACAATACCCACGGAAGAACACCTGAAGGAAATTCCAGATCGTTGATCACAATATTATCGCCTTTATTAAACGCAAACGATTGAGCGATCATAGAGATTATTTCCGAAGAATTGGACAACAAAGCAATATCGGATGGTTTGCCGTTTAACAGCCTCGCTAAATTAACTTTGCACGCTTGCTCGATTTTCGTGTTATTTTCACGCCCATGCGGTCCTTTGCCTCTATAGTTGAAATATTCAGCTACGGCATCCAGACAGCCCTGGAGAGGTGGAGCCTCTGCTCCATTGTAAAACCAAGTACAATCTTCTAATCCGACGAAAGACTTTTTATTGATCCATGCATTCATAGGGCTTCTCCTCGTCTTTATAATTAGAATGACCACTGACTTTAGCCTTTAATTGATCCAACCAATAAACCTTTAATAAAATACTTTTGCAGGAAAGGATATACACACGCAATTGGCAAAACCGTAATGACTGTAATGGCCATCTTGAAGGTTTGTGGCGTAATAGCGCTCATTTGCTTTTGCCCCTGATCTCTCAATTGATCCAGTGAGTTGATTTGATTCAGCGTGTTATACAGCACATATTGCAATGGGTACAAATTAGGAGACATCGTGTTATAGATTTGTGTATCAATGAACGCATTCCACTGATTGACGCATTCAAACAATACAACTGCGGCAAATACTGGTGTGCAAATTGGGAAGATCACTTGGAAAAACAGCCTGAAATCGTTCGCCCCGTCCACAACAGCAGCTTCTTCCAACTCTTTAGGCAATCCTTCAATATATGTTTTGATTAGTACCATGCTGAACACTGAAACAGCACCCGGAAGAATATAAATCAGGAAGGTTCCCTTCAAATTAAGATAACCCATCAACAAATACATCGGGATGATCCCGCTGGAGATATAAAGTGTAAACACAAAATATTTGCGAAAAAATTTCACACCACCCAAATCATTGCGCGTGAGCGCATATGCACCCATGGAGGTGAAGAAAAGCATAACTGCAGGTCCGATCACAGCACGTGCCACAGACACAAGAGCACCTTTCAGAACGGCTGGATCTCCAAGCGCTTTTGTGTAAGAATCAAATGTGAATCCTGCTGGAAGTAGAACGAGCCCACCCTTCAGCATATTCGGGCTGCTTAGGGAATAACTGATAATATAAACGAAAGGAAATACCATAAGTAACAAAATGAACAGCATAAACAAAAAATTGCCGATATCGAATAGAGTGCCGCTTATCGTTCGTTCCTTCATCTTGTTCTCCTATCTAGAATATGGCTTTCCCTGTTGTTTTTTTGGAAATGGTGTTAACTAAAACGATGATAAAGAGACTTACAACCGTCTTCATGATGCCAACCGCAGTCGCGTAAGGATAATTAAGCAATTGCAGTCCATATCTGTAGATGTAGATATCGAGAACCTCCATCTTCTCCCAGTTCGTCGTATTGGTGAACAGATAAAACTGCTCGAAGTTGGAATTGAGTATCCATCCACTGTTTAAGATTAGGAGTACAACTAGGGTCGGGATTAAGTTAGGTACAGTAATGTACCACATTCTCTGAAATCGGTTAGCTCCGTCTATTTCGGCGGCCTCATAGAATTCAGAGGGAATCGAGGCAATAGATGAAATAAAGATGACACTGTTATAACCCAAATACTTCCAAACACCAATTAGGATAATAAAAACCCACGAATACCTGGGATCCCCAAGCACATTGATGCCTCCGTCGATCCACCCCCACTGCACTAAAGTCTCATTGATCGCTCCTGAAGAGGTAGCAAACAGCGCACTTGAGAGCGAGTAAATAATGATCCACGATATGAAAAAGGGAAAAAAAGTAACGGTCTGAATCAGCTTCCCGAAGAACCGCAGTCGGATTTCATTCATTAGAAGCGCGAATAGAAAAGCCGTTCCTAAATTGGCAATTAGAGCACCTATATTAATAGAAAGTGTATTTCTCAGCAGGTAAACATAGTCCTTCGTTTCCGTGAAGAACGCTTTGAATTGCTGCAATCCTGACCACTCCGAAGTGAACAAGGGAAAACCGGGCTTATAATGAACAAATGCAATCGCCCAGCCAAACAAAGGAACATACGAGAAAGTAAATACGATCAAAACAGCCGGTATAAGCATGGCATATAAATATCGTTGTCTGACGATTTTTGTTATCATAAATTTTCCTTTCCACAACTCGGAAGAGATGAAGAGGAACAATGGAGATTAAAACGATTGTCGATCCAAATATCCATTGCTCCCACCATCCTCAAGCTCTTACTTTCCTCTTATTTCAGTTGATTGAGCTGGTCTTGCTTTTCTTGATAGATTCGGTTGTATTCATTGACTACAAGCTCCGGCTTCAGCTTTTGGTAATCACTGATGATGGATTGATATAAGGTCTCGAATTCTTCATCATTCTGCGGCTTGATGATCAAGTTAGTTGAATTTTTGACACGGAAATCGACCATCTTCTGATGCAGGGCACCAAGATCTGATGTGGTGTCAATAGAGACTGTACCAGCAATTCCGGTATTGGCTACTTCTCCGGTCTTCAGATAATAATCCTTTGAGCTCTCCCAGCCCAATGCGTTATAGGCTTCTCTCATTCCTTTTGTCAGCCCTAATTCGTCTTGAATTTTCGGATCGAAGCCCATAGTGTAAGGAACCCCATCCTGACCGTTCGTCAACACATTACCCAAGAAATTGAACAATCCGAATCCTACGTTTCTTTGTGCATCCGCGTCAGTCAATGTCTTCTTATAAGCTTCGGTCGGTACACGCTTACCATCAACAATCGTATATTCTTCTCCTTCGAACCCGGACTGAAGCAAGATTCTACCTTCCTCAGTCGCTCCCCATGCCAGCAGTTCCTTAAATCTCTCCGGATGCTTGGCATTTTTAGTAATGGCGTAGATATCAAATGGCCGCGTATCCTCCACGCGAATTTGACGTTTCTCGTTCCGTTCCATCTGCTTCATACTGCGAACTGGCATGTTGATATATTGCATTTCGGGATGCCCAGCATCGATTAATCCTTGGTTCGCTGTTGACAGCCCCCATACTACATACCAAGATGACAATGCCCTGCCACTATTGAGCTTCTCAACAAATTGATCGTATTTATCTGTGAAAGAGTCTTTATCGAGTATTCCTTCCCGATATAGCCTGTTGAAGAAGCCTAAGCTTTCCTTCACATACTCGTTCGTCATAGTGTCTTCAAATTTTTTGTCCACCTGGTTCCAGATGACCCCCATATTCCCTGCAGCTGCTGTATACCTTCCACCCTTCTCATACATGATGGTGGAAATTCCCTGCATTCCCCAAGGCTCAGCGAAAGGTATAATCATACCAAGCGTCTTTTGGCCGTTTGTAGTTGGATTATCCTTCAATGCCTGCTTGAGGAATTTGATGTAATCATCAGTTGACAGCAAATTCGGCCAGCCCTGCTGCTTCAGAGCGTCGGTTCGAACTCCGATATCAAGAACCTCGACATAATTTTTGAAATCAACCGGCACACCGCCCTCCCACTTGTAAAGTTTTCCGTCAGGAGCAGTCAATTTCCATAATGGAATTTGCACGTTGAACATTTTGGCGAAATCCGGTGAATTTTTCGCAAAATCATCCAGTGGCAGCAGAGCTCCAGCACGTACATATTTATCGAACGTGGCATTGTCCTGAATCTTGATGATTTCCGGATAATCTCCACCGGCCAGCATTAGATTCAATTTATCTGTGTAATTGCCAGGTGTCTGAACAAAATCGAATACTATATTAAATTTCTCTTTAATAAATTTGCCGATTTTTGTTTCATCGCTTCTTTTAATCTGATTGTTATCTTGAGTAAGAATTTTAATCACATATTCCTCTTGCGGGGGTGCCGTAGTCTCATTCGTGCCGCTCGAGGTGTTCTCCGGGCTGTTGTTTGATTTGCTAACAGATGGGGTGGAAGTTCCCGAACTGCAAGCCGCGATCAACATAACACAACAAGTCATTACCATTAACATGATTTTTCTTCGAGATGCTTTCAATTCAAATCCTCCCTTTATTTTCAATGTATTTGTTTGCGCTTACAGTTTTTAGAATAATGGATGTACGACCTTTTTCATATGTTCAAATGTTAGTGTAGTTATGTCTATATTTTACTCGAATCATCACGATTAGCTTCCCGATAATGAGACGCAGTTAGACCCTTGCATTTTTTGAATGTTTTGGCAAAGTGGAAGTAGTCCATGAAGCCCGAGTTTTCCGATACTTCTTGGATGGAAAGACCCGTTTCGTTTAATAATCTACAAGCATAGGCTATTCTTTTCTTGGTCAGATACTGCAGGAAGGTTTCGGAGGCTTCTTTTCGAAACAATTGACTAACATAACTCGGATTCAGGTTCAGTCTTTCGGATATCATCTGAAGAGATAGATCCTCTTTGAAATGCTCGTCTATATACGCCACAATTTTGTCAAATGTGGTGGGGGGAAGGCTTTTGGGGCTTGGCGTGAAGGAAAGTTTGTAGTGGGCCAGGAGCAGCGATTTTAAATAAGTGATCATCTCGTTCACATGACTGAATCTATTTGATAGTTGCTGATAGGACGATAATTGCTCTTCTTCCAAATTGTAAACATTGAATAAGACCATATTATACAGAGTCATTGCATTCCTGATCGTAAAGCATCCCTCGGCAATCAATGATTCGATTGTTCCGGTCAGTTCATTGACAAGCTCCGTATTCCGCGTCTGATTAAGCTTCCATAGAATCTCCTTTACCTTGTCCAAATTACCGCTTGGAGAAGCAGCATTCCATATTCCTTTATTTCCAGTGATAAAGAAGCAATGCGCTGCGACACTGGCATCTCGAATCGAGTTGATCAAGTCCGCGGGATCATTCACACAGCTTCCAATTCCGATGCCTGCAATCTCTTCAAGAGGCTCTGCAGAGAGCGAATCTGTCAGTTCTGTAGTGTAGTCGCCTCGAATGATATAGGCTTTCAGACTTCTGCCTATCTGTACAGCAATATATGGTACGCCATCTGGAATTTGTAGAGGAGCATTACCGACAACGACGATGGCAACCGCACCGATTCTCTCTTCCCACACAAAGCCTAATTTGCTCATAGTTTCTAGCAGCAGCTTATTCGAATATCCTTCGTTCTCTTGTAACATATTCAACAATTCCATGTGGAGGATGGCTCTAGTCCTTTGCTTCTTCTTGTTAAATTGGTCCAATACCTCTGAAATTTCAACTTCATCAAACGGTTTTACACAATAGGATAGCGCTCCATATTGAATCGCCCTTCTGGCATATTCGAACTCCTTATACCCAGACGTCACAATAAAGCTGATATCTCTATTCAATTCATTGCTTTTCCTTATTAATTCCAACCCATCCATACCTGGCATACGAATATCGGTAAACACCAGATCCGGAGAAAGTTGTTTTATTTTCTCGTATCCTTCAATTCCATTAAATGCTTCAGCTATGATCTCATATCCGAGAGATTTCCAGTTCACGATTGACTTCAAGCTTCTTACAATCCATTTCTCATCATCTATAAGCAGCACTTTAAGCATTAGCTTCTTCTCCCATCTGCGGCAGCAATAACTCAACCTCTGTACCTTTATCCTTTTCGCTGGTAATCATTAATCCATAAGGGTTGCCATAAGCCGTTCTTATGCGATTATGAACGTTTACGATTCCAAGATGTTCATTATCATGTTTGTGGATACGCTCAAGAAAGTCCTCACCTGCAGCCAATTCTGCTTGGATTGAATCCAATTTTTGATTTGTCATTCCAAGACCATCATCCTTAATCCATATGACGATATCACCATCAAGTGTCGTCTTTCCTCCGAGCCACAAATTCCCTTTTACCATTCTGTTCTCAAGTCCATGAGTTATCGCATTTTCCAAAATAGGCTGAAGGATCATCTTGATGACCCTACAGCTTAATAAGTCCTCTGGAAACTCGATATGAACCTCAAACCGGTCGTCGAATCTGAACTGCTGCAGCATTAAATAAGACTTTGCAATATCCAGTTCTTCACTGAGTTTAACTACATCCTGACCTTTAATACTATAGCGAAGCATCTTGCCCAGAGCTGCAACCATATCCCGTATTTCCATCGCACCGGCTTCACTGGCCATTCCTCTTAACGACTCTAGCATATTGTACAAAAAATGAGGATTTACCTGCAGCTTTAAGAACGCGAGCTCAGCCTGCTTCTTAAGCAATCCCAATTTCATAATTCCTGTTTTGGATGTAATGACCTCATCCGTCAATTGATCAATTTCATCCAACATGCCATTGAACCTCTCAGCCATTATCATTATCTCGTTATATCCTATCAATTCGATTCTCTTCTGGCCGTGATAGATGTTTTTGACCTTTTGGATCTGAATAAACCTCATGAATGTCTTAATCGGCTCAAGTACGTTGCGGCTAATTACCCAAAGCAGCAAACACATAAAAGGGATGAAAATAACCATAATCCACCAATAAAACACCTTGATTTTTTCTAATCCCCGGAACAAATCCTGTTTCGAGTAGATGTTCACTATTCTCCCCTGAAGATCAGTCAACTCCGTTGTTTGAATGATATATTCTTGATTATCTTTAATCGCGGAGGTATCCAGCTTTTTCCCGATCATTGGTATATCGTTGCTCGAGGAAACCGTTCCATTGCGATCCAGTACATAGAAGTTACCGAAGCCATTCTCGAGCATTGTGGTAAATTTAGGAAATAGTGCATTCAAATCCAATATGACAATAAAATAACCTAGCGTATACGAAGGGAATATGTTATTAATTCGGGAACCGATTACAAAATATTGATGGCTGACACCGTTAACGGCCATCTCCTTTAATCCCGCATAATAAGGTTTCAATCGTAGATCCGGACTATTTTTCATTTCAGTAATGGTATCGAAAACAGCTTTTCTCTTGTTTTTGTCTGACATGAGGTTCACATTATTACCATTTTTCCCAATAATGGTAATTTCCACTATCCCGTTCTTAAGCTGACTAATCGTTGTAATTTGGGAGTCGACCTTTTTAAATAAATCAATCTTATCGATCAGATCAGAGGATTTTAAATACTGATGAACATCCATATTGTAAGAGGTATTGATGACCAGCCCATCTATATTCTCGATTTGAGATTCGATGTATTGGGTAATTTTATCCAGCAGCTCGATCGAATACTCTTCATTTTTCTGATAAATCACTTTCTTAGATTGAAAATAAGTCAAGAGCATGACCACTGAGACAACCATTACGAAAAGAATAAATATCATTAATAATTGAAGCTTAATGGGCCTTCTCTTCAGATAATCCATCGAATTCCCTCCTTAATTTGATGGAAGATTGTAGTATGTAACTTGCTAATTTCACCCAAATATATCATTACCGCTAAATGGAAACAATATTATTATAGGATACAGAGGCGGTCCCCTAGGACCTTACCTTAGTTTTCACTTGTGAAACAACTCACTTTTAGAGAAAATAAAGTTCAAAAAGAAAAAGTCTATTCTGAACTAGATAGAAGGTTATTCCAGCATGCAAAAGGCATACCCATCAGGGTATGCCTTTTGCGCAGAAATATATTATTTTACTGTGTTGCTGCTGAGCATGCGATCCAGCAAAGTAGCTGTTTCTGCGCGGGTAATGGTATGTGTAGGAGCGAAATGTCCTTGAGCGTCCCCTTGGATTAAATTGCACTGAACGGCTGTAGCTACGTAAGGACGAAGTTCAACCGGAATGCTGCCCTCATCCTTGAATTTCTCTTTAAGCAGATTGTCGGCGGAAACAGCATTCATCAGGGTAACCGAAGGTTTTTTCTTTATCAGCACTTTCACCATGGAAACGACTACGTCCTCGCGTTTTGCACCCGCTGTAGGATTGAAGCTTTCATTGCCCTGTGGGTCTTTTTTCATATCAAAGAATTCTTTAGTTGCTGCGATGTTTTTGTATGACCATCTGTCTTGCGGTACATCGGAGATACTTGGAGCCGCAGATGTATCTGCATGTAAGTTAAAGCTTCTGGACAGCATGGCAGCCAGTGCTTCACGAGTTACAGTTGAATCCGGGTTGAAGCGTTTGTTCTGGTCTCCTTGCAGAATGCCTTTCGCTACCAGATCCTTAATGGATTTTACCGCCCAGTGATTATTGATATCGATCAAACCATTGTTTTCATTGTTCGTATTGACAACTGTTGCGACAGTGTTATTGTTTTGCGGCTGAACAAGGGTCGGATCGTTTTTTACAAGAGTGCTTCCGAAGCTCGCATTATCGATTTGCTTTTTCAAGTGGTCAGGCAGGATGTTTTTTTGTTGATCTGCTTGAGCCTTTGTCATGGCGCCGGCAGTAACGTCAGCGTCGATGGAAGTAGCTACGGCATTTTTCAGCTTTTGCAGGAATGCGTCTTTCTTCAGACCTTTCTCTGTTGCTAATTGAGACAAGGTTTTGCCTTTTTTCAATTCTTTGGTAACGGATGCTTCGTCAACTCCAAGCACTTTTGCGCATCCTTTGACTACTTTGCTGTCTTGAAATCCGCTTTGGTTAACAGCAGCAACGGCTGCGTTATGTTTTAAATTTGGTGTTGCAGCGAATGCTTGAGAAGCGTGCATGACGCTTCCTGCGCTGAAAAGACAAGTAGTAAGAAGAGTACCGGCGATGAATTTTTTGCTTATTGCTCTCATGATAGTAGTTCCACCTCTCGGGTATGTTATTGTTTGTTACAAGGACAAGTATAGACCCCTTATCTGAAATAAATCTGAGCGATCCCTGAAAAGGACCTGAGCATGAGCTGAGCATTTATTGAAAGTGGGCGAAATGGCCTGATCATGCCGCCAAGGTTTGGGATTTTGCAAAAAATAAAAGCATAATCGCGGCAGTTCACAGGAAACTGTTACGATTATGCTTATTTCATTCATACGATCTTTTTCAGATTTTCCTTCCCTCGCTCTTTTAATATCAATTTCTCCAGATATTCAAGCAAGCGCGGACAAATTCCCTCTATTTGAATTTTCCATAATTCTTCCTCACTATATCCTAGGTTCGGCCGGAAGCGCCCCGATACGCTCCGTTTCTATATAACCGGGAAGGTGAGAACGCGTAAACGATGCCTATGACGGCGAACAAGAAAGCGCTAATCATGAAGGGACGGCTAAGGTGACCGCCGCTCGCAAGCCAGCTTCCTAGTAGCGGCCCGAAGACGACCCCGAGCCCTTCGACGGACGAAAAAATTCCCCATCCCATTCCTTTGGAATTCTCCGGAACGTAACTGGCCATCAGAGTATTCCAAGCCGGAAGCAGCGCGGCATAGGCAACACCCATCCCTAACGTCAACGCTTCAGCGGCTAGGAAAGTCGTCACTTGGGTCAACCCGTAGAGAGCTAATGCGAAAGCTCCAAAGCCGCCCGCCAAAAACCATTTTCCTCCGAACCGGTCGAATAACTTGCCCATCGGAATGAGCAAACCGATCACGCAAGCGCCGCCGGTCATTAACAAAATCGAAAATTGCGTGTGGGAGAACGCAAGACGTTCCGCGACGAAAGACGAGAGAACGGGCACAAGCATGCCTCCAGCCAGGGTCTGAAGCAGCATCCCTGGCAATAGGAAGCCGCCTTTGCTCATCCTCCGCCAAAGGCCGGTCAATTGTTGACGAAGAGTAACTTTGTCTTCGGTGTTGGCGCTCATCGTTATCGCAGTCATCCCGCTTATCATCCAGCCGATGAAACACAGGCAGAAGATTGCGGCGAAAGCCGTTCCATAGCCGATATCTATCATGTATCCGATGGAGACGGGTCCTAGCCCTAGCCCGGCCAACCAATAGATGTAGAGCTTTCCCATCTGCGCAGCGCGGCTCTCTTCCTCCACTTGGCCGAGGCACATGAGCCATAAAGGGGAGAACCCGGCACCAACCAATCCTGCTCCGGTCAAGAACACCCATACGTTCGGGGCAGTCATCAGAAGGCCAATGCCCAATGCTGACAACAAGAACCCTACGTTTAGGACTAGTCGTGGCGATAGCTTATCGAGCAAATAGCCGACGAAGCCTTTAATGAAAGAATCAATTAAATAATGCAACGATACGGCCGTTCCGATAATGGATAGTGAGAAACCTAGATGCGATGCCCCGTAAGACGGAAGCAATACGACAAGTAACGCTCCCCGGATGAATTCCGCAAAAAACAGCGCCAGTGCGAGCCTGCGAAAATTGTTCTTCAAGCCGATTCTTAATCTTACCGATTCGTTAGCGATATCCATGGACGCGAACCGCCTTTCGACTCACCCGCAAAGGAAGGACTGGAATGGGAAGTTCGCTTTGTTCCATCATTCGGATGACTTCGTCCGCGATTGAACGCGCGGCTCCCGGACGGTAGAGGGCTTGCATCGCTTCGCGGATCCGGTACCGGTTCGGTTCTTCCTGCATTCTAAGGAGCTCTTTCGTCAACTCTTCCGGGCTATTCGCGATCCGAACGGTTCCTAAGGCGGATAGCATCTCCGCATTGCCCTGCTCCTGTCCAGGTATCGGACGGTAGACGATTACGGGCAGGGACAAACTTAGCGCTTCAGACAATGTAAGTCCTCCGGCTTTGGTCAACATGCAGGAAGAAACGGCCATCAATTCTTCCACATAATCAACGTACCCCAAAATGCGAACCCGGGGCTCTTCCCGAAAAATTGCTGACAAGTGATCCCGTAACTTTTGGTTACGCCCGCAAACGATAATGATTTCGTATTCAGTGATCCGGAGAGCTTCGTTCGTCATCCATTCGACGTCCGCCAGCACGCCGAATGCCCCCGCAGCGATTAGTGCAAACTTAGAATGGGGATTCAGTCCATGCTTTCGGAACAACTTTTCTTTGGATTGCGGTTTTTCGAAAGCTTCCCTAATGGGTATGCCGGTCACGGTAATGCGGCTGCCGCCGATTCCAGCCGCGAGCATCTCTTGCTTCAATGCTTCCGTCGCGACGAAATAGCGGTCTGTATGCTCATGCAGCCATCTTGCATGAAGGACGAAGTCCGTCATGACGGTAAACGTCGGAATCGTATAACCTTCTTCATCCTTTAAGATCTCCATCCCCAGGAATGGGAACGTATGGACGACTGCATCCGGCTTAATCCTTTCAATCGTCTCTTTGAGCTTGCCTTTGCCGATCCGATGAATCAACTTGCTATAAGTCTCGTCCGGTGTGATCCGGTTCGTCCGACTATACAAATAACCGTATAAGCTAGGAAATCGAGACATGCTACTTATATAACAAAACCGCGAGAAAGCGTTCCAGACGGGGTGAGCTTCCGCGAGCAGATCTACCAAATGAACCTTGAGGACTCCAATGGAGGCGAGCTGTTTTTGGATTGCAAGCGACGCCTGAATGTGCCCTTCACCGAAGGAAGAATAAAGGATTAAGATGCAAGGATCTTTTTTCATGAGATCAACTTCCTTTCGGGATGTTTGGATGCCTTCTTCCTAATTCTAATCCCCAATAGTTAACCTCCGATGAAAAAAATCTTAAATGATTGTTAAGCGGAGTGGCCCGACCGGCTAGATGCCTTGCAACAGTTTGGTTTATTATTCTCCTTTTGGTCAAATTTATGATCCTGATTCACAATATGGTCCAAGTCAAACCCTCAACCGAGATTTCACTCTCCTATATACTGAACAAGGGCTGAAAAGTCATTACATGTTAACAAAAGCAGCTCGTTCCCAGATGAAGGAACGAGCTGCTTTTGTTCTGCTCACTGCAATCGAATCAATCAAAGAACGTCTTGTTCCTCCTATCTATGCAATACTATTTCTCCATATCCAAATCTGGTATTTTTTATTAATGTTTCATTGAATTATGATCTATACTAGGAGTATATTATTGAAGGGAATGTGGAGCTAAATAAAGTATATAAAGGAGGCGTTGCTCGCTCTTCTTCCGCGAAAAACAAAGGTGGAAAAACCAAATATAAACCATTTGTTTCAAAGGAAATCTATGACGCTAATAAAAAAAGTGATCGCGATAATGACATGATTGCATGTGAACGTTAAATACTTTTTAATAGGAGATGAAAGCTTATGCCGGATCAACCTAAACCAATTAACGCTATTAAACTGGATTCAAATATGAGTATTAAGAAAAACGGAGATGATTCTTTAAAATGGTTATCGCCACTTGAAGCTCCTTTTCAAATTGCTGGATTTGCATGGCTGGATCATGAAAAGAAATACCGTCGTCTCCCATCCTCACCTAAGGATCCTCTGCCTCCGGCAGTCGATGCACTGGCAAATTGTACTGCAGGAGGACAAATTCGATTTATAACCAACTCCTCAAATCTGTCGATCAGAGTTAAGCTTACCGGACCTGCTGATATGTATCATATGCCTGCAACAGGACAATGCGGGTTCGACTGCTATCTGGGTGAGCCTGGAAACCAGCACTTTTTGAGTACTACCAGCTTTGATCATTTGAAGTCCGAATATGAAGCATTATTATACAATTGGAAAACGAAGCGGGAGTTTTGTGTTACTTTAAATTTCCCCTTGTATCAAGGGGTCGAAGAGGTATTAATCGGTGTTGATGAAGATGCGCATATTATCTCGGCTCCTCAGTATGCAAGCAAAAATCCAATAGTCATCTACGGTACATCCATTACACAAGGCGGTTGTGCAACAAGACCGGGTATGGCGTATACAAACATTTTGAGCCGTTCCATTCCGCTAGAGTTTATTAACCTTGGTTTTTCTGGCAGCGGGAGAGGTGAAGCAGAGGTAGCTCGAACGGTTGCTGATATACCCAATCCTGCTCTTCTCGTTCTCGACTATGAGGCCAATTCAGGAACAGTTGAGGAAATAGCCAGTACGTTACCGTCATTTATCCGTATCCTTCGTGAGCGCCATCCTATCGTACCGATTATAGTAATTTCAAAAATTCATTATTCTGGCGATCGTTTCTACCAAGATATGCTGAGATTGCATGAGGACAGAAAGGAAATCCAAAAAACAACAGTGGAACGGCTGCGAAGTGAAGGAGATCGCAACATCCATTTCGTGGATGGCTTCACCTTGCTCGGTGAAGAAGATGCCGAAGAGTGTACTGTAGACGGCGTCCACCCAACAGATCTTGGCTTCAAGCGTATGGCTCAATCTCTCGAGCCAATTTTCAGAGAGCTGCTAAAAGAATGGTTGTAATTTCGAAAAATTATTAGATAGAGGATGATCCGGAGGCAGTCCTTAAACTAACCATTGCATGGTATGGTTTCACTTTATTGTTCCAACCATCATCTCTCGTTCTTGATTAGTGAGGAATAATTGTCGCTTGCTCAGACAGGATTGTCTGAGCAAGCGGCAAATCAAATTGAGACTGCTAATTCAACTCGCAGCCATTAGAATACTCCTTCGCTTAAGGTCAGGAATATCTTTCCATTCATCACTTTTCCAGCTACCAGTTCGGCAAAGGCATGGCCTCCCTCAGACATGGGGCGTACTTCCGTCCAACCTGCTTCTGTTATTTTTCCATCAATTAATAAATTAACGGCATCCTGAAAGTCCTGTTTAGTATAGCTAAACGATCCCTTTATTTCGATTTCACTTCGAATGGTATAGTTAATCGGCAAGCTAGTGGCGTCAATCCCTAAGCCTATATTCATTAAGGTTCCGCCTGGATTAAGCAGCATAACCGCAGTTTCCCTTGTTGGTTGAAAGCCAGCCGCATCAATCACTACATTTACACCTTTTCTGCCAGCCATTGATTTAATCCTTGCCCCTATATCTTCTTCTTTCGGATTAATCACAGCATTCACACCATTAGCCATAGCAATTTGCAAGCGCTCTGGATTCGTATCCACGACTATGATCTGATCCGCACCTAAGATCCGAGCCATTTTCGCGCACAGCAATCCAATCCCTCCAGCACCAAAAACAACGACATTCGCCATAGGATGATGCTCCAATGCTCGTCTTGTCGCTCTTACAGAACAGGCTAGAGGCTCTGCTAATGCGGCCCGAAAGGAGCTAATTGTATCAGGTAAGACAACAACAGCACTCGCAGGAACAGCAACCCATTCGCTAAATGCTCCTGGTCGATGGATACCAATAACAGCACGTTTTTCACAAAGCTGTGTCAGCCCTTTCTCACAGCTAAGACACTTCCCGCAGAATAACAAAGGATTGACGACCACTTTAACTCCAAGCTTAATTCCACTATCCTCTGCTATCCCCGTTCCCAGCTGAGCAATCCGCCCACAGAATTCATGCCCCATGATCAAGGGTGGAATACGCAAACTATTATGTCCCAGATAGCCTTCTATTTCAGAACCGCAAATACCTACAACCTCAACTTGAATCAATACTTCATCTTCTTGCAGATGCGGTGCATCCCGATGCTCCCAGCTCATTTCTTCAACAGCTGTCCAAACCAATGTATTCATCCTATGATCCCTCCGGTTTTTTCCACGCGTCTGCTTGTCAAAATGTGGAGCCTTGTTCCATCATGACGAGCTTAGAATCAATCATCTGAATACTCGAAGGATACTTACCATCCAAACGCAAAGCCAAATCCAGCCAAGGTGCTTCTTGAAAAATATGTCGGGCATGCCGTGTATTCTCAAGCTCGTCTTTCACAATTTCCTTCATTTCTGCAAAAGCAGCCTCATTAGGCGATTCAGCTAACTGCTCTTTAAGCAATAAAAATCGATACGTATGAGCGGTTGTGACAAAGGTTCGATAGATTAGCTCACATAGCAGCGATTCCTCCTGTAATGATTGCAGCAAAATCGGATCCTCTGGAAGCGGTATGTCTTTAATTAAAAGATAGGCCTTCTCTGACGCTGCAACGGCAGCTTCATATTCGGCGATAACAAGCTGCGAGACTTCTCGTCCCTCATCTGCTTTGAATACCTCCTTCAGCATCGCATGTGGAAAACGATCCAATAAGAGGGTTTGCCGAATATCAGTAACTGTCGAAGAAAAGCTTTCTTCATTCTCTTGTAAATAATATAAAAGTGAAGTGAATTCGATCGGAAGCGGTACAGGATCCTCAAAAAAGAAAGGATGCGCAGGTCCAAGAAACTCCGGCCCCGTGAAATAATGGGCTACATAAGGGAAATGTCCGGCAGCTTCACTTAGGTAAGACCATACTTGAATCATCGTTGACGCATTCTCGGCAAAATCCCTGCTTGCCATCAGCACTAATACTTCATCCGTGGTTTTTTCTGGATGCCATGATGCCCACCAGCCCAACTCCTCCGCTCGCGAGCCCCACATACCGAAGAACATCCATGATTGCACTACACCATCTGGATTCAACTCACTTACATGGCGCCATTTCTCGGCAAGCCGTTGTAAACTAGGCATATATGGGTACTGGATACACTCGAGCCCCAGCGCTGTTTCGGTCTTTACAACTAGCTGCATCTCACGGGTTTTAATTATTTCAGCTTGTTGAATTAAATTTCCCGCAGGACCTGTAAAATCAATGCTGTAATCCCAAATCGACTTTTGGTATCCATCCTTTTGTAACCATTCATCCTTTTCAATCGTGCTTAACAAAGCCACTTCCTCCGGCATATTCTCCAGAAGCTGCAGCTGCGCCGGGTCACTCGACCAGAAAAAGGCACTATAGGGCCAAGCCATGATCCAGGCATCTGCTTTAACCCGATGAACGGCCTCCTCGGTTGCTGCAAGCAGTCCATTGACAACTACTTCAGGCGCATAAGCCTTACACCCAGGACAATTGGTTCTCTCATGTGCTTCAAGCCCATTTTTATCGGGTCGCATAAAACAGTGATAGTAGGATTCGCCGCCAATAATCAGGATCAGTCCGCCCAAATCCGGTGCTTCTTTGAATAAATTAGCCATTACCTCACCATGAAAGGCGAGTGTCGTTGGATCAGATGAGCACAAATTAAAAATTTTAGGCGAGTTTTCAGATAAACCGGAGAAATTTTGTGCTCCCCGTGATTTCGGATACTTCACAAACAACGGATGATCCATCGCTAATTTAGGGCTTACAGGCACATAAAACAGCTGTACCCCATATCGTTTGGCGCGTTCGATTGCATCCCGCAGCTGCATGATATTCCGCTCATAATCTACACAATTCAATTCGGGGTAAATGCTGCTTTGGACATAACACAGCCAATCTCCATAAATGATCATCCCATTGATTCCTGAATGTGCCAGCATGCGAAAGGCATCATTGGACAAATAAGTTTCAGATAAATCCGGAACCAAATAGTTGGAGCCAAATGGAGACTGACTGACTTGTATTTTCCAAGATGGCTGGCATTCAATTAAGCCTGCTTTTAAAAAAGGAGCTTGTCGCGCAGATAGCTCCTGCTGTAAATGAACGATCCCCGCCCAAATCCCCTTCATTGTGCTCGCCATTATTTCAATTCGTTCGGCTGTTACCAATCGTGTAAAGCAACCGTCCTCTATATCCACACGCAACTGTATGCCTATCATCTGACTTGCATCATCAGATAGGGATAGTCCGCTTTTAAGCCAATATTCTTTTAGATCTGTTATGGCTTCAACCATACCTGGGATTGAATCATTAGAATAAATTAGCCAATTTCCCGCTATTTTCAATTCTTCTTCCCTTGGAAGGGCATGGGTATTTAAGGCTCGAACAAACCGATGTGCTTTTCTCCGTTCCTTATGTAGCGAACTTTGATTTGCCTCACGGAGTCGATCCCTGATCATTATTGAATTGTGCATCATTGGAGCTATTCCCCCTCTATAGTTGTTTCATTCCAAGTAATAAAACCAGCTTATCGATATCCTCCTTATCATTGAATACATGCAATGACACACGGAATCTGCCATCTCCGCCCCAAATATATACCCGCTGCTTGCGTAAATTCTCGGCAATCTTATCTCCATGCTTCGCAACGATACATATATTTCCGGCTCTTCTTTCTGGATCTGACGGTGTCATAATCTCATAACCCAACTCGGTTAACTGATCTATTAAATACCTGCCTAGCTCGAGAATATGAGACTCAATGCGGCTTTCCCCGATCTCCAAAAGCAGACTCGTCGAAAAATTAGTTGCATAAATCGTCGGATAGCTCGGAAAGCCTAGTTCAAATCGACGTGCATCCGCATGGAAATCAAATGCCTCAAATCGATTAGGCCCAAACATATCGGTTACACTGCGCCAGCCTATAGAACGTGAATTAAATCGAGCAGCACGGGCTGGGTTAATACCCAATATCGATAATCCATGTATGGACAGCAACCATTTATAGGAGCTGCATACAACGAAATCCGCATGATTCATATCAACCGCTACGGCACCGAGTGACTGTGTAATATCCAGCAATAATAAGGCTTCTGTTGTCTTAAGCTGAGCGTATAGCGCTTTATAATCCAATCTGGCACCTGATAAATAACTTACATGGCTGGTCATAACCAGCTTGGTATGCGAATCGACTTGGTTCATGATATCTTCCACGGATATTTCCCAATTGGCATGATTGACGATACGAACCTCCACACCTTTATCTTTTAGTAGAAGCCATGGCAGAATGCCAGAGGGAAATTCCAAGGTATTGATCACGATATTATCGCCCTTTTCCAATACTAATGATTGGGCTATCATTGAAATGGCCTCGGAAGAATTAGAGAGAAACGCAATATCTGCGGGCTTTCCCTTAAGCAGTTGGGCAATATTACTCTTGCAGGTCTGCTCTACCTGGGTATTGCGTTCACGACCATCCGGTCCCAGAGTGCGAGCCATCATATATTCATTAACCGCATCCATACACCCCTGGTGAGGCGGTGATTCAGCTCCACTATAAAACCAGGTGTGATCCATCAGTCCAATAAATGCAGTTTTTTCGATAAGTGGATTCATTTCAATACTTCCTTTTATGATTATTTTATTTATTCATACTCTTGCGAAACTTTTCGGGAGATTTTCCCATATAAATCCGAAAGGTTTTGATAAAATAAGCTGCATCATTAAAGCCAATTCGTTCACTGATTTCTTGAATCGACAAGTCAGATGTCTCGAGCCATTGCTTAGCCAGCTCCATACGAATATTAGTCGTGTAACGGGTGTAAGTAGTACCTACCTTCAGCTTGAACATTTCGGACAAGTAGGATTTATTGAAATGAAATTTTTCAGCAATCGCGTTTAAGCCTAAATCTTCCTCCGGATTGGCATGGAGATAATCTAATATTTCGTGGATTTTTTTGTCCTTAACTCTGCTGCCTGCTGTCACGGCTACTTCGTCAAGCAGCTTTTTTGCAACAGAAAAGGACCATTCGAACAAGCCTTCAAATGTTGTAAAATGATCCAAAGAAACGAGAGATAGATCCGTATATTCTTCTTGCATGCTGGTATTCTCTTGATAAATCCGATAAAGCTCTCTGAGGAGCTTTCTGAAACAAATTCCGATCTGCCGCGTTTCCATCAAAGGAGCTTGCTCCAACCAAAGCACTTGCAGAATTTGCTTTACTTTGTCGACTTCACCTGCACGGATAAGAGCTCGAAGCTCTTCAATTGAATCTGGTCTTACCGCTTGCAGCACGAATGCTTTATTTACTTGGTCGATCGATCTTATTTCCTTTTCGTGATGTATTCGCTTGGATTCAAGTCTTATTTTCTCGAATGCAGCAGGCAGCTCTTTGCCTGAAACCGAGCCCGGGGAATAGAGTATGGAAACGCTAATTCTCAGCTGATCATCCATTAAATTCTGCATAGTTTGTGCGAAGTTACGCATATGTGAGTATAGGAAGGAGTGGGTTGAAGTCTCAGGAAAGGCGCAAACCATTAATATAATATCTTCATTAACATCTGTCATTTCTACTTTTAACTCTAATGCCGCTTTATTCACCATTTGAACAATTTGCTTTTCTATCTCCCTTGGATTTCGCCAAACAGGAGAAGCTTGCTTGCGCCAGTTGTAATCATCAACCCGCATCTGCAATAGCATAAGCTTGGAGTTTAAAGGTGGAACGTATTGTTCCTTTAGACTTACAGAAGATTCGGAGGCTTGAGGATCCATTAACCAATGTCGCAAATGGACTCTTTTCCCGAGTATATTGACGACTTGATTCTCTCCTTTGTCTGCCTCTGCTAAACGTTGGAATAATGCCGACACATGATGATCTTCCATTTGATGCTTCGGCAGATAGTCAACAACACCGAGCTTAAAGGCCTGACGTACATAATCAAAATCCATATAAGAGCTGAGCACGACAATTTTGACATGTTGATTAAGCTTCTTTAATTCAGAACAAAATGTAATGCCATCCATGACCGGCATACGGATATCTGTAAATACCAAGTCCGGGCTTTCTCGCTTGAAGCACTCCAAGCCCCTGCTTCCGTTATCTGCTTCAATTACTCGCTTATATCCATACTTCTTCCAGTCAATTCGCTCATTGAGCTCTTCCCTTACAAACGCTTCATCATCCACGATCAGTACGGTCTTCATCTTTCATCACCACCTGCCCGAGTTGTGTTATTTGAAAGAATAATACGATTACTGTTCCTATCCCAGGCTTGCTCGCAACGTCCATACCCGAATTTCCTTCTGAGAAATAATTCAAAAAGCGCTGTCTTACATTTTTCATGCCAAGACCCTTATGGGGTTCGGGAATAAGCTGCGAATTCAAGCCAACCCCATCATCAATCACTCTAATTTCACATAGATTGCCGATTCTTTGAACGACAATTCTAATGCTGCCATGTCCATCCTTGGGATATATACCATGGAAAATCGCATTCTCTACTAATGGTTGTAGAATAAATTTTGGGATATGGATGCCCAGCAAATCAAGATCCGCCTCGATGAATAGGCTAACCTTTCCTTCCGCGCGATGCTGATGGAGCAGGACATAATGCTCTATCATCCGAAGCTCATTAGCGATCGTGTCAACGAAGCGATTAGTCTTGAGTGAATTTTGCAAGAATTCGATCAAGGAACCCGTTAACGATTGAATTTCATTTACTTTATTCTTACGGGCTAGAAAAACAATTAAATTAAGTGTATTGTATAAAAAGTGCGGATGAATTTGCGCTTGCAAAGCCGAAAGATCTGCCTCCCGAACCTTCTGCTGTTCCTCCACAACATTCGTAATCAACCTGCCAATTTGCAGCTCCATGGTATTAAATCGTTTCGTAATTTCCTGGACTTCTACGGGTCCATTTACTTTCATAGTGATGCCTTGGAAGCCGGATCCAAGCTGCCTCATGGCTATCATTAGCTTTTTCAGCGGTCTTACCACTTGATGTCCTAAGAAAAATGTTACGCATACCGCAGCAAAATAACTGACAAGAACCAATAAAAAAGAAGTATTTCTAAGTGAATTAGCATCCTTCATCATTGTCTTGTAAGGAACAACCTCGTAAGTAGACCAATTGGTTGAATGAGAATGTTTACTTACTACTAAATACTTGTTGCTATTCTTGGCCATTGCGGCGATGTCTGAGCTGCGAATAACCTGCAGTTTCTGTGAAGCTATCGCATCTCCCTTAGAATAAATCAGCTCATCTTGCTCATTAAACAAATAAATCGAGGATTGATATTGGTTAGCATTCTCCTGAAAAATTTGATCAAAGAACTTTATATCCAGTTCATAAATCAGTGTCCCATAAAAATCCGTAAATGTTCGGGGATTATTGATTCGACTGAGAAACACCATACGATCTTCAGAAGAACGATAAATCCCTCTCACCAGCCCATGATTATTAAAATCCTGATACCAAGATGATTGCAAAAGCTTACTTTCCTTCAGAAAAATACTGCCCGGATTATAGTCATACAGCACAGAATGAAACACACCACCGGACTTGGTGAATAAACCAATATCCATCACGTCATTTCGAGAATTCTTCAGAATTCTCAAAGACTCCGAAATATCAAGTTTATTCACAGTCACTGCCGAATCATCATCCTTGGCAATAGAATCTTGCTTTTCAAGAAGCCTCCATAACTCCTCATAGTTCACGATATTGTTGGTCAATTCGGTAAGAACTGAATAATACACCTCTAGCTTATCGACCTCATAATTAATCGATTGTTGGATCGACTTCTTTATTTCTTCTCCCATACTTCGGGTAAAGGTGGCATAGCTTAATAGGATGATAATGATCAACGGGGTTAACACTAGCAAAGAAAAATATAAGAGCATCTGTGTAACTAAACTCCTAGAAGACAGCTTCATTGTGCTCACCCTCGTGTATACGATCGCTAATTTTTCGCTTGCAGTGCTTTATTTCCATTCTTCTCAATGAACTGGGCAATCTCTTCTGGTGTCTTAATGCCATACAGAAGCTGTTCAATTTCCTTCGATAAAATGTCTTGCAGCTCCAACGATCCATCCAAAGCATTATAAGGAATTGCATTATTAATCAGGTCAGCGTACTTCTTCATAACTGGTGTCAATTCTGCTGATGATGATATACGTCCAGGAACACCAGCTTCCGTCTTGGTCACAATTTCATTAAGACTGTCCGTACTCGTCAAATACTTGAGAATCTCATAGGCTTCCTTCGGGTACTTGGTTTGTTTGCTAATCACAAAGGTTCCACCTAGTCCTGTGGTGAATTGACCTGCCGGACCTGCTGGCAGCCTTACCATATCCCAATGAAAATCTACATCCTTAAATGAAGGAATTGCCCATCCTCCATCTGCCATCATTGCGGCCAATCCATTGTTCCAAATGGGACGGGAGGATTGACCCGGCCCTGGCTTAGGGGTAATCCCCAGCTTAATGTTGTCCTTGAAATACTGCAGCGCTGCTATTCCACCTTTAGTATTGATCCCTACTTTTCCATCATCAGTAATCAGCGATCCTCCAAAAGCGCGATAATAAGAATCCGCTGTCCAATCTCCGTTAATGGTAGACAACAATCCGTATACTTGTCCTTTATCCGACTTTAATTTCACAAACTTCTTCGCCGCATTACGAACGTCCTCAAAAGTCCATTGATTCGTCGGGTATTCCAGCTGTGCTTGATCAAACAGATCTTTGTTGTAAAACAACACCTGAGCTGAAACGTCATAGGGAAATCCATAGATACTTCCCTTGTATGTCATATATTCAATCATCATTTTATTAAAATCTTGCAGATTAAGTGTGGGATCATCTTTAATAAACGGATCCAATGAAAGGATCTGATCATTCCGCAGCCAATGTGCTCCAACACCTGGAGTAAATACCCATACATCAGGCATTGAATTGGACGCCGTCATAATTCGCAGCTTCTGCCAGTAATCCGTATAAGGTGTATTCTCCAATTCGACCTGAATATGGGGATGCTCTGTATTCCATAAATTAATCATTTTTTTATACGGATCTAGCCTTGCTGGATCCATTGCCGTCGCCAAACGAATCATAACCGGTTCGTTCTCGCTTCCGTTTCCTGCTGTTTCCGTTTCCTGAGACGGCAGCACAGAAGGTTGTTTATTAGAGGAGCATCCGCAAAAGGTCATTAAGGTAGAAATAAGTAATACCAGCAAGAAATAATCTTTTCTTCGTATGCCCATAGAACCCCCTAAACGAACTACATTGGAAGCATACTCCCTCTATAACATAACATCCTAAGGTTCAACATAGTTAGAATTTATTCGGGAGTAATATAAAAATATTCGGAAAATGGTTGCATGCATGGTATACCCAATAATTTTTTCATCAAAAGGAGCAGCTGTTTAAGCCGGTATAAAATAAAATTTATCGACATAGACTGCATTTACGTTGCTCATATTATTAGCTGGAGAAATGTATACATATTGCGAATTCGTTTGTGACGGTATAAATGTCCCTACTTTAATTGTTTGCCAAAGCATATTCTTCATATTGGCTGCTGATACAGCAACTGGCGTACCAATTTGAGTTCCGGCTGTAACGTCATACACACCCGCTTCAATGGCATTTCCTGTTGGAGTTAAGGGAGGAGAACTATAAGGATTGGTTGTAATCTCATCGTTAGCGTATCGAATTTTAACCACCGCATATATTTGATAGGTCACTCCAGGCACCAGCTGAGATTTATCCCAAAACCACTGAAAATCCCATCCATTCGTTGCCGTAACGACTTTCATTGCCGTTTTTGAATCAGAAGCCGACACATCGGCATTATTAATAGTCGCTCCATTCCATATACTAAAAGATGAATCTTGTCCTGTATAATATGCACTGCTCTTCACCAATTTTAATAGTTTTCCCGCACCAGGAGCAAAATTCAAATTAATGATTTGATAATTGCTTGCATTCGTGGTGTAAGAAATAGTTGAATTATCATAAACGTTTGTGATTGCGGATATATCCATGCCCAGCTTGGCTCGATCAATTGTTATCGTTACATTTTGCGAGGCCGTGCAGTCACGATTGACCACTACAAGATACTTATCGCCAGTTACCTTATCTATATGAGTAGTAACGTCCGCACTGGCGTTTATTGTAACACCGCTAACAACCAGGCCACCCCCAATTGTACTCGCGGCATTCCCTATAACTTTCATATTTTTCACTGTAGTTTCCATCGATGATATCTCGGCAAACAGCGTTTGAAAGGCTGTATAAGCCGCTGTATGATTATAATTATTATCTACTATTCCCTTCCAGCCTTGTTGAGATTGGTAGATAAAGCTTCCAGTCCCCTTTGCATCATGCCCGATCGCCAAATAGGTCATGGCTCTTAGTTCTGCAGCGGTTGGAATTCTCCAGCTAGTGCCGGTTCCGCCAAAAGTTTGTACTACATTCCAATAGGGTGCAGGATTACTAATGTTTTTTCTGATTTGCAAATCGAAATAGTCCATTTGCTCGGTATAATCCCAAACGCCTGCGCCAAATTTCCCAATGGGTTCCCCTTCCTTAGCGGGATAAACATCTTCGATTAAAGAAAAAGGAGTTAGTTGAGAATAAAGGCTGGATACCGATTTAATGTCCTCGAACACGAGGGATACGGGGTGAACCGGATCAATAGTCTCCAGCATTCGCTTCATATCTTTTAAATTGTCCACTGTCTTGGCATCATCTGTTGGTTCATCTCTTAAATAATAATTCAGAAGAGCACTTTTATATCTTATAGGTGCAATTAAATCAGTTAAATAACTGTACATGGCTGCTTCATCATTTGCTAGAGCCTCATTCAGATAGGCTGATTCGGGATCTGGCATTGCAATCACTTTTAACCCATGGGTGCTTGCCGTATCCAAATACATCGCATAATCTGCTGGAGTTTTACGGGACATATTGACCATAGCCACCGTATTCGCATTCATATTCTTAATATCACTGAAGGTTGAATTCATATATGTTGATGCAGCCGGACTATAATAAGGCACTAGCTCCCCGGCAAACCATACAATTCTTGGAAATAAATTACTTGATGTATTCACTGGCGGAACTGCTAGAGTTATTCCAGTTATGACTTGAATATTTTTCGCGAATAAAGTCCCAGTAGAATTGGATACTTTTGCTACATACAAACCATTTGGAACGATCTGTCCAGCCGTGTTCTTACCATCCCAAATGATAGTATTCGTACCCGACTGACTGACTCCATTTGTTAACGTTTTTATTAATGAGTTGTCAGCTGTATTGTATATCTTCAAATCAATGGTTTGTGTAGAAGGCAAAGTATATGTGATTTGCGTACTGTCATTCATTCCATCCTGATTAGAAGGAGAAATTTTATAGGGATAGGCTGAAATAGATTGACTTGGATTATCATCAATAGTCGCTTTCTCGATGATTACTTTATCAATTCTTACCGCAGGGAAGCCGGCAGCATTATTTACTTTAAAGAAGGCTACATGATAAGTATGGGTAGGATCGAGTGTTACGGCTGCTGTAGTCACACCAAAATAAGTCGGGAATTTCAAGCTGACGGGCCAATCCGTTGATTTCACAACGGTTGGACTAATCGCATAGGCAGCGGCTGTGTTGTCATACACCAAGTACCCGAATACATCTCCTGTGGATGTATCCCAATTCGTATATTGAGGATAAACCACCATTTCGATTTTGTATGGGACGCCAGCCTCAATCTTAGCTGAATCAATTGGCGCCTGGACATTCCATTCCTGAATCACACCGTTATTTAAGACAGCCGCGCTGTTATCACTCGGCAATCCATCCGCAATTGTAGCGCCAATAGAATCATTATATAAATCAAAGCTGCTATTTTGGATAATATACGAAGCATGCTCTTTAAAAATAATAGAATCTACGTAGATTTCAGATACTTGCGCCATATTATTAGCTCCAGCTACATAAAACACTAACTGGTTAACACTGGAATTAGGCTTAAATGTACCGATTCTATATTCTTTCCACACCATATTCTGGGTATTGGATGCTGGGATAACCTTCTCGGCTAGTACATAGGAAAGATTCGTGTTATCCCAAACACCCAGCTTAAACGCTGCCCCTGTTGGAGATGCAGCCGCATGCTTCACCTTTACTTTAAAGTAGATATCATAGGATATGCCGGGCTTGAGTAGGCTTAAATCAGTCTTTAAATACGTAATGTTCCAATTAAGGCTGTTATTCATCATTTTAGCACTGGAGTTATCTGCAGTCGTACTATCAGCGGCACTCGATATCCCGTTATAATAGACGAAGCTGCTATCGGTATCCTGTACGGCAACATTCGCTGCATAACTAACCTTTGAACCAAATAGCATTAAAGCTGTGAGCACCATAACGCCTAAAACAAACCCGTACATTTTCCTCATCTACGATTCATCTCCTTTTCTATTCTGAATAACCCATCATTCCGATATAGGCGAGATTTGATTGAGTGACGTCCATTCTTCCATATTGCACGATAACTTCAACCGAGCTTGTTATCTTTAAGGAGTATTGTTCATGCTTCTGCAGTGCGATACCGCCTATTTCCTCAGGGTGATCCATCCGGAGACACTTCACTCTTTTGGCCGGAACATGAATGCGGATTCCTTCAATAGGCTCTTTATCCTCATAATAAATATCCATGATGACCTCCGCATCAACAGGATGGCAGTTTAGAATCATTACGGCTTCATGTCCTTCATAGAATGAGTTCTGCAATTCTGCTTGGCTCGGCAGCCACCCATCGACAATATACCAGCTTTTTTTACCGTGATTTGCCATTGTTCTTCCCTCCTGTAATCTTCTTAATTCGTTTCCGTTGCGACATCCAGAACCACAATACCTCTGCCCGGCACTCTTACGTTAAAGCATTTCCCTTCTGGAATAACAGGCGTTCCCGGGAAATCTGTACGAATCGCGATCGTCACAATCCGCTTTCCCATTTCAATTCTGGCTTCGCTGTAATTCACATGATCATTTCCGATGAATAGACGAATATAATTGTCTGACAATTGCAAAGCGGTTACCTCTATAACGGCTGCACCTTGAAGAATTTGTGGTGAACCGGTATGCTCGCCAATGACATTTGCACATTTCTGTAAGAAATCATCCGAAATCCTCTGAAAATAGAGCTCGTGCACC
Source organism: Paenibacillus baekrokdamisoli (assembly GCF_003945345.1). GTDB lineage: Bacteria > Bacillota > Bacilli > Paenibacillales > Paenibacillaceae > Paenibacillus_Z > Paenibacillus_Z baekrokdamisoli. The sequence goes on along the minus strand of NZ_AP019308.1, from coordinate 1,222,551 downwards.
CAGTATTTTGGATCATTAATATCTTTAAGTTCATCCGCTGTTAGCAACTCTTGATCAGCCGTGAAGCTTTGGTCTAAGCGACCCTTCTCGCCGTATACAGCGCAGCTAAGCTGATCTTCTTGAATGTCACTAAGCTCTGGACCGATCATAATTACAGGTCCGTTGCTATAAGCGGATACGGCTCTCCGTTCATCTTCGGATAGAAGATGTGAATGAGGCACAAGAATGGCCCCATGTGCTTGCTCGAGAAATTTAATATTCACTATCGAATGAATGGGAGCTCCTCTTGAAATCAGCTCATGAAGCAGCTTATGAGTCGACCAGCCTCTAGTTCTCACATAGTCAGATAATTGATTGTTAAAGGCATAATCCGACCAGATCATTGTCGCTCCAAGAATCTGTTTCGGACCCTCGCCAAAGGCAAGATTCCAGCGATTATGGATCCATTTCCATTCGTGATGATGAATACCGTCTGAGAGACAGGCGACGAATCCGGTGGAGCAGCGATTTAACGCGCCAGCTTCATTCATCCAGAATACATTGGAAAGCGAATAAATATCCCGTTCCAGAATCGTTGGCGCATGCCGTAAAGCATCCCATCGCTCAGTCGTATCTTGAATTGCATTCAAGCAGTATAAATCGACCTTCGGCACGTAGGCTTTAATCGTCATGAGCATAGCGAGGAAATCGTAGTGCGGATTCATTTCCACGCCTCCCGCACCCATGATTAAGGAAGCGCCTACGGTTTCCACTACAAAACCATCGATGCCGGTGTTCGCAATTCGTCTGTAATCCACTCCGTAACGATATAAGGCCTCAAACGGATCTCGGGTCCAAGCCGTATTAAACACGACCTTGCGATGATCCCGATGAACGGCAGCTACGACCTTTTGCCAAAACAGTTCCCAACGGTCCGCATAGAAAGCTATCCATTCTTCACGCAGATTCGCCCAGATCCATTCTGCTCTTTGCTCAAATTCAGCTTGCCGCCCTTCACAAAAAGCGGTGATTTCTGCAATAGACTCCAATTTCCTTGAGGCTATAAACTGCCCTACCATATCGTCTGAATAATCGCCCTCGGCTAGTGTAATTCGCCCACTTGTATAACCATCTGCCCCATGATAGCCATTAAAGCCATAATCAGTTAATACCTGCGTCAGCTTGCTTATAAAAAAATCTTCATAATACGTTTGATTCTCAAAGCGCTTCAGTGGATTTAACAAACCATGCAGCAGCCCTGACTTCATACGCTCACAGAGATAGCTATGCTTATCTGACCAGTCGCCTCTAAATTTCTCTCCATCAAAATTGTACTCGTAGATATTAAAAAAGCTGCAATACACCGCGATATTATATTTTTGAAGCTCCGCTATTAAATTTCTCAGCTGATGGTTGGTCCAAGCCTGCCTTGCTCGTTCCCTGTTATAAGGGCGAGCCGTATAGGAACAGCATTCACGCGGTAGTGCCCGCTCTATTTCCATATTCTCATGATTATGGACAAACTCTGGAGTGAAAAAAAGCAAGGAGAGGGCATCAGGAACAAATCCGAGATTATCGATATAGGCTTTAACCGCATAATCACTATGTTCATTATCAAACCCAATTAACTCGACCCAAATCCATCTGGCATAATTAGCATGCGAACCCATTTCCCAGCTCTCCTTTACATTGAAATATACTAACTACTTCATATTTAAAGGATCAATAGATCCATGCTCTTTCCATTGCTTGCATAATTCCCCGATCAGAACCGACAAGGATTCATTGCCCTGTGCCGTCACCACAAAGCCTTCTTCAATCCGATTGGAGCCTGCTGGATGGCCGAATAAGCTTATATCCGTATTGACCGTCATGCCTGGAACAAATTCACCCTCCGAAGCTTCGTTCGGATAAGGCAATTCCGCCTCAGCTACCCCGCAGCCATGCAAGGGTGGATATAAATCATAAGGACTTACATTCTGCATTCGGAAATAATCTTTAACTGTTTTAACTAAATCAGCTAAGCTTGCACCCGGCTGCAGCTTGGATTTGGCCAGCTCATTCGCCACAATTAATAGGCTAATGAATTTGCCCTGATCCTCCGTCATGGCTCCAACTACAAAAGGAAAGTTGATCGTCGCAATATAGCCCTCATACTGTACAGATAAAGCTGCCATCACCATTTCACCGTCGGCAATCACTTTATTCGTTGCTCTGCCTATAATCGTATGGACACGTTCTCCACTCGATACAAGGCAGAAGGGAATCGTTTCTGCACCTTCGCGAAAAGCTGCTTCATGAGCTGCCGCAGCAAGCTCTAGCTCTGTTTTCCCCGGTGCTGCCGCTATTAACAAAGCCTTGTAACCAGCATCGGCGATTCGACCCGCTTCCTTCAGACAAGCGATCTCGAACTCAGACTTGATCAACCGGCTTTCATAGAGCAAGTGGCTGGCATCTACCAATTCACTGCCCTTTAAACAGTTGGCAATAGATAAATAAACAATGTGCGACATAGCATCCAAGCCTATAATTCCCACTCTTTGCAGCGACTGCTTCAGCCGAAGCTCAGCAAACACTTTATTAAAATCAGTATAATCCGCTTGAGGATATTCGATCTCTTCCGGAACAGTTACACAGGCAAAGTCTGGAATCACCCGGATGTCCGGCCATGCGCTCATTTCGGAGCAAATTTTCTCCCCTTCTGGTGCAGCCAGCAAGATTGGTTCACCTTCAAGCGGTACAATTAATGCCCCCCGCTCAAAGAGAGCCCAGTAGTTGCTGACATAACGCAAATTCTCCCTCCGATACTCATCTCCATATACGAAGCAAACATCTAGATTTTCTTTTTTCATGCTGCTTTTCAGCTTATCGATCCTCATTTTAAACTCGGATGCTGGAATTTTGTTCATCTTTTTCCACTCTCCTAACAAATAATTTCTGGTCTATTGATGCTTTTAAGAAACGCTTCCCCGTATTTCAGCCCGGCTTGTGAGCCTCGCATGAGCGCCTTGCCTTCGATTTGCTGCAAAGCTCCGGAAACAACGGTACATTGAGACGCATAGGCCCGCATGGATTCCATTTTCGCTTCAAAGGTATCCGTAATATCGACCATATGAGAAACATGATTCAACAGCTCGATCACTTCAAAATAATACAAAGCATCCGGCTTCCAAGGCTCGCCCAAATCCAACGAACAGCTCCACCCTGCTTGCCAGAATGCATCGGTTGCAATCGATGCCACCGCTTTGTGCGTATTGTACTCCTGCCAGTAGTGAGTAAAAACGATATTCGGCTTATATTTACGAATGGCTTCGATGCAGATTTTATACGTAATTTCATTGGCAGGAATGGCATAATCCTCGTAGCTGTGGGCTTCATAATGATGAATATTCAGCATTTTCTGGACCACTTCACGTTCTATGCGCCTTGTTTCAACGATAGTAGCTATTTCCTCCATGCTGGTATAGCCCTCATTCCCATTGGCAAACATCAGAACAGTGACCTCAACACCGGCATTGGTCATCTTTTTAATCGTACCGCCCAGTCCCAGCACTTCATCATCCGGATGCGCACATATAATCAGCGCCCTTTCAACATTCAACATATACGTATGTCCCTTCTTTACAGAAATTGATTAGCCTTTGATACCCGACATGACCACGCCTTGAATAAAATAACGCTGCAAAAACATAAAGATAAGGATTCCCGGTATGACCATAATCGTGGTTCCAGCCATCACGAGATGCGGATAAATATAATTATTCTGGCCCACCAGACCGGCGATTCCGACAGGAATTGTCTTTAAATGCTCACTATTGGTCGACACAAGCGGCCAAAGCAGTGAATTATAAAACGACATGAACGCGAGTGTGCCTAATGTAGCCAAAGCAGGCTTGGAAAGAGGTATATAAATTCTGGCATAGATTCCGAAATAGCTGCACCCATCCATCCGTGCCGCCTCAAAGAAATCACGGGGCAGACTCCTAAAAAATTGGCGCAGCATAAAAATCCCGTAACCCGTAAACAGGAAAGGCAGGATGAGGCCTTTGTAGGAATCAAGCATTCCAAGCTTTTGGGTGACTAGAAAAAGCGGGATCAGGATAACCGTACCCGGAATCATGAGGCTCAGTAGAAAAGTCATGAAAAGCGCATTTTTCCCTCTGAAGGAAAGAACAGCAAAGGCAAAAGCTGCCATGGAAGCCAAAAGGAGCTGCAGCAAAGTAATCGTAGTGGAAACAAACAAGCTGTTCAACAAAAACCGAAAAAGTGAAAATTGCTTCAAAACATCGATGAAATTAGACCATTGCGGATGGCTTACCCAAAGCTTAGGCGGAAAATCATAAAAATTGCCAAGCGTTTTAATCGATAGAGCTAGCATCCAAACAAATGGTGTAAGAAATAGCAAAGCCAGAATAATCGTTATACAATATTTGATATAAAGACCAAAGGGGAATTTTCGCTGCGACTTAATCATAATGCACCCACTTCTTCTGAAATCTCCACTGAATCAAAGTAACAAGAAGAATTAACATGAAAAGCACTAGAGAAATCGTTGCTGCAAGTCCCATGTTAAAGCTCTTAAACGCTGCATTCACAATGAAATACACAAGCGTAGTTGTTGCATAACCAGGACCACCGCCCGTCAGCAAGTAAACCGCTTCAAAGGATTGCAAGCCACCAATAATGGATGTAATCGAAATAAAGAATAAGGTTGGCGATAATAAAGGCAATGTAATTTTCCAGAATATATAAAAGCCGCCTCCGCCATCTACCTTAGCCGCTTCATATAACGATTCGTCGATTCCCTGCAGGCCAGCCAAAAAAATAAGCATATTATAGCCGGCAGAGGACCAAATCCCCAAGATGACTATGGAAATAAGCGCCATATGCGGATTGGAAAGCCATCCTACAGGTTGAATGCCTACCTGACTTAAAACATAGTTGATGAGACCAATGTCCTTCGAGTACATGTTGCCCCAGATTACAGACATGGCCACCATGGAAGTAATGCTTGGAATAAAAAAAACAGAGCGGAAAAACGTCTTTCCAAATGGCAATTTATTGACCAGCAAGGCAAGTATCAGACCACAGATCACCGTTAAAGGCAAAGAAATAATAACCAATATAATCGTTGTTTTGATACTCCCCAGCGCTTCCTTATTCTCAAGAAGATCTGACCAGTTCTCCATTCCAACAAATTGGATAGGCGATACCAGGTCCCACTGAAAAAAAGATAGCCCTAATCCCATTACTGCAGGCACAAGCACGAAAATAATAAAGCTCACGAAGGAAGGTAATATAAATAAATAGGCTGCGGCTTGTTCGCGGGTACGGTACATGACTATCGCGTCCTTCCCTGAAGTAAGGCGGATAAACCTTCGTCTATCCGCCATTATGAATAGTTCGGGTTATTTCTTTTGTTTATCTTCCAGCACTTTGTTGCCTTTTAGTTCAATATCTTTTACGGCATCTGCAGGTGACATCGTACCATTGAAGACTTGTTCCAAATCTTTCCCAAGAATTTCTTGCATTTCCAGCGTGCCGTTTATTGCGCTAAACGGTGTTGCATTGCTAATCAAATCTGCATACTTTTTGAGCAATGGTGATAGACCTGCTTGCGAGGATATACGTCCAGGCACACCTGCATCCGTTTGCGTAATAAGCTGATTAAGACTTTCCGTGCTCGTTAAATATTTGAGGAATTCATAGGATGCTTTTGGAAATTTCGTTTGCTTGCTTACCACATAGGTGCCGCCCAAGCCTGTTGTAAATTGTCCTTGTGGACCAGCCGGAATACTGACCATATCCCATTTGAAGGGTACATCCTTGAAGGATGGAATCGCCCATCCGCCATCTGCCATCATCCCTGCAAGCCCATTAAGCCAAATCGGTCGAGTTGGACTTCCCGGCTCTGGTTTCGGTGTGATTCCTTGATCAATATTGTCTTTGAAATACTGAAGCGTATCGATTCCGCCTTGATTATTAAGCCCTACTTTACCGTCTTTCGTAATTAAGCCTGATCCGAAAGCGCGGAAATAGGAGTCAGCCGTGAAATCTCCTGCCATCGTCGATAAAAGTCCATAGACCTTGCCTTTATCGGATTTCAATTCTGAAATTTTCTTCGCTGCCGTTCTTACATCATCAAACGTCCACTTATCCGTTGGGTAATCCAATTTAGCTTGATCGAATAAATCTTTATTATAGAAAAGGACCTGTGCTGATACATCATATGGAAACCCGTATACTTCCCCTTTGTAGGTCATATAGTCAATCATCATTTTGTGATAATCTTCAATATTTAAAGCGCTGTCATTTTTGATATAGCTGCTAAGAGAAAGCAATTGATCATTCTCAAGCCATTGCGAGCCTAGTCCAGGAGTGAACACCCAGATATCCGGCAATGTTTTGGAAGCGGTCATGACTTGAATTTTCTGCCAATATTCGGCATAGGGAGTATTCTCTAACACAACTTCAGTTTCAGGGTGCTTCGCATTCCAGTCTGCTACTACTTTTTCATAGGGAGCTAAACGAGTTGGATCCATCGCAGTCGCTAAACGGATACTCGCTTTCTCAGTCTTGGCAGGAGCCTCGGTAGGTGCGCTTGTATTAGGAGCTTCTGAATTAGGCGATACCGTAGTTTCCTTTTTGCTAGATGAACAACCATAAAGAATGATGGACATTGCGATTATAAGCATACCGATTGTTTTTACTCTTGATTGACTTTTCATTGTATTGCCTCCCTTGGATGAACTAGTTTAATCCTGTCTTAACCATCTTACTTTTGTGGGGATAATCAGATGCGCCTAATCACCTCTTCCTTCATCCTCTAATACTTGCCTTTCATAATCCCAATAGTAGCTTTTTTCAATTCGACAGGATTTGAATTTATTCGGGTAAAACATAAAAATATTCGTTACTAGGCCAGAAACTCACCTAATAACGAATATAACGGTCACCCTATCATGAGGAATTCGCAATCCTCGCCTGAGGCTTAGCCAGATCTCTCCAACACTCAGGTACAACATTACAATTATCAACGTAAACCGAACGTAAATATTTTGACAATTTAATAACCTGATCTTCGATTAATACCTCCCGTATCTCTGATGCTTTTGTAGGTACAGTGTTATTCATTATTCTCTTGAATCCGTTTAATGGTAGAAACATTTCAGGACTCTTTTTATAAGAACAGTGCTTTGGAAACCGCGGCGCGCTCCCCGAGTCGTATTTAGATAGCTTCACTGCCGAATAATGTTCCAATAATAAGGAATATGCATCGAATTGCAGAATAGCAAACCCTTCATCCGGTTCTCTTCGAGTGTATGAATCCAGCATTTTCTGACAATCCTTTATTGTTGGCCAAAAAAATACATGCCTGTCCAGATAAGCCCGAAATTGTTCCTGTGTGCATGCAGCAGCTATCATACTATCAGGAATCCTAAGATGAGCATTTATTGTAATCAAATATTCATCATAGTTAACTTCCTTGGCCTCTGATCGGCGCTCACCTGCAAAGTGGGGATTTATGTTATAGCTGGACAATAGGGAATCGAAATGAGCAATAGCAGGCAAATTCCTTACTCTTGTAAAATGATAAAGGGACTTTCTTCCTTTTGCTTTAGTTATGGCAGTTATAATAGCATCCTTATTCTCCATGATTTACCCTCCTCCAACTATTACCCAATACAAAACAAAAAGACAATAACGAAGAGTTAGTGTCCTTTTGATAATATCCATTCAATTATTCATTATCTTCAACTAGAGCTTCGTTTACACCAGATGGTGCTCTAACGATTGAAATACCCTACATCAAACTGAACTAGCCACACACTAGATCCCGTCAACAATTCTTGTAGCTCGTGCTGCTACCTGACTATACAATTCTTCTTCATCAATCGTTAGTAACTGACGATGTTTCATAAGCATTCTGCCATTTACAATCGTTGTGTCCACATCAGCACCATTCGCGCTATACGCGAGTAAGGATTCAATATTGTGAATGGGTTGTAGATGCGGTTTTTTCATATCGACTAAAATGACATCCGCTTTTTTGCCGACTTCCAATGTACCGACTTGATCGTCAATATTGAGCAGCTTGGCACCTTCATGGGTTGCCATACGCAAAGCAAAAGCAGCAAGAATCCGGGTTGGATCGCTATAATCCAACTTTTGCAACCATGAAGCAGCTTTTATCTCCTCAAACATATCCACCGTTGTAGCACTTCCTGCTCCATCCGTGCCTAAACCAACGGTGATTCCTTGCGCAAGCATCTCTGTTATTGGCGCAATACCGCAGCCTAATTTCAGATTGCTAACGGGGTTATGGGATACGCCGCCACGCATTCCCTTCAAGAAACCAACATCTCTTCGATTTAGGTGAACACTGTGTGCTAATAGAACATGTGCCCTTTCAAATAAACCGGCATGATACAAATATTCTGTCGGTGTTTGATTGTACTTCTCCCGAATCTTGATTACTTCTTCTTTTGTCTCGGCCAAATGAATGTGTACGGGAATGTTTCTTGCTTCAGCCAACTGAATAACTTCTTTTAATGGTTCTGGAGGACAAGTGTAAGGCGAGTGCGGCCCATACATGGTCGTGATTCTTCCCCCAGCTTTACCTGACCAACGTTCGATCAGATCTAAGGCTTCCGTCAATCGTTTACCCCCATCATCTTCAATAAAGACCAATCCACGGGTCAATGACGCACGCATTCCAACCTCTTCAACGGCTAAAGCAATTTCATTCATGTGAATATACATGTCTGCAAATGCCGTTGTCCCGGTTTTTATCATTTCCGCCATGGAGAGTTTTGCTCCCCAATAAATATCTTCTTCAGTCATTCTCGCTTCAGCAGGCAGCATTTTTTTATTTAACCAATCCATCAAAATAAGGTCGTCAGAGAAACCTCTCAAAAGACTCATTGGTGTATGCTGATGAGCATTGATAAGCCCTGGCATAGCGACAAATCCTTTGCCCTGAATCACATCATCCGCCGATTCGTTGATTTCAGATTGAATGTCCTCAATCTTGTCTCCCTCAATCATAATGTCCCCTACAAATGGTGCTTCTTCTTTCATGGTAACAATCGTTACATCCTTGATGAGTATTCTCATAAATATCCTCCTATAAATAACTGACTTATATAGAAGGATACTGCTTGACGTAAGGAGAAGGTCAACTTGAAACTATAGCTACGTATTTTCGTAGTAGTATGTAATTCAAAAATTAAAAAGGATGTGTTAATAATGAGCCTTGGTCTTTATATGATATTTGGAGTTTCTATCTTCATTGTCATCTTGCTTGGAATCGTAGTTGTCAAAATGATTATGAAGAAAGAATTACCTAGTAATAACTACACTCCTTTTGATTACATAATGGCGCAATCAACAATAGAGTTTCATGAAGAGAAGCAAGTGAAAGAGGTTGATGATGATCATGGTGACGATAAAGACAAAAATTTATAAAGCAAAGCCCTCCCTTTTAGTCGAATGACAGCAGAAAAGCCGGTTCCTTATACGAAGGAATACCGGCTTTCATGTCGTTTCTACTCTTTACCTATATACTTATCCATAAAGCGATCTACTCTTTGGAAATATTCAGTGGGGTAATGATTGATGGCATCGATGTGCTCCGTATTATTCGGGTACCATGCTTCTGCATTTGGGTCATTTTTTAATGACTCCCAAATTACTTCTGAATTTTTATAACTAATTTGCTGATCTCCAGTTCCATGAATCAGCATAACTGGCTTGTCTTTCATCTTCTTTACTGCATCCATAGGAGATACGGAATCAAGATCAATATTTAAGAACCATTTACCCACCCATATCGATGTATAACTAAATGGAAAAGAAGGTAAACCTGAGAAGAAGGGCAAACCCTCTCTCAGAAATAGACCTGCATTACGAAAAGGACTATCTGCAATTACAGCTTTGATGTCAGCACTTTCACTTGCAGCTAGCAAAGAAGTAGCAGCACCCATTGAAAAGCCAATAACTCCAATGTTATCACCAGTATGGTCTCTGGATTTTAAATAGCTTACAGCTCCAAGCAAATCATATTTTTCATTGAGGCCAAGTGTAATCATATTACCATCGGATTTACCTTGCGAACTGAGGTCAAATGCCAATACATTATAGCCTTTCGGAACGAAATGCTCTACTAACTTATTGGTCCGCCCTTTGACTAAACGATTGCTTGTATATCCATGGACGACAATAATCGTCTTATCACTTGCCTTATTGGAAAGACCATTTGCATAAAAGAAGGAACCTCTAATCGTATTATCATTTTTCAAGCTCTTGAACTCAACCTCTTGGTAAGGAGTTTTATCGATATTCAAGTCGTAGCTGACATTCGTGTCTCTAGGATGGTGCAGCAAGGTATCCATTACTTTATAGGATATAAAAAATACAAGACCTATCACAAGCAAAAGCACGATCCCTAGGATCAATATAATTTTTCTCCGTTTTTTCGAACGAACGTTTGATGTCAAATTTGGTTGTAATGATGTTTCACTCATTCAAATTCCCTCGCTTTTTCTTTAGGTTGTGTGGGTGCGAACAAATATAAGGCATGCTCCTTCAAATTTCCCCACTCGGGGTGATGGATAATATTTTTTCCAAGAGTTAAGCCTACCCCATTTAATAAAGAGATATAGGCACGAGAGATCATAGCTGGTGAAAAGCTTTTGTTGAATTCTCCCATTAACTGTCCCTTGGCATAGACGCATTCGATAGTATCTGTCATTACTTTTGTACTTTCAAGTACCTTCTGTGTAAGTTCAGGAAATCTTATCCGTTGTCCTAAGACATATTGAACAAGCCGCAATTCATTTGTATAGCAATAGATATGATTGAATTGTTCTTCTACCATGTTCTTAATTAATTCGCTCGGCGTACCCTCTTGTTTTAGACAAGCAAGCGACTTCGCCTGAATATCAGCAAGCGGCTCAAGGACAGCGGCGTAGAATAAGGCTTCTTTGCTTGGGAAATATTGAAAAATGGTTCCAGGGGTCACTCCCACACCCTGCGCAATGAGAGCAGTTGTCGTATTAGAATATCCATTTTCTGCGAACAGGACAACGGCTTCTTCTAGGATACGACTACGCCGCTCCTGTCTTTTTTCTTCATTGATTGGTCTTGCCAATTGTATTCCCCCTCTCTTTTGATTTAATTGTTATTAATTAAATGATCGATCACTTAATTAATAATATACATTTAATTACGAATTATTGCAAGCGTGAAAATTCATCTTACTAAGCACCTACAATCGATTTAGTGCCGATCATTCTCTGCAATATTTGAAAATGCACCGTTGAATGATACAATATAATAATAATCATCTAACAATGATTAACAATTTAAACCTAGGGAGTGAAGCACATGTCTGTTGATGTTTATCTTAATTTTAATGGGAACTGTCGTGAAGCAGTAGAGTATTATGCACAGGTTTTCGGAACAGAACAACCGCAAATTATGAGCTTTGGAGATTCACCGCCTAGTCCGGAATTTCCACTTCCAGAGGAAGCAAAACATTTAGTCATGCATGCAAGGCTTAACCTTCTTGGGAGTAACGTGATGTTTTCAGACGTCTTTCCTGGTATGCCCTTTGTGTTAGGAAACAACATAAGCCTTGCAGTTGGCAGTAAAGACATGGATGAGGTAAAATCATTGTTTCATAAAATGAAAGAAGGCGGCACTGTCGTGATGGAGCTGCAAGAAACATTTTGGAGCAAATGTTACGGCCAGCTCACTGATAAGTTTGGTATTGGATGGCAGTTTAACTATGATAACGGAGAAATGGTAATGTAATTTTTAAAATAAAAGTCAAAAAAGGATATGAAACTTCTCTTCTATAGAAAAGTTTCTATATCCTTTTTTTTTGCAAAGCACTTACACGTCAAAATAAACAACCTTAGTCCGGAATTCCGAACCAAGGTTGCCTAAAAAGTCTTATGCTGGGTCTACATCTTCAGCATGGAAATCCGGCATGCTTTTCCGGGCGACGCCTGTTCGATATGCCGCTTCAATGACCGCTTCCCTTACCTTTTCAACGACTTTATTGTTGAACACGCTAGGAATAATATACGTTTCGGACAACTCATCATCACGGACGACAGAAGCAATCGCATACGCGGCAGCCAGCTTCATATCCTCATTGATTTCGCGTGCCCGACAATCAAGCGCGCCGCGGAACATACCTGGAAAGCAAAGCACGTTGTTAATTTGATTCGGCTTGTCTGACCTACCCGTTGCCATGACCCTGACATACGGCTTGGCGAGCTCTGGATCGATCTCTGGAACCGGATTGGCCATGGCAAACACGATCGGATCCGGAGCCATCTTGCGCACATCGTCCACTTGCAAAATACTCGGAGCCGATACCCCGATAAACACATCGGCGCCTTCCATTACATCCGATAGTGTACCGCTGATGCCATCTGGATTAGTCATTTGAGCGTAAGCGTTCCATTGCGGATTGTCGTAGACCATATTGCGGTGAATCGCTCCCTGCCGATCAACTCCGATCAGATTGCGGACGCCTGCGGAAAGCAGAATTTTGCTGCAGGCGATACCCGCCGCACCAATTCCACTGACCACGACTTTACATTCCTCCAGCCGTTTTCCCGTAATTTTCAATGCATTCAGCAGACCAGCTAGCAGGACGACGGCTGTCCCATGCTGATCATCATGAAATACGGGAATATCGAGTTCCTTCTTCAAGCGCTCTTCAATTTCAAAGCAGCGTGGAGAAGAAATATCCTCCAGATTAATCCCTCCAAAAGCCGGAGCGACTGCTTTTACAATGCGAATAATCTCTTCTGTGTCTTTCGTATCCAGACATAATGGAAAAGCATCCACCCCTGCAAACTCTTTAAAAAGCATCGCTTTTCCTTCCATGACCGGCATGGCGGCCTCCGGACCGATATCACCAAGCCCGAGTACAGCCGTTCCGTCGGAAATGACAGCAATCGTATTGCGCTTGATCGTTAAGGTGTGTGCCTTGTCTGGTTTTTCGGCAATTGCCATACAGACTCGGGCAACGCCTGGCGTATAAACCCGTGACAAATCATCGCGATTTTTCACTGGAGTTTTGGACTGGATTTCAATTTTCCCGCCGAGATGGACGAGAAACGTACGATCCGACACATGAATGACAGTGACGCCATCCAGTCGCTGCAAAGCTTCGCCGATTCGTTCGCTATCAAGAGGATCAGTCACATTCACCGTAATGTCTCGAACCGAATGCGAGCGACCGGAGGAGATAACGTCAATTCCTACAATATCTCCCCCACCACCATCAATAATCGTGGCGATATCGCCGAACGGAACCTGCTCCTTCTCGATCTTAAGCCGATAAATCATATACGTACCTGAACTAGCTATTGACATGGATTTGTTTCTCTCCCTTTTTGAACAAGTTCTCTCAGGTTCATAGTATTTTCTATTCTCTTTCCAACAGCGACGAGCCAGCGATACCGGGATTTGTCATTTCATAGGGGTCCAGGATGAGATCCAATTCTTTCTCAGTCAGCACATTGTACAGGAGACATAGCTCACGCACCGGACGCCCGGTTTCGATTGCTTCTCGAGCAATTCTGGCGACCACCTCATACCCCAGATGAGGATTAAGTGCGGTAATGATGCCTACGCTTTTATCTACATAAGCTTTACATTGCTCCACATTAGCTTGAATGCCTTCCAAACAATAGGTCCGGAATGCTATAAACACTTGGTTCATCATGCTTAACGACTGCAGCAAATTAAATACCAGTACTGGTTCCATCACATTCAACTCAAGCTGACCTGCTTCCGAAGCCAAACAGATTGTATGGTCGTTGCCAATCACCTGGAATGCAACCTGATTAACAACCTCGCACATGACAGGATTCACCTTACCTGGCATAATCGACGAGCCTGGCTGACGAGGCGGCAAGCTGATTTCACCAAGCCCCGCGCGCGGACCGGATGCGAGCAAGCGCAAGTCGTTGGCGACTTTGGACATGTTGATCATACACACTTTCAAGGCAGCAGAAACTTCGGTATAGGCATCCGTATTTTGTGTGGCATCAACCAAATGTTCGGCATTCACCAGCGGAAACCCACTTAATTTCGCCAGAAGTTCGACGACATTCTGGATATATTGGGGCGAAGCGTTCAGTCCGGTGCCAACTGCAGTAGCGCCCATGTTAACCTCATACAAGCACTGGCGAGTCGCGGAAATCCGCCGTATATCCCGAGCCAGCACCCGGCTGTACGACTCGAATTCTTGACCTAGACGAATCGGAACGCCGTCCTGCAAATGGGTGCGTCCCATTTTAATAACGCCATCGAACTCAAGCGCCTTACTCTGAAAGGCAATGTGCAATTGTTCCAACGTCGCTAGCAATTGATCGAGCAGCGAAAGCGTGGCAATATGGATAGCCGTAGGAAAAGCATCATTCGTTGACTGCGCCATATTGACGTGACTATTCGGACTTAAGGTGAAATAGTCTCCTTTCATGCCGCCGAGTCGTTCAATTCCAAGATTAGCAATAACTTCATTAATATTCATATTAATTGAAGTCCCAGCTCCACCCTGTATCGGATCGACAATGATCTGGTCATGCCATTTTCCGCCGATAATTTCCTCCGCAGCTTGAACAATAGCTTCTCCCAGCCTTGTATTCAGCTGTTTTACCGACATGTTCGCCTGCGCTGCTGCTTTCTTCACCATTGCCATAGCGACGATCAATTCCCGATGAATTCGATATCCGGTAATTGGAAAATTCTCAATTGCGCGCAGCGTCTGAATGCCGTAATAAGCATCTGCTGGTACTTCTTTGGAGCCTAGAAAATCCTTTTCTATCCTCATATTCTCATTCATCATTTCCACACCCCTCGAAATTTCTAATTCCTCAGATTAATGATGTTATTATGCTGCGCTTTTCTTTTCATCAATGGCGTTCAAATATTGTTTCGCTTGTTCCTTATCATATTGCCCTTCCAACTTGGACATGACGATGGCGGCTAATCCATTCCCGAGAACATTCACGACCGTACGCGCCATATCGAGAATGCGGTCAATACCAGCAACAACCGCAAGTCCTTCAACTGGAATGCCTACGGAACCCAGTGTAGCTAGTAGTACTACGAATGATGCGCCAGGTACGCCTGCGATGCCCTTAGAAGTTACCACCAGCACGAGCACGAGTGTAATTTGCGTCATTATCGATAAATGAATGCCGTACATTTGTGCGATAAACAGTGCAACAATTGCTTGATACAACGTTGAACCATCCAAATTAAATGTATAGCCTGTCGGAATGACGAAGGCGGTAATCGCTTTTGGACATCCAAAATCCTCCATCTTTTGCATCAGCTTCGGCAGCACCGATTCCGAACTCGCTGTCGAATAAGCAAGAACCAGCTCATCCTTCAAAATTCGGATCATTGCGAAAATGCTTGTTCCCGCCATTTTGGCAATAAGACCGAACACAACGAGGACAAAAATGAACATGCCACCGTAGACTGTAGCGATCAATTTACCAAGCGGTATGAGTGAGGAAATCCCAAACTTCGAGACCGTCACACCAATTAACGCAAATACGCCGATTGGGGCAAGTTTCATGATTTGATTTGTAACCCAGAACATCGATTCCGAAACGCCCTGAAAAAAATTAATTACAGGCTTCCCTTTTTCGCCAATTGAAGCAATGCCTAAAGCGAACATAACAGAAAAGAAGATAATTGCCAACATATTCCCATTAGACAACGCTTCAAAAATGTTATTCGGTACAATATTGACGAATGTATCAGCAAAGCCGTGGCTTTGTACACTTGCCGCCGTATGAACGTACTTCGTGATGTCCGTTTTGACGAGTTGCTCTTGATTGAGACCATTACCTGGCTGAAAGATATTCGCCATCAGCAGACCAACGATGATTGCGATAGTCGTTACGATTTCAAAATAAAGCAGTGTTTTGACGCCAAGCTTCCCGACCTTCTTGATATCGCCCGTACCCGCTACACCAACAATCAGCGATGAAATAACAATAGGTACAACAATCATTTTAATTAATCGAATAAAAACATCACCGATCGGCTGCAAATAGGTAGCAATCATAGGATTTCCATAAAAAATTGCGCCTACAATGATCCCTAACGTTAGACCAATAAATACTTGTATCGCTAATCCAAACTTCTTCATATGTCACCTCTCTTCAACATTTAAGCGCTTTCTTTTTGTTGAACCACGCTGTAAACTGATCATATACTTACTCCTATTAAAATCTACACAAATCTACATTTTTCTCAAATAAATAGCCAATTATATATGAGACAAGAAGAAACGGCTAACGCCATCCTTGGCGGTGAAACAAGTTTCTTCCCTCTGAAATATAAGCAAAGTATAGAGAAAACATATACTTTCTTATATTTTAAGAAAAAACTACGGAAGGATCTTTACATTGAAAAAAAAAGTAATGATGTTAATTTGTATGGCTCTCGTGGTATCTTTAGCCGGAGAATTTAAGTTTTACCCGTTTCACAATAATTTCCGAGTCAGTTTGGCTTCTGCGGCATTTTTCTTCTGTTTGCTGTGGAATCGTCATATTCATACGTTAATATTCGGGATCATTATAGCCTTAACCGTTCCTTTATTTCGCATTGCCGCCGATGTGTTCATTTACGACCAGCTTCATTTTTCCCAAGCCTTTCATGTGAATTATTCCGTTTTTTTCTACTATTTGACGTACACCTTATTATTTTATTTGTTTCGAATTCACCTGTTCGAGCATCGTCCGTTCGTTATGGGTATACTGGCGATACTTGCAGAAGTTGCAGCCAGTATCGTGGAATTGTGGTTTCGCTCCCCGGTTACCGTTGAAGATTTTACAGTACCCGAAATCAATGAACTCGTACTTATCGCGATATTTCGCAGTTTCTGTGTCATTGGCTTTTTCACCCTCATGAAGCATCGGGAACAACAATTGGCGGAAAAGCAAAAGCAACAGCAGTATGAACAAATGCTCATGCTCATTTCCCACTTGTACGAAGAATCGATTCAATTAAAAAAAACGCAGCAGGACGCGGAGCGGATTACAAGAGACAGCTATGCGTTATACCAACGATTAAAAGATGAAGCTTCTTTGCCTGATGGTGAACAGTTGGCTAGAAGCGCACTGCAAATTGCCGGACAAATACATGAAATCAAGAAAGACAACCAACGCATCTATGCCGGTATTCATAACATTATTTCCAGCGAGAGTGTAACCGAATTCATGCCCATTCAAGAGCTAGGCGATGTTGTGGTAAAATCAAACCAGAAATATGCTCAAATGTTAGGTAAAACAATTGACCTCCAATTAATTACCGTCGGAACGCATCCATTATATCCGGTAAATACCATACTGTCGCTTCTTAACAATCTAGTCTCCAATGCGGTAGAATCTATCGCAGCTAGCGGAATCATTACGATCTCCGCTCATCGTGATGGGGATTCACTGCAGCTCGAGGTTCACGATAACGGGCCGGGGATTTCTCCAAAAATTCATGAAGCGCTATTCGAGCCCGGATTTACAACGAAATATGATAAGTCAGGAAACTCGTCAACAGGTATCGGGTTATACTATGTGAGAGAATTGGCGGGGAGTTTGCAAGGTGAGGTCAGCTTTCGCAGCTGCAATAGCGGGGAAACCGGGACAACCTTCATACTTCGACTCCCGATTGACAACCTAATCAGCAAAAGTAAAGGATGAGATGAGATGCGTTTTTTTATAACAGACGACGATCAGGCGATTCGTTCCATGTTGGCGCAAATTATCGAGGATGAGGATTTGGGCGATATTGCAGGCGAAGCGATAGACGGCGTTTATGTGGACAGCCCCCTGTTGGCTGCAAAAGAAGTCGATATTCTGCTTATCGATTTGTTAATGCCGCTTCGAGACGGCATCGAAACAGTACGCCACATTGCCGAGACATTCCGCGGCAAGATCATCATGATCTCGCAAGTGGAATCTAAGGACATGGTTGGCAGCGCCTACTCACTCGGTATTGAATATTATATTACGAAGCCGATCAACCGATTGGAAGTAATCGGGGTCATTCAGAAGGTCATCGAACGGATGAAGCTGCAAAACTCAGTTCAAGAAATCCAACGGTCGTTAGCCAATTTAGGCATCGGTCAAGGGATGGCAACGAGCGCCCACCCTCTTGCTTCAAAAAATATTCTTACACCAGGTAATTTTCTATTATCCGAGCTCGGCATGATAGGTGAAGCGGGCTGCAAAGACCTGTTAGACATGCTAGAGGAACTATACGCACAAGATAAAGAGAATGCCTTGGATCAAGGTTTCCCTTCCCTCCAGCTTCTATTTGATCGAATAGCCGCAAGGAAATTAGGTGAATCTACCTCGCAGGAAATATTAAAAAAAGAAACAAAAGCAGCGGAACAACGGGTGCGTCGAGTTATCTTTCAAGCGTTGAAGCATTTGGCTTCACTCGGTTTGACCGATTATTCGAATGCCAAATTTGAAAATTACTCCTCCAAATTTTTCGAATTCACAGAAGTCCGTAAAAAAATGATCGAAATCGAAGACGACATCGATCCAAGACAATCCAGTGTTCGACTAAACATAAAAAAATTCATTCAAGTCCTGTATTTGGAAGCAAAGCAGTTGATGGGTTAACAGCCGAACTCGCAAGTTTAGTTGTCAATACAATAAAAAGGATGGAGCAGGGTCAAATCTGCTTCATCCTTTTTTTGTTCATTGCTGTCTTATACAGCAGTTAAAGTATCTGCTCCATTCAGAAAAGTACTTTCTTAGGCTACCAAAGTAAATACGATCTGCAGAGCCTAGAATGATAGCTTGGACAGTAACTTTCCCCCTACCCACGCGTATGAATATCAACATTAAGAAGGGGGGATTTTCCAAATGGTGTTTTTTGCGGCCTTACTTTTTTTTGTACCGGGCCTTCTCGGTATATTTTTCCCTACTTTAGGCTGGTACATTAGATATGGTTGGATGGTGGATGGTGATTCTGAGCCAAGTGACGCATTCATCTTTATGTCGCGGCTTGGCGGATTTATTGCAATCATTCTCGGATTCGCAGTACTTTTTTCAGGGGGCTCTATTTTGAATTTCAATTAAACTTTTAAAACTATATTCCTTGATCAACGTAACAACTAGCAACAATTGTACCCGCACTTTCACTCCATTTGTGCAAGTACAGGAACGGCAGGTGACACCCAAAATCAACATAGGCCATAGTATATAAAAAGCGAATTATTTCCCATAAAGGAGCAGCTGCATTTGACGAAATTATCCTTAGAGGTTACTAAAATGTTACTAAATGCCGCGGAGCGCAGAGCAAAAGAGCTCGGTATTTCCGAGGACATTGCAATCGTCGATGATGGCGGTAATTTAATCGCTTTCTACCGGATGGATGATGCCAGATTGGCTGGTATTAGCATTGCCCAAGATAAGGCGTGGACGGCGGTAGCGATGAAGATGCCTACTTCTAACTTGGCTAAATCGGCTCTCCCAAACTCACCAGCGTATGGGATTAATACAACCAATCATGGACGAGTGGTTATTCTAGGTGGCGGAGTTCCATTTGTAAAAGAGGGAAGAATTATCGGAGCTATTGGCGTCAGTGGAGCATCTAGTGATCAAGACATAGAGGTTGCCAACGCAGCTGTTAAAGCATTTGAGACTTATCCTCATTCGCGCATAGGGACTGCTAGTAAATTTGTGATTGAATGAAAAAATCAGTGCTAAAGCCCAGATATGGGGATACAGACGAAAGGAAAGCTCCCTAGTGGCGGTGCTTTCCTTATTTTTTGATCATAATTGTGCTCGTTTGTATAACAGATATGCTGGCATTAAATCTCTACCAAGTTATGATCTTATTCTAATCAGGATCATCGACGGCACCAATCATTTCACATTCTTTATCAGTGCTTGCTATCACGAATAACAAAAGCGAAGCGGACGGAATCGTTCTGAAGAAGCGATAGCGTTCGCCTTTGTCTCCTTATTTCTACCCCTAAGGGATAGAATCAAGAAATAGGGAGACAACAGCGATCGAAAGAATGATCCGGCAGAGTAGCGCCCTGGTTATCTCAGGCAAAACTCACCTTCTAGTAACGGGACCAGTCTTTCGTGATACCGATATATGCTCATCTGCTCTCACCAATAATCGGTTAACCTTTGACTGCCCCAACCATACCGTTTATAAATTGTTTCTGCAGAACCAAGAAGATGATGATGATCGGGATGATAGAAATGATCGTTCCCGATGCAATATAAGGAAAATTAAAGGACAATGAACCCTGCAGATACTGCAGTGCTGGTGCCAATGGATATTTATCCTGGTCGTCAAAAACAATAACAGGCCAAATCAAGCTATTCCAAAATGCCATGAAATCAAAAATGACTACAGTCGCCACAGCCGGACGAATCATCGGAAGCATAATGCTATAAAATATTCTAAATTCCCGAGCCCCATCGATTCTGGCTGATTGCTCCATATCAATCGGGATGGTAATAAAAGCTTGTCGGAGTAAAAAAATATTAAAAACGCTGATTGCAGAAGGAAGCACGACACCTAGCATATTATTGTATAATCCCATCTTCTGTATGATGATAAAATTAACAATCATTCCCGCAGCATTTGGCAAAATCATTGTACTAACGATGGCCTTAAAAATAAAATTTCGCCCCGGAAACTGAATACGAGCCAGCGGATATGCTGTAAATGTACAGAGCAGAAGGTTTAATCCGACACCTAGAACAGTCATATAGATCGTGTTATAGATATATTTCCATAACGGCATGATGTCAAAGACATCGATAAAATTTTTAAACGAGATGGGATTGGGGATAAATTGTGGTGGGAACGTATAGACATTTTCTCCAGTTTTGAATGCAGTTGAGAGCAGCCATAAGAAGGGTCCAAGACAGAACAGCGCAGTGATAATAAGGAGTGAATACAACACAAGGATAGAGCCAATTTTTTTCCACATCCGTGCTGTCGTCAACGTATGATAGTTGAAAGGTCGAGAGCGGGTAGGAATGGGTCGGATGCCGTTATTCATAATAGTTCATTCCTCCCTTTCTCGTATATTTGAATAGAAGAATCGTGAAGATCATAATTAACAAGGAGACTACCAGACCGACCGCCGCTCCATAACCAAAGTTATAATCCTGAAAAGAAACTTTATATGTATAAACACTTGTTGTTAACGTTGCCGATGCCGGATCCCCCTTCGGTCCATGCATAACGTAGATCTCGTCAAAGACGCGAATAGCACCCATAACGGATAGCAGCGAGCATAACATCACGAACGGCATTAATAAGGGGATCGTAATATGCCAGATCACTCGCAAGCGACCGGCACCATCTATTCTGGCCGCCTCTTGAAGCTCAGTCGGAATGGATTGCAGTCCGGCAAGATAAATCATCATGTAGTAACCGAGTCCCTTCCAGATTGTCACACACATGACACCGTAGAGAGCCAAATTCATATCCGCCATAAAGGAGATTGGCGTATCGATAATCCCTATAACTTTTAGATAGTAGTTCAATATCCCATCTTCTTCAAACACCCATTTCCAAGCAATTGCAGCAGCTGTCATAGAAGTTACTACGGGGATAAAATATGAGATTCTAAATAAATGAACAAAACGCAGCTTATTGTTCACAAGAATCGCCATCAAAATCGATAACAGCTGAATAACAGGAACAACAATGACATAGATAATTGAGTTTTTCATAGAGACCCAAAAATCAGGATCATCAAATGCTTTTATGAAGTTTTTGAATCCAACCCATTTTGTTGTATCGACGGCAGAATAGTTCGTAAAGGCAAGCGGCAAACCATAGACGATCGGTATAAAAGTAAAGAGCAGCAGTAAAACAATTCCTGGAGTCAGCATGGCATAGGCAAATCTGGTTTGGCGAGCCCTCTCTTTTGATACAGCCAAGCAATATCCCTCCTTTCAAGAAGAAACGGCTAATGCCGTCCTTGGCGGCGAAGTAAGTTTCTTCCCTCTGAAAAATAAGCAAAGTATGGAGAAAACTTATACTTTCTTATTTTTCAAAAAATGACTGTCGAGGTTTCTCGACAGTCTGAGGAGTGAGTTACGCTCACTCCTCCGTATTGTCTTGGCACTTACTCCTTCATGTTGTCTTGACTCTTATTCATTTGCGTTAACTTCATCCAGCTTCTTTTGCATTTCTGCTTCCGCTTTTTTCAGCATCTCCTCCGGAGACACTTTTCCGTTCAACATTTCCTTCCATCCTTTCCATAACGGATCAAGCACTTCTCCTTCATTCTTCACGCCTAACGAGAAGTCTTTACTCATGGATGCCATTTGGGCAGTGATGATTTTAGCTTGCGATTCTGGATCGGTTCCAGCTTCCGTGAAGAATGGATCCGATGCAGCTTGCTTTGTAGATGGAAGAATATTAACTACTTTACAGAACTCAAGCTGGGATTCATCGTTGGTAATAAAATTAGCGAATAATATCGCCTCTGTATGATGGGTGCTCATGGTAGGAACAACGACGTTCATCAAACCTGCTTGAACATTACCGCCTGCTTTGAGGGTAGGCATTTTGGCAACGAGGGTGTTATTGTAGACGTCTGGTGCGTTAGTTTTTACGCGGTTTAAGAACTGAGCTCCTGTAATCAATGTTGCAATTTTACCGGATTGATATTTGTCAGTCACATAGTTGGCATCTGCGGCCAAGCTCTCTTTGGGAACAATTCCTTTTTCATAAAGATCTTTGTTCCATTTGGACCATTCCAACGCTTCCGGCGTATTGATAATGATGGTCTTCTTATCTTCACTAATCATAGGCACACCTAAGAAATAAAAATCTGACGGTGGATTATAACTCGGAACGAACCCATATTTGCCGGTCTTTTCTTTAATAATAATGGCTTGCTGCTTCATCTCTTCATACGTGGTAGGCGGTTTATTCGGATCAAGTCCCGCTTCTTCGTAGATTTTCTTGTTGTAGGCGAATACAGACAGACCGTAATACCATGGAAAAGCATATACGCTTTCGCCCAATTTCGTTGAATTGTACAAATCCGGGAAGTAAATGGAACGTTGCTCCTCCGTTGCTTCCTTGTTCAAATCAACGAGCGCGTTTTTCCCAGCCAATGTCATTGTCATGCCCGTATTTAAATTGACCACGTCCGGAGATTTGCCGCCAGCGATCGATGTCAGCAGTTTATTCTCCATAGAACCATAGGGAATATCTGTCCATTTAACCGTTACTCCCTTATTCTGCTCTTCAAACTTTTTAATACGTCCATTGATATAGTCATCAAAATTAGGGCTTAGAGAGATCGTCCAAAATTTAATTTCCACAGGTTCCTTATCTTTAGGCTTATCCGTATCTGCTGGTGTAGTTGTTGCATTATCCGTTCCTTTAGGAGTCGTTTCCGCAACTGGTTTTGTAGTATCTTTGTTTCCGCTCGAGCTATTGGAGGCACAAGCGGCAAGCAACGAAATCAACATAACAATGACTAATAGGAGTGCAAATGAACGATACCTCTTTGACATTTTACTTTCCCCACCTTCATTGAATGATTAATCTTCCATTACGAATTCAGAAAAGCTAAATACTGCAGCATGCGTTTAATAACTACAGCTGCTTCAGAGCGCATTGCCTGTTTTCCAGGCTCGAAAGTCGTACTCGTCACGCCTTTCATAATACCTGTCTCTAGTATCTTGCCGATTGCAGATTGTGACCATGAGCTCATCCTATCTTTATCTCGATACACAGCTAACAGGGCATCAAGTTTAGCGGAAGTCTCTAATGATTTGCCAGCAAATGCTATCGCTCTGCCGACCATCACGGCCATCTCCTCTCGAGTAATCGCATTCTTAGGACCGAAGGAGCCGTCTTTATAGCCATTCACAATTCCTGCATTCACCGCAGCACCTACGGTCCCAGCGAACCACGCTGATTCAGAAACATCATCAAATTTGGAGATACCAGAATCGATATTCAGGCCTAACGCTCGAACTAAAAGACTTACAAATTCAGCACGAGAAACCTTTTGGTCCGGTGCAAACTGATCGAAGCTTATTCCCTCTATAACGCGCTTTGAAGCAAGCAGCTCAATATCGGATTTTGCCCAGTGATTGGTCAAATCCTTGAATGTTTTAGAGGATTGAATAACAGCGTACATACTGGTGCTATTCCGTTTAATTTGAACGGTGGTCTGACCTTTTGCTGTCGTAAACAGAGAAGGAGCATAAGAGAATCGTCCTGTTATCGGATCGATATAGACAGCTGTTGCAATATCCGAGGGTGCAGATTGATCCAGAATAATGCTGCGAGCCACATACATATTGCCGAAGTTCGAAATGGTTATCACTTTGCCATTTGCTTCAACTCGAACGGAGAAGTCAATAACCCGATCATCTAACAGAGTAGCTCCTTCCTGCTTGATCTGATTCCGAATTCGCTCTAATTCATTGCCCTTAACTTGCTCCATTGTGATGTAGATGACAGCATCTTTGATATCTCCTCCAAGCTCATTGCTGTAAGCGGATAGGTTAAGTAAGCTTATCGGAAGTTCAAATGCAGCGTGATTTCCCTGAATGATTATTGCTGCATTCGGTACACTTGCTCTCGCATCTATCAATGACTGTGCAGGAATGCCTACCTGTTGAATATCCTCTCCGTCTCCGACATCGATCGTTATCGTATCTCTTCCCTTCAAACTTTTGAGGGCTTTATTCAGCTCATCTGCCTTCACCAATGCAGTTAATAAGGTTTTCCCATTTGCCTTGACTTCTGATTTAAGCGTTAACGCATCGCTGTCGAGCTTCACATTCCTCGAAGGATTCTCTTGATCTTGAGGATCCGGAACGACAGGGGTTGTTGTTGGAGGAGTTATGCCGCCTCCGCCCACGCTTCCCGAATTCGATTCACGAACAATCGTTACGGTGTAGCTCTCCGTTAAACCATCATCGGAAATGACTTTGATTTTAACCTGATTCGATCCAACAGCGAGCTCCACAGGAATAGCCGAATCATTATCGTACTGTTTGTTGGCCACAGAAATAACAGAGTTCGGCTTACTAGCGCTTGCCGAAATGTTCAATTTCGCAACACCATACCCAACCTGTACTCGATAGGAATACGTCGATGGATGGAATGCAGGGGTTAAAGCTCCCGTACTTACCGTCAATTTACTTAATTGCGCTTTCGACGCTGCTTTGGAAAAGTAAATCTTTGCTATTGTTCTGCCATAATCCAAATCATGGTTCATACGGTTCTTCACTTCCAAATTAATCGAGCTGTTTCCAAGAAGTTCGCTCTTTACAATGTCGATCTGCTGCATCACGATGCTTGCGGTCTCATCCTGCAAATCTGGGTTTGCTTTCAAAGCTTGCGAGGCTACTTGAAGCATCTGTTTCAGCTTATCAGCCTCAACACTACTCAAGCCCCCAAAAGGGATATAAATCTCATTTATTTTGCGTATAATCTCTTCCATAATTGTGGCTAATGGTTTCGTTGTTCGATAATCGGGCATGATTGCTTCATTACGATAGACCCCGATTTTTAGTAATTTGTCATATTTATAATTGAATAATCCTTCAAATTCGAATAATGCCGCACCGGCTGCACCATTCTTGTTTGCTTCGTTAACCTGATCGACAACAACCGATGTCGTGTTGCCCTGGAATGTGTCCAGACCTGATGAGACGAAGGAATTGTCACCGGCTATTCTCATTGTGTTTTTCAAATCCTCTACGACTAAAGCTGAGTCGGGCGCGT
This sequence comes from Paenibacillus baekrokdamisoli, assembly GCF_003945345.1. Lineage (GTDB taxonomy): Bacteria > Bacillota > Bacilli > Paenibacillales > Paenibacillaceae > Paenibacillus_Z > Paenibacillus_Z baekrokdamisoli. The sequence goes on along the minus strand of NZ_AP019308.1, from coordinate 1,196,775 downwards.
AGGACATATGGAACACTTGATCGATCCAGTTATTGTCTAACCATTTTTTCGTTTCTTGTGCATGGCTTTTCGGTGCTTCATCATAATTTGGCCAAACAGCTGCCGTAATTTGAAGCTTAGGTTTTATTTTGTGTGCATCTTCAGCCGCCTGCTTCACCCAATCATTAATAATATCTGCACGGAACTGAAGCCATTCATCCCAATGCTGGGCTCCCGGATGTAGATTAATCGGATCAACCCCATATTTGTCGCTAAATAGCTTCCGAGTATACGTATCGTATCCAAAGTCATTCGTATAATCGCCGGAACCTGGGTACCTTGCATAATCCAAATGAAGGGAATCAATATCATATTTCGTAACTAATTCTTTGTAGACGGAAGCAACAAAATCTCTCGTTTGTGGCAGGGCTGGATTGAGCCAGTACCATTTGGCGTTGAAGCTACCTACTTCATAGTCATCGCCTTTTCTGCTCATCAAACGCCAATCGGGATGATTCTGAACAACTGGCCCTCCAGCAAAGAAATTTTCCACCCAAGCATGAATTTCCAAGCCCAGTTTTTTCCCTTCTTCAATATAAGCACCGAGTACATCAAAGCCTTCATAGATCGGATTCAATTCCGTATCCGGAATAGATGTTGGCCATGTTGTATATCCATCCCACCACGTTTCCAGATAAATAGAGTTAATGCCAGTCTCTTTGATTTTTTGCAAATTCGCTTTAACCTGATCTAAGCTTTTTTCTTTTGGCCTCAGCCAAACCCCGCGGGTTTGCACCTTTGGAGACTCAAAATTCATATAGTTGGCATCTATGACCTGCACATCCAAGTCATTAAGCAAACCCAATAAACCACTTGTGCCGCCAGCGTGCATTTGCGCTTTTGCCTGTTCATAAACTGCTTTTGCATCCGCAATTTTCTGTTTTATTTGATCATACGGCACATCCATAAAATGTTCCTTGGACTGCTGAAGCGACTTCTCTGCACTCTCGATACTAATAGCCGCTCTATCCAAGTAGGACTCCGGTGTAAAGATAACTAGCACTTGCTTGTTGGCAAAATCAAAACTTACTTTCGCTCCGATCGGCGCATTGTTCGTTAACCACGTATTTTTTACACCATGGCCTGACAGTACATATCCACCTTCAGGAATTTTCTTGTTATTACCGCCATTACTAATCACATAGCCTTTGTCGTTGACAACCACTTCACTGCCCCAAGGGTTCGTGCCGGTTTCATTGCCATAATTGCGATTATAGACGATTAGCTGATCCGTACCTCTAAATCCTGGATAAGGCTTATCGCTGGAATCATTCCAGCCATTCGGATTATCCTCTTTTACCTTCGGGTTAAAAGCGTCAAACGAAGTTTTTGCCGCTTGGTAGGTGAGGTTATCCGTTACAAGTTCAACTTCTGCACCAATTTGAACCTGGCCAATGAGCTGATCATAATATGGACTTCCCGATTGGATCGACAGCACGTACCCATCCGCTGGAATGGGTGAATTGTTATTGAGAAAACCCCCATTGGGATCTGCTTCAATCGCTACTACTCTCGTTACCTTATTACCACTAACAGTAAGCTCCATTCCCCAGGCGTTCTGATTGGTTGTTGCGCCATAAGAAGGCTGGTATAGAATCACTTCCCCCGCTCCGCGCGGTCCGTTTATTTTATCAATACCTACCGCAATGCCATTAACTTTCACATATTTGGAAGGTAAAATGGGGATCGTTACATTGATGATCTGCACCGTTTGACCCACTTCCAGATTTAAGTCTGATAAGGCTGTCGCTGCGCTGCCTGAAGCCGAGATCACATATCCATTCGCAGGGATATTTGTTCCTCTTTGACCATTGAGCGCATAGGTGCTTTTCACCACAGCTGCATCATTGGCAATGATGAATTGAACAGTATCTTCCGTAAAAGGTTTTGTCATTTCACCAAAATGACGTGTATAAACGGCAAGAGTATTACTCTGTTGATCCTCATCAATCAAATCAATTGGTATTCCACTCCCATTATTGATGATGAGCTGCGGACCTCCGATTATCGGTTCAGGGAGCTTATATCCGATAATTTCAACTGAGTCACCTGGATTCAAATTGTCTTTTATCCAATCCTCACTCGTTCCGTGTCCAAATAGCACAAAGCCATTTGCGGGAATCTCTACAGCACCCTTACGTTCACTGATGGAGGTAACACTATACTCACCATCATGATAATCCACGACTGCTGCAGTCGAATAAATATTTGAATCTGTTAATTTACTGCTGTTTTCTCGTGTAAACAGAATCATTTCGTCAGCTGCTCCTATTGCCCTATTCACAGCTGTAACCGTAATGGTGTTGCTGTTAGAAGCCTTCGCAGTGATGACTGGATCTGCTGCAGAAGCAGTGAAGGTAGTTCCAGAAAAAGCGAGAGCCATACATAAGATAGAAAAAAGCGTTTGTTTCAACCTCATTTTCGTACCTCCCAATTTTTTTTGAAAGATAGCTTCCCAAACACTCCTTTTTTTATGTACCATCCTAAGTGATAGCATCACCTCCTTAACTTTTTTTGGTATATTAATCCTTTTATTTAAAATAATAAGAGGATTTTTCCACCATTTTGCGACAAAAAAATAGCGCATCTTATACGATCTAAGCTGCGCTATCTCACCTGTGGTTTTAATATATTTTGTTATAATACCAATATACACTTATGATTTCTTTGCTAATCTGTAACGGCAGCAAGCGCCGATTCCTTCGGGCTGCTCTTTATAGAGTCGGTGGATTTCTTCCTTCAAGTTCTTTTATTTTCACATCATAACACCAAATTTGATCATAAGGAAGGATTTTTTTGCTGTTTTATTAACAAATCACTCCATTTTATTAATCGGAGGCACCCCTTTTTCATGTCTTAATAGCTCAAGCCTATTCAGGCATTGGAATTATCAAATGAATTTGATTCATAAATAATTCGATTATTAGCGCAAACGATGATATTATTTTAACTAATAGTCAATGATTTTGGTGTGTATATTAGGAGGAGATACGTTTGGAATTTGTTAGTACAAGAGGAAATGTTGGCAAAATCGGGTTTATCGATGCATTCATGATGGGACTTGGCAATGACGGCGGCTTGTTAGTGCCGCACGAAATTCCTGTTGTTTCGGCAGAGACACTGCAGAAGTGGCAGGAGCTAGACTATCAGGAACTGGTGCTTGCCATCTTCTCGCTCTATACGAATGGAGAAATTCCGGAGCAGGACTTGAAGGAACTCGTGTATGCGAGCTATTCGACCTTCCGTGACCCGGCAGTAACACCCGTACGCAAGCTGAAGGATGACTTATACCTGCTGGAGCTATTCCATGGTCCGACCTTTGCTTTCAAAGACATCGCCCTACAATTCATGGGCCAATTATATACGTATGTAGCAGCGAAGCAGAATAAGAAGATTCATATTCTTGGTGCGACCTCTGGCGATACGGGCGCTTCTGCCATTGAGGGTGTGAAGGGCAAGGATGGGATCAAAATTTGCATTCTGCATCCGCATGGCAAAGTAAGCAAGGTACAGGAACTGCAAATGACGACTATTCAGGATGACAACGTGTTGAATTTGTCCGTAGACGGCAATTTCGACGACTGTCAGCGGATGATCAAGGATTTGTTTGCTGATCTGGACTTTAAGGCAGCTAATCAGCTTGCCGCTATCAACTCAATTAATTTCGTGCGCATTATGGCGCAGACCGTCTATTACTTTTATGCCTACTTCCAGGTTGCGAAGCAAACGGGTGCGAAGCGGGTTAGCTTCAGCGTACCAACTGGAAATTTCGGCGATATTTTCGCGGGCTATTTGGCTAAGCGGATGGGGCTGCCGGTTGGCAAGCTTATTCTTGCAACGAATGAAAATAATATTTTGGAACGGTTTGTTCTGGATGGCCTTTACAAGCCAGGCGATTTCCGAATGACATACAGCCCCTCGATGGATATACAGGTAGCAAGCAATTTTGAACGTTACCTGTACTATGTGCTCGGCGAGAATGCTGAGCAAACTCGCACACTGATGGAGCAGTTCAAGTCAGCAGGCGAAATCACCATTTCCGGCGAAGCCCTTGCTAACGTGCAAGCTGATCTCTCTGCGTATGGCGTTCAAGGACAAGAATGTCTGAACACGATTAAACAGTACGAGGCGGCAACTGGCTACCTGCTTGATCCTCATTCCGCTTGCGGCGTAGCTGCGGCAGACAAATGCAGCAGCGAAGGCGAAATTACGGTATCATTGGCAACTGCTCACCCAGCGAAATTTAACGAAGCCATCGAGCTATGCGGCATTGAGCAGCAGTTCCCAGAGCAAATTTCCGCGCTCTTCGAGAAGCCTCAGCGCCAGACACGCGTTGACGGCTCGCTCCAATCGATTGTTCGTGAGCTAGAAGCATTTTATAACGGCAAATAATAGTCAGATTCGTGTAGAGGGCAGTGAGCAGGAGGGGGAACCCCTTTTTGCTCACTGCCCTTCTTTTCATAAATCCAACATGGAGAATAACCCAATACCTATACGAAAACCTGACCTCCAAGAGGCCAGGTTTTCCATTTGTCTAACATTCATGCAGCCCCGATAAATGTTGTTTTTCTTCATAACGCACTTCATCTCGTCGTTCATCCCTTTCCCCGCTTCTAGATGTAACATAAAACGATGGTTATTTCGCTATCTTGCCGTTACATTCTATATTGCATACAAACACTCATTGTTGGCGTTATACTGTTTGTAGAGGTGGACGAAAATGGTGAAGAAAACTTGAAAACGGAATACTTATACAAAAATCCGAAAACGCTTCTGAATAAAGGAACCGGCTTTCTCTCCGGCTACAGTCATTCCCTTAATCCTTATACGGGCTGTTCTTTCGGCTGTTCATACTGCTATGTACGGCAAATGCCGGTCTCTACCTTCCGGGAAGCGCCATGGGGAACATGGGTCGACATCAAGAAAGATGCGGCAGACATTTTCCAAAAGGAGCTTAAGAGAGCCAAGACCAAAGGCCCGGTTACAATCTTTATGTCATCGAGTACAGATCCTTATCAGCCCATTGAGCACAAAGAACAAATAACTCGCTCCTTATTAGAGGTTATGGTTAGCGATCCACCCGATTTTTTGTTCGTACAGACCCGAAGTCCCCTTGTTCGCAGAGATATTGATCTGTTATTACGCCTTGGGGAAAGGGTTCGTGTAAGTATGACGGTTGAAACCGACCGTGAGGACATCCGCAAGCACTTTTCACCGGATGCCCCTCCTATTCCCGCCCGGTTAAAGACGCTTCAGTTATTGGCTGATGCTGGCGTGCCGACACAAGCAACGATTGCTCCCCTATTACCAAGCAGTGAAGGCTTCCCGCAACTACTTCAACCATTGGTCAATCGTGTCTGTGTAGATGATTATTTTATGGGAGATGGCAGCGGGGGAAAACGCACACGTCAACTAGGCATCCATGCCTTGTATAAAGAGATAGGTCTGGAAGAATGGTATCACCCAGATTCCTATCGCATGCTCATTGAACGACTGAAGAAGGTTTTTTCCGAGGAACAGATTTATGTAAGCCAGAAGGGATTTGAACCTTAATCCTGAAGAACATCAATATATGTGCTTAACTTGATTTCCTGTATCTATGTCGAAAGAGCCTATCATTTGCATAAACAAATGATAGGCTCTTTTATTTTCGTTTCATGCTGCGAATCATCGTTTTTGTTTCCGCGTCCACCCGGTAAGACTCTGTTATTTTTTGCAGCGCTTTATTATAGGTGAAATCGTCCAATGAATTATGCTTTAAGTATGCCAGGGTAGGTTCCGGGAACTTCACATAGCAGATGGATACTGCCCATGCAACTGCCATCTTGACGTAGTACCCCTCGTTCTTGACGCCATCTAGCAGCTGTAAAACGCTGCTGATGTATTCTTCATGAATGTAAAAATCAAGCAGCATGACCACACCAAAACGGATGTCATATTCTTTGTCAGACAATAGATAAGGCTGCAAAAATAACCATACTCTTTGCATATTCGTTTTAGTGAACTTTAGTCCAATACAAAAACTATCACATACCGACCAATTATCAATTTTCGGAACAAATTCAGCTGTATAACGCAGAATATCTTCAATATCTGTATTTACACAGCCAATAACCATACCTTGCAGCATGATTTCCTCAAAATACTCACTTTCAGCATGTTCAAGATAGGTTCGCCAATCGTCCTTTGCCACTTTTTTAGCTAACTTGCGCAGCAAAGGAAGCCGAACGCCCAGAACATTATTTATATTCGGAATCAAGGCCGCAGCAAACTTTCTATAATCCTCCTCAGCCAATTCAAATAACTGTTCCTTCATCGTTTTCTCCGCTCTCCTATACTTATTCAAATGAAATTTCCCATAAAAATATGGACGCAACTGAACCGAACGGTGAATATCCGAGGCGATATTCATCGAATTGCCCCTTTGTAATTGCAGGAAGACCATACAACTTCATCATCCCCCGGCGAATGGCAATATCACCCCAACTAACTACGTCAGGGCGTTCCATGGCATTGATGAGCATCATTTCCGCCGTCCATTTGCCTACTCCATTTAATGTCATGAGTTTGTTGATTACCTCTGTATCAGACAAGTCATTCAGCTCATCCAAGTTAAAAGCACCTTGCGCAATCATTTGAGCAATATTGTTAATACAAACCGCTTTTTTCATCGTCATACCGCAGCTTTGGATTTCATCTGCAGTCTGCATGGCTAGATTTTGCGGGGAAATTTCTCCGAATTTGACCTGCATCCTTTCCCAAATCGTGCGAACTGCCTTAACAGAAATTAGCTGACCTACAATAGCATAGATGAGAGCGGTGAACAGATCGGGAATGATAACCCGTTCAACCCTGCCCATTCGCGCCATTGCAGCCCCGAGCGTCTCATCCAAGCTTGCTAGGTAATCCATTTCTTCTTTCCCGTAGTCAAAATATTTGGTTTTAATGGTTTGCAAGTAATTTTCCTCCATTGATATGTATCATCCCCCACGCTTTGGCAATGGTGAATCACCCATATCAATAATATACCTCACCGGGCGCCATATGTAAGGATACTCGAATATAATAGCAAGATAACGAAACGAAGGACCACGCTGAATGATCTATTTGGGGAAGAATAGTTCAATTACTATAATAAAAGGCTGCATGCCTCTAGCGTTTTGGACACGCCTAGCATGCAGCCCTCCTTTTTCAAGCTTCAATAGAGGTTACAATCTTACCTTTACTATAGCGTTGAATTCGTACTGACATTAATGCAGCGAACAGACAAACAAAGCCTGCCACCACGAATGGTACCGTATAACTGCCAAGCCAATCCCTAAGTACGCCAGCGCCGTAAGCCGCGGTTGATGCACCTAGCTGATGAGCAACCATGATCCAGCCAAATACCATACCTGCCTTTTCTTTACCAAATGCATCAGACGTAATCTTAACCGTTGGCGGAACAGTAGCGATCCAATCCAGGCCATAGAACACTGCGAAGATAAGAAGCTGTTGATAGCCCATACCAAGCGCTTGCGGTAGGAAAAGAAGAGAAAGCCCACGAAGACCATAATACCAGAAAAGCAGCCATCTGCTGTCAAAGCGATCGGATAACCAGCCTGAAAGCGTGGTGCCTACCAGATCGAACATCCCCATAATCGCTAATAAACCCGCAGCCATTACGATAGGAATAGCATAGTCCCCACAAGCGGGAATAAGATGCGTGCCTATTAAACCATTCGTAGAGAAACCACAGAAGAAAAAGGTTCCTGCAAGCATCCAGAACGTGCCGCTTTTAGCCGCAGATCCAAGAGCAAGAATAGGTGCAAGGAATAGGTTGCCCAGAAAAGGGCTCGGCTTGACGATCTCTGTACTTCCAAGAGGCGCGACCTTTACATCATAAGGGTGATTTCTCATCCATACTGCGACTACTGGGATCATGATAAGTAGAGCAGCGACCGTCGTATATATGGCATACCGCCAACCTAATTCCTCGGTTACCCTCGCAAGCAGCGGCAGGAATAGAAGCTGTCCTGTCGCAGCACTAGCTGTGAGAAGGCCAACAACTAATCCTTTATGCTTCACAAACCAGCGATTAGCCACCGTAACACCGAGTACATTCGCCATCATCCCCGTTCCAAGGCCAACCATAACTCCCCAAAGTAGAAAGAACTCCCAGAGTTGATTCATTAGCGGTGTCAACGATAAGCTTGCAGCCAATAGGATCATCGCGATTACCATCATTCTACGAATACCGAATCGAGCCATCAATGCTGCTGAGAATGGGCCCATAAGTCCATATAATAAAATTTTAATGGAAAGGGCCCCTGACACAGCTGCCCGATCCCAACCGAACTCTTTCTCGAACGACAGCATAAGGACACTAGGAATCGAATTAATTCCCGCAGATACCAGTAATGACAAGAATGCAATGAAAACGACAACCCAACCATAATAAATTTTTGAAGCCTTTGCCTCTTCCTTCTGGTCCCACTGCATTTCCCTTTCCTCCTCTAACCTATGTTACGACAATCCTATTACTGTATTAAAAAATATTACAGATATCCATAAAAAAATTTAGCGTTTTGCTTGTACCTGCACGCGATCAAGTATATCGGCGATTGTGAAATTATTTAGGTAATTACCAACTTGATCCTCCAATGCGACGAAAATGCCGTCCATTGCGCTCTCGATATTCGCACCAATCAGACATTGTGGATTACAGTTAGGAAATTTGGGCTTCAACGATCCCTCAGACGTAAGCAAATACAGCTCATCCAGCTTCACATCCTCAGGCTTGCAATTTAGCTCGAAGCCACCTTTTGCTCCTTCTTTGGACTTAATATAACCTTTCTTGCAGAGCATACTAAGCACTTTTCGTACTCGGACCGGATGTACAGAGACACTTTGAGCAATACGATCGCTTGGCGCAATATGCGAAGGTAAATGAGCTAGATAGGATAGACTATGTACCGCAATCGTAAAATCACTATTCATTACATTCTCCGCCCCTCTTGTTTCTCGTAACTAGAATATAATTTATTACAGTTAATGATGTCAATAATTAATTTCCCCTTCCCAAAGCCCCTACTCTATGCCCTTAAAATAACCATTTATAGCCCTAGATCAAGCACATTCATTCCTTGTCCCATGTTGAACCCAGGGATAATCCACGTACATTAAGCATATTTCTTGGAGATGGAACAAAATGTAGTTGTGATCGCTCTATCTCGATAACTCACACAGGCAATCGTAACATACACAAAAAAAGAACGGCTTTAGCAGCCGCTCTTCTAAGATGAATATGTACTAATTCATGAAAGGGTTCATCGCTTCATTCGCTTCAAAGGCTTGTTGATTCTGATTGATTTGATTCACTTGCTGCAGCCCATCAAAGATATTCAATAAGTAAGAAACAGGAAGCAGCAGCGCCATGAAAGTAACGATCGCTACATGAAACGGGAACGAACCTTGAGCTGCGAAGACGATCAGAACGATATTTAGAATAAACACCAGCATGAACGACAACCCTCTTGGCATAAGACCTAGATATAAATGTCCCGCCCCTGGAAACATCATGGACAATAAAACAGTTAACGCTTTACTTTTACGTATTTTGTACCCATTAGGATAAGGATTCATATCCCTCCGACCTCCTTGAACTCTACTATGTTTAGTTTACTTTATTGAAAGAGTCCCTGTACTCCGTCCTCGGCACTGTTTACTCCCCGACTTTAGTCGGGCTATAGCATAGCAAACGCGCATGAGTGCCCGTGCGATCTTAATAAATGAACTCCAAATCTGATCAACGTTTTTCAAACATGAAGCGAGGTGATCCTTTATGTTTCAGCGCATTGTTCAGTCTGGCATTGACACCCTTGTTCAGCATATGTTGGAGCAGCAAACCGATGACGGTTCGTGGCGCTACGGCTTTATTGAATATGGAACAACCATAGATGCCGCAGTCATCATGCTGCTGCGATCTCTTGGTTCAGAAAAGCATCAGCTTATCGCTTCCATACGTGATCGAATAATTAGCAAACAGCAGATTGACGGAGGCTGGCGTGTGTACACGGATGAGCCTTCACCCAATTTATGCGCAACAGCAGAATGTTATTTTGCATTATTGCTCTCAGGCTTATCTCCTTCAGATACGGCTATGATTCGCGCAAGTGAAGTCATTAAGCAGCTTGGCGGACTCTCCCGCGTAGATAGTCTGCTGACTAAATTTTTATTGGCGGTAATCGGTCAGTATCCATGGCCAAAATGGTTCCCTGTCCCCCTTTCCTTCATGCTGCTGCCGACGAGCTCTCCCATCCATTTTTATCAATTTTCTGGCTATGCACGGGTTCACATGGCTCCCATGCTCATACTTGCAGACCGTAAACCAAATTTCATGCCGCCGCATATCTCAGGAATCCAATCTGTTATTCCCCCCACTTCAACCGAAGATCGCTTACAAGCTGGCTGGGAAGGGCATTTTGATCATCGAATGCTTCCCATTATGAAGCAATGGACCAAGACAATTACCAATCTTCCCGGACAGGCACAGGATTGGGCTTTACGTCATGCAGAGCAATTCATCCTCAATCGAATTGAGCCTGACGGTACCTTATATAGTTATATTAGCTCCACGATATTGATGATCCATGCTTTAAGATCAATCGGTTATGCAGTGGATCATCCTACGATCACGAAGGCTGTGCAAGGTCTGGAATCCTTACTTTACATCGATCAGGATAATAACCTTGCCACTATTCAAAATACGTCATCCACCGTATGGGACACCAGCTTAATTAGCTACACCCTTCAGAAAGCCGGCGTGCCTAGTGACCACCCCTCCATCTTACAATCGGGACATTATTTAATCGCAAGGCAGCATGTTAAGTCAGGTGATTGGCAAAAGCAAGTAAAGAACCCTATACCAGGAGGCTGGGGCTTCTCCAACGTGAATACAATGAATCCCGATATTGATGATACGTCTGCCGTCCTTAGAGCTATTCATGGTCTGCGGCACGATCATGTGTATAATCATGCAGCCAATCGAGGGTTACAGTGGCTTCTTTCCATGCAAAATAGTGATGGAGGCTGGGCGGCCTTCGAACGAAATAACGATAGCCGTTTCATCAGCTGGCTGCCTCTAGACGGAGTGGATGATGCAGCAACGGATCCCTCCTCTGCTGATTTAACGGGTCGTACCTTGGAATACTTGGGACATACTGCAGGATTGAAGAATCACTTGCCTTATATTCAACGAGCCGTCAAATGGCTATATAACCATCAAGAGAAGAATGGATCATGGCATGGGAGATGGGGAATCTGCTACATCTATGGAACTTGGGCTGCTTTAACGGGTTTAGCCGCAGTTGGCGAGCTTACGAATGAAACAGCTATCCTTAAGGCAAAGGATTGGCTGTATGCCGTTCAGAATGATGATGGCGGATTTGGCGAATCATGCGGAAGTGACAAAAACAGACAATATATGCCCCTCGGAAGCTCCACCCTCTCTCAAACAGCTTGGGCACTCGATGCTTTAATCTCTATTTCGGCAGCGCCATGTGACAAGATGCAGCGAGCTGTTCGTTTCCTGCTTGACCATCTTTTTGAGAAAAATATAACATCCTCCTACCCGACCGGTGCGGCTCTTCCTGGTCATATGTATACTCGCTATGACAGCTACTCGATCATTTGGCCGCTGCTCGCACTTGCCAATTATCGTAATAAATATCTACTTTCGAATGGTGAATGAAGTAAAGCGCAGGTCGACAACCAAACAAATAAGCGCCCCCAAAGGGACGCTTATTAGCCAGTGTAAAAAGAATGATGCTTAAATGTCCGCTGACGCTTACTGTTAACGAAGGCGCCAGTACATGTCATTCAAACGCAATTCATTGCGGAAAGAGAGTGGATTCGTAGAATTATCAATAATAACACACTCGATACCGGTTAGCTCAGCCCAGTCAACAAGCTGCTCGGCCGTAACTTCATACGAGAACACTGTATGATGTGCTCCACCTGCACGAATCCACGCTTCAGCAGAATCCTTAAGCGATGGCTGAGGCTTCCAAAGCACACGAGCTACCGGAAGCTTTGACATATCATGATCAGGCTGCACGGCATCCACAATGCTCACGATCAGACGGAAACGATGGCCAAGATCGATCAGAGAAGCATTAACCGCCTGTCCGCTGCGGCCGTCGAATATCATCCGGGCAGGATCTGCCTTACCGCCGATACCCAGCGGGTGCACTTCAAGGCGGGGACGGTCAGCGGCAATAGTCGGGCAAATCTCCAGCATATGTGCACCAAGAATAAGTTCATTGCCTGGCTCAAAATGATACGTATAATCTTCCATGAAAGAAGTCCCTTTATTACCGGCAATCATTTTCATCATACGAGTCAACGCTGCCGTTTTCCAATCCCCTTCACCTCCAAAACCATAGCCCTGTTCCATCAAACGTTGAACCGCTAAGCCAGGCAGCTGCTTCATGCCATGCAGGTCTTCGAATGTGGTTGTGAACGCGGTGAATCCACCTTCTTGCAGGAAAGCCTTCATTCCAAGCTCAATGCGAGCCTGCTCACGGATGGATTCCCATGACGCAGCATGATTACGTACCTCCGAAGAAATCTCATAAAGAGATTGATATTCATCCGTTAATGCATTAACCTCTGCTTCGGATAGATCTGAGATACGGGCAACAAGATCCCCAATCCCATAACCGTTAATCGACCAGCCGAATTTGATCTGTGCTTCTACCTTGTCGCCTTCCGTCACAGCAACCTGACGCATATTATCCCCAAAACGCGCTACCTTCAAGGAACGTCCTTCTGTAAAAGCAACCGAAGTTCGCATCCAACCCGCAATTCGTGAACGTACTTCTGTATCCTCCCAGTAACCAACAACAACTTTACGAGCGAGGCCCATACGAGCACCAATAAAGCCATATTCACGATCGCCATGCGCCGATTGATTCAAGTTCATGAAGTCCATATCAATAGAATCCCATGGAATATCGCGGTTAAATTGTGTATGCAAATGGAGCAGCGGCTTACGCAGCTCAGACAAACCTGCGATCCACATCTTGGCAGGAGAGAACGTATGCATCCAAGTTATTAAACCTGCGCAGTTCTCATCCGCATTAGCTTCTGAGCAAAGCTTGTAGATCTCTTCGGGTGTCTTCACTACCGGTTTGAATACCACTTCAAAAGGAATCGCTTCATCACGATCTAACCCATCGGCAATGATTCGTGAATGCTCTGCTACTTCTTGCAGCGTTTCTGGTCCGTACAAGTGCTGACTTCCCGTTACAAACCAAAATTGATATTTTTTTATGATAAGCAAGAAATTCTCCTCCTTATACTCTACTTGTACGAACAAATACAGACAAACAACTTTTATAATCCCCCAATATTTTGCCCATATCGAGAAAATAACCTAATAATAAGAGCTTTCTGTTCATCCAACTTGTACGTACAACTATAACTTCCTTCATTGTACGCTTTCATCGATTCAATTTCAAGCCTCGAGCTCAATTTGACTTTTATCCCGACTATCTAACGATATAGCTAATAAATTCTATTCATATACTTGACAATGATACACTTTGTATCATAAATTACTAGTAGTAGAGTATTACATAATCTGCTCGTACTAGGACTAGATGATTAGTATTCACGTAAGGAGCCCTAAACATGACGATGGGAGACCGCTTGAGAGAACTAAGACTTCGTAAAAGCCTTTCACAAGAAGATGTCGCAAAACAGATTGGCATAACCCGCTCCGCCTATAGCCATTATGAAATCAACAATCGTCAGCCCGTCTATGAAACCTTGAAGAAATTGGCTGTTTTGTTTCAGGTGTCACTCGACTATATCATCGGAGGGGAGCCTAGCAAGCCTGAAACACCAGTTACACCCGAAGCGATTGAAATCATTCGAATTCTTAACAGTATGGATCAGGATAAACGCAAGCAATCCATTGATAGGATGATGGCAGTGATTAGACAAGCCGATTAGCTTACATTTTCCTGGCTGGAAGTGATATCCAGATAGTAGTCCCTTTGTTTGGAATACTTTCAGCTCCAATTGTTCCCTCATGTCCTTCAACAATTTCTTTCGCAATAGCGAGCCCTAGACCGCTTCCTCCTTCTGCTGAGTTGCGCGAGATCTCTTTCTTGTAGAACCGATCAAATATAAAGGGCAAATGCTCCGTCTCAATGCCGCTTCCCGTATCGCAAACATTAATTATTACCCGGCTCGTTTCATAATCATAGTAGAATAAAAGCGAAAGATGACCATTCCGAGGTGTATGCTTGAGCGCATTATAAATGACATTTGCTATCACTTGGTCCATTCTGGGCAGATCAAGCTTTACTAGAATACGTTCCGGCTGCTCCAACTCTGGCACCTCTTGTCTAGCGTAGTCATAAGCACATGTGAACGATAATCCTCCGCTTCGGATATCAATTTCGTACTGACCCTGAATCTGTTCGATCCATTCACTTAGCAATACATCACTAAGATCAAAGCGGAGCTGACCTGCTTCCAACTTGGATAGCTCAAACAGATCATGTATGAGCCGGTTCAGCCCGCCTACTTTGCCAAGCATCATACGGACATATTTTTGCCGCTGTTCCTCACTCTTTACAACACCATCTTGAATAGCTTCCAAATACCCCTGAAGCAGTGTGATCGGCGTTCTCAAATCATGCGAGATATTCGTCATAAGATGGCGCCTCGAAGTCTCCATTCTCCCAAGATCACGGTTTCTCTGCTCTAACGTTTCATTCGTAAGACTTAGCGCTTCGGTCCGCTCCTCGATTCTCTCTTCCAAGTGCGTGTTGAGCTCTCTCAGCTCGTCCGACACCTGTCCTACTCGCCGCAGTGCCGTAGAGAAGCGGGTTGAAATAATGAAGGACTGCATCAGCATGAAAAAAAACAATCCAATCGGAACAAGCTGGGGAAATACGAACCATTCATTATAGAAGAGCATGTCATTCATTACGGTCAACACAAAGACAGCAACTCCTGCCAGTACGAAGCCAGCTCCTGCCCGTTTGAGAATCAGCGCTTTGATTACAATAATAAGGCAGTACATGCCGACACCAAGTACAAATAGTTGAAAGATCGGAAGCGACTTGGAATAAACGATGGCCGGAAATACAAGAACAAATAGGCACAGCATCATTCCTATGCCAATAATAGCTTGTACGACTCTTTTGGATACCACGCCTGGAAACAATCGATATACATATAAGAAGCCGGTTACCGCACTAAACACTAAGGAAATATATTCGATCTTCAGCCCCGTCTCCCATGAGATAGGGAAGAGCTGCATCAAATAGGAATCTCCGGTCACACTTGATCTCGCAGCTACGAATAGACAGAGCAGCCCGAAGTGAATCGTGAATTGCTCTTGACGCCAAAAGGCATATAAGCCGATATGGTACACCCCAATAATAATCAAGCTTCCTAATATAGCCATCTCCTGAGCGGTAGCGATCATTTGAGAGCGAACAATTTGGTCACTGTCTCCCAGCTTAAAATCAACCCAGATGCCACCCTTGCGATGCTGAAAATTAGAAACCTGCACCACAATATCCAGCTTGTCCGTATGAGCATCGAACGAAACTATGCGTGGAAATTGCTCTGGACTTGACGTATCTCTGCTCGTGCCGACAACTCCTTCAGCAGCAAGTAAATCCCCGTTCACCCACAGCTTATATGAACTGAAAATATTAGGCACGCGCAGCGCAAGAACATGCTCCGTTGGCTGAATCCGAACCGTTAGACGGTATGTTGCATAACCTTGTCCGTTTTTGAATCCAAAGCTAGCCGGATAGCTATTCCAGGAACGCGGGACCATAACGAAGCTGCTCTCAGACATGTGGGCCTCATTGGGCTGTAACAGCTGCTTCCCAAAAAAGGCCCACTGCCCTGATAAAGTCAGTTCGCCATTAGACTCGAAAGACCATTTTCGAAGATCAAGCTCACCATGAACAGCAGTCGGCTTTGAAGCCTCCGTTTGAACAGAGCAGCTCGAAAGAAGGAGTGGTAATAGAAGAAGAATGAGTAGTAAACCAGGCAAACGATAAATAATGAATCCCTCCTGCAAAAACGTGGATTGCTCATCCCTCCCTCCATTCGCTATAATAGTTCGAGGAAGAGGAGGATTCAAAATGAGCGGGAGCAAAATATTGGTCGTAGATGATGAATCTGACATTACAGAGCTTATTACACTTTATATGGAACGGGAAGGCTTTGACGTTCATTCCACTGATAACGGTGAAGATGCCATCATGCTGGCTGGCGAGCTTCAGCCGGATTTAATCATATTGGATATTTCGCTTAAAAGCATAGACGGCTTTGAAGTATGCAAACAAATCCGTACGATTTCCAATGTTCCCATTTTGTTCATAAGCTGTAAGAGCGATGATACCGACATTATACACGGATTGACAGTGGGCGGCGATGATTATATGACAAAACCGTTCAGTCCAAGCCAGCTGGTTGCACGCGTCAAAGCGCATCTTCGCAGACAGTCCGTCGTCATGCAAAGTTTCGCAGCAAGGGAGAATGGCGAGCTTCTCTCCTTTGATGGTCTAGTTATTGATCTACCAGCACGAACCGTACAGATTCGAGATAAGGAAGTCTTCTTATCAACGAAAGAGTTCGAATTGCTTGTTCACCTTGCCAAATCTCCGAATCGCGCATTTGCACTGGACGATTTGTACACGATCATTTGGGGACATGATAGTATGGGTGATACGCGTACTCTCATGGTACATATCAGCAATTTACGCAAAAAGATTGAACCCGATCCGACTAACCCTATGTATATCATAACGGTTCGCGGAATCGGCTATAAATTCAACATCAAGGAAGGATCGACTTATGTACAACGCTGATCAATGGAAAGACTATGAATTGTTAGACACAGGGGATGGAGAGAAATTAGAACGTTGGGGGTCCTACATCCTTAGAAGACCTGATCCTCAGGTCATTTGGCCGAATACAGGACAAACCTCACGCTGGACGACTGCAGATGGTCACTACCACCGCAGCTCTACTGGAGGTGGAGAATGGGAATTCCGCACGAAGATGCCTGAACGTTGGACTGTATCCTACGGGGAGCTTAAATTCCACATTCGTCCAACTAGCTTCAAGCATACAGGCCTTTTCCCTGAGCAAGCAGTGAATTGGAGCTGGATGATGGATAAGATCCGCGGAGCAGGACGTCCGATTCGGGTTCTTAACCTATTTGCTTATACAGGCGGAGCAACCTTAGCGGCAGCAGCGGCTGGTGCAGAGGTATGTCATGTAGACGCCGCCAAAGGAATGGTACAGTGGGCCAAAGAAAACGCGCAGCTATCTGGCCTAGAGAGCAATCCCATTCGATATATTATTGACGATGTGTTCAAATTCGTGCAGCGGGAGCAACGCCGTGGTAAGCAATATGATGCTATCATTATGGACCCTCCTTCCTACGGACGCGGTCCTAATGGCGAGATGTGGAAGCTGGAGGAGAACCTCTACCCTTTCATTGAATCTTGTTTAAGCGTCTTATCACCTGATCCACTCTTTATGCTCGTGAATTCCTATACGTCGGGAATCTCTCCTACCGTGCTGCATAATATGCTCCATATGACAATGGGGCAGAAATTCAGCGGATCGATTCATAGTGGAGAGATCGGAATTCCAATTACAGCAACGGGGCTAACGCTGCCATGCGGAATTTTGGGCCGCTGGGAGGCTAAATAGATGACAAGCGATTCTCATTCATCGCCTTCTTCTATACTGCCAATTCTATTTGAGGATAATCACCTCCTCGCTGTTGTCAAACAGCCTGGGATCTTATCTCAAGCCGATGACACAGGTGAGCCCGATATGGTTACCCTCCTTAAAGAAGACTTGAAAATTCGCTACGAAAAGCCTGGCAATGTCTATGTCGGGCTTATTCATCGCTTGGACCGACCTGTCGGCGGAGCGATGCTGTTCGCCAAAACTTCAAAGGCGGCATCACGTTTGTCCGAGTCCGTTCGCAGCAGACAGTTCGATAAGTTCTACATCACAGTCGTTCACGGTTCTCCTAAGGCCTCCTCAGGGCGTCTACGGCACTATTTGAGCAAGGATGCTGCCCGCAACATCGTCACTGTCTATGATAAACCTACAGCCGATGCCAAAGAAGCGCTGCTTGATTATGTGGTAGTCGCCAAACATCGTGATTGTTCACTGATAGCCGTGAAACTCGTTACGGGCAGATCCCATCAAATACGAGCTCAAATGGCCGCTATTCATTGCCCTCTTTTCTTTGATCGCAAATATGGCGCTCCTATAGTGGAGGGTGAACAAGATATAGCCTTGTGGTCAGCTTCAATAGGCGTTGCCCATCCGGTTACGAAGGAATGGATGATCTTCCTCTCAGAACCCCCGCGAACGGGTGTATGGACGCGATTTAGTGAACGTGACTATACGAATGCCCTGCATATCTTGCCATCGGAAGGGTTTGAAGCATGAGAATCGTCCGTTTGTTGGGTCTCGCCTTGATCATCTTTACGATTCTATCAGGCTGCATGAACGGAGCTCTTGAATCAGACAAGCCTAATGAATCCAAAGTTAATGATCCTCCAATCACACAGCCGGATACAGGAAGCGACGCCAACCCTTCGAATAGTGATGACACGAGCACTGAGAGTGATAGCCCTTCTCCTGATAGCCCTTCTCCTGATTCTGAAGGCAATGATACGAACGATGACGCAACTCCTTCTGTTGATAAAGTCACGGATGCGGTATGGATGGCTGCTGGCGATGTGATGATGCATATGCCGCAGCTGCCAGGAGCTTACGATTCAAAGAAGAATCGCTACAACTTCAACCCGTTCTTCACGCAGGTTAAACCGATCTTGGACCAAGGCGATTGGACGCTAGTGAATTTAGAGACTCCTATTGCAGGCAAGTCGCTTGGCTATTCCGGCTTCCCGCGATTTAATGCGCCCACAGAGCTTGCAGACGCAGTAAAATATGCGGGCTTTGATATTGTTACGAATGCGAATAATCATGCCATGGACCGGGGAGCAAAAGGCATTGAACTCACGCTAGAGAAATTGCAAAAGCTTGGCTTAGTGACGAAAGGCACTGCTCGCTCGCGTATAGAAGCAAACGCCCTTACAATCGTCGAACGGAAGGGTATTCGAATGGGGCTGCTGGCTTACACGTATGGAACGAATGGCATCGCTCTACCCGTGAAAAAACCCTATGCGGTATCCATGATTGACGAGGCTGCAATGATTCATGACATCGCGCAATTGAAGAAGGCTGGCGTGGATTTCATTACGATCTCCCTTCACTTCGGCACGGAATATCAAACGGCACCTAATGATAAGCAAAAAACACTTGCACGCAAGCTAATTGCTGCCGGAGCAGACATTATCGCAGGCTCTCATCCTCATGTGGTTCAACCCTATGAAACCGTAGAGGTTCCTGAGCCGGATGGATCGACAAGACGAGGTCTCATTATCTACTCCATGGGTAACTTCATCTCGAATCAACGTGGCGATACAAAAGACTACGGCGTTATTTTTAAAGTAGATATCCATAAGAACGTAAGCTCAGGTATAACCTCAATCGGAGATGTAGAGCCTATACCAACGTGGGTTCAGCGAAGTAAAGTCAATAATGTCTATCATTATACCATCGTCCCTATCGAACAAGCCCTCATATCTAATAGTTTAATAGATTTAACAGAGAATGATTACGCATCTATCAATCAAAATATCACGATTCTCAAACAGCGATTCGCTTCGATGTCCGCAGAGCCTTATATTCTGCAAGAGAGCTTGAATTAAACAAACGCCCCTGCGATAAATGCAGAGGCGTTTTCTCTATGTATGAGCAACTTTTCCAAGAAGATAGACAAGCAGCTGTTGGTTATGTGAAGAAATACGATCCAGTGCTCCATCAATAAATGCTTCCCGGATGGCAATGCCGCGCTTAGCCTCAGCATCCCCCTTCTCGGTTACTGTTACCCATACAATTCGGCGATCACGCTCATCACGGCTACGGACGACCAAGCCAGCGCGCTCCATACGGTCTAACAATGTCGTAATTGCGGCAGGTGTCGTAGCGAGATAAGCCAGTAAATCGGATGGCTTCATCGGCTGATATTGCAGCAGCAGCTCAAGTACGACGAGCTGACCTTCCGTTAATCCAGGCGAAAGTTCTTCCTCCAGATGCGTCTTCCAGTCTTTCGTCATCTTCATCCACAACTTAGCAAATTCAGTAGAAATGATGAGACTCACCCGCTTTCTCCGTTATCCTCTTAACTCGATTATAGCATTTCAAATTGTCGAATAAAAGATTAATGCAGTTAATATTTTGTCCTATTAACCGCTAGGAAACAGAACCATTTGACATGGTTAGACATAGACTAGGGCATAGGCTGTTGTACCGGCTCGAAATTAAACGCGGGAGCGTGATTGCCATGAACGACCGTAAAATGGAATTAATGCGTAAGCTGATCGATAGTGGTGTAA
Organism: Paenibacillus baekrokdamisoli; assembly: GCF_003945345.1. Lineage (GTDB taxonomy): Bacteria > Bacillota > Bacilli > Paenibacillales > Paenibacillaceae > Paenibacillus_Z > Paenibacillus_Z baekrokdamisoli. The sequence goes on along the minus strand of NZ_AP019308.1, from coordinate 1,176,223 downwards.
TAAAAGACCCACAATGGATGGACCGGCTTGATGAGCCGGCCCCACTGTGGGTCGTATTAGATATGGTGATGCAATTAATCGAACGAATCGATCCACCGCATCAGCCTTTTGATTAAGAATCTTGCTTAACTGTCTGCTTTTGGGAATACCGTTAAGAGTATGTCTTTCTTATCTACTGTAACAATAGCTCGTCCCGTCGATTTCCGGTCATCCACTGGCGCTTTTTCTGTAGATACAATCATTTGAACGCCTGAAGCAGTAAGCAGCAGCAGTTCGCGTTCCTCTTTGCAGTGGAAAGCGCCAATCAGTCTTTCTCCATTCGTTCTTACCCGCTTCCCTTCCTTGAATTCAAAGGTTGCTACGCCTTTGCCTCCACGGCCTTGTATCGGGTAATCAAGCAGCAGAGAACGCTTCGCAAAGCCAAGCTCTGTGATGACTAGGACTTCTCCTTCATCACCAAGCACCAGCTCCGCAGCGACCACTTCATCGGTTTCCTTGATTTGAATGCCCCGAACGCCACCAGCTACGCGCCCCATACCATTCACTTCAGTCTCCATGAAGCGTATGCTCATGCCTTCTTTACTAACTAGCAGCAATTCTTTGGAGGCATCGCTTAGAATGACTCGAAGCACCTCATCACCTTCTGCAACCTTTACAGCGGCCATACCGGTAGAACGTGAGGATCTGTATTCCTTCAGATCTGTCCGTTTTACTTGACCTCTTCTAGTTACGAATAGCAGTGAACGGTTAGCCTCTTCGAAATCTTTAATTGGAATGACACTTATGACACTATCATCCTTAGGAATCGAGACTACATTGACGACAGCTGTTCCTGTATCCTTCCATTTGAACTCTGGAATGAGATGGACAGGCAATGGATAATAGTAACCTTTCCGCGTAAACAAGAGCAGCTGATCAATCGTATTCACATCCAGCAGGGTGCGGATAACGTCGCCTTCCTTCACCCCAGCATTGCCAATCTCACCACCGGAACGGGTAAAGGATTGCTTAGACGTACGCTTGATGTAACCATCTTGACTCAAGGTGACAAGAACATCCTCAGCAGGGACGATGACCTCCAGATTCACCTTCAGCTCCTCGACCTCGCCTCTAATTTCTGAACGACGATCGATGCCGTATTTATCACGAATTTCAAGGAGTTCTTCTTTTATGACACTTAGCAGCTTCTTCTCGCTATTCAGAATAGAGCGCAAGTAAGCGATTCGTTTCTGTATTTCTTTCAATTCTTTTTCAATGGAATTGATTTCGAGATTCGTTAATCGGTACAATTGTAACGTTAGAATGGCATCTGCCTGTCGTTCGGTAAAGGTAAACTTCTCTACGAGGTTATTTTGAGCGTCTTGTCGGTTTTTTGATGCTTTAATCGTCGCAATAATCTCATCGAGCAAATTAAGCGCTTTTGCAAGCCCTTCCAGCACGTGTGCACGGTCTTCCGCTTTATCAAGGTCATATTGTGACCGATGCGTCACAACTTCTCTCTGATGGGCGATATAAGCCGTTAGAATTTCCCTTACACCTAACTGTTTCGGCGCTTTGTTCACGATTGCCACCATATTGAAGTTGTATACGACTTGAAGGTCGGTTTTCTTCAACAGGTAAGCCAGTATACCTTGTGCATCCGCTTCTTTCTTGAATTCCACAACAATACGAAGGCCATTCCGGCCGCTTTCATCGCGAACCTCAGCGATCCCTTCAACCTTTTTCTCGATGCGGATGTTTTCCATCGCGGTTACAAGACGAGACTTAACAACCTGATAAGGAATTTCTGTTATAACAAGCTGTTGGCGTCCGCCCTTCATGTCTTCAATGGTCGTTTTGGACCGAAGGTAAATACGTCCCTTACCATTCTGATAAGCATCGCGGATCCCTTCCTCGCCCATAATCATGCCGCCAGTTGGGAAGTCCGGACCTTTGAGAATCGTCATAAGCTCTTCTAGCTCAAGATCCGGTTTCTCCATCATCGCTATGCAAGCATTGATTACTTCTCTTAAATTATGCGGTGGAATCTCCGTAGCAAAGCCCGCTGAAATTCCACTAACTCCATTAACCAATAAGTTCGGATAACGAGCTGGCAATACAACGGGTTCTTTGGTTGTATTATCGAAATTGTCTTTAAATAAGACCGTTCGTTTCTCAATATCACGAAGCAGCTCCATCGCAATCGAGGATAGCCGAGCTTCTGTATAACGCATTGCTGCTGGTGGATCATCATCAACTGAACCCCAGTTGCCATGTCCATCAACAAGCATATGCCCCATCTTCCATGGCTGGGCCATCCTTACCATTCCATCATAGATGGAGGAATCTCCGTGTGGATGGTAATTACCCATAACATCACCGACTGTTTTAGCCGATTTACGATAGCCTTTATCAGGCGTGTTACCAGAATCATACATCGCGTATAAAATACGCCTTTGAACCGGTTTCAATCCGTCGCGAACGTCGGGTATGGCACGGTCCTGTATGATGTATTTGGAATAGCGTCCGAATCGGTCTCCGACAACCTCTTCCAAAAACGCCGGTAAAAACTGTTCCAGGATGCTCATGCTTTTCTCTCCTATTCCACGTACTCGGTAAAGTCGACATTTTCAATAATCCAGCGTTTACGTGGATCAACTTTGTCACCCATGAGCGTCGATACGCGGCGCTCAGCTTTGGCGGCATCCTCAATCTGTACCTGAAGCAGCGTACGTGACTCTGGATTCATCGTTGTTTCCCATAGCTGATCTGGATTCATCTCACCGAGTCCTTTATAACGCTGCAGCTCAAAATTCTTGCCAAATTCCTTCAAATAGTTCTGCAGTTGTTCATCCGTCCAAGCATATCGAACCGTCTCCAGCTTACCAGACTTACGGGTAAGCTTATAGAGCGGTGGTTGTGCGATATACACACGACCCAAATCAATTAGCGGCTTCATGTAGCGATAAAAGAAGGTCAAAAGTAAGACTTGGATGTGGGCGCCATCGGTATCAGCATCCGTCATGATAATTATTTTATTATAGTTACACGATTCTGCGTCGAATTCCGGCCCAATTCCTGAGCCAATCGCCGAGATAATCGCCTTATATTCATCGTTTTTTAGAATATCAATGAGTTTAGCCTTCTCTGGATTCATCGGCTTGCCCTTAAGAGGCAATATAGCCTGATGCTTAGAGTCACGCCCTTGTTTAGCCGAGCCGCCAGCTGAATCACCTTCGACAATAAATAACTCATTTCGTGTATAATCCTTCGACTGGGCTGGTGTCAATTTACCATTCAGATTGGAGCTTTCGCTCTTCTTCTTGCCGCTGCGAATTTCTTCACGCGCTTTACGCGCTGCTTCACGAGCTCTTGAGGCTTGCACCGATTTCTTGAGCAGCATTTGGGCAACCTGCGGATTCTCTTCCAGGAAAACCTGCATTTTGTCCGACACAATCGCATCAACCACACTTCGAGCAGATGAACTTCCGAGCTGATCCTTCGTTTGACCGACAAATTCAACCTCAGACATCTTGATATTAATGACCGCCATCATACCTTCACGCAAATCATTACCCTCAAGATTTTTATCCTTTTCCCTTAAGAGCGCATTTTTACGAGCATAATCATTCATTACACGCGTATAAGCGGTTCTGAAGCCCGTTTCATGCGTACCGCCACCGCGCGTTGGAATCGCATTTACGAATGAGGCCAAAGTTTCTGTATATCCATCGTTATATTGCAGTGCAACTTCAACTTCAATATCATCCTTCTCCGCAGCAAAATGAATGACATCATGCAGAACGGTTTTATCCTCATTCAGGAATTGAACAAATTGACGCGCGCCGCCCTCATAATGATAAATCTCTTGTTTGCCGCTTCTTTCGTCCTTAACCGACACTTTCAAGCCGGAGTTCAGAAACGCAATTTCTTGAAGACGCTCAGATAAAGTCTCGTAACTTATCGCAATATTACCGTGGAATACGCGAGCATCAGGCTTGAACGTAACCTTCGTTCCTGTCCGATTCGTGTTGCCGATGACTTCCAGCCCTCTCACGGGCTCACCCACATGCTCTTTGCCGTTCTTGTCGACCCAATACTCGAAACGTTGTTTACTTATCTTCCCGTCTCGGAAAATTTCGACCTCCAGCCATTCAGACAACGCATTCGTTACCGATGCGCCAACACCATGAAGTCCACCGGATTTCTTATATCCTCCACCGCCAAATTTGCCGCCCGCATGCAAAATTGTAAATACCACCTGTGGAGTTGGAATTCCTGTCTTATGCATCCCTGTCGGAATACCTCGCCCGTTATCTTTAACCATTACAGAGCCGTCTGAATGAATGACGACATCAATTGTAGAACAAAATTTGGCTAAATGCTCATCGACTGCGTTGTCGACGATCTCCCAGACGAGATGATGCAGTCCCGAGCTGCTTGTGCTTCCTATATACATCCCGGGCCGTTTGCGGACTGCCGTCAAACCCTCCAGCACTTGAATATCGTCGGCTTCGTAATTACGATTAGCAGCCGAAGAAGTCTCGCCCGCAAACAGATCCACCTGCTCAGTCATACTGGTCCTCCTAAAATTTATTACGAAGCAAACCGGCTTCGTAAGCATAATTTAAAGTTTTTACAAAGCAAAAACTATTTTCTCCATCCATACCATCACTTGTCTAATAACATAACGTATGCAATCATACCTCAATTTCGTCAAATAACGCTAAATAAAAATGATAAGCGCCAGTAGCGCCTACTCCCGCCTCAGCATAAAAATAAGGAACAGCTGCACGGAACGGATCATTTCCTTTAAACTCCCACTGAAAGCTATTCTAATTCATGATGTCCTGTTTCGTAAAGACACTGAAAGAAACGATTAATCCGCCAATCGCCCAAACTGCCAAAATAAAGAGCGAAAACGAGAGCGTCATTCCCTGAATTGGAGGTGGTGAACCAGCTAGATAACCCGTTAGCTGCAGATTAACTGCAAACACATATTTGGCGCTTTCCCAAGAGGAGGACATGCTGGATAGAATCGTCCCGGCAATAACAGCTGCCATCATTGTCACAATACTCGCTGCCGTGCTTCTTACGAGAACAGAAACCATAAGTGCCAGGATAGCTACTGTCATAGAGGATACCCAGATAAGTCCGCCTTCCATGAGTAAGTAGAGCCATTGCGGTACCGCATGAACAAATGAATTGTTCACGCTTGAGCCATTAATAACAAAGCCCGTAAAAATCGGCATTGTCCAGCCACCGTAGCCAAACAGTGCGCCCGATATAAGATAACAGAGAATGGCGCTGGAAACAACAATAAGGGACACATAAAGTGTAAGGGCAATCAGCTTACTGAATAGGATCTTCCACCTTCGAACAGGACGCGTCAGCAACATCTTAATCGTGCCCGTCGTTCGTTCGCCGGAGATCAGATCGGATGCAATCGCGAGAACGAGCAAGGGATAGAATAGCGTGACGGAATTTGACATAAAGCCGCGTGTAAAGGTAACACCATCAGGTGAATTCGGGTTCACATCATGATCCAAATAGTACTGCAGCTGCTGAACGGCGATTTTGCGATATCGTTTCCATTCTTCTGGAATTCGCTCACTGGACAGCGCATTCTGATAATCGTTAATTTGCTGGACCAGCTGATTACGCCAATCCTTGAAGTTCTTCTTGTTCGTTTCGGATATTTTCATCTGCGCATAAGTGAATATAGGGATGAGCACAAGCAGTACGAGAATAACGACATAGAATCGTTTCTTCTTCCAAATTTTCAGCGTCTCGTTCTGTATAAGCGGCAGCAAGCTATCCAATGCTCTCCCCCTCCGTCATTTTCAAAAATAATTCCTCAAGTGTTGGTGCAATTCGCTGAACAGAAAGAACGCCGATACCGGCATGGACGGCCTTCTCAACAAGTCCAGGAATTCGCTCATGCTCCATGATTGTAATCAAAGCATCCTGCAGCCCAGCCAATATACTCTCATCGATTCGATGCTCGCCGTTACCAACGAAGATAATATCCTGCTCCTTTGCCAGCAGTTGTCTCCCCGCTTCCGGCTGATCGAATTGCCATACCACATAAGTCCCTGCCTGCTTAACCAGCTCATCGACAGTACCAACTGCAAGAACACGACCATGGCTAATAATAGCAACACGGTCACACATTAATTGGATTTCACTTAATAAATGGCTGGATATGAATAAGCTCATACCCTGATCAGCCAGCATACGCACAAATTCGCGCAGCTCCTTAATACCTTTAGGATCAAGTCCATTCGTAGGCTCGTCCAGAATCAGTAACCGAGGTCTACCCAATAGCGCTTGCGCGATACCCAGCCGCTGCCGCATCCCAAGCGAATAGGTTTTGACCTTATCATGAATCCGATGCTCAAGACCAACGATAGCAACAACCTCCTGAATACGGTCATTGTCAATGCCTCTCTGCATCCGGGCAAAATGCTCCAGATTCTCCCATCCGGTCATATAGCTATAAACCTCAGGATTCTCGACGATACATCCAATATGACGCAGCGCTTCCTCGGGATCTCGTTGAACATTATGACCGCAAATCTTGATCTCACCGGCTGTTGGTTTAATTAAGTCAACAAGCATCCGAATCGTAGTTGTTTTACCGGAACCATTAGGTCCAAGAAACCCGAAAATTTCTCCCGCTTGCACGTTGAAGGAGACATCATGAATGATCATTTTACCGCTTATTTTCTTTTTGACACCCTTAACGGATAAAATCGTTTCTTTCTCCAGCAAATTCGACTCCTGCACAGGTATCTGCATGTCTTTAACTCTCACTGTTCTAACCCCTCCTATTCCAAAGACTGAACAATTCGGGCAGCAATTTGCGCATACCCTTCGTGATTAGGATGAAAATGGTCTGAGGAAATATAACTGGCTATCGTACGCTCAAACAAATCAAACGTCGGAATTAGCGTCATATTCGGATAAGGATGCAAGAACGCATAGGCCTGTTCATTCCATTGCTGAACCTCAAGACTGCCATCACGTAGATCCTTTAAGTCATAAAATGGATTATAAAGTCCCGTATAGACAATACGAGCTTGAGGATTGATCTCATGGAGCAGCTCGATGACGGTTTTGAGCCGACTTATGCCTTTGGGAAGCTCGGCCTTGAGCTTGTCTAAATTCAAATCCCCTGTCGCTTCACTAGCCGATTGACCAGTTGCGATTTGGAATAAATCGTTACCGCCGATTGTAAAGAGAATGACATTTGCTTGAGATAAGGAGAACCGATACCCTTTGTCATTCTTAAGAAGAGTCACCAGCTGGTCAGCACGAAGACCATTAATGGCGAGATTATTGTTCAGCCTAACGGGTACTTTTGGGAATTTGGCTTGAAGCAAAGGGATTACTTGCTTCACATAGCCTTCGCCTGTCGCGTCTCCGGTTCCTTTCGTAAGTGAATCCCCTATTGCGGTAATGCGAATTTCCTTACTTGCAGCTAAGCTGCTCTGATCTGGAGTCGCAGGATTAGCATTCTGACCTAGATAAGTCTCTCCTTTAGGCCAAAGCAAATCCTTTACAGAATAACCAAAGCCAAATAGAAGCAAGAGAGTCGAAATAAGTGCTGTTAAGCCGATCATTCTCCATAGTACGTTAGCTCGATTGCTTGTCATCTTCGTCTCCTCTCTAACTCTGAAACCTTTCACAAATGTAGGCAGAAGTTTGTCTGTCTTTTGATTATTTTGTATTTTTTGTAAGTGCAGCGAAATTTTCTTGTCTTTTTAAAATAAAGCTTTCCCGCTTTATTTGCAAATTTCTACCTTTGTCGGATGATGCAAAAAAAGCCTGAGTTTGCGAACTGCGAACGAGCCTCTACTAGGCCGTACTCGTCAGAATGCGTATACTCAGACCCGTTCTTTATCCATTAGTCATAGGCAATCGATAAAGATTGTGCAGCCTGCCTTGCAAGCTCGCGTGCTTGCTCCGTATCGTCAGCTGAGCTTAGCGCAACGGCCATACGACGGCCTGTCTTTGTTACAGGCTTACCAAACACACGCACTTGCGTATTAGGTACAGCTAAGGCATGATCAAGACCTTGGATGCGAAAGGAATCGGATTCGCGGTCTGCCTTCAGTGTATAGGATGCACCTGGGGTGAGCAGGCGAATATTCGGAATCGGGAAGCCTAATATAGCACGGGCGTGCAGCGCGAACTCTGACAGATCCTGCGTCACCATCGTAACCATGCCTGTATCATGAGGTCTCGGAGAAACCTCGCTGAACAGAACGCCATCCTTAGTGAGGAATAACTCGACACCATAGATACCATATCCGCCGAGCTCTCCAGTTACAGCTCGAGCAATCGCTTCAGCATCCTCTATCTGCTTGGCAGACATCTCATGCGGCTGCCAGGATTCGATATAATCTCCATCTTTCTGAACATGGCCGATTGGCGCGCAGAAAGCTGTCCCGGATACAGATCGAACGGTCAACAACGTAATTTCCGATTCAAATTGGATAAAACCTTCGACAATGACACGTTGTTTCTTCGCCCGGCCGCCATCCATCGCAATTTTCCAGCAGCCCTCTATATCTGCCTCGGACTTACATACACTTTGACCTTTACCGGAGGAACTCATTATCGGCTTAATGACACATGGAACCCCGATCTCTGCAATCGCCTCCCGAAGCTCTTCCAGCGAATCCGCAAATTTATATGGAGCCGTAGCCAGACCTAATGTCTCTGCAGCAAGACGACGGATGCCTTCCCGGTCCATAGTCAACAATGCCGCACGGGCAGTTGGAATGACGCGGTAGCCTTCTTTCTCCAGCTCTACTAGCGCATCAGTAGCAATAGCCTCGATCTCAGGAACAAGCAAATCCGGCTGTTCTTGTACAATCACGTCTCGCAGGGCAGCTGCATCCAGCATATCGATGACAGAAGAGCGGTGAGCGACCTGCATCGCTGGTGCATTCGCATAACGGTCAACAGCTATCGTTTCCACACCAAGGCGTTGAGCTTCAATGATGACCTCTTTTCCAAGCTCACCAGAGCCAAGAAGCATTATTTTTCGAGCATTAGGGGTTAAGGGTGATCCGTACATAAAAGAAAAGAACCTCCTGGAAGCGAAATAACAACAAGATTCGACAGAATATGACCATCGAGAATAGCTTGTCGTCATTTTCGTTTTTCTTCCATTGTGGAGGTTCCAGCTCAAAAAATCAAGAATTTAAGCGGATAAGAAACGATATTGCGCTTCAATCAATCCATTATAAGTACCGCCGTGACGCATCAGCTCTTCATGCGTGCCTTGTTCAACAATGACACCATGATCCAGCACCACGATACGATCCGCATTCCGAATCGTTGATAAGCGATGCGCTACGATGAATGAGGTACGGCCAGCAAGAAGCTTCTTCAGCGCCTCTTGGATCTTGAGCTCGGTTTCCGTATCGATGCTCGCGGTAGCCTCATCGAGAATTAGAACTCTTGGATCAGCCAGAAGCGCTCGTGCGAATGAGAGCAGCTGACGTTGACCCATTGAGAGGCTGTTCCCTCGCTCCTCTACTTCCGTGTCATAGCCATCAGGCAGGCTCATAATGAAATCATGAGCATCCACCGCTGTCGCTGCTTTAACGATCTCGTCATTCGTTGCATCTAATCGTCCGAACCTAATATTTTCACGTATGCTTCCGGAGAAAATAAAGGTGTCCTGCAGTACGATTCCAACCTGCGAGCGAAGACTCTCTATACTTACATTCCGAATATCAGTGCCATCAATAAGAATGGCTCCCTCATTAGGGTCGTAGAAACGGCAAAGCAGGTTCATAATGGTACTTTTCCCGGAACCGGTATGACCAACTAATGCAATCGTCTGGCCAGCTTTTACATCCAGACTGATCCCTCTCAGTGCAGGCCGACCTTTCTCATATTCAAATACAAGTCGATCGAACGTCACATCTCCACGAATAGAGGCGAGTTTGTTAGCATTAGGCAGCTCAGCTACCGTTGGCTTCTCGTCGATAAATTCGAAAATTCTTTCAGAGGAAGCCATGGCGATTAGCAGCTGGGCATACATCTGACCCAAACGGTTAATCGGGTCCCAGAAGTTACCGATGTAGTTGGCAAATCCGACAAGAACTCCGACTGTAATGGCATCCTGCTCGATAAGACGTGAACCATACCAGAACAAAATAAGTGTACCAATCGCAGATGTCACTTCAATGATCGGTCCGAAAGCTTGGTTTAGTGCCGATGCCCTATTCCACGCTTGAATGTTAACCCCATTGATATGTTTGAAGAAGGTGAAATTCGCCTTTTCCTGTGCATATGCTTGTGTGACCTTCATCCCTTGAATACTTTCGTTCAAATGTGCATTGATGCGGGATTGCTTCATGCGAACGTCCTGCCAGGCGAAACGAATCCGTTTGCGTAAGGCGGATGAAACGATGAACATCAGCGGAACGGTAATCATAACCGCTGCTCCAAGTTTGAAATTCCATACAAGCAGGATGATAACGATACCGACGAGCTGTACGCAATCCATGAGTAAATTGACTACACCATTCGTGAACAAGTCCTGCAGTGCGTTAACATCATTGGTAACACGAACGAGTACAGAGCCCGCAGGCCTTTTGTCAAAAAATCGAAAGGAAAGCTTCTGAATATGACGGAATAAATCCTGTCGCAAATCATAAATGACACGTTGTCCGATGACGTTCGTAAATTTGATCCGGTACGTATTAGCCGCCCATTGAATAACATAGAGCAGCAGCATGAGTCCAGCGTACATATATAATTTAGATAAGCTAGCATCCCCGGTTTTCGGTTCTATCGCTTCATCAATGGCGAGAATAATGATAGCCGGAATGGCAAGGCGAGTAGCGGTTCCCAGAATCATCATGACAATGATTACGGGCAGCAGCTGCTTCTTATAGGGCTTCATGTAGTTGAAAAGCCTGCTCAGCTGTGACCAGTTAAACGGTTTCTCGATGATATCATCATCTTTGTACGTAAACCGCTCGCGATTGTCGCGAGTTGTTTGTTCGTTACTCACAGTACGACCCTTCTCTCTGACGCCAATGACTCTTGACTGATAGCAGCCGGTCGGTCGGCATATTGAATGTTATAGGTATCTAGATAAGGACCTGGTACGCGAATTAGCTCTTGATGACTGCCACGTTGAACAACGTGTCCCTTGTCAAATACGATAATTTCGTCTGCATGGCGAAGGGAGGAAATCCGGTGAGCGATGATAAACGTTGTCCGTCCCGCCATTACCTCTTTGAAGCCTGCTTGAATTTCATGCTCCGTTTCCATATCGACCGCGCTAGTAGCATCATCGAGAATGAGAATCCTTGGATTAATAATAAGGGCACGAGCGATCGCAATCCGCTGCTTCTGTCCACCAGATAGCCCCATTCCCCTTTCTCCGACGATGGTGTTATAACCTTCAGGCAGCTCCATAATGAATTCATGCGCTTTTGCCAATTTAGCCGCCTTCACAATTTGATCCATCGAGATATCCTTCATTCCATAAGCAATATTGTCTTGAATGGAACAAGAGAATAAGAATGTCTCTTGGAAGACCGTTGCGATTTGAGTTCTCAATTGTTCTAGCGACATTTCATGAATATCTATGCCATCGATCAGAATCTTGCCTGCCTTGATGTTATAAGCACGCATAAGCAGTTGAATTACCGTGGATTTACCTGAACCCGTTCCGCCTAATAATCCAATAACCGTTCCCGGCGGTGCGTCCAAACTCAGCTCCGTTAAAGCAGGTGATTTATCAGCATAGTTAAACGTTACATCTTGGAATTGAACATGACCTTTGACGTCTTTCTCATCCACAACGATAGGTGCTTCGCAATCTTTTACATGTACATATTGGTTTAACAGCTCAATTAGACGCTCACCAGACGCTTTGGACTGCGTGTAGTTGTTGATTTGAAAACCCAAGCCCCACATCGGTCCGATGATGTACCATACCATACTGAAGAAAGCAACCAACTGGCCTAAAGTAAGCGAATGGTTAATAACGAGCCTACCGCCAACGACTAACAGGATAACCGCACTTAGACTTGCAAACAGCTCCATAATCGGGAAAAATTTGGCCCACAACGCTGCAGCGCCGATTTGATTATTTTTATAAGCTTCGCTTCGAACAGAAAACTTCTCAATCTCGAAAGATTCGCGAGCGAAGGATTTTACCGTCCGAACACCAGTAATGTTCTCTTGTACCGAAGTCGTTAGATTACTCATCGCTTGTCGCATCTCGCGGAAAGCAGGATGGATAAGCTTCTCGAAACGAACAGCGGTAAAGGATAGAAAAGGAATCGTAACGAGTGTAATCAATGTCAGCTGCCAATGGATCGAGAACATCATTGCTGCCCCGAAAATAACCATAAGGAACATGTTTAATATTTGGGCAAAGCCAAAACCAATGAAGTTACGAACACCTTCAAGATCCGCTGTTAAACGCGACATAAGATCGCCTGTCTTGGCTTTGTCGTAATACTGGAAGGACAAGGCTTGAAGCTTCTCGTAACAGGCATTCCGAAGTCGAAAAGCAACTCGGTTACCCAGTCGCCCGCCGAACAATCCAGATAGGAACTGCAAGCCACCTTTAAAAGTGACGACACCGACAACTGTCAATGACAATGCAGGTACCCACTCAAAATCTCTTGGTACAATAACTTTGTCGATTAATATGCGAAGCAAATTCGGATAAACCAGCCCGAGTGCCGTTGCGCAGATTAAGCATACGATCGAAGCAATTAGATTTCTGCGTTCGTCCCAATAATACGGTTTAAGTTGCCTGAAGACGTCCAATGGGTTCTCCACTCCTTGTTTCTATTCTGTGACAATATTATGAATATGAATGAATATTAACAGCATCAATCCCGTACGGCAAACAGAGCACAGCCGCATATAGATGGCCATTTTCGCTTACTTTCGCATTCTGTCAAGTCATTGGGGGGTATTCTTCGAAATCGTCTGGAATCGTTGCCAACATGTGCATATTGCTCCATTTTTGCATATTTTTTTTTGTTTTTGCATGATTTCATTGCCTAAAAAAATAGAGCTTTTCACAGGATCTGATCAGATCCGTGAAAAAGCTCAAGGTGTCGCTTTAAAATATTCATCTATGAGTAAGCATGCATGAGTTAAATTGATAATAATGCGGCTTGAAGTTGTCGAAGATCATCCAAATTCGCATGACCGCTCAATGAAGCTTGCTTTCCTTGGATAAAGGCATTAATCTCCTTGCGGAGAGTTTCTGCGCAAGTCATCATGGCTTCATTCCATAACTCTCCGTATCTCGTGCTCCAATCCGATTGGGCTTGATTCATCCAGCTTTGGAGAGGCTCTGATAGCTCGATCTCAAGCGTTTCACGAAGCTTAGCCTTACCCTCACCCTCAAAGAAATATCGAGGTGATTTGAACCGGCCCCACAGCAGCTTAGACTCCATGCCTGTCGCTTGAAAAGCTGGCTGCTCTTCTGGCGTTAACAAGGCTAAGGGTTGGAAGGCAGCTGTTGTAAAGCCTTGAAGTGATTGAGCGACTTCTTCCGCAGTATCATGGAATTTCTTAGCTGCGAGCTTATTAAGGGTGTTATCAAGCCGTAGTGACGTTGCTTGCAGCTCTTGGGCAAGCTCGATTTGCAGCAGACGCTGCAGCTCTAGCCATGCTGTCCAAAGCGCTTTACGAAGGTCACGACCATCATCCTGCAGCACCGAGGGGTTGAAGGCAAAATTATAGTGATCCCCAAATCGGAACTGGATGCGCTGCAGGACATAGAACAACAGCTCCTTCAGCTCCTGCTCCAGCTTTGGATTGCTTTGCGGTTTCTCAAGCTCAGCCGCTTGATGAAGTACGTCATCTGCATGAGCCATAAGCTGGCTTCGTGCAATGTCACGCGTAGCTGCATCACCTGATGCCGACTCCAGCCAATCTGCTATCGTATGACGTGCTCTCTCTATCTCTTGTACAGCAGAGGCCACAGCAAGTGCACCGAGCTCTTGCTGTGTAAACGCTAAGAAGGACGTTTCGAAAGCGCCAATCCCTGATGAAGCGATTAAAGCTTGATCACTGTTCTGCTTTCCCTCAAGCGCTTGTAAACTGGACACAGGAAACATACGCGGAAAACGTATGCCATGCTGCTGCAAATTGCGTTCCACATGCGCGAGTACCCCGTCTCGCTCTTCTTCGCTCGATGCTAGGTCCGCTGCATTGACGATGAAGAACATTTTATCCAGCTCAAATTGGTCCTTCACTCTGCCAAGCTGCAGAAGAAACTGACGGTCAGCCTGGGAAAAAGCATGGTTATAGTAGGTTACGAACAAAATAGCATCCGCATTTTTAATATAATTAAAGGCAACCCCTGTATGACGGGCATTCACCGAATCCGCGCCAGGCGTATCAACAAGGACGATCCCTTGTGCTGTAAGCGGGTTATCATGGTGGAGCTCAATCTCATTTACGAAGCATGAGCGCCATTCTTCAGCTACGTAACGACGATAAGCTTCTGAATCGACAGCAAGCTGCTTACCGAGCAGCGACTCATGCTCCTGCCAGCCCTTCTCTGCGGCTTTCAAGAAGCTATAGTGTGGTCGGCCGCCTGCATGCACACCATCAGGCGATAATTTACTGATAGCCTGCAGCAAGGCGGAATCAGAAAGTGATTCTGCCTCTTCACCGATCAACGCCAGGGAATAACGAAGATCGTCCAGCATGACTGCCCGCGATTTCATCAGAACAGTCGCTGTGCCGTGAGGATGATCCGGAGTAGGCGGAACAATTCGATTGACTGCCGCCGTCGTCGGATTAGGTGATACAGGCAGGGCAGCGTCACCTAGCAAAGCGTTCGCAAGCGACGATTTACCTGCGCTGAAAGCACCGAATAACGCAATAGTGAATCGGCTGCGCTGCAAACGACTAGCTTTGTCACGCATAGCCTCCACGGCTGATGCTAGTGCTTCGTAAGGACCAAGCAGATCTGCTGCCCGCCGTAAACGGTCTGCAGCTTGCCGCTGGGGCGCCAGCGCATCGCTGTTAGCAATAGCTGTAGCTGTAGGAATAGCGGGAGCTGCTGCTGTCATATGGTGAGCAGTTTCACTGCTGTGTACATGAGCCCGTGCTGCAGCTACTGCTGTGACTGAACGCACGCTAGTTATAGCCTGCGCTGCGGGTTCGGTGACGACTTGCGCACCGAGCTCCTGCGCATTCACTCGCAGCGTCCCTGCCGCACCCGCGCCGCTAATGCTGCGCTCGCTGGCGCTTCGCGCCACACTGCCGACCGCCTGCGGCTCCGGCAGTTCCGCACGCTGCGGCGCCGGCGGCATGAGCGCCGCCAGCGATGCAGCGTGCGCTGCCGCGCGCTCCGCCAGCGCGGCTAGCTGCGCCAACGCCTCGCCCTGCGCGCTAAGCTCGCGCAGCCGCGCGCGCACAGGTGCAGCGACAGCTTCGCCAGCCGCAGCAGACCGTTCCGCCAGCGTGTCGATCCACGACAACGCCCGCTTGCGGAACAAACCCTTTACCTCCGCGGCAAGCTCGCTGCAGTAATGAATCGTATACTCGCCGCTGAAGCTGGCTCCTGCATGAATCCGCTGGACCAGCATTGCCGGCTCCAGCAGGCCTTGAAAAATAGCTTCGAGCTGCTGCTCCAAAGCTTCATCTCGCCATCCAATGGCATCTGCAGATTTACGCAGAAGGTCAATCAAATGCCATTCAATGCCCGCTTTTACTTGCGCTGCGAAATCACCAAAGAACGCTGCTAACCGTCGTTCTTGCTCAGCAGCCGTCTTAGCACCTGCAAACAATAAACCCGCCTTAAATCCCGGCTTACGGCTTTCTAGGAACGACTGTGCCAAATCGCGAGTGGCAGCAGGAGTAATATTCGCGTTATCAAGCAAACGCTGCACCTCAAGGCGCAGACGTGTACGCAAACCATCCACTTCGGCAGCTGCCGCAGCCAGCTCGGCTTCAAGTGCTGTAATCTCAGCTCTAACCTGCTCCGCTTCCGCTTCTCCACCAGCAGCCTCAAGAAGACGTTCCCGTTCCGGTTCACTTAATTCATCCAATAGTTTGGCATGCATCCGGATAAGATGGCGTGCAGAAGCATCCACACTACAGATCGCAAGCGGCTCACGGACACTCGAAAGCGCGCCAAAAAGCCATTCAAGCTTCTCTAACTCGGAATAAGGATGGTTAGGTTCGCGCAAGGATAAATAAAGGATGCCGCTCGGCTCCAAATGCCAATTAGCAAATGCATCCTCCACACTTTGCTGATAAGCCTCAAAGCTGATTTCGTTCTCGCGATGCTTATCGATTTGATTCACAATCAAATAAAGCGGTTTGCCCCATTCCTTAAGCTGCTTGGCAAAGGTAAAATTGATCTCGGATTGAATGTGATTGTAATCCATAACGTAAAAAACGACGTCAGCAAGATGGAGCGCCGATTCGGTCGCCATCCGGTGCGCGTCGTCTGTTGAATCTATCCCTGGCGTATCAAGCAGCACCGTATGTGTGCCCAGCCTAGGTATAGGATAGGACAAAGAAACGGATTGCACCGTTTCCCCGTCCTTGCAATAATCATTCACTTGTTCAATGGGTACTTCAAGCTGCTCGACTTGTCCATCGACTAGCTTCTTAATAATAGCCTTCGGCTCTCCATTCACGATCTTAACGACATTCGCACTCGTTGGAATTGGACTGGACGGCAGTAAGTTCGTCCCGCACAAACGATTCACAAGAGTGGATTTCCCCGCTGAGAAGTGACCACAGAAGGCAATTGTTAATTGACTCTCTGACAGCTTACTTTGAAGCGCTAATAACTGCTCCGCATGTCGCTCGTCACCTGTGCTAACCATGATGGAAGCCATTTCCCCAAGCGCGTCAACAAGCGAATGAGCAGCCGTTTGCATAGGATGGCTCATTTCTTTCTCTCCCCGTATCCTGAACCTTTCATCGCATAAGACGATGCTTTTCTTACACCAACAATGCAGCAGGCATACAAATTTCAAACACTTCACCGTGCTGAAGAATTGTGATATTACGCTCTCTTTCTTTCATAACGACACATTCTGGTTTCACACGCATACGTTCAATATATTGATCTGGTACGTCTCCTGCTCCACTAACCGTTACGCCTTCAATAATAATTTCTTCGTTCTCTGCTGGGGGTGCTGCCATGATTTGCTCATAAATATCGGAAAACAAAGCAAAATCTTTCGTGTACACGGAAACGCATTTCATCGTTAATCATCCTTCTACTTTTATTTGTTTTTGAGTCGGTTTTGCCTTACGGTTAACGGCTGGTTTCATTCTTAGTTTGCCTTCTTTGCAAACATCTAACAGCGGACATACCGGACAAGCCGGATTTTGCGCTTTACAATGATATCTTCCGAAAAAAATAAGGCGGTGGTGCGTATCGGTCCACTGCTCGCGGGGAATAAGCTTCATCAGCTTCTTTTCCACCTCAAGCACGCTATCATCAGCTTTTGCTAGGCCAAGTCGTTTGGATACGCGTTCTACATGAGTATCTACAGCAATCGCAGGGACACCGAACGCGTTCGATACGACAACATTGGCTGTCTTACGGCCAACACCTGGTAACTTTGTGAGCTCTTCGTGCTGCTTTGGCACTTCACCACCATAATCATCAATGAGCATTCGGCTCAGCTTCTGAATATGGGACGCTTTGTTGCGGAATAGACCAATGCGACGAATATCCTGCTCTAGCTCCTCGATCGGTACTGCCAAATAATCAGCAGGCGATTGATACTTTTGAAACAAGGAAGCTGTTACCTTATTCACTGTTTCATCGGTACATTGAGCAGAAAGCAGAACAGCAATCGTGAGTTCAAAGGGATTACGGTGATTGAGCTCGCAATGAGCATCTGGGAACATTTCTCCCATGATACTTAAAATATGCGACATCTTGTCCTTTGCGTTCAAGCGTCTCTCTCCCCCAATTTGAGCTTTCGCTTCAAAGTGTAGCGAAAAATGTCACAATAAGCAACCTTAAAAGACTGGATTTGCATGCTTTTTCATGCTTTTTCATAACTTTTCATCAAATTGAAAAAAAATATGTCCCGGCAAATGAGCCGGGACAAGGATGTGTCTTATTCTTTAAGAAATTTTGACAATTTCAAGCAATCCATCCTGGTAGAAATAGAGTGCGATTTTGTCTCCATCTTTTAACTGTGTAATCGAAATCTGGACATCACCTTGGGTGACCTTTGTCTTCGAAGTGACTACATAAATGTTGGACTCTGAGAGGTTCACACGCTTCACTGATAATACACTGCTCGACGCCTCGTATTTCCAGAATTCCTTACTAACAGCTGGGATAATGGTAACGACCACTTGCCCCTTTGGATCTTTCTTAACCTCTACACGATCACCAATCTGTACAATACCCGCTGATGAGCTTGTTACACCATTCTTAGAAACGGTATAAGAGGAGCCAAGCGGCAAATCTGAAGCAATACCATTGTAATCCATAACCGTTAATTTGGTGGTTGTAACAGCCAGCACACGTCCAACAGTCACCTTGACAGTTGCGAATGCAACCGGTGTTGAGCCTACAAAAGTCAAATTACCGATTTGACCTGCAGAGATATTGCTTAGTGTAATTTTATCCCCATTATCATTGAATAAATCCCAAGCAGAAGCTGAATATTCAGATGTTGCTTGACTGGAATTTTTCAATTTCAGCTTTTTGCCTGCAGCATCTACAGAAACGACTTCAACCTGAGCTGCAGTATGCACTTGCAGAGTAACAGCCTTATCTTGATTCGCATTAAGAAGGGCAGTCACAGTATCTCCTACTTTGACATCGGCTAAAGTAGATGACGACTTGCCAGCGATATCAACACTTGAAGCGTATTCCAATGGCAAAGTACTCGTTGTTCCGTTTGATTGTGCGATTGTCACTTGATTCAAATATGTGTTAAGGGAAGTGACCGTACCTGAATATTTATAAACAAATTGCAGGAGAACCGCTTTATCATCCGTGTAACCAAGTGTTATCTTACGGTTCTTGACCAATAATGATGCAACTGAATTTAACGGTATCGAACTGCCATTAGAATCAATCTTCGTTTTATCTGTCAAATAAAGAGAGATCAACTTTCCTTCTGCACTCGTAATATCGAGTACTTTAGTCGTTGAATCATAGCCTCTTACGGTTACACCGTTTAAGATAACTACCTTACGATTAACCACTTTAATAGCCGTTACTTGATCACTTGAGTTAAGCGTTAGATCAAGGACATCTCCTTGAATCAGATCACTTAACACGGTTCCGGAAAGGCCTTCAATGGTAATCTCAGCGGAATCAGTAACAAATTTAATATCAAGCTTTTCTTGCGGAGTACCCGCATTTTTCTTATAGGAAACCGTCTTACCATCAGCACTTGCTGAGTAAAATTGGCCGCGAACGGTCGTAGTAACCGTTGTTGAAGTCTGCTGAACCGTAACCTTTGTTATGATGCTGTTTACAACCTCATAAGTAATGGTATCGCCGACATGGATTTGAGAGATTCCACCATCCAGAATCATTCCTTGCCAAATGACATCAGCCTTTGAAGAAACGGTATAGGTTTCTTCAAGGTTAGTCGCAGCATTCATTACTTTCAGGGTAGCTGCTGCTGCATCAATAAAGGTAGCTTTGCCCGATCCCGTCTTATTGATTGGTGCGGACTGAACCGTAACTGACAGTGCAAGCGTTGATTTTCCATAAGTTGCACGAGTGATTTGCACTTTGCTATCTTTTGGAAGTGAAGTAATTGGAAGCACAGCGCCTGTCGTATCCTTCACAACTACTGAATCATTGTAGGTTATTGGCATTGGCTCGTTTTGTACAAGAATGTACAAGATATGCTTATCCGGTATAACACTTACAAAGTCGCCAGAAATCGTTTCAAGCTGCTGTTTATCATCTAACTGCTCAATATATGAGACCTTATCGCCGCTGGTGATGATCAATACGTTCGTATGAAGGACCAGCTGATCCAGAGTTGATGACTTCTCGGAATCATAACGCGTGATATACGTTTGAGAAGTCAGGTTAAATGTCTTCTCACCATCGGCTCCATATAACTTAATCGAAGTCTTGTCCTTACCAGAGAGCACGCCATTCAATTGGCCCGCATAAGTAACCGGATATTGACTTTCTGCGCGGCTGAACATTGTAGCGATGGATGCGCGGGTTATAGAGCCCTTAGGATCAAACTTCTGCGCTGTTACTCCTTTGACAAGCTGGAGCTGTACAGCTGCATTCACGTAACCCTTGTAGCCTGTACCGACATTATTGCCGTCTTGAAAAGCAATTGCAGTTGATGCTAATCCATCAGCGAGCTTCTGCTGGCCGATCGCTCTAATAAGCAATTTGGTAATCCATTCACGAGAGGCCTTTTGTTCGCCCCATGATGCAGATTTATTAGCTTCTGCTAGCTTAAACTCTTCGTTCCGATCTAATAGACCGAGTTGAAAAGCAAGAACAACGTAAGGCTTGAAGTAATTTCCCACTTTAAAATTATCAGGGAAAACCGCATCCGTTGTCGCTTCACTTTCTTTACCTATAAAACGGACAGCGAGTGTGACCGCCTCTTGCTGCGTAATATTGTCATTTGGCTTGAATAAGCCATTATTTCCTTTTACAACACCCTGCAGAGCAAGCTTGGTAATATGCTTCTCCGCCCAATGACCAGAGGGAACATCACCAAAGCTAGTAGCAATAGCGTCAGCTGCATGAGCTGTATTTCCCCACACCGTAAGACTGGCTAGCAAAGAGAAAATAACGAAAGATGACAGTAATCGTTTCCACTTTTTGTGCTGCGACATACTCACGAATCCTTTCTCTAATTTATTTGGTTGTTGGCTTCACTATTGGATGATCTAATGAATCATGTCCCATAAGGCTATCAACCTGTTCACCATCAACTAGAATATCAAGTGAGGAAACATCGTCGAACTGAAACATTGTTTTCTGAATCGATTGCATAGCCAGCTCTTCGCCAGGAGCTCCGAATCTAGCTTCATCAGGCAGGTGAACATCAATGGTCAAGGCTCCGCTTGCTAGTTTCGTATGAAGGAGCTCCACCTTTTTCCAAAGGGACATCTCTCCATTTGCTCCATCCTGCTGCAAAGCTTTAAATGCAGCATCGAACTTCTGGTCATTCGTCTCATACTGAATCTCAACCTGCTGCTCTTTTAGGGCAGTTAAGTCATCGTCAGCCGCAAAATAAACATTAATCTTTTCTTTAATCACTTCAGGCTTAGCTGGTTCTGGCTCTTGAACTGGAGCAGGCTCCTGCGACGTGTTCGAACCTTGTGAAACGGTCTTAGCTCCACACCCACTGAGTACAAGTAAAAGAGCGACGGTTGCGAGCATAATTATGATTCGAAAGGGCATCTGACGTTTCATCGGCACACTCCTAAGTTAATTTTAAATATTCTTTAATACCCGCTACAACTTCAGCTGCGATTTTGTTTTGCTTCGCTTCGCTAAACAGTGCAGTTGCATCACCTTTGTTGGACAAATATCCAGCTTCAAGGAGTATAGCAGGCATAGTTGTTTTCTTAATAACAACAAAGCCAGCTTGTCTCACTTTGCGATCGGCAAATCCAGTACCAGCAACTAAATGCTTATGTAAGATATCTGCGAACGCTTTGCTGCTATCGCGATTATAGTAGGTTTCTGTTCCAGAAACTGAGGAATTTGACGTACTATTAGCATGAAAAGAAATAAACAAATCTGCATTCATGTCGTTAGCAAATTTAGCTCGATCATTTAGTTCGACGAACGTATCATCAGATCTCGTTAAATAAGGCTTAATTCTCTTTTCCTTATCCAAGAGCGCCTTCACTTTAAGTGTTATCTCTAAATTGTATTGCTTCTCATGACGACCGTCTACCGAAAGAGCGCCAGGATCTTTAGCCCCATGACCAGCATCCAGAACAATTGTAAATACACCTGTTCCTGGCGGTGTTGGTTTATCTGGTTTTGGAACGATTACAGGTCCTGTTACTTCCAATAAATCAATACGTACCGTGTGATCAACATTCGATACTTGAAAATTAGTTGCAGCAGCCAAGTCTAGCACAACACGTACCGTTGAGGGCTTGTCCGAATAATAAGAATAACGAATCTTTTGTAAGGAAGGATGCGTATCAACAACTACTTCGCCTAGCTTTGTATTCGTATTGGTGAATCCTGTCTTGAAAGCAGTATCAAAGTTCATGTAGGGCAGATCAACAACAATTCGCTCCGGACTATGAAGCACTTCCGTCTTCACATTACCGAATTCTCCATCATACGGCAGGAATACACTTCCTACACCATCAAACTCAACAGATTTCAATGCAGCGGTTGCAGTTTGATTACCAGGATCAGTTGGCGTAGTACCAGGATTACCATTCCCATCTGTTCCGTTTCCTGTACCGCCATTACCTGTTCCTCCACCATTACCGTTAGATCCGTCTGTCGGAGGAATCACGGGTGTGGGTTTCTGGGAAAGATGCACGGAATTAGAAGATGAGTCCCAAAATACATCAAGCCCAAGCTGTTCACTTACGAACCGTAGAGGCACCAAGGTCGTATCTTTACTTGAGATTGCTGCAGCTTCTAGTGCAACTTGGGTGTCATTTACAATGGCGGTCTTACTTCCAATTGTAAGAACAATATTAGTCGTCCCATCCGTGATATTCACATTAGGGGAAGACCATTGCACATCAAAACCTAGACCTTCTGTAACCGTACGTATCGGCACAAGTGTCGATTGACCGACAATCTGCGGGTCTGCGGTCGTTTGCAGCTGCTTTCCATTCAAATAGAGTTTAGGTGCGGCTGCAGCCCCCACATCACCCGGAAACAAAGAAATTAACAACGACAACAGCATAACAACGGTTACAAACTTCTTCATCTTTCACCTCGATGACTGATTTTTCGTCCCGAGCATTTCGAACAAGCCGATGCCTTCAGACGAATATTAGACGCAAACTGTCAGAAAAAGTTGCGTATTGAGGGAAATTGTTACTCCGTATGAAACTTAACGCATTTTTTAACACCCCCGCCCGGATGTTAGCCCTTAACGCACAAAAAGGCCCTGACGAATCAAGGCCTTCTCACGAAGCTTTCTCACAAGCATTCAAGTTTAGAATAAGTACTGCTGAGAGAATAATCAACAATCGAAAAGCATCTGACGTTTCATTGGCACTCTCCTAAGTTAATTTCAAATATTCTTTAATACCCGCAACGATCTCGGCTGCGATTTTATTTTGCTTTTCATCATCAAAGAGAACTGCTAAATCCCCTTTATTAGACAAAAACCCGCTTTCGAGAAGAATAGCTGGCATCGTTGTTTTCTTAATAACAACAAACCCCGCTTTTTTCACTTTGCGATCAACCAGTCCTGTACCAACAATTAAATGCTTATGTACAATATCCGCGAATGCTTTGCTGCTATCGCTATAGTAATACGTTTCTGTTCCATTTACAGATGAGTCTTTGTCCCATTTATTAGCATGAAAGGAAATGAATAAGTCTGCTTTCATGTCATTTGCTATTTTGGCGCGTTCATCGAGTTCAAAGAAAGTATCATCAGATCGAATTAGATAAGGCTTTATTCTCTGTTCCTTATCCAAGAGCGCTTTCACTTTAAGTGTTATTTCAAGGTTGTACTGCTTCTCATGACGCCCATCAATAGCTTGGGCACCCGGGTCTTTACCACCATGTCCAGCATCAAGAACAATCTTATAAACTCCTGTTCCTGGTGTTTCTGGTTTATCCGGTGTAGGCACGTCTATAGGACCTGTCACCTCCAATAGATCAATACGAACCGTATGATTCTCATTGGAAACTTGGAAATTAGTTGCAACAGCCATGTCAAGTACAACACGAACGGTTGCAGGCTTGTCCGAAAAATAGGAATAACGAATTTTTTGAAGAGAAGGATGCGTTTCAATGCTTATTTCGCCTAGCTTAGTATTCGTATTCGTATTCGAGTATCCTGAGCTAAAAGCTGCGTCAAAGTTCATGTAGGGCAGATCAACGACAATACGCTCTGGACTATGAAGCACTTGTGTCTTCACGCTGCCAAAGTCTCCATCATACGGTAGGAATACGCTTCCTACTCCATCGAATTCAATAGACTTCAATGCTGCGGTTGCGGTCTGATTACCTGGATCTGTCGGCGTAGTTCCCGAATTATTGTTTCCGTCTGTGCCATTTCCAGTACCACTATTATCTGTTCCTGAACCATTACCATTACCATTACCATTACCATTACCATTACCATTACCATTACCATTAGAGCCGTCCGTTCCAGTTCCTGGCGAAACATCAGGAGGTATCACTATTGCTGGTTTCTTAACAAGATACACCGAATTAGAAGGACCGTCCCAAAGTACATTGAGCCCAAGCTGTTCACTGACGAATCTTAGAGGTACCAAGGTTGTTGCCTTGCTTGCAGTTGCGGGGGCTTCCAATGCGACCTCACGATCATTTACAATTGCCGTCTTACTGCCAAGTGTTAGAACCATGCTAGTCGTTCCATTCGTAATATTCACGTTTGGCGAAGACCATTGCACATCAAAACCTAGTCCTTCTGTAATCGTACGTATCGGCACAAGTGTCGACTGACCGACAATCTGTGGATCTGTGGTCGTTTGCAGCTGCTTTCCATCCAAATAGAGTTTAGGTGCGGCTGCAGCCCCCGCATCACCTGGGAACAAAGAAATTAACAACGACAACAGCATAACAATGGCTACAAACTTCTTCATCTTTCACCTCGATGACAGATTATTCGTCTCGAGCATTTCGAACAAGCTGATGCTTCAGACGAATATTAGACGAAATCTATCAGAAAAAGTTGCATATTAAGGAAATTTGTTACTCTAATATGCAACAATCATACATTTTTTGCAGCTATGTCGGATGATAATCTTTAACGCAAAAAAGGCCCTGAATTCAGGGGCCTTTTCGATTGCTACCTTATGAATTAATAAGCAACTCGGCTAGCTTCATAAGCCGTGATTTTGTCTTCGTGCTGAAGGGTCAAACCGATATCATCTAGACCTTGAAGCAAGAACTGGCGGCGATGCTCATCCAGATCAAATGCAATCTCAAGACCAGCGTTATCCGTAATTTTTTTGTTCTCTAGGTCAATAGTCAGTTTATAGCCTTCAGTTGCAGTTGTACGCTTAAACAAATCTTCAACCTGCTCTTCGCTAAGACGAATTGGCAGGATACCGTTTTTAAAGCAGTTATTGTAGAAAATATCAGCGTACGAAGGTGCAATAATGACTTTGAAGCCATAATCCAAGATCGCCCATGGAGCATGCTCACGTGAAGATCCACAGCCAAAGTTAGCACGAGAGACAAGAACCTCAGCGCCTTGGTAGCGCGGCTGATTCAAGCTAAAGTCGGAGATTACATTCCCCTTCTCATCCCAGCGCCATTCGAAGAATAAGAACTGGCCAAAGCCGCTCCGTTCAATACGCTTTAGAAACTGTTTAGGAATAATTGCATCTGTATCGACATTTACGCGGTCTACTGGTGCAACGAGACCGGTTAGTTGTTTAAACTCTTCCATTTCATGTAACTCCTCTCGAATCTTTCGTTCTTTAGTTCAACACTTCAGTTTTGATCTTCCAATCACGAACATCCGTGAATTTACCCATGATTGCAGCAGCTGCTGCCATTGCAGGGGAAACCAAATGCGTACGTCCATCACGACCTTGGCGGCCTTCGAAGTTACGGTTGGAAGTCGATGCGCAGCGTTGACCAGGCTTCAACACGTCTGGGTTCATCGCTAGGCACATCGAGCAGCCAGCATCGCGCCATTCGAATCCAGCCTCTGTGAAGATTTGGTCAAGCCCTTCTTTCTCAGCTTGAATCTTAACGCGACCCGATCCAGGAACAACGATAGCTGTAACACGATCGCTAACTGTGTAGCCTCTAGCAATTTCTGCTGCAGCGCGAAGATCCTCGATACGACCGTTTGTGCAAGAACCGATGAACACATAATCGATTGGAATTTCGCTCATTGGCGTACCCGGTGTAAGACCCATATATTCTAGTGCTTTCTCAGCTGCTTTACGTTCGTTTTCTGTTGGCAGCTCAGAAGGAACAGGTACATTTTTCGTGATGTCTGTACCCATACCAGGGCTAGTTCCCCAGGTAACTTGTGGAATCAACGTGTCAACGTCGAATTCAATAACTGTATCGTAAGCTGCGCCTTCATCAGTAGGAAGCTCTTTCCAGATTGCAACTGCCCGATCATATGCTTCGCCTTGCGGTGCATATTCACGTCCACGCAAGTAGTCGAAAGTCGTTTCGTCTGGTGCGATAAGTCCAGCGCGTGCGCCAGCTTCAATCGACATATTACAAACGGTCATACGCTCTTCCATAGTAAGTGAGCGAATAGCTTCGCCTGTAAATTCCATAACGTAGCCAGTACCAAAGTCAGTACCATTCTGAGCAATAACGCCAAGAATCATATCTTTAGCCGTTACGCCAGGCTTGCGGCTTCCGATGAAGCGGATTTCCATTGTTTTTGCTTTGGATTGTTGTAGACATTGCGTTGCCATTACGTGCTCAACCTCGGAAGTACCAATACCGAAGGCAAGTGAGCCGAATGCGCCATGCGTAGAAGTATGGCTGTCACCACAAACAATGGTTTTGCCTGGATGAGTCAATCCAAGCTCAGGTCCCATAACGTGTACAACACCTTGATCGATACTGTCTAGATCAAACAAAGTAACACCAAAGTCCTTACAGTTTTGAGTTAACGTATCAATTTGCTGCTTCGAGATTGGATCTGTGATGTTGAAGCGGTCTTTCGTTGGTACGTTATGGTCCATGGTTGCGAATGTTAAATCAGGACGACGTACTTTACGACCAGACAAGCGCAGTCCTTCAAACGCTTGCGGAGACGTCACTTCATGTACGAGTTGCAAATCGATGTAAATTACGCTCGGTTTGCCTTCCTCGGAATGAATGACGTGATTGTCCCAAATTTTCTCAAACATTGTTCTTTTTGTCATTGGTATCACCTCATAAGATTAAGTTCTATCATTCAGACCTGCTAATCGATGTGTTCATCATAGCATTTCTTTCTTCATTGATCCAAGATATAATATCTATAAAAGCAATAGGTATGGCCTATGACACCCAATAGAGGAAAATAAATGGAAAAAGGGAGCACTACGCATGGAATTCCGACAATTACAATATGTTATCCAAATAGCCAAAGAAAAAAATTTCTCACGTGCCGCAGAAAAACTGCATATCGCTCAGCCCTCTTTAAGCCAACAGCTCTCTAAGCTGGAGAAGGAAATTGGTGTGCTTCTTTTTCGCAGGACGACTAATTCGGTTGAGCTTACACATGCAGGCTCTGTATTTGTTGCCAAGGCACAAGGCATTCTCGACAATATTGAACAGTTGAAGCAAGAACTCGACGACCTCGCCCACATGCGCAAGGGAAAGCTAGTGGTAGGCAGTCTTCCAATAACAGGCTCCCATGTACTTCCGCTCGTATTACCTGTATTCGGTAAGCTATATCCCGAGATTGAAGTGGTCCTCGTTGAGGATAGTTCCTCCCGCCTAGAACAGCTTACAGCTAGTGGCCAGACCGATTTAAGCCTTCTTTCACTTCCGCTTGAAGATCCATCGCTGGAGTGGGTTCCTATCATTGATGAAGAAATATGCTTGGCCGTCCCTCCGGAGCATCCGCTTGTAAAGACGAATGAGCCCGTACGAATCGCTGATCTGGCAAGTGAGCCCTTTATCGTTTTGAAGAAAGGGCAGGGCTTCCGTCAAATCGCTATTGAATTGTGCAGCAGCGCAGGCTTTGAACCACGAATTGTTTTTGAAAGCTCCAATATTGAGACCGTTCAATCCCTGGTAGCAGCAGGAATGGGCATTGCTTTTGTACCTAAGATGATGACACGTGCCAAATGGAGTGAATTTATCCCGATCTATCTGCCTTTTGCTGCTCCAGTACCTTCGCGGACACTTGTTATCGCAAGCCGCAAAGGCCGCTATCTCTCGAAGGCGGCCGAAGCATTTATTGAAACGATGAAAAATACAGTCAGTGATTTTGATTCCTAATCCAAAGGCAAGTTACAGTTTATAGAATTTCAATAGAAGTTCGGACGTCGATCTTCAAATACAGGTATCTTAGCGCGGACCGTATCCACTAAGGATAGATCAATCTCGGCACGCAAGATTTCCTCGCCTTCACCAGCCTCTGCGATGATCTCTCCCCACGGGTCAAGAATCATCGAATGACCGAAGAATGTACTGCTGCTACTGGTGCCGCATCGGTTGCAGGCAATGACGAACATTTGATTCTCAATTGCTCTAGCCATAAGCAGCGTCCGCCAGTGGTGAAGTCTCG
This sequence comes from Paenibacillus baekrokdamisoli, assembly GCF_003945345.1. GTDB lineage: Bacteria > Bacillota > Bacilli > Paenibacillales > Paenibacillaceae > Paenibacillus_Z > Paenibacillus_Z baekrokdamisoli. The sequence goes on along the minus strand of NZ_AP019308.1, from coordinate 1,147,847 downwards.
GATTGGGCCATTGTGCCGGAACAAAGAGCATTTTCGCTCCATTAAGCGCCAGTTTCCGTGCAAGCTCTGGGAATCGAATGTCATAGCAAATCATCATTCCAGCTTCAATACCAGATATATGAAGTTCCCCTAGCTTCTCACCCGATTGAAGATGCTTCTCTTCATCCATGAGACGGAATAAATGAATTTTGGAGTAATCAGCATGAATTTCTCCCTGCTCATCAAAAGCAAATATCGTATTATATACGCCATCCTTGCGCTTCTCCGCAATTGATCCAGCAACAATTTGCACCTGATGCTTAAAGCTGAATGCAGACAGAAGCTTCTTTGTCCGCTCACCTTCTTCATCAGCAAGCTCATTTATCTGTTCAAGTGCATAGCCAGTATTCCACATTTCCGGCAGCATGATAAGGTCTGGCTTGACTGGACCTTGAACAGCTTCGTTTAATTTTGCTGCCAATCTTTCGAAATTAGCATCGGGATTTCCCGCATCTACATGCATCTGGATTAAAGCGAGTCGAAGGGTGTTTTTCATAACGGGCATGCCTCCTAGCTGTTTTCCTAATAATAACGTCTCATGGTTCGCTGTCAAGATGGGCAACGTATGGAGGAACCCATCTTACAACTACCGGAGGAGACAAACTGATGAGAATGAAATTAATCGCCATGCTCGCCATTGCCTTCTGCTTACTGCTTCCTACTGCAGCAGGTGCTAAAGCGCATGACGATGGAACCAGTCAGCAGCGTCAGATCCAGGTTTTCGACGTAAATGCTGGCAAAGTAATCAAAACAGCACCAAACAGCAAAGAATATCAAGACTATGCCAAAAGTTGGCTCGGTTCCGTTAGCGGCCTATCCCCTAAAGTAGGCGTTAATGACAAATGCGGATATGTGTTTCGTATTCCACTCGACCAGCCTGCAGCAGTGAAGGCTGGGACAGTGACGGTGCAAACTTCTGACCTTTTCCTATTTTATTGTCCGGGAAAAGCCCAACTGCTTCTAATCTTCGATGAGAATCGTAAACCTTATTTATTAGAATTTAAAGCGGATATCAAGCCATTCCTTAAATCACTCGACATCAAGTAAGCCTGAATGTGACACTCCACAGCCTCCACAGCTCTTACTCGACACCCATTCCTTAATTATGCTACATTTTACTTTAGGCATAGTTCTAATCGGAGCCAATTTTGCTGCATGTGGAGTGATAGATATGAATCAGACGAAATCTTTTCAAATTAGCGCGGCAAGCCGGATGACCGGTTTGCCGACGCAATTTTTTGCTGGACTTGTTCGCAAAGCGAATGCGCAGGTCGCTAAGGGCAGGGATGTCATTAATCTTGGACAAGGTAATCCCGATCAACCAACGCCTCCTCATATTGTAACAGCTCTGCAGGAAGCAGCGCCAAATCCTCTTTACCATCGTTATCCGCCTTTCAGCGGTTTTCCTTTTCTAAAGGAAGCTGTCGCGCAGCGATATAAGGAAGATTACAATGTGGATCTCGATCCTGAGAAGGAAGTTGCTATTTTATTCGGTGGAAAGACAGGCTTAATCGAGCTCAGTCAATGTCTGCTTAATCCAGGTGATGTGTGTCTCGTTCCCGATCCAGGTTATCCGGATTACTGGTCTGGGGTAGCGCTTGCTGGTGGAAGAATGGAATATATGCCGCTAACAGCAGACAACAGCTTCCTTCCAGATTATAGCGCTGTATCGACTACTGTAGCTGATCAAGCGAAGCTCATGTTTATCAATTATCCTAATAATCCTACTGGTGCTGTTGCAGACACGGAGTTTTACTCACAGACGGTAGAATTTGCTGCAAAGCATAATATTGTGGTTGCTAGTGATTTTGCTTATGGAGCTATCGGCTTTGATGGGAATCCACCCGTAAGCTTCCTACAAACTCCTGGAGCCAAGGAAGTTGGTGTAGAATTCTACACTTTATCTAAGACTTATAACATGGCAGGATGGCGAGTTGGCTTCGCTCTTGGAAATCCTGAAATCATCGCTCTCATTAATCTCATTCAAGATCATTACTATTGCAGCTTGTTTGGTGGCATTCAAGCCGCAGCGGCTGCAGCCTTAACAGGTCCGCAGCAATGTGTGAAGGAATTAACCGCTACATATGAGAAACGACGTAATACTTTATTCGGCGCTATGTCCCAGATCGGATGGGAAGCAGCAAGACCAGGAGGATCTTTCTTCTGCTGGCTTCCTGTCCCTAAAGGACACACCTCTGCATCCTTTGCAGATATCGTTCTTGAGCAGGCTGATGTTGTGGTTGCTCCAGGGATTGGGTTTGGAGAACATGGCGAAGGCTATGTTAGGCTTGGACTTCTTGCCCCAGATGCAAGACTAGAGGAAGCCATTACACGTATCGGAAAGCTTCATTTGTTTGGCTAAAATAATAACGATAATTACGTTGATACTAAGATAATTCAATCAAGCTTTTCTGACACCTCTGCTATCTTTACATGACTTGTTGGAACATGGTATGCTTGATGAAATGAATGACAATTAAACAATTAACGTATTGATGGGGCCAAGTATGCGTTAGCTTACGTCGCGCACAGAGAGTAAATTCACTGGCTGCAAGAATTTACCGTGACTGCTGCAGAAACCAATCCCGGAACGGTCGGCGATGAGCCGAACAGCGGCCTGCTGTTATCAGGTTTATGAAGCGGAATGGCATGACTTCGATTATCGAAGCATCATAGCTGTTAACAAAGGTGGTACCGCGGAAGTCACAACACTTTCGTCCTTTCTATTATTGAGGGGCGGAAGTGTTTTTATTTTGCCATGGGAAAGGAAAATGAAGGACGATGACGGAAACGATAGTAGTCAAAATCGGCAGCAGCTCGCTTACCTCTGATGAAGGCGGGATAAACCGCGAACGGATCTCCTTCTTCTCTAATGAGCTTGCTGCTCTGCACGAAGCCGGGTATCAAGTTATACTGGTTACGTCTGGTGCAGTAGCCGCTGGCTTTCGTCGAATTGGATACGCTGCAAGACCGAAGCTTATTCACGAGAAGCAAGCGGCCGCAGCCGTTGGGCAAGCACTGCTCATGCAGGCTTATCAGGAAGCATTCGCTGCTTTTGGAGAATCGGGCGGGATCGCTGCAGCTCAAATTTTACTTACTCGGGCTGACTTCTCCAATCGCAAACGAATTCAAAATGCTCTAATGACCGTTGAAGAGCTTCTACATCAACGCGCTGTACCAATCATTAACGAGAATGATACGGTTGCAACCGATGAACTGAAATTTGGTGATAATGATACGTTATCCGCATTGGTTGCTAATCTAGTGAAGGCGAAGAGGCTTATTATTCTGACCGACATGGATGGTCTTTATTCTGAAGATCCCCGCAATAATCCGAACGCAGTTCGTATCGAACGTGTTGATCAAATTTCCGATGAAATTCTGAGCTTCGCCGGAGGATCTGGTTCTTCTGTCGGAACAGGCGGCATGCGCTCCAAGATCGAAGCTGCTCGCATTTCTATGCGCGGCGGTATCCCCGCCTTTATCGGTCGTGTTTGCGAACCAGGTGACATGAAGCTCGCCGTTGACGGCATCGGAAAAGGCACTTATTTTGATACAAGTATGCATAATCTGCCCATGAAGAAACAGTGGCTTGGCTTCCATTCCTTCCCTCAAGGACGGATTGTTGTTGATGAAGGTGCTCAAAGAGCATTGCTAGATGGCGGAAAAAGCCTTCTTCCGGTGGGCATCCGATCAATCGAGGGTGATTTTCACTCTGGTGATGTCGTTGAGGTCATCAACGAGCAGGAGCAAATTCTCGGACGCGGTGTTGTTAACTATGAAGCCTGGCAGATTCAAGCCGTTGCTGGACTTAGCACAGAGGAAGTTAAGCGACGTATGGAAGTTGTACGCATTGAAGTTATCCATCGCGATGAGTGGGTTACGTTGAAGTCTTAAGCAATGAAGTGTGAGATATACAATTATAGATTGGAGAGATTATCAATGAGTGAAGTACGTGACAAGGCATCTCTTGCTAAGCAAACTGCTACCACAATGAGTCGTTTGACAACAGAACAGAAGAATCATGCCCTTCTGCATATGGCCCAAGCCTTAACGAAAGAACATGTTTCCATCGTCGCTGCGAATGAACTGGATATTAAACGCGGTCGTGAGAATGGAACTAGCGAATCCATGCTAGATCGTTTGACACTAACACAGAAACGAATTAATGATATCGCAGAAGGCTTGCGGGAAGTCGTGCTTTTGCCAGACCCTGTCGGTCTTCTTATGGAGACTTTCGATCGCCCGAATGGACTTCGTGTCGAGAAGATATCGGTGCCGCTTGGTGTTATTGGCATGATCTACGAGGCTCGTCCTAACGTAACTGTGGATGCTGCGGGTTTATGCCTAAAGACAGGGAATGCAATCGTTCTACGCGGGGGTTCCGCTGCTCTTGAATCTAACCGCCGCATTGTAGAAGTCTTACGTGAAGCACTTGCCGAGACTGATCTTCCACCCGATGCGCTGCAATTAATCGAAGATCCAAGCCGATCCTCCGTCGATGAGATGCTCAAACTTAACGGACTGCTTGACGTGATTATTCCACGAGGCGGCGCATCTCTCATCCGTAATGTTGTGGAGAATGCAACGGTTCCGGTCATTGAAACAGGAGCTGGCATCTGCCATACGTTTATCGATGCTAGTGCGGATGCTGTAATGGCTTCGGATATTGCTTTTAACGCAAGAGTCCAAAGACCTTCCGTTTGTAATTCGATGGAGACGCTTCTCATTCATGAGGATTTCGCTGCGATTCACCTTCGAGTGATTGCAGATCGTTTCCTAGCTGCAAATGTTGAGCTCAGAGGGTGCCCACGGACGCTTGAGCTGGTTTCAGAAGCAAAACCTGTCACAGATGAGGATTTTGCTACCGAATATAATGATTATATTTTGAATGTTCGCGTCGTCGCTAACCTCGATGAGGCGCTTGATCATATTCGCAAGTTCGGAACCATGCATTCCGAATGTATTGTCACCGAGGACAAGGCAAACGCCGAACGTTTCCTGCAGGAGGTTGATGCTGCGGCTGTGTACCATAATGCTTCTACTCGCTTTACGGACGGATTTGAATTCGGATTCGGTGCTGAGATTGGTATCAGTACACAGAAACTGCATGCACGCGGACCAATGGGGCTCCCTGCTCTTACTTCAACAAAATTCAGAGTATACGGCAATGGGCAAATCCGTGGTTAATAGCTGCGCAAGTTAGAGTTTCAAGATTATTTCATATGTAATTTAGGAGGTAAAATTCATTATGACTCAACTCTCAGCATCTGGCGTTATGCCAGAAATCAGCTCCCTCCGTTTGTGCTTTTACGGCGCAGGGTCCATGGCAGAGGCGTTCGTACGCGGAATATTGGACCGTGGATTAACCGAACCCGGACAAATCAGTGTCATGAATCGGCAAAATGTGACACGGCTGGATGAGCTGACTACCCGTTACGGTATTCGAGCTGCAGCCGACGATCAATCGAAGCTGAGCACGCTTCATGAGGCAGATATTATTTTTCTCGCGATGAAACCCAAGGATGCAGCGACAGCTCTCAAACAGCTTCGCGGCCTTATTAAGCCGCACCAGCTTCTAATATCCTTAGTTGCAGGACTTTCTATAGATACAATTACAGCTTTGCTTAATCAACAGAATGCCATTATCCGTACCATGCCTAACACATCAAGCACAATCGGATTAGGTGCAACAGGAATTAGCTTCTCAAGCTCTGTCACCGAGGCGCAGCGTTTGCTTGCGGAGCAGCTTCTGCAGTCGATTGGATTGACAGCTATCGTCGAAGAACCCCTGCTTGATGTTGTAACTGGCGTATCTGGAAGTGGTCCGGCTTATGTCTACTACTTGATGGAAGCGATGATCGAAGCAGGTCGCGGACTCGGATTATCAGAGGACACAGCTCGCGATCTGACGATACAAACCGTACTTGGTGCTGCTCATATGGTGAAGGCTACTAACGAGAATCCGGCTGACTTGAGGCGCAAAGTAACCTCTCCTGGCGGCACGACGCAAGCTGCGATTGAAACCCTTGATTCTCATCACTTTTCCAAAGCAATCATTACAGCTATTGGTCGCGCAGCAGAACGAGCTGGTGAAATGGGAGCTGAAATTGAAAGGAGTGCGAAATCATGAGTCATTCCGTATGCATCGCAACCTATCGCTGCCATGATGATAAAGCCGATTTCAATAAAAAGGCGCAAGGAATTGCTGTAGGACTAACGGTTGGCAGCTGGACGGACTTGCCAGAAGCGCGCAAAGCGGAGATGGAAAAACATTTGGGCCGTGTACTATCTGTTACGGTATATGAGCCAGAGAATGCTGCACCGGGTGAACGTTATGCGGATCTTGTTATTGCTTATCCAGATGTCAACTTTAGCCGTGACCTGCCTGCCCTGCTCGTGACTGTATTTGGCAAGCTCTCGATGGACGGACGAATCAAGCTGCTCGATCTAGACTTCTCCCCTGCATTCGTTTCTGCATTTCCGGGTCCTAAATTCGGTATAACAGGCGTCAGAGAGCTGCTGGGTATTGAGCAGCGTCCGCTGCTAATGAGTATTTTCAAATCCGTCATTGGACATGATCTGCCAAATCTACGTGAACAGTTCTACCGTCAAGCACTCGGTGGAGTTGATCTTATCAAAGACGACGAAATCCTGTTCGAGAACCCGCTCACGCCACTGGAAAAACGTGTTGAAGCCTGTATGGAAGCAGCAGAGCAAGCACAGGCTGAGACCGGCCAGAAGCTGCTTTACGCCGTTAACCTCACAGGCTCTACGTCGAAGCTAGCAGCGAATGCCAAGCTTGCTATTGCAGCAGGCGCCAACGCTCTACTATTCAATGTGCTTGCTTATGGCTATGATGTGCTGCATGAATTAAGCAGCGACCCTGAAATTTCAGTGCCGATTGCCGCGCATCCCGCGCTTGCAGGCGCCTTTTACCCTTCACCACATTACGGTATCGCAGCTCCCCTGCTGCTCGGCAAGCTAATGCGTCTAGCTGGGGCTGATCTCGTCCTCTTCCCTTCTCCATACGGCTCCGTCGTTATGCCTAAGGAAGAGAATCTTGCTGTTCAAGCTGCTCTTATTGATCCTGCGCTGCCTGTTAAAGCGAGCTTCCCTGTTCCATCAGCTGGGATCCATCCGGGTCTAGTCCCGCTTATATTACGGGATTTTGGGCAGGATGTTGTCGTCAATGCTGGAGGCGGTATTCATGGCCATCCTCTCGGTACTGCGGCAGGTGGACAAGCTTTCCGTCAAGCCATTACTGCAACTCTATCCGGTATCTCATTACCAGAGGCGGCTTCGCAGCCAGGTAACGAGGCTTTACAAGCCGCGATAAACAGCTGGGGGTACAAAGAATGACCGAGCAATCACAAACGACATCTAACACCGAGAAAAAGCGCGTCATTTTTTGTGATTTTGACGGAACAATTACGGAGAACGATAACATCATTGCAATTATCCGTCACTTTAATCCACCAGGCTGGGAAACGATTGTGAATGATATTGTGGGTCAGCGCAAATCGATTCGTCAAGGCGTCGGTGAGTTATTCCAGCTTCTGCCTTCGTCGAAGAAACAAGAAGTAATCGAATATGCCATTAAGAACGCACGCATTCGTGCCGGTTTCACGGATTTACTTGATTACTGTGCAAAGAACGACGTTGAGTTCTACGTCACAAGCGGCGGGATTGACTTCTTCGTCTACCCCCTGCTAGCACCATTCGATATTGAGTTAGACCATATCTACTGCAACGGCAGTGATTTCACAAGTGAGCAGATCGAGATTACGTGGCCACATGCTTGTGAGGGGGATTGTACGAACGAATGTGGAATGTGCAAGACATCCATTATTCGTCGTTTCCCAGCTGATACCTATACACGAATTCTGATCGGCGATAGCGTTACTGATTTTGAAGGGGCGAAGATCGCAGATATCGTCTTTGCACGCTCTCATCTTACTTTGAAATGCAAGGAACTTGGGCTAGCTTATTATGAATTTGAGACCTTTCATGATGTGCTTGACGTTATGAAACAACAAGAGGAGGCCGGGAATTAACGATGTCATTCGGGGAAATTTCATTAGAAGATAAGCAAAGTGTACTTTCGGAGCTCAGTGAAGTGAAGAGCTTGTTCGCCTCACGCGGCTGGTTTCCGGGTACTAGCGGTAACCTGTCTATACGCGTTGGCGATTTCACATCAGAACAATTTGATTTTGCTATCACCGCAAGCGGCAAGGATAAGTCACTCTCAACACCTGAGGATTTTCTATTCGTCGATCAGGATGGAAAGCCAAGCGAGCTGACTAAGCTGAAGCCCTCTGCGGAAACTTTAATTCACTGCGAGATCTACCGTCAAACAGGCTGCGGTGCTATCTTTCATATCCATACGGTTTTTAACAGCCTTGTTTCTGAGCTGTTCTGGGAGCGCAAATCGATTCCTGTTGATGGTGTGGAGCTTATCAAAGCTTTCAATATTTGGGATGAAGAAGCCCATATCGATATTCCCATTGTCTCGAATTTCGCGCATATTCCAAGTATTGTTCCAGAAGTAACCGAACGCCTTGATCCCCGTATTCCCGGCATCATGCTTCGGAAGCATGGTATCTATGCTTGGGGGGCAAACGCCTTTGAAGCTAAGCGCCATTTAGAAGCCTTTGAATTCCTTTTCGAATACGTATATCGTTGGGAGCTTCTGAATCGCAAAGCTTAATGATTGTATATTTATGTGTAGTATATGTATTTATGCTCGGACAAACGGCAGTCGAGAACGTGTAGCAGCGTTCAAGATTGCCTTTTTTTATCAACGCTTCTTTTTGTTCGTGCCCCCTAATTGTTGACCTGCGATTACAGCAAGCTCGATCTTATTCAAGATGAAGCAGTGCTCATTCGTAATTTCAAAAACCGACGGCAGCGGCAAAGCTTTAAAGTAAGGTTGGACCTCTTCCCAATCTGTGAACCAATCCCCTCCTGATACAGCCTTGACCGGAACATCCTTCCAAGCTCCGCATAACTCTGGACTATATAGCGGCATTGCCCCTTTCATGAGTCGACATCCCGACAACCTTTGCTTATACGATGCTTGCTTGCTCATTCGTGCTTGCTGCTTCATGAAAAGGTGTGGCGCATAATCCGCACGGGAGCCTGTATGATGAACAGCACGAACGAACGAAAGCGCACCATCCCTCACTTCACGTACCCCAAACAAAATGGCATAGAGCCTCTTGCCAAACTCAATTCGTTCTTGAAGATTAGTGAAATCCTCCAAGACAAGACCTGCCAGCTTCATATCTCCAGCCATCTGCGATCCATATGGCATCACGACTGCGTTAGTTTGAAGCGGTGCTTGCAGCTTAAACATGAATTTTTCCAGTACATGCTCTTTATAGTAGGGGTCCTGTACGATTCTGCCTTCGATGACATGCTGCTCATTCACAATAAGCGCTGTTGTTAGAAGGGCTGAATCTCCTCGCTTTACAAATTGTGACCACACTGGGTTCATAAATCGTGATACACCGAAGGCTGGCAGCAAATGAGAAAGATCTCGCCTTGCTTTCTTCCCTGCTTCATACAACAACAATTGAGGATAAGCATCTTGAAAAATGAGTGCATTCGCCCTCTCAAGGAGGAGAAAGATGGCTTCTCTTTGATCGGCTGGCAGCAAACGCGGGTGGAGCTCCCCTTTTAAATCTGTCATGTTCCATCCGCCGTTTCGCGACACAACATGTGCCAGCAGCGACCAATGAAGCTCTGGACAACGAAAATACAACGCACGATAAGCTTCCGTTCTCGTTACATTGTTGCGATTTCCTTTCTCTGTTTCAAGCTCGATTCGATAGATAAGCGAACGCTCAAGGTCATCCGTTGGCTGAACCCCAAGTACATCCTTAGAAGAAGCTTCAGAGGCATACAGAGCGGCAAGCTCTTGAACCGACTCTACACGAAGCTCTAGTGGTAGCGTATCTCCAGACAATCGGTCGGATGCAGTGTGAGCACGCCGTTTGTTAGTCCACAGAAATACCAGCTGATGTGAAAGCTTCGCCATACTTCTGATTCCTTTCTTGATAAACTTGATGATTGAATATGCATAATTCCGCAGCATGACTCATTCTCCTTCACACCCATATAGATTCAGTATGGGCAAGCCTAACAATGGTTAGCCCTCACCCACCTCTATTCCATATGAAAAAAAGGACAATAGCGCTTTTTGCTTCCCATTCGTCATTGTATAATGGAGCCAAGACAAGTCTGGGAAGGATATGTGATTATCATGTGTGGCAGATATACAATTACAGTATCCCTTGAGGAACTCATGCTTCGCTACTGGATTGGAGAAACGACTGTTCCTTTCCATAAGCCCAAATATAATGTTGCCCCAGGTCAAATGATAATGGCCATTATCAGTGATGGAGAGAAGAATAAGCTAGGCGAGTTAAAATGGGGACTTGTTCCCTCGTGGGCTGATGATCCGAAGATCAGTAACAAGATGCTCAATGCCCGCTCAGAAACGGTATGGGACAAGCCTGCATTCAAACAGCTTATTCGGCGGAAACGCTGCATCATTCCTGCGGATGGCTTTTATGAATGGCGCAAAGATGAGGTTGGAAAACAACCGATGCGAATCACACTACGGGACCGAAGCCTCTTTAGTATGGCTGGCTTATATGATACTTGGTTAACACCAGAGGGCCATAAACTAAGCACTTGTACAATCCTCACTACAGAACCAAATGAATTAATGCTACCCATCCATAACCGAATGCCTGTCATATTGAGCCAAGAGAATGAAACGATATGGTTAGATCGTTCGTTACAGGACCAGCAGCACTTGAATGCTTTACTCAAGCCATTCCCTGCTCAGCTGCTTGAGGCATACCCGGTTGCGGCAGCTGTAGGAAATGTTGCAAATGATAACGCTGCATGTATCGAACCCATTCGTTTAGATAACTAGGCATTAAAACGATATTTATGAGCGTACGAAGCATGGTGCGGAGAAGCCCGCTGCGCGAACGGATCATTCTTACGATCGCTGTTGTCTCCCTATTTCTTGATTCTATCCTTTAGGGGTAGAAATCGGGAGACAAAGGCGAACGCTGTCGCTTCTTCAGAACGATTCCGTCCGCTTCGCTTTTGTTTTCGTGACCTAACGGCATCATATAACATAACAAAAACCAGTCTAACACATTATTTCGTGTTCTGACTGGTCTTTATTATTAAAATTAATTAGCGGAACATCGCCCATAATTTAATTAAATGCAGCGTATTGTTCGGATCAATTCGCTGTGCTAGCACGAACTGGATGAGCTTATCTTCCGAAGATTCCGTCAAATTTTCCTGCAAAATACTTGCTGACGTTCGAATGAGCTTTTTCACCTTTACGCGATCCTGCAAATCATATTTGGTTAATCCATTCGTCACTTGTTTGATCCGATCCTTCGTGACGGGGTTCTTCATCTTGTACTTCACACGTTCAACAAACTCCGGCTTAATTCCAAATTTCGTGTAACTCATATCGGCTCAGCACCTCCGTATTGGCTTTTGAACACCATCCGTTGTACTATATGCCGATGATTCCCCGAAAAGAAACTAGTCCAATAAATCCCCTTGAAAAAGTTGATCCTGTTTCAGGATCTCTCTCAGCCTTGCATAAGCCGCTTCCTTCCAGAAATCAGCATTCGCCGTTAGTTCAGCAGCATCCTCTCGTGCTTGTTCCAGCACTTCGAAATCCGCCGCCATATCAGCTAATTTGAAATCCGGAACTCCACTTTGCTTTGTTCCAAAAAAATCACCAGGTCCGCGCAGCTCAAGATCTCGCCTTGCCACCTCGAAGCCATCCTCTGTCTCCGTCATGACCTTCATTCGCTCACGTCCTGTCTCTGACTTCGGATCCGCGATGAGGACACAATAGGATTGATGCGCTCCTCGGCCAACGCGCCCTCTTAGCTGATGCAGCTGAGATAACCCGAATCGTTCCGCGTCCATGACGATCATAAGCGTTGCATTCGGGACGTCCACACCGACCTCAACGACCGTAGTCGCTACAAGAACATGAATTTCGTTTCTACCGAATGCCCCCATCGTTTCATCTTTCTCAGAAGCCGATAATCGACCATGGAGCAAACCTACTCGCATATCAGGAAAAGCCTGCTGGATCTGAATATGTAAATCGATTGCATTCTGAACATCTAACTTCTCCGACTCTTCAATGAGTGGACATATAAAATACGCCTGCTGCCCATTATCTACCTCTCGGCGAATAAAACCAAGCACACGATCGAGCATGCCATGCTTAACCCAGTAGGTCTTAATTGGCTTACGTCCTTGCGGTCGTTCACGGAGTGTAGATACATCCAAATCACCAAAAGCCGTAATCGCTAGCGTCCTAGGGATAGGTGTTGCTGTCATTGTCAGGACGTCCGGATTCAATCCTTTGCGGCGAAGAATACTGCGCTGATTAACCCCAAATCGATGCTGTTCATCCGTTACAACAAGGCTTAAGTTTCTAAAATTAACACCCTCTTGGATAATGGCATGTGTGCCAACGATGACGTCAATCAGTCCCATTTGCAATCCTGCCAGAACATCACGCCTTTTGCGCTCGCCCATGCTGCCAGTTAATAGCCCTACTTCCAATCCTGCAGCCGCAAACAGCTTTTGTAACGAGCGCAAATGCTGCTCGGCAAGTATTTCTGTAGGAACCATAAGCGCTCCTTGAAAACCTGCCTTTACAGCAGCAAAGAGTGCTATCGCTGCTACTACGGTCTTCCCCGAGCCAACGTCACCCTGCAGCAGCCGATTCATGCAATAAGGTTGACGGAGATCAGTTAGTATTTCATTGACGACCTTCTTCTGGGAATCAGTCAGCTCAAATGGCAGCGTTCGTACAAAGACCCGAATCGACTCTGCATCCACAACATGAGCGGTTCCATCCATCCTTTTACGATTCAGAGAACGATAAGCCTGCAGCTTCAGCTGGAATAAGAAGAGCTCCTCATAGACGAGTCTCCGTCTTGCTGCTTGTCCTTCTGTCGTATCTTCTGGCTGATGAATACGAGTAACCGCCTCACGGCGCGGCATTAGCTTATATTTATCTATTAGGCTTACCGGCAGCATCTCTTCCATCATCGCACCATATTGCTGAAGCGCTAACCCGATTATTTTACGTATCCAAGACTGTGTAATGCTCCCACCTACAGAATATACTGGCTGAAGCGTGCCTGCCCTTGCTGATGCGCTGTCTGGAAACTCGGAGCTCGATACGGTGAGCTGAAGACGCTGCTGCTCCCATTTACCCGTGAGAATAATCTCACGGCTAGGCGTCAGTTGATCCTGCAGAAAATGCCGATTGAACCAAACAGCTGTTAACAAAATGCCATCAACGGCCACTTTGCAAGTTAGTCGTGTTTTGGCGCGTCCATACCTCTGCAAGATCGGATTTCCAACAATCGTTCCTTGAACAGTCCCTTTTTCCCCGCTTTTCGTTTCTGCTAGCCCTCTAACGCGATAATCCTCATATCGAAAAGGAAAATAGTCCAGTAGATCCGCAATCGTATGAATGCCAAAGGCGTGAAGCTCCTGTTCTTTCTGAGCGCTCACGCCTTTCATCTGCCGAACCGGTATTTGATTCAGTTTCATTGTGACAACCTCACACCCGGCTTATAAATAGCGCAGCAGTACCCGGACCGACATGTGTGCCGATTACTGCTCCGATCTCAGTTTGCCGTATATTACGTACGTTTAGCTGTGTTTGCGCCAGAGCTGCAAGCTCAAGTGCAACCTCGCTCTTAAATGACCAAGCTACCGTCATCTCAACGGGATCATTACCAAAATCATGCTTAAAAAGCTCAATAAACCGACTCATTGCTTTATTAGTTCCACGCACCTTATCGATGACAATTACCGTACCAGCCTCATCTAAGGAAAGAATGGGTTTAATATTCAGAATCGAACCGAACAAAGCGGCTGCTTTGCCAATTCGACCACCCTTCTGTAGATATTCCAGGGAATCGACGAAGAAATAGAGTCGTTGATCCTTACTGATTCGATCGATTTCCTTCAAAATGGCTTCTTTGGATTCACCTGCCGCAGCCATTTCAGCTGCCTTCACGACGAGCATGCCTGCACCATATGAAGCTGATTTTGAATCGATCACAGTAATATCACGTTCACTTGGTTCTTCTAATAGGGTAGAACCGAGCACCGCAGATTGATATGTCCCGCTAATTGCCGATGAGATGTGAATGGAAATAATAGGTGAGCCCGGATTCTTCTGTAGGATCCTCTGATAGGTCTCCTCAAACTCGGCTGGCGATGGCTGCGAGGTCGTAGGAAGCGTTGTTGACGCCATCAACTTCTCATAAAATTGGCTTGCGCTGATTGTCTTCGCATCCAAATAGGTTTCTTCACCAAATATCACTTGTAATGGAACCATTTCAATATCGAGCTGTTCACGGACACGCTTAGGAATATCTGATGTGCTATCTGTCACGATTTTCACTTGGCTCATCACTAATCACCCCTATTCCACTGCAAAAAGATATGGATACAGCGGTTGTCCGCCTTCATGCACTTCCAATTCAGCTTCTGGATATGCCGACTTTATCCAATCAACTAATGCAGCCGTCTCTTCTCCGTCAGCCTGCTCACCAGTCAATATCGTAACAAGCTCGCCGCCGTCCTCTAACATCGCAATTAACAGCTCACTGCAGGCTTCCTGGAGACTTGGCGATGCCGTTACAATCGATTTCTCAAGAATACCAATATAATCGCCCTCTTGAATCTCGATCCCATCTATAACCGTGTCTCGAACGGCATGTGTCACCTGACCTGATCGAACCTGGGACACTGCCTGTTTCATCGCTTCCGCGTTCTCTTCAGCCGTAGCTTCATCCATGAAAGCGAGCATAGCAGCAAGTCCCTGCGGAATAGTCTTGGAAGGGATAACGATTACATTCCTGCCGGATAGATCAGCTGCCTGCTGTGCGGCCAGAATGATATTCCCATTGTTAGGCAGCAAGTAGATATACTCCGTAGATAGCGTTGCGATTGCATTGACAAAGTCCTCCGTTGAGGGATTCATCGTTTGCCCGCCTGACAATACAACATCTACGTTATTCTCAAGGAAAATGGATCGGATTCCTTCTCCCATAGCGACGGCAATAATCCCAAAGGGGGCTGCTTCATGGGCCTGACCAGCTGGAACTTGATGTGCCGGCGTACCTGTCAGCACCTCTGGAACAGCAAGTCCTAGAGCATCATCCTCCACGCTAGATGTAACTACGGCTTCGTGCTGTATGTTTTCATCCTGTAAGGCAACGCCTGACTGTTCATTAAGGAGAAGTAAGTCCCGATGCTGCTGACGCATATTAAGAATATGAATGTCGGTTAATTCTCCGTAAGGAAGTGAATGGTTCAGAACATCACCAGGCTTGCGTGTGTGAACATGAACTTTAATGACTTCATCATCGGTTATAACCAGTATGGAATCTCCATCTCTGCTTAGCATGCCTTTGTACAACGCTTCATCAAATCGAAGCACACTACGACCTGCTAGCTTGCGATTGATAAAGAATTCCATATCATATAGAAATTCAATAGTCTCCGTAGACAATTGGGATTGAGCACTCTTAAGATTTGGTAGTGAAGGTGTAAACGCTGGCTTGATAGGTAAAGCAGCTTTATAGGCTTCTGGCAAAGCGGATTCCATCGAAATAGCGTTATTATATTCATCCGAAGCACGATCACTGGACAAAGCTCTAAGAAAGCCCTCATATATGAAAACAAGACCTTGTCCGCCTGAATCGACGACGCCCACTTGTTTGAGAACAGGAAGCAAATCTGGCGTACGCTGAAGTGATTCATTCGCCCGCTCATGAACCTCACGCATCAAATCGACCATATCGGTTGCTCGTCTCGCATAGGAGACCGCATGTTTAGCCGTATCCTTGGCAACAGTCAGAATAGTTCCCTCAACAGGCTTTACGACAGCCTTGTATGCCATATCAACACCATTTTGCAGGGCTGCAGCAAACTGAATCGGATCAATTTGCTCTTGTGCAGCGATACTTTTTGCAAATCCTCGAAAAAGCTGGGACAATATAACACCAGAGTTGCCGCGTGCCCCCATTAGCAATCCTTTGGAAAGCGCTTCCGCAACTTTTCCAGCAGACTGTGAAGGTTTGCTATTCAATTCACGGGTTCCCGTAGTCATTGTTAAATTCATATTGGTTCCGGTATCTCCATCGGGTACTGGAAATACATTAAGTGCATTAATGTGTTCAACATGACGTTGTAAACATTCCGCACCACTATGCACCATACTCGCCAAGTCAGATCCGTTAATTGAACGTTTAGTCAAGCGATGATTCCCCTTCCTACCGAGATACACGCACGCCTTGCACAAAAATATTAACATAGTCAACCTTAATGCCAACTACATCATTTAGCACATACTTCACTTTAGACTGAATGTTATGCGCCACTTCAGATATTTTTGTACCATAGCTCACGATGATGTATAGATCAATGTGTATTTGTTCATTCTCTCGGCGAACTTCTACACCGCGTGACAAGTTGTCCCGGCCTAGCAGTTCTGCAATTCCATCTTTAAGCTGTTTTCTTGAAGCCATACCAACAAGTCCATAACAGTCCAGTGCCGCCGAACCGGCTAGAACGGAGACTACGTGGTCCGTAATGAATACATTTCCCAGTTCTGTAGCAATCTGTAGAGGCATGGATACCACTCCTTCACCGTTTATCTTATGGACTAATCAACATTGTACTATAAATAACGACGATTTAGAAGTCCAGTCCCTACTATACGTCTATTATCTGCTTTTATCGCCCTTATCCATCATAAGAAGGTACTTTCAAACGCTTGATGGATGGACTATAATATGCTATTATATTGGAGTCTGTTTAATTGCATGGGTCTTCAAGGGAGGTGTATTCCATGTCACGCAAATGTTTCCTTACGGGCAAAAGCCCTGGATCAGGTAACCACGTATCACACGCTAACAACAAAAACCGCCGCACTTGGGGCGTTAACGTTCAAAAAGTTCGCATTCTAGTTGACGGCAAACCGAAACGCGTTTACGTTAGCACACGTGCTCTTAAAGCTGGTAAAGTTACTCGCGTATAACGGCATTAAGCCATGGACAAAAAGCACCTGATTGAATCAGGTGCTTTTTTGCATATCGTAGCACAAAAGACAGCTGTTCCAATCACCGCCGTCTTCTGTATAAGGGACTCCGCATGCTTGATTTCGATACTGATACCGGCTTGCTTCATAGGCGTTAATTTTTTTGGAACGTATTCAAAATCGCTTTAACGAATCCGCCCAGAAATTTCGGTAGTTTAATTGTGTAGAATTTCATGCTCCACCCCTCCTAAAAGATGTTCCTTCCGCATCCGTCCCGTTCATTCTATTCCAATCCAGTCGCTATAATGCTTATCTGCCATTCATCCTCCGAAACGGCTCCTTCACCTTCCTAAATTAGGCAATAAAAAAAGGCTACAAGAACCTTCGTTCATGTAACCATACTATGCGGTGCTGGACTGTCCTATTCCATTGTTGGGCAGGGAGCAGTTCTCCTTACCGATTGAACATTTAAGTTGGCGGGTTTGTCTTCAAATAAGTAACCGCTGCGATTATAAATGTGAACAAGATAAAGAACACAATCGCCAGAACACAAAGCAAAATCCTCGAACGAATCGACTCGAATCGACGAAAACTATAAATGCCGAGAACCAGAGCCAACAATGAAAATACATAGCGGATTGGGCTTGCGATGACAGGAAAGATTGAAAGCAGCAAGCCGCAGATCAGCGAATAGAGAAGGAGAAGAAAGATGGTTTTGACACGCTCTCCCATCGTTATCGCCCCCTATCTTAGTGAAGCAATCGCAGCAGCACGATCTTGTTGAGTGAATACAGCGTTGCCAGCGACTAATACATGTGCACCCGCTTCTCTTACCAAAGCTGCTGTATGGCTGTTTATGCCTCCATCAACCTGAATATAAGTTTGATGCAAGCCTCTTGCTTCAAGCATCCCCTTAAGCTGTCTTATCTTCTCCAGAGACTGCGGGATAAATTGTTGCCCACCGAACCCAGGATTAACCGTCATGATTAGAACCAAGTCAAGATCATCAAGTATATTCTCGATTGCACTTAAAGGTGTAGCGGGGTTAAGCGCAACGCCAGCAGGCAGACCGGCTTCCTTAATTAGATGAATGACCCGATGAAGATGAATACATGCTTCAGCATGAACGGTTATGCGATCAGCTCCTGCAGCAATGAATGCGGCAATATATTCTTCAGGACGCTGAATCATCAAATGAACGTCAAAAGTAAGCTTTGTATACGATCTTACGGCACTTACAACAAGCGGTCCGAACGTTAGATTCGGTACGAAATGACCGTCCATCACATCAATATGAATCCAATCAGCACCCGCATGTTCCACGTCTTTAATATCTTCTGCTAATGAGGCAAAGTCTGCCGATAAAATGGATGGTGCAATGATAGACATGTCAGTACCTCCGCTTTTTCTCTTTCATTTCGGCCAAAAACAATACATAGTTATCGTGACGGGTAGCCGCTATCTCGCCAGCCGCAACAGCACGAAGCACTGCGCAGTCAGGTTCATGCGTATGTGTGCAGCCACGAAATTTGCAATCTGATGACAGCTCTCGCATCTCCCTGAAGCAGCTTCCAAGCTCCTCGATGCCTAGCTCCGCGAAGTCCAGTTGACTGAAGCCTGGCGTATCGGCTACGTAGCTGCCACCGATATTAATCAGCTCCACATGACGAGTCGTATGCTTACCGCGCCCAAGTCTGTTACTAATAGCGTTCGTCTCGAGCGTCAAGCCAGGTACAAGCGCATTGAGCAAAGAAGACTTCCCAACACCCGACTGACCAGCGAACACGGCTAGATGCCCCTTCAAGCGCTCTAACAGGGCAGAGGTACCTTCACCTTGTCTAGAGCTTGTCACTAGAACATCGTAGCCAATTGGCTGGTAGATACGTAGAACTTCCTCCATCGATTGTCGAGCCTCTTCTGAACCCTTGCCTTCCTCGGTCAAATCTTGCTTACTCAGGCACAACACCGCATCAATACCTGCATGCTCGATGTGTACAAGAAATTTATCAAGAAGCTGCAGATTCAAAGCTGGCTCCGTGACGGAGAAAACAAGCACTGCAAGATCAATGTTGGCTACCTGTGGACGAATTAGCTCAGAGATGCGGGGCAAGATTGAATTGACCGCCCCTTCCCCATTCTCCGTCCGTTCATAACGAACCAAATCACCGACAAGCGGTGATTCGTCATTCTTTCTAAATATCCCTCGTGCTCGACATTGAATCGGTTTGGAATCCATCTCTGCTTCTAACGGAAGGACATAATAATATCCGCTTAACGCTTTGACGATACGACCGACCTGCCCTTCATCGGTTCCATTACTAAGGTGTTGTGACCGTGTTCGTGGTTGTGCTGCCATCTGGGTTACTCTCCTCGGTTTGTGCTGGCACATCTGCTGGAGGGGTATCTGTGCCCGGCACAGATTCAGGCGTAGAAGCAGCGCCTGATCTTACTTCTTCATAATTTTTAGCGAATGTATCGACGAATTGACCATCTCTGATAATACTTACTTTTGCTTCCGTGTTTGGATCAAGCACGACCTTCACAGAGAATGTCTGAACATCTTTTATTTTGCGTTTACCCCACTCGATATTCTCTCCTCGAGCGTCGGAATAAACAATTCGAATCTCGCTGGTTTTGTTCGCTACAGCTGGTGAAATCATGATATTAAACGTATATTCGAGCGCATCCTTTGGGAATCCAGAGCTGACCGTCAACGTGACCTCGGCGCCCTTGGAGACCTTCGCACCCGGTTCATATGGATACTGTGCAATTACAGTACCAATTTCTTTATAACTTGGTGCACGAACAATATCTGTTTTGTTAATCACAAGTCCTTCAGATTTCAGTAAAGCGATGGCTTCATTTTCATTCTTGTCCGTTAATTTAGGCATTGATATGGTTTCTTTTCCTTGGCTAACGGTAAAGGAGAAAGTGGTCGTCTTCGGATCAAATTGTCCCCCCGGCTCAGGCGTTTGCTTTATGACTGTACCAGGTGCTTCATCGCTAAATTCTTCATCTTTGCTAATCTGTTCCCCAGGAACACCCAATGCAACAAGACTGGCTACGGTATCGTCGTATGACTTACCTTTATAATCCACTATCGTTTCCATTTTGGGACCTGTGCTTACATATAGTTTAATTAACGAGCCTACCTTAACACGCTGGTTCGGTTTGGATTGCTCATAGACGATATCCTTTGCAATTCCCTCTTTCTCTAAATAAACGGTCGGCTCTTCCACCTTTAACCCTGCTTTTTCAAGCATAGCGCGAGCATTCGTCTCCGTTTGGTTCACGACATAAGGCACGTCCACTTCCTCGATATCGAACCAGCCCAGTACAGTTTGTGCGCCCCAATATACAAGTGCAATAATAATTAACGTCGTGGCGACAGTAACAACTGGCTTTAACCATTTGCGCTTGCGTGGCTCATCCAAGCCTTTGGAATCCCAGCGACTGGACGTGTCCGTATCTACAACAGTCTTCTCTGGACGATTACCTACGACCGGCGCAGCAATCGTTTCTGAGATGCTGCCGCGAATAGCAGGCATGACCCGAGTCTCATCAAAATCAGGACTATCACTATTGAACGTGACCTTCGGCTCCATGAGTCGGTCCGGCTTCAGACAGGTTTCAAGATCGCGAAGCATCACATCAGCGGATGCATATCGTTCATTTGGATTTTTACGCATTGCGCGTAATATAATATTCTCAACGCTTTGAGGTATGTATGGATTAATAATCCGCGGTTCCTCGAACGTCTCCTGTAGATGCTTGAGCGCCACACTGATTGGACTTTCACCCAGAAACGGCAAGTTTCCCGTCAGCATCTGGTACAAGACAATACCAAGCGAGTACAAGTCAGACTTTTCTCCTGTACTGACGCCTTTCGCATGCTCAGGCGAGAAATAATGAACCGATCCCAACACAGAGCCTGTCTGTGTAATCGTGGACGATGTAACCGCACGGGCAATACCGAAATCTGTTACTTTCACACGACCGTTCTTACCAATCAATATATTATGAGGCTTTATATCGCGATGAATAATTTGATTATGATGAGCATGCTCCAAAGCATCACAAATTTGACTGGCAATTCGGACCGCCTCTTCAACCTGTAGTGGCGCCCGCTCCTGTATAATCTCGTTGAGATTGTGACCCTCTACATATTCCATAACAATATAATGCGTCTCGTCCTCTTGTCCGACATCGTAAATGCTTACGACATTCGGATGAGAAAGAGCCGCAGCTGATTGTGCTTCACGACGAAAACGACGAATAAACTCTTCATCATGAACAAATTGTTGGCGAAGTACCTTCACGGCAACATTCCGATTCAATAAAATATCATGTGCTTTATAGACTAAGGCCATGCCACCCCCGCCGATGCGGGTAATGATCTCATAGCGTCCGCCTAATTCATGTCCTATCATGTCGGTCACTCCTCTTGCTTTGTGTCTTCGGCATGATGCATCAGAACGACGGTAATGTTATCATCTCCGCCGGCTTGCAGCGCCAATTGAACGAGCCTGTCCGCTTTACCGTCCAAATCCAGCTCGTCTAGCAGGAACGTCTCTGTCATTTCCTGAACGCTAACCATGTTGGTCAGGCCGTCGCTGCACAGCAAGAGCAGATCGCCGGGCGCCCAAGGAATTCCTCTCACGTCTACTTCAACCTGCGCATCCGTACCTAATGCCCGTGTGAGCACATTACGCCGGGGATGATTAATTGCTTCTTCGCTGGTTATTTGTCCGGATTTCACAAGCTCGTTAACGAGTGTGTGATCTTCCGTCAGTTGGGACAAAACCCCGTCTCTCCATTTGTACGCACGACTATCACCAATATGACCGATAACGCCATTCTCTGTTTGAAGAAGTGCGGCTACGACGGTTGTACCCATATTATGATACTGATCATTGCGTGAAGCCATGTCAAAAACAACTTCATTCGCCTGTAAAATCGCTTGTCGAATAAGCACCTTACGTTCGTCTAGCGAATGTGCTGCTGTTGTCCCTTGAAGCACTTCACGGAATGTGTCGATTGCAAGCTGACTAGCTACGTCTCCAGCCTGGTGACCTCCCATACCATCAGCTACGATGGCAAAAGCAAGGCCGGTCTCTGACTGCTCCGCCCAACCACGATCTTCATTTACTAGGCGAATTCGCCCAATGTCGCTGCGATAAGCTACCTTCATTATCGATCACCCCACCGTTGACTCCATATGTTTAGCACGTAATTGTCCGCATGCCGCTGCGATATCATGTCCTTGCTCTCTGCGGATGGTTACACTAATTTTATTGCGTTCTAAAATGCGGTGAAACTCAAAAATTTGTTCACGCGGTGTCCGAACATAATCACGCTCAGGCACGTGGTTAACTGGAATCAAGTTAACGTGGCACAGCATCCCTTTCAATACATCGGCAAGCTCCTGAGCATGCTCGCTTTGATCATTGACACCACCAATTAATGCGTATTCGAACGTAATACGACGGCCTGTTTTGGCAATGTAATTATGGCAAGCTTCCATTACATCCTCAAATGGGAATCTCCGGTTAACCGGCATAAGCTTAGAACGCAGCTTATCATTGGGTGCATGGATAGAGATGGCCAAATTAATCTGCGTGTTCTCTTCAGCAAATTTGTACATGCTTGGTACAATTCCACTCGTTGAAACTGTAATATGACGTTGACCGATATTCAGGCCCTTCTCATGAATCATCATACGAAGGAATTTCATCGTCTCATCATAGTTCTCGAACGGCTCTCCAGAACCCATGATAACAATGCTTGATACGCGCTCATTGGTGGCATCTAGCATTTGCTGAGCAACGACAACCTGAGCAATAATTTCGCCGCCTGTCAAATTCCGTTTCAACCCGCCTAGGGTCGAAGCACAGAATGTACAGCCGATCCGGCAGCCAACCTGTGTGGTCACACAGATGCTGTTGCCATAATTGTGACGCATAATTACCGTTTCAATCGCATGGTTGTCATGTAAACCGAACAAGAATTTGATTGTTCCGTCCTTGGACTCAAACCGTGTGATCTCAGTAAGTGTCACAAACTGGAATTGATCGACTAATTTTTGACGGAGCGCCTTAGAGAGGTTACTCATGTCTTCGAAGTTGTTAACGCGTTTCACATAAAGCCATTCGAACAATTGTCCTGCACGAAAAGTCGGCTCATCGTTTTCTTTCATCCAAGCTTGTAGATCTTCTAACGTATAGTCGTAGATGAACGGTTTCATCGTATCACACCTGTTTCTATCAAAATGTATAGTGCGGTTTTAAGCCCGCCGTTTTTCATTTTACCACAAACGCCCATGACAGACCACTTCACGGTGTCATGGGCGTTTTCCAAAGTTAACTTCATGGCCTAGTGCAGCGAAATGAATCTATTGCATTCGTTTGAGACGTGCAATAAAAAAGCCGTCACTTCCAAAATGCTGAGGAAGCAGCTGTGCAGTTCCTTCGAATGATTCGTCAATCACTGCAGCAGAGCGCAGTGTTGCCAGCAGCTGATCCGGCCATGCCTTATCCAGCTCGAAGGCCTCATTTTCACTTAAAAAGGAAGCGACTTGCGCTTCATTCTCTTCACGCTCTATTGTACATGTACTATAGACAAGCGTACCGCCAGGCTTGACCAGCTTTGCTGCTTCTTTAATCAAACGACTCTGAAGTTCAGCAATCGCTTTTACATCTTCCACCGACTTGGTCCATTTAATCTCTGGCTTTCGTCTGATAACTCCGAAGCCTGAGCAAGGCGCATCAAGCAGTACCAGATCAAAGGAATCTGCTTCGAATCGGGAAGCTAATTCTAGTGCATCTCCGGTCACAGCTTCTACTGAAGTTAGACCGAGCCGCTGCGCCTGCTCCTCAATAAGGTTCTTCTTATGAGGGTGTACATCATTAGCAATTACCATACCTTGGTTGTCCATTAGTTCTGCAAGATGAGAAGTCTTGCCGCCAGGAGCTGCGCAGCAATCTAATACTCGCATTCCCGGAGAAGGCGCACACACCTCAGCCACAAGCATCGAGCTCTCATCCTGCATCGACCACAGCCCGTTGATATAGCCATCCGTCTGTGTGAGGTTTCCGCCACCCTTTACAATAATGCCATAAGGAGTTACAGGTGAGGGCTGCGCTTCATATCCAGTTGTAGCAAGAAGCTCTAATGCTTTGTCCCTTGAGATGTTTAAAGGGTTCACTCTCAAGCTAGCGTGTGGTACTTCATTACCAGCCGCGCAAATAGCCTCCGTTTGTTCTTCTCCATAAACCTTAATCCATCGCTTGACAAGCCAATTCGGATAGGAATGTGTAATCCCAATTCGATTAATAGGATCAGGATTATCATTCGGCAGCTTTAGCTCAGCAAGGCGACGTTCCGTATTACGAAGTACAGCATTCACCATTCCGGAAATACCAGAATGACCTCGTTTTTTGGCGATTTGAACCGCTTCATTCACGGCTGCATGTGCAGGTATACGGTCCAGATAGAGCATTTGATAAGCACTCATTCGCAGCAGTTGAAGGACCCAAGGTGTTAGCTTGTTAAAGTCATTTGCAATCAACTTGCGAAGGGTATCATCAAGCGTTCGTTGAAATTGTATCGTTCCATACACAAGCTCAGTAGCAAGACCGGCATCTTGACGAGATAGCTCTGCATCCTGAAGCGCTCGGTTTAACTGTAAGTTACTGTATGCTCCAGCTTCGGCCACTTTGACAAGCGTATTAAGCGCTACTTCGCGTGCAGTTAATCGCTTCGTCTGTTTTGTCTGCTTCATCGGCGCTACACTGCCCTGCTTGCGGCCGTTCAAGCTTCACCTCTGCCGAATACCGTTCCTGCTGGAAGTCTTGCACCCTTAAGCCATTCGACTGCTGGCATTGCTTTCTTCCCTGCTGGTTGAATGAGAGTAAGAAGGAGTCTGCCTTCACCGGTCTGTACGACGATACCGGCATCGGATGTTTCAATAACGGTTCCAGGCTGGGCGGATGATGAAACAGAGCCGCCTTCCAGCGGCGTACATCCCCAGACCTTGAACGCTTCCTCATTCCAAATCGTAAATGCCCCAGCCATCGGCGATAATCCGCGAACTTGATTATAGATATTGCTAGCTGATTGGCTCCATTGAATTCGCTCATCCTCACGTGTCAAATTCGGTGCGTATGTCGCTTCCGAATGATTCTGAGGAGTCGCTTGTACGGTTTCATTTTCAATTGAGGGTAAAGTTTGCATGAGGAGGTCCGCTCCAGCAATCGTTAATTTCTCAAAGAGTGTTCCTGAGGTATCCTCATTCGCAATTGGAACTTCAACACGGCTAATCATGTCACCGGTATCAAGACCCTCTGCCATATACATAATGGTCACACCTGTTAAGGTTTCACCGTTGATAATCGAGCGCTGTATAGGTGCCCCGCCGCGGTATTGCGGCAATAGAGAACCATGAACGTTGATACAGCCCAGCCTTGGTGCATCTAGAACTGCTTTAGGCAGAATTTGACCGTAAGCAGCTGTAACAATTAGATCAGGGCGAAGCTCAACAATTTGTGCCACCGTATCCGAGCTTCGAAGTCGCTCTGGCTGTGCCACCTCAAGCCCGTGAAAAATCGCCGCATCTTTAACAGGAGGCGGTGTGAGTGTTTTTTTACGACCCTTTGGCCGATCAGGCTGTGTGACAACGAGGACAATTTCGTGTCCGGCCTTAAGCAGAGCTTCAAGTGAAGCAACAGCGAATGCAGGCGTTCCCATGAATATGATTCTCATGCTGTCACTCTCCAGGCTGATGTGGTGGTCTAGCCGATACATCATAGATGGTTTCCGCAATATCTGTAAATAAAATGCCATTCAAGTGATCCACTTCATGCTGGAA
Source organism: Paenibacillus baekrokdamisoli (assembly GCF_003945345.1). Taxonomy (GTDB): domain Bacteria; phylum Bacillota; class Bacilli; order Paenibacillales; family Paenibacillaceae; genus Paenibacillus_Z; species Paenibacillus_Z baekrokdamisoli. The sequence goes on along the minus strand of NZ_AP019308.1, from coordinate 1,121,805 downwards.
GGCTCTTGCTAAGAAATCGGTCGCTTCAAGCTCATAAGGAAATCCGTTACGGTCGAACCCTTTTACCTTGATGCGCTGAGCGCGACGAACGTCACCATTCAAATTGTTGATGCTAAGGCAGCCTTCTGGACCAAGCTGTTCGCCGTCCATCTCGACGATCTTGGGATTCACCATCTCGATCAGACCATGATCATCGCCAACGTCAACAACGATGACACGTTTAGAAATCGCAACTTGAGGTGCTGCAAGACCAACACCCTCTGCGTCGTACATCGTCTCCGCCATATCGGTCAATAATTTATGCAAATTAGAATTAAATTTTGTTACTTCCATTGCCTTCTCCCGAAGAACAGGATCCGGATCTTTAACAATAAGCCTGATTGCCATTTTAAACCCTCCTAAAAGTTGTTGCGAGCCCTGCCAATCGTGCTGGTTACAGCACGATTTAAGCAAGAACTCTCTTCGAAAGCATATGCTTAGTTGTTGCGAGCCCTGCCAAATAAGTGCTGATTACAGTACGTTTTAAGCAAGAACTCTCATCGGAAGCATATGCTAAGTTGTTGCGAGCTCTGCCAATAAGTGCTGATTACAGTACGTTTTAAGCAAGAACTCTCATCGGATACATACGACAAGTTGTTGCGATACGTGTGCTATATAATAACCTGGGGATCAACATCCACACTTATCTGAACTGGAGGCTGACCTTTGGGAGCTGATAAAGTAAGGATAGCTTGCTTCAAAATGCCCACTGCATCAACGTTTCCACGATATTTTAACATACATTGAAAACGATAGCGATCCTTTATCCGCGGGATCGGTGAGGCAACCGGACCCAGAATATCAATATACCGACTCCCGTCGCCTTCATCTGAACTTCGCACGCCTGCTTCCGATACGAGCTTCCTGACCAGAGAGGCAAACTTCTCCCCTGTTGTAATTAATACAGCCAGCTGTTCATCTGAAAGGGTAACAAGAATGAGCCTACAGAACGGTGGATAAGCCATAAATCTCCGATGTCGCAGCTCTTCCTGGACAAATGCCTCATAATCATGATTCTGCGCTGTCGTAATCGCATAATGGTCAGGGTTGTAGGTTTGAACAATAACCTCTCCAAGCAATTCATGCCGCCCAGCCCGACCGGCCACCTGCGTAAGCAGTTGAAAAGTCTTCTCCGCAGCACGAAAATCCGGTAGATGCAGCGAGGTATCCGCAGCGATTACGCCTACTAGTGTAACATATGGAAAATCAAGCCCTTTGGCAACCATCTGAGTACCAAGCAGAACATCTGCCTTCCGCTCACCGAATAAATTCAGCCATTTCTCATGCGAACCCTTCTCGGTCGTGGTGTCGACATCCATCCGAATCACTCGAATGCCCGGGAATAGCTTGGATAGCTCTTCCTCGACCCGCTGCGTCCCTGTGCCGAAAAAACGAATATGCTCACTTTCACATGTCGGACATTTGGTCGGTGCTTGCTCCGAATGACCGCAATAGTGGCAGCGAAGCACACGAGACTTTTGATGATAGGTCAAGGAAATATCGCAATGCGGACATAATGCCGTATAACCGCAAGAGCGGCACATGACAAATGTTGAATACCCCCTGCGATTAAGAAGCAATACAGATTGTTCGCCACGCTCCAAACGAAGCTGCAGTGCCTCATGCAGCTGCCGGCTAAACATCGAGCGATTCCCTTCCTTCAACTCTTCCCTCATATCAACGAGATGAACCTGCGGCATTGGACGCATCCCAACCCGATTGGGCATCGGCAGTAGAGCTGCTGATGAACGCGCAGCATCAGTTGATGCTGACAGCCCGCCTCTGGTAGCAGCAGCGAAGCTCTCTAATGAGGGTGTAGCCGAGCCTAAGACAACAGCAGCTCCATGCTGACGAGCACGTCTTATTGCAACGTCTCGCGCATGATATTTTGGCGTTTCCTCTTGTTTATAAGAGGATTCATGCTCCTCATCAATAATAATAAGACCAATCCGTTCGAAAGGTGCAAACACCGCTGACCTCGCGCCAACCGCCACACTCGCCCGGCGTTCCCGAATTTTACGCCACTCGTCATAGCGCTCCCCATTGGATAAGCGACTGTGAAGAACGGCGACTTCATCCCCGAAGCGGCCTTTGAAACGCTCAACCATCTGCGGTGTCAAGGAAATCTCTGGCACAAGTACAATGGCTTGTCTTCCAGATTTCAAGCAATGCGCAATAGTTTGCAAATAAACTTCAGTTTTCCCACTTCCAGTCACCCCATGCAATAAAAAAACACGAGGATCAACAGAATCAAGCGCGGCTACAATGTCACCATAAACATCCTGTTGTCCTTCGGTTAACGGTAAAGCAACAGTTCTATGAAATTCACGTCCCGCATATGGATCGCGATTATGCTCGACACCTCGTAAGGCAATAAATCCTTTGTCTACTAACGCTTTAACAGTTGCTGAGGTTGTTGGAACCTCTTCTACAACAGTCTGCATGGCTGTCGGTTTATCCCGCTCCAGCATATAACGCAGCACTTCTCGCTGCTTGGCTGCTCTAGCCGGGAATGTCGCGAGTGCATCAAGCGCTGATACCCGATCTTCCGGAGGGAATACGGTGAGGACTTTACGTACAGCCATTCGATCACGAATAGAAACCTGCTCTGTCAAGATACCCTCTCGAATCGCTTGTTTGATCGCTCCCGCATCCGAGGAAAAGCGCTGCTGCAAGGCTGATAACCGGGAACTACCGCCATTCCTTCGAAGATAGTCCATCCATTCACCTTCATAGGAAATCAGAGAACCCGAGGACTCCACATCGTCCTCATTGATGGAAACAACCGTATCCGCTTTTCCTTTTAGAGCAGCTGGGATCATGACTTGTAAGGAAGTGGTTAAGGCGCAGCAATATTTATCGCTTATCCATTGAGCCAGTTCGATTAAATCAGGTGAGAGTGGAGGTGTGTGATCAAGCAATTCAGTAATGGGCTTAAGCTTTGCATAATTAACGTCAGTGAATTCCGTGACACCTACAACAAATCCCTGTACGACTCTCCCTCCGAAGGGTACACCAACTCTGCTGCCTACCTCTACCCAACCTTCGAGATCGGCAGGTATTTCATAGTCAAAAGGCCGATCCGTCTGACGGCTCGGCACATCTACAATGACTTGCGCAATCATTCATCGGCCTCCTTGGCCGCGAGCGTCATACGTTGTGCAACGAGAGAAAGAAGTAGATTCGCCACTTCTCTCTTTTGCAGAAGAGGCATGGTTTCCACTAGGCCTTCTTCACCAAATACCTTAACAATATTCGTGTCGACGTTGAAACCTGCGCCTTCTACAGAAACGTCATTAGCAACAACGAGATCACAATGTTTGCGACGAAGCTTGTCCATTGCATAATGCTCGACCTGCTCAGTCTCTGCTGCAAAACCTACGAGGAACTGTCCTTTTTTCATTTCACCTAGCGTTTGCAAAATATCAGTTGTTCGCTCCAGCTCAATGACTAAATGGCCGTCATTTTTTTTCATTTTAGTTGAGGCTCGCACGACGGGTCTATAATCTGCTACAGCTGCCGCTTTGATAACAATATCCGTTTGTTCGAACCGACTTAATACCGCTTGCAGCATTTCTTCAGCTGTCTCTACTTGAATAATTTGAACGCCTTCCAATGTTTCAACCGTATTGCGGGCTGCGATTAAGGTCACTTCAGCACCTCGATTAGCCGCTGCCTCCGCTATGGCGAACCCCATCTTGCCTGAGGAATCATTCGTTAAGTAACGGACAGGATCAAGTCTTTCTACGGTTCCACCCGCTGTAACAAGAATACGTTTGCCCGCTAATTCATTACTAGAAGCAAACCATTGCTCGACAGCATGAACGATATCTTCAGGTTCTGCGAGTCTTCCTTTACCGACATAGCCGCAAGCAAGCTGACCTGTACCAGGCTCAATGAATCGAACCCCGCGCTGAGCAAGTAGCTCCATGTTATGCTCTACAGCCGGGTGAGCATACATGTGAACATTCATTGCAGGTGCCACTAGTACTTGCGCGGTCGCAGCAAGCAAAGTCGTACTGAGCATATCGTCAGCTAGTCCATGTGCCATTTTCGCTAAAATATTGGCCGTGGCGGGTGCGATAACAACTAGGTCTGCACGATCTGCCAAATCGATATGAGAAACTACAGAAGGATTAAATTCATCGAATGTATCTAAGTAAACGGGATTACGCGAAAGCGTCTGCAGCGTAAGCGGTGTAATGAATTTGGTTGCCGATTCCGTCATAATGACATGAACATTGGCACCGGCCTGCACGAGTTTACTGCACAGTGACGCCGCTTTATAAGCTGCGATTCCACCAGAGACTCCAAGTACAATCGTTTTCCCTTTCAGCACTATGTACAGCCCCCTCCACATATTCCGAAGCTTTAAAATCAAGCGTTCTTCTTTCGTGCATAGGGTCAAATCGTAAAAAAATAACAACCCTAAGGTTGTTATTGGTTACGCTTGACTCATTCATCCCTATTCCTGCGGATTGCCTGAGCTCTCAACAAGTAAAATGTCATTGTAAATTTCTTCAAGTGCAACGCCGACGAATTTGTGAGACTTAGGAGCGCGTAGGTCCGTCTTACCGCCATCTCTGAGCAATCTTGCCCGTCTTGATGCTGCGACAACAAGTGAATATTTGCTGTCTACTTTTTTCATCATTTCATCAATTGATGGATATAACACGATTTCTCACCCCGTTCAAGCTTTTTCTGAAGCTTCTTTCACCGATTCAAGTTCAGATATAAACCGGTCTTTACGACAATGCTCTGCTGTAATAATGCTCTGTATACGATGACAAGCGGAATCAATTTGATCATTGACTACCGCGTAATCATAATAGCGGATTAAACTCATTTCTTGAACGGCTACGGACATGCGAGAATCAATAACATCGGAATTCTCCGTGCCACGACCCGTTATCCGATGTTTCAGTTCATCCAAGGATGGCGGCACAAGAAAAACAAAAACTCCTTGTGGGAATTTTTCTTTTACTTTAAGTGCACCCTGCACTTCAATTTCAAGAATGATATCTTTGCCCGATGCAAGTGTCCGTTCCACAAAGTCACGCGGTGTACCATAGTAGTTACCCACGTACTCTGCATGCTCGAGCAATGCGTCCCTAGCAATCATATCTTGAAACTGCTCTCTGGATTTGAAAAAATAGTTAACGCCATCGATCTCACCTTGGCGTGGAACACGTGTTGTTGCCGAAACGGAATAAACGAGATCATTTTGTTTGTTTCTTAGCTCAGAACAGACAGTACCTTTACCTACGCCCGATGGGCCGGATAATACAATTAACAATCCTTTGTTCATAATACTCCCCGTCACTATTCGTCGTGATCGTCATCCTTAGTTGATAATCGGTGTGCAACCGTCTCTGGTTGTACAGCTGATAGAATAACGTGATCGCTGTCCGTAATAATAACAGCGCGTGTACGCCTGCCATATGTTGCATCAATCAGCATATGACGATCGCGTGCTTCTTGAATAATTCGTTTAATTGGTGCCGATTCTGGACTTACGATGGAAATAATGCGGTTTGCCGAAACAATGTTCCCGAAACCGATATTAATTAATTTAATAGCCACGCCAGGTTCCCCTCCGGTCTCTCTCGTGCAAGCAGTGCTACACTGCACACGATGTATAAATAAATGCAAGAATGATGGAGTCAACCATTCTGCCCGAATAATGAACATGACAGACATCTTGCATTATTCTTGACGAAATAAGTCCGGAGCATACGTTCGGCCAACTCAGTAGAGGATCAATCCGTGCAAACTAGTCTCTAGCCTGTCCTCGATTGTCCATTTACCAGCATGGCAGGTAGATCCATTATCTTATTCTAATTCATTTTTGAATGATGAACAAGTGTCAAAGCGTAAACGGGAGTAAAACCGAGATTCATTCCTTAAATACCCGTTTTCCTCCACACATAATCTGTCAGCTGGACGGTCATTTCATAGAACATAAATGGAGTAATCAAGTATATCCCATTAAAATGCTGCATAGCAGTATCTAGCAGTTCCTCCGCTATTCGAACGCCTTCCGCGCGACCTGCTTCACCTTCAAGACCAGCCATACGCTGGCGAACCTCGTCCGAGAGCTGAATTCCCGGAACTTCATTATGCAAATATTCCGCATTTCTACCGCTTGCGAGCGGCATGATGCCGATAAATACAGGAATAGATAAGTGCTTGACTGCTTCCGCCATACGAATGATTAATTCTTTGTCATACACCGGCTGCGTCATAATATAATCGGCTCCGGAAGCGATCTTTCTCTCCAGACGAGTGACTGCTTTGTCCAAGTATTTGACATTCGGATTAAAAGCAGCGCCAGTTATAAACTTCGCCTTTTGTTTAAGCGGTTTCCCAGAGAACGAGACACCCTCGTTAAGCTGTTTGATCATACGAATCATCTCGAAGGATGTTAAATCGTAAACAGAGCTCGAATCAGGCAAGTCACCAAACCTGGCAGGATCTCCTGTAACCGCAAGCACATGGTCAATATCAAGTGCATCTAGACCCATCAGATGCGACTGCGTACCCACTAGGTTGCGATCACGGCAAGCAATATGAACGAGCGGTTTAATGCCAACCTGCTGCTGAATAAGCGAAGCAAGCGCGAGATTGCTCATTCGAGTTACGGCAAGTGAGTTATCCGCTAACGTTACAGCGTCGGCTTTAATAGCTTTCAAGGCCTTCGCGCCATCCATAAATTTGCGGATATCCAGATCGCGAGGCGGATCAAGCTCAACGATTACTGTATGCCGCTGCTTAACCAAATCGACAATCGACGGCTCCTGTTTAGTATCCGCTGGGGTAACCTCTTGTGTAGAAGGTGCGGTAATCGTAATTACAGGACGCTGCTTTTCATCAGGAGGTTGAAGATCGATCGCAACTGGCTGAGGCTGGTAACCGTCAAGTGCTGCGGCAATTGCAGCAATATGCTCTGGCGTTGTTCCACAACAGCCGCCTATAATACGAGCGCCGCGATCAGCAAATTTACGTGCTGATTCAGCAAAATATTCAGGTGAAGCGGTATACATATATTTGCCATCGACATAATCGGGAATACCCGCGTTCGGAAATACGGATAAAGGAAGCTTCACCTCTGCGTGAATCGAGTCAATCGCCCGCATAATCCCATTAGGACCGCTGCGACAATTAAATCCAACGACATCTGCTCCTTCAAGACGCAGCGTTTCAAAGGCAACTGCAAGCGTATGACCATCCTGTGTTACCGCTTCCTTCTCAACTGCAAATTGGCAGATGACTGGAATGTTAGACACCTTGCGAATAAGTCGAAGCGCCAGTAATACTTCTTCTAAATCATAAAAAGTCTCAAGCAGGAGACCGTCTGCACCCGCGCTCAGCAGTGCGTCAATTTGTTGGTGAAAAGATTGGGTTAATTGGTTGGAACGTATGTTTTTGCGTTTACCTGCACGAATTGAGCCGATGGCGCCGACTACATATGCATCGCTGCCTACAGCTGAACGAGCGATTTCTACACCAGCTCGGTTAATGGCTTCTACATCCGTATCAAGTCCGTAGCGAGATAAGCTTTCATAGTTGGCAGAGAACGTATTCGTTTCAATAATTCTGGCACCTGCTTCATAGTAACGACGATGCAGGTCCTCGATTACATTCGGACGAAGCAAATTAAACTCTTCATATGAAACGCCGACAGGGAACCCCATCTGATACAGATAGGTTCCCATCGCTCCGTCGCCGGTCAAGATGCGCGTCTTTAACGCTTCCCGTAAATCCGGTTTCATTGTCAAAACTCCCTCATGTTATCCTTATAGTGTACCGCGGTACACTTCTGAAGCTGGTCCAGTCATATAGACGTGATTATCCGCCTCATTCCATTCAATTAGCAGATCGCCACCTTTAAGCGATACGGTTGCTGTGCGGTCCGTGAATCCATTTAGCACAGAAGAAACGACTGTCGCACAAGCGCCAGTGCCGCAAGCCAGCGTTGGGCCAGCACCGCGTTCCCACACACGCATATCGGTGAAATCACGCGAACGAACGGTCACGAATTCCACATTGATTTTACGCGGAAACAGGGGATGAACTTCAAGTTTAGGTCCCCATGTGTTGAGATCAAAATTCACTGCATCATCCACATAGATGACACAATGCGGATTGCCCATAGATACCGCTGTAAAATGAAACTCACGTCCATCCACTTCAATAGAGTGGTTAATGACCGGGTTCGCATCGACTGTAGTTGGCACCTGGAGACCATTCAGAATGGGCTGTCCCATATCTACTCGCACGGACTCCACTTTGCCATCAACGACCTTAAGTTGAACCTGCTGCACGCCGGCACCCAATGTTTCAATTGTAATGTTTTCTTTATCGGTTAAACCATTATCATACACATATTTGGAGACACAGCGAATCGCATTCCCGCATTGCTCGGCTTCCGAACCATCGGAATTCATAATTCTCATGCGAAAATCAGCCTTCTCGGAAGGTAAAATATATACCAGACCATCTGCGCCTATACCGAAGAAACGATTGCACAATTGCTCGGCAAGCTCAGCTGCATTCGCTGGTAATTTACTTTCTCCCTCAACGACGATAAAATCATTGCCGAGTCCATGCATTTTCGTAAAATTCATTAATCTTAACTCCTTCTGCTCGAACGAAGATGGATAGCGTTCTTAATTTTCTACTAGCATACCGCAAAGATTGCGTTTATGCTATTGATAATTTGGCTTAAAATTTGCACGAAATGACCATCGTACGTTCAAATAATCTATTGTGAAAGGACAATTGTCATGCCCATAAGGAACGAGAATGACATTCTTCACTTCATTCATGAGGATCGGTGGATGATGGATATTTTATCGACTGTGAGAACGTTGGGACTGCCAGATTGGTGGATTTGTGCCGGCTTTGTGAGAGGGAAAATATGGGATGTCCTACATGATTTCGTATCACGAACAGCTACTCCTGATATAGATGTCATCTATTTCGATCCAAACGATCTCTCTGAAACCGAAGAAAAGAGATTGGAAGCGAAGTTAAACCGTTTGCACCCCAACGTCCCTTGGTCAGTCAAGAATCAAGCTAGAATGCATCTGGTCAACGACTTGCCTCCCTATACTTCATCTGAGGATGCCATTTCCAAATTCCCAGAAACCGCAACTGCCTTAGGCGTGCATTTGGATAAACATAATAACCTTATTCTGACTGCTCGTCATGGGATTGAAGATGTCCTAAACATGATCATACGGCCGACACCAACCTTTATCGACAATAAATCGCTTACTGCCATTTATGAGTCTCGTCTAGCTAAGAAAAACTGGCTAGCCATCTGGCCTAAATTACGGATCGATAACAACCGAGTCGAATAATCACAGCCGTAGTATTCTGATATTCCTTTGTTGTCTAAATATCGAAACCTTGCCAAATCATGTTGCATATCCTTAACATAGCTCATTTAAAAAAGGACTGTCTCTGAGCAGCTGCTTGCTGCTTCGAGAACAGTCCCCTATTGAACTTCATTATCTTGTAATCGATTTTGATCCACTAAGCGGCCAATTGGACTTTTTCTTTTTCTCGGTTGTGCCAAGGACACTGCCGATCCCCATCAAGAAGGTCGGAATGCCAGCGGCAACGAGAACCAGACACCACTCGCGGAAACCAATCGGAACGGTCTTGAAAATCGGCTGCAGTGGAGTAATATAGAGGACGGCGAGCATAAGCAGCACGGATGAAAGTACAGCAAACAACAAATATTTATTTTGCAGGAAATTTCGGTGAAAGATGGAGCGGGAGCTGCGGCAATCAAATACATGGATGAGCTGTGCCATGACGAGTGTCGCGAATGCAACGGTTTGTGCTTCCACTAGATTCGTTGGACTTCCTTGATTTTGCTTTAAAGTGATCCAGAATGCGGCCAGCGTGCAGACACCGATAAGAATTCCCCGGCTGATAATCTTCCAACCTAATCTGCGGGCAAAGATATTTTCCTTCGCCGAGCGCGGTTTTTGCTGCATCAGATCCTTCTCAGCCTGATCCACACCTAGCGCCATGGCCGGCAAACCATCTGTGACTAGATTCACCCATAGAATCTGAATTGGCACAAGCGGCAGCGGCAATCCCGCCATCATAGCCAAGAACATGGTCAAGATTTCACCAACATTGGAAGCGAGCAGATAGCGGATAAATTTACGAATATTCTCGTAAATCCCCCTTCCTTCTTCAATCGCAGCGACAATGCTTGAGAAATTATCATCGTTCAATACGAGTGAAGAGGCTTCCTTAGCTACATCTGTACCCGTAATCCCCATTGCAATTCCAATATCAGCGGCTTTGATGGCTGGAGCATCATTCACTCCGTCACCTGTCATCGCCACGACGTGACCTTTGCGCTGAAGTGCTTTTACTATTCTAAGCTTATGCTCAGGTGATACGCGTGCATATACATATATATTATCGATCGATCGTTCAAGCTGCTCATCATCCATCGCTGCTAACTGCTGCCCGCTGACAGATAACCCTCCACGAGGCATGATGCCAAGCTGCCCTGCAATAGCTTCCGCTGTTAGCTGATGATCACCTGTAATCATGACCGTCTTAATACCTGCACGCCGGCAGGAAGCAATTGCCTCCTTGACCTCTCGGCGAGGTGGATCAATCATACCCGTAAGCCCTACGAAAATAAGCTGACACTCCACATCCGACTCCACTTCTGTCGCATCGTAGGAGCGTAAATCACGGTAAGCAAAGCCTAGCACTCGAAGTGCAGATTGAGCCATCGTTTCGCCGGCATCAATAACCTTCTGCTTCAGCGTAGCTGTGAAAGGAACGACTTTGCCATCCCATAATACATAATTACATTGATCCATAAGCATATCTGGAGCACCCTTGGTGCAAATCAGCTTGCCGCCTTGATGCTTCACAAGCACGGACATACGTTTGCGCTCGGCGTCGAATGGATATTCCTTCACTCTCTCGTATAGGCCTTCTAGTGATTTGGATGAAACGCCAAGCTTAGCTGCTAGAACCGTTAGCGCACCTTCCGTCGGGTCTCCTTTTAACAGCCACTCATCTTGAATGACGATATCCTTCGCTTTCCTCTTTCTCGTCTCCGAATTCTCTTCCACCTTGGAGATGGATGCATTGTTGCATAGAGCAGCAACCTGCAGCAGTCGACGAAGCGGCAAATCATGTTTGACGTCCAGCGGCTTGCCCGCTTCATAGATCGAACCAACCGGCTCATAGCCCTCACCTGTAATATCCATGGAACGGCCACCGAGCCAAAGCTTCGTGACGGTCATTTTGTTCTGTGTTAAGGTACCTGTTTTATCCGAACAAATAACAGAGGCACACCCGAGCGTTTCGACAGATGGCAGCTTACGTACGATTGCGCGCCGCTTAATCATTCTCTGAACGCCAAGCGCCAATGCGATCGTAACGATCGCTGGGAGCCCTTCCGGAATGGCTGCAACAGCCAAGCTGACGCCAGATAAGAACATTTCGTAAACGGGTTGTCCATGCAGAATCCCGGCAACGACAACCATCACAGTCAAACCAAGCGCAACGACAATCAGAATTTTACCAAGCTGCTCCAAACGATGCTGTAAAGGTGTCTCCATCGTTTCTGTTTGCTGGATAAGCTCTGCTATCTTGCCCATTTCTGTATCCATCCCGGTTCGAATGACGATGCCTTTGGCTGTACCTCTAGTAATCATCGTACCCATAAAACCAATATTTCGAAGATCACCAAGCGGTAATTCATCTGCAGCTATAACCGAACAATGCTTGCTAACGGGCACGGATTCACCAGTAAGCGCCGACTCCTCCGCATAGCAGCTGTTCGCTTCGAGGAAACGAATATCAGCTGGAATGCGATCACCGCTCTCTAGTGCTACAATATCACCAGGCACAAGCTCGCTTGCCGGAACAACAATAGACTCTCCATCACGCAGTACCTTTGCTGAGGGGGCTGATAATTCTTTCAAGGCCCGAAGTGAACGCTCCGCTCTGAACTCCTGCATGAATCCAAGTACAGCATTAATAACGATGATGGCCACGATGGTGATCGCATCTAGATATTCACCTAGCAAGCCCGATATTAATGTCGCGCCAATTAGTACAAGCACCATGAAATCTTTAAACTGTCCCAAAAACAATAACCAAGGTGACGCTTTTTTTCCTTCTGACAGCTCATTTCGCCCAACCTGCATCTGTCTTTCCGTCGCTGCATCTGACGAAAGTCCGGTATTCAAAGAAGCTTGAAGCGCCTCCGCTAGATCGGTTTCCCCCATTTGATGCCACTTACTATGTTCCATGCTCCGTCTCCCTCCCGTTACGTGCCGCCTGAAGGACAGCCTTTATTGCCTAAATGTATTCGGACAAACTGCAAAATATCCCACTAAAGGACTTAAGTTTTTGTCCCAACTATGGCATGATAGAAAAAGAACGACGGATTTACTGAAAAGGAGATATCGAACAACATGGCTTTAGATGGAATCGTAACACGTGCTATCGTGCATGAGCTTCAAAAGTGCGTAGGCGCGCGCATTCATAAAATACATCAACCAAACCCGCATGATTTGGTGCTGCAAATCCGCGGTAACGGCGCTCAAGGGAAGCTCTTACTATCAGCTAACCCGACCTATCCGCGCGTTCATTTTACGGATCAGTCTTTTATTAATCCGCTTGAAGCTCCTATGTTCTGCATGCTGCTGCGCAAATATTGCGAAAGTGGAGCCATTGAGGCTGTTCGTCAAATTGGCAATGAGCGCATCATTCATATGGATGTTAGGCAACGAGATGAGCTTGGGGACATGTCCTTCAAGACTATAATCATCGAAATTATGGGCCGACATAGCAATATCATTCTGATGGATGCTGCAACCAAAACGATCCATGATGGTATTCATCATGTCACCCCCAGCATTAGCAGCTACCGTGTTGTTATGCCTGGAACACTTTATGTTGCGCCACCTGAACAGCATAAAACGGATCCATTACAGGTACCCAGCCTAGAGGATTTCGCGAGAGCTCTTCAAGCTCCTTATGAGTATGTACCGCCTGTACTCGAGTCCAATAAGGACGGCCTTTACAGCTTGGAAGAACCAAAGGAGCAGCTGCCACTCGTTCCAGCCAAGCTTCCAGCGGACAAGCTGCTTGTCGCAGCATTCAGCGGCATCAGCCCCTTATTGGCTAGGGAAATTGTATATCGCTGTGAAGGAACGGAGCCTCTAGACGATCCAGCAGTATGGCTGTGGCCTGCTTATCAAGACATGATGACTGGCTTCACTAATCATCACTATCATCCACAAATCAATACCGCCGAGAAGACCGGTAAAGCATCATTCTCCGTTACAGCATTAACTCATCTGCAGGGCAAGAGCGAGCGCTATGAGAGCATCAGTCTTTGTCTGGAGGCCTTCTATGGCGATAAAGCGGATCGAGATACCGTCAAGCAGCGGGTTTCGGATCTCATACGTTTTCTTCAAAATGAGCGCAACAAGAATGAGAAAAAGCTCGAGAAGCTTCGAGAAACGCTTCACGAGGCCAAGGATGCTGATAAATTCCGTATTCAAGGTGAATTATTGACGACCTACATGCACCAGATATCTCGTGGTGACGAGGTCGCAGAAGTTATTAATTATTACGATGATGAACAGCAGCTTATCCGCATTACACTGGATCCGCAGCTGACACCTCCTCAGAATGCACAGCGATATTTTAAACGTTACACGAAGCATAAGAACAGCCTTACAATTGTTACTGAGCAGATGGAAAAATCAAGTGCCGAGATAAGTTATTTGGAATCACTGCTGCAGCAGCTTGAAAGTGCTTCACTATCGGATATTGATGAAATTCGCGAGGAGCTTGTGGAGCAGGGCTATCTGCGTGATCGAACAAAACGCGGCAGCAAGAAACGCAAGTCCAAACGACCTGCACTTCTATGCTATACCTCTTCAGAGGGCATACCAATCTACGTTGGAAAGAACAATACTCAAAATGATTTCTTAACGAATAATACGGCTGGGCCAAATGAAACTTGGCTGCATACAAAGGATATTCCTGGCTCCCACGTTGTTATTCGGGCCACAGCCTTTAACGATCAGACGTTGGAGGAGGCCGCTATGCTTGCTGCTCATTTCAGCCAAGCTCGTTCATCCAGCCTCGTGCCAGTTGACTATACGCTCATTCGTCATGTTAAGAAACCAAGCGGCGCTAAGCCAGGTTATGTCATTTATGACCATCAAAAAACGCTGTTCATCACGACAGATGAACAGCGTCTCAAGCAGCTTCCTTCTCAAATCAAACAATAATTATTCGGGTCACAGCTTGCTTGAGAGCTGTGACCCGATTTTATTTACTGCAAGCCGACTTGTCATGTCAAGCGTTCTCCCTCCAAACAGGGTTCAGCTGCTGCAAGACACCGACATCAACCGTTCGATTCCCAATAGGCCCATGGAAGACTGCCCCCTGCCGTTCTCCATGGAAATCTGAACCGCCTGTTACAATAAGGCCATGCTGCTGTGCCAATCGCTCATACTTGGCTTCATCTTCCCTCGTGTGATCCGAATGATAGACCTCAATGCCATCTACACCGTTCTGAATAATGGCTTCAACCAGCGCATCATCCTTATATAGACCTGGATGAGCGATTACACTTGTCCCACCCGCCTCACGAATCCAATCAATCGCTTCAAATGGATGCAGCCGAGGAGGATTCGCATAAGCAGCACCCTCTGTACTTAGAAACTGATCAAAGGCTTCCTGCATACTCGCTACGATTGTTTTGGCAATAAGTACCGAAGCAATATGAGGGCGCCCGATTGTTCCGCCATCCTTCCCTTGCCGCCTAGCTTCTTCTAACACTTCTTCCATCGTAATGGGAATACCAAGCTGTTGAAGTTTCTCGATTATCATTTCATTACGGCGTTCTCGTGTATCAAGCAAGCTCTGAAGTTTCTTGCGCCACTGCTCATTCTTCCAATCGGTATAATAACCCAAAATATGGATGTCCTGTCCATTTGCTACCGTACTTATTTCGACACCCGGTACAACGATGATACCGAATTGAGCTCCAGCTTCCATTGCCTCTGCAATGCCGTCGATCGTGTCATGATCGGTAATTGCGATAGCGGCTAGGCCGGCTTCCTTTGCCATCCGGACATTCTCCCAGGGCTGCTGCACCCCGTCTGAAGCTGTTGTATGGGTATGAAGATCAACACGATTCACATCCACTGCTGTAGGTCTCTCTCTCTAAGAAAGGTAAGGAAGGTCACCGCGGAAATCGGCAGCAGCGCAGATTTCAAGTACATCGAATAAAACTGACGTTTGAATTGGACATCACGAATAGGAATTGTCTGAATAAGTCCTAGGGCGACTTCATGTTTAACAGAAGATTCCGATACGAAGGAAATACCAATACCCGCTTCTACTGCTGATTTGACTGCCCCGGTGCTTCCAAGCTCCATCACGATCTTGAGATCAGCTGGATTAATATGTTTTTTCTTTAACTGCTCTTCCATCACTAGTCGTGTTCCTGAGCCTTGCTCTCGCAATACAAAAGGATACGCTAGGATATCCTCTAGCTCAACTTCCTTTAAACCTGCTAATGGATGCGATTGGCTCACAATTAGTCGCAGCTCATCGCTCATAACAGCTTCCATATGCATATCCGGGTGATTCACAGGTGCCTCGATCAGTCCAAAATTCAATTGATGATTCAAAATTTCTTCCATAATCTGCGCGGTATTCATTACCTTCATGCTAATCGTAATATGAGGGTATTCTTGACCAAAAGGCCCCAGCAAACGCGGTAAGATATATTCGCCGATTGTTAGACTCGCACCAAGCTGAAGCCGTCCCTTCAGCTGCTTGGTGAATTTAGACATTTGAGAATCGGTATCGCGAATAAGGTCGATGCTTCGCTGCGCGAAAGGCATTAAGGCGCTTCCCGCCTCAGTCAATTCAATTCGTTTCGTCGATCTCTGAAGCAGCTTCGTGCCAAAATAATCCTCCAGTGACTGAACCTGCATCGTAACTGCGGGCTGTGTCATGTGGAGTGCTTGAGCAGCAGCTGAGAAGCTTCCTCTCTCTGCGACAGTATAAAATATATGAAGTTGATGAAAATTAAGGGCCATAGGAGCATCCATCCTTTCTCTTTGTTTATTATACAATAAATCCTTGTACAAGGTATCTCCCATAGTGCACAAAAAGCACAGGCATCGTGGCAGCCTGTGCTAAAGTTGCATATCAACAAACATTATTTTCGTTTTCTGCTATTTTTAATTAATGTCATCCTTCTAGAATGTCTTAACCATGAATAATACGACTTTAAGTCACGTAGTTCAATTGTCTCAGACATCCGTCCTAAGAACGTAACGACGATCATTTTGTGAAGCGGATTGCCCATTAAATCTGTTTCTTTGTCGAGCGTTGCAAACTCAGCAACAAAAACAAGATCATCATCGATCAGATATACATCCTGCTCGTTTCGGTAATAAGGCTCGATACGCCCTTGTTTCAAGCATTGCCAAAGGAAATCCGCAATGTCATCAAACCCGGTTTTCTCGCTCTCGACTCGATCAGCCCATCTTACTTTGGCGTGGTTCGTGATGACGATATCCGCAACCTTTTTGTCGCCTAGTACGACATGGAACGACTCATAAGTGCTCCATCTCTCAGTCATCTTGTCTTTCATCGCGATCCACCCCTCCCAGGATGTAGGCCTTATTATCTATATGTACATTTATTTTCATTGTAGCATGCCTGTCCAATATTACAACAAAAAAATAAAGTCACACCATTATTGGTACTTTATGGGATTTGTTGGTAAAAAAATAAGCTCCCGTTCGGATTTACCGATACGGAAGCCTTCAGCTCATAAACTATAAAACCGTGTTTTGTCGGGAACACCCTGTGTATACTCGGTTTTAATTTCATTGCGGTACGAACGCTCTATCTTCTTGACGAAAGGAAGGCGTCCAATGTTACGTACCATTTCTTCAGCACGGTCAGCATTCATATACATTACGACATAATGCATTTTGCGGGACATGTAATGTACCGTTCCATACTTTTCTAATGTCCGGGCCGCTTTAAGATCGCTGACCCACACAATATAACCCATACGCTCCGAAAACATAGTTGCCCCCATCCTTCTCAACCTTATCCGCAACCACCGCTGCTGCAGCTGCATGAACCGCCGCTTCCACAGCTGCCTCCGCCTTTAGGCAGAGGATCATTACCTGGTACTTTTATGGACTCCGATACCGATCCCGCAATTTGCTTCGCAATATCATGCAGCATTTCATCAACAGCTTGTTCAGCCACCTTGAATCGGCTGACACAATCAAGCTCACTTAATTGCTGCTCAATCGCTTGGACATTAGCTTTTGCTTCATTGAAGTCCGGATGAAAGCGTCCGAATCGCTCACAATCAACGAAAATGTCCTTCGCCTTAGCAAACTTTTTCATCAACTGATGAACTTCCGGATCCTGATCGACGACCATTTTCCAATATGCATACTCGGCAACTTCCACCGATTGGTTAACCATATCTCCTATTTCATAGGCATTCAGTATTAGCTGCCCCATATCAAGCGATGAATCGCTTCCGCCTTCATAAGACGGGATCCATACAAGCTCACTAGGGTCTGATATTGGTATCGTTTGCACTTTACCCACCCCTTCATTGACATTAGGCTTCGCCCTATACGTTATCATAACATAAGAAGTGTAGAAAAAGGTAGAGTAGGCTTCGCTAAACCTGACCTCGCGATTCACCTACTCTATGGGAATAACAAGCATCATTTCCTGCCACATGGTGGGCTTTAATCGAAGTTGCTCTGTCCCATTCTCTTCATAGAACTGACCCACGACTGCCCAGTCCACTCCATCTCCTTCTATCCGCTCCGGTACGAATGACTGAACGCTGCCTCTATAGTTTAATTTAACCGCAGTCCGCCAGCTTAAAGCTCTTTCCAAGAGCTCCCTCTTCGTCGAGTGATGATAGGAACGAAGCTGCTTGATCCACATCGTCGGCACTTCATCTAGACCCACAAACAATGATTTATACGAAGGCCACTCTAAGAGCAGATCATATGCATACAAGGAAGGGGGTTCGGGAAAAGGGGACATATTCGTCATGGACTTCCCCTCAGAAGCAAGCTGCACACTTAATTGAATAGGGCCTTCTTCTTCTTGACAGAATTCGGTAGTCTTCAACGACGCAATGGCAATTCGCACCGTATGTGGCAGCTCTTCTCCTGAAGCCTCTTCCAGCCGATTAATTATGCTTTCACACGACAATCCAAGCTTATCCATTCTTAATAAGAGCGCTGAATCAAGCTTATAAACAGTAACCCTATCCGTTAATTTACGTAATGCAATGTTTTCTAATAACCAACGTATCTGACCCGAGCTATCTGGGTAGACGAAGATCTCTCCATCCGGTGTTATACGAATAGATTCCCCCTCTATTAGAGGTAGAATGCTGGAATCTTCAAGCAGCTGTGGGTTAATAAGCCATCTGACAATGGGTTCCCCGCTTATGAGCCGAGCCATTTCTAACCATCCGAAGGCAGACAATAAATTGCACCAATCTTTAATCAAGTTATCATCCGTAATCGCACTATTGCTATCACCTAGAATTTTATGGAGTGAAAGCAGTATATCAGCAATCCGGTACCATTTCATTGGCAAGAGCTGGCACATGACTACAGCGGTATGCGCTGTTTGCGTATTTTGGAAGGCAAAGTGTTGGATAAGGGTATGAAGCAGCTTCGATTCACGCGACAAACTCGGTAAAGATAGCCAATTTTCCCAGCATGCAAGGCGAATCTCTACACTCTCTTGTGATTGCGTTATCCATCCATGAATAAAGAATAATTCGAGGAAAAAAGCAAAAGGAATCGGATAACCCGTATATTTTCCATCTCTAGATAACCTAGATAAATGGAGCCTATCCATCTCTGCTGCTCGCAGGTGAATATGCTTACTGGCTTTCTCAACCGTCCGTTTCGTTAGATAACCTTTACTCGTTAGTTTCATACCTGTGCGCTGCATCTCCGCAAGAGTGTGAATCAGTTGCAAGCCAAGCATCGGTTTATAGACCTCTTCCTCGTCTGGGGAAAACATAATATGACTCACATTCAACTCTTCAATTGGCGGAAGGATATCATCTAGGAAAATAATACGATACCAATTCACAAATGAATCCTGAGGGATAAAATACAGCTTTTCTCCCCATGCCTTGCGAACCGCAAACACAATACCCGCTTCTAAGAGCTTCAACAGCCCTACACGATAATTGACACCAATACTGCCAGGAGGTATTACCACTAAAAGCTGCTCCTCCTTAAAGGGCATTGCACCAAATTCACGAATGATCGTAATCAACGTTAATGCAGCGACCTCTGGTAGCCTAGGCCAGGCTCTATGTATACATAAAGTGGATAATAAACAGTCTGGCCATTGAACATGATCAAGCCCATCAGTCGAATGACCCCATATCGGTGATGCAGCAAATTTATGCACATCCGCTTGAGTAAGTCTATCCGTAATATCGCCAATATTCATTGTGCGCTCTCCCAGTTCATCCTCGTCACGGCTTCATCCTCAACCGTTGGAATATTCAAGCTGCTGTTCCAATCCAGTGGCCACTCGACGATATCATATCGATAGCCCTGTTCCAGTAGAAATAACTGGCGTTTTTGTGCGAATTTAATCTCCTTCGTGCCCTTCGTAACGACCGTGTAGAACCAGGCCTGATTATCCCCCGCTTTGGGTCTCATTATTCGTCCGATACGTTGAGCCTCTTCCTGCCTAGAACCGAAGCTGCCCGATATTTGTATGGCAACCGCAGCATCAGGCAGATCAACTGCGAAATTAGCCACCTTGGAGACAACCAGCACTGGAATTTCACCCGCTTTAAAGGATTGATACAGACTCTCACGTTGTGTGTGAGGCAGTTCTCCAGTAAGCAATGGCGCATGAAGCGCAGCCGCTAACTCATGCAGCTGCTTCAAATACTGACCGATAATTAGGATCGATTTTCCTTTATGCTTATGCAGCAGCTGCTTAACCGCTAAGATTTTGGCAGGATTCTCTCCCGAAATTCGTGCTTTATCCTTCTCTTCCGCGGCTTCATAATATTGGAGTTCCTCCTGTGGAAGAGGAATCCGTATCTCGGCGCATGAGACAGAAGCGATCCAATTGCGGGCTTCAAGCACTTTCCACGGCAGGTCGAACCGTTTAGGACCAATTAGAGAGAACACATCCTCTTCCCTTCCATCTTCCCTGATAAGAGTGGCAGTAAGACCTAGTCTCCTTGTAGCCTGTAAGTCTGCAGTCATCCGGAAGACAGGCGCTGGCAGCAGATGAACCTCATCATAAATAATAAGCCCCCAGTTCCGCTGCTGGAAAAGCTTCATATTGGCGTATTCATCCACTTTTTGACGACGGTTGGTAAGCAGTTGATAAGTAGCTATCGTAATCGGACACACTTGCTTGAAGCTGGCCGCATATTCCCCGATTTCATCCTCAGCTAAGGTTGTTTTGTCCAGCAGCTCTGCTTTCCATTGCTTCACAGACGTTACATTGGAGGTGAGAATAAGCGTATCGCACTTTAACCTTGCAATAGCTGCAAGGCCGACTACTGTTTTACCTGCTCCGCAAGGCAGCACTAGTACACCGCTTCCTCCATCCTCTCTGCCCTCCCGATAAAATAAATCGACAGCGCGCTCCTGATAGTCCCTCAGGGCGAACTCCCTTCCGCTGCGAGCCTGCCCAAGTAGTGAAACAGCTAGCGCTTCCCCATGTCGATAGCCTGCTAGATCAACCACGGGATAGCCAAGCTTTATCAGCTCCTGCTTTAAAAAGCCACGACACTCGCCCTTTACACGTCGGTAACCCTCCGTGCAATCGCCAAGCAACAAGCTGCTTATTTCCAAATGCTCAGTTAACTCCCTCAATAAACCTTCTTCACCATTCAGCAGCAGTTCATCATCACCTGAGCGCTCAAGGGTTAGTTTGCCATAACGGTCTGTTAGTCTTTGAATCGTATGAATGACTTGTAGAGGAAGCTCATTGCAGCTGAACGCATGAAGACTATCAATAATGTCACTTGCCTTTAGCCCCATTGATGCTGCATGCCACAGCGACATGGATGACATCCGGTACGTATGAAGATCTCCGGGTCTCTTCAGTAGTTCTGCAAATCGCATGAGCACTTCTCTAGCTTGTTCTGCATCCGGATGACGAGCATCAAGCAGTACGGTACGATCCGCTTGCACACGGAGCGGGCGTTTCTCGTGTTTGAGCATGTAATCCTCTCCTATTCTTTTTTAATAGTATGAGAATTTGACCTTCCTTTTATGCTCTTTTACTACTTATGTACACAAATAAGCGCGAACCGTAAATCCGGTTCGCGCTTGTAAACTTTAAAACAGGGTTGAAAGCGGCCTACGATCGTTTGTTCTCCGAGGCAAAATCCTCAGCCATTGTAATCATGAGCTTCGCCGAGATCAGCATCGAACGCTCATCTAGATCAAACTTAGGGTGGTGATGCGGATAGACTGCATGACATGCTTCGTTACCGGCTCCAACAAACATGAAGCAGCCAGGCACCTTTTGTAAATAATAAGAGAAATCTTCTCCCGCCATGATTAACGGGGATTGCTGAACAGCAGCATGACCAAACTGATCAGGTGCCACTTTGAAAAAGCGCTCTGCTTCGATAGGATCATTAACAACCGTTGGATATCCATAACGGTAATCAAGTGCAGCCACAGCTCCATATAATTCGGCAGTTTGTTTTACAATGGCATGAAGACGTTCCTTTATGCGTATTCTAGCCTCTTCAGAAAATGTTCGGACCGTCCCAACTAGCTTACAGCGCTCCGCAATAACATTCGCAGTCGAACCTGCGTGAAACGAGCCGATAGATATGACTGCTGGTTCTAAAGGGTTGAGATTACGGCTAATGATCGTTTGCAGCGCTTGTACCATTGCCGAACCAACAATAATGGAGTCAACAGTCTCATGAGGAAGACCGCCATGTCCTCCCTTTCCTTTAATATCTATATAAATCTCATCTGGCGCCGCCATGAATGGACCACCTTTGGATGCCACCATTCCATAGGGTAGCGGCGTCCATAAATGAACGCCATAGATTGCATCCACATCGTTAAGCACACCATTTGCAATCATGCCTACCGCTCCGCCTGGCGTAATCTCTTCTGCAGGCTGGAAAATAAGTCTTCTCTCACCATGAAGCTCTTCTTTAATCGAGCTGTAATAAGAAGCAATTCCCAGCATCGTTGCCGTATGTGCATCATGTCCACATGCATGCATAGCACCCGTAACCGTGGAGGCATATTCGCATTCCTTCTCATCCTGTATAGGCAAAGCGTCAAAGTCAGCGCGTAAAGCAATAGTCGGACCTGGCTTCTCACCTTGAATTCTCACTATTAGTCCGTAGCCACTATCGTCGGTCTCCACTTTACAGCCCATTTCCTGAAGCCTTTGGGTGATCCAGTTAGAGGTTTCTTTCTCCTGAAACGACACTTCTGGGTGCATATGCATATATCTACGCCACTGTACCATATCCGGGAAGATAGTTTGCAACATCGTATCGATCTCGGTCTTCGTATTCATGTTTACAAACCTCCTAAAGGATGATTGCCTGCATCCATTGTATCAGAATGATTGAAGATCCTGAAAGTTGTTTCCTAAAAAGCAGAAAGATTTTCGTAAAAATGTCACTTTTGCCTCAGTCAAACCGATTGAGTAAGGCTTGCGCTGTCAATGGAAAAATACTATCATGAATAAGAAGAAACTGCCCGTGGGGCTATGGTTACGCTTACGATGAATGTTTTCCGTGAAAATTTAAGGAGGATTATCGATGATTATTGAGAATACAGGCCTAAACGGCATGACAAGCGATTTGGCACAGCTAGATGAGTCCTCAGAGAAGCTTGGTTTCGTACGTTGGCAGTGGGAATACTTCCGTGCTACATACGATTTGAAACTGGAAGACCGCATCAACCTTGAAGACTACTACTTGCGTTTTAATGTCCGCGCAATTGAAGGCAAGTTAGAGTCGTCTCACGCCGTACTGCAAGTCGAATCCGTATATATCGGACGAGCTACATTTCCGCACGGACTTGATTATGAGTCCCCGGTTCCTCAGCCGATCTTGAATGCGGCGACGCTGCGTTTACAAGAATTGAAGAAACTACTCGCTTAAAGCAGCGATACGCCTTAGATGAAAACAAAGACGAACGGCCTGCGCGGCAGGCCGGATTTTTTACTTCTCGTCCTTACTCTTCTGCTCGTTGGCTTCGGTCTTGTCATGGTTTTCAGTGCAAGCTCCAATATGGCCGCCATCTCTAAAGAGTTCAACTTCGATCCACTTTACTTTACAAAGCGTCAGCTGATGTTTGCGGTCGTAGGAGTAGTCGCTATGTTTACGATAATGAATATTCCTTATACCGCCTTCAAAAAAGGATTCATCATTTACTTTATCCCGGTGCTTCTCATGCTTATGCTTGTTCCTTTTGTCGGTGAGGTTCGAAATAACGCTCGAAGCTGGTTTGGAATCGGTTCTTTCGGTATACAGCCGACGGAATTTGCGAAGCTTGGTCTTATTCTTTACTTAGGCTCGCTTATTTCCAAGAAAGGCGAGAAGTTTAGAGATTTTAAAAAAGGACTTGTTCCCGTCTTTATTATCATCGCATTTATCTGCGGTCTAATTATGCTTCAGCCCGATCTTGGTGCTTGTATTGTTATAGCGGGATTCTCGTTGATTATTATTGTTGCCGGCGGCGCGAATTTGAAGCAATTATTTCTCTCCGGCATCATTATTGCTGCGACTGTTGCTTCCATGGCAAGTATAGCGATCATGAGAGACCGTGAGTCTTGGGCATACCGCATTAACCGTTTTACCGCCTTCATGGATCCTCTAGGGGATGTACAAGGAACGACCTACCAGTTATCCCGTTCCCTGCAAGCATTGGGTCATGGCGGCTTACTAGGCGCTGGCTTCGGTCACAGCGTACAGAAGCTTAAGTATTTACCTTACGCTTATAGCGACTTCATCTTCGCCATTATCGCCGAAGAGTTTGGTTTTATTGGCAGTATCCTGTTTCTGTTGTTCTTTCTTTGCTTTCTTTTGAGAGGACTCATCATCGCGCTTCGTTGTCCTGACAGCTATGGTACAGTCGTTGGTGTCGGAATTGTTGGTCTTCTTGCAATACAAACGATCGTTAATATTGGCGGGGTAGTTGGTGCGATGCCGCTAACGGGGGTTACACTCCCCTTCATAAGTCATGGCGGGTCATCCTTAATTGTATCACTCGCCAGCATCGGCATCCTTCTCAGTATTTCTCGTGAATCCAACCGGACGGAAAAGCCCCGCAAATAAAATTATCCAACAAAGAAGGGAGCTCATAAGAGCCCCCTTCTTTGTTATGTCTAACCAAACTTACATAAGAAACGATTAAAAATAAAGCCACCCAACGAATGATCAGGCAGCTCGAATTGTTACTTCAACCTTGCTATCTCTTCTGATGAGGTCTCTTCTTCCTTGAAGGCAACACCTTCTACCTTCACATTGACTTCTACTACATGAAGACCCGTCATATTTTCCAAAGCTTCACGAACATTTTCTTGGAGTTGACGGCATACTTCTTGTATTGGAATGCCATACTGCACAATAATACGCAAATCAACAGCTGCTTCTAGCTGTCCGACTTCGACAGAAACGCCCTTTTGCGCATTCTTTCCGCTTAGCCGTTTAGCAAGTCCTTCTGATATACCACCCGACATAGCTGCTATTCCAGGAGTTTCAAGGGCAGCTAGTCCTGCTATTGTTGCAACTACGTCGTCTGAGATACGAATTATTCCGGTTTGAAGCTCTTCTGTCATGCCACTCACTCCCCGTTCACCTTATGTTTCCATTGTAATAGAAGCGCACTCCCGAATCAAGACTGTGCTTGATCCGATTCATTCGTTTACTTCGGCATTTTTTTCCGCTATAGTGATTACTGATTTATATAATGGATTAATTATAAACTAACCCTACAAAAAAGGAGTGTCCTGAGTTTGAACCAAAAAATATTCTTCACTGCGTTAATCTTACTTTTCGTGCTGAGTGGAATTAGTCACTACGCTCATTTTGGTACAATAGCTGAATTCGTCATCTCAGCGATAGCCATACTTTTTGTCGCTGGATTTCTAGGTAAAGCAACTGAAAGTGTTGCTCATTACGCCGGGCAGCGTCTTGGCGGCTTTCTGAATGCGACATTTGGTAATGCGGCTGAATTGATTATTGCGATCTTCCTCGTTCGGGCAGGCCTATTCGATATGGTTAAAGCGAGTATCACAGGCTCCATTATCGGAAACTTGCTTCTAGTTCTGGGTTTTAGCGTATTTCTTGGCGGGTTGAAATTCAAGGAACAGCGATTCAACGTACAGCTCGCTAGCCACAACTCTTCCTTGATGATCTTATCTGTCATTGCACTCGCTATTCCAGCAATCTTTATTTCCACCCAGCATTTTTCAGTGGCCCAAAGCAAGATGCTCAGTATAACGATAGCTATAATCTTAATCATCGCTTACATACTTTGGCTTATTTTCTCCATGGTAACCCATAAGGATGTTCTATCTGAAGTCGAGGAAACGACGCCTGACCATGGTGAAGAACCTGCCTGGTCCAAAGGAATATCTGTGTTGTTCCTGCTCCTAGCAACGATTATGACAGCGTTCGTAAGTGAATGGCTTGTTGGTACCCTACACAGCTTCACAGCCGAATTTGGCCTCTCTGAGGTGTTTGTAGGGGCATTCCTAATTGCTATCGTCGGCAACGCGGCTGAACATAGTGCTGCCGTAATGCTAGCCATGAAGAATAAGATCGGTGCAGCTGTAGAAATAGCGATCGGAAGCAGCCTGCAAATTGCCTTGTTCGTTGCACCAGTACTGATTATTGTGAGCACTTTTTTCGGTCCGACTATGGACATCGTCTTCAGTCCCATTGAGCTCACAGCCATTGCTGTATCCGTCTTTATAGCCAAGTCCATCTCCTCAGATGGTAGAACGAACTGGTACGAAGGTGCATTACTTATTATTGTCTACATCATACTTGGCTTCTCCTTTTACCTTATCTAAATTTCAACTTTATCTATCAGCAAAATGGGGCTGTCCCAAAAGGGAAACCAGAGTGAGACAATCCCATAATATGTGCAAAAGAACCTTCAAAGCCACTATGAAAGTGGATCTGAAGGTTCTTTTTTACCCGAATATTACGTGAAGTTAGTTCTTACATGCCATTGTTCATTTCTAGAGCTTCATACAGCGTAGCTAAATTTCGTTCCAGCTTATTAATTATATCTTTGCCGGTCGCCTCTGCCACAAGTCCTGCCCGAATTGCAAAATCGATTTCTCTGGAAAAACCGTATATTTGCGTGTCCAACACTTCTTCATAGAGTGGACATTTTCTCGTCGCCAAATTTTCCATTTGTACTTCGATCAGCTTTTCGATTTTGAAGGCATCTTCTTGAAGGAGATTAAGCGCTTTTTGATGCAGATGAATGAGAACATCGGATGAAGACATCGTACTCCCCCTTGTGCGCTTAGCTATTCGTCTTCTATATCCTTTATATTAGACGAAAACAACGGATTGTACAAGGTCAAAACAACAAAGCGCTCCGCTGATTTACACAGCGAAGCGCTTTGACTCTAAACCATTGAATTATTCAGCTACTACTTTGATATCGAGATTATGTTTCTCGAACACTTCTGCCATTGCTACTTTAGCCTCATCAGCATCAGGTCCATGAACATGCAGCTCGTAGGAAAGTCCGCCGACTAAAGTTGTAAATAATCCGAGAATACTTTTGACGTCGATATATTTATTCTCGGCTTGAAGAACGATTGACGACCGAAATTTGTTGGCCGTTTGGGAAATATCAATAATTGCCGTGTTATTAGACATGGGAATCCCTCCAGTAATTACTTTGACTAACTGCCTACATCATAACCCGATTCTCACCGCTATTCAAGAGGCTATTTACAGCAAATTTTCCGGATTTAGCGCTTCTAGCTCCGGAATGACGAATATTCCGTCTTTACGGATCAAACGATCATCAAAATAGATCTCTCCACCGCCATGTTCAGGACGCTGTATAAGGACAAGATCCCAGTGGACAGCTGAACGATTGCCGTTATCCGTCTCTTCATAAGCCTGACCCGGTGTGAAATGCAGACTGCCTGCGATCTTCTCATCAAATAAGATATCTTTCAATGGATTCAATATATATGGATTAAAACCGATTGCGAATTCACCAACATATCGTGAGCCCTCATCCATATCGAGAATTTCGTTCAACTTCTTCGTATCATTGCTAGTTGCTTCAACGATCTTACCATCCATGAAGGTGAATGAAATGTTCTCGAACGTAACGCCCGAATAGACGGAAGGCGTATTATACGTAATCGTTCCTTGGACGGAGTCACGGACAGGTGCGCTAAATACTTCACCATCCGGGATGTTGCGATGACCGGAGCATTTTTTAGCTCCAATATTTTTAATGGAGAATGTTAAATCTGTTCCTGGAGCTACAATTCGAACCCGATCTGTCTTCGACATCAGCTGCTCCAAAGGATCCATTGCTTTATCCATCTTGGCATAATCCAAATTGCAAACATTAAAGTAGAAGTCTTCAAACGCTTCTGTACTCATATTGGCAGCTTGGGCCATCGAGGCATTCGGATAACGTAGTACGACCCATTTGGTACGTTTCACGCGCTCTTCGGAATGTATTGGATGACGGTACAGTTGCTCATATAAACGCATATTTTCGCTCGGTACGTCTGCAAGCTCATTTACATTCTCTCCAGCACGGATAGCAATATAGCCGTCCATGGCTTCCATTCGTTTCAGATCAAAGGAAGCCCATAGCTCCATTTGTTCCTTGGTTGCATGCTGCAGCATTTTACGAAGTACGGAACGGTCGCTTGTCTCAACAAAGGGACGACCTCCGCGTTTGGCAACTTCTTCAATTAAACATTTTACTAATTCGCGTTCCGAACCAGTCATATCGATTAGAACGTTTTCTCCAGGTTGAACATCAATGGAATAACGAACCAAATTGCTCGCTAAAATTTGTAAACGTTGATCACGCATCTTATTATTTCCTCCTGAATTCATGGCTTCCTTTTAATCCTAACACTTTTTCACCACGGTTGCACGTCACCTAACTACCGCTTTTACCAGTCAAAAGAAAGGTCATATCCGTTGTTTTCGTCTCTTTTTGCTGCTCACCATCAGCTGTCTTATAGTGCAGAATTGACAGCTCCTTCAGGCGTAGAGGAGTCAAATGTCTACGGTCTAAAGTTAGCTTGTATGTGGTCTGTACGTGGAGTGTTGACACCATCCGATCAAACTCAGCTTGCGAATGCAATAGCTCTGTCTTCCATTCTTGTTCAAGAGCTGCCTGCGATTGTAAACTTCTCGCTTTCATGGCATGCCCTTTGGAAGCAGTCGGAACTCTCTTCGCTATTTCAGCAAACTCGCTTCTTAAGTTATTAGCCCAAATACGGGTGGATGACTTTTCGTTTGAAGTAATAGAGAGAACAGAGGTCCATTGTCCCGATTGATCCTTTAGAAGCTCGGTCTTGTGGGCAGTTTCTTGGACTTGCTTGAGAAGCTTAAGAGGGCTTCCTATAGCAGCCGAATTACTCTGCTCGTTAGATTTCACTTTAACTTGCCCATGCTCTCTAACGGTACCGTGGAAGGAGGCTGAATTCAATTTCACTCGGTCACCAAGCGTGATATCTGTTTTACCAGAAAAACTGTAGTGGTCAATGCCAGACAAACCTGCCACGGTTAAAGACAATAACTCTTCAGGTGATTTATGATTAACAGGTGAAGCGCACCCTGTTTCCAGAACTATCACACCCCAAAATATAAGAATAAGCAGCTTTCGAATATTTGTAGCCATACCGACTACCTCCCACATAGCGATTTTCATTTCTATGTAGCGTCTGCCTACTTCCTTGACTTTATCCAACCAACCTACTTTCTTCCGCACAAAAAAAGCAGGCCGCCTATAAGCTACCTGCTCAGAATGTCTCTTGTATCTGCTAAAACCAGAAGTTCTAACCGAGAAAAATACGATTACGTCCATTGTTCTTGGCTTCGTATAACGCCATGTCAGCTCGATAGAATAACGATTCGACACTAACCTTCTCATCCTCAAACATCCATTCGGAGATACCGCAGGAAACCGTCACAGTGGGGTCCGTGTTTTTCTCGACCTGACTACGGATTCGTTCAGCAATACGATAGGCTTGCTCGGCCCGAATTTGAGGTAAATAGACAGCCAGCTCTTCCCCACCCCACCTTGCTGCAATATCACTATCACGAATACAGCTTCGGATTACATCACTAACACTTATCAGAATACGATCACCGATTTGATGACCATACGTATCATTAACCTTTTTGAAATGGTCGATATCTACAAGCACAAGAGAGCCACAGGGATCCTTACGCTGACGCGAGGAAATTTGCTCATTCAAATAATGTCGTGCGTGCAGACCCGTCAAATTATCCGTAATTACCATCCGCCGAACCTCAGCATGGAGCGAAGCATTCGTGATTGCAAGTCCAATATGCGTAGATAATACCTGAAGCAGCTTGTAATTATCATAGGAGAAATAATTCGGGTTTTGATGCAAGACCATAATAACCCCTACAACCTCGGTATTCGCCATAATCGGAGTCGCAATTAAGGAACGTGATTTGGTTTCGTCCATTAACTGAGAGTCAACAACTCGTGTCCCCCAATAATCAGAAATAATCAGTGGTTCTTTTGTCTCATAAACGATTCCACAAAACCCGTATTGTGTTGAATAACTTTCGTTCACAGCACTGGGTACGTTGCTTGACATCACTTGCAAACCGGTAGCTTCCTTATTCAACTGGAGCAGTATACAGAAATCAGCTTTAAAAATATTAAGCAGCTCCGTCATAGCAAACTGAAATATTTCATTCAAACGCAGAGATTGGTTCAAGCGCTTCGTCAGCTCATTAATAAGCTGAAGCTCCCCAATGAGCAGATTGGATTGCTCGAATAGCTTCGCATTCTCAAATGCTGATCCAGCGGTATCAGATAGCATAATGAGCGCTCTCATATCTGAATCATCCCAACGTGCGGTACTCATTGTAATGCTTAGAACCCCATAGACGGCTTGCTTGCCACTCATGGGGATAGCTAATTCTATAAGACCTTGACTTACCTGTTCAACAATCGGCTTCGCATCCAGAAAAGCCTTAGCATACGTATCAGTAGCTGAATGCCTTATAAGCAGTGGCTTTACTCTAGGATCCCCATTAACATGATCCTGAGAAAGATATAATTCAACAGTCGCATGCGGGTATAAATGCTCCAAATCCATTAGCAATACATTAAGAACCGAAGAAACATCATTCTGGTCATGCAGCCGTTTAGCAACCTGGATAAGCGTATCACGACGAAGTGCTTCTTTATCGCTTAACTGCTGTTGGGCAATCAAATTATTTACGTAAATCATTTCGAATAAGTGATAAAAGATGCTGCGCAAATGAAGAGAACCTGCTTCCAAGAGCACTGAAGCTCCTTCGACCACTTCGTTTCTTGATATCCAAATCAAGACCGCCAGTGACTGGCTGTCAGACCGTTTCATGATGGGTATAGCAATTATATGATTATCTTTAAGCAGCTTGTCAGACATACTAGCATCTTTAGCGAGCTTTTCTAGTTCAACCAGTTCTACACTTTCACTGTCCATAGATTCTAGCTGTCCTTTAACTGCGACTATACGCCCTTCTGGATTGCAAAATGCGAAGCTTCCATCTTTGAAAGGAGAGCTCATTGTATCTCTCAGCCATTGTTCAAAGCTTCTAATAAGCAAGCTGTTTAATTGAGGGTCATTCAGTTCATTGATATCTTCATATGTAAACCAAATGGGGGATTGCTGCGTTGTCTGCTGATTGTCAGATAACTTGTCAGATATCGTCGAATAATCTGTACGGATCGAATTGTTCATCAGGCAGCACCACCTCAATTCCTATGCGAAAAATGCAAGATTTGTTTGAAATTATACTCTTTACTATCATACTTCAATTATAAAAAATATGCACTACTAATGGCATGATCGAATAGGACTTTTGGTTCAATTTGCATTATTCACCCAATTATTAGCAAGTCATTTCAATATTTACTTGACATTGCTTGTTGAGTTTATATAATATGTATAGTTGAATACATGGGATCGGTTTTGTGTCACCCTCTATGGAGGATGTCGCTGAC
The DNA here is from genome assembly GCF_003945345.1 of Paenibacillus baekrokdamisoli. Taxonomy (GTDB): domain Bacteria; phylum Bacillota; class Bacilli; order Paenibacillales; family Paenibacillaceae; genus Paenibacillus_Z; species Paenibacillus_Z baekrokdamisoli. Next base: position 1,090,423 of record NZ_AP019308.1, on the reverse strand, counting down.
AGGACTGCGGCTGAACATTCCTGTCATGGCTTGGTAGTTAGTGGATCAAGCACAGACAACACTCGGCGAAACACCCATTTTCAAACATCCCATTTGAAGAAGGAGTTTTACGACACATGTCAAGATATACAGGCCCTAAGTTTAAATTAAGTCGTCGTCTTGGAATTTCCCTAAGCGGTACAGGTAAAGAATTGAAACGCGCATTCCCGCCAGGCCAACATGGTCCAGGTCAACGCAAAAAAATGAGCGGTTATGGTATTCAATTGCAAGAAAAACAAAAACTTCGTCATATGTACGGTATGAACGAAAAACAATTCCGCAACCTCTTCGACAAAGCGTCGAAACAAAAAGGTATTGCCGGTGAAAACTTCATGGTCCTTTTGGAAAGCCGTCTAGACAACCTCGTTTACCGTCTTGGCTTTGCTAATTCCCGTGCAGGCTCCCGTCAATTGGTATCTCACGGTCATGTTACCGTTAACGGTAAAAAAGTGGATATCGCTTCCTACACAGTTTCGCTTGGTGACGTTATCGGTTTGCGTGAACGCAGCCGTACTATGAAATCAATCAAAGAAGCTGTTGAAGGTCGCAACTACCTTCCTAACTACCTTGAATACAACGATGCTGCTCTTGAAGGCAAATATGTTCGTTACCCAGATCGTGGCGAGCTTCCTCAAGAAATCGACGAGAAACAAATCGTTGAGTTTTACAGCCGTTAATCAACTAGAGCCATCCAAAGTTATCTTTGGACGGCTCTTTTTTTATTTGTTATAAAGCCCTGTGCATAAACGCCCGCTGCGCGGAGGGATCATTCTTACGATCGCTGTTGTCTCCCGATTTCTTTGATTCTATCCCCTTAGGGGTAGAAATCCGGAGACAAAGGCGAACGCTGACGCTTCTACAGAACGATTCCCTCCACTCCGCTATGGTATTCCCAATAACACGAGGCCTAATTTATTCTTAACAAGAAGAAACGGCTAACGCCATCCTTGGCGGCGAAGCGAGTTTCTTCCCTCTGAAATATAAGCAAAGTATAGAGGAAACTTATACTTTCATATATTTTAAAGAAAAGCCCGTTTCACGGTTAGACCGTAAAACGAGCTTTGAAGGTGACCTATAAAAAGACTTACTGAAGGATCAGTTTGACGTACTTGCGTTTACCCACTTGAATGACATCACCATTTTGCGGTGTAATATCGGCAGATGGATCATCCATTTTATTCTCATTGATCCGAACTGCACCTTGCTGGACACTCCGTTTTGCTTCACTTCCCGAAGCTTGCAAGCCAAGTGTAACGAGGAGCTTCACAATACGGATTTGGCCGTCCTGAAGCTCTGAAGCCGGAAGCACGGCTTCCTCAATATCATCAGGCAGCGCACGCTGCTGGAATACGGTCACAAAATGCTGTTGCGCTGCTTCAGCTGCTTCCACTCCATGATACATACGGACAAAAGTATGAGCAAGCTGCATCTTGGCGTCACGCGGGTGCATACTCCCGCTTTCGATTCCCTGCTGCATGGCTTGAATCTCCTGATCACTGATATCCGTAGCAAGCTGGAAGTACTTGAGCATCAATTCATCCGGAATCGACATTGATTTGCCGTAAATTTGATTAGCCTCTTCATCGATTCCAATATAATTCCCCAAACTCTTACTCATCTTTTGCACACCATCAAGGCCCTCGATCAAAGGCATCGTAATAGCAGCTTGAGTTGCCTTGCCGTATTCTTTCTGCAGCGTACGTCCCATAAGAAGGTTGAACTTCTGATCGGTGCCGCCTAGCTCCACATCACTCTCAAGTGCTACAGAATCATAGCCCTGCATAAGCGGGTAGAAGAACTCATGAATGCTGATAGGCAGACCATTCTGATACCGCTTTGTGAAATCGTCACGCTCTAGCATGCGCGCCACCGTAACTTTAGCAGAAAGCGTCACTACGTCAGTGAAATGAAGTGGCCCCAGCCATTCTGAATTGTAGTATACAGTTGTTTGCGCAGGATCTAAAAGTTTAAAAATTTGCTTCTGATAGGTTTGAGCGTTCCGCTGTACATCTTCTTCGCTTAGCTGTTTACGTGTTTCCGACTTTCCAGTTGGATCGCCAATCCGTCCCGTGAAATCACCAATGATGAGTTGTACGTTATGACCGAGCTGTTGAAATTGACGTAATTTATGCAGTACAACCGTGTGTCCGATATGAATATCTGGTGCCGATGGGTCTAGACCCAGCTTCACTTTTAAAGGAATACCTGTCGCAATGGAGTTAATTACCTTTGCTTTCAATTCTTCCTCCGGGACAATTTCCACAACCCCGCGTCTGATAAGCTCCATCTGTCGTTCTACTTCTCGTTGTTGGCTTGCGCTCAACGCTTCCCATTTCACCATTTTCATTCGCTCCTCTTCCGAATTTCTCTGTCTGAGAACACAAAAAAAACCTTCTCGTCGCAAGGGACGAGAAGGTTTTGCTCGCGGTACCACCCTCGTTAGAGCTGCCCGCACATTTGTAATAACAATGCACCCAATAAGCGGCTCTCACTTCATTATAGTAACGGATCTGTCTGATCCGGAAACAGACTACTGGCACGTTCATAGGTGAACGTCGTTCATCCGATCAGCTCGAGGCGGTAATTCAAATGACAGCGTGTACCGGTTCACACCAACCACCGGCTCTCTGATAATCACAGTCTGCGATTTTACTTTTGCCTGTCAACACTGTTCGTTATATGCAGTTTTCTTGCTACTCGTTATACCATAAAGGAGATACCAAAGTCAACGAATAAACTGCCCTAAATATATGGTAAAACAACCCAAATGTCAAAAGTTTAGACACAAACGAGCACATAATGCATGCCTTCTGCTTGAGATATATGCTATAATATTTCTGTTAATCGGAGGAGGAGTTTTATTTTATGAGTCAAGACCGTCAACAGAAGGTCGAAGGATACAGCAAATGGCGGACATTCAGAATTGTGACACTCGTCACAATCAAATGGCTATTTATATTCGGTTTATTAATTGGATTATTTGCCGGCGGACTTGCAGCTGGGTATATTGCATCCTTTGTTAAAGACGAGCCAGTCCGTGCAAGAACTGATATAGAAGCAAAGATTAATGAAAACTCCATCACTGGATTTGTTTATTTTAATGATAATGCTACACCAGTCGGTCAATTGCGTACAGAAGAGGATCGGCGGATTATTAAACGCAAAGATATTCCTCCTCAAGTCGTCAATGCAGTACTTGCGATAGAGGATAACAATTTCGAACATCACTACGGTGTTGATATTAATGGTCTGGGCCGGGCAATCAAACAAAAGCTCTTGAATGAAGATACCCAAACTGGGGGAAGTACATTAACCCAGCAGTTGGCTAGAAGGGTCTTCTTGAGCTTGGACAAGACCGATAGCCGCAAAGCAAAAGAGATATTCCTATCGCTTAGGCTGGAACGGTTCCTCACCAAAGACGAAATACTTACTGCCTATCTGAATAAAGTACCTTTTGGAACGGGAAGCAGCGGCTATAACCTCTATGGGATTAAAGCGGCAGCTAAAGGAATTTTTAATGTTACGGATTTGAATAAGCTTAACATTGCACAATCCGCTTACTTAGCCGGATTGCCGCAGCGTCCTTCGGCTTATACCGCTTTTAATAGTAAGGGCAAATTTAATAAAGCTGGCTTTACACTCGCTCTCGTTCGACAACAAACCGTTCTAACTCGGATGCTTGAAACCGGAAGAATTACTAAAGCACAATATGATGAAGCTAAGCAATTCGACATTGAGAAGTCTTTGGCTAAGCCATCCCAGAAAGCATACTCAACGTTTCCATATTTAATGCTGGAAGCAGAACGCCAAGCTGCTGAGATCCTGCTTATGCAGCGCAATCCGAAGCTGACGATTGCAGATGTACGCAAGAAAGAGAATGCTCCTCTAATCGAGGAAGCCCGTGAGCAATTGCTTCGCGGTGGTTACCACATCTTTACGACTATCGACAAACAAGTGTACAACTCGATGCATCAAATCGCTGCTGATCAAACAAATTTCACGCCAGACAGCAAAGAAAAAGGCGTCGAGCAAATAGCAGCCATTATGCTCAATCAAAAAACAGGCGCTATCATCAGTATGCTGGAAGGCCGAGACTTCTACACTGAACAGATGAATCATGCCACTCAAATGACTAGGCAGCCAGGCTCTACAATGAAGCCAATTGCGGCGTATCTACCTGCGATTGAAAAAGGACTCGTTCAACCGGGCAGCATTATCGACGATGCTCCAATGGTTTTCAAGGACGGCCAGAAAGGCTTCCACATCCCTATGAACTCCAATAAGAAGTTCTATGGATTAGTTACGGCACGTGAAGCATTGAACAGATCCTTGAATCTGCCTGCACTCAAAATTTTTAACCAGAAGGTGACTATTCCTGAAGCTTGGAAATTTGCCCGTAAACTCGGCATTACCACGATTAAACCGGAGGATGATTATGCACAAACCGGAGTTATCGGTGGTCTGAGCGTTGGCGTTTCCGTTGAGGAATTAACGAACGCTTATGGATCGATTGCAAACGATGGCATTTTCAATGATGCCTACATGATCAGTCGAATTACCGATGCAAATGGCGAAGTCATTTTCAAACATGAAAATAAGCCGTTGCGCGTCTTCTCAGAGCAGACTGCTTTTCTTATGACAGATATGCTGAGAACCGTCATTTCAGATTCTAGCGGTACGGCACACTCCATTGCCTCCAAATTTAAAAACTATGGGAAAATTCCTGTTGCAGGTAAAACCGGCTCCACACAAAGCTATGGAGACGTTTGGTTTATGGGCTTTACACCAGATATTACACTCGGGGTATGGTCAGGTTATGAGAAACAAATACATACGCTAACTAAAGACGGGCGTACTCGGGCTCGCTCAATATGGACCAAAATTATGAATACAGTGACTAGCGAGCGTCCAGAGCTATTCCCTACCAAGCAATTTACTATGCCATCCGGAATAGTGAAAGCAACAGTTTCTAGTGTTAGTGGTAAGCTGCCCACTGATTTGACACGTCAAATGGGAAAATTGGAGACAGACTGGTTTAACAAGAAGTTTATCCCTAAAGAACGTGACGATGCACTCGTTAAGATGGCTTTTATCGCTTATAACGGTGTCAATTACATTCCGCAGTCCACCACTCCATCTGACATGATCCGTGAACAGATTGTAGTGAAAAGGGAGAAACCGCTTGATGTCTTAATGCAAGAAATCGAAGCGGCTCAGGCTAAGCTGCCAGCTTCTAGTCGACGTTCGATGAGTCAATATTTGCCGGCTGATGCCAATCTCGATGCTCCTTCCAAGGTAGATCCTCGAGTGGAAGATGGGAGAGCGCCTAGCAGTCCTGCGAATATTCGTTTAGAGGGTCTATCTGGTGCATTCCGTGTGACCTTTACCGCTTCCCCTGAAGCAGACGTTGTTGGTTATCGCCTGTATCGTTCGATTAACGATGCGGCATATATCGGGATCGGCTCCCCTGTTCTTGCTGGGGAGGAACTCAAATTCGTTAATTATGTATCTGGTTCGAATACATTCAGTTACTATGTCACAGCCGTAGATGTAGGTGGACACGAATCGGTGCCTAGTTTAGTTGTTGTCTCAAATGGCAGTTCTTCATCCGCCAAACCACCGGGCTCAACAGGAAGCACTGGAAGCGGTGGTGATAAGGTAATCCCTGATCCAGGGAAAGTCACTAATCCACCAACAGGTGGAACAACAGAGGCGAAGCTTACCCCACCTTCCAGTCCATCTAATGTCAAAGCCCAAGCGACCAATATCGGGATAAGCTTAGCTTGGACGGACAATGCAGCTTCCGAACAAGTTACCGAGTATAAGGTTTACTATAGTGAGACCGGCAGCGGTTCCTTCAAAAAATTAGGCTCTACTGCCGTATCAGAATTCAACTATGTATCTGCTCTTTCAACCGGATTCTTTCGAGTCACAGCCGTTAATGAAGCCGGTGAATCCGTATCTTCCGAAACCGTTGAAGTCAAATAAGAAGAACTCACTTCGCCGTCTATGCGGATAAGTGAGTTCTTCTTTCTCTAAACAACAAAATATAGAGTTAGCCCCTACTTTCTTGTAGGTAATAAATAAGCCACCCTCGCATTCATCGATGCAACAGGGTGGCTTATTTTTCAGCTAATCATTAATCCTCAATCGTTGATAAATCTCCCGTTGGCAGATTCAGCTCCCATGCTTTCAAGACACGACGCATAATTTTTCCGCTGCGTGTCTTAGGCAGCTTATCCTTAAATTCGATTTCACGTGGTGCTGCATGCGCGGAGAGACCTTCTTTAACAAACTTCATAATGTCCTTCTTGAGTTCCTCTGATGGTGTGAAACCTTCACGCAAGGATATAAATGCTTTAATAATCTCCCCACGTACTGGATCAGGTTTACCAATAACACCCGCTTCTGCAACAGCAGGATGCTCAACGAGCTTACTCTCAACTTCAAATGGTCCAACCCGTTCTCCTGCCGTATTAATGACATCATCGATACGTCCTTGGAACCAGAAATATCCATCTTCATCCTTATAAGCCGAATCCCCTGAAATATACCAGCCTGGAATCCGTAAATATTCTTCATACTTCGCTGGGTTATTCCATATCTTGCGCATCATAGATGGCCAAGGTGTCTTAATGGCTAGATTTCCCATTCTGTATGGTGGAAGTTCAGCACCATTGTCATCAATGATGGAAGCTTGAACACCAGGAAGTGGTTTCCCCATCGAGCCAGGCTTGATATCCATGCTTGGATAGTTGCATATGAGCTGAGCCCCAGTTTCTGTCATCCACCAGGTATCGTGAATGCGTTGATTATAGACTTTAAGTCCCCATCGAACAACCTCTGGATTTAAGGGCTCACCAACGCTGAGCACATGCCGCAGACTCGACAAATCAAATTGATTGACGACATCGTCTCCAGCACCCATCAGCATCCGGAATGCTGTTGGTGCACTATACCAAACGGTAACTCCATATTTCTGAATAGTACTATACCAATCCTGTGGACTAAACCGTCCGCCTCGAATAACGTTAGTCGCACCATTCAGCCATGGTGCAAAAATACCATATGACGTTCCTGTTACCCAGCCTGGATCAGCCGTACACCAGTAGATATCGTCTGGTTTCAAATCGAGTACAACCTGACCTGTATAGTAATGCTGCAGCATCGCATTTTGCACATGGAATACGCCCTTAGGCTTTCCTGTAGAGCCTGACGTATAGTGAATCAATAATCCGTCTTCACGTCCAAGCCATTCCACTTCTGCCTCATCCGAGGCTTTCGCCATTTCTGCTTTGAAATCTACAATGCCTTCTCCTGCTTCAACATCATCACCATATACAATAATATGCTTAAGTCCGGGTAAGTCTTGTTTGGGAATACGTGAAAGTAATGAAGGTGTTGTTACGATGGCAACTGCATCACTATCCTGAAGTCGATCTCTTACAGCAGTTTCCATAAAGGCTTCAAACAATGGACCTACGACAGCTCCAACCTTTAACGAACCAAGCAGACTGAAATAAAGTTCAGGTGTACGGGGCATAAAAATAAAAATCCGTTCCCCTTTACTAATTCCAAGGCTGCGAAGGACATTGGCAAAACGGTTCGACTGCTTTGACATTTGTTCGAAAGTATACGATTCATCACGAATATTATCGCTGTAATATAGCGCTATTTTATCGCCTAGTCCTTCTTGGACATGACGATCGATCGCTTCATGAGCCATATTAACCTTTCCTGTTTCATGCCAAGTAAACCGAGATTCAATCTGTTCAAAATCAAATGTACCATAAGTTTCATCATAGTTTGTCATGTTGGAGCCGGTTGCCGTTGCCGGTATCCGTTCTTGATGCATGTCTACCATCTTCATCATCCTCCTAAACAATTTAAAACTTTCCCGTGGTTTCTGTCTCCAAAAGACAGTTTTTACTAGAATACGCTTTCACATTATACCACACCACTGATTACTCAACCATTCTTTTCAATTATAAGTTTTTTTGTTATAAGTAGATTAGAACTCGAAAGGAGTCGAGATCTTTGGAACATCGTAAAATAATAAATTCGGAAATTGTAGTCTTCCAAGATCGAGAATTAATTGTTGAAGGACCCCTACCCGCAGATGCATTATCTCGCTTATCCCTACATCCCGATTTGGATGCTTTTCGAAGGCCAAGTGATCAATTCAAAGCGTTGATCGAGATTGCTGAGCTCGAGGAAGGTCGTATTATCGCGACCCGAGATGGTGAAACAATCGTGGGTTACGTTACCTTTCATTATCCGGATGAACTTGAGCGTTGGTCAGAAGGTGGCATGGAGGATTTAATCGAGCTTGGCGCTATAGAAGTCGCCGATGATTATCGCTCGTTAGGCCTTGGAAAACGAATGATTAATACTGCTTTTACAGATGGGCAATTAGAGAACGCAATCATTTTCACGACCGAATATTATTGGCATTGGGATCTTGAGGGAACCAAGCTCAACGTATGGGATTATCGTAAAATGATGGAAAAGCTTATGAAGTCAGTTGGAATGATCTGGTTTGCAACGGATGATCCCGAAATATGTGCACATCCAGCGAACTGCTTAATGGTCCGCATTGGCAACGAAGTGCCTCTCTCATCTGTGGAACGATTTGACCGCGTTCGTTTCAGACAACGCTTTATGTATTAGATTAGTGAAAGCTTCCAATGCCGTTTTACTTTGTAAAACTTTAGAATGGAGGATGACAAGCGATGACGGCCAATGCCGTATTTATCCACCAACCTGAGGCAGCCAGGTATAAATTTAATGAAGATCATCCCTTTCATCCTCAACGATTGAAGCTTGCCATGGATTTGTTAGAAGAATCTAATGCACTAAGTGAGGAACAGCTTCTAACGGCTCCACATGCCGACGAGGCGATGCTTTCACTTGTCCATCGCCAAGATTACATCAATGCTATTAAGCAGCTTAGTGAGCCGTCTCCGTCGTCTGAGTGGACCTCACAAGCTCACCGGTATGGTTTGCAAACAGAAGATACGCCCTTTTTCGTTGGGATGCATGATGCTGCTGCATCCATTGTTGGCGGTTCATTGCTAGCAGCCGACTTAGTGATGACAGGACAGGCCAAACATGCCTATCACATGGCTGGAGGGCTCCACCATGCTTTTCCCGATCATGCTTCGGGTTTCTGTATCTATAACGATGCAGCTATCGCAATAACTAGAATACGCCAGCAATTCGGAGCACGTGTGCTCTATATCGATACAGATGTCCACCATGGCGACGGTGTTCAATGGACCTTTTACGATGATCCCAATATCTGCACTTACTCGATACATGAAACAGGCAAATTCTTGTTTCCGGGCACCGGCTTCGTTCATGAAAGAGGAACTGAACATGGATTTGGAAGCAGCTTTAATGTTCCCGTAGAGCCCTATACCGAGGATGATTCGTGGCTGGAGAGCTTCAGGAGCTCCTTAGAAAAAGTCACAGCTGCATTCAAGCCTGATGTCATCATCAGTCAGCATGGATGTGATGCACATGCGTTTGATCCACTCTCACATACACATTGCAGCATGCGCATCTATCAAGAAATGCCTGCAATCATTCATCGGCTCGCTCATGAATATACCGAGGGTCGCTGGGTCGCTATTGGTGGTGGCGGTTATGATATCTGGCGAGTAGTACCACGGGCATGGGCGCTAGTCTGGCTAGAGATGACCGACCATCCAATCGCTCATAAATTACGTAATAAAGATGAAAATGAATCTTTGCCTGACAAATGGCTTGCAAGGTGGCAAGCACAAAGTCCAGAAGAACTCCCTAAACAATGGTTGGATGATACCTCTAGCTGGACAGCCATACCCCGCCGCACCGAGATTGAGGCAAAGAATCGCCATACAACAACTGTAGCTGTACAGGATATATAATTCTCTAGAAACTAGCTACATACCAAAAAGGCTATTGCCATATACCATCCGCATGGGAGGTAAACGGCAATAGCCTTTTTCAATTAATAGATTAAAGCTGTTGAATCATATCTTCGATGATTTGGTGGGAATGGATAGCGGCCTCCACAGTAAATTCAGCAAAATTCACATGAGCTGATCCATCCGCATTATCTGACATGGCGCGAATAACGACGAAAGGTATCCCGTTCATAACGCATACTTGCGCAAGAGCCGCACCTTCCATCTCGGTACATGCCCCTCCAAGATCTTCATAGAGCTTATGGACGGCCTCTCTAGACGCGATAAACTGATCGCCAGATAATACCTTCCCTTTCTTACTACGGCCCGGGAAAAGCCGTTCACAGGCGTTAGTAGCGACCTCAACGAGTTGAGGGTCGGCAATGAATTCAGAAACCTCTTGAAAAGGAATCTGGCCCTGCGCAAAACCAAGCGGTGTACAATCCATATCATGCTGCAGACAAGTCGTCGAAACGACAATATCACCAATATTCAAGCTTGGGTCAACAGCTCCAGCCACGCCCGTAAATAGCACACAATCAACACCAGCATCTATCAGTAATTGCGTACAAACGGCAGCATTCACCTTGCCTACGCCAGATTTACAAAACACAACCTCGCGGCCGTGAAGTGTTCCCTGAACATAGGTAATGCCCGCTTTTACAAAAGTTCCTGTTGTCTCTACATGCTTATGCAGCAGCTCGATCTCTTCAACCATCGCGCCAATAATGCCGATCTTTGAATAAGCACTTGTCATTCTTTATTGCCAACAGACTGTCGAGTGATAACTTCATGTGGAAGAACAACCCTCGGATTCTCAACAGACTCTTTCTTCATAAGTTTAGTTAAGAGTCGCATAGATACGGCACCAATATCGTACATCGGCTGTGCAACAGTAGTTAGCTGTGGTCTAACCATAGAAGCCATACGGCTGTTATCCACGCTAATAACGGAAATATCTTCTGGTACCTTCAGACCAGCATCTTGAATGGCATGAATCGCACCGATCGCCATTTCATCTGTAGCTGAGAATACAGCAGAAGGTTTCTCTGCCAGCTCAAGGAAATATTTCATGGCTTCAACACCGGACTCATAACGATAATTCCCGATTCGCACCATGTTCTCATCATACGTAATCCCAGCCGTTTCAAGCGCCCGCTTGTAGCCTTGAAAACGCGAATAACCGTTAGCTGGATCCTGAAGTGTACCGCCAATCATCGCAATCGAACGGTGCCCTTGCTTAATGAGTGTCTGAACAGCGTCAAATGCAGCACTTTCATGATCGATATCCACAGATGGAATCGAACCGTTCTCGTCAGTCGTCGCACATAAAACAATCGGAACATTGGCTGTTTTGAAAGCTTGCAAATGCTCGTCCGTAACTGCTCCGCCCATAAATAAAAGACCATCCACTTGTTTCTCAAGCAGTGTGTTAATAACACGGATCTCTTTGTCTTTCTTCTTATCCGCATTACACAAAATAATATTGTAGTGATACATATTGGCAATATCTTCAATGCCTCGTGCAACTTCTGCAAAGATTGCATTGGATATGTCAGGAATGACTACTCCGACAGTCGTCGTTTTTTTGCTTGCTAAGCCGCGTGCAACCGCATTCGGACGATAGCCGAGTCGTTCGATTGCTTCAAATACTTTCTTCCGCGTCTGAGGTTTCACGTTCGGGTTATTATTAACAACCCGCGAAACCGTCGCCATCGAAACGCCTGCTTCTCTTGCTACATCATAAATGGTTACCGTCACGGTCCTTCTCTCCATTAGTTCAAATTTTTATCTCGCGCCGTATTACTTTATCGTAATGATACGACAAAATACTACTTTTCGCAATGTGTACGGAGATGGTCATCTAATGTCGAGTAAGTTATACTCCAATGTGATGCATGCCATATTACCGTGCGATTCTCCAAAAGAATCACTTGAGGCGATTCATGCTTAATAGCAAGCTGCTCTGAAATCAAGTCTGAAACTACTCTATTCTCAATCACGTTTACAAGCACAACATCGAGAAATATGCCACCAGCATCCTCGATCCAATTCAGTAATTCATCAAGCGCACCACTGCTTATAGAACAGCTTGTGCTATGTTTGAAAATGAAAAGTGGTCTATGAAGAGATGCGGCATACGCTTCTTCCCACTGCTGGACGCTTGTCATTGGAACGATCCGTTCCATGAGCCATTCTCCCGCCTTTACCTTTAGAATTGCATCAGGCTGCGGCTTAATTGATTAAGCCGTTTATGTATGTCAGCAATCCAGGCTTCATCTTGAGTGGACTGTGCAAAATTCAATAAATCAAGGAGCGTGTTGATTCGTTCTTCCGTAAGTCGTTTCATAATGGCTGCATCGGAAGGTTTACGTTCACTGTAAGCATCAACTAATACATTGGCCCACTCGTTCCATTCATTGAACAAATACGTTTGTTTGACAGGGAAAGCCCCTAGTGTTCCGATCAACCCGGTTAAGTCTGGTTTTACCTCAGGAAAAACTTCGCTGCGACTGCATGAAGGACAAGAGAAAATCGGTACATTGTCGATTTCCACTTTTCCTGAATAGATGACTGTGCGCAGCTTCATCGGCATTATATCACCGCAAGGACAACGCTTTTGCAAAATGGTCCACTCCTTCTCCTGTCACCTGCAGCCTGTCTACGTATGCGTTACAGGAGGGTGCTCGACGATTAGGTATTCGACTCATTTTGTATAAAGTCCTTCTTCAGACTAAATAGTAATTTTTGTATCTTTCTGGTTAATTTGCTCCTCTCCGCCATACTCTGTGAATAGGCGGTATTGCAACCACAATCATTGCAATCGCAGCTCCGATACAATCGTTGCGAATGTCATAAATATCCGGTGTTCGACCTCCCACGAAGGTCTGATGATACTCATCCGTTAACCCATAAGCTCCACATAATAGAACAATCAAAAGCTTGAAATGCAAGCGATCTGCCCTTCTTCCAAAGCCATAGTCCAGCGAAAAAGCTAAGGCGAAATAAGCAACAAAATGGCCCCAATCGAAGCTTTTCATATTCGGGAAAATGGATTGAAAGAAAGGTAATAGTACGTTCATATCGCTGCTCGTTCGGGATGATAATATGAAAATTGCAATCATGATCCCTAACGATGGTAGAAAGTAGAGTAGGCTGCGCTTCCTGCGCTGAGCATAGGAACCGTTCGTACTGTAAGTTTGCTTCATTCGTTCACCTTCGATACAATAAATGAGATAGATGTACCCTCGCAAAAACTTTTAGGAGGAAATAGAAATGACCTTACAAGGAAAAAATGTCATTTGTTTGCTTGATGACGAATTTGAAGATTTGGAGCTATGGTATCCGGTTTATCGCGTTCGCGAGGAAGGTGCTACCGTATTATTCGCAGGACCTGAGAAAGGTCGAACTCATATTGGTAAATACGGCGTTCCCGCCAAGGCAGATTTGTCCTTCGACGAGGTGGACAGTGCAGCAATAGACGGCTTACTTGTTCCTGGTGGATGGGCGCCAGACAAGCTCCGTCGCTATCCAAAGGTCCTCGAATTAGTTAAAGAGATGGACGCTGCTCGCAAGCCGATCGGTCAAATCTGTCATGCCGGCTGGGTACTGATCTCTGCCAAAATTCTGCAAGGTCGCAATGTCACTTCTACTCCAGGCATTCGGGACGATATGGAAAACGCAGGCGCTACTTGGATCGATGAAGCTGTAGTCGTTGATGGACATCTGATCTCCTCACGTCGTCCGCCAGACCTGCCACCCTACGGTAAAGCATTTGTTGATGCACTTCGCGGACAATAGAGAAACACCAATCGCAAGTCTCATAAGGGTATCCTCTTACTAATGTAAGGATGATGCCTTGTCAAGGATATCAAGCTTGCTTTGAAATACAGATAGTTCTTTATGAATCTGCTCGCTCGTCCGACATTGCAATAATTGTTCAAATAACGAACGGCTATCCTGCTGATTGAGGCGGATTAGCCGTTCTTTTATCGGCAGAATGGCATGTGCCGACATACTGAGCTCGTCAACATCAAGGGCGAGCCAGATCGGTAGTGCATCAATATCCCCAGCCAGCTCTCCGCACACGCCAATATGTATACCGGCTCGTTTGGCCGCTTCAATCGTTAATTTCAGCATACGGAGCACAGCAGGATGATAAGGCTCATACAAGTGTGAGATTTGCTCGTTCATTCGATCAACCGCCAATGTGAACTGTACGAGATCATTGGTACCAATACTGAAAAAATCAACTTCCTCCGCCAGCATATCTGCTATCATAACCGCAGCAGGCAGTTCAATCATAATCCCCACTTCAATGTCAGCATCGTAGGAGAGCCCTTCCGCTTGTAATTCTTGCTTGGATTCCTCAAGCAGTTTATTAGCCGCAACAACTTCTTCGACCGAGGAAATGAGCGGATACATAATTTTGACCTTCCCATGGCTGCTTGCCCTAAGAATTGCTTTTAGCTGCGTTTTAAACAAATCGGTTTTATCCAAACAAATTCGAATCGCGCGGTAGCCTAGAAATGGATTCTCTTCCTCAGGAAGCTCGAAATAATCTAAGTTTTTATCCCCTCCGATATCAAGCGTACGAATGATTAGAGGTCGACCCTCAAGCTTCTCGGCAACTGTACGGTAAACCTCATATTGCTCATCTTCCAGCGGAAGCCGGTTACGATCCATATATAAGAATTCCGTTCGGAACAATCCAACTCCGTTAGTACCGCTCGCTAAAGCAACATCCAGCTCCTTCAAAGAGCTTATATTAGCCCCAAGCTCCATTTCTTTTCCGTCTTTAGTAACCGGACGAACGCTCACGATACCTTTTAACCGAACAGTCGCTTCATTATTAAGATGCTGCAGCTCTGTATATTCTCTTATTAGATGATCCTCAGGATCCAAATGTACGACACCTTTGTCGCCATCAATGATGATAGAATCCCCGGTCTGTATGACATCCTCCATCATCTTTGTTTCGATCCCTACAACAAGCGGTATGCCTAATGCACGAGCCATGATGGAGGAATGTGAAGTCGTACTTCCAACCAAAGTCGCAATACCGAGAACATGATTCGTATTCAGATGAACCAACTGCGAGGGAGAAAGCTCCTTGGCAACCAGAATAAACGGCTGTGTATCAGAAGGCAACGTAATCTCAGGAGCACCTAACAAATGTTTGAGAAGACGGTTGCCAACATCCTTAATGTCAATTGCTCGTTCCTTCATATATTCGTCATCCAGCAGATCAAACATGGTCACAAAATGATCAATGACCTCTTTAACTGCTACTTCTGCTGCTTTGTATTGCCGTTGAATAATGCCTTGTATTTCATTCATAAATACCGGATCGTCTAAAATCGCCAGATGCGCATCGAAAATATAGCTTTCCTCCGTGCCAACAACTTCGCGCAGCTCATCCTTCATTTGTTCAATTTCAACCTTGGATGTACGGATGCCTTCATACAGACGTTCAAACTCACGGGCTAAATCGCCAACATCGATTTTCTGCTCTGGCAAGTCCCATTCCCAGTTAGGCAGTACGAATGCTTTGCCGATTGCTATTCCCGAAGAAGCTCCAATTCCTTGAATCATACCGTTTCCCCTCCACCGCTTCTCTCTTTTAAAACGACAGACATCACAGATGCTTGACCCCGTTTGACCCCTTTAAACGGAGCAAAGCTCCAAGAGCTTACTCGATCCGAATTCGTTATCACCATCGGAGTGGCGAGTGATTTGCTGGCTTTACGGATATAAGGCAAATCAAATTTGATGAGTAATTGACCTGGCTTAACCTGATCGCCCTCGTTGACGACAGACTTAAAGCCCGTACCCTTTAATTGCGAAGTATCAATACCAATGTGAAGCAGGACATCAAGCCCCTCTGGTGTACGAATTCCGATTGCATGCATGGAAGGATAGACGTGAATGACTTTTCCAAGCACCGGAGAAACCAATTCCCCTTTATCAGGAATGAACGCTACCCCATCCCCGACCAACTTACCTGCAAATATGGGGTCAGGCACCTCGCTAAGCGGGAGCATTCTTCCTTGCACGGGTGAACAGAATAAGACCCTCGATATATCACGGCGGATGGCTTTGTCCATTTCCTCGCGAATAAGCTCTGAATAAGTGCCGAATACGATCTGAACATTGCCACCGCCAAGTCTTATGACACCTGCAGCACCCAAATGTTTTAGCGCATTAATATCGATCAGCTTATCACTGGATACCTTCAGACGGAGTCTCGTGATACAAGCTTCCATCTGTACGATATTATCTTTGCCCCCGATTGCCTGTAAAATAAGTGGTGCGCGGTAAGGAATGTCCCCTGCCCACTCATCAAGCTGTGAACCCTCTTCCCTTCCTGGCGTCGGTATACGAAACCGGCGAATCGCCCAACGGAAAAATCCATAATAAAGAGCACCGAAAACGAGCCCAATCGGGATTAGCAGCCAACCTCGCGTCGCTAAATGCTCATTAATAAGAAAATCAATAGCGCCTGCCGAATAAGAAAATCCAGAACGAATACCAAGTTCATAGGTAATCCACATCATTAACCCAGATAAAAGCGCATGAATAACGAATAAGTAGGGTGCAACGAATAAGAAAGCAAATTCAATCGGCTCCGTTACTCCCGTGAGGAATGAGGCAAGCGCAGCTGTGAGAAAGGTTTTGCGAATTTTCGGTTTTAAATCCTCGCGTGCTTCATGGATAATGGCAAACGCGATCGCCGGCAGCGCGAACATCATCGTCGGATACAAGCCAGCCATAAATGCACCTGCAGATGGATCTCCGGCAAAAAAACGAGGCAGATCACCAAAGACCATGACCCCATCAGGCAACTGGAATCCACCGACTTGGAACCAGAATACGTGACTAACCAGATGGTGTAGACCGAATACGACTAATATCCGGAGGACAAAACCGAATAAGAAAACGCCAAAGCCTCCACCGGAGGAGACGATATCACCTAAACCTATTAATGCATGATGTAAGCTAGGTGCAAGCTGAACCATAATAATCGCCCAAACCGCTGAGAATAGACTCATAGCAAGCGGCACAAATCGAGGTCCACCAAAGAATTGGATATATTCAGGAAACTTAATGGTTTTGAATCGTTCATTAAATATACTGGTGACAATACCGATAATAACCCCAGTAAACACCGTGGGCTCAAGCTCATAATGGCTTGAATTGATAATACCTGTATAGATAAACATGCCCGCTAATGCAGCAAGTCCCGCGGTACCCGCATTGCTAGTCATCCCCATGGCAACACCAAAGGCAAACAAATAAGGCAGAAACGAAAATATCGCTTCTCCTGCAGTCTGCAAATAGTTGTGCATACTTGGAATTCCCATACTTGCCCAAGGCAAGGCACTTAAGCTAAGAAAAACGGCGGCGCCTGGCAGCACGATGGTCGGCAGCATTAAAGACCGTCCCAACTGCTGCAAGTGACCCATGATGTTCATTCGGCTCCTCCTAAAAGTTTTCTGTAAGAAAACTGGCTTCGTAAGCGTATTCTAAAAGTTTTCCATAGGAAAACTGGCTTCGTTTCTACTGTGTATAAATCGTAAGCCTTCCAGCCAGCTTTGTCAAAATAAAACAGCGGACCTTTCGGTCCGCCGTTCCGTTCCGTTATTCTTCATTCTGCTTCATACCGTTAGCCCAAATAACTAAAAACGTTGGTTCATCCCATAATTGCTTTGTCCGGATTGCTGGTAAGTACCTGCAACGTTTTGTTGGTTCCCAGAGGAATAGCCCACTCTAGAAAGCACGGGTCCAGCATTGGATGATGAATTCGTTGCTTGGTATACCGGGTTATTTTGGGTTACTGCATGTGCGTTAGAAGCAAACTGGTTTTGGTTGATCATACCCATGCTGTTGTTTCCACCCATATTACCAAATCCGCTTTGTTGTTGCGAATATTGGCCTTGGGTTTGGTTAGATTGGGCGAAATTCGGTCCAGCTGTATAACCCAAATGGGAGATCACTGGTTGCTGCTGCGAATAATTCGCAGTACCTTGTTGGTTAGAATAGTTATTGCTATAGCCTTGTGATTGTGACGGGCGGAAATCCTGCCCAGCTGTATAACCTACATGCGAGATAACAGGACCAGCAGATATGTTGCTGCCGGCAAAATTACTATATCCCGAATGTTGTTGCTGTTGTTGTTGCTGTTGTTGTTGCTGTTGTTGTTGCTGCATATTGCCTTGGTTCGAGGACATACCGTAACCTTGCTGAGTTCCAGCGGCATAGCCTACATGTGAAATGACCGGACCACCTGAAGATTGTTGACTTGGAATTCCTTGATAGTGCGACTGCACATATCCCAGAGGTTGATACGCATTGGATTGATTATTGGATTGTTGCTGCTGAGCATTGAATAACCCCTGGTTTTGGAAATTCCCTTGTTGGTTCGATGAGTTCACGTGTTGTCCTCCTTGAGAATATGAGAATTTTACTTCAAGCAAGCTTTTCTTCGCTCCTTGAAGCCTCTCTTATTGTTGGGAAGACATCACTTTTTTATAACCGTTAGGATTTGGGTTTTCCATTAGGCAGCAGGATGGAATCTTCTACCTTTATGCAGCGATCCATAACGACCTGCAGTCCGCCTTTTTGGGCAATTTGGGCCGTTTCCTCTAGAAAAACACCTAATTGCAGCCAAATCGCTTTTGCACCAATGGCAATCGCTTCCTCGGCAAGAGGTGGAGTGTGCTCGCTGCGCCGGAAAACATTAACAAGATCGACCTGATCCGGAATATCTTTGAGTGAAGCATAGCTTTTTTCACCAAGTATGGTATCTGCATTCGGATTGACCGGTATAATTCGGTAACCTTTGTTCTGCATGGCTTCAGATACCATATAAGAAATTCGTTCAGGGTTGTCGGACAAGCCAACAACAGCAATCGTATGTGAATGTTCCAATAATACTTTGATTTGATCCCTTGAAGGATTCTCAAACGCCATTCGAATCACACACCTCTCCAGTGTTTATATTCTTATTCTACCCACTCAACATTAGCACCTAATGCTTGAAGATGATCGAAAAAGATGGGATAGGATTTAGCTACATGGTGCGCGTCCCGAATCCGAAGCGGCTGCTTCGCACGCAAGCCAACAACAGTAAGTGCCATAATAACACGATGATCGTAGTGGGCATTAATCTCAACGCCACCTTCAACGCCTTCAGGACGACCATGCACGATAATTTCGCTTTGGCGCTCTTCCACATTCGCTCCAGCCTTGCGAAGCTCATTTAAGTAATCCGTTATGCGGTCGCATTCCTTATATCGCAAGTTCTCCACATCATAGAAACGTGATGTTCCCTCAGCGAAGACAGCAGCAGCAACCATAGCTAGAACAGCATCAGTAGCTTTGTCACCGTCAAACTCAACTGCTTTCAGACGGCCATTTCCTTGGACACGTACAACGCCATCTTGATGAGTCAAAGGAACTTCCATCAACCGCAAAACATCAATAATAGCTCTCTCACCTTGCTTACTGTTCTCTTCCAAGCGGTGCAGCGTGACATCGGAGTTCGTGACAGCCGCTGCAGCTAGTATGGCTGCAGATCCCGGATAGTCACCTTGCACAATATATTTCTTAGCAGCATATTGCTGACGGCCAGAAATACGGTAATGCATCAAATCCTCGCTAGCTTCAATACGGATGCCCGCCTGAGCTAATACTTCAAGGGTTTGACCAACCACAACTTTAGATTTCAAGTCATTCACGACTTGAATCTCGCTATCTTCCTCAAGCAATGGTGTTAAGAATAACAAAGCGCTTAGATATTGGGAACTCACACTTCCCGAAACCTTGATGATGCCACCTTTAGGCTGCCCACCACGAATCGTTATCGGAAGTCTGCCTTGGTTGTGCTCAACAGAGACACCTATTTGTCCAAGTGCATCAATCAAATCATCATGCGGACGTTTTCCAAGGGAATCTGGGTAGCGGTTAATAAAGGTTACATCCGGACAAAGGGCAGCAATAGCCATCAGAAAGCGCAATACCGCTCCAGCATTGCCAACATCAAGCTCTTTGACATCCTTCGGATGACGTCCAAAACCGGTGATCGTAATTTTCTCTTCATCTTCTTCAATTATAGCTCCGAGGTCGCGTATACAGCGGCGCATCGCATCACTATCTTCACTGTGGGCAGGATAATAGATCGTGCTGGTACCTTCTGCCAAAGCGGCAACAAGCAGGTAACGTGTAGTGTAATTTTTGGAAGAGAGCGCTTGAATTTCACCTTGTAGGTTAGGTGTAGGGGTTACGAGAACATCCATGATTGATTCGTTTCTCCTTTATGCGTGGAAATGATTCCATATTTGATCGACGACTTCATTTGTAGTGAGGTTCGTCGTATCTATCGTTAAATGGGCAAAATCATATGCGTGCTTCCGGTCCTCGAGCAGCTTATACACCCGCTCCTGAACATTGCCTTGAAGCAGCGGTCGCGAGGAATCCTGACTGACCCTCGATATAATTTGCTCGGCCTCGGCCTTCAAAGCCACCACATAGCCAAGTTCTTGCATAACTTTGCAATTTTGCGGAGCTAGAACCGCACCGCCGCCAGTCGCAATAATTAAGCGATCTCGTGAGTGAAGCGAATTCAACAGTACCTCAGTCTCTAAAGCCCGAAAAGCTACCTCACCCTTCGCTGTAAAAAGCTCTGGTATAGTTTGACCTGAGAGGCATTCAATCTCGAAATCCAGGTCGACTGCCTTGCAGTCAAGACGTTTGGCGAGCAGCTGACTAATTGTAGACTTGCCCGTCCCCATGAATCCGATGAGCACGATATGTGCCTGCTGCTTGTCTTCCATTGGTAAAAGCACACCTTCTTATTATAAAGTTCATCAAACATGCCCAATTATCATACCATTATTATTTGGCATCGGGTATAAAAAAGTTGATTATCGCGTACAGATGTTAGTACTGCACTTGATTACGGCTTGTCCGAGGAGAGAACTCAGTATGGAGCCAATTCCAGTTTCACAATCGACTAATGTTCGCATTAGCCGTATTTTCAACCCCGACTACCCGCTTTGTCGTGATGATGTGATATGGGTTCTTGAATATATGAAAAAGAAAGTGGCTGACGAAGCGCCTGAATTACTCAGCCTTCCCCAGCCACAATTATTAAAAAAATTTCAATGCTTCGCAGAAGCATCCATGGTTCTCATCAAGCAGCGCAAAGGCTGCGGTCAAGAAGCAGATCGGCTTCGGAGCTGCTTACAAGAGGTGCTATTCGGCCTATATACCCCATCACCCATTAGGTATTAAGATTCCATCCATTGAAAATGGAATGAGCCTTCTTTGTCTAGGCGTTTGAACGTATGTGCACCGAAGTAGTCACGTTGTGCTTGCAGCAGGTTAGCAGGCAAACGTTCTGTTCTGTAGCTGTCATAGTAGGATAAAGCGCTGGAGAATGCAGGAACCGGAATACCTTGCGTAACTGCTGTGGCAACCACTTCACGCCATGCACCTTGATAGGATTCCACTATCTCTTGGAAGTAGGTATCCAACAAAAGGTTTGGCAATGCTGCATCGCGATCATAGGCATCCTTGATATTTTGGAGGAAGCCTGCACGAATAATACAGCCACCACGGAAAATCATCGCGATATCGCCGTAACGAAGGTTCCAGCCATATTCATCAGAAGCGGCACGCATTTGTGCGAATCCTTGCGCATATGAGCAGATTTTGCTGGCGAACAAAGCTTTACGAACCGCTTCGATAAATGCTGCTTTGTCTCCTTGGTAAGGGGCCGCTTGCGGTCCTTTTAGAAGCTTGCTTGCATGGACACGTTCTTCTTTGAGTGCAGAGAGGAAACGTGAGAATACGGATTCCGTAATGATGGAGAGCGGTACACCTAGGTCAAGTGCACTTTGGCTTGTCCATTTTCCTGTACCCTTTTGACCAGCAGAATCAAGAATGACATCTACCATAGGTTGTTTGGTTTCTGGATCATATTTGGAGAAAATGTCAGCAGTAATTTCGATAAGGTAGCTGTCCAGCTCCCCTTTGTTCCATTCCGTGAAGATCGATTGCAGCTCTTCAGTGCTCACACCAAGGACGCGTTTGAGCAGATCATAAGCTTCACAAATAAGCTGCATATCACCATACTCAATACCGTTGTGAACCATCTTCACGTAGTGACCTGCGCCGCCTGGACCAATGTAAGTACAGCAAGGGTCGCCATTAACTTTAGCAGAGATCGCAGTTAAGATCGGCTCAACCAATTTATAGGCAGATTCTTGACCACCTGGCATAATGGATGGTCCTTTAAGCGCGCCTTCTTCGCCGCCGGAAACGCCTGTACCGATGAAACGAATACCTTGTGCTTCAAGATCTTTGCTGCGGCGTACTGTATCAGGGAAGTAAGCATTACCACCATCGATGATGATGTCGCCTTGGTCCAGCAGTGGTACTAAGGAATCAATGGTTGCATCCGTACCAGCGCCTGCTTGAACCATGATTAGTATTTTACGAGGGGACTCAAGGGATTGAACGAACTCTTCAATCGTGTATGTAGCTACTAGGTTTTTGCCAGTTGCTTCTTGAATAAGGTCATCTGTTTTCTCACGGGAGCGGTTAAATACCGATACAGTAAAACCTCTACTTTCAATGTTTAATGCAAGGTTCTTGCCCATTACGGCTAGACCGATTACACCGATTTGTTGTTTAGACATCTGGTTCTTCCATCCCTTTTCTATGTGATTTAGTTTGAAGCTATGCATGAACCTTCGCTCTCCATTAAAGAAACAAACAAGCAAAGGAGCGAAGCCAGACACGCATACAATACTCCTATTTTACTCTTTTTCAGCAGGAATGAAAACCAGTTCCAAAATAAAAATGTCAACTTCGCACCGAAAGCGCTTCTATTTATCTTCTTTCAGCTGAACTTGAAACCCGAAATTATGCTTCATCGCGCTGGAAGGCAGCGATCTCCGCAAAGGCTGGGGCGAGTGCTGTATATAGCGAGCTATAGATCGGATAGAGGCGGTTGTAAACCCGAACCGCCTCGGGATTAGGCTGGCGACGGTCGGTGATCCGAATCGACGCAGCCAATTGGTTCAAGCTTGGCGCTTCACCAAGCGCGTGTACAGCAAGCATGGCAGCACCGATTGCTGAAGCATCCTCAGTTTCCATCAGCATAACTGGACACCCGAAAATGTCAGCCATGAGCTGCCGAAGCTCACTAGAGCGGAAGAAGCCGCCTGAAGCGCGAATTTCGCGAAGGGGTGCCAGCCCATCACTGCGGCTAGAACGAGCTGCGATGGCCTCTGCGACAGAACGCAGCCCAAAGATAATACCTTCAAGGCTAGCGCGGATCATATGACGTCTGTCATGATGCAAAGATAGACCGAAGAATACACCGCGAGCATCCTCATCCCAATGTGGCGCACGCTCACCTGCAAGATGCGGCAAAGCAAGCAGCCCATCTGAACCAGCAGGTATTTCCATTGCTTGCGATACAAGTTTTTCATACGTAGCCTCACTTCCCTTGGAAGCGTCCCCTGCATCAACAGGGAACAGCTTATCACGCACCCAACGCAGCACGACTCCGCCGCTATTCACAGGTCCCCCCGCGATCCACAGTCCCTCTGCGAGCGCATAACAAAACAGCCTTCCCTGCGCATCACCAGTCGGTTGGTCCTGCGCGATACGTACCGCGCCGCTCGTACCCACGGTCACAGCCCCAATCCCACTCTCCACCGCTCCCGCACCGAGATTCGCAAGTACTCCATCTGCGGCGCCAACAATAACCGGCACATCCAGAGTTAGCCCCATGGCTGCCGCTGCTTCTGGAAGCATTCCTCGCAGTACATGCGTACTCGGCACAAGCTGCGGTAACCGGGAGGGCTCAACCCCGACAAGCTCCAGCGCTTTCCCATCCCATTGACGCGATTCTAATTGATAAAGACCGGTTCCCCCAGCTACAGACTCATCCATCACATAGGGTGCGCCAAACCATCGATGAAGTACAAACTCTTTTATGCCTATGAAAGCATGCGCCTTGGAGAATAATACGGGATCATGTTCACGCAGCCATAGCAGCTTACATAGCGGAGTCATTGCATGAATAGGCACACCTGTCCGCCTTGCGATTTCCTCCGCTTGCCCATTCTCACGCAGCTTCTTTGCATAAGAAGCTGCACGTAGATCCGCCCACGTCATACACGATGTTAGAGGCGCCCCTTCTTCGTCGACAACAATGAGTCCATGCATAGCAGAGCTGAACGAAATGGCTTTGATGTCTTCCGAAACGATTCCATTGTATTCGATCAAGTGACGAACCGATCGCATTACCGCTTGCACAACGACCTCTGGATCCTGTTCAAACCAACCTGGCTTCGGTTCATTCAGCGGGTATCCTTCTTCTGTCTTAGCTCTCACCAGATCGGCATCATTGTTATGCAGCAGAAGCTTGTCCGCATGAATAGCCAATACTTTCACACTCGTAGTTCCAATATCAACAGCAATAATCAGATTTCCTTTGTTGTAATTATGATAAATATGATTCATAATTTGCCCTCGCCCTCGCCTGTCATCATTTGAAACAGCTATGCTCATCTTAAACAAGAAACAATGGCTTGTAAAATAAATAAGCCTCCGGCAAATTTCCCCCGGAAGCTTATTTATGCCTATCCTTGCCTTGCATGGACTTAGAGCTCAAGCTGGATCATCTCAATTCTTAAAGTTTGTAATCGCTCCTTAGACAGTTTAGAGTCCTCTTCGCGTCCTTCAATAGTCGCTTCATGCAGAACCGATAATTCATAATCAAGCTCATATCGCAGTACTAAAGCCCGTTCTTCCGCCCGTTTAGATTGGAAAGCCTGGATCACTTCTTCTACGGTTACAATCGGTTTTTTTTGATAAATGATGCGATGCTCCATGCCGGACACCTCCACAAGTCGAATGATTTCGCCAAACATGATGCTTTCTATGACAATTTGTCGGTCCTTAAACCGTTTGACGACTGCATGACCACGCGTATCGTTGATAAGCTTCTCCAATAACTCCGACAACTTCTCATCCTTGATGATATAATCACCAATCATTTTGTAACGGTTGCGTATCCGCTGAAATCTCAGCTTCACAAGCTTGCGACCGCTTCGTACCGAAATCAGAAAAAAAATATCGGTTTCGCTCCAATAAAGCGAATAACCCTCCTGGATCAAATCCCGGATCAGATTTTGGATTTGCCGGCGGTCAAAACGCAGTTCCAAGTTGCAATATTCCACTTCATGGCTCTTGTTCATCGGCAATCCCTCCCCCTCTTCGCAAATTAACAAAATGTTCTGAATATTCTCTTGTAACACTATCTTATACTCCATCTTATGTAATGGCAACTTGGTTTATTGTCTATTTTTAACCTTGTACCCGAGAATTTATAATTAGAATCTAAAAATGTACCCGTTTTCACAGAAAATGCAAAGAGACTGTCCTACCACCTCATAATAAGATGGCAAGACAGCCTCGATTCAACCACTATAAATCATCTTTACTTTACGTTGTCACACAAACCATTGATTGAGAATGAGCCCAAAAGCCACTCCGCTAACAACGGCTCCAGCAAAGCTGTACCAGCCAGCACGAATTTGAAGCTGGAACATCTTTAGAATACCGAAGCTCAAAAGTGAAAAAATCAGTAATATGAAAATCGCTCCCGTAATAAACAAACCGGCAGATATCGTACTAACGTCTACAAGCGTCAAACTAAACACTCCCCTATGCAAGTCTATACCTGCATTATAAGCGATTAGCTCTGCTCTTATCCACCATAACAGACATATAAACTCCGTCTATTTCGTGACAATTACTTGTCTATTTTCTTTCATGACTCTTTCATGATTTCTTAAATCAAGCGAATTACAGCCTCATGTTCCGCTTTGCTTGGCAGCCGCTTTCGGAGCTTTATGTGTAAAGTTGCGCCATCGAACTCCGCCATACAGGATCGAATAGCAACAAGCTTGGGCAGCTTTATCGTCTCGCTCTCCCCACCCTTCAACCCAGAGATCAGTAGTCGATCTTCTCTTACAAGAAGCCCAATCTGTTTCACATCTGTCTCCTCCCCTAGTGGATAAGTAACATGTATATACCGTTTCGTTTCCTTAATCTCCGCTTGGAAGGAGCCTAGAACCGATGCGGCTTCTGGCAGTGCTTTGGTCACTAATTTCCTTACATAATCCCCGATCCAATCCTGCTGGGTAAAAATATCAGCTCCTTTGGGGAGCCGTTTATGCTCCATCCATTTCTCCAGATCATCTAAACCCGACGTCATTGCCCTTTACCTCCTTAAAAGCCCGCTGTTGACACGATATGCAGAAAGGGAGGAGACGGACACCCATCCATTACCAATCTTCTTTGCAGCTAACTAGGATGGAACTTCTAGGCGAGTGCCGCATAGGATGTAACATCAGCTTTGCGTATAAACAGGAAGGAGATGCACCCCATGCCTTCAATCGTAGGTTTTGTCAAAATCATTAGCGTCGGTTCAGCCTCTATTGTTCAATTCGGTGACGCTGTTCAATTGACGCCCTCAAGCAGCTCCAAAACATACGCCGGATCCGGTTCCTTTCTAACTGGTGGCTTAACAAATGCCAATAACGCGGTCAGTTCAACCAACACCAATGATCCCGATGTAGTGGATAGCTCCACAACTGCAGCAAACTCCGGGGTCGTATAATGAATCTTACCGTTCATCAGCAAATTACCATTTACCAGCTTCGCGTGGATAGCGTCTCTAATTCCTCCGTGCTCCAAGTAGGAACGGCGGGCTCCATTCGTTCCCTTTCCCAGCTTTATAATACGGGCGGTTTCACCGGGGCTGCCCCTCAGCTTGGAGCAGGAAACCCGCTTTCATTCGTACCCTTGCCTAATCCAGCCTAAAAACGGAGGTGCCTGCCATGCAGCCTACGAATAGTAACAACTTAACCCCATGGCAGATGTGCATGTCACTGTCCCAGAGCATCTATCAGCTTCGTTCTCAACTTAATAATCAGCAAACCGTCATCAATCAGCTCAGTAAGCAGGTGGACAGCTTAAATGAGCGAGTGAAGGCTGCCGAATCAAGGCCAGTCTATCATATTGACAGCATGGCCTACCATTTTGACCAATTGAAAGTAGAGAAGCTGGACGGGACGCTCAACATCGGCATGACACCTCCAAGTGAAGAGACAATCAAAGAAGTCGGGCAATTGGTCATGCCTGGACCTTCACCGCAAACGATTCAATACCCTAATGCTGGAGGACCCTGTCAGCAGAATAGTCCTTTCGTCAGCAACGGAAGTCATAACGGCAGTAACCAGCAAACAAGCGGCCCGAATTTTTTCCCTTCTTCAGATGCTCCATTCGCTCCTAATGCAACGCAGCCGAGACCACCCTATCCTGAAATCAGAAGCGAAGTAGATGCCTATTTAAACACGAGCGCTCCCGTTAAATTATCTCAGCTTGAGGCTGAATTCGGGGTGGCTCTTGATCCTTTTCACCGAAGACTAGTTATCGAAGATATTCGTAAACAAATGAGCACACGAATTCAATATTATATTCAGGTCGCTGAGCAAGGCGAAGCGGGTGCTGCTGGAAAAGCAGCCCCCGCTCCGCTTCATACAGATCCCGGTCACATCAAGTCAGATGTGCTAACGAAGACCACTCGTGATATTGACGCCGCCCTTCAAAGTTACTTATCCAAACTGCAATCGAATACGAATTAGACTCCAATAGACGATAGGAGACAAGTCTAAATGACGCATTTGAATGTCACTAACCATTCCCTCTCTGTCGGTTGTATACAAATGACTGCCGTTGCAAGTGCTTCTGTGTTACAAGTCGGCGACACCGAGCAAATGACCCTCTACTCCATGTTCGATACACCACCAGAATCGATCATCGTTGGCCCTTTAGCGCCTCTAGGAGAGCCACTAAGAGCCAATAAGGCAGAAGGTGAATAGTATGAGGCTTCAATCAGCACCTGACTACCCGATTCGCATCTCTGAACTCGGTAGATTAGAGCTAATTAGTGTAGCGACCTCATCTATCGTTCAGCTAGGGGATCGGTCAGAACTCCAGTCCTCCATTCGAGGACTAGCTGTGCAACGAGCGATCAGTCATGAGGATGCAGGGAACGTCTATTTTGAATCTTACTCGATATTTAATAGGCCACTCCCATCCATTCCTGAAACTCTGGACGACTCAGAGGGTCAACTGATCATGAAGACGCACAATAAAGATCCACGGATCTCCGTTGGATCTATCTATGTTATAGCTGTAAGCGGCGCTGCTTCCGTTCTAATCGGCAACGGAATGAAAACCACTGCTCAATCCAGGATCAAGGATATCCGACAGTATAGACGTCCGAAGCCGTATCCAGCCCTACAAGAATAGGTTTCAGTTCCACAAGGCTTATGAGCATCTTCGTCGAAGGGCATCCAATAAAGGCGAATGCCCAATTATGTATGTACCGGGTACAAACGTCCAAACGAAAAGGGCTCCCCAACATACATTAACAGTGTGATCTCAAACATCACAAATAACCACTCAGGAGGAATGCAAAGTGGGATATGGTTTAGGTGGAGTCGGTGGAGTCGGCGGAGTAGGTTGCGGTCCAGTCGGCGGAGTAGGCATCGGTCCTGGTTTCTTTTGTACTAGTGTTGGCGTAATACTTGTTCTCTATATTCTCTTAGTTATCATACTACGTGCCGGTTGTTTCTAAATTAATACAAAACAATACTATAGCGCGAAGCGGTCTTGCCTTAGGCGAGGCCGCTTTTACGCTGCTCAGATGAGGAATTACATCTTTTTTCAACAACTTGTCTAATTCTTATGTACATAGAAAGAAGTGCACCCCTATCTTATTTCATTGGTTTTACGATGCTTGCCAACGTCTTCGATCTGGGTGCACTTCTCGTTTCATTTCTTCATGAATTTAGGCGTTCAAAGAAAGAGACGGTGATTCAAACATTTACTAACGTTACTTAGAAAAACCCATCGTACCCGCCAAACCCGTTACCAAATCCGTTACCAAATCCGTTACCAAACCCGCCACCAAACCCAAATGGTGAAGTGCCAATGGCTAATAAATCAAAAAGCACTAAAGGGACGAATGCTTTTGTTTGAACTTTCTTTCCTTTATCCTGTGCGAGAACGACGCGATTGCCTTGAATTTGAACCAATCTTCCTGAGACGACTGTTCCATCCTTTTTCTTGGCATAAACCTGTTTGCCCAATAGCTTTTGAACTTGATTGTTACTGACAGCCATTTCTGATTCCTCCTTCTAGCGATTAATAGAGTAGGATAAGAAGCCGCAATCCATTCGGTCTTTTTTGTCCAACTCTATTACATAAGCTATGCAAGACTAGATTCAGAAGATTGGGTTGTTAATAGAAATGTATCTTTGAACGGCCACAATAGGAAAGCAACGCCTACAACAGCTCGCTCAAAAAGATTTCTTTTTCTCTGCTGGGCTTTAGTGATTTTGAAAAACGAATCTCCAGAATGCCATTTTGCATATTCGCCCTGCATCCTCTTGTCGTGACCTGGGCAGGCAAATTTATCCGCACATCCTTATAAGGGGTTAAG
Organism: Paenibacillus baekrokdamisoli; assembly: GCF_003945345.1. Classification (GTDB taxonomy): domain Bacteria; phylum Bacillota; class Bacilli; order Paenibacillales; family Paenibacillaceae; genus Paenibacillus_Z; species Paenibacillus_Z baekrokdamisoli. The sequence continues at coordinate 1,060,837 of NZ_AP019308.1, read as the reverse complement.
TTTGATAGTCGGACATGGTGAGTGTTGGCATGTATCCTAATCTGGTAGGGATCTACTTTTGTAGGGACTTTCCAGCGGACAAATACAGATCTATGAGATTCGAAAATCGTTGTTTTGACCTTCTTCTGCTTTATCGGTGACATATTTGCTGAAATATTCGATAACATTTTCGGCATTACTTTTGAAAACATGTCCTGAATATACTCACCCACATGCTCGGGGTACGTATCATCAAACTTGTCATCGACACGGTCTGAGAATCTGAAAGTCTCTTCTCCAGTAAAAGACTGGATAAACTTATTCAAGTCAAAAAATTGATTCGGATTACCATTCATCCCAGGTCCTCCACTTATTCTTTTTCCGTATTTTATGCTCCACTTAGGCATACTGATACTGCTTACTTAGGGCCAAGAAGAAACGGCTAACGCCGTCCTTGGCGGCGAAGCAAGTTTCTTCTCTCTGAAATATAAGCAAAGTATAGACTTATACTTTCTTATATTTTAAACGGGAGGAGACTGCCGCTACCCTTGATTCACCCTCTATAAGATCCACAACTTACTTGGCCGCAAATGTCATGGAGGGGTAATAGTCCAAGCATAAGCCACTCTCCATACATAGACTACCCTATGTTTACTTGAAAGGAGGAACTTAACATGGGAGAAGCATTTGGCGGCTGCTTTACAAGCGCAGGAGTTATCCTTGTTCTCTTTATATTGCTTGTCATCGTGACTCGTTCTATTCTGATATAGTTATTTGCACCATATTCACATCTAGGTAACGATGTTCCCACTAGCGATGAGCTATTGGGAGCATCGTTTTAATTACATGTAGGGTTGAAGCTACACACGATTGCTGAAGAAAGGAAGGTGATTACGAAGTGGCGATAAGAACAAGAGCGAATGTAACTAGTTTTCTGCCTCCAGGTGGTGAACCTTCAATTACACCCAATCCATCAGTCGAATCAGCCATTCAACCAGCTTTCACATCTCCGTTATCCGCATTAGACCGATTAGGTGGCATTGATGGAATTATGTCCATAATGGGGAAAATCCAAAGAATGTTTGGCATGTTCCAACAAATGCGCCCTGCCTTCAATATGATTAGTTCCTTCATGGGACCCAAAGCAGCTATAAAGAGCATACCTAATAAAGGGTCTGGAATAAAAAAAGAAGCCTCCACACAACGTGCAAAGGTTCATAAGGCAGCGATTCGGAAACAGGCACGGAAGAGTGGTACCCGTTAATTATGGTTTCATTGAAAAAAGCAGCTCTCATTAACCACGCCTTACACTGAACAAAGAGAGTGTAAGGCTTTGTTATTTCTAAAAAGAGGGATAAAAAAAAGCTAGACGACCGCCCGCCGGATCAAATCCGGAAGCGATCGTCGTTAATGGATATCTACTGGAAGCCCCTGCTCTTTGAACTACAAAAGAACGGAACGACTGATAATGACAAGCAAAATGAAAAGAACCAGAATGACACCAGCGCTTGTAAAAGCACCATGACCAAAACCACCCATATTTTTCACCATCCTTAGTTCAAAATCTCGTGTGTTAGATTAGAAGAAGCAAGAACGAGTAATAATAACCAATAAAATAAAGAGAACCAAGATTACGCCAGCACTGGTGAAACATCCACCACTAATCGGTGAAACAATCGGTGAACCACATGAGGACATTTATTCAAAACTCCTTTCTCATTTAAACTACTTTGTATTGTATGTGCGATTACTGGAGTCTGACTGTACATTTGTACCTACAATGAAAATGCCTATTCGAGCGCAAAAAAGGCTGCTTCGCAATTTCACCGGGATTCCCAATGAAGAGCGAAACAGCCTTACTTTTCATGAAAGGGCTAAGATTTCATTTCAGCAGCAAGCGCTGCATATTTGGCCGCATAATTCGTGACCGTTTGTACGAATGTCGCGTGCGACCAAGTGAGCGGCGCAACCGATAAAGGTGTTCCATCTACTGGATTCAATTGTTCTGGCAGAAGACCACTTGAGAGCGCATGCTCTTCCACCCACTTCAGCGTTTGTTTAGGCTCCGCAAGATCGTCCAGACTTGCAGCAGATTCGATTTGGAAGTTAGCAATCCATAACGTACAAATAATCCACGGATTACCTGGAACATTCTCAATATCCCCTGATTGCTGGAAGTAATAGTCATTGGTGTATCTAGCAACTCCCCCTACACCAGTCCGAACAGTTAAACCTTCTTGTATCGCCTTCATGGTCCGTATAACTCGGCTGTCGTCTACAGGCAGTACGCCGAATTCCCAGATGCCGAACATACTGCTCTCAAGCGTCATATCCTTCACCCAGCGATTATCCTTCTGGATCAATCCTCGGGCGAATCGTCCCGTTTCTTCATCCCACAGATGCGTCAGCATCCCTTCTTTAATCGACGCAGCGGTGTTCTTTAAATGATCACTTCGCTCGTAATCACCGAATAATTCGGTGAAGAAGGCACCGGCCATCAAGCCACCATATACGGAAGCAACCGTGTAAGTCCAGATGCCATAACGCTCCTCCCAAAGATCGTAGCTCGGCTTAGGAAGCGATAAGCTATGCTCCATGTATTGACTCAAGAAGGCTGCGCCTTTACGAATCAAATTATTATAGAGTGATTGCGGAAGCTCGATGACCTGATGCCTTGTATAGTCCTTCCACAATGCGAACAAGACAAGTGCGGTCTCATCCTCTTGGATCGGCAGCCGTCTGCTTCCTTGCACAATATAAGGATGCCAGCTGGACCCCACTGTTCCGTCTGGATTATATTTGTGAAAGAGATAACCATCCGGTGACAACGACTGTGCACAAAATTGAAAAAACGGGGAAATTACACTTTGGAATCCCGCTGCAGACATCGCATCCGCAATTAGCGCACCATCTCGCGGCCACATGTAGCTGTAATGATCACGATTATATTGCAAAATATCGGTATCATTAGCAGCAACGATTGCTCCTCGCTCATCCGTCTGCGTTCGAACGATGAGTAAACTTAACCTGAACATTCTTGCAATCTCTGGAGACAGATCACCCAGATTGCTCTCTGCACGATGAAGCCAATGCTTCCAGTAAATAACGATTCGACTCAGAAGCTTTTCTGGGTGACTCTCCTGGACATATTGGTTGAGGTCTTTAACCTCCTCGAGGTCTTTACCGATAGACATCCAATAATAGATTGTTTTCTCGCCGCCTGCTGGCACAATCGTCCTAAAACTGATCGTACTATCCACAGACCCTTGAGCAATCGAGTTACCCATTAGGTTACCATCTTCAGCATCACGCCAGGTTCCCTCAGCGGACTGGAAGCGTTTGATCCCTGTTGTATACTGCATCATCCCCCCCTCATCAGAGAAGCCGTTGAACATGAAGTAGGAGGAGCGTTTGTAATGGTACAAGGTATGATTATCCGGATAATAAGCAGCTGTATCACCAACCTCAGAACCATCAATCATGAGATCCTGATGGAAGAACAACCGACATTCACGGGACTCTTGCGCGAGATTGCGAATAACGACACGTTTAATATAAATGCTTTCCCGCTGGTGAATGCCATCATTGATATGAAGCTCAATGGCTAGTCTTTCATGCTTCGCAATAATGTTCGTTACGAGTGAATCTTCAATATAGCCAAGCTCAAACTTCCATTCTGGCTCATCAAGCCATGAGAATTGGCCTGCCACCCAAATACCGAAGCGACAATATTGTCCGCCTACATGATTGAGCTGACCAACGAATGGATAATAAATATCTCGAATATAACAATTACGATCTAGATTGAGAAGGATTTTGCCGTTGCCGATGACTAAATGACGGGCCATAGTTATGTCTCCTTTCGATTGGACAGAATTTCGCTGTAAAGGCCCATATATGATTTAGCAGATTTGTTCCAGCTGCAATCATCTTTGGCGCCGTTAGCAATAATTTTCTGCCAAGTCGGTTCATCGCGGTAGAAGGAAACCGCACGTTGAACCGTAAAGAGCAGGTCATGAGCGTTGTAATTCGTGAAGCTAAAGCCATTGCCTTCACCTGTAGACTCGTTATATGCCATTACAGTATCCTTTAGCCCTCCAGTTTCCCTTACAATGGGAACCGATCGATAGCGCAGCGCAATCAATTGGCTGAGCCCGCAGGGTTCAAACTGCGAAGGCATCAGATACATATCGCTTCCAGCATAAATCCTTCGAGCTAGCGCATCATTAAATCCGAACCATGCCACAACCTGATTAGGTCGTTTCTCCGCCACCCGGCGGAATAACTGCTCAAAATGCCAGTCCCCAGAGCCTAGGACGACAAGTTGAACGCCCTCTTGCAGGATCTGCTCCAGCACAGCTTCCACTAAATCAAAACCCTTTTGATCAACCAAACGAGAAACAATCCCCATTAACGGGATCTGCTCGGATTGCTCAAGTCCTAATTCTTGCTGCAGGGCTAATTTATTCTTACGCTTACGGGACAAAGAACCACGATAGGGTATTTCAAGCGCCGGATCATTCATCGGATCGAAGGAGTCTATATCAATTCCATTTACAATCCCAACTAGATCACTTGAACGGGAACGAAGCAATCCTTCCAGCTTCTCCCCATAGGTTTCCGTTTGAATTTCTTCGGCATACGTTGGACTAACGGTTGTCAGCTTGTCCGCGTACTGAAGTCCACCCTTCATACAGCTTCCCGCACCGTAAAATTCGATACCCTCCATACCAAATAGCTCATCGCCAGCGTTCAGCAGATCCTTCATGAGCTCTTTGCCGAACACACCCTGATACCTCAGATTATGTATGGTATACACCGTAGCAATGTCTCTAGCAGCAGGATCATGTACATATCGTGTCTTCAGTAGGAACGGGATGAGACCTGTTTGCCAATCATGACAATGGATAATATCCGGTCTGAAATCCATATGGTACAACGCTTCCGCAACTGCAATACTAAAGAAGACAAAGCGTTCCGCATCATCACCATATCCGTATAAGCCGCCACGCTTAAAGTAATACTCGTTATCGATCAAATAATAGACAACGCCATCAATATCCGCCTTCAGTAAACCACAATATTGATCTCGCCAACCTACTCGAAGCATGAAAGTTGCGACCGTCTCGAATCGGCTAATCCAAGTCTCTGGAATGACTCCGTATTTGGGAAGAATCACACACACTTCCGCGCCGCGCGCCTGAAGTGCTTTTGGCAAGGATCCGACAACATCGGCTAAACCGCCCGTTTTCACGAGCGGAACAGCCTCCGAAGCAGCAAATAACAGTTTCATGATTCCACCTCTATCTTCTGTCCTTTTGTCTCTAGATCTCTATCATTTCTAGACATGAACCATTAAATAATCTTGCGCTTCATGGCAAGAAATGGGGATACCTCTGCACCTTTAAGCTCACGTCCACGCTCAATCGTTACGTCTTTGTCCAGAATAACATGATTAATGTCGCTATTTTCACTGATTAGACCATTCTGCATCACAATGCTGTTGCGTACGACAGCACCCTTTTGAACATGAACACCGCGGAATAAGATACTATTGATAACCGTGCCTTCAATAATGCAGCCGTTGGCAATTAGCGAGTTGCTTGTCTTCGCTCCATCTGTATAACGGGCTGGCGGCTCATCTTTGACCTTCGTGTAGATCGGACCTGGTTCGAAGAATAAGTTCTTCCAAACATCAGGACGCAGCATTTGCATACTGTTCTGATAATAGCTGGAAACCGTATTGACGATACCCAAATAGCCCTGGAACATATAGCTTTGAATATGAAGCTTATCCACTCTAGACATAATGGCATGTCGAACGAGATGATCTAGACCCTGTGCAAGCGAGGTTTCTACCAAATCAAGCAGCAGATCCTTGCGCATGATGTACATTTCCATCGATACCAGATCACTTTGCATCCCGCCGTAATGATCCTGAATCGCAGTGATGCGTCCCTTCTCATTCACCTGTACCTTGCGCGCTCTGCCATCCATCAAGTCGGATTGTTTCTTACAAACAACGGTGATGTCTGCACCACTTGCCTTATGCTCGTTAATAACGGGTTCAAAATTGATATTAGACAGCATATGGCTGCGTGTAATCACAACATAATCCATCGAGCTGCGATTAAAGTAATCACGGTGTTGATAGAAATGGAATAAATCACCGCGCCTAACCTCGTTCACATCATCCGTTATTGGAGGAAGCATGAATAGTCCGCCCTGACGGTGATGAAGATCCCAATGCTTGCCCGATCCTAGATGATCCATCAAGGAACGGTATTTGGTATGAGCGAATACGGCGACCTTGGAGATTCCTGAGTTGACCATGCTGGAGAGCACGAAATCAATAAGACGGTAACGAGCTCCGAAAGGAACTGTCGCTAAGCAGCGGCCTGCCGTAAGTGACTCTAATTCATCGGATTCATGAATCAGGTTAATGACGCCGAGTACATTTGAATTCATGGCTGCTCAACCTCCTGTAATGCTTGATTCGTAGCCACATATTCATCATTCCCAATGACCGTTACTGTTCCTTTATTCGGGTTTCCAATCGTCACACCATCAGCGATAATCGTACCTTCGCCAATGATGGATCGATAGATATGGACACCTTTGCCGATCTTCACGTTAGGCATAATAACCGATTCATGAATGTGGCTATTCACGCCCGAATGTACACCATGGAACAACACAGAACGGTTCACATATCCTTCTACCATACAGCCTTCCGTTATAAGAGAATTCGTTATCTCCGCACTTGCCGCCACATATTGAGCAGGCCGATTAGGATTAACCGAATAAATTCGCCAGTCACGATCATTCAGATCAAGTGCAGGAAATTCCGATAGTAAATCCATGTTGGCTTCCCATAGACTCTCTAACGTACCGACATCCTTCCAATAACCATCAAAGGTATACGCATTAAGCTTAACGCCATCTTGGAGCATGGCTGGGATAACATCTTTACCAAAGTCATTGCCGGACAAGCGATTCGCCTCATCACGGATGAGATACTGCTGAAGTACCGGCCAGGAAAAAATATAGATACCCATCGAAGCTAAATTGCTCGTCGGCACCTTCGGCTTTTCCTCGAAAGCCGTGACATTGCTGTCTTTATCGACATGCATCAATCCAAACCGGCTTGCTTCCTTCCAATCCACTCCAATACAAGCAATCGTTACATCTGCGCCGCGTTCTTCATGATTTTGGAGCATCAATTCATAGTCCATCTTATAAATATGATCGCCAGAAATAACCAGAACATAATCCGGGTCAAACTGATCAATGAAGCCCATGTTTTGGTAGATCGCATTCGCCGTTCCTTTGTACCACATACCGCCCTTTTGTTTCACATAGGGAGGGAGTATCGCCATTCCGCCATCTCGACGATCAAGGCCCCATGGACTGCCAATACCTAAATACGCGTTAAGCACGAGTGGCTGATATTGCGTCAGCACGCCAACAGTGTCGATGCCCGAATGAGCGCAATTACTTAAAGTAAAATCAATAATTCGGTACTTCCCGCCAAAATGAACAGCTGGCTTTGCTACATCCTTTGTTAGAACGCCAAGCCTTTTACCTTCACCTCCAGCAAGAAGCATAGCCACCATTCTTTTTCTGCCCATGGACGCCCTCTCCTTTTCTACTGCAAATTAGGTTGCAGCAAGTCTTTCGATCTACCGTGTTTCAATGAAAAGATTGCGTCTGTTCCTCTTGATCATAAGTTAACAGTTGAAAGGATAACGGTGGAACACGAACACTCATGCTGCAGGGTCTGCCATGCCATGGAACATCACGGCTGTGTAGAAGGTCAGGAGCATGTTCGATTTCACCGCCAAAAACAGCCTTGTCACTATGCAAGATGACCCGGTATGACCCAGGCTCGGGAACACCAACGGTATAATGGGAATATTCGTGAACGGAGAAATTACAGATCGAGATGGTGAACTGTTTGGCATCAAGTCCCCGTCGCATGAACACAACAACCGATTGTGCAGCGTTGTGAACATCGATCCATTCGAAGCCTCCCGGATCACAATCCCGCTCCCAGAGCGATGCTTGCTCATTGTAGACGAGATTCAAGGTCTGAACGTAATGGTGCATCCGCTCATGCTTCTCGTACTCGAGCAGCAGCCAATCCAAGGATTCAGCGTCCTTCCATTCATCGAACTGTCCCCATTCACTCCCCATAAAGAGAAGCTTCTTGCCAGGATGCGTCATCCAGAATCCATAAAACAAACGAAGTTGCGCAAATTTCTGCTCATAGCTGCCAGGCATTTTATTTAGAAGGGAACGTTTGCCGTGCACGACCTCATCGTGAGAAAGCGGCAAAACATAATTCTCGGAGAAAGCATACATAAGTGAAAAGGTAATAAGGTTATGGTGATGCATGCGTTCTTGAGGGTCAAGAGCCATATAACGAAGCATGTCATTCATCCATCCCATGTTCCATTTGAAGTTAAAGCCAAGCCCACCCATGTAGGTAGGTGAAGTCACTGCTGGCCAAGAAGAGGAATCCTCAGCAATCATGAGGGCGTCCGGGTAATAATGGAATACCGTTTCGTTAAGTCGCTTCAAAAAGCGAATCGCGTCGGTATTCTCCTTCCCTCCGAGTTTATTATAGGTCCAGAGCTCGGGAGGCTTATCAAAATGAAGATCTAGCATACTAGCAACCGCGTCGACGCGGAGTCCATCTATATGAAAAACATCCATCCAAAAAATAGCATTAGACGTTAAGAAGCTCTGTACTTCTGTTCGACCAAAGTCAAAAGCAAGCGTTCCCCAAATTGGCTTCTCCGCCCGTTTCCAATCTGTTCCTTCAAAAATGGGTGTGCCATCAAAGAGCCTCAGACCATGATCATCCTTGCAAAAGTGACCTGGAACCCAATCCAGTATGACGCCGATCCCGCGCGCGTGACAACGATCGATCAAATGCATGAGCTGCTCTGGCGTTCCATAGCGGCTCGTTGCTGAATAATAACCTGTCACTTGATAACCCCATGATTGATCAAGGGGATGCTCCGTAATTGGGAGAAGCTCAAGATGTGTATAGCCCATATCCGCTGCATAATTAACAAGCTCTACAGCCATTTCCTCATAAGTCCAGAAATTTTCTTTCCCTCTGTTCCGCCAAGAGCCTAAATGAACTTCATAGATGAGCATCTGTTCATGGTAGGGACTGCCATCTTGTTTACGCCGCTGCCAGTCTCCGTCTGTCCATTTATACTTACCAAGATCGGTTACGACCGAAGCCGTGCTTGGACGCCTTTCGGAGTGAAAGGCATAAGGATCAGACTTCAGCAAGCAGCTGCCATCTTTTGATTCTATTTCATATTTATAAACCGTTCCAGTGCCTATGCCTGCAATGAATACGCTCCAAACACCTGTTTCTCCAACACGTTCCATCGCATGCCGGGTTCCGTTCCATTCATTAAAAGAACCAACCACACGAACTTCCTCAGCATTCGGGGCCCAAACCGTAAATCGAACACCCTGCTCATCACCTAGTCGAATGGGGTGAGCGCCAAATGTCCGATAACTATGAAACAAATCTCCTTTGTTGAACAGATACAAATCGCGCGTGGACAAGCCAATTGAAGCAGCATTTATCATGACATGCACCTCCTCACTTTAGCGATAGCTATTTGTGATGTAATTGTTAAGTTAATTGACACAATTGCGCGATTTTTCTTTCATTATACACTGCCGTTTCCATGTTGGCACTCTATTTTCAGAAAATTTTGATTGCTGCAAGGCATCTATCAAAACTTGTAATCATTTGCAATTGTTTTCGGGCAATACGTCATTGTTTTTAGCCTGTTTAAGCCATATTTAAGCATAGAATTACTTCCAGCCAAACTGTTGAAACTTTTACTGTCGTGGAGTATATGTCCTCTCTAAAGAAGCTAGTACGAATTTTTGGAGATGGCTAAGATCAGTGTCAGGGGATTTGTCAGGGGATTATGAGCATGGGGACATGATCAACTTACGGCGGTTATTCTTCTTGTGAGGGTGGCGTTTTTGTATATCTCAATTGTTAATGATAAAATGGACTAGGTAAATTACATGATTCTATCCTTTCATTCACTTATCCATTTCCCCATAACTTGGAGGTGCATTATGTTATCATTCACATTTCAAAATCCGACAAAAATCTTGTTCGGTGAAGGCATGATTGCCCGTCTCGGTGAGCAAACTCGTCCATATGGTACAACGGTATTGCTTGTATATGGCTCAGGCAGCATTAAGAAATCAGGTCTATATGATCAAGTAATTGAACAATTGAAATCTATTCATGCTCGTGTGGTTGAACTGTCTGGAATTGAACCAAATCCACGTTTGACCTCTGTACATAAAGGGATTGAGCTTTGCCGCAGCGAGAAGGTTGATCTCATTCTTGCAGTAGGTGGAGGCAGCGTAATTGATGCGGCGAAAGCTATCGCAGCGGGTGCGTTATATGAGGGTGACGTGTGGGATTTCTGTATTCAGAAGGCAGTTATTCAACAAGCGCTGCCGATTGGAACCGTACTAACTCTAGCTGCTACAGGCTCAGAAATGAATGGCAACGCAGTTATTTCGAATTGGGAAGCTCAGCAAAAACGCGCTTTCGGCAGTCAGCATACTTACCCACGTTTCTCGATTCTCGATCCAACGCTCACTTACTCTGTGCCGCGCAACCAAACCGTCAATGGCATCGTGGATATCATGTCGCATGTCTTTGAACAGTATTTCAGCTTAACACCTGATACGCCGCTGCAAGAAAGATTGTGTGAGTCTATTTTGTTGACACTTATCGAGAATGCAAAAATTGCACTTGAGCAGCCTAACAATTACGAGGCTCGTGCGAATATTATGTGGTGCGGGACGATGGCCCTTAATGGCGGCCTTATCAGTGTAGGCATGCAGAACGACTGGTCCTCACATGGTATTGAGCATGAAATTAGTGCAATCTATGATATTCCGCATGGTGCGGGATTATCGATTGTTTTCCCGAATTGGATGAAATATGTATATAAAGAACGGATTGAACGTTTCACGCAGTTCGCACAGCGGGTATGGGGAATTAAGCGAGATTCTTTGTCTGACGAGGAGCTTGCCCTTGCCGGTATTGACGCAACCCGTGCATTCTTCACAAGTATAGGTGCTGAATCTCGATTAGCAGACTTCAATATTAACAATGACCAGCTCGACCATATGGCGAAGGAAGCCGTTCTCTTCGGCCCAATCGGTTCGTTCAAAAAGCTGGAGCAAACAGATGTTCAGAAAATCCTGGAAGCGTGTCTGTAATCTTCATCCCATTTTTAGCCGCCAATAATATTGTTCATGACAGCATTATACCAAAAAGGAGCTTCCCCCCTTATTGAAGGGCAAGCTCCTTTTTGCTTACAGCTGAAATCAATAGATCACCTTGTTTTTATCACTATATTTCCCTTAATCTTCATCTTCGTTATGAAATAAGAGACTTCATGGCACATTTGTTCCTGTATAGCGCTTACGATAAAGCAAAGGTGTAATGCCAATATGTTCGGAGAAGGAGCGGGAAAAATGCGGCGTTTGCTTAAATCCAGTCTCATCCGCAATACGTGATATCGGCCAATTGGTCTTCATCAGCATAAGCTTCGCTTGATCGAGCCGGTACGATAATAAATACTGTTGAGGCGTACAATCAAAAACCTCACCCATGCAGCGTGCAATATAATTAGGATGCAGGCCAAGTACTTCTCCAAGCTTGCCATTCGTGACCGATGCCCGAAAATGGAGCTTCAAATAGGCAGCCGCTTCTTCAGCAACCGTAATCGGAGCCTTTGCAGCATCACTGCGCCAGCCATTATCAAAAAGCTGAAGCAAATGTAAAAACCATTGCTGACGCTGCCAGAATGCATCATGCGAAGTTCCCATTGCCGCATCGTGGAGCTTGGTAAACAAAGCAATGACTTCATCCGGATAAGTAAATGTCATCATTTTGGGCAGGCGGATGGCATAAGAATAGTAGTCTCCGCGAAGGGTTCCACAATTATTACCGTCCAGCTCTTCCCAAGGGCCTGATGTTTGAAAATGAACCCAGTCGAATACCGTTTCTTCCGTACAAGGTTTTATCGGATAATGCCATAGATCAGGGCGCAGGATAAGCATTTGACCTGGGCCTAGTGCCCACGAGTTCGTCTCCTCCCCGACATAGAGTGTGCCGCTATGTACAAATAGGAGGTCAAATACACCTATGTTTCGACGATTTGGATGTTCTCCGCCAGGTAAATAGGTTTTACGATTAGATTCAATGAAATAAGGCAGTGGCGGCGAAAGGAACGTTAATAATGGTTCGGACGACAAAAGAAGGCCTCCCTGTTGATAATTGCTGCGTATGCAGGCATGCTTGCTGGTAATAGGCGCCCGTTTATTTTATCAAACAATTCGTCATGGAGATAGACCGAGGCAGAAAAAAGGATGAAGCCTTATCCGGCTCCATCCTTTTCCTATTTTTCTTTCTAACCAATAATTTGTTTCAAGATCCCTTTTCCTTCGATTTGGAAGCTATCAAAGGCCTGAAAGAGAGGCCCTAACACAGACACGTCTGCTCCTATGCTTTTCAGTTTCGCCGCTGCTTCTTGCATAATTACGGTAAACGCATCAATGCTCGCGGATAGGGTGCTTTTCCCTTGTTGATAAAGCACGGTTTTCTCGTGGCCATCCTTAGCCAAAGCAAATTTAATTGCAATAGAAATCAGTGCGGACTGAGTTCTGTTCTTGAGCTGGGTCAGCTTGTTAATGGTATCTTGTACAATTTGCTTTACAAGCTTTTGGTCAGGCTTGTCTTTGTCTTTGTCCTTGTCCTTGTCCTTGTCCTTGTCCTTGTCCTTGTCCTTGTCCTTGTCCTTGTCCTTGTCCTTGTCTTTATCCTTGTCCTTGTCCTTATCCTTGTCCTTTTCTTTGTCTTGCTTTTCTTTCTCTTGCTTTTCTTTCTCTAATCTTTCTTTCTCTAATCTCTCTTTCTCTAATCTCTCTTTCTCTAATCTCTCTTTCTCAAGTCTTTCCTTTTCAAGTCTTTCTTTTTCCTGCTTTTCCTTCTCTTTCTTTTCCTTCTCTAGCCGTTCTTTCTCCTGCTTTTCCTGCTCTTTCTTTTCTTTTTCCAGCTTTTCCTTCTCTTGCTTTTCTTTTTCCTTGGTCGCTGCTATCTTGGCTTCTATGCTTTGCTTGAAATTATCAAAGAGATGAGATCCCAAGGAATTCGAACTGGCCTGCGCATAAGAAACGTTTGAAGCTGCCGGCAATGCCGTTGAGCCTATGACTATGGCTGCTGTAATTAGAGCTATTTTGCTAAATTTCATTGTCTCTCTCCTCATTTCGATAGATTCGTTTCTTCCTTTGATTGCTTATAGCTCTTGCCCTGGCTTAACCCGTATTTATGTGCGATTTGGATGAGTGCGTTGTACTCGTTCTCCGATAATTCGGCCATCGCTCGCTTCTTAAGCTGACGTTTCTCCTGGATCGAAAGTCCGCCGCTAAGCACTTTTTTGAGAGATTTGAGGTCATCTGAGCTCCAATGGTTCATGACAACGGAACCAATTGTCAATTTGTCCTTAAGAGTCACCTTGTCTGCGGCGTCAGCCGCTTGGCGTTCCGTTATATCGGCTTTGTGAGAAGTCATGGAAGCTTGCTTCTGCGGTGTCTTTGTCGTATTTCGCACGCTCTCTTGCTTCTTGCTGGATGACTTGAAAGATTGTTCGGGATCAGGAACAGTGACTCTAGCATTTGTAGGCTGCATGACATCATCTGTCCTCGAATCCTGAACGGCGGTCCTCTCAACTTCATCATTGGCGATGCCAGCTGCCAGTGAACCATTGCTCTGAAGCGTTTCATCCATGAATACCTCCAGAAGCTTATCCGTCATACGTTCGTAGGCATACCATGCTGCACCTAGAAACAGGACAAGGACGATACTTGAGACAAGAACTAATCGACGCCAGCTGAAAACACTTTTTTTCTTCTGCTTTAACTCTGGTCGCTGCTTCAAGCTATCACCTCTCCTGACTAGGTATTCAAGCTGCATTTGCCTTAGCTTTTGAAGGTAGACGGGTTAATGGCTCTTCCTAGTCTTGTCCGCATGAGCAACAAAACTGCTGTGATCCCTATGCACCCGCCAACCAAATCTACGATGACATCCTGTATCGCGCTTGTTCGCATTGTCACACGGGCCTGATTCCATTCATCGAGGGAGCTAATCGTCAATACGTAGAGGAAAACTATCCCCATGATCCGATAACCGCGCTGCTTCAGGGTCGATAACAAGGCGCAGAAGATTGCACCCAGCATCGCATACACGAACAAATGGGCAGACTTTCGGAACAGGAACTCTATGTATCGATAGGGCTCTTTCTTAGCAACGATGGTTGCATGATGATAATGAACGGTGACGCTTGGAACTACCTTAGCAAGCTTTTGCTCCGAAATTAACGATTTCATCCATGGCTGAATGGTTTGCGCACTGTAAGGCTGGGAAGAGAAACCGAACACAAGCGACGTCCACCATACGAGCAGCGCTAAGATCAGCCATTTAAAAATTGACCGAATGACGATCCCTCCCGGCCCTATTCACTGGAGGCCGACCGATGGAGTGGTATTCGAACGAACTGGATGCCATTGTGGTCAAATCAAAGCAGTTACGGCCATCAATAAGGATCGGGTTCTTCATAAGCTGCCCGATTCGCGCGAGATCCATGGTCAAAACGTCCTTCCACTCCGTGAGAATGATGCATACATCGGCATTCGTCACAGCCTGCTCAATATTGCTGCAATAGTGAATGCCCTCTGGAAGCTCACGTTTGGCGGACTCTTCTGCTATCGGATCGTATGCGTATACGGAGGCATGCTGCTTAATCAGCTCAGGGATGATAGTAAGCGATGGCGCATACCTCATGTCATCTGTTTCCGGCTTAAAAGACAGACCAAGAACGGCAACATGCTTGCCCGCTAACCCGCCAACTGCATCACGAAGCTTGTCCATAATCACCAATCGCTGACGAGTATTGGTCCGAATGACCGACTTCAGGAGCTCGAAATCATAGCCGGCCTTATCTGAAATATGCGCAAGTGCATAGGTATCCTTCGGAAAGCACGAGCCACCATATCCAATTCCCGCTTGCAGGAACTTGCTGCCAATACGGCTGTCTAGTCCCATTCCTTCCGCTACATCTCCAACGTTTGCACCAACCCGCTCACAAATGTTCGCGATCGCATTGATGAAGGATATTTTGGTCGCTAAAAAGGTGTTTGCCGCGTATTTAATCATCTCCGCGCTCTCCAGATCAGTCGTGAAAATACGCGTATTAAACGGGGCATGCAGATCAGCGATAACTTCAGCCGCCTTCGGATTATCCGAACCGATAACAGCTCGATCCATACTCATGCAATCTGCGATTGCTGAGCCTTCTCGCAGAAATTCCGGGTTAGAAACAACATCGAATTGGATCCATGGCGTTTTCTTGTTCGCTTGAATGACCTCACGTACTAATTCACCTGTACCGACCGGTACCGTGCTCTTATTGACAATGATTTTGTAGTTGTTCAAATGCTCGCCAATCTTCTTAGCAGCCGACATGACATAACGCATATCCGCTTCTCCCGTTTCTGACATTGGGGTGCCAACGGCAATATAGATAATGTCAGAGGCTTCAATAGCCTCACCAATTTCCGTTGTGAAAAACAACCGCCCCTGCTCCGTATTCCGAGCCACTAGCTCGCTAAGTCCTGGCTCATAAATTGGAATTTCTCCCCTAAGCAGCTTAGCAATCTTCTGCTCATCCACATCACAGCAGATCACCCGATTACCGATATCCGCAAAACAAGTGCCCGACACTAAACCAACATATCCCGTTCCAATGACTGCTATTTTCCGCATTTATTTCGCCACCTTATTAAGAAGTGAAAAATATTGCTCATATACGTTCTGTATGTATCCCAGCATATCGTCCTTCAAATCCTCTCGCTGCAGAGCAAAATCAAGCGTTGCTTTAATGAAACCAAACTTATCACCGACGTCATATCGAACACCTTCAAACTGATAAGCTAGAACGGTCTTTAAGTCGTTTAGCTTCTTGATCGCATCCGTCAGCTGAATCTCACCGCCTGCTCCTGGTTTCTGATGCTCAAGAATGTCGAAGATATCCGGCGTTAAGATGTAACGGCCCATGATCGCATAATTCGAGGGTGCAGCCTTCTTAGCTGGCTTCTCCACGAGCGTATCCAGGAAGAATACGGACGGTTCAATGGAAGTGCCGCGCGGCGCGATAATCCCGTATTTGGATACATCCTCATCACTGACACGCTGAACGCCGACAACCGAGGAGGAGAACCTGGAGAAAACTCGGATAAGCTGACTCAGGCAGGGCTCTTCGGATTGGACGATATCATCGCCAAGCAGTACGGCAAATGGTTCATCGCCAACGAAGCTGCGCGCACACCAAATTGCATGTCCAAGACCCTTCGGTTCCTTTTGCCGAATATAATGAATGTTCGCCATATCCGAGATGGCTCGGATTTGCTCAAGCTCCTTCGCTTTGCCCTTCTGATGCAATGTCTCTTCGAGTTCGAATGACTTATCAAAATGATCTTCAATTGCACGTTTGCCCCGACCGCTTATGATGAGAATATCCTCGATACCAGAGGCAATCGCCTCTTCAACGATGTACTGAATCGTTGGTTTATCGACGATAGGCAGCATTTCTTTGGGCTGTGCTTTCGTGGCAGGAAGAAACCGTGTACCAAGGCCTGCGGCTGGGATGATCGCTTTACGCACTTTCATGGGTTTTCCTCCTCGACTCGATTTGATGAGCAATGATTGCAACGACGCGCTCTTGATCCTGAATGCTTAAGCTCGAACCTGATGGCAAGCAAATACCTTGGGCAAACAGCTGATCGGATACGCTGTATTGTGAGGATGCTGGAAAATAATCATATTTGCGCAGAAGTGGCTGAAGGTGCATTGGCTTCCATACCGGCCTTGCTTCTATATTCTCTGCTGCCAGCGTGCGAACTAGCTCCGTTGCTGTAATGCCAGTCATTCTTGGATTTATCGTAAGAGCTGTCAACCAGCGAGTAGAGGTTCCATAATCGGCTTCCGGCATGAAGCTGATCCCATCCAGATGAGAAAAAGCCTGCTCATATCGGTCATATACAGCACGACGAGCCGCTACTCGATTTTCCAGTACCTCCAGCTGACCTCTACCAATACCTGCGAGCAAATTACTCATCCTGTAGTTATAACCAATCTCACTATGCTCATAATGGAGCGCCGGATCGCGAGATTGCGTGGCCCAATAGCGAACTTTGGCTAACGCTTCAAGGTTGTTGGAGACGAGCATTCCACCGCCTGAGGTGGTTATGATTTTATTGCCATTGAAGGAGTAAACACCATAGCTGCCGAGCGTCCCGCTCGCTTTCCCCTTGTAAGTGGCGCCCAGCGACTCTGCCGCATCTTCAATAACCAATACGCCAAAACGCTCGCAGAGCTCAATGATCGGATCCATATCTGCGCTCTGTCCGTACAAACTCACGACAATGACCGCTTTAGGCAAGCGCCCTTCCTTTCTGGTCGTAAGGAGTGCTTGCTCGAGTGCCTTTGGAGACATATTCCAGGTTTCAAAATCCGCATCGATGAATACCGGCTCAGCCCCCTCATAGAGAATCGGATTAACACTTGCGACAAAGGTCAGCGAAGAGACGAAAACGGTGTCTCCTTTTCCAATACCGGCTACCCGCAAAGCTAGATGTAAAGCAGCGGTACCTGAGCTTAAGGCAAGCGCACCTGGAGAGGCGACTTTACTTGCAAGCTCTCGCTCAAATTCATCCACGTTAGGGCCTAGCGGTGCAATCCAGTTCGTAGCGAAGGCTTCCGCTACATAGCGCTGCTCCGCTTCACCAATATGCGGGGGAGATAAATAAATTCGGCGATCATTCGTCATGACCTATCACTCCTTCATTAGGTTGGCCTTGCTGATTATGTGCGATCAATTACTTTGGCAGGTACACCGACAGCTATTAAATGGTCCAGTACATCACGAATGGCAGCAGCGCCTGCGCCGAGCACGGACCATTTACCGATCCGAACGCCCGGAATGACACTTGCGCCTATACCAACATGTGCGCCTTCTCCAACGGTAACAGCGCCAGCTAAAGCAGCATTTGGTGAAATATGGGCAAAAGGTCCAACAACAACGTCATGCTCGATAACAGCGCCCGAGTTAATGATGGCATGTGCTGCAATCGAAGCTGTGGTATTCACAACCGCACCGGCCATAACGACCGTACCCGGCGCAACAATAGCATGCTTGGAAACATGTGCTCCAGGATGCTGCAGCTTCGCATATCGTTCCTTTGGAAGATCCAAACGCTCCGCCATTCTAAAGCGAGAGCGATTATCGCCGATTGCAATAATGACAAGCGCCTCTTGATCCGCTTCAAGCAAATTACCAATGATTGAAGTCGGCCCGCAGAGGATGTCATTACTTTCTTGAATGGTTGTGAATTTGTCGTCCGCGATCGCAAGGAGACTAAAATCCCCCATCATCTCGGCAATATCCATCACAACCTTCCCGTGACCACCGCCGCCAACTATAATTAATGGCCTATTTCTCATGAGGCGCGCTCCGCATTGCGACTGCCTGTGAATTTATGCATCGTGACATGACCCTCTTGCTGAATTCCTTCTCGCTTAAATACTTTGAAGAAGGTCATCAGGATGATTTTCAAGTCAAGCCGCAGCGATTGATGCTCCACATACCAAGCGTCGAGCCGGAACTTTTCCTCCCAAGTTACTGCATTACGACCATTGACCTGAGCCCATCCCGTAATCCCTGGACGAACATCATGCCTGCGAGCCTGTTCTTGCGTATATAAGGGTAAATATTCCATTAGGAGCGGACGCGGTCCAACCAAGCTCATATCCCCGTTAATAACATTGAGCAGCTGAGGCAGCTCATCCAAGCTAAGCTTGCGAAGCCATAGGCCAAATGTAGTTAACCGTTCCTCATCCGGCAGTGGATGACCCTTCTCATCAACGGCATCTGTCATCGTACGGAACTTGAACACGTCGAATGACTTGCCGAATCTTCCAGGCCGCTTTTGGCGGAACAGCACGGGTGATCCCAACTTCTTCCGAACGGCAAAAGCCGTTAGAGCGATGATTGGGGAGAGAAGGAGCAATGCCGGAATGCTGACAGCCAAATCAATCGTTCTTTTAAGCAGCTGCATGATTCGGTAACTCCAAGTTCTAGCTCGCTTGGCCCGTCTTTCTGTCTCCGCATACATCCGCTCTAATCGTGATACGACGATAGATTCTGTGAAATGACATTCGATACGCTGTCTGCCTGCTTTACCATAACGAAGTCGCCGTACGTCATCGCTCATCATCCGGTGCAAAGCATCTGACAACTGACCAGCATCACGATAAGGAACAAGTTCACCAGTGACACTAGACCTATCAGCTGCTATGAATTCCTGCTGGTCCACTGCCTTAAAGGAATGTTCACTTACGACCAGTTCGCGCGTACCCAGCACATCTGTGGCAACTACGGGCCTGCAGTAGGCCATCGCCTCCATAAGCGAACGAGGAATGCCTTCCTTCTCACTGCTTAGCGTTACGGCATCAGCTGACATCAGCCATGGGGCAAGTGGCGTTTGTTGACCGATCAATACGACATCCGCCTCTAATCCTTCAGCGATGACACGCTTCCGAACCTCCGATTCAAGTGGGCCTTGCCCAGCAAATGCGGTTACCCAGCACAGTTTTCCTTGCTGCTTCGCCAGCACAACAGCCTCGATCAGCAGCATGGGATCCTTTACCGGCTCCAATCTTGCCGCCATCAGCAGCATAGGCAGATCCTCACGAATCCCGTATGCCCGCTTCAGATCAATAATCTTCAATCGTTCATTCGCTTCTTTCGCCATTGCGTCAAGCTTACTTAGATCTACGCCGTTGCCTTCGTAATAAACCGTACGCCAAGGAGCCATCTGCTGCATGACCGTGATATCTTCTTGGTTCTGAGAAGCAAGCGCATCACAGAACCAAGCGCCGATTTTTTCAAGCAGTCTGTAAACGGTATAAGCACGCTTGGATTGCCCCTTATAGAAGGGCAGACCGTGACTCGTGTGGATAATGACTGGTACGCCCGCTAGTCTAGCGGCAATTCGTCCGATTAGGCCTGCTTTTGCAGTATGGGTATGTACAACATCGTACCGTTCGGTCTTCATTAGCCTTCGCATCTGCCAGATGGAGCGCAAATCCTGCAAAGGTTGAATCGTACGGCTCATCGGTACAGTACGCCATTGAAAGGGATAGCCATTCTTGATCTCCGCATCCAAATGATCGCCCGATGAGATGAAGGTGACCTCATAACCAGCACGCTGCAGCAGCGTCAGCTTGTCGCCGAGAATTTTGTGACTAATACCCGACGTACATACATGCGCTACCTTCTTCATCTCTATCCCATCCTTCATACATGTCCGACTTATAGTAGCAATAGCTCCTCCGCTGTGGTGCGAGCGGCAAAATAACTTTGATACCAATCTACGAATTGACCAATACCTTCTTCAATTGTCGTCTGAGGCTTAAACCCGACATCTCGGATCAAATCATCGATATCCGCGAAGGTTGCTTCTACATCACCTGGCTGCATCGGCAGGAATTCAAGGTTCGCTTGCTTTCCAAGCTTCTTTTCAATCGTTCTTATAAAGGTCATAAGTGCAACTGGCTTGTTATTACCGATGTTATAGACCCTATACGGGGCATAGCTCGATGCTGGACTTGGATTCTTCGGATCCCAGAGCGGGTCTGGCACCGGCGGACGGTCCAGCAATCGGACGATACCTTCGACGATATCATCGATAAAGGTGAAGTCCCGCTGCATTTTGCCTTCGTTGAATACTTTGATGGGAGTGCCATTCTCAATATCTCGAGTGAAGCTAAAGTAAGCCATATCCGGTCGGCCCCATGGTCCATATACCGTGAAGAATCGGAGTCCTGTCGTCGGCAACCCATATAGATGGCTGTACGTATGCGCCATTAGCTCATTAGCTTTCTTCGTTGCTGCATATAAGCTGACCGGATGGTTGACACTGTCGTGGACGCTGAAAGGCATTTTCACATTCGCCCCGTACACAGAGCTTGAGGATGCATAGAGCAGATGCTTGACACTGTGCCTTCTGCAAGCTTCAAGCACGTTCCCATAGCCCACTAAATTGGAATCCAGGTAAGCAAAAGGGTTCGTGATGCTATATCGAACACCGGCTTGAGCGGCCAAATGAATGACGCTCTTGATTCCATACCGTTCGAACAAGTCATTCAATGAGTCGAATTTCGCAATATCAAGCTCCAACCCGGTGAATAAAGGGTTTCGTTTGAGCATCCCGAATCGATCACGTTTCAATTGGACGTCATAGTAGTCATTAAAATTATCGATACCGATAACGGAATGACCATCTCGGGTAAGTCTCTCTGATAGGTGATAGCCGATAAAGCCTGCTGCACCGGTTACAAGTATTGTCATAGTGCTTCAGCTCCCTTCGATTCGCCTGCTGCGTAAGCCTTCTTCGTTGTCTTAGCCTTCGTCCCTGATTCCGCCTGAGAGGTGAAATGAGTCGATCCTCCTGAACTAACGGATGAGTCGGAGCCGACAAAATCACGGAAGGATCGCCAGAAGGTTAACCGTTTCTGGTCCAGCTTTCCTTTGGTGTACTGCTGCGCACGGGCAAAATTAAGTTCCGCCTGCTCACTCATCCACGATTGGTTGCCAATCGCATGCTTCAGCTTCTCCGCAAGCTGCTTCACATTACCTGGCTTATGAAGCCATTCTGGCGCAATAAGCTCAGGAATCCCTCCAGCTGTTGAACCGACAACCGGGCAAGCGCGGCTCATCGCCTCAATCGTTGCGCGCGGCAGCCCTTCCTGGAAGCTTGGCTGTATATAGAGATCCAATTCATCCAGCCATTCGAATACGGCGCTGCCGCTCGTTAGAACTCCGCAAAAGGTGACTCGATTCGATATACCAAGCTTTACAGCAAGAGCATGCCAACGATCCGTCGATCCGTCTCCAAGAATGTAAAACTCGAAGGCCGGCACATCCACAGCGATACGAGCCATTGCGCGCAAAGCCGTTTCAATCCCTTTTGTTCGTCCGTTCAGGGAACCGATAAGTCCAATACGGAACGGCTTATTTGCTTTGCGGGTAGGATAAGCTGTAATCCGTTCCATTCGTTGATTCAGCACCTCGTCAGAAAGAGGCGGAATCTCAACGTTAGAGCAAGATCCAGCCACACCCGCCTCTGCTAGCGGGTAACGCTGCTGTAGAAATTGTTCGGTTACATAAATGCCGTACGGTGCGCGCTTAACGAGCCGTTTGGTCTTCCATAGAGAAAGAGGCGCATACAGCTTGCCTTGAGCGCTGCCATAATTCCATAATCCATCCCATGCACAAGCCACCATTTCGATGGAATAAGGCTTGCCGAGACGAGTTGCAACCCGAATCGCTTCCGCTCCAATTTCACTTGGCATCCGGGCAATGACGGCATCCGCGCTTCGGATGATTTCGGTCAAACATTGCTCGACGTACCCTTTCTTCGTCAGCTTATTGACTGGGTTACTAAGGGATGGCAAAACAAGAAAGTCGACATTCGGACCGCTGGAGAGCGTTTTACCCTTCATATCTGCATCAGGCAGCGTCTTCTGCCCGCGGCAAGCTACGGTAACCCGATCAAACACCGCCAAATATCGTTCCCAAACCGCATAAGGCAGCTTCCCGCCCGAATAAAATTTTCCGGTTTCGTTGAAATAAAACGTATGATCATGAGCCCATACAACGTGCATAATGTGACCTCCTAAAAGATTTTGTATAACTAATCGAGCGTAAAGCCCGCTGCGCGGACGGATCATTCTTACGATCGCTGTTGTCTCCCTATTTCTTGATTCTATCCCTTAGGGGTAGAAATCAGGAGACAAAGGCGAACGCTACCGCTTCTTCAGAACGATTCCGTCCGCTCCGCTTTGTTAGTCGTGATGTCATGAACGGATAATGATTTAGAACCACTTTCACGACTACTTCCTGCGAGCAAAAACTAGAGCAATAACTCACATCGGAAGCAAAATCATAAAGTTTTAGCGAAACTAACATGAATACTTTATTGATTCCCCATCCAAGCGGCGGCCGATGAACGGCCGTTCTTACCCTCCGACAGAATCGCTTTTACGGTTTTGGCTGGCACGCCAGCGGCAACGACGCCGCTTGATACGTTCTTCGTAACGACAGCGCCCGCAGCGATAACAGATCGGCTGCCAATCTCTACCCCAGACAGAACCCTTACACCGCAGCCGATCCAAACATCGCGGCAGATGCGAATTTTGCCGGAGACAATCGCATTGTCTCGAATGGGAAGAGATTCATCGCTCCAGGTATGCTGGAACGATACAAGCGACGATTGATGGGCGATCGATACCTCATCCTCGATATCCAGCTCCCCATAGGCGTCCAAATAACAATGCTTGTGGATGCTGACATTCGAACCA
Source organism: Paenibacillus baekrokdamisoli (assembly GCF_003945345.1). Taxonomy (GTDB): domain Bacteria; phylum Bacillota; class Bacilli; order Paenibacillales; family Paenibacillaceae; genus Paenibacillus_Z; species Paenibacillus_Z baekrokdamisoli. Next base: position 1,037,304 of record NZ_AP019308.1, on the reverse strand, counting down.
ATGGATAATCGCTCCCAATATCGAATCTCAACGCCGCGTCCGACTAGCACGTTATCACCGCACCTGCGTGCCAGTCTTTTCAAGATGCAATAACGGAATGCAACCCCAGGTAAATGCGGCAGCCAATCACTTAGCGTCCATAGCCAGATCAACAGCAGTTTCGGAACAATCCTCAGCATGGCGGTTACCAGCCGCAGCACGGGTTTGGCGGATCCATACAAATCACGGCCTCGCATAGGGAGCTCCCTTCCTCTTCAATGATGTTTTTCCGCTGAACTGAAACCATTTTCGCGCCCAAACGAAGGTATAGGCTTGGACGATATAGAGCAGCGGCAGCACGGGCAGCTTCTTACGCACCATATTGTCGCCAATCGTACCAACGCCGTAATCGAGATCACGACCGGTTACCGTCACATAACCAACAAGGACGAGCGTACAAGCGTAGGTGAACAATAACGTGAACACCATGGCGTAAAAAGGTCTCGTTTCCTTAAATCTGATAAAATTCAGAATCGAGATTATCAATCCGATTGACATAAATAGCGCTTCTAATGTTCGGAATAAATAAGTGATGTCCCAATTGCTGAACTTGATTGGATTCGGACTAATAAATAGATAGAAGGTCAAAAGGGACGAATTTATTAAGCCAAGCGGGCCGATCTGCATGACGAGAATACCCATCGCAAGGCACATAACAACGACAGCCGTACGAATTTTATTCGCATATAGGAAGAAGTAACCGAACGTATACACGAGTGAGTAATCACGCAGTCCTGTTGAATACAGCAGCAGCAGAATAAACAATAGATATTTGCGTCTGAGCAGTAAGCCTGCACAATAGATACCTAGCAGCGCGCATGTGACATCTTTTGCAAAGACCGAAGACATCAGCATGAATGAAGGACTTACAAGCAGCCCAAGAATGACGATGCTGTGGAATCTCGTTACCTGCTCTCTCTCCATTTGATAGTTAAACCGAGATTCATTGAGCCGATAGGTTTGATTCACGATTAAGATCAGCAGCACAGAATTCAACATGATGATCGGCAGCGGATCTTGAAACGCCAGCCATTTGAAGAATGGCATATAGAGCAGACCAAACATTGGATAAGCAGATACATTAGCCCATTGGGTCATGATATGATTCCAGGCGTAAGGCATGAAATCCGACAGTTGATCAAAGGTGCTCACTTGCTCGTAATAATGAATTTCATCCGGGCCAGTGACTGGATTCGTTGTGATGGCATACACGAGCTTTCCCAGCAGCATGATACATATTCCACCATAGAGCGCTCCCGGCGTATTCGGCCAACGAAGCAGGAAGAAGAAGAATGGAATCATCAAGGCAAAGAAAGCAACCATGCCAAGCTGTTCATCGAGCGGAAATAAGAGCTTCCCAAGCATCAGCAGCATGACGAGATACAAGGCCGCAGCGAGCGGATGTTGAAGTGGAGAGCGGCTCAGGTTTATAGTTCCAGCTGTTGTAACGGCTGTCTTAAATTTAGCCCCCATAAAGATGCTCCAACCTTCGAACACTGCTCGCCATATTGAATCCGAATTGTTCCAAAGCCTCACGCCGGGATGACCAATCAGGTGGTGATGTCCCAAGCAGCTGCTGCAGACCTTTCAACCAGAGATTAGGGTCATCCGAGAGCTGCAGCTTATGGAATAATCCGAGCTGCATGTCTGCTTCCTCCGGCACTCCTTCTGACACTAGGCAGGGAATGCCTGCCGCTTGAGCTTCAATTAATACGATCCCAAGTCCTTCGAATAATGACGGAAGAATGAACCCATCCGCGGCTCCGAGCAGCTCCGGGATATCCTTGCGCAGACCAAGAAATTCGATCCGCTGCGATAGCCCTAAGCGCTGTACCTTCGCTTCTATCTCAGGCCGCTGCGGTCCATCACCCACAAGCAGCAGCTTCGCTCGTGGATTGGCCTCGACATATTCTGCGAACCGATCAATGAGAAAAGAATGATTCTTCTGCTGTACAAACCGCCCAATATGAACAAAAAGCGGGTCGTTCCCTCCACCAAGTCCAAGCTTCACACGCAGCATGCCGCGATCTGCTGGTAATGACTCGTAAGGTTCAAGCGAGATCGCATTTGGAAAGACATGTACACGATCATCCCCCCAGCATTTCTTGCCGTAAAGCGATTCACAGGCATCACGCGAGCAGCCGAGCATTTTTGTAGCGTGGTTACGGATTAACTGCTGCATGTAGAGCGTATAAATACGGCGAACGAGAGACTTGTTCCGGTGGCTATGCACGGTATGGCTGTGACTTATTCGTACAGGAACGCCAAGTCCATCGGCAATCTTGAGCACATAGCCGCTAAAACCAAAGATATGACTATGCACCGCTGCATAAGGGCCGTTCTTACGCATATTTGCTTCCAATGCCTTCTTGAATTTGCGCATTCCACGCTGTGGATGAGGCTGCCTTATGATGGTCCCACCCAGCGCTTCAATCTCATCATCGTAAAATGCTTTTTCTTCTGTCTGCACAGCAAAATGGAATTCGAATTTCTCGCGATCCGTTTGTCGGTACACATTCATAAGCAGGGTTTCAATGCCGCCTGGATGCATTTTACCGACTACATGAAGCACTTTGATTTTGTGAGGCGACATATTCGTTAGCCCCTCCTTTCCATTTGCGGCAGGTCGCCGTGTTTCGCATGCTGAGCATTAAGTAATTTATTCCAAATGAATGAAGGCAGCCAAGCTGCTGTCAAAATCCCCATTTTGCGATAAACGAATATCACCATTGCTGCATTCCAGCAAAAGGCTGCTGTTGTTGCTGCAATCGCTGCTCCCATTGAGCCTAAGCCAGGGATCAGCGCAAAATTCAATCCAACATTCAGAACCGTTGCCACCGAAAGCGCCTTGGTTAACGCATTCTGATGGCCAGTCATCGTTGTCATCATCCCGTTCTGTCCGCAATAGGCATTGAAAAGCTGACCAGCTGCCATCAACAGCATCGGCTTATGGGAAGCGACGAACTCGGGACCAAACAAGCCAAGCAATGGCTTGCCGCCTATTGCGAAGACTGCGAACGAAACGGCAGCAAAGGCAAAGCCGGCTCTGCCTGAAGTGGTGCAGACATGCTGCAGCTGCTTCCGATTATTCGTCGCATACAGCTCTGATAGCATCGGCGCAGCTGTCATATTAACCGCCGTCACGCCGAAGGACACAAGCGTCGCAAGTCTTATCGCTGCGGAGAATAAACCTGAATCCGTCTCGGAGTGCATCAGCCCCATCATCAGAACGCCAAGCTGACCTAGAATCAGATACATGCCCGCGTTGACCATGAGCGAGATCGAAAGTGACGTCCATGATTTGGTCTCATACTTAGGCTGAACCGCCAGCAGCTGTGGACCCGTGCGCTTGCGAAGTACAACTGCTCCGATGATCCAGCTCACTCCAATTGCAGCTGCGAAGCAGATCATAGCAAGACCCGCTCCAGCAGGTTTACCAATCGCGGTGCTGCAGAGAAGCAGCAAGCCCATCGTTATAATAGGACGACCAATCTTCTCCGGCATCTGCGCATATAAGACATCCTTCAATGCTTGGAGTGCACTTTGTCTAAGCGTTGCAAGTGTCAGCAAGGGAATGGTTACCAGCCCTGCAATGTATGTAACAAGCTGCTCATTCGAGAGGCTATCCGCTTTGAACAAGATAACGGCAAGTCCTCCAAGCGTTACGACTGACGATAAGATAAGTGCGAATTGATTAGCCCGATGAAGCAGTCCTTTGATTGATGACCAATCGTCCTTAGCTTTGAATGATGCAACGAGACGAACGATCGAAATGTCATAGCCTAGCTTTGTCGGGAATACGAGAAAGGTGACTATTGTCGAGACGAATGCATAGGTACCATAAGCTGCTGCGCCGAGCATTCGGGCAAGCATCACCTGCATGACAAGCGCCAAGCCCATGCCCGTTGAATTAATAAGAAAGCTGATGCTGCCTCCTCTGGCAAGCCGTTTTGTTATGGAGGAGCCTCTCTCCACGACCGGAGTCGTTTCAACCTTTGCCATTACTAACGCACCTCATAACCATCATCTAGGAAACATTGCTGTAGCTAGGTACAAGATGCTTCAGCACCGCACGAATCTCGGATGGACACTGTCCAAGCACCTGTTCCAGCTTACGGATTTCAAATTCAAGCTCTGTACGGTTAATTTGCATCGGCTTGCCAATGAAAATCCGATCATGCATCGTCGACGACAATCCTTCCTCGTTCGTTAGCAGCTCCTCATAGAGCTTCTCCCCTTCACGAATACCACTGAATTTGATATCCATATCGATATGCGGCTCGTAGCCAGACAACCGGATCAAGTCAACAGCAAGATCATAGATTTTCACTGGCTTGCCCATATCCAGAATGAAGATTTCGCCGCCCTTGGCGAAGGCTCCAGCCTGAATGACGAGCTGTACCGCCTCAGGAATAGTCATAAAGTAACGAACCATCTCGGGATGGGTAACCGTAACGGGCCCTCCCTTTGAGATCTGATCCTTGAACCGCGGTATGACACTCCCACGGCTCCCTAGTACATTTCCGAATCTCACGGCTACGTATTTGGTTGCACTATGTTTATCCAAGCTCTGAATGAACATCTCTGCGATCCGCTTCGTTGTTCCCATAATGCTGGTGGGATTAACTGCCTTATCGGTGGAGATGAAGACAAACCGCTCGGCTCCGAACTGATCCGCACATTCGGCTACGTTCTTCGTTCCAAATACGTTGTTCTTGATCGCTTCCGACGGGTTCCGCTCCATAAGAGGAACATGCTTATGGGCTGCGGCGTGGAATACAACCTGCGGACGGAATGCAGTAAATACCTCTTCGATCCGCCTTCGATCCTGAACATCTGCCATAACGGTCTCAATCTTGAGCTCTGGAAAAGTACCCAGCAGCTCCATCTCGATCGAATAGATGCTGTTCTCACCATGACCGAGCAGCAGCAGCTTCGCTGGACGAAAGGGCGCGATTTGACGACAAAGCTCAGATCCAATGGAGCCGCCCGCACCTGTTACAAGCACCGTTTTTCCTTCAACGTAATTCGCAATATGATCGAGATCAGTCCGAATCGGATCACGACCGAGCAGATCCTCCACGGATACATCTCTAACGCGGCCGACTGCTCCATGCCCTTGAATCATGCCATGCAGATCAGGAACAATCTTCAAGCGCGCCTTTGTTGATTTGCAAATATTGATGATCGCCGATATTTGGGACTTGGATACCGATGGCATTGCGATGATAATCTCATCAATTCTCTCCGCAGCTGTAATCCTTGCGATCTCACTTCGCCCGCCAAAGACCGGAATACCATAGATGGACAATCGCTGTTTGTAAGGGTCATCATCAATGAAACCGACTGGTGCCGTCTTCACAATGTTATTCTGCAGCAGCTCTTTAACAATGAGCGTTCCGCAGCTGCCAGCACCGATGATCAATGCTCGATGGCCGCCTTTGCGCCGATTTGTTCCAAAGTAATCACAGAATGCCCGCCATAGCAGCCTTGGACCCGCCATCATGAACACCATGCCTGTCCAATGATGCAGCAGGATCAGCTTCGGTACATCCCAGCCAAAAATGAGGTTCACTGCAAGGAATGGAATAAGACCCGTCCAGAATGCGGCAATTAGGATAGCGAGCATTTCACTAACACCGGCATACTGCCAAATGCGGCGGTGAAGCTTCATCCGTATGATGCATGCTATACCGACTGCGCCAGCAATGAACGTATACAGCAGCCATACCCCGGTTTGAGGCTCTACCCATGGATTACTCGTCTGCATCCAGAAGGATACGGCCAAGCTGAGCACGACGGCGGATAGATCAAGCACAATTAATAAATGCGTTCGATAAGCTGCGAACATGATGGTACCAACCTCCATGAAATAATTGATTAAGCTTGAATATAGGTGTAATAAGAGCTCATTTCTTTCGTTGACGTCTGATTCAGCGCAACACCGACGATACGGGCATGTACGAATTGCAGCGCATCCCGAGCCTTCACCGCTTGCTGTCTTTTCACACTTCGTGCATTAACAACTAAGAGAACGCCATCACAGCGAGAGGCCATGATTTGGGCATCACTCACAGCAAGTACAGGCGGCGTGTCAATGAGAATAAGATCAAACTTGCCGCGAAGCTCATCAAGCAGCATATCCATTTTGCGTGAACCAAGCAGCTCCGATGGATTCGGTGGTACAGACCCGGATGGCATAACTCGTAAATGCTTGATTGAGGTATCTTTGATCGCCTCACTTGTCGCAGCTTGTCCCGTCAGGACATGAGTCAAGCCGCAGCGATTCGACAGTTGGAAGGTTTGATGAGCCGTTGGCTTGCGAAGATCCGCATCCATCAGGAGCACCGACTTCTCGGCTTGTGCATAAGCAACAGCCAGATTATTGATCGTCGTCGTCTTCCCTTCTCGCGGATTGGCCGAGGTCACCATGAGCAGCTGCAAGGTACGGTCTACTTCGGCGTATTGCAAATTGGTTCTCAGTGTTCGATACGATTCTGATATGGGCGACATGGGATTGAGATCCGTAATAATAGAACGCGGTTTAGTTTGCTGCACGCGAGGCTTCACCTGCTTTCTTAGGAATGGGTGCTGGTTTGCGATTGTTTAGCAGATCACCTTGCCTGATAGAAGGAACTTGGACCAGCGTTGGCAGGCCAAGATATCTCTCTACATCTACCTCTGACTTGATCGTGTCATCAAAATAATCGAGCAGCAGCACGAGTCCGATACCAAGCAGCATGGAGATCATAAAGCTAAGCGTGATATTCAGCTTCTTGTTCGGTTTGATCGGTGCTGGAATTTTGTTCTCATTGGCCATATGAAGCAGATATACGTTATCAACCTTCATGATTTTAGGAATTTGTGCTTGAAAAACCTCTGAGATCGAGTTCACGATCTTGGCAGCAGCCTTATAATTGGTGCTTGGGTAAGCTAGCGTAACAACCTGGGTTCCGTTTACGGAGCTGAAGCTGATGTTACGCATCAGCTCATCAGTCGTAACATCGTATTCCGGATGCTGTTGAACAACCTGATCCATAATAGCTGGTGTACGAATGATCTCCTTATAGGTATTGATCAGGCTGATATTGGTGTTAATTGAATTCAAATCCAGCTGAAGCATGCCAGGCTTGTCATTGGCGGAGTTAACAATGAGCTTCGTATAGGCCTGATAGATAGGCTGTAAATACATATAACTAATGACTCCAGCTGCGGACGTACCTAAAACAATGACGGCGATGACGATCCAGATTCTCTTGCGTATAATTGCCAGGTAGTGTTTCAAATCCAGTTCCATACTCAATTCGATCATCTCCTCCACATTTAGGTTTCAATAGAAACGGCTGATACCTTCTGTAACGGTGTACCTCATACGTTGTTACCTTTGAACAATGACCATCCTGCAAAAAACCGAAGTGCCCTTCTGCGCGGCTGGGTCGGCTTCCGAACAATGGGCATATTGTGAGAAATCGAACGTGCATTACGCATATAATAGTCAGCTTGTGTCGAGCCGAGCTTGCAGGAAACCAGCTCATAAGCCATTTTCAATTCACACGGACGACTGGTTTCATTATGGGCATCGGATGCGATGAAGTGGATCAGATTCCGTCTGCACAGCTCCCAAGCAGCAGCTTTCACCTTGTTGCCGAAACGGCCAGTCAAGGAATGTGAAGTCAACTGGCACAACGCCCCTTCATTTACCCATATCGCAAGTTTGTCTGGATCGCTTGCTATCACCGTATTACGCTCCGGATGTGCAATGACGGGTGTCCATCCTGCGATTCGCAGCTCATGCAGCAGATCCTCGAATCGCTCCGGTATGCGTGAAGACGGCAGCTCGAGCAGGACATTAGAAGACTGCCCAAGCGGCAATAGCCTACCTGCTTCAAGCTCCTCGAGCAATTGATCATGTACCCGAATTTCTTGGCCTGTCATGACACGTAGCGGAATATGACGAATTTTTAATTCTGCATTTAATTGGGCAGCAGATTGTCTGATGAGCCGTGCATTCGTATCAAACACCCCTCTTCGATAGTGCGGCGTAGCTATGACTGTCGTTACACCATCGCGAACAGCGCTCCGCGCCAGCAGGATAGCATGCTGCATATCAACTGGCCCATCATCCAAACCAGGCAGCAGATGACAATGAATGTCGATCACTTGTTTGACCTCCTCCTATCCTGGGTCTGTGAGAAAGTCCCAGTAAAGCAGCCTCACTTTAAGCTCGATTAGATTATGTCACACCTGATGGGTGGGTTATGAGGGAAGAAGGTAATATTTTCAAGTAGGTGTCTGTGTTTATTTTCCAAAACAGCTAATATGCTATATTCCCTATGAAAAATAAATAATTCTTAATAAATGCATCCATTTTATAACATTTAATAATAGGTTTTGGCATAAATAATGCGATAAATAGAGCTGCTATTCTAAACTTTCACCCGGGTTTTGTTCTATCAAAAGTCTTACACTTTACTTACAATTAATAATCATTGTCCCGCCTACTTACTGCTAGCATTTATGCATGTTAATACCGTTCAATATGGATACTAATTAAGCCGATCACCTTTCTTGTCTTAATAGATTTTAAGGGTCTTAAGACGGACAAGTTTCTCATCTGGGCCGCATGGCATATATAGGAAACTTCAATCGACTGCTTTGCAGACATGACCCTCTAAAATACGATTCGTTACTACTGACCTACATCTATGCGCACATACACCCACCTCCTTCTAAACAAAACGGGCATATTCATGGCCTTATGACCGTGAATACACCCGTTTTGCAGCATTTCGTTTCATTTCAAGAAGCATTTTATAGTAGATTATCCTCGCTCTGTCATGAAAGTCCTGTACAGACATTCTAGGAAGACAGCAATCCTGTACCTATAGTAAAGGAAAACATTTCAATCCTTACTAACGTATAGAGTATGGAGGCGATGTTCTGTGAAAAAGTTAATTATCCTCGGCATGGCAATTTTGATATGTGGCTGTTCACATCATGTAGTGGAACGAGATATTCAGCCTAGTGGGAAAGAAGAAACCGTTTTTGAAGCATCCATTCCTTATCCTTTAGTGAAATGGAATGACCGAATTTACAGGATCACACAAACAAAAATTACGAACGTTGACAAGGAAATTGGAGAGATCACTACCCAGTCAATGAATGAAATTGCAGAAACCCCGAATAATTTTTCAACCACATTCGCAAAGGGTTCCAAACTCTATTCCATAATTGGCATGGATACCAAAGAAGCTATAGCTGTAAAAATCAGTGAAGACGAATATATAAAAGTCATCACCCCTTCAAACGAGTAGACTTGTACCGAATCCATAGAGTAATGCTATTACTTTGTGGAGGTCACGATAAACCAAAAAAAGGCACCTCCGCAGCTTATTCTGCAGAAGTGCCTACTCCTTCAATTAGTTATCGTGAGCGTCATGAATTTGAAAGAAGGATAGAATTAGATCATGCGGATAATCGCCGAATGAGGAGCCAAACAGATTCATACCATTACAATGAACGGCATCGACTGGAACTTCAATACGAATGCGGATCGGTTTATTGTACTGTAAATTCAAATCAGCTAGAGAGAGATCCGACTGTCTCTCCTCATTGACATAACTGCCATTTGACGTCACTCGCCAGGTCGTTTGCAGTCCATATTCGGTCCCGCCAGTCCATTTGGAGGAAGTCAGCTTCCCCTTCCGATCTCCAAAATCAGAAGGACATGAGAGCTGACCAACCCGGCAATCGTTAATGAATAACACAATATCCGACGGCCATTCTTGATGAAAGCCTGGCGCCTCCGAGCAGAGCTCTGCACAGAAACGAAGCTCATCGAACAAGACACCTGGCGGGACTGGATTAGCAAAATAGTACTCTACGTAGCCAGATCCACCAAACCACAATAGAGACGCTTCCGTTCGTTCAGGCATATAAAAGACCCTTGGATCATCCACACATCCGATTGCGAGCCCTTCCCGGTTCACCATTCCGCAGGGCGGCCCTACAGAACTAGATGAATACATCCCGATAGGCATATGGATCTCTTCCAGCTTATGTAAACCTTCACCTAACTTTGTGGGCAGCTCTAATAAAATGGTCCGACAGGTTACTGAGCAGATTTTCTCCCTATTCACACCTAGCGTAGATGAGACAAGCTCTGCCTGTTCCAGCAGTTGGATATTAATCGAAATAGTAGGCTGAGCAACACCAAGCTTTACAGCAAGCTGCGAGATACTCATTGACTGCTCACCAAGCACCTCCAGAATACGGAGACGAAGATCACCCGAAAGCGCCTTGGCCACATCAATAATGCGTGAAGCGGGGTAACGCTGCATTAACTCTTTTATTTCACTCATGAGCTTGTTCCTCTCCTAACGTGATTACGTCTAGTTTACCTTGCAAATTCAAAATTGTAAAAACGGTCCCCTCCTTGGACATCTATCCTTCACAAATACAAAAAGAGCACCCCAAGGTACTCTTCCCTTAATCTCATGTTCCCTTCCATTTGCGCGTTCTATGAATAGAACCGTTACCTCACAAAAGTATTGCGTACGCGAATCGATTTACCATAATAGGAAGCCCATATCACACAAGTAATAAGCGTTCTTATTAAGGCTGTGAGGGAATCGCTAACGCCTAAGTCCTGAATCTCCGGTATCGATTGAATCATGAAATAATCGCCGAGACTATAAACCGCATATGCGATATAGAAGTAAATAAGAAAAGACCGCAGCAAACGCTTCTTCCTATAAAATAAAGTAAAAGCAACGGCGAGCGCAACTAGAAGTACCAAACTCCCGATCATCTCATAAGGTATTGCAATCGACCACATGCTATTATATGAGTTAGAGCCTGGGTCCGTTAGCTCTTCCCATTGTCCATTATTAAAGATAGGTAGAATATTAAAAACAATATTAATAATTGCACTACATGCCGTACCCCATAGTCCAATTTGAGCTAGAATCAGCCATCCACCCAAGCCTGAAAGCAGCAGTGGTGAATCGCTTTGATGATTTTCCTTTAACGTTTGCATGGTTGTCCAGCAGCTCCCTAACTCATTCTGATTGTCTTCAAACGCTCGTAGTCACTGCGCAAAAACCCCATACACAGCACATCGTAATACCTGCCTTGGATAAAATGACGCTCTCTTAAACGTCCTTCCTCCTGAAATCCACACTTCAAATAGCACTGAATCGCAGCCTGATTATATTCGTAAACCTCCAGCTGAAGCCGATTGAGCCCCAATCTGTCAAATACAAACTGCTGCAAAACACCGATTGCTTCCGTCCCATAGCCCTTTCCATGCTGTTCTTTGTCACCGATGACGATACCCATCTCTGTCGTTCTGTTCTTCCAATCGATCCGGAAGAGATCAATCTGACCGATGTAGATATCCGTCTCTCTGTGTGCAATCACGAAGCCGCGGTGATCGCCTTCCTTCTCCAGCACCGAATTCAAATAAGATTCCGTCTCATTCATCGTCTGCGGGTAAAGAAAGATATCTGACAGATTATCAACGATCTCTGGATCCGTTACCCACCCGCGCATGTAAACAATGTCCTCCACTCGGTACTCACGAAGAACAATACGATCCCCATACAGCTTTGGCATTCGCATCAAGCCCTTTCTTCAAGCTTATCAGGACGAGCTTTCACTCTAATCAGCTGTGTTGCGAGGAACAGCATGAATAGCAGTAATATGAGGCCCATTCCAACAACCGATCCATTTACTGAGATTTTCATCTGGCTTAACGTTAGATAAATGAACAGGCCTGTAACCGTCAACGTATTCTCTACGAAATTCTGAACAGCGATCGTCTTCCCAGAGCCAATCGTATTCTTGCCTTCCTCCTGGAGCATCGTATTAAGCGGAATAACGAAGATGCCTCCGAAGAATCCAATGAAAAATAATAACAACAATGTTGCCCAGAGTATAGGAGTTACGGAAGCAGCTAACACGGTCGCTACCATCAATAGTCCAAAATAAAAGGCACGGTACAGCTTGCCCGCAGGCACCCATTTAGGTGTAACAAAGGCACTCGCTACAACACCGATAGCGGTAACGCCAATAATCATTGACTGCTGATCCGTATCGTTTATGCCTAGATTAAGCGGCAGCCATGCAAGAAGTGCAATACGAAGCACCGATGCTGTTAGCCAGAATGAGCCCGTCCCAATAAGAGAGAATCTAGACCGAGGATTACGAAAAAGCATGGCACAATCTCTTAGAAATTGCTTCGATTCTCTTCCATAACGAATCGAAGCATTTCCTTTTCTTGCTGGTATTATAAAGGTCATTACCAAGGATAGCAAATAAACACCGAGACAGGTCAACACAGCTGGGAGATCCGAGTTCTGAGCGAGAAATCCACCAGCTACCGTACCCAATAAAATCGCCAGTATAGTCGAGCCTTCCACCTTCGCATTCGCTCGCAGCAGTTGATCCTCATTCGATGTAAGTTCAGATAAGATCCCGTACTTCCCCGGTGAGTAAACAACCGCACCAATTCCAACAAACAAATAGCAAAGTGCAGGCGGCAAGCCGAATAATAGAAGCGAGATACCAATCGCTTTGAGCAAATTGCCTAGAAGCAATACATTAGACTTTGAATTTTTATCTGCAAATGCACCAACAACGGGTCCTAAAATAATGTAGGCACATAGAAATCCGATCTGGATGTAATCAACTGTAATATCAGGATTCGCTACGCCTTGCCTTTTTACCAGACCAACGATTAAGAAAAAGTTCAAGTTATCCGCAAACGCACTCAAAAACTGCGTGAATACAACCGCATTAAGCGGTGACAGCATCTTTCTAAACGAAACCAAACCCTCCATCTCCTCTGCCTATGAGATCAATCATCTCTTAATCATATACCAAAGAAGGAGTAAGCTGGAAGCATTTTGTTACCGTTTATAGAAGATCCCCTGCATACGTCAACCGCTTATAATAATACACAGTCTCGTGCAGCTCGCCATCCGCCGATCTAGCATAACCAGGAATTCGTCCAGCTTCCACGAAACCTAGTGAAAGATACAAGTGGTTGGACGGGTCGCCAGAGCGGGTGTCTAATACAAGAAGGCTGCGCTCTTCTGCAGCCGCTCGCCGCTCCGCTGCCTGCATCAGTAAACGTGAAATGCCTTTTCTCCGATAGTCCGGATCAACCATCAACTTCGCGATTTCCGCCCGATGCGTCGCATTCGCCTTTTGTGCCAAATGCAGCTGAACGGTCCCGATTATGCGACCATCCTCTATCGCTACCCACAAAACAATTCCAGCCTGTAATATCTCACGCCAATAGCCAAGGGCTTCTTCTTCCTCAAGCGGAGGCAAAAAGCCAATCGACGCTCCTTCATTGACTACTCGGCATAGCAGTTCCGACAAAGAATGAAGCGTATTCGCATCTAGGCTTGTTATTTCTTCAATATGGATCTGATTCAACATTCTAGTTCCCTCCATCTTGATGCTTTCATAGCTGGCCATCCCATTCTTGGAGAAATTGCTCCATATACTGCACCATATAAACATGCCGTTCTTCGGCAATTCGCTTGGCAGAAGTCGTATTCATGAGACTCTTAAGCTTGAATAGCTTTTCATAAAAATGATTGATTGCCGTGCTCTTTCCATTGCGATATTCCTTGTTGGTCATCGAATCTCGCGGCTGCAGCTGAGGATCATGAATGGGATCACCCTTCCACCCTGCATACAGAAAGGTTCTGGCAATAGCGATAGCCCCAATCGCATCGAGACGATCAGCATCTTGGACGACTTTCCCTTCCAAAGTGCGCATAGCCGGATTAGTACCAGCGTTGTAAGACATCGTACTAATAATCTCCATAATGTGCAGACGGTCATTCTCACCAAGTGGATGTGTCTCCAGCCAGCTACTTACTTTGAGAAGTCCTGTCTCCTTCGACTCATTCAGCTTCTCATCCGCCACATCATGGAGCAATGCCGCAAGGATGCTTACGAATGGATCTGCGCCTTCCTCTTGTGCAAGTCGCTTAGTCATCTGAACGACCCGATGAATATGCCACCAATCGTGACCACTAGGGTCATTTCCAAGCTCCTCTTTGACAAAAGCTTCAGCTGCATCTAAGATTAGCTGCTGTTCATATTCATTTGGTCGATGTTCCACAGGAAGATGTCATCCTTTCCATTGTTTATCCTTTTTTAGCGTTCCACCACTCATGGTGGCATAATTAGGGCTCTGGTTCGGGTTACCATAGACAAGCAGAACCAGAGCCCTACTATGTTCAAAATTATGTTTTTTTCAAATGGATGATTCTTGATCCTCCCAAATAACCCGCCAAGGTTGTGTGTTGCATCCTCCCTGGCGTAATGGGATCCACATGATTGAAATGAATATGTCCGCAAAAAACACCCTTAATCTGCTCGCTGTCTTTCCCGGAACGAATCCACTCTGTAAATTGTAAGGTACTCTCATCTGGATGCCTCACCTGCCAATTGGCGAGCTCCTGCTCCGTCCAATCCTTTGCTCCCATCATAATCGCGCTTCCCCAATTAGCCCTCACTTGAGGCTCCAATGAAGGTAGATACAGCGGAATATGCATAAATAGCAGACATGGCAAGCCAAGCCCGCACTGCTTCCGAATAAAAGCAAACTGTTCTTCTGACAATTGATAATTGCTGTTGTCGATAGCTATAAGAATTACACCGCCCACTTGAAGGGCATTGCACCCGTAAATATTAGAGAACCATTCATGGAATAACCGATAACTGTCCGTCCGTACCTTATCATTAATCGGCAAATGCGGAAAGCTCCAGTCATGATTGCCGAGCATATAAAGGTAAGGCATCTGGATATCACCGAATGCGCTGCGCATCACATCCAGATTTTTGACAGAAGGAAAATCGATGATATCACCGGTAAAGACAACGCCATCCACTTTATTCTCATTGCTCAACCTAATATGCTCATGCAGCAGATCGGTAAGTGTAAAATCGCCCGGCTGTCCTTGCCCTCGAAAACCGCTATGCCGCTCACCTGCAATTCGGCGCAGCTCCTCGCCCTCCTGCTGGTATACTTCGCATAAGTGGGTATCCGTAATCTGCATGATACGAAGATCCTTCGCCAAGCCGGGAATAATAATCGTTGTTTCCTCTTGAGAACTCTTCACATAATTCTTCATTCTGTTATCTCCCTCTCCCTGGAATTATCTCAGCTTCTATCGATTTAAGAAAGTCCTGCATGTTCGTGCAATGATAGTCGGGTTTTACGTCAGTAATTGCATTTTTTCCCAGTTGATCCACGTTCCCGCTGATCCATACAGTCGTCAGTCCGAGTCCAGATCCTCCCCGTATATCCGTCTGCAAGTTATCACCGACGAATACCGTTTCCGAGCTGACAGCACCGAACATGTCCATGCCATACTGGAACAGATAAGGTTCTGGTTTGCCAAGAATAAGTATCTTGTCATCCAGCAGTGACTGAATAGCCGCGAGAAGTGCCCCCGTCTCGGGCACCTTCATTCCGTTCTCTCCCGGATGGAAGTGGTCAGGATTAGTGGCCACGATCTTCGCCCCTCGCCCCCAATCAGCTGCTGTAATCTGAAGCTTCTCATAGTTAAATTCCGTATCCCGAGCAATCACGATGAGGTCAGGTACTGACTTATGATGGAAAGGGATAACCTCATGCCCCGCAGCTTGCAAAGCGCTTACCAGACTGCTGCTGCCGGCCGCCTTCACTTTACTTGGTCCGAACCGCTCGCTAATAAATGTTCCCATATATCCTGTTGCGGTAACAATATGTTCTGGCTGTACCGACAACCCCATTACCCGCAGACGCTCTTCCACCTGTTCTGCTGTGTCACAGGAATTATTGGAGACAAAACCAACATTTTTCCCTGCAGCCCAAAGCGTGTCCAACAGCAGCTTCGCCCCTGGAGCAAGCGTTGATCCCAAATAAATGCAGCCATCCAAATCAAACAAATACGTGCTTTTCTCCTGCCATGAAACCATTTACCTACCATTCCCCCTTCATATTCCACTACTAATGGAGCGGTTGAAAGCAAAAAAAGCTCTAAACAACAAACAGAAATAAGCTTCTGTTCGTTATTTAGAGCTTTCACTCTTGTACGCGGGCTCCAAACAAAACAATTATTATAAATATATGCCAGCGGAAGATAATTTTCAATAGGACTTAGTATGCTTGGGCATAGTGTGCTTGATCATTATTATGAGTGAACAAAATTGGACTTTTTGAACAATTTTCAGACACAAATCATAATCAGTGCTTGCCATCACGAAGTACCTAGCGAAGCGGACGGAATCGTTCTGAAGAAGCGCTAGCGTTCGCCTTTGTCTCCGTATTTCTACCCCTAAGGGATAGAATCAAGAAATAGGGAGACAACAGCGATCGTAAGAACGATCCGTCCGCGCAGCGGACTTCATCGTAATTGTCCATAAGTTAATCCCCAGAGCTTGCTTTGACTAGTCGATATTCCAGTGGCACCGGCATCCAAACATTGGTTCACCTCTGACTCCGTCTCGATTAAGCCGCTCGCGATCAGGGGGATATGCTCGAAGGCCTCCGCAAATCGGGCTATCGTTTTGGTGATCACCCCTGGCATGATTTCAATTGCATCAGGCTTGACCGATTCCACCATTCTCATCGCGTTACCCATGGCAAGAGAATCAATAATGAACAAATGCTGGATAGCAACCAGCCCATTCCGCTTTGCTTCCTGAATGAGATGGGCTTTGGGCGTAATAATGCCGTCCGCACCAATATAATTAGCAGCAAAATCAACGGCTTCCTTGTCGCTTCGGGATAAACCCTTTACAAGATCAATATGAATAAATGCTCCAACATTCTCTGCTTTAGCCCGCGTCACAGCTTCCTTGATTTCATTAATTGATCCGCCCATAAAAAAGCAGATATCGACACCGCTGTGCAGGGCGGCCTCCAATTGGCTTAATTCCCGCAATGCCGCAATGATCGGCTTTTCCGCTAAACGATACAAAAGACTAATGAGAGTTCCCTCCTAAATGATGCGATTACCTCTCGTTATTGTACTTGGATGCCCTTCACAAGTCACGAAATTATGCTCCATTATCACTCAGCCTTTGCATGATTCCTTTAACGATTCATCGGCGCCTAGTAATCCTTCCGAACCCGCCACGTGTCTTCGGCTTCGTTGCTTTTCTCGGTGTCAGCCAGCTTCCAGCGTTCTTATCGCTTCCATTATCCCGTGTAATCGTTCCTGATGATTTGGGCGGTGATTTATTGAGAATTCCGCCGCGTTCACCAGCTTTGCTCGAATCAGCTGTTTTGGATCGTTTAAATATAGATCCCGTTCGATCTACCGTCATTGGTGGAGCAATTTTTTTCTCCTGCACAGTTGGCTTGTGGTACGTTCCGCCTTGAGGCTTGTATGTATCTCTATCGGAATAACCGCGATATGTGCCGCCACCATAACGGCCATTACCGAACAAATCACCGAGCAGGCTCGCTACCAAATAGCCTTGCAGGAAGCTAGAGCTGTAATTGTTACGAACATATTCCTTTGAATCGACTTCAATTAATGTATCCTCAAGCTTTTTCTCATCCTGCTGCAGATGAATGATTTTGTCTGAATAAACGAGGAACATATGGTCCTTCTTCTCAACCGATTCCTGCTGAGGCTTCGACTTATCAACGAGTGCTTTAGCCACCTCAGGAACCGTCAATCCTGCTGCTCGGTAGATATATGAAGTCTGAGCACCGCTCCCATTAACGGACTCAAGTGGATATTGATCTTCAATGGTACTTGTTAGACTGCATGCCGCCAGCAAAGGGAAAATTAAACTAAACACAAGCAAACTTTTGATCCCATTCATCAGTGATCGCCGCAAATGACTATCCCCCTTAGCTTCCGCGGAGAACGAGAACGTCTGCCGGAAGCAGATCTTCCCCTTCATATAACATGAATCTGCCATCCTGCCACTCAATACGGAGCAGCTTCTTATCATCGGATTGATACTGCCAGACATACTGCTCTCCGCCTTGGACGAATGGTGTTCGACCAACTACAGCCATGAACCCGGAATATTGCTCCTCAAGATGATAGATTCGTCCATCCAACTCGAGTTCTGTTGGCACTTCCTCTACCGAATCCAACCTACCGTCAATGGAGGAATAGAGCGCGTATGCAGCATATTCTCTTGCTTCAATCGTCAAATATCGGGTAGACGAGCCATCCTGCAAAGTTAGTACAATGGATTGTCGATTATGATTCTGGGCTCTGCCTACGACTTGGTAAGTGACAAGTGATACCTCGCACACATCACCTGGTCCTATGGTAAGTATGCTTTTCTCTACACTTGGCGGTTCAGACTTCGATACTAAATTTTTGAGTCTTGAAAAAAGGCTCATTGTCCTCGCCCCTAACCCTTGAACTTATAAACATGATCCGATAACAAGCGCACCTGCCACATGGATAGATCCGGCAAATAGCGCATGCGCAATCTGACCTTCTTGTGTACCTTTATCGAGATTAAGCCCTATAGTAAGACGAAGTAGAATTCGCAAAATACCTTCTAGCAATAATAAGATAAGAAAGGATATAATGGAAACAACTAGTGCTTCACCTAGATGATTGGAAGTAGTAATCGATTGGGACAGAATATAGGCCTGGGCGAGCAGCTTCATAACGAATCGGGTGGTAACTGCCACATTCCCTTTCTTGATCTCCACAAGATCTTTATACCGAGTAAATAGTGAATCTACAATCATTATAATGACCAACAATACTGCGCTTGCACCTGACCACACCAGCATGGCTATCACTTCATTGATCGTCATCAGACAACCTCCATTGTAAAAGTCATTGCTTGTTGTTCTCGTATTTCTTCAACAATGCCGCTAACTCATCATCGACAGCTTTGTTCTTCCCAAGTGCTTCGAATTCATCATCAAGAGACTTTCCTTTTTGGTTTAACTCATTGCTAGCTTCAGCTTGAGCTTCCATTTGAAGCATTTTTTCTTCCATTCGCTTCATGCCGGCGGCAGCCGTATCGGAGCTAAAGCCAGCCATGGACTTATTAATTTCCGCCTGTGCTTTGGCTGCATGATAACGAGCAACGAGTGTTTCGCGCTTGTTCTTCATATCCGTTAGCTGTTTACGCATCTCACTAAGCTTACCTCGGAGGTTATCAGCAGAAGCTTTGTTCTGATCGAAGCTTGTTTTATACTCGGCTGCCTTCTGTGCAGCAGCGTTCTTTTCTTCAAGAGCTCTGCGAGCGAGCTCGATATTCTGCAATTGAACTGCAGTGTTCGCCTGCTCTTCACGTTTCCTCACAAGTGCATCCTGCTCCTCATAAAGCTGCTTGAATCTTTTCTCGATCGCAATTTGGGCCGCAACTGCCTTCTCAGCATCTTCCAGATCCTCCTGCATATCACGGATATATTGATCGGTCAGCTTCATAGGATCTTCTGCTTTCTCAATCAGTGCATACATATTGGACAGGGTAAGATCTCTCATTCGTTTGAATAATGACATTATAAAAAAACTCCCTCCGCTAATAAGCGATTATTAAGATTCAAAACGTCGCAATCTCTTTAATTAAGCTATGAGGGAAAGAAAGCAAAAATAAACGATTGATACAATTTTAATTACAGGATAAAGAAGTCACTACAGAATTGTGGGGGGCTCTAATGAGTAAACGACCAAAAATAGATCATATCGAGTTGTTTCGGGGGCTTGCTATCTTAGCGGTACTTTTGATTCATGTTACTTCTTACCCAATTATTTTGCTGCCCATGCACTCAACGCTCTACCCGCTTTACCACATTGTGAACACGTTTAGCCATTTTGCCGTGCCCGCCTTTATTTTCTTAAGCGCACTGGGAATGTTCTATCAATACGACGACACGCGAAAGCCTAATTGGTATTCCTTTTACTTCAAACGCTTTAAGGTTATTATCATTCCATATGTCTTATGGTCCTTCTTTTATTATGCATTAGTCTTCTATTTCAGTAGAAAATCCCTCACAGAAGGCTCGCTCTCCTACTTCAAGGGTTTGTTAATTGGAAGCAACTACGCTCATTTGTACTTCATTATTATTATTGTCCAGTTCTACCTCTTGTTCCCTCTTATTCACCGTCTCTTATTAACAAAGCCCCTACGTTCTCATATCATTGCGTTTGGAATTGCCGCGCAAGCTATATTCTATCTTGCCAACTACAATTATTTGCATCTAAGCAAAATCGGCAGCATCGCCGCATCTTATCTGCTCTATTACTGTCTGGGAGCGTTTGTTGGGCTGCGGATGCAATCGAATAACGGTACCTTTCATTCAGGCAAATGGATCTACCCAACGTGGCTGCTGTTTGCAGTCATGTACGCATCTCAAATGTGGATGATCCGTGCGAATCCCCACTGGGTACCACGAGTTTGGTTATCGGGTATTAATTTCGTAACGGATTATAGCTTCTCTGCTATTAGCTGCTTATTCCTGCTTCAATTGTCGCAATATCTATTGAATTGGCGATGGCATTCGGTAACCAAGCTGCTGCTTTCTATAGGCGCAACTTCACTTGGCATTTATTATGTTCATCCGTTTTTACTTCTCGTGTGGAGAGCCAAATTCATGTCCACCCAACCTATTCTCTATCATCCGCTCACTTGGCTGGGTGGAATTCTAGCACTTGCACTTTCCTGGGTCTTCACACTGATCCTACAGCGAAGAAAATGGGGATTCCTAATTGTGGGTAAAGTTGTCGCCAATAAGTCCAATACAGATAACCTAGTCATCGATCAGGCGCATCAAAGCCAAGCTCCATCGGTATCAAGTGGTATCGAAGCCAAATTATAATGCTTCACTTCTGATCGGCTGCTCCGCTCTATCTTTGATCTGAGTTCAATATGCGCTAAAAAGCAGGTGTACGCCATCAATCGGGCGTACACCTGCTTTTTGTTTTTGATCCGGCTGAAATGAGGAGATATCAAACTATCTATTATCCATCATTATCAAGTCATGATTAAAACAGCTTCTTACAAATACGGCTCGATGATATATTTTACTCGTTCAAGCCCTGCCCACATTTCGCCAGGTCCATCATATATGAGTACGATTGCCCCGTTAAATTCCGCTTCTCTCACGGTTTCCAGGCAGCGAATTAGCTCTTCCGCATCCGGAATGCCTTCCGCATCATAATGCGGCTTCGCATGAACAGAAACACTATAAGGTAATGTCTGGGCAAATTCATCATACTTATGCGGTGCCTTGAAGTTGCCGAAATCTGTAATGAAGCCTAACTCACTACCTACCTCACTCAGCAGCTCAACACAATTCGCCCCCGTTGAAGTTAGCGGTCGGAAGTTCTCCGTAATGACACGAACGCCTTTCTTTGATGCATAGCTAACCATCTCCGAAAGCTCGACTGCCGATCTATGCATTGCGGCTTTATCGGAAGCCGCTGCTTCTCCAGCAACGATGCGAATCTGCTTAGCACCCACAGAGGCTGCAACGTCGATCCACTGCTTAAAGAACGCTTTATCCGCCTTCAGTCGAGCTTCATCGCTGGTCGTTAAATCCCCATAATCAAGAAGCAATGTATCAAATGAAAGCCCTGCAGCTGTGAAAGCTAAGCGGAGCTGTTCCAGATAGTCAGGTTCGACTGAGGGGAAGTGAAAATGGCATACCTCTAATGCTTGATAACCTCTTCGCTTAGCTTCCGCAGGCAGCTCAAGCAGCGTGTGCACCTCAGGCTGTTCCTGAAGGTTTATCCCATGCTGGCTTGTGTCAGCATTCCAAACTGTAAAGCGAAGCGGTCCAAGCAATCGATGAAGACTCCAAGTACTAATAGACAAATATGACATGAACGAACCTCCTATATGTTTTTAAATAGCGGGCATTACATTGCCGCCGCACACCGGGATATAAGCACCCGTTATAAAGCTCGATAAGTCTGATGCCAGGAAGACAACAGCATTGGCGATTTCTTGATCAGTTCCACGGCGCTTAAGAGCCACGCTTTTCTCGTAGCCTTCATTTCGTTCCGAATTCGTCTCCCGATCCTTGTCGCTAATCGTCCACCCTGGTGCAATTTGATTCACTGTAATTTGATGCTCGCCAATCTCCTTGGCAAGAATGCGATAGATACCATCCATTCCTCTTTTGCCCGCTACATAAGCAGATTGCGTCTCAAAATTCTGCATGGAACATTCTGTATTGATTCCAATCATCCGTCCAGCACGTTTTTCGATCATCGAGGGAACGAATGCTTTTGCCAAAAATACACTTTGCAGCACACAAGATTCAAATTGACTTGTATAATCCTCAGCCGCTTGATTCAGAACGGATGTCCATTGATATTGAATAACAGCGTTTGCAACAACAATATCGACATGACCTAGCTGCGCTGTGACCTTCTCTTTCATGCTCATTATTGAATCTAATGATGTGATGTCAGCCGTCACGATAATTGCACGGCGTCCCAGCGACTTTATCTCATTCTGCAGTTGAATAGCTTTAGCTTCATTACTTTTATAGTGTATAACAACATCAGCTCCACATTGAGCCAAAGTACGTACGATAACTCGTCCTAGCTGGCCTGTTGCTCCAGTGACTAATGCAATTTTGCCTGTCAAATCAATTTTCAAGTTCCAATCCCCCTTCATAAGTAACGATCAAATCTACTATAAGAATAACAGAGCTGCCAACAGCACTACAATTCCATAATCCACCCCATTTGATATGCATTCTTGGTGTCTAAATTCGACACTTTTCAAAACCATAAAAAAATCTAGAAAAATTTCGGACAACCTATTGCAAAAACATATTTGTATGTGATAAGATACTTTTTGTGCTTGAGTAATTCAAATGCCGGTGTAGCTCAGTTGGTAGAGCAACTGACTTGTAATCAGTAGGTCGGGGGTTCGACTCCTCTCGCCGGCACCATTTCTTACGGGACGTAGCTCAGCTTGGTAGAGCACCTGGTTTGGGACCAGGGGGTCGCATGTTCAAATCGTGTCGTCCCGACCAAGAAGAACTTAATGAATAACTACATAGCAGGAAAAGAAGCTTGAGTAATCAAGCTTCTTTTTTTATTTCTAGGTAAGGCTTTTCTAACATGTTGCTTCCAGACGAACAGAATAACCGCCCCTTAATGAGGCGGTTAAATCTGTATAATCCAGCAGCCTTATGGTTCATTCCGAAGATTCGTTGCTCACACTAATGAAGCATACTTCGCACGGGCGATCTGCGTCGCTTCAACCATGTTGCGTAAGGAATCGACTGTTTCTTTCAACCCTCGCGTTTTCAGTCCGCAGTCTGGATTGATCCAGAAAAGCTTCGGATCCAGCACACGCAAAGCACGTTCGATCATGCTCGTCATTTCCTCCACGTACGGAATACGAGGACTGTGTATATCATACACACCTAGGCCGATACCCAGCTTGTACGTGTTCAACTCAAAGCTATGAATCAATTCACCATGACTGCGAGATGTCTCTATCGAAATCACATCCGCATCCATCTCTTCGATAGAGTTGATCATGTCATGAAACTCACAATAACACATATGCGTGTGAATTTGCGTCGTCTCTTGTACGGTACAGGTGGCCATGCGGAATGCTTTAACCGCCCATGCTAGGTACTTCTCATGCTCTTCCTCTTTAAGCGGCAGACCTTCCCGAACCGCAGGCTCGTCGACCTGTATCATACCGATTCCAGCTTGCTCGAGCGCCTCCACTTCATGTCTTAACGCATAGGCCAGTTGGTACGCAATTTGTTCGCGCGTGATGTCCTCGCGGACGAAAGACCAGTTCAATATCGTAATCGGGCCGGTCAGCATCCCTTTCACGGGACGTTCTGTGCGTGACTGCGCATACTTTGTTTCTTCGACGGTCATCGCACCCTTGAAAGCGACGTCCCCGAAAATAACTGGCGGCTTAACGCAGCGAGAACCGTAAGACTGCACCCATCCATTCTGCGTAAACGCAAAGCCAGCGAGCTTCTCACCAAAGAACTCGACCATATCGGTTCGCTCAAATTCGCCGTGTACGAGTACATCCAGTCCGATTTCCTCCTGCAGCTTGATCCAGATATCGATCTGTTCTCGGATGAAAGCAGCATACTGCTCACTATTCCATTCACCCTTGCGCCACTGCTGACGGGCCTTACGTACCTCTGGAGATTGTGGAAAGCTTCCGATTGTTGTCGTCGGTAAAATCGGCAGTTGCCATTTGTTCTGTTGAGCAAGATGACGCTCAGAGAAAGGGTGACTGCGCTCAGGATTCTGAGCACTGATAGCGAATACGGCATTCTGAATGTCGCTGCGATTGCGCTCACCAGATAGCTTGAGCGGCTCAATTGCATGATCGTTTTCTTCCAGAATAGCTGTTATTTCGGACCCTCCCTGAGAGACTGCTTTCGTTAGAAGTACAAGTTCATCCAACTTCTCATCAGCGAATGCGAGAGCATCTTTCAGTTCATTTACAAGTTTCGTCTCGTGTTTGGTTGTTACCGGAACATGAAGCAAACTGCATGATGACTGTACGATTATTCGCTCCGCCGTTACGAACTCAGCGAGTTCTTCCAATAGTACCCTTTTCTCCCCAAGTTCCGCCTTCCAGATGCCACGGCCGTCAATGACACCTGCACCTAATACCTTGTCTTCCGGAAACCCGAGCGTCTTAAGCGACGAAATATTACCAGAGAGACCCTGCACCAAATCAAGCCCTATTCCTTTGACGGGCAGCGCCACAATATCGCTGTAGTTCTCAATCGATTCAAAGTAGGTTTGCAGCATGATGTTCAGATTAGGCACCGACGCAGCAAACGTCTCGTAAATTGACTTCAAGCGCTGCAAGTCAGCCGCGCTTAGCTTCGTTACAAGAATCGGTTCGTCAATCTGCACCCATTGAACCCCTTCTGCAGCAAGCTCCTGAAGCACCTGTACGTAGAGAGGAAGCAGCCGGCTCAGCCAAGTGTCAGTCTCCGATAGACTGTACCCCTTTGAAAGCTTCAAGAATGTCAATGGTCCGACGATAACAGGCTTGCCCTCAACACCTAGCTTTTCTTTCGCTTCCCGATACGCCAAAAGGGGCTTATTCTCTGTTAACACCGGCGATGCCTCACTCAGCTCAGGTACAATATAGTGATAGTTGGTGTTAAACCACTTGGTCATTTCGCTTGCCGTGGCATCCTTCGTCCCGCGAGCAATACCGTAATAAATCGATAATGGAACGACACCGCCCTTATAAGAAAATCGTTTCGGAATAATGCCGAACATGGTGGCTGTATCAAGTACATGATCGTAATAACTGAAATCATTGACCGCAATAAGGTCGATGCCCTTCTCCTGCTGCTTACGCAAATGATTCAAACGGATCTCCTGCAGCTGACGATGAAATTCCGCTTCTTCGAACTTGCCTGACCAGAATCCTTCGAGAGCTTTCTTCCATTCACGATCCTCACCAATACGCGGATATCCCAACACACTGCTTCTCACCATCTCAAAAACTCCTCTGCAAGTAGAATCTCTACAAGAAAGATATCATGGATGGATTGATATAGTGTAACTGAAATTAACTATAGCTAGTCATAGCCTATAGCTATAGCAAGGTTTATTGGGATAAGGCCTGCTTGAGCGCTTCAATATAGGCTACTCCGAGCTTGGATAGCGAAGTATTTCGATGGGAAATCCATCCAACATTGATCGTTTCCTCACAATCCAAAGGAACAGGAATAATCTCATTGCCATTCAAATCAGCACTTAGCACCCCTGTTGATATGGTATATCCGTTCAATCCGATCAGTAAATTGAAAAGCGTCGCTCGGTCATTAACACGAATACTCTTCTTATGTGATATGGTGCTGAGAATTTCTTCAGAGAAATGAAAGGAGTTATACTCCCCTTGGTCAAATGACAAATATGGATAATGTTCTAGCTGGTCAATGGTGACGTTGGATTGCTTGGCCAGCGGGTTCTTAATGCTGACGAAAATATGCGGTTTAGCTGTTAATAAGCTGTTGAATTGCAAATTTGCAGCTTTGAGCAGCTTATTTATGACTTTCCCATTGAATTCATTCACATATAAGATTCCGATCTCGCTGCGCAAACCTTTGACATCCTCAATAATTTCATAAGTCTTGGTCTCACGCAAAGCCAACTCGTATTCATCTTGACCATACTCCTGAACCAGACTCACGAAGGCATTAACCGCAAAAGCGTAATGCTGGGTGGAAACCGAGAAATGCTGCGGGGAAGGCTTAGCATTGAGATACCGGCCTTCCAATAATTCCGCCTGCTCGATTACCTGCCTAGCGTAGCTTAAGAATTCAACACCTTCCTTCGAAAGTGAGATCCCTTTGTTGGATCGTTCAAAAATCGCAATCTGCATCTCTTCTTCCAGATCCCTGATTGCGTTTGAGAGGCTAGGTTGAGAAATAAACAATCGCTTGGCAGCTTCATTGATGGAACCCCGGTTCGCCACCTCGATGACGTACTTTAATTGTTGTAAGGTCAATGGAAATAATCCTCTCTATAACTTCAATATAGTTCGTGTTCGTTAAAATTATTAGGTGAAGCTCTATAGTGAAGCTCTATAGTGAAAGCGGCTTGCGGATTAGGGTGTGCTGCTCGAAGGGCATATGCGAGTTAATAAGCATCGGTTGCTGTAGGATTGTAAGTGTTTCCAATAGATGCTCTTGTTAGCTCCCTGCTCTCTCATCCGCTCTACCGCAGTATTGAATCGTTCTTGCTTTCAGTATATAGGTATTTATCAATGATTACCAAAGTATAGTGGGCACTAAAACAAAAGAACTGAACCCCTCTTCATACAATGTGAAGGGTTCAGTTCTTCCAATATTTTATAAACTTGGACCTATACGATTGATGCTAAATTCCTGATGGCCAAGATGCTCGGCCTTCGTCCATTTTCCTTCCGCAACCTCTGTTATCTCCTGCCAGATTCGTTCTCCGGCTTGACTTAAGCTCAGTGTGCCCGTAAGCATATCACTGACGTCGACATCCATATTGTCTTCCATTAGCTTAAACGTTCGCTTGTTTCCCGTAATCTTGATGACGGGAACGACCGCAGCTCCTGTAGGCGTACCACGTCCTGTTGTGAAGCAGACAATGTGAGCACCACCTGCAGCCATCCCCGATACGCATTCGATATCATTGCCGGGAGAATCCATGAAATATAGACCATGCTCCGGAATTTTCTCGGCGTAATCGATGATTGCTTCAATAGGAGCCGTCCCACATTTGCTTATACAGCCCAATGATTTTTCCTCAATCGTTGATAGTCCTCCTGCAATATTACCAGGACTTGGATTACCGCCTCTCATATCCGCGCCCATTCGCTCGACTTCCTTCTCGAAGCGATCCACGATGGCATACAGCTTCGTTGAAACAGCTTCATCCGCACAGCGCTCAGCCAATACATGCTCTGCTCCGATAATCTCGGTCGTTTCCCCAATAATAATCGTACCGCCCTCACCAATCAGCGAGTCAGCCGCTTGACCAAGCGCTGGATTCGAGGAAAGACCCGAGGTCGCATCAGAACCGCCGCATTTAACAGCGACCTTCAATTTACTCAAAGGCACAGGAACCTTAACCTGTTGATCAAGCTCGGCTTTCATACGTCTAGCTACTTCAACACCATGTTGAATGGCCTTTACTGATCCACCGGCGGATTGAATATCGAATACCTCAACCAGCTTGCCTGTTTGGCGAATAGTGTCCGCAAGTGCGGTTGGATCAACGACTTCACAGCCCAGACTCACGATGATTACGCCGCCCACATTGGGATTCATGCCTGTACCAGCGAGCACATCAAATGTTCGATCTTTGTCTGCACCTATTTGGCTGCAACCATGTTGATGAGGGATGGATATCGTATCAGGGACCATTTGCATCATTCGATTGCATACTTGATTCGCGCAAATAACCGTTGGAATAATGAGTAGATGATTACGTATTCCAATATCTCCGTTAGGTCTTTCGTAAGCCAAAATCGTTCTCATGCAATCGTCTCCTTGACGAAGTTATCGCCACGTCCGCGAATGCCTTCTATATTATGCACATGCACATGGCAACCAGCTTGAATGGACTGGTTTGCCCTGCCGATGATTTCTCCGTACTTTCGCACGTCCTGTCCATCCTCAATTGCTGTAATGGCTAACTTATGCCCGAATGGGACAGAATCGACTAAAGTGATGCTTGCCAGCTCATTATTAAAGTAATAATGAACGATCTCTCCAGCTTCCATATCGCGGAGCAATGTAGCAACATGATCTCGCTCATCCATTACTAAAGCATCTGCACCGCTTTGAAATTCATGTGACACTACAATTTCACCGCCCTATTATTCATCTATTACGTTAAGAAGCATGTATTCTGTCTTCAGCTAGAACGTGCTCGCAGGAGTCGTTGTCGAACACCAACGTGTATTAAACAGCTCTTTCATCAGTACTTCGTTTGCTTCCTTCGTACCAATATATCGTAGTGCCTCCAGAGCATGCCCTCTCACATAGCGGTTCTCGTCAGCAAGGGATTCTTCTAGATAAGGAACTGCGGCTTCTGCCTCTGTGCCGATACGTGTAAGGGATAGGCCTGCTGTGAAACGCACCTGCTCATCTTCATCCTGTAAGCCTTTTATTAGACCTGCAACAACGGCATCCGTAGGAACTCCGATCATTCCGAGTACATCCATAACCGTGCGGCGCACCTTAGCTGAAGGCTGATCCAGCAGAGCATTAAGCTTAGGCACGGCAGCTTGCGCCAAATCTCTAAGCTCGCCAAGTGCAAATGCAGCATGGTTAACTGTCTCTTCACGAGAATCGTCTAACGCTGCAATTAAATCTGGTATAACAGAAGCTCCGGCCACTGATAAACCATAAGCAGCTAATCGGGAAACACTTACTTTATCGTGATGCAGCGCTTTCAGGAGCACATCCTTGCCTCCGCTTCCTCTAGCTGCAAGCTCATAAGCGGCAGCTAGAGCAGAAGGTTCATTATCGCCTTCGAGCTGGGTTACAAGCTTCGAAATAGCGGCTTCATCTTCCGCTTTACTACCCGCAAGGCTGCCAACATTTCCAGATAACCAGTTCCATATTTCTTCTTCCACAATTCCGGACTTGACGGAGGACGGAGAATCCAATTCCACTTCAGACCAAGATTGTTCTTTATTGTCCCACGTAGGGCCAGCAGGAGCAGCCGTCCGCATAAACTCAAATTTCAGCATGAAGCGTGGTCTGCCAAGCACATTAGCTGTTGAGCGATGCCAGATATCATAGTGTATTAGCGCAAATGTACCCGCTTCACCACTTGCGGTTGCTTCTTCCGCCATTTCATCAGCAGCAAAGGTACGGCTTTCACTATATTGCGTTCCTGGCATTACACCAGTCGGTCCAAGCTCAAGCGGTGTATCCTGCGGAAAATACATAATCATTGCCCACCACGGATGATGGTTGCGCAATCTATCATAGCCCCAGTAGCTGTCTTTGTGCCAGCCGCCAGGCTGAGGTGACAAATTATAATGACCATGTCTATGCGTATGGAGCAGGTAATCCGGTCCAAGTACACTTGTTAACGCCCCAACTATGACTGGATTCTCAAAGACTCGTTGGACATCGCGGATGCGTGGAAGAAGATTATTCCCTGGATTGCCTTCTTTATCATAAATTTCATTAAGCTGTTCTACTAGCCCAGCATGAAATTCTTTGGAGAAATCTGTCTTCAAAATTAAAAAACCATTTGTAATAAAAGATTTCATTTGCTGATCTGTTAGTAATAGTGGATTTGTAATTGCCATGGTTTGTATCGGCCTCCCATTGATTAATGATTCCTCTCGATTATAAATCCAAGCGACCACCTGATTCTATGGATAAGGTTAAGGAAGGAGGGTACAAAGTTAAGCATTCCTTGTCACCCCTAAATGCTTTATGATAGAAGAAAGTGATTCAATTCTAAAGCAAACCCTATTAAAGGAGTGCAGTCGTTTGACAATCAAACATGAGAATGAAGTCTTATCCGACCTACTCCAAACCCTGCAGATTAATATATTGTATGCTCACCTGACACAAGTTTCTGCTGAGTGGCGTGATGTCGATTATATTCCAGAATATAATAAGCTCTATTTTATTTGTGAAGGTGAAGGCTGGTTAAAGATCGGGGATGAACAATTTTATCCGAAGCCTGGTCAGCTCTGCTTATTACCAGCCTACACCCAGCAATCATATAGCGTCATTAGCGATCGGCCATTTCTGAAATATTGGTGTCACTTCACGGCTACAATCGGTCCTTTTGACTTGTTCCAATGGATTGGTGTTCCTTTTTGTATCGACATCAAAGATAACTTAGAGATGACAAGGTTATTCCAACAGCTCGCGGCTTTATACGAGAACAAGTCCATTATTGCACGCATTCGTGAAAAAGCGATTATGCTTGAAATTATTTCTCTTTACCTGGAACAGGTTCCCATCCGTATTTTGCAGCACCGTTCTGAGGACATGAAGCGGATTGCCTTCATTCAGGAATATATTGAGAGCCATCTTAACACCGGTCTCAAAATAGAAGAACTGGCCAAAGCCTCTCATCTGCACCCGAATTATTTTATTGCTTATTTTAAGAAGCATTTCGGCGTCTCACCGTTAAAATATGTAAACCGAAAGCGTGCGGATAAAGCAAAGATTCTGCTTACAACGACTGCCTTGAGCGTGAAAGAAATCGCGGATCTGACCGGCTTCGTCGAGACGAATCACTTCGCCAAGTTTTTTCGTAAAGAGACCGGGCATAGTCCCTCAGAGTTCCGCTCTACCTTCTCATAAAGCAAAGAGACCCATTCCTCGTCACAGTTCACTGCGACTTGAATGGGTCTCTTTTTCGGTTAGAGTTTTCTGGATTGACCAATCAATACTTCGGCGGTTAGCCATCTACGGAATAGGAGCAGCAGTAAAATGGATGGAATGCTAACAATAGCTCCGTACTCCAGAATGACAGCCAGACTTGGACGAGTGTCACCCGGGTTCCTCGTAACCAGAGCTACGAATTTCATAATCGGTGAGAAACGATTTACATCTGATGTGTAGAGAAGTGAAGAGTAATAAGAGTTCCATAACGCAACAAATTGCAGAACGCCCATTGCGACAAGCGGCTTCCACACTTTTGGAATGAAGAGAGTGAAGAAAGCATGAAACTCCCCCCTCCCTTCAGCGGAAGCCTGCTCTTTGAGAGCAGAATGCTTACTGTTAAAGATACTCTTAAGAACAAATACATTAAGGATAGAGATAAAGCCATTAATGGTGAGCGGGAAAATGGTATTCACCATCTCTAGGTTTTTGACCATTAGATAATCTTGCAATGCAATAGAAGATCCCATCGTCATGATGAATAACAGAAACACCTTATAGAAGCTGCGACCAGGTAAATCCTTGACCGTTAACGGGTAAGCAAGCGTCAAGGTAATGAGTAAATTGATTATAACAGCAGCGAAATCAAAGCCACCGTGAATGAAAAAGGTATAAGCCGAGAACAGATCTCCTAGTCCGCGCTCAGACGTGCTTTTGCCCGTGAATGGGTAAACAAACAAAACATAGATGAACAATAGGACGACTACCGAGCATACAAGTGAACCTACGATCCCTGCCAAGTTTCGGCCCTTATTCGTCACCTGCTGTCTTGCTTCTCCCTCCACTGGAGAGAATACATCTTTAACGAATAGGCCTCTAATCAATAAGTATGCTAGTAAAGTGAACAACAGCTGAACGACAAACTGAATTATCCACAAGACTCCGGCATGACCAAACTGTGCATTTACGAAGACTGATTTATAATAGTAGGTATCAAGTGTATCACCAACATTCTGGACCAACGGGTTAACTAGTTGACTCACCAGTTCAAAGTCCGGTGACAGCAAGGTGGAGAATTGAATGAGCATAAAAGCCGTTATCGCCTTTAAAGCCGGTATGATGTGAGAATATACGAAGCTTCGCTTGCCCCCTTTTCCTTCCTCCATGTCGATTCGTAGGAATGAATTACGTTTGGCGCTTATTGCGGCCAAAGCAATGATGATCGGGATACCACATGATTTTATAACTTCTGTTGCTACTAATAAGGGACGGAAATGATCGGGATCCACCCATACAAAGGCATCCATCTGAAGGATTGGCGAATGGTCTGGCGATAGAATAAGAAGAGCCAGATAGGCAAATACAGCTGCTGGAATAAAAAAGGGAACAAGGAATAGGGTTGAAAATAGATTCCGCAGCCTTCTGGATGCGATCATGCTTACAAGTAAAGCTACAACCAATGCGGTGATTCCGCTAGCAGCGATATAGGAAAGTTTAATAATCATTGTGTTCGATAGAGCACTTATAAAACCAGGATCACTAAAAAGATTCCTAAAGTTCTCGGTTCCTACCCAAGGACTATTGAATATACCTCGAAAAAAACTATAATCCGTAAAGGAGAGATACCCTGCTGAAATAAACGGAATGATTTTAAAAATAAGAATGAAGATCATCGCAGGAAGCACAATAATGTAGTGCAGCTTATATTTCCATATCCGATCCAGAAGATTGGAAGATTGAACCCTACCTGGTCCCTTCCTCAAATTAATTTCTTGCGATTGCGGCTGATTATCCATATCAATCTCCTCGTTATTATTTTCCTATATTTTCCTCAATAAATTGTATGGTACGTCTCCTATGCTGGTCAAGGAAATAATGGAAATGAAAAGAGAAAAAGGTACCGCCACCATCGTTAGACAGCAGCGATACCCTATTCTTTATTCGTGGTAAATTACACTTCCGCCTTAAGAATGAACCCCGTCCCTTCACCCAAATCCTCACCATTCTGCCATTGTTCGAGTATCGCTTCCTGAAGTTTGGTAGCTCTTGGCGCCTTGTCCATGTCCATCGGTTTCCCTCCAAATACACGATCAAAGAGCTGATTGTCACTCCCCTGCAGAGGAAGCAGATGGAACAAACGATTGAATTGGACAATATTAGATGTCGGAGGCAAAAAGTTACGAAATGAAGGACTCAGCAGCCATGAGCTGCATACAAAGGCCGCGAACTTCTTCTCTGGAAAAGCAGATTCGAATAATTGCGATGCTGCGCGCAGCGATTGCAGACATAATTCTGGGCTAAGTTTCTCGCCCTCTTGAATATGAAGATCTAATACAGAGCTAGTCGAGTGGAGCACCTGCTCCCATTCATCTCCAAGGGATACGGTTGGTTGATCATTGGACTCATCCGAATGGATTCCACTATTTGAAACTGTAACCGATCCGCCAACCGGATATATTGCTACCTCCCCCGTGTTCCGATTACGAAACACTTCAAAGGGCTGATCCCACTGCTTATGAATATATTGAAGGCGTCCGATCTTAAATAGCTCACACCACAAATGGTTCAGCACCCAAGCGGTTTCACTCAAGCCCCAAGCCCCATTCTTCTGATAATGAACATTCATCCACACCCTTATATCACTAAGCGTATCGACTAGAATGGATTGTGGGATACGATGTGCAGCATAGAATTCTCTCATGAGTGGTACCCCGGAACCAAGAATAATGACAGGCAACATATCAGAATAAGCTCCAACAGATTCCTGTGCAGAATTAATGACAGCCATCGCTTCCTGCATGACAGGTTGGTTAGTATGAAAAATTTTCTCATGGCAATGCACAGTCACTTCGAGAAGCTCCGCATTTTCTCTGAGTGCCTTTGCTGTGTTCAGATAGGCTTCCAAAGCAGCTATGGGCAAGTTCAGCAGCTCATTGATCTTTCGAATATAAGCGTCCTCTAGATATTCCATAGACTGATTAAGCACACTCCTCTTCATGCCACCATTTACGCGTTATTTCCTACAAACGCACTGCTATTTCCTAAATAGGAAGGTTCCAAAGCGCTGTGGAATATGATAATCGACTTTTCCCGTAGGACTCCAGGCTGAGTAGTGACGTATACCCTCTTTGTCATCATCAATTCGGTATAAATTGCAGCGCCAAGCTGTTCCATCCTCTGGTGTTTGTTTGAAATTATGAAGCGGAATACGCCATTCGTAGATACGTAATGTCTCATCATTATCCACTGTAACTGAAGTTTGCATGTCTTCCGCATGCCAAGAGGTGTCAACGGTTTTGAAGCCATCCAGATTATTATGAATATAAGCGTCAAAAACAACGTTGCGCGGACTCAATTGAAACTCGTAATACTCTCTGCCTGTTCCCACTACGTCGACAAATATTTCAACGACATCTTCTAAATAGATCGGATCATCATGATGATCCATCGTCGCTACCACATGATCATCTTCACACTCGAATCGGACATATAAATCTTCGGAAGTCCAGCAAACTTTTGCCTTCGTTGAAAGTCTTGGTATGGAACCCGTACTGACATCACGAAGGGTAACCTCTTGAATCTGATGCCAAGGGATTTCCTGTTGAACGAGGTCAATAAATTGACATATGTAAGTCATCTCTTTCATCTCTCTTTACCTCCGGCTGCTAATATTGTTAACGTACGACTATTTCAACAATGAGAAATCCCCCCTCTAGCGAGGGAGGAATCGACTACGATAGTCATGTTATTTCACTTGTACCCAAGCACCTTGTTGATCAGCAGATTCAATCTCTGCTTCAACGATTTGGATGCTTTCCATCGTGCTTGCAGGTTGCGCTCTTGTTGTCGGCTGTTCATTAATTAATGCCTCAACAAAATACTTCAATTCAAAATAATAACCCATATCCTCAGAAAGCTCAGGTGTGAAGCCTGCTCCTTCATTCGGATTCACCTTTAACTGTCCGCCTTGGAAGACAGCATTGCCAAGCTCGAAATTCACACGATACTGCATATCAAAGCCATAGTCACCTTGAAGCGTCCAATCCACTTGAGCGTTCAGCACCTTGCCATCTTCATAGCGATAATTAGTCGAGACCAAATCATATCCACTGCCTGCAATAACATTACGCGCAAGGCAGGATACAGCTTCCGGCTTACCGAACAGCCAATTAATCACATCAATATCATGTACATGCATATCCAGCAGAGCGCCACCGCTCTTGTCTTTCTGCAGAAGCCACTCTCCCCAGTTAGGCGTGCTGCTGCCTCGGTAGAAATATCCATTACTTACTTTACCATACGTATTATTATCAACCAAGCCCTTTAGATACTCGTAGGCTGGCCAGAACCGCAGACATTGACCAATCATCAATTGCTTGCCCTTTTCCTCCGCAGCCTGAATCATTTCCTTACATTCCTCAGTATTCATAGCCATCGGCTTCTCACACAAGACATGCAAACCATGATTCAAACATTGAATCGAAATCTCCTTATGCAGAAAGGTAGGAAGTGCGATATCTACCGCATCCAGCTGTTCCTTCTCGAGGAGCTCGGCTACGCTCGTATACTTATGGTAACGGGTGAAATCAAGTCCATTCGAAACCGTATCAATATTACCACTGATCGAACGTCCTTCAAGCTTTTCGACATCCAGATCACAGATCGCGACAACCTGGATAGGAACACCCTCTGCTTCAAGACGAGTGTAGATTTCAAGATGCGTTCTCCCCATAAAACCTAAACCAATAAGCGCAATTCTCAACATTGTCTTAGTTCCTCCCTAGGATAGCATCCATAGATCCAGATGTATTGTAGATAATTTGTTTAGTATGATGGGTATACGGAGGAATCATCTCAGCAATGACATAGTCATCGTATCCGATTTCGTTAAGCGCCTTCACAACTTCCGGATAATTCACATCACCTGCGAGAAGATCAACGAAACCATACAAGCCTCCCGCTTCTCGGCGGTAATCCTTGAAATGTACTTTCTTAATCCGTTTGTTCAATATCTTAATCCAATGCTCTGGATAACCGGAGAACAACACATTACCTACATCAAAGTAAGAACCGACGTAAGGCGAATTCACTTTATCGATAAAATCACGCATTTCCAGCGGTGACAGCAGAAATTTATTCCATACATTCTCAAGACCGATCGATACTTTCAGCGACTCCGCTACCTCTGCTAGCTCGCGAAAAGCTTCAAGCGCATAATCATAGGCTTGATCATAGGGTACAACCTCACAATCCGGGATGAAATCAACACCCACCGCTCCAGGTACAACCAGTATGGTATCTACACCTAGAATAGCCGCGCTCTCTAGCTGCTTCTTGACAATATCCTTCGCTTTGTTGCGAGTACTCACTTGATTGCTAGTTAGGGAATAGCTCCAATATAAACCGCTTGCTAAGCTTGTAAGTGCGATACCCGCATCTTCAGCCTGTGCTTTATAGGTTAAAAGCTCTTTCTCCGTGCATTCTAGGCCAAGCTCACCTGTCTCGTTGAGCGAGAGCTCAATACCTTCAAAGCCCGCTTTCTTGGCTAACCCTATACTTTCATATACTGTGCTATCACTTGGAAACGACCAAATATTAATTCCTTTTTTCATTCTTCTCATCCTCCGTTCTACGCTAATTATAGAACGGTTTCATCGATTAGCCTTTATCCAAAAAGCCGGATTATTTGCACGGAACAGCCAAGATAATATGTTAAACTAATAACAGCTAGCTTCAATGGAAGGATGAGTAGAAATGAAATTTAAGAGAACACTCCTTCAGCAGTATTTCTCCATTACGAAGCTGATCTCTTTTCATTATTTCGAATACGCTCGCGGGTTTATTTTCGAAGGGGAGCAGCATGATTTCTGGGAGCTTCTGTATGTAGATAAAGGTGAGGTTGAAGTTCAAGCTGACGATACAACACATACATTGAAGCAGGGCGATATTATCTTTCATAAACCAGATGAATTTCACACGGTCTGTGTCAAGCAGCAGCATAAGCCGCCTAATCTCATCGTTATTTCCTTCGAATGTCAGTCCAGTGCGATGGCTAAATTCGAGGACCAAGTATTCCGTTTAGGAGATCGGGAGAGAAACCTCCTCTCGATGATTGTACAAGAGGGCTTTCGGGCGTTCCAACCGCCCTTTGACAGCCCATCTATTCACGCACTGAAGAGGAATCAAGCTGCTCCTTTTGCCAGTGAGCAGCTCATCCAATCCTATTTGGAGATCTTGTTTATTACGCTTATTAGAAGCGGCCAAGAGCTTATGACTAGTAAAGAAGCAAGCAAGCTATCCTC
Organism: Paenibacillus baekrokdamisoli; assembly: GCF_003945345.1. Classification (GTDB taxonomy): domain Bacteria; phylum Bacillota; class Bacilli; order Paenibacillales; family Paenibacillaceae; genus Paenibacillus_Z; species Paenibacillus_Z baekrokdamisoli. Next base: position 1,000,149 of record NZ_AP019308.1, on the reverse strand, counting down.
CTTACATAAGGAAGCCGCTGAACAAAAGAATGTTCAACAAATCCTTGATTATATGAATGCACATGTATCTGGTTCCTTAAGTCTTGATGATCTATGCAGCGCCTTTCATCTGGGTAAGACGCGTTTAAAGGCTTTATTCCAATCACAGCTGGGGACCGGCGTGCTGGAGCACTTCAAGACATTGAAGATCGAGCAAGCCAAGATACTCATCAGAGAGCAGCAGTATAATTTTACCGAGGTCGCTTCCCTTCTGGGCTACGGAAGTATTCACTATTTCTCTAGAGATTTCAAGAAATCGACCGGAATGTCCCCATCGGATTATGCGAAGTCCGTTATCGCACGATCGGTTACCCGATTGTGAGGCAAGGCTTTGAATTCAAACACGGTCATACGAACGGGACTTATGTCATAAATTACTTGAATGAGGATGCAGAATTTTCCTTGAAGCAATCCAATTGAGAGGAGTTTGTCTCATGGATAACCGACCGATGGCTCAAGCTGCGAGCGTAAATGTACCCCAGCCCATAAGGAGTGATGGCGCCGGAGCGACGGATTTCGGTCCTCGGGACGTCATGCGAGATATTGAGAACCCCGATATGCTAGTTCCACCGGTTACGGATGCCGGCTTGATCCCTAACTTAAAATTTTCATTCTCGGATGCACATATGCAATTAAATCACGGGGGATGGTCACGGGAGGTCACCGCAAGGGAACTACCGATTGCGACTACGCTTGCTGGCGTTAATATGCGCTTGACGCCGGGTGGTGTGCGTGAACTCCACTGGCATCAGCAAGCAGAATGGGCTTATATGCTGCTAGGACGGGCGCGCATTACCTCGGTTGACCAGGAAGGAAGAAATTTCATCGCAGACGTCGGCCCGGGTGATCTCTGGTACTTTCCCGCAGGACTGCCGCATTCCATTCAAGGACTGGAAGAAGGGTGCGAATTTCTGCTCGTCTTTGATGACGGTAATTTCTCGGACCTGAATACTTTATCCATTTCTGATTGGTTTGCGCATACTCCAAAAGATGTCCTATCAGCCAATTTCGGCGTACCTGAGAGTGCTTTTAGTCATATTCCCTCAGAGCAAGTCTATATCTTCCAAGACAACATTCCCGGTTCACTGGAAAGTCAGACCGTCCAGTCCCCTTATGGAACAATTCCGCAAAGTTTCAAGCATCAATTGTTTGCTCAAACACCAATTAAAACGCCTGGAGGAAGCGTGCGAATTGTGGATTCTTCCAACTTCCCTATTTCTAAAACCATCGCGGCGGCGCTTGTTGAGCTCGAACCCGGCGCAATGAGAGAGCTTCATTGGCATCCGAATAACGATGAGTGGCAGTACTACCTTACCGGACAGGGACGAATGACGGTATTTGCTGGAAACGGCACCGCCCGCACATTTGATTATAGAGCTGGTGATGTCGGTTATGTACCTTTTGCAAATGGGCATTATATTCAGAATACTGGGAACCAAACGTTATGGTTTTTGGAGATGTTCAAGAGCGACCGATTCGTCGATATATCGTTAAATCAATGGATGGCACTTACCCCTCGCGATCTAGTTCGGGACAATTTGCATGTCGGACCTGAGTTGCTTGACGCACTGCGCAAGGAGAAATGGCCAGTCGTGAAATATCCAACGGCTTAAACTGGAGTGGTTCGCAATTTATCGCTTTGTGCTTGCAGCGGTCTTTTTCATTTTTATGATGTAAAGTATTGAAAATCAAAAAAAGAGCAGATGCCTTCCTTGAAGCGCATCCTGCTCTTTTCTATTTGTCGATCCTAGATTGAATTACCCAATTGCAGCGAACTTAATGCACACAGGTTTGGATACGGTGAGCACACTTCCCGTCGGAGTCAGCTTACCCGACTTCTCATCTCTAGCGAACGTTACGATGTTGTTAGAATCTCGATTAGCCACTAATAAGAACTGCCCATCCGGTGAAATCGCGAAATTACGTGGATGCCCGCCAAGAGTTGAAGCATACTCGACTACAGTCAGCTTGCCCGTTAACTGATCAATCGCGTAGACCACAATACTGTCATGTCCTCGATTTGATCCATATAGAAATTTCCCGTCTGGAGAAATGTGGATATCCGCGCAGCCATTCTCACCTTGATAATCATCAGGAAGTGTCGATACTGTCTGAATTTCAGCTAGCTCTCCTTGCTCCCCATCATAAGAATAAGCAATGATAGTGGCATTCAATTCGCTAATCACGTAACCATACGGCAAAGAAGGATGGAACGCAAAATGCCTAGGACCTGATCCAGCCGCTACGGGAACCTCCTTATGCAGCGTTAAGCGATGCTCCTCCGCTTCAAGCTTATAGATAAAGAGGCGGTCCAAGCCCAAATCACAAGCAACCGCATAGCGATTCAAACGATCAATGAATACGGAATGTGCACGTGCTTGACGCTGCGCGTCTGTACCTTCTATAGCAATCATGCTCTTGTGATAATGAATATCTGACGTTCTGCCAATTGTTCCATCATTCAGCAGCGGAGACAGACCAATCATACCGCCATGATAGCTAGACACAATTGCGCATTGTCCGGAATGATCCAACGTAATATGACAAGTAGGTGCAGGTACGGTATTCTCTTTATTCAATAAGGTTAACTTGCCGCTATTTCGATCAATATCATAGGCGGCAACTGCCCCGCAGCGTTGGTTATTCGAATCCATCCCCTCTGTAATTGCATATAGCTTGGAGGTGGCTTCATTCACAGCTAGAAAGGTTGGATTTTGCAGTCCAGCAGCTTGATCAAGCTTATCGAGGCCTCCGTTATTTACATCATAATGACAGACGTATAGTCCTGGATCTTTGGAATCTGCATAGGAACCAATGAAAGCTAGAATCTTCTTATTACTCAAATCAGACACATCCTTATCCTCTTTATGTATAAGCGCATTATCGCAAAACAACTACCTATTGGCAAATCCTAATGTAATAGTCCCATAACCCAGTCATCAAATGGAGGTGTTATGAGATAATTTAATCACATCTAACAAATTGGCTTTCTCGTTTGTTGCCTCATTATAAAACATTCCTCATCAAAACTATTCCTTCACATTCGTCGTCTAAATGAGGTAACTTTTGTTAAATTTGAAATTGTATTCTATAATATAGACGATACATTCTGTGACCGGATGGTGTAAAGGATGGGATTCCTTCTCAAGAAGATTATGAACAAGCTGGACGGGATGATCCTGCTCCTACTGCTTGTCTTCATGACGATTAGTATATTTTGTATCTATAGCGCCACATTGAATAATCCCAATCCAGGTTTTGCTGGTTCCCACATTAAAATGATGTACTTTTACGGTTTAGGCTTCATCGTTTTGTTCGCCATGATGTTTTTTGACTATAGAATTTTGTTGAAGCTATCACCCTTCTTTTATCTAATCGGTATAGGCCTGTTAGTTATTTTATTCTTCAAAGGAGATACAATCAATAATGCTCAGGGCTGGCTCACCTTGCCAGGAGGGCTTAGATTCCAGCCGGCTGAGCTATGCAAGCTTCTGTTAATCCTTTTTCTGGCTTATTTCCTCACCAAGAGAAATGTAGATTCCTTGAGCTTCTTCAAAGAAATCCTGCCAATGGGCATCATCACCTTTGTTCCGTTCCTGTTGGTCCTGATGCAGCCGGATTTGGGTAATTCAATTGGTTACTTGGTTATCTTTGTGGTGGTCTGTTGGTTCGGTCATATTCGTTTCAAGCATGCCTTAATTGCCTTATTGATCGTTGTTGTTCTTAGCGGCACCTCTTTATATAGCTACATTAAGTACCATGAGGAAGTAACCAAATATATGGTGTCTATTCATAAAGATTACTGGCTGGATCGTATTGATGCCGTCCTACTGCCAGATCTGGCTTCTGAGAAGGCCACTTATCATACGAAGCGGGCAATTGAAGCGATTGGTTCAGGATCATTGACGGGAGACGGTTATCTCAAAGGCAGCTCCATTCACAATGGACGTGTGCCTTACACGTATTCCGATTCCATTTTTGTTGTCATTGGTGAAGAATTCGGATTCCTTGGCAGTGCAGCTTTACTGCTGCTTTACTTTTTCCTCATCTACCGAATGATTCTAATCGCACTGAATCTGGCATCCAAAAAAGGGACCTACATCATCGCTGGCATTACAGCCATGTTCTTATTCCAAATCTTTGAGAATATCGGGATGCTCATCGGCCTCATGCCCATTACCGGAATAACCCTTCCCTTTATCAGCTTCGGCGGTACATCTTTGTTGATTAATATCGTTTCCATTGGCCTTGTTCTGAATATCAAGATCTACGATGAAGTGGAAGCTGATAATAACGACCCCCTTCGCTACCTCCCTTAGATTGATGACTATGTTTCAAGTACTAAGCATAATGAGTCCACTCGCATGGAATAATAGTGGACGGGAAGAAAAAGCTTCCATCGCTATGTGTAAGTTCCTATTGAGGTGAGCTTAGCTGATATTGTTAATGGAGGAGGTGTCAACATGAGCAAGCAAAATAATCAAATCTCCAAAGCCGAAGTTCAGACAAGTGAGTTTAACAAGATGCCTATCCCAGGTGAAGGGGATACAGAGTTTTCTGCTGAAGAAGCAGCTGAAGTATTCGAAGAACAGCATTCCGAAGCCCATATAGCTGAGGAGCAAGAATAAGCCAATCCACAAGAAGAAACGGCTTACGCCATCCTTGGCGGCGAAGCAAGTTTCTTCCCTCTGAAATATAAGCAAAGTATAGAGGAAACTTATACTTTCTTATATTTTAAACGAAGCCTGGCTCCCCTGGAGACTAGGCTTTGTTTATTTACTAACAAGACCGATTAGGGCGAGTCCATCAGTAGAGATTTTCTACCTTTTTAGTATATATTTGTTACAAAAAATAGAATAGAATATAATGAATCTTACAGGGCTTCTCAGTCCCAACTCTATACAAAAGGGAGCGTTACGGATGGCCGGAGTTGATGAACAGAATAAAAATCAAATGAGTTACAGACGATCTTTTTTGCTGCGATTAAATATCTTCTTTGTCTTCACCTTTATTCTGTTCAGCATTCTTATTGTACGTCTCGCTCTATTACAATTCGTTCACTCCCCACAGCTGCAGATTGAATCGGATCGGTTGAGCCAGAAACCTGTGAAAATCCCCCCTATTCGCGGTAACATTCTTGACTCAACAGGCTCCCAAATTGCTTATTCTACATCAACACAGTCCTTATACTTAACAATTCAATCGGGCTTTAAAGAAGAAGATGCCGATAAGCTGGCCAATCAGTTAGACCTTATTTTCAAAAAATACGGTGATCCCCAGCAAGCATTGACGATAGAGGAAATCAAGAAACGGATTGATTTGGAGCATAAGCAAAATAGCTACTCTGTGCCTCGCCGGATCAAAGCAGGACTGACCAATCAAGAAATTGCCATCTTCTCAGAGCAGCGCGAAACTTTAGTCGGATTCGATATTTTTGAGGAGAGTATACGGCATTATGAGAAGTCCGATGTTGCTGTGCAGCTCGTAGGCTATCTCAAGAAATACAAGGGCGCTCGTGATAGCTTGGACAAATATCAAACCAAGCAAACTGAGCAAAATCCAAAGCTTCAGTATTCTGATGACGAGGATGTTGGTTTTGACGGACTAGAATATATGTATCAGGATATTCTGCGTGGCGAGAATGGAATCAAATCCTATCCGATCAATGCTCGGAACAATATAGTTGGTGCAGCAACCATAACCCCGCCCATCAAGGGAAACGATTTGATTCTCACCTTGAATAAGAATGTTCAGCTGAAGACACAGCAAGCCATTATGAACCATCTCTCAACCATGAAGCATGCTGCCTCCAAACCGCTTAATGACGGGAACGATGCCACAACGGGTTATGCGGTCGCAATGGAAGTGAAAACAGGTAAAGTTGTAGCGATGGCCAGCATGCCTGATTATGATCCGAATGTCTGGTCAGGTGGTACGATAACGACTAAGGCTCTCGAAGATATTCAATATTACCATCTGAATGGAACGATACGTCAAGTCTATCCGCCCTATAAGGATAAGAAACAACGAGACCGGCATCCATCGTCCCTCGTCCCGCTTGGTTCCACCCAGAAACCACTGTCAGTATTAATCGGTTTGAATGAAGCTTTATTCACGACGTCATACATTTATAATGACACTGGTGTGTTTTCCTTTGGCGCCAAGGGATCGGAGGTCTCTATTCATAATTCATCTAATCATGCCTATGGCAAAATTGATCCATCCGGAGCGATTGCCCATTCTTCGAATACCTTCATGTCTGAAGAAGTCGGCAACAAGCTCTATAAGAAGTATAAGGGTAATATAGGTGTCGACGTCTGGGACAATTACATGAAACAGTTTGGCCTCGGGGTGTTAACCGAAAGTGGACTTCCAGGAGAAAATAAAGGGGTCATCGACTATTACCACGAAACCCAAACAGGCAGTGCGCAATCTGCACTTGTTCGTGCCTCTTTCGGACAGCAGGCCAGGTACACGCCTCTTCAATTAGCCCAGTATGCCGCTATGCTTGCTAATCGTGGCAAGCGTCTGCAGCCTCAGTTTGTTAATAAAATCGTCGATGCCCATGGGAATACGGTTCAAACCTTTACACCCAAAATCCTGAATACGGTTACGTTCCCCGATTCCTATTGGAATGAAATTTACCAAGGTATGGCTAAAGTTTCTGTTCAAGGGTTTGAAGGCTTCAAATATAACTTTCTTCGCAAGACAGGAACTTCCGAGCAGGATGTGGGAGACCGCAAAAAAGTAGAAAATGCCGTTTTCATTGCATTTGCGCCTGCTGAGAATCCAACTCTAGCTGTTGCAGTCGTCGTTCCGGACGGTGGGTTCGGAGCCTATGGCGCTGCACCTATCGCCCGCCAGATTTTTGATGCGTATGATCAATATGTTGGACTTGATGGTACGCCCCATCCTTTGACTTTGTCATTGGTTAAATAGCTGGGTTAATGGGGTTTTTGACTATCATCACTAACATAGCACCGTCCATGAAAGCTAGCTCCTGTTCCGTTAATTTATCCATGTCAGCAGCACGCAGATTCGCGTCCAATTGCTCCGGACGACTCGCAACAATGATGGCGGAAGTGATTCCCGGTTGCTGTGTAACCCAACGCAAGGCCGTCGTTGTTGGATCATAGTGATGTTCTTGGCACCAGGTTTGGTACTTTTCAACAGCGTCGAACTGCGCTTCTTGCCAATAACGTTCCTGTTACGCGCTGCATCAGCCATGTTACTGAGCACGGGTTTCCACCTACTTGGCTGATTAAAGTAGTTGTCAGAATACCTCTCATACATTGGATCCAGCAATAATATGTTCAGTTATTTCCTGTGTTTGGTCATATGTTTCCTTCAGACGCTTTATGTCTGCCTTGGGAGGAGAACCGAACATACGGGAATATTCACGACTAAACTGAGATGGACTTTCATAACCTACCCGAAATGCCACCTCAGAAGCATCCGCAGACTCCGTTAACAATAAGCGCCGAGCTTCTTGTAAACGAAGCTGTTTTTGGAATTGAAGAGGGCTCATAGCGGTGATTTCTTTAAAGTGCCTATGAAATGAAGAAATACTCATACTGGCAATCTCAGCAAGCTCTTCAATCCGAAAAGGTTGATCATAGTGAAGGGTAATGTGATCGATTGCATCCCTAATTCGGTTGGTGCTGCTTCCTTCCATCGCAATTTGCGCTAAGGCAACACCAAAATGCCCCTGAAGTAGCCTGTAAATAATTTCTCTTTTGTGAAATGGAGCAAGAAACGATATATCTTGCGGGTGATTAAGCAATTGAGCTAATCGGAGTACTGGATCCAATATCGATAAATCGATCTGGCCGACAAACATAGCTCGTGAAGCATTTTCCTTCGGATTGATATGAATTTTTGAGTCTAGCAAAACCTCTAAAATTTCATTCTGGGTAAATTCTAGTTTCAAACTCAAATATGGTGCGTCGGATGAAGCTTCTATGACCTGTCCAATCACTGGCAGGTTCATGGATGAAACTAGGTAATTGGAAGGGCCATATTCAAAGCGTTCCTCAGCTAGAAAAACCTGTTTCATCCCTTGAGCGATGAAACAAAAGGAAGGATTGTACACTCCATAGGCTCGCTCAGTCACATTGGCACGACGAATAATGGACAAAGAAGGGATCGTGGTCTTGAAAATCCCATCTTGATTAGAATGATGCTCAATCAAATTGATGAGCTCATCCTGCCGTTTTAGTAATTCCTCCACATGGACTCCCTCCTTGTTGCTTTATTGTGTTCAATTATAACCCATTCACTTCCTATGTGTTAATGGGAGTGAGAGGATTAGGCAAACATTTGCGACAAATGAGATAACGTTTTTTTATTTGTTGCTGCATAATAAGGTCATGCTCAATAATGCTCACTCCTCACAAATCTAATGCAACTGGAACAGATGTCATGTACTGTAAGCAGGTAAATAACCGATAAGAATTGACAGGAGGATTTCATATGCAAAAAGTTATTTTGAACAATGGTGTTAAGATGCCTATACTCGGTTTTGGTGTTTTTCAGATTGCAGATCAAAATGAATGTGAACAAAGCGTTTATGACGCTATTATGGCAGGCTATCGGCTGATTGATACAGCTGCCTCTTATCTAAATGAAGAAGCAGTTGGCAGAGCGATCAAACGGAGTGGCGTGGCAAGAGAGGAATTATTTATCACTACAAAACTTTGGGTTCAGGATGATGGTTATGAGCGCACTAAAAAAGCATTTGGAAAATCACTGGAAAGATTGCAATTGGATTATTTGGATTTGTATTTAATTCATCAGCCATTTGGTGATGTGCATGGCTCTTGGCGCGCTATGGAGGAATTGTATCGTGAAGGAAAGGTCCGTGCAATTGGCGTTAGTAACTTCCAGGCGGATCGTCTGATCGATTTGATTATTCATAATGAAGTAGTTCCTGCCGAAAACCAGGTTGAAACGCACCCTTTCAACCAGCAAATCGATAGTGCGAAATTCATGAAAGAGAACAATGTTCAGATCCAATCCTGGGCGCCTTTTGCTGAAGGAAAAAATAACCTGTTCCAGAATGAGGTATTGGTATCCATATCTGAAAAGTATAATAAATCCGTTGCTCAGGTGGTTTTACGTTGGTTAACACAAAGAGAAGTCGTTGTGATTCCAAAGTCTGTTCGTAAAGAAAGAATTATCGAAAACTTCAATATCTTTGATTTTGAATTAAGCCAAGAGGATATGGAGTCGATTACTACGTTAGATACGAAACAGAGCCTGTTCTTTTCACATAACGATCCTGAAATGGTGAAATGGATCAGTACCCGTAAACTTGATATCTAACAATCGCTATTTCGAAAGACCACCGGCAGGTTCTGTTTTCGCAAAAGGGAAATAGTTCGTTAAAACTTAAAAGCCAGTTAATATTTCTTTTAAACAAAAAATAGAGGAGACTAGCTCATATAATGAACTAACCATCCTCTATTTACGTTACTACAATTTTAATTCAGTCTACAACTTTATCTTTCTAAGAACAGGAACCATTGAAAAACTTGATTCAAACAAGGATATACAGAAGCAACTGAAGGAGCGGGGGATTGGGGAAATCAAGATGATATATCATTAACAACGCAGTGCCTGGAAGACCACTGAAACGTCGCATAGTGAATTTGTTATCATACGGCGGAATCTGGATGAAGCCTGGTTCCGGGAGCAATTCGCAGCCTGCGTCGCCATCTAACTCGCTCAACTAATCCCCTCATGCCTTATAAGGCTGCCTCCACGGCAGCTTGGTCAGGAATGAGGGAATTTCATTATTATCGAGCATAATAAGAGGTCAAGGATCCTCTATTTCAATATCAACAAGGATCCTATTGGGATACTTACTCTATAGGAGAAAAGATTCTAATTATCTAACCCCGAACTACCTGAAGAATCCGTTCCCACCTTGCAGGATGACTCTCATCCATGTGTACCGGCTGAAATCCTAATTTCAAATAAATCCGGATAGCAGGCAGTCGAAAATCATCGGTTTCTAGAAACGCTGCATCCCCGCCTTCTTCCTTCATCTTGTGCAGAGCAGCAAGGCTAGCAGCGAAACCTAACCCTTTGCCCGAGTATTCGGGAAGCACACCAACCATATGCAAGTACCAGCTCATACTTCCCTCTTTGCCCGTATCCCAAGCTGTCGCTGTCGCAACAGGCTGTTCTCCTCTACAAATGAACAAAATTCGATCTGGATAAAATGGAGTGTGATTGCCTATTTTTTGAGCGAATTTCACTTCTCTTGTGTAGGACAGCCGAATGAGATCCTCCCAGTTTCGTTCATCTCCTGATTGAAAATGACGAATCCGATACCCCGTCGGACAATGAAACGCAGGTAATATAGACAGCTCTTCTTTCTTCATGACTAGTTTGGATAACGTCTGAGTCATCGTCACACCTTACCCTTCGCTTTGAAGTCAGGGAATAATATCGTTTTCCCGCCTGCTTCGACCGATTCCATCGACAAGGAAAAGACGGAGCTCCAAGTCACTGCATCATAAACATCCACCGCAGGCGTTCGATCTTCCTGAATGGCAGAGATGAATTCCTCCAGTACGAGAAAATCTCCGCCGCCATGCTTCGTTCCAGAAGCGTATTTCCCCCATTGCTTCCATCTCGGATGATCAAACAGCGGCAGATAACCTCCCAAGAGTTCCCACATATCCGATCCATCTTCTTCATTTTTGGGCGAACGATTGTTGAACCAGATCAAATCGGCTTCTTGCGGGTGGCGCCCGGTAATATACGCACCCTCGGTTCCTTGCAGCAAGTAATGTGTTTTATTGTGGGGTCTTACAGAAGTCCAATCAACCCGTAGTTCAATAAGCACGCCCTTCTCTGTTTGGATGACCGCTACCGCACTATCACCCTGCTTCCAGAAACCTGTTCGCGCTGCTGGATGATCTTTACCGAAATGTTCTCCGAAATAATACTGTAAGGACCTCGATTTGGAAACAAAAGCAGTTACGCTCTTCAGACGGTCTCCATTAGGCTTGTTCAGATCGATCCATTGCGCAACCGGTCCTATGGAATGGGTTGGATAATTCATGCCATTATACTGTTGATGCAATCTTCCCCGCCAAGTGAGGGAACCATCCGGAAGATGAATTAAATGGCGCAGATCGTGAATATATCCGCCTTCCAAATAGGTGATTTCACCGAACATCCCTTGATCAGCCATATTTTTAATAGCCAAATTGGAGCGCGAGAAGCAGTAATTCTCGGACATCATATATTTCAGTCCTGTTCGCTCTACCGTCTCAATAAGCTCCCAAGCTTCCTCTAGTGACTGGATAGCAATCACTTCGCTTAGTACATGCTTCCCAGCATTTAACGCATCGATGGACTGCCTTGCATGCAGATGCATGGGACTTAATATGAATACCGCATCAATGGATGGATCCTTAAGCATTTCATGATAATCCCGGTACGTTCGGATTTCTGGAAATCTCTCTTTCCATTGATTGAGCACCAACTCGTTCAAATCGCAGGTAGCGGTAAGCTGAATCCGATCCGATAAGGAGTATAGCGCATTCACGAAGCCTGCACCGCGGTTTCCACCAACAATAGCTAAACGCACAGGTTGACGATTCATTGCTGTTCCACCCGCTTTTCTACAGTATGACGGCTAACGGTTAGTCTGACTGCATTCGAATCACCTTCTGCATTGGGGTACATCTCATAGTCATACATGCTGCCGGAAAACGCTGAAGCCCATTCGGTTAATGCTTCAGTTCCCATACTTACGGTTTCCACCTTGACTTCGTCGTCGTTAACGGTAACGATTCGAACCGCGGGAACATCCGGCACTGCTGCTGTTTGGATGAAATGCCACTGCTCTTTCTTGACGATGGAATGAATATGATTATGACCGTTGAAATAAAATCCGATTCCCCGCCACTGTTCGAGTATCGGCCAAATGTCCAAGATCGGGTCAATCGACATCATCGGTTCGGTTGATCGGAGTGTCGTCCCATACGGCGGGTGATGGCCAAATACGAAAAGCGGCTTATCCGTTTCCCGCTTCATTTGCAATTCCAGCCAAGCCAGCTGTTCCTCATCGATCATGCCGCTCCAATCCTCACGGATTTCACGTGCAGTATCCAGCAGTAGTATAATGGCATCCGGCTCCTCGATGACTCCATATCGCTGCTGCCGAGTTAAGGCAAGAATATCTTTTTTCGGGTAGGTGTACGTATCGTGATTGCCTAGCACGTGAAGGAACCGACGTTGAAGATGACTGTTCTCGATTGTATGAAGCACATAATTGAATTCACTAAATTCTCCTGCATGAGTCAAGTCTCCCACTGAGATATGATAATCAGCATCGATGGACAAAAACATGTCCATGAAGTGCTCAAAATAAGCATCTCTAGCTTCCTCGATTGATGATTCGTTGTTTGTCAGTATGGCTGGGTAATGCAGATCCCCGATAATGGCTAATTTCATCTTTATCGTCCCCTATCCTTTAATTCCAGAACTCATAAAACTACCGATAACCTGCCGCTGAAACAGTAAAAAACCGATCATTAAAGGTGCGGATACAATCAGTGTAGCCGCGCTAACGTCAGACCATTGCGCACCTGACTCGGTGGACTTGGCGAACATCGCCAAACCTACGGTCAGTAAGCGATTATCATCCGAGTTGGTTACGATTAGCGGCCATAAGAAATCATTCCAATGAAAACTGACGGACACGATAGCAAACGACATGTAAACCGGACGGGACAACGGAACATAGATCCGCGACAGAATATGCAAGCGCGAGGCTCCTTCCATGCGTGCTGCTTCCTCCAGCTCATAAGGTAATTGCTTGAAGGATTGTCGAAGCAGGAAGACACCGAATGCGGATGCAAAGTAAGGCAGCATGATCCCGAGTTTGGTATCGAGTAATCCCATCTCATTCAATACTTGATAATTAGAGAAAATCAGAATATCAGGCGGCACCATAATTTGTACCAGAAACAACATGAACAATAGATCTCTTCCGACAAAGCGAACCCGCGCGAAAGCATAGGCAGCCATGGTTAATGTAATGAGTTGAACAGCAAGAACGCCACCGCTAACAATGATGGTATTGATCAAAAATTGTCCGAAGCGCGCGCCGTTCCACACATGGATGATGTTATCGAACGTCCAACCCCATGACCACCCAGAATCAATAGCAGATTCCTTGGGAAGAAAGGCTGTCCTGATGACCCAGACGAGGGGAATGATCCATAGAGCAGCAAAGCCAAATCCGATCCCATGCCACATCATCTGAAGTATTCGGTTTCGCATGCGATTCGAGCGCAGAGCACGATCATCTGCTAGAGGCTTGCCAACGTTCTTTTTCAACAGCAGGGGCAGCTTTAATGGATTGTCCATGGGCTCCGTCCTATTCGTAATGGATTTTACGATCCCAGCCAAAAAACTGAATGGAAGAAATGACGAGCAGCAGCGTGATCATAACGACGGTCATCGCAGCGGCCATTCCCTGATCGTAGAAATTGAAAGTGGTGTCGTAGATATAGTAAAGCAGTAAGTTGCTCGCGTTGTTCGGCCCACCTTTTGTCATAATCCAGAGATGGTCAACAAGCTTAAAGGAATTCGTTATCGCCACAACCGCCACGAACAGCGTTGTCGGCATCGTGAGCGGAATCGTAATCCGCCGGATTGAACCGAGCACACCAACGCCGTTCACCGATGCTGCTTCGTATAAATCTTTGGGAATCTGCTGCATGCCTGCTAAATAAAAAATCATGAAGTAACCGGCTTCCTTCCAAATCATCATGACGATTAAAGCGCTCATTACCGTATCCGGGGTTCCAAGTAAGTTAACCGGCTGCTCTGCGATCCAGGAAGCAAGCCTTGCAAACAAACCAAAATGCGGCGTATACAGAAATAACCAAATGTTCGCCACGGCGATCATCGGTATCATATTCGGGTAGAAAAAGGCAATCCGCACAAGCCCTCGGCCCTTCATTGCCTTGTCGGCAAACAGTGCCATCAAGAAAGCTAGCACAAGCGAGATCGGTACGGTTCCAATAGCAAACCAAATATTGTTACTGAACACTTTCAGAAAGACGTGGTCTTTCAACAGACTCACATAATTGTCGAGCCCCACGAATAGGGGTTCCGGCGTCGCTAAATCTTTCTCGTAGAGACTAAGCCAAGCTGATTTCAGCATGGGATAATAGGTAAACAAACAAAGAAACAGGAGCGAGGGTAGAACAAGCCCCCATCCGAATCCATTTCGCCTGAGCTTCTCACTCCACCTGGCATTCATACCTTTCCGTCCTTCCTTATTAAGAGGCTCGCGTTATGCCAATTATTAAAATCCAAAGAAATACGCCAAGACAAGCGGATATGGCTGCCTTGACGTATTCGGGCAATTGTAACCATTACCTTAGCTTAGACATTGTTATTTATTGAATGGTGCGAGTGCCTGATCCGCTTCTTCCTGTGCTTTCTTAAGCGCACCAGCTGCATCGATTTGTCCGGATAGAGCAGCTTGAATCTGGTTCGTAATCGCCGTCGATACTTTACCGTGGTTATGGGTCGATAGTTCTCTGAACGCATACTCCAGTTGATCCCTTGCAACTAGCGCTTGTGGGAAATCTGTCGTGTACTTCTTCATTGCATCCGTGTCATACGCGGATTTCCGTACCCCAACATAACCTGATGAGCTGCTGAATAGCGCAGCCTGCTCCGGAGCTGTCATGTACTTCACGAATTCCCAAGCTGCCGCTTGTTTCTCAGGCGTTGTATTCTTGAAAATATACAAATTACCGCCACCCGTAGGCGAACCAAATTGCTTCTGTGCTGGTGAGAACGCCACACCGAACTCGAATTTGGCGTTATTTCTTACATTCGTCAAGTTACCGCTCGTATGCATCATCATCGCCGTTTTACCTTGGATGAAGTCGGTCGGCACTGTCGCCCAGTCGATAACACCTTCCGGCATGGCCTTATATTTATGGGACAAATCCAGCCAGAATTGCAGTGCTGCGACGTTCTCAGGCGTATTGAATATCGCCTTTTTGCCGTCAGCAGACATTATATTTTGCTTGGGATCCGCAGCATTTTGCCGTGAAAGCATCTGAAACATCCAATAGGAATCGTCATTTCCTGGGATCTCCAGACCATTATGACCATCCTTATTTAGCTTCTGGGCATCCGCCACAAGCTCGTCCCATGTTGCAGGCGGTTTTTCCGGATCCAAGCCTGCGGCTTTGAACATTTCTTTGTTGTAGTACAAAACAATCGTACTCCGTTGGAACGGAATGCTGTACGTATGCCCTTCTGTCTGCGTATCTTCTAGAAAGGCAGGATAGAAATCAGTCATGTTGATGTCCGTGTCTTTAGCGATAAAATCATCAAGCGGAGTGATCGCTTGCATATCCAGCATGCTGTATAGTTCGGTCGACATCATGACAGCCACATCAGGTGGATGTTTTGCCTGAACACCCGCTTGGATTTTTACGGTATTATCGCCATAATTGCCTGTATACACGGGATTCACTTTAATTCCAGGGTGTTGCTCCATGAAAGTACTTGTCATTCCGTCGATCACTTTAGTCAGTGGACCGCCAACGTTAACCGGATAATAGAACGTAATCTCTACTGGTTCCTTCGGTGTCTCCGCCGTTTCAGTTGTTGGTGAATTGGATGTTGTGCCACTTTCTGATGGCTTAACAGCATTATCCTTTGTTTCCGATGAACTGTTGTTCGATTGGCCGCAGCCTGCGATTGCCATAAAACTAACTAGCAGCAACAAGGTCAACTTTGATTGCTTTACCATTCTGTTAGCCCCTTTTTTAGTTTTGTTTCGGACCAGACTGTAAGCTCTCTCTGCTTTCACATTTCTCTCCTCCTAATAAGGTCGTAGCCCGGCATCTTTGTGCCTTGCTTCAACCTTATTCTATGCCCTGGCACTCACTCTCCTATTGAACAAAATGCTTCTTTCCTTGAACAAAACTCTCATTTATGAAAAGAAATCAATAAATGACGTGGCTGGGTTTCGAGGAGATTTGGTAGGCGTAAAGCTTTGGTGTAAGACCTGTTTCGCGTTTAAACAATCTCGTGAAATGCCCTTGATCGGCAAAGCCAACCTGCGTAGCAATCTCCTTTAGTCCTACTTTGCCCGAGCGAATAAGGAATTTGGAACGTTCAATTCTTAGTCGAATTAGATAATGATGCGGCGTAAAACCGGTCTGCTGCTTGAAAATGCGAATAAAATGGGACTGGCTCATATTAGCCATCGAGGCTAAATCCGTCAGCTGAATTTCCTCTTCCAAGCTCTCGCGCATGTATTGGATAACTTGAAAAACTTCTTGGTTGGCTAGCGTCTTGCTGTTCGATTGCTGGGGAATAACAGATGAATAGTGCTGCAGCAAATGAATGATTAACATGTTAGATAATGAATCGCTGTATATTTTCCCTTTCGCTCCACCATTCTGTAATTCTTCTAGCATCCAGAGGCCTAGCTGCAGCAGCTTGGAATCCTTAACATGAAATTTGCGGTCCAATTGAATATGACCTTCTGTCAGGAAACCGGATTCACGGGCGATCTCCTCGAGGACGGAAGGTGTAATTTCAATTTTCAGAAAATAAAGCGAGGTTCTCCCCCATGGGCAAAGAATGCTGTCGTTACATGGAATAATATGAATCGTATAGTAATTTTCATAGTAGGCTGTACAATGAATCCCTATCAAATACTTGGGCTCCGCTGAAGAGCCAAAAGCTTGCTGCGGGCTGTACCATTGCGAAACCTGAAGCTTATCCCAACCATATGTATCGCTTGCAAGAACTGGCTCTGAAGCCATGGAGGACGTTTCTCCCATTTCTCTCATATCCATCACCCCTTATTTTCCAATCTAGCAGTCTTGTATGCGCTCCAGATCAATAAAATGTAAAAGGTATGTTAATATGCTCTGGCAAGGTAGGTTGGTTAAGATGCTTTCAATCATAAAAGAGCCTTAATGAACATTGCTGTTCATTAAGGCTCTCCAATTGTTATGACTTCTTTGCTAGTTAAAATCCTTTATATTGCGGCTCTTCATTTTCCAATTGCGTAACGCGAGTTTGTACTTGTTGTACGACTTGTTCCGTTGATTGGGCTGCATTTGTGAACATTGTCTTCGCCTCTTGATTTTGAGTGCCTAGTGCAAAAGACTCCAAGCTAGCTTGTGCACTTTTCAATGAAGCGAGACATGTTTTGACGTCAGATCCAATTGTCATGAGTTTCACCTCCTTGTATTAAGGAAAATCCTATTGCCGACAAGTAATTTATCCTTTTTTCCATCATCTCATTCATTTATTTGTTTAATTTATTTATGCCACTAGGAATACATAGAATGCTGAATTTGGGGGATATTTAGTGAGAATGGAGGTTAGGTAATATGCCAGACTGGCTTGAAGTCGCTCTTCGAACCTTTTTTTCCGTTGTCTTTCTTTTCCTGCTGACGAAACTTTTGGGGAAGCGCCAAGTCACCCAACTTTCGATGTTCGAGTACATTACCGGCATTACAATCGGGAGCTTAGCAGCATACATATCGCTGGATTTAAACTCTCATTGGAGTCTGGGTATGGTCTCATTAGTCGTATGGGTTCTTGTTTCGCTCGGAATCGAAATCCTTCAAATGAAAAGCAAGACGGCACGGGATTGGCTTGATACCAAATCGACTGTGCTCATTAAGGACGGGAAAATACTCGAAGATAATTTGAAAAAAGAGCGTATGACGACCGATGATTTACTTGCACAGCTTAGGAAGAAAAGTGTCTTCAAGATGGCCGATGTTGAGTTCGCCATTATGGAACCAAGCGGCGATGTGAACATCCTACTTAAGCGGGACAATCAACCCATAACCCCTGCCCATCTGGGTATTAAAGTCGGACCCGAGCAAGAGCCTCAAGCTGTGATCATGGACGGGAAGATTATGAATGAACCGTTAGCCACACTTGGATACAGTCGTGACTGGCTCCTTACGGAGCTTGAGAAGACAGGCGTTGCCATTGAGAATGTATTTCTCGGTCAGGTTGATATGTACGGACAGCTCTATGTCGATTTATTCGATGATCAAATCATGGTTCCTGCACCTCAGGCCTTGGCAGCTCTGCTGGCTCAATTGAAGAAATGTGAAGCGGATATCGAGCTATTCGCCATCTCTACTAAAGATCCTAAAGTAAAGAAAATGTATACACAATGCTCTGAGCAGCTTGTTGAAACCATTGTAGCTCTCCGACCATATCTCATTCAGTAAAGGGTGATCAGGAATTGCCAAATCAAAAGAAGAAGGATCTGACACCTGTCCAGCAGGAGTATGGTGAGCTGGCTCATAAGAGAGAGCCCAAGCGTCCCATTCTCGCGAACTGTATCCGTGCTTTCCTAGTGGGAGGCGTCATTTGCTTAATCGGACAAGGCATTCAACAGCTGTTTATCGATTGGGGTGGATTTGACAAGGAGACGGCCGGCAACCCGACAGTTGCGGTTTTAATCTTAATCTCGGTCATCTTAACAAGCTTCGGTGTTTATGACAAAATGGCTCAATGGGCGGGCGCTGGTACAGCCGTTCCGGTAACTGGGTTTGCGAATTCAATGGCTTCGGCGGCTATCGAGCATCGAAGTGAGGGTCTTGTTCTTGGCGTTGGCGGCAACATGTTTAAATTAGCTGGCTCGGTTATTGTTTTTGGGACGACGGCCGCATTTATTATCGGTATTCTTCATTGGATATTTAATCCTGGAGCGGTTGGAGGTTGAGTGTCACATGCTGAAAGGACATCAAAGCTGGGTCTTTAAGAATAAACCAGTCATTACGGGTAAAGCGACTATTGTAGGTCCCTTTGAAGGTCAAGGACCTCTTGCTAGAGACTTCGACATCATTCACGGGGATACGAAACTTGGACAGGACAGTTGGGAAAAGGCAGAGAAAACGTTTCTTGAAGAAGCAGCCAAGCTTGCTATCCAGCATGCCAAGTTAACCAATGAACAAGTGCAGTTCTATCTAGGCGGCGACCTGCTGAATCAGATCATTAGTAATAGCTTCGCTGCACGAACTTTATCAATCCCTTACCTTGGGGTATTCGGAGCTTGTTCCACATCCATGGAAAGCCTAGCCCTAGCTTCATACATCGTGGATTCAGGCGGAGCTAGACATGTTCTTGCTGCAACCTGCAGCCATAACTCAACAGCCGAGAAGCAGTTCCGTTATCCAACCGAATATGGCTCACAGAAGCCGCCGACCGCTCAATTCACGGTTACCGGAGCTGGTGCTGCTGTCGTGTCTACAAGAGGCAGAGGCCCTGTCGTCACATCCGCAACCATTGGCCGCGTTGTTGACATGGGCATTAAAGATCCTTTTAACATGGGCGCTGCAATGGCACCAGCGGCAGTCGATACGATTCAAGCCCATTTGCGCGACTTAGAGATCGAGCCAGGTTACTATGATCTGATTGTTACAGGGGATCTCTCAAAGGTTGGCTATTCCATTGCTTGCGATTTGTTCGAGAAACACAACATTCCGATGCATCAGACCACTTATTCCGATTGTGGCATGATGATCTATGATTATCAGGAACAAATGGTTCAGTCCGGCGCAAGCGGCTGCGGCTGCTCGGCTGTCGTCACTTATGGGCACATTCTGAACCGCATTGCCAAAGGTGAGCTCAAGCGTGTACTGGTTGTCGCTACCGGAGCACTGCTCTCTCCACTTTCCTTCCAACAAGGAGAAAGCATACCCTCTATTGCCCATGCTGTGTCCATTGAGAGCAGTAAATAAGAGGATCCTCCCGCATAAATAGTAAAATCCCTTCAAGTAGGACCTGCTTAAAGGGATTTTTACTATGTCGACTCTTGCTTTGAAAAAAGTTGTATAATTAGCTCAATCTCATAATCAGTGGAGTAATCAGTGGTTGACTATTTTGTAACGGGCCCGTTTCGAGCCTTAGCCGCTTTTTATTCGCCGATAGATAATTCCACACAGCGATTCAGGCATTCTTTCTCTCGATTTTGGGCTGAGCGGTTCATTTTTCCCATTAATCTTGCTGAGCGGACTGTGGATCCGCTATTCAAATCAAAACACGACTCCAAATAAGTTCAGCGGACACAGGTTCCGCTAACAACTAAATTTTAGCTGATTTCTGATGATTTGCTGGAGAATAGCGTCTTCTCTGTCCCTTCATCCACCTACATGCCGCGATTGGACTGAATAAGAGCTCTCCTGTCCGCTCAGCATCTGATTACCTTCTGATTACCTTCGTCGTCAACCACTAGTTTTGATTTTGAGTCATAATAAACGCAAACTTTCTTAAAGGAGTGCCATTAACTGTGAAAAGAATAGCTATAGATATGGATGAAGTCATTGCGGACTTCAACTCAAAACATCTGAGGCTTTTTAATCGTGATTACAATGAAAATATTACAATTGAAGACTTAAGAGAAACACGTCTTAGACTGTTACGTCCTCATCTGACTAGTGAAATCATTAATTATTTGAATGACCCTACCTTTTTCCGCGATCTGGATGTCATGGAGGATAGCCAGGAAGTCATTCAAGAGCTAAGTAAACATTACGAAATATTTATTACGACTGCAGCAATGGAGCACCCATCCTCTTTTAATGCCAAGTATGAGTGGCTGAAAGAACATTTCGGTTTTCTAAATGAAATGAATTTTGTTTTTTGCGGGAATAAGAGCATTATCCATGCTGACTATTTGATTGATGATAATGCGAGGCACTTCGAAGGCTTTGGGGGACAGGGGATTTTATTCACAGCTCCACATAACCTTGTTGAAACAAGGTACGTCAGAGTAAACAATTGGAAAGAAGTAAAGAATTATTTTATCATGTAAGGAAATGCAAAGCCCAATTTATATGGATAAGTGCCCTTTTTCTGCTCTCAGCATATTGTAAAGTAAGAAATAAAGGAGGAAAACCATGATACAGAATCAGCCTTTTATTCAAAAACCGGCCAATACTTGGTTACGTGATCCCAACCAACACTCTCATGACTTACATCCTGCTATGATGCATCCAGGGGCTCCACACACTCATGGCTTACATCCAGCTATGATGCATCCAGGGGCTCCACACACTCATAACTTACATCCAGCTATGATGCATCCAGGGGCTCCCCATACTCATGACTTACATCCTGCTATGGTGCATCCATGGAATCCCCACACTGGTGATATACATCCTGCTATGGTGCATCCATGGAATCCCCACACTGGTGATATACATCCTGCTATGGTGCATCCATGGAATCCCCACACTGGTGATATACATCCTGCTATGGTGCATCCATGGAATCCCCACACTGGTGATATACATCCTGCTATGATGCATCCATGGGATCCCCACACTGATGATATACATCCTGCTATGATGCATCCATGGGATCCCCACACTGATGATATAGATCCCGCTATGATGCATCCATGGGATCCCCACACTCATGATTTAGATCCCGCTATGATGATGATGCATCCATGGGATCTCCACGACGATCACTATCCTCCTTCCCCTTATACAGGGTGGGATCACACCTCTATTGATTATCATCATGATTGGTACCATCCTTTGGATTATCACGCACAAGCCTACGATCCTGCTGGGCTCCATCCGTGGGATAGCAGCCATCACCCTTGGTAAAGAAAATGAAGCCTCCAGCTCCAATTTAACAGTGGTTCTGGAGGCTTCTTTATTCGGTTTGTGGGACTGACTCTTTTAATACTAGTGACTCAAACTCCCCTCAAGGCGTGAACGCCCACGATAAGGACCGACCGGAATTTGAATCAAGCTGGTTTTCCCTTGGGGAGCTATCCTGTATATTTCATCAGTTGTGTTTGCATCAAATCCCAGGAGCGGGTGCCCCCCCATCCCAAGGGCAGAAGCTGCCAACAATAAACGCTGCACAAGCATTCCGGCCTCCATTTGTTGGATGCGGTAACCTCGATATCCAAGCTGCGATTGGAGGTGGTTCTTGTTCGCAACTACATGAAAGCAGAGAGGTACTTGGAATAAATTCAGATTGTCTAGAGACATCCCCTGCTGCAGCCAGGATCGGTGATCTCCAGGACGCACCTGCTGTAATACATGAGTGGCACCATCATAACGATACGCGCCATCCCTAATGCCTTCAACGCCGAAGAAACAGCCATACAGGGAGACACGAGGTTCCGGTCTCTCATACATTCCATCCAAATCATTTCGATACAAAAAGGAAACTGTCGCCTCTTGTAACAAAGCGGCAAGCTCCAATTGACTAACTTGACCCAATACGAAATTCGTCTCCGGCGAAAACCGCTTTCGGCAAACGGCAGCCATATCATAGGACAACCTGTTCACCTCGGGTAGAACTTGTGTATCATCCTTACAGGTAACGTCGTTCTCCCTCTCGATTTGTTGAAACAATTGTACATTATCGAGCATGGACGCTTCGTTCATCTTGATCAGCATCGGAAATTCCAAGACCGTCCTTGACCGAACATAGTGATCATGCCGAACCACTGCCAGCTCCTGGCATAACTCAGTCACAGAGTTAATACTGTCACCGTCATTTCCATAAGCAAACCAATTAATCTCAGGTTCTACCGTGAGCGGTATAACCGCATATACGCTCTCCTCCTGCTCAGATAGCCCAAGCAGATGATTGACGGCCTGATCAAGAAACTGAAAATAAACGCCCGATTCATATCCAAATCGTTTGGCCACTTCCAGCAGCTGTCCGATCAGCACACCAGCATCCAACCCTTGCAGACGATAGGAAAAGTTATTGTATTTAAAGAAATTTTTCCAAAACATGGTTGAAACAAAAGCGATGCCAAAACAAGCCAGAGAGTCAAAGCGATTTCCAAGGGCCTTACCCAGATAGGAATCAAAATTGCCTTCACGCAGCAAAACCAACCGGTGGTGGGCCACATCATAATGGTAGACCCCTACTGGTAAATCCTCGATCTTCAGATAGATGTACAGTTCGTTTGGATACAACCCTCCGCCGGAAGGCGCGAAGCGTCGGTACATTTGTAAGGGGCCAACCATCTCCTCCTCCTTTGAATCCGAGACAAAAACAGACTGGCTTACTTGTGCAAGCCCGTATACGTACCAGAGAAAATGACCGATTTCACGAAGATCCGGCTTAGCTGGCACTTTCCCTCCCTCTAACGTAAGCGGCATATCCGCTGATAGTGAAACCGCCGGCAAGCGTCGATAGAGCTTATACGGAAGCGGTGCGTCTTCCCAATTCGCCTCCCAATCGAGGGGTTTCACCTTATCCGGGTCAAATTGCAGATCGTACAAAAATTTCTTCAGACTCATCCTTTTTCCTCCTAAAGGTTTTGCTAATGCAAAACCGCTCTGAAAACACAAGCTAGGCTTATGGAAACGGATGCGGATGCGGGTTCAGCTGTTCAGGTGTAAGCAACTCCTTCGCATATGCTAGTTCTACTGGTATCCTTAACACCCTCTCCAGCCCTGTCAAGCGGATAAGATGTTGTCCAAACGTCATCGGCAGCATACCCGGGATCAACACTTTTACGCAATAGAGTCCATTTCGTATCGTCTCCGGTGTCGTTTGATCTACCACGATCACATCCAGATTCAATTGGCGGAGGACTTGAAGAAACTCTCTAAGATCATCGGTCAAATCTGCATGCCGAGCCTTAGGTTTAAATTCCTCTTCAAATGTTCGCAGTGGACGATTATGATCTAACAAAAAATGCAGTCGTTCCTCAGCTTGCGGCAAACTATACAGCATGGAATGATCCTCCATCTGCTGCACGAGAAACGGATCGTGAAGCATTTGTTCATACTGCTCCCGGTTCTCCTCATATTTATCGTTTAATGTCAGCAGCATACCCGCCACCTCGTGCAGCGCACTTTTCACCGCCCGCACGGGATCTGGATGGGCTCCAGCTGCGCAAATGAGGTTTACTCCTTTTTGCGTCCTATTTTTCGCCAATGCCCAAATGCTTGGAATTCCGTGCTCCATCGTCGAGTTAAACAAATGCACATCATACCCCGCAACCTCCTGCAAACGCTCCACCATCAAATCCAATTCCAGGTCTCCAGCCGAATAGGGGTCAAGGCGCGGAATTGGCAGCTGCGCGTACCAAGTCATCAGGAACGAATCGCGTTCCACCACTTCCAAAATGCCATAAAATATAGCTTCCTCCAAACTGCCTCCTAACGCGCATCCGTTGGAAGTTTCATAGACAAAACCGTGGCTGCAGCCCGAACTGTAGTAGGCGAGCAGCTCAGGCACAAGAATCGGACGCTCCTGCAAAAATGAGTAGCCCCATACCCAATCGATTTGCTGATCGGGATCAAACGGCTTGAATGGAAAGTTTGGCTTCTCATACTGTTCCTTCTCATGTACCCCTACCTGAACGGGATTGAGTGCCTGGTCTTTCAAATTGTGGAAACTGTCGTGAACGACCGTCCGTTTCCCGCGGGGCGACATGCCGCAGTATCGCTCCAAGCCCTCCAATATAGCTGTCAGTTCGCTATCCGCATAGGAATGAGTCCGTCCTGCACATCCCTCATCTCCCGTAAACAACGGCAGATTAATACTCGAATCAGCAAAAGGCGACATGAGATCAAGCATTTTCCCATTCAAAAAACCCGTTCGAGCATCCAGATAGTCATTAGCTAAAACACCCTTCAGATCTTGCATCGGACGACAGCGGTAACTATCTGCGCTGGTCTTAGGGCTTGGTTGCAGCAAAATACGGGACTCATTTGCAGAGTCATCGGGCAATTGGAAGCAAACTGGACACAGCGGGTCTGGCAAAAAGAAGTGACACGAGCTTTTCAGTGTTTGCATGTTGATCAAAACCACGCTGTCTTCCCTTTGACCTTGGCTGCCTTCCAATACCCTCCGTGCTTCTGCCGCAAGTAGATGAGCCACTTGCAAAAGCCCCGTGTGTGAGGCCCACGCGTCACAGGATTTTGCAGCTTGCATCGACACCCTCTGCTGCAGCTCCCACATTTCCTTGCGGTCGCTTCCCGCTAATAACTGCCGCGTGTCCGCGCATTGAGAGCACCCCGGGGTACCTGGTCGAACCAGCGGTCCGACCACTCCTTCGCCAAATGAAACAAATCCACGCAGCCAAGGCGTTCCGGTCCGTTGAAAAATTTCTTCCGCCCTATAATGAGCGGAGGGATCCCACGCATCGTTTAACACCAGCGCCAAATTCACGGCTTCTGGTACGCCGGATTCAAAATCCCTCTGACGAACGAGCTCATATTGAGAGGACAAATCCTCACATACAAAGTCCGAGAGCAGTCCTTCGCCAATTACCGCCACTATAGCACTCAATGTGATTCCTCCTCTCGAAGCAACACACCAAACACTCCTGCCAATTCCTCTTTCAAGAACGATTCAGAGGCCAAGTCGCAAACCAGAAGCCGCTTCCCGTTCCGTTTCAATATTTGCAAGGCGGTCTGCAGAACCTTCTCTTCTCCGGACTCTTCACAAGCAGGGATAGAAATGCTTTGCGCTGCCTCCTCTCTCTCGATCACAGATGTGATCTCCATCGCTTGCATCACAAGATAAGCCTCTTTGTTTTGTGCCTTTAAGAGTGCTTGTTGAAGCGCCCTGCGAAGCGCCATCGTAAGATTCAAGTCTACAGCGCCGTACCAGCAACCATTTGTACCGACCCATATAACAGGGAAGCCTGACACTTCCTCACCCAAGCCAATCGCCGATACTCCCTGCATGGCAGTCAACACATATAAATAATAGCGGCATCGTTTATCTTCTATCGTACTCAGCTGTACCCGATTGACAGAAGGCTCGCGAGTTGCCAGCCGCCTTCTCAGCTCTTCGGCCAAATACTTTTGCAGTCCGCGACAAGCGCCTTCCGCAACCGTCTCCCCCGCTCCGACACCTACAAACTCGAATGACTGCGGTTCGACTGAACTCCCAGATCCCGAATGTACGGGAAGTGCAGTTACAAGCATACCTGCCATTCGCGATACATACGCCTCGATCCCGGCCAAACCCGCTTCCCTACGGGCCTCATCATGTTTCAGGCCATTGCAGATGATCTCCGGCAGCAGCTCGGTTGGTCCTTCCGATAACGGATCGGCTGCTTGGACGCGGCACTGAGAGAGCGGGAGCTGCTTTAAATCCCCCTCCTCCCAGTTATGGAAAACGCCAGTTTCCATTGATGTCAACCGGCTGAAAAAAGGAATCAGTCCGTCCGATTCCTTTTGGCGTGGACTCCGTTCTAACCCCATCTCAAAATCTTCTATCCATTCGACGGCTGGACATCCGTTCACAAGCGGATGAGGAAGGAACGTATGCCAACTTCCTTCCAACGTCTCTAAATTCAGCAGAAACAATTTATTTTTCAGTTCCGATACCGTTACTTCCGTAACCGTTTTAAGCGTTTCAAACACGATCACATTCGCAAGCATCGCTTCTGACGTGGAGGAGATCGTTTGCAGCTGGGGATTTTTGCAAAGTGCAGAATGATGTATGCGCCGCCATGCCGATTCTAAGCAGCCATCCGAATCTGGATGGATCAGCGGTCCCGCCAGACCCGCCTGCTGCATAAACATAGCAGGGAGCAGCACTTTCTTCTCCTCCTTACAAACTGCGTGAAGTGCCTTCAATTCCCCAATACCGCTCTCATGCGACACATATAGTATCAAATCAAACGGCTGAATAACCTCACGCCAATCCATTCCCCCCTCTTTCGGCAGGTTGACCTCCAACACATCGATCTCTGGGTCCGTTTTATGGACATTCTCCACCAGCTCCGAGAGCCGCTGTCGATTGGTCGTTTCTGAATCCGTGATAAGCATGCGGAATTGGGGCAGTCCGGATTCCAACAAAGACTTAATAAGTGATACGAAAAAATTGCCTGAGCCGACTGCCAGCACTTTAGCCTGACGATAAAGCTGTAACCGATACGCGCCTGAACCGCCAAAGCTGTCCAAAAATTCAATTTGAGAAGCATATTTCTGTAGAACCCCGTCTGGTAAATGATGCGGACGATCTTGGCTCACGTCACGGACAAAGCCGTTTACATACAACACTTCAGCGATTCCATATACCTGTTCCCGGTATTGGTCCGGCAATCCGTCAGTCAAATCCTCCATCGTGTGCTCCCCGTTGAACACTGGAATCAATTTTTCAATCCACTGATCGATCGTGCTGCCTTCCATTCGGAATGAGCCAACATTGTTCCGAAAATAAACGCCTCCGTCTGGGTTAGGGAGAAAAAACGTATCTCCTTTCACTTTAAGACGCATAGAAGGATTCAAATTTCATTCCTCCTTTCCGTGAATATTCACAAATCAATTCATCATTCTCTATATTGATATGTATGGCTATTTGTCCCTCATGCCAGAACTTATATAGAGAGATGCCCCTGCTTGCCTAACCGCTTGCAGGGGCACCTCATACCTAATATGGCTATGCTCTTCTACGAAAAACTAGCGGCAGCGGGCACAGCTCCCACATCGGACACAGTTACTGCAGCGGACACAGTTGCTGCATCGGAAACAATTGCTGCATGAACATGAACATGAACATGAACATGAACATGAACATGAACATGAACATGAACCAAAACCGCCGCAAAAACCAATGCAAAAACCGATACATAGCCTAGCGCCTTGAGGATCATTCTGGCCTTGACCCGCATTTGGCGTCATCCCGCTCGCTTGGAAAGCATCAATATTCAGATTCTGAAGTTCATTTTTAAACTCATTCATTTTTATAACCTCCGTTATCTATTCGTTACTTAAGCACCGGCAGCATAAAATTTTGGTAAGATAGAATTTCGATTGACGAAACCGATTATGATGCCGATGACCCTTCACCAGATATATTTATGAAAATTGTTCCGCTAGTGTTCCTATTACAGACGCCTATAAGGAAACAACATGCCGTAATCTGTTCAATTAACTCCTTCTTTCTTAATGATGGCGAAACAAACGCAAAAAAGAGGTCGACCATAAAACCTTGGTCAACCTCTTATAACGATTATTTCGGAATCTCAAACGACTGCAAAGGCTCAACGATCGCTTTGCTCCCGGTTATGTTTTCGACAGAGCTGAGCTGCAGAGATGGACAGAAGTTCAAGTTCCCGTCCGAAGTCATCGGCGGCATCGTCAACTGTGTAAAAACCAAATAATTTCATCGACAATACTTATCTCTTAGTGCCAGCGTATACTTAACGGATTGTTCGACGCCCTTTTCTTGGTCTTCAATCATTTGCTCCAGAAGTTCCTTGGGCGGATAGTAATAGTCCAGCGGTTTAATCGTGTTTAATTCGTAAGGAGGCTGCTCTACTTTAAACGCACCTTCGCCGACCTGAGATACTCCGCCTGTTCCACGCTCTCTTTTGAAAGAAATCGCATAAGGGAAGCACATTTCCACATTGATTCGGGTTAAAGTCGATTGTTCGACGAGAATTTTGAAGCATGCTTCCATATCGATATTGCCGGCTCCTACAGGAACTCCGCATACCCGGTAATCCTCACCGTCATGAATAATGATATGATCTTTAAAATGTGTCGTAAACGCATACGGCGCCAATTTCTTGACAGCTTCAACCGGATCTTCCCATGCCATCATGCCATTGCCAATATCGCAGTGCGCGCCAACCCAAGGGCTGTTCACTTCCTTGATGATTTGAATGACTTCATCCGCAGTCTCTTCCTCATGATTTTCCACAGCCAGCCGAACTCTATATTTCTTCAAAAGGGGGGCAAGTTGAGTGATATCTTGCGGAGCTCTTCTCAATTTATCCGGATCAAATCCGTCAGTGCAAACGTAAGTCCGAACAACGTCGGCTCCTATCTGATGAGCAGCTTCAATCACTTGAGTTAAATGCCCCGGATCCGTTCCGCGCGTATCGATTTCAGCAAAAAATCCGTATTTCCGGATTTCGTTTCTTACTCTTGCTAAATATTCGTGGTCAAATGATTCAAGAACTCCCCATCCGGGCAGCCCCGGCCATGGATTAATATTTAACATGACCCCGTCTAATCCTAATTCGGCTGTCTTACGGATAAATTGAAAAACATCCATGCGACCTGAAATGAACTGCAAGTGATAGCTTTCCGTTTCCAACCCGATTTTCATAATCTTTCCTCCGAATCATCAGAATATCGTTATGACGCCAACAGCTTTAATCTTAAGAGCAAGCTCGCTTCATCAGTCTTTCTTTTTCATCCAAATGAAATCCCCGTTCTCAGTAACGATATCCCCAACAGAATCTAAGATGAGATCGGCCAACCCGATCAGATCGGTCGTTCCGCTGACACCGGAGAGAACACCAATCGCGAGTCCCGCCGAACCGTTTTTTGCAAATTGAAGATCGACAACCGTATCGCCGGCAACAGCCACTTCATCCGCGCTAATATTCGCAATCTCGCAAAATGTATGAATCATGTCCGGATTCGGTTTCTTCTCGAAATAATCCGATGTGCCGATAAAATCAAAATAGCTATGAATGCCGATCTTTTCCAAAAAGAAATTCGTTGAATCCCGATCGTCCGCTGTTGCGATACCTATTTTCATTCCATGCTTGCGAAGCTGTTCAAGTAAATATGGCAAATCGGCTGTCGGTTTTAAATTGTCCCTATTAGCTTGAGTTAAGCTATAAAGCTCTTTTGTCATCCAATCATCCAACCCAACCAGCTTCTCCTGACTTACATCTGCTTTCTCCAGCATTTGAACAAACGCCCCATAGATATCCTGCGTGGTGCCGCTAGCCAGAAATCCTTTGGGATCTACTTTATTCTCATGCAGCCCGATAGATATGAGTAATTGTTCTTTCAGCACAGGAGAGTTGGCGATTTCTAATTTTTCAAGTAAACGATCTACTAATTGTGTGACAACCAGGACCCAACCGGAATAAAAATCCATTAATGTTCCGTCTTTATCAAACAAAATCCCTTTAATCTGTTTCACTTGATACTCTCCTCATCCGCTGTGATCCAATCGATATGCTCCAGAAATGACCGCCATGATTGCGGCGCTTCATGATCACAAACGATTGCGTTAATTTGATCCAGTTGTGAAAATTTGCATAAAGCTTCCGCACCGATCTTCGAATGATCCGCGAGGATGATTTTTTCTTTAGCCACCTGAATCATTTTCGCAGAAATCGATGATTCTTCGAGTGTGTATTCCATAACGCCTGCAAAAGAAATGCCCCCTGGTGAAATAAAAGCTTTATTCACACAGAACAGATCTAGCATTTTCTCGCACACGGTACCGCTTGTTGAATATTGTTCCGCATTTAATTCCCCGCCCAAGAGGATCACATTTCCGTGAAATAAACCTTGGTTTAAAGAGTCCATAAGCGCATGCGCCGTCGGTACAGAATTGGTCAGAATGGTTATTTTATTAACACCACGGAGAGCATGAGCCATCTCCAGGATCGTAGTTCCTCCCCCTATGACGATGGTGTCTCCATCTCTTACCAGTTGAGCGGCTTTCTGCGCTACCTTCTTTTTGCTTTCCAGGCTGACATTCTTCCGCTGAAAGAACGGCGGCTCTCCTAATTGATAGTTGATTTTGACAGCGCCGCCGTGCACGCGCCTGAGCAATCCTTCCTTCTCCAGCATATCAAGGTCACGCCTAATCGTTTCCATGGATACGTCAATGAGCTTCGCTAATTCCGCCGCATTTACTTTCCCGTATGCCTGCAATCGATCAAGAATAAAGTTTTTTCGTTCTATCGACAAAACCGACATATCAATCACCTTCTTTATTTAGTAAGTTACATTCATCTGCTGGGATCCACACTTTAATGAACAATCCCTCGTCCAAAGCGCTTTTATGGGGCACATTCAGTTCATCCACCAATAAGGTCATATCCTGTGCCTGAATCGAGTAACGGCGCACATTGCCGCGCACGGTCAAACTGCTGATGATCCCTGAAATCCACATGCCTGACATCTGCTGTTCTGATAACGGGTCAAGCGGATGCAGCTCCATAACCTCCGGCCGTATGGCATAGCTGCCGGGTTTGAAAACATGTCCTGTTAAACGGCCTAGCTCATGACTCGTTAATACGTTATAGCTGCCTATAAAGCGGGCGACGAATTCGTTTTTGGGAGATGCGTAAATGTCTTCCGGTTTACCTTGATGAACAATGTTTCCGCCGTTCATAATAAAAATGCGGTCGGAAATCGTCATTGCCTCTTCCTGGTCATGCGTGACGAAAATCATCGTCATCTTCAACTCTCGCTGAATGTTTCGCAGCTCGATTTGCAGGCTTTTCCTGATTTTGGCATCGAGCGCGCTTAACGGCTCATCCAGAAGCAAAATATCCGGCTCCGTGACAAGCGCTCTTGCAAGCGCAACACGCTGCTGCTGCCCGCCGGACAATTGATGCGGATAGGAGGATGCTTTATCCGACATATGGATCAACTCGATAATTGGATTCACCTTAACGGCAATCTCTTTTCGAGGCATTTTTCGCATTTTCAGACCGAATGCAATATTGTCAAAGACGGTCATATTAGGAAACAGCGCATAGGATTGAAAGACCATGCCCACATTTCTGTGCTGCGGCGGAAGATGGGAAATATCGTTCCCGTTCACGCTGATCGTACCGCCGTCCAGCTTTTCCAAACCGGCGATGGCACGCAGCAGCGTACTCTTCCCACAGCCGCTTGGTCCCAGCAGAGTAACCAATTCACCTTTTTCTATCTGCAGAGATACTTGCTTCAGTACAGTAGAATCCGCATATTGCTTAAGCGCTTGATCGATATGGACATAGCTCATGTTACCTTCTCCTTGATTTCTTCTGTCTTCTGAAAACGCCTGCCTAATCTGAGCATCATCCAGGAAATCGCCGCCACTGTAAGGAAATACGTGATCACAATGCTGCTAGCTAAGTGGCCGTTCTCATTCAAGCGTCTCATTAAATAAATTTGAATCGTTTCATAATATCCGCCGATGAGAAAATTGGCCAGGACGAACTCGCCGATCAGGATCGAGAACGATAATAGCACGGATACGAGCATGCCAGTTACCATGTTAGGCAGGACAACGAATGCGAAACCTTTGATTTTGCTCGCGCCAAGCACCTCAGCGGCTTCCATCAGCCTTTTGGCGTCAATCGTTCGCAGAGTGTTACGGATACCTTGATACATATAGGGAAGTACCATTACGTAATACGCTCCGATTAAGATCCAGATCGTCCCGGACAATACGAAAGGCCCGCTGGAATACACCTTTATCAACCCTACGGCTGCAACCACGCCCGGAACGGCGAAGGGGATCATCACAAGCGCCTGAAGGACACGCTCCATTTTAGGCAAATACAAGAACACGACAAAGATGGCGATCGACATCGTAACTACACTTAGAACAAGGGTAATCCCAGAGACGAGAAGCGTTCGCCCGACTGCTTGTAAAAATCGTGGATCTGTATACAAATTCTCATACGAGCTGAACGAATAAGAAACCGGAAGAATCGTGTTATGCCATTCTTTAGCGATCGAATAGAAGAACGTTGCCGCAAGCGGCAGGAAGAGATATAGAAAAGTCATCGAAATGATAAGCGTATGCACCCATTTTTTCTTCATCGCAGATCTCTCCTGAACCGTCGCATCATACGTTCATTACACCACATCGCGACAACCATCATTAATCCTAAAATGACGGCGAGCGCGCTGCCCAATTGTGGTCTTGTGGCAACATCCCCAGCTACGAGCGCGCCGATGCGGATGGGCAGCAAATTATAGCTGCCCCCCACTAACGCATATGCTGTTGCATAGGCGCCCATGGCGTTGGCGAGCAGGATGCTGAACGTGCCAACCACACTGGGAATAATGACGGGGAATCCGATTCGCAGCCAAAATTGGAAAGACGATGCGCCAAGCACCGCGGCGGCTTCTCGCCAATGTTTATGAATACCGGAATAGGCAGGGTAAAGCAGTAGGATCGCTAAGGGCACTTGAAAATAAACATAAACAGCCACTAAACCGCCCCAACTATATAGATCGAAGGAACCTGTAATGTTCCATCCCCATTCTTTAAACAGCAGCGTAAACACGCCGCTGTTGCCGAGCAAAATAA
This sequence comes from Paenibacillus baekrokdamisoli, assembly GCF_003945345.1. Lineage (GTDB taxonomy): Bacteria > Bacillota > Bacilli > Paenibacillales > Paenibacillaceae > Paenibacillus_Z > Paenibacillus_Z baekrokdamisoli. The sequence continues at coordinate 967,047 of NZ_AP019308.1, read as the reverse complement.
TGAAAGCAAAGGCCAGCGGCACGCCGGAAAAATTAGATGTCAAATTCGAGAAGGTCACCAGAATGGACTGGATCTTCGAAGACATTCGCGTCATGGAATATGACGCGGCGATGGCGATCGCGATCCCTATGATGCTGGAATATAAAGATATGAGCAGGCTGTTCAGTATTCCTTTTGTATAATAAGGATTAGTAAAAGCCGTTACATACTGCTTGAACGTATATGTGATCCCGTCATCAGCCAGAAAGCTGTCGCGGATCATGGCTATCAGCGGCAGTAGCTCGAACCCGACAATCAGCAGGGCAAACGGAAGCAGGGCAACGACCGCGAACAGCGTGACTTTGTGATTCATTCGGATAGACCTCACTTCTCATTTAATCCGTTAATTGATGTTGACCAATACTTGTTCTTGCCACAGTTGCGGAATTTTTTTGGATGTTTCATCCCATAATTTAAAATCCTTGATCGGCTTCGCATTTTTATACTGTTCGTTAGGAATCAGCTTCTTCGCAACCTCTTCCGGCAATTTGACGTTGCTGCGAATTGGACGGGCATAGCCTTTGGCCAGATTGATCTGTCCCTCATCACTCAAAATATATTCGCGGGCAAGCTTCGCGGCGTTCGGATGAGGCGCATACTTGTTAATGATGGTTGTATAACCGCTGATGACACTGCCTTCTTTCATAATGTTAACGTCAAAACGATTGGGATCGATTTGGTCTTTAAAGCCCAAAGATACAAAATCCCAAAGAATCGCAACTTGCACTTCCCCTTTTTCCAAATCGGCTTTGGTTATGTCCTTGGTAATCAATCTGTTCTGCTTGGCCAATTTCGCAAAAAAATCCAAGCCGGGTTGAATGTTGCCCTCATTTCCTCCATGGGCGATCGCGGCTGCCAATACGCCCATCTGAGCTTGCGACGACTTGGTTACATCCGGAATCTGAACTTTATAGTCGCCTTTTTCAATATCTTCCCATGTTTTTGGCGGATTTTTCACCTGCGTTTTATCGACAAGCACGGAGATTGTTCCCTGGTAATCGACCAGCCAATGCCCGTCTTTATCCTTCGCCCAATCCGGAATATCGTTCCAGTACGAGGTTTTATACGGCATGGTCACGCCTTTTTGCATGGCAACCGGTCCGAATGCCATACCTACATCCCCGATATCCGCCGTTGGATTGTTCTTTTCCGCGTCAAATTTGGCTATTTCTTCAGAGCTTGTCAAATCCGTATCCGAATGAGATAACCCGTATTTGGAGGTAATATTGCCCCAGGTTTCTTTCCAGTTGGCCCAGTCATCGGGCATACCGACACTGATAACCTTGCCTTCCTGCTTAGCCAGCTTTTGTATCTCTTCCAAAGTCTGTTCTTTGACCGGAACCGGAGTATTGGCCGCAGGAGCGGATTGCTGAGGAGTACCGCACCCTGAAATGCTCAATGCCATCACGCTAATCATTAAGGCCGATTTCAATGAAACATATTTTTTCATGATAATTCCCTCCATTATTGGGTTTCTGTGTGTTTTTATTGTTTTATTCCACATATTTATTGTAGAATCACAATGTTATCCACAAATCAAAAAGATGTTAAGGTTTTGTAAGCAAAAAAGACTACTTTTCACCCAGTAATTAACCTTGGGAAAAAGTAATCTATTATTGACCTCCGGTATTTAGGTTTTGCTAAATTTCACTTGTTACACACTTTCTAGCACAGAATGACCGGTTTCCTAACGGTACTGTCAAACGATTCATATCAAGTGGATGAAACTTACATCACTCGTCCAAGTCATTCACAACAACAGTTGCACCTTCTTGAGTTTCTTATATAGTAACAGTTCTTGTAAGTCGAATATTTTTTCTGATTGTTGCCACACAGTCTCAAAACAACTACCGGTTTTTTCGTGCCATTCCCTTTCCGCGTGTTCATCGATCACTCGATCAAGAATAACTTGGGACGGGTCGAGTTCCGTTAACATGATCAGCAAATCATCTAGAAGAAAAATTTGTAGCTCGGTATATCCCGCTTCAATAATGTGGTTGACGTTTTGCTCAGGTATATGGTCATGCAAATGACGATATTCACCGATACTTTCCCGGTGAAGCCTGGCGACCCGGATTTCCCTCTTTGTTTTCACGTTCATAAGCCCACCCCACTCACTTATCCCGACCACGAATCATCGTAACGGTATCCTTCGGATCGCCCCAAGGGGTTGCATAGGTCGGCTGATTGACATATCGTTTCATTGTCATCTGCAGTCGAATCCCCACTCCAGGTAGAAGTTTAGCGAGAAACCATTTGCCGTCTGCATGCACGGTTTTTTGCATGTGTTCTTCCTGACTCAAAACCGTGACTGTTTCAAACTGATGCTCGCCGAACGTTCCTGCCTGAATGATGACTTGCTTTTCTGCAAATAAATCGATGTTGACCAGACTCAAGGTGACGGAATCGGCAGCCAGCGCTTCGACAAGCGCGGCTACACCCTTTGGCAATCCAGGTCGCTCGGCATGCGCGTCGAAGTAGCGAACACGACCGTGCTGCAGACCGCCATGCGAAGTGTGCATGGGCGCACCGAGCGTCAATTGCAGCAGCCCTTCGAAATAAACCGGGCACATTTCTTGCCACTTATGAATGCTTGACAACGCACCAAGGCTGAATCCGTCAGATGTCCAGTTGTTCGGATCTCCTTCTTCTGAGCGCATTTTTTTCAATTGGCTCGACACTAATTTGTAGTTCGCTTCAAGGATCTGCTCTGGATATTCAGGGCTTTTCCCGCGCATATAATGGAACCATTGTACGGTGTTGCCGTTGTAATGTTTGGTATTCTTGCCCGTTATCGGATTTCCACCGGAATATTCAGGTACATCAATGTCCAGGTCATACTGTAGCTTGTCGATCCGATCTACACGGGCAGCGTCCTCCTCCGCCATAGATAGCGTCCACAGGTGAACGGGATACAGCGGATTTGGCAAGCGATAAGCCGTCCAACCACTATCGAAATGTTTGGTCGGTGTCACCCATCGTCCATTTTCTTCATGTCCGAGTGCCCAATTGAGGTCGAGCTGCTCCCGTGCTAACTGTAATTGGTTCATATCTCCGCTCAGAAGCACGGCATTCATCGAGGCATTGACAATGGGCTCAATAATCGTCAGAAACCCATGCGGCCAGCGCCATCCATAATAGCCACCCCACCATTTGCCATCGTTATACTCTCCGATTTCCCCAGAAAGACCAATGTTATCGGGTATAATTCCACCGTTCTTTGCAGCCCGTTCTTTCCACGCTTGCACGTAATTGATAACCCAATTCTTTAGCTTTTCGTCGCCAGAGTACATATAAGCATGGGTGATAAGTCCGGTTGCGTTCAGATTCAGCGGCACATCCCCCTTCGCCATGCGTTCGTTCATCAAGCGAATGATCTCTTTATACACGTGGTCGTCCGACCACGCACATTTACCACTAGCAAAATCTACGCCCGGGATATCTTCAAAAGGTGCCAAATAGTCGTCAAGAATGCCCCGGTGGGTGCACCAATCTTCTTCGGACATCTCGTGACGAGGCCCCCGACTGCCGGTAATCGGGGAACGAATTAACTTTTTCTCCGAGTCGTAGTTTTGCACTTCCGGATCATCACCTGTATACAAATTAGCAAAACGCTGCGCACGCTGTACGCTTTTCGAATCGCTAGGGGCTGCTAATCCAAGGAAATAAAAGAACAAATAGCCTTCTCCATGATGCATCCAATCATAGTATGCGTCGAAATCGCGGTAAATTTGCCCATATTCCGTCCACTGCCACGTAATGCCTTCCCATACTTGAAGAGCCATCTCGCGCAGTTCTTCATCTCCGCCGAGCGCATACAACAAGGCAAGGTACATAAACCCCTCGTAAGGATCATCCGAGCCATCCATCCCTGGCCAATCGCCGCGCCAAATGAGCGTACCATCTGGAAGGACATACTTCTTCACAAACTCCTTGGCTGCTTGGTTCAGCGTATCGAACAGTTGACGTAGCATCAGAGCCCACTGAGGTGGAATCCACGTTTCCTGCGCCGTAACAGACGCCATTGCCGATAAGTTACTTTCAAATCCCATCTCGTCACGCCTCCCCTAAGTCCCTTGAAGCTAAGTTCTCTTGGATTCTATAAAAATCAAGCGCATTCCGCCATGCTATCCTATCAATATCTTCTGGGCATAAACCCTGTGGAAGACTATTAAAAAATAGTCGAATCACTTCATCATACCCGCCCGCAAGCAAAGCAACGGGCCAGTCACTTCCAAACATGACACGATTCATACCGAAAGCATCAACCACATGAGCAACATACGGCTTCAGCAATTCGGGGTCATATCCGCCAGACAGCGTAATCATCCCGGATATTTTACACATCGCTTCAGGATGGAGCGCGATGGCAGATATGCATTCGGCCCAGTCATTAAAAGCCTCAGGATTTTTCACATCAGGCGAACCTAAGTGATCCAGAACTACCCGTAGGTCTGGGACCTGTCTGTGCAAAGGCACAACGTAGGATAGCTGCTCCGACGGCAAGACGAGGTCGAGTGGCATCCCCTCAGCAGCTAGCATTTGTAAATTACGAACTACTCTAGGTTGAAGTGCTAAATTATTCTCCTTAAGATTGTACAGTGTTGGGCGGAATCCAACTAACCGTGTGCTAGATCTTAAACGAAAGTAGGTATCTGAAGCATCTTCCGAATCCAAATCAATCCAGCCAACAACACCTAACATGGTGTTGTTGCTCTCCGATAACTCTAGCAAAAATTCAGTTTCTGCAACCGTAGCTGCAGCCTGTACAGCGATGGTACCGACAACCCCATTTTCACTTAGGTGCGGTTCCAACATGTCAGGCATGTAATCTCGGTAAAGCAGTCTCAGCTCTGGCGTAAGCCATCCATAATCTTCACGAGATATTTGCCAATAATGCTGGTGTGCATCGATTATTTTTTTTGCTTGATACATATACCCCACACTTTCTTTTAAGTCCGCCTCTTACAGTTTAATAGTTTTCATATTTCATACTGTCACATACCTCTATAAACAAATGCTTGAAACAAGGCTGAACCTTCCGGCTCTCCGTACACGCCTTTCGCATAAATGCCGACTCGGGGAGCTGTAAAACACAAAAACCGCGTATAGTGTTCTGGATACAGAAATTCTGCTGAAAGCTCGATGCCCATACTCGTAAACACTGTGCCGTCCACAGAATAATAAAAAGTAAAATTTTGAGACTTTTCATCTAATTTAGCGCGCAGCCAAACGGGGTCTCCCGATTCAATCGGCAGTACGATTCTAGCAAGTATTTTTTTACCGACATTCACATACTGGTCAAGCTCTATGTAAAACCCATCATGTTCTTGATTCTCATGAAGCTTGGTTACGTCAAAAGCCTGTCCCGATGTTTGTCCAATCCCTCTGCGGATTGAAAAAAATAGGAAAGCGTCCGAATCGCGGTATAGTGTTATTCCCGCTTCCTCGCCTAAGCTTTCAGGATTAAACAGAATCTTCGTTGTTGCTTCAAATCCAAAATGCCGCCAGCGCCGCGTTAAAATAAGCGTAGATTCGAGGCCGAAGGGAATGAAAGGCTTGCAAGCGATTTGCAGCCCTTCCTGCAACAAATCGAATCCTCCTTCTACGGGATGCCGCACCCACTCCCACTCCGGCGAAAGCTCTGTTCCGGTAAAATGATCCTCTACGATTACCTGTTCAATGTCTTGAGCATTTTCAACTAATGGCATCTGAATCTCATCCATTGGGATACCTTTCTCACCAACCACAAACCAATCGTCTTTCGTCCATTGAACTGGCTGGAGAAAGGTTTCCCGTCCAAGCGGACAAAAGCCTCCCGGTGTAAGTGGACGACCACCCAAGTGGAACATCCACCAATCTCCATTCACGTCTTCCACCAGTTTACCGTGCCCAGCTTTTTGTATCTTCTTCTCAGGATTCACTTGCATCATTACCGGGTTATGTGGACACGGTTCGTAAGGCCCCCAAATGGATGAACTCCTAGCTAACGTTTCCATATGCTCGAAGAAGGTTCCCCCTTCCGCCAACATCAAGTAGTACCATCCGTTACGTTTCACGATATGCGGCGCTTCCGGGGCAGAGCCTCCGGTTCCCGGCCAGACCTGTTTAGCATCGCCGATCAACCTTGATCCGTCCTCTGCAAGCTCATGGATCCATCCGCCACCGAAAGCTAGATAACGCTTCCCATCATCATCATTAAAGATCGACGGATCGATAAAATGGTGGTTGAGCACAGTAGCTTCGCTATAAGGCCCTTCTGGTCGGTCCGCGACGAACAACAAATTGGTACATCGTGGTTGCCCGTGGTAATACGGTACGACCACCCAGAACTTCCCGTCATAATAGGAAATGTCCGGAGCGAATACACCGAACGAATCGGGTAACCCGGTTAAATCAAGCTGGCTTTTGCGGGTAACAACGTGTCCAATCGGCTCCCAATGCGCCAAATCCTTGGAATGCAGAACAAGAACGCCAGGAAAGAATTGAAATGTCGAAGTCACCATATAGTAATCCGATCCGACGCGAACGATTGAAGGGTCAGGGTGATCGCCTGGAAGTATAGGATTGTATATCACGCTCATGCTTTATCTCCTCTCAGTAAACTGGCAACATTCAGATCAAAGTTCACTTAAATAAAGATTGACCTTGAAACAATTCATACACCTTGTGTAAGTCATTGGGGGCTAAACCTTCCCCGTCACAGTAAGATAGGTTACTACGTAGTGAATTGAGCGAGGACGTTCCCGTAAGCGTCACGTGAATATCCGGATTACCCAAACTAAACCTCATGCCCGGCTCAATAAGCCCTTTCAGTTGCTTCTTACGCAAGAACTTCAATTGCTCCATTCTAAATTCTGCTTTTTCTAACGTTTCTTTATCCAGAAAATGAGCCGGAGCATCCGCTAAAATACCCATGCCGAGTACACTGCCATTTATAACGCCAATCCCCATTTGACTAGCGAGCGGAAGCACCTCGTCCTTAGCAGTATGATCCAACAGCATATAACGGGCATAAAATTGGATGGTATCGAAACTATCTGTCTTCATATAGCGCAATAAAAGCGGCAAATCCCGCGTAGTCACGCCAATAAACCGTATTTTCCCGTCTCGACGAAGTTTTTGCAGTGCAGGAACCGTCTCATTCATGATCACATCATACGGCTGCGTCTCCACATCGTGAATTTGTAAAAGATCAATCCAATCGGTTTGCAGTCGCTTTAAGCTGTCTTCCACCGAGCGGATTGTGCTGTCATAATCATAGGATAAGTCGAATCGCACTGCTTTGGACGCCAAAACGACACGGTCTCTACGACCGATTAGCGCGTTGCCAATCCGTCGTTCTGATTCACCACGCCCGTACAAAGGAGCAGTATCAATGAAATTAATGCCCGAATCGATGGACTCGTGAATCAATCGCTGAACTTCTTCTTCATCGGTCTTACCGAAATCGCCAGCAAGTGGAGCACCACCGAGGCCAATCTTGGACACTTTCAATCCTGTTTTTCCGAACATTGTATACTGCATTTTCACTCCCACTTTCTCACTCAACAAATCTATGAGTCTATACTTATAACTCTCTTTTCAATTCGCTAATATAATCAGGCATCGCAATAACACGGCTTTCCAAGCGTGATTTTTCTGCGGCAAAGGCAATCAGATGGCTTTGAACCGAAATCCGTGCCCCGGTAAGTCCTTTTTCCTCACCATCACTTTGAACAAGTCGTATGAATTCACGCATAATACCGTAGTCTCCACCGCCATGACCTTCTAAAGCTACGTCGAGATGGATCGTTTCCGTCTTTCCAGTAATGAAGCTCGTCAATTCAATGACATTCTTCTCCATGTCTGCTCTGATTTGTCCGCGGGTGCCCATCAGCTTCAACGACCGTCCACCTTCAGATGTAAAGGCACACATCGTGAAAGCAACCGTTACTTCATTCGCAAATTCCAAATTTACCACCTGATGATCTACGACATTGTTATCACAATGATAGACACATCTTCCGTAAGGCCCTTCCTTCAAGGCTTGAAGCACACCCTCATCGCTCGTGTCGTCGCTGACAACGGATCTGAGAATGGGAGCCACCCAGTCGTTTCTCTCGAGATACGCCTTGGGAGCATAATAAGAACACTCATCCTGCACCGGACATCCGTCCAAACAACGTTGTGGAGCGCCCTCTGGCGCAGATTCTTTGCGAAAATGGGTCAACGAGCCGAAGGACGATACTTTGGTACAGTCCGCATCAGCCAGCCATAGTAAGATGTCCATGTCATGGCAGCTCTTGGCCAAAATCATAGGGCTCGAAGTTTCTGAATTGTTCCAGTTCCCCCTGACAAAGCTATGAGCTTGGTGTCCAAATTCAACATTTTCTGTATGTTGAATCGATACGAGCCTGCCAATTCTTCCCTCTGTCAGTAACTTCTTGATCGTCACGAAAAAGTCTGTATAGCGAAGGACGTGACAAATGGAAAACACCCGTTTATATTTCTCAGCGTAATCACCCATGACGATGCATTCTAACGGATTCGGCGACATCGGCTTTTCCAACAGAACATGATAGCCTTTCTCCAGCGCCTTGATCGCTGGCTTGTAGTGCAGCTTATCCTGTGTGCAGATTAGTATGGCATCGGCCAACTTGGGTCCATCAAGCAGCTGCTCCCAACTGGAATAACAATGCTCATCGGAAACGTCATGGGCTTGTTGAAATCGTTCTCTCCGCTCTGAATTCATATCTGCAACGGCGACGAATTGAATGTCACCAGGGTTTTTCAATGCATAGGAGGCGTAAGCATCCATGCCTCTTTGTCCGGCTCCGATTAATGCCGCAGTAATTTTTCTCATACTCGTTTTCTCTCCTTTTTGAAACTTACTATACTCTGGCATGTAAAAAGGGAGCTCTCACATGCTTACATATCACTATGTAATTGCATGATAAGCTCCCGATTACTAAGAATTAGTATTACTTACCTTTGCTTTGCTTCCAAGCGTCGATTTGCTTCTGCTCCTCGGCGACAATTTTGTCGCTTCCGGCCTTTTTCAACTTATCAATAAATTCCGGCAATACTTTAGCAGGATCTACAGAACCAGTTTCAAGCATAGCCACATATTGTGATGTCACTGTTCCTGATTGGGCAATTTCGGTTTTCACCGGTGTTGGATCGAAGCTGAAACCCAATAACGGAGACGGAGTCGCACTCTGATTCATCTTAATCGTCGCTTCCCATGTTCCCGGTTGCTGACCTTTGAGGTAATACCCGTTAAATTGGTTGCCGATTTCCCAATCAAATTGAGGGTCGTAACCGCTGTCTTTAATGGCTTCTACTGTATTCTCATCTACTTTTTTGTAGTGCTTGCCTTCAATTCCGTGAGCAAGGAGATTATAAAGTTGCTTGTCTTTAAATAACAAATCCATCAGCATAACCGCTCGTTCAGGATTTTTGGACGTAGTGCTAACGCCAGTCATTGTGGCGATAATCGAGCTTGTCAACAGATAAGGCTGGGAAAGGCTTACGACATTTACTGCTTTACCCCCTAAGCTTGCTGCAATTCCTGCATCCCCGCCAGGTGCGATGTTACCTGCGTTCAAGCTGGCTGTTTTGCCTGCTTTTCTATCCGCTTGTACGTCCTTCAACGTCGCAGCATCTTTTCTCATGAAGCCTTTTTGATTCCAATCTCTCATTAAAGTAACGTATGACTTGTATTCTTCTGACTCAAATTGGTTGACTACCTTTAAGGAAGTATCCGTTAATTTGATCGTACCTGGAACGTTGCGGCCAGCAACTTCATCAAAACCATAATAAACAATATTTTTTCCGAAGGTACCATCATAGGAATTCTCATATGGGATCATATCAGGGTTATTTTGTTTCACTTGAGCCAGGAAAGGTGCAAGATCATCTAATTTTTTAATACTTTCTGATTTAATGCCATATTTATCTGCCAAATCTTTTTGCAGTGCAACACCATTTGTCATCGTCCAGGCTTGGTAATTAGGAATCGCATAAATCTTACCTTTAACTTTTGCGGCATCCCAGCCCATCTTGGGAATCGTTTGCATAATCGTTGGGGCATATTTATCCAGAAGGTCATCAAGCGGGATAAATGCGCCTTTATTTACATTCTGATAATAATTATTTGCCCAGTTAGCAGTGAAAGCTAGATCGTAATCATCTCCTCCAGCATTGACCAACTGCATTTTTTGATCGTAAGCGCCCCAGTCAACCAACTTCAGATGCAAAGTTACATTGAGCTTGTCTTTCAATATCTTGTTCATTTCCGCTTCCACCGAAGCAATATCGGCTTGCGGCGTATCGTCAAGATACCAAGTCAAATCTACTGGATCTAACTTTGATGTTGCAGATTCGGTTTGAGAAGCCGTGTTCTGTGGAGTCGTATTCGGTTGAGCGGATTCGTTTTCATTTTTTTTGTCTCCGCATCCGACTAGTCCACCTGTAAGCAAAAGACTGGTTGCAAGTAATGCGCTAGCGCTTCTAATTCCCTTACCCTTTTTCATTTGTATTACCTCCCAGTTATTATCTATGTGTATCGGCATATACCGTTACAACCAATATGAGTAAGCAGGTCATCCTTTGACGGCACCTACCGTTAAGCCTTTAACGAAATATTTCTGAAAAAACGGGAAAACGAACAGAATCGGTCCCGCAGCCAAGATCGCAATCGCCATACGAGCCGTTTCATTAGGAAACTGGGTCATATTGACGCTGATGTTACCCGCTTTGAGATTGCTTGACAAATACTGAATATTGTTCATGATCCTGTAGAGCATATACTGTAACGGGATCAGCTTCTCATTATCGATATAAAGCATTGCGAGCCACCAGTCGTTCCAATAAATAAATGCGATAAATAATCCGACAGTGGCCATGGCAGGTTTAGCTATAGGCAGGACGATTTGATAAAAGATTCTCCACTCTTTCGCTCCGTCGATTTTGGCTGACTCTATCAGTGCCAGCGGGATTTCGGATAAAAAACCCTTCATCAGCAGCACGTGCCACGGAATAATCACATAGGGTAAAATCAAAGAGAGAAGAGTATCGTCGATGTGCAAATACTCTTTAATCAAGATATACCAAGGGACAAGTCCACCGTTAAATAAGAGCGTGAAAAATATGAAAAATGATAGCTTATTCGCGCCAAAGAAATCTTTACGGGACATCGTATAAGCTAACATTGCTGTAATGAGCAGGCTGAGCGCCGTTCCGATCAAGGTCACCGCGATCGATACGGTATAGCCGTTAATCAGTTGTTTGGGACTATGCAGCAAGTAGTCGTATGCAAAAGTTGTAAATGTTCTGGGAATGAGTCTATATCCTTCCTTGGCAATGTCTGACTCTGTTGAGAACGAAATCGAAATGACATACAGAAGCGGAATAATGCAGAAGATAGAAAATAGGATAAACCAGGCGTGAATAAGCCCTCTTCCCAGATTCGTTTTTCTCATTAAACCCATGGTTTTCACTCTCCTTTCTCTTTAGAATATCGCATTTTCTTTGTTCACTTTTCGAACAATGAAGTTCACCGTCAACACAAGCGCAAAACCGACTAAAGATTGATACATACCGATTGCCGTTGCCATACCGACATCCCCTGACACCCGCAAGGCTCGATATACATAAGTGTCAATAACATCCGTTGTTGCATATAACGCGCCGGAATCGGCAGTAAGGAAATAAAACATTCCGAAATCGGAGTAAAATATTTTCCCAACCTGCAATAGAGTAATCAGGACAATTAACGGCGTAAGCAGCGGGATGGATATATTTCGAACCTGCTGCCATTTGGAGGCTCCGTCAATTGAAGCGGCTTCATAGAAACTTTTGTCGATGCCCATAAGTCCCGTATAAAAGATCAGTGTGGAGTATCCGACATTTTTCCATAGATAAGCAAGACTTAATATGTAAGGCCAGAATTTAGATTCCATGTACCAGTTGATTTCTGCAAAGCCCATTTGCTTGAAAAGGTGATTGATTACACCCAACTGAGGATTAAGTAACGCATAAGTAACATAACTGACAACAACCCAAGACAAAAAGTAAGGAAAAAACAAAGCGGTTTGATACAACTTGACAGCCTTGCGGCTCAATTCAAAGAGCATAAGTGCAAACGAGATTGAAACTCCAATCGTTATGACAATGAAACTTAAGTTCAATAGAAGCGTATTGCGCGTAACTTGCAAAGCAGCATCCGATGTGAAGAAAAATTTGAAATTGTTCAAGCCTGCCCAATCGCTTCCCCAAATACCTTTGGTGAAATTAAAATCCTTGAAGGCAAGCACCAAACCAAACATAGGCAAATACTGAAATATGATGACGAATAATAAGCCAGGGACCGCCAAACCAATTAATCCCTTGTGACGTTTGATCTCCCTCCAGAGAGATTTACTCCCTTTATATTTTATATTTTCACGGGTTTCACTACTTCGAATTTCAGTTTGATAAGCCATAACTTCGACCTCCTTCTTCTAGGTGATTTCGTGTTGAATTCTCTCTCTCCACAGATCACATCATACTTTCTTCAATTAAGAAATCATACTGTAATTAGTGCTGTTCATAGCATTTTCAACTGCAAAAAAAGGCATTTTACTGTACTTATCGTTCAAGTACGGTAAAATGTCTGGTTAAAATCGCCCTTTCCGTTAGCACCACCATATCCTCTCTCGTGATCGAAGCTTGCGGTTCGAACAAAAAGCGTTATCTAACTGTACTTATCGTTCAAGTACGTTAACGAATAAACCCTTAGTTCAGGCAAGCATGAATGACAATGCTTGCCTGCATACTAAGAGTTAAAGTTCTTGTATTGTATATCCTATTTATTCAACAAATAATAGATCGTCTGAGCCATCTGCGCCCGGTTCGTTTTGTCCACCGGAGAGAGTTCTGTACCGCTGCCTTTCATCATACCCGCATTTATAAACAGCGTCATGGCCTCTTTCGCCCATGGTGCGATCTGATTGGCATCCGTGAAGTCTGCCAGATCCAGATCCTGTCCAGCTTTAGCTGCTGGCAGTTGGTCCAACACTTTCAGCGTGTTGTACATGAGCGTGTTCATCTCTTGATTGGTAAGCTCCTTGTTCGGTGCAAACCTGTTAATGCCTATGCCATTGGATATGCCGAGCCGCTTGGCTGCTGCAAGATAACCTGTATAATAGGCGTTTCCTGCATCTGAGAAGTTATCTACTGCATCCTGATCAGGAGCGATACCATAGGCTCTCATCACCATCACCATAAACTGTGCTCTGGTTAAGTTCGCATCCGGACTGAAATTACCTTTACCTGTCCCTGTAGTGATGCCCCTTGCTGCGACAAAGCTTACCGCATCGCTGTAGGCCGCAGATTCGGATACGTCCTTGAAGCTGACTTTATTGTAACCTACTGCATATTTCGAGGAGGAAGAACTCTTAAAGTTCATCGTACCCGTTGCAGAGTCGTATAAGCCGTTGCTTACGATTTCAAGTTGATCTTGGGCAGTCATGGCGTATATGACTACAGCATTCGGATCCTCACCTGGTTTCAGCGTGTATGGCACAGATACCGATATCTTCCCGTCTAACTGGGATAGGGTTTTGTCGCCGCTGGTCACGCTGACGTTGAACACCGGTCTGTCGCCCACTCTATGCTGATCTTGGTGAGATAACGTTGAGGCTTCCGCCTTGGAGGCTGTCACCTTAACTCCACCTTCCGCATGTGTGGACATGCCGGAGACCGACTTCGCATCAAAGGTGAAGGAAGCAATTGGCGTGATTAATGTCAGCCCATCTGTTTGGCTTCCTGCCACTAAACGTAATGCCGCTTCCGGAATGTTGACTTCAACGGATTGGGTGTCCGCCGGTGCATTTACGTTAATTTTTATTTCAACTTTTGCGTCTCCGCCCTGCTTCGCAGCTTCTGCTGCTGCCTTGTTTATGGCGTATTCTACTTGGTCTTTGGATACGGCAGCGCTCGCCTTTCCGTTATTGTCCGAAGAAGTCTTAACCGTTGTTGTGGCGGTTACTGTATTTCCTTTTACTGTGATTTCAGTTACCGGTGTCGGCTCCGGCGTTGGCGTCGGTGTCGGTGTCGGTATCCACGTTGATCCTGCATCAACAGTTACGCGGACGCTTGTTATTAATGCTACACCGTTTGGATTTGCCACTCCTGCTGGCAACGTTACGGTTCCCTCAACAGTAAATGTCTGTGCTGTCTTTAAGACTGGATCATAGCTTGAAGCCCCTACATTCCATGTCACATTGGTATTCACACTTCCTTTATCGGTAACCAGTTCTACTGAGGAAGGCAATCCAAGGGCTGCTGCCGTCTTGGCTGTTCCGCTCTCTACACCTGTAATTGCTGCGGGTTTTGTTAGGCTCAGAAGCGTCTTGTCCTGAACCGTAGCAGCATCTACAGTGACACTAATGCTTGTTGTCAATGCTAAGTCGTCTGGATTTGCCACCCCAGTAGGCAACGATGCTTTTCCATTTACTGTGAAAGTCTGTGCCGTCTTCAGGGCTGGATCATAGCTTGAAGTATCTACATCCCATGTCACATCAGCATTCACAATTCCTGCATTGGTAACCAATTTTACTGTGGATGGCAATCCAAGGGCTGCTGCCGTCTTGGCTATTCCGCTCTCCACTCCTGTAATTGCTGCAGGTGTTATTACGCTCCCAAACGTTATTTCCTGATCTGCCTCTGCATTTACAGATATACTGATGCTTGTTGTCAAGGCTACACTATTTGGATTTGCCACCCCTTCAGGCAAGACTACGGTTCCTTCTACAGTGAAGGTCTGTGCTGTCTTTATGGCAGGATCATAGCTTGAAGCCTCTAAATCCCATGTCACATTGGCATTCACATTTCCCGTATCTGTAACCACTTCTACTGTAGCAGGCAATCCAAGGGCTGCTACAGTCTTGGCTGTTCCGTTCGCCATTCCTGCGATCGTTGCTGGTGTTGTAACGCTAACGAGCTTCTTATCCGCTGAAAGCACAGTCACTTTTTGCAAAACATCGCCCGTATACTGGTCAGCGTGAGCAACCGCTATGATTGTACCGACACTTGCATACATTGCAGGGTCGAGTTCGGCAAACGTCAACGGCAAAACCCTCGTTCCTTTCGTGAACTGGGCGCTAATCGTCTGGGCTAATACTGGCGCCGTACCTGCGGCAGTGGACGCATCTTGCAGCGTGCCCATGGACTCAAGCCCTTCGACGCTTACAGTTGTGCTGACGGTTTTATTCAATCCGACCAGATGTCCACTTACTGTAAACGTACCGATCTGTTTATACTGTGACGACTTGACCAGATCCCATTTAATAATTGCAATTTGGTTCGTTCCGTCAGCAAACGTAACTTTGGTTGTAACAGGCAATGCCGGAACTCTCCCCACAGGCGTAGTGAGAGGATCAATAGATCCTACCGAGGTGATCGTATAAGCTTTGTCAATGTAAATGGTAT
This sequence comes from Paenibacillus baekrokdamisoli, assembly GCF_003945345.1. Classification (GTDB taxonomy): domain Bacteria; phylum Bacillota; class Bacilli; order Paenibacillales; family Paenibacillaceae; genus Paenibacillus_Z; species Paenibacillus_Z baekrokdamisoli. Next base: position 951,552 of record NZ_AP019308.1, on the reverse strand, counting down.
AGGTTTTGCTGCCTGCTGACGTGATTTCCGAAAGCACCAACGTGTTTCTTCCATAATTTAAGCTTGGAAGTTCTGTTGCTGTTGTATAATCTGCAAAATGATCCGTAATATCTGCACCATTGAGCGCCACCGTTGTTGTCGCACCGGCCAATATCGGACGCGGTCTGATCAGGGTGACCGGCTTCGAATTATCGCTGACAGCTGATTCGTAAAGGAACCAGGTTGGGTTATAATCCCCGGTTAATGTGACGTTGCCCAGATTGAATTTCGTTCCATAATCTACATAAGTCGGATTGGAGATTATTTTAATATCGTCCATCAAAACAGTTGAATTAATTCCGCCAAAAGCTACACCCCCAGAGGTGTAAGTTCCGTCGTTAACAGACATGATTGTGGTACCATCTACGACAAATCCGACTTTACCGCCATAAGTCTGAATTTGGAAATCATGCCAGTCAGATTCAACGAATCCGCTCGGTACTTTGCTCTTTCCAAGCGAGACGTCAGATGAAGAAGTATGCTTAGATATTTCAAAGTACGAAGTTCCTGCCGAATAACCGGTAGTTCCATTTTTATTCCGTCTGTAGACTACTTGATAGCTTGCAGGATTTTTTGCCGTTGTTCCATTGATTACTGCAGTCATGACATAGATTGTAAAATTATCGTATGCTTGACCCAGAACATTATTGGAACCCCAACCTTCAAATTTCCACTTCAAATTGACAATGTAGTTGTTCCATGAGGCACCCGTCTGGTAAAAATTCTGTCCATCTGTGACGACATTTTGCAGAACTTGATTACTCGAGTCGGCCGGATCTGCAACAATGCTCATAGCCGATGTGCCATTCTTTGTGAAGCTTGGTGTGATGCCATCACCAAAATTTAGATCCAGCCGCACTTTATTGTCGTTAGAAGAATCATAAGCTGGCGCAGGCGGCGCAACTACCGGACCTGGCACAGGCGCTTCTTCCCCTCCATAAATGTATAGCTGATCGTAGAAGCTGACGCCTTTGCCATCATCCGAACCCAATTCAACTCTGCTGAACGCAGTTTGTGCGCTCGAAGTCTGGACTAACACGCCGTCAATATACAGCTTTACGTCTGTGCCGCTCGTATAGTCCCATTTCAATTCATGCCAGCCGTACGTGCGCGGAACGGATGATGCCGTTTCCGTTGAGCCATTCGACAGGACATAGTAACTTCCGCTCACTGTCGTGTCCAGACCCAGTCCCACTGCAGTTACACCGTCGTCCACTCGCGCCAGCGACTTGACTGTTGTAGCAATGCTGGTTCCTGAATCATAAGGGGCTTGGTTGCCACTTTGTCGATCAAACAATTTCACGGTGACGATCTTATTCAGCAAGCCTCCGAAATCGCGATACAACACCGGCTTCGAACCGTTCGCCGCACCATCGCTATTGATTTTCAAAGACTGCTTTCCATTGAATACGCCCTCAGACATCCATTCGGTTGTAATGCCCGGGATCGCCCCTCTGTAGGACCACTTCGACAAATCGATTACATTTTCAAAGTCTTCCTTGAAATAGATATTGCCAGGCTCCTGAACAGAAGCTGCCGCCGGCAAATAAACACTTGGAAACTCTGTCGTTACGCCAATTTGGTCATAGGCCATCAAAGCGTCGTTAAACGTAGCGAGTTGGTTCGTATGCGAGCCGAAATCAATGTTTGTATTCGAATACGTAATTTTATCCCCATATTGCGTGGTCGTATTTACTTCCGCATTAAAATGCTGAGGGTTTACGATTTTAACATTGTTGAGCTCGAATCCCGAAGCGCCCATATCCAGATTCATTCCATTAGGCGCAATATCCGTCATACTCGGATTGGCTCCTACGTTGTCGATCAACATTTGGTTCATATAATTGGGCTTATAGTTGGTTGAACCTTTGTACAGATAGCAGGCAAAGAATGCCCCGTCGTCCCCACCATCCTGCTGAGCGTCGTGCAAGTAAATATATTCGAATGTATTATGGTGAGAATACATATCCGTCATAATATTGAAATCTTTATCACCGTTCGGAGCAGCAACGTTAGGATTTCGGCTATGACCCGCCGTAATGAATATCCCTCTTCTCGGCGTGTTGTAAATCTCAAGATGCGAGAAGGTGCTGTACCCCGAATTATTGACTTGGATGCCAGAAGTTTGCCCTACCAGTTGGCCAATATCATGGATCATCATATTGGTAATCGTATTATCCCTGCTATAGCCGTCTCCATTCGAATCTCCGCCGACACCGGGATAACCGCCCTCGATATTGATACCACCATGTCCGGTGTATTCAATCAGACTATCTTCAATCGTTGTATGCTGGTTGGCCAAATAAAGCTCGATCCCGAACATACCCGCATTTTTAATGTGCGTCTTGGAAATCGTGATATGATTCGTATTCGTCAGCGTCATGACGCCAACTTGAAACTCGACTCTTTCCGTCTGTTCGCTATAGGACGGCTGCGTGCTGCCCGCCGCTTCAGGCGGATAGAATCCCAACCCTGCGCCGGCATCGCCCCAGTTCCAACCGTAACTATAGTAATCAGGGAAATTCGTATCTTTAAACTCAAGGCCGCTAAATGTAATATGCGATACCATACTCGTACGAGACGCGCCTTTGATATCCACGATTTTCTCAACAGCTGGGATGACGACGTTCTGATCACTAATGTTTCCGGAACCAGCTAGTGGATAATAATAGAGATATCCTGTCTTCTTGTTGAAATAATATTCTCCGGGCTGATCCAGGAAACCCAGATTGCCCTGCAAGAAGTATCTTGCATTACTGCCTGTTGCATATTTGGGGCGATAGGCTTCGGGCTTGCCTGGCACAGTTTTGTAGGTCAACGTACGTATAGATGTATTGATGCTTGCCAGAGGAACGGTATCTGTCATCCAGTCCCAGTATCCGCCATCCCACATATATACCTGAGCATCTAGGTCACCACGTGACTGTGCATTTACTAATCCAGTTAATGAATCAGTATCCAGATCAGCTGAGTTATACACTAATGTAGTGAGTGTACCACCAACTGATTTCATATAAGTAGTAGAAGAGGCTGGAAATCTTGGGTCATTAGATAAGTTCTTGGTGCGTGCCATTGTTGCTCTGGCATCGTTAACATATAAAGTATTGAAGTTTACTTCTGTACCCACATTAGTTTTGTATACACTTCCCGCTGCTGCGGCAGGTAAATCTGCATCGGCACCTGTGCGCTCTACCAAATTCCAGGGTGAAGCTACTTTATTTCCACCGATGAATTTTGCAGTTCCCAAGCCATTCAAATTCCTATAAATAACGTTAAATCCATTGGTACCCGAGTCACTCTCATTGAATGAAATCGTATTATTGACGTAATAATTGCCTGCAGCAACAAAGACGTATATATCCCCTGTCATATTGCTGTTAATTAAGCGTACTGCATCCCGAGCTGCTTGCAACGTAGCAAATGGGTGTTCATAAGACCCGTTATTCGTATCGCTGCCAGTCGGTGAAACAAAGAATTCTGCTTGTATCTTGCTCTGGGTTACTTCAGAAGCCTGTGCAGCATTTATCCCCCAACTTAACAATGTGGTTGTTAGCATACACAGCATGACTAGAACAGACAATAGCTTTTTAATCATTCGTTCTTCCTCCATTCTTATTTGGCTACTTTGAAAACTGAATTAAAACGCTTTCATATATCTGTTTTTAGCTCTCTATTCTCCCCTCTATTGAATATCCACATCTTACTTTCTCCATTTAAGAAATCACACTGTAAATAGTGCTGTTTATTGCACTTCCATTGTAAAAACAGGCATTTTACTGTACTTATCGTTCAAGTACGGTAAAATGCCTGGTTAAAATCGACTTTTTCAGTTAAGTTGCCGTGTTTCTTTCACATTTTTATTTAACACATATTCTTTGGGTGTAACACCGTATTTCTTTTTAAACAGTTTATAAAAGTAACTCTCATTTTCCACGCCAATTTTTTGAAGAATTTCTTTTATACTACGATTGGAATTCTGTAGCCAATCCGCGGCTTTTTCCAATCGCACATCATTGAGGTAATCAGCAACCGACCTCGCACACTGATTATTGAAAATTTTACTTACTTGCTTAGACGATATATTCAATTTATCTGAGACATATTGCAAGCACATCGCAGGGTTCGCGTAATCTGCTTGAATTAGCTCTATAACCGTGCCTGCAATAATAGCATGCTTGTCGTTTTCCGTCCGCTCCGCGCTGGATACGATATTCTCGCATAAATGCAAGATTTTTTCTTGCTGCTCTTCCAATGTTTCCATGCTAAAAAGCTGTTGGGACAGCAAATTGAAATTGATATGCAAAGGTTCTAATCTGATCCTGTTGATTTCATCAGTCATTTCTTTCAACGTATTGACTAAATTCATAACAGACATAAGGACGTTATTATAGTTCAACTTTGTAATTTCATCAAATATTTTATTCAAGGTTTCCTCAGCATAAAGGGCATTCCCACTTTTCAGCGAATCGACCAGTTTCTTTTCTAACGAGGCCGAATAACCAAGCTGTGAATTATTCGTATTGCTTTGAATAATCTGGTTCGTTAAAATGCATGACTTGCCGAATATCAAGCGATATACCGAATTATTCAAAGCCACAGAATACATGTCGGTCAGATCATGAAGACTTTCGCAAATGTCACTGACAAAAATGGAAATAGATAATCTAAAGTATTGACTTATGTGCGATTGAGATATTTCCCAAAGTCTAGTTAGCTCCGAAGCGTTTGTTTCCTTATCAGAATCGTCGATATTCAAAATAAAGGCAATATGATCATTTTTTATTTCGACTGCTTCGATCCTAAAGAATTCCGATAATATTTCAATTGAAATGTTGATGATCCCGTAAATGCAAAGATCACGATCAAAATGACCATACATCTGCTCAAACTGTGAGCGGTCATCGATCTTCACGATGCAAACAAGTCCGGGCTCGTACTGTGACAAGCATACCCCCGACTCCGATGTTACTTTGACAAACTCATCCTTGGTTACCGAATGGCTATCCGCAAGAAGCTTTCTTAGGAAGTAGGTTTTCAAAATTTCACGGTCCGATTGTTTATCAAGCTTGTATTGTTTTAATTGATCGATAGATAACTGATAAGCTTTGTTCAAGTACGATATTTCATCCTTCGAGTGAGAATGATCTATTTCTGTTACATTGGATACCACTTGTTTGACCAAATTACCAATCGGTTTGTAGATTTTTCTGGAAATAAAGATAGAAGCGACAAATGCTATTAACATAAACACAACGATAATTGCGATTAAAGTATATTTCAAAGTATTAATTTTTTGAAATACTTCATCATATAATTGTGCTTTCACTAAGGTCCAATTCATTCTTTCTACATACGTATAGGTAATGAGATACTTTTTACCATTCATGTAATCCGTATAATATCCCGTATTATCTGAAGAAGTCAGTCCGCTATGATGCTTTTGATAAATCGCTTTCAAAGGATCCTGTAACTCGTCTTTCTCCAGATTATTTCCGATAATTTCCCCTTTATTATCAAGAATAATGATTTTATCTTGCCGCTTCTCATCCACCATATTGATGTCCTTGATATTGTTGAGCAGCCATTCGGTACTGGCATTTACGACTAAGGCTCCATCAGGTTGATTGGAAGCATCCTTGAAGTCATACATTAAATAAGTGACTACATTCTCATATCGCTTCTTGTCATTGCCTTTGCTATATTCAATCTTCCTAGGCAATGGCTTCAATTTCGGTAATTCCTGCTTGGATTGAAGCAAAGTTTCGAAATCCTTATCTTTAAATAACAGATCATCCCGCGTCGTGAAATACGTTTTTGTAGCACCGTTATACAAATATATGGAGTGAATAAAGGGATTGATATTTAGTACCGAAGTTTTGATTTTGTTTAATTCATTGAGTGTATCCGCATAGTCAACTTGATTGTTATAAATCAATGAGCTGATCTCGGGGTTATAGTACATGGATAAAACAGAGTTAACAATCATATCATCCATCATGTTAATGTTATATTTCACCTGGTACAATATCTTTTTGTTCGCTTCGTACTCATTATCCAAAACGGCTTTCTCAACCTGAAAAAATGCGATAATTGCAAACAAAATAAGCGGAAGTAGAATAGCCAACGTGATCCACAGATAAATCTTACGTAAATAACTTCGTTGTTTTTTGGTTTTAGTGCGCATTAGACCACCCTCTATGTTTGTCGATCAGTCTTGATGTAAAAAAGCTATAAGAAAGTAATCGTTTCCTTATCTTAATTTGCTGAATGGAAAAAGTCTATTGTAAATACTTCCGTTTTCTAGCAAACATGACTGTAAAAAAGGCATTTTACTGTAATTGCAGACAAAGCCTGCTCCTAGTATGATGATCTTCATGCTTCTTTCTATAGGCGTGGTTCCCACAAAACTCTTAAAAGCACGAATAAAGTGACCAGTGGATGAAAAATTCAAATATCCAGCAATCCCTTGTACACGAACAAGCATCAGAGGCTGCCGGATTTAGATATGGACGAAGACCATCTATGATTTCCTCTTTTCGTACGGATAACATTCTATAACGATTACTACTTTGCGTTTCTCCGATAGTCTAGCCTGCAGCATTTATAATAGAGCTTCAGTTAGCGAAAAAATAAATCGCATTATTTTTGAAAAAAGCTATCTCAAACTTTTTGAAATGTTTTTGTTTCGAAAATGTGACAAAAAAGGGACTGTCACAATATTTATGAAACAGTCCCTGATGCAACGCGGATTATTTTAGTTTTTTGTCTCAACCGTTTTGACTGCTATCTCAATCTGCTCTGTTTTTTGCCTAATGGTCTACATGAAAGGCTTGTTTCATATGCATAGACAAGCTGATGGTTCTGGATGGATGTAAATTTATTAAAAGGATGCGATAACCGTCATATGGAGCACCTATTACCGCTAAAAGCAGAATATTTGTTGATGTTCGGGGCAGCCTCATTTTGGACGATCGCCTATATTCTTATTATTTATAAGGGATTTAAGGATCAGTTCTGTGGAATGCCCCTCGCCTCCATATGTGCCAATATTACTTGGGAGTTTCTGTTCACCTTCCTTATGCCGTTTCACCCGCTTCAGCAAATCGTAACCTTCATATGGTTCCTGTTAGACTGCATCATTCTGCTCCAAGCCATCTATTATTCAAAAGATACCTATCCAAAACGCACCCTTCATGCTTCCGTCTTTGCATTACTTGTCATAGCTCTGCTGCTGCATTACGGAATGGCGGTTGAATTTCATGACAAATTGGGTGTATATTCGGCTTTTGGCATCAATCTGTTGATGTCCATCCTTTTCATAAAAATGCTGCTGTCTCAAGAGCTGCAGGGCCAATCCCTATCTATCGCTTACTCCAAAATGATAGGCACTTTATGTGCCTCAATCCTCTGTTATTCCTTCTTTCCGCACTCACTTTTATTAGCCATTATGTATATTCTGATCCTTATACTCGATGTTGTTTATATTGTCCTAGTTAATCAGACATCCATCCAAACTATTCATAACTCTTCCATTAATACCAAGCCAATGTGAAATCCATAATTTCCTCATACTCAATAGTCCCTGCTGTGGACCTCTTGCATCTGTACACGTCTTCTTTCAATGATTCTTGGAATAGGCATGACTATACTTAAAACGGTTCGGCCACACCTTTTCCTAGCCTCGTACATAATCTATTATCAAATAAGCGGCCCAGAGGTGGATTAGGATGAACTATTATTGTCCCCAGTACGGTGTTTGGCGTGAATACTGCATGCCAAGTAGTCACTGGCTACGTGTGAACGATTACGCTGAAAGAAAGGATTCAACTATCATCGATGAATGGAACGCTGTTCCCACTCCTCCTCCCACTCAGCTGCAATCCGTTTCAGTGGACCCCAAAACAAGTGCACTCCTAGTTTTGGATATGGAGACCTCTATATGTAATAATCCTCGTTGTATTGCCTCCATCTCTAAAATTAATCAACTATTGGCGAGAAGTCGTGAATGGGGCATGCTTGTCGTCTATAGCCTTACACATACGGGAAGCCTATCGGATATTGCCGCGCAGATAGCCCCCTTGCCAAGTGATCCTGTTGTGAAATCAAACGTTGATAAGTTCTACAAAACTGATTTAGAACAAATATTGCATGATCATGGCATTAAAACCGTTCTGATTACCGGTTATGCAGCTAATGGCGCAGTCCTTCATACAGCCACTAGTGCTGCATTCCGGGGATACAATGTCATTTTTCCAGTTGATGGAATGTCAGCTCTCAATCCTTATGCTGAACAGTATACCACTTGGCATATGATAAATAGTCCTGGAACCCGAAACCGGGCCACTTTAACAAAAATAAATCTGTTACATTTTATTCATCCATACCAGCGATCCGAGAACAGGGAACTCGGAGTCATCCAGTAAGCACATGCTCCCTCAAAGGAGTGCTTATGCTATTGCTCCAAGAAGTTAATACTCAGTCGTTATACCATGCTAATCTGCCCGTTGCTGCAGGACCTGTGTCATGTACTCTTCTTCCATATAATAATCAATGAGCATAACCACGCCAAAGCGTATCTCATATTCTTCAATGGATACTAAATAAGGCAGGATGAAGTCCCCGCTCATCCTGCTGAAGGAAAACTCGCCAATCTTCTCTGGCAATTTTTTTAGCCAACTTACGTAGCTCAGGCAGTCGAACCCCCAAAACATGATTAATATTTGGAAAAGTAATTGTTCTTTGATTGTTTTCTCCATCATTCTACTCCCTATGCTTGATATCAACTATAGTGTCTGACGACATCTACCTGCTCCATTTACTCTCGTACTCCTTCAGCATTCGGGAATTGAACCTTAGAGATAGCGCCTATACTGGGCACACTAGAAATAAAGGAGCCGCCGCGGCAGCTCCTTTATTGTTTTTTATAGAGTCATTTTGTCAACTTCATTTACAGATGAGACCCGCCACTTGCATCAATCAATTGACCAGTTACCCAACGGCTATCCGATGCTGCAAGAAAGGCAGCAATATCCGCCACATCTTCTGGCTCCCCCCACCTTTTGAAGGTTGAAAGACCAGCAGCATATTTCTGTCCACCGGGATCTTGCAAAGTCCCAGCATTCATTTCTGTATTAATAATGCCAGGCTGGATAGCGTTCACAGTAATATTTCGGTGTCCGAGTTGCTGAGCCAACACGAGGGTAAGTGTGTCGATTGCACCTTTGGACACGCTGTAGGTGAACACACTAGGGGAGGCCGCACGTGTAACAAACGATGAGATATTGATAATGCGGCCTCCATCTTTCAGACGCAGCAAAGCTTGCTGGGTAACAAAAAGCGGTGCTTTGACATTAATGTCCATGACTTCGTCATAAGATTGCTCCGTTGTCTCTTCTAAGGTTACAACTTGACCGATTCCAGCGTTATTCACAAGAATATCAAACCGATTATCACCTGTACGTTCCCGAAGGGCTTCATCCAATTTTGCATATAAATCATGAATGCCGTTAAGCGTACTTAGATCAGCACCGATCGTGAATGCGTCGCCACCATTTTGCTCAATCTTATGAACCACTTCCTCTGCTTCATATTGTCTTTTCCCATAGTGTACTGCGACGACTGCACCCTCCTGTGCCAGACGTAGCGCAATGCTACGACCAATCCCCCGGCTTGCACCGGTTACTAAAGCGATTTTACCTATTAACTTACTCATGTCTTCATCTCCTTGTTTGTAACTCATGTATAGTTATATCACGAGGAGATGTTTGAAATGTTGCTCTTTCATTCGGAATTCATATTTATAGCTAATGGATTGGTAGGACCCCCTATTGGAGCCAATGTGAAAATTTATTTCAAGGTGATACAAAATGAACTAAAAACTTGTCTTACTTATGAACAGACGAAAAATGAGGGGGAATCCATTGACCGGATTGTGATTTTACAGATGTATACTGGGACTTCTTTAATGAGTTTCACAAGAGGATACGTCATTTCTATAGGTTAATCATGGTGGTATCTGACCAAAATCGATCTATTATCTGTATCGGTAAAGCGTTAATTAGGTTATATTTTTGAAGCATACGCGTGCGTACAAAAGAAATAAAGAAATTCTTGTAGCGGTATTACAAGGGTTAAGTATGTTAATGGTTGTATGTTGGGTTCATTCGGGACTGGGTAGCCCTACCCTAAGAAAACCAAAAAAACAAAAATAAACCACATGGAGTTGTTACACTCGCATGTGGTCAGATGAAATTTTATTTATCTTTTCGGACTACTATCCTGCGAATTAGCTTAATCCACTTGGGCTCTAAAGCTTCACTACTAGGAATTCCTTTATAGAATTTATGGTATGCATCCGCTTCCAGTTGTTTGTCCAAAATATGCGGTACTTCAGTTACAGTAATACTGCTGGAATTCGCTTGTTTTAAATAATAGATATTATCATTACATTCGACGCACTTGAGAAGCAAAGAGTCTTCTGCTCCATAATAAAATACATTTAGTTCATTTTTACATTTCGGACATTTGATAATATATTTTCGGTTAAGCCATTTTAATAAGCTCACTTATTTCACTCCAAATACTGTTTTTATGAACTCTCGTTGCACCAATGTTGGTTGAGCCCAGCCCTGTCCTGATGCAAAACCAGAACCACTTACGTACCAAATCCTATCATAAACAGACATATTAAATCCTAAATCACTTTTTGTCAGACAAGACTTTCATGAGAAATTGTACCTGATAAGTTTTAAATATATGCTTCTACTGTCCCATCACTACGAATAATGCCAGTAATAGGTTTTTGCGACGAAACAGCCTTCTGAGCAACTTGATTCAACTCTGGAATCATACTTGCGACTTTTACTCCTGTAACAATTACCCCTGAACCACCTGCTAATGTTGTGGCACTGTATCCCATAGTCGCAACATCAGAAGCAGCCACTACTGCAGGAGCATAAACAATTCCTGCTGCAAAGACAGGAATTGCTAAGGTTGTTGATAACCAGTCTTCCCTAACCCCTCCAACTGTACCCTCTATAGCAACATTTTTGCCCGTAGTAAAATCAGTTCTACCCACCATCTCATATTTGCCACTCGCAAGACGAATCACAACAGCATCATCATGAGCTCTTTGCATGCCCGCTATATCATTTATAGCTTTTGCGTCATTAAATGCTTTTGTTAGTGTCCCAGCAATGTAACTTCTATCAGCAGCAGATAAGTTCATATCATCATGAATTAAATGCCCAGAAGGGTCAGTATATCTAAGTGGATTATTACTCACATACGTATACAAATTCAAACTCAGCGGATTGTCAATCTGCCCTTCATACGTATCCTAGTTAATGAAACGTCCTCTAGCTTAAAGAAAGCCACATGGAGTTGTTACACTCGCACGTGGCTATAGAGTAATCTAAGTTAAATAGATGATTTCATCAACAAATTCTTCAACAATAGAAGCACTTTGGACTGGAATGATAGTAATACCCTTATGCTGTTTAATAATGGCTGAGTTATATTTAAGGCGATACCAAATAATATCTTTAACGTCATCTTTTATATATGGAAAACAAAAAATTTGTTTTCCATATATAAGGCCAATGGCTGTTGAAGCATTCCAACGCTCGTTACTAATATACCTAAATGCCCTTTCAATTCTAGTCAGCGAAAGATCAAATAATTGTATCAGCTCTTCTAATGAATATTGGTTTGATGGAGCGCATTCTATTTGCTCCCTTACCGTCAATTCTCTTTTAAATCCGAATATGTTTTTTTTCCTAGTCACTCCCTCACCGAGATACCACCCACCATACGACGATAATGAATCGCTTGTAATTCTAGTATCATTGATGTAGATATCCCCGGTGAATCCCTTCGTTTTCCCCGATAACAAATACGACAATGCCCAACCTCCATAGCCTGGTTCAGATACAACTGCGTATACTTTGCCTGTCTCAAATTCGTGTGAAAATGAATCTAAATTATCCATCCATGAAGGGAAAATCAATTCGCTGGGTTTGCAAGTTAATGAGACATCTTTTAACTTCACATAATCAATATGCTCCATTATTTGAAATTCACCTGCTTTACATTAGTTACTTTTGCTGGACCATTTACGTACCTTGCTATGCTCTGCAGGTCTGGAGCTACTGATCTATCGATTCCAGTTACTCCGTTTGGTAGCTGAAATTCTAGAACAACATCTAATGAACGTGCCCCGGAATTTTTGGCTTGAGCAAATGTTGGCTTAGTTGTCCAAACAAATACCTGGCCCACTTCCGTTGCGGAGCCTTTTAACTCACCTGTCTTCATTATTATTTCAGCAACTGCTGCTGAGGTAACCGTATAGTATGTAGGGATAGTTGTTCCCATTGCAGCGACATCCGTTGCCGCTAATAATGTTGAAAGCAATATTGGAGTATGAGTAATTCCTGCAGCTAAAACAGGTACTGCCAGCGATAAAGTAAGCCAGTCTTCTTTCACTCCTCCAATTGTACCTTCAAAGATCATACGTGTAGACGGCCGTTGATCCATCCGCACGTGTAATGCTTTTGATACGATTAAGCTTATCATACGTGTAAGAATTGGTCTTCGTGGTTTGATTAATCAGTGTCTGAGAGGTCGTCTCAATATTGCCGTTACTATCATAAGTATAACTATACGACGATAACAGCGTACTGCCTTTTTTATTCGTCATGGAGCTAAGCCGTTTCAGATTGTCATACACATACTCTGTCTTCAACACCGAACCGTCAGTCAATGGCGGATAAGAGATAGATTCTACCTGTCCATTCGGGAAATATGCATACTTGACATTGCCGGTAACTGTATTATCTAAAGCCAACTGTCCATTGGTCTAAACCTTATCCAGTCGAAGCCGGTCATACTTAAATTGAGTAGTGAAGTTGGTTGAAGCGCCACCCGCAATGTTATATTGAATAATTCGGTTGTTCTTATCATAACTAATGCCAAGAGAAGATGTTAATGAACTGTTGGCCCCTTCCACTTGAATGGAGGTTATTCGTTTTAAATAATCTATTTGAGCCGTCAAAGAAGAAGACTTAACACTATTTTTATAAATTTCTTGTGTATCCAATAGGATGCCATTGCTTCCAATAATCGTTTTGTTTTGTTGTGTGACCGATCCAGCCCCGGTTGCAGTACGGAGGGTTGGGCGATTCTGTTCATCATATTGGTAGGTAAATAGGCTTCCATTCCGATCTTTCGTTTGCTGCAACAAACCCAAATAATTATAAGTATAGGATTCTTGGCTGAGAGATGGATCTGTTTTGGAAGTCAGACCGCCCATTTCATTGTAAGCTTTTGTGCTGATCACTTTCGGAGTATCGGTTTCATTACTTTGTATGGTCGTATTTGTGATTTGACCACTTGCATTGTAGGGGTATTTTATAATTTGTCCGATTGCATCCTTGACTTCACTCAATCGGTTCAGTGCATCATAGGTATACTTCTTGGTGACGCCTTCACTATTCAAATTCTTTTTGGGATCAGTATAAAACAAACAGCTTGTCCGTTGCTGAATCGTAGGCCGCAGGGCGGCTTACAGCCTTTCTTAACGTTAGAGACTGGATATTCTGTCCAACGAATTGTAAAGGCTGCATGCCACTCTTGCGGTAGAATCAACTTGTGGACAAGACGTTTGCTATAGCATAAGGTTAGGATTACGTTCTTTATGCTGCCGGAGACGGCTGGGCATGAAAGTTGTCTTACTGTAAACTCCCTATCTGTGAAGAGAAGATGACTTTAAAATCGGCTTTTTGTTCCTAACGCAATTTACTCGTACTCTTTTCCGTACAATACCCGGTGGGCTTGTCTTCCCACATATCCGTAGCTGGCTAGGCCATCGAGACGAGTGTATTGAGGCTTATGAAATATGCGTTCACCCTCCAGATTATAAAACTTGTCCTGTCTCTCGTAGTCGTCGAAAAATCCAAAGTCGATACTCGCCTCCCTCGCCGTCACAGGTTCGTTTCCCACCGTTTCAAAGTACCCCTTCAACCAGCCTTGAAAATTAACCACCGTAGGCGCGAATAAAAACTCGTGTTGATCTAGATCAGTCGGGATTTCCTTCGTATGAGAGAGGCAGTTGTACACATAAATCAGATTCATGCCTTGAAAGTTGAGATTTTTACCGCCGATATCCGTCTTAATTACCTTTCCCCAATAATAATGGTCTTCCTTTGGCTGAATAACGAAGACATCGCATTCTAGCGGCCGTTTTCGCGCCTTCTTCATCGAAATCAGTTCCGTAAATTCCGTTGCCATTCCCTCTCCCCTTTTCTGCCTTATTTCGTCTTTTTAACAAAACTTTGCGCCCACGCCTGGGTCGTAATGCGAATCTTCGTTCTGTATACGGCTATGCTATTTTGCTTATTCTGTAACTGCCCGCCATTCAGGCTCCCCTTTCGATAATTACGAATGAGACCATTATCAGCCAAAACTCGGATAGCCTTCTGTTGCTGAGATCGACTTAAACTTGTCGCTCTCTCCATATCCTCCACCGTAAAGAAAAATTCACCTTTAAGATTGTATTGAAGTAAGCCCTCTTCTCCAAATATAAATATTTGTTTACCAGTTCGGAGTAAATGATCGCTGCTTGTAATCCAATCGCTCGAACCAAACTTTTATTGATCAGTAGACACCCTCCGCCTTCATGAATCAACTTCTGCCTGATTGCCTCCGACATTCTGATCACCTGACCCTTTCTTTTTTACATAACATAAATTAGGACACAGCTAATTATTAAGTCATTGGCTACAAATGGATTTTTTTCAATAATTACAAGGGCTTATCTGGACAAAAGAAAACCACATGGAGTTGTTACACTCACATGTGACTCTGTTATCGTTCTTCTCAGACCCAATATCCAACAAACAATGCCGCTATTCCCCCAGTTACTACAGCAAAAAAAATTGTCAATGCGTATTGGGGCTTTTTTTGAAATGATATCGAAATAATAAATTGAAAAAAATGGAATTATATAAATTACAGCTGCTGGACCCAAGTATTTTGCTGTAATTTCTATTGTAGGGGCTTCTATACAAGTAACTAAAAAGAGGAGTGCTTTTAATATTAGCGATTTTTGGTCTTTATAATAGAACCTTAACTCTAGTACAACCCAAAGATATGAAAGACATAGTAATAGCATTTGATAAACACCAGTCCACAGTAACAGTGAAATATAAAATAATATAGACAGTATAAGCCTAGTTCTACTAATCAGTATACTTACCCCCCACGAAATTAATTTAATAAAGGACCCAAGTATGCTGTCACAGCTTTATAAGTGGTATTAATATTTGCCTTATTAAAGTAAAGTAAATGTCCGTATGCATTATCAATACTAATACCAGTTAAATTAATAACGCCACTATAATTTACTCCATCATATGGACCGGCTAATGCTACGAGTGGGATAGTCTTAGGAGATGGGTACGATAGCGGAGAACCTATTGCAATTACTGCAGCCAACATAGAAGATAGGCCAGCAGATTCTAAATCCACAGCTGAATTACTTCCTGCAATGCCACCACCACTATGGCCAATTACTAAGCCGTTTCAGATTGTCATACACATACTCTGTCTTCAACACCGAACCGTCAGTCAATGGCGGATAAGAGATAGATTCTACCTGTCCATTCGGGAAATATGCATACTTGACATTGCCGGTAACTGTATTATCTAAAGCCAACTGTCCATTGGTCTGAACCTTATCCAGTCGAAGCCGGTCATACTTAAATTGAGTAGTGAAGTTGGTTGAAGCGCCACCCGCAATGTTATATTGAATAATTCGGTTGTTCTTATCATAACTAATTCCGAGCGAAGAGGTATAGGAACTGTTGCCTCCTTGCACTTGAATGGAGGTTATTCGTTTTAAATAATCTATTTGAGCCGTCAAAGAAGAAGACTTAACACTATTTTTATAAATTTCTTGTGTATCAAATAGGATGCCATTGCTTCCAACAATCGTTTTGTTTTGTTGTGTGACCGATCCTGCCCTCGTTGCAGTGAGCAGGGTTGGGCGATTCTGTTCATCATATTGGTAGGTAAATAGGCTTCCATTCCGATCTTTCCTTTGCTGCAACAAACCCAAATTATTATAAGTATAGGATTCTTGGCTGAGAGATGGATCTGTTTTGGAAGTCAGACCGCCCATTTCATTGTAAGCTTTTGTGCTGACTACTTTCGGCGAATCGGATTCATTACTTTGTACGGTCGTATTTGTGATTTGACCAATTGTATTGTAAGGGTATTTTATAATTTGTCCGATTGCATCCTTGACTTCACTCAATCGGTTCAGTGCATCATAGGTATACTTCTTGGTGACGCCTTCACTATTCAAATTCTTTTTGGGATCAGTATACGTAAGTAGATTTCCTGCAATGTCATATGTGTACAACTCAGTCAATGGAACAGTTTGATTGGGCCAGTCTTTATAGACCCTATTCACCAGTAATCGTCCCCATTGATCGTAGTCCTGCTCAACATAGCTGGACTTCAAATTGCTTAGAACCGGATTATTCCGATAAGCAAGGACATCCATAGCCGCTACGAAATAATGAATTCCCTTGTGTAATTTCAAATTGCTCTCTGACACATACAAATTGCCGTAAATATCCATCCCTTCTTTTTGCGCACCCCAAGCATCGTAGACAATTGTCGTTGTATTATTCATCGGGTCTTTGGCATAGACCGCTCTGGTCAAATCGTCGGGACGATATTCTGTAGTCTGAGTAACTCCATTGTTGGATTGCTGTGAATAGCGCAAAAAGCCGAGTCCATCATAGTAGTCATTTTGGACAGACAACAGGGTCGTTGCTTGGTTGGATACTTGAGTATACTTGCGGTTGGAACTGACTAACAGTGATGAGACGGATGCATTCTCAGCGTCTGCCACTGAAGGAACAACCGAATTCGTATAACTAATTTCATCCATAACATTGTAGCCAACACCGTTGGCATTCGTAAACGCTTTAGTCGAATACAGGGCTCTTGTCGCTTAATGATTTGAAGGGTTATTTTCTTCATTGTCTACTTGACAGGGGTAAGTTCAAGCATCTCTTGAAGCGTCTCTGCAAACAGCTCTTTCAACGCATTTTGAGCGTCCTGTTCGGATACCAATTACTTACGAAGTTCATTATTAAAAATCACGTGCCTGCTCAAATACTTCCAGCATCTTTCGGGTCAGTTTTTCACTATCAGTGAATGTCTGAAGTAGCTCTTCTAACGCGACAAATACCTCTTCGCATTCTAAGGTTTCAATAAAATGGGTCCGCCGATTCATTTTATTGAAAGCCTGTGTGTACTCAACTACAATTGACTCAAGAACGGATTCCATGTCTACCTCTTGGCCAGTAGCTTCTCGCTCACGCAAGCCCTGAATGGCCCCTCGCGTCTTTTTATATTGTTCACGGGCTTTTTTGGCATTGGCAAGCGATATCTGCTCCCGAACTTCCCAATCCCGAAAAGGATTTTCGAGATTTTCAAGAAGCCATTCCGGTTTTCTAAGCTGCGTGATATCGATAAACATCCTGCTTGCAGGCTCATTTTTGTACGTTTTCTTAATCGCTTTTCCTGCTTCTGCAGGTATACTGCTTAAAGATAACCATGTCAGGTCAGGCAGTTTATCCGGTTCTGGGAATTGGTCTCCGGTGAACCCAAACAAATTAAACAAAAAGAGACGCTGCAGGGTGGATACCTGTTCTAAGCATTTAAGATTTGAAATATAACCAGGTTTTCCCCATAGTTTTAGTATCCTCAGTGAGCTAAATTGCTTAACTATTTTAGCCAGATCAATCTCAGTCACATTCGTCAGCGAAAGTGCTCCCAATCGGTCAAGCCCTTGAAAATCTGGCACCTGATCGAAGAACGTGACCTCGAGAGACTCTCCGTCATTCTCGATGTGGATTCGGAGCGAAGGTGAGACGCTACCTGCAAGGGTAAGCTCCATTAAGCCCTTATTTAATACAAGCTCTTCTATACCTTCTGCGTTTATGTATAGCCTAAGCAAGTTGGTCCCGCTTAAGTCGACGGATTCCAATCCATTTCCCCTCAACTCAAGTTTATTAATAAGTGGATTGCCAGTAATATACGTTAGTAAAGAGTCGGTTAAGCGATCAGTACGAATTTCCGTTAAACATGGAAATTGAGCTAGTTCTGATAGATCAGACAGACTTCGGAGCAGTTCTTCATCTGCTGTGGAACTGTACTTTGTAAGGAACTTCTCTCCGATTTGGATTTGTGCATGCTCTTTGCTTGCTTTTTTAAATGTTTCACGCAAGGTAAGTGGGATGCTTTCCCATCTTATTTTATTAATAAACTGTTCACCTTCCCTCCAGCCCCCATAACTGTACCCTCTAGGCGCTTCTGTGGATAAAGGCGTGATCGTGCCGACATAGATGTAATGCTTAGGAATGTAGGCATCAATTTTCAGTTCATCATAACATTTGTTCCAATGATGATGATCAAGAATTAACGGCCTCAGCTCCTGAAGCCCGTAGGGTGTGAGTGGCTCCTCTCCTGCCCAATCCAGCCCCAATATCGCTGCATCCCCTTTTGACCTCTTTGATACAGGTGGTTCCCATTTCGTAATTTGACACGCCGTATATTTCTTTAATAGCGGCGAATAGATGCAATATACATCTCCTACAGTAGGACTTCTCATGTGTATCTCCTAAATTCGTTTTTTGTTAATAGTTAACCAACCGTGCGGTTAAACTTGCTTTCAAAGTTCTGACTCGAAATTTAATAATTGTGTATTATCGAAGACAATGGTAATCAAGCTTTCTTTATTTGCCTAATTGGATTCGTCCCTTGATAATTTTATCATAACCATTCGCTTTTATTGCGCATTTCTCCAGTTATCCTGTTCATCGTAAATCAATGTATGTTTACCACACGCTAATTCCATCAACACTCGAAAACATTGCTGCTTCTGTTCCCTTGTAGTCCTCTTCACGTAATGAAATTTTTACGAGTTCTTCATTTTCAAATAATAATGAAATCGCGATTCCTTCCTCAACTAAAGCCTTTTTTACAGCTTGGTTTATTAACGAACAAAGGGCATCACAGTAACCTACAACCTGTTTATTAAATAACTCGTTTTTTATTAATACTGTGGGGAGTGTAAATGCAGTTAATATTACTGTCTCTTTATCATTTTCAAAAACTAGTTGAATGTAGTCTCTAATAAATACTACAGAACTCATTTCGCTAGTCTCGATAGCTTTTAAGAGAGCAGATTCATGGAAAGACAACGTTAACACCTCATTTTTGGGATTTGATTTCAAGTCCCCTCCTATATCATTGCTCTCTCTATTAATGCTGATTTTAACACAAAAAAGAGGTTAACCAGATTTATCTGGTCAACCTCTAAGAATGCTTAATCACACCTACTATACCCACAAGAACTACAAGTCTTACACCCCTCAATATTAACCAGCGTAGCTGATCCACAGGAAGGACATAAATCCGTTGAACTGCTGCCACCATGCGAATGAGCATGAGCATAATCAGCCGCTTGCTCAGTTGAACCTGCTGCTGCCACTAACTCTTCCTCAAATTCATGCTGCAAAGCGGAGACCTCTGCTTCCTTCGTATACGTCACCTTAGTCTCTTTTCCCCCAATATGCATTTCGAGAGCCTTGGCGACCGCATCAGCAATGGATTCCACTCGGTTAACACCAAACCCAATTGCGCCGGTTCCACCGATCCCTTTCAAATGTTTTATCAATAGGTTCACTTTATTACCATGATCTCCGTATCGCAAGAACAGAGAGCAGACCCGTCCAAGCGCTTCAGCCATGGCGGACACATCCGAACCCGCTTTCCCTACGTTCAGAAAAATCTCACCTGGCGAGTCATTAATATCATTGATCGTAATATAGGCCATCCCAAAAGGTGTATTCATCTTATAAGTCGCACCGCTAAGAATCTGAGGGCGGCTCTTGTATGCCTTATCGACAACTAGTGATTCCGACATTGGCGATGAATCGGCTACTTGCCCTGACACATTCACGCTTGCAGATGAACCCACTGCTTCCTTCGACACGTTTACGATTGGTGATAAATCCACTGTTTGCCCCGCAACGTTTACGACTGGCGATAAATCCGCTACTTGCTCCGACACATTCGCCGTCAATTGCTCGCTCTCTTTCACCGAACTTTCTTCCTGCTCATCTGTCACTGAACTCCCCGCCGTCTCATCCTTCTTCGTACTTAACACCTGAACATCACGGCTGCCATCTCGATAGATGGTAACGCCCTTACAGCCCAGATCAAAAGCAAGCTCATAGAGCCGTTTCGTATCCTCAACGGTAAAGTCATTCGGACAATTCGCCGTCTTCGAGATCGAGCTATCGACCCAACGCTGAATGACCGCCTGTACACGAATATGATCTTCGGCAGACAAGCTCATCGAAGTCACATAATAATCCGGCAGCTCCTGACCTGGATGCGCGTCCTTCCATTCCTGAGCAATAGGTACGAACTGCTTGTCATAACCCAATCGACTCTGGCGATAATATTCGAAGGCAAAGTAAGGCTCGATTCCCGTCGATGTTCCAACCATCGTCCCTGTGCTTCCAGTCGGTGCCTGCGTAATAACAGTCACATTCCGCATCCCACGCTTCGTCACGGCTTCCCCAATCTCCGGAAAAGCGCTAATTAAGTTCTTCATGAATCCGCTCTGTACGTATTTATCTGCCTCAAACGCTGGGAAAGATCCTTTCTCCGCTGCAATCTCGGTTGATGCTAAGTAAGCCTCCTTAGCCATGAACCCATAGATTTTATCCAGAAAAACAAGTGATTCTGGACTGCCATAACGGATGCCCAGCTTGATCATGAGCTCCGCAAGTCCCATCGTTCCCAGCCCTACACGACGTTCCTTCTTCTGATTCCGTTCATTCTCTTCAAAATGATAGGGAGTCGCATCAATGACATTATCTAGGAACCGAGTAGACCATTTGGTTACCTTAGCCAGCTCATCCCAGTCCACATCCCCAGAAGCCTCATCATAGAACTTCGATAAGTTGACCGCTGCCAGATTACATACGCCCCAAGCCGGTAATCCTTGTTCTCCGCATGGATTCGTAGAGATGATCGGATTGAAATACCAGCTATTCGACATCTGATTATAATATTCCATGAATACGACACCAGGCTCAGCAGATTTCCAGGCCGATTCCATAATCGTATGCCATATCTCACGTGCAGGAACTGTCTTATAGAGGAGAACCTTTTTACCCAGGAGACGCCATTTCTCTAAATCTCCATCCCATAGCTCATCGTATTCAGGGTCCTTGGTATCGGGGAATACGAGATCCCAATCCAGATCCTCCTTGACCGCGCGCATGAAATCATTACTGACGCACACCGATAAATTCGCGTTCGTTACCTGTCCCATCGTCTGCTTCACGGTAATAAAATCAAGTACGTCCGGATGCCAGTCATTCATCATCAGCATCAATGCACCACGTCTAGATCCACCCTGCTCGATCAGTCCAGTCGTATAGCTGAATAATCCGCCCCATGATACAGCACCGCTTGACGAACCATTCACCCCAGCAACGATGGCCCTTCGAGGTCTGAGTGATGAGAGGTTAATACCCACTCCACCCCCACGCGCCATAATCTCCGTCATCTCTGTCAATGTCTTCATAATGCCGCCGCGACTATCTGCAGGCGAAGGAATAACGTAGCAGTTGAACAGCGTTAGCTCCTCACTAGCTCCTGCTCCTGCAGCAATCCGGCCCCCTGGTACGAGCTTCCAATCCTCCAATACGTAACGGAACCGCTCCTGCCAGAGCTTCTTCTTCTCTACGCTATCCTCTACCGATGATATCGCATGTGACAGCCGGTCCCACATTTCATCAGGCGTCTTCTCTATCGTTAAGGTCAGCTTCTCAACCGTAGAATCCACGATATCGCCGCTTCGCAGCTTGATTTGTACCTGATTGCCTTCACGAGCGATAACCTCACCAACTTCTTTTGATGGAAATTTAGGATCATCCTTCGTTAGCACAAGCACAACATCTCCAACTACGGTGTCATTCGAATCCGCATTCTTCCAAGCATATCGATCCAAAAATATTTTCTCGCTTAATCCTTCTAATTGTCCCCTGCGCTCCGTCTTCATTCCGCCTCACCACGCCTTTCATTCAACTACGAATCTCAATGAACTACAATCTTTCCCAATAGCCATAAGCACAATATATAGTGTGTGAATATTATTATAACACACTATATATTGATTAAAACACGGATATAAGTTGAAATCGGACAGCCTCCGCCATCTACCTCCACCGAGCTTCTATTCTCTACGTCAGACGCAGTTTCTACCACAATCTGCACAAGTACACACAATACTTTCGTTTTTTCCTTGTCACTATCTTATGAATATTGCTTTCCAAGGTCATACTAGGAACATTCAACCCATTCTCCCCCTTGGAAAGGAGTTCCTCCAACCTTGCAACCGACGATTGACCCAACTCTAGGCGCACAAGCACAAGCAATTTCTCCGGTTCCAAGTTCATCGGGACGTAAGTTCCACCCTAATGCGAAGCTGCAATTTGACCGTACGTGGTTTCAAAATCTTGAGGAACGTGTCAATCGGAACGGCCCTTGGGACGATTGGACTATGTATCAGCTAGCCATAGAAGCAGAGCAAACGAAGCTAGTTAACAGCTTCGACGATCTCCAGTGTTTACGCAGTCTTCCCGCATTCGAGCCTATGCCTCACCAAATAAGCACCGCTCGCAAGGTATTAAATGAAATGAGCGGCCGTGCGATTCTAGCTGATGAGGTAGGCCTTGGCAAAACGATAGAAGCCGGTCTCGTGCTCAAGGAATACTTGGTTCGGGGACTCGTTCGACGTGTCCTCATTCTCGTTCCCGCCTCCTTGGTGCTGCAATGGGTTCGTGAATTAAACCAGAAATTCGGCATCTCAGCTATTGCCCAGCGAAAAGAGCATACTTGGCAAAATGATATCGTCGTTGCTTCCATGGATACGGCCAAACGTGATCCTCATCGCGATATTTTGCTAAATCAGGATTACGATATGCTCATCATTGATGAAGCGCATAAGCTCAAGAACAAGAAAACAACCAATTATCAATTCGTCAATCAGCTGCGCAAAAAATATTGCCTACTCCTTACCGCGACTCCTGTGCAAAATGACATGGACGAGCTGTTTAACCTCATTACGTTACTGAAGCCGGGTCAGCTTGGCGGACAAAGCGAATTTTCCTCCAATTTCGTCGTAGACAAGCGAGTACCTAAGAACGAGGAGCAGCTTCATGAGAAGCTCTCTACGGTCATGATACGCAATCGCCGCGGTGACGGCGGTATTCAGTTTACGAAGCGAATTGTCAAGAATATCCCTATCTCCCTATCCACAGAGGAGCAAGCTCTCTACGATGCCGTAACCAAATTTGTACGCGATCGCTTTGAAGAGGGAGAGGGCGATTTTACAAGTATGCTGTCGCTCGTCACGCTTCAAAGAGAGGTGTGCAGCAGCCGGGATGCGGTGTTTCTCACTTTAGTCAATATGTTCAAGAAGACAGCCGAGGACTCTCCCGTTCGGGCTAAGATCTGGGCACTTGTCGAGGTCATTCGCGGCATTCAAGCGAATACGAAAGCAGAGAAAACATTAGAGCTTATCCGTGAAATGGACGATAAGGTTATTATTTTCACCGAGTACCGAGCAACTCAGGAATATCTGCTTCAATATTTCCGAGCTAATAATTTAGTGGCGGTACCGTATCGTGGAGGCATGAATCGGGGTAAGAAGGATTGGATGATGGATCTGTTCCGCGGCCGTGCCCAAGTTCTTATTGCAACAGAAGCTGGCGGCGAAGGTATCAATCTGCAGTTCTGTCACAACATGATCAACTTCGATCTGCCATGGAACCCGATGCGTGTGGAACAGCGTATTGGACGTGTTCACCGCCTTGGTCAAACACATGATGTGAAGATTTATAACTTATGTACGTTAAACACGATTGAAGAGCATATCGTTGGCTTGCTGCATGAGAAAATCAACCTTTTCGAGCTCGTAATTGGCGAATTGGACCACATTCTCGAACGGTTCGAGAAGAAAGAATCACTAGAGCAGCGATTAGCTCGTGCCATGCTGGAGTCTGGCGGGGATCAGGCAAAGCTTCGCGAGCAGATGGATGAACTTGGTGATTCACTAAGTCGTATCCGTGATGATGTTGAGGCTGAAGCAGATCCTACAGAAATGGCAGCGATCCATATCATGCTGGATGCAGTTGGACAAACGGTGGAGGTGAGGCCATGAACGAGAAACAGGTACACAAGTTTGTGCAAAAGTACTTGGAGACGACGGGCTGCCGCATTATCGAGAAATCACCCGCGCATTTTCAAGTAAAGCTATCCCCACGTGCCGATCGGGATATAACCAATCGTCCGTTTTACTGGAGCTTTGTCGACCGAACAGGTGCAGAGCCCGAGACGATGTCCATGCTCTTCGTTACCGATAAAGCTAAATATGATCAAAGCATTGCGGTTATTCCAGTTCCCACTCCGGCACCAGTTTCAGCTCCAGTTTCAGTTCCCACTCCTGTACAATCTTCGGATTCACTGCAAAGTGACGAAGCACCAACTGGAATCGAAGCAGCTGCAGAGGCTGCAATTGGCCGTACATTCGGGTATTTGAATACAACGTTGAATGCAGCTGGCATGCGTATTCCGCGTGAGGATCTTCATTATGGCTCACGCAAGCTCGATCAACTCTTTGAATCCGCACGAGCGAATGGCAGCTACGTCTGTCTTTTCCAAGAGCCCGACAAACGAAGCGCACACCCGCTTCAATCTACTGCCTATAGTGCTTGGCTAGGGGTTAACCTGAAGGTGGAGTTCGCCTGTGATATGAAACGCGAGGAAATTCACTCCTTCGGAGTATCGCTGGCAACGGGGCAATGCTTGGAGAACTTTCATAATCAGCTTCTAGAACACCGAATGACACCCAAGCTGCCGCCTAATGTGCATACGGCCAAGAACGCCTTGTCGCTGAACAAAGCGGTAACCATTGCAGAGCAAATATTGGAACGAAAGCTTAGAACCTATGACTATACCTGGGCGGATGCCGCAGCCGGGCGGCTAGAAGTTGAACTCTCAACGATTCGTCATTATTACGAGCCATTATTAGAGCATGTTGACGATGAGAACCGGCAGACAATTACGGAACAATTCGAAAGGCGTCAAGAGGAAATCAAGTGGCAGTACGAGCCGAGGGTGACGGTATCCGCTATAAATTGCGGTATCTTTTATCTCCAAGGAATCGGATAACGACAATGTGACAAAGATACGCTCTCACGGGTGTTACTTTCCAACAATATGGCAAAAATAGAACGGAGCTTGTCCGCAACCGCGCGACAGGTTCCTACACCCTTTTCGATTCATCTTCAGTACAATGACGTTACATTAACTATTAATCACACTAATTTACAACTCATGCGCTTCTTGTAAGCTTTTGCTTCACCCATGAATAGCTAACTCTACTTTAAAAAGGAAGCAGGTGAGCAGCCTATGCGCAAATGGATTCCGCTATATGCCGCATTGGTTATCCTTTTGGCAAGCAGCCATGTTTCGGCAGCTGCACAAACCCTTGTTAGTCAACCTGAACTGAAGCAGCAGCAATCCAAACTAGAGCAGCAGGTTCAGACCTGGACGAATATTTTGACTCAGCAGGCTCAATTCAGATCTTGGAAGCATGCTACTCCGAACATTGTGCCGATTGGACCCGGTATGCACGGCTGGCTTGTCACCTTTCTTATTGATCATAAGCCGGTAGGTTATATGATTGTGGACGCAACAGAAGATAATGGCTTCGCTCTTTCCGAATACGGTGTGGGGGAGCATCCTGCTTTCGACCCGAATACTTTATATCAGTCCATGATTAGACAAGGGTACTTCACTTCTTACGCAGACGCAGTAAAAAAACCGCTTAAGATTGAACGCCTCTACGTTCATCCTTTACTAGCGGTTTGGAAATGGTATTCGCCTGATGGACAAACCGTATACATGGATGCTTGGACGGGTGAATCCCTCCCCATCAATGATCAAATCTGGAAGAAGCAAACGGAAGCCTCATCAGCCAAGGTAAAAAAGGAGGCCGCCCAACCTGCAACTCTACTCTCTTTGCTCTCTGCTTCGCGAACCAATGAAACCTTTGATCCCTATGAACGGATGCCTTGGTTGACCAAATCGCCGCTCACCTCCGAGCAAGTCACGAAGCTTCCTGAGCTGCTTAACCATAAAGCACAAATACGGTTCACTGCCGAGCTGTATGATAAATCCGTGCTGTTTGTATTTCCTACAATCGGCTATCACTGTTGGAACAACAACTCCATTTATGTTGCTTTTGATCAAGAAGGAACACGCTACGTGTCCCTTAACACAATCAAGACGAAAGGCCTTTTTTATCCATAAAAAGTAAGAAGAAGTCAAAAGGATTAATCTTACTTAATCTACAAACGTATTCTCACGCAGGTCCGCACTTCTTTCAGATTGCCGCTCTTTTCGTTCTCTCCACCATAATACAAGGCCAAATGCGCCAACTCCAAACCATCGTGTAAGCCAAGGCTCTCTTTGAGCTTTGGCTATATGTCGTTGACTTTTGCGAATTTCCTGAGGCGTTTCTATATAGGTCACAATTTTTCCAGTCATGTATTTAATGTAATCCTCACTGTCTTTTGCCATAAGAATGCATCTCCCCCGTTCGAAGTCTTCTTCTCAAGTGTCCCCTGATAACGTTTTGTTCAAACATGCATGAGTTTCCTCCGAATGTGCCACGCTAACTATAACACTCTTGGTATTGGAGGAATGAAAAGTATGTTTCACCGCAGTTTTCTTGTAAACCGACGTTTGAGACGATTGTCACCCTTTCTGCTTAGTATGACGCTCTGCATGAGCCTTGGGCTTGCCCAGCCCTCATTTGCAGCTCATAGGGAAGCGCCTATTCCACACAAGCAAGCTTCTATTGAAGATGATCCCTTATTTGGCCTGACTCCTCACTATAGTCGAGCGCTGCCGTCAGCTGAAGTACTTATAGATGTCGGTCATGGCGGTATTGATGGAGGGGCACACCATGAGAGCTTGCTGGAAAAAGACATTAACCTAGCCGTATCCAAGAAACTATATCTTATGCTTCGAAGCAGTGGTATCCGTACCATCATGAATCGTAGTGGCGATTATGCGCTTAGCGATGATAATCGCTGGCACCACAGTCGTTCCAGACATCAACGTGACCTCTCACAGCGCAGTCAGCTGACCAAGGAAATTCAAACTCAGATCGTAATTAGCTTGCATGTGAATTGGGTTCCGAATAAAACCAGAAGAGGCCCTCTCGTGCTTCATCAGAATGAAGGGGAAAGCGCCTTTCTTGCCTTTTGTATTCAAGATATGTTGAATCGGCATCAGCATACAGCCACCTTGCCGGTAATCGGCAAGCCCTTCTATATTCTCAATGTCGTCAAGCAGCCTGCAGTCATTGTCGAGATGGGCTTTCTCAGTAATAACGGGGATCGACGTATGCTGACCGATCCCATTAAACAAGGTGAAATTGCAGATGCCATAGCCTCAGGGGTGCGGAATTATATCCTTTTCCGTTGATGAGCTCAGCAGCTGGGATACCTTCATGAAGGTAGCTTGCTGCTGCAGCTGTGGTATGGCTCCTTTGATAACCGCAGATGTTTTCATACCAGGAGAGCCTACATGACCGATAACGATACAACGCTCACGAGCAGCCAACTGCTTCTTCACCACTCCCATTTGGCGAGAAATATGTTCCATTGTATAAACATCATCGAGAAAAACATCATTAGACAGAAACGGAACGCCAAGCTCAGCGCTTATCTTCGGAATAACTGTTTTGAAGGTTGTACGACTATCTAGGAAGAACATTCCATGCTCCTTAATTACAGTGAGGACAACACGCATAATACGTTCGTCTGCGGTAATTTTGGAGCCCATGTGATTATTCATTCCTATGGCATGGGGGACTTCTTTAATGGCGTCCTCCACGCGCTTGCGAATTTCTTCATTGCTCATGCTAGCTTTGAGTGCACCAGGACCAAGCCACTCTGGCTTTCCTCGGTTCGGCTCCATCGGCATATGCACGATTACATCATGTCCCCGCTTATGTGCGAGCTCTGCATCTTGCTTGGTTGTAGGCATGAATGGCATCACAGCTACAGTGATCGGAATCGGCAGCTCCATCATTTCTGTCGTACCCAACATGCGATTACCGAAGTCATCAATGACGATTGCCAGCTGCTTGCTTGGTTTTACCTCTTTATCACTAAGCTCAGCATTCATCTCATTACCAAATGTATAACTCGGCCACAACAGTCCACTAAGCATAATGATTGTCGTTCCGATTCTAAGCAGTCGCTTCATTAAGCTTCGCCTTCTTTCTCTCTAAGAGCTACCCTCATTGTTTGTGAGCAGACGATAAAATATGTGATCCAATATTGACACAAGAAGAAATGGCTAATGCCGTCCTTGGCGGCGAAGCAAGTTTCTTCCCTCTGAAATAAGAAAAGTATGGAGAAAACTTATACTTACTTATATTTTTACGACAAGTGGTTGGTATGCTATTAAAAAGCTGCTAAATAGGAAATAGTAAAAAAAAAAAGGTTGGCGATTACATGATTGTAATGAACAACGTGAACAAGGTGTACGACGATGGGTTCCATGCGTTAAAGAATATCAATCTAGAGTTCAAGCAAGGTGAAATGACGGTTCTAATCGGTCCTAGCGGCTGTGGGAAATCGACAACGATGAAGATGATTAATCATCTCATCATCCCTTCCAGTGGATCCGTATTGATTAATGGCAGAGATACCCGAGAGATCAATTCTGTCGAACTGCGGCGCAGTATCGGCTACGTCATTCAAAGTATCGGCTTGTTCCCTCATTTGACTATAGGACGGAATGTTGGAGTCGTTCCTCGCTTGAGAAAATGGTCAGCCAGTCGGATCGATAAGCGTGTGGATGAATTGCTTAATTTGGTCGGAC
Organism: Paenibacillus baekrokdamisoli; assembly: GCF_003945345.1. Taxonomy (GTDB): domain Bacteria; phylum Bacillota; class Bacilli; order Paenibacillales; family Paenibacillaceae; genus Paenibacillus_Z; species Paenibacillus_Z baekrokdamisoli. Next base: position 922,452 of record NZ_AP019308.1, on the reverse strand, counting down.
TGCCTCCAGAGACTTACCGGGACCGCTACCCATCGGAGCTTAGCGGCGGCCAGCAGCAGCGGATCGGCGTTATCCGTGCACTGGCGGCAGATCCAGACATTATCCTCATGGACGAGCCTTTCAGCGCACTCGATCCAATTAGCCGTGAACAGCTGCAGGATGAGCTGGTAAGGCTGCAGCAGGAGCTGCACAAAACCATTGTCTTCGTTACGCATGATATGGATGAAGCACTCAAAATTGCGGATAGAATCGTACTCATGAAAGATGGTACAGTCGTGCAAAGCGACACACCGGAGCGAATTTTGCGTTACCCCGCCAATGAATTCGTGGAATCGTTCATCGGTCAGAAACGGCTCCATCAAGACAACACCTATGACAGTCCGACCGTCGACGAGGTGATGGTTAAGCAGCCCGTAACTGCTTATCCAACAAGGGGCTTGGCAGAAGCCATTACGGTAATGGAAAGGCGCAAGGTTGATTCCTTGTTTATCATAGACAGGCAACGACGGCTTGAAGGTATTGTATCGATTTATAACGTGCTGGAGCATTATGGCGAGGAAAATATTACGGTTGCCGATGTGATGCGACCTGTTAACTATTTTGTACACAGCGGCTCCCCGCTTTCTGAATCCGTGGAGATCATGAGCAAGAATCATCTTTCTAATCTTGCCGTCGTTGATGAACAGAATCGTCTCATCGGCCTCATAACTCGCGGGAGCGTCGTGCGGCATTTAGCTGAGGTTTTCCCAACAGTTATTGAAACGACTGAAGAACCAGAAACGCTATCTAGCACAGATGCGACGCCTGGAGAGGAGGTCTAGTATGTATGATTACTGGAAATTTTTGCAGGAACGTCACACTGACATCCTACATGCTCTTCAGCAGCATTTGACGATCTCACTCATTGCGATCATTTTGGGTACTATTATCGCCGTTCCAACTGGAATTGCGCTGGTGTATAACAAGATCGGATGGGTGAACCGTATTGTTTTCTTCATCGCGAACCTCCTGCAAACCGTACCAAGTCTGGCATTGCTAGCCGTTCTTATTCCTCTTATGGGAATCGGCACCAAACCAGCGATTGTCGCTTTGCTTCTGTACAGCATTATGCCGATTCTACGCAACACGTATGACGGCTTTGAGTCCGTCGATAAGTATGTACTCGAATCTGCCAGAGGAATGGGTTATGGAACGATGCAGCGCATCCTTCGCATCCAGCTCCCTCTTTCGCTTCCTTTTATCATGTCGGGCGTTCGAGTTACCATGGTCTACATCATAAGCTGGGCAACGCTTGCTACCTTAATCGGTGCAGGAGGTCTCGGCCAATTGATTATATCCGGGCTAGCTGTCAACAAACCAGAGCTAATCGTTACAGGTGCTTTGGGTGCGATCATACTTGCCTTACTGGTAGACCTATTGCTCGGGATGCTTGAGAGATGGCTGACTGGACGGTTCGGGCAGAGAACAAGAGTATCGGTATAACAGCAAGGAGAGAGACGATGACAAAGAAACGGAAAAAAGTCACGATTCATAAAGTCACGATTGCACTGTGCCTAATCACCACGATGACCGTACTTAATGGGTGCGGGACAGGGAATAAAATCGTAATCGGTGCACAAACCTTTACCGAAACCAAAATATTAGCAGAGATGTACAAAGCACTTATTGAGGATCGGACAGACGTTAGCGTGGAGATTATACCGGACCTGGCTTCCAGTCCAGTCGTTCTTCAGGCGATCATACGAGGCGATCTTCAAATGGGAACCCTTTATTCCGGTGAAATCTTCAACAAGCATTTCCCTATACAAAACACGAAAGACCGTAAGAAAGTGCTCGAACAGGCACAAACAGGCTTTAATAAATATTACGACTTAAAATGGATGAATCCCTTGGGGTTTGAGAATACGTATGCCTTTACCGTACGGGAGGAAGTAGCTCAAGCAAAAGGGTATGAGAAAATTTCTGATATCAAACCCGATGCGAAGAACATGCGGCTCGGTGTTGATACATCTTGGCTCGAACGGTCGACAGATGGATATCCGGCATTCTCCAAGTATTATGGAATCACCTTTGGAACCATATTCCCAATGGAGCTGAGCCTGGTCTACAAAGCGGCTACTCAAAATCAGGTGGATATCGTTCTAGCCTATTCCACAGACTCGCGTCTAAAAGCCTATAAGCTAAAGACGCTAAAGGATGACAAACATTTCTTCCCTCCCTATGATGCTTCTACGGTTATGCGCAATGATGCTGCCAAGAAGCATCCGGATGCAGCAGCTGCCGTATCAGAGCTGATCGGAACGATTAATGTGGAAACAATGATTGATTTGAACTATGAAGTTGATATGGAGAAAAAAAGTGAACGAGAGGTTGCGCTCGCCTACTTGAAGCGAGTCGGTCTACTTAAGAGTAAGGGGTAATAAAGAATGACTGAGCGACATCTGAACTTCTGGGATTTCATCGATTATGTACAGCGGAATTCCGGGATGCTGTTAGGATACCTTTATGCGCATATCTTGATGGTGCTTATTGGTGTCGGTCTTGCCTTCATTGTTGGTGTTCCTCTAGGAGCACTCTGTACGCGTAACCGTATATGGGAGCGGTTAATTCTCACCGTGACCAATATTTTGCAAGTTGTCCCGAGCTTAGCGATGCTGGTGCTTCTCCTGCTTATAATGGGGCTTGGGTCAAGCACTGTTACTGTCGGACTGTTCCTCTATTCACTCAATCCGATTGTACGCAATACCTTTGTCGGTCTGAAGCAGGTTAATCCCAGCTACGTGGAGGCTGGGCGAGGAGTTGGCATGAGTCGGCTGCAGATATTGTTCCAAATTCGTTTCCCGCTCGCACTCACCTACATGATGACAGGCCTGAGAATATCCGCCGTTATCGCTATTGGTGTTGCAACAATCGCTCCGCTCATTGGCGGAAACGGCCTAGGCCGCGAGATTTATGCTGGGATCAATAACGGCAACTCACTTCGTATCTTTGCTGGCGCGATTCCTGCGGCACTGCTGGCGATTGTCGCTGACCTTGTACTAGGTACCATTCAGCGCAAACTGAAATTTGAAGGCAGACGGTCAAAGAGCAACCTGCCACCTCCCAAAGCACAGGGATAAAGGCCAAAACAATAAAAAACCTTGCTCAGCAAGGCTCATCAATTGAATATTTGGTAAGCAGCAGCATTTAGTCAGAACAGATACTCACTCTCATTCTGGCTAAATGCTGTTGACTAACGGATCCATCCTCGCTCCGAAGGACGATCAACTTCTTTGAAGTAACGGTTTCAGTTCTTGCCACCAACCGTAGCTTTCCAGATATACCGCATCGAACAGCATAACTCCATGAGTCCTCTCCCGGCACATGCGAACCGCCTTGCCGAACTGCTGAGAATTATTGTCGTAATCATTCAAATAGAGGCTCGCGATTACCGGAATCCGATTATTGATCGCTTCCAGACTCATGTTGATGGCTCCTTCTACGCTGTACCATGAAGCTGGTCTTTGGTTAGCCGAAGCTTCCTCCACAGTAACCTCCGGGTAATAGCAGCCCGTCATGATAAATTCAAGTTCGTCGGCATAAGCGCTGCGATGATAATCCGTAGATGTCCAAGGCAAATCAGCTCGATACGATTCGCTTGCCCAGTTTACGCCTTCTTGATAGTAGAGTGGATACCAGGAACCAACATAGATTCCGAACAAACAATCGGAACGAGTTGATTTTACGACCGATTTGGCTTGCTGCACGAACTTCTTGATATTGAGCGCTCGCCATTCTGTCCATTGTGGGAACCACTTTCCCCGTTTGATTTGATCTCTCATCCCACCTGACCCGGGTTCCAGAATATCCGCAGGCCATTGCTCGATTTGTTGTCCGATATAAGACTCGAAGCTTATTTTGCTCCGTTCACTAAAGTCGGCATGCACGTTCGGATACCGACATCGATCAAGCACGATCCCATCAATATCGTAAGCAGAAACGATTTCTTCCAGGATGGAGAGCTGATGGCTGACGACTTCGGGATGGATCGGGTTTACAAAGACGGTGTCATCATCATGATTTTCTGAGTAGGCAGACAAATTAGATGATTCCGAGTTTACGTAAACGACCTGCCACTCCTTTTTCTCAAAGGCCAAACCGTCCCTCGTTTTTTTCGTCCCTTCCGCAAACACGTCGACATTCGCAAATATTTTCAAGTCTACCGCGCGAGCCTCGTATATCATCTCTCTTAAAAAGTCCTTGTCAGCCCAAGCTTGGAAACGGCCGTCAGACCAGCCGCCCACATGAAGAGCGTATCGGCTTGGATACGTCGTATGCCCGTATGGGATTTTTGCATCCACAACCAAGTGCGTGATTCCGGACTCCTTTGCTTGGCGCACCATTTTTTTTCGATATTCGGGATCGGCAAGACGCACTCCATTCGCCAAGAAATCGACCCATAATACGTTCATGCCTTTCGGTAGAAGCTCATTCATTGATATCCCCCAAACTTGCCCCACATAATATCGGACAATGTTATGTTTTCAAAAAATGATCAATCGATTTTACGAATTTTTTTGTGATTTCCTGAGGGCGAGTAATGGCCGTTCCCACGACAACTGCATGAGCACCAGCATCCAGACAAGCAACACATTCCTCAGGTGTCCAGATTCGACCTTCAGCCAGAATCGGTGTTGTCCCAAGCGCGGATAATCGGGCTACCAACGCGATATCAGGCGGCTCTTGCTGCAAGCTATACGGGGTATAACCAGACATGGTCGTCGACACTACATCAACCCCCAAGTCCATGGCAGCGACTCCCTCTTCGAACGTGGAGATATCCGCTACGATAAGGGTGCTGGGGAAATTTTTTCGTATGGAAGGTATGAATTCCTTTAGCAAAATCCCATTGGGACGAGCAAGCATTGTCGCATCGATAGCGACAAAATCCGCCCCCGCTTCAACAATCTCCTTGATTTCAAGAAGGGTGGGTGTAATGTATACATCTGAACCGGGATAATGTTTTTTATACAATCCGATAATCGGCAGCGCGCATTTACTTTTGATGGCGGCGATATCTCGAGGGGTATTGGCCCGAATTGCGACTGCCCCGCCTTCTTGTGCGGCCATTGCCATCGATAGCATCTTTGCCGAACCATACAGAGGCTCTTGCTCCAATGCCTGACAGGAGACGATCAATCCGTGCTTCAGATTGGAAATCAGACTATTGTTCATGAGCTCACCTATTTTCATGTTGGTATATTTGTTTATCATCATAACTTTCGGTGAATTTCACCTCCAATCTTATACCTTATCATTATAGCAATAACAAGTAATTTATTAAAGTTTTTTTATTTATTTTTTAGTAATATTTCGGATTTTTTATTTAAAAGCTGTGCTATAATGAGGAAAACTATTTCTCGGGAGGCCCCTATGTCACGAATTCTCTATGTTCCTCTAGATGAAAGACCCTGTAACGCCAAGTTCCCCCAACAAATCGCCCAAGCTTCCGATCTCGATCTGATGTCCCCCCCTGTATCGATGCTCGGGGCTAAGAAGCAGCCCGCGAATACTGCGGCATTATCCCAGTGGATACTGGAACAGTCGACCCAGACAGATGTGATCATCGTTTCGCTCGACATGCTTGTATATGGCGGCATTGTCCCATCCAGACTGCATCATCTTACAGAAGATGACTGCCGGGCCAGATTGGCCACCATTGTCGAGTGCAAGAAAAAAAATCCAAACCTCCGAATTTATGCTTTTAACCTGATCATGCGCGCTCCTGCTTACAGCAGCAGCGACGAAGAACCTGACTATTACGCAGATCACGGAACGGATCTAGCCCGAAACGGTTGGCTTCAGGACAAGCAGGCTAGAGATGGAATGAATGAAGCCGAGCGGTTGGAATTCGACGCACTCTTATCCCGTCTGCCTGAGCATGTTCTGCAAGATTTTATCGAACGTCGGCGGACGAACACAGCGGTGAATAATATGGCCATCGATTTGGTGAAAGAAGGCTTCATCGATTTCCTGATCATCCCGCTCGACGATAATGCAAAATACGGCTATTCCTCTTCCGAGCAGCGTCAACTCCTGTACGTCATTGAGGAGAAAGGACTCTTCGACCGCGTACATCTTTATCCTGGAGCCGATGAAATTGGATGTACGTTGTTTGCCAGAGTATTCTGCGAAATTAAAAACTACCGGCCGGAGATATACACACGTTTCTCGTCGACCTCTGGACCCTTCGCAATCCCGAAATATGAGGATCGCAGTTTGGGAGAAAGTCTGAAATGCCAGATCACCGCTGCTGGCGGATTTATCGGAGATCATGCCAGGGAAGCCGACTTCGTCTTGATGGTAAACTCTCCACCCGTCGGGCAGTATGAGATGGCGGAAACGACCCAGCTTTTCCGTGAAAGGCATTCCTCCTACTTCTCGGAAGTGAATCTTCGCGAATTCGCTCAGGCAATTCGTGTATATGCGGAAAAAGGCTTCATGGTGGCACTCGCTGATGTTGCCGTCTGCAACGGCTCGGATGAGCCTCTTCTGAAGCTGCTGTCGGGTTCCGGGCTGCTGCCCAAACTGTCTGCCTACGCCGGTTGGAACACCTCGGGTAATACACTTGGAACGGTTATCGCTCATGCCATTGTAGAATCCTACTACAGAACAAACGACGCTGTACAAAAACCTGACCGTTCCCGTAATAGCGAGGCCTTTTATTTATCCCGGCTTGTGGAAGATTGGGGCTATCAGGCTATCATTCGTGCCGATATAGCCGCGAATCATTTGGAAGAATTGGGAGGTAACTACTTCGATGTGGCTTCCATTCATGATCAACTGGCCGGATTAATCCACTCCAAGATGGAAGCGTTCCTTGCTCAGTATTTACAAGATTTCAGACTGGAACGACTGATGCTGGACAATGTTATTCTTCCTTGGAAGCGAATGTTTGAGGTCGGCTTCGACCTTCGTGTGACAGCGGATTAAATATAATCTCTTTAATTATTATCAAGACTGCCCCCGTGTTCAGTCTCAATTGCGGGGACAGTCTTTTCATGTTTTTTAGGCTCTAAACTATAATCATTGGTTACAATCACGAAGTACCTAGCGAAGCAGACGGAATCGTTCTGAAGAAGCGATAGCGTTCGCCTTTGTCTCCTTATTTCTACCCCTAAGGGATAGAATCAAGAAATAGGGAGACAACAGCGATCGTAAGAATGATCCGTCCGCGCAGCGGGCTTCTACGCACCATGCTAATCAGTGGTTACAATCACGAAGTGCCTCGCGGAGCGGACGGAATCGTTCTGAAGAAGCGATAGCGTTCGCCTTTGTCTCCTTATTTCTACCCCTAAGGGATAGAATCAAGAAATAGGGAGACAACAGCGATCGTAAGAATGATCCGTCCGCGCTGCGGCCTTCTACGCACCATGCTAATCAGTGGTTACAATCACGAAGTACCTAGCGAAGCGGACGGAATCGTTCTGAAGAAGCGATAGCGTTCGCCTTTGTCTCCGTATTTCTACCCCTAAGGGCTAGAATCAAGAAATAGGGAGACAACAGCGATCGTAAGAATGATCCGTCCGCGCAGCGGGCTTCTTCGCACCATGCTAATCAGTGGTTACAATCACGAAGTGCCTAGCGAAGCGGACGGAATCGTTCTGAAGAAGCGATAGCGTTCGCCTTTGTCTCCGTATTTCTACCCCTAAGGGATAGAATCAAGAAATAGGGAGACAACAGCGATCGTAAGAATGATCCGTCCGCGCAGCGGCCTTCTACGTTATTAACCCTCCAACCATTCACACCAAACTTCCCGATTCCGGGTTATTTCACGCAGAGACATTAATGTTCGGACGGACTCCCGGGTTCCTACCTCCTGATCTTCTGGTTCGGACAATGCCTCACCCAGTGATCGCCGCATATTATACGCCAGCCATTGAAGCTGCCCGATAAGACCGCCGTTTATGGCTGCCCGCCATTCCGTCATGACGGTTCCTCCACGATCCAAATACCCATTAATGAAGGCCATGAAAGCGTCGCGGTTCACTGCTCCCGCCTGCACACCAGCCCAATCCAGGGCAGTGCTAACCAGCTCTTGTACAGGGTTGATCGGTCCGGCGGCTTCCCAATCAATCAAGGCAGGACTTACTTCATCCATCCACAATACATTTTTCTGGTCTAGATCACGATGACTGAACACGAGATGACGATTCAACGCATCATGTGCAGCTTCATAGGCTGAAGTCCACTCGTGCAATTCCAAGAGGGTAGAGTCCGCTTCCGCCCAAGGCGCCGCGATCTCTCTTCCTCTGTTCAGCAAAGATTTCCAGTTGAAATCCGCCACTTCGCTAGTTATTTTAACCATTGAAAAGTCTAGCTTCAATGCATGAATACGAGCTAACAGGCGACCCATAATTCCGCAATGTTCCGGCTTAGCAGGAGTCGATGGTAACATCGACCCCTTGATCCACTGGAAAACCATGAAGTGCAAACCATCGATGTATAGCAGCGGTTCACCATCCACCGTTAATGCCGGCACTGAAGGCAAACCGGCTTGAAAAGCCGCTCTGGAGATTTTCTCCGACAATCGGTAATTATCCCATACACCGGCTCTTGTCATCACTTCAGCGTTTAAAACCTTGACCGCAAAAACGCCCTTAGACGTATTCATCTTATACATGCGATGCATCAAACCGCCGGTTACCCGATGTAAAGGTTCAGAGGGCTTCCCGATTCCTAATCGATCGCATAAGAGAAACATATTCTCGTGACGGTCAAATTCGACTGATTCCTCCAAATCTATTTCACTTCCCAACTTCGTTAATTAACCGACAAGGCCCGCCCGTTCAACGCTTTCCACGAAATACTTTTGCGCGTACAAGTATAGGAGGAATATGGGCGCAATGCCGAGCAGCGCTCCTGTATTGATCAGCATAGAAGCATAGGCAAACCCTCCGACATATTCCGGCCGTGCAATAGAGGTCAGCATCCCCAGCTGCCTGGAGAGCGAGACCGTATTCGCCATAAAGATGTTGACGAAGTAATCATCGTTCCACTGCCATACAAAGGAGAACAGAAAAACAGTGGAAATGGCCGGTACCGCATTTGGAAGCATGACCTTAGAGAAGGTTCTGAGAATGCCCGCTCCGTCAACATAGGACGCCTCTTCCAGCTCTTTCGGAAGGCCTCGGAAAAATTGCCGAAAAATAAAGATATACAATCCATTTTTCATCCCCATCGCCAGTGCAGATGAAATAAAGGTAGGCCAATAACTCTCTAGTAAATTAATGCCGGCACTACCCGTAAATAAATGGAACAGCCCGAATACATCAAAGAATCGAAAATGAAGATATGTTGGTGCCATAATCGTCTGCGGCGGAATCACGATTGTAAAAATCACGAGGAGGAATAGAATCGCACTGCCCCGGAACGGCAGACGCGCGAATCCATAACCGGCCAATGCACATGAGATCAACTGCAAGATGGAGGCCCCTGCGCTTAAGGTGAAAGTGGCGGTGATGGCTTTCCAATAGTCCATCCTCTCGATCATCAGTTTAATATTGTCCAGTGTAAAATGCCGAGGGATCCACATAACCGACGAGTCAAAAATATCGACTTGGTCTTTAAAAGCAACCGATATCTTCAACAGGACAGGGGCCAAGATAACGAAGCAGATCCCGAATATAAGCACGGTGCGAACAAGCACCCAGAGCCAATACTTCGATTTATCTACCGGATTGCTCTCGTAGAGCCATTTGCTTAATTCGAAAGCGCGGCGGTTCAAGGAAGTTTTGATCAGCTGCACGTTAGTTTTCAAGAGTCGTTCCTCCCTTCTCTTAGTTTTGGTAGAATACTCGTTTGGAAAGCGCGTAGGTTGAAATCAACAGTATAACGGTTATCACAATAAAATAGATCCAGGACATCGCTGCGCTCAGACCGAAGTTCAATTGCTGGAACGTAATGCCCTGCATGTAATGCGTTACGCCATTGTTGTAGAAGGAATCTATAATCGAATAGACCGTGTTCGTCAATATAAGTGGAGTCACCATTGGAAAGGTGATTTTCCAGAACGATTCATACCCCGTTGCCCCCTCCATCTTAGCCGCTTCATAGAGCGAAGGAGATATGGATTGAAGACCGGCCAGGAAGATCATTATCTGTACGCCTGAGGAGCTGATAATCTGGTAAATCCGATCAACCGCTCCAGTCAAATATTCCACAATGCTTCGATCCAACCCGGCTTCAAACAGCAGAGGCTTCAAATCCACGCTCTTAAATCCCGAGAAGTTACCTTCCAGATTCGTACTCGCGCTGCTCATGAATTGACCCAGCAAGTTGCTGGCGTCTAAACTGGCAATGACCCCTGAAGCAAGTACGACCGGAAGGAAAAACACGGCTCTCGCAAACGCCCGACCTCTGAATTTCTGCGAAAGCAAGGTTGCTGCAAACAAGCTGAAGAAAATGATAAGAGGCACGTTTAGAACCATCTGCGAAATGGCTTCGGTTAGAATGCGGTTGAACCAGGGATCGGAAAGCAGCGCTGTTCTGTAATTCTCAAACCCGACATTTTTGATCGCATATCCAGTGACTTCAATCGTCAATTTGCTAAAACTGAAGCGGATCGATTGGTAAAGCGGTACGACCAATAATAGTAGAAAACCGAACAACCAGGGGGCGACGAATAAAAATCCGAAAAGTTCTTTTTTTCGTGCTAGGCTGAGTTTCCGCATGTTCATCATTGATTTACCCCCACGAACTTATAATTCCCGGCTTCAACCGCTGTACCGTCCACCTCAACCGTTTGGCTTCCATAATTGACGATAATCGATTTTCCGTTTTCGAAAGTCGTTTTATAGACGCCTTCCTCCACCTTCTGGTGCGACACGATTGCCTGCCCCTTCACCTGCTTCAAAATCTCATTGACTTCTCCATAAGCCAAGGTAGCTTCTTGCAGCCAAGATTCGTACCCATTAGAGTACATCGCGTCATAACCGTAAGTCTCTTTGATCGTACTAACATTGGCGAGAACCCAGCTGTAATAGACATTAGAACCCGTTTCCAGCGACTTCAGCACATTCTTGCGGATATCCTGGTCATCTTGAAGATTAAAGGGTTTGCCTGCATACTCCACATAACCATGAAGGACCATCTCCATGAACGGAACAGATTCGTTAGAAAGCATGAATTCATTGCTTGATTGCGGCATATTCAGAATGTGATTCGCAAAAGGGATGGCATATTCGTTGCCGCCGTTTACCATCACGTTCGGGGACTCCGCTTTAATTTGTTTCAGCTGCTCGGTGATGATGTGTTTGGAATCCTCCCTCGTAACTTCCCTGCTCGGACGAAAATCGGAATCAATTTCGTCTCCTAGATCACGCAATGATATGCCTCCGGGATTATACTTCTTATAGCCGCTCGAGAAATCCGAGACCATGGTTCCCAGCACGCTCGGAGATAAAATGTAGTGCGAGAATTTACTGTAATCCTTCCAGTATGTCGGGGCATCGAAAATATAAACGTCCCTGATTTTCCGCGAAAGAAGCTGCACGGCATCCTTCGAAGGGTTGATATTTCCACCGTAAGCATGCAGAAAAGCGACATCAGGATACAGCTGACCGTTCGTTTTCTTCAACTGCTCCGCAAGCTGCTGCCATTCCTTTTTGCTTCCGAGCGCTGAATCCAGTTTCACTTGAGTGGTAACGTCATGATTCAGTCCATTATTAAACCAGCCCTCATATTTCAACTGTATATTCCGGATCTGTTTGTCATTTAGTTGGCTAATTAACTGCTGTGCTTTATCGAACGGACTAAGCGGAACCAAAGAACGATACTCGAACCCCAGCAGGTTTTTATTTTTGGGAATGCCACCGGTAAGATCCAGATAGAAAGGTACATCCCCTTCTGCCGGAAGCTTTTTCAACCCGTACTTCTGAACTAAATAATTGCGGTAAACGTTAGCCATCCCGGAGTAATTGGCCTGATCCCCATACAAGAAGGAATACCGAACCTGTAATTTTCCACGGTAACTATTTTTCGGCATTTTGATTACCGTTTCATCATTCGACAGCCTAACGCTGTCACTCGGTAGAATTGTAAACCGGCTGTTGACCGAGTTGTAGGCATTCTGCCTTCCACTCACGTCCGCTGATATTTTCCCAAGCGTATCTCCCTCTTCAATGATTCCGAACAAGGCTTGGTCATTCTTCTTCATACCGAATACGGGAAGCCTTGCGGGAAGATAGTCGGAATACTTCAGTCGTTTGTCCAAAGCACCATCTTCACCATATAGGGAGATGACAATCGGTTGAGCGTTGATCGTGTTGCGCCCGTTATTCAGATTGATAAGTGAGCCTGAGCCGTCGGGCACGAACATATAACCTTGGTCGTTCTCATTGGCAGCTCCGAAATATTCCAATAGCGCGATCGTCTGAATACGGTAAGGCGAAGTTTCTTTGATCGTTGAGGTATCAACCGACGCGACAAACTGGTCTCCGTCGAGCGCATACTCCAGCGATACGGTGAATTTAGCGTCACCCGATCCCACAGTGTCGACCTTATTCTCCTTGTTATCGAAAGCTAGGTCTGCTTCTGTGTAGCCCGCTTGTTTAAAAAGATCAATGAGCGTCTGAACGGCTGCTTTGGGAATATCCCGCCGCTCGTAGATCGTATTGGTGGACTCATCCAAACCAAACCGGGAATCGACCTCATCCTTTCCATCCTGATCCAGCTTAGACATTACCTTCTCTTCAAGCCGTTGCTTGCTGATTTTGGTCGGAATCACCTCATCAAGTCCTTTGGTCGGACTCCCGAACAGATAAGTAGCTCTCACGCGATTAGCTTCTTGCTTGACTTCTACTTGTTCATATTGAACGCTGTCGTTATAGCTGTCTAAATCTTTGGTTTGTCCGTTCTTCGTCAGATAAACGAGCGACATCTGCGAAGCCAATTTACCTAGATTCGCACCGGAAGCGATCGAATCGAAGTCGCGATCCAGCGGATTCGAGCTCCAGACCTGCTGGTTTCTTTTGTCAACAATACCGAATTCGGCCGTTTTCTTATTCATGAGGAACACTAGTGAATCATTTTCCATCATGGCTTCCATATCCGGCAGATCCGGATGGGTCTGGATGGAGAACTCGGCAGTCGTCACCTTTGCGCCGGACAGATCGACCTTCACCGGTGAATAAGCAGGAATATCCTCCGCTTTTAATCCAAGGTTGCTCCAATAGACATATCCGGCAATTAAAGCGGCAATGACCAGGAATGATACTATTTTCTTGTGTTTTCTCATAGAATCATCCCTCTCCAATCCTAAACATGGCCTCTTTATAAATGGTGGATCCGAAAGCAAGCATTTCTTGAAGCAGTGCAGTAAACAACAGTCCAATGAAAAGGAAAATACCGATGACGACCATCGTGAGCCCCATCGTCACGACCGTCTTCTTAATTGTATATTGATGCACAGTCTGCATACCGACAAAGATCAACCACAGGAACCAGATCCCTGCGAAATTCTGAAGCAGTGCATGGAAAGAAGCTTCTTTTACCGTAAGGATATTGGACAGCACAATGAGCGGAACCTGAACGAGCACCAAAGGGACCAACGCATATCCGGTAACCGTAACGATATCTTTGAATTTCCCTTCCCCGTCCATCAACGTCGTTAACGACCAATTGGCAATACACCAAAGGAAGAACGGCACCAGGACGAACTTTACTGCATCCATTGTCTTGGCATCATAAACCATGACATTTAAGTTGAAGATGATCCCGGAATACTGCTGCTTCAAAATACTAAGCACGGCGAGAAGCAGCAGGATAACGAGGGCAAGCCACACTCTGCCCTTCTGCTCGTATTTGACGTCCCAGAATCCCCGGAAGGGGTGAAAAATAGTCTCCCATGCCGTTCCAATAACCCCTGGTTCTTCCGTTTTTGGTTTGCGTAGACGTAACGCAACCACGATGGCAGCGATAACCACGAGAATAATGACTGCTATCGTTCCGAAGTGATTCCACATATAGTCTTTACGGAATCGTTCGAAGGCGCGGGAATAGTAATTGCGATGCGTTCCGAGTTTGAAATTTTCCATCGCTTTCACATTATTTCCTTCGCGCAGTTCCGTTTTCCCCACACCCAGGTATGCAATTTCCAGATTATTGTTTAATTTCCTTGCCTCTTCCCATGCTGCTGTCGCTTTCTTCTCATCACCTTCCTCCGTCGCAATGGCCGCTTCTTTAACGACCTTACCGTAGAGGGTCGGTTTAAATACGGTTAGCTGGCGAAAGCCTTTATCTAGTACGATCATTTGATCACCCATCGTATCGATTTCGACCGGGTTATTGAAATTGCCGAATTGTTCACCGATGGAGCCGAATTGATAGAGTAGATTTCCATCCCGATCATAGGTAAAGATACGTCCACGCGTACTATCAAGAGCACTATAAATCCCGTTAGGTTCCACGGCAGCACTGATGAATTTCGAGGGTCCCATACGGGAGCCGTTAAATCCGACGTGAAGATCGCCCGCGATTGGAATATATCCTTCGCGCCGCAGCACATCGATCCCAGAAGGATTGAGACGTCTCATCGGCGTACCGAATTCCTCGGCTGAAGTCGCGTAGAGGAATCCGTCCTGGTCGATATCGACGTTGCTGAACTCAGAAGGAATGAACAGCTCCATTTTACTGCGCTGCTCTTTCGTTGAGATTTGTTTCCAGAACAAATCCACTGGATTGAATCTCACTTGGCTTAATCCGATAAAGCCGGTGAAAGTGCCGCCGGAACTGAACTGTACGATGCCGTCGTATCCGCCTGTACTGATGACATAGATACGATCGGCCGAATCGACGACAACCTTTGCGGGCATATAGACGAAGCCTTCTCGAAGCACATCCGATTTGGGTGCGCCTACTTCCCGGACAAATTTGCCATCAAGCGTCAACACGATAATCCGTTTGCTGCCGGTATCTGCGATATACATTTGCTGTTTATCGTTTATGAAGATGCCGCTCGGCTGGTTAAAGACATCCTCTTTGTCTCCATTTTGGAACGTAGTGATCTCTCGAATCAGTTTCCAGTTGGCATCCATCGCAACAATTCGGTTGTTTCCTGTATCGACGACATAGATCTCATTATCATTCGTTACAGTGAAATCCTCCGGATCCTTGAAAGGGCCGATATTTAATTGATTCCCGTCAACCAGACGGTCCGGCAAAAACGGGAGCGGTGCCGTCATCGTGTCTCCCCAAAACGAATAGTTATAGCCTTCGTATGGAGCAGCCGATGCCGTACCCATAATATCGACCGAAAAGGTGAGGAAAAGGAAAAGCAACAATACTTTCTTCATTTGACCCACGGCAAGCTTCCCCTTTCCGATCAGTCTTTCATGCCTGAGGTAGACATCGTCTGAATAATATTGCTCTGCGCAAATACAAAGATGAGAATAGGAACAGCAATCAAGAGCAGCGTTGCAGCCATTGATGGACCGATCCGTATGATTCCACCGGCAAGAATTTGACTCAGTGCATAATCGATTGATTTGAGCTGCTCGCTGTAAATATACATAGAACCTACGCTGCCTCCAGCCCCCCATAAGGATTGGAAGGAGAAAATGATCAGCGTTAACCATGCGGGCTTAACAACTGGCATTACAATGTTCCAATAAATGCGGAACTCACTGCAGCCATCAATTTGTGCCGCTTCCAACAATGTATCCGGAATGTTCTCCATGAACTGCTTCATCAGATAAAACCCAAGTGAAGAACCGATGGCTGGGATGATGATCGCCCAATATGTATCGATCATGCCGAGCCAAGACATTGTCATATAGTTGGTAACCTGCGTGACCGTGGCCGAGAACA
This sequence comes from Paenibacillus baekrokdamisoli, assembly GCF_003945345.1. Lineage (GTDB taxonomy): Bacteria > Bacillota > Bacilli > Paenibacillales > Paenibacillaceae > Paenibacillus_Z > Paenibacillus_Z baekrokdamisoli. The sequence goes on along the minus strand of NZ_AP019308.1, from coordinate 906,606 downwards.
TCAGGGAAAGCACAACAATAGTAAACAAGAATGTCCTTCCCGGAAACTTTCTTTTGGCAATCGGGTAGGCTGCCATGGAAGCGATAATAACATGCGCTGCGGTACCGACGATGGCAATGAAGAACGTGTTGAACACATAACGGGAAAACGGAACCCAAGAGCCCGACAAAAGATTGTACAAATCGGAAAAATTGCTCAGCGTAGGGCGATGCACTAAGAATTTAGGAGGAAACGTCAAAATTTCGTCGATCGGTTTAAAGGCATTGCTGATTACAAATACGAGCGGAAGCGCCATGAAATAACCGAGAGCACCCAAGAATAGAACGTTCATGATGTTGCCGTACCAGGATCGGTTTATTTTCTTTCTTCCAAGGCTTATTTTCTTACTTCCCAGGCGAAGATCCAATTTCATCGGCTATTCACCGACTTTCTGCAGCATTTTATTAACCATGAGATTGGTTCCGAGCATAATCGCGAACAGTACAGTAGCGATTGCGGACGCGTAACCCATCTCATATCGGATTGTGCCATAATCCATTAAGTGGGTAACGATCGTATGGCCGGCATAGTTGATGCTTGGGAACCCGGCCAGCGTCACCGCCACCTCCGAAACTGCAAAAGATGCGCTAATTTGCATGACAGCTCCGAACATCAGCATAGGTTTCATGGACGGTAAGGTAATGAACCATAATTCCTGCCAGCGGTTACGGATCCCATCGATGGCGCCTGCCTCGTACAATGTTTTGTCCAAACCCTGCAGACCGGCGATAAAGGCAAGGAAACTGGTACCGAGACTTAGCCAGAGCTGGACGATAATAATGATCGGCATAATATATTTCGGATCTTTCAACCAAATAATCGGCTCCAAGATGATCCGCCATTTGATCAGGAAAGCATTGATATAACCGTAGGAGTCACCGCCGAACATTAAGGTCCACACGATGTACGCATTACCAGATAAGGCCGGTGCGTAAAAAACGAGTGTTGCGAATGACCTAAGTTTAGGGCCCAGTTCATTGATGACCCAAGCGAGAACGAAACAGATCACATAGCTGACGGGACCTGTAATTGCGGCGAATAAGAGCGTATTTTTTAGAGCGATGAGGAATACGTCATCACGAACGAACAGTCGGGCATAGTTCTGCCAGCCAAGCCAGGAGGGAAACTCCAGCATGTTGAAATTCGTGAAACTGACCACTACCGATAAGACAACAGGTACGATCGTAAAAAGGAAAAATATGAGAAAGTACGGTGCAATGAGGATGTATAGCGCCTTTTTCTTCTTCATTTCCTTCAGCTTAAGCGATAGTATAGGAAGCCCTCCCTTCTATTTGGTTGACAGATGGAATTCTTTACGTTTCAGCGTGAGTTCCTCGTTAATGATGCGAACATAGTTCTCTAACGTTTCGCGAGGATCGCTGCCTTGGTTGTAAACCTCGTAGAAGGCGTTCTGTAAATGTCTGTCCAATGAATATCCGCCAGGTACGGCAGGGACTCCTTTCACCCATTTCAACTGATCCATAATTTGCTTATAGTCTCTGGCCGCCCATGGCAGCTGCTTTAACGCTTCTAGATTGGCGGCTTCATAACGACCCGATTCCCCGAGAATCGCCTCGATTTCCCGGCCGAAGGACACCTGCGCCTCCGTATCTGTCCACCAGTCGATGAATTTCCAAGCGGCTTCTTTGTTCTTCGCATCTTTCAACATAACCGTGCCAGTAGAGGTTGACAGCTCTTCCCGGTGGATCGTACCATCCGGTCCCATGGTGCCAGGCACGGGTACGAAGCCCCACTGGCCTCTTATTTCTGGAGCGAAGATTGTCAGGAAGTTGAAAGTCGAATACATATCGATGCCGATCGGCATTTCACCTGTTCGGAATCGATTGATGAAATTGAATTCCAAAGGCAGCTTATAATTGGTATACAGCTCCGTCCACTTTCGGAAGGAAGTGACACCGGCTTTGGAGTCCAGATCAGTGGCGATACCGTCCCCTTGATAATACTGTCCGCCGTTTTGATACAGCAGCATCTGAAAAACGGGGATAGAAGACACACCGAATTCCATATTATGCTTTTGCAGCTCTGGGATCAGATGGTACATATCCTGCCATGTTTCCGGAACCTTCAAATTCAATAGCTTGAATACGTCCTTGCGATAAAACATCATCGCGAATTGTTGTTTTTCCGGTATCGCATACACACCATCTTTGAATTTGAACTGATCGAATGCACTGTCCATGAACCGTTTCTGAACCTTATCGAAATTCGGCATCTGCGATAAGTCCTGTAGAGCATTACGCATCGCAAAGTTAATCACGTCCAAGGTCTCGATGGCCACATCCGGCCCTTTCCCGGACAAAACAGCTGGCAGAACCGCCTTCCCGTCCACGAGTTTCAAATTGACTTGAATTCCCGTCTTCGGCGTGAATGAAGCATCAATCAGCGACCGGAGCAATTGGGCCTGATCACGGCCTCCCGACATCCACACGTTTATGGAATCTGTACCGTTGCCGCGAGAACCCACGCTGTTATAATCCTCCGTGAAGGAATGCCAGAATGAACCGAATTCATGCTCAAGATTGCTGAAAAATCCGGTATTTGCTTTGGGCGTTTTTACATCGGATGATTTCAAGAATAAGTAGTCGATCTCGAGCGGCTGCTGGTTTACCAAGAGCAGCCAAGCCCCTAATGCGCTTACATTATCTTTAAATTGCTTCATACGTACGGCAAGTGTTTCCGGATTATGACCGATATCATTCATCTGATAAGCGGTCGTACGCAGAACCGTCGCGTTCTCACTCTTACCGCCAATCATGCGATCCATTTGATCTGCGGCTTGATTCAGTATTTTGCCTTGGGCAAGCAATACGTTTACCAACTCCGGGATTTGTTTCTCGAGCTGATAATCGCGGAATTGGTCGGGCTTAGCACTTGTAATCATAATGACTTTCAAATACAAACTGTTCAGCATTTGAATACTCGCACGAACCTTACGGATGGCATCCGCCAACTCGCCCATTGATACTTCCAATTTGATTTGGTGCTTGCCTTTGGTCAAATAGTAGGCGTATGGGTCATCGCCGCCAGTCAGCTTGACTTGCCATTTACCGCCAAATTCGAACGGAATCGTCTCCGCTTCTTTGAATGGAAGCTTGTCGTCGATAAAGAGCTTCCTTGTGACATTGACGCCCCTTGCCAGATTCTGTTTATAACGAAGGCCCAACTGGTATAGACCGTCTTCCGGTACTTCGATATCCCAAGACAACCATTGGCCTGGAATTTTCCAATTGACTCCCCCTATTGTGTTCATCCTGATTTTGGACACGTGATAAGGCTCAGTAGCTGGGCTGGAGCGATCATTAAGCGGGTAAAGGGATGGATTCGATTTTTTGGAAGCATCCTCACCTTGAACTTTAACGAATATCGTTTTTGTATCTTTCAGGCCTTTGGTCTCGTATTGTTTTTTGGTATCCGCATAAGAAGGAATCTGCTCCGCTTGAAACAGCTGTAAATTGTCGATTACCATCGGCTCACGTAGAGAAACGAAAGTGATTCTATGTTTACCTGTTGTCATATAGAAAGAGAGCGGTTCGTTGTGATACCCTTCGGGATCTTTGATCACATCTTGCTGCCACTCCGGTTTTTCGATTTGTTTGGGTCGCAAGTCGTTGCCGTTGGCATCCTGGATAACGTTAGACTGTTCATTGCCCCATACTCGTGAAAAGGAAAGCCGCTTCGCCTCATCGAATGGGGCTTCGCCGTCAATCAACAACTCCCTTTCAATGGGGGAACTGTTGCCAGCAATGGGGAAATACCGGATTCCGATCTGATACAAGCCTTCTTCCTGTATATTCACGTCCCAATGAATCGAACCGGTCTCATCGGTTTGTACCACCGAACTGGATGCACCTTGAAAGCTATCCAATACGTTCACTTTCATCCCATCTGTGCCGGAGAACGATTTCGCATCTATGACTATGCTTGAAGCCGGATGGGGAGCGTCCGAATATCGGGCAATATACTGTTCATATCGAGGCAAAGAGTCCGCTGTCTCTGCGAAGTTGCCATCGTTATTGACTGGCTCCTGACTATGCTCCGTTTGGATTGGTTCGCCTGAAGCATGGTCTCTCGGGAAGATTACCGCTTTAGACGAGAAGACCAATAGGGCCAAGACGACAACAAAGAGCAATCTTTTATAACGCTTAATCTGCACGCGAACCTCCCCAATCTCTAATTCTTTTGATTACATAAAAAAACGAGGCCCCAGTCCAACGAGCGGGGCCTCGGGTGATACGGTCATGCTCATTTACTTTTTGTTCAAGGTTGTATCAATGTCGGATTGTGCCGTTTGTTTGATTTTCGCGAGCGCAGTTTCCGGAGCTGTCCCCTTCATGGCGATCTCGTTTTTCGCTGCGCCGTACCATGCTGCGCCGGCAATGCCCGGAACGAAGATCGGTCTTACCAACTCAGTAGCCTTGATCATGTTTTGAACGTCCTGTGGTGCAGCTACGCCTTGATCTTCGAATAGCGCTTTTCTATTCTTATCGACACGGTCCCACAGAATAAGATCCTGCCAAATCATCGCGTCCTCTTTCGGCGTTTTTACGTTCGCAGGCATGTAGTACATCGTGAAGTTTTCAACTGCGTTGAAGTAAGTGGCATTAGTCGCGCTTGGACCTTTAGGAAAAGGTACGAATCCTTGGTCATCCGTCATATCTTTACGTTCTTTCGCTTCCCAAAGCTCTCCAGTGATCATAGCGGCTTTGCCGGAGCTAAAGATTTTTTGCGATTCAGTATAATCATTGAAGTTGCCGTCTTTATTCGGAGCTGCGACTTTGCTCTTCGTATAGAGGTCTGAGAGGAACCGAAGAGCTTCAATGGATTTTTTATCGCCGCCCGTGTAATTGTATTTACCGTTCTTCTGCTCGAGGATATTTCCACCGTTGGAGGAAACAAGCAGACGAGCTAGAATGCCAGCATCGTTAGTCAAGCCCCATTGATCGATTTGACCATCGCCATTCGTATCTTTAGTCGCTTTCTTGGCGATATCCATAAACGCTTTCCAGTCCCATTTGCCTTGTTGGTACAATTTATTCGGATCCGCCAAGCCGGCTTTCTTGAATAGTGTCTTGTTATAATAAATGCCTGCGCCTAAGTTGATGTAGTCCTTAAAGCCGTACATTTTGCCATAGATGTTGCCGTAGGTGGTCATCCCTTTCGGCCATTTCTTATCCTTGAAATCAAAGAGGTCGCCGACCGGACGCAGCAGCCCTTGCTTGATGGCCGGAACGGAGAAGTAGAGGTCAAGCAGCATGACGTCCGCTACAGGCTCGCCTGCAAGACCGGCATTCGTGAGCATCTCGATGCTCTTACCCCAAGGCACTACGTTCCACTTGATTTTTACGTTATATTTCTTTTCAACCTCTTTTTGACGCTGCAGACGGAGGGAGCCTTCTTTTGTCTTGTTGGAAGGAACGTCTTCTTTTACCCAAGTCAAAATCGTAAATGTCTTGCCTTTCATGTCAATTTTCTTTTCAGCGGCGCTGCCGCTAGTTGCCGCAACCGAGAACATGAGTGTAAGAACCATAATTAGCATAAGTACTTTTGCTTTTTTCATTAAGGATAACCCTCCCGTTTAATAGATACGTTTTTTGATAGAACGAGCTTTAATGGACTGCTTGCATGATCCAACTTCGAAGCTGGGCGGAAACAATGACTTATATTTAGCCATAAACCTCTTACCCACAACACCTCCTTCAAGCTTTCCTAAACAGCTATCCCATTTACGTAACCGTTTTCAAAAATCTCTTACCAACCCAATATCTACTATTATTGTCCCTAATATAATATAGGCTTCGGAAGTAGTCAATGGGTTTTGGATAATTATTTTTTTATATTTTTAATTTCTAGAGGAAATATCCACTTTAATTTTCTTGCGAAATAGTTACAACAAAATTTTCTTGAAAAGGGTACTTGTCCCTTTATTTAATTTTTAATTATACCAGCATTTCATTCAAATTAATGGATGTTCTTTTGAAGTCCAAGTAGGATCACGCATGGAGACTCTCCATCCATCCATCCATCCATCCTTCATTGGTTATCCTCACGCTTTCCCGCCGGATGCCAAAGCTGTAGACCTGAGTGCCAGCTTGCTAATGGATTGCACGCCTTCTCCGGCGATATAGCTTTCGATCTTGTCGTGGAGAGGACGGGTCCACTTATCAGGCAAGCCCACCTCTCCATTCATAATCCCGATGACCGAGCCCGCGCTTGCCCCATTACAATCCGTATCAAGACCCAGCATGACGGCAATTGTGATCGTTTTCTCCAAATCCCGCTCCCCGTAAAGAAGCGCCAGACCGACGATTGCGGCATTGTTGATGGTATGTACTCGGTGCATATGTGCGAATCTGTCAAGTAAACGGTCTCCTGCCTTTTCCCAATCGGGCTCCTCATTTTTCACCTGTAGGATCCAGTTTAACGCCTCGTAAAGCCTCGACCGCTGGGGGATATGATCCATCCCGGCTCGAATCACATCTTCCGGCTTTTCCAAGCCGAAGGCGGCCGCATTCATAGCAGAGATGAACATCGCGCCATATATTCCGTTTGCTGTGTGGGAAAGAGCGGCATCCTGAAATGCCATTCGGGCTGCCGTCGCCGGATCATTCGGACAGATATAACCGTACAAATCAGTCCTGATCTGGGCCCCTATCCATTCTCTGTATGGGTTGTTAATAATAGCAGCCTCAGGAATTCCAACACCAGAGCATAAATTGAGATACGTCGCTCTTTCTGCGGTATAAGTCATGAACGGAGGCAAATAGGTTAGCCACATTTGCGCCATATGCTCTGTTGTGAATCCGCGGCCGAAGCTTTCCACCGTTTTAAGAGCTAGAATCGTGTAGTCCATATCGTCGTCTCTTGGCATCCCCGCAACGTTCTCAATTGTGTTTTGTTCGAATTGCACGTGCTTCCATGGCTCGAGACCCTGAGGCGGGAACCGTCCAGTAAAATAATGCTGCAGCGGATACGCCCCATACGATTCCAACATACCTCGGATTTCGCCCCGCTCCCAGCCTTCCACCGGTTTGCCCAGCAGGCAGCCTGCCGCACGACCCAACCACGCGCCTTGAATCCGATCCAAGAGAATACCGCGATCGGCTGCAATTGCTGATGGTGCGTGGAACAAGGATTCCTTCTCAATGGAAACGATATCAGAAGGCTCCACATAAGGGTATCCGTCCACCGCCCGGAAATTCAACCGGCTCTGATAGAGCTCGCTGCACTTTGCTGCCAACTCTTCTTGAGATCCAGATATCTCACGCAAATGAGCGGGAAGCGAGTCAATAACTACACCCTGATCCTCTAATTGAATAAGCTCCATCCTCAACGTTTCGGACCAATCAATGATGTTCATCCAAACAATCCCCCTTCATAGTTAATTGTGATTCGATGAGCATGATATTTTGCATATTTCCACTATTTTTTTAACTACTAACGGATTTATCTACCTTTTATATTTATACACGAACTTAGTTAGGTTATGATGATGGAGAACTTCATCTTTATGAAGAATTTTAAAAAACATTGTTAGGAGCGGATAATAACGATGCAGTGGGAAAATTTAACGACTAAACAGTTCGAGGAAGCAGTCCTATCAACAAACCGCGTCTGTGTGCTCCCGATCGGCTGCCTTGAAAAGCATGGAGACCATCTCCCGCTAGGCACAGATATGATGATTGCCAGAGCGGTAACAGAACAAGCGGCCAAGCTTGAGCCTTACGTCATATTTCCCTACTATCTCTTCGGTCAAGTGTCCGAAGTTAAACATTGGGCGGGCACCGTGGCGATAAACAGCAGCATGCAGATGATGCTTTTGAATGAAGTTGTGAAAGAAATTCGGCGCAATGGCTTCGACAAAATCATACTGGCGAACGCACACGGCGGCAATAACAACTGCTTAAGATATTTTGTGCAGACAATGCTAGATGAAAGAAGAGATTATATCGTCTATACCTACGACTTGTGGGAGCTGACCCCTGAACAGCTTCAGCATCTCGAAGACCATTTTGAGACGCCAGGGAATTACGGTCATGCGGATCATATGGAAACGTCGCAAATCTTACACATTGATCCCAATTTGGTTCAGATGGACAAGTTGAATCCGGGAGAATGGGATCCGTTGGGCAGAGGAGGATGGATGACGGAAGAGAAGCTGTCAGCCGGCATTCATTGGTACACGGAGTACCCGAATCAGATCGCCGGGGACCCCTCACTCTCTTCGGCCGAATACGGTAAAACGTACATCGAATTCTGCGCTGCCAATTTTGCCAAAGCAGTAAAGCGGGTGAAACAGGACGACACTGCACTTCAGCTTCAAAAAGAGTTCTTCGACAGATGTGACGATGTGTCCACGATTGGTTGAACGAAAAGTGGGAGTATGTCCTTCACCGCGATGGTGATGCTATACTCCCTACTTCCTTGCAATCCGTAAGTCTTATTCCGGTAGCTCCACCCATTGATAAGGTATTTGGGCCGCTTTCATCCCATATTCGATAATCGTTATGATGGCGATCGTTTCTGACTCCTCTACCGCTGGCTTGCCAGATTCAAAGAACGCAAGCATGCCTTTGATAAACGCAGTGAAGAAATCCGATTCCGCTTTAATCAGCTTGGTACTGCCCGATTCATAATTGACGGCCATGCCAAACGGGCATTCCCAGCCGAATTGACGAATCTCGGCTAATTTTCCGCCCGCAAACTGTATAAGCAAAGCCGGTGAATTCTCCGTCCCGATCCACATCAGACGCCTGGGGTCATTTCCCAACAAGGAAACGACAGGCTCAATTTGATGAATGGAATAGTTCTCGAAACGGCCGGGCCCGATACTTGCAATTGTTTCAATTCCTTGTCGGTCTGCCTCTATGTATTCCGTCGCGAAACGCAGTGCGGAACTGGAATATATAGATGTACCATGCAAACGAGCCAGATCGAACAAAGCCAAGGCTGTTTTTCTGTCGGGCGCAAAGGTTTTATCGATGTAGGTCGGTTTTCCGGAACGGAGAGGAAGCTGGGAAAGCTCCTCGTGGAATTCCGGATGGTCGGGGGACAACACGATCAGATAATCGCTCTTTTCGACTACTTCTTCGATCGAACTGAGCAGTTCAATGTCCTTTTTCGCGCACCATTCGGCATTCGATACGCCACTTGGTGAGTCTATCTTGCCATATGCATAGATGACCTTGCACTGTCCACCAGACGCTTCTTCAATCCATCCCGGATATTTCTCCGCATGCCATTCATCGAGAAAATAATCGATAAAACCTATTTTTTTCATCCGCAGCTTCCCCAGTCCATTCAAAGTTTGATTTCAGAACTGCCTTCAGACGAGTCATAGATCGCTTGCATGATTTGGGAGGAAATAATGACCGTATCGATGTGGGACGGCAATTTCTCCCCGGTTTTTATACATTTTATAAAGGCATCGATCTCATTTTGAAACATATCCGTTGTGTTAAATTTCGGAGTTGTTTCCAGCAAGGCGCCGTTCTGGGCACTATACAGCTTGAATTCGGATCCATATTGGAGGCGGATCCCCGCTTTGTCACCTAGGAAATCGATATACATTTCTTCGACCCCAATATTCTGTGCCCAAGCACCGTTCAAGGTGATCGTTGGGCCTTCTGTACGGATCATCGCAGTCACAAAATCGTCGACGTCATAGGTTCCTTCATAGTTAGGCGGCCCCGCCCACATGCTCAAGTAGGAATAGTTCTGCATATCGCGTCCCAATTTGCTGTATACCTGCCCAGTCACTGTATTCGGATGCGGATCTCCCGTACAGTACATTACGATGTCGAGGAAGTGGACACCCCAGTCAATCAAGGCACCGCCGCCAGAGATTTCTTTCGTGGTGAATGCACCGCCAAGGCCTGGGATGGAGCGCTGGGAACGGAAGCTGACATAGATATGATAAACCTCTCCCAGCTCGCCGTTTTCAATCATTTTTTTAATGATGTTGACACCGGTGTTGAAGCGATTAACAACGCCGATATTAAGCACTTTGCCGGTTTCGTGCTGTACTTTCTGCATCTCTAACGCTTCGGCATACGTCCTGGCAGCAGGTTTTTCGCAGAGAACGTTTTTACCCGCACGCAAAAAATCAATGGCGAGAATAGAATGAGCATTGTTCGGCGCGCAAATTGACACGGCTTCGACCTCTGGGTCATTCAGAATCTCGTGATAATCCGCGATAGCCGTTCCGCATTCATAGTCTTTTACGGCCTTCTCGGCTTTTCCTAGGTCAATGTCGCAGAAATATTTAATCTCCGCATCGGGGTTCTTTAAGTAAGCAGGGATATGCGAGGCATTTGCAATGGTACCGCAACCGATTACGGCGACTTTCATCTTGGTCATATTTGCACCTCCAACATTTTTTATACGCTTTCATAATAACACCAAAAGAAATTAATATCCATAATTATTATTTATTTAGGATATTATATTTATATTAGTTCAAATACAGCATCATCCCGTCATAGGCAACGATAATATCTTCCGGATCGAATATCGCCCTCAACTCATCATGCAGAAGACCGATGTTGTGGGAAAAATGAGTAACTACCGTTTTACCCTCTGGGCGGAGTATGCCCTCCTCTTGCATGCGATTACGGATGGCCAGTACAGCCTCTATATTCAGATGGCTTCCGGTAAACGGAAGATTGCCATTGGTGCAGTCAAGGATCGCCAGGTCTAGCTTATGGTTCGTCAGCCAGACCCATGTCTCTTCAGGCAGGAGGCCCGTGTCATGTCCGTAAAAAATACTTTTACCGTCTTTCTCCATATAAAAGAGGAGACAGGTCTCATCAGGGTCATGGTTGGCAGGCAGAGCCGTAACGAGTGCAGTGCCCGTATCCACAGTCTCAAACGGCTGAATCCGCTGAATTATTAAACGCTCGGCGTCGGGACGGCCAACCGCTTCCCGGCACTTGCGCACCACAGCATCATGTCCGTATACGCGAAGTGGATGATCCAATCCATGCGCGTATACCGGCAGTCTCATCTCAAGATCCTCCGCCCTCAGATGATCCGAATGGGTGTGAGTCACGAACAGGTCCTTCACCAACCCAAGATCGATGTGATCCCGAAGGACATGATGCAGTGTGTCTGGCGGAAAATCAATTTTGAGCGTATCGTCAATAATGGCTGAGCTCCGAGTCCGAATGTTCTTGCCCCCAAGTTCTCTGGCCTTAGCGCAATATGGGCAGCGGCAGAACATGGCAGGCCATCCTTCCGCGGCAGCCGTACCTAAGAAGTGAATCTTCATGCTTGATTCCGGTACCGCTGAATAAATTGCACGGCCTTCCTGATATCCTTTTCCGGGTGGGTCCCAACCTCGCGTTCAGGTAAACGAAAGCTGTCAACAATAACCCCGATTTTGTTTGTCAGTTTCAAAGCAACCTCTCCTATCTAATAAGTACTTGAATAATTCGAAGCATGGTACGCAGAAGCCCGCTGCGCAGACGGATCATTCGAAGCCCGCTGCGCGGACGGATCATTCTTACGATCGCTGTTGTCTCCCTATTTCTTGATTCTATCCCTTAGGGGTAGAAATAAGGGGACAAAGGCGAACGCTAGCGCTTCTTCAGAACGATTCCGTCCGCTTCGCTAGGTACTTCGTGATGGCAAGCTCCCTACCCTAATACTTCATCTGGCCAGTGCGTTTGAATGCCTTCCCGATCCAGCAATTCCAAAAACGAATTTAAGTGATGCGGTTCACCACGCACCTCATGAGGAGTGATTCCATGTATGACGGCATAGGCAGCTAAATATCCAGCAGATTCACCGATATTCCATTCCGTCGGCTGTAGGCGGTAGCATCCGTTAGCGATTTGGGTCGTACCAATGTTTTTGCAAGCGGGAAGCACATTTTTAACTCGAATCGGCAGTAATGCGCCAAGCGGAATTTCGTATGGATAACTGGGGATGTAGCACATTCGGTTGGTGCGGGTCGTGGGGTGGAGATCCAAATGGTAGCTGCCGACTCCGACGCTGTCCTCGTACTTGCGAATTCCCAAGTCTCCGCGTATTTCCCGGCTTACATCGTTTTCCGTGACGGTATGAACGGCTTTGATCCGTCTCGACTCCCTGATATACGGATGTTTGGCCAATCCGTCTTCCGTCCCCAAAATATCCTTACGCAGCCGGATCCCAGGATAACCCTTGCCTCCATCAGGACGAGGCGCCTCCGTCTGCAGCCAATATACAAGTGAAAGACTAAGCTGCCTGGCACCTTTCAAATGCTTCAATCGTTCTTCCTCCGGAACCTCATAAACCGGACCTAGGAAATAATCATTTTGACTCCAATTGACCAAAGTGACATCGCTTTCATAAAATCCGGGGGCATATAACGACGCATCTATAATTCTCCGGTAAGTCCATAGGGGCATCGACTCGACCCCATCGGGCATAAAGACGATTTCTCTCATCTGATCCACGCCATTAACATCTGGAATGAACCAGCTTAGCAGTGCATGCCGAGAAAAGCTGGGTACAAAGGAACACCAAAACTCATACTGCTCCGGTTTATCAATGGTACAATCTTGACCTTCCGCGTAATCGAGAGCAAAAACATGCGTAATCGATTGAATATCAAGCGGATCCGCGACATCCGGGGCGTGTGGTTCTCCAGTCTCGCTGCGCGCTTCGGCTCCTGTTACATATTCAATACCAGCGAGAGGCAGCAAATCACCGCATTCGGTCGCGTCCAAGAAGTAGGCTGCCGAGAGTGTCTGATGTAATCCAGTTCCATCACGAAGGACCGTAACCGATTTCACGAAGTCTCCATCCGTCTCAGCCTTCACCAGGCGACAGCCCAGGTAAATTGTAATACGGCCGTTGCTCATATAAGGAGCCAACATATCTTCTATCACCCGAAGCGCGACCTTCGGTTCATGACAGAGTCGACTGACCCATCCGTTGCCGGGATTCAGTCTTTCGTTGTGGAATGGATCTTCCCTTAAAGGATAGTTTTCCTTGTAATAGAGGCGTACACGTTCGCGGAACTCCCGATACGTACTGGTGCAGCCGAAGCTTTCGATCCATTGATGCTCATCCGGAGGAACCGCTTGAGAAGTCAATTGACCACCGATCCAGTCCGTTTCTTCTGTGAGAATGACCTTAAGTCCACTTTTGGCGACAGCTAAGGCGGCCATGCAGCCACCCAGTCCTCCACCCAACACCACAATATCTGCACTTGTTCTCATATCGATTCCTTTCTAATGCAGAGATTAACGCGCTATTATCGTATCATGTTATAAATTTTTTCTCCACTAAAATTTTATATAAAAAAGAAACATTCCGCTTTATTCAACAGTCATTTTGGGTAAGAAGAAACGGCTGACGCCGTCCTCTGGCGGCGATAGCAAGTTTCTTCCACAAAAATATCAGAAAAGGATGGGCGAATTTTATACTTTCTGATATTTCAAGAAGGAACGGCTAACGCCGTCCTTGGCGGCGAAGCAAGTTTCTTCCCTCTGAAAAATAAGCAAAGGTTGGAGAAAACTTTTACTTTCTTATTTTTCAAAAAAAAGAAGGGAAGATCCAATGACCTTCCCTTCCAGCGTTATATAATTTAGTAAAGCTTATCGGCCACCGAGATCGCCGTTATTTCGAGCGATTCCTTCGCTGACTCTTTTTTCATACAGAGTAGAGTAGTCAAAATATTAAGCAGATGAATCTGCGTATATTTAGTGGACAAAGCCCCGCCGTCAATAGGCATTTCCTTAGATGGCATTAGAAGCACCGTATCAGCGTGAGCGGCAATTGGGGAACGAAGGTGACTCGTTAAACAGATAACATCTGCCCCGTTTTTTTTGGCTTGTCGGACTGGGTCGACCAAATCTCGGGTACTCCCCGACGTCGAGATGCCGAATACCAAGTCTCCCTTCTTCACCAGTGAAGCGGACATCGCAATGATATGCGCGTCACGATGGGCTTCTACGTTCATCCCGATCCGCATTAATCTGTAATGCAAATCCAACGCTGTAATGCCAGAGGAACCTACTCCATAAACGTATATCTTATTGGCAGCGATGATTTTGTCCACTGCGTCTTGAAGATTGTCCGCGTTGATCAGATCCAGTGTGTTTTTCAGCAGCATCTCGTGTTTAATTGTCACTTTACGAGCGATGGTCATTAAATCATCTTCTTCTTCAATGTCTACGTTCGACATCGACTGCGGCCGATCAACTAAGTCCTGCGCAACCGACAGCTTGAATTCGTGAAAGCCGCGAAAGCCGAGCTTCCGTGAGAAACGGATGACCGAAGTTTCTCCTACCCCTGCTTGTTCAGATAAATCTGTGACGGTGGCCAGCACCGCTTCTTCCGGATTGTTCCGGACGACATCCGCTACTTTCTTCTCCGCTTTCGAAAGGGAAGAGTAAATGCTCGATATCATAAGTAATGTGTTTGATTTGTTTAGTTTCGAACCTACTCTAGGCATAACTACTACCTCGTCTCGTCAATTTTCTTAGTAATAGCATAGTTGATAACTTTGAGATTGACAAGTTGCTCATAATTGAATAATTATTTTCTTTAAGTAGAAAAAAGGAATACTCCACCATTAATAATCCAAAACCGCGTATTAACTATCGATCTGAATCCATGTACCAAAAGGTGACTCATGGACACCTGCATCCGGGTACAACCATAAATCAGGCGTATCGTGAATGGCGCTGAATTCGACGAGAAAGCCATGATCTGGAAACGAATCCGAGTGTAGGATCAACCTATTGCCATCCACCTCTACTGCTCTAAGATGAACAGAGATGATCGCTTTGGCGTCCCGGAATTTGATCTTGTCACTTGTTGATTTGACGCTTTCTAGCGAAATGCGTTTGTTGAAAGAAATGATGAGCTCCGTTGCGGTTGCCTTATATGCTTTCACAGGAACCGGGAGATCTTCATACATATAGCCTCCGATATGATACTCATAAGCTGTAAAGGTGCTGTATCCCAATTGTTTGACGTTGTCCTTGAACGCATTCCACCATTCTCTACCTTTAACCATCGATCTGGCAGATCCAATATCCGCTTGCACGCCCAATGGCAAATCAGGATGCATGGATCGTATTTCCTCCACAAAAGGCGCATATTTGCACACATAATCGGCAGGCAGGTCGCCCCTCCCCCAATCAGGCCAATGGGTCTGAAGGTAATGGAGATCCGGCTTTACTTGCGAAATCATGGATGAAGCCAGCAGCCCCTGCGTTTCTCTGAGACGCAGCAGTGAATCTTCCCCGTCATCCACCGCCAGAGACCATGTCGCCACCTTGATGCCTGGCCGAACATCCCGAACTCCTCCAAGTCCGTTCATCATTTCATCAATAAAACCGTTAACCGCATCCACACGGAATTGGATCCACTTTTCGTAAACATCCGGAACTTTCTTATAGTGTCGAGGCGAAGCTTCGTCTTCAAAATCAGGCATATCTTCTCCGTACGCCGAATAGAACGCTTTCGCGGCATGCGGTCCAACATCGCCATACACGCCTCTTTCCACGCCTCCCCATTCGGGAAAATAAGGTTCGGCTATTTCAATCCCGTCGAATGGATACCTGGTTACAAGCTCGGCCATCGCTTTCTTTTTCCAATTTCGGTATCCTTCACTGAAATGAGAGAATCTCCAGAAGCCGTCTTCCACCGGCCGCAGCACCCCCATCTGCCACTCTGGCCATTCCTCCGGGAACCTTTCTGTAGAGAAGGAGCCATTACCGATGACCATGGCCCATACGAACATTCCTCTGGCATGGAAAGCATCAATAACTTCTCGATTGACAATATTCTCATTCACAACAAAATAATGCACGACATCGTATCCAGCCAGTTGAATTTCTTCCGCTATACTTTCTGGAGAGCGATCTTGATAGTAAGGAAACGACGGGTCCACTTGTATGCTAGGTCCGTAGAGACCATTGGCTCTTGCTTGCATGCTTTGACCAATCCTTTCAACTAATATAGTCCTTTTTTCGGCTCAACATTAACATAAGTGCTTGAGTAACATTGTGCGTAGAAGGCCGCTGCGCGGACGGATCATTCTTACGATCGCTGTTGTCTCCCTATTTCTCGATTCTATCCCTTAGGGGTAGAAATCGGGAGACAAAGGCGAACGCTTTCGCTTCTTCAGAACGATTCCGTCCGCTTCGCTGGGTTAGTCGCGTTGACAAGCACTGAAGCACTGAAGCACTGAAGAAGTGATACAGTTAATAGTTCATCAGTGTAGAATCAGCACGAAAAAATAAAAGAAAAGCCCTCTATCTGCCTACTACCGGCAGGCAAGAAAGAAGGCTCTCTTAGATTTACTTCTGCAGCCCCGCGAACAGAGCGGCTACCTGATCTTTATTCAGCGCTTTGGAATAAACCTTAACGAAACCTATTTTGCCAATCATATTGCTTCTTGCGCCGTCATCTTTCTCTGGATCTGCGCCAATGGTCAGATCAACGATGTCACCGGCGCTGCTAATCTTACCCTTCATCGACTTGCTGTCGACTTTGGCGCCATTCAAATACATGATCAGATCATGTCCGTCGTATGTTGCGACAACGGTATACACCGTTTTGGCTTTGAGTTCCGGAGTAATCGTAATGACGTATTGCGAATCCGTATCGCCCTTCACATAGAACCAGGCTTCCAACTTCTTAGTAGCCGGATTAAATTCGAATCCGTAATCAGATGACTGATTTTTGGCCACTGGATCCTGGACGCTTTCCATATTATCGAGAGAAAACTGGGTAGCGAGCGTTACCGTATCGGGACGGAGTCCGGCGTTATCCTTGATCCGGACATAAGATTTGCCGTCCAGAACGAGGACATTCTTCCCGAATGACGGATCGAATTGAACCAAAGGATTACCTACCGCAATTCCGTTATTCTTGGCCTGAGAGCTGTCCTCAGTTGCCGAAGTGTCAAACCGATAGTTGACGAGATCAGCTGTCACTTGATTCTTCAGCTGCTGCTGCAGGCAGCCGACTTGTTCTTGAGTCAAAGCTTTGCTGTACACTTGCACGAGGCCGACTTTACCGGTCATATTGCTTCTGGCACCATCTTCAGGCTCCGGATCTACACCGATCGCCAAATCGACGATGGTTCCGCCATTGCTGAGTTTGCCTTTGAAAGGCTGAGTATCGACTTTAACTCCGTCCTGATACATCACCAGCTCTTTGCCGTCATAGGTAGCCACTGTAGTGTAAACCGTTTTCGCCTTCAACGGAGGCGTCATCGCGATGACATATTTGGATTCCTTATCACCCTTCACATAGAACCAAGCTTCAAGCTGCTTGGTAGCCGGATTGAATTCAAATCCGTAATCAGAGTTTTGATTCTTCGCGAATATATCCTGTGTGCCTTCCAATGTATCCAGAGAGTACTGAGCTGTCAAAGTTAGTGCTTCCGGACGTAGACCCGCGTTATCCTTGATTCTGACATAGGATTTGCCGTCCAATACGAGGACGTTCTTTCCAAATGCCTGATCATACTGTACAGTAGGCGTTCCTACAGAGATCCCGTTGTTTTTGCCCGGTGAACTGTCTTCGATCGCAGATTTCTCGAAGCGGTAATCAACAAGATCAGCCTTCACTGGAGCAATGCATGCTAGAGGCTCTGGCTCTGACGGCTGGTTAGGATTCTTTTTACCCTTATACGGGAAGTTGAGTGTATAGGTCTGTTTATACCATTGCTTCTTGTTAAAATCACGCGCCTTGATGACGACTTTGTTCTTATATACCTGTACATAGAGACCGTCGCTGTTCATACCGCCCGTAGGTCGGTCCTTGTCGTTATAAGGATCACGCACACTTCCAGAGTTCGACATGGAGAATTCATATTGAACGGTTTGTTTCGCAATTCCAGGCGACCAATGCGTATGACCAGAGAAATAAACAACCTGCGGATATTGCGCCAGAATTTCCGTCAATTGCTTATATTGGATAACGGAACGTGTGTTTTCTGGTGCCGACATGTCCGTACCCGCAACGGTATATCCGATCGGCTGATGCAGGAACAAGAAAATCGGCTTGTTGGCGGAAGCTTTTTCTTTCAGCTTGCTCTTCAGCCAGTCCAGCTGCGTTTGCGACAGAAAAGCATCTTCTCCATTGGTCGGGTCGGACTGTCGGTATTTCTCCGAACCCAAGAAAATGAAATGATGATCGTTGATCCATTGATCGTAATAAAGTTTTTGCATACCGGTTTTCTTCAAATATCGGTCAATCGACATTTTTTCCGTTTCCCCGTTCGGGAATGAGTCTGGGCTGTTGCTCCCTGTTTTTGGATCCAGCCAGGCTTTGTAAAACTCATGGTTTCCGATCGTGTAAAACACTTTTTTGGGATGGGGAGCGGATTTCAACACCTTTTGCATCAGATCATAATCTTCGTTTCGTCCAAAAGTTGTCAAATCGCCATTGATGATGAGTGCGTCGGATTTCGAATTGATTTTGTTGAGATCTTTCAAAGCGTCCGAGAATTTCTTTTCGGAGATGTAATCGTTTTGCATCATATGAATGTCGCTGATTACCGGGAAGCTTATCAGCGGCTTTTCTGCCGCCTCCGCCGTGTTGCCTTGACCGGATCGAAAGCTTGTCGGCAGAAGCAATGTAGCGGACAGAGCTGCAATTAATGAAAGCTTCATCAATTTTTGCATGTTTTTCCCCTATTCTATGATTTATTGGTTTTTTGGTATTGCGTAAAATATATTCCAGATGAATGCACTAATTCCTTCTTATAATAAATATTTTTTTCTTTTAATACATATAAAATGAATTTTCCCTCTAAATAATACGAGTAACAAACCAGTAAATCCCGATAACGCCGATTATTAAGGATGCATATCGTTGTGAAACAGTCCCCCAGGTCTGTTTCCTAGCATAAAGAAGTAATGGAGTTAGACAAGCTACGACGGCCAATTGACCGGCTTCTATGCCTATGTTGAAAGTGAGCAGTGACAGGATCTCTTGACCCTTCGGCAAACCAATCTCCTTCAAGATGCCAGCAAAACCGAAACCGTGGACTAATCCGAATACAAAAGTGAGAAGGGCACGAAAGCGCACCGCTCGTTTTGCCACCACATTTTCAATGGCCACATAAACGATTGTCAAGGCGATCAATGCTTCCACCAGTCTCGATATGGGCACTACCACACCGGTCGCCGCAAGAATCAGCGTGATGCTATGGGCGATAGTAAAGGAGCTTACAAGAAGTAGAATTCGACGCCACTTAGCCGCGACTAACAGCAGGGCAAACAGAAACAACAAGTGATCGTATCCGGTCAAGATGTGGTGGACGCCAAGCGAAATGAACGATTTCGCGGTTTGCCATGAGCTTGGAGCCTGGCCGGAAAAGCGATAAGACCAATCCTTGTTAGAGGCATTAAGCACAAACTCCTGCGTGCTTCCATCCTCCAATCGAAGCGTTCCGATGTTATTGTGGGCAGGAGCTTTCTCAAAAAATAAATTGTAGTGGATTGCCGTTTCATCGATCGGTTCTTCGGCCGAATAGGTGAGCTCCAGCTTGACAATATTGGGGTTGGGCATCGAGCTTCTTGCCAAATGCAGCGGCAGCTTTGAACCGTTGTTTGTTACTGTTAATCCCTTCTCCACAAACGGAAGGATCACCGGCGTAACTGACCCTTCCAGCTCTCGCGCGTCCAGCTTCCCATCCCCATTCGTATCGATCTTTCCTGGAATTTCAAGCGCTGTAAGCGTATCGAACCGAAGCGTAACGCTCAGTACTTTCTCCTTGGAGGATACCTCTGTAAAAATGAATGTGCCAGAGTGAGCCTCAGCTGCGGCAGGTAATAAGAATGACATTCCCAAGCAAAGAACGATTAAGCTTGCCGTGAGTTTGGGCAGGATGTTTTTCATGGAAGCCTCCTTCGGGGTGAACAATAGAACAATGGAACAATGGCTTACTTCGTTTTGCTATTGGTTTTCGAGAGATAAATATCCATGATTTTAATAGACCTTTGGAGATCGGGAATGATACGATTCTTCACTTCCGCATCAATAGATGGATGATTTCTGATTGTCGAGCCCAATTGCATGACGTACGTTCTCAAAGGCAAAACAAGGCTGCGATTAAGCAATTTTTGTTTATCCCATTTTTTCAATTCGTCCAAAAGCCCTCGGGTAATTTCGTCCGCATCACTTTGACTTATTCCGTTTAAGGGTACATAAATCTCGTTCGTTTTGCGGGTGATTTCTTCAAGCAGCATAAATAACGGTTTCGTGGTCACATAATCCGGCATTATAGCTTCATTGCGATAAACACCGATTGTCAGCTCATGATCATAGCCAGATTCGAATAGAGACTCGTACTCGAACAAAGCTGCACCGGATGCCCCTAGCCGATAAGCTGTATCAACTTGATCGACGATAACGGACTTGGGGAGATTCATGTTCATGGCAATACTTGAAGTGACAAACCCGTGGTTTTTCATCAAAGCCAAGGAATTGTTCACATCGGTTTCCAGCAGAGCCGCATCCGGTACATAGGACATCTGGAAGATGTTATCCATATAATTATTATCCGTCCAGTTTTTCGCCTCCTGCAGTACATTTTGCGGGGAACCGACGTAATCGGGCCAAACGGCCGCCGTAAGCTTCATACCAGGACGGAGCGGAACGATTTCTTTGGCAACCTTGCCTACAAAACTATTAATAATATCAATACGGAACCGGGTCCATTCCTCCCACAATTTATCTCCCGGATACAAATCGATCGGATCCACCTTGTACTTTTTCTCGAATAAGCTTCGGGTGTAAGGGTCGTAAGAGAAATCATTCGTGAAATCTCCAGACTCCGGATAGCGAGCAAAGTCCAGATGCAGCCCTGAAAGATCGTATTTCTGAACCAGCTCTTTATACAATGAAAGAACGAATTTCCTAACCTCCGGCAAGGCTGGGTTAAAGAAGTAATGTCTGAAACGATCACTGCCCATACTGTAATGTCTTCCGCTTCTGCTAAGCATCGTCCAATCCGGGTGGTCATCATAAATCGGACTAGTGTGGCCTTGACCGACGTAGAAGTTCTGTACCCATGCGTGGATTTCAATGCCCCGTTTCTTTCCTTCCTCTATATAGGCCTTAAGTACGTCAAAGCCTTCGTAGATCGGGTTCAATTCCGTTTCTTTCATAGTCGTCGGATAGATCGTAAAGCCATCCCACCAGGTTTCCAGATAGATCGAATTGATATGCAGCGCCGCAATCTTGTCCATATGCGCCCTGACCTGCTCGATGTTCGTTTCCGTAGGCCTTCTCCATAGACCGCGCGTCTCCACTTTTCTCGATTCATAATTCATGAATAAGGCGTCGCTTGCCTGTTGATCCAAGTCAGCAAGCAGAGAAAGGAGACCGGAATAATCGACACTCTCTAATTTCGCATGAGCCTTTTCGAACAATGTTTGGGCGGATGCTATCTTATTCTCTATTTCAGTGTAGGGAACATCCAAGAAATGCTCCTTCGAGAATTTGAGCCCTAGTTTCGCGTTTTCCAGTTCAATTTGAGCCTTATTTAAATAAGATTCTGGAGTGAAAACCACAATAATCTTCTTATGGATCTGATCGATTCTAACTGTAGATCCGATGCTTACATTCGCCGCCAGCCAGTTCGCCGTCGTTCCGACACCTGAAATGACAAATCCGCCTTCTGGAATTAAGCTGTTGTTGCCCCCATTTCGAACGACGGTTCCTTTAGCGTCGACGATCACTTCATTGCCCCAAGAATTAGTTCCAGTTCTTTCATCGATCATGCGATTATAAATGATCATTTTATCCGCTTCCCTGGTTGAGGGATTGACATCGTCAAATCCAGTTTGAACGGTCTTGTAAGTCAGCCCTTCTTCCTCCTGGCTGAACACGACTTTTACAGGGCTGCCCACCTTTACTTTGCCGTCCAACAGCTTGAAATACTTACTGGAGGTATGGATGGAGAGCACATAACCATGCGCAGGAATGGTGGAATTATTATCGACCAAGGCATTGTTTGGAGTCGGATTCGATAAGGAAACGACGTGAGTTACTAGGTCGTTCTCTACCGTGATCTCCATTCCCCAAGGATTAGTCTGGGTAGAAGCTCCAAAACCCGGCTGATATAAAACCACTTCGCTCTCACCGCGGACTCCATTCAATCGATCGATACCAATTGTCACCCCCTCGATTTCGGCATAGTTGGGCGGAAGGTAGACTTCGTTTAAACCAACAGGCTGCAGCGATTGTCCAATTTCGAGTGCACCAAGTGCCTCCGCTGCCGGTGCAGATACTACGAACCCTTTTGCCGGAATGTAGGTCCCATTCTGACCTTTCATGTTCTTCACAACGACGATTTCTCCGGAAACAATATATTCAACCGTCCCTGAATCGAATGGTTTAGTTCTCTCTCCATATTTGCGTGTATAAACGGCTGTTTGATCCGTCGTTCTGTCTTTATTAAACACATCGACCTTATTCGCTGTGCCATCCTCCAGCTTCAAAGACGGGAAGGCCGCAGCTGGTTCTTCCTTCGCTTGCAATTGACCAGAGGGCAGGATGATGCTCGCCAATAATAGTATGATTAGGAATCTTGGAAACCGAATTCTGGGCCGTTTCATATGAAGCTAACCCCCCTAGGTTTTTTCTGAATTTTTAAAAGTGAGAAATGCTTTGGTCTTAATAGTATTCATTTGGCGGGTTCTTCATCCTCTCCCTCATTTACCATATTTTAATAATTCCAGATCAATCAAATCATAAATTAGCTCATCTAAAAGATCAATAGATATTTTCTTTAAAATTATTTATTTAAACGGATATAATCTTCAAATTAAAGCCATTACGGATTCTATCTGTATTTGTAACTATCAACGCTGTCCAACCAAACTCAAACAGCGCGCACCGAATGAGAATCGGCACGCGCTGGCAGCATAGCTTTTTTCAGGTTAAAAATAGATTGATAGGACTTAACAATCCATAAGGTCTGACTACGTAATTCGGCTCAACTCTAGCACCTTCACGATAGAAATAAGTCCAATCGACCCACACGTTATGAGTTCCCTTCTGATGAAAAGGTCCGAATAGGTTGCGCGGGCTCCCCATGACTTCAACGTCAATCCGATTGCTTCCTTCGGATATCCATGGAGTCAAATCAACCTTATTCGCTTCACGCCAAGGAACATGAGCTGAGGTGACACCGTTCACGCGAACTTCCATCGTTATGGCCTCATAGGTTCCGAACTCCATCAGAACACTTGGTGCTGCAACACCTGGTTGATAGGCATACGTATAATCGAAGTGGTATACTATGCTTCCAGAATAATGGAAATATCCTTGTAAGCACCAGTCACCCATGTGGAGTACTTCTGGCTCTTTGACAATGCTTCGATTAACATCAACGCCGAAGTCTCCGATAATGTAGCAATCTTCCCATTCAAATTTGGATTCATATGCACAGGTAATGACTAACTCATTCGTACCTTTATTCAGCTGCGGAAGCTTCATTTTCTTAAAGCTCTTATCGATATACCAGCCCGCAATTTCAACAGCGACAGGAACACCGTTTAAGCACACTTCATATTGTTCGGCCTGCTCAAGAACTAGAAATACATCCGTAATAGGAACCGCATTAACTTGGAATATATAACGCAATCCAATCGGCTGTCCGTTATCCGGATGAGCTTCATCTACCCACTTGTACCTTTGCGGAAGCCCATTGTAGTGAACTTGGCGCATATTTAACGCTTCCCTCACACACATTTGTGCTTGCCATACGAACATGGGCTCCGACCAATTCTCATCCCTCATTCGATAGGAGCATACATCCAATAGCAAGGCATTGGGCATAGTCCGGGTAAAAGCACAGGCTGGGCCGAGCGTAGCGTCAGCTAACCGGAATAGGTGTGACTGCGAGGAGGAAAATCTATTTTCAGAAAGTCTCGGCTGAAATCCCTTATGAATAACATATAGCTTGGAGCCTGCCGGACCAAAATCTGCCACGAATCTCATATGATCACCGCTAACCTCAATCCCGAGCTCCTTCGTCTCTCCTGTTAACGTATCCCATTCTTCCAATCGCCCCATGTGCGCCAACATAATCTCTACTTCTTGACCCTTATCCCGATCATTATTAACAACGAATAATGCGTAACAATCAGGCATTTCTTTCAAATAATACAGAAACTCCGGTGCTTCCCCCGACGTTCTGCTGCGAATACCAACCTGGCGAGGCAATGCATCCTCAAGCGTTGAGCATAGTTCTGCTTCATCTACTACAATCCGTATTCCTGCATGCGAATATAAGGTTTGGACTTCGTCCGATAGCTCGCCATCCACCATCGTAATCTCTTGCCCTACTGCTATAATTGTGCCGCCCTCATCCATGAATTCAAGCAACAGCTTAAGCGTACTTCCAAGCAGTGTATGCAGCCGCGGAAGCACGACGACCTGATAGCCAGCAAAATTTACGAAAAACTTACCTTCTGTTACATGCCCTTTCTCCTCAATGATCGTCTCATCACCGAAATCAAAATCATAGTGAAAGGCGAGTATCGATCGAATGATGCTATTTATTCCATCCTCATATCGGTTAGCCCTGAGCAGATTAGGATCCTCCCAACCTTTATACTCATAAGGATCACAACCAATCATGGCCCATATTGTTGAGGACGGATGGATCACAAGCACATCACGAACGGCTTCACCTTGCGTCATGACAGCAGCAATTCGTGCGAAATAGTCCTCCGTCACGTGATTGTATTTCCACCAGCTCGTATTGTAGTTAAACACCGGTGGAAAATCCCGTTTGCGGCATCCCTTCAGACTGTATAGCGATAAGTGCTGACAGCGTACATTAACTCCTAAGGCAAATTGCCAATCGCCCACCCATTTCTGGCCTTCGAATGTGAAATCCCATCCGCAGCAGCCGTACATCTCGGATAATACGAATGGCCGGCGATATTGATTAGCCACACTTGTACATTGCTTTACCGTCATAAATTCATCCGCCTGCTCACCTAGCAGATCGATGCCCGGAACCTGCTGATAGCGATAATGAGGCATAATGGCACCGCTTACTCTCGTCCCGATTCCTAAATTATGCTCAATTAAATAATGCCCCGTATACGCAATTCCATTATCCTCGCACCACTGGCCCAACTGCTCCGAGTATGCTGCACAGAACCGTTCCGTAATCGTTCTCCAGTAATTGTGCCTCGCTTTCGCCGAATGTTCCCCATGGAAGAACAAATAAGGTAGTAGAGCTTCCAAGCTAGACCCTCTTCGCTCCTGAAAATATTCCGCAAAGCCATCCGTCCATGGGAGCCACGGCTTCGTATACAGAGAATGAAAATCCGCGATGCTCGGTTCATCGGTGAATATGCCCGGAACGGTCTGACCGAATTCTTCGCCTATAACTGCCTTATAATGCTCATGTGTACCTTCGATAAAAGCTGCGACAGCATTCGGATTCAGATTATCCACCGGCGCCTCATCATTAAACCACTCGCAGGGTCCTGAAATTTCTTTGCGACAGATAAGCCACACCTCACTGTCTAATAAGAGATCAGGCTCTGTTGTATCAACCTGGCGGCAAGTGAGAAGGGTATCACCTTCGACTGAAGCGACAAACAAGCCGATTATGTCTGAGGTATCCTTAGGTTCATCTCTCGTTACCTCCATCGTTATCGCTTTAGAACGATAGGCATCTCCTCCGAGTCTTGGTACCGATCCACCTGCTCCTCCTGATGGAAAGCGGTCCTCATCGTACAGCCATGCCTTCATCCCTGTTGCTTTGGCTTCGGCAACAGCTGCTTGAATGCATGCCATCCATTCCTCGCCCATATATTCGGATTCGAGTCCCTCACGGGAATGCATAAAGAACCCGCCCATTCCTTGCTTGCTCATTTCCTGTATTTGCGCTTTGACTTCATCTACCGACATCCGGTCGTTCCATGCCCAGAAGGGGACCGACCTGTAAGCTGTAGACGGCTGTACAAACTCTTCCAGCAAACGATTTGCCGCGGCATTTATTCCTGCTTGTTGCAATATAAACCCCTCCATATTGGTAAATCACAGTTGAATTTCATATTACTTTGCCATCTGCTCAACAAGTCGCGGACTCCAATCCACTCTGGCTTCTGTCTCATTCTTATCATTCGCTGCATGGATTACGAAACGAATCTCATCTCCAGCTTTTACAGCGATGGTCAGATCATGCTGTGCTCTCTTATTCATAGCAATAAATTGTTCCCAAATCGTTTCACTGTTTTTCAGAATGGATACCCGTGCGTTCGCAGTTGATGAACTGGATAATTCGACATTCCCCGTGATGGCAATCTCGCCATCGAACGATGAAATCCACTTACGCACTGCTTCAATACCTGCTGCCGTTTGCATCCAGTGATCTCCAATAAGAACCTTCTCCGTTGTCCCTTTCCATTCACCCGATTCGCTGTCCCAGCCCATTTCCGCAATCGTTCCTTTGTTCACCAGCTCGTAATGCCACCCATTACCGCCTTGCTTTTTCGAGAAGCCTGATGAAGCATAATTCACGTTCCTACCATCGTTAAGTTGGATCCTATTATTCTCTATACGATAGGACTCTTGGTTAATATGCCCTGGCCAGTAATCATTGAATTGCGGCGTCATCTCTGTAATCATGTTCAATGGCTGCTGTAAATCCTTTAACACGATTGTATTTCCGGAGATTGTCCCGCGATTGTCCAGATTGTTGGCGTGGACGAGAAGCGCTGCGTGAAGCTTGCCATCTTGTTTGATTCCGTTATTCATAAAGCGGTTATTAATTAAGCTTGTGTTAATATTCTCAATTCCGTTCGACCATTGCGGATTGCGGTAGTACATAACGGCTTCGTCCTCATTATCATGGATATAGCTGTTCTGCACCGTGACGTCTTTATTTAAACCCTCATAATCAATACCTACTCCGTCAGGAGAGTTAGGTGAAACGGTAAATGCGACTTCCACATTATCAATCGTAAATTGATGTACAGCATTTAGCGCTAACCCCGCCGTACCCCAAATCATCCCGTTGGATCCTGTGCGCACAATTTGACTATTACGGAAAATCCCGGTTGGCTGTCCAGGATGATCATAGTTGATTCCTGTAAATATAACGCCCTCCCGGTAAGAGTCCGTTGCCTTGATCGAATCTACGGTTACATGATCCGCATGTCTGATTTCCAACGGTGCATCTGTTCTTTCAAAGATACAATTGTTGATCGTAACATTCTGCAACCTCTCTCCCGAATTTAGGAATGTAAAAATGCCAACCGAATACGGCATCATCACGAGTTCAGGCACTCGATTTTCCGCAGCTGGATATGGCGTAAGCGGCCATTTCGTAATATCGTGGATATAGCAGTCTTCCACCCAAAGTCCGTCGCGGGTTCCTTCCGCCCCGTTGACATACACAATTCCGCTTTTAGAGTTCGCAATCTCGAGGCCCTTGATCTTCCATCCTGCCGTATTATCAAGCTTGATCGCGTATAACAGACCATTCTTTGCCACATCATCAGGATACGACTCTGAGATGGATTCTGGCGAATCGTAGGGCGAAATAATTGGACGATTGCCTGTTCCGTAAGCGGATAATGTTATCCAATTATCAGATGAACCATTACCTTTCAAATATAAGGTTTCACCCGTCCAGGTGTCCCCACGTTTCAACAAAACAGATTGACCTGGCTTGAAGGTATGTGACGAGACTTTACTTAATGTTTTCCAGGGTCGCTCCTGGGTACCTGGGCCATCATCATCCGCTTTTGGATCAGAGGAACTAACAAAATAATTAGTCTGCTCTATCGGTTCTTCCTTTGACTGATCACATCCGACTAATATACACATGGCCAGTAGAGAGATAAGAATTGATATTTTCTTTATAACGGGTTTCCCTCCATTCTTTATTGCGCTAAAAAGGCAGTTCTAGTAAATGAGGAAGGATCGAGCGTGAGCGCTCTCTCCTTCCTCATGTCGATTATTTCAGCTTCTCCATTGTTTCTTTCACATATTGCTGAGCTTTTGCATAGCCTACGCCATTCATCTCATTAATCATTTCTGACCAACCCGCATCGACTTCTTTACTGCCGCTTATAATTAAAGTGGAGTACTTCTCTACAATATCAAGCAGCTTTTGGCTGATCTCCGCGAATTCCGCAGGAAAATCCAGTACATTAGCAATATCCGACAATACCAGGTTCTTGTTAATATAAACATCCTGTTTGTCTGCAATCTCAGGATTTTTGTTGAACGAATTGTTACTGAGCGCCTCTACTTTATCCCCGGTGAATTTATATAAGCTACCGAAGTATTGGCCCACATTATACAGTCCTTTTAATTCTCCGCCAACCGGCGCAAAAGTAGCTGCCGGCTCCTTCGCTCTGTTCTCCAAATTCGGAACGATTTTATCTCCATCCTTGGAATAATGCACACCTTCAATTCCGAAATAAGTGAGCTCTCTTCCTTCCGGACTATAGATATAATCCAATAACTGTACGACTCTTTCCGGATCTTTGGTCTGTGCGGAGATACTCCAGCCGCCCCAGAAGCCGCCAAAGGACTGAACGCCTCCTGGTCCGCCTGGACCGTCAGGAGGGGGCAATACATCTACGACCGCGTCGCGTTTGACCGCACCGATTTGCTCAATAACCCCATCAGCTTTCACGCCGCTGTTCGAGATCATGACTCCAGCTTTGCCGGAATAGAATGCCTCTTCTTTCTGTGCGTCATCATTCAGGAAATACTCCTTCTGAATGTAACCCGCTTTGTACTGTTTCTGCATCCAAGCTAGGAATTGTTTGTACGAATCGGTTGCATATCCTGCTTCATATTCACCAGCTTTATTTAGATTCCATTCCGGCTTCACTCCGAAGCCTGTAGAGATCACGTTTAGCCAGTCTCTGATTTTAGAAGCGGTCATGCCAACGGTATCCTTCTTGTTATTGCCATCCGGATCGTTTTCAGTAAACGCTTTCAGCATTGTCGTAAATTCTTCAATGTTCGTCGGTTCCTTCAATTGTAGCTTATCCAGCCAATCTTTGCGGTAATAGATTGAATGATTGTTTGATGCAGTAATGACTGGAATGAAATAATAATGACCGTTAAACTTCAAATTTTTATAGAGCCCGTTATCCAGTATTTTTTTGAGGTTCGGCGCATTATCCAAATACTTATCGAGCTCTAGAACGACACCGCTATCGACCCAATTTCTATATTCAGGCAATGTGGTTAAGTAGAAAAATAGATCTGGTGCTTCTCCTGTATTAATCTTGAGCGCAAGCTTCTCCATCCAGCCTTCCCACGGAGCTCCTTGTCTGCTAAGCGAAACATTGAACTTCTGCTCCAGCTTCTTCAGGATGCTGTCATTCTCGACTCCATCCCATCGCTGGAAATCGTGGGCGTACATAGTCAGCTTTACCGCCTCTTGCTTAGGTTCAGCCTTAGGTTCAGCCTTAGGTTCAGCCTCCCCTTTATTCGTTTGCGCTGACGTTGGCGTTGGAGAACCTGCATTATTGTTATTATTGGAGCAACCAATTACCGCTGTCGTCATCATGCTGGAAATCAACGCCGTTACTATCCACTTTCTTGTCATTTGAACCCCTCCATGTTTTATTGCTTAACGGAACCTAATAATACACCTTTTACAAAGTGCTTCTGCATAAAAGGATACACAAGCATAATCGGTAACGTTGCGACCATAATAATCGCCATCTTAATACTAACAATAAGCTTGTATGAATCGTTGTTGAAGATACCCTTGCCAATCGTATCCATGTTCCCAACAACCAGGAACTCCCGTAAAATATTTTGTATCGGATACAAACTCGCTTTGTCGACAAATATGACTGCTGTAAACCAATCGTTCCATTTACCAACCCCATAGAATAAAGCCAATGTCGAGAGAATGGGCATCGATAAAGGAATAAAGATTTTCACGAGGATGTATAGATGCCCTGCTCCGTCGATTCTCGCCGCTTCCTCCAGACTGTCGGGAATCTGCTTGAAGAAATTCAACATGAGTATCGCGCTAAAGCCAGAGAATGCTCCAGGAATGATGTAAACCAATAAATTGTTCATGAGACCCAAATATTTGATTAACAAATAGTGTGGAATCAATCCGCCGCTGAACAGCATAGTGAAGATAATAAACAACATCATCACGTTACGGCCCTTCAAATAACTGCGAGAAAGCGGATAGGAGGTTACTGTCGTAATTGCCAGATGCAGTAAAGTAGAAGCCACTACGATAAATACCGTAATGAGAAAACTACGGTGAATCTTCGGATCCCCTAACAGTACGGCATAAGAAGAAAATGAAATATTTTCCGGAATCATAATAAACTTGTTGTTTAAATAAGACTGATAGCTCGTAATCGAAACGACAAACACATGCCAGAACGGAAGGATCGTCAATAACCCGAACAAGGCAAGGATCCCGTAGTTAAACACATTAAACAGGAGTTCACCGAGCTGCATAGGCTTTAACGGAGATTTCCGTTTCAGGGGGCGATTAACTTGCGGCACAGTGGATTTATTCATGCCTACCATATGCCTGATCCCCCTAGTTTTTTTGCGATTTGATTAGTGATGACAATTAGGATTAAGGCGATAACCGATTTGAACAATCCCAGTGCTGTAGCCAAGCTGTATTTCCCTGACAACAACCCAATCCGAAAGACATAGGTGTCGATAATATCTGCCGATTCATAGACAAGCGGGCTATACAGGTTAAAGATTTGATCAAAGCCAGCATTTAATATCCCACTTAAGCTTAAGATCAGCATGATACTAATAGCGATTGAGATACCTGGCAGAGTAATGTGGATCAATCTCTTCCATCGGTTCGCACCATCGATCATTGCAGCCTCATACTGTTCCGGATCAACACCTGCAAGCGCTGCCAAATATATGATCGTTCCCCAGCCGGCCTCCTTAAGAATATCTGAGACAATTAACATGGGTACAAAATAAGTGTTGCTGGTCAAGAAAGGAATAGCATCAAAGCCGAAAAACTCAACGATCTGATTGACAACTCCACCATCGGTTGTGAGGAATACCTTCAAGATTCCGGCAATGATAACCCAGGAGATGAAGTGGGGTAAATAGATAACCGTCTGTATCATGCGCTTGAATAGGGTAATCCTAACTTCATTAAGCAATAGTGCAAGTATAATAGGAATCGGAAATCCGAACAGCAGCCGCATTAAGCTAATTTTCAACGTGTTCCATGTGACTGTCTGAAAATAAGAATCTGCGAATAGTGCGTTAAAGTGCTTCAATCCTGCCCAGGGACTATTCATGATGCCCTTCATAATATTGAAATCTTTAAACGCAAGCACGATTCCGTACATCGGGGCATAGCTGAAAATAATCAAATAGATTACACAAGGTAACAGCATCAAATACAACATTTTTTGTTTACCTAACTTGCTTATCAATACTCACCATTCCCCCTTCTTTAGCTCTAACTTACCCACTGCACTAAATATAAGGGAAGGTGAGTAAAACAAATATACGGTTCATTTTGGATTTTGTGTCGTATTTTTGGTTAATTTGAACGCAGGCACTTATGCAATCGTTGGATATGATTACTTTCCTCTTTGCTTGAAATCCTTAGGCGAGATTCCCTCCACTTTTTTGAACATTTTACAGAAATGTCTATAATCATTGTAGCCAACGCATTGCGCCACCTCATATACCTTTTGCTTATCCTGCTTAAGCAAATTCTTGGCTACACTCATGCGATACTGAGTGAGGTATGCTGTAAATGTAAGACCCGTCTCCTGCTTAAACAACCAACTAAAATAAGAGGGATTTACATACAGCTGAGCTGCTATTTCTGTCAATGAAAAATCGTTCCTATAATTCTCGGTCACAAATTCCTTCGCCTGGCGAACCAAATTACGTTCTGTGTTAGGGTCTGCTTTATCGATCTCGTTTTTTATTTCATTTAATTTCTGTTTGGCATAGGACAGAACATGCTGTAGATCGGTAAGCCCTGTCATCGATATATTATCCATGACATCCAGTTCCTTATCATAGCTTTGCTCCGATAAATAACCGCATACGGAATATAGCGTTTGGGCAACTGCATTTTTGATGGTTTGGGATTGAACCCTCTGATGCTGCAAGATACCAGCAAACATCTCTTCATAGATCAAGTGAACATCTCCACTCCCAGTCGAGATATAGTTGATCAGCTTTTTCTCTGCATGCTTGATTTGCTGGAACTCTTGTGGGGTTAATGTCCTCAACTTGGGTATGTCATGATAGCTATTAATCGAAGCTGTCCCCCTATAGAAGCGATGTTCCAGAGCCTCGCTAGCTTGTTGATAGGTTTCTGGAACGCATTCAACCGCTCTTACCCAACCTCCGATTCCTGCAGAGAATGAAGCTCCGCTCCATGTATTCTGGAGCCAATCAAGCAATATTCTCAGAGCATCAGCTACCTTCCCCCCATTTTCTGCTTCCGCAGCTGCATTCGAGTCATTCTCACCTATATGTAGAAGAAGAGTCAGCCGTCCTAGATCATCAACCGCGCTCAGCACAGCATAATCATCGCCCGCTTGATTGAATATTTGTGAAGCAATATCCTTCATTATCGACCATGCATTTTGTTTGAAAAGGCTTACAAAATCACTTTCCAAGCAGTCCAAGTTATCGATATCCACTAAAGCACATAAATAATAACCCGTCTTCATTGTATCCCAGGGCTTTGTTTCATTCATTAAAGCAGGAGCCAATGGATTAGCGTAACGTCCATGAACCCAATCGCTTAACTGTTTTTGCAATACAACAACTCTGCTTTCTGCTACTTCTTTCAGCAATTCGCTTTTTTCCCTATATTCCTGCTGCTCCTTATCGAGTATTTCTCTTAATTGAAGAAAGACTTCTGCTAGCTTATCCCTCTTCAAGGGCTTGAGAATATACTGAAACACCCCATGCTCAAGTGATTGCCTTGCATATTCGAAATCGCTGAAGCCTGTGAGGACAACGATCTTCACCTCCGGCTTAGAAGCTTTGACTAGTCGAGACAATTCTAGTCCATCCATGACGGGCATACGTACATCTGTCATCATGACATCCACATCGTGATGAAGAATATAGTCTAATGCAGCTTTACCATTAACGGCCTCACCACAAACCTGAAATCCCCAATTCTCCCATTGGATACTATTTACCAAGCCTTTGCGTATTATGGCCTCATCTTCAACGATCAGCAGCTTGTTCACGTGGGATCCCCCTTATTCATTCTCTAGTTCGACGATAGGCAATATGACTGTAACAATAGTCCCTTCGTCGACTTGACTCGTTATTCGCAAGCCGTATTCATCTCCGAATAGCAGTTTGATCCGTTCATTCACATTTAATAACCCGATGCTGCGTGATGGTTTATGATACCAATTGCTGATGTGCTCCCTTAGCTCCGTAAGCCGTTCAGTCTGAATGCCTAATCCATTATCGCTAATCTGCAGATGCAATCTGTTCTCCTCAATGAAGCCACTAATCTCTATCGTTCCTGCATCTTCCTTCAGCTCTATACCATGGTAGATAGCGTTCTCAATAATCGGCTGTAGGATCAGCTTCATAGTCTGGTAACGTTTAGGATCCACTTGGATATTCCAGATTACATTTAGCTTTTCGTTGTAACGGATTTTCTGAATGGTGATATACGCTTCCGCATGCTGAAGCTCCTCATCCATGCTAACGATATTATGGCCCCGGTTAATTCCGATCCGAAACAGATCTGCCAACGAGGTCATCATTGTAACCGCTTTATCATTCTCGTTCTGAATAACCAGCCAGTTGATCGATTCGAACGTATTATATAGAAAATGGGGATTGATTTGCGATTGAAGAGCGTTCAACTCTGCTTCTCTCTTCTTCGTTTCAAGCTCCTGTTCACGATTCTTGGACTCCGTTATCTCTTCGATGAGACCTTGCAAGCGGTCCAGCATCCCATTAAAGCTGCGGCCTAGAATTTCGATCTCATCCCCGCTATGCTCCTGAAATCGGGCATCGAGCTTGAAGTTATTCACACTTCGAATCACTTGCATCAGTGATTCTATCGGTCTAACGAATGCTCTTGATCTTTGCATACATATAATGATTAGAACGAGCATCATCATTGAAACGACAATTAGATTATAAGTGATCAGATCATATTTGGAACCAAGAAGCTCACCCGCAGGGACTATCGCATGAATGCTCCAATCGTTGTATGTGAGATTCTTATCGGTAATGAATACTTTGTCACGGGAGGACAAAAGCGGGATATGATCAACACGTGTATTTATCAATTGTGTAACATTAGATGAAAGTATAATTCCGTCCCTGTTCTGGATATAGATGATCCCTTTATCACTGATTCGGATATCTTTGTAGATTTGGCTCAATAGTGTTTCATTGATATTCAATTTCAAGTATCCGATCGGTACAGCAAATCCATCCGTGAACAAGATGTTGCCTTTAATTTCATGGATCAAGGAAAATACATTATTCTGAAATGCATCGGAATGCGTATCCACCCAAGCCATATTCTGCTTCAAGTCGGTTATCTTCCAAGCATTGCTCTCCATTATATTTGAAGAGGAGTAAAGTAGATTTTGGTTCATATCATATATTTCAATACTGTTTAACCCAACGTGATAGGTTGTCTTATTCATAATTCCGTCTGATATTTTTTTTGTTCTTTTCAAATAATCAGTTGTCTGTTCTGGAAGAGGGGTCACAAACAGTTGCTGAACATTAGGATTCGTTATTATGTACTTAACGTTCCGCATATGTCTATTCATTAACATATTAATACTAGAAGCAGCTTGAACTAGAGGCTGACGGAAGGACTGCTCCAACTGATTTTCCAACGTATCCACCGTTTTCTGATACAACAGCAAACTAAGGATGATCATGGGTACAATAACGATACACGTATAAAATAAAAATAATTTATTGCTGAACTTCAAGGAATGCAGCCATCTAATTCTAGAACGATTGCTATGAAGATCAAAACCAGATAAAGTTGATCGCACGTCCATCCCCTTCATATGCAAAGCATTCTTCATATGCTTTATGCGAAGAGTCAATCCTCTTGATGCAATCAGAGCGGTGACGGCACAAATAACAATCATGACACTAACACACAGAATAATGAACCATAAAATATGATTTAACGATTTAACGATGTTTTTCTCCGAAACTGAATTGATCATATACCAGTTGGAGAAGCTTGATTTTATGTAGATAAGGCGGGTATCTCCTGTTGCAAGACTACCTTCTGATCTGCCTTCAATGCTTAGATTCACGGTTGGATATGGATTTTCAAGCTTTTGCGGAGTAGCGCTCCAAGACACCTGGTTGACCGGATCTACTGTGTAGACAAGACCATCCGCAGGATTAGCCATAATTGAACTCGTTGATACATAACAGAGAACAATGATGTCGCTTACGTTATACGAAGATATTCTTTTGGCTAGAATGATCAAGTTTCCCGAGCCAACCTTCTCTTTCTGGAGCAAATCATCTGCCCTAAGCAGCGCATATTGGTCATCCTGCAAATTTTGCAGTTTATCTCGATAGACAGGAAGTTGCTTGAGATCCTCGTATGTAAATAGACCTAATCTCGAGCCCGAGGAAAAGTCTTGAGATTCGGATAAGACAGACATCCCCTGTATAGCATCATTGTTAGAAATAGATATCTTCAACCACTTCTCTACTTCAGATGCATCCATGTAACGCTGGAATGATGTTTTCGGTGATGCATCGAACACATGGCTTATTGATTGATTGTCTTGCAAAATACCAGCGGATTGATTAACATCCTCCACTATCGTCATTAAGCTTTTATCGATCTGCTTTAATTCATTAATTAAATAATTTTCGGTTTCATCGATAAGAATTCGGGAAGCAATACTGTAGGAAATGACACCAATTACGATGGAAATACTAACGATCAATATTAATGAGGTTGTAAACATCTTCTTAAAGATAGAATTACCCAATTTATTATCACCTCTATAGACTGTCCTGAAATCTATAAACCTATTGTCAACATTCTAACATTATTGCGGGAATAAGGGGAGGGCTAAAAAACCGATCATTTACCTAAATATCCTCGAATAAATTCTTAGTGCGGCCAACCCTGTGCCCACGAAACCAATTAGGATAAAAAAGGAACCTCAAAAATACAAAAAACACCGGGAAACCCCGATGTTATAAGGTATTTTTATGGTGGAGTCTAGGAGGAGCGAACCCCTGACCTCATCGCTGCCAGCGATTCGCTCTCCCACATAGGGGTATTACACACCCCGAAAGATGCAAACCCAGTATATCAATGAAATGTTCCATATACCAGAAATTCAGATTCGCCAAATCCTGTTTGTGAATGATGACGAGGTTCATCTCGAAGTCACGCCTGTCATATAATAGCAATGCTGTTCCATTTGTCGACCCGATGAAGGAGTCACGAGTAAAGGAAGCAACCAGTGTACTTTGCTTTTTATTTAAAATCATTGTATTCCTCCTAGAAATGGATTATCGAGGATTCAAACTAAAATTACAAAATGAACAACACAGGCGGTTTGGCGCCTGTGTTGTTCATTTTGAATACTCTATTCGTTGATAGGCATTACGATTCGGGCGCTTTTGGCAATACTTCTTATCTCTGTAAGCACAGATTCATCCAGTGTTACTTCGGCAGCGGCCAATGCATTCAAAATATGCTTGGGCTTACGTACCCCAATAAGAGCACTCGTTAAGGGAGGATTCGCCAGAACATAAGCAATGGCTAATTGGGAAACTGTGATGCCGAGTTGTTCGGCTACGTCTTTGAGTTGTTCGACAATAGCGATATTTTGCATGAAACTTTCCCCGGTATGGGAAGGGGATTTCGATCGCCAATCCTGCTCATCGAAGCGAGAGTCGAAAGTATAATTGCCCGAGAGAAGGCCAGATGCAAGCGGACTATAAGCCAGTACGCCGATTCCTTTAGCTATGCAATACGGCAGAAGATCGGACTCCACCTGATGAGCAAGTATGGAGTAAGGCGGTTGCAGGGAATCAATATGTCTGACCGCCAAAGCCTCATCAAGAAGTGCGATCGGGAAGTTGCTGACTCCTACATAACGTATTTTACCATCCTGAACCAACTTCTCCATGGCTCGCATTGTTTCTTCAAGAGGTGCTTTAACGTCAGTATCGGGCCAGTGCATTTGGTACAAATCGATATAATCGGTGCCGAGACGGCGCAAGGAATCTTCCGCTTCGCGAATGATCGAACCGTATGTTCCGTTGCGGGTTATATTGTTTTTATCGTCCCAGACTAGACCAAACTTAGTAGCGATGACGGCTTTCTCGCGACTGCCTTTAAGCGCCTTACCGAGCACTTCTTCGGAGTGACCCATTCCATAAACAGCAGCCGTATCAAAAAAGTTAATGCCAGCATCAAGCGCAGC
Organism: Paenibacillus baekrokdamisoli; assembly: GCF_003945345.1. Taxonomy (GTDB): domain Bacteria; phylum Bacillota; class Bacilli; order Paenibacillales; family Paenibacillaceae; genus Paenibacillus_Z; species Paenibacillus_Z baekrokdamisoli. The sequence continues at coordinate 869,125 of NZ_AP019308.1, read as the reverse complement.
ACGAATACTATTTTGCGACAATTGATCGTTTTGTTCGCCCCATGAGAATACCCAGTCTCCGCCGCCAATAGCCCAAGTTCCAAAACCGATCACAGAGATTTCCGGTCCGTTTTTCCCTAATTTCCGATATTTCATGTTTATCATCTCTCCTATTTGATTGAATTTGTACTGTGTCACCTGTGCTGTGCTATGATTATGCCACAGATACAACTGGCTAACGATGAGTTTAGTTATCATAGGTGCAGTAACACCAGGTTAAGGGGACACCCTTACCTTATAAGGAGTGGATTAAATGAGTGCGAACAGTCGGCGTTCGGAATTGGGAGACTTTTTAAGGACGCGCAGAGAGCGTCTGGATCCTTCGGAACACGGATTTACGATAGGGACAAGACGAAGGACGTCAGGGTTAAGAAGAGAAGAGTTGGCGCAAGTTGCCGGAGTTAGCGTTTCTTGGTATACGTGGCTGGAGCAGGGGCGTGATATAAACGTCTCGACGCAAGTGCTGGAGAGCATCGCTAGAGCGCTGCGATTGGATTGGGTGGAACGAAGGCATCTGTTCAATTTGGCGTTGGACACGGTTACGATTCAGCATTTAACTCAACAGTCATTGGAGTATGATAACCTGCTTCAAAGCGTATTGGATTCTTGGGATACCTGTCCGGCGTATGCTGTTGATTACAAATGGAATATTGTTGGGTGGAACTCTTTGGCGAACCGGGTGTTTGGTGATTATTCAAAGCGTTCTGAAAGGGATCTCAACATAATATGGTATGTTTTTACCAATCCTTCACAGCGTATGCTGCTTATAAACTGGGAAAGAGAAGCGAAAAACGGTCAAGCCTTGTTTCGAGCGACCAGCGACCAATACGCAGATAACCCGTGGTTTAGCCAGTTTATACACGACTTAAGCGAAGCCAGTTTGGAGTTTCGGGAATGGTGGGCTTTGCACGATATTCAGATCACTCATGGCAACAAAGAGCTGAACCATCCTATTGTAGGAAGTTTGTTCCTGAGACAAACAACGTTATTGATCGCTGAGTTCCCTGAGCTGAAAATTTTGCTATATATCCCACTTCCACTGGGAAATACGTTGGAGAAGCTCAATCATCTTGCTTCATCCACGTACGAAACTGACACAAAGGAATTGCAGCTGGAAGTACTTCGTTGAAGTATGGAATGTTCATAAAAACTTCAGCATACATCAGAGAAATGCTTCCGGTGCCATGCACTTCATTCCGTTGCTGCTTGCAATGAAAGTTAAATTAACCAAGCCCTTGTTTTGTTGCTTCATGCAACAGAACAAGGGCTTTTGTGCGTAAAGTGCTTCATAAGTGCTAGGAATGCTCAACGAGAAACTCACGAAGGAAAACCTTGAATACGATTAAAAAGTAAAAAGCGGTACGAATACCCCGTTGGATGACATCTTAGCCTCTTTTCGTGAAAAAAATAAAAAAACGACATCTCTGTCTTTTTGAAGTCAAAGTATGGTGGAGACTAGGGGGATGTATGAATATTTGATTTAAATTGCTGACGAAGCAAACTCGACGAAGACAAACTTAGCGGTAGATTCAGACGTCGTGCTCCTGCACTTGAAGCTATTTCTCCGAAGCCTATTCATCCGTTCCGTCCGCGCGGGCGAACCCTGAGGGGCTCTCACCCCCAATACGTCTCCAAGAACGAAAAAAAAGAACATGTCCGATGACATGTTCTTTTTTCGTTCCATATGGAGACTAGGGGGATCGAACCCCTGACCTCATCGCTGCCAGTGGAGCGCTCTGCCGAAGTGTTTAGCTTCACTGCCCGAGCATTGCAGAAAGTAGTCGTAAGCTCTATACTAAAAATATTAATTATTGGAAACCCCGGTTGTGAAGCACACGCCGCTAGAATACAATTGCACGCTGTAATGAGATTACAGTTGTTGCGTTGTATGAAGGCGGTTTTTGTGTTTTCAAATTACTTTAATCAGGAAAGCAGCAATAAACGAGAGGAGAATCTATCTATATGTCGCGATTTGAGCAAAAATACGAGGAATGGTTACACCGCAATCTAGTTCACGAGAAAAACCACAGAAGGCTTGAATTGTTAAATAAGGGGCTTGGCCATGGGACGGTCGAGTTTCTTCGGTCAGTATGGTTCCCTGCTGTCGGTCATTTCGAGCACTTATATCCCGAGTGGGAGGTACGCGATTTCAACAATGGCTATCGCTACCTGGATCTCGCTTATATGCCTGGAGGCGCAAAAGGCGGGATTGAAATTCAAGGGTACGGTCCTCACGCCAGAGATCTTGACGTGAAGAGATTTAAGGATCTATGCAGAAGGCACTGTTTGTTATCGCTCGATGGTTGGATGTTCTTGCCAATCGCCTATCCTTCCATCACAGATGAGCCCAAGATGTGCCAGCAACTTGTACTCGCTTTCATAGGCAAGTTCATCGCAACGGATGTGTCTACTACGTTCTCATCGTTAGAAGCGGAAACCGTTCGTTTGGCTCGACGTGTGTTAAGACCCTTTACGCCATTGGAGCTTGCTAACCATCTCAGGGTAAGCGATCGCCATGCCCGGCGCGTTCTACATCGGCTAGTCGATATGCAGATGCTCGATGTCGCTAGTGGCCAAGAACGAGCTCGGACTTATAAGCTTCGACTATAAATTGCACTTTTGAGCACATGTTGCTTTACATGGCGGACACTCAGTTCGTTATTTAGTAAAACACCCTTAGAATCGTCATTCTTGTGGACATAGGTTCCGTTATTTGTTGATTTTTCTTAGAAACGGCTCCTTTTGGTGCGAATAGCGGAATCTATGTCCGGCAACCTCTTTTGGTAGCTCAATTGTGCCAAATAGCGGACGTACGGTCCGCTAGCTCGGACTAAACGTTCTAACTATATGGCGTTCATATGCATGGTGTGTTACTTCGTGCAGTGTTCATATGCATGGTGTGTTACTTCGTGTGACGTTCATAAGGCTCTCTATTTAAATTGCTCTCGATACTGACTCGGAGTTACTTGTACAATTTTCTTGAAGTTACGATTGAAATTCGAGGCCGTGCTATAACGCAGTGTCTCTGCGATGTCGGAAATCTTCATATCTGTTTCCTTCAGCCACTTCTTGGACAATTCGATTCGATATTGCGATAAATACTCTGTGAAGTTGATCCCCGTATCCTTCTTGAAAACCCTGCTAATATAGCTAGGATGATAATTCAGACGGGCAGCAAAAAGCTCAATATTGAGATCCTTATCATAGCTCTCATGAATGGCTTCAATTATTTCTTTAGAGATATTAACCTCTTGCTTTCTTTGCCTATCCTCCATCCATTTGATCAAGGGCATCAGAACCTCTTGTTCAAACCATGCTTGAATTTTGTCAGGAGATTGCATTCTTAGCAAGATATCCGATGTAAAGACATCCTTCTGAAAAATATCTTGTACAGATGCTCCCGCGTCCTGCACCATCCCCGTCAAATTATTGAATAATCTACCTAAAAATATTTGATAGTCATAGTGGTTCACAGTGTTCTCGAAATAACGAGAAACCATTTGCTCCAGGCCCTCTTTCGCTTGTACGATATCCAATTGTCTGACAGCCTCTAGAATGCGGAACTCCATATCCTTAGGATAACGAAAGTGAACCTGCTTCTCTGGTTGAACCTCATCAATAAAGAGGATGGACTCCTGTCCCAATCGAATTCGATAGGCTAATGCATCTAAGCTTTCCTGATGCGCAGCAGGCGCATGGATGAAATGACTATAGCCTCGACTAATGCCAACACTGACCTTTAATTTCAGGTAATGCTTTACATTTCTCTGAATACTTTCCGCATTATTGAACACCAATACCTTAAGCGGTATGGCGACGTCAACGGGGGAGCCAACAAACAATAGCAGACACTGATTTTGAATGATCGGACTAAGCCTCATACCTGTAGGAATAATTTCCTCAACCATGTTATGAATGGCAAACAACAGCAAGTCAGTATCCTTTTCCGAATATTGCGTATCTTCTAATGTATCAATTTGCAGGGCAATCAAGCACCACTGATCCCAATCGACCGGATAACCATACTTTTCAAGATTGTCCTCCAGCTCATCCGCCTTAATATCTCCTAGAAGCAGCTTGATGACATAGAACACGCGTGCTTGCCTGTTTAAGCTCTCGATCTCATCGACCATTCTCGTTTGCGACTGTACCATCTGTTGAACCTGATCACCTATATACTGCAGCTCATTTCCCTTTAACATTATGGCATCGGGTTTGATGAACCTGTAAATTCGACGTATCGGTGAATACATTCGAAGGGAAACAATAATTGAGGTGATAACAACAAGTACAATAAGAATGCCAATCGCGATTATTGTATAGCCTCTTATGATTTTCGACTTTTCAGTAAGGCTTTCCAGTGGGGTTAGAGAAATGTAAGTCCATTGATTGTATAAGGACCGATTATAGATGACTGCATACTTCTTACCCTTAATCTCATAGCTAAAAAATCCCGCAAGCTCAGCCTGCTTCATAAGCTCCATATAATAAGTGCTATTCCGTACATTCGTTCCAATTTCAGCAGAATTCATATGAGAGAGGATGACCCCATCGGAATCTACAATCATAACGGTTCCCAGCTGCCCTTCCCCGGTTAAACGTTTACTGATCTCGTTCATGGGAACGTTAACCGTGATCAAACCATAGGGGTCGGAGGAATTCAGAGGAATATGCTTAATCAGCTTTAATACAAAGCCTAACTTCTCATCTTTAATTAACTTCCAATAGGAACGCTTCTGATCGTCTCGGTAGGCTGTAAGCTGCTGCTTCAATTGTCGAAGATATTCATCCTGCACATTATTCGATTTTCGAGCTTCCATCGGGTACACGGACCCACTCTCTACTAACCAGTTCTTACGAAAGCTGATCAGATGGACATCATTAATGCCCAGCTCGAATACTTGGATTTGTACCAGCTTATAAATCAAGCTCTTAAACGTCGTTAAATACTCATATTGGTAGGGAAGATCCAGCGCAGTTGACATGGAAACCGCGTTTGTCGTCACTGGCCCTCCGATCGTCTGGGTCGTGAGCGTATCGATTGTTCTCAGATGGGACTCCACCTGTTCCTTGTTCTGTTGCAGAATAAGTTGGTTTCCCGTAGTGACTTCTTCCTGAACAATCGCCGCAGATTTCGTGTACGACAAATAACCTAGCAGGAGCAGAGGCAGGATCCCGAGTATACAACTAATAAGCACAAGGCTTTTAAAGAAACTAGGTGTTTTGAATCGTTTCATGTAAGCCTCCTGAAATGATCTCGATACAAAATTCACGTTATTTTTAATTATCAACCCATAATTAAAGAAATACAAGGGGATTGCTCTTGTGGACGCAATCCCCTCTATTCGTTATTATTTCTGAGAATATAACTCTGCCAATTCCTTCGCTACCTGACTGCCTCCAATTTTCTTCCACTGCTCAATCGCAGCATCTAGACCCGCTTCATCGATTTTACCAAGAATAAACTGGATTGACGCGTCTTGAAGAATCGTTTTTAATTGTTCACCTTTTTCTATTTGCGTTGGAGCGATCAGCCCAATCGACGGATCCGAGATACTGACAGCTGCATGCTCTTCCATTCTTGATTTCAGCATCACATTCAATTCGGATTTCCCAGGTGGATACATTGCCGCATTGTTGACAATCAGGTTTTTCAAATCGTCAATATTGAATTTCTGGTCATCCGGCTTTTCTTCATTCTCAGTCACTAGCTTCGTAAATTTTTCTGTTGCTTCCGCACTATTCTGGTTATCGAAATAGCGCAAAACCTTTTTGAGCTCGTCCTCCGTTTTCACGCTGGTCTTTGGAATCATCGCTCCGCCGAAATGTCCTGCAGTAGCGAAAGCTTTACCTGCTATCGGATGTCCAGCGACCAGCTCAAAATGATTTTTGGTTTCTTCCATTTGGAGATAGTAGAAAGTAACGACCGCATCTAGCGGTTCAAGGCTGACACCGACCTTATTGTTGTACAAATCCTTTCTTGCTTCATTACGAACAACAACTGGGAAATTCGCATTGACCAGCCCTTCCGAATACAATTTTCTAACAAATTTCAGACCTTCTTTGTATTCTGCTGTCTCTATATCTTTAATGAATTTACCTTCCTCGACTTTCCAATTGTTCGGTGCCCCGAACCAAGAATAGATATCAGCAGGAACAACACCTTCGTATAACATCATACCGTAGGTATCATCTTTTCCATTACCGTCTGGATCTTTCTCCTTGAAGGCCTTCACCAAATTATAGAATTCATCAACTGTCGTTGGTAATTCCAAGCCTACCTTCTTCAACCAGTCCTTACGGATGACCAATCCATTTCTGACAAGCGGACGAGGACGAGGGATAACATACATTTTCCCATCGATTTTTAAATTATTTAACAATTGTTCATCATAGTTCGCAAGGTTAGGGAATTCTTTTAGGTAGGGGCTAATATCCCAGAACATCCCAGACTCAACACCATTAATGATCGAAGTGATAAATGGATTATCTACCATAATAACCTGCGGCATTTCCCCGGAAGACATCGTAACATTTAGTTTCTCCGCATAAACGTTCGAAGGAACATACGTCATATTCAAGTCTGCTTTAGATATCTCTTCAACCGACTTGATCACCGCACCATCGTCCGCTGGAGCCGTATCAGAGTGATAAATGTTCATCATGGAAACGTTCACAATTCCATCTGCAGCATCACCCTTCGACTCAACGGTAGTAGTGGACGGACTCGTAGAGCTGCTTCCGGAATCCTCTTTTTTCGCATTGCCGCATCCCGACAATACACCTGTAACCACCAGTATCGTACACAGCGTCAGACCCCACATTTTGTTACCTACAACTCTTTTCAAATCAATTCCTCCCTCATTCTATGTTCTATTTTATTTATTAAAAGATGCTGGCGCAACTGACGCCCCATCATTTAACCGCTGATTGTGTACCTTTAGAGCAGGAGATAGATATCCTCGTTATTCAATTCCAGCTCACCCTTTTCCAGGTTTTCATGCTCCAGATTACCGCGTCTTAGCTTCACCTCGGGATCCACCAGATGCTCCCCATTCGTCAGATCGAATTCCCATCCATGCCAAGGACATCGTAAAATTTCATTTTCACGGCCTAATTTATATTCGTAAACCTGTGAAGGCATCCGTGTACTCGTAATCGCTCCCTTGCACACAGGAGCACCGAAATGCGGGCATACATTTCTCCAAGCGACTAATTGTCCCTTTACCTCGAATAGCCCAAATTCAATGCCCTTTACAGTGACAAGCTTGCATTCCCCTTCATGAATCTCATCTCTTCTTGCTACCCAATGCTTCTCCACTCTCTTTTCCTCCCAATCGATCATCCCTTAACTGAGCCCAGGAGGACCCCTTTAGAGAAATGTTTTTGCAAGAACGGATAGACTAGCAATATCGGTAAGGTCGCTACCGTGATTACCGCCATCTTGATTGTATCCGCCGGAATAGATTGCTCTCCTGCTACCATTCCTTGCTCAACAAAGCCAGCTTGCGAAACCATTACGATTTGTCGCAGCAGCACCTGAATCGGCCATTTTGTTGAATCAGTAATGTAGAGAATGGCATGCATATAAGTGTTCCATTGGTATACAGCGTAGAACAATGTTAATGTGGCAAGCGCCGGCATGGATAAAGGGATGATGATGCGGAATAGCATCCGCAAATCGCCGCAGCCGTCCATTCTAGCTGACTCTTCAATCTCTTCCGGCAAACCCCTAAAGAAGCTGATTAGAATGATGAGATAGAAAGGTATCATCGCTCTCGGAACAAGGAGTGACCAGTAAGAGTTCAGCAGCCCCAATTCCTTAACAACCAAATAATCAGGGATGAGCCCACCATGGAAAATGATCGTAAAAACAATCATGAACATAATCAGCCTACGGAAATGTAATTTCCTTCTGGACAAGGAATAAGCCGTAAGTGAAGTTATAATCAAGCTGAGCACTGTCCCAGCAGCAGTGATGAAGATGGTAATGAATAGACTTTTCGGCAAAGCATTCGTTGTGAAAATATATTCGTACGCCTTCAGAGAAAACTCTGTCGGGAAAAGCATGAAATTTGACTCGTTGTAGGCGGAAGCAGATGCAAATGAGCTGGCGATAATATGGATAAATGGCACAATGGTCACGATAGAGAAGAGAACAAGCAACGTGATATTGATTCCATCAAACACTCTGCTTCCTATTGTTTTATCATTCATCAGTAGATGCCCTCCTCTCCGGATTTTTTGGCTGCCCAGTTAGCAATCATGACCAGAACCAATCCAACCAAGCCTTTGAATAGACCTACCGCAGTCGCATAGCTGAGTTGACCATTGACCAATCCAACGCGATACACGTAAGTATCGAACACTTCTCCGACTTCGCGGTTTAGCGAGTTGAGCAGCAGATAGACATGCTCAAAGCTCAAATCCAGAACATCACTGAGCCTTAATAGCAGCAAGATGATAATCGTACTCCGTATGCCTGGCAGCGTAATATGCCATATTTGTCGCAAACGATTAGCACCATCCATTCGTGCGGCTTCATATAATTCAGGACTAATGCTTGCCAGTGCAGCCAAGTAAATAACTGTACCCCAGCCGCTTTCTCTCCAGATCACCTGCAAAATGTACATAGGTCGGAATAAATCGCCATCCATCATGATGGAAAATTGATCAAAGCCCAGTGTCGTTAACAAGGATTGAAACATGCTATCTTGAGATTCGAAAATGACGAAGAACATCGAAACGACAACGACCCATGACATGAAATGAGGAATATAGATCAGCGTTTGAATCGTACGCTTAAACCACATATGTCTCAGTTCATTCAACATTAAGGCCAGAATAATCGGCGCAGGAAACCCAAATGCCAAATTGTATAAGCTCAGCATTAAGGTGTTCCCCAGAAGCTTGAAGAAATCTGGATCTTCAAACAGACGAGTAAAGTGCTTGGTTCCAACCCAATCGCTTCCTAGAAACCCCTTGAAAGGATGATAGTCTTGAAAAGCAATAACGACGCCGCCCATCGGTAAATATTTGAATAGCAGCAAGTAGATGAGACCCGGCACCAAGAGAATATAAATCCAGCGGTCTCTCTTCATATCCTTCAACATTCTTATCCCATTATTGATCATGGCTTACCCTCTAAATGCAGTTTCGGCTTAGTATGTAATCCATATAGTTTGGACGCGTTAGCCGCTTGTATCTTGCTCCGAATCTCTCTCGGGAAAGCAGTAAGCGCAAGCTTAGGATGATCAAAATCCCAGTGGGGATAATCGCTGGAGAACATCACTCTATCCTCACACCCACTCATTTGAATGATTTGCACGAGATGCTCCGGTCTTTCCGGCTCCTCAATCGGCTGTGTAGTCAAATAAATATGCTCTCGAATATATTCCGAGGGAAATTTCTTTAACCATGGTGTCGTATCTCGTAAAGCTCTATAGTTCTTATCCATCCTCCACATGAGATGAGGAAGCCAGGCAATACCGCCTTCGATACCTACAAATTTCAAGCTCGGGAATTTCTCGAACACCCCTTCACAAACTAAGCTATTGATGTGAGTCATATAGTTGGTAGGCAAAATATTGTGCCACTCCATATATCGAGAAGGATAACCAGAAGGAGTTGGCGCTCCGGCAATTCCTCTCCCCTCCGTACCGGGGTGAATAGCCATAGGTAAACCATTCCTCTCTGCTGCTTCATAGATGGGATGATAAAAGCGCTGTCCGAATGGTGTGCGAGCTCCGCTGCACATAATGACTTGGATGATATCCGGATGTTTACCCATGCGGTCAATTTCCATAGCTGCTGCTATCGGGTCTGCATGATTAATGACCATTGAGCCCTTGAACCGTGGACTTGCACTAAGCCACACATCCACCAAATAATCATTATAAGCAGCGACAACAGCATTCCCGTAGTCACAATCGGGATTGATTGACATTTCCAATACACTCGCACCAGTCAAGATAGCATAATCAATGCCGTAGCGATCCAGATGATCCTTAATCATATAAGTCGGATCACTTCCAGAGGCACCTCCGCTATCTGGTTCAGCATCCTTACGTATTACCCCTACAGTCGAATAATAGGGACTTCCCACTCCAGTTCCAGTTGCCAGCCATTGGCTATGCCAGGGCTTGGCGAGATAAGGAAGTAAATCCTCTGACCTCCTCATTCCATTATGGACATCCGTATCAATTAGATTTGGTTTATCAATATGGTTCGTTGCTTCTGTACTCATGATCTGCACCTCGCCTTAGTCTGATGATCATTGCTCTGGACTTCATACTATAAGCTCGTGGGCTTCCCATCTATAATCAATTTGTGACTAACGTCACCCCTTGATAGGACTGAGTTTTTCGCGGTATGCTAATCAAATTCAACACTAAACAAATCAATTCATGACACGGATTACCTTGGGATATCACCCATTCTTGGCGCACAGACAAAGAAGCCCCTCGCCAATTGTGGCGTGGAGCTCCTTTGTCTCTGCGCGATGGTCTTCACGCTCTACTTATGAAATAATGCTCTTTTGGTTCCGAAAATCATAAAACTGATTGCGGCCAAAACCCAGACGCCAATACCGCCATAGAGCATCACCAAGCCAAAGCCGTGCACAAGCGCTGCATGGACGACGGTTCCGGACGCATCCAGAGAGGACAGTTCTGGCAAACCCTGCTTGAGAGATGCAAAGTTTCCGGCGGCTATTTTTTCGGCCAAAGTCCGCAATTGCACTGAATCGAGACTCCCAAAAAGGGCACCATTCAAATAAGACAGGATGCCTTCCTGCAAGATGAATCCCATCACGGCGATGTTGATGGCTAGACTGATCAATCTGGCACTCATATCTATGCCGGAAGCCATGCCTGCACGGGTACTCGGAACCGAGCCGGTGGTCGTATTGGTCACAGGCGTGTTGGTTAAGCCTAGCCCGATACCAGCCAACAGGGAACCGGGGAGCATCGTCAACCAGCTAGCGTGATCGCCACCGCTACCATATTTCATCAAAATGAAGCCCAGGCCGATGATGAACAGACCCGATGGGATGACTACACGCGGCTGATAGCGGAGTGATAGGCGCTCTGCCAGAGGCGGAATCACCAGGGTGGGCAGCGCATAAGCCAAGAGAGACAGCCCGGCGGCTACGATGCCGTAACCAAGGCCGCTCTGGAAATAGATCGGCAGATAGATCATGAACGGCCAGAAACTGAAATTCATCCCGACGGAGCCAAAGAGCGCGCCAGAAAAATTACGTATCTTGAATACGGAAAAGTCGAACATCGGATGGGCGCTGAGTTTTTCTGCAAACAGAAAAACAATGAAACTTGTTGCCGACGCAACAAGGATGCCGATGGATGCCATGCTGGTAAAACCGAGTTCCGACCCTTGCGTGATGAAATATGCCAGGCCAAAAACCGTCAACGAAAGCGTGACGATGCCGATAATGTCCAGCTTTTTTGCCTGCGGATCGCTGGACTCCTCCACGCTGCCGAAGACAAGGATCAAAGTGAGGATGGTCAGCGGGACGTGAACCAGGAAAACCCAATGCCAGTTCAACACGGCCACGATCATGCCGCCGATGATGGGTCCAAAACCGAGGCCGATACCGAACACGATCCCCCATACGCCAAAGGCTTTACTGCGTTCTTGTCCTTCCTGAAACCGATGCGAAAGAATTGCTATCTGGCAAATCTGCATCGCACCAGCACCCACGCCTTGAAGAAACCGGCTGACGATCAGAACCGACGCGCTTTGTGCCAAGCCACAAATCAAGGATGTAATGCCGAACAAGACGAGGCTGATAATAAAAATACGCCTCCTTCCATACCGGTCAGCCAGCGTTCCAACAGCCATCAGAACTGTCGCACAGGCAATGGTATAGGCGTTCATAATCCATTGCATATCCTTGAGATTTCCATGCAATACCTTTTCCAGGGTTGGCAGTATCACAGGCACACTTGAAATTTCGAGACCAAACATCAGTGCGGACAAACATACAGCGGCCAATGCGAATATTTTTTTGCGAGAGTGAGAGAGGCTCATTGAGAGTTCCCTCCAGTCTTAGATTTGGTAATTGGGCAGCACCATAGCGGTCGGCGAGCCGTACCATTGCACCGCCTACGCATATTCGAAGCCGAGCTTGCGCTGCCTACCATGCCAGCTCCAACTGACTGAACACCGTAACATCAAGTGCCCGGCCGGGAGCAAGCCTGAAACCAGCTTCTGTACCTACCTTATTTAACTCATATTTGCTCAAAAGCAGCCATCCTCTCTAACTTTTCATATGTGGATAACCTTATTGGTGTGAGTCTTATTATATAATTTAAACCATTCATTTTACATATCACAATCAATCAATTATGATGTTTATACAATGTAATATAAGTTATTTCATTTGAAATACCTTAAATTTAAAGGAGGATATACAAAGTGGATCATGTAGACAAACAAATTCTCTTCTATCTACAAAATCAAGCGAGGATTTCAATGACAGAGCTGGGGAAAAGCGTGGGTTTGTCCCAACCTGCTGTAACGGAACGAGTTAGAAGAATGGAAGAAAAAGGAATTATCGAGGAATATCGCACCATCATCTCTCCCGAAAAAATTGGAAAGCATACGGCAGCCTATATGTTGTTTCAGACTAGAGACTGCCTTGCATTTCTTGATTTTGTCCATTCATCTCCCCAGGTTGCCGAGTGCCATCGAATAAGCGGAGAACACAGTTATTTATTAAAAGTACTGACCGACTCCACACGCGCCCTCGAAGAGTTTGGCAATCAGTGCGATAAGTACGGAACCTATACGATCTTGATTGTCATGTCTTCACCGATCGATCATAGATTTCTTATTCATTCTCTCGAAGAAGCATATGAAGCTGACTATTGCCAAGCAGAAGATCGCGCAGACAGAGCTTACCGACTGTAAGAACGTATATTCGAGGCAAAAGAACCGTAAGGGGATGTCGGTTTTATTAAAAAGCCAGCGGAAAACCGCTGGCTTATTGAAAATTATCATATATTATGTTGCTTCTTGAAGAAGTTTCAAAAGCTCTCGTTTCGTAATAGGATGGTATGTGAGAAGCTTACCGTTATAAATTACATTAAAAGTGCCGTAGGCTGATGGTGAGCCTTGAGCGTCCTTGCAATTATTAATTTCAATCACATTTACGTCAATACCTAACTCTTTGGCAGTTTCAGAGATTGTCTGAACAGCACTGTCATTGTAAGGGCATTGGTCTGACCTTAATATGGTAATTCCCGATTTGTACTGTTCTGCTCTTTCTACCCAATTATTGGGGAATCGAGGCGATGGACAATCTACAAATTTTCTTACTATTAGTTCAAAAGCAGGTGGAGCTTCGTCTTCAACTTTAAACCCTTTGTTAGTAAAAAATGATGGATCCGCAAGCCAGGTTCCCTTGCTTGTAACCATTGCTATTCCTGATTTTTTTTGATCAACAGCCTCCTTGATACATTCCTCTAACAACCTCGAACCATATCCCTTACCTTTTCCTTGACCGACAATCCAAAGGCAATGAATGATTATAAAGTTCTCTGCTTCCACAGTTCTCCATGTGTATTCACTCGGAACATATTCAATAAAGCCTTTGGGATGGTCTCCATCTTGAATTACTTTTAGTTTTAGCCCTTCTGAGAAACGCTCTTTAAGCCAGTGAAGCTTTTGTTGATAACCAACAGTTTTCGGCTTACTTCTCATGCAAAAAAATCCTGTTTCTTCAACATTGTCGGCATTTACATCGATAATTTCAATCATTTCATCACCACCACTATTTACTTTTTCGATCAATAGTAATATTCTACCATCTATGTTTGAAAAGACATGGATGCCGCTTTGATACCGTTGCCGAAATCAGTAACAATGTTGCTACTGACTGACCGTCACCAGCAGGACAACTTACGTCATCAATTGGCGGACATTATGCGTTGGATGTAACAGTTAAGTAGAACAAGTTTTTCAATACAATCAAATTGAAAAAGAAAACCGAATTAAAACCAACCCACCCGAGCAAAATGCCCGGTGTGTGGTGATTACATCTAGATTTCGAAGCTACAATTGTCACGAGAAGACGGCAGCTTTATTTTTAATGCTTCATTTTTGTAACTTCCCGGAGACATCCCAACAATTTTTTGGAATGCATGATAAAAAGGATTGTGACTTTGAAACCCACTTTGGTAGCAAACTTCAACAATTGACAAATCTGTATTCAGCAATAGTTTTCTTGCCTCATTCACTCGTAAATGTAGTAGATATTCCTTAAACCCTTCACCCATTACCTCTTGGAACAAATGGCGGGTACGTGAAACACTAAGCCCCAGTTTCTCAGCAAGAACAGAAAGTTCCAAAGGCTCTCTAAAATTTTCATGAAGATATGTCAATATAGGGCCTAGCTTGTAATATAACGAGAACACTTTCTTATTTTCTCCAATAGAGATCTGATTTTCGAAATGTCGGGATAATAGCACACAAATTTGATAAATGTAACTGCGAAGCATACCATGGTACGCTGTTTTTTTCTTTTTTATTTCTTCGGTCAATGAAACAATTATCTGCCCTATTTTTCGAGCTACTTCTAACTCACCAGAAACTTGATTATTAAATTTTCTTGGGCTATAGAAAAATGGAATCAATAATTCCTCTTCAACTTCAATTACTTCCTTATTAAAAAAAACAAACAAGTACTGACTAGGATCCTCCGGATCAGATTGTGCAATATGGCGTTCCATATTGTTAACAATAAACACATCCCCAGGCTTGACGCGAAATTTTTTATCTCCAAAGTAAAACCAACCAGTTCCTGAAAGACAATAACCTATTTCTAATGAAGTATGCCAATGGAAAGTTTCAAGCAATGAACTTGGAGTCCATTTAATAACACCTACAGGAATACCTTCTTCCAACTCGTTAAAAACTTCCATACTGATTCCCCCTTCATCCTCCGTATGTGAAGTTATTATAATTTAAATGCAGTTGAATAAATAGTTAAAGATTGTCTAACGGATTGTAAATCCTAAGCGACATTATGTTACATGTAGCGGAATAATGCTCCTGATGAGAGTGTAAAAGAAAACAACCAACCGTGCCCATTCGCGGACAATTATGTTGGTTGTATATTTGGAATTTTTTAAAACAATTGTTATGAACCTCTATCGTTTGTTACATTCATTGTGTATATAATTCACTCGGGATGATTTGTTGCAGATTCATTTGAAGTATTTCAGGAAGACGTCCCATTCTTTTTGCTAATTGAGAGATTGAACTTTCATTAAATAACGCTATCCCAGTGCGTATATTATCCTTAAAGGGGGCAGTCCAGTGACTGTCTAAATGCCCTGGCCCAAAATAGACACCTAAGAGTGAACCAGCCGTAGCACCAAAACTGTCGGTATCATTGCCTTGACAAACCTGTTTACAAATGCCATCACCGACAGATTCAGCAAATAGAAAGGAATTCATTAACGTTCCGATCTCCTGGTAGATCAAACAGTGACAATATTTATAGTATTTAATATTGATCTCTCTATAGGCTTCCATCCAGTCCTGTGAACTGATAATCGTATCAAAACAATCCTTAGCAACTTCATAAAAACGACTCCGCTTGGGAACATACATCAGAGCTGTTCGAATTATTTCTTTACGATCATCTAGAACATGCGCTAGAGCAATTGCGGCAGCAATGAACATTGTAGCATAGATACCTGTTCTTCTATGTGTAAAACTTGCGTCTCTCCAAGCCAATTCGGCAGCCAACGACGGGTTGCCGGGGCATGCATAACCATATGCATCCGCTCTAATGGCAGCACCACAATATTCAGTTTGAATGGTCAGAAAATCTGCCCAACTATCTATCTCCTCTAACGATAAATCCGATTTATCATGTTCCAAATAACTGTAACCTGACTTCAACAGGATATTTCTTTCTGGACCCCATGTATTAATAATCGGAAGATGAGTCAACCATAAATCTCTTACATTTTTCTTGGTGAAGTCCGTACCGAACTGTTCAAGAACGAGCATCCCCAAGATGGTATAATTCACATCATCATCTGGCACGACTCCACGGATGCGACTGCGTTCAGTTTCGTGCCAGGACCAATGCCTCCGTCCTAGTGCATCCAGCATACGCTCAGAAATGTAATCTTGCAACGGCCATTCACCGGCTTTTGTCAGTGCATCTTGAATTTCACTCAGTGAAGGATTGACTTCCAAAGGTTTACCAAGCATTGACCCGCATAATGAGGCTACGAAACCCGTCTCTATCTTGGCTGCGCTCGCTCGTAAATCGATTGGAGAAATTATTCCGATAGGCCGTGATTGATCGCATTCCATCCAGATGTCTTCCAGCCTATTGGGCTCGTGGTACGGCCAATCTTGGCGAAACAGCAGATTGTTTAATTGGTTAGCAAACTCAATCATGGCATCATAGCTATCGGGCAGCTTCTCAACGACTTCGTTATAGTATCGGGTATCATGTCCTTGTTCGTATTTATTTTGAAGTAATTGTCTTAGTTGATTACGAAGAAAAGAATACGATGGAAACATGCAATTACCTCATTTCTGCGATTCTTATTTATGAAACTCTATCCGATAATTCCGTAATAAAGGGACTGGCGCAGGTTTAGAACCTTTCGAACAGTCCCTTTCTATTCCATTCTCTATGAGGCTAAATTACCAACTTTACTTTACTTTACAGCACCCAACTTCATCCATACTTGTTGAATTTGATCGATAGCCTGGTCCCGATTAATTTGACCGCCAATATACGCTTGTATAATTTCTCCAAACTTCTGATGAAAGCTGTTCAAGGAGTATGCAATCGCTTCATCTGCCGGTTTTTCCGTTTTCAGAATTTCTTGCATGTCATTAACCATCTGAACGTTCGGATATTTACCATCCGTAATCGGAGGAATTGCTTTCGCAAAATCGGAAAACCAGTTCTGTCCATAGTCTGAAGTATAAAGCCAGTTGACGAAATCTTTTGCCTCTTGTAGAACTTTAGAAGATTTATTTATCCTTAAGACTGCACCCGAACCCAAAATAATTTGAGAGTTATTTGCATCATTACTTACGGGGTAACCCATTATGCCAATATTTATTTTTGGATTGATTTTAGTAACAGCATCCTCAGCCCATCCACCTTGACCTGTCATGATAGCTGCCTTACCCGTCGCAAACTCAGCTGTCTGTGCGGAGAAATCCTTTTCCAAAACTTTAGGAGTTCCCTCTTTTACTGTTAAATCAATAAAATCAAAATAACTTAATAAAAGAGGATGATCTTTAAACGTAGTATTACCTGCAATAAAGTCATTAACTAGTTTCTCAGGATTAGCCGAAGCGGCGTCTACAAAATGTTGAAAAATATGTTTTTGTACCCACCATTCCTTATATGCACTTGTAAATGGGGTGATTCCCTTTGCTTTTAGTTTGTTAATTGCATCTTGCAATTCGGATGTGGTCTTAGGAAAACTAGTAATCCCAGCAGCCTTAAACAAATCCTTATTATAAATCAGCGCAAATAGGTTGGAAGCAATTGGAGCCCCTAATATTTTCCCCTCATAAGATACATTAGCTTTCACTGATTCACTCATTGCATTAGCAAGGGGTTCACCAGAGAGATCTGCACTATACTGGGCATACTGTTTAATTTCAGCACCAGGTGTTGTCATGAATATATCTGGCAAATCACCAGAAGCAATTTTAGTTGTTAATATCGTTGGATAATCTGATTGAATGACTTGAAGTTCTATCGTTACATTCGGTTTAACTTTTTTATATTCTTCAACAAATTTATTATATCCATCTGTAAACTCGGGAGAATTCAGAAAAAGCCTTAAAGTAATGGGTTTCTCTGAATTTGTATCATTACTCTTTGTCGAACTATTTGTGTTAGAATCTGATGAATGTGATTGACAACCAACCAAAATTAAAATAAGTGCAACCAAAAGAATAGCTAAATTTTTCCGGACCATTGTAATCCCCCTAGATTAATTGTAGGTTCTTCGCACGCATTTATTTAGGTGCAATTGATCATTTCAATTAGACGTCTATCCTTTAATGGCTCCGTCAGTAACACCTCGAACAATATACTTTTGCAAAGCGATAAAGAAAATGATTGCTGGCAGAACGGTCATTACTACTGCAGTCAATGTGTATTGCCAATCTGTTGTGTATTGTCCAACAAACGAATATGCTGCTAGACTCAACGTTTTTGTCGAATTTGATCCATTGATCATAAGCAAAGGCAACAAAAAGTCATTCCATATCCACATGAAATTAATGATTATTATCGTGGTGGTTACCGGTTTAAGCAGCGGAAAAATTATTCTTACAAAAGAAGTAAAACTCGAAGCTCCATCCATGAGTGAACTTTCATCGATTTCCCTTGGGATACCCTTTACAAAGCTGTGATAAATAAAGATAGCCATCGGTGCACCGAATCCCCAATATTGTATTCCCAGTCCTATTACGCTATTAGTTAAGTGCAAGGTCTTAGCTAACTTCAAAACTGTTATCATAATTGATTGAAAGGGAATCAACATCGGGGTGATGCAGAAAATAAAGATATACCAACTGTATTTCGTATCCGTTCTTGAGAGCTTGTATGCGGCTATTGCTCCAATAAATACAATTCCTAGAACACCTACTGAAGTCACGATTATGTTATTCAAAAATAACCTGGCATAATCGATGTATTTCCAGACATAAACGTAGTTATGAATTGAAAAAAACTTCGGTAGTGTCACAGCATTATTCATGACTTCCGTAGATGTTTTAATGGAGTTAATAATAACCAATAATATCGGATAGATATAAACCAGTCCGAGGAAGCCCATGATCACCTCAAATGTAATCATTCTTTTTCGAGGTAATTTCATTAAGATTCGATCTCCCTACTTTTAAAGAATTTTAATTGCACTACTGTAATGATTAAAATCGCAAGGAAAAGTATGATGGACTTGGCAGTACCATAACCATAGTTGTTATTCTGAAAAGCCTCTCTGTAAATATCCATCGTCACGCTATATGTGGACCCTCCCGGTCCTCCTTGGGTTAATGAAAGGATGACATCGAACACTTTTATGGAATTTATCAATGCATAAAATGTACAGGTAGTAATGGCTGGTGCTAATAAGGGCAATGTAACTCTAAATAAGGACTGAGTATAACTTGCGCCGTCAATCGTAGATGCTTCTAACAAATCTTTAGGAACTCCCTGTAACCCTGCGATATAAAGAACGATATAGAATCCTATTGATTGCCAAATCGATACAATTACAATCGATATAAAGGCCAGATTCGGTTCGCCAAGCCAACTCCATTCAAAAACTTCCAATTGAGTGAAATTGTGCAACGATTGAAATCCACCAGAGAATATAAATTTCCAAATAAATCCAACTACAATTAAACTAAAAACATAGGGAATGAAAAAGACAACCCTCAATGATTTAGAGAATTTTAAATTTTTATCCAGAATAATGGCAATAGCTAGTGAAAAGAGATTGACGAGTAGAATGTACAAAACGCTATATTTGACTGTAAAGATAGATGAATTTTTGAAATCAAGATCCCCTTTAAAGATAGAAATAAAGTTATGGAGACCAATGAATTTCGGTGATCCTGCTATACCATTCCAATCCGTTAACGAATAAAGGGAACTCATGATAAACGGAATATAGATCGCGACGGTAATGGCAATTATTGCAGGTGAAACGAATAACAGAAAATCCAACTTTCCCTTTTTGTTCGTCAAGTAGATCCCTTCTTTGGTTGTTATCTATTATTCAAAAACCTTATAATCTCTTCTCTCACTGGAATATCTTCTTGAGCCCTAAACCGAGTGACTTTGATAGCGGCAGCTGCTGAAGCAAATCTTAATGATTCTAATGCTAGGTCAGTAGCTCCTTTATTTTGAGCAGCTACCAATGCACCTATAAACGTATCACCTGCTGCGGTTGAATCAACTGCTTCAACTATATAAGCTGGAATATGTTCTGTTTTCCATCCATTAGAGAACAACACCCCCTTACTTCCTAATGTCAGTACAACATTTTTAACTCCTAAACCAATGATTTTGAATAACGCTTCATTGTATTCATTGTCATTCGTTGCCGAAATGCCGCTTATTATTTTCAATTCTGTATCGTTCAAAATCATTACATCAATTAAGGGAAAAACCTCGGAAGGCAGATCAATAGCTGGCGCCGGATTAAAAAATACCCTTATTCCTCTTTTGCATGCTTCCTCCATCACATAGCGCGTTGTTTCCCACGGGATCTCATTTTGCAGCAAGACGGCATCGAATGAATTCTGTTGTTGCTTTAGTAATCCATTAACTTCTCCAGGAGAAAGTAACGCATTGGCTCCTTCGGATAGGACAATATAATTCTCACCATTTTCATCAATGGTTATATGTGCGATACCTGACGGCCCATTTTTCTGAATAATTAAAGGATGATGAATCCCCGAACTCCCCAATAAACGTATAAGTTCATCTGAATAGCTATCACAACCGACAGCTCCAATAAAAGTAACTTTGGAGCCTGCACGCGCTGCAGCTACAGCCTGGTTGGCTCCTTTTCCTCCTGCACAATAACCCGTTGTAGTACCTTTAACTGTCTCACCAGGAAGCGGAAATCGTCGAACGCGATTAATAACATCCATATTAATGCTTCCTACTACAAGTGTGTTCATGGCATCCCCCTAATTCATATGAATGTTTAATTCTTTAAAATTCAGCAAAACCTAACTGATGGATTTTCTTTTTCAAACCATGTAAAGCGTTTACTTTATTTTCTTCGTTAGCCCTTTCTAAATTAACTATAATCTCGGGAAGTGAATTTTTCTTCCCAAAAAGATGGTCCTAATTCACAAAAAGGGCTATTATTCAAACTCTTATACCTAAATACTAGAGTATAGGACAGCAGATCGAAGTAGTTCAGGTAGATGTTTGCCAGTAACGGCGTTAATGTTGTCGAAGTAACCTTGGATGTCGACGTCGATCACCCAATTGCCTTTGCGGTTGCATCCTCGAACGGGCTGAGGGCGATAGCTTTTCTTCAACAGTTGTTCTTGGCATTGTGCGACGAATCGGTCTTCGCCCATCTTCGCAATGTCTGCCATCGTTTCACCGTCGACGCCTGCCGCCCCTTAATTTGCCCGCACTTTTCGCCGAACTATACGCAAAGAGACGAACCAGGCTCAAAGAAGGATACATCGTTCGCTACGCGGACGACTTCAAAGTCTTTTGTCGAGATTGGAAGACTGCCAAAAAATGGTATCACGCCGTTAGATCATATCTGAAAGACCGTCTAAAACTAGATATTTCACCGGAAAAATCGCAAATCGTCAACCTGCGAAAACGGGAATCCGAATTTCTTGGATTCACCACCCGAGCGAACAAAAAGGGTAGCAAGAGTATATTTATGCACCTGATTTGTATTGCATCTCATGACCGTAAGAATCGAATTTCTCAAACATAATAAAGAAAAAACCTCTAAAAGAGGGTAGTAAATATGATAGTGGTGGAGAATAGGGGGCTCGAACCCCTGGGGCACGAATTCAGTAGTTTCGATCCCAAAAGCAGCAACAAAAAGTGCCTATGGGAGGGTTTAATAGTATGAAAAAATATAATATTCCGGTTGAAGCAGCGTTAGGGGTTATTGGAGGGAAATGGAAGGTGGTTATCCTTTGTTTTCTGACTAAGGGGGATGGAATTCTCAGGACGGGTAAGCTAAGACGTTTAATACCGGCATTACCCAAAAAATGCTTACTCAACAATTAAGAGAGCTGGAAGAAGATGGCGTGATCCTCAGAGAAACCTTTGATCAGCACCCTCTCAAGGTAGAATATTCTTTAACGGAGTATGGCCGCTCACTTACGCATATCCTGGATGTGCTATTGCACTTGGGGTGAGCGACACATTGAGAATAATTACGATTTAGCCAATTTAATGATATCCTTACTCTCGAGAATAGATTGGTCATACCCTTTAGTAACGGTATGAATCATTGCAATACCAAGCTCCTTTAAAGACACTGTAACGTTTGGAAATAGTCTTCTTAGAATAGGAAATAGCCACATAAATGCATAATAAGATTTATGCGTATTTTTTAATCCCTTTATTGGATTGATGTAGGCAGGGCGAAACATGTATGCTTTTTTGAAAGGCAGCTGCATGAGGTGATTTTCTGTCTTGCCCTTCACTCTTGCCCACATCCTTTTTCCTAGCTCTGTACTATCCGTCCCCATTCCGGAAACATAGCAGAACACCATATCTGGGTTCAAGCCTGCGAGCATTTCTGCCATATGCACAGTAAGATCAAACGATAATCGTGAGTACTCCTCCTCCTTCAAACCAACAGAGCTTACACCCAAGCAAAAGTAGCATGCATTATAGTTGCTTAATTGAGACTTGATTGCAGATATATCAAAAAAATCTTTGTGGATGATTTCAGTTAATTTGGGATGTGAAACGCCGCATGGTTTGCGGTTAATCACTAAAACGTGTTCCACATCAGGATGCTGCAGGCATTCATGTAATACTCCCTCGCCTACCATCCCCGTAACACCTGTAATTATCGCTCTTATTTTCATAATAAATCCCCCTTTTTTCTAATAAAATGATATGAGATACTATTCTGCCCAATGTGAAGCTTTGCTCTTTAATAAGTGATCGTTCGATTAGCTTGTTTAATTGCTTGCGTGAAATAATCAAGAGGTACGAATTCTGAGAATCCGCATGGTAGTTAAATCATCTGCTGTATGGGTTAAGGCATGTTTTTAGGTGATAGGATCATTAGACCTCCTCCACTGCAAAACGATGCAATTTCCTTTGTTCCCGACGGTTATTTGCGTTATATTCCACTCTGGAACGACTGGTGTTAATTTCAACAAGCCGTTGTTCATTCGAATTAATCACTAAGGAAGCAGCAATATTATTTTCACTATTTTTCGTATTCTTAATAGCTTGGATAGCCGCTTGGATTGCTTTGATCTGTGCGGCTTTTTCCAAATCATCCTCTAATGAGGCTGAGCGCGGCATGTTCAAGCTTGGCTCAGGCGGCCATCAGCCTAGACGCGACGAGTACGGCTTGCGCATTGACGTTCAACCCGTAGCGTTCAATCTGACGCTTCGTTTGGACAAGTGAAGGAACAGCATGACTATCCGTCATTACGTTATTATCGTTCGTCATGTATATAGTATGGTGCCTAATCATTTTTGTGTCAACACATTTTTCTCGCTGCCATCTCCGCTCCCGGCTTCCGGCAGCCAGCCGCGAGAAATCCATATCCGGCTCTTACGTTAAGCTTGCGCAAACCCCGACAGCGTCAGCTTCCAGGGCTGGAACATGCGCCCCAGCAAGGCATCCTTTGCTGCCAAATCGGTCATCTGGGAAACCGAAGAGCACCCGCAGCACATACAAAAAACCTAAGAGCCAAGACGGTGCGCCGCTATGTTTGTGGATGCCGGACTGCTGTCCATCATAAGGGAGTTTAACCGATATGTTTTAACTCAGCAAATAGTTCGCGATGAAATTGACCAAACTCACGATTAAAATATTTAGGAATTATCATAAGGGTAACATTATCGAGTGGATTTGAACCACTTAGATTGTGACTGTGAGGCGCCCTAAAAAGCCCAAGCGTTATGTCCCCTTGGGTACGAATAGATATTACATTCAGGTAAATGTGGTTTCACAATACTACTTTCTCACTAACAACACACAGCACTCCACATGTGTTGAGTGCGTAATTATTCCCGGTCAATTTGAGATCCAGATTAAAATGTTCCCCTCCCCATAAATGAAAGAGGCCGCTATTTAAGCGACTTATTGGGACAATGTTCTTGTCTTCCGACAATCGGTTTGGTCTCCTGGTGTCGTGACAACTATAAAACTTTGGAAGGCTTCTGTGTATTGCTGGTTCACAATGATCCGAAAATCCAAACAAAAAGCTACCGAATTTCAAGCCGGTAGCTTTGGGGATCGCCGACTGTCTATGAATCACCAATCTCCGATATATGCATCTACTTTACTTTATTTAATAAGTTTGTCACCATGCTGCTCAATGTCCCTTGATCGACGAAAGGAGCAAGACTTGCCAGCAGATCCGGGGTAAGATGCTCAGCTTCGACTCCACCAATCAACTTCTCGAGATTTTCCCTGTCCAGAAAAGGTGCGAGGCTTATGATCCGGTTCGCATCAATGGTGCCGTCTACAACCCGATCTACCAAACGGCTTAATGTCGCTCTGCTAATAAAGGGCGCCAGCCCTTGAACGGAATGCCAGCTCAATCTACCCTGTTCGACTTGTTGTACCAACTGATCTACATGTTCTCTTCCAAGAAACGGGGCAATTCCAACGAGATTGTCTACTTCTAAGGAACCGTCAATCGATTTATCTACTAGTCGGCTTAATGTGTCACTGCTGACGAAAGGAGCGAGTCCGGCAATGGAATTCCACACAATTTCGCCTTCTTCTGCCTGACGAACCAGTTCATCCAATTTATCTGTTCCGAGGAACGGAGCCAGCCTCATGATCACATCTAACTTAAGGACGCTACTGTCTAATCGTTCAGTAACCTTATGCAGAGCGCTTGCCTTTACAAACGGCGCTACTTCTACAAGTTCTTCCAACTCCACCTCTCCGGTATTGACCATCTCTGCAACTTGTTCCAGCCTGTTCTCTGCAATCTCCCTAACGATCGTTCCTAGGTGCTGGTGCTCCCGATTTTCCGAGTTTTCTCCTGCATTAATAATGTCGTCTACCGTTTTGCCGAATAACTTCGCAAACTGCGGAAGCGTTCCGATATCCGGGAGCGATTCGCCCCGTTCCCATTTCGATACCGCTTGATGACTTACATTCAGTTGATTGGCAAGTTCCAATTGGGTTAGATCCTGGTCTTTGCGAAGCTTCGAAATATAAGCTCCAATTTTACGTAAGTCGAGCATCGTATACCTCCGATAAAACAAAATGTACAGTGCGCACTGTCGAAAACAGCATAGCATTTCCGCAAACGTAATCCTATCAAGCGTTGGTTGAATTGTCACATCCGCTTTATTCAACTGCCAGTAGAATGGTCCAGATTGAAAATCGCCAGAGAGAGTAGCCGCAGCATCTGCGAGATCTTTATCCACCCGCACTACACTACTTTTGTCGCTTTCATTTATAGGTTTTTTTCTAAAAATCATTTCCATTATCCTGCCAGTTAGCTTAATACCAGTGCCTTTGTGTACACGATCATATCATTTGAATCAAAGCATTTGAGCAATACTATCACATCTCATTTATTTATTTCGAATCATCAATATTAGACACTCCACATGACTTGTCTGCCTGTCCCATTGCTCATGATTCCCTGCATTCTAGTCAAATTTACAATCTTTAAGAGGAATGACTTTGGTCTTGTACACAAATTTATAGCCTAGCCATACACCTAAGAATAACGGAATTCCGATATAGGAAACAAGCACGCCATACCAATCGATCGTTTCTCCAGTGAAAGCTTTAAAGTTCTGTCCGATAATAACGAACATGCATAATGCAAAGGCAAAGAGTGGACCTAACGGGAACCACTTGGCTTTATAAGGAAGTTCACTTAAATCCCGACCTTGTGCAACGAATGCCCTACGGAAACGGTAATGACTAATTGCGATTCCAAGCCATGTAATAAATCCGCACATGCCAGAAGCATTCAGCAGCCATAAATACACAACCCCATCACCGAAGAAGGAAGCTAGGAACGCAAGCATGCCGACTGCACAAGTGACCAGCAGCGCATTAATAGGAATACCGCGTTTGTTTAATTTCTCTAGAAACTTAGGTGCTTTGCCCTCTTTGGCAAGTACCCACAGTACACGTGTAGATGCATACATCCCCGAGTTACCAGCAGACAGCACTGAAGTCAAAATGACGGCATTCATAATAGCAGCCGCGAAGGCGAATCCTGCTTTTTCAAAAACAAGGGTGAACGGACTAACTGCAATATTCTCAATACCAGCTTGCATCAAGCTCGGATGTGTAAAAGGAATCAACATGCCAATTACGAAGATTGCAAAAATATAGAAAAGCAGAATACGCCAGAAGATCTGTTTAATGGCCTTCGGTACGTTCTCACGTGGGTTCTCACTTTCACCCGCGGCAATGCCGACAAGCTCGGTTCCTTGGAACGAATAACCCGCTGCCATAAAGATACCAAGAAACGCTAGAAAACCACCATGGAACGGTCCACCGTCTAATGTGAAATTACTGAAGCCAGTTGGCTTCGAGCCGCCCATTATACCAAATATCATAAGCACCCCAACAATCAAGAAGATGATGACAACGGCAATTTTGATCAATGCAAACCAGTATTCCGATTCACCATATCCTTTGACAGACAGTAAATTCAAACCGAAAATAATGGCAAGGAACAAGAAGCTCCACAGATAAGAAGGACTATCAGGAAACCAATATTTAATAATAAGAGTTGCTGCTGCAAGCTCAGAGGCAATCGTAATCGCCCAGTTAAACCAGAAATTCCATCCCAGGGCGAATCCCAAAGAAGGATCCACGAAGCGGCTCGCATATGTGTTAAAAGATCCCGATTCCGGCATATAGGTTGCAAGTTCTCCCAAACTAGTCATAAGGAAGTACACCATAATACCCACCGCTATATAAGCGAGAAGAGCTCCCCCTGGACCAGCTTCTGCTATTGCACTACCACTAGCAAGGAACAAGCCTGTACCAATGGAGCCCCCAAGTGCAATCATAGTGAGGTGACGAGCCTTGAGCCCGCGTTTCAACTGCTGTGGCTCAGTCGAATTGTTTGATGACATTAAAAACACTCCTTAATCATGTTGTTGATCCATTGTTCTGGAGTGGGAAACAAGAAGAAACGGTGACACTGTCTTTCAGAACATTCGTTTCTTATGGTCACAAAAAAAAACGCTCACAGAGGTGAACGTTTTATATCATTCCCAACTTATCTTCTTTGAAGATAGCTCATCACAAATTTACTTATCATAAACTTGTGACAGTTCTGCACCTTCCGGCAACAGTCCCAGCCCAATTGCCCAGAGCAGCAATCAAACTTCGGCGGTAGTTCCTTTCAACAGCTTCAATGACGTTCTCTGCGTCTCCACTGATTTACTTCTAACAACCGCGACCTCTACCTCACCGTTTGATAGGATGAGGGTTGTATTCAATTTAATTTACAAGAACATTATAGCGAACATTGAGAGGGTAAACAATGGTATAAAAAGTATATTAGAATCTAAAACCGATGGAGAGTAACATAATGTGAATTAAGAGGGTGTCCCATAAACTAGACATTATTTATTTCTTGTCATTAGTCTTGCAGACATGTCGGTGGGATTTTGGCTCTTCGTTATTGTTGCTATTATTACTGGCGTAATATTGTATAATGTTCATCCAAGTTAACAAACCGTGTTCTCATTCGTTGCAGTTGGAGGGATCTTGTCTTTCATAGTGCCGCTATTCACTGTAACTGAAAAGATAGGAAATAAAGTGAATAAGTGGCTAGATGAGTAGGGATTAGAAGCAGATTATTGACCAAAAAAATCAATGAACAAGAAGTAAAAGAAGGGTGCACGACTACTCGGCACCCTTTCATTTTAGTAACACTGTACACTCCACATGTGTTGTCTACCTATTCTTCTTCTTTCTCAAGCGAAACCGTCACATCTCATTTTTTCATTTTCGTACCATCAATATTAGGCACTCCACATGTGTGGAATTAGTAAACTACAAAACAAAAAACGGCATATCTGCCGTTTTCTGACCATGCATTTTATGGAGTCTAGGGGGATCGATCTCCTGACCTCACCACTGCCAGCGATGCGCTCTCCCGCTTTGGTTAGTTTCACTGCCCCAATACTGAATACAACATCATATCCTTCTGTTTTCCATGATAGGCGTGTCGAGCTTTTGCGGTTGATAGAACCGAGCAAGAATAAAAAGGGCTTCTTACAGAGTTGAAGATAACTCGAAAATCTATGTCACTGTGGTTGCTGACCATCGTACTGCTTTTTCTTCACACTTGTGCCCTGTATGATGAGAGCGATATAGATTACGATGGCTATCGAATCTATAAGCGTATCCGTCAGCCTTGATACGTCAAGCATTGACGTCACACCAACAATTACCATCAGTCGGACGATCAGGATCACCGCAATCAAATATGCGGTAAACCGGATATTTGATCGCTCGGTTTGGATTGACATAATAATGAAAGCGATGCCGAAGACCAGATTTTCTCCCGTGATGATGTGCCAGATATACGTGAATATGATCTGGTTATCCACGGATATCGCATCAATGTCGAGCTTCGGCAGTACAACGGATTGCCCGTTCCATGCGTGCGTGACGGCAAACAGCATCGCAAGGAAACCTGCAATCAGATAATAAAAATTCCTAATCTTCATGTTCACCACAACCTTCCTTAGAAATTCCCGGTTCCGTCTTTCGGATATCCTTGTAAATCTCGTGGACGATCACTGCCAGAACATGGTCACTTTCGCTATTAAAGTCCCTTAGCGTTTCGACTGCGACGTTGAGCAGCCAACTAACCTTTTCCAGATGAGCAATCTTCTTGCGCATTTCTACGTTCTTGGCATCGAGGAACGCAGCAACCTCTTCGCAGTAATCGGGGGTGATATTTTTCATCTTGCGGAAACCAAACTTCCCCCTGATTTCTTCAAGAGATAGGTCCGCGTACTGCATAATCTGAATATTCATCAATTCGATGATGTCGTCCTCCGAATACTTGCGGTACCGATTGTTTTCCCGGGTAGGCGAGACGATCCCTATCCGGTCATAATACCGAAGCGTATCCTTCGGCATCCCAAGTATCCGCGAAACCTCTTGTATAGAATATAGTTTTTCCATAAATTCACAATACCATTGGAGTTGACTCAAATGTCAAGTTGTTTTTCTTTAATAATCGGATTACTTTGCGGTGGCCCTAGATCCCACTTCGCTCCCTGCGGGCTGCACAAAACGAAAAACACGCCAATTTTGGCGTGTTCGTTAGTCACATTTGGTGAATCCTAAGGGGAAGTCCTAATCTCGATTAAACTTTCTTACGATGCCCATTCAACGAAGTAGATCGCTAAGGTGGATTCAGACACCGTGCTCATACACTGGAGTAACACAAGATGTTTATTCAAACGATTCCTGCACGCGAACTGAATCACGGCATTCACCCCCTTGCATTCAATACAGATAACGCCACAACGTTATGTGATGACGTCCACAAACTCACCCCATCTTTACTCCGCCCAAACTGGCCCCTTTTACAAACAATCGTTCGATATTCTTCTCAATCGTCGGATCGGGGATCAAAGGCGGCGCTTGATGCGGTTTAATACGGGCATCGATAATGAGATTATCACAGGCCCAATGCTTGTTCTCATAATAACTATTCACGCCATAAATATCATGAGAAGGATTGCTGCGCGTGAATGTAGCCCAGAGAAAATT
Source organism: Paenibacillus baekrokdamisoli (assembly GCF_003945345.1). Taxonomy (GTDB): domain Bacteria; phylum Bacillota; class Bacilli; order Paenibacillales; family Paenibacillaceae; genus Paenibacillus_Z; species Paenibacillus_Z baekrokdamisoli. The sequence continues at coordinate 839,582 of NZ_AP019308.1, read as the reverse complement.
GTTGATCGTCTCACTCATAAAGCTGCTGTCATCACACATGATGATCATTGGACAAGTAGAGATCGGACCCTTTTCTTGAATAGCGTCACTTAAACGCTGCATTTCCTGCTGTGCTTCCGCGTAATTGGCGAATTTAGGCCCTTGAATAGCTACAATGCCTGGCATCACTAACCGTGCATTCTCATACCCCCGTAATTCCTTCCAACCATCCGGTACATCTCTACATAATTCCCTTTTTTTATCGCCATAAGCGGCGATGACCACTTTACTGCCGCTATTTAATCCAGTTCCCGAATAATCCAGCGTATCAATGGTCGTATTGGTATAAAAATGAATGTCACGACGAAGATCGATACGTTCCATAATATAGGTTAGAAAATCCACTTCATGATGGGTATCTAGAGGCTGATTCTCTTCTGCCGTAATGAATAAATACTTAGCCAAGCTTAGTTGTCCAGTTCCTAAAATCCGATTGGCGATTGTAAGCATCTCAGCTGGCTGTTTGACCTGTTGATAAGGTGTATAGCGTTCGCTTGCAATCGCGAATAGCAATGGATGTACACCTGCAGCATCTACAGCATGCACTTCTTTTACGCCAGGGATTTCTTGTTTAATCGCATCACCTGTCAGCTCATGGATGAGTTCTCCGAACACGGTATCTTCCTGCGGCGGTCGGCCTACGACTGTGAACGGCCATATGGCATTCGGTTTGGCATACACTTTATGTACTTTCATGACAGGAAAAGGATGGGTAAGGCTATAGTAGCCTAAATGGTCGCCAAAAGGACCCTCCGGCTTCGTCTCTCCCTGATGAATTTCTCCAGTTATAACAAAATCAGCATCATTACTAATGCAGAAGCCATCGATATAGCTGTACCGAAAACGACGCCCTGAAAGCAAACCCGCGAAGGTCATTTCACTCATACCTTCTGGCAAGGGCATAACAGCTGACAACGTGTGAGCCGGAGGCCCACCGATAAAACAGCTTACTTTTAAAGGGACGCCTTGTTTATTCGCCTTATCCTGATGGACTCCGATGCCTCGGTGGATCTGATAATGCAAACCAATTTCTTTATTCATTTCATATTCATTGCCACTTAGTTGAACACGGTACATCCCCAAGTTAGAATTCATAATTCCCGGCTTGTCCAGATCTTCTGAATACACTTGAGGCAAGGTGATAAAAGCACCGCCGTCCATGGGCCAGCTTTGAATGAGTGGAAGGTCAGATATATTGATTTCCTGATGAGCAACCGGCAAGCTCCCAGATTTCTTCAGAGGCAGTGCTTTCCAAGCTGCTAGTCCGGTTCCGATATTCTGAAAGGGGTGTTTTAAAGCCTTAATGGGATCATTTCGCAGAGCCATGACGTTCTGCACCGCTTCCCAAGTATTCCGAAATATAAACTTGCTTCGCTCTATTGTGCCGAAAAGATTGGATACAGCCCGAAACTTCGAGCCTTTTATATTCTCAAATAATAATGCAGGGCCGCCGGCCTCATGTACTTTCATATGGATCGCAGCCATTTCAAGATAGGGATCGACTTCTTCTTGAATACGAACCAAGTGCCCATTCTTTTCCAAGTCGGCAATGCAATCTTCTAAATTGCGATACAATTGAGTTGCTCCAATCTCCGTGGGTTTAATTACGCAAATAGAAAAAAAACTCCAGAAGAATCTCTAGAGTGTTGTGGTAAAGTATGGTGCGGTCAAGAGGACTCGAACCTCCACGTCATTGCTGACACTAGAACCTGAATCTAGCGCGTCTGCCAATTCCGCCATGACCGCATCTGGCAGTATGTTTACCAATAGAGTAACTATTGTATAAAGCGACGTAGGATAATATATCATAATCTCAATACGAAAGTCAATAAACTGCAAGCTTATTAACTGCAAGCAAATTATCGTGAACGATCACGTTGTACGATTTTGATTAATCACTTCCGTAAGCAGTAGCAGAGTCAAACCTTGTCCATACAGCGTCGGGAATACGGGAACCTCATTGTAGGCTTCAATGCTAGCGAGTACTGGCGTCCCACCTGATACCCCGTCTACAGCGCCATCCATACGAATTTTAGTTAAAACAGCTGATACCGTCCGATCCGCACCACCGGTGGGTCAGATTTACATCAAATCACTTTATCCCTGAAACTCAATCATATTGTTCATGTTTCAATGACATCCTTCATTTCATTGCAGCATTCGTTCGCCCTATAATAGAGCTGAAATGAACAGCTAACTTAAAGCGGGCTGTAACAAATTTATAAATTTGCGGAGGTCGATTAAGATGGTTAAGAAACTTAAAGCGGCAATTATTGGTTGCGGCGGCATAGCATTCGAGAAGCATTTCCCTGCACTTTCTAAGCTGAATGAGCTGGAAATGGTCGCCTTCTGCGATATCATTGTCGATAAAGCAGAAAGAGCCGCGGCAAAACATGGTGCAATTGGCGCAAAATCGTATTACGATTATAGAGAGGTCCTTAAGGATGTCACTATCGATGTTATCTATGTATGTACACCAAACGATTCACATGCAGAGATCTCTATTGCGGCAATGGAGTCCGGCAAGCATGTCATGTGCGAGAAACCGATGGCCAAAAATGCAGCACAAGCGCAAGCCATGTTGGAAGCCGCTCGACGAACCGGCAAAAAGCTCTCGATTGCTTACCAGAATAATTTCCGGCCGGACAGCCGTTATTTGCAGCAAATTTGCGATAATGGCGAGCTTGGCGACATTTATTTTGCCAAAGCTCATGCAATCCGCAGACGCGGGGTTCCCACTTGGGGCGTCTTTCTGGACCAAGAGAAACAGGGCGGCGGCCCGCTCATCGATATCGGCAGCCATGCACTGGATTTAACCTTGCGTATGATGAACAATTATGCACCAAAATGTGTCCTGGGCACGGCTTTCAACAAGCTTAGCCGCAAAGAAAATGCAGCAAACTTCTGGGGACCGTGGGATCCTGAAAAGTTTACAGTAGAAGATTCTGCTTTCGGTTTTATTACCATGCAGAACGGAGCGACCGTTATACTCGAATCCAGCTGGGCGCTCAACTCACTTGACACCCTTGAGGCAAAAACGACGCTTTGCGGTACGGAGGGTGGAGCGGATATGCGTAACGGACTCCGCATTAACGGCGAAAGGCTGGGCAGAATGTACGAAACCACCATCGATATGAGCGTAGGCGGAGTTGATTTTTTTGAAGGCAGCGAAGAAAGCCCAAGCGATCTGGAAGCGCGGATGTGGCTCGATTGCATACTTCACGACACTGAGCCGTTGGTAAAACCGGAGCAAGCGTTAGTTGTCACGCAAATCTTAGAAGCAATCTATGAATCTTCGAGGACCGGGAAAGCGATTTATTTCGATTAGTAGAATGGAATTTGGCAAGGAGGCTGAGCCAATGAATCTGGTTAATAGTATGAATGAGGAAAATTGGGTGAACGACTTGTTCGCGTGGCTACCACCTATATAAAACCGACAGAGGATTTTGCTACAAATCTCGGTTTAATATTGGAGGTAATCGATAAATCCGGCAGTAGCAACCCCGATATCATCTGTTTGACTGAAACCTTCTATGAAGCCTCTACGATCAAGAGTTTCCAGAATCTGCGCGAATTCTTGCCCTATCGGGTGCAGAAGTGATTTTTATACCGACAATAGGCTATGAACTGCTGCAAACAAAAGCTCGCGCAAGAGATAATGGATTGCATGTTGTTGTTTCGGGCTGCAATGGTCCCGCATCAAGTCGAATCATTGACCCTATGGGTGACATCATTGGGAATGTAGCTGACGAAGCAGCAGGTGTGTTCACGGCAGATATTCGATTGGACGAGCGGCGGTACACCTACTGTCTCTCTGTAGGAGACGGCAATGGAGAATCTCGCAGCTTATTCAAGAAAGAACGTAGAACGGACGAGTATCACGCTTTACTGAATTCAAACTAGCTGATCTTACATAATTCAACCTCCTCATCCTGAGTTTCCAAGGAGAAGGAGGTTTTTATGTTCCTATGATCAAATATGGAGCGGAATTCGGATTTCGACCGTTGTCCCCTCTCCCAGTGTACTTTTATGTCTGCACCTTTTCTTAAACTAAGCTTATAGAACCGCGATAAGGAATAAATCAAGGATTCGATATCCGGACAATTATATTTGATCGCCATCCAATTGATTAAATCCAGCGTAGTGTAAAGAAAGTGCGGATTGATCTGAGCCTGTAATGTCTTGAACTCTGCTTGAACCAATTTAAGCTCTGCTTCCTTAACCTCTTGCCCGCTCTTGTATTGTTCCTCGATTAATTCATTTATTTTTTTAATCATAAAATTAAAATTTAATGCCAACTCACCGATTTCATCTCTGCTATCCTTTGGAATGGTTACCGACAAATCACCTTTTTGAACCTGCCGCATATTGTCAACTAGATTGTAAATCCGTTTGGTGCTTGAAGCAGAAGACAGGATCGATCATACCCGGCACATATTCTTTCAGAAACATCTCCCTAACATATGGATTGTCGTACAGTGAAGCCGAGAGAAGCGATTCATTCGTATATTTCCAAGTTATATTCGGAGCCGTATAGACATCTTGGTACGAATCTCCATCGCGCAGCAGTTGACCATCCGGCCCAACTGAACGGCGGAATGTTCATCTTTTTTAGAATCTTCATGCCTGTTTCATTGCAAACCGGAACATCTCTTCGAATAATACGAAGTGGCTATCAAGAATTTCATCAGCTGTCAGTTTAACTCCCGGCGCTTCAAGTCCCATGTTAGATTCGAACTCCATACTCATACCACCGCATGTATGATGGAGAGCCGATGTCAAATTAAATGACGGACATGCGGGTTGTTCCCCATTCACTACGACTTGATTCTGTAAGCTAAACGGAAGCCCCTGCCTCCTATATGCAGCTTCGATACTCGAATTAAATGCCTGCTGCCTCATCATGATTAGGTAAGGTAAATAATGAATCGCTGGAAAGTGAATTTCTGTATTGGCTCCACCGTGCAGCAATACAGAGAAATCGACCGCTTCTCTCTCCGACAATCCGAGCAAAGCCCCGGTCTCCTTTGCCATCGGAGCAAAGAAATTGTCATGCATCATGTTGATTCCATCATCATTAAAGTAAGATCCCAAAAAATCGGAAGCATCTTTGATCGGGTGAACAGCCTTACAGTCTGGCCATCTACATAGCGTGCCGTCTTTCAAAGAGCCTTGCATGTAATACACAAACTGTTCATAAGGCACATCAATCAATGAATCTACAGGCAGTCGAGCTCGACCGTCAGGATTCATACAGGGAATAAGCAGAAGCCTGAAGCGATACGCATTCTCGTATAGATAATCGTTCCTCCTCCCCCGATAATCGACCCCCGTCTCCAGTAAATGGATCAGATTCATGACTCCAACGATCCCTTCGAGCTCGCCTCCATGTATGCCGCCTACAATAAGAAGAACCGGTTTTGCGTCCAAGCCTTTACGCGCATAATGCTCAGGGTTCTTCGCGCCGCAAGCCGAATTATAATTGGCTCGTCGGCCGAAGTCCTCCTTCAAACCGTATTCCACCATGTAAATGTCTCTACCGCCAGCCGAAGATGTCAATACGCTCGCATTCCCCTTTGAAACAGTTGACATACATTCCACTATCTCTACTAATCTACTCTTCCAAAATGATTCAACCATTATCCCCCTCCTCCTTTATACTGCAAAATTAAAATTCTTCCGAAGAGACCATCACTCAGCCTTTTACGGAACCAATCATGGCACCTTTAACAAAATGCTTCTGAATAAAAGGGTAAACCATCAGAATTGGTAGTGTGCTAACGAGAATAACCGTATACTTCAGCGATTCCAATACGATCGCCTTATTCCCGATGGCAGAACTTACGGTATTTTCTTCGACTTGACCCATCATCACGATATTCCGAACCATTTCCTGGAGCGGGAACAAGTTTGGATCCTGTAAATAGAGAAGCGCGGAGAAGAAGTTGCCCCATATCCCTACTGCATAGAACAACGAGATCGTCATTAGTACAGGTTTCGTTAAAGGGAGAACGATTCTTAGCAGTACGCCAAGATTGGATAATCCATCTATTTTACCGGACTCCTCGAGATCCCGAGGAACTCCTTGAAAAAACGTGCGCATGATGATCAGGTAATAGGAAGACACAAGTCCTGGCAACACCATTGCCCATATCGTATTCAACAAACCATAACTGCGTATAACGAGATAAGTTGGAATCATGCCGCCGTTGAACAGCATAGTGAATACGATCATCATCATAAACGTTTTACCGAATACAAGATTTTTTCTGGACAATGAATAAGCTCCCATCGTTGTGAATATCAGCGAAAGCGTAGTTCCTAGCACCACATACATGATTGTATTTTGGTAGCCAACGAGAATACGTTTGTCCCTTAGAACAGCAGTATATGCATCAAATTTGATGCCTTTGGGCCATAGAGTAATTTCATTTCTAAGTACATACTCCGAAGAACTTATGGAAACCGCTGCCATATGGACGAAAGGAAACAGCATGGAGCAAACGACGATTCCCATCAGCAGAACATTAACAATATCGAAAAGACGAATACGCTTATTCATTCAAGAACTTCTCCCTTACCATAAGCTGGTTTCGCCTAATCTGCGGCTAAGCTGATTGCTTGCATATACAAGCACGATACCGATGACTCCCATGAATAAATCGATCGCCGTAGCATAGCTAAATCCACCTTGTATAATACCAACCCGGTACACATATGTGGCGATAACGTCCGAAGTGTCGTAAGTAGCTGCATTGGATAGCAGAAATACCTTTTCAAAACCAATTTCCAGTACATGACCGATCTGCAGGATGAACAGGATAACAATAGCCGGCGCAATCCCCGGCAATGATACATGCAAGGTTTGCTTCCACCTGCCTGCGCCATCCATTTTTGACGCCTCATATAGTTGTGGGTCAATTGTGGTTAAGGCCGCTAGATAGATAATGGAGCCCCAGCCAACCTGCTGCCATACTTCCGAGCTGATGTAGATCGTACGAAACCATTCTGCCTGCTGTAAAAAATTGATAGTTGGGAGCCCGAGCCCTTGCATCGCATGGCTGATCCAACCGGTACTCGGGGATAATAGCATGATAATCATGCTAGAAACTACTACACTGGACAAAAAATGGGGAAGGTAGCTAACCGTCTGCACGAATCTTTTGAATATTGAACTCCTAAGCTCATTAAGCAAAAGGGCTAGAATGATCGGTGCAGGAAATCCAAAAAAGAGATTATATCCCCCAAGGAGAATCGTATTCTTGATAATGACTAAGGCATCACGGTTTTCGAAGAATATCTTGTAATGTTTAAATCCAACCCATGGACTCGCCCAAATACCCTTGAACACATTGTAATCCAGGAAAGATATACTAATGCCGAACATAGGAACATACTTGAACAGGATGTAATAGATCAACACAGGTGCCAGCAGAAGCACATAGGTCTGATCACGCTTCAACTGCCTGAAAATGGATAGCTTCATACGGTGTCTCCTTCCAAAAAGAAATGGATAGGGCTGGAGGCTCATCAACCTGTTTACCAGCCCTATCATCTTTATGCAATCACTTCTTATTTCGCTTTAACCCGATCCAACCCAACCTGATAAGTATCTATGATCTTCTGCACTCCGAGTTTATTCAACTCACTGATGAATGCGTCCCATTGCGTCATTGGTGTTTCTCCCAGAATAAATTTAGCTACGGATGTCTCATAGAATTTGGTCACCTTTTCCTGATCTACCGTGATCGCAGCTTTCTCTTCTGCTTTTAGCATAGGCAGGACGGGAGTAACAGGGAATTTATATTTCTCTGCCTCATTGTAGGAATATTGTTCATTCTCATTTCTGAGCGACATCACGGCATTAGCATCGGCTAGCCCGTAAGTGCCTTGTGTGATAATACCCGCTTCTTTGGCCAGGTCAACAACTTCTTTGAATTGCGGCATAAACTTCCGTTTACCGTTTTCGATTGTATAGGTTTCCCCTTCTTTTCCCCAGCTAAGAATGTCCTTTCCTTCTTTGGAATAGATAAAATCGAGGTAACGCAGTACAGCATCCAAGTTTTTCGTTTTTGAGGATACAGCAAATCCCGTAACTTCAAAGTTTGAATTGGGAATGTATCCTTTGCTGCCAGCTCCAAGCGGCGGCGGCATAAACTTCAAATGAGCGCCATTCTGAAGCTGCGCGTTCATGATTTCGATTTGTGGGATATATTGAATTGTGATGAACGACTTGTTCGTCGTAATAAATTGCGTCCATACCTTATAGTCCATGGAGAGCCAGTCTGGTGGAATTAGCCCTTCCTTGTAAAATTTGTTCAAATATTCAATCATTTTTTTGAAAGCTGGATCGTTCACCCCATACTTGATCTTACCCGTATCCTTGTCCTCGAAAAACGACGGATAGAAACCAAATGACGGACCAAAAGCACCTAGGGTATTCAATCCATGGCGGAAAACAAACGGATAGCTGTCTGGGTATAGCTGTTTCAGTTTCTTCGCTGTTTCATATAACTCTTCCCACGTTTTCGGCTCGTTCAGAGAATGCTTCTTTAAGATATCATCCCTATAAAACCAGACCGTCTGGTTTCCTGCACCCGCACCATCGGTGAGCAATTGGTACTTTTCCCCTCCTGGTGACGTCATTCTTTGGGCGACATCAGGTCTGGAGTCTAAAAATGCTTTTACATTAGGCATCTTGTCCAAATATTTAGACAAGTCGAGGAAAGCACCTTGGGCTCCATACTTCTGAGCTTCATCAAGGTAAACAGTGTACAGGTCAGGCATATCTCCCGATGCGATCGAAAGCGCCACTGACCCCGGTCCTGTTTGAGTCTCATGCAAGATCGTGATATTCGTCTTCTCCTTCAACCATTTCCATACAGCCCAATCTTTCTTAGCCGGCCATGACGGTGAGTTTTCCGTTAATATACGAAGACTTGCCGCTTCTGGCAAATTGACCGTGGTTGATTCGTTTGGTTTAGGTGATTCCACTTTCATTTCCGTTTTGCTTCCATTCGTGGAACAACCCGCAATGATAACGAGTATAAGGACTAATACTAGCATCATAAAATTACTTTTCTTTATTCGCTTCAAGTTAAATCCACCCACCTTTATTATTTTGTTGTAACTTGTCTTCTGACCCATTCTTCACACAGCTAATAACAATTACCCAATCACTCACGAAATCCGTTTCAATCGCTGCACCTCCTCTTGATAGCGTCATCTTAAGCCATTGATAGCTGTTAGGTAAATGTACGGAACTGTTGAGACTGCAACTACTTTACGGTTTTCTTAAAATAATACCAGCTTTCGTAAAATCGCCCATTGCATGGATTCCGCAGTATGAGGTTTTCATACAAATCAAAAAAAAAGTCCCTCTACGGAACTTTTTTTTCAGAAACGGAATCGTACTTTTTCCGGTATTCGCTTGGCGTTAACCCGGTATATTTCTTGAACATACGATTAAATGACGTGATATTTTGGTATCCAACTGCCTGCGCAGCTTCAAGAATTTTAGTTTGATTATCGGCCAGAAGACTTGTCGCTTTCGTGATTCGAGTTTCATTGATATAGTCTACGATATTTTTACCGGTTTTCCCCTTGAAATAGGAGGACAAGTATCCACTGCTCATCTTTACCTTTTCCGCCAGTAGGTCCAAATATATATCTTCTGCTAAGTGCTCGTTAATATAATCAATAACAAAAGATGTAACTGGGTACTTTTCTTCTTTTTTTTCCTGAACGGCTTCTGCTGTCTTCGTCACCCATTCAATTAGCAGAAGCTCCAGTTCCCCGATCGTGCAGCATCGTTGTATTCTTTCTACTGCTTTCTCAAGAATGACATCCAATCCGTCCGGATCAAGAGGAAAGGGCGTTGTCGCATTCTGGATCTTGCCGATCAGCGATTCGGCAAACCGCATCATCACAGCCGCCGACAGCCCTTTACTTTGCCATCGAACAAACAAATGCTCCAGAAGTGCAACTAGCTGCTGGGTATTGCCTGCTTTCAAATGAACTTCAAACTCCTTTTCCTGATCAGGAGAAAAGCCGACCGCAACTTGTGTCGCAGCACGCTTATGTATAATTTGCGTTCCGTCGATTAATAGACGTTCTCCCAACAGTTCCTGGACTTCCTCATAGGCTGCAGACAATTGATCCGAAGTCAAATAAACCGATGTGATCGCAATCGTAACGACACCGTATTCCTTATCATGATCGAATACCTCTTTCATTTGACTAAGCAGTTCCATTAAGTCAGGCAATTGTTTGGTGAACACTAAACTTAGAACCTGATCACGTTCGATTTGAAACGTTAGAGAGTCAGGAAATGTTGGTCTTAGCTTGCTATCTATAAATATCTTAATATAATACAACCATTTTTGGACTAAAGCTTGCGTATTCAAATCGCTTTTGTAATGTTGGATTTGAAAAAGCACAAAGACGAACGGCTTGTTAGTAAAGTCGAGTTTCATGGTATCGTGATCATGATTTCGAATTTCTTTTAAATGGTTTATAAATGACATCTGCTTGCGTATCATTGTATGATCATGAATTTCACCACTGATAATATCAAACTCCTTGATATTCGACCGATAGGGAACTTCGTCGTTCATATGGCGTATCGATTCGATCACTTTCTTCAACGGGTTATTGATTCGTGCAGCAAACAGGAAAGAGAATAGGATACTGAGCGTAATCGCTGTCACAATAATCACAATAAGTGTGATATTCAATCGGGTTTGACTTACAATTTGTTCAACAGGCACCCGGTAGACATACGTTAAACCAGTACCCTCTCCTTTTATCAGAAAATAATACTTTTTATCCTTGATGAACTCACTGCTTCCGTATTTCTGCAGATCTTCAAAGGCAATGAAAGGCCCCTGTTCCGCTACCTTGAAAATGGTCTTTCCGTCCTCGTCATATATGATAAAGTCATTATAGATGCTTTGATGAAACGCTTTGCTCATTTTAATAGCATCAATAAAAACGATCATATACAAATCCTGATTTTCTTTGTTTTTGATAATGATCGGAATTAACTCGCCCAGCAACTGTGGGCTAGTGCGATACATATTATTCAAAAAATTGGAAGATGGCAAGATCCGACTCATATAAGGTTCATTGAACTGCTGCCTCCAAAAGTCCAGTGGATATTCACTGCTCGTATAAAATACGTTGAACATCATACTAGCATTCGTACTTGTCCCCTTCTCCAGAACAAGTTCTTCACGCTTTGAATATAAAACAATATTATTGATAAACAGATAGGGATTGGTTGTCCATGTTCTAATTTCCTCCACAATGTCGGGGAGCTTTTCGTATTTTGGGCTATCTTTCAGATTTTGAATTTCTTTATTGATAAAAAACAGATACATTTGCCGTTTGATGAGATCCAAGTGTTTTTCATAGCTGTCCCTTGTGTTGTTAAGCATCATCGTGTTGTATTTGACAATTTCCTGCTTAATATTTTTTTGGGAAACCGAGATGGCGTAGAACGTAAGGGAAGCCAGCAGAAGAACAATACATAAAAAACCCACAACCAGCCGTAGGAAGAGGGAATTCGATTTGTTCCTGATAAAAAGGATCGAATGAATATTTTTGATTGAACCTCCCCACCTTTTCATGAATATCTGTTTTACAATATCGAACTTAAGCACTTGTATTTTATCAAACAAGATATGTAGTGTAAACAATATCGCACAGCCTGATTAGTTCTGATAAAATTATTGCATGGCATTTCAGTAAGCGCTTTCCCTTTTCCACGTTTCTTTTGCACAATTCCGTAAACCCGTGTACCATTATCATTAGATATTGAAGCGCGAACGTATACTGTGGAGGACATGATGCCTGAATATCCAATCTATGCCGTTAATAGCATCACTAGAATCCCTTCCTTGACCCTCAAAAAAATTCAATCATATTGTTCATGTTTCAATGACATCCTTCATTCCATGTTGAGATCGTTCATTTTATAATGAATCAGAAATGAACTATTTTTGTAAATTGGGAGGTAGTATTGCATGAGGAAAATGGGAATTGGCCTGCAATTATACACACTTCGAGATGAAATGGCTCAAGACGCCGCATCGGTTTTGCAAAAGGTGGCCGAAATGGGTTATGAAGGTGTTGAGTTTGCTGGATATTACGATTTTAGCCCTGAACAGTTAAAGGCGCTGCTTACCGACTTGTCGCTGAAAGCCATCGGCAGTCATGTAAACATGGAGCGCCTACAGAACCATTTGGAAGAAGAAATTGCAATGAATGTTGCCATCGGCAGCCGTTATGTCGTCTGTCCCGGAATAAATCAAGCTCAGCGGCAGGCTCTTCCCGAAACAGTTGCTTTTTTTAACGAATGCAGCAGCCAATTCGCTAGCAAAGGCATCGCATTCGGCTTTCATAATCACTATGTTGAATTCACCGAAAATTATGGGGCTCAACCATGGTTCGACGCTTTTTTTGGCAGTACTTCGCCAGATGCTATGAAAAGCGAGCTCGATGTTTGTTGGGTACATCACGCAGGCTGCGACCCCATTACTTACATTGATAAATACGCCGGGCGCGTACCTTTGATTCATTTGAAGGACATTCGCAAGTTCGCCGATGGCACTTATCAAACGTTAGAACTGGGGCGGGGCGAGATGAATTTACCGGCCATCATTGCGGCAGCAGAAGCGGCGGGAACGGAATGGCTCATCGTCGAACAAGACGATTGTGACCTACCTGCGTTAGAAAGTGTTAAGATAAGTATGGAATGGCTGCGTCGAAATGTTAGGTTTGCAGAGGTCAATTAAAACAAACATGACCGCCCTGTTCAAGGGTGGTCATGTTTGTTTTGGGAAATATTTGCATACATGTGTCTAGAAAGTTTGTATAATTATCTAATAGAAAACATGAACGATTTACTCAGGGCCAAAGGAGGAATCTAATGTGCTTCATGAACGCGACGATAAATTGCGAGCTGAACCGATTTATGTAGGGATGGCACATCATAAAAGGCGTTTTCGAAATCCGCGTGAGTTTCTAAACACTTATATCATCCGGCTGCAGACAAGCGGTTACTGTGAAGCACTCATTGATAACGAATTTGTCGTGATCGAGCCTGGAGACCTGCTTATGTTTCGTCCAGGCGAAAAGTACGAGCTCATCATGAAAGACAATAGCATCGACTACTATGTGATTTGCAAGGGAACATGGATTGACCAATGGTGGGCACATTTCTCCCCTCCGCAAAAGACTACCATCCCCCTCGATGACGATCTTCTGAAGCAGTGGAATCAGTTGGCGAAGGAAAAGTTGCGGATGAATGACACCAGTGAAGAGCTGACAGATTATATCCTGCGCGTCTTTTGTTTAACTTTACAGCGATTGCATGAAATTGCCGGCATGGGACAAACGTCAAGTCCATCCTACATTGCCTATCGCATAAAAAAATTCATCGATCAGCATGCAACAGAAGATCTCAAATTGGAGCAAATTGCCAAACATGCGGGAATTAGCATTTCCAGAGCTGTATACTTGTTTAAAACGAATTTCGGCCAATCCATCATGAGTTATGCCATTGAAGTCCGCCTTGCGGCCGCATGCGAACGTATTCGTTTCAGCGTAATGTCGCTGGAGTATATCGCTAAATCGAGTGGCTTTAATAGCTATACCTACTTTTATCGGCAATTTCGCATGCATTATGGGTTATCCCCCCGACAATATAAAGAAGAACAACAGAAACGCTTGAAGCTTCCAATGGAGCATTAGAAAGATCGCTTTCCACTTGCCATGAAGGCATGAGGTGAAGAAGCGATCTTATCGCACAGTCGCCGACTTATCCTGCCACTGCGTGCTTCACTTTCACCTTCGAGAAAGTAACTTTCCAAGCTCTTGACTCGTATTTACCAAGGTAACGTCATCGTCGCTTGTATTCGTTTACTCATAACGCTTTTGCGCTAGAGTTGCGACTGCCCGTCGCACAATAAAGAGCCTGCAATTTATGCAAGCTCTAATTTTCATAGTTAAACAGAATCGAAATGCCATTCCAAATTAACCCCAGACTACTAATATCGATGTTCCAATATTTCCATATTACTTCTAAGCAAGATGTTCCCTGCAACCTTCATAGAACTCGTGGGACAATGGTAGACGGTATCCTTCTATTTGTAACCTAAATAAACAATCAAATGCTCAACATTAATGATTCACGCGAACATTTCATCAATGACAGGTACGTGTGAGTTAATAATTAGCTATATTTAATAGATATGGCCAGGTTGTGGGATTGTTTTCAAGAGCTGCTTCTGACCAAGGGATCAGTTCACCAGTTTATGTGCGTTTTGCACAGATACGTTGACTTCTCCTTAGTTAATATATTGGTGGTTTTCGAGTTATTATGGAATTTCGCACCTTTTCAACTTGATGAATTATGCATTATTTTACAATGGAGCAAGGGTGACTACCTTTTTCATTCGTTTTCCTCCCTTCAACGAAAAAAAGCCGATTGCGCTATAATTCAGGCAATTGGCTGTTAAAGAATATTTATATAACAAGAGAGCATCCGGTGAAAAGGACGCTCTCTTGTTTGATCAGAGGCACTAAAACTTCAAAATAACAGAAAACAGTATTTCCCAGATTATTTCACTTATGATTAATTCATATTTTTTCTTGAGTCTTCATATTCTTGAAAGGTTGTTTTCTCTTGAACTGCAAGCAAGTATCTTTGTGTACTCTGGGTGTTCGGATGATTATCTCCTAAAACTCTCCTAAAAATCAACAATGCTTCATTTAATTTAGTTTGAGCTTCTGCCCAATCTCCTGTCACCCAATTAAGCTTTCCAATGCTATTAAGGACAAGTCCAACATTATAATCACCTTCTCCATAAGAATCGGAAAAATACTTAATAGATAAATCAAAATATTTCTTTGATGGCTCATATTGCTTCAAGCCACGACACGCCATACCTAAATTGTTGTATATTCTTGCTAAACGAGGTATATCTTCTCTAATCAATTGTTTTTCAATCTGTAATGCTCTGTTACATTTTTCATAAGCCTGTTCAAAGCATCCTAGCCGAATACATAAATAACCATAATTATTGAGTATATATGCTACTTCTAAATTCAGAGCATTATCGGCTTCATTTAATATACTTAACGCTTCATCAAAATAGCTAATTGCCTTGTCAATATCTTCTGAATTCATTTCTAAAATACCCTTATCTCTATATGACACTGCGATAAGATTTAATACACTTGGTTTAAGACTGGATAAAGGATCAGATTCGTTCAATAGATTCAATGAGTAAAACAATAGTTCCAGCGCGTCAGAAAAACATCCCCGCTTCATTAGCGTTTCTGCTAAAGAAACTCTAGCGGCAACAATCTCCTCATAGCCTGCTGATTCTTTTTCATTATTTAGTTGTATTCCTCGTTCTATATATTTTTGAGAATTTATATAATCGCCAGCATCACGCAGATATGTCCCAAAGGTAGTAAATAAACCAGCTATTCTGTAAGTAACTACAAATTCACGCTTCTCCTCCATTTGCTCAATCCATCTTATTATATTTTCAAATAGTTCTTTTCCTTGAAGGTGTCTACCATGCTCTAAAAGAAATATTCCTGCCTTCTGAACCAAGAAAAATACAATTTGTTCTAGCACTTTTTCTTCAATAGCTTGGGTTATAAGTGCTAATATATGAGGCAGCCATTTTTCATAATAAATCCAACTTTTAGGATCGTTTGTATTATAATCGAATTTATCTTTAATTGTTGTTGCCAGCTCAATAATGTAATTTCCTCTTAAATCAGAGAACATACTATATTTAATAACCTCTTGAACTAACCTATGAATAGATAACGTTTGTTCTTCATTATCTACATCTATAAGCGAATAATTAAGTAATATACTAATAGCATTATCTACTTCAAATTCATCGAAAGACCAGATTTCATTCTGCTCAAACAAAGAACGTGGAATTAATTCTGGGGCAGTAAAGGAAATCCAGTACAGTAATTTCACAGCAACTTCAGATTGATCTCTAACTTCCGAAAAAGATAAATTCCATGTAGTTGCAACAGTAGCATCATAATCAGGAAGTTCTGGAGATTGGTCTAACAGTTTTAATTTATGCACCTTAAACATTTTTAAATAGCTACTGAAGGACTTCCCTTTTTGTTTGATATAAGCTGCTGCATGAGCAAGAGCAAGAGGTAAATTCCCTAATACTGCTGCTAATTCCTCAACTTCCTTTGACCGCTTCAACTGAGTTCGTGTCATCAGGTAGGTTACAGATTCTTCAGGTGAAAAACAATCTAATGGGATTGTTCTCGAGAATCTATCTAAATGTTGATTTCTAGATGTAACTAAAACATGTCCAAGGATATTCTTTGGTAAATAAGTTTCTACTTCACTCCATTCATTAAGGTTATCAAATATTAGCAACCAACCCTTGTGACTACTTAACCATTCAAAAGCAATATCTTTTAATTGTTCATTTGTCACTTCTAAATCTGGAAATTTATTTATTTGCTTTGCAAATCGAATATAGTCAGAAAAAAGTGTATTATCATCTTCTGAATTTAACCACCAAATAACATCATATTGGTCTTTGTACCGATAAGCATATTCCATTGCTAGTTGTGTTTTCCCAACCCCCCCAAGCCCTACAATCACTTGAGTTAGAGTAATCGCATTCATAGTTTGCAGTGAGTCTACTAATTTAGTAAAAAACTTATCACGACCAGTAAAGTACACATTCTGTTTTGGCATACTAAATATTTGCTCATAATTCTTGGAAGAGCTAATATTTTTGATGCTGATGCCTCTGTTTTGGAGAAGTTCTACTAACTGAGATCTATTAATCGTTCCGGCCACTGATGATTTTTCTTCAACTGCTGTCCTTAATATGTCAAACAAATTATGCGCCACTCTTATATCTCGTTGAACAAGTAAATTAAGCAGAGAATTCAAAGTATTTGTTTTTTCACTACTTGCTGTGTTATCAAAATCAAAATGTATGACTACCAACGTCTTCATAAAAGACCAAAGTTCTTCATCAGTGACTATTGATCCCTTAGCCTTTGTTAATTGCGATCTAAAAATCTGCAAATACTTTCTTTTAGAATTCGAGCTAAATTTAGCCTTCTCAACTTTCGTGCAATACTCGCCCGCATTATTTGCTGATCTAGCCCATTGCAAAATTACTTGAAGATCTTTATCCAAGTTAGCATTATATACTCCAATAACAATTCCAATTTTGTCGAATTGTATATTAAAAATATTGCCAAACCTATTAACGAATGTGTGCCAAGCATCTTTAATAACCGATTCAAAGATAGTATTTGAAGGCGCATCACTAAATATTAAATTATGCTTAACTTGCAGAAATAACTTTCTAATTACACCCTTATCCTCACTTGAAACAATTATATCATCAACCGTAGCCCCACTAAATCTCTGCTGGAATGAAACCTCTGTTGTTACTCCTAGTTCTAAACCTCTTGGGATACTTTCATTTAAAAGAGCGACTAAATATGTTGTGCCAACCAAATTTTCGAATTTCACTCCCCCATTTCCTGTAGAAAAAGGGTTAGATAATACAGAATCATGATTAGTCTCTTTCATAGTGAATTTCCTTTCATGTATTTCATATGGATATGCAGTGTACCATTTAAATCACAAAAGCTTACTACAAGTTTTCCCAATAATAGGTGAACGATCTCTTTATGATCTGCTATGCCCATACAAATTTCTAATGCTTTCCTAAAAAATATAATTCTATATAAATTATATAATCCCTTGTTTCTGTAACCTCTCGCAACTTTTAATATTAGAGAACTCCAGATAAACAAAAAACGCACTTGAATTTTAATTCTCAATATTGTAAGCACTCATTCACTAACCCCTGACATGTCTACACACTTCATGTCAAAACCAAGGCCCAGCACGACCGAAACATCAATTGTTTCCTTTAGAACCTTATTTTCGAAATCAGCGCCATCCTTCGTGAAGGTCCTCAAGCCCGCAAAGTGTTGAAAACAAAGGATTTTTACGTTTTTATTCGTTGCATTCCTACTAAAACCTCCAATAAATTAGAGTGTCAGTCACTGTAATTTAAGCCGTAAGAAGAGCGGTGGCGGCAAACTTGTAATGATTATTTACCGAACCATCCGCCTGAACTTCAATCTTATCAATGAACCTATTGTCCATTGGAAGCTTCCTTTCACTAAAAAATCACATAATGTTACTTCGAACCCTGAATGTTATGATATTTAATCAAGATCCGTTCAATTACTGTGCAAACAAAGAAGAACGACAGCTCTGTCGTTCCATTAAATGATACTTGCGTTATAAAATTAATTACTCTTATCAATTAATAATATTCAGAGTTTCATCTAAATAATTTTCCATGCTACCATCATATTGAGTTAAAAAAGCGCGTTCTCTAACTCCTTCTCCTATACAAATCAATTTAGCTCTTCCATTAAAATACTTTTTATTATATTCATGTATGCTTTTTTCATTTTCTTTAGTTTCTGCAATTGACAATATTAATTGAGTATCATTAGGTTTATTTTTCCCAATAAACTCAATGATAGCATTTTTATTTGATTGCTCTATATCTTCCTTAAAAATTGCATCGAGCATAAAGGGAAAACGATGTATACCATCAGTCTTTTCTATTAATTTATTTAAAGCAAAGTTATATGCAAGTACTGTTTTATGAAGCTCAACCCCTTGAGAAGGAAATGCTGAAATATTATATAATGATATATATCTATCTTCCTTTAAGGTCTTTACACCTAAATCATCAATATACCCTAGGAATATACGCTCAAATTCTTTACTTTTAGATATTCTAGATTTTTGGACTTCTTCTTCTGTTTTAAAACCTTTGAGGCTATTCTCAATAGTAATTTTTTCAGTACTTAATACCCCAAGTTTATATTTAATGTCATGAATTAACTGTATATTCACTTTATTATTCAACCAACTATCAAAAGAAATATTATGATTAAAATACCTTTTTAATATTCCATATGTTTTTAAGTTATTTTCTTTACGAACATTTATAAGTTTTCCCAGAGAATTAATTTCCCCTTGCAGCTTCTTTATCATTGCTTTACATTTTACCATTTCTGCCTCAGTGTCATTCTCTTCTTGAAAATACTTATATGATGAAGTAATACTAAATGAAAGTTCCCGATCACAAGCAGGACATGCTCCCTCTAAAGGGTTTTGTTTCTTGTGATGTCTTGACACTTTTCGAAGTAAAGACAATCGTTCTTTGTAGTAGCTCTGTTCATTGCATTTAGAAATATATTCTTCTTCATTTTCGTTTAGAAGCACCTGATTATCACTGTGCAACTTGATATATTCTAATGACTCTTCAACAAATTCTTCATCAACTAGTTTTGTAATTTGGAACTCGTCATTACTATTTTCTAAATTTAAATAAAATTTAATTTCATCTTCTTTACTTTTTAATTTCCTTTCCAATTCCTGCTTCTTATCCCTATCAACAAGTGATTCAATTCCTAAATAATAGTCAAGATAATCTTCTTTAAGATTTTTATAATACTCAAAGCTGCTAAAAGATTTTCTAAGGTATACCCACCCTACTGACTGAGGTATATAATAAGGCAAAAACATTGCTTCGATTGGAGCAGCTTTGTACCCCTCCTTATTCTCTAGTTTAAGTGTGAAATTAAATAATTCATGAAGGAATCCTTTAAGTTTAATATGTTCAGCAGACTGATTCGCTCTAATACCATTAAACCTCATAATAGGTTTATCGACCCTTTTAATAAATATGGTTTCATCATCTCTAACAAATGTAATTTTTTCACTTTCTCGATTGTTAATTACTTGAAAGTCTACTCTTAAAAAAGCACCTTCTTCAATAATTTCTTTCAAGTAGTCGTTATTGTCATTTATACCCAGTGTGTATAAAAGCATCTGAAAAACTGTGCTTTTTCCTGATGTATTTTTTCCATAAATTATGTTTATACCTTGATCAAACTCTGTGTAAAAATACTTGTTTTTACTCTCTGAATATGCAAATAGTTTGTTTATTAATAATTTTGTTTTCATAATTGTCCCCTTACTTCTATATATGCAGCATAAATAGCTGCTTTTATACTTAGCTCTGACAATTGAGAACTTATGATCTTTCGAAACATTTGATATAATTCTAAAATACAATCAGTCTCTACAGTAAAGCGATACATTATATTACTATTCTCCTTAACAAAGGAGAGTATTTTTTTATGTTCAACTTGTCGATAATCTTTAAATCTATCAAAGCTATTAATAAAATTCAGCTTAAACTCACTCTTATCTGGAATGGAAATTTCCAGATTTCTACAGACTTCTTTTTCCTCATTTCGCCACAAATCAAATGCCATCGTTTTTGTAGTAATTATATCAATAGCATCATTAATGCTTGCAGAACTAACACGTTTTGATTCATCCATTAACTTCACAACATTGCCTTGGTTTAAAGTGTTTTCTACATCTCTAAATAGAAGCAACAGAGCATCTACAGCAGCTCTATGATCACTGACCTTTTCTCCAAATATTCTACTGAGCAGTCCAACTAGAGAATCCTTTTGCCCAGCGCTTTTCTTTGGAAAATCAATATAGGCTAATGAAACATTATTTAATTCCTTTAAACCTTCTAAATCCTTACCTAACAATTTTGTTAATTCTGCTTCAATTTTATTTGTAATCTCAGTATCTAGATCAGTAAATTTCAAACTACTATTACTCTCGTTAATAGTTATACTTTTATTCTTACCTTTTCCTCTAAGACCATTACTTAATTGTATAGAGTTGTTAGTTATGAACTCTAAGTTATGTGTATAGTTATTTACTTTAGGCATACTATCTGCATTCAGTGATAAGCCTACTCCAGTCATTTTTCTAAGTAATTCATATAAGCCACTCATTTCCCACTTTTCAGAAGACTTCTTTGCTTGATAAGAGTCAATAGAAGAAATAAGCTCATCACTATTTTGATAACAAAACAAAAAATCATCATGATGTTCTATACAAATAAAGTACTTTCTATCTTTTAAATCTTTATACTTTTCGAACAAAAAGTATAATGCACAATGTTTTTGAAATTCAGTGCCCGTCGAACCATGAACACCAGCATTTACAGCAGCTTTGCTTTGATTATTCATTGTCTATTCCTCTACACAAATTATTTTTACAAATTTGCATTAATCCATTTCCTCCGTCACACAAGGGGTTATAGTATTAGGAATATTTCGACAAATATATTCAAATCCCTTCTATTTTATACATTCTTCTTCTTTAGTGGCTCTCGTAAACTATCGCTTCCATGTTCTAGGATAAGGTTGCAATTCTGAGAAGCTAATCAGTAGTTGCATCATCTACAAGCAAACCAATCAAATAATAATTACTTTTTGTAATGGTGTCGACCATACCAATACCTCCATTCATAGATTTTCTTACCATTAGCTCAATATGTAATAATTTTAGCATACATTAGAACATATGTTTGTGTAAAATGTATTAATCTTATTTATAACAAACCGTCAACTCCACCCGATTCCCTTCCCGATTATATACAATCCGCTCCACCAGCTTCTTCAACGCCCTATTCTTCTCTTCACTCGTCACTGAAGCGCTCCACAACTCCCTAAACTCACCTATCCGCTCATATATCTGCTCCACAGTCGGATAATTCCCTTCATCTACTACAACCTTCCGCAAATCCTTCAACTCTTCCTCCAGCTTCTGTATCTGCCTTGACCGGATAGCTTTACGCTCCAAAAATACTTGCTTCGTTATCATGTCTTCTTCATACGATTCATGCAGCTTGTCCAATGCCCGCTTCTGCTTCTTCAACTCCTGCTCTTTGACCTCGATAATGACCTGTGTATCATTGTACCTACTTCCATGCAATTCAATCTCCCGTAAAATGTTCGGGTCTATATGGATAATCCGATCATACAGAGCATTGAAAAAATCAGCATCCATTACCTTGCCACGCTGTTCACATTTGCTGCCATCTTTGTACTGGTGATAGCACAATGCACTCCAGTGCTGTCCCTGCTTCTTATTCTCTCCCACCCGGAACCTCATCCGTGAACCACATTTTTCACAATAAAGCAAGCCTGACAAAGGAAAAATGTTACGTCTTGAATTGGGATTCAACATGCAATTCTTAAGCAGCCGTTCCATAATCGCTTCATGTTCTTCCGGCGTTTTCAGCTTTTCATGTGTTCCCATGACTTTAATCCGCTCTTCTTCGGGAACCAATTCCACCTGTCCACGTTTGGAACGGGTTTTACCATAAGTGATGTAACCCAAATGGATTTCGCTTGCCAGCAACCGTTGAACCGTAATATTTGACCAGCCCTTGTTCTTTCCATCAGGCTTAATGTTGTATGGCGTGGGTATCTTGTTATCGTCAGCCAAATAGCAATATGACCAAGGTTTGTTCCATTAAGATATTTCTCTACAATCGCTCGATAAATCGGAAGCTTCGTTTCATCCACCAGTACCGACCTTGTGTTTTTATCGTAGTAGTAAGGAAACGGTGGCTTTCCGTTTGTCCACATGCCTTTCTTGGCTCCTGCCTCTTTCCCCTGCTTCATTCTTCGCTTAATCGTTTTGTACTCTATTCGGGCAAAAATGGACATGAAATCAAAGGATACATCGTCATTGTCTATTTCCAGATCGTATATCTTGTTCGGTGTAATGATTACCGTCTCTGAGTTCAAAAACGTATCTTTTATGAGTGCCCAATCCTTATTTTCTCCACGCCCTAAACGGTCAATATCCATAACCACTACTCCATCATAGAGCTGGTCTTCAACATGCCGAAGTAACTTCTGCATTTCTTTCCGGGACTCGATCTTTTCCCCAGAGGCTACTTCTTCATATAGCCTATAGGTCCAATTTCGATTCTCGACCAAGGCCAGAAGGGTATCCCTATGCTTCGAGAGAACGTCTTCAAATTCACCATCATCCCGTGATTTTCTTAAATAGACGGCTACGTGCTTTATTGTTTTGCTTTCCATAAGTTCCTCTACTCCAAACGTGTTAATATTTTGCCGCCTTCCAAATAGAATGTTGGGCATTTTTGATGACTCATCATCGAATATGACAACTATAAAATTTTGGAGGCGTAATTCATGAAAAAATGTGAATATGTAATCAAGGAAAGTAATCAGCCATCCGACAAAGCGTTGCGGCAATTTCATGAGCATGTGATCGAGATATTGAGCCAAACTGTCCAAGCCGAGGCCGACATAGACATACCTCTCCCCAAAGTGCATCATTCTACGCAAGACAGTCAGAAAAATTAACAAAATAAAAACAAGTCGGAGCACATGACCAATCCATGCTCCGACTTGTTCTATTTCAGGTTATTTTGAATGAATTCCCGTTCCGACTTTTTCAGATACCTTAGCGAATTCTCGAAGGAATACAGGTACATAGAGCGAAGCATCCTCAGCTTTTCGACTGAGCCATCCGCAATCACTTGCTTCATGGCAGGGATCATTTGGCTGTTCGTTACTCCAAATTTTCCCGGCTTTACAATATCTTCAATGGCAAGTGGCCGCTCTTCTTTGCCATCATTTAGTTCTTGCTGCAACTCTTGTGTATTTTCTTCATTTAATATTACTTCCTGCTGTGACGAATCTTCATGCTGCTGTTCACCATCCCCTTGTTCAGGGACAATATCCTGATCTTCTTGAATAATCGGCTTTTCATTTAAATTCTCATTAGCAGTTACCTCAGGTGGAGTTGATTCTTCCTGGGCAGAAACTTGTTCTTCTTGTTGGGCTTGTTCTTGCCCTGTCTCTTCATGAACTTGAATTTCTTCTGCCTCAATACTTGTCTGCTCATTTTCACTTTGAAGCTGTTCTGACATCGTTTGTTCACCTGAAAGCTGCTGAGTTAGTAGGATTGGTTGAAGATGAACTCAACAATTTAAAACCTAATAACTAAGTTCAAAAAAACGAGCATGCTCGTTTTTTTCGAGATTGCTATTCTTATTCTACAAAAAGTAGCGTTACGCTATCGCCACACTAAAAGATGGTCTTATAGTAATGACTCTGTATGTATTTTCCTTTAAACCTGTTATAAGATGTAATAACGATTAATCTTATGATTTGATGATGAGAGGAAACTAAACAGCATATGCCTTACATTGATCGAAATGGTATGGACATTTATTATGAATATCTTCAGTCTAGCTCTCCTAACTAACAAACAGACACTATCCTGATTATCCACGGAGCGGGTATGAATTTACGTTCCTGGGATTTGATTGTTCCTTATTTGCAGCAACACTATCATATTCTTCGCTATGATTTGCGTGGACATGGGTTAAGCGATAAAGAGCCAGACAAATTAGCTTGGAGACTGCTATTCGAGGACACACTTTTTCTTGTAGAACAGCTCAATATTTCTTCTTTTTTCGCCGTTGGTCATGGAGCAGGAAGCATATGTGCCGTGCTGCTTGGAATTTTTAAACCGGAAATGGTTTTAGGTTGTAGCTTGCACTCTATTCCATTATTTTTCCCAAAAAGCACAGCAGCTAAATTCACAGAGCATCGAAGATCGTTAGTTCAAAATAACTCAATAGAGCTACTAGCTGATCATGTCATTCCAAACATCACTCTTTATACATCAGACAGTCCTGAGATTTCACAATTATATGAAGGCTTCTATAAGGTTTCACTTGAAACCTATTTTGAGCTTTGGGAAGCTTTTGTAGACATTCATGATGAAATTTTTGTCCAGCTTAAAGGAAATACCAAACCTGTAGTCATCGTTTCAGGTGATCTTGACCCCATTTATCCGACCTATTTATCCGGTTTACAGACTACTTATATTCCGAATTCGCAATGTATGACGATTCTCAATTCATCAAATATGACATTTTATGACCAGCCTGAAGAAACCTACAAGCAGATCCATCACTTTTTTCAGAATGGCAATGCATCACCCAAAAGTGAAGATGCGTTTCTTCAAGCACTCCATAATGAACTATTTGAAAGGCTGGATGAACAAAACCAAGTTACATCTGAGAACATATTAAGAGTCGATTTATTGAATCATTTCCAAGTATTCGTTAATGGTGAGCAAATTGTTGAAGGCTGGAATCAGCGCTACGCCAAGCAAATTCTCATCTATTTGGTCATAAACCCCTCTGTAACAAGAGAACAACTATGTGATGATCTATGGGGGAATGTTTCGACAGGAAAAGCTCGGCACAATTTACGGATGTATTTAACGCATCTGCGAAAACTCATTAAGAATGATGAATACCATTTTCTTATGTTGGACAAGGAACATATCTACTTAAGCGGAAATATAAAATGTGACTTAACCGCATTTATCAAGCTGCTGGAGAAAGCTTGGATTGAACAGGATTCCATACATAAACAGCAACTTTGTACGCAATTGTTTGAGCATCTTCATAAGAACTCTTTTAGTACATTGTCCGATAATTGGATATTGAGAGAACGTGATAAATGGGAAGAAAAACTTTTTACGCTTAGTCAGTTCATGTCTGAGCGTTGCTTAGAGTCAGGGGAAATAGTTAAAGCCATTAAGTACTTGGAATGGGCGATTCATTTCCAGCCCGAGAATGAAGAAGTTCTGAAGCAGATTGGGGACTTGTATTTGAGTTATAGCCAGTTGGAACAGAAAGATCTAGAGAAACAGAGCAGTTAGATGCAACAACCTCACATAAACAATCCCATGGCTATTATAGCCATGGGATTGTTTTAAGTTTCACTCACCATCTCTTTCGAAGGTTATAGTTACCTGGACCACATAAAATGTCGGCAGTTACAAGTGCATCGAAATCATCTTTTGAAAGTTGTGAGATAAGTTCATACTGGATACATATTTCAATTATTTACTTGCCTTCATTGTAGCTAATATCCCTAAGGTTTTGATGATATTTGTACCATTGAGATAATCCTGAGTAGCGGATAGAATCCTCAAACCAACGATTTCTCCCCTGGCAGTTCACCTATCTACATACCTATAATCTATTTGCATAACATGGATAATACGAGCTTGAATTATCATTTTTCAAAATACCTATTGCACTCATAATCTCACTAATAAATTAGAATTTATGCAGTTTCAAATATTTGTTTTTATTGGTAAATATACTTGAGACATTATTTTTATATCTGGTACTTCTGAATCCTCTACCTGAGTATCTAATATCGCTCTCATTAATGCCATACAAAATTTCATTCCAACTTCTTCAGATATTATATCCTGTAAGTAAATATTTGTATTATCATATTTATCGGGAAAATTAATACAAAAGTATGTCATTTTTTTCTTTTTTTCTTCCCATATTCTATATTTCACCGTGCCTTTACCATCAATTTTCCCTTCAATACCTTTAGTTAGAAATTTATCTATTTGTCCCACTTTACTCCACGTGGCTAAGTTTTTATTTATATAAACTTCATCCCATGTATCAAAAATAGGAAAATGTAATAATAAATTTCTTATAAAACTAAACAAATCATCCGCAATTATCCCTTCAAAATGAGGTCGTCCACCTTTTTTCATCCAATTAATATATTCTTTAATCGGCTCATAACTCAATAATTCTTTATATATCGAAAATGATTCTCTTAGTTTATAAAATCTTATTTTAGCATCCTTATTAATAAAATCATCATTTACAACTTCTTCATATAAATCATAGAATCTATTATAAAATAAAGATAATACTTCTTTCTCTTTTTCGTTTGGTTTTAATTCTTCTATTTTAATTCCCCCACAAATTCCAGTTTAGCTGCATTTTACAGATATTATATGGCATATTCTTTTATTATAATTCTTTCAAAATCCGCTTAGAACGTGTTGGTCTTTGCCTTATCTTTCCGATAACGTAATATTCACGAAATTCGTAAATATAAGAAATACAATTGATTAAACGAACCCATCCTGTCTAAATAGCCTTTTTGAAGCATGTTTTTATTATACTATTAAATGGAAGAATATGACGATCACTAATCTTATACTTTCAAACAAAAAGCCTCCGCCAGTTCCTTTGGCAGAAGCTTCTTAACAATTGATTCACGCAAACATCTCAGTTAGGTGGCTGTCTACACAGTTAATGAAATCAAAATTTAAAACTTCGCCAATTAACTTGATTAATCGCAATAGCAGTAATAAAGCAATTATTAAGTACATTGTAAAAATTGTAATCTCCCTGCTTATAAATTAATCCAGTAGAATTTATTAATATGAAAATTACTATATAGATTAAGTTGATATGTGATACTAAAACCTCAGAAGTGTATTCGTGTTTAATTTTTTTCTGATTCATAACAACAGAAATAAAAAACTGATTAACCCATACTCCTACTAAGCGATATAAAATTAGAAATAATGTAATCAGAGTATAGAGTATACTATTAAGATTAATTGTGAAATTGGGGACAATTAAAAACAGCAATGCACTACTACCCAGAATAAGTAACAAGTATATGAAAGAGGTAACAATCATAGTGGTAATTGTCGAGTATACTTTAAACAATATAACTACTATAAAAAATATAATTGCATCTACAATTAATGTAATAAGTAAAATTCTTGTAAGGCTGTTATACACACTAACGCCTATTAAGATACCCATTAACAAGAACAATATAAACTGATTGATTTTATTTTTGTAATTTAAATGACTCAAAATCATTATTGCTCCTAATAAAGAACCCATAGCCGAAATAAGAGTGACAAGGATCGCATAGTAAACAATTCTGGGTTCCTCATGAAGGTTCAGATCAGGCGTGTACTTTTTTAGTGCAAAAATAGAGCCCCACAATATTATCATGCCAGCAATAGAAAAACTTATTTTAAATTTAGTTGAAGTATTGGATATAAAAAATGAATTGCTCATTTTAGTAATGGTCACCCCGAATAACAGCATTCTTTTCTAAACATAAGCCACAAGATTAACTGTCTTATCATACCACAAAATGGATGAATATGACGAACGTTGTTCCTGTATCCAAATGAAAAACTCCCACTAATACTATTAGCAAGAGTTTCTATAGAAATTGATTCACACGAACATCCCATCAATGACATGTTCTGTTCGCATATTAATTAAATAAGCATTTTCCAAGTATGAATACTTCTGTCCGCATACATGTTCAAGCCGTAAGTCATCATCTTATTGAGGATGAATTCCGCATTATCTCGTGAATGCGCCATCTCCGCTTGATTGACTTTATCAATCTGCTTGATTGCATAATCAGAGAACTGATTTGTCATGATGCTACTATGTCTGTTTTTCTATTTAAATCAGATCCGTCGGATGTATTATCTACTGAGTTCCATGTTTCCGCAAGTGTATACAAATGTTTAACAGGCATGAGTTTCAAAGATATCTTTCTTTAGCGCGTCTGCCATTCCGCCATTACCGCAAATAATGATGTACTGCAAGCTTGAAATGAAACATTTTCCGTATGAGAGCCGTCGAATATTCAGAAGCATAAAAATGGTAAATATAATGTGGAGGCGTTGCTCAATTGTTCTCTCCAACAGCATCAAAGAAATTAATAAGTGTTGGTTTACTGACGACAGCTCTTACGGGCTGCGGCAGTATGGCTCCAATTAATAATATTGAACCCGCTCCTTTTGTACAATCTGCTGACACAGATTTCACTAATTCACCTTCGGCTGCCAAACGATTTCATAATTCATTCGAAGATATGCAGGAGTTGCTTACTTCATTCGGCGTGAAGCAGATGTTGTCTTCATTGGATGAGAGCAAAGATACAGTCCAGATCCAAATTAGAAGAATGAAAGATCACCGAACCTCTTTAAACGAGTCGGATCTTGCGAAGCTTAGACAAGCGATCTTTGACAAAGTTGGGCAGCCCTTCAATCTGAATATAACACAGTTCGAGATAGGTGATAATCCAAGTAATATCGGACATATCCAGCAAATCAATGATAACTCCCTATTAATTGAAGATGATACTAAGCTTAATGGTGGAAAGAAAGACATGCCTGAACGTATGCTATATACAATCGATTCAGATACCAATATAACGAAAGAAGGCTCAAGCGATTTATTATCCATACATGATTTCAAAGTGGGACAGCATGTTAAGATTTGGAATGAGGGGTTCATTCTCGAGAGCTATCCAGGTCAGACTTCAGCTCTGGATGTTATCATTTTGCCCGAATGAAGTACTAATCTTGGTTAAGATATCTCAAATTTTCCATCCTTTCCATACAAAAATCCTACAATCAATCAGATTGTAGGATTCTGTGCTGCAATCATTGAAGAAACAAACACGTCAACTTTATAATATTTCCCCGACTACATTCGTCCTAGGTTCCGAGGCAGGCTCGTACACGTAGCTTCTGCTCAGCTTCAAGACCTTCCGACTTACTTTACGAATAACAACACTTTCGTCATCCCAAGCAACAACGATACCGATGACGTCATTCTTCTCAATGCCATCACGAACCACTCGTATTCGCGTACCTTCAACCCGATATAAGTCCAACTGCTCTTCCGAAATCACTGAACATCCACCTCAACTTTCTCCTAGCACAACGTGATTTATATAAAAGTAAAAGACCCCAATGACGCAGCCTGCGGCACCATTGAGGTCCAATAATACGTGTATGATACAGATTTAGCTAACGTGTTCCTTAGAATCATTGGTTTCGTACCATTCATCCAGTACGCGTGATGACATAACTCGACTCGTAATATACTCGCTTTGCTTTTCTGTGAATTGAGGCTTCCAGTCCATCTCAAGCTCTTCGGACAATTTGACGATCGTTAACAGCTCCGACCATGCAACATAGCGTTTGTACCAAAAGAATTGCGGATGTTCGATCATATAGGGATACAAGTCATCAAACTCGGTATGCTTGCAGTCCAGTGCTCTCTCAAAATGATTCTTGGCGTCGGACAACTTGGTTAATAGAAATTCCGCAGAAATATTACCCATGTTCTTTATGCCTCCCCTCGGTCACTTATGAACAGTATAAGTTAAAATGCGCGCTTCGGAAAGATGCTGTTTATGGAATTTGTAAATTCCTCTTACTCAAACTCAATTTTGCCGCCCTTAAGAGAGGAAATTTTGACCAAAGATTCCACTTGAATGCCCTGTTCACGAATCGTTCTTGCTCCTGCTTGGAAGGATTTCTCAACAACAATGCCAAGTCCCGCAAGCGATGCACCTGAACGTTCAATAATTTTGATAAGTCCGCGAGCCGCATCCCCATTAGCTATGATATCATCTATGAATAAGACGTTATCTTCTGTAGTAAGAAATTGACGAGAGACCATAATATCCGTAACGATTCCTTTTGTAAAAGATGGTACACGTTCACATAACGCATCCTGATCCGCGATCAAGGTCTTTTTGCGTCTTGCAAATAATAAGGGAACACCTAGTGCTAATGCCGTTGCAAAAGCAACCGGAATACCGGACGATTCAATAGTGATAACTTTCGTTATTGCATGTTCAGCATACAATCGAGCAAATTCTTTACCCATTTCCATTGTAAGCAGTGGATCGACCTGGTGATTAAGCAAGGCATCCAGCTTCAGAACATCATTGTTAGTAACCGAAGCCTCACGCAGAATGCGTTCTTTTAATAGTTCCATACGCTTTCCCTCCACCGTTAACCTTTTCCGTTTAACGTACCATATTTAAGAGCAATTTCGCAACCTGACGCATCAAAAACCTGCGATCTTGTAGAATGAACATGCAACTTATTCCCAAAATTTTCGTCTAAATGGTTGTATATGTTTAATAAGATAATGATTTGCTCTATATCGCTTCATAAGCTTAGTCAATCAACCTTTTGGAGGTGCTATCTGCTTGATTTCGAATTCTACTCCTATGTCAGTACGCCTAGCTCTAATTGCCGTTCTTTCTCTAACCCTCTCCGGGTGTCAGATTTCCCTGCCCTATGCAAAAGAAACAGTCAAGACCACTAAGAAGCCGGATTCAGGTAACGCAGTCGCTGTATCTAATCATGTTAGCGATAGTCCTCAGAAATCATTCAATAATAAGGATAGCAGCGGAGAAGTACCATTCGTTAATGCGGTTGCTAACGAGACCAAACCAAATGCTTCTGATGCTCAAACCGAATCTACAACAGCCTCAGGTAAATCAGCCTCTTCTTCGACTGCAAAGGAAGAGAAGAAATGGGACCCTAAAGCACCGCGACTGCATGGTATCGCTATAGGGGACACCAAGGCAAGTATTGATAAGTTGGGTAAAGCCACCGATACGTATACGTTGGAAGATGAGGATGAAACACTTACGATCAATGAATATGATACTTTTTCGGTGGGTTTTGGAAAAAACAAAAAGGTCAAGTTCGTTGAAGTATTTGATCGCAAGGCAGTCACCGACTTAAATGGACTGCGCGTGGGCGATAACGAAAGCGCGGCGGTCAAAGCACTGGGAAAACCAGACACCCACACAACAAGTGTTCTCGCCTACAAAGCAAAGGGCTCCATGCTTAAGTTGGATCTGGATCCAGATCATAACGATATTATTTCAATTAAGTTATTCCTGAATACAGAGAAAGCATAATCATCTAGAAAATGATTGGTTTGCGAGATTGGTAGGCCACACAGCATTCAGTAGACATACATAATAAAATGAAAGTTATTTAGAGCAGCTATTCCTTTATTGGAATGCTGCTTTTTGATTAGACATAAAAACCTTAAAAATAGTCATGCCTGTCCCTGTTTGGACATACCTTGGTAAAGAAACATGGGTAACGCTGTTCGTTAGATGCGGACGGAGGAATTATTCATACCCCTATCTAGGTATGTGAGCGAAAGGCAGGATGGACGTCATGTGGAGAAGATTAGGTAAAATTTTGCAAATCGCATTTACTTATATGGGAACTGTTGTAGGTGCCGGATTTGCTACGGGACAAGAAATCTTGCAATTCTTCACCCGCTTTGGTTACTGGGGCGCCTTGACCATCCTTCTATCGACGGTGATGTTTGTTTGGTTGGGTGCAAAAATGATGCTAATCGCAAGCGACATCAAAGCTAAATCCTACGAAGATGTGAACAAGGTGCTGTTCGGCAATCAAATGGGTCAGTGGGTCAGCCACTTCATGCTCATCGTGCTGTTCGGCGTTACTGCGGTTATGCTGGCTGGCGCCGGTTCTATTTTTTATGAAAATTGGAACATCTCCTACCAGTCCGGCTTACTTCTGACAATCGTCGGCTGTTTCTTCCTGCTTCGCAAAGGTATGAATGCAATTCTAACGGTTAATTCCATCGTCGTTCCCGTCATGCTTTTCTTCACGGTACTGATCATTATCGATACGATAAAAACACCTGGCGCAAGCCGGTGGCTGCTTCTCACCAGCGATTATTCTCCTTTTGCAGCATGGGCTTCGCCTTTCTTATATGCTGCTTTCAACCTCTCCATGTCACAAGCGGTTCTAGTTCCGCTCGGTGCAGAAATGCGAGATCGCAAAACGATCGTTTATGGGGCCTGGATTGGCGGGATCGGAATCGGATTCATGCTGCTTGCTGGACATGTCGCATTATCGGTCTACATGCCTGGTATCCAACAATTTGCAATCCCGATGGGCGGCATCGCTAGGCAGCTCGGCAGCAGTGTGCAGTGGTTGTATATCTTCCTCATTTTTGCCGAAATATTCACAACGCTAATTGCAGACGTGTATGGATTAACGCTCCAGCTGCAAGAGAGGATAAAAATATCTCGGACGGCACTGACGATAGGTGTACTTACTGCCTGTTACTTTGCCAGCCAAATCGGTTTTGGAAAGCTGCTTGCTACCTTATATCCGTTATTCGGTCTATTCAGCCTCGGTTGGCTTATTCTGCTAATGTGGCAGCGCCCTCCTCTTGGAGGACGCTGATTTGTGGATGCAGCAAAATAGGCAGAGGAATTACTTGCGGGAGTTACGGCTCAACACTAAATAAGTGTTTGATAAATTTGAAGCATGGTGCGTAGAAGCATTGTGCGTAGAAGCCCGCTTCGCGGACGGATCATTCTTACGATCGCTGTTGTCTCCCTATTTCTTGATTCTATCCCTTAGGGGGAGAAATAAGGAGACAAAGGCGAACGCTATCGCTTCTTCAGAACGATTCCGTCCGCTTCGCTAGGTACTTCGTGATGGCAAGCACTGATTATGATTTAGTGCCGTAATTACTAATGACAATTACTAGAGACAATTACTAGAGACAATTACTAGTGACAATAGCTAGCGACAATTACTTGCGAAAATTACTTGCGAAAATAGCTCATTTGCTGCTTTCAAATTGAACTCTCTTTAGGAGAGCTGGACAAGCTTTGCAGTTGGCAGCTTGTCCACCATGAGATCACGCACATGATCGTGGCAGGTGAGCAAGATAATTTGCCTTCGTTCTGAAAGTTCCTGAACGACATGAACCGCTGCTTCAAGCCGTTTGCGGTCGAAGTTAACGAATAAATCATCCAGAATCATCGGTAAATCTGCTGAAGCCGCAGCTTCATCCGCTAAAGCAAATCGCATGGCCAAATAAAGCTGCTCCGCCGTTCCTCGACTCAGAAATTGGCTGTCCACAACACGTCCATCCGCTAATTCAACCTGGATCGTCTGTTCACCTTCAGGTACGAATATACGTCTATATTTATCCTCCGAAAGTATCGCCATGAAACGCGAGGCTTCCCTTAATACAGCGGGCTGCCGCTGCTCTTCCATTATTCTTTTCGTACGTTTAATCATCGTCATACTTGTAGAGAGCCTCGTATATCGCTTAATAAGTTGTTCCAGTCCCGCCAACGCTTGTTCACGTTCCACAATTAATCGTTGTCTATCACGATCTCGCAGCAGCAGCTCCATTCGCTCACGCTGGCGTCCACTATGTTCAAGCAGCACGCTTTTATGTTTCTCAGCGTTCACAAGTTCGGCTTCCGCTTCTGCTTTCATGACATCCAATTGCTGTGAATCTGACGATGAATACCAAGCCTCTATCGTCGTCCGCTGCATCGTTGACAGCCCCGCTTTAAACTCCGCATCCAGCTTGTAGAGCTCACTTTCAATTTCATGAAGTCTCTCTGATTGTGTCAAAGCCTCCAACCAATGTAATTCACTTGTCACTTCTGCAGTTGAGAACCATTGCTGCTGTTGTTTCATCAATCGTTCGATCGTGATGATAAGCTCCGCTAACAACAGTTCTTGCTCCGCAAGCTTCTCATTGTACTCATCCATTCGTTTGCTATTGTCGGTATGCTGCTGCGCTTCGTTAGACAGGAGTCTCAAGAAAGCGGACGAATCGCCGGACATTTTACGAGCCAATTCTGGAAAAGCATCCGCTAATCCTTGCACTGCTGCATCGAAGGCTTCAAGCTGCGCATCAATGGTTCCCAGTTTTACTGTAATGCGGTCTCTAGCTTGGAATCGCAGCATTATCTGCTCAGCTAAATCTAATGTTTCCATTGCCGCTTCAGGCGATAGAGTCAGTGGGAGTGACCTTACGCTCAACCAATCCTGCCAGTCTGCAGTGCGTTTACCCGCATGATTGACTGCAGATTCTAGCAACGTTCGCTGCGCATGCTCCTGTTCAGATAACCGAGCATGCCTACGCGCAAGCTCCTGTCTACGAAGAGCGGTCTGCTCGTAACCGCGAAGTTCATCCAGTCTCGCGTCGATTGAAGCACGTAACCGTTCCAGCAGCACCGCCGCGCTCGGTGAATCAGTAGCTTCCGAGCGGGTAGAGAATCGCCGCTCAGTTTGTTGAGGCCGAGCGGCTTCAGATGATAAGGCTAGCACGCCATCAGAAGCGGCTGCCGCTTCCTGCGCGTATGCGCGAGCTGCCACGAAAGACTCCTCGCGGCTTTCGGAGGCAAAGCCGGGAACTGGGCTGCCGGGATTATTGCCTTGTCCGGCAGCCTTGGGGGTTAGCAGCGCCGCTAGAGTCGCTTCCGGCTCGCGCACAAGCGTGCCGAGGGCGGCCGCGACGCGGCGCTCTGCGGCGACTAGCCGTGCTTGCGCGGCAGCGGAAGCCGCCTGCGAAGCAGCCGCGGCGGCGCCTGCCCGCGGCGCGGCGCTGCTGCGCTGGCGGGCGCCGCGGGCATAGCCGCGGCTAGCGGCCTGCCGCGCGGCTGCGCCCGCGCTAGCGCCATGCGGCGCAGGCGCTGCGGCCCGCGCAGCGCGGCGCTGCCGCAGCAGCCGCAGCAGCGCCGGCGCGGCAAGTGCCGCCGCTGCCGCGCTGGCGGCAACCGTGGCCGTGTGCCATCCGGCCACGCCACAAACAACCGCTGCCGCCGCTGCGATTGCGGCAGCTGCCCACAACAAAACATCGCTGCGACTCGCATAGCTCTCGCTCGTATACGACTCCTCCTCCGCAGCTCCCTCATGCTCCGCTCGTAGCTGCTCCAGCTCAAGCTCTCTCCAAGCAGCCTCGAATATACGGGCTGCATGACGAAGAGTATCCGGCGTTGCCGGCACCAAATCGAACGGATTATTCCCCGCAAAAGCAACCTTATTTAAGCGATCCCCATGCTCACTATCCATTTGCAGCTCTGCAGCTTCCCGGACCTGCTCACGCAATGTCATAAGCTCTGCTTCCGCCCGACTTCGTGTTCGTTCAGATTCCGTCATCGCTTCCCGACTTGATCGAATCGCTTCTCGATCCGCGATGGTAACACTCAATGAACGTACATGCGATTCCGTCCAACCTGGAGCTATGCGGCTTAACAAACGTTCTATAGCATCTCCATGCTCACGCTGCTCAGCCGCCAGCTCTCGGCGTTCAAGTCGAAGAGCATTCCTATTCTCCGCGGATAATAACAGAGCATCAATTTCATCCTTGCGCGCAATCAAATGGCTGTCAAAGGAACATAAATCCCGCTCCTGTTCCAACCGAGTGATCACAAGCTTGGAGCGTCCAATCTCCCCCTGTACACGGTCACATTCAGCCCTTAAAGACTCCCACCGATTCCTAGCATCCACTGGCAGCTTTGACGTCAGCTCCAGCGCCTCAACTTCCTGCTCATAAACCAATCGTTTCAACCAAAGCGGCCTCATTGCGCATGCCCGCGACAGCAAGGACGCATGCTCACGCAAATTGGGAAGCAGCTTATCGATATCTGTAAGCTGCCCTTCGGTCAGAGCAAGCTCTTCGGTTAATTGATTGAATACCACAATACCATCATCTAACTGTCTTAGCTGAGCTTCTATTTGTTCCAATGTTTTGATTAGCTTGTTTATTTGTTGATTGCTTCCTCGGGGACGAAACAATTCGTCAAGCTGCGTGCTCAGCTGCTTCTCCGTCGAAGCGATCGAAGCTCCGCCGCTCCAGCCAGCATGATACAGCTGCTTACCGAGCTCATCTCCCTCAAGCATTCCAATGGCCTGCAGCTCAGAGAGCGTGATAGCGAATAACTGCCGAAAAACTCGTTCATTCACACCACCAAGAAATTGACGCTCCCATACAGCTTGAGTTACGATCTGCTGGTACGCTCCTTCATCATCAATGCTGCCTTCATCTCGATCCTCTATACGACGAATCGTCACTTTTGTCGGTGTACTTGCGTATCGTTCGAGTACAAAGGAATGATCTGATTCATCACGAAAAAAAAGCCGACCGCCATGCCGACCTCCCGCAACTGGCTCCAGCCGTTCCGTTAGCTTTGCTCTAGTAGCAAAGCCATATAACATCGTTCGGATAAAAGCGAGTGTCGTGCTTTTGCCTGCTTCATTGGGACCATAAATAATGGTGACAGGAGCATCAAGGCTGCATGAAAAGTCATGCAGTTTGCCAAAGCCGTCTACATGTAATCCAGACCATCTCACGTTGTATGACCTCCTCGCTGGATTCCCGATTCACGGCCTGATAATAGCTCCGATTCATCTACAAGCAGAGCTGCGGCAAGCTCTCTTGCCTGCTGAAGCAGCTCTAGTGAATCCTCTTCCATTTGTTCACGAATGAACTTTCTCAGTCGAGCATTCGTCATCAGCGGTGCCATTGCTTCTTCGAGTAATTCGATCCGCGCTTCTTCATCCACTTCCAGCAGAATGCTTCCACGAACCAACTCTCCAGTGAAGCTATCCTCATTCGCCAATACGTCCAGATCAAGCTCCGTACCCGTACTAGCTTCTATAGCATAGATCCAGCACCAATTCGTTCCTTCAGAGACGGATTGCCAATTATGATCACCGAATTGCACCCTCATACCTTCCATGAACTCTTGTAGAAAAATCGCATCTAATAGAGAACGATGCAGCAATCCGCGGCCAGAAAGATGCAGCTTCAGCATAATGGGGCGACCGTCGCTTGCAAGCTGAGTCTCTTTGATCGCCAGCTCCACAGCATCATATAACGCTTGCTCCGTAGACAATCCCTCTATATTAACATTCACAATCTCCCACCTGACCACATCGAGAGGAGCAAACGTCATTATTGTTTCCTTCGAGTCACTGACATCCACGATATAACAGCCCTTTGCTCCTATTTCCCGAGCATGTCTGCCTTGCGTATTACCAGCATACGCAACATGCGGGTACGTATGAAGGATGCTGCGAGTATGGATATGCCCTAGTGCCCAATAATCAAATCCAGCTCCAACTAACTCCGATAGTGTGCACGGTGCATAGGGATCATGCTCTGCCGAACCGTCAACATTCCCATGCAGCAAAGCAATCTGGTACAAGCCCTCCGAATTCGGCTTATAAGAAGCAGCAAGATTATGTGTAACTGCCCGTGCACCATAAGACATCCCGTATATGTAAGCTGCTAATTGTCCGTCTTTTCGATAAGCTGGCATACTTTCCATCCGCTCTGAACCAAAGGTAACGACCGAATCCGGCCAGTTCAAATTCGCTCTATTACCTGCCAAATGATCATGATTCCCGTGAATAACGAAGAGCTGCACACCATGGGTGTGCAGCTTTTGCCATTCTCTTTGCAGTGCAAGCTGGGCACGCAAGGAGCGATCAGCGGAATCATAAAGATCTCCAGCGATCACTACAAAATCAACCTCAGCTGTAATAGCGGTTTGAACCAGATTATGAACCGCTTCGAAGGTCGAAGACATCAGTGCATTTTGCACATAGGAAGGGGCTTCAGCAAGTCCTCGAAATGGGCTATCTACATGCAAATCGGCCGCATGGATGAAACGAAACGAAACACTCATTTCACTTCCTCCTTCCTACTCCATCGTCTCAGTCTGTGGATTAATTTCCAAATACACCTGCTTGAGCTGTGCGATTACACGCTGCAGAGAATAAACCTTCTTCGCCTTATTCCAGGCTGCACGCGCCAAGTTATAGCGGAAAATCGGGTCGCTAATCACTTTTTCCAAGGCATTTGCCAAAGCGATAGGATCCTCTGGCGGTACTAATAATCCGTTATTGCCATCATCGATTTGCTCTGCGATCCCGCCGACGTCAGTTCCAATTAAAGCAAGCCAGCATAGCGCTGCTTCCGCGAAAACCGACCCGAACGCCTCTGCCCGAGATGGGAGTACAAACACATCAAAGAAAGGCATGAATTCTTCCGGATGAAGCATATAGCCATAAAAAATAATATCATCGTATAAATTCAATTGCAGAGCAAGCTGTTCCAGCTCAGGACGAATCGGCCCATCTCCAATAATATGAAGAACAAAAGCCTGTCCGCGAGCTTTAAGCTCCGCACAAGCATGCAGCAGGATATCTAGACCCTTTGCAGGTACGAGGCGGCAAACTGTAATCAGCTGAACAACCTCATTCTCATGGGAAATCGGCTTGAAACGCTTCTCATCGAAACCATTCGGAATAATCTGAATCGCTTCAGGTCTCTTTACATAAGGGGTCATGTATTGACGGAAGGATTCTGATGCTGTGATTATCCGATCCATTTTCAATTCAAGCTCGCCATAGATAGAGGTAAGAAACCGATGCTCCTCACTGCCTTCAACGATTTTTCCATTCAATATCAATTCCCGTTCATAGCTGGAATGAATCGTCATGACTATTGGAGTATCCGGATATAATTGCTTCATCACAAGCGCAGAGATCGGATGATGGGCGTGAATTAAGTCATAGGACTTACTCATACGCAGCTTCGTCCACCACACATAGTCCCGATAGGTTTGCAAATATTTATCAATCGTTGGATTTCCTTCATATACACTCACATCAAAGGTATCAAAATGAACGGCTTCCTGACCTTTGCTGCGAACTCGCCTGGGCAAAGAGAATAATTCTGTCGGCCATCCATTCTTATTGAATCGTTCTTGTATATAAGGAACCATAGAGGACACGCCACCTGGCTGTTCCGGCGGAAAAAACAAAGCTTGTAAAATATTCAATGAACTTGCCCTCCTAAGCGTTTCTTTAGAAACGCACTTCGTAAGCGTAATCCTCAACGTTTCTGTATGAAACGCACTTCGTAAGCATAATCTAAGCGTTTCTTTAGAAACGCACTTCGTAAGCGTAATCTAAGCGTATCTATGAAACGCATCTCGTAAGCATAACTTCTTTCTCGACCTACCAAATTATGATATACTAGAACATATGTTTCTGTAAAGTTGCGCTATCCTTTGTTCCGATAGTAGTTGTAAACAGCATAAATATCATCTTAGGTGGTTGAATCATGACGATTGTTCAATGGCTCGCCGGTTCTACCGGCCAAATTTTCGCTTCCGCATGTGTAATGACGATTCTGGTGCTTATGCTCTTCATGGCTGTTCGACTTTACAAAAGCTATCGTCGTAACAAAACGCATCGCTTACTTATTTTCACCTTGCCCATCGTACTCTTTCAGAATGGTGCGCTCATTATCCTGACTTTCCCAAGTATGTCCCATTCACCTTATCTATACCTTATTCATTCGTTCACAGGACTGCTTTCGTTTATTATTATAAACTTTGTCTTCATGAAGTTATATACACAACCGACCACAAGATTAAAAGGGATGCCTTTCCTACTTATGTTCATCGGGCTTGTGCTCATAACCGCGGCTCAAATTGCTTATCAACCAGACATGTTGAACCATCCCGTTGGTCAAGAAGGCCTTGAGCTGTTAGCCATTGATTTCTATGGACTCGTACTCAATTTCGCCATTCTGCTCAACCTGCGAGGAATCGATCAGCGATTTAGCTATTCAGCAAGCTTAATTGTTTATTTTGTTTATCAGCTCTCTCGCCTTTCGGACAATTACGTCTTTCATGGTAAAATTCCGATGCTTGTCGTTCTCAGTCATTTACTGCCAGTCGTTTATTATACGCTGCTCTTCTTACTCTTGTTCGAATGGGTGATTGAACGTCTGCTTCTCACTTTCCAATCTTCCATAACCGATGGCCTAACCAGCCTTTACAATCGGCGTCACTTCAATAAAAAAGCAGAGCAGCTGCTCCGCCAAACGAAACGAATTGCCATCATATTCTGCGATATCGATAATTTCAAGAAACTGAATGATACCCAAGGCCATCATAAAGCTGACGGCGTGCTTAAGCAAGTTGCCGATATTATTAAAGAGGAGACTGCTGGAATCGGTGCAGCAGGAAGATATGGAGGCGAAGAGCTTCTTGGTCTCGTCGCAGCTCCCGGCATTAAAGCTGAGGTGGTTGCCGAAGCCATACGCAGCCGTGTGGAGAAAGAAACGATGGTTACGATTAGTGTTGGCGTAAGTATTTCTACCGAAGGCAGCCCTGTTGATGAAGTCGTCAAGCAAGCAGATGAAATGATGTACAAATCCAAGACGTCCGGCAAAAACAAAGTAACTCTCCATCCTTCCATGCAGCGCAGTCGTTCACGTGCTTCGGAAGAAGCAGCTAAACAAAAAGTTCAAGCTTAAAGCTGTAACCTCCCAATATTATACTGCTTCTCCTATTTATTAGGCTTGTCTATCTAAACCTGATATACTATCTTAATAGTTTAATATGAGATAGATTAGGAGTGAATTTAGCATGCTAGCTAAAATTAGATCGTCCATATTGGTTACTAGTTCCGCTCTCATTCTCTTTTCCGGGGTTCCTAGCCTATCGGCTGCTCCAATTACTGCTAAGCCGATTACCATCATGCTGGATGGCTTTCCTTTACCATTTCCCGCTGCCCCCTTTGCTACGAAAGGTACGACAATGGTGCCTTTCCGTGCTATAGCAGAAGCCTTGAATATTAATGTGGTCTGGACAGAGAAGACTCAGTCTGTTACTGCAACAAAATCCACAAACGGACAACAAATAAAGGTGATCCTTCATAGGAATGACAAGCATGCATCAGTGAATGGACAGGATAAGCTCCTAACCGTTGCTCCCGTTGCTAAGGATGGTTCGATATTCGTACCTTTGAGCTTTTTCAGCAGTCAATTTGGTGCTGCAGTCAGCTGGAATGGTGCCGCTCAGACGGTTACGATTACATCACCCGTGGAAGCCATGTATACCGAGGCCTTCTACGCTATTTCTTCATTTAAGGAATTAAGCTATGTTAAGAACTTCAATTCCGTTTCGTTTGGATGGACTCGGATTGATGATACTGGGAATTTGACGTTAACCGGCAAAGACTTTTACTGGCCGCAAGCGGCAGGAAGTACCACACCTGAATCCATCATTCAGGATGCATCCACTGCTGGCAGTAACCCTCAGTTAATGGCAGTTGCGACCGATGGCAAGGGCGAGTTAACTAAACTCCTCCTAGATACTTCACTTCAAAAGAATGTGATCACTCAGCTCGTCAAGCTTGCTGTCGATAATCAATTCAGCGGGATCACGCTGGATTTTGAAGGACTCGGACTAACTGGTGACTTGTCCGCTATCCAACAATCTTATAACGAATTTGTCCATCAGCTCGCTATCAGCGCACAGGCATCTAATCTTACGCTAACGCTTGCTCTTCATCCATTGAATGGCTCTTACCGCGGTTATGATTATAAGAAGCTGGCTTCTTACGCCAACGAAATCATTATTATGGCCTATGATTATTCGTATGAATCAGGACCTGAACCGCTCAAACAAGTCGATGAAGCTATTCAACTTGCATTAAAGACAGTGCCGAAGAACAAGCTTGTTCTTGGTATCTCCATGGGCAGCGAGAATTCACAGTCTATTAATAGCAAGATCGGTCTTGCTAAACGCTACTCACTCAAAGGCATTGCAATCTGGCGTCTAGGCCTCATCAGTACAGAAGTTATGAATCAAATACAAAAGACAATAACGATGAAAGCATAACTAAAGAAGACTGCCGAATCGTACCGGCAGCCCCAGACTCCCTGTGAAGGGGGTCTTTTCTTTTGTAATTAGATATCCAGCGCGATGTTCAGCTCACATGCTGCCGAATCCCAGGTTAAGTGGAATCCGAGCAACCGCCAAAATGAGGAAGTGACCAGAATCGCTCCCGAAGTTCCACTAATCATATCCTTTGTGATTGATACTCGATTACCATTGATCAGAATGTAAGGTTCAGGATCATTAATATGAAAAGTAATTTCCTTATCCTCTAATTGAAGCGTATAAGCATAATAACCATCGACCACAGCAACCGTTACGTCACCGCCAAAGGCTCTAGCCACATCTTTAAGCGGGGTTAAGATCGTATGATCCTCTCTCATCATCGCAGGAAACATCGATTTTAAAGGTTCTCCATTCACCTTCATCGTAATCGCATCTCGCATTAATGCTGGTCGATATACCATCCCCTCAGGAGTTCCAGGGTTATTGCCCGTTTCAAACCATTTATCAGCTCCCCAGCCCCATACACGTCCTAAGGAATCAATAGCAAGATTATGATATGACCCAGCGGCAATCGTTGTCACTTTTGAAATCCCTGATACTTTACCCTCTTTACCTGCAAACTGAAAGCCATAACTATAGATATCGCCCTTTTCCGTTAACAATAACGAATAATTCAAGCCACCTCTAATCTCTTTTAATTTCAGCTCTGGATGGAATTTCTTAGGTTGCTTTGTAACTGTAAGCTGAGTTGTTTTCAGATCAGATTGCAAGGAATAACCGAGTTCCCAACTCCAAGCTTGTCCCTTCCTGTCTATCCCATGTGAGGTAGCTACCTGCACCATTGGTGGTAATCCTTTTATCATTGTAGGCTTAGTTAACTTTAATTTCCCGTCTGTAGTTGCCGCATTCCAATACCAAACCTTACCGTCCTGCGTTATCGCATAGGCGGTCTCTCCGTTTGCTATTACTAACTTCGTAACATCCTTGAGGCCTGGTACAATAATTGGATTGATTGCGATTACTTGGCTATCCTGATTTCGAGCCCATTCAAGAACAGATCCGTCCTCACGCAAGGCGATTCCGATTGAACTGCCCGCAGCCACTGAAACAATTCCCGTTAATCCAGGAATTTGCCTAGGTAGAATACCATGCTTAACCGAATCGG
Organism: Paenibacillus baekrokdamisoli; assembly: GCF_003945345.1. Lineage (GTDB taxonomy): Bacteria > Bacillota > Bacilli > Paenibacillales > Paenibacillaceae > Paenibacillus_Z > Paenibacillus_Z baekrokdamisoli. The sequence continues at coordinate 796,186 of NZ_AP019308.1, read as the reverse complement.
TTGCTCTTCCCCATTCCCACACCGTTCCATCTGCCTTCACAGCCAGCTGGTAGCCATTATTATTCGTTGCAATGACTTGAATATGATCTAATCCGAGCAAGCGCACAGGAGCTGTTATAGCGCCTACCGACATCTGTTCTTGTAGGCCTAGCTCCGAATACAAATTACGCCCCCAAGTCCAGACTGAGCCATCCTCCCTGAGCCCCACAGAGTAAAATTCACCCGCTTCAACCTTAATAAACGACGTTGATCTTTGAACATTACCTTCAGCTTGTGCCGTTGATATTGGTATGTACATGAGCGATAGCAACGAGAGTAGAGTTAGCAGTTTACTACGCAATACGACGGTAAGAGCAGATGACATACACAATAACCTCCTGATATTTTGTGAAAGCCTTCGCCTGCTTATGTCCGATGCAGCTACTCTTCACTCAGGCTTGCTATTAATGACGTAGAATATATGTAAAATGTTACCACCCTTTACTCACCTTTTTACTTTCATGAAACGAATTACTTACCTACAAAATTCCCTATTAATACGGTCACCGCATTACCAGTCATGAATACCCGATCGCCCTCCACACGAAGAATAAGCTCGCCACCTCGCGAAGATGCTTGATAAGCAAGCAGCTCATTCTTACGCAAACGGCGCTGCCAATATGGAGCTAACGCACAATGTGCAGAACCCGTCACAGGGTCCTCATTAACTCCTGAAGCAGGAAAGAATGCACGAGATACAAAGTCAATCGCTGTATTAGATCCAGTCGCACAACGACTCGTCACGATAATCCCTCTAGATGGGACTTGAGCTAGAAGAGAGAAATCTGGCTTCAAAGTCCTAACTGTTCTTTCACTGTCGACTTCTACAAGAAAATCCATGCGATTACGTCCAACAAAACGCGGGATAAGTCCAAGCCCATGTAACAGCTCATCAGGAGCAGCAGTTTGTTCAACAGGTTCCGCTGGAAAATTAAGTGTTATAGCTCCACTTTCCGCTCGTTTTGCGGTTAACAGACCACTATGCGTATGAAATTCAATACGTTCAGTCTCATGAATATGACCATTAGTCCATAAAAAGTGAGCACTTGCAAGCGTCGCATGTCCACATAAATCGACTTCTGTCGTTGGAGTAAACCAACGCAAATAATAACTCCCATCTTCCCGAGCGAGCAAAAATGCCGTCTCTGACAAATTCATCTCCTCAGCGACCTGCTGCATCCATAGCTCATTTGGTTCATGCTCCAATAGGCATACAGCTGCTGGATTTCCTTTAAACGGACCAGATGCAAAAGCATCAATTATAGCAATAGGTATAGACATATAAGTTCCTCCTAAATATCTGACTGTGAAAAAGTTCGAAATCACAAACAAAAGCCCTCAAGATCAATGATCTGAGGGCTTTTGTCTGCAATTATGATGCGCGTAGAGGGACTTGAACCCCCACGGTCGCCCGCTAGATCCTAAGTCTAGTGCGTCTGCCAATTCCGCCATACGCGCGCATTTCAATTGGTGCTAAGCGTTTTGAGCTCGTGTAGATATAATAGCATTTATTTTTCATACTTGCAACTAATATTGCAAATTATTTTATTGGTAATAATTTACACGCATATTCTTACTTGTTTCTTCCTGCAAATAAGGAGAGGATAAGACCGAAAATGGCATGCCCACTTAACCATAAAAAAAGAGCCACGAAGTCTGATATGGAGGGTACTCTATCCGAGACGAGCGTAAGTGGGATCCAGGTACAGGCAGATACCAAACCAAGGAAAAGTCCAAAAAGAAAACGATGACCCCAACGTTGCACGATAAGAAGATAGATCATTCCGAGTGGAACAGAAACAGCAAGATGGAGAGCAAGCTCCATCGTTTCCGGCAAGTTCTTAGGCGTATACGGTATAAAATCGATATTCAACAACAACGTATACACTCGCTTATTCGTTTTAACCTGAAGATATTTGAGCACTGCTGCAAGAATGCTTCCAGCGACAAGTCCTGCCATAGCACCTCGAATAACAAGACTCGGCTGAATCCATGCATTAGTTCTTGGCAGCTTTCAACACTCCCTTGCTTCGATTCACAATAATAATGCCAAGACTAACGAGCAGCAAAGCTGCCAAGACAGCATAAGTTAACGACTCAGAGAGCAGAACTGCGGACTGAATAACGCCGAATACCGGTATAAGGAATAGGTACATCGATACGCTTCCAACCTGATTATACTTCATCACATTGTTCCACAGCATAAAGCCAAGAGCTGACACAATGGCTAAGTGCAGCAGCATAAGCCCCGCTTGCCAATCAAATTGAAAAGGAAATAATCCTGTTTTCCAGCTAGCAGCTGCACACAACACAAGACCCCCAAGCAGCATTTGATAGCCATTAATATAAGGAATACTGTATGATGCAGCAGCACGACGAGAGAGTAAATTCGCAATCGCATTGAATAAGGAAGCACAGATTAACAGCAGTTCTCCCATCGAGAACAGCGGTCCGCTTTCCCCTCCATGCTTAGATAGACCCAGAATCAATAGTCCCATGAACCCAACGATTAGCCCGACCCCAACAGTTCCGGATAATTTGTCATTCTTATAAAAGAAATGCGCGAGCAGAATTTGAAAGAATGATATCGTCCCTGCAATTACTGCTCCCACAACCCCGGAACTCATCGACAGCCCTGCATAGAAAAATGTATATTGCAGCACCGTTTGCAGTAAAGCAATCCATGCTACCTGGGTACCACTACCGCGCTGATAACGGATACTCTCTTTCCTTAGCGTCATGTAGATGAAGATGAGGATCCCAGCTAACGTGAACCGATAACCAGCAAACAAGAGCTGCTCGAACGTCTCCGCTTGGCCAATGTGTAAATGCAAGTAACTTAGTTTAATAAAAGGGTATGCACTACCCCATAGTAAAGTAGCAGCCACTGAAGCTGCGATAACGCCGAGAGGATGTGTGAAGAATCGTGCTGCTGTCATTAGATATCTGTTCTCCTTGTTACGTAAGCAGCATCATGAGTACTTTAATAATCGTGCGAGCTTACCGTTACTGTTCTAATATAGGAATGAGCAAGTCAACAGGCTCCTCTTCCAAGTGTTCATCCATATAAAAAATTTCGAGGGAAACCGCATTCTCGCGTTTTAGAAGCTTTTGCTCATTCATCCACGACGTCAGCTGTTCATAGCCCTCACCGATTCGCTTATTCGTACAAGTGACCATAGCATAAGTGCGTTCAGGAATAATGAATTGAACCATTCCTTTCGGAATGCTCTCCATATGAGCAACCTCGAAACAAGCCCAATACGTCGCAAAAACTTCATTCCCAAAATACGGGCTGTAAAGAAGCGAGGACTTCATCTCAACATTAAGCTCGTGTTTTCTGGCAAGGAATTCAGTTTGCAGCCGGATAGCTTCATCCGGAAACGTCGAGTACGGACCGCAATAGCTGATACCAACCAAATTAAAGGCTGGTTTCGTGATCAAAGTGCAATTATCCATCGCGAATGACCCCCTGATATGGTTTGTCGGACTGACTTGAAATGACTTGACCATTTTTAGTGTAACATGATCCACAAGTTGATAGGAAACTATTTCAGCCTCCTGTGGGAGAGTATTTGCTGGCGATGGTTTGTTTACTTCAAATGTTTTATCATATGAATATCTAGTGGCTCAAGCGTGAACAGCTCCTCGTCCGCTTCAGCCGTCCATTCACTGCCATGACTTTGATAAAACCTCACAGCAGATTCCGTCTCCGTAGAGGATATATATAAATAAGAAGCACCGCGCGCCTTTGCCTCTTCTTCCACCAGACGCATAAGCTGTGAGGCAATACCCTTGCGACGATGAGCTCGATTTACATACATCAGATCTACCTGAAGATGGTCCTTACAAACGCCGCACCACTTTGATCCGAGCACAGCAAACCCTACGAGTCGTTTCCCGTCAAAGGCCCCCCATGCCAAACCACCATTCGTTAGTTCATGCTGCATTCGCGTTATGAGTTGATAAAGCTGCTCATCATTCCACGACGGACATTCATGTCCTGCTTGAGCGGAGATTAATTGGCCTTCTGTTATTCGATAGACCTGTTCGATTTGTTCTGAACGGTCTACCTCAGCGATCTTGTGAGCTTCTTCAAGCAGCATCTCTCGATAAGTTATAAGCGTTTCTTGCAATTGGGCACCTTCTATCAATGTTGAATTCAAGCCCTGTTTAATTATCTATTGACCTTTACATCAATGTCAGGGATTATGATGGTACTGATGGATAGAGAAAAGGAGAAAATTGATTCATGAAAATCGGGGAGCTGTCAGAGAGAACTGGTGTTAGCGTTAGATCGCTGCGTTACTATGAACAACAAGGCTTACTGCAGCCGGGACGTCTTACAAATGGCTATCGCATGTACCATACATTCGCAGTGGAGCAGGTGCAAACGATCCAATTTTATCTTTCACTTGGACTGTCCACGGAGCAAATTGCTAGCTTCTTGAACTGCGTCATGGTGAACAAAGAATCATTTTGCAAGGAAATTATGCCAATCTATCAACAAAAACTGGCCGAGGTAGACGCACAGATTACTATGCTAACCTCCATTAAGTCCAATCTAGAGGATCGTATCCGGCACATTAAACAAGAAGATGAAGCCCAATCCTGACCCCATATTTCAAGTAACTATCTATTCATTGGAGTGAGTTATCAGCCGGTTTGGCTTCAATCTCCCGAAATGCGATTAATTTACGGAATTTGATGTAGCTTACGAGTCTCCAAGGAATGATGTAAGAAGCAGCTACCAAGAGGAATAAGGCGGTTAATTCATTCGGATCAAGTCCTGACAAGTAGTTACGAAGTCCAAGTCGAAATAGAACTAATCCAACAAAGGAAATGATAAAACCAATACTTTTCTTGGCGTATATCTGACCATCCTCACGAATTTCATAATTCGTCGTTAAGATCAACGGAATCGATAACAAAATCCCTGTGCCAATCGCCAGCACAATCTCACGAGTAGTCATATGAAGCTCAGGATTCAGAAACATTAGAACAGCGGGTAATAGAAACAGCATGGGGAGAAGCATTCTTATTCCGTTTCCTTTAATCGCTCTAGTCATAGCTCTCGTTCTTCGCCAAATAATAAGTGCCATCACTAACAGTACTATTGGTATGACTTGCATTTGCACTTTGTATTCTCCTCTACATAGCTATCTATTAATCCATTTAGGTTAAATCGACATTCTCATAATGCTCAACCGTTGGGAATGGATCGTAGTAATGGTGAAGTAGACTCTTCCACTCCTCATATTGCGGTGAAGTTCGGAAGCCAACCACATGATCCTCAAGCGTCTCCCACCAAACAAGCAGGATGTATTGGTTATCGTTCTCTACACAATGTTGGAGTTCATGTCTGATATACCCATCCATAGTGGAGATAATGGCCGAGGCTTGCTTAAAAGTGGAAATAAATGTATCGTTCAGCTCAAGCTTTACATTTAGAACAGCAACTTCTAGTATCATCTACCATTCCTCCTTCTTCCTCGGTCATAATTAGGCTGCAGTATGCTTACAGATTACCAGTATATACTTCCGTTTCATAACGGAAAATGACAGATCCATTGTGCTGATGCTTCTCGAAGATCGCTCCCAATTTCGCAATGAAAGCTTCATGATGAATAGAACCTGGAGGCGGTGTATACGAAGAGGATAAAACTCGTCCGATAAAACCCGATCGATCAAAATGCTGCTCATTTGCAAATTTTCTCAGCATATATTGGCCATCTCTAAAGAACGAAGCGAACTGCTCTTCTCCAAGCAGCCGATGATCAACGATTTCATAGTCTACTGCCGACTGCTTTAACAGCTGCTCATACTCAATTGCAAAAGCATCCGTATCGGAGAGACGCTTGTTCCATATAAGCGCGACTTTACCATTCGGCTTCAGTATTCGATTGAACTCCTCTTTCGTCTTCGATAATTCAAACCAGTGAAAAGCTTGCGCCGATACGATGCAAGAAACGGAATGTTCCGCAAGCGTTGTTGCTTCAGCCGTTCCATTCACGGATGTGAAATTTGAATATTCGCTGAGCATCGCCTCCGCCGCATGCCGCATTTCCGCATTCGGCTCTATGGCAACTACCCGATAGCTTCGTTCAAGCAGTTTACGGGTAAAGATGCCTGTTCCTGAGCCTATATCTGCTAGTATATCGCTGACCTCAAGTCCAGCTTCTTCGCATAAATAATCGACAGCCATCTCTGGGTAGCTGGGCCGATATTTCACATAATTCTCCACACGATTGGAAAAGCGATTCTTGCTATCCACCATCTCTTATACCTCCTTGATCGCGTTAAGGTATGCGTAGACTATAGCCTACGCTCTAGCGCATAGAGTTCTTCCTCAAGTGAAACGCTTTTCTGATTGACGATTTGTCTGGCATCATCAACTGCTTTGTTATATACGAAGGGAGCAATCTCTCGAAGCATGAAGTCTATAATCTGTTCAGCTCCGATATTACCGAGCTTCTCTGAGCGCTCCTCCTCGAAATAAGCAACTAATTTCTCCATAATTTGCTCTTTCTGCTCACGCGGCAGTTTAATTGGAATCATGCTATTGTCTCCTCCTTGATCTTACTCCAATCGATTACAGTAACTTACCACTTCTTCGTACGATAAATTCCCGCCAAAGATATCAAGCGCGCTTCCAATTGTAATATCCAGCTTACCGCCTGTTAACCGGTGAAATAGCTCCAAATCCTCAAAGGATCTCGCTCCCCCTGCATAGGTCGTCGGAATCGTAACCCATTCTGCCAGCTGAGAGACCAAGCTCTCTAATATCCCAGTGCGCTTCCCTTCGACATCTACCGCATGGACGAGAAACTCACTGCAGCAGCCTTCAAGCTCGCGAAGATTGGCCTCGTTTACTTCAAAGCTGCTAAACGTTTTCCACTGATTCGTTACAACAAACCACTTACCATCACGCTGCTTGCAGCTCAGATCAATAACCAGCTTCTCCTTACCAACCGCGGAAACGATCCGCTGTAGATTACCCCAATCTAACTCTCCATCACGAAAAATATATGAGGTGACAATGACTTGGGAAGCACCCGCTTCCAAGTATTGAGCTGCATTATCCGCCGTTATTCCTCCACCAATTTGAAGACCGCCAGGATAAGTTCGAAGCGCATGAAGCGCAGCCTCTTCGTTGCCCCCGCCAAGCATGATGACATGCCCACCTGTAAGCTTATCTCTTTGAAACATGGATGCATAATAGGCCGAATCATGCTCCGATACGAAATTTTCGATCACCTTATGATCACTGCTGCCCAATGTCTCGCCAACAATTTGTTTTACTTTACCATTATGTAGGTCAATGCAAGGTCTGAACTTCATAAATTCTCCTCTTTCTGAAATCGTGATTTGAGATAAGCAGCTACACCGTGCTCCTCATTCGATAATAATAAAGCGGTCGAAGCTTTAATAATGTCATGATGTGCATTAGCTACCGCATATTTCTCATCAGCAGCTTCAAACATACCCAGATCATTCAAATGATCACCGAAGCAGATCAATCGTTCCGCTTGGAGATACTCCTTAAGGAATAGAACCGCGTCGCGTTTATTCGCTTTACGATCGCCAATTTCCAGCCAGTGATAGCCTGGAGAATATATATCTGCTCCATAATGAACCATCATACCCGGATGACCATTAAACTTCTCATAAGCAGCTATCAATCGCTCCGGTGCTTCAATCGCGTTCACCATAATTATAGACTCCTCTAGGGAAGCCTCATAATTGGTAACCCGCTTAAACCGAGGATCCCCTTTGCTTACACGACTTGAAATATAGTTATCTTCACTAGCATTGAATATCCCTTTGAAGTAGACATGTGGTCTGAGCTCATGATCTAACGTATAAACAATCGGATTCAATCCATCTTGCTCATATGTATTTATGACATCCGCTGCTAATTGTGGCGCTAGAAAATGAGACTGAATATTACGCTTTGTCTTGGGATCATAAATAAAAATGCCATTCATGAACACGAGCGGAAGCTTGAATTGAATTTCTTCCAGCAGCTTGAAGGCCGAATCGAAGGAACGCGCTGTTGCGATCGTAAACTGTAAACCTTGATTAATCAAGCCATTAAGTATTGCAACGCTCTCTTGACTTACAGTTTGATTATTGTTCAACAGCGTACCATCTAGATCCGAGATATACAGATGATTCACGTATAGCAGCCTTCTTTCGCCATTTAATTCCATCTTCTCCATACTCGAAGCATAAGAAAGCCAATGATCGCACCCACCGTATTCAACAGAACATCATCAATATCAAAGCTGCCCCGCCGTAGAACAAGCTGAAGGAATTCTAACAGGAAGAGTGAAGCAATAAATAACAACATGAACCGAATAAATCGAATATGGAATAAGAAAGGAATCGTAATCCCAAAAGGCACAAATACAGCCACATTACCGACTATATTGATCATCCATGTCCGTGGGTTAAAATGATCAGCATGCTGAAAATACATCTTCAGCGTTTGGAAGGGGACTAAATTATAGCTATAGCCCATATCGATTCGTTGTGAACGGCCAAAACCTATAAACATCCAATAGAGCAGCAATAGTGCATAGGAAATGGTAATACAAGCGACTAGTTTTCTCATTAGAGTCGCACTTCACCTACCTGTCTTTGGTTGCCGTGATGTGACTCACTCCGTCTTCAACACCTTCTGATAAACAACGATGTCGAGCCAACGCTCGAATTTGTAACCAACCTCTTTATAATGGGCCACCTTCTCATAGCCAAGCTTCGTGAACATGCGAATGCTGCCTTCATTCTCCGAGCAAATTGTAGCAATTAGGGAATGGAAGTTTAACTCACGAGCTACCTGCTCTATGAATTCCAAAGATGGACGACCAATTCCTTTACCTGTCTGATTCGGCTCCAAGTATATGGTTACTTCTCCAGTAACATTAAAGGCGGGTTTCTTCTTATGCTGTGTAATGAGGACAAAGCCTGCATAATCTCCATTCGACAGAATCACATAAGTCCGATATAGATCGTTTAATGGCATCATTAACGATGTCATTTGCTCCGGCATATACGGCTCCAAATCGAAGGAAACTGTCGTTTTCTCTATGAAATAATTATAGGTATGGCGTGCATTATCTAGATAAAGAGGTGAATATTCAACAAACCTCAAGTCGTTCATCCTATGTGGTCCTCGTTTCTCCGGCAGACTATTCATTTCCCCATTTCTCAATACTGTAGACCTTTGCTTCTTGCTTTTTTTCATCTTCCTTTACGGTGTATATGAACCTGTATTCATTAATCTCAGATTCTCTTGTGGAATAATAAATTTCGATATTCTCAATAATATAAAATTTATAAACGCCATTCGTTTTTTGGATGTTCATGATTTGATATTTGATGAGCTTCTCTTTAATTTTGATGTCATTCAATCGCTTAATGAGTGTTTGCTGCTGCTTATAGAGAGGGCCATCGGGATCAAGAAGACCTTCTACAAGGGAGAATCTATTTTTATTTATTGCTTCTATAATGGATTCCTCATAAGAAATCATTGTTTTCTGGGCTATGTCCTCACTCATTACATTATCACTCTTCGTACTATTACTAATTTGAACATTTGCACAAGCAGTCATTATTTGGAAGCTGCAAATAAATGAACACAGTACAATAATTTTGCGCAGTTTGGATTTCTTCTGACTCATTCCTGTACCTCCGTGCAGTCTAGTAAAGCCTTCATGCTTCATAACCTCCATTATACTGCTGCATCAGTTCCGTTTCAAAAAATCTTGTATACTTTCATAAAATAATTCTTTTTCTGTCATTTTTATGCCATGACCTGAGAGTTGAAAACATTTTATGGATAAATTCGTACAAATCTCATTATAGCTCTGAAGATCGGTTTCACTGATAAGTGAATCCTCAAGCATCCCTTTTGTTACAAGGACAGGAAATCTCATCATCTCGTGCAAAGCAATTTGTGTAGATTCACGTTGGATGGCTCTAACTGCTTCAGGGCGAATATGGCCTAAACGATGATGTGGCTCTAGATAATGCTGAATGTAATCCTCCGCCCACTCCGCTGACATCTTCCGATGCTCCGGTGGGTAGTCTCCTAAAATTAGTGAGAGAATGGAAGAGGGTTGCTTTTGTGCAAATCGAAGAGCATATGACACACCACGAGAGTAGGTAAACAGATGAAAAGCTTGGATATTAGTTGCTCGCAAAACACTCTCTATATCCGAAGTATGCTCTTCCAAATCATAACCTTCTGTAGGTGTATCGCTTTGCCCTCTGCCTCGGAACGAAAGAGCGATACTTCTTCTAGGTAAGAGATACTCAATAAGATCCGCATACTCTTCAGCTGTCTCCGATAACCCAGGACAGATAATTATAGGGGGAAATTGGTCATCAGCAAAAGAATGGGAGTCTAAATAATGAATACGGACCCCATTGTTGCTTGTATATGCGGACAAAAGTTTCATCTATTATCTCCCTCCGCTCATTAGAATACTTTTAGATGGATATTAGACGCATTTGAAGGGCTGAAGGTTACAACTTAGGCTTTCTTTTGACGAGGAAAATCAAGAGCTACCGTTCCAATTATTTGGTATAAAACCATTATACAGGAGATTAAAACAAATTAGTGTAAAGGTTCTTCTTCATTCATGATGTTCTTTCTCTTCTTTTATGTTTCTCATACGGATCATGGAGAAGTTAACAGTCGAATTCAGAATAGAGTTTCTTAGAGGTATTAGCGATGGGGTTACTCTTAATTCAATACCCAGAGCAATCATAGCAGCTAATAGGTCATCGAGGGGTTCTACAGCGAGCGGTATTACAGGTTGTTTTGTTATGTAGTAGCCAGCATCCCTGTTGTATAAGGTAAAGGCATCCGAATTAAACGTATACTGATAAAGCTGCGTATTCTTTACCGTTTCATACCATCCTGTTTCTATAGCTACGAGACGGTTCGTACTGGAGTGACCAAAAAACTGATGCAGGTCCTCTTCGGAGGTATCTTCTTTGGGCCAAACACATACTCTAGGACAATCTCGGGGTAAAAAATAATGGGGAGCATGAAAATCATCAATCGTCCATATCATAGCTGGTTCATCTTTACGGTAATCCAACTGCCGTGGTTCAAATCTCGTAATATTAGATTCTTCACTGAAGTGATACAACTTCACTCAATCGACATCCTCTCACTGGTAGCATTACTTTATTCGGCTAGACTCCCTCCAAGATCCGTTTCTCATAACAAAGACTGGATTCACATGTAACGTATTCCCCATATCGATCAATTTCATAATAACCGTGCTTTTTGTAAAAGCGGATCGCTTCAGGTTGTGGCGCACCAGCCTCTAGTTTAATCGATTTGAAGCCTAGTTCCTTCGCCCTTGTCTCTAATTCTATTAAAATCTGCTTGGCGATTCCTTGCTGTCTAAATGCTTGCTCCACGAAGAATCGCTTTAATTCTGTGCTTTCGTGATCCAGCGGCCGAATCGCTCCGCATCCTACAGGAACCTCATCCGAGTAAGCAACAAGAAATTCAACCTCATTGATCTTAGGATCGTCAAAGTTCAGTCCGAATATTTCGCCTTCGGGGTATCTGTTCAACAAATCAGCGTCAAGCTTTTGAATCAAAGCTGCCAAATCCGCATGATCAGGCATAACCTGTCTCAGTTGTATATTTCCCATCCTAAGTACCTCTTTTCCAAATCAATTAATATAGTCATTAAGCTCTTCAATACTCCTGCGAGCCCTATTGTTTAATGCCTTCTTATCCCTCAATTGAAATAGCTGCAAATCATGACCAGGATCAATAACTAATGGCTTGGCAATAACGTCCTCCAGCAACTCAATAGTCGTTTTATACGCTCTGTACAGCAATTCTCCTGGCATTCCTTTTCGCAAATTTTTAATGAGATCAATCATCCGTTCCCCATACATGAGTCTAACCATACTATCTGCGCTCATTAGATGACGTGAAACAAATGCTATGACATTCTCAAGAATAAGAGGCTCCGAATAATGCTTAGCTATGGACGCTAAACGTTCAACCGCCTGCCAGTTCATTATTGATAATTCCTTCGTATATGCACCAACCATCTCATTGAACCATTCCGCCTCTAGCGGCTGTGATACCTGATAACTTCTGTATTCTTCAAAGATACCTTCACGATGCATATGAACCGTACTACCAAGGTAAGTCAGAAAGAGTTCTTTTGCTCTTTGTAATTCATCAATCATACGATCTCACATTCTCTCCTGAGAGCTATTCATTCTCTCTTTTACTTTTGTAATAATTCAATACGTTAATCATTCCGGTAATACAAAATAACAGAGCTGTAACAATAAATCCATAGCTGATCTTGGATGAGCTGAAATTTGACAAAGAGGCAGCAATAATGAAACAGATCGCCGTTAAGAAATTCAGTAACGCCACTTTCAAAGTGTTCACTTTCTTTTTCATCAGAATCACCACTTATCCTAAATGTCTTCATTTCCAATGATTTCTGAAAAAATAAAAAAGGTGCCGCAGCACTGTTAAATTACTTGCCTTGCTGGACGTTCCCATAATATTGCGATTATGTTCAGTAACACTGTTAAATGAGGGTTCTTCTACAATTATATTACCATACTCTGTTTCTGAATTCCCTATGGTCTCCCATGGTCTATCGGAGGTATATCATTTACTCGATCATCGTCCACTAAGATTTTCAACGCCTTCTCACTAATTCCGTTTTGAACGAACTGATATTGAATACCTGTCATTCGCTGCGCTCGATCGACGATTTGCCCAAGATGATAGCCTGTATGTTCAACTAAGTGATACCAATTGTAAATTTCAATTTCTTCTCCTGCTGACGCTTCCATCCCCACCCTCAGCTCTTGGAAGGCAGCATCTAGCTTTGCAATTAGAAGCTGTTTATCTTGTTCCATTATTGGAAAATGATTCTCGATCCCTTTTGCAAAAACCTGCTCTGAATGCAAGAGACGACTGACATTTCTCTTTACATGTTCGATTACATGAAGAATAATACCGCCTATACTATTGATCTCGTTGATCCCGCATGTCCATATTTGCTCATTGCTTAAGCTTTCCAGACACCTTATAAATTTAGGCAAATAATGACTAGTCATTCGATGTTTAGTTATGTACCAGAAGTAATTCGTTGTTTCATCCTGCTCCACTACACCCTCTCCCCTCATCGTCGTAAAATTATTCCCTAATGCGACACATCTTTGATGTGAATAACAGACCTTGTTCGCCTAAATAGCTTTAATTCAATCGTTTGATTTACTTCAATTTGACCCAGTTCATGTTCGAATTCGTTATGAAGATAATATTTTTTCACCTTACTATTTTTCAAAATTATTTTAATTTTCAGTTCCTCTTTCTCCACTAATCTTCCCCTTAGGGTCACAAAATCCTTTTTGATTAGATCAAGACCGATGACTACGATATTTAATAAAAGATAGGCAGTGTTATCCAGTAAACAATACCAAGCCAGTGGGGTCTTTCTGTTACAAAGTTCATATATATTTGTATACATGAAATAAATAGGAATGTTCAAGTTTCGGCGTTATCTTTCCGTCCAACACTCATCGCTCACCAACTCTAAGAATATTTTGTACATGCCTGCTATTCCAATATATGTATACTTGTCTGCACTTGCAACCCCTAACCACCTCTGTATTAAAACTCCCTTTTTTTGATTACAGCACTCTCCCTTCCCTGCCATACATCTCGTAACCAGTTATCCGTTTAATCAGCATTTCAACGCAAGTTAAATGCCTAATTATTGAAGAAACAGGGCATCTGTCCAATCGCTCTTTGGGTAATTTCATACAATACTGTATACCGAATGCCGAGACATAACAACGAAGATGAAGCAGCACGGTATCGGAAAAATACCAATTGGGAGGAATTTGCATGTCCGGTGTACACGGAGCTTTTACATCGTCTGGTGTAATTCTGGTTTTGTTTATTCTGCTGGTCATCATTTCCCGCGGAGTTCTGTACTAATCCATCTTCTAGCCTATAATGCGAAAACCGCCGTAGGGGCTCCCCCTACGGCGGTTTTTCATTTCCAATCATCATCCAAAACTAAAAGGCATAGGTACGAATCGCAATTGCGACACCATCCTCTTCATTAGACAAGGTCACCCTATCAGCAGCAGCCTTCACTTCCTCTGGGGAGTTAGCGACGGCTACACCGATTCCTGCGAATGTCAGCATTCCGATGTCATTGTAATAATTGCCAATCGCCATTACACGACTCGGCTCGATGCCGCGTGTTCGAGCAAGCTGCCGCAGGGCCTTTCCTTTGCTTGCCTCCAAATGCTGTACATCGACAAAATAGTCACCGCTGCGGATATGCTGCAGCCCATTGGTCCAGCCGTTCCACACGGATTCTACTGTATCGATCTCATCCTTAGAGCCAAAGACCGTAAACTTCACAAGATCCTCAGGCAAAGGATCTGTCGATTCCCGTTGAATCGGTATAGCCTCATACCTTCCATACATCGCCTCTGCTTCAGGCGTCAGCCTCTCGACCATCAAATCAAAGGCGGTATTCAAATCGAAATGATACCCAAACCGCAAACAGTATTCCCGATATCGAGTGATTTCAGTTGGACTAATTCCGTATTGGTGGATCACCTCACGATTAAGAGTATCAATCGTTGCCGCGCCATTATGAGTAATCATCGTACCGGATAGCCCTAATGCTTCAAGCACAGGAAACGTATTCGTTGGTCCTCGGCCCGTACATAGAACGATTTCGGCACCTAGGGAAGCCGCTTCACGTACAGCATCCCTTACAGCAGTAGTCAGTACATGTCCATCCGTTAACAGAGTACCATCCACATCCAAAGCAATTAAATCTACATGTAAACCCATTTTTGTCCCACCTGTCAGTAATGCGATGTATTTTATCCTTACTTACTTAATCGGCAGAAACTTCTTTGTCATGAACCGACAGAAGTGACTCCAGTTCGGCCTCTGTCAATGCTCTGTAATCCCCAAGCGACAGCTCAGGATCAAGCTGCAGCGGTCCCATCGATATACGGCGTAGATAGACGACCTTTTTCCCCACAGCCTCAAACATCCGTTTGACCTGATGAAACTTTCCTTCGTGTATGGTCAGTGTGATATGGCTCATAAGACCGTCATCAGACATTTCCTGACTATCGATAATAAGCTGTGCAGGCATCGTTACGTACCCGTCATCAAGTGCTACCCCTGCGGCAAAAGCAACTATGTCATCCGTCCCAACATCACCAAGCACATCCGCTTCATAGATCTTAGGAACATGCTTGCGTGGAGAAAGCAGATCATGAGCAAGCTTGCCATCATTAGTCAGCAGCAGCAGCCCTTCCGTATCCTTATCCAACCTACCGACTGGAAAAGGCTGCAGGACCCGATCATTTGGATCGAGTAAGTCGATAACCGTTCTGTCTCTTGAATCTTCAGTTGCCGATACAACACCTTGCGGCTTGTGGAGCATAACATAGATAACCTCACGATAGACCACGCGCTCTCCATCATATCGTACATCAGCGACCTCAGGATCTAATGTAAAACCAAAATCCTTTATTGTCATATCATCTACAGTGACAATTCCTTGCTTAACTGCTCTTCTCATTTCACTTCGCGTACCAAACCCCATATTTGCCAGCAGCTTATCCAGCCGCATCCTTTTTGCCACTCGAATACCCCCCTTAACTAGCAGTAAGTTCAATTTATTCACTCCTGCTTGCCTAGCTCAATCCTATGATTAGCCATCTGACCGAAGAAGCGCCAAAGCACTAACCAAGCTACACTAACATCTATTGTATAATAAAAAGGCAGAGCTTGACCAACTTCCATCTATCGAAAGATCAAATAACGAGTCAAAAGCCAAGAAGAAACGGCTAGCGCCGTCCTTGGCGGCGAAGCAAGTTTCTTCCCTCTGAAATATAAGCAAAGTATAGAGGAAACTTATACTTTCTTATATTTTAACAAAAAAATGACAGAGCCTTTGAAATCAGGCGCTGCCACTTTCACAGTTCATTCGTCACCCTAATCTACATTGTGAAGCCTGACTTCAAGCGGAATTTCCGCAAGCACTTTCGCTAGAAGTCGCAGATTCTCATCCACCACAACCAATTCAAACGGAACAAATATCGGTGGACCCACAATTAAGCATGTGTCACGAACCTTTGTGTTACTTGCTTCAATACCCACTTCATCCCCAGCAGGGCCAATAGCTTGCTCTCCCGATCGCATCATTGTTACCCAGTGACGTAAAGGCGCTACACAGCGTGCAATATCTGCACGAAGTTGCCCAAGATCAAGCCCCATCCTTACGTTCGGATACTGGACAAGCTTATTCTCCGCTTGATCGAAGAGCTTCACTGCACCAGAGTAGTTATCATTGCGCCAATGATGAAGGCCAACTGCTGCCTGAAGCAAGCCTTGATAGAGTAAGCTTCGGCCTTCCTCCAGCCACAGCTCCTCCATCACCTCATGACATTCAAAATAATCCGCATCTACATTAAACAATACAACAAAGTGGACAAATCGCTCATCATAAGCTGGATCCACTGTCATTAATTATTACCGCTCTTCCTCGCACGCTGCAGCGCGGAACGAATATCATCCGCCAGCATTCGGATACCCCAGGCATCCTCCCGCTCCCAAAGCTCATTGAATTTCAACTGAAACTGTACGGCCTCCCGTACACGATGGAAGAAATACAGCTGCTGAATATCACTGAGAACACTCGAAACCATATTCGATTTCTCCTCGAAATCCCGCTGTGCATCAAGGATCTCTTTTCGAATACTGGACATTTCGTTATCCAACACCGATGCCGCTTCCGCTGCTGTTTTCAAACGCTCCCTCACTTCGTCGGGCAGGCTCTCTTTAAACTTATAGTTAAGCGAGTGCTCAATGGTCGCCCAGAAATTCATGGCGAGCGTCCGAATTTGAACCTCTGCTAGCACATTCTTGAGACCAATCGCTGTTTGGACCGGATACTCTACTATCATATGGAAGCTCCGATAACCGCTGTCCTTGAAGTTCGTAATATAATCCTTCTCGTACACGAGGGATAAATCCCTGCGAGAGCGAATCAACGCTGCCACTCTGTGAATATCATCTACGAACTGACACATAATGCGAATCCCTGCAATATCCTCAATCCCTGTCTCGATATTCTCCATTGGGACATGCAGTCTTTTTGCTTTTTCTAATATGCTAGAGATCCTTTTCACACGTCCTGTTACAAATTCAATGGGCGTGTAAGCTTCTCTTGTCTTAAGCTCGGTTCGCAGCGTTTTGAATTTGACCTTTAACTCTTCTACCGCCTGCTCGTAAGGCTGTAAAAACAGGTTCCAATCTCTACCGTCCATCCAGCCGCCTCCTGTCTATGACCGATGTTCTGCTCCAACTGCTTCTATGACCGATGAGAATCCATCCTTACGCAGCCGCTCTTTAAGTCCCTTAGTCAGCTCTTTGAGAAGCGCTGGCCCTCGATAAATGAGCGCCGAATATACCTCAATTAAGCTAGCACCTGCGCGAATTTTATCGTATGCATCGTCTGCCGTAAAGATGCCGCCTGAGCCGATAATAGGCAGCTTCCCACCTGTTAAACGGTAAACCTCGCGTATAACCTCTGTTGAACGCTCCGTAAGCGGCTTACCGCTCAGTCCACCAGCTTCGCGTGCATTAGGATGTGTAAGACCTTCACGGCTAAGCGTCGTATTCGTCGCAATAATTCCATTCACGCCGCTGGCATAAATGGTCTCAACCGTATAGGCTAGCTGCTCGTCGGTCATGTCGGGTGCTATCTTTACAAGTACCGATTTGCGCTTTGTTCCGGAGGCCTTAGCTTGAATATTCATCTCTTCCATAACTGTGGAGAGAAGCAATTGAAGCTCATTGCCATGCTGCAGTGCACGCAAATCCGGTGTATTCGGTGAGCTGATATTTACGACGAAGAAGTCACCATATGTATATAACGCCTTTATGCAAGCCCGATAGTCCTCATGGGCAAGCTCATTTGGTGTTACCTTATTTTTCCCAATATTAACCGCGATCGGGATTGCATGCTGCTTGAGCTTGGCAAGTCTCGCAGCCATCGCATCTGTTCCTTCATTATTAAAGCCCATCCGATTAACAAGCGCCTGATCAGGCGGAAGCCGAAACAGACGAGGCAATTCGTTTCCAGCTTGTCCTTTTGGTGTAACTGTTCCAACCTCAGCGAAACCAAATCCGATATTAGCAAACATATCGACAGCCTTTGCATTCTTGTCCAGCCCTGCAGCCAAACCGATGGGATGTGGAAAATGTAGTCCGAACAAATCCATTGCTAGCTCGGGTGATTCCGAGACACCATACATCGCGCGCATCGCCGCTGGTACACCTGGAACTCGCCTTGCTGAATGGAGCCCGTCAATGACGAGATGATGGGCCTTCTCCGCATCCATTCTAAATAAAAATGGCTTGGCCAATTTACGATATAACAACTTCACTCACTCCGTTCTTCTTGTTAGCTCTATCGAACATTTTAACTTGTTCGACTGGAAAAAGAAAGAGCATCACGGACGAGAAGAGAGAGCTAATCGTCCGTGTTGCTCCATTTTTCAATATTGCGGCAGATCCCGGAAACGGTTACAATGAATGAACGAACCCATTCATAGTGAGAGAAAGGTTGATCCACATGAGCCATGTCAAGAAGAAACCACCAATGATGAAGGCCAAGCCTAAAGAAGAAGTAAACAAGAAGGCATTAGTATGGATCGCCTCCATTTTTGTCGTAGTCGTCATTGTGATGGCACTTCTACTCATCTTCACTTAAGCTTAGGTAAGCCAACGATATACAACAGCGGGGTTCGTCTCGTCCTGCATCGGTTGAAGCTTGAATCGCTTCTCTTCCGGTGAGAGTGTGACAGGGAGTACGCCGCTTTTTATTTCCACTTTCGTGCCAAGCGGCACCAAGTCGAATAATTCCTCCACATCTTCCTTGTTCATTCGAACACACCCGTGTGACTCGTCTTTACCCACACTGCTTGGCTCATTCGTCCCATGGATCGCATAACGGGTTCCTGAGAGCGTCATCCCTCTGCTGCCAAACTCGCCATCATCATGTCCATTTGGATTTTTTACCTTCTCACTGATATAGAAGCTTCCACCCGGCGTCTTATCCCCACCAAGACCAACGGAATAACTCCGTACAATAACATCTCCACTTACAACTGCAAGTCGATGTGTCTTCCTATCCACAATAATAGAAAGAGGGGTTTCAGGAAGAGTTAACGCTTGACTTTGGCTGCCAGCTGCGCTCCCTTTCATGTGATTAACGTCAGGCTTACCATTATTCGAATCTCCGGTGTCAATACCGCCTAAACCAGTTGTTCCCTTTTGTGCTCGCGCTTTCAGCTGCTTCAATATAGCAGGAAACATCGCACGCATATTTCCCGTTTGACCGGAGAGCACATTGTTCGGATAAGGTCTTACCATATCATCTATCGTCTCCGGCCATTTATTAAATAGATCTTGGTATTGTGAAATAGCACTTATTAGCGTCCAGCGCTCCTCTTGAACGCCACTCCAGTCCTGGTAAACTGCAAATGCCTCTGACGAATCACTTGGCTGACAATTGCAGGTTTTTGCATCAAGCATTTGAATCGCATATCCTTGACCGCTGCCCTGTTTCTTCGTCGACAATAGAATTCGTGTATCCCCTGTCCATTTCCGCCATTTCTCATCCTGCTCAAGCATAACCGCAAGTCCCGTTTCAGCAGAACCGCTTCCTTCTAATAAAGCTCCTAAAGACTGACCAACAGCCTTTTCAGAAACTGGATTTACAAAGACTACGTCGAGCTTCTCTCCCTGCGTCTTATCGTAGGTAGCAGTTGTCAATGATTCCTTCATGTTCTCTTCCTCATAAAGTTGTACGAATGGATTGGCAATTATGGCTAATAACAAGATAATCGTAGCCGTTACAGTGCGAGCTGCCAGCATCTTGAATTTCCTCTTCCGGTTCCAAGACTTGATGATATGCTGGGGCTCTGAGGCAAGTGGATGCCGCTTCCTCTCATAGGCCTCATAGATACTTCCAGCTTGCAAGAAGCAATAGTTGGCTTTGGCCTCTTTATCTTCAAGAATATATTGTTTACCCAATAAATACCAAGCCATTCGATTATCGGGATGGCTTTGAACGTAACGCTTCAAGTAGGACATATCATCCCGCTGATCCATATAAACCCTCCCAGAAATTGCTGATAAGATCTATATCGGCAAAAAAGCCGCCCGATGTGGCATCGGGCAGCTAAATATTGTATTTTATTCAATTAGAACTTTTTATCCCTCAGCAGTACCCCGTGAATATCGGACAACCACTGAACATCGAGTCCAATTTCTTCAGCGAAGAACCGCACTGGCAGGAACAACCTATTTTGATTGTTAAGAGGCTTTGCAACAAGCGTTAAAGTCTGCGCTGCTTGCCCTTTAATTGTTTTGGTTACCTTTGATGAACCAGCCTGAAGCTGATATGAAATGTCACCTTGGGTTAAGGTTGTCATGCCTTTTGAATACTGTACCTTGAACCCCAGCTGTTCTGTCAAAATACGGACAGGAACGAAAACCGAATTATTGAGCACGATCGGAGATGCATCCGTTTTTAGTAGGGTTGAGTTATAAATCAAATGTACCTTTGCACCTAATTTCAGCCCCTCAGGAGCTTCATAAGGAGCAATCAAACGGATTTTATTATTCCCAGCATCTGCTACACCAAGTACGCCATTCCCCATCCAAATAACATCAGTTGGACGATTAAATGTTGCATATTGGGCTAACCCATCCCCTGTGCCGGCTTCCTCTGCCTGTCCAGCTACAGTCGTCACTTGTCCATCCTTCAAATAACGAATAACATGATTCAATGAATCCGCGATCAACACGCCGCCTTCGGGCGTTACAGTCAGTCCGCGAGGTGCATGGAAGAGGGCGTTTACCGCTTTTCCATCCGCATATCCGCCTGCTGCGTATAAGGAATCGGTTGGATATGGCGATGCTTGTCCGTCCATTCCACCTGCTACCGTGCTGACCTTTTTCTCAGCAAAATCAATATATCGAATGCGATCATTACCTGTATCGCTTACATATAAGTTGCCTTTACTATCAAGTGCCAAACCGCTTGGCTCATTGAACTTGGCTTCGGCTAGCGGTCCATCCGCAAAGTCACCAGAGGTTTCTACAGCACCCGGTACATATTCTACGATTCGAGTTGAAGCCGCATTTAAGGTAGTTACCTCACCATTCTGAATTTTACGAATGACATGATTCAAAGTATCCGCGACGTAAACAACGCCGTCTTTCGTTACAGCTACATCGAGTGGATGGTAGAACTTCGCATCTTTAGCTGCTCCATCCTTAAGGCCAAGATTCCCATTCCCTGCTAATGTAGCAACATTGCCTTTCTCATCTATTGTACGTATCGCATGATTCTCTGCATCTGCAAGATATACGGTTCCATTCTTGTCCAGTGCCAAACCGGTTGGACTGTTAAAAGCAGCTTTATCCACGGTTCCATTAATTAGTCCACCAATTGGAACCTGATAATCATTCGTACCAAGCTCAATGCCCGCAGCTTCATGAGTTCCCTTGGCTGTTACTACACGAAGTCGTTGATTGAGTGAATCCGCTACTAGAAACGTATCATTTTCATAGAGCAAAGAACTCGGTTCTCTGAATGCCTCTTGTCCCAATTTACCATCTTTGAAATTAAATTCGCCAGTTCCAGCTACTGTGTATACTTCATACATAGATTTGTTCTTTAATACGGAATCAGAAGTAACTGCTCCGTCAGCTGCTGCTACCATACTAAAGCTGCTCCATGCAACAGTTGCTGCTAGCGTATAGGTCATTATGTTCTTCCATTTTTTCATCGTCTTTTGAACTCCTTCTTAGGTTACGGGTTACGGGTTAAGGTTCACTTGAAGTGTCAAATCTTGAAGGGCAGGTGTTGAAATTAAATTCCCCTGCTCATCAACGGCAGTAAGGGATTTGATATGAAAGTTAATTGATCCCGGATTCAAGATGTTAAAAGGAAGCTTCATTACTGTCGTATTATCACTTAACGCAATGCCTTGACCACTAAATTTAGCGACAGTGTAGATAACAGTGGTTTTTGTCTCAGCCGCGATAACCCTTAAATCATCAACGCTATCCGCACCTTCAACGGTCGCACCCGCTGGCTCAACTTTAAATATGCCGCTCTGATTGCGATAATCCGCTGGAGCAAACTTCACCTGATCGAATGCTACTTTCGAAGTCTCATATTCAACCTCAACTTGGTATCCATAAATTCGGTTAGTTCCATAAAACCCGCTCAATACAACACTCATTTCAACAGGCAGCGGACCCTGAGCTGGCATTGCAGCAATTCCGCTTGGGAAACCTGGGAAATTAAAACTTGCAGAAGACGCTGGTGTACTAGGGTTATTGTTTGAAGGACTGGAACTGTCTTCGCCAATTGGTGGCAGATTATTTTCCTTTCTGTTTTCGTTAAACGCCTTCTTTTCATTTTCTTTAAGCTTTTTATAGTACTCCAGCTCAGCTTGAGCAAGGGCTTCTTCCTTTGCTTTCTTATTCGCTAATGCTTGCTTTTTCTGCTCATTAATTGCATCTTCGAGCCGCTTTAATTGCTCCTGCTTTTGCTTTTCCTTCTCTTTAGCTAACTCTTTTTGCTTATCCAATAATTTCTTTGCTTCTTCTAGCTTCTGTTTTTCTTTATTCGTCAGATCTTGTTGAAGATCTTTGGAGATATCTACGATCTTGGAGCCTGCTTTTTTATTAACTTCATCGACAATTTTCTGCATCTCATCTTTATCAACTTTACCTTCATCAACTGCAGCCTTCGCAATTCCCGAAATCAGATTATCCAGATTTTTCGCCAAACGAGTTAAATCATCTAGAGTGAATGAGGTATTTGCCAGATTAGCAGCTTTATTATCCTTCAAGCTTTGTTTTAACTTCTCAATCTGCTGATCCTGTTCTTTCTTAATGGATTCAGCATCCTTAACGATAGCTTTAATGATATCTGCAGACGTGTTCTGTATA
This sequence comes from Paenibacillus baekrokdamisoli, assembly GCF_003945345.1. GTDB lineage: Bacteria > Bacillota > Bacilli > Paenibacillales > Paenibacillaceae > Paenibacillus_Z > Paenibacillus_Z baekrokdamisoli. The sequence continues at coordinate 773,052 of NZ_AP019308.1, read as the reverse complement.
AAGTCATTCATATCAATTGGTGAGACAATGGAATCTATTTTGTTTCCTTCCAGCACCTGCGTGATTTGCTGACTTGGATACATGGCATATGTATTAGAACCTGTTGTCCCAGTAGGAGCATTCGAATCTTTCTTAGATTGAACATTCGACTGGACGATACCCGCTGCAACCACCATTTTTGTAAGTCCTGTTATAGGGTCTACAACTACAAATAACTGAGTACCACGTACACCCATGATAGAGGTCGGCGTTTCGATTTCGAACTGGTCACTCGCATTGGAAACGGATTTCACTTTGATCCATAGTGATCCTGCCCAAACACTCATTTTAGTCTTCGTCCCACTGCTGTCTTTCAGTTTCGTAAAGGTTACTTGCGAATTCTGGCCAATGTTGAGTGTGTCTTTATCCGCATCCTTGCTGGCTAAATTAAGCTCCACCAGACCATCTTTGCCCGTAGTAATCTGATCTCCTTCATTTAAGCTCATATTATTGAATGCTTTAAAGGATTTGGAACCTCCTGACTTTAGGACACTAACCGTTCCCTTCAATGATTTAACGATAGCTACCCGCATCACCTGTTCAGCTGATGCATGTGTCGATGCCGCGAATAATGAGAGTGGACCAATAAGTAATGTCAAACACAATGTTAAAAGAAATAAACGATTGCTTCTTGCCTTCATTCTCCTGTACCTCCTTCAATAGGTAACGGCTTAGATTTCTGTTCTCCAACCGTTGTGACTTCACCAAGCACTTCCGTTACGAGGACGGGATGCTCTTTTCCTTTTACTTTCACCTCGCCAATAGACACTGTTTCAAAAAGCCCTTCTACTCGCGCCAAGGTTTCTTGACTAATGAGAATTTGACCTGGCTTCGCATTCGATTCGAGCCTAGCAGACAAGTTAACCGTATCTCCAATGGCTGTATAATCGAGTCTCAGCAGCTGTGAACCAATATTACCTACAACTGCCGGTCCGCTATTAATGCCAACACCAAAACGAACAGGGACACCAATTTCTCGTAAGCAGCGTTCCTCCAGTTCAGCCGATTGACGCTTCATCTCAAGTGCCGCGCGTACAGCTAATTCAGGGTGATTGGGCTGATTAATCGGCGCTCCAAAAATCGCCATAACGCCATCTCCGATAAACTTGTCCAGTGTACCATTCCATTTGAACACCGCCTTGGTGCAAATATCCAAATACTCGTTAAGCACCTGAATAACCTGCTCAGGCTCAAGCTTCTCAGACATCGGGGTAAATCCACGTATATCGACGAAAATAACGCTTATATCACGGCGCTGACCGCCAACTGTAATCTCCTCGCCTGATGCGAGCATCTCATCCACTACGGTACGAGGAACGAATCTGCCGAAAATATTCGTTACTCGGTTTCGTTCTTTACGCTCGCTTACGTAATGCTTAACAACCGACCATATGAATGCTGTCGTCATCGCAAGGAAGGGATAGGTAAAGGTAATGAATAAAGAGAGTATGTAATAAAGCAATATCCATACAAAGAAGAAGATGATGACAAAAGCAGCATAGAAAATGAAAGCTTTCCCACCTGTAATACGTTCAAAAACGAGCAGGGACAACAAGGTAAGTACAATAATAAATGTATAATTGACAGGCTTGGTTGCTTTAGTAAAGAATTTACCTGCAACAAGAGATTGCACCATATTAGCATGAATCTCAACGCCGTACATTTTGAGCCTCGCACTAAGAGGTGTTAAATATTCATCCTGAAGACCAGGTGCAAAAGGACCAATTAGAACGACATCCCCTTGGTAATATTCAGCTGGGATATTTCCCGACAGCACATCAAAAAACGATTGGGAGTCATACCCCGTATATACACTCATTTCCTCTCGCGGCTCGGTATAGAACTCTGTAGCGAGTTGATTGCGATTATCAACCGGTATCCGCTTATCTCCACGATACCAAGCGGACTTGTCTGGATCCCAATTAATCTGATGATCTTTATCCAGCAAGTAATTGGCTAGCTTCACACTAAGAGCAGGGACAACTGTTCCCTTCTCATCCTTTAGGCCGACAGTCACCTTCCGAACGGTTCCATCTTGATCCTGAATTACGTTAATATGAGCCAATTGATTGGGACTAGCACCTATAGTCTCGGCAGGGTAGGCCACCGATTCCGTTTCTAATAGACCCGCCCCATCCTGTTTTGCTTTCAAGTTAAAAACAACGGGGAGAACGACATTAGGATACTTCTTCATGGTCTCGGCCATCAAAGCATCGCTTGCGGGATCTTTACCGGGTTCAGCCAATACAATATCAAGTGCAATAGCTTTGGCCCCTGCATCTGCAAGCATGCTGATCAATTGGGCATAAAGACCGCGATCCCAAGGAAATTGACCCAGCTGGTCAAGCGAATTCTGATCGATCTTGATAAGCTTGATATTAACATTTGGAGCCCGCTCCACATCCGATTGCTGCATGACTTTATCCTGTAGCACCGATTCAAGTCTGTTCAACGTTCCACCGGTGCCCAAGTTACTTAACAGAGACCAAAACAAACAAGTTAATATTCCGACTGCAATCGTTAACAGCCATTTACGCCTCTGCATATACGCCTCCTAAAAGTTATCTGCTTACTTCCTGAAACAGCTTCTATGTAAAGCAGATAACCACTTCGGAAGCATACACTTAGTTATCTGCTTACTTCCTGAAACAGCTCCTGAAGCATCAACCTAGTATCCGCTTTCTTCTTAGTACTACTGGGCAATTCTCTCTATTAATCTATTCTTTATTCTAGTTCAATTTTACAACGAATGGCAATAATTATTGTCGAATAAACAAGAAAAATCCCATTCCTTATCTGATAAGGAATGGGATTCAACATGTATAAGATATTCAGTAGGAAGGAAATTAGTTATTAAAGGCGACATCCGCAATTTTGATGGAATCTGTAGGACAGCCATCAGCTGCATCTTGTAGATCATCATAAAGATCCTCGGGGATTTCTGTATTTCCTTTGTTGCCATCACTGAGGTAGATAACTTCAGCAAGACCTTCATCATCATAGTCATAAATATCAGGTGCTGTTGCTCCACAAGCGCCGCAAGCTATGCACGTATCTTTTTCAACCCAAGTAAATTTCGACATTTAATTGACCTCCTAAAAATTTTTGCATTACGCTTACGAATACTTCTCTGCGAGCAATAACCCGTTTCAAAAGTAGACGCTAATTAACTAGTAATACGTACAACCTCACTCATCACTATATAACATATGCTCATCAGTTTGCAAGGATGTACCACGAATTCGTTTGTTCCGAATAAGGACTGAGGGATCATCACCAAGCATCCCCGCTGTAAGCACGGCGTCCTCGCCAAATTTATCACGGAGCATGTCCATTGCTTTCGTTAGAGCGGCCTTTTTGGGTGCCTCTTCAAAATTAAAAATATCAAGCTGTACCGCTGTTTCAGCTTGTAGGGATAGGTTTTGCAAGGTTACACCAAGCAATCTCACCGGCTCACCTTCACGCCAATGCTTATCAAATAATTTGCAAGCCTCACGGTGGATATCTCTCGCCGAATCAGTTGGCGTGGGGAGTGTACTTGAGCGATTTATTGTCGTCATATCAGGCTTACGAATTACAATTTGTATCGTAGCGGCAAGCATTTTTTGACGGCGCATTCTTCTGCCCGTCTGATCAGCCAAATTTAATAACACACGGTGCACTTCGTCGCGGTCTGTTACATTCTTGGGCAGTGTTGTCGTATGACCAATCGACTTATTGCGCTCTCGATCCGCGTGAACAGGAGAATGATCGATGCCGTGAGCTGCTGCTTTCATCCAGCTGCCAAGTACACCAAATTGCTTCACAAGCATGGCTTCATCGGTTGCTGCAAGCTGTCCCAATGTGCGAATGTTCAATTTTTTAAGTTTTTCTGCTGTCTTGCGGCCGATTCCAAATAAATCATCACAAGGCTTATTCCAGAGCAGCCTGGGCACATCGCGAATACGAAGCACCGTAAATCCATTAGGCTTCTGCATATCGGAAGCCATTTTCGCAAGAAGCTTGTTTGGGGCGATCCCGATTGAACAGGGTAAGCTCCATTCGCTTTGAACACGATCCTGGATGGCATGGGCTATTTCTAAAGGCTCTCCAAAAATGGACGATCCGCTTATGTCTAAGTAACATTCGTCAATCGATGTAGCTTCGACCAAAGGTGTATATTGTCTAGCCACGGACATAAAACCTTTTGAATATTTACGATAGAGCTCAAAGTCCGGCTGTATGAGTATCAAATCGGGACACAATTGTATCCCTTGCCTTACCGTCATCCCGGTCTTAACACCAAGCTTGCGAGCAGCATAGGATGAGGTAACAATAATTCCTTTTCGAAGCTCTACGCTGCCTGCTACAGCTGTCGGCCTTCCTTTATAGAGGTGTGGCTCTTCTGCCTCATGAACAGAACAGTAGAAAGCATTCATATCCAAATGAATAATGACCCGGCCTTTGCCAGCTAGCTTGGGCTCATCAGTCTTCAACATAACTGGCTCTCCTTTGGTTATCATTTATCGTTTCGTACAAGCATATATTCGCTTATAGATGGTCGCAATCTATTATAACACGGGATATCCTTACTGTTAGCAATACCGACTTTGGATCTACATTTACGCCCTGTACAACACATGTTATAATAAGAAATTATGTCTTTTGATAGGAATCAGGAAGCAAAAGAGGAGGCATCCGGTACATGGCAAATTCGATCTCAATTTTTGATACCACGCTGCGTGATGGCACACAAGGCGAAGGAATTAGTCTTTCGGCAGATGACAAATTAAAAATCGCCCTGAAGCTTGATGCACTTGGCGTTCATTATATCGAAGGCGGAAATCCCGGAAGCAATAGTAAGGATATTGAGTTTTTCCAACGTGTCAAAGCCTTGAATCTTAAGGCCAAAGTTACTGCATTCGGCAGCACAAGAAGGAAGAACAGTATCGCCGATCAGGACAGCAGCTTGATCCGCATTGTGGAGTCTGGCGTCCCTGCTGCAACACTCGTAGGCAAGTCATGGGACTTCCATGTACGTACAGCCCTTCAAACCACACTCGAAGAGAATCTCGCTATGATCTTCGATTCCTTCGCTTACTTGAAGAGAAACAATGTCGAAGCGATTTTTGATGCGGAGCATTTCTTTGATGGGTACAAACATAATCCGGAGTATGCGTTAATGGCGCTGCGCAAAGCACAAGATGCAGGTGCAGATTGGGTTGTGCTCTGTGACACAAACGGCGGTACGCTGCCATCGGAGATTCACGAAATTGTATCCCGTGTTCGCGCTGAGCTTACAGCACCGCTAGGTATACACACCCATAACGATTGCGAGCTCGCGGTCGCCAACTCACTAGCCGCTATTCAAGCGGGTGCTCGTCAGGTACAGGGAACCATTAATGGTTATGGTGAGCGCTGTGGTAACGCTAACCTTTGCTCAATCATACCGAATCTCCAAGTGAAAATGGATTATCGCTGCATTAGCGATGAACAACTGCAATCTCTTACAACGACAGCACGTTATGTCAGTGAAATTGCCAATGCGAATATGCCTGTTGGACAGCCTTTCGTAGGCAATGCGGCATTTGCTCATAAAGGCGGCATTCATGTCTCCGCCATCATGAAGGACTCCAAGACTTATGAGCATATTAGCCCAGAGCTTGTCGGCAACAAGCAGCGCATCCTCGTTTCTGAGCTTGCGGGACAAAGCAACATTATTTCGAAGGCGCAGGAGCTTGGACTCGATGTTACTGCAAACAATGACAAAACGAAGGAAATAATGGAGCGTATTAAAGAGCTTGAGCACCAAGGCTATCAATTCGAAGGAGCCGACGCCTCCCTTGAGCTTCTGCTGCGTGATGCTTTTGGTGAGATGACCGAAATCTTCAAGCTTGAATCGATGAAGCTAATTGTCGAGAAATCGAATGGCGGCATGAATGCTGAAGCTATCGTTAAAGTGAAGGTGGATGGACAGACCGTTTACACCGCTGCCGAGGGTAATGGGCCAGTTAATGCCCTTGATAACGCGCTTCGCAAGTCTCTCGAACAGTTCTACCCAAGTATCAACAATATTCATTTGGTCGATTATAAAGTGCGAGTTATTGATGAGAAGGATGCTACAGCTGCCAAGGTTCGCGTGCTTATGGAATCGACCGATTTCAATAATACCTGGAATACAGTCGGCGTCTCAAGCAACGTGATCGAGGCCAGTTGGGAAGCTTTAGTAGACAGTATCCGCTATGCCCTGCTCAATATGGCCAAAATCAAAAAAACGCAGGATGAACCACGTGAACAGCTCGGATTAGTGAATCACTAATCCTTCTTCTATTACACAATAAACGCCAAGATTCAGCTGATCAGCTAAATCTTGGCGTTTTCTGCGTCTCCGGCTCTATTTATGCCTGCCTTAATACTACTTCTTCACTTTCTCTCTCTCATTAAGGTCAATCCATTTCTCGATTAACCCTTCCCACTTTGATTTCGTGATCACGCCTGTGATCCGCTCCCTCACAATTCCCTCACTATCGACCAGCAAACTGGTCGGAAACGATGTGACTTTATACAGATCCGTCGCTTTTCCATCTCGATCCATCAAGATCGGAAACGTTAGCTTTTGCTGATCAACGAATTCTCTAGCTTGTCTCTCCTTATCATAGCTCGTTGCATTAACGCCGTATAATTCAAGCAGTCCGCCGTATTTAACCGACAAGTCCTGCATATCAGGTGCTTCGAGCTCACACGGACCACACCAGGAAGCCCAAAAATTAATAAGAAGCAGCTTGTCACGCTTTCCACCTATTGCCATACTTTGATCGCTTAGGTTGGGCAACTGCAAAGTGGGTGCTGTGAACCCTGGTTTCGGTTTCATATCGCTAGAAGCGGCTAATGCCACTTCCTGCTTTCCTCTATTTTGATAAACAGCTGCGCCTGCCAAAAGAAGAACAACAACTAATAACACAAGAGAACGTTTCATGCTAAGCCTTCTTTCCTTCTGATAATTCGTTTACCTTCGTTTACCTATCACCTATATGTTACCACGCCGGAGAATGGATGCTCAAGCTGAGGGGCACATTACCACTAGATCGCCACATTTACCCATGGGGGCTAACAACATAATGGATAAAGTCAAATCAAGATGGACAGCAGATAAATCAAGCAAAATGCAAGTTTTCACCTCTGAGAACAAGAATCATGCTGCTGGCAAAAAACAGAACAAGCCAGATTCAAGCAGCCAAGGAAAATGGAAGGCATATATCGCATTAGCATCCGTTCCAATGGTGCTCGTTCTAGGCAATTCAATGCTGGTCCCTATATTACCCGATATGGAGAAAGAACTTCACATTTCCTCCTTTCAAGCTAGTCTAGTCATTACCTTATTCTCACTTGCAGCGGCGATTGCTATTCCATTCGCAGGCTTCCTATCTGATCGTTTCTCCCGAAAAGCGATTATACTTCCTTCACTGGCCATATATGGCATCGCAGGTATTGCAGCAGGTATTGCGGCTGTTATGCATTCTTACGGCTTCTTAATCGCAGCTAGAGCTCTTCAAGGGATTGGAGCTGCAGGGACAGCGCCAATCGCAATGGCATTGGTTGGTGATAAATATAAGGACGGTACTGAAAGTGAAGCATTAGGATTAATTGAAGCCTCTAATGGGGCTGGCAAAGTCATTAGCCCTATTCTCGGTTCATTGCTTGCACTAATCGCCTGGTATGCCCCTTTATTCGCCTTCCCGTTATTCTGCGCTGCTGCTTTTGCCGCTATGCTTCTTATGATAAAGGAACCTCCTAATGAGAAAAAAGCAACTTCAGCCAAAGTATACCTCTCTGATATCAAAAAGATCTTTCACGAGAAAGGAAAATGGCTTCTTGCAGCTTTTATAGCGGGTTCATTAGGCTTATTTATCTTATTCGGAGTCTTATTCAGACTATCTGACTTGCTTGAGAAAGCACCTTATCATATCGATGGTGTTGCAAAGGGAGGTGTTCTCGCCATTCCTCTTCTCGGCCTTGTGGCGACCTCCTATCTAACAGGAAAGAAAATTAAATCGAACGGTTCACTCATGCGCAAGCTCATGATTACCGGACTTGGTCTCATGAGCGGATCTCTTGCAATGGCAGCTTGGCTTCACAGCAATATTTATGCTTTAATAGGTTTCGCCTTATTAAGCAGCATTGGCACAGGACTTCTTCTGCCTTGCCTAAACACGCTCATTACCGGTTCAGTGGACCGTCCACATCGCGGAATGGTCACTTCCTTATACAGCAGCTTGCGCTTCTTCGGCGTTGCGATTGGACCACCACTATTTGGCTATATAGCCAAGCGCTCCGATACGCTTCTGTTTGGAATTGTTGCGGGGCTGGCGGCAGCTGCGTGTGTATTAATCATCGTTTGCGTCCGTCCACCTGCGAAGGTTAACAAACAAGTCTAAGACTTCCTCTGTTCACCTGCTAACGATATAATGATTGTGTTCTGCGCAGATTGTACAGGAAGGGATTTCTTAATCAATGACAAGCTATACAAACTCATTCCCTGATAAAAATATTTCGATGCATTCTACTTGGAAGCAACAGCCGATCAAGGCAGCAATGACAGTGAACGCCTGGCAAGCCATGCTACACCACTGCAGGTCCGATATGCCAAATGAAGCATGTGGAGTACTCACGTGCAGTCATTCATCTGAGATGATTAATCAGAGGCAGAACGGCATTCTTAGCGTGGACCAAATCTATCCCATATCCAATACAGCCGAGCACGCGAATCAAAATTTCCGTTTTGATCCGAACGATTGGATTACAATCCTTTATCGCATACAAAAAAACCGACAATCACTTGTCGGCATCTATCATTCGCATCCCAGCACTAATCCGCTGCCAAGTCTCGCGGATCTAGAAGGGATGCAGTACGTCCCTGCTGTATCTTACTGGATTGTTTCCTTCCCCCATTTAGAGCAGCCTGATGTGCAGCCCTATTGGTATAACAGGAAGACTTTCACGCCTTTAATGCTTGCTAAGATAGGCGTATAGATCACCTAACGTTACAATATTGCGGTTCAAAATGCGCTTCAAATATTTCAGCCAGAGCTTAGCTGTCATAATCGAGTCCTCTAGCGCATGATGCCGCTGTGTGACTTCTATTCCGTTATTCTCAAGAAGATCATCTAGACTGTATCCCTCAAGCCTAGGCTCCAGCCATTTGGCCACCATCATCGTATCTAACACTCGGTGTGTTAGATTTATTTTTGAAGTCCGCCACAAGGCTGCATTGAGAAACTGCTTATCATGACCGCTTGCATGAGCAATAAGCATTCTTTTACCCACGAATTCCATGAAGTCATGCAGAACCTGGATCAAATCAGGCGCTGACCCAGCCATCTCATTGGTAATTCCGGTCAATTCAATAATATGTTTGGGTACCTTGCGCTTTGGATTGACCAGACTATAAAAGGAGCGACTCTCTATGATTTCTTCACCTTTGAGTGTAATCGCACCAATCGATAAAATTTCGTCCCCATTGCTTGGATAGAAGCCCGTCGTTTCCAAATCAAAGACGACAACCTCCATTTCACGCAGCGGCTGATCCAAGATCGATTCCTTGCGTTGATCCTTTGACATGGAGCGAATGAATGCCATTTGCTGTGCATTTTGCGCGCCAAGCATAGATGCAATTGCAGGTGTGATGCCTCCCATTTTGTAGAGATGCCACATCCGCCCGACGCCTTTTTGCTCTTTCATCTTTCTCCCCTCCGCCTTACTTACAGCCTGCCCATCGTTTGTTTATAGACGCTCCGCTGAAGCTTTTTACCTATTCGCAGCCCGCTTTTCAATTCTTGGATCATATCCCTCGTCAGCCTGCGACTAGCAAGCTTACCACTATTCGAATAGAAACCTTCCTCATTACGTTCGGTTGTCATCAGTCTAAGCTTTAGAAACAAACGGAATACATCCGAGTAAATATCAGCATTCGCTTGCGATAGCTTCCCTTGCTGTACCAAACCTCTTATACGCCCTAATGTTGACGTTTGACGCAGTCCGCACTCAATACTAAGCAGTCGAATTGCATTAACCATGGGAATATAAGCGCCATACTTCACGTCCAAGCTGCCTGCATCTTCCCCATACTGCTCCTTAAGTAATTGACCAAAAACGCCAAGCAGCATCTTGTGACGCATTGTGTTATTCAGCATATGCTTCACGATAACCGGATTTTTTAACATATCGGAATAAAAATGATCTTGAAGTGTAAGAAGAAGGCTCTCTTTACCATAAATCAATCGGCAATCCGCTACGATAAGCAGGTAGCGTACTCGCTCCCAATTCGGGTCCTCAAACCAGCTATTCAGCTGTTTCTTCCACTCGGAGAGTGATTGATTCCAAAGCTTATTGGTACTGATGACCTCCCCCTCACAAGGAGGATAACCCACTTGCTTCAACAGCTCGACGATCGTTTTTGAAAAAACATTAAAATATTGCGATATTTCTTCCCGCTTTGTTTCGTCATCAGAGTCGCCATAGATTAATCCGCTATCCTGATCACTTGATAATGTCTGCTCTTCTCTTCCGCCGCTGCCAAACAATAAATACGCGTAAGGCACGGGAGGGGAACCATTCCCCATCCGTGCCATCTGCTCCTCCGAGAGGGCAATCGTTCGCTTAATTAAAGCGTCATGCACCCTGTTCAGATCCATATAAAATTGTTCGACCGGTTGTTCAGAGAGCAGAGCTTCCATTTGCTCGTGGATTTGATCCCGCAAGCCGCGAAGCGTCCATACATCATCGGCAGTACCGATTAAAGAAAGAAGCTTCGCACAAACCGGATCGCTCATGCAACCCTCACCCCTGGTGTCAGTATGAACTGTCATTTGCTGAGATTACAGACTTTGTTGCGCTTTTTTCATTTGCTCTGGGTAGCCGTAAGTACCATGCTCCGAGAGATCAAGACCGATAATTTCTTGCTCTTCCGTAACACGCAAGCCCATAACAAGCTTCATGATACCAAGCAACAAGAAGGATGCTGCAAGTGTGTAACCTCCACAAACGACAACGGATTCGAATTGAACCCACAATTGATGCCAGTTACCTGTGTCAATCAAACCACCTTGACCTACATTTAGTTTCTTAGCAAGAAGATCGGTTGCGAAGATACCATTAGCAAGCGTACCCCAGATACCTGCTGTTCCATGTACGGAAAGAGCGAAGATCGGATCATCCACTTTGACTTTCTCAAAGAATTTGGAGCTGAAGAATACGAGAACACCAGCTACTAGACCAATGACAACCGCTGCCCAAGGATCTACGAACGCACAAGTCGCCGTAATCGCTACGAGACCTGCGAGTGCGCCATTCAATGTAGTAGTGATGTCAGCTTTGCCATTTACTAACCAGGAGATCAGCAATGCCGCTACTGCACCTCCAGCTGCACCCAATTGTGTATTAAACGCAACGTAACCGAAAAATCCATCACCTACACTAAGCGCACTACCGGCATTAAAACCGAACCATCCTACCCAAAGGATTAATACGGATAAAGCTCCGAATACTTGGTTGTGACCAAGTATTTCATTAGCGGAACCATCCTTGTTGAAGCGACCGATACGAGGTTTGAGAAGAACGGTTGCCGCGAAAGCTGCAATTGCACCTGTTAAGTGAACAACCGTCGATCCTGCGTAGTCTTGCGCACCTTTTGTGAACAACCAACCAGATGAACTCCAAATCCAGTGAGCGACAACCGGATAAATAAGTGCTGTAAACAAAACTGTGAAGACAAGATAGGCCGAAAGCTTTGCCCGTTCTGCGAATCCACCCCAAGCAATGGAGAGCGACACTGCAGCGAAAGCTAGTTGGAAGATGAAGAAGATTGTGGTCGGCAACGACTCGCCATCTCCTGCTGCAATTGATGGTGCAAAGAAGTAACTGCCGGAGCCAATAACTTGACTGATTGAGTTAGCGGCATTTTCACTACCAAAAGCGAATGCATATCCAACAGCCCAGTATACTAATGTACAAAGACCTAAAGTGAAAATGGTTTTACCTGCAATATGTCCTGCATTCTTCATGCGTGTTGAACCAGATTCTAATAATATGAAGCCAGCTTGCATAAGAATAACCAGTATTGCTGCAACCATAACCCAGATCGAGTTCAGTCCCATATTCAGAGTTGCTGCGGATGGATCATCGGCGAATGCTAATGCTGGGAATAATAACAATAGAGCACTTAATGATACTAATAACTTTTTAACCATGGACGACCACTCCCTAATGTGATGTTATTTAACACGATATGAAAGACTTAATGTCATTATAGTCAGAAGTGCCCCATTTGACAATATGCTTTTATCATTTTCTTCAATAAAATCTAACATTAGCTTGCTCGAAACTATTTAATGTTAAGTTTTTTCACAAAAATAAAGCGAAAACGTTTGAAATCGACGGCTATCCTTCGCCTTTACAGCATTTATCTGAACACTTACATCTTTATTCTCATGTTGAAAATGAAAGAATTGCTCCATTCGCTAGTTATGTCAGCTTTGTTACATTTTATATTTGAAAAGCATAACGTTTGACTGTATGGTTCTTAATTCGTTATCATAGGATATATAAAGATGGACTCGTGCGCATTAATGAAAGAAGGTGGAAACGTTGCAAGAGCATCCGTTATACCGGATAGGTGAATTATCAAAGTTGGCCGACGTTAGCCCTCGTACGATTGATTTCTATACTTCAATGGGGCTTCTTGAACCAGAAAAACGCTCTGCAAAAAATTATCGTCTTTATAGTGATGAAACTTTGCTTCGTCTCAAACGTATTGTACAAATGAAGAAAGATAAATATTCTCTTGATGAAATCAAGGCTAATATTAATGGTTGGCGCAAGGTTTCATCTGAAGAGCAGGTCTCAAGTAAGCTCACTGACCTCCAGCTCCATCTGGAGCAGCTCCAACGTGAAGTCAAAGAGCTTGAACCTGTTCTTAGTCAATTGAAGCCACAACAGGCCAAGCTGCTCTTCAAACGGCTTGTTCCCCAGACAGCAGCCTGCGTCGAAGCGCTAATGCTTCTTCTTAATAAAGGCGGTCTGATGTAACAGCAAAGCCCACGCAAAAACTTAGTTTATGCTTCCGATGTAGTTTTCGCTTCAAGAATACCTAATCGGTATTCTTAGGCAGAGCCACGCAAAAACTTAGTTTATGCTTCCGATGTAGTTTTCGCTTCAAGAATACCTAATCGGTATTCTTAGGCAGAGCCACGCAAAAACTTTTAGGAGGGAAAGCTTATGTTATTTTTTCATCCCATGGACTTTTTGATCATCATTGCATTCCTTTTATCTTTATGGGCTCAATTTCGAGTTAAAGGTACTTTCAACCGTTGGGCGGACGTCGAAGCGATGAGCGGGCTAACTGGCTACGAAGCTGCTAGAAGGATGCTCGATCGTAATGGCCTGCAAGATATACCCATCGAGCCCGTAGCAGGCTCACTCACAGACCACTACGATCCTATTCATCGTGTTGTACGTTTATCCGAACCCGTTTATTACGAAAGATCCATCTCAGCCATCTCTGTGGCTTGTCACGAGATCGGACATGCGATCCAGCATAAAGAGCATTATCCGATGCTCGCATTGCGTCATCGTATCTTCCCAGTCGTCAACTTTGCTTCTGGTTTCGCACCATTCTTGCTGATTGCTGGTTTTATGTTTAATTTCACTGGATTGATCACTCTAGGTATCCTTTTCTTCTCCTGCGCTGTCGCATTTCAGTTAATCACCTTGCCTGTTGAGTTTAATGCTAGCAGTAGAGCTCGCGACATAATGGTTTCCGAAGGCTTCATTACGAACGAGGAAGAGCGCGGCGTCGGTAAAGTACTTAATGCTGCTGCGCTAACCTACGTAGCCGCAGCACTCATTTCCTTACTGACACTAGTCAAATACATCATGATCTCTCAAAGCCGAGACTAAGTGCACCATCGACTTTAAAAGTAGACGCAACTCAAAAAGAGACGGGAATTCTATCCCGTCTCTTTTCTTTGCAATGCAACAGCCAAAAAGCACAATTATTACAGGCTCTTAACCATAATCAGTGCTTGCCACACGACTAACCTAGCGAAGCGGATGGAATCGTTCTGAAGAAGCGATAGCGGTCGCCTTTGTCTCCCGATTTCTACCCCTAAGGGATAGAATCAAGAAATAGGGAGACAACAGCGATCGTAAGAATGATCCGTCTGCGCAGCGGCCTTCTACGTACAAGGCTTCGAATATATCAAGTAGCGAATTATTGAGCGGTAGTCTTTTATTGGAACCAGGTTGAAATCGACTATATTTTAACACAAACAAAAATAGCATGCAGATTATGAATGCTAATCTGCATGCTTTTTTGTATATTACATCACATTTACCATTCCAAACGGAATCCGTTACACCAAGCCGATCCCTTATTATGTTCTAAATCTTGAAAGTGTCTCTTTAAGCCCTTTCGATACCATCTCCAGTTTATCAGAGAGTCTGACCAAGCCTTCCCCAATGCTGGTTTGTTCACTACTCAGGGAAGCTACTTGCTCTGAAGTTGCTGATGATTCCTCTGCAACCGCACTGACGTTGCTCATTGCTTCAGAGAGAACAACTTGCGAACGCTCCAACCCAGAGATTGAATTCGTAACTGTACTTAGACGACCTACAAAATCACCCATTTGACTTTGTACCGTTAAGAAAATTTGATTGGCTTCTTTTACCGAAGAAATCTGTTCTTGGAAAATCGGATATGCGGTTGAAAGAACATTAACCGTCTCATCGATTTCTCTTTGGATTGTATCGGTAATTTGGCCGACGATCTCGATGGATTGACGAGATTGATCCGCCAATTTACGAATTTCATCTGCTACTACCATGAAACCTTTACCAGCTGCGCCTGCGCGAGCCGCTTCTATCGTTGCATTCAGCGAAAGGATATTCGTTTGCTTGGACACATTACTCAACAAGTCGAGAATTTTACGGATCGAACGAGTACTTTCTTTGAGACGATCTACCTTTTCCACCATTGAACGAGTCATTTCTTCCGTTAAACCGGTTTTCTCAATGAGACTGTTCATATAGGCTGTTCCTTGCATACTTGCGCGTTCCACCTCTGAAGCTGCAACGCCCATCTCTTCATTAGCTGACATGACCTGCTGCATTTGATCTCCGATTTCCTGAGTCAAATCACTGCCTTTATCAGCTTCAATCGCCAGACTAGATGCCCCATTAGCGATCTCTTCAGTTGCAACAGCTATCTCCTTAGCGGATATAGCCGTTTTCTTTGAAGCATCTGTCAGCTCACCCGCTGTACTAAGCACATCTTGGGCAGACTGATTCGTTTGGGTTACAAGCTGCGTTATTTGCGCCATCATCTGATTAAAGCTCTGAGAAAGCTGCCCAATCTCATCCTTTGATTTCACTTTAGATCGAACAGATAAATTCCCCTGTTCCCCTTCAGTCATTAGGTTCTTGAGTCGAATAAGCGGCATCGCAACCATTCGAATTACAAGCAATCCTATTCCGATGGCCAGCAAAGCAGCAATTGCAGCAATGATCCATGTGATGTCACGGATCTGAGCAGCATCTTTAACCAGTTCGGCCACCGGAACCGTTCCAAGCAAATACCAATTCGTGGAGTCTATTTTGCTATACACGGCAAGAATCTGATTACCATCCTGATTAACGGTCTCAGAAGCTTTTGGAAGCATATCCTTTCCATTCGTTAGCTTGACGACTGAATCATTGCCGAGCTTGCCAGGAAGGGAAGAAAATATAATTTTATTGTTAGAATCAACGATTGATATGTCACTGCCTGCCCCAAGCTTAAGATCCTCTAACTGTTTAGCAATTTCTTTCAGGTAGATTTCTACAACAACAATAGAGGTTGCCTCATTAGTTATCGCGTTTTTCATAACACGGCCCAGAGCAACCGTAGGCTCTGACAAAGTTCCACTGTACCCTTTTTCTTTTGAAGGGAGCCATACAACTCGACCGGAAGCAGCTACTACTGACTTCATCCAGTCAGATTTTTGCGCTTCTGCCGTTCTTATGTTGGTCCCACCTATCGTAACGGTATTGTCATCTCCTTTAATAGGAACAACAGCCGCTCCCACGATACTTGAATTACCAAGAATATAAGTTTGAATGGTTTCACTTACTTTCTTAAGCGCATCAAATTTATCGTAGTCCTCCTTAGTCCCCGCATATTTTTGCAGATTTTCTTGAATATTTTTATCAAGTAGAATTTGCATCGTCAACGCGTCATAATTACCGAACATGAGATCGAGTTTACCTTGAGATTGTGAGATCGCGACTGTATCCGATTCAGATACCTTTTTCTTAATGATAGATTTGGAAGTGGAATAAGAAAATAATCCAACTACCAATACACAGACCAAAATGGCCGAGAAAATAATCAGAAATAACATAGTACCAACTGATTTGAATGGACTTTTTAACTTCATGCCTCCTATTGCCTGAACTGAATTCGAATATAATGACTTTATATTCTTCGAGTCTTTCTCTGGTACATTATTCTCTGCCTTCTTGTTGGAACTCATCTTAAGACACCACCTGTTTGTAGTAGTTTTTCATTCTGCATCTAATAAGTCTGTGGGCACGTGTCAATCCGTGTATGCAGTTCATCCAGCTAGTGCTATCTAATAGCTGAATATACCTAATTACTCCATAGTCCCATTACTTTCTTAATCACTTTTTAACGTGCAACATCCTATATATCGGTAATTCAATCCGCATTTGTTATAACATCAAGAAAAATGCCCACAAAAAAAACTTCCTGATCTCATACTGATCAGGAAGCTCTAGGACTAATGACTTATACTTTTATTTCTTCTCGAGACGAACTCGTTTACGCATCATATCCATCGGCTTTACAGGAAAGTCGGTTTTGATAACGATTGACTGCAAGGGGTGTCGAGCTGCATCAAGTGCATTCCCTTGCGTATCTGTTAAATCACCAACTGTTTGTTTAAAGAACGTCCCTTGAGGGCCAAAGAACTCAACTTCTTGCCCAGGCTTGAAATGGTTACGCTGCTGAACTACAGCTAGTTCTGTCTGCGGATCATACGAGAGGACAACGCCAGCAAAATCATAAGGTGCCAGCTTCTCCTCCGGCTCATAAATATGATCTTCAGATCCTGGTGTATCATAGAAAAACCCTGTATTCAACGGTCGATTCGCTGCTTTCTGGATATCATCCAGCCACACTTGCTTAAGCTCATAATGCTCCGGATCAGCCATATACGAGTCAATAGCTTGTCGATAAGCATTAACAACCGTTGCAACATAATGGAGGCTTTTCATGCGACCCTCTATTTTGAATGAGTCAACGCCCACCTCAATTAAATCAGGAATATTTTCTAACATACACAAGTCTTTGGAACCCATCGTGAATTTGTCTTCTTCGGGCTTAAACATCGGCATGTCTTCTTCAAAGATATCGTATTTCCATCGGCAGGATTGTGAGCAGCCTCCACGATTGGAATCGCGATCCGTAAAGTGATTGGACAGTACGCATCGACCAGAGAATGAGGAGCACATTGCCCCATGGATAAACGCTTCGATTTCGATGTCAACATGCGCTTTAATCTCTGCTATTTCCTCCAAGCTGACCTCACGAGCCAATACAACACGAGGGATTTGTTCTTCTTTCCAGAACTGTACAGCCTGCCAATTCAAAGTCGATTGCTGTGTGCTCAAATGAACTTCCAGCTTCGGTGCCACCCGCTGAGCTGTCTCGATGATAACGGGATCAGCAGCAATAATAGCGGCAATACCAGCATCCTGCAGGCTGCGCAAATAGTCCTCAAGCCCAGCGATGTCTTCATTATGAGCATAAATATTTGTGGCAACAAACACCTTTGCACCATAGCGGCTTGCAAACTCAACGCCTTCCTTCATTTCTTCAAAGCTGAAGTTATCCGCGTTCGAGCGCAGTCCGTATTTCTGCCCACCTATATATACTGCATCTGCACCATAATGGACAGCAAATTTTAATTTTTCCAAATTACCCGCAGGGGCTAGCAGCTCCGGTTTTGCAAGCCGATGCCTTTTCCCACTATAACGGGGAGAAGTTTCTGTACGCATCACATATACACCTCCAATAAATCCGAATGACTAATAAACCTGTTCCTTATAAAAGAATCCGAACGAAAGCTCACGAGCAGGATCCTGAACGGCCGTAATGGCATCAAGCCATTCTTCACGGAACGAATAACCTTCCGGATCTGCAAAATATGCGTCTATCGCTGCTCGGTAAGAACGAATGACCACTTCATTGTACGCTATTGATTTTAACAGCGTCTCAATCTTGAAGCTATGGATTCCTACTTCCATTAGTTCATGTAAATTCTCTAACATGCACAAATCATCCGAGCTCATTATATGTGTACCATTGCTATCCTCATAAATAGGGAAGCGTTCATCAGGCCGCTCCATCTCAATCAGATAGAGCCCATCTTCAATCTTCCCTCTCGGCTGCGTCGATGTTTCCAACTCATGTGTAAGAGGTGTGCGTTCTGACTTCTCGTGATGGTCCAGATAGTTATGAACAAGCGGTCTCTTGGAATGATAAATGTTGGTTAATCCGTGAACCTGTACTTGAATTTCAAGATCGGTATGTGCCTTCGTTTCCAATACCTGCTCCATATTAAGCTCGCGGGCTAGTACAAATCTTGCTGCACCCCGTCTACCCCAGTAATTCGCAGTTTCGTAATTAGTTGAGGTCATCTCTGCATTCCAATGCAGCTTCATTTCAGGGGCTATACTGCGAACAGTCATGAGGACAGCTGGATCACCAAAAACGATGCCATCAACACCTGCGTCAGATAGTTCTTGGATATAACCCGGCAATGTCTTCACAGTCTCGTTATCCATTAAATTATTAAGCGCTGCATATATTCGCACACCATGCGGTTTAGCGATCTTGACTGCTTCACTTATTTGATTGCTGTCAAAATTCCCAGGCAATCGCATCCCGTAACGCGATTCACCGATTACGAATGCATCTGCACCCGCACTGATCAGCCGCTCGATTTCCTCAAGTGAAGCTGCTCCAGCTAACAGCTCTGGCTTCGTTGTCATCGCTTACGCCTCCTTAATTTTGGTTACTTTTCTCAATATTGCGATTATGTTCCTTCAAGGTTTGGGCAAATAAATGTTTATGACTGCCATCCTTTTTGGTTACATAGTAGAAGTAATCGGTTTTCTCTGGGAATAAGGCTGCTTCAATGGACTTTAAGCTTGGTGAAGCAATAGGTCCGGGTGGAAGACCTTTTATCCGGTAGGTGTTATAGGGGCTGTCCACCTTCAAATCCTTATCATACAGCCGTTCCTTTGGTTTATCGAGGGAATATTGTACCGTTGCATCAATTTGCAGCGGCATCCCTTTCTCCAATCGATTATAGATGATACCTGCAATGATTGGACGTTCCTCGTCCACAACAGCCTCACGTTCAATAAGGGAAGCAATGGTCATAATCGAAGGGAAATCCATTTTACGTTCTGTCATTGCCTCTTCCCAATTATCAGGAAGTTTTTCTAGCTTATGGTCAAGCTCTTGCAGCATTCGGATGATGATATCTTCTGGCTTGCTGCCTTTCTCTAATTCATAGGTCTCTGGGAAAAGATACCCTTCAAGCCGATGACGAAGTTCAGCCTTCTTCGGCAGAAGACGGACTGCCTCCGCATCACCCCAAGTTCGGTCTGTATCTGCAAGCTTAATGAACGCCTCTTTATCTACATAACCCGCTTTGGCAAGCGTGTCAGCTATTTGCTCTACTGTGTAGCCCTCCGGTATCGTGAATCGGATCGTCTCCGACTTCAATGTCTCACCGCTGTTAAATTTAGCAATAATTGCATCCTTATCCATACCCGGCTGCAGATCATATACGCCCGCTTGAAAACGCGCTCCTTCATTCTTATAACGCAAATAATATTTAAAAATAAATGCATTTCTGATAATACCTTGATTCTCCAGCTCTTCAGCTAACTGAAAAGGAGACATTCCTTTTTTCAGTTCGATTTGTTTGACTTCGCCCGAGGATGTGGGTTTTAAGCCGTTCCAGATGTAGAAGGCAATACCTGCCGCAAATATAATCATTAGGCCAAAAAGGGTTACTATAACCCATAAAGTAATACGGCCGCGCCGTGGCCCTGCCGGGCGAATTACGTTGTCTTCCGGCTTGCCTTCTACCGGCTGGTGCTGTGAGTGATCCAAGCGTATGCATCCTCCATTTCTAAATTAGCACGGAAAAAGGGCGGTCTGAGCCGCCCCACCGTACTTCTATACAGTTATCTCACTTAATTATCCGACAAACAAAGCTTAGGGTTGTTCTTCGCCTTCAAACATCAAATCATCAAAGGCTTCAGCTACAGTTTCCCACTCGTCTTCATCCTCAATGGACTCAAGCTCCGGTTCGGTATCTTCGCTTATTAAGACACGGAAAAAAGCAACTTCATCCTGCTTACGCATGGATACCGACTGCAAACCTGCATAAGCCTGATCACCAATACGATACTCGGCGATAATATGATAAGGTTCTGATTCGCCTTCATCTCCGACTAACTCAACCTCAGCGCCATAAACAGGCTTCAAAACCGAAATACGTTCTACTTCAGACATGTTGTTGCTCTCCTTTCGTCCAATTGACTAACCCATTACTCGGTTTCGTCGATTTCCGCAAGAAGGGTATTGAATGTCTCTTCAACCATATTCCACTCTTCTTCATTTTCAATCGTATACAATTTCAGATCATCGCCTTCCTCTTCATAACGGAAAGCGTAAACCTCGTCTGCTTCCTCATCCTCTTCTTCTTCTGAAGAATCGGTATTAAGCGGAACGACCATCATATATTTCTGATCGGAGCCGTCTACTTCAAACTTCATGACAACCTCGAATTCTTCTTCATTACCGTCTTCATCCGGAATGTAGATGATTTCTGGCTCTTCGTACTGCATGTCGTCCTTTGTCATCGTTACCCTCACCTTTTCGTTTTAGAATCGAGATAATTTTGCAAAATGAGCGCTGCCGCCATTTTGTCCACCACTAACTTTCGCTTCTTACGGCTAACGTCTGCCTCTATAAGCGTTCGCTCAGCGGCAACGGTCGTTAGCCGTTCGTCCCAAAGGTGTACGGGTACATTAAGTTTTTGCTGCAAATTTTGTGCGAATGCGATGCAAATTTCGCCACGCGGACCGATGGTGCCATTCATGTTCTTCGGTAAACCGACTACAATTTCACTTACTTCATGCTCTTTAACCAGCTTTTCAATCGCTTCAACCTCGCTGTTATCGCGTCGTTTCTCCACGATTCCAAGCCCTTGCGCGGTCCAGCCAAACGCGTCGCTGACGGCTACACCGATTCTACGGTCACCGTAATCCAATCCCATAAGACGCATTGTAAGGCGGCCTCATTTCTCAAAGGTTTAGTTGCGGTGCTGACTTAAATAGGAGCGTACGAGCTCTTCAATCAACTCGTCTCGTTCCTTTCTGCGAATTAAACTTCTGGCGTTGTTGTGCCGTGGAATGTACGCGGGATCTCCCGACAACAAATAGCCAACAATCTGGTTGATCGGATTGTAATCTTTCTCGAGCAATGCATCATAGACTGATAACATAATTTCTCTCGAAGAAGTTTCCACTCCTTCCGCCTTCACGTCAAACTTCATTGTCTTATCCATGGAATTCATCGCCAGCACCTCACTTTCCAAGCCGTTTAACAGCCTTAATATACCTGTATCATATCACATTTGCCTGTGTTAGAACCAGCATTTCGGCAATTTGCAGAGCTTCCTTCAATTTGGCAGGATCCTTGCCTCCTGCTTGAGCCATATCAGGACGACCTCCGCCTCCACCACCGCAAGCAGCTGCCGCTTCTTTGATGATTTTTCCGGCATTGAAACCTTGCTTAACAAGCCCAGGAGATACAGCAACTACAAGATTAACTTTATCCTCAGCAACAGCTCCAAGCACAATAATTGCATCTGTTAGCTTAGCTTTCAACTCATCTACGATCCCACGTAAAGCATCCATATTCGGTGCTTGAACCTCTGCGGATAAAACGGTAATACCATTGATCGTCTTGGCTTGTGATTCCAGCGAGCCTGCCTCAATACGGCTCAGCTTGCCTTGAAGCGATTCATTCTCACGCCCCAGATCCTTCACCTGCTGATATAGCGACTCAATTCGCTTAGGAACGTCACTCACATTTGCTTTCAACAGAGCTGCAGCCTGTTTGAGGAGCTCCAGCTGACCCTCCATATAAAGATAAGCATTGCGCCCCGTAACGGCTTCAATTCGGCGAACTCCTGAGCCGATCCCACTTTCACCTATTAGCTTAAAGAGACCGATTTGAGCTGTATTCGTAACATGACAGCCCCCACAGAGCTCTAGACTGTAATCACCTACTTGTACAACGCGCACGATATCACCGTACTTCTCGCCGAATAACGCCATAGCTCCCATTGCTTTAGCTTCAGCTAGTGATTTGTACCCGATAGTGAGCTGCGTACCTCGCCAAATCTGCTCGTTCACCCGGCGTTCAATATCCACCAACTCTTCAGCACTGATACTTCCGAAATGGGAGAAGTCAAACCGCAATCGATCCGGTTCTACCAATGAACCCGCCTGGTTAACATGTTCACCGAGGACATCTTTAAGCGCACGATGAAGCAAATGCGTTGCCGTGTGATTCTTGATCGTATCTTCCCGAGTTTGCGTCGTTACGGCGGCTTGTACAAGATCACCCACATGTACAGTTCCACTTGTCACAGTCGCATGATGCACAGGTTGACCATGAGGAGCTTTTGTCACATTTTCTACAGATAATGTGAATCCCTGACCTGTAATAATACCACTATCCCCGACTTGTCCACCACTTTCAGCATAGAATGGAGTACGGTCTAGGACAATCAGAAGCTTGCTTCCTTCAGCTGCCGTATCTACAAGAGCATCCCCATCTATGATGGCAATTATTGATGCGCCTTCGGTAACCAAATCTTCATAACCGATGAATGCTGACTTCGTTGTAAAATCAGCAAGCGCTCCGCCCTGCACATTCATACTGCCCGTATCCTGACGAGCTGCACGAGCCCGCTCACGCTGCTCTTCCATGGCTGAATCAAAGCCAGGGCGATCCACTGTCATCCCATGCTCTGAAGCATAGTCCTCTGTAAGGTCGAACGGGAAACCAAATGTATCATACAGCTTGAAAGCATCTTGCCCACTTATTTGCAGCTGACCTGCCGAACGAGCTCCCGTAACGAGATCAGCAAGCAGTGCAAGTCCATCTGACAGCGTCTCATGGAAACGTTCCTCTTCGGTCCGAATAACTTTCTCGATGAATTCGCGTTTCTCTACCACTTCTGGATAGTAACCGCCCATAATATCGCCAACTACCTTAACCAGCTCATGAAGGAAAGGACGATCTATACCAAGCGTTTTTCCATAACGCACTGCACGTCTCAGTAGACGACGGATGACATAGCCTCTGCCTTCATTTGAAGGCATTACACCATCACCTACCGCGAATGCCACCGTACGTATATGGTCAGCGATAACTTTGAAAGCAATATCATGCTCCTCGTTAACATGATACTTAAAACCGGTTATCTCACTCGTTTGCAAGATGAGCGGCTGAAATAGATCCGTGTCGAAGTTCGAATCCACATCCTGCAAAATGGAGGCAAACCGCTCAAGTCCGGCACCTGTATCAATGTTTTTATTAGGCAGCGGCGTGTAGCTTCCGTCTTTATTATGATTATATTGCGAAAACACCAGGTTCCATACTTCAAGGAACCGTTCATTTTCTCCGCCAGGCCAACATTCAGGATCGCTCAGGTCACCATATTTGTCTCCACGATCATAAAATATCTCTGTACACGGTCCACAAGGGCCTTCGCCGATATCCCAGAAATTCTCTTCAAGCTTATAAATTCGCTCTGCTGGGAGACCGATCTTCTCATTCCAAAAACGGTATGCCTCTTCGTCTTCTGGGTATACAGTGACAGATAGACGGTTCGGAT
Source organism: Paenibacillus baekrokdamisoli (assembly GCF_003945345.1). Classification (GTDB taxonomy): domain Bacteria; phylum Bacillota; class Bacilli; order Paenibacillales; family Paenibacillaceae; genus Paenibacillus_Z; species Paenibacillus_Z baekrokdamisoli. Next base: position 748,987 of record NZ_AP019308.1, on the reverse strand, counting down.
CAAAGCCAATCCACTTCGGATCTGTCATGAATTCCCATGCCCATGTAATAATTTCTTCTTTAAAATAATCGCCTATAGAAAAGTTACCGAGCATTTCAAAGAAGGTATGATGGCGCCGAGTCTTACCTACATTCTCGATATCATTCGTACGAATGCATTTCTGGGAGTTAGCAATACGCGGATTCTCAGGCTTCACTCGGCCGTCAAAGTAAGCCTTAAGCGGTGCCATCCCAGCATTAATCCATAGCAGCGAAGGATCGTTGTGAGGTACAAGAGAAGCACTTGGTTCAATAATGTGACCTTTACTTTCGAAAAAGGTAAGCCACTTGGAACGGATTTCACTTGCTTTCATAGGGTTCAAACCTCCATTAGTTGAAAAAATAAAAAAAACGCCCCTAAAAACAGGGACGAATCATTCGCGGTACCACCCTGGTTATTGCATAGTTGGAATAGGCTGTTGTATAACTTCGCCTTCTCCCCCATTGGCAATCTCCTCAAACAGGCTCTAACGGGCCTCACCGATGAATTTAATTCACACTCCGAAACTAGCTTCCGAGCATTCTTCACCATAAGAATTTTCTCAGCCAACGTGATAGTATGGACCACCACGAAGAAATTCCTTCTCTGATCTGGAGGGCTATGCCGTACTTCAGTTTCATCCACGATTTATGTCATGCAATTGAAATAATTATCATCAGTATATCTACACCTATAGGGCAATGTCAAATGGTCTTTCTTCTAACATAATAAGCGAACACATGCTGGATGATGACTTTGACAGCGGCAAATATCGGCACCGCCAAAATCATGCCCACAATGCCCGCAATCTCGCCCCCCACTAAAAGGGCAAAGATGATCGAAAGGGGATGCATATGCAGCGTCCGCCCTACGACCTGAGGGGAGATAACGTTGCTCTCAAGAATCTGACACGCTGTGTTTACAATGACAACCATTAGCATCATTTTGAACGAAATCGTAGTGGCCATCACAAGCGCAGGTGCTGCACCAAAGAAAGGGCCAAGGTATGGAATGATGTTCGTAACTGCTACGACACTTGCCAATAAAAGTGGATATGGCATCCCAATAATCACGTAACCGATATAAGCAAGTATCCCGACGATTAGACATACTAGGAATTGTCCTCGAATGTAGCTGCCCAGAGCATGATCAACATCCTTAAGCAGGCGAACCGCATGCTTGCGATGCGATTTCGGTACGTAAGTCAATAGTGTACGTTCGAACACTTCAAAGTCCTTCAAAATGTAAAAAGCCAGAAAAGGGATGATGAATGCGATAAACACAAAATTAATCATCGCTCCAATATTATTAATAAAATCAAATATCGATTCCGATGCTTGCTTCTCCAGTTTATACAGCGACTTATTGATCCCCTCGCGAATACTCTCAGGCAAGAAAGAGGAATTGTTCAGATCGTTCACGATGCTCTGCGCCTTCATTGTGAAATCCGGCATATGTCGGTTAAGCTCATCCAGCTGTTCAAGGAACATTGGAATCGCATTCATGAGTATAACAGTCAGAGATGCACAGAACACAGCGTAGATAAGCAGAACAGCTATCGTCCGAGGTACCTTTCTGTCATTCAATAAGCTAACGATTGGATTGAGGACATACGAAATAATCATGGCAATGAGAAAAGGAGCAAACACTGAGCGTAGAAATATATAAATTTGAACGATTACTGGCTTAAGCAAAAGCAGCAGGTACATAGAAATGAGTCCAAGAATTAGATAGATCAGCCAAGCAAACAATCGACTTTTGGTAAACCGTTCCACGGCTTTTCCCCCTAATCCCGCAGATTCTTGTCCGATACATCCCCCTAATGTCATTAGACAGGTCGTCCGGCTCTTCATTTGTTTCAGTATATGTACAAGTAGGGCAAATCATCCCTACAACAAGTGTTCCTAAACGATTGGCTCACAACAAAAAAGACGATTACGCGAATGCTTAATCGTCCCCTTCAATATAAAAAACGCTGCTTCTCCTTTATGGAATAGCAACGTTTTTTACTTTTGATTAGTTTGCATGAATCTGAGGCATTTCATCCTCAAAGAACAAATCATCAAGTGAGCTTAAAGTGCCGTCTTCTTCCACTTGATAGACAGACATCTTTTCTCCATTCACAGTAAGTTCAATGAAGCAGCCCCAACAATAGTACTGGTGGGATCCGATTTTTCCAATATCCTTCGAATTACAATTTGGGCATTTCATTATACATTTCTCCCTATATCCGAATCAGAAGCGGCGACTGGTTCCAAACGTGCTTCACTGCCGGCCGGAACAATTATCGCATCTTCTCCAAGCATGACATCATCGGTATTGAGCGGAACAGGAAGCCATTTGCGTCCTTCCATCAAATCCGCTATAAAACCATCTGTCAATTCATAACCTACTATTTGTGTACCCTGTAAATCGTCAAAATAAACATCTGACACGCGGCCAAGTTGTTCACCATGCTCCGTTACGATGGGTAAATCCTTCAATCGTATGGTCCCGGTTTGAAAAGAACGCTGTACTTCGGCTATCTTTGTCCTACGAATCGAGGCTTCATTCATAATGAGAACCGCGTCGTCCCCGCAAATGAGCACGTCACTCCAAAGGACTGCTTTCATTGCTGTTAGAAACCGTCTGCCGGCATCCAATACAATACCGTCCAGCTGCCAATGTTCGTCAAACCAAGCATCTTTAACATGTCCGACATGTTTGCCGGCACTCATTTCAATCACAGGAAGTCCAATCACCTGCTGGAGTCTTATCACTGGTAGGATGTCCTCCTAGGAATTATTACGAACACGGTTTATAAAAGTTGCAACTTTTTTTGCCGCTTGTTCGATCTCCTCCATAGTATTCCCCAAACCAAAGCTAAAACGAACAGCGGATGAGATTCGTTCTTGAGATATTCCCATAGCACGCAGCACATGAGAGGGTTCAAGGGCACCTGCTGTACAGGCTGACCCGCTGGAAGCCGCTATACCTTCCAGATCAAGATTCATTAACAGCGTCTCAGTATCCACGCCAATAAAGCTAAGGTTCACAATGTGAGGAAGTCTTTCCGCCTTATGCCCATTCAAGATTAGGTCTTCAGCACCGACTAATTGTTGCAACCTATCTATCCATGTATAACGAAGCTTATCCAAGAAAAGTTTCCGTTCTGGCATGAAATTCACAGAAAGTTCAAACGCTTTGGCAAATCCAATGATTCCAGCCACATTTTCAGTTCCAGCACGACGTTTACGCTCTTGTTGACCCCCGTATAGCAAAGGCTCAAACGGAATCTGCTTTTTAATGTATAGTGCGCCTACACCTTGAGGTCCGTTTATTTTGTGCGCGGAGAAACTCATCAAATCAACTGGCAGCGATCGTAAATCGATAGGAAGCAATCCAAGAGCCTGAACCGCGTCAACATGAAAAAAGACAGCATTAGACCGGGCGATACAACCGATCTCTTCAATCGGTTGTATCGTTCCGGTCTCATTGTTGGCGTACATGATGCTGATTAGTGCGGTATCAGGTCTAATGGCAGCTTCCACATCGGCGGGAGTTACTCGACCAAACTCATCTACCGGAAGTACGGTTAGCCTGAAGCCTTCCCGCTCAAGTGCTTCGCATGTATGAAGGACGGCGTGATGTTCAACCGCGGATGTAATAATGTGAGTTTTACCTCGCTTACGGCATGCTTTGGCAATACCAACTATAGCAGCATTGTCGCTTTCTGTTCCGCCTGATGTAAATATAAGCTCAGAGGAGCTGCAGCCAATTCCAGCTGCAATACTGTCTCGAGCTTGATTAATAAGCTGGCGAGCTTCGCGACCAAAACGATGAACGCTGGAAGCATTGCCAACCGTTTTGGTGAGAACATCCATCATTGCCTTTGCCACATCTGGATGCATCGGCGCAGAAGCCGCATGATCAAAATAGTTGTTTGTCATGATTAATCATCCTTATTCATTCATAAATCCATACTAACGAATATGGATTCGGCTTAGATATAGAACATGTAAGAGTCTAATTGACCCTCTTCTTTGTAAGAGACAAGATCAGCTAACGTCGTCGAATCCAGTACGCTTGCAATGCTATCACGAATCCTCAGCCATAGGTTGCGTTTGGCCGGGTCATCCTCTTCGGTAAAGTCGACAGGCGAAATTGGCCCTTCGAGAATACGAATGACATCCCCTGCTGTAATCGTCTCGGGTTCATGTGAAAGAATATATCCACCGTATGCACCGCGAACACTTTTCACAAGACCCGCATTACGCAAAGGCGCTATCAGCTGTTCTAAATAGTGCTCCGATAATTGATTACGTTCTGCAATACTTTTCAGCGATGTAGGTCCTTCGCCAAATTTAACTGCTAATTCCATCATAATTGTCAAGCCGTAACGGCCTTTGGTTGATATTTTCAACTCGGACACCTCTTCTCCAAAGAAACTAAATCTCATTTAAGAGTTGTGACTTGCGGTCAAGCATCTAAATCATTGTATTCCCATATCATATCTATGTTAACATATTGTCGACGATTATGGTGAAAAAGCTTGTCTTTTTCATAAAAATTTTGTTCAAACTATGCTACAATAGAGAAACTCAAGCGTGTATTTTTCGCTAATGAAGTGAAATCCACGTTTTATTGTGTATCAATCAAGGTGGTGTATTGTTATGAGTAACGCAAAAACGCGTGTTGTAGTCGGAATGTCCGGCGGCGTAGATTCTTCCGTTACAGCTCTTCTGCTAAAGCAGCAAGGCTATGACGTAATCGGTATCTTTATGAAAAACTGGGACGATACAGATGAGTTCGGCCAATGTACGGCTGATGAGGATGCGGAAGATGTACGCCGTGTCTGTGATCAGATCGGTATCCCCTATTATACGGTGAACTTTGAGAAAGCTTATTTTGAGAAGGTTTTCGCTTACTTTCTGGACGAGTACCGCCTTGGCCGAACGCCGAATCCAGACGTCATGTGTAACCGTGAGATCAAGTTTGGTGACTTTCTGCGTAAAGCAATCGATCTGGGAGCTGATTATCTCGCCACAGGTCATTATGCCCGCGTAGAACGCACAGCAGATGGAGAAACCAAATTGCTTCGAGGGGAAGATTCCAATAAGGATCAGACTTATTTCCTTCATGCACTTAACCAGGATCAGCTTGCTATGGCGATGTTCCCCATTGGTCACTTGCCCAAGCCAGAAGTAAGACGGATTGCCGAAGAATTTGGACTGGCAACAGCTAAGAAAAAAGACAGCACCGGTGTTTGTTTCATTGGGGAACGTAATTTCAAACAATTTCTTAGCGGCTATTTGCCGGCACAGCCTGGAGATATGATTGATATCGAGACCGGCGAGACTAAAGGTCGCCACGACGGTCTCATGTATTACACGCTTGGTCAGCGCCAAGGACTTGGTATTGGCGGCTCTGGTAACGGCGAGCCTTGGTTTGTAACAGCGAAGGACTTAAAGGAAAATATTCTGTATGTCGTCCAAGGCGACAAGCATCCAAGTATGTATTCCACAAGTCTAACCGCAACAGGAATCAATTGGATCTCACCAGTGAAGCCCACAGCCCCTTTCAAATGTACGGCTAAATTCCGCTATCGCCAACCGGATCAAGGCGTGAACTTGACGTTCAGCGCGGATGGCACAACGGCTGAAGTTATCTTTGATAACCCACAGAAGGCGATCACGCCAGGTCAAGCCGTTGTATTCTACGAGGGTGATATTTGTTTAGGTGGCGGAACGATCGACATCGTTCATCAAAATTAATAATAAATAGAAGCCGTCTATGTCCTAAGTGGACAAGACGGCTTCTATTTTATTACAAGCATAGGTTATAAGTGCGTTTCATCTACCTGTTAACCTGCATCAGCTCGAAGCTCTTCTTGCTGCTGCCTCTCAGCTGGCATTCGTTTTCTTAACGTAATCCTAGAAATGCGCAAATGATCGGTTTCCTCGACTATAAATTCAAAGCCACCAGGATGGTACACGATTTGATCCTGCGTTGGCGTAATTTCAATCTGAGCATACATCCATCCGCCAATCGTATCATAATCATCACTCTCAATGTCCGAGCCGAAATAACTATTCACTTCTTGAATAAGCATAAGTCCGTTGATGGAATGAGAATCATCGTCCCGAAGCTCGATATCAGCACGTTCCTCATCAAATTCATCTTGAATTTCTCCAACGATCTCTTCCATAATATCCTCAAGTGTAACCAGTCCTGAGGTGCCACCATACTCATCAATTAGAATAGCAATTTGTGTCTTCTTCTTCTGCATTAGCTTTAGCAAGGAGCTGATCTGCATAGAATCTGGCACTGTCGTCATCGGACGTGTGATTTGGCGAAGATCGGCTCCAACCATACCTGATACCTTAAGCATATCCTTGATATGAACAAAACCGATAATGTTATCCTTATCCCCATTACATACCGGATATCGGGTTAACATTTCTTTGAGAGCAATTGCCTTATTTTCTTCGAATGAAAGGTTGGCATACAGACATACCATTTCGGTCCGAGGAATCATAATCTCTCTCGCATGCGTTTCAGCAAAATCAAATATATTGTCCACAAGCGTTAATTCTGTATTATCAATAAGACCAGATTTGTGACTTTCTTTCATCAAAATCCGTATTTCTTCCTCTGTATGTGCGGAATCATGCTCAGAGGCCGGTTCTATACCAATTCGATTAAGCAGAAAATTGGCCGTGCCATTAAGAAACCAGATGAATGGATACATTATTTTGCGAAACACGATGAGTGGAATAGCAGTCCACATCGTGACGTCTTCCGATTTGCGAATAGCAATTGTCTTCGGAGCCAACTCACCAAGCACAATGTGCAGGAGAGTAATAATGGAGAATGCGATGATGAAGGAAATCGTCTCGATCACGGCTTCATTAGAACCAAGCTTGAGCAGTAAAGGCTCAATCAAGTCTTTAATCGCCGGTTCTCCGATCCAACCAAGACCAAGAGAAGCGAGTGTAATACCTAGTTGACATGCGGATAGATAAGCATCCAGGTTGTTAGTCAACATTAAGGCAAACCGCGCACGGGTATTACCGTCCGAAACAAGCAGGTCTATACGACTACTTCTCACTTTCACCATTGCAAACTCTGCGGCAACGAAAAAGCCATTCAAGAAGACGAGCAGCAAAATCAAAATACCATTCATCAATATGGGTAACGGGTCACTCATTTAACGATTCCCTGTCTGCCACTTGTCGTTTGTAGACGACCAAAGCAACGACAGGTGCACCTCCTTCTGGATATGAAAATTATAAATAATGTTTATAATACTAGATTAGTCGAAGCGGAACTTTACGTCAAACGACGTAACCCTGCCATTAGGGCATTTTGGGTCTGTAATTATGTTTATTCCGTTAAGGTACCCCTTTATGCACGGATTGCTAGCTCCTGCTACCGTTTTTGTGTAATCATCGCTGTTATTTACTTTTTTCTGCGCTCCTGATTGTGACGAATCTTGTCCTCCATCCCTTGTTCCGATGCCTTATAAAAGGATTTATTCGCAATGCGCTCAGGCAAGTAAGCTTGTTTTACATAATGCTCAGGATAATCATGCGGATACTTGTAGCCCATATGACCAAGCTTTTCTGCACCACTATAATGGGTATCTCTAAGGTGAAGCGGCACATCGGCTGAGCCGATTGCTTCAATCGTTCCCATCACATTTCCTATTGCGACTGCAGTTGCATTCGACTTGGGACTTTCGACAGCAAATAATATAGCTTGTGCCATATTATATTTGGCTTCTGGCCAACCGATCTTATGATACGCATCCATTGCCGTTACTGCTTGCACCATTGCCTGCGGGTTCGCAAGACCAATATCCTCACTACAGGCCACAATTAGACGCCGAATGAATGTCATCGGGTCCATACCCAGCTTCTCAACCGCATACAGAAACCAGAAGAGCGCAGCATCACTTGACCCCCTTACACTCTTATGAAAGGCAGACAGGACATCGTACTGGGTGGATTCATCCGCACGAATGGTGGGCTTTCGAATGGATTCTTCAGCGATTTCTAAGGTAACATGCACTGAGCCATCTGCTTGAGATGGTGTTGTAACTGCTGCAAGCTCCAGGGCATTAAGCGCTCTGCGAATATCTCCGCCTGCCATATTGGCAATATGCTGCAGCGCTGCTTCATTAATATGTAAATCCATAAATCCGAGTCCTCGCACGGAGTCCGTAAGTGCACGGTTCATAGCTTCAAGCGCATCCACACATGTAAGAGCTTCAAGCTGAAACAGCGTCGAACGAGATAATAAGGCCCCATTTACATAGTGGAACGGATTCTCAGTCGTAGCTCCGATAAAAATGATAATCCCCTGCTCCACAGCTGGCAAAAGCGCATCTTGTCGCGAGGAGTTAAAGCGATGAACCTCATCCAAGAAAAGTATCGTTTTACGGCCATACATGGACTTATTCATTCGAGCTTGATCTATAACGGCCCGAACATCCTTGACGGATGCTTCGACGGCATTAAGTTTAACGAATTCACCTTGTGTACGTTTGGAAATGATATGTGCGAGTGTTGTTTTGCCACAGCCAGGTGGCCCATATAACAAAATCGATGAAACTTGATCTGCTTCTATAGCTCGTCTAAGCAGCTTGCCAGGCCCCACAATCATGTTCTGACCAATGTATTCATCAATGGTTTCAGGACGCATACGATCTGCAAGCAGCTTGCCACGCGGCGCTTCTGAAGCTTCCTGATACGAGAATAAATCCATTATGCAGCACTACCTTTTTTATAGGATCATACCACACAAGCACAAACGTTCGCCACAGCGGACAAAGCAAACTCGTTCCGCGATACCTGACATGCTGCTGAAGAATGACTTTATGACACTCAGGTACGCACAATGTAAAGCCCCTTTCCAAGTCATTTGGAAAGGGGCTTCTAAGTATGGGAATATAAAATAGCCAATGCTTCTTATTGGGTAAAGGTTTGGATCAGTAAGACAATATTCAATCCTGCAATAATGACAGCCACGGTCCATGCGAGTATTTTCATCCAAAGCGGATTCGCAAACTTCCCCATCTTTTCCTTATCGCTCGTAAATTTAACCAATGGGATAACGGCAAATGATAGCTGCAGAGAAAGAATGACTTGACTTAATATCAATAGATCCATCGTTCCGCTCGGTCCATACAAAGCCGTGACGATAACAGCAGGTATGATGGCAATTAATCGTGTTACAAGACGCCGGATCCAGCCAGGAAGACGTATATTGAGGAAGCCTTCCATAACAATCTGACCAGCAAGCGTTCCTGTTAAAGTGGAATTTTGACCCGCTGCAAGCAGTGCAACTCCGAATAAAATACTCGCGGCGCTCGTTCCTAACATCGGTGCAAGGAGATGGTAAGCCTCCTGAATTTCTGCCACGCCTGTGAGCCCTTTCGTATGAAAGGTTGCGGCTGCAATAATCAGAATAGCCGCATTGATAAATAGGGCAAAGAACAAAGCAATGGTTGAATCCCATGTGGAGTATTTGATCGCTTGGCGTTTACCGAGCTCCGTTTGATCAAATTGCCTAGTTTGGACAATGGAGGAATGCAGATATAGATTATGCGGCATAACCGTTGCACCCAGTATACCAATTGCAATATAAAGCATCGCAGGATTCGTTACAATTTCTCCGCTTGGAATGAAGCCTTTCATTACATCAACGACCTGTGGCTTAGCTAAGAACATCTCCACTAGGAAGCAGCCGCCTATCGTCACAATCAGCATGATCACAAGAGCTTCTATATATCGAAACCCTTTATTCTGCAGAAGCAGCAGAATGAGAACATCCAAAACCGTAATAATAACCCCCGCAATAAGCGGTATATTGAATAAGAGATTTAACGCAATAGCTGCCCCGATGACCTCTGCCAAATCACATGCCGCTATCGCGAGCTCACACATGACCCATAGCATCATGGATACCGGTTTACTGTAGTGATCTCGGCAAGCCTGTGCCAAGTCGCGTCCAGTAACGATGCCAAGTTTACCGGCTAACGCTTGCAGAAGGATGGCCATCAAATTGGAAAGAAGAATAACCGACAGAAGCGTGTAACCGAACATGGAGCCTCCGGCTAAGTCTGTTGCCCAGTTACCTGGATCCATATACCCTACTGCTACTAAATATCCAGGCCCTGCAAAAGCAAGAAATTTCCGGAACCAAGAGCCTGTCTTTGGTATTTTCATCGTCCGATATACTTCTGGGAGCGTTGAATTCACCCTTTTCTTGCGCCATCCTTTTTCTTCCAACATTGGAACTGGCTGTTCACTCATCGTTTATCACCTCTAGTTGACTTCATTATTTTCTAAATCTACTCCCTACATGTATGCAGGGCCAAAACCATTGTTTCCTAATTTCATTGTACACATACAAAAAAGTTTGTCAAAGGCAACTTTTGTTCGTATGGACAAAAGTCCGCAAAAAAATCCGTTAAAAGTGATAGCAGCATCTCTCCTGCTATCGCTTTTAACGGATCGGTTTACAGCTTATTTATTTATCTGATGGGCGTTTAAGCTTCAGAAGTAATTTCTCCACAGTCTCGGAAATACGTGCTTCTTGCGCTTCTTCATTCTTTGCTTCATTGATCCAGTTCACATAGGCAATGCGATCCAGCGGTTCTAAAGCTATGAAGAATGCATCTGCTTCAGGCTCATTCTCAAGTGCCTTTATTAGCGGCTCTGGAACGTTTAATTCTTGAGCAGGAATTACCCGGCTAACCGTGCTTGGGGTACGATTGGATCTTGTAGTCGTCTTAACGGCTTCAAGTCCTTCAGGACGGAATCGCTTTGCTGTCCACGTATCATCAATGGAAATCAAAGAGACGGCTTCCCAGCCTTCGTCGGTTACGACTCGCCAGCCACGCTGACGATTAATATCACTGCGAATCTTGGAGGATTCCTCGGGATAACAAATCCAGAGCAGCCCGTCCCTCTTAACAGCCTTTAATGCTTCAGGAGCATGTTCCTTAAGCCCAGCAATATCCTGAGCAAACAAAAGAACAAAATCATACGTACCGTCATTTGACGATTGATAGGTACTGTTATCCTTATCTACTCCCAGACTATCCTGGTAAGAGGAATCAGGCGATTCAAGCACCAAGACCTTCATATCCAGGGACAGACCTAGCTTGTTCACTAATGCTGCATTCATGTTGGTTGTCCTCCCGTTATGAGGAGGTCGCGAACGACCACACTCACCATAATAAGTCCTGCGACCGGAGGAACGAACGCGTTACTTGCAGGAGGCTGCTTAGCCTTGCGAATTTCCGGCGCGTTCTCAGGCACGATCCGCTGTGTAACATCCTCACGCGGCTTTTGCGGCTCCTCGGTCGAGAAAACGACTTTAACGCCCTTCTTAATTCCTTCTTTACGGAGCCGCTGCCGCACGACGCGCGCAATTGGATCCATCGATGTCTTAGATATATCAGCTACCTGAAATCTTGTTGGATCCATCTTATTCGCTGCGCCCATGCTTGAAATAATCGGAATTTTACGCTCCAAGCACTGTTTGATCAAATGAATCTTATATTCAATCGTATCGGAGGCATCGACAACGTAATCCAGCGGATACTCGAAGAGCTTCTCATACGTTTCTTCTGTGTAGAACATTCGGAGCGAGATGACATCACAGTCTGGATTAATAAGCTTAATACGATCCCGCATCAGATCTGCCTTTGGCTGACCGACCGTTGTGGTCAAGGCATGAATTTGACGATTGATATTCGTGATGTCAACGATATCCTTATCAATCAAAATAATTCGCCCGATACCCGTACGAGCTAACGCTTCTGCCGCGATTCCACCCACACCGCCGATTCCAAGCACGGCTACTGTGCTTTGCTTCATGATATCAAGCCCCTCGGGGCCAATCGCTAGCTCCGTACGCGAAAATTGATGCAGCACGGTTATTCCCTCCTCATGTATAGCATGCACAATGGCTATTCGTTTGCTTGCGGCGTACTGCCGACTGCTGCAGCTTCTGTCTGTTTAACAGCCTTTGGCAGCGTGCGGATATGCAGCTGTTGAAGCTGCGTGATATCAACCTCGGACGGTGCATCGCAAAGTAGATCTGTTGCACTCGCTGTTTTCGGGAATGCAATCGTTTCACGAAGGTTCGTACGTCCAGTAAGCAGCATAACAAGTCGGTCGAAGCCGAATGCAAAACCACCATGTGGAGGTGTTCCATAGTCAAATGCATCTAGCAAGAAGCCGAATTTCTCATGCGCTTCCTCTGTTGAGAAACCAAGCGCTTTAAACATAAGTTCTTGAACATCACGTTGGTAAATCCGCATGGATCCGCCGCCAACTTCATAACCGTTTAGAACAAGATCATATGCCTGCGCTCTAATTTGTCCCGGATCGGTGTCAAATAGAGGAATATCGGCTTCGTTCGGGCGTGTGAATGGATGATGTTCGGCTACATAACGTTTCGCTTCTTCATCATATCCAAGGAGTGGGAAGTCTACGACCCATTCGAATTTAAATTTGGATTCGTCAATCAAGCCCAGCTGTTTTCCGATTCTCAGACGAAGGTTACCAAGAACATCTGCAACCACTTTCTTCTTATCTGCAGAGAAGAGCAGCAGGTCACCCTCTTCAACGCCAAGACGGTCAGTTAAGGCTGCGATTTCTTCAGGCTTGAAGAACTTCACGATCGGGCCGCGCCACTCGCCTTCCTTGACGGTTACCCATGCCAGACCTTTACCGCCATAACGAGCGGCAAACGGCTGTAGATCATCAAGCTCCTTACGACTCCAGCTTGCACAGCCTTTTGCATTCAGCGCTTTAACAACACCGCCGCTAGCGGCTACAGAAGCAAATACTTTTACATCACAACTCGAGACGATGTCCGTGATATCTTCCATTTCCATGCCAAAACGCAAATCTGGTTTGTCTGAACCATATTTGTTCATAGCATCAGCATAAGTAATACGTTGGAAAGGCAATTGGAGCTCTACCCCAACCGTCTCGCGCAGTAGTTTGGCAACAAGCTGTTCCAAAAGCTCAAGCAGCTGATCCTGTGAAAGGAATGAGGTCTCGATGTCGACTTGTGTGAACTCTGGCTGACGGTCAGCACGAAGATCCTCATCGCGGAAACAACGAGCAATTTGATAGTATCGCTCTAAACCACTAACCATAAGAAGCTGTTTGAAAATTTGTGGTGACTGCGGTAGTGCAAAGAACTCACCTGGATGAACACGGCTTGGAACCAAGTAGTCGCGAGCTCCTTCAGGTGTGCTCTTAGTAAGAATTGGTGTTTCGATATCAATAAATCCTTCGCCATCCAGGAAATCGCGGAAAATTTTCGCTGCTTTTGAACGAAGCAGCAGCGTTTTTTGCATTTCTGGGCGACGCAGATCCAGATAGCGATATTTAAGACGGATAGACTCGTCAACTTCAACACCATCTTCGATTGGGAAAGGAGGTGTTTTTGCAGCATTCATAATTTCGATCTCGGTAACACGTATTTCAATTTCACCTGTCGCAAGGTTTTTGTTGACTGTCTCTGAATCACGTTCGACCACTTCACCGCGAATTGCTAATACATATTCATTACGAGCACGGTCGGCAATCGCAAGCGCGTCACCGGAGAAATCCGGGTTAAAGACAATTTGCATAATACCTGTACGGTCACGCAGATCAATAAACAAGACGCCGCCAAGATCACGACGGCGCTGTACCCAGCCGTTCAAAGTAACGGTTTGTCCTACCTCTGCTTTAGTCAGCGTTCCACAAGAATGAGTTTTTAACATCATCATTTAAGTCGACTCCTCTATGATTAGTAAATTGGGATATTCATGTTTGATTAATTCATTAATTCATTAATTTATTTATTAATTAATTTATTTATTTGATTTGTTCAGCAAGCTGGTCAATCGGCACAAGCAGCTGCTCGCCTGTAGACATATTCTTGAGTGTTATTTCTCCGCGTTCCAGCTCATCATCCCCTAGAATAGCGGTGTAACGAACTTGGAGACGATCGGCCGATTTCATCTGCGCCTTCATCTTCCGCCCTTGATAGTCACGTTCAGCGGCGATGCCATGCAATCGTAAGCTGTGCAGGATACGAGTTAGCTCCTTATCTGCCGCTTCGCCTAGACCTATCAGATAGACATCAAGACGGTGCAAATCGTTCAGTTGAACGCCTTGACTTTCCAGCAGCATAACCGTTCGCTCCAGACCAAGGCCAAGACCTACACCTGGTTGATCAGGTCCGCCAATCTCGGCCACGAGACCATTGTAACGACCGCCGCCTCCTATCGTATCGATGGCGCCGATTCCCTCTGACTTGAACTCAAACGCTGTATGCGTGTAATAATCAAGTCCGCGAACCAAGCTCGGGTTAATTGTGTAAGGAATATTCATGCTGGTCAAATGAAACTGCAGCGCTTCAAAATGCGTCCTGCATTCCTCATCCAAGCTTTCCAAAATGGAAGGTGCCCCTACAAAATGATGCTGATCCACTTTGCAATCAAGCACTCGCAGAGGATTGCGGTCCATCCGGGATTGGCAGTCCTTACAAAGCAATTCCCGCTTCGGCTCTAAGAAAGCAAGCAATCGTTCCCGATAGGCTGCACGAACGGCTGGAGTACCCACTGAATTGATCTCGACACGAACACCGGTCAGTCCCACTTCTGTGTAGAAGGTATAGCCAAGAGCAATCACCTCTGCGTCTAAAGCAGAATCAACAGCGCCGAGTGCTTCCACTCCAAACTGATGAAACTGACGATAACGTCCAGCTTGCTGACGCTCATAGCGGAACATAGGACCGATATAGTACAGCTTCGTCAGATCAGGCTCACCATATAGCTTATTCTCCACAAAAGCGCGTACCGCTCCTGCTGTACCTTCCGGACGTAGGGTAATACTACGATTACCACGGTCAGTAAAGGTGTACATCTCTTTCTCGACGATATCTGTCGTCTCGCCTACTCCACGTTTGTACAAATCCGTCGATTCAAATAGTGGTGTGCGAATTTCTCGAAAATTGAAACGACGACAAATTTCACGCGCTTTGCTTTCGACAAACTGCCACTTCTCTACTGCACCCGGCAGGAAATCCTGTGTGCCCGGAGGCTTCTGAAAGCCCATCTTAAACCCTCCTTAAAGTTTGATGCTACAGCTTTGGTTAGGATGCAGCGCAAAGCCTGACAACGCGAGATAATATCAAAAAAAGCTCCCGTCCTCCGCCTTATACAAGGCAAAAGGGACGAGAGCTGCGCGTGTGCGAAGCTACCGTGGTACCACCCACATTTTCGAATCAACCACGCTTAATCACGTAATTGCTTCGCTTATCGGTTAACGCCCTGACTACGCAGAAAAGCTACTAAGCAGCGATTATCATCGCATACCATTCACAATCTGTCCTCCGGGAAGTCTGTTCGTTCATGCACGCTAAGGATTCTTCCAGCCTAGGAATCCCTCTCTGCTTAGGTACTTAAGAACGACGCGGTCCCATCTTAGGATCGACACAATATACCCTCAATTGTATCCATCCTACAATCAC
This sequence comes from Paenibacillus baekrokdamisoli, assembly GCF_003945345.1. Lineage (GTDB taxonomy): Bacteria > Bacillota > Bacilli > Paenibacillales > Paenibacillaceae > Paenibacillus_Z > Paenibacillus_Z baekrokdamisoli. The sequence goes on along the minus strand of NZ_AP019308.1, from coordinate 733,438 downwards.
CTGTCAAGGGATGCATAACTAGGATGTAAAGTCCGCTGAAGTTCGGCTCGTAAGCTGCGGTGTTCTTATATTAGAATGGTTCTTCTAAGCTGATCTTTCGCGTTTGCATAAGTAAAAAGGGCAGAAAAAAACCTACAAACAAGTTGTAGGTCCATCAATTATATATTCAAAAAAGGGGGTCGAGTTCTAGTATAGTCCGAGCATGTTATAGGAACATTGAAAATAAGTTACATTTAGATTACAAGATGTGAAGCGCTAACAAGGCTCCGGTTTTCAGGCTCCGGTTTTCAGGCTCCGGTTTTGGCATTCGTACTCCCGTTGTGCTGCGCACAAAAGTCGTTCGAATGCTCAAAACCTCCGCTGCAGGGTTTATGGCTTTTTTTAAGCTTGAAGCTTAAAAAAGCTAAGAGCTTGAGACCTTGCCTTAAACCTTACCTTAGACCTTAGACCTTAGACCTTAGACCTTAGACCTTAGACATTAGACATTAGACATTTGACATTAGACATTAGAGCAACAATCTTACCTTAACCTTGAAACTTAGCTTAAACCTTAGAGCCGAACCTAGAGATCAACCTTGCTCCTACGGAGGTCCCTATGACTGCTGAATAGCGCGCAGCTTTAAGGAAGCTTTGCTATTTCTCAAGATACCTTTAGAATCCGCGTCCGCCTAGCGGGGCTCTGCGGGGGGAGGATTCACCGCCTGTGAACTCGGAGGCGGCTTCTATGTCCTCCTCGAGCTGGGCGAATAGCTGGGCTTCTCTACGGTCGGGGTTTAATAATTTTCTTGATGACCGCTCTATTCCTTGCTCTTTACGTGATTGATGCATGTTAGGCAAGCTCCTTCCACCGATGTTACACAAGCTGTCGACGCCATTCTTCGGGTAATATTCACCGAGATGTCGCCCGAGCTTGTGAATGTTTCCACGGTTTCTAGTGTTGCCCGCCTTGTCTATTTCTAACACGGAAGCAGCGAAACGCACTTCACTTGAATCAATTAATCAAGTTAGCTGCTCTATTCGTTACTTAGCCTTTACTGTCGAGGATTAATGTTACTGGTCCCCAGTTAATGAGCGATACTTCCATCATCGCCCCAAACTGTCCAGTCGCCACTTGTAAGCCTGCGGTGCGTAGCGCTTTATTAAACTGCATGTACAGCACCTCAGCTTGCTCTGGTCTTGCTGCGGCCATAAAGTTAGGTCTCCTGCCCTTTCGGCAGTCTCCATATAACGTAAACTGGGAGACGGATAGAATGGCACCGCCTGCATCAAGGATTGAGTTATTCATTTTCCCTGAGTCATCCTCAAAAATTCGCAATCCTGCAATTTTATCCGACATCCAGCGCACATCAGCCTCGGTGTCTTCATGCGTAATTCCAACCAGCAGTACGAGACCTTGATCTATAGAACCAATCAACTCGCCATTAACAGTCACCGCTGCCTCTTTACTTCGTTGTACAACTACCCTCATCTCTTCTAAATCCCTTTCCAAACCCTCATTATTGCATAATACGCGTAACCGTATAGACGTCTTTCACACGCTTGAGTTTCTCAACAACGGCCTGTAAATGCTCGATATTACGAATAAGAATGGTCATGTGGATCATCGAATGCTTATTCTTGTCCGATCTTCCGGATACAGCTGAGATGGCCGTCTTACTCTCCGAAACGGCTTGAAGCACTTCATTCAATAATCCATTGCGATTATGACCTGTAATCTCAATATCGACACTATAATTTGCTTCTACCGATTGTTCCCACTCAACCTCGATGACACGAGCTGCTTCCTCGCCATCTGAACTTGAAGGCAAGTTCTGACAATAAAATCGATGGACAGAAACGCCACGCCCACGCGTTATATAGCCGATAATCTCATCACCAGGAACCGGATTACAGCAGCGAGCGAATCGAACGAGTAAATTATCTACACCCTTAACAGAAATGCCATGAGTCGGACGCATCTTTCTCACGGTTGGAGCCGACTTCACTTCCTTCATTTCTTTAGAAAGCTCGATTTGATTCGCTTCTTCGGCTTCTTTGCGCATTTTCTCAGTCAATTTAGTACATATTTGAGCAGCTGTTATACCACCGAAGCCGATGGCAGAGAGCATATCTTCAATATCATTGAAGTTATACTTAAGCGCCGCTTCCTGCAGCTGCGAATCTGATAACCAGCCAGAAGGCTCCAAACCCAGACGTTTCAGCTCACGTTCTAGTAGATCGCGGCCTTTAGCTACATTCTCTTCGCGTCTTTCTTTCTTGAACCATTGCTTGATTTTACTGCGTGCATGTGACGATTGTGCAATTTTGACCCAGTCTTGACTAGGGCCATATGAATGCTTAGAGGTTAGGATTTCAACAATGTCACCTGTTTTGAGCTTATAATCCAGTGGCACGATTCGTCCGTTGACCTTTGACCCGATCGTCCGATTACCAACCTCAGTATGAACCCGATAAGCAAAATCAAGCGGCACGGAACCAGCTGGCAGCTCGAAAACCTCTCCCTTTGGCGTAAATACAAAGACGAGATCGGAGAAGAAATCCATCTTAAGTGATTCCACAAACTCCGAGGCATCACTTGCTTCATCCTGCAGTTCAATAATCTCACGGAAAAGCGTCATTTTATCTTCAAAATACCCACCTGGAACTACGCTGCCTTCTTTGTAGGCCCAGTGTGCTGCGATACCAAACTCTGAGGTTCTGTGCATGTCCCATGTCCGGATTTGCACTTCAGTTGGTTCCCCTGTCGGTCCGATCACTGTTGTATGCAAGGATTGATACATATTCGCTTTTGGCATGGCGATGTAATCTTTAAACCTTCCAGGCATCGGCTTCCAAAGCGTATGAATGATACCTAACGTTGCATAACAGTCCTTAATATTATCCACGATAATCCGAATCGCAAGCAGATCATAGATTTCATTAAACTGCTTGCTTCGAGCTGTCATTTTCTTGTAAATACTGTATATATGCTTGGGTCTGCCGGAGATATCGCCCTCAATGTTCATTTCCTCCAGCTTTTCAATAATACGGTTGATAACATCCGTAATATATTGTTCACGCTCCGCCCGCTTCTTCTTCATCAGGTTGGCGATTCGGTAATATTGCTGTGGATTTAAATAGCGCAGTGCGATATCTTCCATTTCCCATTTGATCGCGGAAATCCCGAGTCTATGCGCAATTGGACAAAATATCTCGAGCGTTTCATAAGCAATACGGCGTTGAGCTTCCTCAGATTGATACTTCAGCGTACGCATATTGTGTAGACGATCAGCAAGCTTAATAAGAATTACTCGAATGTCCTGCGCCATTGCGACAAACATTTTTCGATAATTCTCGTTCTGCTGCTCTTCTTTGGAGCGGAACTGAATCTTCTCCAGCTTCGTCAACCCATCTACCACCGCCGCGCAAGCTTCCCCAAACCGGGACCGCACCTCTTCGAGCGGGACAGTCGTATCTTCAACTACATCATGTAGAAGCGCGGCAATAATCGACAACACATCCATCTGCATGTTAACGAGTATTTCGGCTACGGCTACAGGGTGAAGGATATAGGGCTCGCCCGATTTACGCACTTGCCCGTGATGAGCTTGTTCGGCAAATTCGTAGGCTTCACTAATCCGCTTCAAGTCTTGTTCCTTCATGTAAGTTGATGCTTTATCGAGTAAATGCTCTATGCCCATGAATGAATGTCCCTTTCCCGAAAGGCGCATCGCACGCGCGTTTCACTTTCCAACTTCGTACGTCTACAAATATGGACCTATAACAAAAAAACAACCGCTGGATGCGGCCGCATGTTTAATCTCGTCGTTTTCATACTATTATGCCTGTTTTGAATGCTTTCCGTCAACCCGAAGCTGCAGAAGTATGATAGGTACTTAGACAGGGTTCGATGACCGTGTAAGTCGAAGGAAGCCTAACCATGAAAGTTCTTACAAGATGTTGACTATTTATGCTGCCTTACAACAGAATTTCGTAAAAGTTCATTCAATGCAGGCACTACTAGTCGAAACAAAAACGCCGACCAGAGGTTATAGCCTCCGTTCGGCGTTGTAGATAGGACTAATTAATAAGTAACAAGCGAGAAAACATCGATCCCATCCAATTTCTCGCGGCCTTCCAGATAGCCAAGCTCAATCAAAAATGCAGCACCAATTACTTCGCCACCGAGTTGGCGAATCAAGTTGATCGTCGTTGCAATCGTGCCACCTGTAGCAAGCAAATCATCGGCAATAAGAATACGTTGACCTGGTTTTATGGCATCTTTGTGTATGGCTAGCTTATCATTGCCGTATTCAAGATCATAGCTCGCTTCGACAACCTCGCCAGGAAGTTTTCCGCTCTTACGGACCGGTACAAACCCTAAACCAAGCGAGACAGCAAGCGGTGCGCCTACGATAAAGCCACGCGCTTCCGGCCCTGCAATGAGATCAATCTGTTTATCGGATACAGCTTGCTTAATCGCTTCTATTGCAGCAGCATAGACAGGCCCATTATTGATGAGTGTTGTAATATCCTTGAACCGGATACCTGGTTTAGGATAATCAGGGATGACCCTAATATAGTCTTTATAATTCATTGTGTAAGCACTCCTTAAGTGGTAATAAGTTAATAATAACTAATTATAGCCGCGCTATCCAAGCAGACAGCTCTTTCGTTTCTGCAAACAACATTTTCTCTGATTCCGAAAGTCGCTGCTCTTCTCGATATAACACCGAATCTGACAGCTCTCTTTTAACTGGAGCCAGCACCAATTGTAGCTGATTTTCCTGTGTAATAACAAGCTCCAACTCGTGGAATACACCTAGTATGAATGAAATTTGCTCTATTGGCCAAGCCATCATGGTCGCTAAGCGTTCCTTATGTCCATCCACTGCAATCGGACATACACGGCGCAGCGTCTGGTAAAGCTGACCGAACTTCTCGCGGGTAGGAAAAGAGGGCTCCTCGGTTAATACCACAGGCTGCTCCTTCCCTTTCTTGGGACGTGCTGGAGCGCCAGATCGACGACCTGCATCTGTTGTTATCCTCTGATCCTCATAAAGGACATAGACGACTTCAAGTTCTACAGCCGCATGAATGGCTTCAATAAGAACTGAAGCGCTTGGGGGCCTGCCAAATAGAATTAAATTGGGACAATTTGAAGGTTCACCGATAAATGTCTCATAGGTGCAAATCCTCAGCTGTTCTGGCAATGAGAATTCTTGTTGGAACGATAAGGCTTCCTGCAATACCGCTAATGGAACAAGTACGGTTCCTACGGTCAGTTTTGCATTTTGAATCAGCTTATGAAGAGAAGCGATATAATCGGAACCGGCCCCATAACGATGATCAAATAACTGCACATGAGCAACTCGGATGTCCTGCATGAGAAACTGCGCCTTACGCTGGCCATTCCATTCATTAATAGTAAGCTCTCCAACCAACTCAATTGCCGCTCCGCCCGATATCCGATCAGATAGCATTCCTAAACCAAATCCAACTGCATCGAGAAGTCTGCCATCTTCACTTAATGAAAGCTTCAGATGTTTATTTTCTTTCCCCATCGTCCTTTGATCAGCCACAACCGCACCTTGCAGCAGCAGCTTCGGCGCTGCATTCCCCATACCAAATGGCTCCAGCAGAGCCAACTGCTCCCTTACGTTCAATGTGGCGTCTTCCAGCTTACAGGCGAGATCGATTGAGGTCTTCGCTATCCAATCCTCTTCTTGCAGCCATTCATCAGCAAGCTTGCTCAATCTTTCTTCAAAAAGGTCCAGCTTATCTCTGTGCAAGCTCATGCCTGCCGCTGCCTGATGACCGCCGTAGTGGTCAAGAAGCTCCTCACATTCCGTAAGAGCCGCATGTAAGTCAAAGCCAGCAATGGAACGAGCAGAGCCCTTACACATGCCACTGTCTGGATGAATACCAAGAACAAGAGTCGGCTTGTATTGTTTCTCAACAAATTTAGAAGCGACGATTCCGACAACGCCAGGGTTCCAGCTATCTGCCGCCAAGACAATAACAGATGGCTCAGGACGGCCATTCTTTGCAGCCCGCTCACACTTCTCCAGCCACTGTGCCTGTGCTTCATTGACAATCGTCTCCACAAGGAGCTGTCTTTCCTTATTCAGCTGATCTAAAATCAATGCTGCAGCTCCCGCTGTTTCTCTATCATTCGCCGTTAATAAGTGTACCGCCTGTCCAGCATGCCGCAGACGGCCTGCTGCATTAATTCGCGGTGCCATACCAAAAGCGACATCGGTTGCTGTAATCGTGGATAATTCAACACCAGCGATCTCAGCTAAAGCTTGGAAGCCAGGCTTCTCACTATTCCGAAGCTGCTCAAGTCCAAGTCTTACAAGAACGCGATTCTCATCAAGAAGCGGCATAAGATCAGCAATCGTACCAAGGGCCACGACATCAGTCCACTCGATTGGCGGTTCACCCAACAGAGCTTGTGCCAGCTTGAATGCAACACCGACTCCTGCCAATCCTTTAAATGGATAAGGACAATCTTCTTGCTTCGGATTAACGATAGCTAAGGCGGCTGGAAGATCATGGGGCGGTTCATGATGATCAGTCACTATGACATCAATCCCGAGACTAGCCGCGTAAGCTACCTGCTCAACCGCACTAATGCCTGTATCTACAGTAACGATTAGCGTAACACCAAGCTCGGATGCAAGTTCAATCGCTTTGTTATTGAGTCCGTAGCCTTCCAAGGTACGATGTGGAATATAAGAGTCAAATGACATCTCTAGACGTTGGAACAGGTAAGTCATTAATGTCGTGGAGGACACACCATCTGCATCGTAATCACCATATATCCGCACGCGCTCCCCACGATCTATAGCTAAGCGGATGCGGTCTACGGCTTCAGACATTCCTTTCAACAAAAAAGGATCATGCAAGCATTCCAAACCGCCGCTGAGAAAACGGGCAGCTGCTTCCACATGATCAAAGCCTCGCTGAACTAGCAGCTTAGCCACAAGTGGTGAAAGTGACAATGCGCTTGCCAAAGAAGCAGCATTCGCCTCTCCTTCTGCATCCAATGAAGCCACCGTCCAGCGTGTTTTAGAACGGATCAAGACGGCCACCTCCTATACGATTTAGCGTGTAATACACAAGAAGAAACGGCTAACGCCGTCCTTGGCGGCGAAGCAAGTTTCTTCCCTCTGAAAAATAAGCAAAGTATGGAGAAAACTTATACTTTCTTATTTTTTAAAAAAGACGCTGCTGCTATTGCAGCAACGTCGGCATCTGGTCTTGACTGAGATCATGATTGGATTTGTAGGGAAAACCAGGGTCGTACGGCTCAACATGCACTGTAACCTCGGTAATATGACTAAACCGTTTCATTACAAAGTAGTTGACCCTCTTCGCGATTTCATTGCCTTCCAGAACTGATATTCTTGGATTAACACTAATGACAACTTCTACAACGACGTAATGTCCATGCTCACGAGCACGTAGCTCTTCAATAGCAATGACACCCTCCAAACGCTGTACCGCAGCCGTTATTTCACTCCTATCAGCCGGTTCAACTTCACAGAATTGGCTTCTCATTACGGAAGCCGAGGCGATGCGATATCCGCTTGTGAACACAAAGACAACAATAATAAGCGAAGCAGCAGGATCAAAATAGTAGAGTATAGGCAAATCGAGCGGGTCACCTAGCGCGGCTCCCCCAGTTCCTACAATAGCAGCTAATGAAGCGTATAAGTCCGACCGCCGTTCCTTCACCGGAAACAGCAGCTCCTTTATGGCCACTGCAAGCACGACGACAACAGCGGCTGTCCAGCTTGGTCCTTCATCCACACCATCGGCAATTGACTTGATAGCTGAAATACCGATCTCTAATCCAACAATCATTAGAAATAGTGAGGCCACCACTCCAGTTGCAGCCTCCATACGGCCACGCAGTGCCGGCACTGGAGCATCAGGAGCTCCTAGCTGCCGAGATCTACGTACACCTGTTAAGGAGACGAATGATGCAGCTGCAGCCGAGGCTGATCGACAGGCATCCGTAAGCAGCGTTTTACTGCCGGTTTGAACCCCGATTCCGCCCTTTACAGCTGCAATACAGGCATTGCCGATGAGTCCGGTCCACGCTGCGGACTCCGCTTTCGCGTAACGTTGGTTCGCTGTCATGGACGCCTCCTACAATTTTTTGCTAGGGTTCACTTGATGCACTATATCACAGTAGACGATTTAACTGCTGTCTTTGGTTTTTGTTTATTCTTAAGCACCAGCCAAAGCGGGCTTGCAATGAAGATCGAAGAATAAGCACCGCTGATTAGGCCAAAAAGAATAGCCAAGGAGAACAATTTGATCGCTTCGCTTCCGAATATCAAGAGACAAAGCGCTGCAACCACAACGGTCATAACTGTATTCACCGAACGGGTAAGTGTCTGCCAGATACTTTCATTAACGACACGAGCGATATCAAGTTTAGACTTGATTTTTGCAAAACGCATGTTCTCACGCACTCGGTCGAAAATAACGATCGTATCATTAATGGAATAACCGATGATGGTTAGAACCGCAACGATAAACGGCAGGTTAACCTCCAAGCGGAATATCGAGAACAAGCTAATTACGATAAACGCATCATGCAGCAAGGCAACAATCGCTGCAACCGCAAAGCGCCATTCGAAGCGGATACTGACATAAATAACAATACCGATGCTTGCAACAAGAATAGCTTTGAGCGCATTCCATTGCAATTCTTTTGCGATCTCCACATCGACTGTGTTGACTTCTGCAGAAGCATCCTTATCGAATTTAGCAGCAAAGCCCTGCTTCAACGCTTTTTCTTTGGTGGGATTCAGCACTTCGTCAAACCTTAACGTAACCCTGGAGGCTCCAACAGTTAGGCCTGGCTTGCCAAAGTCATTGTCAACCAAAAACTTCTCAATTTCTGTCTTCTGCCCCGTCAAATCCTTCTTTACGGCAATATCCACACTGGAGCCAGCACGGAAGTCTACACCATAATTAAGACCGAATATACCGAGTGTCAATATACCCAAGACGGTGATAATGATGGAGAAAATGAAAAAGTAACGAGCTTTCTTAACAAAGTTAAATTTGTTTGGATTTTCTGTATTTGCTGTACTAAAGCGCACGAATCTCACTCTCCTTAACTCCGAAGTAGGATTTCTTTTTCACTACATTGCTTCGAATGAGTAAGGAAAGGAGCAAGCGCGAGAAGAAAACGTTCGTTATTATACTGATGATAATACTAAGTATTAGAATAACAGCAAAGCCTTTTACTGAGCCTACACCGATGAAAAATAGAACAAGACCGGCGATAAGCGTCGTTACGTGAGAATCGATAATCGTCCGGAAGGAATGTCTCGATCCCGCTTTCTGAGAGGATAGAAGACTCTTGCCACTGCGCAATTCCTCTTTGATCCGCTCTGCCATAATGATATTCGCATCAACGGCTATCCCGACTCCAAGAATGAATGCCGCAATACCTGGAAGCGTCAATGTAGCATGGATGAGATTAAATCCAAGCAGCAGCAGCCAGATGTAGACGATAATCGAGAAGCTCGCAATCGTACCCGGCAAGCGATAGAACAGCATCATGAACACGAGAATAAGTACCGTTCCAAGTCCACCAGCGAACAGCGTTTCTTGCAAGGAAAGCTTACCAAGTGTAGCGCCAACGCTTTGTGTATATTTCTCCGTCAGCTTAAGCGGCAGAGAACCTAGGTTGATCGTATTTTTAATATCCGTTGCTTCTTGACGCGTATAGTTACCTGTTATAACAGCATCTGTGCTGTTGATTTCTTGGGATACGTTAGGTGCAGATAGCTGTTTATCATCCAGATAAATAGCAAGCTGATTAGTTGGGCTTAGCTTAGCAATTTCACGTGTAATTTCAGCAAACTTTTTACCATCCTTCATCTTAATCGAAATCTCATAAGCATTGAGATTCGTTTGTTGGACAGAAGCGCCGTTTTGCTTAAAATCATTGCCTAGAAGCTCGACTTTACAATAGTTCGGATTTGCCGGGTCCTTGCTCGCCACACATCCACGAGTACTACGGAAGGTCAGCTCCGCTGGCTTCTTAAGAATATCTCGTACCTTGGCCTCATCTGTAATACCAGCAATCTTAACACGAATACGATTGCTGCCTTCTGTTGTTACGTCTGGTTCAGCCACACCAGTTGCATTTGCACGTGACTCTAAGCTTTTTGCTGTTTCAATAAGCGAATCTTTCGTTACTTTCCCGCCCTTTTCAATGGGCTGTGCTTCATACAAAATCTCGAATCCACCCTTCAAATCAAGGCCTAACTTAACCTTGTTGACGAGGCTTGGGCTTGTTGCTCCGACGACGCCAATGGAAATGACGACGATGAGCACGAATGCTAACAGACGATTCATAATACTCTTAGTTCCCCCTTAAGTTCGCTTATCAATATTCCTATTATAGCGATGACAGAAAATCCAGTCAAAAAAAAAGAACCCATCTTTTAAAAATGGGTACCTTTATAGGCGCTTAATGTCATAAAATTCATGAATTTCACGACTTTTAACGACAATATATCATTCACGACTTGATGCATCGCAGGTTGACCCGTCTTTACGTATTTATCATTCACACACTGCCAGACGTCATTTCCTGACACATGCTCATAACCAATCATTCTGAATTCCTCCGCCTTACTATTGCATAACGACTCAATGGTTGCTGTCCACTCATACTCGGTCATTTGCCTTGCTGGCTCTAAATCCGGATGATCCTCGTTTGTCATCGGCCTGTCCTCCTTCTCTTGCGAAGCCTCTGCACTAGTAGTCATTCGATATCATGCACCTTGATTCCTGCCCCCATCCCGAATTCCTTACAAAAAAATGACTGCATGGAAATGGACATGCCGCGCATAAGTATGAAGATAGGACATGTTAATGCGGCTCTACGAATGACACACTCATGTTCGAGTGTCCAAGAAAGTGGGAACGACCGTGACGAAGCAATCGTTTATTAAAGGGGCGCTTATCCTGCTTACAGCAGGAATCATCAATCGCATACTTGCATTCATCCCTCGTATCGCACTGCCCCGTATTATCGGTGCAGAGGGCGTCGGCATTTATCAGTTAGGCTATCCTTTTCTCATTGTTATGCTCACCGTCATCACAGGCGGCATTCCTCTTGCCGTAGCAAAATGGATTGCAGAAGCAGAATCCAAGGGTGATCATGGGCGGGTTAAGCAAATTTTCCGCACTGCGATGGGTCTTACAGTCGGTTTATCCATTGTTCTCACAGCACTTTTCCTTCTCTTCACCCCTTGGATCATTAATCATCTTATGACCGATAAACGTGTGTATCAAACCTTTTTGGTTATGAGTCCTTTGCTTCTCATCGTGGGTATATCTTCCGTTTATCGCGGCTATTTTCAAGGTAAGCAAAATATGCTCCCAACCGCTTTATCGCAAACCATAGAGACCATATTCCGCATCATATTCACTTTATTATTCGCGATTTGGTTATTGCCTTACGGCTTAGCTTGGGCTGCTGCTGGAGCGATGATAGGTGTCGTCATTGGAGAAATTGCCGGAATCGCTATCTTGCTCTGGCAGTATGCAAAAGACCGCCGTCATGCAACGAACGCTAAGCAGCTCCCAACAGAAAATGAAGATTTTGGAGTTACCTCCTTACTGTTAGGCCCTCCACAGCCGGCACTACGCAAGCTTGTTAATCTTTCCATTCCCGTTACTGTAAGCCGAATGATCGGTTCGTTGTCCTATCTCTTCGAATCTATTCTAACGGCTCGAGCTTTGGCAAAAGCAGGAATAGCTACAAGCATTGCCACAGCACAATATGGAGCACTCCAAGGCATGATCATTCCGGTTCTCTTGCTTCCTACAGCTCTGACTTACTCATTGGCTGTTTCACTAGTACCCTCCCTCTCTGAAGCGGCTGCAAAGGGGGACCGTGCAACGATCCATAAACGACTCCATCAATCGATGCGGCTTGCCCTTGTGACTGGAGCTCCTTTTGTCGTCGTGATGACCTTATTCGCTGAACCAATCTGCCGCATCCTTTATAATCACACTGAGATCGCTCCCATGCTCAGATTAATGGCGCCAATCGGCTTGTTTATCTATTTGCAAGCTCCCCTTCAGGCCGCTCTACAAGCGTTAGACAAGCCAGGAACAGCTTTGATGAATACCTTCATCGGCGCAGTCGTTAAATTAGTTCTCATTGTAAAATTAGCCTCAGATCCTTCATTTGGCATCTATGGTGCGTTAATTGCGATCAATATTAATATTGTTCTCGTTACCGTGCTGCACTGGATCAGCGTCGTGCGATTCGTTGGTTTTCGCATGCAATTCCTTGATTTCATTAAGGTTGGAGCAGCAATGTTCATCATGGGCGCTTCATCGCTTTGGGTAATGAATCAGCAGGCATTAACTGCCTTGTGGCAAAATTTGTCCATAGCTTGCATCGCGGGTCTCGTGGTTTACCTCATTCTCATGATCTACATGCGAATTATTGACCGTTATGACATTGCACGTTTACCTGGGTTTGGTCGATGGTTTCGTTAACTGCACGAAAAATATGACAAAAAGAGGAGCAGCACATAGGACTCATGCTTTGCTCCTCTTTCGATCCATTATTATTGTCTTGGAGTACGCCGCGAATCAATAAAGAGCTTCCCTTTATGATCCAAGGTGCACAGGAACACCTGTTTAAGGTCTGTGATCCCTTTCTGCCGAAGCTGATTGTTCAACCAAAATCGATCTTTGCCTAGACTTTCCAAATTATCGGAAACAACTTTACCATCCATGATGAGCGGTACGGGTAAAGATTCGAATCTGAAGTTTTTGGGAAAGGGCTTTGCAAGCTTCGTAATGCTTGGCGGCTGTTGACTGCCATTACCAGAAGCTGATGTTGCTGAGCTTTGCTGCTGACTGGAGGAGCTTTGCGGTTTTTCCTTCTGAATAACCGAAAGTTTTCCTGTTGTCTCGAGAAAAGCAAATTCAACGTCAGCAACAGTAGAGACTTGATTCTCTCTCAGCTGGACCATGAGATCATCCAGATTGTAGCGCTGCTTGTTCATCGCATCACGATTTATCTTTCCACGTTCGATAATAACCGTTGGTTTCCCATCAAACCAAAGTCGCAGCTTACGGTTCTTTAAGGTCAGAAAAGCCAATCCGATTTGAATCCCCATTAATAGGATCATCGGAAGCAGCCCGTCCATCAAAGGCCGCTTCGTATCCTCGATGACGATCACTGCAATCTCAGCAATCATGACGGAAATGACAAGATCCAGCACCGAAAGCTTCCCAATTTCCCTCTTCCCCATAAATCGCATAATTAAAAACACGATAAAATAGATGAAAACCGTACGGATCAACAGACTCCATATTTCCAATGGGACCGCCCTCCTAGGATGTTCATGTTTCACGAAATGCTTGGGTGCACTTCGCAAGCATTGACCCATGGTTTTATCGTGTGTCGGCCATTGTTGTAAATAAAACGAATAACCGATCATGGAAGTATTGTCACCTTTGGGCCTTCCCATCATACGGGGAGTCGATTTCGAAATTATGGGAGCAGAAAATAATATAAATAACCTGTTGAAATAACAAGCGATAATATCGTAAGCGGAGCCCCAACTTTGAGAAACTCCATATAGCTAAAGCCCTTCCCTTCACGCGAAGCAAGGCCTGCCACGATTACGTTAGCAGATGCGCCGATTAGCGTACCGTTGCCTCCTAAGCAAGCCCCGAGCGCTAAAGACCACCAAAGCGGATTCAACGCCTCTGGACTTCCCAAGTTCATCTCTACCCCTAAATTCTGTATAAGTGGAATCATGGTTGCTACAAACGGGATATTATCAATTGTGGCTGATGCGATGCCAGACACCCATAAGATGAGCATCGAAGTGTAGGTCAAGTCACCCGATGTTATCTCCAAGGTCATGGAGGCCAATTTCCCAATAACACCCGCCTCAATTAATCCGCCAACCAAAATGAAAAGACCAATAAAGAAGAAGATCATCTCCCATTCCACCAAATCAAATACTTGTTCAACAGCATGCTTACTCACTCCAACCAGCATGAGCAATGTTGCTCCAGCAATAGCAATGACAGCTGCCTCGACATGAAGGGTAGAATGCAGAACAAAACCAATTACTGTTAGCAGCATGACCACGACCGACTTGCGCATTAGCTTAGGATCGCGAATGCTTTCTTTTGCTGATAAGGATCGTAATTCTTTTTTAGCCGCTTCAGTAACGGTCAGCTTACGCCGATAGATCCATACCAATATCGCCATCGTTACCACCATAATAATGATGGCTATAGGAGCGAGATGAATTAGAAACGCATTGAACGTTAAATGTGGATTAGCTGACCCAATCATAATATTAGGAGGATCCCCAATTAACGTTGCAGTACCACCGATATTAGAAGCCAGAATTTCAGATATTAAATAGGGAACAGGCGAGATTTTTAAAATTCTCGTAATCGAAAGGGTAATGGGCACGACCAACAGCACCGTGGTCACATTATCCAGAAGTGCAGACCCGACGGCCGTCAATAACGTGAGAATGATAAGGATCCGCAGCGGTTCTCCTTTTGCTTGCTGAGAAGCTTTGATCGCAATGTATTCAAAAACACCTGTTTTGTTTGCAATCCCCACCAGCATCATCATTCCAATGAGTAGAAAAATCGTACTCCATTCAATATAGGCTGAAAAAGCGACCTGCAAGTCCACGATACCAAGCAACAGCATAATGACTGCACCAAAAATCGCTATCACAGCTCGATTCATTTTTTCCGTTATGATGATGGCATAAGTAAGTAGAAAAATGATAACCGCCGATACAACCTGCCAAAAAGCCGGATTGCCGGCTACTTCATGCTCCATGAAGCACATCCTCTCTGTTCGCATTCTCCAACATTATACAGGAACACATATTCGCTCGTCTATCTTGTACTATTTTCAGAGGCTTGACCATATGTTCTATATAGAAGTACCCGCTCAGAAATAGGTCGGAAGGATGATGGGAATGAAACAGGTAAATGCAATCAATTCCACCAAAAATGTTCCTGCAAAAGTTCAAGTGACGACACCTATGCTATCCGGAATTCTATATGCAGCAATATGGCTGGCAGTAGGTGCGCTGCTGCTCTCCGCACTGCTTCGCTTTGGCAGCATGCAAGAGAGTGAGCTGCCGCTCTACAGTATGCTCGTACACGGCTTGTCAGCCTTGGCAGGCGGCTATATTGCTGGGAAACGTTCTGGGACAAAGGGCTGGTATTATGGTGGCTTATTGGGCGTTGTATACGGCTTGCTCGTCCTGCTTGTCAGTTTTTTGGCTTCTAATACAGGCATAAGCGGAAGAACGCTAGCTATGCTAGGGGAGACTTTATTAGCTGGTGCTTTTGGTGGAATTGTGGGGGTAAATGCGAAGCGCTCCTGACAACGAATACCGTTTGTGAACAGGATTGGATTTGTAATCCCCCCTCTATAGTGTGCTATACTAAGTCGAGCCGAATAATTCGGATGCAAAATGTGCTTCTTAAGCAATTGGAAGCCGTTTTGTTATGCAACATTCTAGGGGGAAAGACAATACTATGACTTTGTTTGACAGCATGAGAACAGTTTCCATATACTCTGCAATCACGGTAACCTTGTTGATTTGGTATGGAGCAGCGTCGAATCCTTTTCGGATCGGTGGGTTATTCCTAAAGGAAATGGTCTTGAACCGCAAATATATGCTTCATTTCGTGGCCTTAATGCTCATTCTTTTCTGCAATAAACTGGAGCTTCAGATTGAGAGTACGATGACAGTTACTTATGACTATGCAGCATTCTTCCATTCCATTGAGGGCAATTTTGTAAAGAACCTTCAAGATGCTTTTCATAACAAGTACTTAACGACCTTTCTTGGATTTATGTATGTGATCGTCTTTCAAGCTCTGCTCATTGCTTCGATCGCTATCTATACCTTTCAAAGTAAGGACAGAAGAATGTTCTACGCCGTCTGTTATGCAGTCATGATCATCTATTTAGTGGCCATTCCCTTTTATTTATTCTTGCCCGTTAATGAAGTTTGGGCCTATGACCCAACTGTTCAATTCCTAATGGTCACGGATCATGTCTTCCCGAACTTCGAATCACAGTACCGAGCTCTATCAGGTATAGATAACTGCTTCCCAAGTTTGCATACAGCCATCTCTGTTACGCTTTCCATTCTCGCCGTTCGTTCTGGTAATAAACGTTGGGCATGGTTCTGCTGTACGAGTGCAGCCATTATCATTTTCTCTATCTTTTATCTAGGCATTCATTGGCTGATTGATATGTGTGGCGGCGTTCTACTAGGAGTTCTTGCATCCACTATAGCAATGCGCCTCAGCTCTGCTCAATTCTCACTTCGCAGAAGTCAGCGTACACTCAAGCGCTCTAACATTAACTATGTCCGTGAGGATGCAAAATAATAACGCTCCCAGAAACAAAAGCCAGCTTCCGGTGAACAACCGAGAGGCTGGCTTTTGTCATAGTTAACTAATAAAAAGCCAGGTCAATGAGAATGCAATCTCATTGACCTGGCTTTAGAATGGAACATTGGTAACTATGTAACTAATGCTAAGCTTTAATATCGTCCGCTTTTTCTTCTTTCTTCTCGAGCGAAGGTGCGGATGCTGTGACTGCTGCGCTATTCGTTACGTTATTGATTGAACTGCGATCAAATGTGATCTTGGTTGCATCGTTGACGCGAAGGACGACGATATCATCGGAGATCTCCATAATCGTACCGTGCATACCTCCGATTGTGACGATCTTGTCACCTTTCTTCAGCTGACTCAGCATTGCGTTACGGACCTTGGACTTACGCTGCTGCGGGCGGATAAGAAGGAAATAGAAAACCGCAAACATAAGAACAAATGGAAGAATCGATGCTGCTCCTGACATAATAATTCACCCCTTTCCTCAAAAGCCTTTATTGTTCTCAAAAAGTCCATATTTTGTAAAGAAAGCTTCCCGGAAATCAAGCAGTCGGTCATCCATAATGGCTTGACGAACGTCACGCATGAGCTGCAATAAGAAATGCAAATTGTGGATCGTCGTCAGACGAAGGCCAAAGGTTTCATCGGCTTTAATCAGATGACGGATGTACGCTCTGGAGTAATTCGTGCAGGTGTAGCAGCTGCATTCCGAATCTAATGGACCAAAGTCTTCCGCGAATTTCGCATTCTTAATATTCAATCTACCCGAACTTGTCATCGTAGTCCCATTACGAGCGATACGTGTTGGAAGTACACAATCGAACATATCTATTCCGCGAATAGAACCGTCTATAAGCGCGTCTGGTGATCCAACTCCCATTAAGTAACGCGGCTTCGTAGTCGGTAATAACGGAACTGTACATTCGAGCACCTTATACATCATATCCTTCGGTTCTCCGACGCTCAATCCACCAATAGCATACCCCGGGAAATCCATGGAAGTCAACTCGAGCGCGCTTTGGCGACGAAGATCCTCATACATTCCACCTTGCACAATCGCGAACAAAGCTTGGTCATGCGGGCGTGTATGTGAAGCCAGACATCTCTCAGCCCAACGCGTTGTCCGTTCAAGTGATTTTTTCACATAATCATATTCAGCTGGGAAAGGAGCACATTCGTCAAAAGCCATCATAATATCGGAGCCAAGTGCATTTTGAATTTCCATTGCCTTCTCAGGGGAGAGGAACAGCTTGTCACCATTCAAATGATTACGGAATTCAACGCCTTCTTCTTTAATCTTCCGCATATTACTTAGGCTGAATACTTGGAAGCCACCGCTGTCCGTTAGAATCGGACGATCCCAATTCATGAATTTATGCAATCCCCCAGCTTGCTTCACAATTTCATGTCCTGGACGGATAAAAAGATGGTACGTATTGCTTAAAATAATCTGAGCATCCATTGTCTTCAATTCTTCTGGGCTCATCGTCTTAACAGTTGCTTGCGTACCAACGGGCATAAATGCGGGTGTTTCAACAACTCCATGAGGCGTATGAACCCGTCCGAGACGGGCACCTGATTGTTTACATGTTTTAATTAGTTCGTAATTTATGGCCACTTTGCACTCTTCCTTATCCTTTGAGCAAATTATGATTCAACTCGCAAATTTGCTCTTCTAGTAAATAAACATTGCATCACCAAAGCTGAAGAAACGGTATTCCTGGTTAATTGCCTCCTGATAAGCATTCATAACAGCAGAACGACCAGCCAATGCGCTGACGAGCATAACAAGCGTCGACTTGGGCAGATGAAAGTTAGTCAGAAGCGCATCAACCAGCTTAAACTCATAACCAGGGTAAATAAAAATATCGGTCCATCCAGTGCATGCCTGGATTTGTCCAACCGGGAAGCGTGAAGCAGCCGTTTCTAACGTCCTGGCTGAGGTTGTACCAACTGCCACGATGCGACCACCCCGTTCCCGGGTTGCACGAAGGATCTCAGCCGTTTGCTCGCTAAGCTCATAATATTCGGAATGCATCTTATGCTCTTCGATGAGATCAACCGACATCGGTCGGAATGTACCTAATCCGACATGCAGCGTAACATAGGCAACCTGGATACCTTTTAGGATTAGCTGCTCAAGAAACGCCTGTGTAAAATGAAGACCTGCCGTAGGAGCTGCTGCTGAGCCTTCATGCTTCGCATATACAGTTTGATAGCGTTCACGATCGTCGAGCCGTTCTTTAATATAAGGCGGCAAAGGCATGTCCCCTAAGCGGTCTAGCAGCTCTTGGAAGATACCTGTGTAACGGAATTCAACTTCCCGTCCTCCCATGTCGCCCTCGCTAACAACTGTCGCAATAAGCAGTGGCTTGCCTGTGCCATCATCACCAAACGCGATCTCTGCTCCAATCTTTAGCCGCTTGCCAGGCTTGGCAAGCGTCTCCCATCGATCACCTGAAAGCTGCTTCAATAAAAGAAGCTCCGCTCTTGCCCCTGTGTCAGCCTTGGCACCAACCAATCTTGCTGGCATGACTCTAGTATCATTCAGGACAAGTGTGTCGCCTGATTGCAGCATGGAGGCCAGCTCTGTAAACGTATGATGCCCCGCCTGTCCAGATTGGCGATCAAGGGTGAGAAGTCTGGATGAGGTACGGTCAGCAAGTGGAGTTTGCGCAATCAAAGACTCCGGAAGTTCAAAATCAAAATCATCAACATTCATCGTTAGTGTCAGTCCTTAACAATCTTTATGTCTTTATAGTAGTATTGCAAAATATATTTGTAGTCATACCCTAATTCTGCCAAGCCTCTCGCACCGTACTGAGAAAGTCCAACACCATGGCCGTTTCCATTACCGACAAACCGGAAGGTAGGATTTTTAGTTGCTGCCCGGAGCTTTCCTTCGCCATTCATAATAAATATATTATTGCCTGCAAGTTCTTTGGCCTGCCCATCGCCACCTACCACCACAAGCACGCTGCTGGAAGCTGGACGCTCCTGCACCAGACCATCCGTTCCGGCAATTGTCATACGAGCTGTTTCGTCAATATCGAACCGGGTACTCGGCAATCCGCCAAATGCTGCACGGAAACTATCCGGGGTCTTCACTGCAAGCTTTACGCCATTGGCTAAAAGCTCGGTTGGGCGGCCGGACGGTCCGATCTGGCTTGCCTCTAACGTTCGAATAGGTCCGCTAATTGGCTTATTCAGCTTGCCTGCCGTCAGAGCCAGTAATGCCTCTGGTGTGTAAGGGCCCCTAATCCATGACATTTCATTGGATTGCGAAACCTTTTCAAGCATGACAACAAGCGTCCCTTTATTTGCCTGTCCCACAGCAGGCACATCATCTTGA
Organism: Paenibacillus baekrokdamisoli; assembly: GCF_003945345.1. Classification (GTDB taxonomy): domain Bacteria; phylum Bacillota; class Bacilli; order Paenibacillales; family Paenibacillaceae; genus Paenibacillus_Z; species Paenibacillus_Z baekrokdamisoli. The sequence goes on along the minus strand of NZ_AP019308.1, from coordinate 713,637 downwards.
ACAAGCGGTATCGGACGAACTTTAACGCCATCCCCTTTAATTCGCAGGAGTGCTTGTCCGATTGCTGTCTTTTGCCCGGAATCTTCTACCAGATCCTCACGAACATAACCAACATCTCCGTTAGGCAAGACAACCCGATACCAGCGATTTAGTCCCTTCTCCGAAGACTCGTCAGGGCTGGATACTGTTTTTAGATAAGCAACATCACTGCCCCAAATTTCTTTAGCATCTGCTGTAGCTCCTCCTGCACTTGAAGAGAAAACCGACTCGATAACCTTGCCATTATACATGGCCACTTCACCGCTGGTTGCATCAACAGCTGCAATTGTAGACGGCTTCTCCGAGCCTATACCTCCGTAAGCCTGACTTAAGGTGGTATCCACTACATGAGCGATTTGAAAACCAAATCCTTGGTAGATGGCATAGGTTCGTGCAGCGACCGCTTGTGCTTTTAAAGCTTCAGCCGACCAAGATGATGGCATCTCTGCACCGACAACCGCATATAGGTATTGCTCAAAAGGGAGCTCATTGATAATGGCAAGCTTATTATTAAATCCACTAACTTCGAATTGCCCCCGATAGCTGCGATTATATCGCTCCACAAGCTTGATGCCAGTGGATGCAGTCGTTGAAAGAGAAATCTTAGCACCACTCATGGGAACCGTATATAAAGTAAGAGGGTTCTGAGCGGATTCCGCTATTGTGTAATCATCACGCAATGCCATATATACGGATGAAGCATCCAAAGGTCGCAAAGAAATTCCATTCGCACCTTTAGTCGCTAGCGCTTTCACATTCTCAAGGGATGCAGCATCTGTTGCTGCACCAACAAGTACCGTGTATGTGGACGCCGCAGCTCCTGTCTGCTTCAGCGCTGGAAAAGCATCGACACCCACAGCTCCGAATGATTGCGCTCCTATGATCGCATCTGCCTTTGAGGTGAAAGTACCTGCTTCCAAATGAAGCGGCCCCTTCAAATCCAGCTTTGAATTACCTCCGATTAAACCAGCGATGGCACTGTCCTTACTCCAACGGTCTGCTGCTGTACGGGCTTCAGCTGCTGTTGCATACGCGCCTTCAATTACCTGATAAACCAGACCGCTGCTCTGGTATAACGAAGTCAGAATTCCTGTGCCGCCAAGTGCCTTCAAACGTTTCAATACAGCTAAGGCCGTCTGAAAGTTCGCGTTTTCGACAACGATGGGCTTATAATCATCCAGCGTGAACCGAATCGTCTCTGCTGCTTTAGTTTGAAAGATCGGACTTACACCAGCAGGCTGACGCAAACCAACTTGAATGGCTGCAGCTGAGCTGAAGGTCGTACTCGTCGTATTGAGCTTGTACTTTCCTGGAACTTCAAGGAATATCCCTACTCGTACCGTATCAAGCTTCGGCACTGCCCCAAGTGATGGCCTTTCTGTCCAAATCGATAATATCAAAAGCAGAGATAGGAGTACCGTAATTGTTCGCATCATTTTGGGTATCCCAAACCTAACCGTTCGTTTGTCATTCCTATCTGCATGAACACTTACGACTTTCATTCGCCGCTCATCCCCCTAATGCTTAATTGCGCCTCGGTAGGTTGCAAGCTCCATTCTCACAGCTTTCATCCGTCTTACCGAACCAATCATACCTTTTGGTCGCTATGAATCGGTAAAGCACATCTGCAACGCCACGCATCCCTGGAACGCGATAAAACAATGCTAACCATGCAAATCCTCTAACCGTGCGAAGAATCCGAATGATTCCATCAGCGCCCGCATAAATATGTCCATTTTGTTCGATAACATGTATTTTTGACATAAGCCGCTCATGAGAAACAGAATCAATACCTGGGATTTCCTCGTAAGAATCCTCCAAGGACTGAATGGACACAAACCGTAATATAGCGTTGGAACGAAGCTCCTTTAACCGACGCACACTTGTCAGACATAAATTACAGGTGCCATCATAGATCACATATAGCTTGTCGCGTTTACGCTTGCTTGTATCCAACCGTTTACTCATGACGACTATACGCCTCCTTCATCCAATAAGCTCTCCACATCGCCGGGCTGCTGTGGCACTGGAAGTCCTAAATGCCGATAAGCAAGCGGCGTAACCATACGGCCGCGCGGTGTCCGCTGAAGAAAGCCAATCTGCATCAGATAAGGTTCATAGACATCTTCAATTGTTTGGCTTTCCTCGCCAATGGTTGCAGCGATCGTATCCAATCCTACAGGGCCTCCACGATAAATCGAGATCATGGCACGCAGCATTTTGTGATCAATCTGGTCCAGGCCCAGCGGATCGACCTGAATAAGCTCAAGCGCTGAACGAGCTAGCTGATGTGTCACAATTCCATCGCCGCGCACCTGGGCAAAATCACGTACCCGCTTCAAAAGTCGGTTCGCAATACGAGGCGTCCCTCGTGAACGCGTAGCGATCTCGCCGGCTGCTTCCCCAATAACAGTGACACCAAGAATCTCGGAAGCCCGCATGACAATATAAGCTAGCTCATCAACATTATAGAACTCCAATCTGCTGACCACGCCGAATCGATCACGAAGTGGCGCAGAAAGCAATCCAGCCCTAGTTGTAGCACCAATCAATGTAAAAGGCGGAAGTTCTAGTCTAACTGAACGCGCGCTTGGCCCTTTGCCAATCATAATATCAAGCGCAAAGTCTTCCATCGCCGGATATAACACTTCCTCTACCGAGCGGTGAAGACGATGTATCTCATCGATGAACAGCACGTCGCCCTCCTGCAGGTTAGTCAGAAGTGCGGCGAGATCACCGGGTCTTTCAATAGCAGGACCACTAGTCGTTCTTAAGCTAACCCCAAGCTCATTTGCAATGATGTTCGATAGAGTAGTTTTGCCAAGTCCAGGAGGACCATATAGCAATACATGATCAAGTGCTTCCTTGCGAAGCTTAGCTGCTTCGATGAAAACTTTTAAATTCTCTTTCACTTGCGTTTGGCCGATATATTCAGACAAATAACGCGGACGCAAACTTAGCTCCACCGCTTGATCTTCCATCATGAGGTTGGCGGAAATTATCCGATCGTCCATTCACGCTTGCCCCTCTCCAATCAACCTTTAAACAGCTGCTGCAACGCTCGCTTCATTAATGCATCTACCGATTCATTTAAGACAGGAGCATCTTTAAGTGCTTGCCAAGCTCGATCCAGCTCCGCTGCTGTATACCCAAGAGCAGCGAGTGCTTCGCGAGCTTCACGCCAGTCTTCTCCACCTTGAAGTCCATCACTGCTTCCTCCGAATGCCCCTTCTAGCTCAAGCCCAGCAGCAGCGAAACTGAACCCGCCAGGAATAGCATCCAGCTTATCTTTCAAATCTAGAATCATCCGCTGTGCGGTTTTCTTACCGATTCCAGGCAGCTTCGTTAAGAACACAATATTCTCCTGCTGAATCGCCGCCGCAATCGTTTCGGGTTTGCCCCCTGCAAGGATACCGAGCGCAACACGCGGACCAATACCTGATACCTCTAGAAGCTTCCTGAACATCGCCTGCTCTTCTCTGGTAGCAAAGCCAAACAGCAGCACAGCGTCTTCGCGTACATGATGATGCGTGTAAATCGTCACAGTATCATCATTCTTCACAAAGGTATACGGATTCGGTGTGAACAATCGATAACCTATATCCCTCACATCGACAACTACATATTCGGTATCCCAATGAACCACACGGCCTCGCACAAAATCGATCATCGACCGTTCACCTCATTTACTTTCTGTGTCAGAACATAAGAATGAGCGTGGCAAATCGCCACGGCCAAAGCATCCGCTACGTCATCGGGCTTGGGTATCGCGCTTAACTTAAGCAGCATTCGCACCATCTCTTGAACCTGACGTTTCTCCGCTTTGCCATAACCGACGACTGCCTGCTTCACTTGAAGCGGAGTGAATTCTGCAACCGATAAGCCTCGCTGAGCCGCTGCTAATATGATAACACCACGAGCCTGACCAACCGAAAATGCAGTGGTTACATTCTTATTGAAAAAGAGCTTCTCTACCGCAACCGTGTCTGGCTTGTACTTATCCATTAACGCACATGCGGACTCGTACACCTGCTTCAACCGTTCCTCTTGAGGTGTGTGCGCTTCCGTCTGAATGCAGCCATATTGGACGGGGACGAGTTTACTCCCGATTTTGTCAATAAAACCGAATCCTACAATAGCAATACCCGGATCAATTCCTAGTACACGCAAGCCGCTTCTCTCCTCACGCCAATGCAATGGTCAAAAATTGGCTTCCATCTATTATAGCAAATGATAAGCGGTATGAGAACACGCGTTTTGTCCTAGAGACATAATAAAGAGGACGTCCTAGATCAATGATCAGTCGTCCTCTCCTCTCATCCTAAATTCAATTAGTAGGTGGGTTTCATCACTTTCTGGCTTTTTTCAACTGCAAAATCACTAAAGGTGGACAACACGCTGTTATAAGCATCCTTATCTGTAATTCGAATGCCGTTTATCAGATTATCAAGCTGATCCTTCGGGAGACTGCTTTCCATGTAACGTACATCCAGCTGAAAAAAAGTTCGAAGCACTTTCTCTTTCTTTGGTGAGCCTTCGAATAAAGAAAGATTACCGTGCTTATCCATCCCAATAAAGGCATTTTGTTTGCAAGCATTAGACATATCGTCAATTCGCTGCTCCAGAACTACCGTACCTGACTGATCCTGAATGGCCGTCCACTCGGAATGGTCTCGCAATAGTTGAAGAACGTCCCTGGCATTCATTTGTCCTAGGGAAGTTATTTCATCCCCGCATAGGTACAAGCGGTGAAGCTTCACTGTAATTAAACCTTTATGCTCATCCAGCATTTGAATAACGCTTCGGACTTCCTCTCCCGGTTTCAGAAATGAATCAACAACTTCATTATTTCGAAGGGGCTGAGCGTGAACGGAGCCAGGAGATATGAACATGAGCAACCCGATCACGGCAACAATATAACATCCGAGCTGCCATACGGGTCCACGATTACGGCGTAACTTCTTCTTTAACTGCTTCCATAGACTAAATTCTATCATGGAGGAACTCCCCCTTATTTCCTTTTTTGTTATCATCCCTCCTTGGTTAGGGAAATATGCACAATTGTTTATTACAAGTAAGAAACGGCTAACGCCGTCCTTGGCGGCGAAGCAAGTTTCTTCCCTCTGAAATATAAGCAAAGTATAGAGAAAAGTTTTACTTTCATATTTTGCAAGCAAAAAACACCTCAGAGATAAACATCGATTGGACTCGCGCCAACCGTGTTCATCTTTGAGGTGTTCAACAAACTGCAAGTCTTACTAGGAACTATCGATTAATCCATGGCAGGCTACCACTGCGTTTGGGCTGAGATTGACGTGTCTGGCGGATTGCAGCCTTTTTGACTGGTTTGCGCGCGGATACGGATTTAATATTATTGAGCAGTTCAACCTTTTCTTCAACTACAGCAGCATCTACTTCCAATTCTTCTTCACGATCATGACATCCGCAATTGCAAGGTTTCTTCTTTGCTCCCGCAGTCTGGACAGGTGATAGCTGGCCATGACCTGCATAGGTGTAGCCTGGATAAGGTGATCCTTGTGGACCAACAGACTCTGGAGAAACCATGGATGGATAACCATAGCCATAACAATCAAGTGGTCCGACTCCAGCTGGTGATACCGCTGTTGGGTGATAACCATAACCGTATCCTTGTGGTCCTACATTTGCTGGTGATACTGCCATTGGGTGCTCATAGCCATAGCCGTATCCCATCGGACCGGTTGCTGCTGGTGACACTGCCATCGGATGCTCATAGCCATAGCCGTATCCCATCGGACCGGTTGCTGCTGGTAACACTGCCATCGGGTGCTCATAGCCATAGCCGAATCCTAGCGGGCCGGTTGCTGCTGGGGATACCGCCATTGGCTGTTCAAATCCATAGCCGAAACCTTGCGGGCCGGTCGCTGCTGGGGATACCGCCGTTGGCTGCTCGAAACCAAAGCCGTAACCTTGCGGTCCGGTTGCTGCAGGTGATACGGCTGTTGGCTGTTCGAAACCAAAGCCGTGGCTGTAACCCTGCGGGTCGGTTGCTGCTGGGGATACCGCCGTTGGCTGCTCGAAACCATAGCCGTAACCTTGCGGTCCGGTTGCTGCTGGGGATACCGCCATTGGCTGCTCGAAACCATAGCCGTGGCTGTAACCCTGCGGGCCGGTTGCTGCTGGGGATACCGCCATTGGCTGTTCGAATCCATAGCCGAATCCCTGCGGGCCGGTTACTGCTGGGGATACCGCCATTGGCTGCTCGAAACCATAGCCGTGGCTGTAACCCTGCGGGCCGGTTGCTGCTGGGGATACCGCCATTGGCTGCTCGAAACCATAGCCGTGGCTGTAACCCTGCGGGCCGGTTGCTGCTGGGGATACCGCCATTGGCTGCTCAAAACCATAGCCGTGGCTGTAACCCTGCGGGCCGGTTGCTGCTGGGGATACCGCCATTGGCTGCTCAAAACCATAGCCGTGGCTGTAACCCTGCGGGCCGGTTGCTGCTGGGGATACCGCCATTGGCTGCTCAAAACCGTAACCATGCGGCGAATTCCAAGATCCATAAGAAACTGGAGGAGGTGCTCCCCAAGGTAAGGTAGATGCCCCCATTACTTCTTCCGGCGGACACCACTCTGGAGACACATTTGATGCAGGACTGGTCACAGATTGAGGATAGCCATATCCTCCAGTAGAAGCGGGAGAAATTGTAGTTTGGCTATAGCCGTACCCATACGTTGGCGCTTGGATCGCTGGAGATATTTCTGTTTTTGGCATCTCGTGGTGTGCAATCACTTCCGTAGCAGGAACGTTATATTGTTGGAAAAGATTAATGTTTTTCTCATATTGAATATGGACAGGGTATTGTTTGTGTTCAATCGGTTTTTCAACAATTGGCTTCTCAATCGGCATCGGAGCCGGCGCTGGAACTGGTGTAGGTACTGGTGTTGGAACAGGAGTTGGTGCTGGAACTGGTGTTGGTACTGGAACTGGTACTGGAACTGGTACCGGTGTTGGTACTGGAACTGGTACAGGTGTTGGTAAGGGTGCCGTACTCGGTTTCTGTCCAGTTGGAACTTTGCCAATAGGAGCTGTTGACATTTTCCCCATAAGCCCTTGAACGCCCTCCATCATCGACAATGGATGTAAAGGGTGATGTGCATGCTCCGTACTTTGCATCGCTAGATGGTGCCCCGCTTGATGCTCACCATGATGCCCTGCGTGGTGTCCTGCTTGATGCTCAACATGATGTCCTGCATGATGCCCTGCATGGTGTTCCAGGAGATGCGCACCTTGAGTACTCTCTTGCATCTTTGGCATATTGCTTGGTGTGCTGGCTTTAGGTATATTAACAACTTCACCTGTCAGCAGCACATTTGGATTTTTCAGCTGTGGATTAGCTTTGATCATATCGCTTAAAGGCACACCCCATGCTTTGGAAAGTTGCCATAGGGAATCACCTTGCTTCACGACATGTTGATGCATAATCTCCATATCACTTGGTTTAGACGTAGGTATTTTAATCTTCATGCCTACTTCGATCACATCCGGGTTCGCAATGGATGGATTAAGCTGTAAAACTTCTTCCAACGAGACGTCATATTTCTGCGCAATTGAAAATAACGAATCGCCTTTCTTAACAATATGGATTTTCACTCGCCACATGCCTCCTGTCACGTTCTCACGCCCTGATTGTTGACGCGGCAAACGCCCGTTATCATTCCCTACATCCTATGCAGAAGATAGGCGACTGTCACCCTATTAGCAGAAAAAAAAAGAAGCTCCTATGGCCAATGGCTCAAGATAAGCTTCTTCAATATTAATCCACCTAATCCGGGCGGTTTTTTACTCGTATACTTTAACACCATCAACGTCAACGATTTTGCGGAATTCTTCAAGCAGATGCGTCGTAATTGTACCTGCTTTTCCTGCACCAATCTGACGGCCATCTACCTCACGAACCGCGATGACTTCCGCTGCTGTCCCCGTGAAGAATACTTCATCAGCTACATAGACATCATGCAGTGTGAAGGGCTCCTCCTTCAGCTTATAGCCAAGCTTATCGCAAAGCTCCATAATTGCGGCACGCGTAATCCCCTCGAGAGCGCCTATATAACATGGCGGCGTGTACACAACTCCTTTTTTGATAATGAAAATATTATCACTTGAGCCTTCTGCAACGTAGCCTTGTGCATTAAGCATGATGGCTTCGCCAACACCAGCTAGATTCGCTTGAATTTTGACGAGAATATTGTTCAAGTAATTAAGTGATTTGATCTTTGGATTAAGTGCATCCGGAATGTTTCGGCGCTGCACAACGGAGACCGAGACAAGACCGTCACGGTAAGCTTCCTCTGAATAGATAGCAAGCTGCTCAACAATGATGATAACCCAAGCCTTCGGACAGCGTGTCGGATCGAGCCCCAGATTCCCGGGACCACGGGAAACAACAAGGCGAATGTAGCCATCGCGGAATTCATTACGTCGAATGGTTTCAATGAGCGCCTGCTCCATTTCAGTGTATGAAAGCGGAATATCAAGCATGATCGATTTGGCTGAATCATAAAGTCGATCGAGATGCTCCTTGCATTTGAAAATGTTACCGTTGTAGATACGTATACCTTCGAATATACCGTCACCATACAGAAAACCGTGATCAAATACCGATATCTTAGCGTTTTCTTTGCTCACATACTCACCGTTCAAATAAATCACTTGCTCTGCCATTACGTTATACCTCCAGCATTCATTTCGGTATGGTTAGCTTATTTTGCTACGTAATTATAACTAGGGTAGCTTCCTAGAACGCGCACCTGATAACCTATAGCTTCAATCTCTGCAATTGCAGCTGGCAGCAGTACGGTGTCCAATGACATATCGATATCTATGAGGAAATAATAATCACCCAGCTTTTTCTTCGTTGGCCGGGATTCAATACGTGACAAATTGATACGACGCCAAGAAAAGGCTGAGAGCACTTGGTGAAGCGCTCCTGGATGATCCTCAGGCATGTTGATAAGAATGCTCGTTTTATACAGATTCGGCTCACCATTGCGGAATGGCTCGGGGCCAACAAGCAGGAACCTCGTGAAATTATTGTCATGATCCGTAACGCTTCGCTCCAGAACATCCAATCCATTATCGGCAGCCGCCGATATTTGTCCAATAGCTGCCCATCCTCTGTGAGGATTGTCACGGACGATACGCACCGCTTCCGATGTGCTGCCAACATGCTCAAGCTCTGCATGAGGAATATACTTGCGTATATACTGCAAACATTGCGCCATCGCAACCGGATGACTCAGAACTTTAACAATCCGATCGTAGGCTATTTCACCATTCTCTTCTGTTAATTCGCTGCTAGGCCCGATTAAGTTCTGGATGGACGGGAATACCCATTCCGTCTGAATCGGCAATTCTACTTCATCAACCAGCCAGTCGGTATGTAGACCTACAGAACCATCAATCGTATTCTCGATTGGGATAACACTGTACTGCGTCTTCCCCTCAGCTGTGGCCAGAAAAACATCAGCGATAATACGGTGGTACTCAAGCTGAACGTCTACACCGCTGAATATATATCTTGCCGCTTCATCAGATGTCGAGCCTTTCGTCAAACATGCTGCAGTTATCATATCCCTTTTTCTCCTTTAACCCGCTCCAAGAAGGAATAGCCCGCAGCCACAGGGCCCTCAAGAACTTCAAGCTCCGGACCTTTAGCGCATGGCTGCAGCCACAATGTCTTTGCGTGGATGCCTTCTTTGCTGAGCGTATCAATCAAGAATTGTTCAAGCTCCTCTTTACGCGTGCTGCTCGCATCCACAAGAGCAAGCAGTGTAGGACCCGCACCGCTTAGGGCGGCTCCTAAAGCACCATGCTCTGTTGCGTTGTCCAGAATTTCAGCCATGCCAGGAATAAGCGCAGCCCGATAAGGCTGATGGAGTCGGTCACGCATTGCAAATGGGATAAGATCGAGCTGTCCGCTTGCAAGAGCTGCCACAAGCAGCGAGCTGCAGCCAAGGTTGAACACAGCATCTTTCATCGTGATTTGAGTTGGTAAAGCATGCCTAGCCTTCTCCGTTGATAATTGGAAGGCTGGTATCGCGACCAGCACTTCCAGCTGCGAATGAGGCTCAAGACGAACCTTCGCAGCCCTTGTACCATCCCATGCGGAGATGACTATCCCTCCGAAGAGAGATGCGCCTACATTATCGGGATGACCTTCTAGCTTAGTCGCTAACTGGAATAGATTGTCATCCGAGAGTGGACCTCCAATGAGCGCATTGGCTGCCACTAATGCCCCTACGATAGCAGAAGCACTGCTGCCAAGTCCTCGTGTCAACGGAATATCGCTATACATGGAGATGCTCAGCTCCGGCAGAGAAACCCCCGCTTCGTTAAAAACCAGCTGAGCCACTTTATAGATAAGATTGGACTTATCCCTTGCAATCCCATTCAACCCATCACCGTAAAGGTTAATTGACGTGTCTCCATTTGTAGAACCGGACATTTCAATCCAGAAGTAAAGGGAGAGCGCCATTCCGAGCGTATCGAAGCCCGGTCCTAGGTTAGCTGTACTGGCTGGAACCTTGACGAATATCCGACGATCTGTCATTTGTCTCCACCTTGAAGCTTGCGAATAGCCTCCATGACCGCTTCCTCTGAATCTTCCAAAACCAGAGGTTCAGCGTTCACGCTTTTAATCGCTATATTAGGATCTTGGTCCGTCACAGGCAAATATTCTTTATAAGTATCTAGTAAGCCAAGATATCTCATGATTAGTTTTGGACTCCTTTAAATATATGTGACCCTTTATCCTTCTACACGGTAAACGCTCTTCACGCTCTTCACGACTTCCATACCTTCGAAGGCCTGCAGAACCTTTTGAACCGCTGCTTTATTAGCATCATGCGTAATGATAATAATTTCTGCTTCTGGATTACTTACGTTAGGCTGTTGAAGTACAGACTCCAAACTAACCTCAAACTCTGCAAAGGCTTGCGTAATGCGTGCTAGCACGCCTGCGCGGTCATCGACATGGAGCAGCATGAAATATTTAGATGCAATTTGCTCGTCTGTTTTGAGCTTCTTAATCTTGTAGGAGAGCAAGTTCTGTTTACCATTAACACCAAGCTTGAGGTTCTTTACAACAGCTACCAAGTCAGCAACGACAGATGTTGCTGTCGGCAATTCACCCGCACCGGCGCCATAGAACATGGTCTCGCCGACCGCTTCACCGTATACATAAACTGCATTGAATACACCGTTAACAGAAGCAATTGGATGGCTTTGTTTCACCATCGTTGGCTGCACACTAACGCTGATGAAATCATCCTGACGCTCTGCAATGCCGAGCAGCTTCACTTCATAGCCCAGTCGTTTCGCATATAGAATATCCTCACGGCTGACCGACGAAATCCCCTTCACATCGACATCCTCAAGTGCTACATTTGCACGGAATCCAAGTGTTGCAAGAATTGTCATTTTACGCGCCGCATCCAGCCCTTCAACATCGGAGGTTGGGTCAGATTCCGCATAGCCTAGCTCTTGTGCTTCCTTTAGAACGTCAGCATACGCTGCGCCTTCTTGGCTCATCTTGGAGAGAATATAGTTGGTTGTTCCGTTAACGATACCCATAATCTTGGTAATACGATCTGACGAGAAGCCTTCAATCAGCGTACGAATAATGGGGATACCGCCCGCAACGCTTGCTTCATAGAGAACGTCACACTGATGTTCTTGTGCTTTAGCAAGAATTTCTGGACCATGCATAGCCATCAAATCCTTGTTGGCTGTGACGACATGCTTACCCCGAGATAAAGCTTCGAGAATATAGCCTTTTGTGTCCTCAATTCCGCCCATAACCTCAACAATAACATCAATTTCAGGATGATGAATGATTTCCCAAGGATCTTCGGTCAGTTTTTCGGGATCGATACTGATCGCACGCTCCTTGCTTTTATTCTGAACGAGTATTTTTTCTATAATGATCGGTGAACCGACCTGACTTTCCAAATCTGATTGATGTCCTTCCACAATTCGAACAACACCTGTTCCGACTGTTCCTAGACCAAGAAGACCTACTTTTACTGGTTTCACCATCATTTTGCCTCCATTATATGTTCTATCCTTGTCCAATGATGGCTATCTTCCGAACGCCATCATGACGTCTAATCGTCTCGATGAGCTCCGATAAATCACCGCTCATTAGTGATGTTTCCACGGAAATAACTACATTCGCGAGTCCCTGTAAAGGTATGGATTGATGCATCGTCAACACATTTCCCTCTGAGCTGGCTACAAGGCCAAGAACTTTGGATAGGACACCAGAGCGGTGGTCCAAATCCATAGAAATGGTGACAATTTGCTCACGTGCTAATTGATTCTGCGTGTAGACACCGTCTTTGTACTTATAGAAAGCGCTGCGACTTAGCCCCACCCGTTCCGTTGCCTCATGAACAGTTGCAGCCTCCCCGCGGCGAAGCATCTCTTTTACCTGAATGGTTTTGACAATCGCCTCGGGTAAGATGTCCTCGCGGACGACAAAATATCGTTCCGTCACCTACCGTCCTCCTAAAAAAGACATTTGTACGTGTATAGTGGACATTTTATCAAAATAAATGAAAGGCGGCAATAGGCAAAACCAAAAAACCGCCATTGACAGCATTCGCATAATAAATGCAAAGGCTGACCGCAGCGATTCTTTTATTTATTGACTGGAATATTCACTACCTTCAAAGAATTCGAATTCAAAATCGCCTATTCGAACTGTATCTCCATCTTTAGCGCCAATTTTGCGAAGTTCAGCATCGACACCCATATAACGTAAGGTACGACCAAATTTATTGACCGCATCATACGTGTTTAGATTGATTCGCTTCATAAATTTCGTTATCGCAGCGCTCTCCAAGACGAAGCCTTCATTCTCACGATAAACAACAAAGGAGTTATCGTCTTCTTTTTCAAGCGTATAGACTTTGCGCTCAGCAACATCCTTAACCTCTTCAAGGAGAGGCATCTCAGGTACGGTCGCGAGCAAGTCTGCCGCCTTATACAGCAATTCTTGAACACCCTGCTTTGTAACTGAAGACATCGGTACGATCTCGTGGTGAACAGTACCTTCTTCATCCTCGGCTGCATCTGCTGCAAGCTGTTCACGGAACATCGCAAGCTGCTCTTCAGCATCTGGCATGTCCATTTTGTTCGCTACAATAATTTGAGGACGAGTCGCTAGAAGTGGATTATATTGCTCTAGTTCTTCATTAATGGTTACCCAATCCTCATAAGGGTCACGGCCTTCTGAACCGGACATATCTATAATATGGAGAATGATCCGAGTCCGCTCAACATGCCTTAAGAAATCATGTCCAAGTCCGATCCCTTCACTCGCGCCTTCTATTAGACCAGGTAGATCAGCCATAACGAAGCTTCGTCCATCTCCCACATCAACAACACCCAGATTTGGAGATAGCGTTGTGAAGTGATAAGCACCAATCTTCGGTGTTGCAGCTGTTACGATAGATAATAAAGTGGATTTACCAACGCTCGGATATCCAACAAGGCCAACGTCTGCCATAACTTTAAGCTCGAGTATGATCCAACGCTCCCGACCTTCTTCACCATTCTCACAAAAATCCGGCGCCGGATTGCTTTGCGTTGCGAAGCGACAGTTACCTCTTCCGCCTCTTCCACCTTTACCTACAACAATTTCTGATCCATGCTGCGTCATATCCGCAATGATTTCCTGGGTATCATCATCGATGATAATTGTACCTGGGGGAATCCGGATGATTGTGTCCTCCGCATTGGCTCCGTGCATCGATTTTACTTTACCACGCTCGCCCTTTTCACCTTTAAAATGCTTCTGATAGCGAAAATCCATCAGTGTACGCAAGCCTTCATCCACACGGAAAATAACATCTCCGCCATTACCGCCATCACCACCGGCTGGTCCGCCATTGGGAACGTACTTCTCACGGCGGTAAGAAACGATTCCGTTCCCACCATCTCCGCCTTTAACGAATATCTTTGCTTTATCGACAAACATGTGTCCTAGCCTCCGTTTAATTCACAAGCTGCGCTTGTAGGTTCATATTCTCCGGCAATAGGTCCGAATGGATCGGCTTGAGCGGAGATCCCTCAAGGGCGCGCTTGCATTTCTGTTTCCATTCACCCATATCATTCAAGCTGCCCTCGTAACGGAACGATACGGAAAGAGCCTTCTCTTCTAGTACCAAATCAACAGTCAGCTTAGCGACTTCACCCATTCCCGATTTGACCGAGAAGCGATAAGCATTTATTAATTCCACTATCGTCTCCGCTGCTAGCTCACCGTCTATTGGCAAATCGGCCAAATTTAGCTCACCTTCAATGCCGACCTCAAACTGCAGCGAATGCGTCATCGTACGAAACGATTGCATAAACGTTACGAGCGAAGGAATGCCGAGCTTTGCTATCTTGCTTTCTGTCATCATTCGATCTCTTATTTGTTCCACATACTGAACGGTCTTATCCGCTTTATTCATTCGAATATATCCATAAAGCACTTGAAGATCATTCATCCAATCATGACGATGATGATTCAAGGTTCTAATAGATGCCGTCTGAAGGGCATGAAGGGACCTCGCCATTCGCCATGCATGTTCTTTACGTTCACACCATACCCAGAGCAAAGCTGCTATTACTATCCAAGCTATAAAAACCGTTAGCAGCCAAAGCTCGGATCGCCAAATGAGAACGGCAGCCGTTGGCAGCAAGACAGATGCAGCCGCGTAGTGCTTGGTCATTCGTAAGCGATTCATGAGCCGATCCTACTTTCCTGTTCTTTCCTAACCTTAAATAGTATAGCACGAGAAAGGTGAAAGTTCATCCCAGCAATCGGCTTGTCTAAGAAAAAAAGAAAACCCCGGTCCTGCAAGCAGGGCCGGGGCGAAAGCCATTATTACATTTCAGAAGCTGCTGCTACAGGAGCAGCAACAATCGGGTAGACACTTACTTTCTTCCGATCGCGTCCCCAACGTTCGAACTTAACGACGCCTTCCACTTTCGCGAAAAGAGTGTCGTCTTTACCGATACCAACGTTGTTACCTGGATGTACTTTTGTTCCGCGTTGACGAAATAGAATGCTTCCCGCCGTTACCGCTTGACCATCAGCACGTTTTGCGCCAAGACGCTTCGATTGGCTGTCACGTCCATTTCGCGTGGACCCTACACCTTTCTTCGAAGCGAATAGCTGAAGATTCAGTTTCAACATAGTTGTTCCCTCCTTCATTCAAAAATTTTGTGACGAATAACAACGTACTTACCGTATGAGGCAGCAATTGTATTCAGCATCACAATCATAGATTCCAAAAGCAGTTGTACTCGCTCATTAACTGAGGGGTCCGATTGCAGAGGAATATCCGATTGGAGCCAGCCGTTCTTCATTGAAGCTGGAAGCGCAAGGCCAGCCAGCTGTTCAATGGCGTTCACCGTACCAACCGAGACGGCTGATACACCCGCACAAATAATATCTTTGCCCGGATTCGCAAACTTGGCATGTCCCTCAATTGCAAACGACACGATCTGTTTATCGTCGGCGGATTGCCGCACAATGGTGACCGTTATCATAATTTAACCTCTTAAGCTTGGATTTTGCCAATCGTTACTTTGGAGTAAGGCTGACGATGACCTTGCTTACGGCGGTAGTTTTTCTTCGCTTTGTATTTGTAAACGATGATTTTTTGTCCTCTGCCGTGTTTCTCGACTTTAGCTGTTACAGTAGCGCCGGCAATAACCGGTGTACCTGTTACAAACTCGTCGCCTTTAGTTACAGCCAATACCCGGTCGAACGTAAAGTCCTCACCTTCGAAAGCGTTCAATTTCTCGATGTATAGAACATCGCCCTCTTGAACTTTATACTGTTTTCCGCCAGTTTCAATAATCGCAAACATGTGTGTTGCACCTCCTTATTTTCGAAGACTCGCCTGAGGCAGGTGTCGCCGGTAATGAAACCGCTGCGCGCTTGTAGACCTGTTCTGTGCGGTAAATGGATGATAGGCTTTAACACCTTCTCATGCACCATAGTATTTTAGCACAGGAGATGTTCAATAGCAAACAAAAATAAAATGAAAGATATTCTCGCTCATAGGATTGTCGACTATACCCTTACTATTAATCTCTCATATATTGAAGTATGAACATCTATCCAAGACAAATGATAGATTCGTATAACTGCCAAGGGAGGCGAACTCATTGATTATTGTGCTCATGATTATTGCTATCGCAGGTTGTTTGTTGTTCTTTTTACTACAACCACCCGATCCTGATTATGTAATGGTCTATCAAAAAGAACAGGAGGAAGAAGCTGGAATCATCATGCTAACAGAAATATCATCATAACTGCAATTTCAGTTAATCAAACGAGTTCAGTCAGGGGTGAATCTTAACTATGTATGGCTCAGTAGCAACGAGTATCACTATTTTTGCGTTTATTATGACCGTGATTCTGATTCTATGGAGACCCAAAGATATCAATGAAGCCATTCCTTCCTCTCTGGGGGCCTTGCTCGTCCTAATTAGCGGGACTGTTTCCTTGGCTGATTTTGGACAAATTAGTGCAACTGTCAGTGGTGCAGCTATCACTATTATGGCTACGATTGTTATGGCTGTCGTGCTGGAGAGCTTCGGCTTTTTTATTTGGGCGGCAGAAGGACTAGCTGCAAGGGCAAAGGGATCGGGGATACGTTTGTTCTGGTATGTCAATTTAATTTGCTTTTTGATGACCCTCTTCTTTAATAACGACGGAAGCATTCTCATAACAACGCCGATTCTGCTCATCCTGCTGCAAAACTTAGGATTGAAGAATCATCAAAAAATACCTTACCTTCTTTCTGGCGCTCTCGTCGCAACTGCTTCAAGTGCCCCTATCGGAGTAAGCAACATCGTTAATTTAATTGCACTAAAAATCGTTCATATGAGCTTGTACATGCATACCCTTATGATGTTCGTACCTGCTACACTCGGTCTTCTATTCATGGTTCTCCTGCTCTTCCTAATCTGCTATCGCTCTCTTCCGGCCCGACTGCCTGTTATTCACGGCAAGCTCTGGTCCCATAACCATCATGCTTGGCACCACCCTTTAAAGGAGAACGCCGAAACCAAAATTACAAGCATGACCACCAAGCAGCGGACACGGTTTATGCAAAAAGTACTGCTTTTTGTATTCTTTGTTCGTGTGAGCTTATTTGTTGCCTCTTATCTATCAATTCCGATTGAGATTGTCTCCGTGATCGGATCCGCTGTCCTTCTCGGCTGGAGATGGTATAACTTAAAAATCCCTCCGACCGATATGATCAAGAAGACACCTTGGCATATTCTTGTTTTTGCATTCGGCATGTATATCATCATTTATGGCATTCATAATATCGGATTCACCCATTGGCTTGTGACCTACTTCCAGCCAATTGTTAACGGCAGTCTGCTCAATGCCAGCTTAATCATGGGAGGTGTCCAAAGCCTCATGTCCACTTTGTTCAACAATCATCCGGCGCTCATGATTGGAACCTTAACCTTAACGGAGATGAACCTTGATCCACTCACTCTGAAAATCGCTTATTTAGCCAATGTAGTTGGCAGTGATATCGGGTCCTTGCTGCTTCCTATAGGCACCTTGGCGTCCCTTATTTGGATGCATATCTTAAGAAAAAATAAGGTGAAAATCCATTGGAAGGATTATACAAGGATAACTATACTTGTAATACCGCCAACCGTATTATTTACGCTATTTGTCCTCTACTATTGGGTCAGCTGGCTTTTCTAAAGGATCGAATGTCTTCCTTTATATTTTCCCCCTGCCTTTACAAATCGGGCATGTTTCTAACATCTTAGTCATCGCATGCTCGCGTACCTTTTTACGAGTTATTTCTACTAAACCAAGTCTTGTCCATCCTACGACCTGACATCTCGTTCTATCTTGACGAATCAGCAGCTCAAGCCTTTGTATAATTTGATTCCGGTGCTCCTCCAGCTCCATATCAATGAAATCAATGATAATGATGCCGCCAATATCTCGAAGCCGAATGAGCCGCGCGATTTGATCCACCGCTTCCATGTTGGTCCGAAACACCGTATCCTCTAGGTCACTTGTACCTACAAACTTACCGGTGTTGACGTCTATGACCGTCAACGCTTCCGTCTGATCCAGCACAAGATCCCCGCCGTTATGAAGTCGAATGCGCCTTTCAAATGCCTCATGCAGCTGCTCGTCAATCCGGTATTGTTGGAATAACGTGGCTGATCCTTGCATCTCGAATAAACGCATACGTGCAACCATGGATGGTGCCATCTGCTTCATGATGGACTCGGTTTTTTGATAGCTTGCCTGATCGTCAATCCATACCTCATCCATTTCCGTTGTGAGCAAGTCCCGGACTAATCGATGCACCAAATCGGCTTCACGATGCAATTCAATCGGTGAGGAGGCAGTAACCGCAAGGGCTTCAATCCCCTGCCATAGCTCCCGTAGAAACTTCACATCTGCCTTTAGTGATTCATTGCTCTCTCCTTCGGCAGCCGTTCGCATAATAACACCTTCACCCTGCTGCCGAATAGATTCACCGACGATGCGCATTCTTCCCCGCTCATGCTCTCCATTTACTTTCTTGGATACACCCACATAATCCGCATGAGGCATGTACACAAGGAATCGACCAGGAAGCGAGAAGTGCGTCGTAACACGCGCTCCTTTGCTTCCTAGCGGTTCTTTCATCACTTGAACGACAATTTCTTGTCCGACCTTGAGCAGCTGGTCTATTGCTGGTTTTACTAACGGTTGACGTTCTAGATGTGGATGCAAAACATCATCAATGTATAGGAAGGCATTCTTGGCGAGTCCGATATCGACGAAAGCCGCTTGCATGCCTGGGAGCACATTAACAATCCGACCTTTAAAGACACTACCCACTAATTGTCCGGCGTTTTCTGATTGCTCCATATAAAATTCAATCAAGCGACCTTCATCAACAACCGCGATTTGGAGCAGCTCCTTTTGACCGTGAACGATCATTCGTTTCATCCTATCAACCTCCTGCCGTATCCGTCTTTTTTATTTATTTTACATGAAAAGATCCAAAACTGCACGATCCGCTTTTCCATCTGACAAAAATCCATTCACTACTCTTTGCTCTGGAAGAACGGCTAGAATCCGCCCTTGCTCCTCCATCACAATGACTAAATGGTAGCTATCACGCTTAAATAGTCGCAAGGCTGCTGAAACGGTATGCCGCTTATTAACGATGATTGGAAGTGCCCATGCCCCCTTAGTAATGGACCGAGACGAGGCCATTTCTCGATTGGTTAGAAAACGGAGAAATAGAAAAGGGATATGCCGATAGGCCGTCCAATTCGTGAAGAATAAAAAAAGGCCGACTGTTAATAAATTAAATTGAATGCCCATCCCACCGGAATAAACGACCGGAACAATGGCATAACCAATCATAATGATACTTAAAACAAGACTGATTCTTATTGCCCACACTAAAGTTTGATGAAACGCAAGCGTTTGGCTCAAGGCTGCTTGCATCAGTTTCCCACCATCTAGAGGAAGGATCGGAAGTAGATTAAATAACCCGATCATTACATTCGCTCTCCATACATAATCAGACCATTCGACATTCCATAAGCCAAGCTGACCGAATGTCCATGCGACCGCGCCCATCCATACGTTTTGAAGAGGCCCGGCGATTGCAACAATAGCATCTTCTTTAGAAGGCAAACTGCCCGCTTCCTCTACCTCAGCTACGCCTCCAAACGGCAGCAGCTTCACTTCCCGCACCGTCCAACCGAACCCCCGAGCCGTAATGACATGACCCAGCTCATGCACGAACACAATGGCAAATAACGTGATCAGCTCCACGAAGTAGCCTGTCATTACGGAAGCCATCATCACTAATACGAATAAGGGATGGATCGACCACGTTATGCCAGCAACTCTAATCAAGCGGAACGACGTCGGCAGGATTGACGTACGCTCCTTTCTCCTTTACGGCAAAAAACAATAAGCTTTTCCCACCCTCGGCTGCATCTGCAGCTGGAAGCTTGCCTAAAGTTTGTCCAGCTTCCACCCAATCATTAACCGCTGTCGCTACCTGTCCCAGTCGCCCATAAACAGTAACACGATTATCGGCATGCTGAATGACGATCGTTTTCCCCGTCCTCTCATCATCCGTCACGAGCAATACCCGGCCAACTTCAGCTGCAAGAACGGCTTCCTGAGATTCGCCCGCAATTTCCACGCCACTTAACGTTTCCGCAAAGCTTCGGACCACCGCGCCCTTGGATAGGGGGGCTACAATCGATAACTCCATGACCCCTTCCGCTAGCTTTGATTCTTTCTCTTTATCGCTTCCAAACATCGGAATAAATGAAGGTGCTCCTGAGAAAACCTGCTTGTACCAATTCGCTGCAGAATCGAAATTGATCTGTTCCGTTAAAGCAGCTGTAACGACCTGTTGGCCTTGCTTAGCCATCGGATTATCCATACGAAACATTACGAATAAAATGATAAACAAAGCTAACGAGATCATCGTTTGAATAAATAGCCCTCTTACTATAAATCTATAGTTTGGGCTTGGTTTATTTCCGCTGCCAGATGGAGCTTTTCTACTCTCTTTACTCGAAGCAGGAGCTAGTCTCCAACCCGCACTTTCCCACGGATTCGATTGAGCCTTCCATAGTCGTTCAGGGTCCTGCTCACGAGCTCCGAGCCCACCCTCCCTCTCACGATTACGGTCATTACTCTCTCGAATTAACGGTTCGGTAGGCAATGCCTGTTGGATAAAGTCCACGGCACTTTCAGGCTCGCGAATATGCTGTAATCCTGGTGCTAACTGACTATTGTCCATGATCCGGCGTATCCGCTCTTGCCGACGCTGACGGATTCCGTTCTTCGTCTCCATGGCTCATCCCTCCATCTATAAAGCTTGTTCGCCTTATTTATATGAGAAGGAGGGCTTCTTTATGTTGACGTGAAAAAGATACAAGCTGCATGGGACAAACAAAAAACCGCTTAGCGGGATTCGCTAAACGGTTATGTAGCCATTTCATATTTTTCTTGATGAGCTTTAACGCTAAATACAAGACCGATGCAGATCATATTGAGTAGAAGTGAAGTACCTCCATAGCTGATAAAAGGGAGTGTAATACCTGTAATTGGCATAAGACCAATCATCATTCCAATATTCTGGAACACCTGGAATACAAACATCGACACAATACCGACGATGATGAAGGAGCCTCTCCTGTCAAAGCACTGAAAGGCGATAATGATCATCCGATAAATGAGTAGGAAATACAGCATGAGTACAACAGCAGCACCCTGGAAACCGAATTCCTCACCAATAACAACGAAGATCGCATCTGAGTATGGATAAGGAATAAACTTTCGATTCTTGGATTCGCCCTTCATATAGCCATCACCTGTCAAGCCGCCGGAGCCAATCGCTATCTTTGCTTTACTCGCCTGATAGATCTCTTTCTCGGAAGCTGTCCCTGGGTTGACGAAGCCATTAATCCGCTCGTACCAATGCACTTTGTCATGATCGTACAAATAGTCATGAATTGGTTTATTGTACGTATTAAAGAGGAATATGAATAAGAATAATCCCCCGATAATAATCGTAAGTCCTAGTAATACATGCGAATATTTAACGTTACCAATCCAGAGCATACCAAGCAGAATAACCAGGTAGATAATGGCATTACCAAGATCCGGTTGGATCATAACAAGCATAAACGGAACGAATGATAGCGCAGCGATAACGAGTAAATCTTTACTAGCTCTAAGGGTGTCGCCTTGCCTTTTCCCCATCAAATGGGCAGTCATGATGATCAAAATAATCTTGACCATCTCAGCAGGCTGAAACTGCAGGCCTCCTGGCAATTGGAACCATGCTCTGGCACCATTAATAACAGGAGCTGTCAAGAAGACGACAACCAGCAGCACATTGCCAAGCAAGTATAAAAACAACCAGGATTTCAGGAAAACACGGTAATCAATCATCGTAACGAGAATGACGACTATAAAGCCGAGTCCGAAAAAGAGGACTGTTTTGACATCATAATCCGCATAACCAGGATTCCCGTACGTTGCACTATGAACAAGCAGCGTGCTGACTACCATCAGTGCCAGCAGAATGAGTATGATGCCGATGTCTAGTTTCTTCAGTTTATTGAACACTTTTTACTCATCCTATTCCAAGGAACTTACGAAATCTCTTGAATGTACTGGATTTCTCTTCAAGCGGCATAAGCGGCACCATATCCCCCAACATTCTGCGTGCGATATTACGATAAGCAATCGCTGCGCGAGAAGTGGGATCCATTACTGTAGGTTCACCTGCATTCGCAGATTTAATGACCTTCTCATCATCTGGTACAATACCTAATAAATCAACTGCAAGTACTTGGCAAATCTCATCAATATCCAGCATCTCACCACTCCGGACCATATTTGCCCGAATCCGGTTAATAACAAGTCTAGACGGCACTTGTGACTTCTCTAGTAAGCCAATGACACGGTCTGCATCACGAACAGCTGCGTTCTCTGGCGTTGTCACGACAATTGCACGGTCAGCTCCGGCTACCGCATTGCGGAAACCCTGCTCGATTCCTGCTGGGCAATCAATAATCACATAATCAAAATCCTTCTTAAGCTCGAGAACCATATCTCGGACCTGTTCCGGGGTTACATCATGCTTGTCCTTTGTTTGAGCAGCCGGCAGCATATACAATTCATCGAATCGTTTATCCTTCACTAGTGCTTGATTAAGACGGCAGCGCCCCTCAGCAACATCGATAAGGTCATAAATAATACGGTTCTCAAGGCCCATCACAACATCTAAATTACGCAGACCAATGTCGGTATCAACCATACATACCTTTTTGCCCAATAGCGCCAAAGCTGTTCCTACATTCGCGGAAGTTGTTGTCTTGCCAACTCCGCCTTTTCCAGATGTGACTACAATTGCTTCTCCCATGACTCAACACTCCCCGCTGCAGCCTTGCTCCTGTATAAGCAAGCCTGAAATACTACAGTCATACGTACCTTATTCACCTGCACTATGCCTTAAAAATGACCGGCTCTTTGCGCATACGGTGCAATTGAGTCATCTTGTCGATTTTCATTACACCTTCATTCAAATAAGCAAACTCCATCGTCGCATCACCTGTCATCCACTCGTCCGGCGGACGACTAATTACCTCACCAATTCGAAGCTGAGTAGGACGCAGCAAAGATGCTGCAATGATAGCATTCTCCAATCCCTTAATGCCTGCATGAGCAAGACCACGAAGGGCACCCATGACATAGATATCGCCTGTACACATTAAGGTTCCACCTGGATTCAGGTCTCCCATAAGCAGCAAATTGCCTTCATGTTCTACCGTTTGTCCGGATCTGATAATACCGGTCAATATTTTAATGTTGCGTCCATCCTCGCCAAGGGGCAGTTCAGGTGCATCGCTTTCTACGGACTGAACGAGCAAATTACCCTGCTGACGAATAGCAGCCTTAATTCGCTCCTTATCGTCTTCATCCAATTGACGAGTGCCCAGCTTTACATGAACATGAACGATCGGACCGGTCAGCAGCTGTTGGTGCGACTTTTCCAACTTATACTGAAGTTCTTCTAGCAAGGCGGAAAATTCACAATCGTCGTCAAGAAGAAAGACTAATCCTTCCTTGACTCCTTTTATCGTAATATGCTGCTTATCGGTCACGCTCGTCCCTCCTTCTTTACCTATACGATTCTGGTTGATGTGTACCAATTCCTGCCTGCAGCTTTATTCTTCTTCTTCATCGTTTTTCTTGCCTCCACCGCCTTCAAACCATCGTCTAGCAGGAACGTAGATAACGAGTGCAAATAATAGCTGAAGAAACAAGCTTGGTAATATGTGCTGGAGTAACGCCCATTCAAACGTTTGGTCTGTTAATCGAAACACCCTATAGATGAAATAATTCACCACTTGAAAAACGAGTGTCGATATCCCGATCATGGTCAAAGCCATAAGCAAGGTGCTTCTCTTGCGTTCCATGAGAAGTCCAGTCAGATAACCGACAAGCCCCATTGAAAAAGAATGAACGCCAATAATTTCTCCATAGAACGCTACATCCTGCAGTAATCCAAAAGACATACCTAGTATGAGCGAGGTATGTCGTCCACGATATAAAGCGGAGTAGAGTACGAATGCTAGTGTGAACATCGGAACAACTCTACCAACTAGACTATCAGGCAGCAGCCAATAGAACAGCGTTCCTTCCAATAGGAAGAAGAGCAGCATCACGAATACAATTCGCTGCGTGCTCATTGGCCGCTCTCCCCTGTCTCCGGATTTTCCACCACAAACACTTCTGTCAGATGGTCGAAATCTGCAGCAGGCGTAATAGTAGCTGTGAGCGTTAGACCGAAATCTCCCACCTGCTTGGAATCCACCTTACCAATAACCATTCCACGGGGAAATACATTTCCAAGGCCCGAAGTAATAACAGTATCGCCTGGAGCAATGGGATCATTCTCCGCAATCTTCGTCATGGTTAGCTTGCCAGTGTCACTGTGATAGCTCTCAATAACGCCGAAAGATTCTTTTTCTTTGCCAAGTACCGTCGCTGCTGGTTTGGAGGTTGAGTTCTCATTAAGCTCTGTAAGTGGCATTACAGATGAGTAGAAAGGGTCTACCCGACTAACAATACCGACCAAGCCCTTAGGAGTCACAACAACCATGTTCGGTTTGATCCCATCCTTAGAACCCTGATTGATTCGAATGGTTGCATCATACGGATTACTGCTAACAGCAACTACCTGCGCAATTATATAATTGTATTGGTATAACAACTTCTGGCGATTCTTAAAATCCAGATCTTCTTGCAGGCGCTTATTCTCGGATTCAATAAAATTATATTTAATACTGTCACGCGCATAAGCAGCTGCGGCTAAACGCAGCTGCTCATTTTCTTTGTAGACATCGTGCAGATTCGACAGATCTTTAAACAGACCCGCTATATAGCCAGCGGGCCTGTAAAAAACTTCCTGTGCCAAAGCAGATGAATCAAGCACGAAGTTCTCTGGCCAAGTCAGTTTCTTCCGATCACCAATAGAGAATCCCATTACAGCAACGAACACAATAAAAACAATCATTAGAACAAACATGCGTTTGTTGCGCATCCAGTTAAACAATTTATCATCACCCGCCCATTCCAATCATCCGGTTTTTCTTATGACGACTTCACGGACGTTATCGTTTGGAACGAGTGACCGGGCCGCCCCGAGTTTTGAATAAATCGATGTTATCTAAAGCTCTTCCTGTACCAATAGCGACACAATCCAGTGGATTCTCCGCCACAATAACAGGCATGCCTGTCTCACGAGCCAGCAATTTATCTAGGTTGCGCAGCAGGGCTCCGCCGCCTGTCAATACAATTCCGCGATCCATAATATCAGCCGATAGTTCAGGCGGACATTTCTCTAAAGTTACTTTTACCGCATCAACAATCGAATTGACTGTATCTGCCAGAGCTTCGCAAATTTCCTCCGAGGAAATAGGCAGCGTCTTAGGTAAACCAGAAACAAGATCCCGTCCACGAATTTCAATCGTCTCCACCTTATCAAAGGTAAGTGCTGAGCCAATCTCCATTTTCAGTTGTTCTGCGGTACGCTCACCGATCATAAGATTATACATCCGTTTAATGTACTGCGTAATCGCCTCATCCATCTCATCGCCAGCGACTCGAATGGATCGGCTGGTAACAATACCGCCGAGGGAAATAACCGCTACTTCAGTCGTACCTCCACCAATATCGACGACCATACTGCCTGTCGGCTCCCATACAGGTAGATCAGCTCCGATAGCTGCAGCAAACGGCTCTTCAATTGTAAAAGCCTCACGCGCTCCCGCTTGCTCTGTCGCTTCTTTAACCGCACGCTGTTCAACTGCTGTAATACCTGAAGGTACACATACCATCACGTTAGGATGGCGTGCAAACAACGAACGCTGCTTTTGCGCTTGACGAATGAAATATTTGATCATCGTTGCGGTCGTTTCAAAATCCGCAATAACACCATCCTTCATAGGACGAATGGCACGAATATTCCCTGGTGTACGACCAATCATTTTTTTGGCATGTTCGCCAACTGCTTCAATCGTTTTCGTATCCGTACGTATGGCAACCACTGAGGGTTCTCTAACGACGATGCCTTTACCTTTTACATAGACAAGAGTATTTGCTGTTCCTAGATCGATGCCTAGGTCTTTCGTAAAGCCACCAAACATGTTTAATCTTCCTTTCTATTCAAAAACAAGCTCTTTTATTATATTACATATAGCCCTGCTCCTTCAAACTAATAAAGCGGTTGTCACCTATTACCAAATGATCGAGTACATCGATGCCCACTAGCTCGCCCGCCTCATAAAGGCGCCGGGTTAGTGCAATATCCTCTGGACTTGGTGTTGGATCACCGCTCGGATGATTGTGGATGCAAATTATGGAAGCACTACTGCACTTCATTGCCGCACGGAATACTTCACGCGGATGTACGAGAGATGCATTAAGCGTTCCAACCGATAATGTTTCCTGTGAGATAACTTGGTTCTTCGTGTTCAGAAACAAGCAGATGAAGTGCTCCTTCTTCAAATAACGGAGCTGTTCCATCATGAGATCTGCTGCATCCGCAGGCTTGCGAATGGTGGGCAGATCGCCCTGCTGGCTTCTGGCCAAACGTCGCCCAAGCTCAATGCCAGCAAGAAGCTGAACCGCTTTGGCGGGTCCGATTCCACGAATGGATGTCATCTCTTCAATACTCATATCAACAAGGCCTCTCAGGCCCCTGCTTTGAATTAGTAACTTTGTGGCAAGCAATACGGCGGACTCTCGCTGTGTGCCCGTCCGAAGTAATATCGCAAGCAATTCCGCGTGACTTAAGGCTTCTGCCCCAACCATCATCATGCGCTCTCTAGGTCTGTCTTCGCTGGGGACATCTTTCAGCACATACGACTGCGCTTCCATGTCCTTCCCTGCCTTCTATAATGAATCTGTTGAGACAATCTTCGTGTGAGCAAATCTTTCAGAGGACCTCAACGTCAAAGGAGGCTAGCATGTCCGATAATAGCGACAACGGCAGTCCAACAACGTTGAAATAACAACCGTCAATACGATCGACGATTGTGGCCCCCAGCCCCTGAATGGCGTAGCTGCCAGCCTTGTCCATAGGCTCGCCCGAAGCGACATAACGCTCGATTCTCTCCTGGCTAAGCGGCTTCATCGTTACTCGAGTCATGCGATGCGCTATAAGCTGCCGTCCACTTGAGGTTTCTACACAAGCTATACCTGAATAGACCTCATGTTGATTGCCTTGAAGCTTCGTTAGCATAGCTATTGCATCTGCTTGATCAACGGGTTTCCCCATCACCTCGCCTTCCCATACTACGATTGTATCGGCACCTATGACCAACGAGTGGGAGGCATGTTCATCATTTATCATTCTATCAACGGCTGCAAGCGCCTTGCGAAGTCCGAGCTGCTCGACAATTTGTGACGGCACCCAATCCGCAGGCGTTTGTTCATCCGCATCAGTCGACAAAATGAGAACCGGCAAGGAAAGGTCAAGTGAAGCGACCAATTCCCGCCGGCGTGGAGAAGATGAAGCCAGAACAAGCTGGCGAATGTTTAATGAATTTTTATTGGGTATATTCATCGTAATACGACTCCTTAAAGTAGCATCAGCGGCTCCTTACATTTTTCGGTATAACCAAATCGCAAGGATTAGTCCGATAATGCTCAGTAAGCTCAAATCGATCCGCAAGGTGAAATCATAGCTGAAAACAAGAAAATCTGCAGCTGGCGACCACACAACCTTTGACGTTTGGGTTAGAAACGCAAGGCCTGGGACGGGAGCAAGCCAACGTGACACCAGAGCGCCTGTCAGCAATCCGATTACGATGAATAGGAGCAAAATCCAAAAGTTTTTCTTCATTATCCAACGTCCCTCGCCACAATTTGACACACACCCTCTATTATAACCGTCAAAAAAGGGCTTTACAATGCATCCATAGACACAAACCATACTTTCTGAGTAAAGATAGCTTCCATGAGAGCAGTCTGCATGGACCATAGATGGGCATTCGCTGGTTTCTTAGCGTATTCAGAAGCTGCTACTACAGCCGTATTTATTAATTGTTCCAGCTTGAGCAAAGCTGTTTTATCTGCTTTATTCACAAGGCCAGCTTCTACTTGAGTGGCTGATTTCGTCCATTTCTGATGAAGATCCGTCCAATTGCTATTTATAGCGGTGCCAGTCGTATTTAATCCACTGAGGGTCATTGTATCTAATTGTTTGATTAATGCAGCGGTCTGGTCGAAAAAGCTCTCCACTGTTTTTTTATTCCCGGTGAAAGCCAGCTGACTCAAAGCCGGCAAGTCTATTTGCTTCACATACACATCCATGTCCGTCAGAGTTTGTCCAAGCGCCTGCACTTCATTCCGTTCTGTCGACATACCTACATATACGCGATAATCATCCGGCGTTGTCAAAGAAGCTGCTGCCAAGCCTTTGTTATTCAATTCGTTTACCGCAGCAGTCAATCCTTCTTTATTGCTAAACACCCCATATTGCAGCATATAATACGTAACCGATGGCACTTGGACCTTTATCAATGAAGCAGATCCGCTCTTCGTGTTTGTACTGCTATCTGTCCCAGTCACTCCAACGGAATTATCTGAATTGGTTTTATTAGCAGCTGCACCCGTTACTGTTGAAGAAGCTCCATCCTTCGTTGTCGTCGCCGTACCACCAGGATTCGTGATCGAATCACCAAGTTTAGACTCTGCTGGATTCGAAGGAGTCGTTGCAGAATTGCTTGTAAATAGTGCCAGCACAAAATACCCAAAGAGCGCGCCCGTAACAATTGCCGCGGTCACTGATGCGAACACTTTATACCATGAAGGACCCCTGGAAGGCCGATAATTCGTTGCGGTCTTGAAGGCGCCTAGCCCCTTTGACGTCCGTACATCTGTTGAATCCATTTCATACCGTTCATCTTCATTGATATCGACAATGGGGTAGGCTTGCGTGTGGATGATCGTATCGCGAATATCCCTCTCATCACCTAGCTGTATATGATCATTCCATTCCTCTTCCCGTAATTGTGTGTGTGGATGACTTGTTTCCCTATTGAGAGGCTTTGGATTAGAGGGTATGGCTGCTGTAGGTGGATTTATTGTGGAGGGCTTACTCTGCGGCTTGCGATCTGTATCCCGAATAAGCTGCTCTAAGGCATGAGCGTCATTTTGAAAAGGACTATTCCAAGCTCCGATTTCCGAAGTAAACTTCATTTCTTCTTGAAAAAAAGGCACGACATTTGACTTGTTCGAACGTTCCGTCTCTGATGGCTTTTGTTCTGTTCGTGAGCCATCTTGTTTGTCAAATCGGTACGTAATGCGCGCTTTTGAATTCATATCATTCTCTCCTTGTCCACATACTCTAGTAAAGTCTATGAACAATCTAAGAGATTTATACCTTTTTCCTCCATTCTCTTGTTTCTCGATTGCACCAATAATGCTTCATTCCTCTATTGCGAGGCCCTTCTCTTCACACCATTCGATAACTAATTCCTTTACCTTTTTCCCTTTGAATTCATACCATTGTTCTTCGACGTCATGTTCCCTGATCCCGTCCTTAAATCTTCTAAATGCCCCTCTTCCTTGAATAGCTCCAAACAATTCTTCTTGAACCTCAACTTCGCTTAATGTTCCGATAAATTCTTCTATTATTTCATACTCATGGTATTCATTTCTTAGTGTGAAATCCAGATAAGCCTCGTTTTCATCCTCTATAATTTCTATTGCTTTTTCAATGTTCTCTCGTTGCCAATCCGGATATTTATTAAGAGGCTCTTCATCTTCAGCCGCTCTTATCTCTTCACTTGTTAATGTGATAACTTCTCCTGTCTGGGTGTTTATATATGTAAAGGTCTCGTCCATTTGCATATCAATTTCATTAATTAGATCCTCTAATTTCACCGCTACTTTTTTCTTCATTTTATCCCTTCCCTTTCTACCTCGATTAATCAAGCCAATGTATCTTTACATTTGTAATTATTTCTTCTTCATAATTATATTCTGGTAGTGCATCGTGAACATCTTTTACAAAGTTATACTCCTGGCCGTCGTTCCCATTTGTAAATGTGATATTGTAGTGACGAACTTTCCCCATAACAATGGCAATTTGATATGTTGTAAATGTATTGGTTATCCCTCCGCTTCCAGTAATCTCTTCTTCTAGTTCATCAATAGAATTGAATTGTTTAATGAACATATCTCCATTGTGACCAATATAATCAAAAATTAAATAATCTCCTGTAATTATTTCTTGTCCCGTTAATGGATTTTCCCTATCTCTAAAATAAAAAACGGATTCGTCAAGATTTAGAGGGTTTCGTAATGCACTATTATTGGTGCCAATAATATCTATTGTTTTGTACAAATATGCAAGGGTTTGCTTCATATGTTCATCTGATTGTTTTGTTTCTTTTAGAAATGAGTGAATTGCAATTTGTATCGCAATATCACTCAATTTATATTGATTCATTAATTATTATCCTTTCAAGGGAATTTTGTATAACGTCTAACAAAAAGAGGAGATGCCATTAACGTTAGCCGGGGTAGAACGTCACTGTCCGTGGGACATAACTCATCCATGCTGTAAAAATGCCTTTTCGAAGCTAGAATCACTAAACCTTTAATAGGGTAAGCAACATCTTGATGAACATGAAAATTGGAGCTTTCATAAATCGTTCCGCCCGTTGGTTTGATTAATCCACTTGTTAATGCGCAACTTAAGCATTCGACTTCTATCGCTCTTCCGTCAGCCAATGTAATATGCCTTGGCATACTTCGCCTCTTGGTTTTAAATAAGATACGACTCTTTCGAAAACCCTCTGGCAGACCAAGGCTCCGTAGGAGCCGCAGCGAACGGTGTTAAGAGATGTTACCGCCTTCTTCGAATTCACTTTCAAACTTGTCTCTTATATTTCTTATCCACTGTTATTTACCGGTCAGAGTTCTTATCTTCATTCCCTTTGTTCTTTCCATTAAAATCTTCTAATTCTTTTTCATTTTCCTTATTTAGATCACTTAAATCACTTGCTTCTTGTGATTGTTTTAGTTCTTGTTCTAACTCTTTTTCGATTTCTTCGTTTTTCATATTAAATTCATCCTTATCCTCGATACCTAATTTCTCTTTAATTCTTTGTAGATCATCAAATATTCGTTTATTCCTTTGATGTGTACTAAATACTAATCCAAAAATGATCGCTATTAACAGTAGTCCTCCGAATGGTCCGATTACTACCGTAAAACCAATTGCTAAAATTATTGCAAGTATAGTTCCTAATATAGTCATTTATCCCTTCCTCTCCTCTCTCAAAATATCCATTGCAAGTTGCCTTATATAGCTTTTCGATTTCGATTTTTATATGGTTTTAATATTGTGGTAATTTCACTTAACGTTCTTGTATTCACGAACCCGAGAGCCTTAAGTGAGCGTTAGCATACGGGTCGTCAAACATTCAAATTCTTTGTCTCCACTTTATTTCAAATTGGCTTTCTATATTAGCCTTGGCTGCTTCAAGCGTAGCCCCTTCCGCCGAACCAATAGCGGAAGGGGCTTTTCCTTTGTCTGGAAAAGCCCCTACTTTAAATAGTGCACTCACTTTTACACTATAACCTTTGAAGACAAAGTTTACGCCGTTGCCGTTTCCACCTATTAAGCAGAGGAATCATGCGTGTATCCTTTGTTCATATTTCGCCCTCAGGCGCTTCATATCTTCTCTAGGCGGAAAACCAAACATACGAGAATATTCACGACTGAATTGGGATGCACTTTCATAGCCTACCCGGAAAGCCACATCTGCGGCATCCGCTGACTCGGATAATAAAAGGCGCCGAGCTTCCTGCAATCTCAGATGTTTTTGAAACTGAATAGGGCTCATAGCGGTTACTTCTTTAAAGTGTCTGTGAAACGTAGAAACACCCATACTGGCTATTTCTGCAAGCTCTTCGATTCGCAAAGGCTCATCACTGTGATTGATAATTTGTTCGATTGCCTCCCTGATTCGATAGGTGCTGCTTCCTTCCATCGCGATTTGTGCCAGTGTAACTCCATACTGTCCTTGCAAAAGCTTATATAGAATCTCCTTTGTGTAGATAGGAGCCAGGAACGGAATGTCTTTAGGACTATCCAGCAAACGAGCTAATCTGAGTATCGCATCCAGAATAGATAAATCCATCTGTCCGACAAACATAGCTCGCTTTGCATTTTCCTGCGGGGTGATTTGAATTTGAGAATCCTGTAAAACCTCTAAAATTTGATTCTGTGTAAATTCAAGTTTCAAACTCAAATATGGAGCATCGGGAGAAGCTTTTATTACATGACCGATCACCGGCAAGTTCATGGAGGATATAAGATAATTTGTAGGGCCGTACTCAAACAACTCTTGTGCCAGCAATACCTCCTTCATACCTTGAGCAATGAAACATAAGGCTGGCTTGTAAACTCTGTAGACTGGCTCGATCACATTAGAGAGGCGAATTAATATTAAAGATGGGATAGCGGTCTCGTAACCTCCATCTTCACCCGAATGACGCTCAATCAGTTTGGTGAGCTCATCCTGCTGTTCAGATATGGATCCAGACATTATTTCCTCCCTCCTTGCCCCTTTGTCCTTGATAATTTCATTATAAAACAACATTCGTCTGTTGCGAAAGTGGTAGTGAGAGGATTAGGCAATCATTAGAGACGATTGGGATAACGGTCTCTTTTTCAATTGCTGCATAATAAGAATAGCTTTAAGGGACATGATACGAAGAAAGGAAGATGAATCGTGCAAAAGCGTCAATTGGGCGACCTGGAGGTTTCTGCGATCGGGCTCGGTTGCATGGGAATGAGCTACGGCTATGGTCCGGCTTCGGACAAGAGAGAAATGGTCTCGCTTATCTATGCAGCGATAGATCGTGGCGTTACGTTCTTTGATACAGCCGAAGTGTACGGACCCTACATGAACGAAGAACTCATAGGGGAAGCACTCCTTCCTTTTCGGAATCAGGTGGTTATTGCGACCAAGTTCGGCTTCGATATTCAAGATGAAAAGCAGGCAGGGATGAATAGTCGGCCTGAGCATATCAAGAAAGTGGTAGAGGGCTCGCTGAAAAGGCTGAAAGTCGAAGCCATTGACCTATATTACCAGCATCGAGTTGATCCGGCCGTGCCGATCGAGGAGGTTGCGGGAGCTGTTAAAGATCTGATCGAGGAAGGTAAGGTTAAGCATTGGGGACTTTCCGAGGCCAGCGTAAAGACGATTCGTCGTGCGCACGCCGCTCATCCGCTCACCGCAGTCCAGAGTGAATACTCCATGATGTGGAGAAGTCCTGAAAAAGAACTGTTGCCCACGCTCGAGGAACTCGGAATCGGCTTTGTTCCGTTTAGCCCGCTGGGTAAGGGTCTCCTTACCGGAAATATTGATAAGAACGCAACTTTCGTTAACACCGATTTCCGTAGCATTGTTCCTCGCTTTCAACCGGAGAATATCGAAGCTAATCAGGTTTTGGTCCAGCTGATAATGAAAATTGCTGCAGGGAAAAACACTACTCCAGCTCAAATCGCACTGGCATGGGTGCTTGCCCAGAAATCATGGATTGTTCCGATCCCTGGCACGCGCAAATTGGAGCGCCTGGAAGAAAATCTTGGTGCAGCGAATGTCGACCTGATTCCCAAGGAAATAACGGATTTGAACGATGCGCTCTCGAAGATCGAGATTTCGGGAGATCGCTATCCTGCAGAATACGAAAAAAGAATCGACAAATAGGAAATCTACATTGAAAGAAGGGATAATAAATGTCAGATTCAAAAGAACTTACGGTCGCCCAGAAAATGATGGGAGATTTCGCACCAAAAATTGTTGAATTAACTGATGACGTTTTATTCGGAGACATATGGAGACGGAAGGAGCTTTCTCCGCGCGATCGAAGCCTAATTACCGTATCTAGCTTAATTACTGGCGGAAATACGCAGCAGTTGAAATCCCATTTAAACTTGGCAAAACAAAATGGTCTTTCAGAAGAGGAACTAATTGAAATCATGACCCATCTTGCTTTTTATGCCGGTTGGCCGAAGGCCATGACTGCCCTTACGGTGGCCAAAGAAATATTCTCGAAAGAAAAATAAAACAACAAATAGGATGTGTTGCGGTATGTCTAATATTCAAGATCAAGTTGTCATTATTACGGGTGCCTCTAGCGGAATTGGAGAAGCTACTGCCAAAGAACTCGCGTCTAAAGGTGCGAAGTTGGTGTTAGCCGCTCGTCGTGAAGATCGTTTAGAGACGCTACAAGAAGAGATTCAAAATCATGGCGGGCAAGCGATTTATAAAGTAACCGATGTGACTTCAAATGAACAAATGGAAGAGCTCGCCGAGTTTGCGCTTCAAACGTTTGGAAAAATCGACGTATTAATCAACAATGCCGGGCTCATGCCCAATTCATTTCTTTATATGAAAAAAATCGATGATTGGAACAAAATGATTGACGTAAATATCAAAGGCGTTCTTTATGGAATTGCGGCTGTTCTTCCTTCCATGAGAGAACGTAAATCAGGTCACATTATTAATATTTCTTCGGTGGCCGGACACTTTGTCGGCGCGGGAAGCGCCATCTATGCCGGAACGAAGTTTGCTGTACGCGCGATTTCCGAAGGACTCCGTAAAGAAGAGTTCGGCAACAATATTCGTTCTACCATTATCTCGCCAGGAATGGTGAAGTCCGAATTAACAGAATCGATCACTGTTAAGGAATTTAAACAGGCAGTTGATCAAATGTATGAAGGGGCAATTGAATCAGAAAGCATTGCACGTGCCATTGCTTTTGCCATTGAACAACCATCTGATGTAGCTATTAACGAGATGATTATTCGCCCTACCAATCAAGAGCGGTAATCATTGCTTAATTACGGTTGAATGAGAGGAACATAGAAAACATGAGTAATTTATCTGAAAGTGTAATCTTCCCGAAAGGTCAAAAAATAACAAATAACTATTTCATTGGGGAAGCCTGGCTTGAAATGCTTGTTCCTTTTGATACTACCTTTAATTGCCCGGTCGGTAATGTAACGTTTGAACCAGGAGCAAGGAATAATTGGCATAAGCATGCCGGTGGCCAAATTCTGCTTGTAACTAGTGGCATCGGATATTATCAGGAAGAAGGTAAGCCAGTACAAGTGCTTCACGAAGGTGATGTTGTAAAGATCGCTCCGAACGTAAAACATTGGCATGGCGCTAATCCTGATAGTTGGTTTTCACATATTGCGATAAGCACAAATGTCCATAGGGGAGACACCGAATGGTTGAAACCCGTAACGGATGAAGAATACAACAATTTAAATAAAGCTTAGTAGACTCTAAGAAACGGCATCCAAATCCATGGCTGCCGTTTTGTCAACGAACGGTTTTCTACTTGATTATACTACAACAAATTCCGCTCTACTTGTGATACCGTTCTCCATAACATCTATAGAGCGAAATCTAAGGGGCATCCGAATGGATGCCCTTTGGTTCAATTCACTCGCCTTTTGGGGATGCTAAAGATTGCTCTTGTAGGTTTTTTTTACATTTTATTAGTAAAATTGCGGTCCCCACTACTTCCAAATAATTCGAATGAAAAAGAGCCGCGTCTCGGTCCACCCAAGGCCCGGCTTGCTCCTTCAATACATATGTGAGTAAGTGACTTGTACTTATTCTTCCTCCACAGTAATTGGGTTGACAGCAAAGAGGGAATGAATATTACCATCAGGATCCGCGAAGGATCCCGTTGTATGCTCCCAAGACATTGACATCGGCTCCGTAATCGATATGGCTCCCTTCGAGACGAAATCACCATAAATCAGACGGACGGCTTCTGGAGATTCACATTGAAAATTAAATTCAAAAGCTTGCCCCTTGCGCTCTTCTATAAAGGAATAATGATCGTTCGTATTATCAGCCATTAATGACTTGGCACAAATCGCGAAGCGAACTCCGTCATTTTTAAATTCAACATAATGACCTTCCTCAACAACGGTATTAAATCCAAGCACCTCACAATAAAATCTCCCCAATCGGGAAACATCATCCGACAATACGTTCGTAACAGCACAGAAGGCCGTCGAATTACTCGCGGCCTAGTGTCGGTAATTCTATTGAGACAATTTACTCTTTAGGAAGGCGAACAGCGATGACCGAACGAGCCTTATCGGTGCGCAGATAGGCCTTGAGTTCTGACCATTACTGCTCGAAAAAAAACTAAATATTTCGTTCCTCATACTCAAAGGGTTCTTCACAAGAGTAAATTTCATGAAATAAGGGCAACTTATCCAACATCGAATTTTCGATCTTGGTCTCGGATAGTCCAATTAAGGAATAGCGGTTTGAAGGTATGCCTATACTACCCATAAGTAAGTGTCTACCACCTTTAGTGTTTTTTGTATGATAGCTCTGATGAGAGGATTCTTCAAGTACTTTTACGCATAAAGAAAAGCCCAAGCTTTATCATCCGCTTGGGCTTTGTCTTGCAATATTATCGGTAAATACGACTCTTATAACGCTACTCCCTTACCAGCGACACATAGCACTCTATATGTGAGGACTACCGAGCGTTGCACAATTCCCCAAAAATAAAACCGCCAAACGGTCGGCATACCTTACATGAATTACCATCAAGCGAGCAGTTCGAGAATTTCTGACGTACCCTCAAAACGATAATAAATCTTAACCGTGCTATCCTTCGACACCACGATCTTCTCAATAAACCCATACTGTACAACTTCGTATTACGCGGAAACTCGTCGGAAAGTGTTACCAGGGAACTGGAAATATCAGTTCAAAGACTCTGTCGAAATCGTCTTGCATCCGTTGAATAATGCGAAATCCTGGAAACAACTGTCTAAGGCTGTTCGCAATTGCTTTGTTGGCTTTATGCCGCACTCGTACCAGATGTTTTTAACAACGAGCGTCCTGGATTTTCGCTCCGCGATTACCTCAGCTCGTCCAATGAGGCTTTCTCCGTATAATAGAGGCAGCACATAATAGCCGAACTTCCGTTTGATTGCAGGCTTATAAATCTCCCAAGTGTAATCGAATCCAAACAATTCGTTGATCAGTTTTCTATCCCATATGAAATTATCTAGAGGGGCAATCAGCTCGCAGCGCAATTTCGGCGCCGGATTTTGCAGGACGGCTTCAATAAGCGGCAAATCCTCCGCGCGGCAGTACAGTGTATCCTTCATTTGTTCCACGGCAACAGCAACAATGCGAGCTTCGTGCAACAGCTGGCTGAAAACCTCGTTGCGCTGCTCCGCTTTCAATCCCCATATGTTCAGCCAGGCATCGGATGCGCGATTCCATAAAAGGCCAACAGCGCCGATTCGACGCAGTACCCGCCACTTATGATGCTCAAGCTCGCCCTTCAACGGCTCCGGCGCATTCAGCAGATTTGGCTGTATGTACTTCCCGGCGATATCGTAATATTTACGCGTTCCTTTTTTGTGATGGATAATCAACTCGCCTGTCGAGTACATCTGCTCCAGCACCGACCGGGATGAATTGTTTCCGCTGCTCCAGTGGATGACCGATTGCCAAGTGAAATTTCCATCCAATTTTAGATCATCCGAACTTAGCACACCGTGATTTTGGATGTGAGCCAGCACTTGCTCTGCCAACGCTTCCATTTCGGGATAGCGCTTCGCATGTTGTCGGGCAGCCTGCCTGTACCGCTCAAAGTACGGCCAGTCCTCGACAGGGATAATAGCCAGATTCTTGTCGGGATAATCAACCAGGAATCTATCTTTATACAGCAACTCGTCGAGCATGTTCTTGGTAAATCCTCTGATTCGCGACTGCAGCACCAGTTCGGCGTTTTTTCCGCAAACATCGATGGGATCGTATTGAATACAACCGACCTGTCGCACAAAATCCAATACTCCCTGCTTTCCGGTAAATTGATATTCGCCCAACAGCCCGTGCTTCAATAACAGAAACTGCCGTGCCTGGCGGTTTGTTAATTGGATCATGTTCGCACCTACCTCTAGTTTAGTACAGTGGAGGATCGAGGGGAAAATAAAAACGAAGGCGTGAAGGGGAATTTGTTCACGTACTCGCTGAGGGTGTTTCTTGTACTTTTTATTGACTGGCTGAGTCCAATGCAATACCGAACTCAAACCAACCAATCAGCCGCATATTAAAAACTCTAACTTTAAGGAGTCACTACCAAGGAAGACATCTATTCGTTATTGCATTTCTTTTGTTGGACCCATCACAGGAGGTACTGGTAAGCCTGCTTGACGTAATAGCACCATCATTTGGCCGCGGTGATGTGTTTGGTGGTCAATTAAGAAACGTAATAATGCGCCTTTTGTTGCAAGACTTTCTAAGCCTGTTTCTGTTAGCAAGTCCTCATTTGATAGCTTGGCTACCTCTTCCTTGACCGCCTCTGCTGCTTTTTCGTAAGCTGCTACAATTTCTCTTGCTGTCGCTGGAACTGGTTCATCTTGACCAATCATTGGTACAGTTAAACCTGCTAAATGACTAAAATAACCTGTTGTTTCTACTAAATGCCAGCCTAACCAACCTAGTGTACTATGCCCTTCCAAAATACTTTGTCCTAATTTGTCATCTGTTACGGCTTGTAATACTTGCAATGTCCCTTTCACAGCCACTGCCCATTCCTTTAAAAAATCATCCACTTGTCGATACATCCAAACTCCTCCTCTATCATTCACGTCTCTTTTATCATACAAAATATTTGCTCAAAAGAAAAGGAAAAAACAAACATATGTTCTCGTTAAAAAATGCGTACAAAAAAACATCTGTATCCGCTAAACTTGAGAATACCATCAAACAGGTTAGCGAGGTATATAGATGCACGATCATTCTATTAAACATTTATGCGATTTACCACAAGTAAAAATTATCACAATAGAACGTTTAAAAAATGCAGACGAAATATTAAGTGCGGGGTTTCTTGAACGTTTGATTTTGACAGATAATCAATTGAAAAGGTATCTCTACTATGCAAATAAGCAAAATTCCATCTTTAAATGGAAACACCTAATAAGAGATAATTTTATTTTTGTTAGGTGTTTTTTAGGAGGGCAATACCATAAGACCTCATAGATTGTCTTTTAAGGTATGTGTAGCAATGGAGACAAATCATCCACCAAGCATGAATTAAATTAGGAGTTTTTATATTTTTAAAAGTAGGGTTTTTATTCCATGTAACTTGTAGATATCCTTAGCGTCCAATTTAAATGGATTAAAAAGGGATATTATGTGTTT
Organism: Paenibacillus baekrokdamisoli; assembly: GCF_003945345.1. Taxonomy (GTDB): domain Bacteria; phylum Bacillota; class Bacilli; order Paenibacillales; family Paenibacillaceae; genus Paenibacillus_Z; species Paenibacillus_Z baekrokdamisoli. The sequence goes on along the minus strand of NZ_AP019308.1, from coordinate 674,235 downwards.
AATCTACAGATATAGCTACTATCAAGCACAATTTCATTCCTAATCGTGTGTACCATCACTTGTGGTATGGTTCACCGTAGTTGATTTTAAACTATCCTGCTTAGCAAGAAATCAACATAAACTTTAACCAAGTCTTTCAAGAAACTAAAAGCCCAAGCGATGTGTCCACTTGGGTATAATGAGATATTACATTCAGGTAAATGTGGCGTTATATCAATGCTTTCTCACTACCGACACACAGCACTTCACAAGATTCGAGTGCTGTGACCTACGTACCTACTGTCACTTTTAGCATTGCTGCTTCAACTTTTAACTCAACTCTTTGCTGTACCAGCATGCGCGATACGCATCTCCGTGCTGTCTGTAACGGCAAGATTTAGGACCATCCTTTTGCAGGATGGCCCATTCTTTGATTTCGCATCTTTTTTGCAAATAGAACAAGTGGATCGATTCCTCCAAATCGCACTTTTGCTTACTTTAATATTCTCTTTTAATAACAAAAAACGAGCCCCGAATTGTTCCAGCTAGTTTAGACTTCTGCCTAGCAAACTTAAACTTCCCTTCTAACTCCTTTGGTACCTCCATCCCCTCAGAAAGCTTAAAACCAACAGCCCGCTTCTTAGGGTCATCAACCGTATACATGACATTGATCCCAAGACCATCCTCATAAAATACGTAGGTAAATTGGATGTTTTCCACTTGAAAACGCGACGTTTCTAAAGGTTTGGCCGCAAACGTAATATCACGTTCTTTCAAAATGCGGTTCACATAATCAAGATTCTCCTGACTTTCGCTAGCTGGAACAACCGTAAATTCATGTTTGTATTTGTTCATAAAGTAACGGGCTTCATTGGCACGTAAACCAGCAAGCGCTTCTGCTACAGGTGAAGACTCTAAACCTACCGTAGACACATTTTTAAAATCAACGATATACGACATTTTCATCCCTCGTTTTCTCTCATTATTCCCCAACAACATAAATTAATCTTCTTTATCTACCAATATATTATACCAAAAATGATTCAATATAAACGTTCACGTTTTGGATATGATAAACCCCGTTGATTCCCCCAAATAAAATTTGCCTCATTTATGATAAGATTCACCGTAACGGAGCTATCGGCGAAATCAAAGGGTACCCTCGAGAGTTCCATGGAGTCTCGTGGAGGCAACAAAGTCTCAAACGTGTTCAATCCCAGACATCAGAAAAGGAATGGCCGACTTGATAAATTCTTCCGGCGATAATTCCTTACGATTTCTCCTCCACTCCACAGAAGCACCATAAACGCCCCAACTTAAAATGACAGCTGTAATTTTTAGAGATTCATCCTCTTCTGTTGTATGTTGTTTTCGCAACATTCCATAGAAAATGATTTCAAGTTGTTCCCTAATAATACGGGCTATGGTCTCATCATATCCTCTATGACACCGACTGGATAACGCTCTTTGAAAATCCGTTATGGCCACGAAGATATCAATAATCGATGCTTCATTTAGTTCCCTTCTCTCGAAGTCTATGGCATTCAAATTTATCAATAAAACTTCCGATAATACCTTGTCCAACAAGTCATATATATCTTCAAAGTGATAATAGAACGTTGCGCGATTAATATTAGCCTCTGTCGTAATATCCTTAACGGTAATATCCTTGAATTCTTTTTTCCCTGAAAGTTCAATAAAAGAGTCCATGATTAACTTACGAGTTCTTAAAATTCGGGGATCTGTCTTTGATTGAGTCATATCATGTCCCTCCACTTTTTAAACAATTGTATCAATGTGTTGCATAAACGACAAATGGAATGATCTATTGGTGTTCCGATCGATTAATTATGGCTAGAATTTGATTGTAAAACAAAGCGAAGCAAAGTTTCTAGTAACGCTTGTTTATGACACTTCAAGGAGGCAACAATCATGGTAAATGAGGATAAACGAATGGCGAACGATAATCATATGATTTGTGATTTAGAAACAGGTGTATGTGGAGTAGCTGGGGAGGAAGAAATGGAGATGATCGATTTTAATCAACCCCAAAAATCCATTGAAGTGTATTATGTAACGGATCCAATTTGCTCTCACTGCTGGGCGCTTGATCCTGTTCTTCGTCGTTTTAAAGAGCAGTATGGACATTATTTCAACTTTCATACGGTTATGGGTGGATTGCTGGAAAAATGGAGTGATGAGCCTGTCGACCCACGTAACGGAATATCAGGACCTGCTGACGTCTTCGGCCACTGGAGAGAGGTTGGAGAATATTCTCGCATGCCGATTGACGGTTCACTGATGCTCGACAATCCGGTCCAATCCTCCTTCCCGCCTTCTCGTGTATTTAAAGTGATTCAGAAAAATTATAACGATGCATTAGCCTATGATTACTTAAGACGATCACGAGAAGCTCTGTTCGCATTTAATCGAAATATCGCCGATGAATCCATCATGATAGACATCGTAAATCAGCTTGGACTTGATGGAGAAGCTATTGTAAAAGATGCCGAACAACAAACCGGCCAACAATTATTGAATGAAGATTTTAGTCTCGCTAGAAGCCTTGGAGCTAGAGGTTTCCCGACGATCATTATGATCAACAAGAAAAATAAAGGATTTAAAATCGTAGGTAGTCGTCCGTTTGAGTCCTATGTTGAGGGCCTACAGCAAATTCTAAATACGGAAGAAATACAACCAAAACAACAACCATCCCTTTCTAACTTGCTTGAAAAAGAAAAGCTATTATTTTCTAAAGAAATTGAAGTTATGTATGATATTGAAAAGTCGGAAATCAACACTTTTGTTGAAAAAGAACTTTCACCAAGCAGTTATCAAGTGAAGGAACTTCTAGGGGAATCCTATTTTACAATCACGAAATAATAATGAAGAAAACCTTGAAAATTAATGAAAGTGAAATCAAAAGAAAAGGAGCCGCTTAAGTGCTGCTCCTTTTCTTTTGGCATAAAAATTGGACAAAACTCATGCATAACAAACGCTTTCCGTCATTTGCGGTAGGGTTCACCGTATCACCCAAATAACGCAAACCCCAACCTCGATAAGCCCCTCCCTGCGGTCCAAGTGCGCGGAATATCCTGCACCCACCAAAAGAGTAAGTTGCGGGGTAAGGTATCATCAAGTTTTTTGCACCACATCATTTCTCACTTGCGTTCACTATGCTGACTTATAGCTTATCAAATTCCACTCCGAATCTACCAAATATTATACCAAAAATGATTCAATATAAACGTTCATGTTTTGGTTATGATAAACCCCGTTGTTTCCCCCAAATAAAATTTGCCTCATTTATGATAAGGCTCACCTTAACGGGTCTATCGGCGAAAACTACCCGAAGATCCCTTTAGCCTGAATCTCTTTTTCTTAAACGTGTGCAATAGATGGGGTGCGGCTCGTTGAGCCCCCTAAACGAAGCAAGCCCTGACTTCAACCAAGTCAGGGGCGATGGCCTATCATATATTCTCTTGCTTTAATGCATCAATAATGTTTTCCTTTTTTATTTTCGCGCCGGAATATAACATGGCGGAACCGACAATGACAAATACGGCGACAATGACCGAAAGAATGCTCATCCAAGGGAGGGTGAACCCGTAGCTAAATTTGTTCGCAAATGCCCTATAGATCAGATACATCACGACGAAACTGACGGGGAGCCCGAAGAGCAGCGACTTGACCCCATAAAAAATGCTTTCATAGTTCATCATTTTCGCAAAGCCTTTTGGGGTCATGCCAACGGATTTCAGCATCGCAAATTCTCGTTTTCGAAGGGATATGCCCGTCGAGATCGTATTAAAAATGTTCGCAATGGAAATCGCCGAAATCAATACGATAAATCCATAAGAGAAGACGGACATCAATAGAATCTGTTGTTCTTCGCTTTTTCTGGATTGATATACATTGAAGACATTAAGATCGGTCTCATGCATCTCTTCGATTTCCTGCTGCGTTCGCAGCGGTTCCGTGCTTTTCAAATGGAGGTACATCTGAACGTTACCAAGATCGTCGTCTGCCAATCGATTCATGACGCGTTCCGACACGATCATATTTAACCCGCCTACGCCTGTCGGGCTCATCCCCATCGGTGCTTGATCCGTTAGCGCGGCAACGGTCACTTCGTTTGCCTTCGTTTCTTTCCCATTTTCTTTATAGAAGTTCGTTACCTCGATACGTTGGCCGACCTTCGTATAGATGGCCTTCGTCTGGACGTATTTCCCCGTATCCATATCTTTGTAATGGATCCTATCCATCACGATCGCGGCGGGATGATCCGGATCCGTAAGCTGCGCGTAATCTGCGCCGACCGCTCTGGCATAGGCTTGCAGGCTCGAATCGTCCAATGCATGAATCTTAATATCGTAAGGGTATTTGCCGTCTTGCAGTAAGCTCTTGTCCTTCTTCACCTTCGCTTGCAATTCATCGGCGATGATCGCTGCATCGACCCAAGCGTTCCCATACATCTCACGAATCACGTTATATTCCGTGACGCCATCCAGGGATACAATCGATTGTATCAACCGGTCGTCTATTCTTTTTCCGTTGCCGTGCAACACTTCAATATCATATTTGATGCCTTCCCGCGACAGTTCCAGGGATTGTGTCATGCCGGCCGTAAAAAATGATACCGTCAAAAACAAAACAATGCTGATGACGAGCGAAAATACGATGGCATGATATCTCCGTTTGTTCCTTTTTAAGTTTTTCAGCCCAATCTCCGCTTCAATCCCGAAGAACTTGCGAATGAACTTCGACGTTTTCACGGCTTTGGCCGTAAGCTTGACGTCGGTAGTCTGGCGAATCGCGTCCATCGCGGATACCTTGGATGCCCTGATCGCCGGGAGATACGACGAAATGAAAATCGTCAACAGCGATACAACACAAGTAATTAAGAGCGATAACGGCGTGACGATAAGCGTCAACTTTTCATTGGTCCATAATGCCCCTTGAATCATGGAATTCATGAACCAAAAAGTGATCCCAATTCCGGCAAGACCGCATAGGATGCCAATGGGAATGCTGATCAATCCAATGACGACACCTTCAAAAAGCACCGAATTACGCTTCTGCCTTTTCGTTGCCCCCACGCTCGCCAGCATCCCTAAATGGCGGGAACGTTCCGAGACGGATATCGCAAAAGCATTATAGATCAGCGACACCGAGCCGATCATAATGACCCCCATAATAATCGCCGATAAGAAGAACATCATGCTCGACGAGCCACTGCTTTTGGACAAGCCGTAATAACGAAGCAAACTGTTATTATATTGGACGGACACCATATGGTTTTTCTCAGCCAAATCCTCCGCATGAGCGAACAAGAACGGATTGACACGCTGCAACACCACCGACGCATCGACTCGATCGTTTGCCCCGATGATATTTTCATCGACATAGCTAAGGATTGTATACCCCGGGGACCAGGCCGTTTCCCCTAAGGGAGTCTTAATGATGCCTACCACCGTATACTCCCTTGTCTTGATATGCTGCAACGTTTCCTTCACTGTGCCGTCTTCCCTACGCAGCGGTTCGGTCTGATCCAGGGGATGATCACCCCCTTGTTCGAATCGTTCGCCGACGCGAAGGGTTAGACGATCGCCGATTTCGTACTTCACTTTGGCGTTCATTGCAACGGGTTCGGAGATAACGACTTCCTTGTCCGTAAGCGGAAGACGCCCCTTGCTTAGTTCAACCTGAAATTGCGCGAAACCTTGCGCGTCATATGCCTTGATGAACAAGTACGGCTTATTGGGATTTTGCCCCCCTTCTAGTGGGGCAAACCCAAGATCTCTTGCCATCGCGACGGTTTTGGTTGCGTCATCGCCCTGTATCGCCGCAAGCTGTTCTTTGGAGACATCTTGATATTGGACATGCCACTCCCCTGTATCCGCGATAGCTTGCTTGATCAATAAATCCGAAAAGGAAAACACAAGCGTAGCGACGGCGGTCACCATGGCAACCGAAATGATGACGCCGATGATGGTTACGAGCGTTCTTCTCTTGTTCTGCTTCAGATGCCGGATGGTTAGCGTGTTAACAATGTTCATCGTCGGATCACCTCGTCTTTGGCAATCCTCCCGTCTACAATCGAAATAATCCTGTCGGCTTGCAAGGCGATTCGTTCGTCGTGCGTAATAACAATCAGCGTCTGCTGATAGGTTTTATTCAACATTTTTAATAAGTCGACGATCTCGCTGCTATTCTTGCTGTCCAGATTCCCGGTCGGCTCGTCGGCCAGCATGATCGCAGGATTGCCGATGAGTGCTCTGCCGATCGAGACCCGTTGCTGTTGTCCGCCGGATAGCTGATTCGGCAGGTGATTTAATCGATGCTGCAAATTCAGCGTATTTACAAGACTATCCAACTGCTTTTGATCTACTTTTTGGTTATCCAGCAAGAGCGGCAGCGTCATATTCTCCTCTACCGTCAGGACGGGAATCAGATTGAAGAACTGGTAGATCAGGCCGATTTGCCTGCGCCTGAAGATGGCCAGCTGCGTTTCGTTCAAGGCATACATATCCGTATCCTCAACATAAACTTTACCGCCAGTCGGCCGATCCACGCCGCCCAACATATGGAGGAGCGTCGATTTCCCCGATCCGGACGGGCCGATAATCGCAACAAATTCGCCTTTTTGAACCGAGAAAGAAACATCGTCAAGCGCCTTCACTGCCGATTCGCCTTTGCCGTATATTTTAGACAGATGCTCGATTTTTAAAATTTCCATAGTCATACCTCCTTGCCCTGATGCTCAGTTCCAGAAATATATCATCTCTCTAAATCCAACATCCCATAGGGTTTCATTTCCCTCCAAGGTTATCGTAAGTTCATTTGCCTGTGAGAGAAAAATTTTGGACATATCTGGCTCATGACGTTGCGCTTCTGCAGATACGGACAGGAACTCATGTCCATCGACGGCAACCCTGATGATCATATATACAAAATAAGAAAGTTCACATTATTTCCTTGCGGAAATAGGTGGAGCCGTAAGAACTACGTCATTATCTTTTAACTGTACGCGAAAAATATATACAGGTTGAGAAAAACCTTTTGTATCAGTGGCGTGCTCTAAATTATACTCTGTAATGACTAATGTCTCGCCTTCAAATTCTTCACCCGCTCCGAAAGGTCCCATAGGATACATGTCTCCTTGTTTCAGTTTTTGAAATGCTTCTTTTGGAGAAATAATATCGACGTCTCGCACTTTTTGACCTTTGGAATCGTAAACAGGCATTTTTTTACCTTCATCACTTAACTCTAGTGATGTTTTTATAGTGACATGAGACATATCTGTTTTTCCATAAGGATCAAATGGCATATTACCAAATTCCTTCATTTGATACGAAATAATTATTCCAAGTGCGACGAAGCTTACTGCAGTGGGTAAGATTAAATATTTGACTATTTGTGTGTATGATTCCTTTTTTTTCAAAAAAATAAGAGCTATATTTAATATACAATACCCTAGCATCATTCCTATCGTATTATGAAGTAAATCGTCTAGTTCCGCACTTCCACGAAGTGTTATAAATTGAAGAGTTTCAATAAATAAAGATGTTGTAATTGAACTGAATAACATCCATTTTGCTTTTAAAAAAACTTCACTAAATAAAGGTAATAAAATCCCTAACGGAAACAGCATACCTATATTAACAATGATATGAAAAAAAGAATGAAATGAAAATTGATTCCATGCTTGTTGATACTCGCTCAGTACATCGAAATCAATTGTTCTTACAAAGATATTCTCAGCTGAACGACCAAATGTGGTAGCTATTAGTAAAAGGGAATAATATCCTATTATTAATATAAGTAATATAATTTGTCGTTTAGTAAATTTCTTTTCTCGTTCATTAATAAAATTCATTTTACACCTCTTTAGAATAATAAATATTTTATCTGCCATGGAAATCCCCTTGATCGGGAACTTTCAAGGAGAGATATATCTCCTCCTTATTGCCCCACATATACGTGTACGTTTCTTTTTTTTGCCTTCGACGCTATACGCATTATATCTGGTTTCTACGTTTTGACCGCCAATCTTGAGACTGTACCGTTTGGTACCGTCGATGGATTCCCGTTACTATCATTCAATTCGTTGATCGCCACAAAGGGGCCGATTTCTTTGGTGAACGCTTGGTCAACCAGCCCGAAGCCCCCCCATACCCCAAGCATCAGGACAACACTGGAAATGCCCGTAGCAGCCATATTTATCCAGTCATTTTTCGTACGAAAGCCAAGCTTATACGCCCCGAATCCGATGGCTGCGCCTGATGCGTTCTGTATGACGTCGTTCATGTCGAAGCTTCCGAGGAAAGTTAGTGCCTGAATCGTCTCCAGCACGAGAATGGATAGGATGAACCATGTCATGAATCGAATAAAGTTGGTCCGATATAATAACGGAATGAAGATGCCAATAGGGATGAAGGCTGCGATGTTCCCGAAACCCACAAAGTCCATAAGCGTAGGATGTAGAAGATCGGATAGACCTGGCAGCCTAAAGAAACCGTCCGGCAAAAAAATAAAGGTGTACTCGGTGATTTGATCTACCTTACCTACTCTGCCGAAAGCGAAAAACAAAAAATAAAGAATCAAAAGGGTATAGGATATGGTTATAGCCAAAATCATCTTTCGGTGTTGCTTCAATTGCATTGTCTTACCTCCATCGCTTAGCTGATGAATATCATTTTATCTGTCTAAAATGACTATCCAGTGACGATGGAGGTGACAATTCAGTCACTTACGGCGTGCCGTTAAATCACTTGCTTATAAAATTTAATCCGAAACTGCGTACCCTTCCCGCCGTCGCTCGTTACATCGATCACGCCATTCTGGCTGGCAATGATGCTGTGAGCCATCGCAAGTCCTATGCCGATGCTTCCTTCGCCGGCGTTCTTTCCTTTGTAAAAACGTTTGAAAATATAAGGCAAATCTTCTTTCGGAATGCCTTTGCCGTTGTCGGCAATGACGATTTCCGTAAATAGCGCGTTTTCGGAAAATGCGATGGCGATCGCTCCGCCTTCAGGCGTATGCTCCACGCCGTTCTTCAAAATATTGATGACCGCTTCGGCAGTCCAATTGAAATCGCCGACAAAAGAGACGTCGTCATCGCCCGCGATGGAAACCGTCTGTCCCTTAATATCCATCGGAATCAGTACTGGCTCTAATGCCTTTTGGATCAGGTTTATCATGAGTATTCGATCTTTTTTGAATGGGATGGTCTTCGCGTCAATTTTCGATAACTTTAGTAAGGAAGAAACCAGCCAATCGATGCGATCAAGCTGGACGCGAATATGATGGGTGAACTCCGATCTCTTGGCCGGAGGCAGGTCAGGGGCGCTTAACAAATCCGCCATTACCGTCATGGAGGTAAGCGGCGTCTTGAGCTGATGGGAAATATCGGAGATGGCATCCGTCAGTTGAATTTTGTCCCGCTGCAATAGCGACCGGTGCTCCGATAGCATGAGCGTCACTTTGTAAATGTCATTCTTTAAAATGCTCAGCTCGCCTTCTTGGTTATCGCGAACGTCGAGGGAATCATTGCCGTTGCTAATTTCCCGCAAATAGACGGACAGCTTCGCTAGCTCGCGATATCTCCATCTCGTGAATAACAAGCTACTGCCAATGAGTAGCATGGATAGAATGAATACGAGCGCCGCGGCGACAGTCGAAATGAAAGTAGCGGCAACGAGCGCCGCTAAGCTGATCAAGCCCATGAGGAGTAATATTATTTGAATTTCTCGATTACGCAACATCTAATCACCAACCTTATAGCCTAAACCGCGTACCGTTTTGATCAATGTCGGATGCCCTGGATCATCCTCCAGCTTTTCCCTCAGCCTTTTGATATACACCGTTAACGTATTGTCGTTCACGAAGTCGCCGGCCACGTCCCAGATTTGCTCTAAGAGCTGATTCCTTGTGAGAACCTGTCCAATGTGACTGCCGAAGATCAGCAATAAGCGATATTCCAAGGCGGTGAGTGAAATTTCGGCGCCGTTTTTATGCACTTTGCCTTCCAGCGTATTGATTCGGACATGGTCGATGTCGATGATCGCTCTGGCTTGGGACGGCTTCTGGTATCTCCGCAAGACGGACTTGATTCGGGACAGCAGCTCACGAACTCGAAAAGGTTTGGTAATGTAATCGTCGGCTCCCATGTCGAGCCCCATAACGACATTGACCTCATCATCGATCACCGTTAAGAAGATGACCGGAATGTCTCGTCGCTCCTTCACCATCTTGCACAATTCATAGCCGCTTCCGTCCGGAAGCTGTAAATCGAACAAGCATAAAGCGAACTGATCCATGTCTTCGGCGAGCACCTTTTTGGCTGAGGCGACATCATGGCAGAGAACGGTCGAAAAACCATCCTGCTGCAGCGAATATTCCAGACCCGATGCGATCGTCTTATCATCTTCGACTAATAGAATTTTCATAAGCAGATCATCCTTACGATTGGATTAATTATTCAAAAAAATTTTCGCCGTTACTTATGGTATGGTTCCCCCCAGTTAATCTTCAACGACCCTGCAGTTAGCTCAGTAAAGCTACCCATCATCGGCAGTCTTATCGTCATTACGTATTGAGCTATCGTTATCCGTCCCTCAATAGCTGATTTCTTCTGAGTTCTCCCCAATTCAAGGCTCTTTCGACCAAATTATCCATACGATTTTCTTTTTCTTGCTGATATTCATCATAAGAGAAAGATTCCAATATTTTCAACTTTAGATGGCCATAATCCTCAGCTTCTTTTGGGTGGTCTAATAAGTATGATTTGAAGTCCAAGTATGTTAGTATTCTTGAATCGTTATTTTGATAAATATGTACGTGATGAGTTCGTGGAATATCCCCTTTAGTGAAATATCTCCTATTTGGTATTCCATTTTCTCCTCTTACTCGGTATCCCAGATTTATCATAGGCTCGTTATAAAAATTCACTCTGTTGACATCTTTTACGATTAATAAAATATCGATGATTGGTTTTGCGTATCCAATTGATGGCACAGATGTACTACCAACATGGTGAATTTCTATTATTTCCTCCTGGAATATCGCTTTTAATAATTCTGCTTCAATACCATACTTCTGATTCCATTCGTTAGTCCATGGAGTAATTTCCCATCTACTTTTCATAATTCCTCCACTATATAATTTACTAACTATTTCTATCTTGCTTCATGAATACCTTTCCTCTTGCTCTACTGTTCTTAGCGGATTTGTAGGGTCACCAAAACAGAGTCTATAACCATTGAGGTCTTCTACTAAGAGGTCTCTCATGTTGTAATCCATGTTTTCTGGTCCGAAAATAATAGAATTGAGCGAAGGCAGCCGCTCCACTTAGCCGACTGCCTTCGCTGTTATTGAACTCTCGTGTCCCGTTTTATCACAAGCGGATAAATTATCTCGTACCGTAGTCATTAATTTCTATTTTTCGTCCGTCAGGATCGAAAAATGCAATCTCTTTGCCACATCCACCACGATCTTTAATTCCATCTGTGGTAAGTTCTACTCCTTTTTCTTTCATTCTTTCATAGATTTCTTCTATATCTTTGACTTGAAACATCAAAATGGCGTGATTATATCCTTCGATATTATTAAAATTCATTGAAAACTTATCGTTGGACTGTACGAAAAAAATTGTTCCTCCACCTGGAATATCGTTAGAAATGTTTAAGACAACAAGATTTGCGTTAGGGTCTAATGGTGCAAAATCAGCTGTTTCTAAATCAAAAATCTCGCTGTACCATTTTGCAGTTGTGTATGGGTGCTTTGCTGGCAGATAAATACATGATAAATTCAACAATTTGGGTTCCAACTTTGTTGCACTGGACGTACCGATTTCATTCATCATTCTTCTTCCTCCCCATAGAGTTCATCGACATGATTAATTGTAACATTATACCAGTTGTGCTCACAATAAATCACGTCTTACTTACTACCTCCCAGAAGGTTATTTCGTACAATTAGTCTGATGCCGAAAGTTACCTGTAAACTGACATACGCTAAATGTGTATTAGATTAAGATATACTATTATGATCTCCCGTAAAAGAAAGAGTGTGTGGAAATTTGAAGATTAGAGTAGCAAGTGAACTAGACTATCCTGAATTAAGACAGATATACTTTGAATCACGTCGTAAGAGTTTTGAATGGGTGAATAAAATAGAAATGACTGCCAGATGATTTTATTCATAATTTATTTGTTCACCCTGATTTTTCAGGTAAAGGTGTTGGTAGTAAGTTACTTCATGCTGCAATAGAGAAAATGAATAAACCATTGACATTGAAATTTGTATCTGAAAATCAAAAAGCAATAAATTTCTATGCGAATAATGGTTGGAAGAAAGTTGTTGAAGAAGGTAGTCCAGGAGAGAAATATTGGGTTATGGTGTATGAATAAAATAAAAATTTATAATTGAGAACCCGTTTTATTGTGCTCTTTTTTTGCTATAAAATTAAAGCTATGGGAACGCGCTCTCTTTACCCGTTTGAGCTCTCGTGTTCCATTAGTTCAACGACTCGAGAAGGAGATCTGTACATAACAACTTTTTTTATGAGCAAGTAAAAAGGATCCGCCGCGGCGTATCCTTTTGCTGGTTCATGCAACTGTCATTATCTGTAGGGCAATAACAACACTAGCCCTTTCTTTTGACTGGTATCCAGACCTCGCAAATCGAATCAACCTGCCTGTCGTCTACCCAGTAGTATTTTTCGATACATGGACTTTCCACCTGTTCAAAGTTTGACGAAGGAAACCATTCGGAGTAGATACGACGCCAAACATTCTGAATCTCCAGACCAATCTCGACGTCCTCTGTCATCGTTTCTCGGCTTTCAAATACCGCATACATTTGGGTTGGTACATGTATAACAGTAAATCCAGGTGGGGCATCGCATCCTTCTGGCAACTCGTACCCCATCATATAACGCCTAGTCCCATCCTCCTTAAAATCAAAATAATAGCCGTAGAGCAGCGTACCGAACGATCTACCGACCACCTCATTAATCTGGTCATGCGTGCCGTTTTTCCAAATTTTCTCGACGAATTCGGGTATCTCCTTAAAGGGATCGGTACGGATGACGACATCCTTACCAATTACGGTAGAGGCCTGCTGTTCCACAATGCGATAATTCATTTCAAATTCTCCCTTTATCTGAATTTGAAAGGAGATTCGAGAGAATGCCTTGAGCTTTACATCCATTTTCTTCGCCGCGGACGGTGTCACTCCGTGTAACCTTTGAAAAGCCTTGGCAAAAGCCTCCGGACTTTCGTAACCGTACTTCAGTGCGATATCGATAACCTTGCTATCCGTGCCAGCCAACTCTTCAGCCGCAAGCGTTAACCGTCGATTCCGAACGTACTCGGTAACCGTGAAGCCGGTTAATGCATGGAACATTCGTTGAAAATGATACCTTGATGACAAAGCTGCCTTCGCAATATCATCAATCTCAGGCACAACATGCAGATGATCCTCGATATAATCGATGGCCTGGCGAAGCAGTCTTAACGACTCTATCTGATCTCATCTCCTTTCGTATTCAGTGTACATTAGGTAAATATTTCATTCCTGTTCGCGAGTGCGCCGTTTTGTCCGGAAAATGAATCGTCTACCATTTGCTAATTGATGGTGTTTGCTCTAAAGTATATTCATTCTGTCCACGTTCGCTGTATGTAACGGCAAGGTTCATAGCTGTGTCACTGGACTCCTCACCCTCATAAAACAAGTCTAAATCATAGTATGTCTTTCGAAGCATATCACGCCATTCAGGATAATTCTTATCAGATAAGACCCTCTTAGTAATAGCCTCGGCTGATCACGTCAGCAATGACAAGCGCATCCTTCGGATCACTTTTGGAGGGAGAATTATCACGGTTCTCCTTGTTTCGTTTGGTGGTGGCTGGATTCTATACCCACAACAAGGTGAGATGTGGAAAATCGTTCAATGCAACCATCATACCGGGGCGCTCCTTTTTTGACAATCTTAGGCCCTACAGGAATGTTCAGCATGGGAAAGGCCGCCTATGATATTGGCAGCCTCATCCTATTAGTTATAACTATAGTTATCCATCCCTGCACTTTAATAACCAGTGGCACGGTTCAACGAAGAAGTCCCTTTAAATAGCCAGGACCCGGTCCATCACCCGGCATAATTTATCGAACATGGCGTCGATTTCATCACGCGATACAATTAAGGCCGGCATCAACCGTATCGTATGCGGGCTTGGAGAGTTGATTAACAAGCCTTCTTTTAAACATTCAGAAACCAATTCAGCGCCCTTCGGATCCGGAAGGTCGAATGCAATCAACAATCCTTGACCACGGATGCTTGTGAACTGATAGGTTTCTTTTATTCCGTGCAATCGCTCGAGAATGTAATCTCCTTGAACTCCGGCGTGAGCAGGAAGATTACGGTTCACTACTTCGTTCACAACCGCGAGTCCTACAGCCATCGCCAGCGGTTGTCCGGAATAGGTCCCACCTTGGTCACCAGGGTCGAACAGGTTAAATGCCTCTTTCGTTAACATCGCAGAAAGAGGAAACCCGCCTCCGATTCCTTTGCCCAACGTCATGACATCCGCTTCAATTCCGTAAAGTTCATAGGCGAAAAGCTTTCCCGTCCTGCCAAGCCCGGTTTGGATTTCGTCATAGATTAGCATCACTCCATACTCGTCGCATACTTTTCTCAGTTTGTATAAATATTCAACATCAACAGGACGAATTCCGCCCTCTCCTTGAACTAGCTCCAACATAACCGCGCATGTGTTTCGATTCATGACCGACATTAGCGAATCGATGTCGTTCAGGGAGACGTGCCTAAATCCAGGTACTTTCGGAGCAAATAGGGGCTCCCATTGTGATTTCCCCGTCGCGGACATCGTAGCGAGAGAACGCCCATGAAAACCGTTTGTCATCGTAATGATTTCGTACGCTCCACCCAGATTTTTCAAGCCGTGCTTCCTCGCGAGTTTTATAGCACTTTCGTTGGCTTCCGCTCCACTGCTGGCAAAAAAAACTTTATCGAAGCAAGATAGATCCGTTAGCAACTTGGCCAATTCGAGCATCGGTTTATTGTAAAATGCGGGACTTGCGTTTACCAATACGGACGCTTGCCTCTCTAATGCTTCTCTAATCACGGCGGGAGAATGGCCCAAGCATGTTACGGCCCATCCTCCGATAAAATCCAAATACAGCTTGCCTTCCGTGTCCCACAAGTACATTCCCTCTCCGCGTTCCATCACGATATCTGAACGCGCAGCAGTGAACAAAATCGAATCTTTTGCTTCCTCCAACTGCCTGTTGCTGCTTTGGATCATGACAATCTCACCCCTATCCGATAATGAATTATTATACATATTATCGGATAAATATTCAATCTAGGACAAGGAGTATAATCCGTAGGAAGGTATCCGCTAACGTACAATAGCAATACGCTAACCTCCACTGCGAATGCATTCGGATTCCAAGTGTTCGGCACAATGGAACCAATAGTTTGCATTTGCATCAACAAAACCGTTTTTATATTAATGGAATATTTCATGTTGTAAATTGTGCTATTCCAGTGTTAGAATTGGGATAATTAGAAATAATAGCGCTTACAGTATAAAATAGCCACTGCTCAAATTCTAGGTAAGAAGGTTACCGTAAGTTGTTTTCGGTCTACCTAACTCTATAGCTCTTTTACTAGTTTTGAGCTAATTTAATTTTCATGGGAGCTTAATGAAGAACTAGGGCTAAATCTGCTCCCCCGAATTTTTTTTGGTACGTTCTTCAAGCAGTTTTATCTCTTCATTTGCATCTTTTACAATGTATTTCAAACTAATTCCTAAAGTTAATGAAAAGATTGAAATTATAAAGCTAATTAATGTAAAAATTGTTCCTCTTAAATCATTTGTAAAATTATGCTGTAATATTTCAGAGAACTTACTGTTTGAAAATGAAACAATCATCAAAATGAAAAATAACACAAAAATTACAATACATACATTTGATAGCTTTCTAACCCTTTCAAAAAAAAGCATATCGTTATACCTCCTCTAAAGAACATTCAACTTATCAATATATTAACGAGTAATTTTATGAACTTTGTACTTGAAGTATTCGCGAAGTGATTGAAGTTATCCTGTCCGTTACTTCAATGAAAGCAAAAAAGGAGCAGCTTCAATGCCGCTCCTTCACTATGGTTTTTCATTAGCAGAATAATCAGTTGTTGAAGTTGTTGAGATAGAAGTTTTTTACTAGGTGCAACGCAAATCATAAAATCGCTTTACATTGCCCCCAAAGAGGGCATCATGATCGTCCTGGGACATGTAGGGTGGGAGAGCCTTCAACAAAACGTCATAAACCTCTTGGTAACTGCAAGTCGTTAAACAAACAGGCCAATCGCTCCCGAACATGATCCGATCTGTACCAAATACTTCTACGACATGGTGCACGTAGGGGACTAAGTCCTCCCAGCTCCAAGCTTGTTGGTTGGCCTCCGTGACCAGACCGGACAGCTTGCACATAACGTTAGGGTAGGCAGCCATTTCAGTCATTTGCATCTTCCACGGGTCTAAGGTCTTCTCTGCGATAAAAGGCTTGGCCGCATGGTCGATCACCGCCCTGAGGGTTGGAAAGACGCGTAACGCCTCCAACATATAGGGGAGATGGCGTGGCCTAAGCTGTAAATCAATCGGAAATTCATCCCTGACTACCAACTCCAAATTTGCCATGACCTGAGTCTGAATGATCCATTGGTCAGGTAAATCCTGCAGCATCGGTCGAAACCCAACAAAGCCTTGATGCTTGCGGAACTTGGCATATTGCTCTCCAAATTCCGGCGAAGCCAGATCCAGCCAGCCGACTACCCCGGCAATGCTGTCATACTTTTCATATAGTGCCAGCATGAATTCAGTTTCTTCCAGCGTGGGCGCAGCTTGCACTACAATCGTACGTTCGAAGCCATAACCTGCCAGTGTTTCATGCAGCTGCTCCGGCATATAGTCCGCATATAAAATTCCTTGTTCCGGAGTCAGCCAACCGTAGTCTCCACGCGCTGTTTTCCAATAATGCTGATGCGCATCGATTCTCATACTTCAACCCAACAGTATATCCGTATAGTAATAGTTAGGACCGGGTGATGTTGTGTCGCTAAGTGCAACCGGCAAGATATACATCTCAAGAGGAGAGCCCTCTCTGAAAGCTTCCACTTCAATTAAATGGCTTCCGGCTGATAAAGTTAACTCCACCGATTGTTGATCATGGGCACGATGATACGCCGGCATGAATTCCAACGTTTCTTTGCACTCAATCACAGTCTGTCCGTTCAACTTCAGCGTAACGGGACTATTCGCAGCTGCAATGAGTCGAACCTTGCGTTCGATCGGGTTGGTAAGTATCGTTTGTGCCCGGTACACACCGTCTGCCATCAAACCAACTGAATTTGACCCAAGACCCTTCTCCCATTCCACTCGGTTCCCTGGGACATAAATCTCTTTTCCCACACCGTCTTCTGGTCCCCAGACGGTCCATTTGGATGAGCTGACCAATGAGAAAGGCACTTTCTGAACAGCCCATACCGCATGATCATGACTTCGCGTCCAGTGAAAAGCAAGCTCATGACATGCGGCTGTAACCGTCCCAGCTAGGATTTCCGTGTCCCACTGGAAGAATTCGTCTGGCTGCAGGCTAATCTCAAGTGTTTTCGGTCCCTCCCATCCTGAAGGCAGCTCCAATGCAATTTTTCCATATAATGGGGTAAGCGATCGGTTCTTCAGCGTGAAATGCAGTACCTTCCTTTGACCCGCTCCAATGGCTGGGCCATCAGGTCCGAAGTCGATTAATAACTCAGCGTCCGGACAGCTTTGCGTTCCCTGAGGCAGCAAGTAAAGATTGGACGTTACCTTTCTCTCCCAAAGCTCCCTTATCGATTCATTCACTTCTCCTGCAGTCACCAATCGGTTCCAAGAAGTAGGAAGGTCGGGATGCACCAAAATCCCCGTATCCCAAGCGGCGAGAATCTGTTTGCCCATGCGGATCGTGCGGCGGGTCAGCTCATCCAAGTTCTTAGGCGCTGGGAATCCTTTGATTGGAGGACTGACAACGACTCGGTCACCAACCGGCTTCACCCATTTGGCAGGCAAGCCTTCCGGTCCAAGCAGCATTCCCAATATCGCACCCAGCGTTGCTGCGGTACAATCCGTATCGTAACCGCAGTTGACAGCTTTCAATATCGCGTCTTCAAAATCTTCACCAAACAACCATCCAAGGATCGTAAATGCAATATTTTGTGGAGCATCTGTGAAGTTGTCGCTGCCATGGTGCTCCAGAATGAGCAAGCGCGTTTCGGTCCAGCTCTTCCCTTCCTGATGCCAACGGAGCAGATCTTTCAGCGCTTTGGCGGTACGGCAATCCTCAGGAATATAGCTCATTCCAATCTCAATCAACCGATCCCGGTCTTTCTCAAAGAAAATAGCGCTTTCCAAAGCGGCAAAAAACATTTCACCATATACCCCTTCCCCTCCGGCATGGTCTACAATCGCATCCTGATACGCATAGTGGGCCGCAGTTTCCGGCGCTCCGGGTGCCGCCATTGCCCAAATTTCAGAACGAATAGGTGAGCCCATACAGTTGTTGAAAGGATTGTTGAACCAACCTGCAACCGGCGCGAGTAGACCTCTTCGCAGATTCGTCAGGGCATAACCGTATTCATCAAACGGGAAAAAGATATGCTCCAACCATTCTTGCCCGAGCTCGCGGGCGGTCAATCCCGGACCATACTGCTCCAATGCGTGCAGCCACACCAATTGCATATCCAAGTCATCGTTCTCTAGCGGACCGTCCGGCAGCTCCGGATAAAAGGTCAATTCAAGAAGCTCTTTCTTGCCTTCGACCGGTGCCCCAAGCGTCCCCCCGATATTTTTCCCTAGCCATCCTCCGTATACGATACGATAGTAGTCTTGTTCATTTAAAATACTTGTATTCATGTGAAAACCTCCGTTGGTTTGATATAATAGTGATGATTTTAGTATAGGAGCGGTTACTTTATAGTGCCATGCACATCGTTTTGTTTTCAAAAGAAAAAACATCGGGGGATGTCATGCCATGTACTACTCTCTTTCTCGATTATCTACGCTAGATGTCAAATGGGCGGATCTTTACGATGCAAATAACCTCCATTTCTTCGGCCAGCATCATAATCCACATTACGAACTAATCGTCATTGCCGACGGAACGGTACATTTGCAGACTGGCGAAGCGCGTATGAGCTTACAAGCTGGGGAGTCACTGCTTATGAGGCCTTGGGAGACACATTCCGGATGGAATTCCGATGAAAAACAGGGTCAATTTTTTTGGGTGCAATTTTCCTGTGATCCCTGCCTCAATGAATTCGTGCTGGATCGGGCATCCGAGCTTAATATTGTCCATGCCGAACGGACGGAGCTAAGAACCACGGATATCCTTCATGAGGATTTGCTTGTCGTCCCGCGTCAGTTTCGTTCCTTACAGCGGTATAAGCTGCTCGGCTTGTTTGAAGATCTGGTGGAGACAATGAAACAACCCAAGGGCTATTTTCGTTTTCATGCCACCTTATTGCTTGGTGAAATACTCCGGCTTATGGCGAGTGATTTTTTGAAGCAAAGTGATTTGGACACAGCTTTCCCCGCTTCATACCTCACATTCCGCAAGCTAGTCAATCATTTGAACAATTTTTACGATTCGGACATTTCCAAAGAAACGTTAGAGCGGTTGCTGGATCGAAAATACGAATATCTTTGTCAGGTGTTTAAAAAATATGCTGGAACGAACATCCACAACTACATCCACCAGCTTAAAACCCAACGTGCCAAACACCTGCTGCGCAGTACAGATAAAAGCGTTCAGGAGATTGCCAATGAAGTCGGATATCCAGATCCTTTTTACTTCAGCCGGATGTTTAAAAAGATCGAAGGCGTCGCACCTCAGCATTATCGGAATAAAGAACCGATGGGGTAGAAGTGACGGTTGAACTTGACGACTCCAACTACCGCAGTGCAAACGTTGCAGCCCGCATCTAATTGGATGCGGGCTGTTGTTTTTTCAAGATTCAAATAAAAGTATCGATTTGTACTACTCAAATACAACCGTCTCAGTCAAGCCCGTGTTCTGCGTTTTCTCCTGATAGGTGCCCAAGTAAGACATGCTAATACAACGATGGGGCTAGGGCCTGTATTCTGTGCCTTTTCCATGTATGTTCCTTCGTATGTCATGCTAAAGGTGTATGCTTTATCAGGCAAGTCCTCTCTTCTTCCAGAACCAGTTTTCATAACCCCCTAAGAGGAAGACCTAAATCCATTACTTTGTTTGCATATGCAATCCAATCCTTATTATCAGTATTTATTTCTATGGTTGGTAGGACAGATAGACTAGATTGTTTACGTAATTCTGATTGGGTTTGTATAAATTCATCTGCTGACTTTCTGATTTCTTCTCTTGTTTTATTCGTCCATTCGTGAGGTGTTCGACTTTGCATTCTTTCCTCTACGTTTTCAGAAGATACCGTTAATAATACACATTTAGCCCCAAGGTTGAGCATTTCATTTTCAAGCGATTCGATTTCATATGAAGATTCGCTGGGAAATGCCACTCTGTGATTCAAATGAAATCTTTCCAATATAAAAAATAAACCTCTCGAAGCCCGAGATGCATCTGGACCCAGATAAGTTGCCCATTCGTTTAATTGTCGTAACATGCTAACCCGTTCTTTCAATAGCTTAAGATGTTCATCACGATTTAAACGTTGAAACTCGCCATGAACATTGTTTAATACTTGGGAATAATGTTCACTAAGAACAATGATACTACGCTCCGATGATTCATCTTTTGCTTGAAGTAGCTTTAGAGCTTTTAAAACAGACGTTTTTCCAGCATTTGAATACCCCTCTAGAATAACTCCTCTTATGTGGCTCACTAAAAACCTCCAACTAACAATTATTTGAAATCATCATACCAAAGATTACTTCCCGTTACTTCAATAGAAAAAAGAAAAGTCCCCTGAACACCCACATAAACGGGGTATCCAGAGGACCAGAGCTCTAAGGTGAGCTCGTAAGACATGAGGCTAAATTACTCGTATTGCGCACGCAGAGTCTTGGCCAGACTATCTGCGATCTTCCAGATGTCGCCTGCGCCCATTGTAATAACAAGGTCACCAGGTGCGACGCGTCCAGTCAGATCAGCAAGCGCTTCTTCCTTGGTTGGGAAGTATGAGGTGTTGGCGTTGCTATTATGCAAGATGAGCTCCACCAGCTTCTTCGAATGGACGCCTTCGATCTGCAATTCACCAGCTGGCGAGTAGATGTCCGTAATGATGACCTCGTCGGCTTCCGTGAAAGCACGGCTGAATTGGTCAAGCAAAAAGAAAGTTCGGGAATAACGCTGCGGCTGGAACACGGCAATAATCCGTTTTCCAGTTGACTTGGCCGCGCTAATTGTTGCCTGAATCTCAGTTGGATGATGAGCGTAATCATCAATGATCAGAATATCGTTTACTTCGCCGAGCACCTGAAACCTGCGCTTCGCTCCACGAAAATCAACGATTGCGTCTGCTATTGAAGCAAACGGAATACCCGCTTCCAAGCATGTGATTACGGTTGCCATAGCATTCGATACATTATGCAGACCTGGTACTGACAATTGAATGCGACCTAGCAATTGGCCATGCTTAGTCACATTGAACGATACTTTCCGGTCGCCTAAAGTAATGTCTTCCGCCTTGTAACCAGCGTCGCTATTAATGGCATAGGTAAGAACTCCAGCGCTGCCAAGTGGCCCAGCTTCGAGCATAGGCAGCATTTCACGTATGTTTTCATCATCCGTGCAAACAATCGCTTTTCCGTCTTCCTTAACTTGACTTAAGAATTGGACATAAGCTGCTTTTAGTTTATTAAAATCACCATCATAGTTCTCGAGATGATCGGGTTCAATGTTTGTTACGATCGCTATCGCAGGGTGATATTGTAAAAAGGAGCCATCGCTTTCGTCTGCTTCAGCAACGACATATTCGCCTTTTCCCGCTTTCGCATTCGTTCCAACATTAACGATCTCTCCCCCAATAATATAGGTCGGATCAAGCTTGCAATTCTCCATAACGAGCGCAATCATCGACGAGGTTGTCGTTTTGCCATGCGCACCCGCTACGGCTACGCCTTTGGCGTTATTCATCAGCTGTGCCAGCATTTGGGCACGATGCAAAATAGGAATATTGAGCTCTTCTGCCGCTCTTCGTTCCACATTATCCCGGGACAATGCAGTTGAATAGACGACAAGATCGGCTCCTTTAACATGCTCTGGCTCATGACCAATGTAAATATGTGCTCCATTCGCAACGAGCTTCTCTGTAAGCTCCTGCCTGGCAACATCGGAACCGGTTACTTTATAGCCCATTTCTAGCATGACTCGCGCAATAGCGCTCATACCATAACCGCCGATCCCGATGAAATGAACGTGTTCTGCCGTTTTCAAAGACGGTTCACCACCCTTTTTCAGAATCCATCTTGTAGAGCAATTGGGAGCGGACATCCGCAATCAAATATAGCGTTCCTGTTACGACTGCCAAATCGGCATCGCTTGTCAACGTCTGAAGGCGAGAAAGTGCCTGCCTCCAATTGGGTTCAACGATAAGCTCAAAAGAATATCCATACTGCTCTTTTATTTCTTGAACAAGCTTAGCCAATGCCTCCGCGGGCATTGCTTTGCGAAAGTCGGCCTCGGTCACGACAAGCGTATCCACTAGAGGTAGTATATGCCGCAACGTGTCATGATGATTCTTATTCGCGAGCATCCCCATCATGAGATGCAGCCGCTCGTACTGATAGGTATCCTGAAGTGCAGCAGCAAGCGTTGCTGCGCCTTCTGGATTATGTGCGCCATCGACAAGAACCCGTGGCGATGTTGTAACCATCTCCAAGCGTCCAGGCCATGACGTATCTCTCAAACCTTCCTGCAGCGCTTCATCTTCAACAATCAACGCATAGTATTGACGTAGAATTTCTAATGTCATTACAGCAACAGCGGCATTCGTTCGCTGATGTGCGCCATTCATTGTTATTGTTAATGGCTCAATATCGCGGAATAATCCATTGAAACGAAAGATCTGTTCATTCTCACGAACATCCAGCGGTGTTTCGCTGAATTTCTCACCAAGTAAATAGAGCGAGCTGTTTGCCGCTTGGGCCGTAGACTTGATAATTGAGACCGCCTCAGGCTGGCTAACAGCACTTACCACTGGCATACCCGGTTTTATGATACCCGCTTTCTCGTGAGTGACTGCTTCGATCGTGTCACCGAGTATGTCCATATGATCGTGGCCGACATTCGTGATGACAGAAATGATCGGTGAAACGATGTTTGTTACATCCAATCGACCGCCAAGACCTGTCTCCCATACCACGAAATCGGGATAAGAGACTTTCGCAAAGTAAAGAATGGCAAGTGCTGTGGATACTTCGAACATAGAAGGTGAGCCTAGCTCGGTTTGAGCGATCGCCTCAACATGAGGCTTCAGCTCATTGCTCAGCTGAAGCAAGACCTCCTCAGGAATATCCGTTCCATTATACTGAAATCGATTCGTGAATTTAGTGATGTAAGGGGATGTGAATGTCCCCACATCATAACCACTGCGAATTAGAACGCTAGTTAAGTAAGCACAAACGGAACCTTTCCCATTCGTACCCGCTACATGAATGAACTTCAATCGGCGCTCAGGATTACCAAAGGCTTCAAGCAATAATTGTATCCGTTCCATGCCTGGACGAATGCCATAGACAACAAGCCCTGTAATCCAATCCCTTGCTTCCTCGTAGCTTGTAAGAGGAGCCTTACTTTCTATATGAAGATTGTCTATCATCGAATCTCGTCCTTCTTCCTTGTAAAGGCCCTTAACCACGAAGTTCAGCAATCCGTGCTTTGACCTTGTCACGTTTGTCCGCGTAATCTGCCATCTTAGCGCGTTCCTCATCAATGACCTTTGCAGGAGCCTTGGCAACGAATCCTTCATTAGCCAATTTCTTCTCTACACGTTCCACTTCACCGCTCAAATGAGCAATTTCTTTCTCTAATCTGGCAATTTCTTGATCAATATCAAGCAAACCAGCAAGTGGCAAATACAACTCCGCCCCCGTTACGATTGCTGTCATGGCTTTATCTGGAGCAGCTAATGAAAGGCTAATCTCCAAATTCGATGTTCCACAGAAACGGCTGATGAATTCTTCATTGCGGCTCAATATGGCAGCTTCCGTTTCACCGGAAGGTTTAATATTAAGCTCAACCTTCTTGCTCATCGGCACATTCACCTCAGCACGGATATTCCTTACCGAGCGGATAATCCCCATTAGTAGCTCCATTTCACGAAGGGCATCCGGTGCTTCGAACTTCTCCTCGTATTCCGGCCAAGCCGCAAGTGTAATACTATCACCTTCATGCGGCAAGTGTTGCCATATTTCCTCGCTGATAAACGGCATGAAAGGATGGATAAGACGCTGTGTCCGATCTAATACATAAGCGAGAACGGATTGCGTTGCTTTCTTAGCCTCGGCGTCCGTGCCGTATAAGTTCAGCTTCGCAAACTCAATGTACCAATCGCATAAGTCATCCCATATGAAAGTCGTCAATACGCGACCGGTTTCACCGAACTCATAAGCATCAATCAGACGCTTAACCTCACGCGATGTTTCATTCAGTCGGTGCAGAATCCATCGATCAGCTGTGCCTAGCTTCACATCGATATTAACATCCTCAATAGAAACGCCCTCTAAATTCATGAGCGCAAATCTCGAGGCATTCCATATTTTGTTCGCAAAGTTGCGCGCTTGTTCGACTTTCTCCCAGCGGAAACGCAAATCCTGGCCTGGCGTGCTGCTCGTCGAAATCATAAACCGCATGGCATCTGCGCCATATTTCTCAATAACCTCTAATGGATCAACGCCATTCCCGATTGATTTGGACATTTTCTGTCCATTTTCATCCCGAACGAGTCCATGCATGAGAACATCCTTAAATGGAATTTGTTCCGTAAACTCGAGAGCGGTGAATATCATTCGAGCAACCCAGAAATAAATAATATCATAACCTGTGACTAATACATCTGTCGGATAGAAACGCTTGAGATCATTGGTTTGCTCAGGCCAGCCAAGTGTTGAGAACGGCCATAAGGCCGAGCTAAACCACGTATCAAGCACATCCTCGTCCTGACGGATCGCTGTGCTTCCGCATTTATCACAAGTCTGCAAATCATCGCGACCGACATGCATATGACCACAGTCATCGCAGTACCATGCCGGAATTCGATGTCCCCACCAGAGCTGACGGGAGATACACCAATCGCGGACATTCTCAATCCACTGCAGATAGATCTTATCGAAACGATCCGGTACGAAATTTACTCCTTTACCCGAACGCTGCGCTTCAATAGCTACTTCAGCGAGCGGCTTCATGGAAACAAACCATTGGGTCGACAAGTAAGGCTCAACCACTGCCCCGCTTCGTTCACTATGACCAACCTGATGGACGTGATCTTCTATTTTGATGCATACTCCTTGCTCTTGAAGGTCTGCAACAATTTGTTTACGGCATACTGCACGATCAAGACCTTGATAAGGCCCGGCTTCATTGTTCATTACACCGCTTTCGTCCATGATGACAATTTGCGGCAAGTCATGACGAAGACCGACCTCGAAGTCATTCGGATCATGCGCAGGTGTTATTTTAACTGCTCCGGAACCAAATTCCTGCTCTACATATTCATCCCCAATAATCGGAATTTCACGTCCGACGATGGGAAGAATAAGCATCTGTCCGATTAGATGCTTATAACGCATATCCTCAGGATGAACGGCAACTGCCGTATCACCCAGCATGGTTTCAGGACGAGTTGTTGCAACCGTCATAAATCCACTGCCGTCTTTGAGTGGATACTGAAGATGATAGAGATGTCCATTCACTTCTTTATGCTCGACCTCAATATCAGAAAGAGCAGTTCGAGCGGCAGGATCCCAGTTAATAATCTTTTTGCCGCGATAGATGAGTCCCTTCTCATAGAGACGAACGAACACCTCACGAACGGCCTTCGATAACCCCTCATCGAGGGTGAAGCGTTCACGCGAGTAATCCAGCGAGAATCCCATCTTAGCCCATTGCTCATGAATCGTACCTGCATAAATTTCTTTCCATTCCCATACTTTTTCCACGAATTTCTCCCGCCCAAGATCATAACGGGTCAATCCTTCCTCGCGCAGCTTCTGCTCTACTTTCGTCTGCGTTGCGATTCCGGCATGGTCACTTCCGGGCAGCCAGAGCGTATCGAAGCCTTGCATCCTTTTCGCACGAATGAGAATGTCCTGTAAAGTGAAGTCCAGAGCATGACCAATATGCAGCATTCCAGTTACGTTCGGCGGCGGAATTACGATCGTATAGGTCTTGGCGGAAGGACGTTTACCGGCCTCAAAATACTTTCCTTCCATCCAATAGTCATACCACTTGGCTTCAGATGCCTTCGGGTCATATGTGGTTGGCATCTCAGTCGTCGGTTGTTTGTCAGACATGGCTTCTTACCTCCAATAAATTCATAAACCCTAATTTGGGGTTGTTTACTTAAGTTCGCTAGGTGTACATCCGTGCAAGGAGAAACGGCTGACGCCGTCCTTGGCAGCAAAACAAGTTTCTTCCCTCTGAAATATAGGCAAAGTATATGGAGAAAACTTATACTTTCTTATATTTTGAAAAAAAAATAAACCTTCCGCCCTTAAACAGCAAAGGACGAAAGGTTTTGCTTCCGCGGTACCACCTTTGTTTCGCTTAAGTCATGCTAAGCGACAACTCAAACAGATAACGGCTGTGGCCGGCTTGAACTAACGATAACATCGTTCATTCGAGCAACTCTGGGGTGACTTGTTGCAGCTAAACATCCTGCAGAACCTCTCAGCGCACCGGTTCCGCTCTCTGAAGGCATTGCTACTACTCTTCCCCTTCAACGTCTTTACTTGAAGTATAACCCTATATTTTCTATCATACACGTTCTTATTTGCCCGCGTCAATCCCAGCAGGCACTCCACTCTCTTTGAGGTCCTTTCCCCATGCAAAAGCCCCCTTAAGCTATTAATAAGCTTGAGAGGGCTCTGAATATTGCCATTATGGAATGTACAGTACTTGACCTTCCGATACGCTCTGATCCGACAATCGATTATAGAGAATAATTTCTCGCGGCTGCAGCTGATATCTTCCGGCAATAGTCTCTAGTGTTTCTTCGCGTTGGACAATACAAAGCTTTAGTTTACGGAAAGAATGATCATCGTTAGATCGACCATAGAATAGATTCTTCCACTCTATATCATCACCTGTAGATTTTCTTGCTTCCGCGGCAGCCTTCTCAGCCACTTGCTCCGCAGCGGCTCTTGCCTCCTGCTCTCTTCGGCTTGATTGGAGAAGAGAACGAAAGCCAATTCCGCCAGTCGACGGCGCCTTCTCTTCTTCGATACGCTTGCTTCCAAGTGCAACACGCATTTCTTTCCGTTCCAGCTCTGATTCTAAAGCAGGTGTTTCAACAGTCGCAGGCTCGACATCAATGGAAAAGGCAGCTTGTATAGGAGCCGGCTCTTCGATTCGATTGATGGACTCCTGGTCCTGGTCCTGCTCATTGAGGAGCTCCTCCGTGCTTCTGTTTGTTTCAGCATCAGCAACAAGATCGGGCTCGCGTTGAGCGAGTTCACTGTCAATGTCGAAAACTTCGCTTTCCGATCGTTCTTGTTCCTGAGGCTCCTGTTCCAATTGCTCTTGTGCGGACCACTCTTGTGCGGGCAAGTTAGACTCACGTTGAAGAGCATCCTTCCTCGCCTCAGCCAATAGCTGCTCTTCCCTGAGAAAGGCTGCACGAGCAATTGACTCACGCTGTAGAATCTCCTGCCGAGCTGCTTGCCTTTGAGCTTCAGCAAGCTGCGCTTCTTGCTCCCATTGCAAGGCTTGATGAGTTTGCGTCTCACGATGAGCTGCTTCTCGATTGAATGAATCACTGAACGACGGATACGATAATCCGCCATCAGTTTGTTCAGAGAGTTCGGTAAACTCCAGTTCATTCGAGGAATATTCATCCTCTTCCTGAGCCTCTTCTGACTCTCTCTGATTCTGTTCCTCTTCTTCCCTCTTGTGAACAACGATAAACGGCTCTTCACGCGGCCATTGTTCCTGCTCTCTAGGCTGATCGAGCTCAATGCCCAATAGCGATAATACCCCCGTGATATTGAGCGTTCGAGCGGACAGCAAATCGACATCGAAATTATCAATTTCCACCGAAACGTCGTCTAGACGTTGAACGCGATTCATCGGAAGCGTGATCTCTACAGGTATCCAATGCTCTAAGGCTTGTTCAGAATCTAATTCATTCTGAGCGCGATAAACCCCGGATAGAAGCAAATGACCTTTCAACAAAACCTGTTCGCCTTGCTGAACGATTTGAATACGGGGTACCAGTTCAATTTCTTCAAGCTCTTCGATTGCTGCCACATCATCAGGCAGATGAACGCGTTCATAAACATCAAATCGTAGACCGTTCGTTTGATTGGACACGCAGGTCGTCCTCCTTCCCCTCACATAGCTTGTTACAGCACTCTTCCCTATTTATCTATATGGTAAGGGTGGGGCAGGCATGACTACGATTTTCACAGTATGGCATAACGCTCTCGAACTTGCCTGAACCAATCAGGCTCTATGGCGTGAATCGTAAGCATTTGACCGGTAAATGGATGCTTGAAAGCCAAAAGCTCACCACGGAGTGCTTGATGCTTAAGCAGTGGATCGCTTCCTCCATATAGCGTATCACCAACTAGTGGATGTCCAATATAACTCAAATGAACACGAATCTGATGAGTCCGGCCTGTTTCCAAACGGACCTTTAGAAGGGTCGCTCTCGGGTAGCATGCCAACGTTTCGTAATGTGTCACGGCAGAATCGCCTGTAGGCGAGACTTTCCTTCTTGTGTTATGATGTCTATCTTTGCCGATTGGTTCATTTATAGTACCTTGTTTGTGCTTTAGCTGACCTTGAGCAAGTGCTTGATACCTACGATCAATTTCTTTGTTCCTCATCGCTTCATCCAGTTGGAGCTGGGCTAATTCATTCTTCGCATACAACACTGGACCGGCCGTGTCATCATCTAACCGATGAATATGTTTGACAGGCATGAGCTCTCCTGACTTTATACAATGCCTTGCCGCAGCTTCATCGAGCGTACCCCTATGACCAGGTGCTGATGGATGAACGGGCATACCCGCAGGTTTATCCAAAACCAGACACCAATCATCTTCAAATAAGACTGGCACCTCATTATGACGTCCTATCACTGGCAGTTTCGCCAGCTCATACATCACATCTCTGCCCATCTCCACAGGGATAAACGTACGGAGCTTTACAACATCGTCAACCATTTGTATGCCACCGATGGAGAACAGCCGATTGATCCATTTGGCCGGGAATAAAGCAAGAGCCAACAACCACTGCCGCACGTGGTGCGGATGGCTATTGGCTTGTAAGGCTTGTTCGTCTTTTACGGCAGTAGTGGCTAGACTTTTCAATACAGATACGGTTAACTCCAGCCACTCGCCATTTCTTTTATAATCAAAGTTTGCCTGAGGCATATTCATCATCATCTCCTACAATTGCCGGAGCGCTTCATCATGTGCAGCAATGGTAGCATCGATGGCAGCTTCATCATGAACAGCAGATACAAACATGCCTTCGAATTGCGATGGAGCGACACTAATTCCAAGATCCAGCATGGCTGCAAAATAAGCCTTAAACCGCTCTAAATCGGATTGTTTGGCTGTCTCATAATTAATGACATGGGTGTCCGTAAAGAATGGA
Organism: Paenibacillus baekrokdamisoli; assembly: GCF_003945345.1. GTDB lineage: Bacteria > Bacillota > Bacilli > Paenibacillales > Paenibacillaceae > Paenibacillus_Z > Paenibacillus_Z baekrokdamisoli. The sequence goes on along the minus strand of NZ_AP019308.1, from coordinate 644,373 downwards.
CAAACCATAGAGCCAACACGATTAATCGTAACCGGAATTCCATTTTTAGACGCATTTGCTTCGAATCCAAGCTGCAATCTCACAGACATCCGTTCCAAGTGTTCATAGGTTTCCTGAGTAAGTAAACGAAGTGTCGTATAGCCTGCAATCATTGCAAGAGGATTACCAGAGAGCGTTCCTGCTTGATAGATCGGACCGCTTGGTGCGATCATCTCCATGATCTCCCTTTTACCACCATAAGCCCCAACAGGCAGACCGCCGCCAATAACTTTGCCCAAACAGGTCAAATCAGGCGTGATACCGTAAAGCCCCTGCGCGCAATGATAGTTGACCCGGAAACCAGTCATAACCTCGTCAAAGATAAGCAAGCTGCCATATTGCTCCGTTATCTCACGCAAGCCTTGGAGAAAGCCTGGCAATGGAGGAACGACACCCATATTACCAGCGATAGGCTCGACAATAATACAAGCAATCTCTTCACCAAATTTCTCGAATGCTACTTGAACAGAAGCTAAATCATTGTAAGGAACGGTAAGCGTATGGGAAGCTACGCTCTCCGGAACACCAGGACTATCCGGCAATCCTAACGTCGCGACACCTGAACCCGCTTTTATGAGCAAGCTGTCCGCATGTCCATGATAAGAGCCTTCGAACTTCAAGATTTTGCTGCGTTTGGTGTAGCCTCGTGCAAGTCGCAAAGCACTCATCGTTGCTTCTGTACCGGAGTTCACCATTCTTACAACTTCTACGGATGGAACACGCTCGCAAACCAGCTCTGCCATTAACGTCTCAAGCTCAGTAGGTGCGCCAAAGCTCGTTCCCTTCTCAGCCGTACGTTTTATCGCTTCGATGACTTCTGGATGGGCATGACCCATAATGAGAGGCCCCCATGACCCTACATAATCAATGTAGCTGTTACCATCAATGTCGAATACGCGATAGCCTTCTCCGCGTTCCATATAAACGGGCGTTAGTCCTACAGACCGAAAAGCACGCACCGGGGAGTTAACGCCACCTGGGATCACTTGCTTCGCTTTAGCAAATGCTGCTGCGGAGCGTTCATCTGACCTTTTTTGACTTTTTTCGCTCATTTCGACTACACCTACCTGTTAAATAGTTATATTACTTTTATTATTCCCCTTTTAACCAGCGAGCAGCATCCAGCGCATGGTAAGTGATAATAATATCCGCACCAGCCCGTTTCATACCTGTTAAGGTTTCTAACACTACAGCACGCTCGTCGATCCAACCGTTGGCTGCAGCTGCTTTGACCATCGAGTATTCAGCACTTACGTTATAGGCAACTACGGGTAAGTCAAAGTGCTCCTTCAGCATTCGTAAAACGTCCAAGTAAGCAAGGGCAGGCTTAACCATCAGCATATCTGCTCCCTCTAAAACATCCGACTCCGCCTCGCGAAGTGCTTCACGAACATTAGCAGGATCCATTTGATACGTTTTGCGATCACCGAATTGTGGAGTCGAATGTGCCGCTTCACGGAAAGGACCGTAATAGGCAGATGCATATTTAACGGAATAGGACATAACAGGCACCATTTCAAAACCAGCCTCATCAAGTCCTTCACGAATTGCACTAACAAAACCGTCCATCATATTGGATGGAGCGATAATATCAGCACCGGCTTCTGCTTGCGAAATCGCTGTTTTCACTAGTAACGCTAAGGAGCTGTCGTTATCGACCTCAGCAGCACCAGTCTCATCGTCATGATGAACCACTCCACAATGGCCATGATCAGTGAACTGACACAAACAGGTATCAGCAACAATAACCAGCTGCGGTGCCCATGACTTTATCGCACGTGTCGCTTCTTGCACAATTCCGTTATGATCGTAAGCCGATGAAGCCACTGCGTCTTTGGTAGCTGGAACGCCGAAAAGCAGAATCGATTGTATACCTGAGGCAACGACCTTTTCGATTTCTTCTTGAAGCCGATCCATAGAGAAATGATAAACACCCGGCATCGAAGGAATTTCTTCTTTAACGTCATTGCCGACTGTAACAAATAGTGGATAAATAAAATCATTAACTGTTAATTGCGTCTCACGCACCATACTGCGCAGTGCAGCCGAACGTCGTAACCGGCGATGTCTAGTTATTGGAAAACTCATGATGTAACCCTCCTAAAAGTTTTTGCGAGGTTTTATCTAGTCATTCCTAATTAAAGGAATGACTGAGCAAAAACTCACTTCGGAAGCATAAACTAAGATTTTGTGAGGCTCTGCAATATAAGTTGAACTTAAGAAACGGACAATGAGCCGCTGCACAGAGGGAATGTTCTTCCGATCGCTGTTGAGCCCGGATTTCTTATTTTGTCCCCTGTTAAGGGGGAAATCCGGTCTCAAAGGCGAACGCTGACGCTTCTCCAGAATCATCCATCTGCTCCGCTCACTTGTTATCTCTCTAGTTCAACTTATATAGTCATTCCTCATTAAAGGAATGATTGAGGAAAAACTCACTTCGGAAGCATAAGCTTAGTTTTTGCTAGGTTCTATCTGCCATTGAATAACTTAGCGGAGCGGACGGAATCGTTCTGGAGAAACGAAAGTGTTCGCCTTTGCAGCCGGATTCTTACCCTGTAAGTGTTAAGAAAATCAAAGAATCGGGCTGCAACAGCGATCGGAAGAATGATCCGTCCACGTAGCGGACCTTAAGTATAGCACTAGATCTTGCGTCTAGCGGACCTTACGTACCAGCACTAGATCTTGCGACTAGCGACCCTTGCTGCTGAAATCGCATCGATCAACGCATCGATCGTCGCATCCTCTGGTTGGATCGTAACCGTCAGTCCACACTCCGTGGCAGTCTTAGCGGTTACGGGGCCGATGCAAGCGATATCGACGCCTTCCAGCACTTCTAGCGGTTGTTCTACACCCATTCGCCGAAGCACTTCAAGTAAATTTGTAACCGTTGATGAGCTAGCGAATGTAATCACATCTACTTTGCGCTTCAGAAGTAATTCAAGTATTTCCTCATCTTGGTCAGCTGAGATAATGGTCTCGTATACATCGATTTCTATAGGTATAAGTCCTTTTTTCTTAAGCTCTTGCGGCAGAATTTCTCTTGCCAAATCCCCACGAGGGAGCAGCACACGTTGACCAGGTATTAAACTATCCGATAGGCTATCTAACAAATCCTCAGCTTGAAACTTAACCGGAAGCACATCGACGAACAGGCCATGCTTTTCCAGCGCCTCAGCTGTTCTTGGTCCAACGGCCGCAATACGGGCCTGATGAAACTGACGAATATCAATTCGTAATTTCTTGATCCAGCTGAAGAAATATTCGACTCCGTTCACACTGGTAAACATAAGCCAGTCATACTGCCGAGCATCATGTAACGCTTCTTCAAGCACTGCGATTACGCCAGCCTCTGATGGCTCACGCGTTTCAATTACAGGGAATTCGCAAGGCTCTCCGCCTAGCTCCTCTATTCTGTCCACTAAATCGCTGCTTTGAGCTCTCGCTCTTGTAACAAGAACACGAGTCCCAAACAATGGTTTAAGCTCGTACCATTTCAACTTCTCTCTTTGACGAACCACTTCACCGACCACGATGACTGCTGGTGGTTTAAAATCTGCTGCCTTAACGATCGCTTCTATCGTCTCGAGCGTCCCTGTAATCGTTCGCTGCTCAACTCTTGTGCCCCAACGAATAAGGGCAACAGGTGTATCCGGAAGCTTCCCATGCTTTATTAATTGCTGCGCAATATAGCCGATTTTCGCGACTCCCATCAAGAAAACGAGTGTTCCTGTGGCATTCGTTACTTTATCCCAATGAATAGACTCATCCAGTTTATCTGGACTTTCATGTCCCGTTATGATCGATAAGGAGGAAGCCAAGTCGCGATGTGTAACAGGAATACCCGCATATGCAGGTACAGCAATCGCTGATGTAATTCCAGGTACAATATCAAATTCGATCCCGTTCTGATAAAGCAGCTCCGCTTCTTCCCCAACTCTACCGAATATTGTCGGATCTCCGCCTTTTAAACGAGTAACTATCTTTCCCTCAAGCGCTAAATCGACAAGAAGCTGGTTAATATCCTCTTGCTTCATCGTATGACGATCAGGCAGCTTGCCTACATAAACCTTCTCTGTTCCGGGCTTTAAAAATTTTAATAATCGCGGACTTGCCAATCGATCATACACAACAACATCACATGCCTTAATACATTCTAAACCTCGAACTGTGATGAGCTTCGGATCCCCAGGGCCAGCGCCGACTAGATATACTTTTCCTTTATTCTTCTGCTTCAGCAAACCGCTCATCCCCTAACTTCAGCCAGTATGCGATCCGCACCGCGAGCTCTGAGCGCATCAGCGGCTTCTTTGCCAAGCACTTCCGGATTATGACCCCGAACCGTTTCCTTTAACAACACAGAGCCATCTGGAGAGCCTACAATACCTGTTAATTCAAGTAATGGAGATTCCCCTTCCTGCTGCTCTACTACTGTTGCATAAGCGCCGATGGGAATCTGGCAGCCACCATTAAGCTCACCCAGAAAGCTGCGCTCTGCACGAACAGCTAGAAGCGTGAGGGAGTCGGTATAGAGCGTGAGAAGAGCACGAATTTGCTGATCATCCTCACGGCACTCGATACCAAGAGCACCTTGACCGACTGCAGGAACAGAAAGCTCTACTGGCACATAGGAAGAAATCTTCGATTCCCAGCCCATCCGGTGTAAACCAGCAGCGGCAAGCACGATCGCATCGAAACCTTCCGTTTCCAGTTTACCGATTCGCGAATCGATATTACCTCGTATAGATTCAATCTGCAGATCCGGTCTGGCATGCTTAAGCTGGCTTGATCTACGTAGACTGCTTGTACCTACCTTCGCGCCTTGAGGAAGCTCCTCGAGGCTTAGACCGCCCTTTGAAATCAGACAATCTCTAGGGTCCACACGCTTGGGAACAGCGCCGTTAATCAAACCTTCCGGCAGCTCATAAGGCATATCCTTCATGCTGTGTACGGCAAGATCGATTTCGCCATCGAATAGGGCTTGTTCAATTTCTTTAACAAAAAGACCCTTGCCACCGACTTTAGATAACGTTACATCAAGAATGCGATCGCCTTTGGTCACGATTTTACGAATGTCAAAATCATAATCCAATTTATGTATTGCGCAAAGTGCCTTTAATTGATCAATAACTTGACCTGTCTGTGTCAGCGCAAGCGCGCTTTGCCGAGTTCCAACGACGATAACACGCCGCCCATCAACTGAATACACCATCATCTTTGCCTCCTATCTACATTTTGCTGCAGCTGAATCATCCACTGATCTATATACGCCTCTAACTGGCTTGGGCTAAATGTATCTACCTCTACATCGATGTTATTACCCGCTAACTGCTCTGCTGCCTTACGAAGTACTTCATGTCGAAACGAGTCAAAAGACCCTCTTAGAAGCATCCTCTCGCGAAGCAAGCCCAGCATCTCAACTTTCTGAGCGTAATCTTCACCATACTGCTTAGCTAATTCTTGTTTAATCTGGGCGGTAAGGGCTGGACTTGCTCCACCTGTTGTTACCGTGAGCAATAATCCTCCGCGCCTCAGAGTGGATGGTGAGATGAATACACCCTCTTCGGCTTTATCCGCTACATTTACGAGAAGCCCGAGGCGAGCTCCATGGCTCGCGACGGACTGATTGATTTGCCGGACATTCGTTGCGGCGAACACAAGAAAGGCATCTACTAAATCCTCTTCCTTGTATGCCCTCTGTTCCAGTCGTATAGACCCCTTTGCTGACAGCTCTAGAATACCTCCTGAAGCCTCTAGAGCGACAACTAACACATCATTGGCTCCCGATTCCAGTAAGCCGTTCACTTTACGTTCCGCAATCTTACCGCCACCGATTACGACACAACGTCGTCCCACGAGATTCACCATTAAAGGATAGTAACCCGACATCGCCAGTCGCCTGCTTTCATGACCATCCATGAAAGGATGATAATTTATTAATCAGCAAGTTAAATAGCATAACCGCAAAGCATAATACATTCCATTTAGCGAATTTCCAGCCCGTTCCATTGAACCATCGATATTGCAAAAGAATTCCGATATATAATGCTAACGCGACGAACGAAATGATGACCTTCGCATCTAACAACAGTCCATAACGTCCTTCTGTCAGAATCGATGTAACCGCAACTGCTAGGGATAACATCAATAATGGTGTACCAACAAGTGTCGTCCCCAGCATTAATCGGTTGATCGCATCCAGACTAGGGAGACGCTGCATGGACTTGGACCATTGCTTTCCCTTCAATCTGCCATGAAGGAACATATACATCCCAGAGAATATGACGCTAATCGTGAAAGCCACATAAGCACAAATCATAAGAATAACATGTACGACAAGAAGCTCACGTACTAACTCCCATATAGCTAGTGACGCCCCCGAACCAATGACGAAGAGATTAACAGTCAGCACAGCAAAACCAATTACATTCACGAAAAAGACGAGAAACTCAATTCTAAAAAACCGACTAATGACTAACGATACGGTTATGAGCAGCCACGAGAATACAAGTAAGTATTCAAAAGGCGTCATTAAAGTCATATCCAAGTGAGAAATGATACGGTGAATAAGAAAACCAGTTTGCAGCACCCAGACGAAAATAAGCAGCCCTGTGCCCATCCGTTTAGCTCGCCGATTTCGATCAATGAAATCAGAAAAATAAAACAGAAGGCTCAGGGCGTAAATATAAAGCATTCCATCATAAAGCCAATTATGTGTAACCATAGGCGCCTCCACCTTACGGCATCTAGATAGGGAAACGGCGGCTCTCCGCCGCCACTTCCCTGCCGTTTAAACCCGCTTATCCTTTTCTCGGAGCGAATTATCTTGTTACAGCTGCAATTGAACCTGCAGCCGTCTGTGCATTTAACCCTATTCCGAATGTGGAGGAGCTATCGGCTGCAAGCGGTGCTTCTGTGAGAACCGCCGTCTTCCGTTTATCTTCCTTCGCTTGCTCAAGCGTTTCTTCCAAAGCGAAAATTTTCACAAACATGTCCATAGCTTCATCCGCATGCTTCTCGCCTGCAAGTTCTTTAACCCGTACGATCGGATCACTCAGCATCTGATTGACAATACTCTTAGTCAGCTTGCGAATAATCTTCATCTCGCGTTCACCCAAATCCGGCAGCTTATTCGTTAAACTGTCCATCGTCTCTTGATGAATCGAAGCTGCTTTGTCCTGCAGAGCACGAATTAGCGGCGCTACACCGAGCGTCTTATACCATTGACGGTAAGCAAGAATCTCTTCTGTAATGAACACTTCGATCTTAGCCGCTTCTGTACGACGCTGATCTAGATTGCTCTCCACAATTCCTTCCAAATCATCGATATCATACAAGAACACGTTCTCTACCGAAGCAATAGCTGGATCTAAGTCACGCGGAACAGCGATATCAATCATGAATAGTGGGCGAGATTTGCGTTTGTGCATGGCTGTCGCCATCTGCTCCCGAGTAAGTACATAACCGTCAGACCCCGTTGAGCTGATCACAATATCCGTCTCAGGCAGCTTCTGGATAGCATCTATCATGGATAAGGGTATTCCATTAAATTTGTCAGCAAGCTGGACGGCACGATCATAAGTCCGATTGACAACAAACACGCGCTTGACGCCATTCGCGTACAAATGCTTGGCTGTCAGTTCACTCATCTTGCCCGCACCTATAATCATAACGGTCTTACCATTGAACTGCCCGAAAATCCGTTTACCCAGCTCTACAGCAGCGTAACTGACAGAAACAGCTGATTCTCCAATTGAAGTTTCGGAATGGGCTTTTTTAGCTAATGTTACGGCTTGTTTGAAAATAGCATTGAAAAGGGTCCCTGTCGTCTTATGCTCCTGGGCAAGCGAGAATGCTTGCTTAACCTGACCGAGAATTTGCGTTTCTCCAATAACCATAGAGTCTAATCCACATGTTACACGGAACAGATGATCAATTGCCTTCTCATCCTCATACATATATAAATCAGTTGTAAACTGTTGTCTCGGCAAGTTGAACCATTGCTCCATAAAGTTACGAATGTAGTGACCGCAAAGATGTGGACGATCCACTACGGCGTATAGCTCTGTACGGTTACAGGTCGCCACAATGACACATTCCATTATGCTTTTGGTTTGTTGCAATTGTTTGAGAGCTTTAGGCATATCCTTCTCAGAGAATGTAAACCGTTCTCTGACTTCAACAGGAGCTGTCCGATAATTAAGCCCGACAACGATAATGTGCATGCGCGTTCACCTGCCTTTTGATCAATTAATCATCATTTAGTATAGCACAGTTAGCCAACCTATACCCCTGCAAATATGAAAATTATTTGAAATAAATGAGACATAATTAATAAAAAATGATCATGGATTTCTCCATGATCATTCGTTCGTTCCTATTCAAAACTTATACAAGTTCCACTTGCTTCATTTCCGGCTCAACGACTTGAAGTTCACCCATACCACGAACAAGTTTCTTTGCATGAGTCGTTGTTGGCTTCAACACAGACAGCATGTAGTCGATCGCGAGCTGCGGATCCACTGTTTCTCCACACGTATAACAGTCAAGAGCAGCGAAGCCTCTTTCTGGGTATGTGTGAATGGAGAGATGACTTTCAGACAGTAGTACGAGTACAGTAGCGCCTTGCGGCTCGAACTGTTTGCCTTGCACTGAGAGTACGGTAGCGCCGCATGCTTCTGCAGCCTCCACCATTTGGGCTTGTAAAAATTCCGCGTTGTTGAGTAGGTCAAAATCTACACCCCAAGTATCAACAGCCACGTGTCTTCCGAAAGTTGAGTATTCCATCTCTCGGTTCCCCCTTCCTAGGAATAAAATGTTTGAAAAATTTCATCCGCTAGGACCTACGTCATTCACTGCCCGAGGGAATAACCTCTCGCAACATTACCATGTCCTGAGTGAATCCTGGTTCCTAATATTCATTTCAACGAGAATAAAAATAACATCTATTGCTGAGAAATGCAATAGTTTTTTTTGTGTCTGCTCCTTTGAGCAGGGTGTGAAAACCCCAATATAAAGGTATGTATCAACACCTCAAACGGTGTAGCGTTCAGACCCTTTTCGGACAATAAAAAAAAGCCGCACCATAGATGCGGCTGCTGTTGTTTCCAAGCATTTGAACAAAGACTAAGCTTCACGGATGAACAAGGCATGTGTATGATTTCTTAATCGATCATCAATGGCTGCAATTTGCTCTTGATCGGTACACTGGTTTCGAAGATCAAGCAGTTGATTGATGGCGCCATGCAGAACGTGAATCTCTTGCTCAACGTCTGTAATCTTGAACTGTGCTTCCAGCTGTCCGACGGTATCCTTGTATTCAAAGACAACCCTCATGCTGCCGGCTGCATGTTCAACGATCTTCCGAACGGCACCCTGCTCATAAGTATAATTCATCGTATAATTAGAATAAATGCGATTAACGATGGCATCTCCTCGAAAAACAGATACTGCTTTGCGCATCGCGTTCGTTAGTTTAGGGTGAACCAAACGACAGGACATAACACAAACATATCGATCCTGTTGACGCTCGAAAGTTAAGCGGACTTCCTCCCGACCTGCGTCGTCCTCGAGAACCATTTCGTGATTGCCGTTGTCGAGCACTCGCACTTGCTGCTTTACATGCTGCTCTTCAAAGAAGTGAACAAATCCCGACATCTCTTCAGCCGTCAATTGCAGAGAAGCATTGACATACTCCGTGGCTATCCGCTGAGCCATAAAAATCTCCTCAATTCTTTGAACTTGCACCTTTGTAAACCTTCTGTCTAAGTATATTATACTCGATCATCAAGGTTTATTCCTGTCTGCTGTTCACGATATTCTCGCATATTTCAGAAAAATCAGGGAGATTTTACGAAGAGTCCTTGCTTTTATGCGTTATCCTCACTATTCGAACGAAACTTCAATGCTTTCTTCTTGTTCTTGTGCAATCGCCCCATTAATGACTGCCCAAAGCTCATCTCTGCCCAAGCCTGTTTCCGATGAGAACAGCACATGCTGGTCACCCGCTTTGAATCCGATTGTTTCTTTGATAACCTTCACATGCTTGTCCCATTTACTGCGTGGGATCTTGTCCGCTTTGGTTGTAACCACACACACAGGAATATCAAAGTGCTTCAGCCAGTCATACATCAGGCAATCATCTTTGGAAGGAGGATGGCGAATATCGATAATCTGCAATACCATCTTAAGCGGATCTCGGTCGCTTAGGAACCTCTCAATCATTTCACCAAATTGAGCTCTCTGAACTTTAGAAACCTTGGCATAGCCATACCCTGGAAAATCCACTAGGTATAGGCGTTCATTCACGCGATAATAGTTAAGCTGCTGTGTCTTACCCGGCTGTGAGCTTGTACGAGCAAGCCCTTTGCGCTGAATTAATTTATTTATGAGTGAGGATTTTCCGACGTTGGAACGCCCTGCCAGAGCTATCTCTGGCAAGGCGTCAACAGGATATTGATGTGGCTCTACAGCACTTATAACGAATTCAACTTGCATAATCTTCACGTTAAATAACCTGCTTTCTTAGTGCGTCTGAACGGGAGCTTGCGCTAGAGCATGCAAGAGCACTTCGTCCATATGACTGACTGGAATGAATTCCAGATCCGCTCTTATGCTGTCTGGAATGTCGCGAAGATCGCGTTCATTCTCTTTAGGTATAAGCACTTTTGTGATGCCTGCCCGATGTGCGGCAAGCGACTTTTCTTTCAATCCACCGATTGGCAGCACACGGCCGCGAAGTGTAATCTCTCCGGTCATGGCTACTTCCTTGGAAACATATCTGCCAGTGAGAGCCGAGATGAGTGCTGTGGCCATTGTAATGCCAGCAGAGGGCCCATCCTTCGGAATAGCACCTTCAGGGATATGAATATGGATATCATTCTTCTCATGAAAGTCAGAATCAATTTTCAATTCCGTCGCTTTAGAGCGTGTATAACTAAAAGCGGCTTGAGCGGACTCTTTCATAACATCTCCAAGCTGGCCCGTAAGCGTTAATTTACCGCTGCCAGGAAGAACGGTAACCTCGATAACGAGTGTATCTCCACCGACTTCTGTCCAAGCAAGACCTGTAACCGCGCCAATTTGATCCTCGACCTCGGCCATTCCATAACGGAACTTAGCAGGCCCTAGCCATTCTTTAATCTTTGCGATATCGACGTCAATGCTAGTGATGGCTTCATCCGTAACAAGCGCTTTTGCTGCTTTACGACAAATGGCTGCAACCTGCTGCTCCAAATTCCGTACGCCAGACTCTCTCGTATATTCACGGATAATCTGAAGCAGTGCGCTATCCTCCACGACCAGCTTCTCTTCCTCTAGACCATGCTCGCGTTTTTGCTTCGGCAGTAAATAACGCTTTGCAATCTGCATCTTCTCAAGTTCCGTATAACCTGGGATATAGAGCATCTCCATACGGTCGAGAAGTGGTCTTGGAATGTTGTGAACGGCATTAGCTGTCGTAATGAACATGACATTTGAGAGATCAAAAGGAACCTCAATAAAATGATCACTAAAGGTATTGTTCTGCTCAGGATCCAGCACCTCAAGCAGAGCTGATGCCGGGTCACCCCTGAAATCCATCGCCATCTTATCAATCTCATCGAGTAAGAAGACGGGATTAAGCGAACCTGCTGTCTTCATCCCTTGAATGATTCGTCCTGGCATAGCGCCGACATAGGTACGGCGATGACCGCGTATTTCGGCTTCATCACGCACTCCACCGAGCGAAATCCGGACAAACTGGCGCTCCAGGGATTTGGCAATCGATCGAGCCATGGAAGTTTTACCGACACCCGGCGGGCCGACTAAGCATAAGATCGGACCTTTCATTTTCTTCACCAGCTGTTGAACGGCCAAGTATTCAAGTACCCGTTCCTTCGGTTTCTCAAGTCCGTAATGATCCTCGTTGAGGATCGTTTCGGCTTTGGTCACATTCAGGTCATCACTCGTTTTGTTATTCCATGGGAGCGATAGAAGCCAATCGATATAATTGCGGATGACACCACCCTCCGCAGAGGTAGATGGCATCTTCTCGAGACGGTCAATTTCTTTTTCAACCTTCTCTTTCACTTTTTCTGGCAAGCCGGCCTCAGCCATTTGGGTACGAAGCTCTTCAACTTCCCCCGCTCTGCCTTCCTTCTCGCCAAGCTCCTTTTGAATCGCCTTCATCTGTTCACGCAAATAATATTCTTTCTGCGTTTTCTCCATTTGCTTCTTCACGCGCTGGCTGATCTTACGCTCAAGCTCCAGCACTTCACGTTCATTACCTAAGATGTCGAGAAGCTTCTCAAGACGATCCCTCACATCAATCGTTTCTAAGATATCCTGCTTATCTTTGATTTTGAGAGTTAAATGGCTCGTAATCACATCAGCAAGCCTTCCAGGCTCATCGATATCAGAAACAGCCGCGAGTGTCTCAGGTGTTACCTTCTTCGACAAATTAATATAATGTTCGAACTGACTGAGTACCGTACGCATGAGCGCATCAATTTCTGGATCGGTTGATTCAGCCTCCGGCATTTCTTTAACAGTTACTTCATAAAAGTCATCATTCGGCAAATAATCCACAATCTCTGCACGAACAACACCCTCTACCAGAACGCGAATTGTGCCGTTAGGCAGCTTAAGCATCTGCCGCACCCGCGCCACTGTACCAACGCGGTAGATATCTTCTTGTGTTGGCTCTTCAATGTTTACTTCCGACTGTGAACATAGCAAAATCATATGATCGTCAAGCATCGCACGATCTAACGCGCGTACAGACTTTTCCCTGCCCACATCTAGGTGGAGCACCATACTAGGGTATACGAGAAGCCCCCTGAGCGGCAATAAGGGTAGCCGACGACCTTTCCATTTAGCAGGTCCCATATCAGCACCTCCATCTTTGAAGTTTTTTCCACCTTACCCGTGTCGAAAAACTTCGGTTTCAGCTTATGGCTTTCTCCTATTTTATCACTCAACGGAATCCGCCTGCAAATAGGGCAGTCCCTTCGCAATAAAAACGTCCGTGGCAGGTGCAGGTTGAACAATAGGAATCGATAGATCGACGGTTTGGAACACATGACGGAACACTTCCTCAACATGGTCAACCGGGATGACTTGCAAGCCTTGTAAGTCGGCAAATATAGCCTGCCAGTTCTCTCGTGGTATTATAACCGTATCTGCCCCCGCTTGAAAAGCCGCCTCGACTTTTGCTAGAACACCGCCAACGGGCTTCACATTACCATGAATACCCACTTCACCTGTCATGGCGAGTTTATTGTCAATCGGCTCTCCTTTAATAGCGGATGCAATAGCCGTAGCCATCGCAATCCCTGCAGAAGGACCATCAATTGGCGTACCGCCTGGGAAATTGATGTGGAGATCATAATTCTCCGGCTTCATCCCAATTCGTCTTAATACCGTGAGAACATTCTCAATGGATCCTTTGGCCATACTTTTACGTCTTAATGTCCGACTGCTTCCACCGCCAAGCTCTTCTTCATCAACAACCCCTGTGATCGTATAAACGCCCTTACCTGTACGTGCTGGAATCGCACTGACTTCAATCTCAAGCAGCGTGCCCATATTGGGACCATAAACGGCTAGTCCATTCACGAAACCAACCTGCGGCATTGCTGGAACCTTCCGATCTGGGCGCGGCGGGATCTGACTGCTGTTCACAACCCATTCCACATCAGCAGCCGAAATGGAGTCTCGTTTCTCCGAAAGTGCAAGTCCTGCTGCAAGCTGAATAACATTGACTGCTTCACGACCATTCGTTGCATAGCGCGTAATGACATCTATTGCTTCCTGACATGGAGGCAAACCAATTTTCTTCAATGCATTGACTGCAATCTGGGAAACCTCACCTGGCAGCAAAGGACGGAAATAAATTTCCATACAGCGTGACCGTAGAGCTGGCGGCAGCTCCTGCGGTGAGCGTGTAGTAGCTCCAACAAGTCGAAAGTCTGCTGGCAGCCCATTTTGAAAAATGTCATGAATATACATCGGGATATTCGTATCTTCGGAGTTGTAATAGGCGCTCTCTAGAAATACCTTTCGATCCTCGAGTACTTTTAACAACTTATTCATCTGGATCGGGTGTAATTCACCAATCTCATCAATAAACAGCATACCACCATGCGCTTTCGTTACTGCACCTGGTTTTGGCTGCGGTATACCGGCAACACCCATCGCTCCCGCACCTTGATAGATCGGATCATGAACGGAGCCAATCAGAGGATCCGCTATACCGCGCTCATCAAAACGGGCGGTCGTTGCGTCAATCTCGGTAAATTTGGCATCTTGAAGAAAGGGGGAGGTCGGGTTCTTCTTGGCTTCCTCTAGCACAACACGAGCAGCCGCTGTCTTGCCGACTCCCGGTGGTCCATAGATAATGACATGCTGTGGATTAGCACTGCATAACGCCGCCTTCAGCGCCCGCAGACCATCCCGCTGACCTACGATATCATTGATCGATTGGGGACGTGTCTTCTCGGACAGAGGCTTAGTGAGCGAAACAGAACGAAGCTTCCGCAGTTTATCCATTTCTTTACGTGATTCACGATCAACGGCAGAGCGGTTTGTCTTCTGGTTGCGTAATAAGTTCCAGAAATACAAACCAATTACAATAGCAAAGAAAACTTGAACCAACATTAACATCATACTTAAACTCATAGCGATTTACTCCTCTCAGGTAAGAAGAAAAAAACATCCGGCTTTAATGGACTCATACTTTTCAGTATTGCCTCCAGCCGGATGGAATAATCGCTATTTTGATGTAAAGTTTGAATCGCTTCCCTAAAGACGCTATTACTTAGCTGGAATAGGATGAGGTTTACGCCCTGGAATTTCTCCAGTTGCCTCAAACACACGGACAATCTCATCGATTTCTTTCTTGAGCTCAACAAGCATGTCGGCCTCTGGAACCTTACGGATCATCTCTCCGTAACGGAACAGCATCCCTTCGCCCCGTGCTCCAGCAATACCGATATCAGCTTCACGCGCTTCACCGGGTCCATTCACCGCACAGCCAAGCACCGACACTTTAATCGGAACTTTGATTTTGCTAATATATTCTTCAACTTCATTGGCAATAGAGAACAAATCAATATCCAATCGTCCGCATGTCGGACAAGAAACAAGGGTAGCTGCGTTCGTAATAAGACCGAAGCATTTCAATAGCTCGCGCGCTACCTTGACCTCTTCAACCGGATCTGCGCTTAAGCTAATACGCACCGTGTTCCCAATTCCCATTGAAAGCAAGGCCCCAATACCAGCAGAGCTCTTGATTGTGCCTGAATGGAGTGTCCCTGCTTCTGTAATACCCAGATGAAGAGGATAACGAATTTGCTCCGCAGCCATCCGGTATGCAGCAATAGCCATGGGTACATCAGATGCCTTCAATGAGACGATGATATCGTGGAAATCTAATTCTTCAAGAATACCGATATGGAAAAGGGCACTTTCTACCATTGCTTCCGGAGTCGGATAGCCATACTTTTCAAGCAAATGATTCTCTAGTGAACCTGCATTGACCCCAATTCGAATTGGAATTCCGCGGTCTTTACAGGCTTTAACAACGGCTTCCACCTTCTCGCGACGTCCGATGTTGCCTGGATTGATTCGAACCTTGTCCACACCATTCTCAATCGCTAATAAGGCCAAACGATGATCAAAATGAATGTCTGCTACTAGCGGAATATGAATGCGTTTCTTAATTTCTTTGATCGCTTCAGCAGCTTCCTTGTTATTAACGGTTACACGAACCACTTGGCAGCCCGCTTCTTCTAAACGTAAAATTTCGGAGACAGTCGCTTCTACATCCGCGGTCTTCGTTGTACACATACTTTGAATGATAACTTCGTCGCTGCCGCCAATTGTAAGAGGCCCGACTTTAACAGGTACGGTATCTTTACGCGTATACATCCTTAATCACTCCCATTAACGTCAAAGTCCACCCTTGCTTGCGGCGGCATTATACGCCGCTTGAGGCAAGGGTGGAAATATTGTCGGTGTCTATTGGATCAGGCGCTTTCTTCCTTTTTCTTGCCCTTCTTCGGCGTCAGTTCTGGCATAATTCTGTCCATAACGACTTTCTCCGTGATCAGACAAGTGCTGACATCATCACGAGAAGGAACCTCGTACATCACGTCCAGCATCAGGCCTTCAATGATGGCCCGTAGTCCACGCGCTCCCGTATTACGTTTGATTGCTTCCTTGGCTATTGCATCCAAAGCTGCAGCTTCAAACTCGAGCTTCACGTTATCCATCTCAAGCAGCTTCTGATACTGCTTAACAAGCGCGTTCTTCGGCTCGGAAAGAATCCGAACGAGAGCTGGCTCATCAAGCGGCTCAAGAGTTGAGATGACCGGTAACCGGCCAACAAACTCAGGGATTAGCCCGAATTTAAGCAAGTCTTCCGGAAGAACCATCGACAGGTATTCGCCTGCTTTCAGATCCTTCACGCTGTCGCCGGCTGTATTGAAGCCAATGACTTTCTTGCCGATACGTCTCTTAATGAGCTGTTCAAGACCATCAAAAGCACCACCGCAAATAAACAAGATGTTAGTCGTGTCAATTTGGATAAACTCTTGATGCGGATGTTTCCGTCCACCTTGTGGGGGAACAGAAGCTACCGTTCCTTCTAAAATCTTAAGCAGCGCTTGTTGTACGCCTTCGCCTGAGACATCGCGCGTGATAGATGGGTTCTCCGATTTGCGTGCTACTTTATCGATTTCATCGATATAGATAATGCCGCGCTCGGCTTTCTCCACATCATAGTCAGCAGATTGAATCAGCTTAAGCAAAATGTTCTCAACATCTTCACCGACATAACCAGCTTCAGTCAAAGAAGTTGCATCCGCAATCGCGAACGGAACGTTCAGGATTTTGGCCATCGTCTGTGCGAGCAACGTTTTACCAGAGCCTGTCGGTCCTACAAGAAGGATGTTACTCTTTTGAAGCTCAACATCTTCCAGTTTATTCTGGGAATTGATACGTTTGTAATGATTGTATACCGCTACAGAGAGCGATTTTTTCGCTTGATCTTGACCAATAACATATTGATCGAGAATGTTGCGAATATCCTTTGGTTTAGGAATATCCTTCAGATCAAGCTCTTCTTCATGACCGAGCTCCTCCTCAACGATTTCCGTACAAAGTTCGATACATTCATCGCATATATAGACGCCTGGGCCGGCAACGAGCTTTCGCACTTGATCTTGCGATTTGCCGCAGAAGGAACACTTCAGCTGGCCTTTCTCGTCATTGAATTTAAACATGAAATCACCCTTTCATTTCTTTTACTGGCTGGATGATGTTACGACCTTATCAATAAGGCCATAATTAAGAGCCTCTTCAGCACTCATAAAGTTGTCACGATCTGTATCACGGTCTATTTTCTCGTAAGGCTGTCCTGTACGATCAACTAAAATTTGATTCAGCTTTTGTTTCGTTTTCAAAATCCAGTCCGCGTGAATCTTGATATCGGAAGCTTGGCCTCGAACGCCGCCAAGCGGCTGATGAATCATTACTTCACTGTTCGGGAGGGCAAGACGCTTGCCTTTTGCACCAGCAGTAAGTAAGAGAGCGCCCATACTTGCAGCAAGACCGACACAAATCGTCGATACTTCCGGCTTGATGAACTGCATCGTATCGTAAATACCCATACCAGCGGTTACTGAACCACCTGGTGAGTTAATATACAGACTGATGTCTTTCTCCGGGTCGTCAGCAGCCAAGAAAAGCAACTGTGCAATGACGGCATTAGCAACATCATCGTCGATCGCACTTCCTAGAAATATTATCCGATCCTTCAATAAACGGGAGTAAATATCGTAAGAACGCTCTCCCCGATTCGTTTGTTCAACGACCATAGGCACCAGATTCATGCGACCAACCTTCTTTCTCTCCATCGACTTTTGATCCGTACTTATTTTATCATGTTCCGGAAGCAATGTCATTTTTCTCAATACTACATTATACGATACTCGGTATTACATATGTACGGGACGAAGCCCAATTTGTTAATAGAAAGGTACGATAAGGTTGAAATAAGGCACGTGGATACGTGCCTTATCGAATCATAGAACGGGTTTGTCCTAATGAACAACCAACGTCTTTCTTATGCAACTACTGTTTCTGCTTTGCTGTTTTCAAGCAAGAATTTAATGGTTTTACGTAGAACAAGATCTTCCTTGATGTTGTCTAGGTTGCCGTTTCCTTCGAAGATCGTACGAAGCTCTTCAACGGAACGTCCGTATTGCTTGGAGAGATTCTCTAATTCTTCATTCAAATCGGAATCATCCGCTGTAATGCCTTCTGTCTTCGCGATTTGCTCCAAAACAAGATTGTTGCGAACGCGTTTCACTGCATCACCGTGCATTTGGCTGCGAAGCGCTGCTTCGTCTTGACCGGAGAACTGGAAGTACAGTTCAAGGTTCATTCCTTGCTGTTTCAGACGGTTCTCGAAATCACGAAGCATGAAGTTTGTTTCGGAATCGATCATTGCATCTGGGATGTCGATCTCAGCTGCTTCTGAAGCTTTCTCCACAACAGCTGTTTCGCGTGCTGCTTCGCTTTCTTTCAGCTTGCGATCAGCCAGCTTGCTTACGAGATCTTGCTTGAATTCTTCCAGTGTATCGAATTCGCTGACGTCTTTAGCAAATTCATCATCAAGAGCCGGAAGGTTCTTGCGTTTGATCTCATGCAGCTTCACTTTGAAAATAGCTTGTTTACCAGCAAGGTTCTCAGCGTGGTAGCTCTCAGGGAATGTAACTTCGATATCTTTAAAGTCACCTGTTTGCAGACCTACTACTTGCTCTTCGAACCCTGGGATAAATGAGCCTGAACCAAGCTCAAGGGAGTGACGCTCGCTTTTGCCGCCTTCGAATGCTTCGCCATCTACGTAGCCATCAAAATCGATGACTGTAACATCACCATTCTCAGCTGCGCCTTCTTCGATAACCGTAAGCTCAGCATGACGCTGTTGCAAACGGTCAAGCTCAGCAGCCACTTCTTCTTCACTAACGGATGCATCAGCCGCTGGAACTTCAAGACCTTTATAATCACCAAGCTGTACTTCAGGTTTAACTGTTACTTTAGCTTTGAATTTAAAGGATTGACCTTTACCAAATTGATCTACATCGATATCAGGACGGTCAACTGGAAGAATACCCGTTTCTTGAAGAGCTTCAGAATAAGCATCCGGAAGCAAAATATCAATTGCATCTTGGTACAGACTTTCGATACCAAAACGAGCTTCAAAAATACCCCGTGGTACCTTCCCTTTACGGAATCCAGGTACGTTTACTTTTGCTACGACTTTCTTAAATGCTTTGTCTATCGCTTCGTTAACTTTCTCTGCTGCTACTTCCACTTCGATCGAGACAAGGTTCTTGTCTATTTTTTCCCAAGTTGCTGTCATGTTATGCTTTCCCCTCCAAATTAAATGACGCTTGAGCGTCAGGTTTTACGCGTAATAAACCATTCTATTATAATCAACATCCGCTCGAATATCAAGACTCGTCTCCATTGCCATTTTCTCTAAGCAAGGCGACCTGTCTCAAGGAACGACAAGCTTGCTCATAACGGAATCTCAGCGTATCTGTAATGCCATATGTATCCCTTACGTCGTCATCATTCACTCTACCATAAAGCGAAAGCTCAAGCACTTGGTGGAGAGCAGCTGCAAAGCAATCTACCGTTTCGTCATCATCCTTGAGCATGCGATCATAGGCCGATGTCCCATACAAGCATTGAAGGCAGTCCTTCCATAACTCTTTGGCAAAATGCGGCATTGTCACATCGATAACCTCTGTTACTAATTCTACCCGTTCTACAACTCTCGCAACCACCTGTGGAAAATCATCCATTGCTAAAGGCGTTTGTTCGATATCCAATTCCACGAGTTCGCCAAGCCGTTCCAATTGAAGAGGGCCTGTAAGACCACGTCTTCGCAAGCATTGGAGCGCCTTGAACTGCAGGGCTGGATGCAGTTCATTCGTTGTAAGCCAGCTCACAATTGTCTCGTCCACACCTGGATATTTAAGATGTGTTGCACGCTCGAGAGCGAGAATCTGCTGATCTGCAACAGGATGATGCTGAATGATGTATAGAACCTGTTGTACATAAGTTTCATCGTATTGTTCAGGAACAAGTGCTTCTCTGCGGAATGAGGCTTCCATTTCTTCATCCTCAAGCTCATGTGAACCCTCACCAGAATTTTCTGCCTCATCGAAGGGGAAAGCCACTTCAAGCCAAGTAAGTAAGTTGCCCCACTCATCGTAATGCCGCTTCTCTTCCCCTTGGCATTGCAATAAAAACCGCAGAAGCTCCTTTGCTTCTCCATACTGCTCAGCCTCTAGCATCCGGGTCAGCTGGTTCTGGTATTGATCAAGCATACTAGGAAAAAGATAAACATTTTCTTTACTATCGTCCTGCGGAGGGATAGAAGTTGTAATACAATCACCGCCTTGTCTGTCGAACCAAAACGAGTCACCTTGTCTATGTCTGGTTCGAGATCGATTATAACACTACCTGTTGTTGATTTCCATTTGTGCCTATGCTATTATTGGGACTGCTTGTATTTATTACATGCGGGTGTAGTTCAGTGGCAGAACGCCAGCTTCCCAAGCTTGAGGCGAGGGTTCGATTCCCTTCACCCGCTTCGTTATGAATTTGCTTCTTCGGAAGGGATGAGAACCCTCAGCGGTTCGACCGTCCGTATAAGCTTCCATGAATCATCTAAGTAGGACGAGCGTCGAAATCTACCTTATAAAAGTTCCCGAACGGGAACACTTTAATCAGGATTTCGAATATTCCCTTCACCCGCTTCGTTATGAATTTGCTTCTTCGGAAGGGATGAGAACCCTCAGCGGTTCGACCGTCCGTATAAGCTTCCATGAATCAACTAAGTAGGACGAGCGTCGAAATCTACCTTATAAAAGTTCCCGAACGGGAACACTTTAATCAGGATTTGAGTTAATAAATTGAATTTCATAATATAAAGCCTAACCACACACTATCCATTTGAGAGCCAACTCAATTGGGTAGTGTTTTTTGGCTCAAAACCAAAACTAGTGGTTGACGACGAAGGTAATCAGATACTGAGCGGACAGGAGAGCTCTTATTTCAGTCCAATCGCTGCATGTAGGGGGATTAAAGGACAGAGAAGACGCTATTCTCCAGCAAATCATCTGAAATAGGCTTCATTTTAGTTGATAGCGGAACCTATGTCCGCTGAACTTGTTTGGAGTCGTGTTTCGATCTGAATAGAGGTTCCACAGTCCGCTCAGCTTAGGCTCGAAACGGGCCCGTTACAAAATAGTCAACCACTGGTTATGAGATAAAATGAACGCAAAAAGGACGACCCACTTCTCTTCTCGAGAGTAGGCCGTCCTTTTTGATCTATCCCGATGAAGGGCTAAATTATCTCTAATACATAAGCTTCAAGCTTAACAAGCTGCTTCTTGATTTCGCCCACCTTCACACTCTTGAGCAGTGAGAGCATGCCTTTAATCACAACAGGCTGCGGCTCCGACTTTTCAAGTTCGACCTCAATCACCTGTAAAGCCGCTGTTATCTCATTCCTTTGATCGGCAGTGAACTTAATGGAGCCCTCTACCTCGGTACGAATCGTATCAATCTGTGCAAGAATGCCTGTTTTCCCCATACCATTTCCTGCATCTGCGGCAGAGCTCCACTGCTCCAAAATATCCATTCCCATGATAATATCAGAGTTCTTCACAATCATTCCCGAAATAAGCTCATCCAAGCGCTTCAAAATAAAACCTGAAAGCCGCTCGACATTAAACTGCTTCTTCTCCAAAATGACAAATCCGAGGTAACCATCGATAAAGGCGTGGAACATTACAGCTGCATCACAAGCATAAGGCTCCGCTTCAGAGCCATATTGCTCGCAAATGATAGAGCGGCTTGAAAGCAGCAATACCCTTCTCACTTTTACGATTAACTCATGCAGTTCATCTTTAATATCAAAACGTTCCTGTATCAGTGTGGAAATGAAGCCTTGATTCCGCTCATACTGCTCATAGCTTAGAATAATGAGTTTGGCCAGCTTCTCCTTAGGTAACAGGGAAGACTCCGCAACAGCTTGCGCCTGCTTAACGATAGCTTCCAAGTAATGCTTACAAATCGATTGAAGCAAATCATCCTTCGATTTGAAGTAGAAATACATCGATCCTTTGGCGATCCCCAGGGAGTCCGCGATATCTTGAATGGACGTCCCTCGGTAGCCTTTTTCGGAAAAGCATTTGATAGCTGCTACAATAATTTTATCCTTTTTCCCTTCCACAACACGTCACCGCCTTCTTTATTCCTCGGCTGCGGTTTTTCTGCGGAATTTAGCGAGAAACTCGTATACAATTGGAACAATTAACAGAGTAAGCACCGTTGAACTTGCTAGTCCGCCAATAACGGTAACCCCTAGTCCTTTAGAGATCAGTCCGCCACTTTCTCCTTCAAAACCTAGAACGAGTGGCAATAAAGCTCCAATTGTTGCTAGTGCAGTCATAAGAATTGGACGCAGTCTCGTGCCTGCTGCCTCGATAAGCGCTTCGCGTGTCGACATGCCCGCTTTCTCCATATGGAGTACACGGTCCAATAGAACGATCGCATTCGTAACGACGATACCAATGAGCATCAGAGCCCCCATCATAGCCGCTGCGCTAATCGTTTCTCCCGAAACGTACAAACCAATCAACGCCCCGATAATTGTGAATGGCAAGGAGAACAAGATCGCGAAAGGCGTTAGTGCCCCACCAAACGTAATGACGAGCAGCAAGTATACAATAGCAATGGCAGCTGCGATAGCAAGACCTAATTGTTTGAAGGTATCGTTAATTTGCGCAGTTACGCCACCATAATCAAGTGACATATTTGCCGGCAATTTCAGCTTGTCTGTCTCTTTCTTCAAGTCAGAGGAAGCTTTGTTTACATCTTTGGCAACGATGTTAGCAGAGATTTCTACATACAGCTTGCCATTCTTACTTGTGACTGTATTAGCTGATGTGCCTTTTTCCACTTTAACGACATCTTTAAGGGGTACTGCAATACCAAGTGGAGAAGTAATCGTTTCATTCTCGATATCTGCAATAGAAGTATACTGCTTCGTATCGACTTCCACATAAACGCTGTATTCTTTTCCATCCATAGCGACCTTAGTCAATACAGGACGTTGACGAACTGGACTAAGCTTCATTGCGATTTGACCAGCTGTTAACCCATATTGGCTAAGCTTCTCTTGATTAGCGACAAGTGTATATTGCTCATATTGTTTCGAGAGTGACGTATCCACTTTTTCGAATGATTTGTTTTTCTCAACCAAAGCCTGAATTTGAGCAACTACCGGCTTGATTTGTTCAAAGCTGTCCCCATAAACGGATAGGCTTAATTTGCTTCCGCCAAGGCCGCCTCCACCAAAATCCAGCTGTCCCCATTTACCAGCAGGAGCGATTTTTTTTAAATCTTCAACTAGAAGTTCTTTCTCTTTGTTGAAGTCTTTCGTGTCGGATTCATATTGAATATAGAATAACGCCGACTTGTTAGGTCCTACGCTAAAATTGCTTTGACCACCTATAGAATACTGTAGGTTAGCTACATGCGCACGTTTCATAATAAGCTTCTCAGCCTCAAGTGAAGTCTTCTCCACATCCTCCAGCAGTTGACCCGGTGCTGGTGCGTATGTCACCATGACATATTTATTCGGCTCGTCCGGAAGGAAGCTAACGCCAACCTTGGGTACAAGCGCAAAGCTGGCTGCTAGTATAACAATCGCCGAGATAAATGTAATTAACTTATGATTGAGCGTCCATTTTAAAATCTTGCGGTATCGTATGGCAATTACGCCTGGCTTCTCTTCATGCCTCTGCGATTCCTTCAATCCCTTGCGGAACATCAGATTTGTCATCATTGGGACAACGGTTATCGCCACTAACAACGAGGCCAGCAGAGCAAAAACCATCGTTAAGGCAAATGGCATAAAGATCTGGCCGATCGGTCCACTCACGGTGCCAAGCGGCAGGAAAACTGCAATTGTGACGAGAGTGGAGGACAAAATCGGAATAAACATTTCACGCGTTGCGTCAATAACAAGTGCTTTTCCCTTTAATTTCTCGGAACGAAGCGACATCCGTCGATAGTTATTCTCGATGACGACAATGGAGTCATCCACAACCCGTCCTATAGCTACCGTCATCGCGCCAAGCGTCATAATGTTGAGGGTAATATCCATTTGCTTCAATACAAGAAGCGCGATTACAAGTGATAATGGAATCGAAATAATGGAGATAATTGTGGTACGGAAATTGCGAAGGAACAGCAGAATAACAATGACGGCGAATAATGCACCGAACAAAGCTTTATCAATCATCGTGCTGACCGACTTCTCGATTGGCTTACCTTGATCAAGCAGAACAATCATTTTCACGCCTGGATGATCTTTTTCAATTTGAGCCGCTTGATCCTTCACCGCATTGACGACATCCACTGTATTGGCGTCTGAGGCCTTGGTTACATTGATGCCAATGGACGGTTCGCCATTCGTACGGGAAATGGACTCTGCAATTGACACAAGCTTAATATCTGCTACCTCAGATAGCTTAACAGTCGGAATGCTTATCGGTGCTCCAGCCTGACCTTGGGGAGCTTTCTGCAGCGCAGTGCCTGCCTGTGACGACGCAATACCTGATGGTACAGCACCCTTCGTCGGTCCACCTTGTGCTCCAGCAGCGGATGGAATCACTGGAATCGATACATTTTGCAGCTGCTCCAACGTATTTACATTACCATCCACCACGATAGATTTCTCAGACTTTTCCATTTCAAAAATGCCAAGAGGCGCTTTGATGGCCGACGCCTGAACAATCGCTTTGATCGTATCTTCAGATAAGCCGAGTGCTTGCAGCCTGTCCTTCTTAAAGGACAATTGTACTTCTTTCATCTGTTGTCCAGATATAGAGACAGTTCCGATTCCGTCAATCCCTTCTAGAGAAGGCTTAATCTCTTCTTCAACCAGTTTTGTAACCTCTTCAGGTGTTTGTTTGCTTGAAGTAATGCTTAAGGAGAGAACTGGAAAATCATTCAAGCTGATTTTGGATATTTTGGTTGCTTGAGCACCTTCTGGAGGAGTCAAAGCGCTTGCGGCATCCTTTAGCTCACTTTCCGCTTCCTTCATATCTTTGCTATAATCATATTCAACAACAATAGACGAGACATTCTCCATTGAGGTTGAGGTGAATGCAGTAACGCCATTCAAATTCTTGATTCGAGACTCAAGAGGCTTCGTAAGATTATTTGCCACTTCCTCAGGTGTCGCACCAGGATAAATGGTGTTAACCGTTAATACTGGGACAACAATGTTAGGAATGGTCTCTTGCTTCATGTTCAGCCCGGCATAAAGACCGCCGATTGTGACAATGATCGTCATGATCCAAATCGCAAACTTGTTGTTAATCGAAAAACCGATGATACCTTTCATTCTCCCACTCCTTGTCTATTTCTAGCTTTTTGACCAATTGTTCAATAATAATTCCATCATATTTGAACGATGTTCGATAGTCAACGAAGTGGAATTCCAGTCACAAAAACGACACAATATTTAGGTATTGCAATTTTTCAAATTATCATGATATAATATGCCTTACGCTGTCCCAGTAGCTCAGCTGGATAGAGCAACGCCCTTCTAAGGCGTGGGTCGGGGGTTCGAATCCCTCCTGGGACGCCATAACATTCAAACACGTTACTTTTAATACATACCAAAAAACCTCGAATCCCTTGATATCATTGGGATTCGAGGTTTTTTTGCATTGTAATATTGAATTCAGAATCCGATTGGAAACGATACGTTTCAGTTTTTTTCTACACACTTTTTACTTGAATACCCAATTCAGGCAGCGGCAATCGACATACACTAAGTTTACAATAAATAAACAACACTGCTGGGGCATTTCATTGTTGAAAATGGGGAATTCTGTCTTGATTAAAATGAACCCGTTTTTTCTCTACCTCCGTGTGTAGAAAATGTTTCCTCAACACAGCCATTAATACTTCCTGAATTTCTTGAAATGAATATACATGGAACTAGATTCCATAATTCCTATTTCAAGGCTGTCAGCTCGATTGACAGACTTGCTACTTTAATAGGCGGAATCTTTGTCTCCGAAGACGGTGAAAGGATCCAGATCGTAGCTCAGTTAATAGTTGCTCTCTTTTCAATAACTGCTCTTCAACCGTGCTCATAAGACCCGCTATACGGTATGTTTTTATAATGGGCGCTCTAATATATCGAGAAAGAGACTTTTGTAGTAAAATATTGTCGATTATGTGAAAGCAAATACCTCAGCCGATGAGGAATATAACTGGAGTCAAGAATGAAATCTAAAAAACGTCTCACCTTGATTATTACATTAATTATTTTATTCGGAGTACCAGTTAGTTTGTATCTCTATGAGAAGAAAAAAGAGGATGATCGTCAAGCTTTGATCCAAATGCATGATAGTATCAGGAATGTCATTGATGAATATGAACAAGAGGAAAATAGGGATATCATTGATGAATTTAAATACCAGATAAATAAGAGGAATAACACGAATAATTCCCTAGCGGAAGATTATACAAACCTCAGGAAATTGGTAATAGATAGTAAAAAATCATCCTTTATTAAGGATAAATTTTGTCAACTGGAGAAGGAAATAATGAAGCTAGATCCAACCGTTTATACTAATCCAAGTTCCGTATGTAAATAGATCACACTAACCGTTCTTACGGATAACAGTTACTTGTAGCAAGTCGTATCCGCTCGAATTGTCCAGGACGGTTATATGATTACAGCCGGTGGAGTTTCCGCCGCGCTCGATCTTGGCTTATATGTCGTGGAGCTATTCAGCGACGCAGAGACGGTTGAACAAATACAGCAAGCTATGGACTATCCTTATTACAATTCTAATCTTCTCAACCATTCGAATAATCCTAGCAAGATAGAGTAATAACCATGTGTACATGTGTAAAAGTGATCTGCACTAGACATACTACTCCTCTAAAAGGAGTGCATAACTTATGACACAGCAACAGCAGCCCCCATCATCCAATCAACCCTTACCACCAGTAAGGCCGACGTCTTTTCCGCCTCAGCATCAGGATCGACAGCCTGGATTGCAGGCCGTCATGAATCCCATACCTCAATCGGATTCACCTGTTTACCGTCCTGCTGGCAAGCTAGAAGGAAAAGTGGCTCTTATATCAGGTGGAGACAGCGGTATAGGCCGCGCCATTTCGATTATCTATGCCAAGGAAGGCGCAGATGTAGCCATCATCTACTTGAACGAGGATGAAGATGCGCAGGAAACGAAGCGGCTCGTGGAAGAAAAGGGCCGACGATGTATAACGATTGCGGGTGATGTCGGCGATCCGGCCTTTTGCCTTAAGGCCGTTGTTCAAACCGTAAAGCAGCTTAGTAAGCTGGATATCTTGGTCAATAATGCAGCTGAGCAGCATCCTCAGAAAACCATTGAGCAGATCACGCCAGCACAGCTGGAGCGAACCTTCAAGACGAATATCTTTGGTATATTCTATTTGACCCAAGCTGCAATGCCGCATCTGCACAAAGGAGCTGCAATTATTAATACAGCTTCCGTAACGGCCTACCGCGGAAGTCCGAACCTACTTGATTATTCTGCGACGAAAGGCGCCGTCGTGTCTTTCACACGATCTTTATCCATGAATCTCGCGGATAAGGGAATTCGCGTGAATGCTGTCGCACCAGGTCCGGTGTGGACGCCATTGATCCCTTCGACCTCCGACGCGCCACAGGTGACCACATTTGGCTCTGATGTACCTCTGAAGCGATGTGGTCAGCCTGATGAGATGGCACCAGCTTATGTTTACTTGGCCACAGAGGATTCCTCTTATATGAATGGACAGGTTCTTCATATCAATGGCGGGGAAATTATCAACGGCTAAGAGCGTCCTCTATATTCAACCATATAAGTTGAACTTAAGAAACGAACAATGAGCCGCTGCACAGATGGAATGTTCTTCCGGTCTCAAAGGCGAACGCTGACGCTTCTCCAGAATCATCCATCTGCTGCACTCACTTGTTATATCTCTAGTTCAACTTATATAGCTAGCAAATAAATCCCTTCACACAACACAAAAAGCAAAAAGCTAAGAGCATTTGGCGGCACTTAGCTTTTTGTATAATGTATGCAGCATAATGAATTGTTTCTTACCTAGCCTAGAAAAAGGAACCTGATTAAATCCGTTTAAGCAGCCTCGCTATGGAGCGATCTGCCTCTTTTAGTACAACCCTCTTATCTACCGTACGAACTTTGCCTCGTTCAACAACCCGCTTCCCATCGACCCAGACCGAATCCACATTACTGCGTGAGGCGGCATAAACAACTCTCGAATACGGGTCTGCTTCATAGGAAGGAAAGGTGTGGAAGTCATTTAAATCAAGCAGCACAAGATCCGCCTTCTTCCCAATCTCGATGGAGCCGATGAGGTGATCGAGCCCAAGTGTGCGAGCTCCACCAATCGTTGCCATCCGAAGCACCTTACGTGCATCCATGGATTCTGGACCGCAGCGCACTTTATGCAGCAGAGCAGTTAACCGCATCTCTTGGAACATATCGAGTGTATTGTTACATGGCGCCCCATCGGCTCCAATGCCAACTTCTACTCCTTGCTCCATAAGCTCAGGCACCATAGCAATCCCCGAAGCAAGCTTCAAGTTCGAGCCGGGGCAATGTGTCATTTTCGTACCCGTACGCCTCAGAATCTCGCGTTCCTGTTCATCGAGCCAGATGCAATGAGCGAGAACAAGCCTTGGTGATGTAAGTCCGATATGATCGAGGTAGACGATATTCCGCATTCCTCGTTGACTCTGAACAAGCTCAATCTCCTCTAGATTCTCAGCTGCATGTGTATGTACAAGCACATTGTAATGTGCAGATAAATCTCTAACCTCTGTAAGAAGCTGCTCAGAGCAGGAGACCACGAATCGTGGACAATAGGCGTAGCCAAGTCGTCCTCCATCATAACCATTCCACTTCTCTAACAGCCTTGTGCTCTCTTCAACAGAATGCTGCGTCTGCTCTTGGAGACCCAAGGGTACATCACCGCCGGCATCCATCATAACCTTGCCTGAGATCGCCCGAATACCGCTGCTCGCCATCGCTTGAAAGGCCGAATCCGTATGGCTGACCGTCTCCATATCTAGTATAGTAGTTGTCCCGCTGCACAGCAGCTCTCCAATACCCAATAGAGCCGAATAATAGACCGAATCCTCATCATGTGCGGCTTCTAAAGGCCACACGCGTTTGCGCAGCCAATCCATCAGAGCCATGTCATCAGCTTGCCCACGAAATAATGTTTGGCAAAGATGAATATGCGTCTGCACGAATCCGGGCAGCAGCAGCTTTCCTTTTGCTTCGATAACCGTTGTCTCTGCCTCGTACTCTGGAATTTCCTTACCAACGGATACGATTTTCTCATCCATCAGCAGCACATCGCCAACCAGAATTTCATCCAGCTCATTCATTGTAACAATTGTCGCTTTGTGTAATAAGGTTGTACTCATGAAGCCGCCTCCTCATTCTCGTATGCATACGATAAACTGCGAGCATTTAGTTCTCGAATGTCGAATGTCTTTATGCTTCCAACGTAGCATGAACGATGCAAAGGAGGCGGAATTCAAATTCAATACAATTAGAACGTCTTATTTCTCCCTTTCACACCCGGTATAATTTGCTGTGCATTTTGCTCACGCTTCTTCACAACATCCTCAGCAAAGTTTGGATTCTTGGCATACTTTAGGCTCTTGTCTTTTTGGGATTGGGACATATTGTTGATTTCACCCCCTTTCATAATAGCTGTGATCCAACAGCCGATTCAGCTCTTCTCTAATACCAGAATAAGAAAGAACTTGCTCCTTGAAGAACTCCCTCTCTCCCCAGTCCGTCTTCATTGTGCTTGTCTCGAACAGCTCCATACTGATGTCACTGAAGGCGCTGTGCATGCTATTGTCATACCAATCTACCTCAGTACTAGCATCATTCCTGACAATTGCCACCAAATCATAATCGTTATCTAAGGATGTGCCAAAAAAAGCAAGCAGCTCCGGTGACTCCTGCTGGTCCGTATGAACCTCAACTTCACAGCAGTGTATCCCATCACGGTCAACAGCCCTCCTGACATAGGCTTCAATCACTTTCATTTCAAATTCCCTTCGGGAAATAACCCCATCATCGCGATATGATTTTTCGTTTCGGAAGTGCCTAATCGGTACAGCTGTTTATAAATCTCCTCTAGTATGCCATCTACGCCCCTGCTCATTTCTTCAACCGTGGCTGACCCGAAGGGATGCTCGGTAAAATGGAGCGCCTCCGCTTCATCCATTGATGACAGCTCCCCAAACCATTCTTCAAGTTGGTCCCTCTCCTCTTGATTTGCCTCAATGACCAGCTCATAGGCCGCTAATGTGGGACTCTCCAGAATGGAACCTGCTTGAACGGACACATAATATCGTTTTCTAGCGTAAAATGCTTCATCATTATTGTTTTTCACACCAGTATTGTTATTCACACCCACAACTTCCCCTTCTATTTATCAATTATCGCCTTCTCTTAGCATCCCCTTACGGACAGACATTATATCCTTAATTAGCGCATAACCATCTTAGTATCGCTGTTTACGCACTGCAAAGAGAGGAATGAGAACCATGTGTGGATTCACGGGCTGGATCGATTGGACCGATGACCTGACAAAACAATCCGCGACGCTGGAAAAGATGACTGGAACGCTGGCCAACCGTGGTCCGGATGCCTCGGGTACTTGGATTTCGCCACATTGCGCTTTGGGACACCGACGACTTTCGGTCATTGATCCGGTAAACGGTGCTCAACCGATGGTACGCAACTCAGAAGATGATACTTATGTCCTCGTATATAACGGAGAGCTCTATAACGCTCCAGAACTGAAACGCGAGCTTGAAGGACGAGGAAGACGCTTTATCACAACCTGTGACACCGAGGTATTGTTAGTTGCTTATATGGAATGGGGACCCGCTTGTGTTGAGAAATTCAATGGAATCTTCGCTTTTGCTCTTTGGGATTCAAAGGAACAGCAGCTGTTCCTTGCAAGAGATCGTCTAGGCGTTAAACCGCTATTCTATGCCAAACAGCTGGGCCGCTTTATTTTCGGCTCCGAGCCCAAAGCATTACTTGCTCATCCTGCCGTCAAACCAGAGGTAGGGCCTGAAGGATTGGCAGAAATCTTCATCGTGGGTCCAGCACGTACACCGGGACATGGCGTTTATCGTGATCTCTCCGAGCTGCTGCCTGGTCACTGCGCCATCGTCAACCGTTCCGGGGTATCCATCACTACTTATTGGAGACTGGAGAGCAAACCGCATACGGAAGATGTCGATGCTACAGCTCGCACAGTGGGAGAACTGCTCAGCGATACAGTTGAGCGTCAACTCGTATCTGATGTCCCTCTTTGCACCTTATTGTCTGGAGGATTAGATTCCAGCGCCTTAACCGCGCTTGCCGTTCGCTATTATATGGAATCAGGTCAAGGCAATGTCCATACCTTCTCCGTCGATTATGTGGATAATGATAAACATTTCAAAGCACATGCCTTTCAACCTAATGCTGATGCGCCTTGGATCAAGCGAATGACAGAGCATCTGCAAACTGAACATCACCCCATTGCGTTTGATACGCCCGAGCTAGTGGAAGCCCTTCGCGATGCGATGATTGCAAGGGATTTACCTGGCATGGCGGATGTTGACGCATCGCTGCTGCTCTTTTGCAAAGAAATAAAGAAGGAAGCAACAGTCGCCATATCGGGAGAAGCAGCGGATGAAATATTCGGAGGTTACCCTTGGTTTCATCGGGAGGATGCATTAAATGCAGGCACGTTCCCTTGGTCACTCGCTGCAGGTATGCGTGCTGGGTTGTTATCTGAGGATGTTGCCGCTTGGATCAGACCTCTTGAATATCTGGGTGACCGCTATTCAGATGCGATCGCTGAGGTTCCGAGGTTGAAGGGCGAAGATGCTGCTGCATCAAGAATGAGGGAAATGTCTTACCTCAATATATCTCGGTTCATGCCAACGCTGCTCGATCGAAAAGATCGGATGAGTATGGCAGTTGGCCTTGAGGTGCGTGTACCTTATTGTGATCACCGTTTGGTTGAATACGTATTTAATATTCCATGGCAGATCAAAATGGCTGGCGACCGTGAAAAAGGGATTCTCCGTCAATCACTCGAGGGTGTCCTGCCTAATGACGTCCTGTATCGCAAAAAAAGCCCATATCCGAAAACACATAACCCCAATTATTTATCTGCCGTCCGCACACGATTGCTTGATATCTTGAATGAAGGGAACTCCCCGCTGCTTCCACTTATCAATGTGAGGAAAATACGTGAGATTGCGGAGTCCGAGACAGCCAGCTCGAACCTCCCTTGGTTTGGTCAGCTTATGTCGGGTCCCCAACTTTTTGCCTATTTATTGCAAGTCGATATGTGGCTTCGCGAGTATAACGTTTCGATTCGGTAATCGAGTCTGATAGGCAAACCCCCGGAGTTAGCCATTTGCTCGCTCTCTTCCGGGGGTTATCTAATCGGCCAATTGCACACACCATTCCGCTCCTAAAGCAAACAAATTTTCGTAAAATATAAAAAGGCATTTGCTTTGTTCATTTTAGTGTGGTAGGATACATTTATAAACAAATTAGACCTTAAATTCACTTATTGAAAAGGTTAGCATTTGTAAAGATGATACCTTTTTCAATGTGTGATTTTTTGTTATAAATCAAAAATAAACATATTAAATAAACTTTTGGAGGTCATTCAAAATGGCACAAGGAACAGTTAAATGGTTTAACGCAGAAAAAGGTTTCGGTTTTATCGAAGTTGAAGGTGGAAATGACGTATTCGTACATTTCTCCGCAATTCAAGGCGAAGGCTTCAAATCCCTTGACGAAGGACAACATGTTGAATTCAACGTTGTTCAAGGCAACCGTGGACCACAAGCAGAAAACGTTGTAAAACTGTAGTTTACAGTTTCCAAAGAGTTCCTAACATTCGTTAGGAACTCTTTTTTTTATGTTTATTTATTGGAACATACACCACAGCCTCCTCCCTCTTCCATCAAGACGCCTCGTTTCAAATTTAATCATTGGAACCGTTTCTTAGATCATGTGAACGATGGTATGATGGATAACATCCCTATTACTTCTTATAACGTTAAGACTACATGCAGCTCACCGCTTCACAAATGCGGCGTTACGAAAGAATGTCGTATGAAAGGATGTCAGAAGATGAAGGTTAACGAATCTGCCTGGCCAGCTACCGTTTCCTCACTAACGGAAGATTTCACAGGTCTGGGTGTTGCTAAGGGGATGACCCTACTGGTTCACTCTTCACTTAAATCGCTGAACCGATGGATCGTTGGCGGACCACCCGCTGTTATTCATGCCCTTGAGGAAGCAATTGGTGAAGAAGGAACGCTCGTCATGCCTACGCATACCAGTGATTTGTCAGATCCGACACTTTGGGAGAATCCACCTGTTCCAAAGGCCTGGTGGGATACAATCCGCAAGGAAATGCCTGCATTTGACCGAGATCTGACCCCTACTTGGGGCATGGGCGCAGTGGCGGAATGCTTTCGTAAGCAAGATGGAACCCATCGCAGCAATCATCCGCAGGTTTCTTTTGCTGCTAGAGGACCTGAAGCGCTCTTCATAACGGGAGATCATTCCCTTCCCTATGGTCTTGGGGAGCAGTCCCCTCTCGCTCGTCTCTATGATCGGAATGCCTGGGTGCTTCTAATAGGCGTCAATCATGACAATAACACTTCCTTGCATTTGGCTGAGTATAGATCAGACTATCCACATAAAAAGCAAACCAAGCTAGAGACAGCCTGTAAGGTTAACGGTCAGAGAGAATGGGTGTCCTTCGACGACATTTCATTTGATACGGAGGATTTCATCGAGATTGGACAAGCGTTCGAACAAGCAAGTGGACTCGTACGCATAGGTACAATTGGGGACGCTACGGTTCGCTTAATGCCGCAAAGAGAACTTGTAGATTATGCTAAGTACTGGATGGACAGCTACCGGTGGGGCCAATAAGGAAGATTCATAAGGAATAACAAAGAAATCATCCATCACATCGCGAGGTGGAAATCAGAAATTTTCAATATAATACCGTAATCGATATAATATCGTAATCGCTCAAACAACAAAAACATGACCACGGGGAACTTTTCTACAAAGGTCCCGTGGTCATATTCGTTTCATCTATCTATTCGGAATGGTTCTCTAGTTTCCCAAGCAGCAAGGCAAGTGCTGCTCCTCGGTGACTTATCGCTTGTTTCTCTTCCATAGTGAGCTCAGCCATTGCTTTGCCGTGCGTAGGAAGCCAGAATAATGGATCATAACCGAAGCCACCGCTCCCTCTAGGCTTACTCGCAATCTGGCCATCAACAAAGCCGATCGACTCCATGAATTTACCGCTTGCAGGATCGAACAAAGCTAATGTACATACAAACCGAGCGGGGCTGAGCAGCTTCGTCCCATCCTCCAATTGATTCTGCTTACCATCAGTAGTGAAGGAGTCCTTTGCTAAGTGCTCCAGTTCCATTAACAGCTTTGCATTGTTAAGCGTATCAGTTGCTCCTGGACCAGCGTATCTAGCGGAATATACGCCAGGATCACCGCCAAGCGCCTCCACTTCCAGTCCGGAATCATCTGCAAGAACAGGCATTCCCAGCGCTTCTGCAACCTCTCTGGCTTTCTTGCGGGCATTCTCTGCAAAGGTTAGTCCATCCTCTACGACTTCTGGCAAATCCGGGTAGTCGAACATACTCACTACGTTCAAACCGAGCTTGCCAAAGGCATGGGCGAACTCCTTCACCTTACCGGCATTCTTCGTTGCGACGACAACAGTATCTCCTCGTTTCATACCGTTATAACACCGATTCGACTTCCTTTGACTCCAAGTACGTCACGCTGCTTAGCAATAAGTGCATGGATACCTTCCTCCGCAATGCCTAGAAGCCCATCTAGCTCCTGCCTTGAGAATGGCGCTTCCTCACCAGTTCCTTGTACTTCAACAAATTTACCTGAACCAGTCATAACTACATTCATATCAACCTTCGCTTTGGAATCTTCATCATAATTCAGATCAAGCAGCGTTCTCTCTTGGATAACGCCAACGCTGACCGATGCCAGATAGTCCGTGATTGGGTATTTCGCGAATTCATGCGTCTTCGACAGCTTATGGACTGCAAGGGAAAGTGCAACAAAGGCACCCGTGATCGAGGTTGTTCGTGTCCCTCCATCCGCTTGAATAACATCACAATCCAGTGTAATGGTCCGCTCACCTAAAGCTTGCAAATCAACGATTGAACGCAGAGCGCGACCGATTAGCCGCTGAATCTCCATTGTGCGTCCAGTCAGCTTACCTCTTGCCGACTCGCGTTGATTACGTACTTGGGTTGCACGAGGCAGCATCGAATATTCAGCGTTGATCCAGCCCTTACCTTGGCCTTTCATAAAAGGAGGAACTCTTTCCTCGACTGATGCGGTGCAAAGAACCTTCGTATCACCGAATTCAACCAATACCGAGCCTTCCGCATATTTGTTCGGGTTCATCGTTATCGTGACCGGGCGTAGCTCGTTCCACTGTCGTCCGTCTGTTCTCATGTTCAATAATCCTCCATATTCAGCTGCAGCTTCTTATTTGATTGCTTTTCCAACTATCCTAGTTTACCAAAGACAGGCGTGAAAAGCACCCGCCGCCCTGCTGTCCATTCCAGTTTGAGCTTTACACAGAATTAATTTAAATCCCGACCAAAGTCTAGCCTTCACTCAACTTTGGTCGGTTTTTCCATTTTTTGATGCATTGTATACTGAAATGGCTCGTTGGGAGAAGCAGAAAATGTCATCATAATTTGAAAGGTTGTGCAGGATGAGAATGATGGAATGGGTACTACTCGCATTTGCAGGAGGGATGCTTACCCTTGCAAATCTTAGATATACCTACAGAACAAGACAGATGGCCCGCATTCTAAGTTTCCTTTCAATTGTTGCAGCTGCCATACACGGTATTACGGAAGGCTTCCGCGCTCAGATGATTCTAATCTATTTCATGATTCTTCTGATATCGGTCGTCGTATGGATAAAGAAGCCACAACAGCTAGTTAGTACACTGAAGAGCTGGGTAGTTATCCCCCTCGTCATACTTAGTTTATTAGGATATACACTTTCGGCGGCTTTACCTATTGTGCTGCCTGTATTCAGCTTTGATAAACCAACGGGCAGCTATACAGTTGGAACTACGATACGTTATGTGACAGATCCTTCACGAGAGGAAACTTTTACGGCAGATCCTAATGATCATAGGGAATTGCTTATCCAGATCTGGTATCCAAGCAGTCAACCGACTCACTCAACAACAGGCAACTATGGAGTCAATTCGCATGCAATCCTCAAAGAGGTTGAGAAGGATTATCAGATACCTGCCATACTTCTGAGCAATCTAGAAATGGTTAAAACCTATTCAACGAAAGACGCACCTATCTCTACAAGGGAGAGCGCGTACCCTGTCCTACTATTCTCGCATGGCTTGAGCTTATATGGATTTCAGAATACGTACCAAATGGAAGAACTCGCCTCTCATGGCTTTATTGTGGTCGCCATTCAGCATACTTATAATGCACTTCTAACTGTCTTGCCTGATGGTCGGAAACTTTCCGATCAGCCAATAAATCTGAGTAAATTTCAAGGCTTCATCGACATGAATGAGATACTGAACAAAGTGTGGGTGAAGGACGCTGGATCGGTTCTCGATTATTTGCAAAATATCAACTTGTCCTCTTCCGAAACCATGTTCAAAGGAAAGCTGGATATGCTGCGAGTTGGAATGTTAGGGCATTCCTTCGGCGGCGCAGCTGCAGCACAAACCCTATTCCTTGATTCCAGAGTAAAAGCAGCCATTAATTTAGATGGCACGCTGTTCGGAACAGTTGCTTTGCCAAGTACCAGTATACCTAAACCTTTCATGCAAATATCAGCTGATGTTCCGGAAAGTGAAAAGGCTCCATCCTTTCTTACGGCCGAGGAAATGTCAGAGTCGGACCTCAAAAAGCTTGGTGCTACACGTGAGGAATATGCGAAAAATCAAGACTTTCTAACCCTATTCAGTAATAACTCCAAGCACGCTCTTAATAATCATGGTTATCAGGTTTGGATCAAAGGAGTTGAACATTACACCTTTTCAGACATTCCTTTGTATTCACCTCTCATTCCTCTTATATTCGGGGATCGAACTGATACGAAACTAGCGCATCGAATCATTAACGACTATACGTTGGCTTTTTTCGAGAAAACCTTGAAGCAAACGAATCCGTCATTACTAAATGATTCCAAATCTCCCTACCCAGAAGCTGCATTAGAGATAAAATGAAGGAAGCTTATAAGCGAAAAACAAAGAAAGGCTGCCCCTCTCGTCATTCACATGACTTGAGGGGCAGCCTTTCCTGATTAAGATTTAAACGCGTTCACATGCTCTGGACGACTGACTGGCTCGCTGTAGGATTGGTTATTCGTATCTATGATATTGGTTTTCCCATTTAGTTTAATTTGAACCTTCGTCGCCGTTGTATTCTCAGTCAAAGCAAGCACGACTGCCTGCAGCATCTCAGCTGGCTCTTGCTGACCCTCTTGATAGGCATTATCCTGAAGCTCGACGGTTATGATATCATTCTTCTTCGTCACACTCTTCACGACCACATCAGGTGTAATGACAGCAGTCAGAGGATCCGTAACTAGAGGTCCATTGATTAGCTGCTGAATGGCTGATTTGGCTTTATTATCCGAGCGGTTAACCAAACGGGTTACTGGTACATAATAAGATTCATTATTTGGCGTTACAGCAGAGAAATACAGTGTGACCGGGGTCGACTGACTATAGTTCACACCATCTGCTGCCTGAAGATTGATGCCCACAGATCGGGTTAGCGGTCCATCCATTGGCAAGCCGTTCACCGGCATTTGCGCCAGCTTCTTGCCTTCCATCCAAATATCGACTTTGTTAATGCCTGGCATACCAGTCAGCGTCCAAGTAACTGCCTCAACAATTTGGCGTTCTTCTGCAGCCGTATACATGGCGAACGATTTGGAGAAATCAACGACGGCTAGCTTCTGGTCAGGTACGATGGTGAAATTCTTAACGGTTGTTCCTTTTGGAATAATGGCTTGGAAGCCTTCGGGAATCTCCTTAGCAGAAGATCCGCCGTCAACCATTAATTCCAATGCCTTCTGGCCTGCTTTCTCCGCTCCGCCTAATGAGGCTAACACCGTAACAGGAGCCAGTAGACCATTGTGATCCTTCAAGTAAACCGTCATTTGTGTTTGATCCTTCTGATTGACAGCTGCTGTTGTCCCATTGTCCGCTGCATTACCACTAACATTCTGCGTGCTGTTTTGTGGCGGGTCGATGGATTGGCTCGCTTCTTGCGAGAACAAGCCACAGCCGGTAGTCAGAATGGGCAGCGCCAGCGCTCCGGCGAGCGCAGCACGGCGAAACAGGCGATAGTGAGTCATGTCGATTTTTCCTCCCCATTGGTAAGTGAATTGTTTGAAGGCTTGTCAGTCATTTGGTACAAGTTCCTCTTTTGTAGTACTATGTATACGAGCCCTCCGTTGTAAATAGACCTGTTTTGTCCCACAAATTAAGACAAGAGGTGAAGCCAATGCCAAAATCGAAATTATACAACCTGAATAGCCAAACTGTTGCCTCTGCTACAAGGGAATGGCTGCTCAAACGCGGTGTTACGATTACGCAAATCGCGGAACTCGTTATTTTCCTGCAAAAAGATTACTTTCCGGAACTAACGTTGGAAGAATGCGAGCTCAACGTGGAGGCGGTGCTCACCAAACGCGAGGTACAGAATGCGGTTCTAACCGGTATTCAGCTTGATATCCTTGCTGAGGAAGGCAAACTTCTCCCTCCCCTACAGGAAATGATCGAGAACGATGAAGGCTTATATGGATGCGATGAAATATTAGCGCTATCTATTGTAAACGTCTATGGCAGCATTGGATTCACTAATTTTGGTTATGTCGATAAATTAAAGCCAGGCATTCTAAAGCAGCTCAACGATAAAGAAAGCAGCTCCTGTCATACTTTCTTGGATGATATCGTTGGCGCAATTGCTGCCTCAGCAAGCAGCCGGCTCGCGCATCGCAATCAAGCAGAACGCGAAAATCGTATAGAGCCGCCGCTTGATTGAGTGGGTTTTAATAGGTAAACACAAAGGGTCACAAAGCTTTTCGGCTTTTGTGACCCTTTTTGATTTGAAAACCAACATCCATTGATTGTTTGAAAGATCGAGCGTTTTGAAGACAACTTGTCTCCTTGATGCCTGCGGAATATTATTTATTTTCACCAGCGGCTCTGATTAAATCTTCAATTAAAAATCCGTTAATCTTTAGTCCGACAATATTACATGCACTGATTTCCATGTTCGATAAATTGCAGTTTATTAGCTGCCCTTTGCTCAAATCGCAATTATGGAAACGGATTGGCTTATAGTCTCCGTCTGGATTAAAATTCCGATCGACACTTTCCGGCAGAACAACGTTATGAAATTCAGTGCCAAATAGATGAACATGATCAATAACAGCATGACTAAAATTTGCATAAGCATGTACTGAAATATTAATCTTAGATTATTCTTTAACCCTACTGCATACGAACCTTATCTCCATCCTGCAGCGGCTGGCTGCTCTCGATGATAACTTGATCATGCTCGAATACGCCTTCGGCTACGGCTGACTCATTATTATTCGAATCCGCGATGGCAATAGATGTTTTACGGATGTAAAAATCATTGCCTAGCGGACCGTTTCTCTCTTCGATTTTGAATATATATTTTCCACCGCTATCCTCATGAATGGCCTTATTGGGCAACAATATTGCATCATCGGTTGTCGGTTTCGTCAGCTCCACTTGGGCGCTCTCGCCACCCTTCAAACCAATGCCCTGCAGCGTAATCAGAAGACGCTTCATGGGCGTATTTATGGTCACACTGTCTCCTTCACCTGAATGATCGATGAGATTCGAATCTTGGATTTGGGCAATTTGGCCCTCGTAAGTATCTCCATTCAATTGAACATCTAGTTTATCCCCGATCTTCTGCACAGCAGCCACATCCGCAGGAGCCAATACCTCAAACTCAAATCCAAGACTACTATTGGATATCTGCACATCTGATCCCCCACTTGCAGCAACTAATCCCTCTGTCGCGTTTACTTTCATAATGAGCCCGTCAAAGGGAGCCACTAATTGGCTATTCGCTACTAAAAAATCCTTTAATCCTTGTATTTTTCGCTGCTCAACATCCAGATCGATTTTGCTCATCTCTATCGATCGTTTCGCGCTGTTAATACTCTTCTGATCACCACTCACCGAAGCCTCAATGAAATTGCCTTGGAGCTCTTCAATGGTAAGCTTAAGCTTGTCCATATTCGCTTGCTCGTCGAGAAGCTGTTGTTTCGCTGCTTTAGTGTCATAGAACACCAGAGCCTGTCCTTTCTTCACGATATCCCCTTCCTTGACAGCTACACGCTTCACTTTCCAACCTGTGCTATTGGTTAATGAGGCCTCTGAACTCCACTTCAATACTCCACTTCCTTGAAACTTATGATCAAGCTGTCCTGAGCTCAATTCGATTACCGCTACCTTGGGTAAAGTGAGAGCCTTCAAAGTATTGCTAAGCAGCGTTAACATAATCAGGAGGCCGATGAACAATCTGATAAGTAGGCGAATGATTCGTTTACGTCTTGAATGCAACTGTTCCGTATGTTGTAATTCCATTATTATCACCCCTATAATTATCCAAGTGAAACAAGAAGTCTTGATTTTCACTAGCCTTTAATTCCAGAAAGCTGAATGCCTTCAACAAAGTAAGACTCAGCATATAAGAACAACAGCACCATAGGAGCCATATAAAGTGCTGCTGCGGCAAAAGCTACTCCGCGGGCTCCTTCGTTAATACGGGACAAATAGAGCGATAACGGCTGCTTGAAGGAGTCCTCTAGAAAAATTAAAGGCTGTTCGACCATATTCCAATTGTCTACAAACAGCAATACAATCAATGCAGCAATACCAGGCTGAATAAGTGGAATAATAATGTTAAAGAAAATCCTCAAGTGGCCAGCCCCATCCATTTTGGCTGCTTCCAAATAGGAATTCGGAATATGCAGCATGAACTGTCTAAGCATAAATACACCGAAAGCACTGAATATTCCCGGTAAAATGATTGCAGATGTCGTGTTGATTAACCCAAGCTTCTCCGCAATAATGTAATTGGGAACCAATGTGACCTGAAAAGGCATAAGCATAGTCATTAAGTAAATAACGAACAGCTTATCTCGCCCCTTAAATCGGAGCTTGGCAAAAGCATAGGCAGCCAGAGATGCGACAAGCACTTGGCCCGCAATGATCGGTGTGACCATCAATACAGAGTTCCAAAACATCTGGAGGAACATCGGCTTATGAATCAACACTTCCGCATATTGATGGAACGACAGCCAATCAGGAAGCAGCTTTAAGTTAATAAATCCGTCTTTCTCTCCCCCTGCAATATTAACCATCTTGCCAATAAGGCTGTAATTATGATCAATCTCTCCCTCCGTCATCAAGGAGTTTGTGAATGTGACCACTATGGGGAACAGCATCATCGCGGCGATAACCCCCATCACCAACGTTAACAACAGTTTGTGAAATAATGTCAAGTGATCACCGTCCTTTGCCATCTAATCGATGAATTGCCGAAACCGTCGTTCTATGGAAAGCATGACGATCACGAAAATTAGAATACAGCCTACCATGGAGGTGGCAGCTGCGGTCAGCTTCTGAATATCCAGTGAGAGAAACATATTGTTCATATAATGCTGCAGCATATA
Organism: Paenibacillus baekrokdamisoli; assembly: GCF_003945345.1. Lineage (GTDB taxonomy): Bacteria > Bacillota > Bacilli > Paenibacillales > Paenibacillaceae > Paenibacillus_Z > Paenibacillus_Z baekrokdamisoli. Next base: position 602,353 of record NZ_AP019308.1, on the reverse strand, counting down.
AATTCGATCATGCGGATAATCGCCTGCGATCAGATATGTTTCGCGGAATACCTTGAATGAATTAATAATGGACATTAGCACAACAAAGAACATCGTCGGGGTCAAATAGATAAGCGTGATATGCCTCAATTTGTGAAGGCGACCCGCGCCTTCAATATCAGCCGTTTCATAATAATCCTTCGGTATACTCTGCAGCCCTGCCAGAAACAAAATAATGTTGTACCCGATGTTCTTCCATATATAAACAATGACAAATACACCCATTGACCAATCTGATTTCATCCAATCGATCCGATCCATATGCATACTCTGCAGCCAAACATTCACGGTACCATTCCAATCGAATAAGATCTGCCACATCATAATGATGGATGCAATGGGCACAACAAGCGGCAATACAAAAGCAGTCTGCAGCCAATTCCGAATAAACAGCTTTTGATTGAGCAAGAGCGCAGCAAATAAGGACAGAACAATAATGAGAGGTACGCTGATCCCAGTGAAGAGGAAGGTGTTTACAGCTGCTTTACGGAAGGAGCCGCTGGCAAACAGGTCATTATAATTGTCAAAACCGACAAATTTGCCATCAATCGTGTTGTCCTCAAAGGAATAGAAGAATCCCATGGCAAACGGAATCAGATAAAAAATCGCGAAGCCGATTAAGCTTGGTGCCAAGAAGAGAGAAGCTGCTGTCCAATCCTTTCGCAGCAGCTTCATGAACTTACTCGGATTACGGTTGTCCGACACGTATATTACACCCCCTAGAACCATGGTTTAAAGAAAAAATGAACCCTGAATTGTCATCCAAGGTTCAAGACGAGCAGTTGGTTGTGATTATTCATTCAAGAAAGTTGCAACCCTATTTTGAATAAGCTTCGCTACTGCCTCAGCTGATTTCTGCCCACTGAAGTAGGCTTTGGATTCATCCAAAATGATCTCTTCCACCTTAGAAGGCTTGAACGCAACCGGATAGATGGCTCCAGTAAGAAAATCCTCTAAGCCTTGAACATCCTCAGCAGTTACCTTGAATAGCTTGCCTTTCATAGGTCCCATCTCTTGATCGGACTTCACATGTCCCACCTGTTGCAGCTGCTTCAATTGTTTTTGATAGACGCTTTTATTGATTGGGAAGCCCGCACTGCCTAGTGAACTCTGCATTTCATCAGACATCATGAATTTAATGAAGTCCCATGCCTCCTCCTTCACAGACGACTTCGCGTTGATCCCAATGGTTTTATAGCTTCTAAAATAACCTCCAGCCTGCAGGTCGTCTGCATGTGGTTTGGCGTACAGCTTCGCCTTGTACTGATAGCCCTTTGGCAAAAATTCACTCTGGTTGATTTCACGAATATAATCGGTGGGTGAGACAATAGAGACATTCATGAACAGAGATTGTACATTATCCAGTGTGATAATATGTTGGTCGGATAAAGACTTAACTTGCTTAAGTAATTGAATAAAGGTATCCGAATCGAATTTCGCCTTCCTATTTACCTCATCCACATAGGTGGAGTACTGATCAGTGACCATTGAAATGACCATTGAATCCGGTGATGCGAATAGCCCATATTTGCTGTTATTTTGATCGCCAACCTTCATCAGAGCCTTGACTACGTCGATATATTCCGTCCAATTCCAATGCTTGTCATCAAATTTCAATCCGCTTTTCTCGATCAAGGTTTCATTTCCAATTAAACCATACATAAAGAAATTCAAGGGCATGCCGTATAGCCCACCGTTTAACTTGGAATGGTCCAAAATATTCGTGAAATATTGCTCTTTCTTGAAAGAGGGATCTGCATCTATCATTTCACTCATATTGGCTAACAATTGTTTATTGACATATTTATCTACTGGCAATAAGTCCATTTCAATCAAATCAGGTCCTTTACCTGATAACATGGCTGTGTTCGTCGTTTTAATAAATTTCTCAGAAGCAGCTTTTCCTTGTTCACCATCTTCACTTTCTATATATTTCAGGTCAATCGTAATATTGGGATGTTTGGCTTCATATTTCTTCTTCGCTTCCTTAAAGAATTCAGCATGAAAAAAAGTAGAAAATACAATCGTTTTTTTCCCGCCGCTGGATTTAACCTCATCTGTTTTTTTCCCACCCGGTGTTTTTGTTGGTTCATCTCCCTTTGGTTGATTTGCTGTCTGACTCTTGTTAGGTGCTTGTACCTCGTCTCCATTCCTCGCTTGGCTGCTGCAAGCAGTAACAGAGGTAATCAATATCATCGCTATTAAAATCAGCAACATTTTCTTCATATGTATTCTTCCTCTCCTTCTTCGAATGGAACCTATGCTTCCTTCGCTGGTCTTCTACCAGTGTAATGCGAGAATATATGATAAGTTAGATGGACTTGTATTGAAGTTGTAAAATTTGAATACAACAAGCACAAAAAAAAGCCAACTGCGCGAGTGCAGCTAGCCTAGTTATCGTCCTTACGATTGTGAATAATAGCTGAGTATAGCCATCACGTCTTTGTTAAATCCCACCACTTGTTTCGTTATCAAGTCAACGACGACACTATAACTTAACGTTTGCTTACCCTTACTCATATAAAATAACTCTACATTACTGCCCCATCGGATGGATTTCTTGTCCAAGGTCAACTCGGTTAAAGCATAGCTTCCCTTATCCTGTATAAACTGAGCAGCAATCCCGCTCATCTCATCCACAATCATAGTTTGTCGTGTATCTCCATAAGCAGCTCGAGGCTCCTGTTCTTTTTTGGAAACTTTAACGACGTCACCGTCTCTGGCATTCAATACAATATCATAGACATCATTAGGAGCGGATGATTGAGTCAAAGTCATATAAAACAGGCCGTTAGGAATTTTATTCAGTGCTTCGGCAAAATCGACTTGGCTCCCCAGTATTACCTGTGGTCGCTCCACGACACCGTAGTGAATCCTTTGCAGCAAATCCTTCAGCTTCTTCTGCTCTACCGCCATCAGCTCGAATTGCACTTCGTTCATGGTCAGCTTTTCGTTATAGTACTTGTTCACTGCATTCAAACTGAGCGTCTTCACAGCCTCCTGAGAGAGCACACCATCATAATTGATTTCATTGGTTTTATGCTCATTGGTTACTTTTTTGACCATGACGGTGTTTTTCTTGATAGTATTGAAGACTCCCTCACATCCCGTCGTCAGAATCATGAATGCTGCACACATAATTACGATGATAAGCTTATTCATGGATTCATCACTCCTTTCGGAGATGTATGAGCAAAGATGACTCTAATCGTCGTGCCTTCATTTTCTTTACTGTTTACTTCGATGAAGGCATGATGCATACTTGCAACACTTTGACATATCGAGAGGCCTAAGCCTGCTCCGTTATTGGTTTTTGTTCTAGCTTTATCTGCCATGTAGAACGGTTCAAAGATTTTGTCCCAATGCTCTTTGGCAATGCCGATGCCTTGGTCGATCACTTCAAGAATATAACGACTATCCATCCAATAAGTACGGAGCGTAATACGCTGCTCTTCAGCAGAAGCTTTAATTGCATTGTCTACAAGATTGAAGATCATCGTTTTGATTAAGTCCTTTTCGAGCAGCAGTCTGCCCACTTCGCAATCCATTAGAATTGAAATTCGCTTCTCCTTGGCCTTCATCTTGAGCGCAGGCTCGATCTCCGTAATAATAGCGCCCAGATCATGTTCCTCGAATTGAAATTTATCCTTCTGAAGCAAAATCAAATCCATTAGCTTAAGAGACAGCGACTCCAAACGCTTGCCTTCCGAGTAGATGACATCCAAGCCATCCAGGAAGAGCTCTTCGTTATATTTGGTCGTCCTTAAAAAATTGGCATATCCGATAATTGAGGTTAGCGGCGTTTTTAATTCATGGGTGAAATTATCGATGAACCTTTGCTTTTCCAGATTATGCCGCTCCAGATCATTGATTTTATCCTCAACAACTGATGCCATATCGTTAAAGTTGCGCGCCAGAACGCCAATCTCATCCTTTGACTTGAACGATGCGCGTTCCGAGAAGTCTCCCTGCGCAATAACTTGAGCCGTTCGATTGAGACGATCAATTGGCCTTGTCAGCCCTCTACTCACGAAAAACATAATAAGCATATAGAGAAAGCATGCAGCTACATCTACTTTGACGAAAAAACGGTACTGGTCCACTCGTCCTTGGTAGACAGAAGTTACATCCTTCATGTAGGTGAAAACGTAGCTTTTATGATTAATATCCGTCATGTTCGTGGTAAATAAAATGGTACGCTGGCCGATATCACGCAAAATATAATTAATTTGATCCTCAGCCAGCTTGTCCAATTCACCGCGTTTCGCCGGCATCTTGAAATCAGCATTACTGAAGATGGTGTGCTGCTTTTCATTCTTGATATCCAAATAAATAGGTTCATCGCTGTTTCTTTGGACAAATTCATTGGCGATATTCGTTAGTACGGTTTTCTCGTAATCAATGGAGTCATAGATACGAAGGATCGGAACAATAGCATCGACACTGGAATGAATACTCATGTTTTTACTTAAAGCGCTGTTAATTTCCTGGCTAAGCATTTTGTTGTGGCTCTGCTCAATGACCATGATGGAGGCCGCATTAAAGATAAGAACGAAAGCCAGAAGCGAGAACAAATAAATTTTATGCCAAAATTTCATCGATCAATCCTCCAGCCGGTAACCGATTTTGTAAATGGTCTTGATATGCTCCTGCAGTTGAAGCTTCTTGCGTAACGATTTGATATGCATATCAACGGTTCTCGTTTCACCGTAATAATCGCCGCCCCACACTCTATCGATAAACTGTTCTCTGGAGAGAGCAATGTTCTTATTCTTCATCAGCACGACAAGCAAATCATATTCCTTTGGCGTCATTTCAACGGTATTCTCCTGAATGGTCACTTCCCGTTTGTCCAGATCTACTTGGATATCTTGAAACTTTATCACATGCTCTTCCTTACCATATCTGCGCAGCACCGTTTCGATCCGAGCAAGCAGCTCGATCGCTTCGAAAGGCTTGACCATATAATCATCGGCTCCCAGCTTTAAGCCATTGACCTTGTCGTACACGGAGTTTTTCGCCGTTAGGAAGATGACCGGAATGCCTAATGGCTGAATTTTCTCCATCAGCGCAAACCCATCCAACTGTGGAACCATCACGTCCAATAGAATGAGATCAAACTTTTCCCGCTTGATCATTTCCAGCGCTGACAAGCCATCATAAACCTCAATAGTCGCGTAATTCACGATGTTGAGATTCATTTTAATGATTTTGGATATATGGATATCGTCTTCAACGATCAAGATCTTTTTCTGCATCTTAGTAGTCTCCTGGGAACTATTTTGTTGGGCGTTGACCTCAACTATATTAACATAATTCTGAAACCAAGGCATGATTGTTAGCCACCGCCACGTTTGTACCGACCTTTCATAGAAAACAAATAGGGACGTCAATTACGGTTCCGTAATCGACGTCCACGTTATTCCAATAAGCTATAATTTTGCTTAGGAGCGCTAGCAGCTATCCTATAGCAATTTCCAGCTAATCCTCTGGGTTATTATTCTGTGGAGAAAATGCCAAAAGAAGTTTTTTGACTTCTAATAGTTCACTTTCAATCCGGTGTAGATGGCTTTGCATATCATCAATTTCCTGTTCTGCTTTATAATTAATCGCAAAGTCAATAATGGATTCATGTTTATCCCTTGCAGCTTGCCTATTCTGGCTCATCATAATGACTGGCGCTTGAAAAGCAGCAACAAATGAGAGGCATAAATTTAATAAAATGAACGGGGCATTATCAAAATGAAAGGGCGTGAACGGAACTTCATTCCATGTAATCCAAACCACAAGAAATATGGCGAAGTAGATGATGAATCTCCAGCTGCCCCCAAAGTAGGCCATTCGATCAGCAATCCGATCTGACCAACTCGTCTTTCTCAAATATTCCTCATCCAAATGAGAAAGAATGCTTTTTTCATAATGGTTAACTAGCCGATCAATCCGTTTGGTACTCTCCTGATTAAGCTCAATATCAAATCCCTGAATTTTAGAAGCATCTGCAAATTCTTTTTTCCACTGAAAATAATTTCTTTTTGCCATGTTGTTAACCTCCTCATTTATTGTGAGGAAGTCAATTTAAACCCATGTTTCGGAAGAGTTGAGCACTTTTTCTTGAAGTAATCAAATCTTCATTGCACAAGGTCCGAAAATGACTTCCCCCCGTGCTACTATCAGGCTCCGGTTCTAACGATCTTTGACTACCCATGAAAATACTCAACTCCTTCGCTCATAAGTTTTTTATGTCTTCATTATCATATTCCGATGCTATCCACTTTGTATATAGGTGTTTGTTTCATAAAATCAATTCTTTACACTCCTATTCCATCAAGCTAGCCTCAGTTATCTCTTTAGAAGTAGTATTTACCTTCAGCGTCTTAATCTCAAATTTACCAAGCTCAATCTCTTGTTTGATCCCGAGAGCTGGAATTGTTATTGTCGTTACTCTTGCCTCACCCGTTGGCTCGAATAAGCGAATGATGAAATCATCGGATAACTCAGCTCTTTTGAACGCGGTTAAGAGAATGGTCGAGTCACTTAGGCTTATAGCGTTCTCTGGTAAAGCCCCAGCACCTGAAGGAAAGAACGAAAGCACAAATGGCTTCTCATTCCAAGAGAGAGCTTCACGATCAATAAGGTCCATCCGCTGGGAAGCTTTACCTCCGTTAAACCAAAAGCGATACAATCTCTCACCTTGATCAATCCGGCTGGAATAACGATCCTGCGCCATAATGGGACGATCCTCAATGGGATGCCCGGAGTAACCAGCAGAACGCAGCAATGAAATACGCATCTCCCCATCTAAATAGTCTGACCCATAGACACCGTCATTAATACAGGTTAACGCCAAATCCTGTTTTTCATCTATTACAGCCAACCACTTTTGCGAAACAGCTTCATTTCCGTTGCTAGGCAGCTCATTCCGACCATAAGCAACCTGCCCCCAATACCTGCCTTCCGCGAATACAGTTGGGATGGAGAGCTTGAGCATCTTGCTTTTTTCATTCCAATGCACACGGATTTGCACTTCAATTTCAGTGCCCTTTTTCGGCAGCTTGTAGGTTTGAATAATAAAGGAGTCCCCGTATTCAAACAAAGTTTCCACTACGGTACGAACCGCTCCATCCTCAATGACACGCACGGATTCCAAACGACTGCCGCGAATACCTGAGAAACGAGTACCCTCTTCCGCAGACATCAGCTTAAACGCGCCTTCTACATTGCGAAAGCTCAACGCTTGCGTCTCCCAAGGGTCGTCATTATCATCAATGACAATCGGAACAAAGGCATTCGGCTGCACATAATCCATACCATTTGCTCTATAACGATCGATCAATCCTGTTTCACAGTTAATGATGACCTCTAACTCTTCTGTTAGGAAGTTAATTTTTCCATCCTGCGGCTGCAGTGCTGGAACTGGCTTTTTCGGCAGCACCTCTAACCGAACATCAAAGCGATTCATTTGCCCTGGCTCAAGATCTGCCTGAAACACAGCACGTTTACGCCAGTCCAAGTTCAAATTACTAAGTTCCTTTTCAGCTTGTGAAGCAATTTGCACACCATCCTTATAGACCAATGGCAGTGAGAATTCATCCTTCCAATTCTGATCCGCCAGCTGAAACTCGCACTCGAAAATCCCGCTAACTTTATACGGATGTGGATTGTAGATTAATATCGGAATTTCTCCCTCTTCCGCTTTCTTCTGTCCATTTGCTAGTGCAAAGAATGCACGCGCTTTCAGTCTGGAAATGATTTCAAGTCCATGATCCACTAAACGCAAGGACGCTTCCTCCACTGGCTGTATGGACGACCCTGGCAGTACATCATGGAATTCAGTTACCATTAGGTCGCATAAGGCCTCATGTATCAGATCATACGGATAAGCGATTAAGCCTTGCAGTGAGGTATGCGACATCATTTTTTCCAGCATATATATTTCATTTTCCAAAAGACGATGCTTTTGTTTAATCCGAATTTGCGAGGTGTAACAGCCAGGTGCCCAGGCATTAATATCTTTTTCATGTCGATGCAAGTTTTCTTTTACAACACGTAATTCCTTGAAAAAGGCTTCGGGTATCGAATGAATAATTTGAACATCCTTGGTTTCCGCCATAAGCAGCTTTAACTTGTGCAGATCTTCTCGGGAGGGTCCACCACCATGATTACCTACACCCCAAAGCACAGAGCCAATCGGTTGATCCGCAGTCTTTTCGATCCATTCACGAACTTTCTCGTCAGCCTTTCCACGTGGGGAATTATAGAATTCATCTGCACGATGTCCGATAATTTCCGAACCATCGTATCCCACCCAAACAAAATCATGATCAGGCAGCTCGCAATCCTTCTGAGTTGGGCGACAAAAGATATAAGAATCAAAGCCCGCTTTATTCATGATTTGCACTAACCCACGCGTATGGCCAAATGGATCAAAATTGATCGCGGTCGTTGGTTTTACCCCAAACTTCTCCTGAAAATAATTTCGACCGAGCAGCATTTGCCGAACAAATGACTCCCCGCTAGGCATATTGCAATCTGGCTGTAGATACCACCCGCCCATAATATTCCATTTCCCTTGTTTAACTAGCTCTTGAATGCGAGCGAATAAAACAGGCTCATACTCTTCAACCCACTTATAAAGCGTGACCTCATTGTGATTAAAAATAAAGCCGTTAAACTCCTCACACAAATCAGCCGCAACTCGAAAGGTTGAAATCGCCTCGGCTGCGCCTTCCTCCCATTCCCAAAGCCAAACAGGGTCTAAATGTGCATTGCTAAGCAAATGAAATGTTTTCATTAAAATGCCTCCTCATATTTAAAAGATATCTTATAATCTATATTAAGTCTTTATATACAGTTGTAAATATCTTTAATAATTTATTTATGTATCTTTATTATATTGCTTAATTCGAATAACTCCAGTATCTTTAATCAATAGGCAACCACATAGAAGCAGGAGTGATCCGATTGAGTCTCGCCCCGAAAAAACCAATTTACAAACAAATCATCGATGACTTTAAACATCGCATATCAACCGGAGAGCTTAAACCTAACGATCCCATTCCGTCACAAACAGAGCTCGCTCGCATCTATAAAACAAGCGAAATGACCATGCGCAAGGCACTTGCTTATCTTGCCGAGGAGGATTTAATTATTCGTATACGCAAAAAAGGCAGCTTTATTAAAGCTACCTCTGGCATGCTCGAGTCAGCGACAATTTCGTCTGCACTTTCAAAAATATATTTTGTTCATCGCAACGTTCTCTCCAGACTTTTAAATGACGGCTTCTATTTAGCTATGTTGTCTGGGATTGCTGAGGTTTGCAACAAGCATAAGATTGAATTTGCTATCTATAATATGGGTGATCGTCTACAACTGCCGGAAGATTTGGAAGCGGGTTATATTCTCTTCGGTTTATTCGATGACAACATGGCAGAATTCATGAACACAGTTTCCCAGTGGAAGCTAGAAAAACGGAAAATGCTCACTATTCAATTCTATTTCCCTCACCTTGAAATTCCCTATATTACAGGAGACAACTTAGCAGGTGGTTACTTAGCCACGCAGCATCTTTTGGATTTGGGGCATACTCGTATTGGCATAATTGTATCCGGCAAATCACAAATGGAGATTTTCTCGGACTTTTCCTTTCGCCTCCAAGGTTACCGACTTGCACTTAGCAATCATAATATCGCATTTGATCCTGACTTAGTAATTGTTAAAGATTGCAGTGAAGAAACAGAGGCCTCTGGTTATGAAGGCTTCAACGAATTAATGGAGCTTGCTGAGCCCCCAACAGCCGTTTTTGCAGCGAGTGATTATAAAGCCATTGGTGCAATTCAAGCAGCTAACAATCGCGGTTTACAGGTATCTAATGACATCAGCATCATCGGCTATGATGGCCAGCCTTTAGGGCAGTGGACATCGCCGCGTCTTACTACCGTGGATCAGAACACCTTTCAGTTTGGCAAAATGGCAGCCGAAAAGCTGCTTTATGGAGATACAAAGCTTGAAAATGCGGAGTCACAAGTATCACCTCATTTGATTGTTAGAGAGAGCACGCGTGCTTTAATCAAATAAGGCTGACACCCCAGGCACTTATAGACGCTATTGTTCAAATATAGAACGGCCGCGCCCCCATACCTGCAAGAGTTCTAAATCCGGCGAGAGAAGCAGTATGTTAGCAAGCTTGCCTGCTTGAAGACTTCCCATATCCGATTCAATGCCAAGTAACAGTGCCGGGTTGCCACTCGCGAACCGGCTTACCTGTTCGATCTCCAACTTTACAACATGGATCATAAATCGGAAGGCTTCAATCATCGTCAACATGCTGCCGGCTAAGTTCCCCCCTTCTTTTAGACGTGAAACGGAATCCTTCACAATGACATCAAGCCCCGCAATTGTGTATTCGCCATCACTCAATCCAGCTGCTGGTATGGCATCCGTAATAAGAATGACTTGATCCGCTCGTTTCAGCTTGGTCATAATCCTAATGCAAGCTGGATGTACATGATAACCATCCGCGATGATTTCAGTACTTATACGATCATCGCTGAGGATAGCCCCCACTGTTCCAGGTTCGCGGTGGTGAAGCTCTTTCATTGCATTAAACGTATGAACCCCATGACGCAAGCCATTGTGAACGGCCTCAAGGATACAGTCATAGGTTGCATCTGTATGCCCACATGCAGGCACAATACCCTGCTGGCTAAGCCATGTAATAAGCGACATGGCTCCTTCACTCTCCGGCGCAAGTGTAACTATCTTGATAATACCCGGATATTCTCTAACCCATTCTTCTAACCAGTCTGATTGTGGTGGCAGTATATGCTCGGGGTTTTGCGCGCCAGACCATTTAGAACTAATAAAAGGTCCTTCAAGATGGACACCCAGAAGTTCTGCATAACGTAAGTCTCTACTTCTATACCCATGTACAGTCTGGATTACATCGCTAAGGGCATCTCGTGGAGCAGTAACCGTTGTAGCAAGTATAGCCGTTGTGCCATGAGCGGCATGAAATCGTGTAAGTTCATCAAACGCTTCGACAGTTGCCTCCATAAAATCATGACCATATCCACCGTGCACATGTACATCAATAAATCCCGGAAGTACCCAGCCACCTTCTGCATCAATTAATAAATGTGATTGATTGTTTATTTGTTCTGTCTCGAAAAAACCTTCATCTGGGCCCACATAAACGATCCGCTCACCTTGCCAAGCAACTATACCGCCTTCAATAATACCGCTAGTTTCTGTTACGATTTTACCGTTGTAAACAATCGTTAAACGCTCCTGATAAAGGTTCCCATCGGGAGTATAGATCTTACCATTTCGGAATAGTAACGATTGCTCACTCATCTTTCCTGCCTCCTATACGTTTTCTGAATTTGGCTTACAGACAGCAATGAGTCCAGTTTTATCCTATTGATTGCATCCAGCACCAGCTGCTGACGATGCCGCCCCCGCAATTTTCTAAGGACAAGAAACCGCCCGACAAATTATCGAACGGCCCCTTGGTGGAGAAACGGTTATCCAGTTACTAGTGCGTGTAGTCGCTAGTAACTTTGTTTCTGTGATTACGTCACAACCCGCACATAAACTCTAATGTTCTATCATTAATTCCTGGCAATCTTTCATGAGCAAAATCCGGATAAATGACTACTTGTTTCTCAGCGTTGATCTTATTATATGCGGCAAATTGAGTGGAAGGCGGACATACTGTATCCATTAAACCAACAGCCATCATCACCTTACCTCGTATTCGTTTAGCCAAGAATTGAATATCGATATACCCCAGGTTTTCGAATATCTCATCTTCTCTTTCATGCAAAGGATCAAATTGTCTGAAGTAGTTGCGAAGCTCTTGATAAGCACTAACGTCTAAATCCATGTCCCAGACCCGTTTATAATCACTCAAAAATGGAAACACCGGTGCCGCCAGCTTGATCCTCGGCTCTAATGCCGCACAAGCTAAGACCAATCCCCCTCCCTGTGACTCACCAAATGCACCAACACGTGTGCCGTCCACTTCTGGAAGCTCCATAGCTATGCCGGCCAATTGGGCGGTATCCAAGAAAATTTGCCTAAATAACAAATGCTTAGGCCCCATATCCAGCCCTCGGATAATATGGCCAAAGTATGTATTTCCACCTTTAATGCTGCCTGAGTCTTCTGACTTACCTCCCTGTCCCCGGCAATCCATTGCTAAAACGGAATAGCCTAAACTTACATAGCTAAGCTTATCTATCCAGTCTCCTGAATCAAGGCTGTACCCATGAAAATTCACAACTGCCGGATGCGGCTCAGAAGCATGCTTGGGCCTTAAATATTTGGCATGAATTCTCGCTCCTCCCACGCCGGTAAAATAAAGGTCGAAGCAGTCTGCTGAGGGCACTTGAAACTTACTTGGAACTAACTCCACATTAGCATGAACACTTTTCATCTCTTGGATAGACTCATCCCAGAACGAATCCAAATCGACAGGACAAGGATTGGTCCCCTTGTATTGCCTCAGTTCATCAAGGGTCATATCAATTGTAGGCATGTTACCAACTGACCTCTTTTCCGAGTTCAGCTGATTTATAGATGGATTCCATCACCTCTGAAGTAAGGATGACATGGTCAATATTAGCTCTGTCTTTTGTATTTTCCATGGCGGAACGAAGAAATCCATCAATTTCGTCAAAGAACATGTCCGCAGCAGGGAAGGAGGGCATTGTTTCGAAAAGTGCTCCTTTTTCCGCTGAATAAATTTTAAAATCTTCTCCACCATATTGCAGCTTTATTCCGGCTTTATCTCCGAGAAATTCCACAAACATGGCGGTCTCCCCGATATTCTGGGCCCATGCCCCATTCAAGCTGATGGTCGGACCCGAGGTACGCATCATTCCCGTAACATAATCCTCCACATCATAAGTTCCATCGAATCTAGGCGGCCCTGCCCACATATCAAGATAGGTATATTGCTTCATATCCTTGGCCATTTCACTATGTACAGCACCAGTCACGGTCAGTACGTTAGGCTGACTTAAACTATAGAAGATTAGATCCAGAAAATGCACACCTCTGTCGATCAATACACCACCACCCGATTTGGCCTTTGTCGTAAACGGTCCTCCCAAACCGGGGATTGCACGATGGGTCCGGAAAGAACAATTCACATGATAAATCTTGCCTAGCTCACCGTTGTCGATCATTTGTTTAACTCGATTAACAGCCGTATTATAACGATTGACCATACCGATATTGAGAATTTTATTATTCCGGTCAGCAGCCTTCTTCATTTCTACAGCCTGTTCCAAATTGATAGCGGCAGGCTTCTCACACAGGACATGCTTGCCTGCATTCAAACAAGCAATGGCTATTGGAGCATGAGTATCATTAGGGGTGCAAATCGAGACAGCCTCCACTTCCTCATCAAGGAGGATCTTTCTGAAATCTGTTTCCGTAAAGGGTACATTATACGTTTTGGCCATTTCCTCAACATGACTCTGTCTGACATCTACAAGATACTTGATTTCGGCGAATTCGTTCCGAGCATAAGCTCCAATGTGTTGGCTGCTGGCAATCGTCCCGCAGCCAATTACGGCTACTTTCATTTTTCGCATTTAGGAAATACCTCCATATAATAATTACAGAATTTCTTGTTTATATTAAAACCACTTGAGCACAACGCCCATCGCTGCCGACCTGTCCGTAAGCAGCATTTGATAGAGACTAGCAGCATTCGTATAGATATCGCGGTGGCTAATTAACGGTTCCACATCAAGCATTTTATCACCAACCAGATCGAAGAAAAGCTCTGCATGCCTACTCTTCGTCCATGGATTGTCATCGGTTTCATGCTGCGGATGAGAGCTATTGTGAGCTCCTATTATGGTGATGCTTGGACCGTTGCACAGGTCATGAAAATCGAAATTAGGCGTAGCCGAATGGGGACTGCTTAAGAGCACAAACCGCCCTTGTTTCTTTAATGTTTTGAATTCCTCAGGAATGAGTGGCCCAGATCCTGTAACTTCAAAAACAACATCCGCCATCCGTCCTCTTGTTGCCTGCTTCACGATTTCCACAACATTTTCCTTTATCGAATTAATCGGAATAATAGCGGGATCACGAGGCAGTTTACGTAATCGCTCATCGGAAATATCCACCGCAAAAACCGGTTGAGCGCCACAATTTTTTGCGAAGCGGACAGCTAATTGTCCAATCAGTCCCAAGCCGTACACGACAGCAGATTCCCCCCATGTTATGTGACTGCGGCGAATCCCGTTCATCGCAATTTCCGCCAAGGTAAAGAAAGCGGCGTGCTCATCCGGGATATCTCGGTGAATGAGGCGGGTGTGTTGAATGCTGCTCACAACATATTTGGCATGAGAACCATAAGAGGCCACTTTTTTCCCGATCCAATCCCTGGGCACATCCTCCCCGACATCGATTACTTTGCCGATATTATTGTATCCAGGACTAAAAGGGAATTTGCCATACAGATCCCAACCGGATCCTTCCTTGAAGCCTCCGTTTAATATGGTCAACTCAGTTCCTGTACTTATTAGCGTATACAACGTTTCAATCAGCAGTTCATCGTTAGCTGGGCTGGGCATTGGCCGATTCTCAATTTCAACTTGTTTGGTCTGCGGAAAAAAGATAGTCGGATTTGACATAGAAGCTATTCCCCTTTCGAAGCATTGTTTGTGCGTGAAAGCCCGCTACGCTGACGGATCATTCTTACGATCGCTGTTGTCTCCCTATTTCTTGATTCTATCCTTTAGAGGTAGAAATCCGGAGACAAAGGCGAACGCTATCGCTTCTTCAGAACGATTCCGTCCGCTTCGCTTTTGTTTTCGTTATGGCAAACACTGATTACAATCAACCGCCCGGCAAATCATCGGGCGGTCCATTTGGTGCAGGAGCGGATGGATGATTCTGGAGAAGCGTCAGCGCTCGCCTTTGAGACCGGATTTCCCCCTTATCAGGGGACAAAACAAGGAATCCGGGCTCAACAGCGATCGGAAGAACATTCCATCTGTGCAGCGGTTCATTATTCGTTTCTTAAGTTCAACTTATAAGAGTAAACAATTTGTAGATCATTACAGCTGCTTGCGCTCTCGTAGCTTGGCTTTTCGGAGCGAAGCTGCCGTTATCCAATCCATTGATGATGCCCGCTTTTTGAATGGCCAGCACCGCTTCCGAGGCATAAGTGGATATATCCCCTTGATCCGTAAACGGAACTCCATTACTGCCGCCGTTCAGCTTTGCTT
The DNA here is from genome assembly GCF_003945345.1 of Paenibacillus baekrokdamisoli. Taxonomy (GTDB): domain Bacteria; phylum Bacillota; class Bacilli; order Paenibacillales; family Paenibacillaceae; genus Paenibacillus_Z; species Paenibacillus_Z baekrokdamisoli. The sequence continues at coordinate 587,063 of NZ_AP019308.1, read as the reverse complement.
TTACCACTTGTGCTGCTTTGTATACAATTACGGCCATATCCTGCCTAGTAATAGGTTCATTCACCCCAAAGCTGCCGTCGTTCTTCCCTTTAACAATGCCTAGCTTTTGTGCAGCTGCGATAGAACTGTAATACCAGCTCCCTTTCTTCACATCGCTGAAAGAAGACGTATCCTTTCCATCGACGAGGTCCAAGGATTCCATCAGCATCTTCAAAAACTCTGCTCGAGTGACATGGTCATTTGGCTTGAATTGACCGCTACCATTCCCCGCAATAACCCCTCTAGCAGCCAATGCATGAATACTATTCTTGGCCCAAACTACAGCTGCCACATCGCTAAAGTTCACTTGGTTATTCGCGATCACATATTTGCTAAAGTGTTTAGGTGAAAACTCCATTCGACCGGTGGCAGAATTGTAAAGTCCATTCTTTACAACTTCCAACTTTCCATTATCATCGATGTAATATACGACTATGGTATATGGGTCTTCGCCGGGCTGGAGCGTGTAGTCTCTTGACACTTTTATTGAATTTCCTTTGAATTCACTAATTGGCTTCCCGTCGATACTGAGGCTAAAGTCATAAACGACATGGCTGCCTATCTGTTGTTTTACTTGTTCAGGTGTATCCGTTTTGGACACAGATAACTGAATATATTGCGAATCAGCATCTATCCAACCCCCTAATGCTTCTGCCTTTATCGATAGAACGGCAAGACCGGTATCCACGATAAGGAGCTCAATTTGGGTCCCGGTTCCTGTACGGAACTGCTGTGCCGGAATGGTCACCGTTACTTTGTCAGCCTCTTTCGTGCCCAGCACATTGATGGTTACGATTCCGTTAACAGCATGCTCGATAGCATCCTGTAAATCAGCCGCCTTCACATCAACTGCTGCTATGCCGCTGCTATCTACCTTTGCTTCCACATTCACGCTGCCTGATTTGCCTTGCTTTGGTGTTGTTGGCGTTGACGTAGAAGGCGTTGTTGCAGGTGGACTTGTGGCAACAGTAAACTTAACCTCGTAAACAACTGTTGTCTCTCCATCCTCTGCCGTCACATTAATAACTGCAGTACCAGGTAATGCCGCTGCTTGAGTGATCGTAACATTCGCGTGACTGTCATTCACTGCCGCTGTAACCGTTGGAGCTGCAGATGTCCCTGCTGGCAGCACGACCTGATAGCTTTTAGTACCAGGCGTAAAACCGTTAATCACTTTCCCTCCAACAGAAATGCCACTTAAACTTGCATCATGCGATTTAGGGTCTTTATATACTTCAATGCTGTCTATACGGCTTATGCCCCCTGCATCCCCTTTGTAGCATATCACCCTGATTTGGGTTGTCGTAATCTCGGGAAACAGTACCTTTATTACGTCCTTCGTATTCCCTTTTACTGAATATAGATTGGTCCATTTGCTTCCATCCCAGTATTGCACATCAAAATCCTTCATGTTATAACCATAACCTGTTGTAAAGACTTCAATATGATTCAAGACCGTCGGCTGAGCAAATTTAACCTGCAGCCAATCCGGCTTGTCATAGGAGGTTGGGATTTCCGCCGATGAGCTCCATCCCTCGAAAGCACCATGCTTACTCAAAATCGCTTTCGCTGGTGTATAATCATTGCCATAATCAGATGAGGAAGCAGTTGCATCTGCTCCTACAAGTAATGGGTTCGTAATATCAAAATGGATCGGGTAATCGTAGGAACCTTTAACTCCTGATCCATCCATTGCAGTTGCGACAATTTTCACATTGCCTTCCTTCAATAAAGTAATGATTCCAAATGGACTGATCATCGCTTTATCCGTAGGCGTTACTCCGTCTGATTCATAGACAGCCCAGTCCACTCTTTGATCCCAAGTATTGCTTGGCGAAAAATAAGTCAGGAATTGCTTATTCCCCGCAAATTTTTCTCCCCCATCGACTACAGTCAGGCTTTGCGCTTTTTCAGGAGGATTAGCTTTGTCCTTTCTGGTTAAGATAACGGTTTTGGAAGCGGTCAATAAGCCGTTTCCAGTTGTTGCGGTAACCAGTACATTTCCGTTTTTCAAGCTGGTCAATAAACCGTTCTGATCGATCGTTGCCAAATCAGTAGCGGATCCGTCAACTTGGGTCACCTTCCAACTAACCTGAGCAGGTGTATGCTCCACATTTATAACAGCTGACATCTGCAGCGTTGCATGCTGCGTATTAATCGTCGTTGCTTGGTTTGCACTGGATACGACAAGCTTTGGCGAAAGCGCTGACTGGCTTGAAGTCACCAATAGGATCCAGTCCAAGTTATCGGGTTTTTGCGGAATAACCCACTGTCCGTTAACAGGTGTTACTTGATCCGATATAAGTGTGTACTGACCCGTTCTTGTGTTGTACCACTCTGCTTTATATACGGTGTTTTCCATTTGTTTAAGGGTACCTGTTGTTTTATTCGTCTCAGCAAAATAAGCAATATAGGTCTTGTTCCCATCAATCAGCAGGTAAGAAAGATCCTTCCCTGTAAAGTCAGCGTACGTTGTGTCACGGAAGGTTGGCGTGAGATTCCACCACTGCAAGCTTTCATAGAAGTTTTTGAAATACGTCATCTGAAAGCCGCCTAATGCATTCAATCCATCAAACCATCGATAATACGGACCATAAGGAAACCAATTATCCGGCGAATCACTTAATGCCCATACTCCCTGTACGCCGTAACCAAATCCAAAAGCACCATTGGAGAATGCTCGATAAGGAGTAGAACGTGCCACATCAGTTGTAGTCCGGTTAAATTCGTAGCCTGTTTCATAGGCAACATATGGCTGCTTTATAGCATAATCCCAAAAGGTTTGATAGCCATCTTTTTGCAAATTGGAGGGCTGCACAGCAAACCAAGAATGATAATACTTATCTCCCCAACCTGAATGAAGCGCATCGCCGCCTTCCATGTGAGCTGTTAATGGGCGATGATAAGCATCGCTATCATAGATCGCTTTCGCAACCATATGCCAATACGGATTAACATCATTGCCCGGGTCGACCTCTTGTGCAGTCGTCCACAAGACAGGGAAAGCTCCAAATCTAGCTTGCCAATATTTTCCTAATTTTTCTATTGTAATAGGATCTGTCACATTCAATAAAGATCTAAAGGTTAGAGCGGCATTAGCATGAACAAGTCCAGCATCCGCAATATATTGAAATTTCCGATCCATATCCTGAAGCCTTGCTAGATGTGTGGGCACAATTCCATGTGAAACATCAAGGTAATTACCATTTGTATAAAGCGGTTCTGACTGATAAACCGTATAGCCTTGGCTTACTCGATGATCCGCGGCATATTTGAATTGTGAATCAATCCCGTCAACGTTTGAAGCATCAAAGTCCTCGGATGGCATGAACCAATGCGTATCACCCAAGTAAAAGAACGGAGTTCCGTCATTATAAGAGAAATAACGCTTCGTATCGCTTATTTTAAGAAAACCTCGCTTATAGATATCCAACGTTCCTTTGTATTCAACACTATTGAAGGAGATTGGCGTGCTGCTGTTAAGGCCTGTATCTGTGGAATCGGTAGCTTGGGTAGTAACCGACCATTCCCCTACAGTAGTTGGTGAGAACCTAACCTTCCACGTTTCCCCACCATCCCAGAATGCGGGACGTGTCAGAATTTCACCATTCGGACCCGTAAAACTAGCCGTCACATCCACATCCATAAATGGATTGTTGTAGGTTTTGGAGCTTACTAATGAAAACTCCATTTCTCTCCACTGTTCAACGGAAGGGTTAATACTAACATCCGCTGAATCCATAATCCCGGAGCCATCGTTTGCGGTCGCTTTAACGGTTACGATCCCTGCTGTTATTGCTGTTAAAAGGCCAGTAGCAGCGTCTATCGAAGCTACACCTGTTGAACCTGCTTTTGGCACAACGCTCCATGTAACGCTTTTATCTGACGCCAGCTCCGGTTGTGCTTTAACATTCATTTGCATCGAGAAACCTTGTACAACGCTCATCGTGGATGAACCTTCTACTTTCAAATGCTCTAAAGGCACAGACTGTGAGGAATACACTTGGATTTCATACATATTCACATAATCCTGCTGCGCTCTTAACCTTACATATCTGCCTGCTGTATGGGCTGGTAATAATGCACCCAAAATATTAGTTTGATTAATTGCATCTGTGGCAGTAGTATCTTTTAAATATTCATATTTCCCTATGCTGCCATTTCCAGTGATTACTTCCGTCCAATTTTGGGCATCGTCTGACACATAAATGGTATTTGTTCCGTTCCAGAGTCTAGTAAAAAAAACTTTAACGTAATCAAATGATAGTTTTTGACCCAGGTCCAAATATAGATCAACAAATCCCAATGCTCCTCCAGACAGTGTAGTAAGATCGCCATCTGTTAAGTTGCTTTGCGGGCCATCATGAATTTCCATATTATTGTACGCCGTGACTGGTGCACCTTGTGAGACAAGCCTTGCTCCTGAAGGCACCTCTGTATATTGTTTAGAAACCACTACAGGTGGAGCATCTTGTGAATAAACCTGAATTTCATTAATATTCACATAATCCTGTTGGGCTCTTATTCTTACATACCTACCCGATGTATTGGAGGGTAATAAGGCACCGAAAATATTATTCTTCAAAATATCGGTGATCGTCGTATTCTGCAAATATTCATATTTGCCTAGGCTGCCGTCTCCACTGACGACTTCCGTCCAGTTCGTGGCGTCATCGGACACATAGATGGTATTAACCCCTGTCCAATGGCGATTGAAATTGATCTTCACATAATCCAATCCCATTTTTTGACCCAGATCCAAATACAAATCAACAAATCCCAATGCTCCTCCAGACAGTGTAGTAAGATCGCCATCTGTTAAGTTACTTTGAGGGCCATCATGAATTTCCATGCCATTATACGCCGTGACTGGTGCACCTTGTGAGACAAGCCTAGCCTCTGAAGGCACCTCAGTATATAATTTTGGAGCATCTGCTGATGCTTTACTTATTGGTATAACGGACAGTAATAAAGTAACCGCCAGAAACCAAGTGAACAACCTTTTACCATTCCTTGTGGTCATTCCAAAAGCCGTTAACATAGACTTTTTCACTCCTCATATAATGGATTTCAAAAAAAAGCTCCTAACCAAATACTGCTTTTATAGCCTCCAGATAACCATAGCCATGTATTGTATCCGGTTCCAAATATCCGCCTTCTGTCCATTCATTCCAAGCATATAAGGTGACAATCTTGGGTTTTTCCAGCTGCTGTAGATCCAGATATTCCTTTACCTGCTCCAAGGATCTCTGGAATGCACTTGGCGTATTACCTACATAAATCGAGGTATTCGGATAGTCCCCCTGTATGTAGTCATTCGCTTGATCAGTCCGCGGACTAGGATCCCAGCCCATCGTAACGTTAGGATAATAAGGAACAATGAATTGATCTGTAAAAGCCGTCCAAAGCCGATTCGCTATCACAGCCCCTTCATCGTAAGACATCTCTGGAAATCCTTGAGGCACTTCATTGTGGAACCAAACATAGGAAGTCACGCTATCGATCCCAACCAATTGAATAAACACATTGGAGTCCTCGCCTAGAATGGCTTTATGCGTATCTTGCAAGCCCCACTCAACTGCGTTAATATGGAGCTCTCCATATCCTGCTGCTTTAGCTTTATCGCGAAAGCTTTGTAAGGCATCTCTAGTTGCAGTGACCCCACCTAAGCCTTGGACGAGCGTGTGCATTTCATAAATGGAAAAGTACAAACCACCCTCTACCTTCCAGTAATGTTCATAGGAGAAATAATGCTCTACAATGTAATCCGCCATCGCCTCGAAGCGCTCGCGATTGATTGGATTATGATTCGCCCACATTAATGCGAAGTCCAGACGATCTTTATTGGGAGCCTGTAAGTAACCTTCCTCTAATGCTCGATGTAGAAAGGGGCCTAGCTGGGAGCTGCCCAAATCCCAATACCAATCATAGATAAAGCACGTAATTCCATGATCGGCGGCCGCATTTATCTGTATCTCAGATACAAGTGGATCGGCTTCATCGAGCTCCCCCCACAGCGGTGTTTTTGGCTGTTCATGTCCAGGAAACCTTTTCTTTGCTTGCCTTAAGCCAATCCATTCCGACCACCCTTCGCCAAATTTCAATTCATTTTGCGGGTCTGCATGCCATTGTGGAAAGTAATAAGCAGCAATTTCATAGGGTTTTCTCGACATATCATGACCTCCGAATTGTAATAGATCTTACGCTTCTAAATTACACTTCTAACCCTTAATCGCACCTGCTGTAATGCCTTTGATCAAATATTTCTGAATAAAAACAAAAATGATGACCAAAGGTACCGTTGCCAAAGCACAGAGGGCAAAAATCGGCCCATATTCTACGGAGTGCGCACCTTTAAAGCGATAGATTTGCATAATTAACGTCATTTTGTTCTGATCCTGCATGAAGATCAGCGGCGTAATAAAATCGTTCCAAAATCCGAATAAAGATATAACAACCAATGTCCCTGTAGCCGGCAGCAGCAAGGGGAAAATTATCCTCCAGAACATACGCGTACGGCTGCTCCCATCGATAAAGGCCGCATCCTCCAACTCAATCGGAATATTCTTGGTGTAACCGACGTACAGCATCGTGGCTAGTGGAATGGTGCCCGCCGTATAGATCAAGACCATTAATGTTCGCGTATTCATTAAATCAAACAGCAAAGCCAGCTTGAATAGAGGGATCATACTTGTCTGCAGCGGGATGATCATTCCGGACAGAAAAATAAAAAATATCAATTTAAAAAAACGATGATTCAGTCTAGAGATTACATATCCACCCATCGAACAAAACGCGACCACGATGGCAAGCGTTCCAGCGCAAATCAGTAAGGAGTTCATAAATCCGTTCCATACATTGACCTTATTAAACACAGCCGTGTAATTATCCCAAATAATACTTGTCGGTAATTGAAGCGGGGTGTAGAAATCCTTAGCTGGCTTCACGCTGGCTTCGATCATATAGTAAACCGGATACAAAAAAATCAAAGAAATGATAAACAGTATAATTTCAACAAAAGCATTCAACTTATTCTTCCGAAGACCTGTGTACGATTGCATTAGTATTCAACCTCCCTTTTCCGCGTAATTCGCAATTGGATGGTTGTCACTATAATGATTAAGCACATAAACAAAACACCTGCAGCAGTGGCATATCCATATTTGCTAAAAGAAAAGGCAATTTTAAAGATCACCATAGAAAGCGTAGTTGTTGAATCACCAGGACCGCCATTCGTTAAGATAAAGGGCAGATCAAAAAATTTCAAGCCGCCAACCAATCCTAAAAATGTGCAAATCGTTACAGATGGCATAAGCAAAGGAAAGGTTATGCGAGAGAAGAGGCTCCAGCCGCTAGCACCATCAATTTTGGAGGCTTCATAGATATCAACTGGAATGGATTGTAGACCTGCCAAATAGATAACAGCTCCATAACCTGTGAACTGCCACACACTAATTGCAACAATACTGAGCATGGCTGACTTCGAGGATCCCAGCCAATCCTGTATCCACGTATCCAAACCAAAACGATGCAATAAAGTGTTCATTACCCCTTCATATTGCAATATATTGCCCCATACAATCGAGATGACGACTAGACTAATAATAGAAGGTAAATAAAAGGCTGAGCGGAGAAAGCCTCGTGATTTCAAGGGTCGGTTCAACAGCAGGGCTAAAATCAGCGATATCGGATTCGATATGATCATGACGAATAGAGTGATATAGAAGGTATTCATTAAACCGTGCATGACCATACCATCTTCAAAGAAATCTTTATAATTTGAAATTCCAACAAAATTGGGCTTGGTAATGCCATTCCAATCAGTTAGCGAATAATACAAGCTGCTTGTAAATGGGTAATAGACAAACAATGCAAAGATAATCATAGAGGGCATAAGAAAACCTGCCCCCCACCAAAACAGCCTTCTGTTCGGTTTCATTTGACTCCCCACCTTAGTAGATGAGCCAATGGTCGCTAGGATCAGCTTTATCTACCATTGGCTCCTGAATAGTTAACTTATTTAATAGCAATCCTTATTTAGGCAAGATGAGTGAGCCTTTGTCTTTGTCATAATTCTTCTGTGCATCTTCCAGTTCTTTGCCTGATAATTTCTCTCCAGCAACCAATCTTGAGGCTGCCTGCAGAAGCGTATCACCAACAGATGGTGGTATTAATGCATAACCTGGTACCTTTATGCCATTTTGAAACAGTGCCAAGAAATCATTCGTCGCAGGAACCGTATAGGTTACCTTCATATCTTTGTAGATAGGCACAGAGCCTGAATCGTTAGCGCGAATCGATAAGGTCGATTCATCAATGATGGCGCTTAGCAAATCCTTGGATTGCTGCACATATTTTGTTTTTGCATTAACAGCAATGTAGTCACCTGCGCCAATTGAAAATACCGGTTTAGGTCCAGCAGGCATTGCAAAATACCCGACATCAAAAGCAGTTAAGCCTTTGTCCTTCCAATCAGCATCGAGCATACCCGGCAGCCAGTTCCCTTGATAGATCATCCCAGCTTTGCCTGCTGCGAATTCCAACCGGCTTTGCGGCCAATCAATCGTCAATGCATTTTTGTTGAAGAAGCCCTTAGAAGTTAGTTCGGCGAATTTATCCAAAGCTTCTTGATATTCCGGACCGTTGATTTTTTCCTTACCGTCATAAAGATCGCGATCAAAATTGATGTTTTTGGAGGATTTAATCGTTTGAATGAGATCCGTCAACGTCATTCCGAGCGTCCATTGATCCTTAAACCCTGCTACTATCGGTGTGATTGTTTTCGCTTTCAAGGCTTCGTTCAGTTTAATGAATTCATCCCAGTTTGTAGGAGCTGTTAACCCATTATCGGCAAAAATTTTCTTGTTGTACCAAAAGCCTTCTCCGCCTACTGTCGTACCAGCTGCCACCACTTTGCCATCCTCGCTTTTTAAGAAAGGAAGCGAAGCTTCAACTACAGTAGATACCCAAGGCTGATCGCTTAGATCCGTCAAATAGCCTGCTTTGTTATATAAATTCAATAGATCCTGTCCTCCAAAGTTTTGGAAGAAGATCACGTCGGCTGCTGAGTTCGTAGCCAATTCCGTTTTTAATTTATCAAAATATTTTTCCCCAAGCAGTACATCCCATTGAATCGTCGCGTTTGGATACATTTCTTTATACTTCTTCTCGATCGCAGCTTGGTAAGCTGTAGTTGTATCATCAAAGAACCAAGTTGAAGCACGTATGGTAAAAGCCTCGCTATCCCCGCCTGTTGGCTCAACTGGACTAGAATTCGTACCTTTGTTTCCTTCTGGCGTTGTAATGTCCGTCGAAACCTTATTTTCACTTTTACTGCAGCCTGCTAATAAACTTACCATTAATGCTGCTGTGAGTATGATCCCTAATCTCTTTTTCAAAATGATAACCTCCCCGTTTTGTTGTGGTGCGCTTACATTTACTATGTTAATAGAAGTTACCCCTTTTGTATTTGACATATCTTCCTGTCTTTTTACCCGATTTTACACTGCCATTTAACGAAACAAAATGATTCGGTACAAGAAGAGACGGCTCTAGCCATCCTTGGCGGTGAAGCAAGCTTCTTCCCTCTAGTTGTAATAAACCTCCAACTCATTCACCCTCGCAAAGCTGCTAAGTGCATCCCCTTGGTTCACATAAACCCTGAGCTTCGATCCTGTAACAGCTGTGAAAGTATGTGTTCGATGCGCAAGCGTATTACCCGTTATCGCGGTAAGGCAATCTATCCAAGAGGTTCCGTTCCAATACTGGATTTGGTAGTCTCGCGTTTCATAGCCGCTGGTCGTATACAGCTCCACTCGGCTGAATGTCTTATTCACTCCCCAATCCATTTGTACCCACTGCGGCATGACCGTGCTTGCACTTGCCCAACCGTTGAAGTCTGTGCTGGCAATACCGTCATTTATTTTACTCATCGCGTAGCCGTTCCCTGTATCCGTCCCAGAGGCTGAAGTGATTGCTCCAGGTGCTAAATTAGGATTTGCAAAATAGACCTCTAGCTCGCTTACCCTTGCATAACTGGAAGCTGCATCCCCTTGGTTCACATATATTCTAATTTTTGACCCCGTAACCGCTGGAAACGTATGCGACCTATGGGCTTGGTTATTTCCTGTCACCGCAGCGAAGCAATTGACCCAGGAGGATCCATTCCAATATTGAATTTGGTAACCTCTCGTTTCATAGCCGGTTGTTGTGTACAGCTCGACCGTATCAAATGTCTTATTCATTCCCCAATCCAATTGTACCCACTGCGGCATGACTGGGCTTGCACTTGCCCATCCATTGAAGTCCGTGCTGGCAAGACCGTCATTTATTTTACTCGCTGCATAACCGTTTGCAGTATCCGTTCCAGAAGCGGATGCGGTTGCTCCAAGCGCCAGATTAGTTGTCGGCACATAGAGAAGATTGACAGGACCATAATTGCGATTCCCGGCTGTACTGTTAAACCAATTTCCACCCCCATAAACACCTGATGTCTGGATTGTTCCAGCGCTCGGGGAAATGGTGGTGTCGTCGTTATACCATTGGTCGCCTGAGCTGTCCTCTGCGGTCACGATGAAATAGCTGGAATTTGCCGATAAAGTTACAGCTGAAGCCAGCTTACAATATTTATATCCTAACGCATCCGCAGTGCCGGTCGAAGTACTCACACTGCAAAGCGCAACTTGTGACTTATCGCTATCCTTATACAAGGCAACCGTATGGGTATTCAAGTTACCAGTGACAAATTGCCTACCCAGACCATAAATGGTCATAGCGCTGCTGCCTGTCGTAAATCTCATCCCCACTTGTCCCGTATAATCGTTGCGAAGTGTACCCAGCGTTTGGCCAGATACTAGACTTGTTCCCGCAGGGGATGCTAGAGCTGCTGGAGCGGCTGGTACAAAGCTGCTGCTTACCGTATTGACCGAATTGTTAATGAAAGTAAATCCAGAATAAGTCCCTGCATATTGACTTCTACTTTTGCTATTATTAAAAATGTTATTCGTAACAATCCCGCTGCCTCCAGCAAAAGTAATTCCTTCTTGGTTGCTGGTATTGGACGTATTCTTGCCATAATGGCTGATGACATTATTGTTGATGACCGTATCCACATCAGGTGTGTTTGCATTATTAAAATGAAAAATTCCCGCTCCGGCTGTATCGTGAATGTTCATATCGCGCAGTGAGATATTCTTACCGACCCCTTCGAAGTCAAACCCGCACCCATCATAGTTCTGAGCTGGATTTCGAACCACATTGCTGATTTCACCTCCAATAAACTCAGCATTTTTGGAGTAGGCGACGACGATACCTGCTGATCCGAACGGATTCGTTACTGTCCCAACATTTCTAGCTATGAGATTGGTGAAGGTGCCTCCGTCTATAAAGTGAAAATCAAAGCCCCACATTCCGCCGCCGTCAATGGAGACATCCTGCATCGTTATTTTTTTTATCCACATCTGCGCATCATTAGGACCGCCGAAGCCAGAGTCAGCTTTAATCCCGAACCAGGTTCCTGTGTCGCAGTCATACATGGATACAGACTTGATCGTTAAATGGGTCAACGCTGTTAATCTGGAGGGAGCGTTCACGATATCCGAATCTTGAGGAGAAGACACATCCGCTAAAGTTCGCACGCTGATTCCCGCAGAAGTGTGGCTGTAAGCTGACGGATTGCTGTTATAGCTGCTGTTCATATGCCGGATGACTACATTCTCAATCCAAATGTAATCTTTATTCGTCACATGATCGTACTGCAGCCGAATGCCTTCGAAAGCATTCTGTAATTCAAGATTTGTGATCTTCCAGCCGCCTACCCCATTCAGTAAAATCGTAGTTGCATTTGTTATACCTGGAGCGATAATCGGATTACTTCCCGATCCGTAAGATGACAGCAGGATAGGGTTAGTCGCTGTTCCGTTTCCTTTCAATGTTAGCGTTTGCCCTGTCCATGTAGCGCCATTGTGCAATAAAATTTGGTCACCTGCGGTGAATGTCGTTGCATTTATAGGTGTAAAGCTGCACCATGGACCATTCGTGCCGTCGCTTGTACTGAGCGTTCCCGCATAACTGTTGCTGCAATTTGATCCAGAGAGGTTATTCACATAGTAGCTAGCCGCGCTCGCATACCCGCCGCAAATCAATAGCAAAGCAATTGTGAATCCAAACAAGAGCAGGCTTTGAACGTACCACTTTTTCAACATTATTCATCCCTCTTTCCAAATTATAATTAAGCTTCACTCTCGAGCACCTTAGCTCCAGCATTCGAGATAGCGCTTACATTTTATATGTTAATGCAAGTTATCTTTTTTGTATTTGACACATCCTACTGTATTTTTACCAGATCCTACTGTATTTTTACCAGATTTTACACTACACTAAAATGAATCAAAATTATTCCGTACAAGGGAAGGATATCAGCGTAGTGCGTAAATTGAAGGAATGGATGCGGTCCAGACTACTTTACAAAATGATGGTAATCTATTCTTTATTAACCTTGATCCCTTTAACGCTGGTTAGCGGCACCTTTTATCTACGTTCCAAACATATTTTGGAGCAAAAATTAATGGAGTCCAGAAACCAGACCCTTATGGAAACAGCGGGGAAAATAGACGGGATCCTGCGAGCCTTTGCCAAAAAAACGAATGATATCGGCGATCAGCCGCAAATTGTTAAATTATTGCGTAATACGGTCATGCCTACAAAATATCCACTAGAGTCTAACGAAAAACAAAGGATTATTACTACCGTACAGAATGTTCTGGATTCCGAGATGGATAATATGAAGCTCGAAATTGGCGATTACGCAGATGCAATCTATCTCCATGAAGGAACTAATTTGATATATTCGACTGGCTCACAAATCCCCATTCAATTCCTGGAAGGACTTCATGTGATGACCTTTGAACGGGAAGGACAAGCAGAATGGGCCTTTTTTATCGATCATCAACGCCTTGTTTGCAACCTGCAAATCTTAGATCGAGAGAATGGCATGACATTAGGATACTTGACTCTCATGCTCAACCCGCAAAAGGTGCAGCAATTATATGATAACTACAGCCCGAATACCTTCTTAATTACATCTAAGAACAATATTATCCTTTCTATGAACACCTTGACCCAAATCGGTCAGTTATTCGAGAAACCGAAAGATAGAAACATAGTGGTTGACTCTACTTCCTCTAAATATGCAGACTTTAAATACTTGAGTATTATTCGCACGAATGAGCTAAGCTCTGAAATGGTCAATCAAACCCTATTCGCTGCAGCCATAACGCTGCTTTCCTGGATTAGCGTGTTATTCATAACCTATTTCATTCTCAAAAATGTAACCAACCCGCTGCGCACGCTAACCAAATTAATGAAACGGGCAGAACGGGGGGAGTATGCGCTGATCAGCAATATTCGTTCACAGGATGAGATTGCTACGCTCTGCCACAGCTTTAATCGACTCATCCTCGAAACCCAGGATTTGATTCAAAAGGTGTACAAGACAGAATTGCTGCATAAGGAAGCGGAGCTCAAAGCGATACGTATGTATATGAATCCGCACTTTTTATACAATAGTCTGGAGTATATTAGCAGCTTAGCCAGAACAAGAACGAATATCGAACACATCCCGGATATTATGCAAAAAATAGCAGCCATCTTCCGTTTTTCCATTTCACCGGGACATCCGCTCATCCCGCTACATACCGAATTGGAATTTTTGCAAAATTATATCCAAATCCATCAATACAGCTACGGGGAGCGCTTTCGATATGAGCTCCAAACCGACCCGCACTTAATGAATGTCAAGGTTCCCAAGCTCATTTTACAGCCTTTGGTTGAGAATGCATTCATCCATGGCATTGATGCCAATAAAGAACAAGGGGTGTTAATCATTCGCGCCTATGAGGAAAATTACGAAATGATAATAGAGGTAGAGGATAATGGTGGAGGAATAAATGACAGCGCTTTGAACTCCAAAGGATTGGGAACGGGATTAGCCATGATTCAGTCTAGAATTCAACATCATTTCGGAGATAAATATGGGCTTGAGTTTATGCCTGTGAGGCACGGCACTCTGGTCCGCCTGAAACTGCCCATTCTGATGTAGGAGAAAGTTGAATGAAAATAATCATTGTAGATGATATGCCGAAAATTCGCGAAGCAATCGCGACCATTCCCGAATGGGAATCGATGGACTGTCAAATTAGCGGTGAGGCTGCCGATGGCGAAGAAGCCTTGCAGCTGATTCATGCCGATCCACCGGATATTCTCATTACCGACATTCGTATGCCGATCATGGATGGTCTGCAGCTAGCCAAGCTCGTGCGTGAAAGCTATCCCGAAATTTATATCATTTTCCTTACGGCATATAGCGATTTTGAATATGCCAAGCAAGCGATTAAGCTTGGTGTTTCGGATTTTATTACGAAGCCCATCCATGTTCCAGAGCTGATTGAGCGCGTCCGCCTAATTAAGGTTGGCAAGCTGGACTCACAAGAAGAGCAGCAAAAATGGCAGGATGAAGCCTTTCAGCTGCTTGTAAATCCATTGAAGTCAGAGGAGGAAAAATGTAATTTTCTGCAAAGCATCCAAATGGCAGAGCGGAAATTCATCGTACTCTCGATTGATATCGACAATATTGATCTGCTTCATCAAAGCGGGATAACCTTCTCTAAATTATCTCTGCACGGAAAAGCCAATAATTTAATGAAAACTTATCCCTATGTGCACTGGAGCTTCCTTTCCCCATCCGGTATTTATTTGCTTATCTTCTCCGGAGATGAAGAAACAACTGCTTTCCGGGATCATGTCTTTCTGATCGCAAGAGAAATTCTGCAAATGTGTGCGGATAGCATCTTGTTCAGTACTTCAATTGAGCTTAGCAGCTTGTTGGCATCTTTGGTGCAATTGCCGCAGGGCATTCAAGAGATTAAACAATGTCAGGACTATCGCATGCTGCTTGGAAAAAATTCTATTATTTCCTTTGATGTCCTGCAGCAGCTGGATGACCCTATAAGCCACCGAAAAGAGTTGAACGAGCAAGCACTGGAAGAGGTTTTGCGCGTAGGCGGTGCTGAAGAGCTGCATGCCTTTATTCGAATCATCTATAAAGAGATCATGGGCACTGGATTGAATAAGAACCAAGTCCAGCAAAAGATATTAAACCTACTTGAAATTACAGATCGAACAAGGAAAGAATTCAGTCTGGAAATCAATAACGAGTTGTATTTGCAAATTCGCAAACAAATCTTCGCGATCGACATCTTGTCCGATATGATGGTGGTGCTGGAGAATTATCTCAAGGAAACCATGGCCGCTATTACTCATTCCAAACAAAATATGGTTTCCGAAGAAATAAAAGCAATCACGAATTATATCCGTTTGAACTATATGGATGAGATTACATTGCAAACCTTGAAGGACCAACTTTTTTTAAACTACTCTTACACCTATTTAAGCCGAAAAATCAAACAAGAGACAGGGAAGCATTTCAGCGATTTATTAACCGAATATCGAATCCAAGAAGCCAAGAGACTGCTCTTGACACAATCTATGAAATCCTATGAGATTGCCTATAAGGTTGGTTTCAAGGATCCTGCTTATTTCAGTCAGCTGTTCAAAAAAACCGTTGGGATAAGCCCAAAGGATTATAAATAAACCACAATTTTGCCCTAGAAATGGCTTTTTGAACACATGTACTTATCCACCCATGCCTTTTATACTCAACGTATAAAGGTGGTGAGCAATTTGGTACAAATAGAAGCCTCTTCTGCTATAGCCCCAATCATGAGAAAAATCGATTTGCTGAATCTTGCTCCTTATGTTCGGTTTGTACAAGAATTGTGGAACAAAATCGAAGAAATTGTGGTTATCCCCCCTAGAGTGATCTATGATTATGAGATCATTTTTCTAATGGAGGGCACAGGCGAGTTTCACATCAATGATAAGAAATACTACATGAAACCGGGAAATGTTTTTATTATACCTCCCCATGTCCGCCATTCCTATTCCATTAGCCCTGGTAAAGCTTATCACTATTTTGCCGTTCATTTTGACCTGCTCTATATGGGAGAAAGCTTGGACTTTTCAGCGGATCATGTTTATCGAAATATCGATTATAAAAATTTAAATCAAGTTCCTTTAGAGCAACAGCTATCCGATCGCCCAGTTGTTGTTTTGAATGAAATCAATTTCCCAGTGACAGCCAACGCTTCAGATCCACATAAATATTTGCAGCTATTTAGAGAGCTGGTGCTGGCATCTCAGGAAAAACAGCTCACCTATCCGATCGAAGCTCGTGCACTAATGCTGCAAATATTAAAGTATTTGATTCGAGATTGTAAGACGAAAGAAGGCATTGAAAAGGAGCATTCCCACAAAATAGAAATGATGCGTGCGATTCAATATATGTACGACCATTACCAAGAGGATCTGAATGTCCATGATTTATCCCATTCCTTGGCATTATCCACGAATTACTTTCGAACCCTGTTTAAAGAAGCAACAGGCAAAACACCATTAGAATTTCATACCCATATTCGCATGGATAAGGCCAAAGAATATTTAAAGAAAAAGAAGCACTCCATCGGGGAAATATGCGATCTTGTCGGCTATAACAACATTTATAATTTCAGCAGAATCTTCAAAAAAGCGGAAGGTATTTCACCCAAATTTTATGCAGATACGCTGCGAGATAAGACAGCAATGCTATAAAAGCCAGCCCCTAAGTATTTAAGGGCTGGCTCTTTATTTGCTTCATTCCTTGCTTCCGAATACATCCTTAATCGCTTCTAGATAGGCCATGCCATGCACAGTATCCGGCTCAATATAGCTGCCTTCCGTCCACTCGTTCCATGAATTGATTGTAACAATAGGCGGAGAGCTTGCTTCTTCATCCGTTAAAAATACTTTCACAGCTTCCAAGGAAGCTTGGAACGCTTGCGGTGTGTTACCTATTAAGACGGATGTGAAAGGATAACCCAACTGGTCGAATACATCTGTTTGCACGGTTCGCGGACTGGAATCCCAGCCCATGGATACGTTAGGGAAGTAAGGAATCTCATACTGCTCGCGGAACTTATACCAGTCCTGCTCCGCTTTCTGCGCATATTGCGGGTAATCAATAGTTGGAAAGGATTCCATTGGCACATTGTGAATCCAAACATATGAAGTGACGCTGTCAAAACCAAATTCCTTCACCATTTCATTAGGGTTTTCCAGCGTCTGTTCACCCGGCAAATTCTGAATCCCCCAAACAACTGCATTCAGATGAATCTCGCCTAAGCCGGCTTTGCGTGTTTTAACGCGAAGGCGATCCAGAGCAGCCCGTGTCTGTTCGACACCTCCCATGCTTTGAATCAAGCTCATCAGCTCATAAAAGGATACATATAATCCTCCATCCACTCTCCAATAAGAAGCATGACTAAAATACTTATCAATCATATAATCGGCAGCCGCATCAAATGCTAGATCAGAGACCTTACCACTTTGAAGAAAAGTATGATCTGTGCTGCGTTTGTAAGGAAATATATTGATCCAGTCGTGATTCGCCCACATTAGAGAGAATTTAAGACGATCATTATTGGGTGCCTTTAAGAATCCCTCTTCCAGCGCATGATTGAGGAAAGGGCCGTCCTCGTACCAATACCAATCGTAAATAAATGCATCAATGCCATGATCTGCGGCAGCATCGATTTGCAGCTGCGCCGTTTCCGGCTTCGATTCGTCGAGATAACCCCACATCGGCACCTTAGGCTGCTGGTGCCCAGGAAAACGAGGAGTGGCACCTTTAACTAAATCCCATTCGGTCCAGCCTTTACCGTGCCAGGCTTCATTCCGTGGATCGATATGATAATTGGGAAAATAATAAACGGCTACTTGTGGTTTTTGATTCATCTGAATACGCTCCTTATTTCTGGAATAGATACAGTATATAGGGGAATGTTTCCTACGTATTTGGCAGATATACCGATATTTTTGTCCGAATCACCGATTTATTGTCAATTAAAAAGCCGCTCGTTCCCGGCAAGGAAACGAGCGGCGACACCTTAAGTGCTTTTTTCGATTCATAAGACAATAGCTGTAGAGCGTATGTTTCGTACCATTATTTGGATCACAAACATCGCAACTTATGCAACGCTTCTATACCCGCTAATGTTTTTGCGAATGATCTGGCGCTTGGTGTAGTTAACCTTTTAAGAAAACCGTTTTAATTGATGTAAAGAACTCGATGGCTGCCTGTCCTTGCTCTCTAGAATGAGAGCTGGATTGCTTCATGCCGCCAAATGGAGCCTGGAGCTCAACACCTGCGGTTTCAGCGTTAATACGTACTAAGCCTGCATCCATATCTGCAATAAAGGTGAGGATATATGAGATATTTTGCGTGAAAATCGAGGCACTTAACCCATATTCCACGTCGTTTGCAAGTGATAAAGCTTCTTCCAGATTATCAAAAGGCATGAGCGCCAGCACAGGTCCGAAGATTTCTTCTTTGGCAATGGTCATACTCGAAGTCACATTGTCAAATACAGTAGGCTGTACGTAATATCCGTTTTTCAAATCCTCGTTATCAGGTATGCCTCCGCCGAAGAGCAAGCTCGCTCCTTCTTCAATCCCTTTGTTAATATAGGAAAGAACCGTATTACGCTGCTTCTCATTGGCACAAGGACCCATCCACGTTGAAGCATCATTCCCGTTCCCCAGCTTCAGCTGCTGCACACGATCCAACAGCTTGGCTCTGAAGGTTTCATAGATAGAAGCATGAACAAGAACTCGGCTGGTTGCTGTACACTTCTGCCCAGTGGATTTCAATCCGCCGGTAATTGCCGCATCTACGGCAAGATCAAGATTGGCATCCTCTGCAACGATAAGCGGATTTTTCCCGCCCATCTCCAGCTGATACTTTGCTCCACGGGCTAGAGCAGTTTGACCAATCTGTTTCCCGACTTTATTGGAGCCTGTAAAGGTAATCCCTTGAATATCGGCATGACGCGCAATGCCGCCTCCGATCACTTCGCCATCGCCTGTAACCATGTTAACAACACCTGGCGGGAAGCCCGCTTCGTCGAAGCAAGCCAGAAGCTTGGCTGCCGTAATCGAGGTTTCGATTGCTGGCTTGATCACAACTGTATTTCCGTAAATAAGTGCAGGCGCCATTTTCCACATCGGGATCGCAACAGGGAAATTCCAAGGTGTAATGACACCTACGACTCCAAGAGGCACTCGCATTGTGAACATCATCGCCTCATGGTCTGTGGAAGGGATAACGTCACCCGTCTTACGCATACCCTCTCCGGCATAATAACGGAGAATCGCGACTCCACGAGCCGTTTCACCTTTACATTCAGCAAAGGTTTTACCCATCTCCAGCATCATTGTTTCTGCTATATCTTCAAGCCTTGCCTCCAAGAGATTGGCCGCCTTAAACAGATAATCGCCACGTGCTGCACCCGAAAGCTTTCGCCATGCCCCTTTGGCACGATTAGCAGCGCTCACGGCAAGCTCAAGATCTGGGCCAGCAGAATCCTGCACATAGCCGACGATTTCCTCCCTATTGGCAGGATTGATGCTCGGAGTCAATTTTCCACTTAGGGATGGGCTCCATTGTCCGTCTATATAGTTTAAATAAGTTTGCTTTTTAGTCATTTCTCTATTCCCTCCATCCCATTTCTTGTACCTTTAGCTCTTTACAGGGATTCCTAGGCCTTTGGCAGCTTTGCCAGATTGAATGAAACTCGAGTTATTCCGTTCAAGCACCTGAAGACCCAGATGCGCTCTGCGTACTTTCTCTCTGCACTGTGCAATAGCTACTCCCATATTATGAACGCCTGACGGATAGACACTAGTTGCATTACGCAGTCCGAATTTCAAGTAAACTGGCGATGCGACTCTTACGATTTCTGGAATTTCATAATTGCGGATAAACCCACCCAAATCATCCGGAGATTCAACATACAGGTCAATTGGAGCATCTACAACGGTTCGAATCGACGAAAGCTGTGGAAGTGTGCTATCTCCAGGTACATTCAAGGTTGTACCGCCAAGCTCGGTTAAAATTCGGGAGCTTACCGGATTTGTTGGGCTCATCAGCGCCGAAATCTTGACCACCAAATCGCTAGGCAGCTGACCTTTGCTTTTAGCCTGATCAATCAGCCATAATAAGCCTTCATCCGCCACAAGAACACTTCGAATACCTAGCTCCGCTGCGCGGAAAATTTCTTCCAGCCCATATAACAATTGATCCATACCAGCATGACGTCCTCCAAGCAGCTTACCGCTGCTGCTAAGTGACATCGCTCCGATATCGAAGCTCATTCGCGGCCCGACAAAAAGGCATACCTCTATCCCTTCGTCAATCCCCATTTGTGCCATGTCTCGAATCTCTGAATCACTTAACAGCATAATGCCGCTGCCTTGTGAGACACGGTTGACGGTTAGTCCGAATTGCTTGGCTTCTGCTATTACGCTTTCCATAACTGCTGGACCTTCAACAGAAGGAATTTCCACTCGATAATGTGCGCCATCTTCAAATCTTTTTTCACTTGTTGCAAGCTGATATTGTTCCTTTGCCGGCAGACCAAGGCTAGCCGCAAATGCTTGTGCTTTGTTCATTGCTGTTTCCCCCTCGAATCATTCGAAGCTGTTTTCAATTAACCTCTTCCAACGGTTGGTTCTATAAAATGCGCGTCTTCTTTGGATCGTGGACGGAGGAAATCGAGATCGCAGCCTTCTTCGGCTTGCAGGATATGATCAGTATGCAGTCGCATAAAGCCACGCTTATGCACGCGAACAGGCGTCCATTCCTTCATTCGTTCAGCTATTTCCGCTTCATCCAGTTCTACATGAAGAATGCCCTGATCCAGATCCACTTCGATCCAGTCCCCGCTGCGGATTGCCGCCAGTGGTCCTCCAAGCTGCGCTTCCGGTGAAACATGCAGAATATTCGTGCCGAAGCTTGTTCCGCTCATACGGGCATCGCTTATTCTAACCATATCCCGTACACCCTGCTTTAATAGCTTCTTGGGAATCGGCAGTGCTCCCCATTCTGGCATACCTGCGCCAATAGGCCCGCAGTTTCGCAGAACAAGCACGGACATCTCGTCGACTTCCAGCTCTTCACTATCTATTCGTGCATGCATGTCTTCATAACTATCGAATACAATCGCTTTGCCTCTGTGTTTATGGTTGATGAGGGAACTGGCTGCTCGTTTCAGAATCGCGCCGCTAGGTGCCAAATTACCAGTGAACACTGCAATGCCAGCATCCGCTTTGAACGGTTCATCTATTGTATAAATAACATCGTCCCGGAACGACATATAATCGCGATAGGATTCTTCTAGCGTAGTACCTAATGCGCTAAGACAGGTCGTATCCAGCTCTGGCAGCAGTCTGCTGATTACAGCTCCAAGCCCGCCTGCTTCAAAGAAATCGTCCATACTGTGCTCACCACTCGGCTGAAGATTGACCAGAAGTGGAATGTCCACAGACAATTCTTCATACCTCTTCAAAGGGATGCTGATGCCGAGACGACCTGCAATCGCAGTCAAGTGGATAACCGCATTGGTAGAGCCACCAATCGCTGCGAGCAGCTTGATCGCATTATCGAAAGCAGCTTCCGTCATTAAACGAGCTGGTGTCAAGTCTTCCCTGACCATCTCGACAATTCGTTTACCCGTTTCTTCCGCTGCCCATTTGCGGCCTGCATGCGTGGCTGGAATAGTGGATGTGCCTGGAAGCATCATACCAAGTACTTCCGAAAGACATTTCATGGTGGAAGAAGTCCCCATTACAGGACATCCCCCCTGCGTACACGAAATACATTTCTCCAGCTCTTTCCATTCCTCGTCTGTCATCAGTCCAGCATTGTAATCATCCATTAATCGCCAAAGATCGGTACCATAATTCACTTTCTTCCCGCGAAACGATCCGGATGCCCGATGCCCAGCAGCAAGCTGAATGGAAGGAATATTACTGCTGGCTGCGCCCATAAGCTGAGCAGGAGTCGTCTTATCGCATTCACAGAGCAGCACCGCGCCGTCAATTGGCAATGCCCGAATAGATTCCTCAACATCCATCGCCATCAGGTTGCGGTAGGGCAGATCCGAGGGCTTCATGAAATCAGAAGGTGTGGTGATCGTATGCATCTCAAGCGGGTATCCTCCGGCGAGCAGCACGCCACGTTTAACAAACTCGACCAATTCTTTATGAGGCGCATTGCAGCTGTTCAAATCGCTCCATGAGTTAAAAATGCCAATGATCGGCTTACCTACAAACGATTCTGGTACATGGCCATTCGCCCTCATTGCCGACAGATGCTGAAATCGCGTTTCTTTAGACGGATGTTTAAACCATCGATCACTGCGCAAAGACATGTTTAAACCACCTCTTCAATCACAATTCGAGTTGTCGTTTTCACTTGTTCGCCAGGTTGGAGAACGCGGAAACCCGTCAGTTCCTCCGGAAGCTGCAAATTAGGCGCATTCGTTATCCACGTATACGGCTCTGGGCATAGATAACCCTGCTTAGAATCATCATTGTAAATAACCCAATGTTTAAAATACTCATCACCGCTGTATACAACGCAAATTCCGGAACCCCTATCTGTCAGCACCGCTTCATTTGCTCCGGTTTTTGCTGTTTGGAAAGCATCATCAAGCGCGTGTCCAACCAAGCTTTTCCCTTCTTGCAGCTGTTCCAAATAAGGGATATCTACAAGCTCCCCTGTCGGCAAAAATCTCTCGTCCAGCACCCACTGCTTATCCGCATTAAGTGAAAACCGGCATAAGGAGTGATCTCCAGAACCATTAAAGGGATAATTGAATGTCGTATGATAACCAAGTCCCCAAGGAAATGGAGCTGTATCCCGACTGCTGATCGTTGCTTCGATGGTAAGCGTTGTCTGCTCCAGAATGTAATGCATATGAACGGTAAAGAGATGAGGGAATTGAGCCATAATCTCTTCATGCTCTTCCGAATGAATGATCGTCTCCAGCACGATTCGTTCCCCTTCAGCTTCAGCCCGCAGGAACGTCCACGGCGCATCGAACAGCAACCCATGCGTATGATTGTGTTCTAAAGGGTCGTTGATGTTAAAGCAATACTTCTTGCCATTAAAATCAAACGTACCATCGGCAATACGATTGGGAGGAAAGAGAATCGGCAGTCCATACAATATTGGATCTGCCTGGTACAATTCCCGACTTTTCGGAAACCGCAGCAATTCAAGGTTTTTGCTTTTTAATCGCAAAGACAATAAATTGCTCCCCCATGCGGGAACAAGAATGAATTCCATCTCCTCATTTTGCACTCTTATCGCGGTTTCGCCGTAAAGGTCAAACTGTTCGATTGCCATACAACCCGCTCCTTTAATTAAAATGCTCTCTCATCGCAGCAAGGCTAGGTAATTCAAGGATCTCATCCAGCAGCGCCCGCGCCTGTTGTTCAGAACGAGTCCACGGATCCATCATAATTAATTGCACAAGGTCGCCATAGTTTCCGCTTTCGTAGGCTTGCAGCTCCAGCTCGACTGGTGCAACACGATCACGCAGTGCAAAGTTAATCAAAGGTTTAGGCAAGCCTTTCGTTTTGATGCCTTGGACCCCTATTCCACTGACGTAGCAAGGAATTTCTACCTGAAAATCTTGCGGGATGCCAGGCACATAACTGCTATCATTCAAAATATTAAGGATCATCACTCTAGGAACATCGCAAGCAATCGCTTCGATAAACGGAATCATCGGTTCGGACGAATGCACTGGCGGGAAGCTATCCATAACGTTCTCAGCCGTATTCTCTGAAACTTTCTGGATTTTCTCTACGCCCGCAGCTCCTCCTGCGAAGTAAAGGTCACGCCACCATGCCTGAGGATCTTCCTTGTAAAGGAGCTCTGTTGCTTCATCCGCATGATGCCAAGCTGGCCATGAACCGCCCCCAGGATTTCCTGTATCGCCGATTGGGAATACGCCGAATTTCTTGTAAAGATCAATCGCCTTTGGTCCGAGCCAGTCGCAGGTCGCACAAGTCTCAATGTAGGCTGCCGATTTCTCTTCGATCCAGCGATCCAGAATAGGAAATGCATTTTCCCCTTTGTAACGGAACTCTGTCAGCCAGATAAAATGGTTAACGCCTGGAATCTCATAAGTAATATGTTCCGGATCAAGACCAATCACCTCAGCGACTGCTTTTACTCCATTGGAGCCGTGGCAGAAGCCTGCAAGTTTGGCTTGCGGATATTTGCGCTGCAAGTAAGTTACGCCAGCCATAACAGGGTTGGACACAAGCATGTACCAAGCATTCGGACAGATCTCCAAAATATCCTGCATAACAGATTCCATTAGGCGCAGCTGATCGAAATTGATCCAGAATCCTTCATCATGCATGACGTGAAGGCTTCCTCCAAAGCGATAACCATGTTTCTGAGCAATATCCCATCCGTCTTTCAGACGCTGATGTCCTCCAACTAACGCCGCGAGCAAGACAAAGTCAGCTCCGCGAATTGATTCTCTCCGGTCTGTCGTTTTTTCAAGAGTCAGCTGAATATTTGCCTCTTTGGCATAACGCTCACAAAGCGAATAGGCGCTGTTCAAACGCTGCTCATCGATGTCCATAAAGCTGATTACACTGCCTTCAAGGGAAGGTGTAAGGCAAATATCTTTGATTAGACTTAGGGAAAACATGGCAGAGCCTGCTCCAATAATACTGATTTTAACCATGGGAATTCCTCCAAATTAAAATGACTTATTTTTTATTAAGAATTTTCGTCGTTAAATCGCAGCCGATGCCGCTCCATCGATGCTCAGGCAAGAACCGCTGACAGCGACGGATTCATCCGAGGCCAGAAACAGCACCGCATAAGCAACTTCGCGTGTCGTAGCCATTCTTCCGAGCGGCTGCTGCTGCTTGATAATCGGGTACAATTTGTCCATGCCCCCCATACTTTCGGCGAGTCGAACGTTCATATCCGTTTCAACCCAGCCCGGTGCAATGGAGTTGCAGCGAATTCCCTTCTCGGTATACGAGACGGCAATTTCCTTGGTCAAGCCGATAATACCCGCTTTGGAAGCCGAATAGGCTGTATAGCCCGGCTCTGTTAATGAAGCCATTACAGAGGACGTATTAATAATGGAGCCGCTGTTTCTTTTGAGCATCTCCGGAATGGCCTTTTTGCACATCAGGAACATGGACTTCAGGTTGACCTGCAGTACTTCATCCCAAATCTCTTCAGGATAATCCAGAATATCGCCGACGGGCATAATTCCCGCATTGTTAAATAAAATATCGAGTCGGCCGTAGACATTAACCGCGCATGCTACTGCTTCCTCCGCAGTCTTCATTAGACCCACATTCCCGCACACGATTTCACAGCTTCCACCCATTTGGCGAATCTCTGCGGCAACCTCGTTTAATTTCTCCTCGTTAACATCGACCAGTACAACGCTAGCGTCCTCCTCGGCAAAGAGTAAAGCAGTTCCTTTACCGATTCCCGCTGCTGCTCCTGTGACAATAGCTACTTTTGAAAAGAGACGACCTTGCTTCTTATTCATGCGTATCCATTCCTTTCGCTCCACAATTTGGTCTATTTGACAGCTCCCACAACTAAACCTTTACGAATATAACCTTGGAATACAATATAAATCGCAATCGGCGGCAGTGAAACAAGCAGCAATCCTGATAAGAGAAGTGGGAAGTCCGAGCTGAACCTGTTAAGAACAGTCGCTACTACAACGGTCATCGTATTCAGCTTTTCGGATTGCAGATAAATCAATGGGGTCAATAAATCATTCCACCAGTTCGTTGCATTGAATATTGATACCGTCACCACGCCTGGCAAGCTCATGGGCAGAATTAATTTCGTCATCGTCTGGAAATATTTTGCACCGTCAATTTTTATCGCTTCGAGCACTTCATCAGGCATTGCCCGCATCAATGATGTGAGCAAGAAAACCGTACTAGGAATAGCCGTTACTGCCCAGATGACAATAACAGAAATGATGTGGTTGGTCCAACCGATTTTTGACATCAATAGATAGTTGGGAATAATAAAGGTGATGCCAGGAATCGTCATCGTAGCAATCATGATAATGTAAAAGCCGTTTCTAAATGCAAATTTCAATTTTGCAAAAGCGTATGCAGCTGGAATAGAAATAGCTAGACAAGCAATCATGCTCAGCCCTACATATAAGATGGAATTACCAAATACGCGAAACATGGAAAAGCGATAAATCAACGCTTTGAAATTATCAATATACCAGGTTTTGGGAGGCCCAATTGGGTGCTTGATAAATTCAATCGTAGGCTTCATACTGCTAAAAACCATGTAAAGGAGGGGATACAATGCCGTGATGGCGATAATAGCGAGAGTGATAAAGATTAAGAATCGAATCCCTCTTCTAGTGGCAGTATTCATAATGTCCTCCTATTGATCCAATCGTTTGGATATTTTCAACTGAATCCAGGTAATAAACATAACAATGACGAACAGAAACATCGAAAGCGCGCTCGCGTAGCCCATATTGCCGCTTTTGAAGGCCTGAATATAAATCATATAATCGATCGGAGTCGTTTCGTAGCCTGGCCCTCCGCCAGTAACGGCAAAGACAAGTCCAAATAATCCGACAAAAACATAAATAACATTGACAATCGTAAAGTAGAAAATGGTTGGATAAAGAGATGGAATGATGATATGGAATAATCGCTGCCACCAGGTTGTTCCATCTATCTTAGCAGCATCGTACAATTCAGGAGAAATGGATGACAGCCCTGACAAGAAAATGAGCGTACCCTGACCAAGAGTCTGCCAGTAGAAGCAAAGGATCAATATCATGAATTCGGCAGGAACGTTCTCAAGCCAGCTCACAATATAATCGCCTAGTCCGACGCTCTCCATAATGGTATTAACGACACCTCTGCCTGAGAACATCGTCTTAACCAAGAAACCGATAACGACCGTAGACAAAATACTAGGTAAATAATAAACGGAACGGAAGAAGCGCCAGCCTAGAACCTCCTCGTGCAGCAGTACAGATACCACAAGTGAGATCAACAATATGCCTGGAACAGATAACAGGAAGATCAGATTGTTTCGCAGCATGAGCGGCAAATCGCCATTCGTGATGATATTCTTAAAGTTGCTTAATCCGATAAATTTGGATGTTACCCCGTCCCATGAAGTAAAGCTATGAAAGAACGTATTAAGCATGGGATAACCCACAAATATGGCTAATAACAGAAAAGCCGGCAGCAAGGACAATAAACCAACCCAGCGCTCTTGCTTGAGACTCATTCCCATACTCCTCCTTGCTATTCATAAAAGTGGCCCCCCTAAGGGGGCTCATCAATTTAACACTTTACTGGCTATTGCGCGCTTTTCAGCACCTCATTACGTTTTTTATCAATCTTTTTCATGAAATCTTCCGCCGACATTTTCCCGTTGGAAACAAGGGATTGCAGCGACATCATTTCACTTGTCAGCTCTGCAGGGTACACATTATCAGGCCAGAAAATCGTGCTCGGCTCATTAGCCATATCCTGCATCTGTTTCACCAATGGATTCGAATCATATTGATTCACATCGACATCATTGACTACAGTAATACGAGCTTCACCTGACTTGATTTTGTTAATTTGCTCGTCCTTGCTCATGAGGAACTTGATGAAATCTGCTGTTTCTTTTTTGTGCTCGGAGTAATTCGTCACGACAAATGCAGCGCCGACTCCGCCTGGACCGCCATCGTGGATTTTGACATCCTCGCTGAAATCAGGAAGTTTCATGATACCCAAGTTGTCGCCCATCTCTTTGCTATAGGTCAAGATATCTGAATTGGCGCCTACAGCCATACCTAATTGTCCTTGAATAAACAATTGTCGGATTGAATCATCGGCAATGACCAAGTCTTTGGCAAACAGCTCACGCCAGCCCTTCATGACATTCACAAGCTTTGGATCGGAGAAGTCCATTTTGCCTTTAACCAATTTGTCCAGACCGGAAGTATCCACCGTCTGTGCAATCCAGTAGTCCGGTACATGAAGGAAACTGTCCTTGAACAATCCAAGAGGTGTAACCTCTTTTGATTTGATTTTATCCAACATGGCTACGAATTCCTGGAAATTCTTCGGACGCTGTGCAATAGGATCAACCCCTGCATCAGCAAAGATCTTCTTGTTATACGCTAGAACAAACGTGCCGTCCGTCTGGAATGGAACACCATAGGCTTTGCCGTCTGTCTTGAAGTCTTCCGTAACTGCGTTCCAGCCAACGATTCTGGATCTTTCTTCACTTGTAAAGTAACTATCCATCGGCTCCAAGAACTGCTTGAAGCGAAGCATGTACGTACCCGACCAGAGAACAGTCATATCCGGACCATTATTGGCAATACTAGCTGTTTGGAATTTAGCGAACAGCTGATCTCCCGAAGGGATGTCCTGCACATCAATCGTTACATTCGGATGTGCCTTCTCATATCTAGCCACTGCTTGAGAAATGTAGAAGTCTTCTTTTTTCTTGGATTTGTTATTTTCGTCAATAGTTGCATACCCTGAATTCCAAAAAACAATATTGACTTTGTCCCCACTACCGGAGGTAGAGGAATCATTTGGTGTAGCGCTTTCATTTGAGCCTGATGAACAGGCACTAAGGGTAAGTGCTGTCATCAACATTACTGCTGTAATTAATGCGGTGCCTTTTTTTAATTTCATGGAAAGCTTCCCCTCTTTCATTCTTTGTTGTCTAGCACCTTTAGTATAGGAACTTTCCATTCATAGATGAATGTCCAAAGCCAACCATTTGATTTATCATTTTATACCCAAAGCGGAAAAGGTTTATCATTTTTTAATGTAGGTTTATCATTTTTTAATCGGTTTCGGTTTCCGTGTAATGCGACGGAGCGACACCCTTAATTTTCTTGAACATACGGGTAAATGAGCTGAGATTTAAGTATCCCAGCTTATCGGAAATCTCCGTTAAGGTCATTCCACTGCGGATCATCGCTTCAGCTTGCTCTACTTTGGCTGTCAATACAGCGGTGCTGAAGGACATCCCCTTCTCTTCTTTATAAATCCGGCTTAGATAAACCGGACTGACATGAAGATGCGCGGCTATGCCATTTAAACTGATCTCCTCAAACCGGTGCTCTTGAATAAACAATTCGGTGGCATCGACAAACTTCTTTCTTTCATGACCGTTCTTCTCCTTGAAGGTCGTATCCTGTAAAATGTGAATCCCGTTGGTCAGCAAATGAACAGCTTGTGTTAATGAAACACAGTCCAATAGCTCCGTTCTTTGGAAATGTGCCTCCAGTGAATGCCATCCTGACATTTCACTAATCTGCTTCAACTGGAATAAAACGTCCTCCAATACATTGTGTACCAGCGCCGGTTTGGGATATGGCGGACCAATGATCTGCTTCAGCTCAGCAAGCAGAGCTTCCGCCTGCTCGAATTGAAAGCTGGATAGCTTGTTCAATACAGCCTTTTTCCAAATAAACACGGCATCCGAAAGCGTGGATTCCAGCAGCTCACCCTGAAACAAATGATCATTTTCACGAAAATACTTGAGGCTTAACAGCTCATTGGCTTGGCGGTCATAATCGATCCACTCCCGCCAATCTGTAAACCTATTACTCACTGCAATGGACAGGGAATAACCAAGATACTGCGAAACAGAATCGATTAACAGAATGGGGTCGATCTCCAAGCTATTCTCGCTGTGCAGAAGTACATGCCAACGATTATCTTTGATGTTTTCTACAAACCCGATTAGCTTGCCCCGGTAAAGTTCAGCTGCCATATTATCGATTGAATGTCCGATTTTAACCAATTCCTGAGAGGTTAGAATCGAATCATGCTGAGAAATATCCAATGCAACGACCCATGACTGAAACTCTCCCTCCTGCAGGAAATGTTTAAATTCCCCCAATTTCTCGGCAAACTCTTCTGTCTCCGAACCGTTATACAATCCGTGCAGCCAATCTCTCAATAGACCTGCTTTACGAATATTTCTGGGACCCGCCTCCGATGTCGATTCCTCTTGATCGACGTGCTCTAAGTCTTTGGCTTTCATCTTGCTCGTTAACTGCTTCAAAATGAGCTGAAGCTCTTCAATTTCCATCGTTGATTTGACAATGAAATCATGAACGCCCAGACGCAGCGATTTTCGAACCGTTTCGAAATCTTGATTGCAGGTAAGAATAATAAACTCACCGTGAGGATTGAGCGGTTTCACTTTCTCAATAAAATCCAGTCCATTCATTCTTGGAAGCTGAATATCTACAAGTGCAATGTCAGGCAAATAGGTCTCGTATAGTTCAACAGCTTCAGCTCCATCTCTTGCTTCACAGACGACCTCAAGCCCCATCTCAGACCAAGGAATCAAAGATTTGATTCCCATTCTAACCAACATATCATCTTCAACAATCATTACTTTCATTCGGATATTCCTCCAATATGATTCCTGTACGGGAAGGTTAGCGTTACGGTCGTTCCCTTACCCTTTTCACTTCGAATATCAATACCATACCGAATGCCATATTCCAGCTGCATGCGGCGGTGCACATTTTTCATGCCAATACCTGAGGTTCTCTCTTCATCCTCAATCTCATTTATATCGTTTAGCAGGATTCCTGCAGCTATGGATTCCTCCATGCCGACTCCGTTGTCCATAACTACCACCTGTATCTGGTCCTCTTCCACAGCACATAATATCGTTAATTTTGGTGTAATCCCATCGATATTCGTGAACCCATGCAAGATGGCATTCTCTACAATGGGCTGAAGTGTTAGTTTAAGTATACTCGCATGTAGGACCTCCTGTGGAACATCCCACTGCGTTTCAATTTTCATGAACATCCGTTTCTCCTGAAACGCGATATAGCTTTTTACATAATCCAGCTCTTCACCAATGGTACTCCAGATGGTGAGCGATTTGCTAAGCGTATAATTGAGCATGCTGCTCAAATTGACAAGGGTTTGGGCGATCGTCTTCTCCCCCTTCATTTCTGCCATCCAGCGAATGGAGTTGATTGAATTATGCAAAAAGTGGGGTTTGATTTGTGACAGCAGCAGATTCAATTCCAGATTCGATTTTTCCCGCTCATCTGATTTGATTTGCTCAATCTGTTCATTTATTCGACTTACCATCTGATTAATGCCTGAACATAAAATTTCAATTTCTTCCAGGCCCTTGTAATCAAATTGCCAAATCACATTTTGACTTTCTCC
The DNA here is from genome assembly GCF_003945345.1 of Paenibacillus baekrokdamisoli. Taxonomy (GTDB): domain Bacteria; phylum Bacillota; class Bacilli; order Paenibacillales; family Paenibacillaceae; genus Paenibacillus_Z; species Paenibacillus_Z baekrokdamisoli. The sequence goes on along the minus strand of NZ_AP019308.1, from coordinate 555,821 downwards.
GGTATCGTTAAAGCGGATTTTCCGAACCGTTTTGGATAAATTCAATATAGGAAGCATCGCTTTTCTCGTGAAAATGTAAAGGATAAGCGAAATAAGGAGAATGGAGGAAATGGTTACGGTAAGTGTATGATTCCATAACTGTTTGGTCGGACTAGCCAGTGAGTCTTCAGGCGTTAAGGCAATTAAGTACCATTTTAAAAAAGGCATACTTTGAATGGAGCAGAAGTAGCTTTTCTTATTCCACTGGATACGAAAGCTTGAATATTCTCCTCCGTTGATCTTTGCATGGGCAATTGCATTGCTGGTCAGTTCCTGCAGATCGGAATTCTTGTCTTCGCTAGAAATGAGCAGATCGCCATTATCTTGGCTAATAAAAGCAAGTGTAGAACTATTCAATTGAATTTTGCGAAGCAGCCGTTGAAATAGGGTATCGCTCACCTGGACGTTCAAGAGACCAAGAGCCATATTCCCCTGAACGATATTTTTCGTAAAATATAAGGCGTTACGCCCAGTGGTAAGATCGTGAAAATCGGCACCAACATTGCGATACATGATGCTGTTGTCATATGGTATTCTGTCATTCATCCATTTAAACTGATGCACGATTTCCTTTAATCTTACCACTTCTGTATCGTGCATGAGATTACTGCTGAATACTTCCTCTTGATCATTAATGATTTGTACGTTTAAAGGAACTCTCAATCGATAGGACGCAGTGAATACATTCAAACGGTCCCTGACTGCTTGAATGCCCGAGGCAGATGAACTCTCTTTACGATCTAGCAGCCTCTGCAGTTCCAGATCCTGCGATAGCGTACGAATATAATCTTCAATATGATTCACATAAAAGTCCAAGCTAATAGAAAGCGACTCCATATTGCTGGAAACCGATTTATCATACAGCGACTCCACTTGCTGAACCGCACCTTTTCCTAGCACATAACCTTGGATCAGAACTGGAATGATAATAATGCACATGAGCAGCAGTATAAGCGTGATTAAGTTCAGTCGACGTTTCATCCGAATCATCCTTAGACCCCCTCGGGCATTAATTTCCACCAAGTATACGATTAGTTAATGATTACGGTCAATGACTTAGGAATTCTTTAACTTATAAGATAGTGCCCATGCTGGGCACACATAAGAAGGCTAAGCGATAAACGAAAAAAGCCCTCACCTTTTAACAAAGTGAGAACCCCTTATCCTTAGTTTTATGTTCCCCTAAATTCTTCTCTTGTCAGCCCCAACGCTTCAATTAGTAAACTCATAAAACCAATGCCGTTTGACCCCAGACCCCAGTAGATTTGATTGTTAATCTCCACCTGCTGACAGCCGGTCGCTCTTACTTTTGCTGGTATGATTTGCTCCTCTGCATCTTTAAAAGCAAGCTTATATTCAACCCCGTTGTCCATTGGACAATGTACGTATCCCTCTGGGAATAAAGGCAACGCTGTTATGAGCTTGAATAGTCCTTCAACTTGATTATTGGCTGTAATTGTCTTAGCGAATTCACTGGTTTTGAATTGCTTTAAGGGGTCCAGCCGGATAACCTCTACCTGTATAGGTTTAAATCCATCAGGCATCGTAGTTAGCGTTGTTCCCTTAGTAACTTTATCCTGGTTCGAACAGGAAACTAGCACGATGCCTACTAATAGAAAGATGATCATTCGCTTCATTTTAGAAGAATCTCCTCGCTTTTTCCTATGAAAACAAAACTAATCCACCATTAATTCGTGTAATGCCTTTTGATATTTCTCCACTCTCTCATGATCTTTATCAGTTGGCTTAGTTAGCCTTGATAAATCCATATTTTCTTGAATATCTGCTATTTTGACATTTCTAGAAATCTCATTTTCTTTTGCCCTTTGTATAAAATCCATGTAGCTTTCGCTCTCTCTTTTGGTTAATCGATCGATGGCATCAATCATAACTGGCGTGAATCCTTGAACACTTAATACCTCCAAAGTAACACTTGTATCTTCAACAACATCATGCAGAATGGCGACTATTTTTTCTTCCAGTGTATGTACTCGATTCATAACAGCTAATGGATGTAAAATATAGGGTTTATTGCCCTTATCATATTGTCCTTTATGTGCCGTAGCTGCAATTATTAATGCGGTTGTAATATCCACGAATATCCTCCTGGCTGAAGAAATTTAAAAATGCCTTTTTCACTGTCTGCTATTGATCGATCCAGAATCTTCGAACCACATTGCCATCTTCCTCAACAAACTCTGATTCAAACTGACCCCCATTTTTTATAATGGTCCGTTCAGAGCCTATATTCCCTTTATCACATACTACGAGAACTCTATTAATTCCCAAGTTTCTCGTCTTTTCTAATGCCGCTGATAATAGAAAGGTTGCATAGCCTTTACGTCGTTCTGAGGGGCGAATTCCGTAGCCGATATGACCTCCGCTATTAAACAACTTCTCATTTAAACGATGGCGGATGTTCACCGCACCCACCACTTGCTTCGATTCATCCATTAACCAATAGGTGGAGTGCGGAACCCAATCGTTCTTGAGCTTCTCTTCGCTATCTTGTTCATATAAAAAATCAATCATCGATTGGAAATTCGTAGGTTCCTTTTCTATAACCCAGGGTACCATATCCTCTCCACTGCTTTTCCAATCCTCATAGAAGGAAAGATAGACTTCCCGATAATCAATAGATGGTTGAACTACTCTCAATAAACTTTGCATTTATGCACCTCTAATGATCATGATTTGAAATTGCGTTCTTTACAAAAAAGGTTCGTCGCAGCCTACAGCAAACATGAATAAGGCCGTCATCGCCATGAAGGCGAACAGCCTGTTTCCTGTATTTGAACGAATTCGCTTCGCATTGATCTGCATTCTCCCGTCCACTCCCGCCATATATTGGATTTGGATAAATATATAGACGATTAAAAGTGAACGAAGTTGCAGTCTAGTAATCGGAATTAGTATATCTTATCCGAGTCCCTCGGAAGCGTATAGCCTGGAAACAGCCGATCCTTTTAACATTTCGACTTTATATTAAAATCCCCTCCATTGGCAGTGTTATCCACCTTAGAATTCACCTGCAAAAGGTTTCTGCTTCTTATTCTTATATAAAATTCTTCCAAATTCCTCCATCGGCGGAATTACACGAATGATTCTGTCAGCCGTTATTCGATTCGTTAATACAATTTGATAGTCTTCGAGTATGTACTCCATAAATGCTGCGTCGGTTAACGACTCTTTATATTTCTTTGGGTTTTCTCTCATTTCGGCTCTTCCACGCTCTAAATAATCATCAAAATGATTGAATGATTCAGCGGTGTTCCAAAAAACTCTCTCACCGATTCGCCATATAATCGTGTCCTCTATTTCTTTACCTAATTCTATTAATGTTTGGATTGGTTTTTCAAATTTATCACTTGTCGTGTGTCCGACAAAATGACCAAAATAGGCTGGAAGATCTCTTTCCTGTAATCTAAAGATAAATCCGTTGTACCTTTTTCCATCTTTTCGAAATCTCTTTAACGCTTTCATCCACCATCTATCTAATGACTGATGACCCGTTAATGGGAAGCAATATACACCATTGGTTTCTTTCTTTATTCCATTTTTTAATATGCTCTTTGAGTTGTTTACTGGTGACCAATGGACAACTAACATAGGATCTGCCCCTTTCCGCACAAAGACACAACTATTTTAGTTAAAGCGCTACTATTCACGTACCTGAGGTCAAATGTTGGTTCTGCCTTCTCCGAGGTACGCAGGAATAAAAATATTTAATAATTGATTTAAGTCTTTATAATATTCTTTCTGAATAGCAACTACTAATAAGCTTTGATCTATATCAGAAAAATAGAATCTTTTTCCACTTCCATATCGCTCTAATAATTCTGAAAATATTTCGAATATACGAATATCCATCCAATCATAATTTACAACAAGCTCATACTTGTACGTATTTCCGTTTACCTTAAATGAAATCCATATTTGCTCATTTTCTATATTCACATAATCATCAATGTCCTCTATAGTTATTTCGAATTTTACTATTTCTGATATTCGCTCTATGATCCGAATATAATCCCCTTTATCTTCAATACATTCTCTATCGAAATACCAAACATCGTCGCTTATGAACAGCGAATCTTCATCTTCTGTTTCAGACCCCATTGCCATCATCAAGAACAAATAAGGTCTTTTTTCATAGTCGGATATTTCAAAATTCAGATACTTATCAATTCTTATATGCTCTTTAAGATTTACGCCAATTTCTCTGAGTTTGTTTTGTTGTTCTTGAATCGTTATCTTCCGATTTTTTTTCAACCATTTAAACATTGAACCTCTCCTATGAATGAAAGATTTTAAGCCTGCGGTAATATTCAATAACCTCCAAAATATCCCGGTATTCTCCCAAACTTTTGCTAATTAATATTCGATATTTTAAGATTCAAACAAAAAAGGGACAGCAATCTCGTGGAGTGACCGTCCGTTTACTGTAGATCTATAAATAATACTCAAATTAAGTTATACTGGCATTTTTGTATCTTGGACTTGTTCGGCTTCCATAACTCTGTATACACAGTGCCTTCCCCCCGATAAAATATGCTCTTCCCGTTCAATAAGAACATGATCTCCAAGAATACTCCGGAATAGCTTCAACTCATTCGCACATAACCCTTTACAGGCAGCGGCAGCCTCGCAGATCGGACAATGCTTCTCAATCAACAAGTGACTCCCATCGTCTTGATCCTGAACCTCTGCCATATAGCCTTCATTGGTCCGAATATCGGCTAGTTTCTCCAGCTTTCCCCTTACACTTGATAAGCTGCCAAGTTGCTGCTGATATTGCTCTTGCATATTCTTGTTGCGTACAGCCAGCAGCTTGTCTAACCCCGTATTTCCGAAGGCCTCTCTCATCGAATCAATCAGACTAACCGACAACTCTGAATACCCGCTTGGGAAGAATCGATTAGCCGCGGGAGTTAGTCTCCATAGCTTCGCCGGCCGCCCCATAGGACGGGCTTCTTCTTCATAGGTTACTAACCCTTCATCTTGCAGGGCATTTAAATGCTGACGAATAGCCATCCCAGATAGCGAGAATTCAGAGGACAGTGCCATGACATCCATCGCTCCCTGCTGCTTGAGAAGATCAATGATCCCTCTTCGGGTTCGAGTTGAGGAATCCTTATTCGTTTCATTCCGATTCATTTGGCTCCCCCTTCATACGTAATGGATCTGCACCTCTCTCTACATTTTAAATATAAATGTTTACAAAGTCAAAGATACCATGTATGTTTACTTTATAAATAAATATGTTTACTAAGTATCCGGATACGTTGTGTACATATAAAAACTGTTTTTGGAGGCCTAATATTAATGTCTAATCATCAAAGTATTTTCAGCCCGCGTTATTTTGCACTATCGATAGGAATTATTCTCTCCGTGATGGCAGTTGGATTCGAAGGCTTAGCAGTCACTACGATCGCACCTTCCATCGCTGGCGACTTGAATGGAATTGATCTGTTTGGTTGGATATTCAGCACTTATCTGCTTGCCCAGATTATTGGCACCTTGGTCGTTGGCCGTATCATTGATCGACAAGGACCAGCAGCACCGTTTACTTTCGCACTTCTTTTGTTTATCGCGGGGCTGATCGTTGCAGCGACTGCAAGCGACATGTGGATGATGATAGTGGCACGAGCGATGCAGGGTCTAGGTGCCGGTGCTATGATGACTTGCGTTTACACTGCGATATCGTTAAGTTATCCCGATGAATTACGCGCAAAGATACTTGGAGCATTCGGTACTGCCTATGTTCTTCCGTCCATGCTTGGTCCCTACGTCGCAGGCATTATTGCAGAACAGTGGTCTTGGCGGTTTGTTTTCTGGGGAATATTACCGATTCTGATCGTATCAGCACTTCTCAGTTTACCGGCCTTCAGGAAATTAAGGGCACAGGGTTCACAAGAGGGAAGCGGAGCCACCGCTACATGGATGGCCGTATTATTAACGATTGGTACTGGGATTTTCTTAGTTGGTCTTGGTATGCTGCCGAAAATTACGGGGATTGTCTTAGTCATTGCTGGACTAGCGTTAATGGCACAACCACTGCGCAAGCTGCTGCCTAGGGGAACTCTTACATTCCGAAGAGGTATGCCAGCTATTCTTGCAGCACGAGGACTGTTCTTCGCCGCATATATCAGCACACAGAATTTCTTGGTATTAGCTCTAATCAATGTGAAAGGTACAACGCCCGCTCAGGCCGGATTAATAGTAGCCAGCGCAGCACTAAGCTGGTGTGTCTTTGCCTATATGCAAGGCCGATGGGATTCAGCAGACCAAGGTCATGGGCGAAATAAAAGAATTGTCCTGGGTGTGCTGCTGCTAATAGTTGGATTTTCAATCGTGTTTTGGATTCCAGCTGTAACGATTGGCTTTGCTGTCATTGGACAAATCATAGCGGGAATCGGAATGGGATTGGCGCATCCAACTAGCGGTGCAGTGGCATTTGCTCATACTCAAGCAGATGGGGCTGGCGAGACTTCCGCGAATCTGCAATTTGCAGATTCTTTTACACCGGGTGTGGTCATCGGTATAGGTGGTGCCATCCTTGTTGTTAGTCAAGCTGCAGGAATGACGATGCAATCTGGATTGATTGTTACGATGGGATTCCATCTCTTGTTAATACTAATGAGTTTGTTCGCAAGTAGTCGAATTGCACTAATAAGGTCGATTAGTCAAGAATAGATGGATCGACAACCATCTTGGATTGCATGACCGCTTCGGATGTTATCAATGAGGTCTAACGACACGCTCCGCCTTTGAGGTTAACGGGTTCCCCCTTATGAGGTGCAAAGCACCTGATTAACGATAAAATTGACAATCAAACTGACCATAGTTTGAATGTCAATTTTTTTATATATAGAAGGCTCATGATGATTCCCTAAACCTACTGGAAAATTCAGGGGTATAATTTATATGAAGAGTTAAGTTCATGAGGTTATATAAGCTGCCCATTATGGTGAACATGGATAGAAATGAGGTGAGGAGATAAGCCATGCGCTTTTCTAAAACAGTAATCAAAAACCTATTGAGAACTAGTTCGCGTAAACCATCGAATAACGAGCAGCAGGCGACTAACCAACAACCCCCTCTCTCTACGGATTTGAATGAAAACTTGCAAGTTTTGTATGCCATCTATGCGAATTGCACGGATGTCGTCATCCACAACTTTTTAATCGCGGGAAAAACAAAAGCAGTACTTATTTATATAGAAGGTCTGTCGAATATAGATTTGATCGATCAGCATGTACTTACCCCGCTCATGCAGGAGACAGCGGCGGAACAAGGCAATATGAATATGATTCTTCAAACGAAGATCTCCGTTTCCAGTAGGAAGGAAGTAAAAACGGTTCTCTACGTGATTGGACAAATTTCAAACGGAAACCCAGTGCTCCTCATCGATCAGGAACAGCAGGGCATCGCTTTAGGATTAGCCAAGTGGGAAAAGCGCGGGATTGAAGAGCCGGTGGCTGAAGCGGTTGTGCGGGGTCCGCGTGAAGGGTTCACGGAAACATTAGCGGTCAATACCTCTCTCCTAAGAAGAAAGATTAAGAGTCCGATGCTAAAAATGAAATCGATGAAAATCGGACTCTATTCCCAAACACAGGTCGTCATCGCCTATATAGAGGGTATTGCAGACTATACACTGATCGAAGAGATTACGAGTCGGCTGCAGCGAATTGATATCGACGGTGTGCTCGAAAGCGCGTATCTCGAGGAACTGATAGAGGATAATCCTTATTCCCCTTTTCCTCAACTCTTGACGTCAGAACGGCCTGATGTGGCCACTGCGAATCTATTGGAAGGCCGTGTAGTCATTTTGGTGGACGGTACTCCCTTTATCCTGATAGCTCCGACTACCCTCTTTTCGTTATTGCAATCACCTGAGGATTATTATCAAAGGTTCGTGGTTGGTACCGCTATTCGTTGGTTGCGTTACTTTTTCTTTGGAGTCGCCTTACTGGTTCCTTCGGCTTATGTTGCGATCCTGACGTACCATCAAGAGATGGTTCCGACCACTCTCCTGCTCAGTATTGCAAAGTCGCGGGAAGAGATTCCGTTTCCGGCACTCGTTGAGGCTTTGCTGATGGAGATTACTTTCGAGGCGTTACGTGAAGCAGGTGCCAGGATTCCCAAGCAAATTGGCGCAGCCGTCAGTATTGTCGGCGCCCTTGTTATCGGTCAAGCGGCGACCTCAGCCGGTCTCGTTTCAGCGCCGATGGTCATGGTGGTGGCGATTACCGGGACCGCCTCCTTTATGATCCCTCGCTATACCGCAGGGATTGCATTAAGGCTGCTGCGTTTCCCCATTATGATCCTCGCCGGTATGCTGGGATTGCTCGGCCTGATGCTTGGGGTCATCATGATCGTCGTTCATCTCTGTACGCTGCGTTCTTTCGGTGTTCCGTACCTGAGTCCGTTGGCCCCGATGAAAGGCCGTGATATGAAAGACGTACTGATTAGAGCTCCACTCTGGATGCTGAACACGCGCCCCCATTTATCCGGAGACGGCAACAAATACCGGCAGTCCCCCGGGCAGAAACCGGATCCGACCAAAGGAGATGAACATGGATGATTGAAAAAGGAAAAATATCCGCTTTCCAGATGGGGATCATGATGTACCCGTCGGTACTGGCAACTGCTCTTCTCTTGGTACCGTCTATCACGGCAAAACATGCGGAACGGGATCTGTGGCTATCGCCGATTTGGGCTTCTTCTATCGGATTTCTTATCGTGTATATCGTCTATCAGTTGAATAAGCTCTACCCGAAGGAGAGCATCGTTGAATACAGCCAACATATCCTCGGTCGGATTCCGGGAAAGCTCATTGGGTTGATCTACTTGGTTTTTTATCTGCACATTAATGGCATCATTATCAGAGAATATGGAGAGTTCGTCGTGAGCACGACTCTTCTTCAAACCCCAATGGTCATGGTTCTGGGAAGTATCGTGCTGGTTTGTGCTTTCGCGGTACGGGGCGGCGTGGAAGTTTTGGGAAGGTGTGCCCAGTTTTTCATGCCAGGTGTGACGATTCTTTTTTTATTACTTATTGTTCTGCTCATTCCGGACTTACATCCGAAAAATATGTTTCCGATGATGGAGCATGGACTGAAACCCTCTTTTCTAGGTTCTGTTGTACCGCAGGGCTGGTTCAGTGAATTCATGCTCATCTCTTTTCTACTTCCATTTCTCTCTGACCGGGAAAAAGGAATGAAATGGGGAATGATCTCGGTGGTTGCCGTAATGCTTCTCATGGTGCTTACCAATTTTGCCATCCTCTTTTTATTCGGAGGAGTTACAGGCGTTTTGGTTTATCCGGTGATAACTGCGGCAAGGTATATTAGCCTTGCTGACTTTTTTGAACATTTGGAGTCGATCGTAATGGCGATTTGGGTGGCGAGTGCGTTCGTCAAAATCTCAGTGTTCTATTATGCGCTTGTTCTGGGCACCTCGCAATGGTTAAATCTCGTAAGCTATCGGCCAATCGTATTTCCAGTCGGTTTTTTGTTGGTGCTGTTCAGTCTTTGGGTAGCACCCAACCTGCAGGAACTGACCCATTTTCTCAGTACGTCAGACGCTCCTTATTTAATATCCGTGCAAATAGTTATCCCCATATTACTGTTATTCATCGCGTTCGTACGAAAAAAAATTCAACAGAAACATGAAGCCAACAAGTAACGGTAGTCCGCAGGGCAGATCCGAGGTCCAACCAAAGGGGGTGAACAAGGATGATCGAAAAAGGCAAAATTTCCGCATTCCAGATGGCGATCATGATGTATCCGACGATAATTGCAACAGCTATTATCTCGTTGCCGACGATCATGGCGACACATGCCGGACGAGATATGTGGCTATCGCCAATTTGGGCTTCTTTGATGGGGATTCTTATAGTGTTTTTCACCTATCAGTTGAATAAGCTGTACCCGAAGGAGAGCATCGTCGAATACAGTGGACATATCCTCGGTCAGATCCCAGGAAAGATTCTTGGGTTCGTCTACTTTTTCGTTTATGTGCATGATAATGGTTTCGTCATCAGGCAATACGGGGAGTTCATTGTAGGTACTTTTCTTCCTAAAACCCCGATCATCGTGGTCATAAGCAGTATGATACTAGTCTGTGCTTTCGCTGTGCGGGGTGGTGTGGAAGTGCTGGGAAGGTGCGCCCAGATGTTCGTTCCGGTTATGATGATTATTCTCCTATTGATGTGTATTCTGCTCATTCCGGACATGAAACCGAACCATATGTTTCCGGTGATGGAGAAGGGAATGAAACCCTCCCTAATGGGTTCTATTTCAGCACAAAGCTGGTTCGTTGAATTCATTGACATTACTTTTCTGCTCCCATTCTTGACCGATCGGGAAAAAGGAATGAAATGGGGAATAATCTCGGTGTTTGCGGTGATGCTTACTATGGTGGTTACCAGTATTGTAGCTCTTTTTTTATTCGGAGCAATTACAGGTAGTTTCAATTATCCGGTGATGGTCGCCGCACGATACATCAGCCTTGCCGGCTTTCTTGAACATATGGAGTCGCTCGTGATGGCGTTTTGGGTGCTGGGTGCGTTTGTTAAAATTTCAATGTATTATTATGTGCTTGTTCTTATCACCTCGCAATGGTTGAATCTGTCCGACTACCGACCGATTGTATTTCCACTCGGTTTTCTATTGGTGCCAATCAGTATTTGGGTAGCACCCAACCTGCAGGAAATGTCCCATTTTATCCGTACGTCTGACTTTTTTTATCTTATATCTATAAAAGCAGTTATTCCAATGTTGCTGTTAATCATCGTTTTCGTACAACAAAAGTTCAAGAAAAAGAGCTAACAAAATTCCATAAATAAGGGAGAGCAAAAAGATGAATGCCTCTTTTTCAAGAAAAGTTCTCCACCTTGTTTCGCTCTCTATCACTCTTATGCTGCTCACCGGCTGCTGGGACAGAGAGGAAGTCAATGATTTGGCGCTGGTTATGGCGGCAGGATTTGATAAAAAGAATGATAAGACCATCGAACTTTCCATTCAAGTGTTTATTCCGAGAGCGGCAGGTGGCGGGGGGGGCATGGCTGGCGGTGGTAGCGGCGGCGGCGGTGGTGGAGCGGGACAAACGTTGGTGAGATCCGCGGAAGGAACTACGATTGCTGACGCGATGTCCAAGCTTCAAGAGAAGCTTCCGCGCAGAATCTTCTGGGGGCATTGCGAAGTATTCGTCATCGGTGAAAAAATAGCGAAGAAAGGAATTCGTGAGCATATTGATTTCATTATGCGGGATCCGGAACCCCGCGAACGCGCTGATGTGTTTGTTAGCAAAGGAAAAGCAAAGGCTGTAATGGAATTACTCCCCCCGCTTGAACGAAGCTCAGCGGAAGTGCTGCGGGAATTGGCGAAAACCCGAATCGGGATGAAAACAACGGTCAACGATTTGGCGCAAATGCTGACCGGCGATGCGGGTACAGCTGCCCTGCCTTGGCTTGAAATATTGCCGCCGGAGCCGGATAAGGAAAAACAAACGATTCCGTACATAACCGGAACTGCCGTGTTTAAGAAAGATAAAATGGTCGGACGGATGGATGATAAGGTGACAAGGGGATTGCTGTGGCTGAGGAACGAGATCAAAATAGCCACTGTCACCATTAAGCCAAAGGAGGCAGATGGTCACATATCCATGAGATTGCTGCGCAGTAAAACGGAGCTGATTCCGGAAATTAAGGATAAAAAATGGATCATGACGGTTAGGATTGAAACGGAAGACGATGTGGTGCAAAATACAACTAATCTAAATTTGACGAATCCAAAATTTGTAAAGAAAATAGAAAATGATTTGAACGAAAATATCGAAAGGCGCGTAAAAATGGCCCTTGCTCAAGGACAACACAAGTTCAATGCGGACATCTTCGGTGTTGCGGACGCCTTTCATCGCAAATATCCGAAGCAATGGAATGAGGCGAAGGAACACTGGGACGAAATATTTCCTGAAATTGAAGTGAATATTGAAGCGAAAGCAAGAATACTCCGACCGGGCATGTCCAGTGAGGGAGCGGTTAGACCGGAAAAAGAGGTGAAGAAAAAGTGAGGTGGGCAGCCATACTAGGGATAACGGTCATCGTTGTTCTCATGGCTATGTATGAATGGCCGAAAATGAATCAACATCTGAAAAAGGAGAAGGTAGCCTTTGCAGCCATACTGATAATCGGATGGCTGCTTGCCATCCTGCTTGTTTTCTATCCGGACATGCCGGGTCCCACCCAGATGGTGGACGCAATTTATAAGCCATTGGGAAAGCTTCTTGAAAAATAAACCGGTGATTCAGAAAGTCGGATTCAACATGGAGATGAATAATTTGGCCATTTTGAGAAAGCATAATAATCATTACACCATTGGAGGTTATATAAATGAATGCACAACGAGCAAACGAGATTGTAACTTCACCTGTTATGGCTAATGTTTTCTATGATGGGGTCCCCATTTATATTCAACGCGTGGATGAACAGAATGAAAAAGCTAGAATTTATCCTCTCGACCAACCGGAGAATGAACATGAAGTTCCTTTAAATAGCTTAGTAGAACATTAATAGTAAGCCAAAACAAGTTGCTTTTCCACCCATTCCCCCAAACCTTTACTCCTCGAGGCTGATAGCCATTATCCAAGTAATATTGATTCAATCTCTCGTTAGTCGCCATGCAATCCAGCCTTACCTGATGCTTGCCTTTGCTCCTGATATAAGTCTCCGCCCAATCCAATAATAATGAACCGATGCCAAGCCCTCCATGATTCCTGCTTACCGCAAATCGATGGATATAGCCGGATTCTTGATCATCAAGTGCCTCCCATACCTCTGGATCGGACCACCATATCTGTAAGGTCCCTACTAGTTCTCCATTTAGCCGAGCTATATATATTTCCGAGCCATCTTGAAAGGATTCGTGAATTTGTTCAATTCGAAAAAAATCTGGATCCCATTGGTTGATTCCCTTGGATTGGAGCCACTGTGCAGAGCCTTTCCAAAGCTGCAGAACATCGCTGCTTTCCTCTATAGCTGCTCGCTTCACATCAATCGTAATCGGTTTAATGAGAGATAACCTCTCAGCCGCTTCAACCGTATGCTTCAGCAGCGTGGCAATCGTGATAGGACCTACTCCTGCTGGAACAGGAGTAATTGCACTAGCAATTGGCTCGCAAGCATCATAATCGACGTCTCCTACGTTACCGGCATTATAACCAGCATCCAAAATAACAGCACCCGGCTTGATCCAATCGGCCTGGACAAACCTCGCTCTTCCCACTGCAGCAACAATAATATCGCCAGATCGTACAATAGCTGCTAGATCCGTTGTTTTGGAATGACAGATTGTAACGGTTGCATGCTTATTCAAGAGCATCATGGCAACTGGTTTGCCAAGAATCGGGCTTCTACCGATAACCACTGCATGTTTACCCTCTACCGGAATCTCATAATCTTCTAGAATCGACATAATGGCCGCAGGCGTACAGGAAGGAAATTGTGCGAAGCCAAAAGCATTTTGGGCAAAACCTAACGTTGTCACTCCGTCCACATCTTTATCGATGCAGATCGCTTCGAATGCCGCTCTCTCGTCAATATGCGAGGGTACAGGATGCTGTAGAAGAATGCCGTGAATGGCGGAGTCTCCATTTAATTGCTCGATAACCTTGATTAGCTCATCGGTAGAGATACCTTTATCCAGCAGGATTCGCTTGGAATCGATACCCAGCTTACGACAGGCATTGCCTTTCATTCTCACGTACGTTTCAGAAGCAAGATCATCTCCGACTAGAATAGTCGCTAGACAAGGAATAACGCCGCGCTGTGTCAGCTTCTCAACCTGCTGTCTCAAGCCTTCTTTGATCCTCTCCGCAACTGGCAAACCATTCAATATGATCGTCCTTTTCTCTGCATTCATCTGCCTCAACCCTTCCAAAGGTTATTAAAAGCATAAAAAGGCAAGAGGAGAATCCCCTTACCTTTGCCCAGGCGTACGGCTAATTATGTTATGCGCTCCCTCATGGTTTACACCCATGCTCCGCCAGTCACGCATCGTGAAATGTTAAGAAGAGTGTACACGTAACTAGCGAAAATGGCTATCTTTTTCTGGAACGGTATTATTTAAATTCGCCGAAAAGCGATTTATAAACACCTACTGCCGCTTCCTTACCTTGGCGAATACAATCAGGCAATCCCACGCCATCGAATGCCGCGCCAGTTACCCAAACACCTGGCATCTCAGAACGCAGCTTTGTCCGCAGTTTAGCAGTCTCTTGCAGATGTCCAACTGGATACTGCGGCATCGACTTATGCAGCCGAGTAATCTCTGTGAATAACGGCGTTGCCGTAATCCCCATCACGTCTCGAATATCCTTGCGTACCGCTTCAGTAAGCTGATCGTCAGGAAGGTCTACGACTTCCTCATCACCCGATCTGCCCACATAGCAGCGCAGAAGCACTTTATTACTCGGACTGGAATGAAGCCACTTGGCCGACGTCCACGTACAAGCTGTAATTGTCGTCCCTTCAGATCTTGGTACAACAAAACCAGATCCATCGAAATCGATTCCAAAATTCTTCTTATCAAAAGCCATCACGACGTTAGCTACCGATACATATTGGACTGCTCGCAGCGCATCTACGTTAATATGGGGTTCAAGCAGATCCGCAGCATCGAAGGCTGGAGCGGTTATGACAATACCGTCTGCATCCAGCACCTCGCCGCTGCTTAGCAGCACTTCATAAGGCGCAACATCCTCGCCATCGGTCATCGGATCATTTTGACGAAAGGCTACAGCCTTCACTCCAAGTCTCCGGTCTACATCTACCAATGCCTCGTTAAGAGCGTCTATCATCGTAGCTAGACCGCCTCTGAAGGTCATGAATACACTGCTTCTTACAGCAGCAGGAAGGCTGCTAGGACCAGCAGAAGGTACTGCACCGGCTTTACGTTTGTTAGCCCGCATACCACGGATTAAGCTGCCGTGCTTCCGCTCGGCTTCCTTAAACTGAGGGAAGGTAGCCTGCAAGCTAAGCTTTCGCAAATCTCCAGCATAAATGCCGGCAAGCAGCGGCTCTGCTACCCGCTCCATCACTTCAGGCCCAAGCCGACGCGTTAAGAAATCACCAAGTGATTCATCGTCTGTGTCCTTGCTCGCGGGCTTCAAGAAATCCATGAATGCCCGGAGCTTCCCGCCCCAGCTGAGCAGGCTGGACTTAGCGAACGGAGCGATCTCCGTCGGGATTCCCAGAACAAGTCCAGGAGGCATAGCATGCAGCTTACCTTTATGCAGAATATACGTCTTCTTCGCTGCGGGGTTCGTACCAACAAGCTCATGGGCAATACCCAAATCTCGGGCAAGATCGATAATTGGCGTCTTACGAGCCAGGAAGGAATCCGGTCCTTTTTCAATGACAAAACCGTCCCGCTTCAGCGTATTGATTTTGCCACCTAATCGCTCTGAGGGATCTACAAGCGTAACAACAGCCGCTCGTCCTCGCAAATGTGCCTCCCAAAGCAAATAAAAAGCGGAGCTCAGTCCGCTGATCCCTCCGCCAATGACGACAAATCGATCAGGTAGTCCTTCTCTCCGCATCATGTTCATCTCCTTGTGCCTTAGTTACTTCCAGTGTGCTATTCTATTTCTTGTGTCCATAGGTCCTTCGCAATAACAGACTCAGCAAGTGTCTCCATATACAGCGGGTCCGTGTTAAGCATTTGAATGCGAGCGAGCTTCATATCCAAGCCCTTGGCCGCTGCTTGTGCTTCAATATCTAAGTCATATAAGACTTCCAGATGGTCCGAGACAAAGCCGACTGGAGCAGCCAACACCTGCTTATATCCAGCGCTGCTTACTTCCTTTAACGTTTCTAAAATATCAGGTCCTAGCCAAGGATCACGAGTCCGACCAGCGCTCTGCCAAGTAAACTGCCAATCCTTCACACCTGCTGCCTCAGCAACGGCAGAGGATGTTTCTAGAAGCTGACTCTCATAAGGATCATTCACCTCACGAATCTTAACTGGCAGACTATGTGCACTGAACAAAACCTTGATCGGCTCTTCCTTGTTGAAAGGTGCTATAGCGGTTTGAACACGATCAACCAACGCTTCAATCAATTTGGGATGCAAATGATAGCTCTCAACGAAAGTCATTTGGATGCCAAGCTCATCAGCGCGTTCCTTCGCACGCAACACATAGCCGCCAACGCTCATTGTCGAATAGTGTGGTGCCAGTACAATACCGATGGCTTGACGGATGCCGTCAGCTGCCATGTTCGAAACACCATCTTCTATGTATGGACGTGCATGCTTAAGCCCTTGATAGCAAACATAGCGCCCTGGCTGGGTATTATCCAACACAGCTTGCAATCCTGCTACTTGACGATTCGTATTCTCGCGAAGCGGGAATACGCCGCCTACTACAGCCTCATAGCGTCCGCTTAGCTCGGCAAGAAGCTCTGGAGTCGGAGCATTGCCTCTGCGTATATGGGTGTAATATTCTTCAATACCATCCATGCTCTCCGGCGTTCCGTAAGACATGACGAGCACACCTACCCGATTAGACATGTCGAGCCTCCTTTTCTCTCAAGCCTGCAATCGCTTCGGCTGAATAGGAATGAACGAATGCAGTCAGCTCGCTCAGCTTATCAAGTGAAGCTTCAGGGAATAGCCCATGTCCCAGATTAAAGACAAAGCCTGGCTCCTTAATGCCTTCATCAATAATCCCTTTGGCATACTCTTTAATGACTTCTATTGGTGCAGTCAATACGAATGGATCAAGGTTACCTTGAACCGCATAGTTACCATCAAGACGACGGCGCCCTTCAGCAATCGGCACCCGCCAATCCAGGCCGATAACATCCGCTTGCAAGCCAATGAGTGTCGGAAGAAGCTCTCCCGATGCCACACCTGGGAAGTAGATCTTCGGTTCTTTCAAATCGGCTAGCTCTGCGAAAATCCGCTCAATCGTAGGCAGAACATACTTTTTAAAGTCATTTGGAGCGAGCGCACCAACCCAGCTGTCGAACAGTTGGAATGCTTTGCCTCCTGCCGCTACATGGGCACGCAAATAAGTGATAACCATATCGCCAAGCTTGTCCATCAACAGGAACCACACAGCTGGCTCGGTGTACATCAGCGTCTTGGTCTTTATGTAAGACTTCGAAGGACGGCCTTCAATTAAGTAGCTCGCAATCGTAAAAGGTGCGCCTGCGAATGTAATAAGAGGCACATTAAGCTCACGGTCCAGAATACGAATCGTCTCGATGACATGGGAAAGATCACCTTCTACATCGATAGGCTTCAGTTTCGCAACGTCAGCAGCCGAGCAAATCGGATTAGCAATAACAGGCCCAACATTCGCAACGATATCGAAATCAATACCGATCGATGCAACAGGATTCATAATATCAGAATACAAAATCGCCGCATCCACGCCGAGCTTCTTCACCGGCATAAGTGTAACTTCAGCTGCGAGTTCAGGTTGACTGCATATTTCAAGAAGTGAATATTTTTCTTTAATTTTACGGTAATCGGGATCATAGCGTCCCGCTTGTCTCATATACCATGCAGGCAAGCGATCGACTTGCTCCTTCCGGCATGCCCGGATGAATCGGTCGTTGTAGCTCATTGACGTTCCCCATTTCTCTCGTTTTCCCTACGTTTCCATTATGCCCTTTTTACAGGAGTGTAACAACCGTCATCAGTCGACTTTCCTTGACAAAGCTATGACAAATCCCGCTGCTCCAACTTATCATTCTATCAATAACCACAGGATTTGTCTGCTTTAAACTCGCTTGATTGTTTATGCTATACTGACTTTATTGTGTAGACAGCCAGATAAACGGATAGAACAGGAGCTCACCATGGAACAATGGAAGAAGAATCTCGCCGTCCTTTGGATTGGGCAATTTCTAGTCATGGGCGGCATGACAATGATCATCCCTTTTATGTCACTCTACTTGCAATCTGATCGGATTGGCTTGACCAATCAACGTGAGATCGCGACCTGGGCAGGTATCATTTTTGCAGGAAATTTCGTAACCGCCTTTCTGTTTCAACCCTTATGGGGCAAGCTCTCGGATCAATATGGACGTAAAATGATGCTGCTGCGCTCCGGATTCGGAATGGCCATCGTGATGGTTCTTATGGGCTTTGCTACGTCACCTTGGCATTTGCTTTTCCTTCGCATGCTTAACGGAACGATCTCCGGCTTCAACCCAGCTGCCGTCTCCCTAATATCCGCCTCGACGCCTAAGAAACGAATGGGCTTCGCTATGGGAACATTGCAATCCGGCGGAATTGCTGGCACGATTCTTGGCCCATTCATCGGCGGACTGCTCGCTGATGCAATTGGTTTTCGACCGATCTTTTATTTCACAGGCGCATTGTTGTTCGCTGCATCGCTTCTGGCGTTCTTCGTCGTCCGGGAACAATTCGATCGAGCTGGGGCCGCAGCTCGTCCCAATGTCTCGATCATCGCCGGCTTCCGGCAGTTGGGCCGCGTTCCCCAGCTATACTCGCTATTCGCCGTCACATTCCTGCTTCAGTTCGCCATGATTGGACCGATGCCGCTCATGCCGCTCTATGTCCAGCAGCTGCATGGTACCACTGTTAATCTAGCCTTCTGGGCTGGCTTTGTCGGTTCCGCAGCAGGACTATCGAATATGATTGCCTCGCCACTGCTCGGACGGCTAAGTGATCGAATCGGTCAAGAGCGTGTGCTCGTTGTCTCGCTAATTGGTGCCGCCTTATTATTCATTCCGCAAGCGATGGCAACGACTGTATGGCAGCTGCTGCTCTTCCGCTTGCTGCAGGGTGTATTCCTGGGCGGGCTAATTCCTTCCGTTAATGCACTGGTCCGCAGGTTTACGCCAGATGGCATGGAAGGCCGTGCATACAGCTTTAACAGCAGCATGCTGTCCCTCGGCAATATGATCGGACCAATCGTAGGTGGACTTGTATCGGGTTGGATTGGTATCGGCGGGGTATTCCTAGTCTCGTCTGGATTGTTCGTGCTTAATGCTTTATGGGTCCGCAAGACTCTCGTAACCCGACCAATAACAACAAAGGGCGCCTCATAACGAGGGCGCCCCTTTGCCACAATCAGCTTTTTATTTCACAACCGCAACTGCCAACCCATCGTAAGCTGGTAGCAGTGTACCTATAAGTCGTTCATCATTAACCATACGTTCATTAAATTGACGCATCGCCAAGACTGAAGGGCCATTCTTCTCTGGATCAATCGTTCGTCCATGAAGCAGAGCATTATCACCCGTTATAATAGCACCGGGATTCGCAAGTGAAATGGCAAGCTCCAGATAAACCGGATAATTTTCCTTATCCGCATCGATAAAGAAGAAATCGAATTTCTTGCCCTGCTCCTTTAGCTCCGCCAAGCTCACTTTGGCATCCCCTACAATATAGCTCACCTGTCCGCCAAAACCAGCTGCCTCCAGATTCCCGCGAGCCACATCCGCATACTGCTGAACAAGCTCAAGCGATGTTAATTGTCCGCCTTCTGTCAGTCCTCTTGCCAAGCAAATTCCGCTATAGCCGCCGAGCGCTCCGATTTCGAGAACATTCTTCGCACCTGACGTGCGTACCAGCATCGTAAGCAATCGACCATAGCCCGCTGCAATCGAAATATCTGGCATACCTTGCTCGCTGATTACCCTAATCACACGTTCCAAATCTATATCTTCACCAAGCAAACGCTCTACATACTGTTCAGTCGTCATTATTCCTGCTCCTTCCTCATTTTCCGCTACGTAATGTTTGTAATTAATCCCTAGAATGGCCTATACTTGATTGTATGATTTTTATGGACCGGAAACAACCGAGTCGTCCGAAGTGGAGTGATTATTAATGGAGAAATTACAACTTATCGCAACCGCCCCTATGGGGCTTGAAGCAGTTGTGGCACGAGAACTCAAGGATTTGGGTTATAACGATTTGAAAGTGGAGAACGGTCGCGTTATCTTTACCGGTGGACCGGCGGATATTTGCCGTGCCAATCTTTGGCTGCGTACGTCAGATCGCGTACTTATTAAAATGGCCGAATTCCCAGCAACCACATTTGAAGAGCTATTCGAAGGTACAAAAGCCATTAACTGGCCAGACTGGATTCCTGAAGATGGCGAGTTCCCTGTTGAGGGCCGTTCGCATAAATCGCAGCTGACCAGCGTTCCTGCATGCCAAAAGATCGTAAAAAAAGCGGTTGTCGAGAAAATGAAAACCGTCCATGGAACCGAATGGTTTCCTGAGGATGGCGGTAGATTCGTCATTGAAGTGTGGATGTTGAACGATATGGCGATGATAACATTAGATACGACTGGCCCCGGTCTGCACAAACGCGGCTACCGGAAGCTGGTAACCGAAGCACCACTCAAAGAAACGATGGCAGCAGCGTTGGTGCTGCTGAGCAGATGGCAGCCGGAACGTCCACTATATGATCCCTTCTGCGGATCAGGAACGATTCCAATTGAAGCTGCCATGATCGGCTGGAATATCGCACCAGGACTCCGTCGTGCATTCAACAGCGAGGGATGGCCTCTAATTCCAGATGAGCTATGGGAGCAAGCGCGAGAAGAAGCTTACGATTCCGTCAAGGATGATATTCCGCTTATGATATCAGGCTCCGACATTGACCCTTCGGCTATCGATGTTGCGATGGCTGCCGTGAAGAAAGCAGGCTTCGAGCGCGACATTAAACTCAGCGTTATGCCGGTATCTAGATTAAAGCCGGAAGGCGATTATGGCTGTATCATTACGAATCCCCCTTATGGATTGCGTCTTGGTGATGAGGCTGAAGCAGACAAAGCCGTCAAGCAATTAGGCCTGAGCTCGCTTTATTTGCCTACATGGTCGATGTTTGCTTTTACCCAATCTAAGGCATTTGAACAAACAATCGGACGCAATGCGGACAAGAAACGAAAGCTGTTTAACGGTCGAATCGAATGTGTCCTTTACCAATATTTCGGCCCTCTTCCCCCACGTAATAAGGAATAAACTTCTGAGCCTTGTATTGAAGGGGAAGTATACTATAATTGGTTGTAGCACTTTGAATATTTTGTAAATAAAGAAAGGAATACTCAGCTTATGGCTCAACAGAAACAAACGTTCGCCAATCGTGGCTATCAAGCGACGATGAGGGCGATCGTCCGTATGAAGGGCTTCGATCTCTTTTTATTTTTTATTCTAATGATGTACAAGCTTGTTCTCTTCGACCGTTATGTTCATGTCCCTAATATGGCCATGAGTGTCGATGATGTGTTCGTCGCATTAGGAACATTGGCATTGACTTCCTTCTGGACATTGTGGCTGCCGCTCAGAGGACGCATTATTGCGCTTACCATTCTCAACCTGCTGCTTACCGCACTGGTGTATTCGGACCTGATTTATTTCCGTTACTTTCAAGATTTGATCTCGATTCCTGTTCTTTTGCAGGCAGGTCAAGTCAGTTCACTCGGCGATAGTATTGGTTCGCTGCTCAGTGTTATAGATATCTGGTTCTTCATAGATTGGCCGTTTATTATTCTGTTCGCCATCTTTGTGATCTTCCGCAAGCGTCAACAATCCGTGCAGCTTTCCTTTACCAAGCCAAAGCTGCTTCACCGCGTCGTTATGCGGATATCACTGAGCTGCATTATTTTTGCAACTGGCGTAACGCTTGTCTTCGTTCCGATTAATATCGCCAAGAAAACATGGGCAGTCGGCTTGTTTGTGGGCAATTGGTGGAACATGTCTCTCTATAATGTAACGGGCGTAATCGGGTTCCACGGCTATGATATTTACCGATATACCAAAGAACATTGGTTCCAGAACAACACGGTTCCTCCAGAGACGATCAATGAAGTCAAGCAATGGTTCGCTGATCGTGGTCAGGAGCGTAAGCAGCTCGAATCTGATCCGTTGTTCGGTAAGTATAAAGGCATGAATGTGATCATGATTCAGCTTGAAGCATTCCAGAATTTCGTCATCGGGCAAAAAATAAATGGTCAAGAAGTAACACCGAACATGAATAAGCTGCTTGGCGAGTCCATGTACTTTAAGAACTTCTATCATCAGACCTCACAAGGACGTACATCGGACGCCGATATGGCAGCCAATGCCTCCCTTCAGCCGCTTATAGCGGGCTCTATCTTTATCCGCTATGCACAGCACGAGTACGATAGTATGCCATCGACACTGAAGGATAATGGCTATTTGACATCGGTGTTCCATGCTTATGATGGTGGCTTCTGGAATCGGAATATGATGTACCAGACACTTAGGTATGATACCTTTTATAGTAAAAAAAGCTTTAAAATTGATGAGCCCGTTGGCTGGTCGCTGGGCGATACCTCCTTCTTCCAACAGTCTATGGATATCATGAAGAAGCAAAAGCAGCCGTTCTACTCCTTCTTAATCACGCTGTCCAGCCATCACCCTTACACACTTCCGGAAGACCACCAAACCTTGGATGTGGGTGACTTTAAAGGGACAATCTTCGGTGATTATCTAGAAGCCGTTCATTATGTAGATGAGTCGGTCGGCAAGATGGTAGAGCGTCTAAAGGCTGAAGGCCTGTGGGACAAGTCCATCTTCCTGTTCTATGGTGATCATGATAATTCCATTCGCGACTGGAAGCCGTTTGAGACCTTCTTAGGTAAGCCGTTAACAGAGCTGGACCAGCTCAATATTCTGAAACAGGTTCCATTAGTCGTTCATCTGCCAAACGGTGACCGTGCAGGCGTGTATGATCAAGTAGGCGGCCAGATCGATCTGACACCTACCATTTTACATTTGCTTGGGATCTCCTCAGCGAATAAGTACTTCGTAGGTACACCACTAGTGACGGAGAAACCGCTAGCAGGTAAAAAGGTCGTATTGCGCAATGGCTCCTATACGGATGGCAAAGTATTCTACATTCCGCCTGATGACGGCAAGCCTGAGCATAGCAAATGTTATGATGTGGCTAGCGGCAAACTCACGGATGTCAATTTATGCAAGGCCGGAGCAGCCGATGCCAACAAAGAGCTCATCGAATCGGACTTACTTGTGCAGCATGATTTAATTAAAGAGTTTAGGAAAAAATGATCGAAATAGAGCGTTCGCAGTTTACTGCGGACGCTCTTGTTTGGTATACATTAGCTGCAAGGTCAAAAAAGGAACATTATGCTTGACCCTGCCATTGATGTCATAGTTTATATTGGTGATACAGAAAACTGTAGGAGGTCCAACATGAATACACGAACCATCTTGACCCTATCCGGGAGTCTTCGTAAACAATCATCGAATAGCCTTTTCTTGCACGGTTTGGCAGCTTTGGCCCCAGGAAACTTTACCTTTATAAACTATGCAGGGCTTGATACTCTGCCGCATTTCAATCCCGATCTAGACGGTGACGATGCCATCCCCTCTGCTGCAGTAGCGGATTTGCGAGCAAAACTTAAACATGCCGATGCCGTGGTCATCTGTACACCTGAATATGCCAATGGCGTGCCGGGTGTACTCAAGAACGCCCTCGATTGGATCGTATCCTCCGGTGAACTCATGAATAAACCAGTTGCAGCAATAAGCGCATCCCCTAACCCTTTGGGCGGCGATAAGGCACTTGCTTCCCTATTACTCACGTTAACGATAATGAGCGCTGTAATCGTTGATTCCGCCACAATGTCGGTGCCTTTCATTCGCTCAAAGCTCAGTACAGAAGGCATGATCATAGACCTCCAAACAGCAGAGGCTTGCCGCCTTCTGCTCCAAACACTTGAGCAAGCTATCCACACAAAGGAAACCTAAAAAAGAGCAGTTTTTCATTAGCCATCCTGGCTATCGAAGAACTGCTCCCCTTTATTTCTTTACATATTTACGTGCTTTCTCGATGACTTCATCTTCAGTCGGTGCCGTTATATAACGTCCATTTATAAAGACAAATGCGAACCGGGAGCAAGGTCCGCAATAGGACTTGCAGGCTACCTTGATTTCAACACCCGGTGCCATCTGCTCGAGTTTCGGTAACATTGATTTTATCTTCATATGTTTGCATTTATCGCATATCCGAATATCGTTTGCCATATTAATCTCCCCGCTCCACCTTTTACAGCAGCCTTGCTCGCTTAGTGGTCGCCGTTGTTGCCTTTAGTCGGATTAGAAATAACAAAGCCTTCCTCAGGTACATAAAAATAATCAATACGTACACCGTCCAGCAGCTCGATCCCCTTTTCCAGTATAACGCTTATTTCTTTGTCGGTCTCAATCACTTCATCATTCGCACCAGACTCGTCCATTTTCATTCCATAATGCGCATGGTCGCCATGCGAATGCGTGACGAATACACGAAGAAGCTTTCCTTCATTCTCAGGTTTATTCAGTTCCTCGCGGAGTACTTTTGCAGCATTGCGTGTTATTTTGCAATTCATGATTTCATCTCCTATATGTTTTTATTTACTTTCAATTTTTCTATTATCTATTGTAAAGAAACCTTGCTTAATGTTCAACCGCTATCGTAAAAGTGCCTTGTACTTACGTTCCATATAACGGGTATATAACTCCGCAGCAATCATTGTTACGGCGATATCATCTATCGGTATAAAGGGCATTACATCCGGCAGTACCCAGTAAAGCAGCACCGGAATCAGGTATAAAAGCTTGTCCATCAGCCGAACTTCCCTTGCGGTTAGCAAGCGGAATATTCGGACAAACACCAGGCGCCAATGTCGGAGTGAAAGTAATTTACGCATGCAGACTACCTCCTTTTCGCTCATTATAGCATAAGAGCAGGAGGCTCCGTTCACTTCCCGCACATCGTCTGAATAACGGCTAGAAGCAGCGGACGCACTTCATCATACAGATCGGGAAAGGATTCAATCGGCAGCGGGTTAACACCTTGCCCCACCTCGATTGTAAAGCCTGGCTTACGATACTCATAAATAAACCAGTCCTTATATCCCGCATCGCTTCCGCGCAGCTTCACGGGCTTATATCCGCTTGCCTGCCCGAGCCTTCCAGCAATAGACTCCGCTTCAGGCGGCTCATACCCGCGATAATTCCAATAGATTTCTTGCCCTTGCGTATGCATCGCAACTACTAGATCGAACTGCTGCTCAGTCGTGAACGCGGCCAGTGCCTTCGCTTCTGGTTCCGATAGTGGAGCAGTTCCCGGATAATCACGCGGTCCAGGTCCAGCAACAGCCCGACGTTCAACCTCCTCCTCCCAGAATGCCGGGAATTGGTCGTTGAGATCTACGCCACGGATGTTGGCCTTCCATTTGGTAAAACGATGGGATTGCCTATTCCATTGTAGAAGTTCAGCATAATGAGGATGTTCATGCCTTAATCCTTCCTGTACCAGCTCTACACCGTCGGGATTGACCATAGGTACGAACCATAACGTCACTTGCTCGATCAATGCCCTCATATCTACGCCACCAAGCTTCCTGCTTAGCGAGCAAGCCCCAGCTGCATCTTCAATAAAGGTCATAAGCAAGGGTGTTGTAATCCATTCATTCGCATGCATTGCAGCGTTAAAGTGAACCTTACGTGGTCCCTCGCCGATTCGGAGCGCATATATGGGTTTGCCCATCACACTTTGCCCTATACAAACACGCTCGAGAAAAGGATATTCCAGCTCAAGCGCATCCATATCCTGCAGCAGTTCCTTATAACCATATTCAGCGCGTGCATCAACAATTCGGTGATATCCGCCTAGCGGGATGGCTAACAGCTGTCCGGGTACAAGCTGCTTCGGATCAAGAAATGGATTAGCGGCGAGTAAAGCCGCAAGAGACATAGAGAAGAGAGAAGCAAGCCGCAGAAACGTATCCCCTTGCTGAACACAATACATCGTGCCCGCATGCGAGGGGATGAACAGTACCAAGCCAGGAATGAGCTGTGAGGATACGTCAATCTGGGGGTTAGTTGCTAGGAGCGATGTGGGATTAATGGCAAACCTTTGAGCAATGCGCAGCACGGTATCTCCCGGTTTCACAACATAGGGAAGCATCGCTATACCTCCTCAATAGTCCAGCCGTTGACTTTGCTTTAAGTTAGCACTTCAATCGGTCTAGTCACATGCTATGCCGCTGCCACTAGTCACATGCCTCATTTGTTACATGGATGCTCTTCGCAGCAGAAGATAGGATATTCCTGTGGTACAAGCCGTAATCGGTATTAACCATAAGGCTAGCATAAACGCCGACAATGGCTTCAAGACTTCAAACATATCCATCCACAGTCCAAAATGAGTCATCATATAGCTCCCAATTGTACCGAACACCAAGACAAGGAGTGAACAAACAAACATCCCCATTCTGCCAAAACGCCGATAAATGCTTGCTATCATAAATCCGAAGAAGAAAATAGCTAACATAGACATAAAATAAATAAATAATTGCTCCAAGGGCGTCCCGTCATTGAGATAAGGCAGGTGAAAGAAATGAACACGCACCCCCCAGCCATCCGTCAAATCATTCTCAATGAATGAGAGTAGATAGAGCAGAATTCCTGTAATGAAGCTGATACCCAGTGCAGCTATTCCAGTACCTAAGAAGTAATCCGTCCTTCTTACAGATAAGCCAAGCGCGAATGGAAACGATTGGGATAAGGTAAGAATGCCGACTACAAGTATATATATAAATATGGAAGCTAGCCCACCG
Organism: Paenibacillus baekrokdamisoli; assembly: GCF_003945345.1. Taxonomy (GTDB): domain Bacteria; phylum Bacillota; class Bacilli; order Paenibacillales; family Paenibacillaceae; genus Paenibacillus_Z; species Paenibacillus_Z baekrokdamisoli. The sequence goes on along the minus strand of NZ_AP019308.1, from coordinate 529,138 downwards.
GAATAAATGTATTCACCCTCCTTCATAAAGAGACCGACAACGAGGTTAACGACAAAACTACTGGTTAGAATGAGCCAAGGTACAACGAGCCAAACCGTCTTGTCTCTCCAATGAATGTTAACAACAGCTGGGATTCGGTTCATCCTAAAGCACTTCCTTTCTTTCCTTCTTTTGACTCGTCATGTGAACAATCAGTTGCTGCATCGAGACAGGACTAAGCTGAAGTCCCTGCTCAGCAGCTGTAAGTCGATCCTCAGCCGATAATTTGCCCGTGATAGTTATGGCGATCATTCCCCCTAATGACTCCCGGTTTATGACCTCTCTACCTGCCGTAAAAGCTTCAACAGCAGTAGACAATCCTATAACCGTGCATCCCAGACCTCGAAGAAAATCGGCATCCTCATTCATCATCAGCTTGCCTCCATCAATAATCAAGACATGCTCTAAGATTTGGCTAACCTCGTCGATGAGATGCGTGGAGAGAAGGATCGTCCGCGGGTACAAGGCATAATCCTCAATGAGTCGGTTGTAAAACACACCTCTTGCTACAGCATCAAGTCCGATATAGGGCTCATCGAACATCGTCAATGGTGCCCTGCTGGCAAGGCCAATAATTATACCGACTGAGGAAAGCATCCCTCTGGATAATTTCTTCATTCGACGCTTGATTGGCAGTCGAAAATCTTCAATCAATAATTCTGCAAATTTCTGATCCCAATTGGAGAATAATGTAGCCGCCACATGAAGGACATCGACAATACGAAAGCTATCTGGATATTTCTGACTTTCTTTGATAAAACATAATTGGCTTAGGACTTTGTTGTTCTCGTACGGGGTTTCCCCAAACAACTTAATCTCACCTTTTGTTGCGAACTGCTGTGCTGCGATCATATGCATGATTGTTGTTTTGCCAGCGCCATTCCTACCGAGTAATCCATAAATCTTGTCGCTATCTAGCGTGAAACTTACATCATGAACAGCTGCAACATTCCCATAAGTCTTGGTCAATCCGTTTACTTCAACGATGTTCTTCATTTCTATTGATCCCCTTTCTGAATCATTTCCTTCAGCTGCTCAATCGTAATACCGAGCTTCTGTGCCTCTTTAATCATCGTTATGACATATTGCTCATAGAACTGTTCTTTTCTCTTCTCTATTAGCACGCCACGAGCTCCGGTTGATACAAACATTCCAATTCCCCGCTTCTTGTATAGAATTTGTTGGTCTACGAGAAGATTAACGCCTTTAGCTGCCGTAGCCGGGTTAATTTGGTAGAAAGATGCAAATTCGTTCGTGGAAGGAACCTGTGATTCCTCCTGAAGTCCACCATTTATGATATCGTCTTCGATTCGCTGGGCAATTTGAACGAATATCGGACGGCCATCATCAATTAAAGAAGCCATTTTCCTCACCACCTAGTTGGTTAGTTACTTATGTAACTAACCATATAACTTAAACACATTGTTGTCAACAAAAAAAAAGCGATTCCTCGTCCAACAGGGACGAAAGAATCGCTCTTTTTACTTACTCTGGTATTATCCGATTTGAGGAACTTGCCATACGACTGGCGTCAATTCAATTTGCTCTCCAAGCCATTGCTGGGCAATGGTCTTGAACATACGTGGATCGCCGCTGCAAAAGAACTGATGTACCGGCAGCGCTTCATTACGTGCAAGCCGGTTACGATCATGGAGAATCGTACTGATCTCACGAGCCGTTTCATCCGCGGAGTTAATTAACGTCACATTATTACCCATTACTTCCGAAATGGTATCCGCAAGGAATGGATAGTGTGTACAACCTAGAATAAGCGTATCCAGCTGACGACACTTCAATGATTCCAACGAGGATTGAACGACCTCGTAGGTTTCAGCGGAACGAAAATTCCCCTGCTCCACCAAAGGAACAAAACGAGGGCAAGCTAGACTGATCACCTCTAGGTTAGGCGATAGCCCTTTAAGCGCATGTTCATAGGCAGCGCTGCGAATCGTACCTTCCGTTCCAATCACACCAACGACACCTGATTGGGTACGACCATTAGCAGCTCGTGCTCCCGGATGAATCACGCCAACGACAGGAATAGTTACTCTTGACCGGATATCCTCAAGCGCTACAGCTGTTGCTGTATTACAAGCTATTACAATCATTTTAGGACGAAATTGAATGAGATAGTCGACAATTTCCCGAGTAAACCGTGTTACTTCTTCCGCAGGACGCGGACCGTAAGGTGTACGGGCGGTATCACCGAAGTAAATGATTTTCTCTCGGGGAAGCTGACGCATCACTTCTCTAACGACGGTCAAACCGCCTACGCCAGAATCCAATACTGCGATCGGTTGTTGCACGGAAACACCGCTTTCTTGTACGTTTTGGCAGGACTTCAATAGAATATGAACGCTATTAAAAAAACGTACCTACATCGTAGCGCAATTCAGGACAAGGTACAAGGGTAAAAGGAACATGGGAAAAAGCAAAACAAAAAAACGGCTATGCTCTCACCTATGCAGGCAAGGCAGACGCCGTTCTTTACTAAAAGGAATCCCTTATTTCTCTGGTGTCGTTGGTATTGCGGTTGTTTCATCTGTTGAAAGATTGGGCTGGAGCACAATTTTCAAAGCTTTTCCGATTTGCGGCAAGCTCTTCGTCAGCAGCGGCGCGGTTGCTTTTCCCTTACATTTAGATGTATTGCGGCAGCCAATCACCATGAGCTTCAATTAAATCGTCGCACATTGCAATGATATCGTCGATCGACAGCTCAGCTGCTGTATGTGGATCCAGCATTGCAGCATGATAAATATGTTCACGTTTACGTGTAATTGCTGCTTCGATGGTTAGCAGCTGCGTATTAATATTTGTCCGGTTTAGCGCTGCGCATTGCGGCGGCAGGTCACCGACGAATGTTGGTGTTACGCCATTGCGATCAACCAGGCAGGATACTTCAACAACTGCCTCACGAGGCAGGTTCGTTATCAAGCCGGTATTCATGACGTTCCCGCCAATTTTGAACGGAACATTCGTTTCAATCGCTTCAAAAATGTAGGAGGCATATTCATGGGAACGTTCATGATGCAGCTCGGTGTTGTTAACGAGATCTGCCTTAAGTTTCTTCCAGTTGCCGATTTGCTCGATACAGCGACGCGGGTATTCATCAAGCGGAATGTTAAACCGATCCACAAGCTCCGGATAATTGCGTTTGATAAAATACGGATGATACTCCGCATTGTGTTCAGACGATTCCGTAATATAGTAGCCAAACTTAAGCATCATCTCGTAACGCACCATGTCGTGATGCTTTTCATTTTGTTTCTCACGTGCACGTCGTTTGATTTCTGGATACAGATCTACACCGTCTTTGGATGCTTCAAGCAGCCAAGCCATATGGTTAATGCCGGCAATTTTGGATTTAACCCCTGCTGTATCCATTCCTAGATGCTTGAATAACTCACTGACGCAGGATTGCACGCTGTGGCATAATCCGACTGTCTTAACGCCGCCATACGTGTTCATTACATTCGTAAGAACCGCCATTGGATTCGTATAGTTCAAGAATAACGCATCTGGACATACCTCATTAATATCTTGGGCAAAATCAAGCATAACCGGAATCGTCCGCAGGTTGCGGAATATACCGCCAATACCAACTGTATCCGCGATAGTCTGACGCAGGCCGTATTTCTTCGGGATCTCGAAATCCGTAATGGTACATGGATCGTAACCGCCTACTTGAATGGCATTAACGACATATTTGGCACCCCGAAGCGCCTCTTTGCGATCCGAATACGCATGAATCACACAGGTGCTGCCGCTCGTATTCTTAATATGATTCAACATCGTTTCTGAATCAGCAAGCCGCTCTGGATTAATATCAAAAATAGCAATTTCGAACCCTTGCAGCACTGGTGTCTTCAAGCAGTCGCCCAACACATTTTTAGCAAAAACCGTGCTTCCCGCACCAATGAAAGTAATCTTCGACATAGAGAAATCCTCCTATAAAAAATAGTATTAGTCGATCAAAGCTTTTTTTATGAAACCGGATTAATGTCTTCTTCTCATTCACACTATAGACCATAATCGTTAAATTTGAGTAGGAAATAAAGTATGATATTTATGGACATTTGTAGTTTCATGCGATAGGCTGAAGAAAGGAAATCAGGTACATCAGGAAAGGAAGTAAAAGGTATATATGAAACCACCCGTTGAACATTTCAAAATTAGCATCGGCTCAAACACGCAGCCGGGGAATGGCGAGTTGACGGTCTTATTCAGTGGCGAAGGCAAACCATTCCCGCTCCATCAGATTGGTCCTGCCGTACATAATTATTACCTTGTACATACTGTCCTATCAGGCAGAGGAACCTTCGAGATCGATGGCAAACGCTATGAGTGCGTGAAGGGTGATACCTTCTTTATCTTTCCAGATGTACTGTTTACCTATTCTGCTCATGATACAGATCCATGGCATTATCGATGGGTTGCTTTTCGAGGCTTTTTGGCTGAGCCTTTGCTGTCAAGCTTAGGTTTTTCTGTCGCTCATCCCGTTGTGCATAAAGATGATATTCGGTCGGTCGTACACCTTTACCGAAAAATGCAGCAAACGCTTAAACAAACACCTTTTCCAGAGCTAGCGGACTTGGAAGCCAATGGTTTGCTTCGCATTCTGCTCAAAGAATTCGGCGAGGTCAATGCAGGCAGATTAACACTGAACTCGCTTGCGATCCTTCCTGATATGGAGCGGCAGATCAAGCAGGCAGTTCGTTTTCTTTCCTATCAATTTGCCAAAGAAATATCCATTGATGACTTATCTCAAAGCCTCGGCTATCATAGAACCCATTTATCCAAAATGTTCAAGCAATATACAGGTGTATCGCCCATGCAATTTCTGCTAAGAGTCAGGATTGAGCGCGCGAAGGAGCTGTTGTCTGGCAAAATTCTATTGACCATCGATCAAGTTGCGACCTCTGTAGGTTATCGTGATGCCCTTTATTTCTCCAAGCAGTTTCGCCGAGCGACTGGCTATTCTCCCTCTGATTTCCGCTCGGAGTATCGAAACGAACATTCTTAGTGAGTCATCATATATAAATATTGATGTAAAAATCGTCTTGACAGCAAGGCGATTTTTCTTTTATCATTTAGTTAAATCATTTAACTATTTATCAATGAATTATTGAATAGTCTAACTATTTAATGCTGAATGAATAAGTAGGAAAGGAAATTATCACGCAAGGAGGTTACCACGTTTGGGTGACCAACAAGATCAACCGACAAGCTCCGAAAGTAATACTGTACGATTCCAGCTTGCTATGAGCTCGACGACACGAAAGATAAGCTCCTTAATTAGCGAGAAGCTAGAGGATGGTTTAACAGGGCCACAATGCTATATTCTGAAGCTGATCTCTGAAGAGAAGCGCGTAACGGCCTCTATGTTGGCGGAAAGAATGGAAGTAAAACCAAGCGCTATTACAGTAATGATCGACAGACTCGTACAGCATGGCTTCGTGAAGCGTTTAGCCGATGAACAGGATCGGCGTGTCACGTTGCTGCTCCCTACAGAGAAAGGCTCTATTGCTATGGAGAAGGTTATTTTGGAGTCACGAAAAATCCATAATCGGCTTCTCAACACGCTAGATCCCGCTGAAATTGAGCATTTCGTTAACACTTTCGAGCGAATCGCGCTGGCCGCTTCCACCTTAGAAGGATAACGAGCTGTCCGCGTTACAATTTAGTTTAAACTTTCGAAGTCTGTTTTCTTCGAACAAATTGAAGGAGATGAACATCCCGTGGAACTAACAAAAACAAAATCTGGTGTCGTACCAGAACCGCAAGACCAGCCTTTCAAACATAAAGGGATGCTCATTGCCGGCCTAATGATTGCCATGCTCTTCGCCTCACTTGATAATACAATTGTCGGTACAGCAATGCCTAAGATTGTCGGCGAAATGGGCGGACTTGGGTTAATCACTTGGGTAACAACAGCTTACATGTTAACTTCAACAACGGTTGTTCCCATTGCCGGCAAGCTCGCTGACTTATTCGGTCGTAAGCTTATTTATGTACTAGGTATTCTGATCTTTATTGCCGGTTCCGCACTATGCGGCGTGGCTCAATCTATGGAACAGTTGATTATTTTCCGCGGTATACAAGGTATCGGCGGCGGTGTTATGATGCCAATGGCGATGATTATTATCGGGGATCTCTTCACTGGTAAGCAGCGTGCCAAATGGCAGGGGATGTTCGGAGCGATCTTTGGTCTTTCCTCAGTTATCGGTCCACAAATCGGTGGATGGATTGTCGATTCCGTCAATTGGCACTGGATCTTCTTTATTAATCTTCCTGTCGGCTTTGTGGCCCTAGCCTTCATCATAGCAGGCTTGCCGCGTCATAAGTCCAAAGGCGCCGTAAAAATTGACTACGCCGGAATTGTTACGATGATTATCGGTGTTGTGAGCCTATTGCTTGCCCTATCACTGGGAGGGAAAAATTTCCCATGGGTATCCTGGCAGATCATTGGAATGTTCGTTCTTGCTGTTGTTTCTTTGATTCTTTTTGTACGCATTGAGACAAAAACGAGTGAACCCATTCTACCGATGCATCTATTCCGGAATGGGACGTTCACCAAGGTTAACGGAATTGGTTTCTTCATGAGTCTTGGGATGTTTGGCGCAGTCGTGTTCGTTCCCTTATTCATGCAGGGCATTGTCGGTATCAGTGCCTCTGCTTCAGGCACAGTCATGATGCCTATGATGCTAGCTCTTATTGCAGCAAGTGTCATCGGCGGTCAATTTGTTTACAAAATTGGTGTTCGCCGTCAAATGGTAACGGGGATGATTATTGCTGCCGTTAGCTTCTTCTTACTTTCAACGATGGATCAGAGTACGACTCGGCTGCTTGCATCCACCTACATGATTATTATGGGTGTAGGGATCGGACTTGTCATGCCCTTGCTCACATTGATCTTGCAAGAAAGCTTTAAGAAAGAGGAGCTTGGGGTTGTTACTTCCTCCAGCCAATTCTTCCGCTCAATCGGCGGTACTTTCGGGATCACTATTCTTGGTGTCATTATGAATCACACTTCAAGCGGCAAGCTTGGTGAGAAATTAACACCAATTATCAATGATATTGCTACGACGGATAAGACAACAGTTTTCAAAACAAAAACACTCGAGCTTATTCAGACAGATCCGCAAGCTTTATATAATTCACTGCTTAATAAGGAAGCACTCCAGCAGATCCCCCAAGCAGCGCTCGGAAAAATAGTTCCTGTTCTAAAATCAACATTGGTCGATTCGCTCCATAGTGTCTTCATATACGGCCTTGGCTTTATTCTAATTGGTGCGATTCTTGCCATCTTCTTAGGATCCGTTAAATTAAAGCAGCGTACCAAGGAAGAGAAGCAGGACGCCTCCTTGCATACGGCAGATTCTCATTAGAAGCAAGCACATTTTCTAGATTTTCCAGCCCTTTCTCCCAAAGTATCATGCTAATAAGAAAGAGCTTCACCCATGCAAAACGCATAGGCGAAGCTCTTTTCTATTTTCTTCATCTAAGTTGAAATGTTTCAACTTATTGTTTGCAATACCGATTTATCTGCATTTTCCTCATCGGTCTCTGAAGCTCCAGTTTCTAATAAATTTGAGGCTGCATCCGAGATATCATCCAGCTCTCCATCAACTTGCGGGGAGCGCCAGCTGCGCACGCTCTCAATGACATTACTAGCAGTATCACGTGCTTTACCAGCGAACTCCGTCGCTCCATTACCAACCTGCCTAGCAAGGCGAGTGGTCGATTCTCCAACCTGACTCGCAATTTGAACGGTTCGCTCGCTTACTTGCTGAGCTCCCACTACGATATCCTTACGCAGCTCACGGCCTGATTTAGGTGCTAAAAGCAATGCAGTAACGGATCCAGCAATACCTCCTGCTAGCGCTCCGAGCAGGAAATTTCTCGTTTTACTTTTTGCCATGGTTTATCGCTCCCTTTAATACTGCAACCGTTAGCTGGGTTTTGTCAGCTCGGTTGTCAGTAATACTGCAACCGTTAGCTGGGGTTCTGTCAGCTCGGTTGTCAGTAATACTGCAACCGCTAGTTGGGTACTGTCAGCTCGGTTGTCAGCTATTCTTTTGTATCGTGCCCTTCGTCATGCTTGGAACATACAGGAGAAGCATTTTCTTTACGCTTGGTTTGCCAGAACTGCCAGGCTGTACAGCCTATTTCCGCCCAATCGAGCGCATTAGCAATTTGATGCTTATATTTGCCACCCGCTTTTGAGATATGCTGTTCAGCCGTTTCGGACCAAGCATTAGCCAATCGACTTACCGTGGATGAAGCTTGCTCGGCAGCGCTGCCGATACGTTTGGTCGCCTCCATCAGCTTCGTAACACCCTCTAGCTGACTTTGGACGGTCTGCATCGTGGCTTCTGTAGACTGAACCAGGTCACCTACCTGAATAGCTGCCGCTCTTGCATGCAGCTCCATGGTCTGAGCGCTTTGCACCAGCTGAGCCAGCTTCCGATCAGCCGACCTTAACCACAGCAGTACGCCAACGACCAACGTCACAAACGCAGCAACAAACACAGCTTGCATCCAAATGGTAGCCAAGAGTAAACACCTCCTCTGCATGACTCCTGTGCTCTAGACGAGAGCCCAATTCGTACTGTCATTATAAGCAGCATGGGCTTGACTTGACACACATAGATGAGAAGAAAGGAAAACAAAAAAACACGGGGATGCAGCTCCCGTGAATGGAATTCATTTATTTAATTAGAATCAAAATGATAGCTAGGATCTCGAATGGGTAATACGGTAGCTGCATTTCTCGCCACCCTTGGCCAAGCATTCCGACCGCTCCACCTCAGCCTCAAGCAATTGTTCGAATAAAGCCAGTTCACATTGACATGCATGCTGATAGCGTTTGGCAACCTGAGCAATCGGGCAATTATATTCGTTCAATACAAGCACCTCTTCATCTTCTTGAAGCTGTACCATGTAGCCCCCATCATTCTGAATAGCCGCTAATTCTATAACCTTTTCTTTCAACGTTTTCCCTTCCATTCGGAAGGCGTAACGCTCCAATAGTTTGCGTTTGCGTCCCTCGAATAAACGTTCCACCAGAACAGCCGTCTCAGGAGCATCCTCCAGCTCTTCAAGCAGATCAAGCGCAAGTACATGATAATTCTTTGGAAACAAATGCTCAGCTTGCTCCGTGAGTTGAAAACGATGCGTGGGCCTTCCCATGGCTTGTCTAACGATGATCGGACTTATCAGACCATCGCGTTCCAGCGTGGATAGATGCCTTCTTACCGCCATCTCAGTAATGTCCAGCTGCCTGGCTAATTCAGCCGCATTCAGCTGACCCTGTGTCTTAAGAAGTGTTAACACGGTTTGTCGTGTCGATCCTTCCTGCTTAAACGACAGTTCTTTCTGCACGAACAGACTGCCAGATTGTTCCAATCTCACCACCACCTTGCGTGTCGAATGACTAATTCAGCACGAATAGCCACTTCATGTAGCGTCATTGTAACGCATTTTTACCGTTTCGTAAATCGACGACAAAGAAAGTGAGCGGTGAAGGCCTTAGGCCTTCACTGCTCACTTTCCATTTACTTCTAGATCTATTCTCCAAGCTCTTGAATTAGATACCTCTCAACCGCTAACTTAAAGGCTAGCAGGTTGGATGGCAGTGAATGAGTCATGGGATGACGCTCGAAGTGGGGCCATTCATAGTAATCCTGGACAAGCGGTCGGCGAAGGCGTACAAGCTCAAGCAAAGGTTCATGCAGCTCTGCGGAGAAAACATTCTCCCCCGCGATAATATCCACAATATCCTCATAGCTGCTCGCGTCTCGCATAATAAAACCGTCGATCAAGCAGCTTCCGATATCCGTCACAGCTTCAATTGCCAAGTGTAGTGCGCGTTCTTGCGCCAAGCCTTGAATTAAGCTCCCATCCCACTGAGAATCAAGGGTCTGCATGGCTTCCACAAGGGATGGTATGATACGCAGTCTGGCTGATATTTGTTCGCGATTCACATAATACATCCGCTTTAATCCCTGCCTCGTATTACCATTTATTTACCTTTATTTACTGCTTATTTTTGCGTGACTTACGTTTAAGCCATACCGTCATTATAATGCAACTTAAAATGACAACCACCAGATAAGTCATCATCTCGAACACGTCACCCATTGATAACCCGCCTTCTTAAACTTCGTAGTCGACACAAACGGACGACTCGCGAACCTCTGACATATGTTCAATGACTTTCTTATGAACAGGATGTATTTGGTAAGCATTAAGGTCATCCAAAGTATCGAATTTTGTAACGAGTGCAATATCATACGAACGATCAGAATGAATAATATCTGTTCCTACTTCAAGCAGCTTCAGCTCAGCAATCTTGCCTTCCATATCTTTCAATACCTGTGCTGTACGGGCTACGCTTTCTTCAGAACGGTCTTTTAATTTGAAAAATACAATGTGCGTAATCATAGTAATATCGCTCCTTCTTCTTGTGTAAGATAATGGTTGTTTGTCTCAAGCATCGCGTCTTTCTTGCTCCTACGCGGATTGCATGACAAGCATCCTTTTGTCACATAATAACCTAAGCAGCCGCTACTCGGCAATCTTCTAGCAAAGGGGAACGATGCATGCGCTATTCAGTCACGATTGTCGCCACGTTAATCGGTGTCGCTCTATGCTTGTATAATTATACGGGGTATGACCCTCATAATTTTGTTTTCTTCATGTTTAGTGTACCGGGTTGGTTTGCTGATCTATTCTTGGATATCCATGAGGTAAGCGTTGTAACGATGTATGTACTGACAATCGCTAGCTATGCTGTTCTTGGATTCATTTGCGATGCTATTATCGCTAAGAACCGAAGAAGCAGACAATCACATGACTAGCAGCAGTGTACACTCCTGGATAACCCCTAATAATTTCAAAAAAAGGAGCCGCGCTAGGGGCTCCTTTTTTCGTTTATTCTACAATAAGAACAGACTTCATATCTGCATGGCCTGTACCGCACATAACCGCGCAGTGCATAGGATACTTACCCGGTTTCAACACAATATCTTGTTCCATCTTATCGCCCTGAAGGTCAACGCCAAGATCAGGAATAGCTAGACCATGAACGCCGCTCTTATTAATAAGCTTCACCTTGAATTTACCCGCTTTAACTTTGTATTCCTTCTCACCGAACGTGAAATCACTATTTGCTTCCACTTTCAAAAGCGTAGTGTCAGCTGGCAATGACGCTGCTTCATCAACAGGCTTAGCAGGAAGCTGAGTTGTTAGCAAATAAACGCCCAGAACCGAGGCAGCTACGAATAATACGAACATAATCCACTTGTGCATTGCAATTGCTCCCCTTCATCGTTAAATGTCTACTTCTTATCTTACCTAAGATCATCCTTTTTTCTCAACCTTAAACTGCTGAAAAAGATAAACTTTTTTCGTTATTTTGACAAAACGATGAACTTTTAGTGAACTGTATACGCTTTAAGAAGTCTTTCTGCCTCTGCTTTAACAAATGTCCAAAGAAAAGAAAACGTATGCTGGTATCCCCTGCAGCGGTAGATCGCCGTTAAGCCTTCTTTGCTTCTTATCTCCTCGTTAACCTGAATACCACTTTCACGAAACTGCCTGCGCATATTTGCGAGCTCTAAAAGCACTCTATCCTGCAAGCCCCGAAGAATCGATTCATATAATCTTGGGAGCTTAGTAGCAGTCGATCCGATAATCCGGATATCATGGTCGAGAATACGCATAACAATGCCCAGCATAACATAATGCTTAACAAGCTCCAGCTCTTTGCCAATTTGAATGGGTGGTTGAGATCCAGTGTCCACGGCCATTATTACTCCTCCAAGCTTTGTTTAAATAAGAACATTTGTTCTCATTATAACGCAGCTAATGACAGGTAGCAAGTAGCTTAGCTTCAGACAACAAAATAAGCCACCCTTCACAGGATGGCCTTCAATAAGGAGAGCTATACGGCATCATTTTTTATTCTTGAGCACTTCAATGGCCTGACGAAGCTGATCGGGCATTGGTACCCCCATACGTCCAAGGTTCTCTGTTATGGAAATGAACTCATTGGCCAAGTAGAAATAAATAGCACCGCCCATAGTAACGTTTGCAAGACCAAACAGCACATCTACGCGATGTGCTAGCAAAATGACAAGCAGCATAATTCCTTTCTTAGCGAGTCCCCACGCACCTACACCACTGTTTAGGCCACTCTTTTCCTTCAGTACGGCCGATATTCCGGTTACATAATCAACTCCCATTGCAACAACAAGCAATGTTAAAGACTCTGGCCACATGCCAAAGGAAAACGTAAGTATCGCCCCAATAAATGCTGTTATTGAGCAAACCATGTAGTGCTGCACAGCCTCACTCTCCCTAGATGGAATTCTATATACCATATGCTAGAGAGTGTGAGGTTGTCCGTCAGATTGTACCCTGCTACACGCACAACTTCTCAGAAGAGAACCGCCAAAGGACTGATTCTCCCCTACCCACTCGTAGCTGTAGTTCGGATCCAATCCTTTCAGTCTTAATCTACTAAGCGGAGCGTTAGGCTCATTCAGTATTGTAATATGGACTAGGAAGGCTTCCTTCTTGTCCTTAGAAACAAACATCCACGCGGTTTCATTGCCATCGAAAGGACTCAAGAGCCGATAGAAAGTACCGAACTGCACGAGCTCTCGCACTTCCTTGACGAGCGCAACTTGACGCTTAACTTCTTCTTTCTCCGCAACCGTGAACTGCGTCAGATCAAGCTCATAGCCGAAATTGCCTAACATTGCTACATCGCCTCGCGTAGTCGGATAATATCCTCCTTAAGATTGACCGCAGCCATTAAAGCTTCGGAACAGTTTTATATATCTCTATGTCGATTCAAGCATAGGAGGAGTCTGTCCTTTCGGACATGGACGCATTTAACCGCTATATGGACAAATGTAGGAAAACTTATTTAAGTTGAAAACCGCCTGAATTCTTCAATGTAAATTTAACCTGCACTTTCAAATCGTTATTGCTCGGCTGCCAGCCTCCAGCAGCCTGCAGCTTCTTCCATTCCTTTGCGTGATAGCGAAAGAAAGATTCATTCAAATTGAACAAATCCACCTTTTTCTTCACACCATAGTTGTAGGTCTGCAGAATCTCTTCTTTAATCACCTGCTGTACTTCCTTATTGATTGCAGCAATACCTAGCTCGCCATCCATCTCGTTTAGCTCCCCTGTAAGAGACAGCTTTAATAAGAAGGAAGGCTGCCCGTCCTTTATGGTTGTCTTAATGGAATATTTCACATTACGAACCGCTAAACTAGCTAGATTCCCACCCGCCGAAATGACGATAACATGGCGCTGGAAGTTTGAATTCATCCAGCGAATACCAATTAGATGAGCAAGAGGGAAATGGTGGATATCCTCTTTGCCTTTAAAGGTGAATATCCCATCAATGATTTCGATTGGCATTTTTTCTTTATTCTTTTTCCATATTTTGTTGTTTATTTTCACAGAAGGCAGCAAAGCCGTCATCGCTTCCTCGTTAAAAGCAGATACGAAATTTTGCATCGAAAGCGATTTAATAAAGCTGCTCTTCATCCCCTGGTCCTTTGGATTGTAAAGCAGACTCGCAAGCTCCGATTTACCAAAGAAGCTGCCCCCGTTAAACAGCTCAAGGATACTGTCTTTCGTACCGAAAATCCACGCGGTATACCGCGCTACGCGGACGCGATTAAGAGCGTCTAGGATAGCATCCAAATGAATCATGGCCGGTTGACGTATGAGTACCACCTTGATCTGCTCCAAGTTCATACTCGTTTGAGCTGTTGACGCTATATCTTCAATAGCTGAGTTGATACTTTTACCTTTGCCTCTGCCCACCCATACCGAGGGTCTCGTGGTCTTCTGCTCTTCACTCTTGGCAACTGCCCCAAAGTCTATCATCTGCGTATAGACCACATACTGACCATTGATATAATCGACTCCAATCCCTGTAACGTAGGCACCACTTCCAAGATCTGAGGAGTCCCAGCAGCCATTAATCATCAAGGTCAGTCCGATAAGAAGCAGCAGCTTGAGTGGCAGCAATCGAAGTTTTGTATTCACCGTTCATCCACTCCGTTTGGCTCGTATTTTCCACGGGAGCTGCAGAATTGCCGTTAACACTTTATGCGGATTAAAAGGAGCAATGGGTTGAAGATAGGGTACACCGAACGATTCGAGCGAGCACAAGTAGATGAATACCGAGAACATGGATAGAAAGAACCCAAATAAACCCAACGTTGCCGAGGCAAAGAGAATGTAAAGCCTAATAACGGTCACTGATCCATTCAAAGTTTGATTCACTAGCGTGAAGGTTGCAACTGCCGTTACAGCGGCAACTACAAGCATGGTCGGAGAGGTAAGTCCTGCACGTATGGCTGCATCCCCGACAATCAGTCCACCGACTACAGTAACCGTTTGCCCAACAGCGCGAGGAAGTCTGATTCCAGCCTCACGAAACAGCTCAAACATCAGCATCATCAAGAAAATCTCCATTTGCGAGCTCATCGGAAGGCCAGTTCTCGATACCGTCACTGTTGCTAGGAGCGGCAGCGGGATTTGATCGGTGTTAAACGCGAGAAGTGCGATCCAGAAGCCAGGCAGAAATCCGGCAAGCATCAAGCCAATTAAACGAAGAAACCGTTCAAAGGAAACAAAATAATAAGGCAGTGTAGAATCCTCTGGCGATTTGACGAGAAGCGACATATTGGCAGGTGCGATAATTGCCGACGGTGAGCCATCAACCAGAAGTGCAAATCTTGTATTCATCAGCGATTGCACAACAAAGTCTGGCCGTCCCGTATAGTCAACGAGAGGAAACATCGCTAAGGAACGATCAGCTATCAGCACCTCCAGCTCACCTGAGCCATGAAGAGCTTTAATATCAATACTGTTAAGCCTTCTCTTTGCTTCTTCAATGACTTCAGGCGGGGCGAGATCAATCATGAATAGCAAACAAACCTGTGTCTGAGAATCCGACCCAATATTGAACCGTTCGACTTGGAGCTTCGGTGTCCGAAGACGCTTGCGAACAAGAGCAAGATTGATATCGACGCTCTCCACGAATCCATCCCTAGGCCCTTTAAGCGAAAGCTCCATGGTCGATTCTTCCGGGCTTCGAGTCGGTTGATTAGAAATATCCAAGCTATATAAGTTTTGGTTGTCTTGCTCCCACACAATAAGCTTGCCAGAAAATAAACAATTAAATAAATTCTGACCCTCCTCTCCCGGATCAAATTTGAGCAGCAGCGGACTATTCAAAGGGTCAATTAGGGAATCACTACTGGAAGAGAGAACGTCTTGAAGCACATTCCGATCAATCATGCTCGCGCAATAGAGGACCGTTAACATGCCGTTCGTGTCTCCGCTTCCACGCTTTAATTCACTAATCGTGACATCCCCACAGCCTCCTAACGTCTCATCAAACCATTCACGAGTGGGCTTGAAGCGGTTTATTAGTTTCGGAGTCTGATTGTGGCTGTCTGGTTGGTTTTGGCCCATCCTCATTACTACCTCCCTTGTTCTGCTGCTTGAATGAGAGCAGCCATAGAAGTGTCGTGACGAAAACAATGATAATGATTTCTACTAGAAAAGTGATCTTTATGGCCGTTTGCACTTGAATGGATCTAGACATAAGGAACTTAGCACTAGCAATGAAGAGCACACTAACAACAAGCAAAAAAAGCGAACGGCTTTTCTTTGTTCGAAGAGGGATTAGCTCCATTGCGAGCACAAGACCTAATGACACTCGAATAAAGGCACCAGAAAGCCACTGAAAGATGGCAAAAAAATCAAGATGCTCAATATACTTACCCACCGTAACTAATCTCCATTGAGAGAAGGCAGGATAACGAAGCTTATCCGCTTCAATCGGTCCGAATTCAGTAATCGCACCCATCGCTGGACCTACCCCTAAGAGCATTAAGAAAATAAGCAGTACTAGCAGCTTCCAATTTGCCAATTTTCCGGGTAAATGATGCTGAATGAAAATAATCAGGGATAGCTCGATCAAGCCGCAAATGGCATAAAATGAACCTTCGAGCATCACACCCCAACCGTTCTCCAGCATGGGAAGAAGAAAGCTGTAATTTTTGTCCGGCATATTGGCAGTCATCACCAAATCCCCTAGCAGCACGACCGGAGGAAGCAGAATACAAGACATATAAGCAATTGTTCGGAGTCCATTCCAGGCCCCGTAGACAACAAGCAGCATCAAGCAAATAGCAAGAATGATATCGGGTGTCGCAGGCAAAAAGGTAGACGATGTCCATGCCGTTGTCTCGATGAAGGTCTGGAAGCTTGTCATTATCAGAAAAAAGAGGATCGGTCCAAGAATAATCCAGGCACCTGCCGGAGATAATCGTTGAACCAGCCACTGTCTTAAACTAGTCTGATTCGTTCGCTTCATAATGCCGCCAATTACGACTACAAACCATGGAATAAGAACCGCACAAGCCACGATTGAACACATCCAAGAATCACGCCGACTGACTGCAAGAATGGTCGGGAGGGTAATGACATGGCTCGAGAGCCCCACCGATAGAGCTAACATCATAAAGATAGGCCACATACCTATTTTTTTCAGATCCATCGCTCACGCCTCCATTTATGACCATTTCCAAATGTTTCCCCGACTTGGATCATCCTATGCCACCTTATTCCATGCATAATCGCAATCACGCAAACAGCATAAGAAAAAACCGGTCCCTGCTGCTTCTTAAACAGCAGCGGAACCGGTTTGGTGATGAAAAAAGGACTTAAAGAAATAATAGTTTTATGGTTCAACACTAAAATAAGTGCTTGATAAATGCGAAACATGGTGCGTTGATGCCCGCTTCGCTAGGTTAGACGTGAAGGTAACCACTGATTAGTGTATAGATTCAAAATAAAAGCGATTAAGCTGCTTATTGAATGGCCCAATCTCATAATCAGTGGTTGACTATTTTGTAACGGGCCCGTTTCGAGTCTAAGCCGCATTTTATTCGCCGATAGGTGATTCTACACAGCGTTTCAGGCGTTCAATAAGAAATAACAGGAGCTTTTCCCGTTAATCTTGCTGAGCGGACTGTGGAACCGCTATTCAGATCAAAACACGACTCCAAACAAATTCAGCGGACACAGGTTCCGCTATCAACTAAAATGCAGCTGATTTCAGATGATTTGCTGGAGAATAGCGGCTTCTCTGTCCTTTAGTCTACCTAATGCAGCGATTGGACTGAAATAAGAGCTCTCCTGTCCGCTCAACATCATCTGATTACCTTCGTCGTCAACCACTAGTTGTAGTGATGAGCCTAATAAATAACACCCTTTTTGAGAATTAAGTTCGCATATAGGGCACTCTCACCCGTGGCAATAACGGCATAGGCTTTCTTAGCACGTTCATAGAAAGCGAATCTTTCCACTTCTTCAAAGGGCTGCTTAAGACCTGTACGATTCGCAATAATTTCTCTATATTGCTGCCATATCGGCGTCTCTACCGTATCACCCGGAACGACCTGCATAAGTGATACTGGCCGCTCGACGTATTGATCAAGTGGAAACAGCTGAAGAATAGCGTCAAGCAGTTCAGGAGCCGGGTGACCATCGCATCGCACTAGCCGTTGAGCATGACTAGCAGAAGGAAAATTTCCGTCAGCTAGCACGATCTCATCACTGTGGCCCATCTCACTAAGAATTTTGAGCAGCTCCGGAGAGATAAGCTTGGATACACCAATTAACATGTTAATGGCCTCCTTGTTGATACGACAATGACAACGGCTAGGGCAATGACAATGACAATGACAAAGAAAAAGTCAACCCATGCTCCCGTCTTATTATTAAGCTGCACGTTAAAGCCAGCTTATGACAAATTCACGCTGGCCTCAATTGAATGAATTTCTTGTAAGCTTGATCCCACAAATCCGTTGACTCGGCTTGATAGCTCTGCACTGGGAAAGAAGTAGCCGTTAGCTTGCGCGCGGCCGCCAAATCCTTGCATTGTCTCAGGGATACAAGCTGCATGAGCATATTACCGATTGCACTTGCCTCGACAGGTCCCGCCCAGACCGGGCGACCAAGCGCTCCTGCTGTAAGTCGGCAAAGCAGCTCATTCTGAATGCCACCGCCAACCATGTGCAGGCCACTGAAGCTTTGCCCTGTCAGCTTCTCTGCTTGTTCAAGTGCTTGCCGATACCTCAGCGCCAAACCTTCAAGAATGCATCTTGCAACCTGACCTTCCGATTGTGGAATAGGCTGGTTGGTCTCTTTGCAATAGCTGCGTACCTTCTCTACCATACCAGAGGGCGAATAAAATCTCGGGTCATCCGGTTGGATGAAGCTTCGGAGCGGCTCAGCCTCCTCCGCTAATTTGGCTAAATCAGCGAAGGAGATGACATTACCCCGCTCATCCCATTCCCGTTTGCATTCCTGTAAGATCCATAGCCCCATGATGTTCTTAAGCAATTGATAGGTCCCGCCGACGCCACCTTCATTAGAAAATTCCAGTTCCATCGTCTCTGGGGTGAGCAGAGGCTCTGCAAGCTCCGTCCCTAGTAAGGACCATGTGCCGCATACTAGATAGGCAAATGGCTCTGAGCTAGCTGGTACAGCTACGATAGCCGATTCCGTATCATGCGTACCCACAGCAACCGCTTCAATCGACTGTACGCCCAGTTCCTCATATACCTCTGGTGAAAGTGGTGCGATGCGAGTTCCTGGTGCAACCGGTTCTAGGAATAGACGAGACGGGATACCAAGACGATCCATGAGCTCCACATTCCAAGTCTGATTCTCCAGATTGAGAAGCTGCGTCGTGGTGGCCATCGTAAATTCGCAAACCTTTTTGCCGGTAAGGAAATAAATAAGTAAATCAGACGTTAACAGCAGCGTCTGGGCGATATCTAGCTTGGGCGAGGATGCTTTCCTCATTGCATAGAGCTGGTAGATGGTATTAAAGGGCATGAACTGCAGGCCACTCTGCTTGAACAAGGCCTCCTTGCCAATAAGTCCGTTAACCTCTTCAATTAGACCTTCGGTCTGTGCATCCCTGTAGTGATAAGGATTGCCCACCAGCTCTCCATTGGCATCAATTAAGCCAAAATCAACACCCCATGTATCAATCCCTAATGTCAGCGGCTTGTAGCCCTCTTGAAAGGCGATTCGTATCCCTGTTTTGATCTCATGCAGCAGCCTCAATATATCCCAGTGCAGATGTTTACCAATCTGAATGGGTTGATTCGGGAAACGATGGATCTCTTTCACCTGCAGCTTCGGTTCTTCATCACCGATTTGAATCAACTCTCCGATTAAGGCACGGCCACTGCTGGCTCCAAGGTCGAAGGCCAAGACGGTCGAAAGCAGAGTCATTCTACCAGCTCCCCTTTACCCAGCTTGTTATATAGACATGATCATTCATTATTATTTCATCTTCTGGAGCAGTTGGATGCGGTACGCTTCGCTCTCTAGAGATGCGATCTCTTCGTACTCTTCATCTGTCAAGACCTTCGGTTTCTTAATCGCTGTTGCAATGAGGAAGATCTTTGCGCTTTCCTCAACTACTTCTGTACGGTAATAAGCTTCACGAAGATTACGGCCTGTCGTAACCAAACCATGATTGCCTAGGAGGATAGAGCTAGCCACATTAACCTTCTCCAATAGAGCATCTGCCAGTTTATCTGTAGTCGGAAGCACATAAGGAATATAGACCGTCTTACCAACCAGCGCAGCCTGATCCGGGAACATGACTGGCAGCTCTTCTTCAACCAAAGTAAACGCAATGCAATAGGGAGGATGCGTATGTACGATGGCTCCGATATTCGGATTCGCCCGATATGCGTACAAATGCATGAGGACTTCAGAAGAAGGCCGCAGTCCGATATCCGTAATCTCGCCTGACTCAATATCCACCTCCACCCATTGCTCAGGTTCAATTTCATCCAGTGCGAAGCCGCTTGGAGAGAGGTACATTTTACCTTCGAATTTGGCACTAATATTACCGCCTGGACCTACTACTAGCTTGTTTGCTACTGTTTTCTTTGCGTATTTGCAAAGCTCCTGCCGAATGTTTGCAATGCTCATGGTTTGAAATTCCTCCAGTAAATAGAATTGGCCTTCCATTATTGAAACAGTCGCTTGATCCCCAACATGCAAGAATCAAGCGACTACGTTGCTTCTAATTATTTGTATAATGGCCCGAAGTTCTGACACGCACGGTAGTCAGCACTTTCTTGATTATTGGTACCGAACAGCCCCCATGCACGTGGACGGAAAATATTTTCCTCCGATACGTTATGCATGCTCACTGGGATCCGCAGCATGGACGCGAGTGTAATGAGATCAGCACCAATGTGTCCGTAGCTGATCGAGCCGTGATTGGCTCCCCAATTGTCCATGACCTCATATACCGAGTGGAATGCACCTTCACCTGTAATTATCGGAGCAAACCAAGTCGTTGGCCATGTGGAATCCGTCCGTTTGTCGAGTGTCTCATGTACATGCTCAGGAAGATCAACCGAGTAGCCTTCTGCGATTTGCAGAACCGGACCAATTCCCTTCACAAGGTTAATACGAGACATCGTCATCGGCATACCGCCACGAGTCAGGTAATCAGAGGAATAACCTCCGCCGCGGAAATATTCAACCGATGCCGGACGCCAAGAAGTAGCATCTAGACATTGCTGTGCTTCTTGCTCGCTAATTTCCCAGAACGGCTTCATCGCAGGCTGACCATCGCGTGATTGTTCACCGTTCCCATCTAATGTAGCTGATCCTGAATTAATAAGATGTAGAATGCCGTTCTCTGCAAAGCCATCCAGCTTGTGACCCGTCACGCGTTCAACGGATTCAGGGCTCCAGTATGTGCGAACATCTGCAAAAATCTGCGCTGTATTCGTCAGGAGGTACCCGAACAGCATAACTGTACCGTTCAAGCTATCATTCTCTGTTGCGACCATATAAGGAGCGCGGATACCGTTCCAGTCAAAGGATGAGTTCAGAATCGCTTCCATGAAATCACCATTCGGAAAATGATCGGTCCATTGGCGCTGCCCCTGGAAGCCGGAAACGATCGCATTATGGCCCATCGCCTCTTCGCCGAAACCAAGCTCATCAAGACGGGAATTGCCGACCATGAGATCACGCGCGATTTGAGTCATTTTTACAACTGTTTCCCAATCCTGATCCTTCTGTTCACGAGTTGTGCGCATGCTCTCTGCATTGTTATCCGCACCTTCGATGCAGTTGGCCTTCACCCACACAAGCGCTCTCTCGAATTCCTCGCCATCATAGATGCCTTCATCCATACGACGAACGAATTCAGACATATCGATATATTCTGTTCGCATGCCAAGATACTCTTGGAAGAATTGATCGTTGACGATCGAACCCGCGATACCCATGGAAACCGACCCCATGGATAAATAGGATTTGCCGCGCATATAAGCAACAACAAGACCTGCTTTAGCGAAGCCAAGCAATTTATCTCTTACGTCATCTGGAATCGAGGTATCGCCAGCATCTTGAACATGATTACCGTAGATACCAAAAGCAGGAAGACCTTTCTGTGCATAACCGGACAATACCGCTGCCAAATAAACAGCTCCCGGGCGCTCTGTTCCATTAAAACCCCAAACCGCTTTTGGAATAGACGCATCCATATCCATAGTTTCCGTTCCATAACACCAGCATGGAGTTACCGTGAGAGAAACACCTACACCTTCGCGTAGAAATTTATCTGCACAAGCTGCGGATTCAGCAACACCGCCAATACAAGTGTCGGCAATTACACATTCCACAGGCTCACCATTCGGGTAACGAAGGTTCTCCGCGAACAGCTTGGCTACCGATTTGGCCATCTCCATCGTTTGTTCTTCTAGCGATTCACGAACACCCTTGCGTCTGCCATCAATCGTCGGGCGAATACCGATCTTCGGGAACTTGCTTTGGAAACGGAAAGTTGTATCTGTCATTATAAAATCCCTCCTGAGTCAATTCTAACGCTAAAATGTTACCGATAACCTTAAAATATCAGTGTAAACGCTTGCTGTCAATCTCTTTCTTCTGTAATATAAAAGTATGATTTGTCGATAAGGAGTAAAAATAATGGTTACAATCTACGATATTGCAGAAAAAGCTAATGTCTCTGCCATGACCGTTTCTAGAGTTATCAATAACACTGGCAAGATTAGCGATAAAACACGGGCCAAGGTAAAGAAGGTTATGGAAGAACTTCACTATGTTCCTAATCATACGGCACGCAGTCTTGTGCTGCAGCAAACCCGAGTTCTGTTTCTATTAATTACGGATATTACGAATCCGTTCTATACGACGTTGTCGCGGGGAGCCGAGGATGCCGCAAAGAAGAGTGATTATCGCTTGCTGTTTGGAAATAGCGACGAAAGTTTGGAGAAGGAATCCGATTATTTGACAACCATTCTCTCCTCACGCGTGGATGGCGTACTCATCGCTCCTGCTGGCGATCCCTCCTTCCCCCATTTAGACTCCCTTCGCAAGCACAATGTCCCGTTCGTCCTGCTCGATCGAGAAGTGCCGGGCATTGAGTGCGACATCGTGCTTGGTGATAGCAAAGAGGGCGCGCGAAGCTTAGTTGACTACCTGATGTCGCAAGGCCATCGCCGAATTGCGATGATTAACGGCTCCTCCTCCATCTCCAGCGCTCGTCTTAGGCTGCAAGGTTATCAGGAAGCATTGAAGCTGAATGATCTGATCTATGATGAAGCCTATGTGCATGAAGCAAGCTTCGGACCCCAGAGTGATTTGGCCCAGATCGAGCAATGGCTGGATAGCATGGAGCCAATGCCGACGGCAATCATGGCTGGTAATAACGTACTCGCTATTGAGGTTATTCGCTTGCTTCGCAAGCGGGGATTACGTATTCCTGAGGATCAGTCCATTGTATGTATCGATGATTTTGGTCCCTATTCGGAGATGGATCCATTCATGACTGTTGCTGCCCAGCAGGCTTATCAATTCGGCTATCTTGGGATGCAAATGCTGATCGAGCGCATACAGGAGCGGAATATTGCAGTGCCTTGGAAGAAAATCGTTCTGCCTGCGGAGCTTATTATTAGGCGGTCGGTGCTGCCGATATCAGAATAGGTGTCACTCATGGCCCATTAAGAAAAAAGGAGCTAACCAGCAAATAGCAATCGCTATTCATGGTTAGCTCCTTTTTCGGCTCAACACTATAATTTCAGCTCAACACTAAAATAAGTACTTGATAAATGCGAATCCTTGTGCGTAAAAGCCCGCTGCGCGGACGGATCATTCTTACGATCGCTGTTGTCTCCCTATTTCTTGATTCTATCCCTTAAGGGTAGAAATAAGGAGACAAAGGCGAACGCTGTCGCTTCTTCAGAACGATTCCGTCCGCTTCGCTAGGTTAGTCGTGTGGCAAGCACTGAACAATTCCCTTTGATGCAAGATACAAGGTACAGATACAAGTTAGCTTAGCAGTTCACCACTGTAAGCTTTCGCCTCAAGTGGCGCGAAAAGGAAATGTCTTACTCGAATACCTCTTATTATTTCCACTCTGTAACTTTGTCGACTGGAAGTCTGACTGAGTTGTAACCGCTGCTGGCTGCTTTACCAATTGAGATCAGCATGACGGGCACATATCGTTCCTTATCCAGTCCAAAAGCTTCTGCGATCTGATCCTTCTCGTAACCGCCAATCGGGTTGGTATCATAGCCATGAGCACGGGCTGTAAGCATGAATTGCATAGCGACAAGGCCGCAATCGATAAGCACAACATCGCGCATAACTTCCGTCGGAACAGCTGCATAATAACTAGCCAGTCTAGGCAGCTGTTGTTCTTTAACTTCTAAGGGCATATAACCAAGCTCGACCGATTTGCTGTAAATTTCCTCAGCATTCTCGAAGTTATTCAGATCACCGAATATGGCAATGACAGCTGAAGAGGTTTCAACTTGCTGTTGATTGAAGCGCGCCAGCGGCGCAAGCTTCGCCTTTCCTTCCGGGCTATCTATAACGAGGAAGCGCCAAGGCTGCATATTAATTGAAGACGGCGCCCGCATAGCTTTCTCCAATATTTCTGTCATTTCTTCACGGCTGATTTTCACCGAAGTATCATAGCTCTTAATCGAGCGACGCCCGTTGATAATTTCTTTAAAGTCATTGTTGAGCGTTTTATTCATCGTATTCATGTTTGAATCCTCCCTAGGTATATCTTAGATGACGTACTGACTTCCCCGTAACGCTGGTGTAACCTAAAGCTCATTCATATTATGCTGCATTCGTTTGAGCATATCCGCGAGTAGATGGCGTTCTTCTTGGGTGAAATTATGGAGCAGCTGACTTAGAAAATGTCCCTTTTCCTCCCGAAATGAGATAATCTCTGTTCGCCCATGATCCGTTAAGGAGACAAATGTCACTCGATTATCCGCGGCGCTCTTACGCCTCGTTACCATTCCATCGGCTTCCAGCTGCTTTAAATGCCTAGTAACGGCTGCTGGGTCAATATTCACTTCTTTTTGAAGATCGGTTTGATTCATCTCGTCCACTTGATAAAGCTGATGCAATAGATCAAGCCGCGTAGGACCAATGCCCGTACAGCGCTCAAATTTGGGACTGATCTGTTTGTTCAGACAGAGCAGCCTATATAAGATATAAGCTGAATCACCGTTGGATTGGGTCAAGCTATTCCTCCTCTCCCCTTGCTGTTTATTCATCAACAACCACAGCTGTGTAATTAATTGATGCATCAATAATTGATCTATCAACTACTATAAACGTTCTCCTTCTAATAAACAACTATCAAAAACTGGGTGCCCTGTAAGCTTAACAATAACATGCTCTTCGGATTACATGCTCTTCGGAGTAGGAAGTCCAAGAATCTCGAGTGCACCGTGAAGCACAGCTTTGAAGCGTGCTGTAAGCCACAGTCTGAATTTCTTCTTGTCCCCTTCCGCTTTCAATATAGGACAGGTAGCATAGAAGTGATTGAATAGATTGGTCAGTTCATGGACATACGTACAAATATGATGTGGTGCAAGCTCATTTACTGCGGCCTCCAAAACTTCTGGCCAGTATGCAAGCTGTCTCATCAAACTCGCTTCTTGAGCTTCCAGGTTGTCAAATCGCAGCGGTTCCTCCCTGCTTATCTCTTGCTTGGCCTTCTCGAGAATACTGTAAGAGCGAGCATAACTATAGAGCAAATAAACACCTGTATTCCCTGAGACTTCTGTTGCTTGCTCTAAGTCAAACACAACCTCAGTCTGCATATGAAATCTCAACAAATAATAGCGGATCGAAGCGGCTGCAATTGTCCGGCTGGAGAGCCCTGTCTGACGTGGACGTTTCGCTTCAATGACTAGCTCCATTCGATCCAGTAAATCAGCAACCTTGATGCCAATGCCTTGTCTGCCCGACATCGGATAGGAATGTTTACCCTCTGAAGTATCTACCCCTAGGCCTTCAGCTGTTGTTGAACTTAGAGAAACGACTCCATAGCTGACATGCCTTAATTGATTAGCCTGCTTCTCGAAGCCGAGCGCCAGCAAAGCCTGCTTGACCATAATCTGAGGATATTCTTGTCGATAATCGATGACATTTATAACCTTATCTGCCTGACCGATTCTCTTCCTCACACCATCAAGGTCCGTCGACCACAGACGATCTGCAAATTTCTTATAACGAAAATCCTTTCCGAGCACACCGAATTTCCATAGATGATACGCAATATCTTTTGCCGTATAGGTTAAAATGCCATTGGAACGGATGAGCACTTTATCTGCTTGAAAGTCT
This sequence comes from Paenibacillus baekrokdamisoli, assembly GCF_003945345.1. Taxonomy (GTDB): domain Bacteria; phylum Bacillota; class Bacilli; order Paenibacillales; family Paenibacillaceae; genus Paenibacillus_Z; species Paenibacillus_Z baekrokdamisoli. The sequence goes on along the minus strand of NZ_AP019308.1, from coordinate 503,326 downwards.
GCATGTGCCTCCTGCTCAGCATCCCCTTCTGGATGTTTAAGTACCCAGCAGCCCGCTAATTTCCCTTCTGTCTCTTGATAAAAGATATCCGTTGCGCGCAGCAGCTCAAAAGTACTGGACCAGAATCCCTCCCTCACGATGCTGCTCTCCCACACCAGAACATCATAACGAATACCAAATTGCTTCATCTCCTCCAGATGCTCACGAACGATACGTTCTGCAACAAGCAATCCCATCCACGCTAGATTCGAATTCCCCTTCTCTAATTCATGCAGAACATCAGCGCGCTTAAGCTGCAGCTCTGGTGTCTCTTTATAAGCCTTGTTGACCTTAGCGTATGTCTCCCAGCAGAAATCACCAAAACGACTGAAGGCTTTCTCCGTATTCGTATGCAGGATTCCGACAAGCGTATCTGCCAATTGATTCCCCAAATCATCGATATAATTGTGAACCTCAACTTCGTGACCGACTCTCTTCAGCATTCTAGCCAATGTGTCACCGATGCAAGAATTACGCAGATGGCCGATGTGCGCAGACTTATTCGGGTTAATGGAGGTATGCTCAATGACGACTTTTGAAGGCACGGGAGGGAAGGACGCTTCTAGTTCCGAATTCAAGCCCCATTTCTCCCAATTGAGGTAAAGGTTAATGAACCCTGGAGCAGCTACTTCAACCTTGAAAAATAACGATTTTATCTTACTGTCCTCAAGCAGCTTTTCTTGGATCTCGCTAGCAATGATAATCGGGGATTTCTTGAGAATCTTGGCCAATTGCATCGCAATATTAAGGCTGTAGTCCCCATTCTCGTGATTCGCAGGATGTTCAACAACAATCTTCAAGCCTTGCGGCCACGGCTGCTTCGCATGCTCGACTACTTCTTGTAAGATTTCCTGAACTGCTGCAATAATCACTTCGTTTATCATCGTCATCGTCCTCACCCTCCAGCTTTATGAAAATAAAAAAAGCCCCCGTCTCTATATAAGAGACGAGAGCCTGAAGATCCCGTGGTACCACTCTAAGTGTCAGACCCCAGTAGGTTTGACCACTCCACTTGTTAACGGTCGAAGACCGGATTTGCCTACTTTATTAGGTTCAGCAAACCATTTCCTGGGTCCGTTTCATCCAAAACATCCGTACCGGCTTTCACCAACCCGGCTCGCTGCGACTATCTGTCATGGATTACTGTCCCATTCATTAATGTTCATTGCTATCCGATTCATTGATTCTGCAAACGCGCGTAAATCCTCCATGCCTTACAGATGTTGCTTAAACGTATTTATACAGCAAGTTGAAACAAGTGTCAAGCATTAGGATAAAAATGGAATAAGACTGCCTTATTAAGGCGTATCCGCCTCAATTCCAATATCATCCAGCATGATTTTGCCGGGACCATTACTGAAGCGAAAAGTAATCCGTGCTAATTGAGAAGGATCGAACTGTTCGTTAGCCTCATGGAACCGCTCAAGCGACAGCTGGTAGGTTTGGAATACCGGCTCTGAAGATTCTTTGTATTTACCATCTTTGATTTCCTTCTCCAGCCAAGGAAAGATCGTGAATGTCGTATGCGGCAATTCAACAGCCTTCATGAAGCTGTTCAGGGGCAATCGGACGGTTGCTCCACTGCTGCTTTGCAATTCAATCATAATCGATGGAGCGGGAATCTCAGCTTCTGCAGCGGTACCAGATTTAGTATCCGAAAGTTTCGTATCCTTAACTGGAGCAGGTGACAGCAGATCCCTCTCCAGATTCGTCATGGAGAAAGCGAGAGCAGCACCTTTACCGAATTGCAGCTGATCACGGAAATTCTTAGGTATCTCTATCGTGTAAGTTCCACCCTTCTGCTTCCACTGAAGAGCTGCTCCTCGGGTTCCTTTGCCATTGCCATCCCGGTCTTCTGCCGATTCCTCCGACCACTCCAAATCAACAGCCTTTACCGTTATTCCATTCTTGTAGGTCATCTTATTAAAGTCATCATCGAATCTTATGAGCTCTTGAAAGCCGCCATCCTCATAGCGATTAATATAGGTTGCTTCAGGCAGCCATGCCAGACCCGTCCGATAATCTCGGAACAAAGCCTGATAGTCCTTGCTTCCATGCAGCACCGTTTCCAGAAAGGCTGATACATACACCTTCGCAATTTCACGCTGATCGGCTGCCTCAATCATGTCACTGCGCTTAAGCAGCAATCCTCCAGGCAAGCTGTCATCCATCGCCCCCCAAGAGGTATTGAAGCGGCTGTGGTTCGCTTCCCCGATATAAAGAGAGGTTTTGAAAGACTGGGAGCCTGATGTAATCGAAGTCCGAATGTACTGACGCTCCCCATTGAAGGTATCTACATCTCCATCACTTGCTCCCTGAAGAGTCAAATAAGACGTATCCTTGAGCGTGGCAGATTGCTTATCTACCGTTTTGTCCGTAGGAGCAATGCCGATAACGGCCCCGATATGGAAGCTCTTTATCCCCATCAGAGACTTATCCTCAGAGAACCATTTGGAGCTATCGGCAGCCATAGCGACCGCCTGTCCACCTCTAGAATGTCCAATCAAAGCAATACTCTGCATGTCTACCCGACCTGAGAAGGGGTTTCCTTCCTGCTTGCTAAAGTCATTAATTTGCTGAAGATGTTTCAGCAGCATCCATGCTCTAACCTTCATATCCTGAGCTGGAATATCTGCCCAAACTGAATAATTAAGAAAGTTCTCATCAACAGAGACTGCAATGAAGCCTCGGGTCGCAAGCAGCTCTCCTAAATACCCGTAGCCTTCATCTGAGAATTGCTCCATGAGATGATTGCCATGAACGATGAGTACTAAGGGAAAAGGGCTCTCCCCCACCGGCATCCAAACCCGCCCGTTTACCGGCAGTGCTTTTTGATCAAATCCCCAAAAGAAGCTTCGCAGCCAGGACCAGTTACGGATATAGGTAGATGCGTCGACAGATTGAGAAACCAAATCCGTTTTACCTGCAAACACGTTCCTGTGGCGATCCTTGCCGCTGCTGTAGGTAAACGTCTGATAGTCATAGGAACCAGGCTCACTCGGATTATGTGCTTGCAGCGCAGCTACGCCACTTTCTTCGGCAATCGCATCTAACGAGGTTGAGACCAATGAAGCTTTATTCTCAGCAGGCCAATAACTAAAGGACAAACAAACAATCGTTACGGCAATGATTACGGAAAGCTTTACTTTAGGCTTCACTCGCCGGCTTGCCAGCAGAGCAATCATTGAGCCTCCCAGCATTCCGCAAATGATAATAAGGGCGGTCAAAACGATAGATTGCGGAAAATCAATATCCGCATGCTCGAATAAATAATCAATTACTCCCGCAGCAGCAACAATAGATCCTACGTATAAGCGAGGGACGGGTATATAAGCCAAGGACAATAGGAATGCTACTACAATCGCTGCAAGGGTTAACCCGATTGTCCCAATCAGCGTCATCATTACCGTATCGAACGTAATCCCAAGGCCTGTTGGCATCCCAAGACTAGTGATGATGAGAACGATACTATATACCGTCCAAATACCTGTAAGTGAAGTGCGCCAGAACGAAGTATCATAATTAAGAGTTACTCTTGTACGTTTCATTAACCATTTAAGAAAAGAAAACCTTTTGCGAGTCGGCGGTTCAAACGGGATGAACGCCGAGGGCTCAAGCTGTGTATCCATATGAAGTCCGCCTCCTTAGGCGATAGTTAGCTAGTTTGAGAAGCCATTTCCCTTTTTTATTATATAGGGGTTCGCTATTCACTCCAATACAAACTTATTAGCGGATTTGGCTAGCTTTTATCAAAATGGACCGTTATATCGATAATCTCAGACCGACTTCCGATACGAATTGGAGGCCCCCATGTTCCGTAGCCAGAGGAAACAATAACATGCATCATTCCTTTGCGCATATAACCCCAGTCCAGCTCGAAGATCCGCCTTGTGATAAAATGACTCGGTGCCATCTGTCCTCGATGCGTGTGACCGGACAAGGAAATGTCAATACCACTATCTGCTGCTTCATTGAGCGCTGAAGGCTGATGATCCATGAGAATAAGCGGCAAGGAATGATCTAAGTCAGCTACGAGCTGCTCCGTAGATAATCGACCTTCACCTTTACTACCACGGAATCGATCGGCGGACTTATCCTTTCGTCCCACCACATAGAAGCTATCAGCCACTTTTACAGACTGATCTAACAGTACGGGGATGCCAGCATCCGCCATAAGCATAACGAATTCCTCGATTTTGCCACCAATGTATTCATGATTGCCCAGAACCGCATAGGTTCCGAACTTGGATTGAAATCCGCTTATAATGCTGCCATAATCATTACGCTTGAACGGTTCAATAGCATCATCTATGACATCCCCCGGAAGCAGTACGATATCCGGCTTCAGCTCATTCACACGATCTACCAGCTGACGAAGGTGACGTCTACCGACCAAAGTGCCCAGATGAATATCAGATGCAACTGCGATGCGCAGCTGCTCTAGATTGCCGGCCTGCTTGGAGACATCTAAGTGATAGGGACGAATAATAGGATTCCATGCATTCCATGAGCCTCGCACAAGAATAGCGAGATAAATCACAACAGCTGCGAATCCTGCTGCTAGGACAGAATGATGAGCGCTCACCTCGAAAACATCACGAAGCAGCCAAGCCGTCAAATCAGCAATCGGAAGGATCATTACACTATAGAGAAGAATAGCGAACCAATAAGAGCCTATCCACTTGAGTCCTCTAGCGAATGGACCCGGAATCCACATCTCTAGTAATCTGGATACAATATAAGATAGCGCTATAAACCAAAAGCATACCCAATAAATGACGGTCGGGATGTCAGCCATTAAAGAGGATAGAAATACTCTCGCATGCCATCCAATCAAATATTGAAGACCAAAAAATATGAAGAAGATGGCTGCTGCGGTCAAAATGTTTCGAACAACTCGCATAGGTTTACTCCCTTTTCTTTCATTATGTGAAGAAGTTATTTCTCTATTATAGCTTTTTATATACACAACTAACAAAAAGCCTTTTGAGCTTCTGCTCAAAAGGCTTTCATCCTAAAGCTTTCAGTATAACTTCTAAGGCTTCTATGATTCATATGGCTATTTCAGTAGATCATGATCCACATAACGTTCACCGTTGATTTCACTAATCACATTAACAGCTACTCTTGCGCCATCTCCAGCGGTGATAATGGTATGTACGCTCACCCCTGCAACTGTTCCAGCTGCCCAAATACCGTTAATATTCGTCTTGCCTGCAGCATCGACATCGAGGACGGTCTTGATTCGCGGCTCTGTACCTGGCCTCGTGTTCAGTCCAACCTTCTCTGCCAGATCAACAAGCAGTCCGGTTGCGAGTATAATCACCTTCGCCTGATACTCACTGCCATCCTCAGCAGCAATACGGAAGCCTTCATCTGTTTGTTGAATATTAGCCACCTTCGCTCGTACCAGCTCAGCTCCGAATTTCGTCGCTTGACTAATCCCTGTCTCTACGAGATCGGGACCTTTGATCTCGGGTACGCCGTAATGATTCTCGATCCATGCTTTCTTCGTAATGCTTTGATCGCTATCGATGAGTAACGTTTTCTTACCAGCCTTCGCCGTGAATAATGCGGCACTTCCTCCTGCTGGACCAGCGCCAATAATGGCAATTTCAAACATCATCCGATACCTCCTCAAGTTACGTACATAGATATAGGTACCACCTAATTATACGCTTTCAAAACTAGCGAAACAACCTGAGTCGGAATTAGATAGATCTGCGGAACTCTCTAGGTGAGCATGCAAACCTTCTCTTAAACGTCCGTTCAAAATGAGGCAATGTGTTAAAGCCAGCGGCAAGGCTAACCTCGGTTATCGGAAGACGAGTCGCTTTCAATAGTGACTTCGCAAACTGAAGGCGTAATTCCTGTACATAGGACTGAAAGGTTGTTCTTGTTTGTTTGTGGAAGCATTCACTAAAATAATTAGTAGATAACCCACATAACCGTGACACCTCATCAAGCGGAAGAGGCTCACGAAAGTGATGCTGAATATAGATCAAGGCCTTACGAATGGGGGATTGTAAGAACGGCTCACCTGCTGGCTTGATCGTTATTGGCATGGAACGGCATTTACGGGACAGATCAATCCATAATCGCTCTAAACTTCCCTGAACGATAACTTCGCTGCCTGCTTGCCAATGAAGCGTCTCATCCCATAATCGCTTAAACTCCGCTTCCACCTGCGCACATTCAGCTCCGACAAATGTATGCGTAAGCTCGGAAACATGATCGAACAGCAGCTCCATCAGCGGCTCCCGAATAAGCTGCTCTGTAAAGATAAGATTGTATAAATGAAGGATTTGCCCCTCATCCACTTTAATTTCATGAAAATCCGCTGGTGTCATGAGAAATACTGAACCTTTTTCAATCCGCGACGGCACTCCATTCCTTACATGCGTACCCGTACCAGAGACGACAAAAGCCATTTCGTAAAACTCATGCCAATGCGTAATAATCGTATGCTCGATCGCATGCAGAAAAATTTGATAAGGAGACGACGCAGGCATGTATTGCTCGTTCATGAGCCTCTCTGGCGTTCTATGGACGGACAATACCATCGCCTCCTTCAAGTAAACCGTTCCTATACAATCTATTATACGTTAACAAAGTCACTTCCGGCGATATCTTTCCCGCGAGCAAGCCAGATCTTGAAGCCAGGATTCTTCTCAGGAATAACTTTGGCCTCTGTGGAGAAATAACGCATCGTGTAGCCGCAGCGGCGATATGGGCTCGGATTTGGTGTAGCTCCGTGGATAATACGAGAGTCATGAATCGAGCATTCATTAGGCTCAAGCTCAAAATATACAGCTTTTGATTCATCAATATTTTTAACCTGTGTGTTGAAAATATTCTCGCTCTCACTCACTTCCTCGTAATCCGAGAACCCATTCGAATGCGTACCAGGAATGACACGCATGCAGCCGTTCTCCTTCCAGCTGCGATCAATCGCCAGCCAGACCGTTGCGATTTTGTCAAAGCGGCTCAGTCTTCCCTTCCAGTAAGCGGAATCCTCATGCCAAGGTGTTTGTTTACCAATGACAGGCTCTTTACATATAAAATGGCTGGACCATAATCCGATATTCGGGCCTAGAATTGGCTCAACTAAATCCAATACTTCATCGCTCAGCAGAAACTTAAGCAGTCGTTCATCGCGAAAATGCGGTGTATCGAGCTCACTGTTCAATTTTCTGCCGACCAGCTCCCATTGCTCTTCGAAGATCTGCGAGAGCTCTGCGAATTTCTCAACGCCAAACAATGGTTTCTTATGAAGGATGTATCCCTGTTCTTTGTAAGCTGCTACTTCTTCCTGTGAAAGTGTTCCATTCAATTGATTCGACATTCGTGCTACCCCCTTGGAAGGTTTACTTGCCTGCTTTACCTCCCTATTATCGCTCGATGTCGTTTCTCATGCTCTTCTTCCTTACGGGAAAAGTATGCTTATTTTCGGATCAGCTCATTTTTAATGATAGTAACCATCGACCTCTACGCCGCACGGTCCCCCATCTGGATTAGACTCCATCTCATGCGCTTCTGATCCGTCTGCCCTATAGAGCGGCTTGTAATGCTGGCCGATGCTCGTTGCGGAGCTGTTGGCATAATGACAGATAAAGGCTCTGCGGAATTGATCCTTCGTCTTGTTCCGATAAGAACCATGAATCAAGTTGCCATTAAAGAATAATACATCCCCTTTATCCATAATAACGGGCATAATGGTGCTGTCCTTAGGTGGCTTAACGTAATGGGTGGTGAAGGATTCCTTGGTATCTGCCTCGTCGGGACATGAGATCTCATATTCATGCGTACGGGGAACGATCAAGAGTCCCCCGTTCTCTTCCGTAGCCGCATCAACCGCCGTCCAAGCCGCGATACAGTTACCTGGTTCAACCTTCAAATAGAAGTTATCCTGATGGAGCGCCTGCCCACGGGAACCTGGTGGTTTATAATAGAACATACTTTGCGCAGCTAAAGCTTCTTCCTCATACAAATCCGCTAGAACATCAAGTACAGGTGGATGAAGCATGTATCGTTTGGCTGCCTCATTGAATCGGTGCGGATGCATAACACGCGGGTAACGCTTGAGCGGATCATTCGACGTCTGATCCAGATCAGGCTCAAAATGATCAGGTATGGTCTGATGGCTGATCTCTTCAAACGTCTGCTCGATTTCCGCTAAATTAGGAGTGGAGAATAGCCCCTTTACAACTAAATAGCCCTCTTGATCGAATTGCTGCTTCTGCTCTGCTGTAAGTACACGCATAATTGCAGTCATTTGTTTTCCTCCTCTAGTACATCCCTTGAGAGTAACCTTGTTATACCTTTATTGTAGGGACTGCATCGCATATGGAGAAGTAACGATCATGCTAATAACTCCTATAATCCTGCTATCCTGACTGGTGGAATTATAAAGAAAGGGCTATGATAATGGCAGAAGAGTAAATAGGAGTTCGGATCCAGAACGGAATAAGATAGATTGCTGATTGCGATAAGCAAGTAGATAAATGAGAGGAGTCATAAGGATGAATGAAGATAAATTTGACAAGCCCTCCTTTTATGGAGAGCATGTCAAAGGAATGATTATAGCCGGTCACTTCGACGAGACAGATAGCTACTTCACGAAACGACCGAGTGGAATGAGTGACTGGCTTATCACATACACGCTTGATGGGGAAGGCTACTTCTCTACGCCCGGAAGAGAGGATATCTGCCGGATCGGCGATGTCGCTTTGCTGAGACAGGGGACGCCCCACCAATATGGTACGAGTAGAGGGCAGATTTGGAATTTTGTTTGGGCACATTTTTCCTCGCGTATGATGGAAACCAGCCTGCTTCCAGTTACTCCACTGCTCATCCATTCTGTGGATAACGATTCCGCTCGGGAACGTATTTATAAGGCTTTTCAGCGTGTAATTTCGGATTCTATTGAACGAAGCGCCTATTGGAGTGAGCTGTGCGAGAATAATCTAAGAGAAATTCTACTGTTGGTAGCACAAAGAGAAAGCAAGCAGATCGATGCAAGAATTGAAGAAGTGCAGCATCTGCTTTCTACCACGATGTCTGCGACATTCCGTATTGAGGATTTGGCGAAGAAAGTGGGATTATCTCCTTCAAGACTCTCCCATTTGTACAAAGAAACCATCGGTATCTCGATTGTGGAATCCTTGAATCAGATGCGAATTCGACAAGCCGCCCTTCTTCTGGAGCATACAGACCGAATCGCCTCCGAGGTCGCCCTCGATGTCGGATTTCAGAACTATAATCATTTTGCTAACCAATTCCGGAAGCACTATGCGATGTCTCCTCGTGCCTTTCAAGCCCAGCAAACCCCAAAAAAGTAACTTAACGCATTCTATCTTGTCTTGTGCATAGAAGCCCGCTACGCGGACGGATCATTCTTACGATCGCTGTTGTCTCCCTATTTCTTGATTTTATCCCTTAAGGGTAGAAATAAGGAGACAAAGGCGAACGCTATCGCTTCTTCAGAACGATTCCGTCCGCTTCGCTATCACCATTATGAATCATAAAGTCCCAAAGAAATGATGAGAATAAATACAAAAAGATTTTTAGAATGCCGCACTAAGAATTATCTAGGTTAAGCTTCAGCAATGAAAGAAGACCGGCCTCCACTTCAAATGGAGGTACCGGTCTTCTCTCTTTTCTTGTCATTGGATACTCTTGATTATGCAGCTACTGAAGCCGGGACTGCGCGTTTTACTTTTTTACGAATTAGAATGGTGAAGGGAATAGCGGCTACCGCAATGAAGGTCGCTACCATGAATACATCATTTACGCTCATCGTGAAGGATAGGAATGGAATGGTTTCCTTCGTGTCTTTGCCTGCTACCGTCAAGTCTTTGATATGTGAAATCGTATGTGACGCCAGCAGCGTTGTAAATAGAGCGATAGCAAATGAGCCGCCGACATTACGTACCCAGTTTGTTACGGATGAAGCATGGCCAACCATGATCGGCTCGATTTCTTCCATCCCTGCTGTGCTGGTCGCTGCTGCGGCGAAGGAAACGCCTAAGTTACGAACAGTCATCCAGAAGATGATGTAGAAATGCGATACACCAGTCGATAGTTGAGTCATTTCGTAGCTTCCCACAATAATGAGGATAATCCCCACTATGGACAGCCATTTCGCTCCAAACCGGGGGTAAAGCTTACCGGCTAATGGCATCGCCATCGCCATTACTAAGGAGGCTGGAAGCAGGATAAGTCCTGTATCCATTGGCGTGATTTTTTGAACATTTTGAAGGAATAAAGGCACTAGAAGCGTTCCTGAGTAAAGACTGATCGTAATGATTGTATTGGCAACAAGTGTGATCGAGAAACGCCCATTACGGAATACGCGAAGATCGAGCAGCGGCTGCTTGGCTGTCAGCTCTCGAACGATGAACAATAGCAGCATCAGCGCGCCGAAAGCGAACAATCCGAGCGTCTTAAAGGAAGTCCAGCCCCATTGATGACCTTGGCTTAGGGCGATCAGAACGGATACGCTGCTTAGAATAACCGTAGCAAGACCTAGTTTATCTAAGGATTTGGCCGTGCTTATCCGGTAATCGGGAATCATCCAGATAATGAAGAAGATCGCTACAATACCGATTGGAACGTTAATAAAGAACAACCATTTCCAGCTTAACTGTTGAATAAGCCAACCGCTTATTGTTGGACCGAACGCGGGTGCCAGCATAGCCGACAAGCCCCAGATGCTCACCGCAAATGGCTGCTTTTCCTTCGGGATCACTTGGAATATAATCGTCATCGTTGCTGGAACGACAAGTCCAGTGAATAAGCCTTGAATGATACGAAACGTGATAAGCGACTCGATATTCCATGCAAATCCGCATAATAACGAGAAGACAACAAAGCCAACCATGGCGAATAAGTACACTTTCTTATAGCCCATCTTGTCACCCAAATATCCGGTTAGCGGTGCAATCGTGCCAAGAGAAAGCATAAAACCGGTTAACGTCCACTGGACTACGCTTAGCTCCGAGTGAAAATCCGTCATTAGAATAGGCAAGGCGATATTGATCATGCTAATGCCTAGTATGCTCAGAAAAGCGCCGAAGAAAATAGCTGTCATAATCGGCCAAAAACGGACATTTTTTAATTCTGTTACTGTCACCGTATTCTCTCCTCCATCATTCATTCTCTTCTCTATTTTGAGTAAGCTGATTATATATCAGAAATGATATAATGTAAACTACTTTAGTCTATTCGAGTTTAGTTTGTTTATTCGGTTTATTTTTCGAGTCGATTTGTGTATACTGTGCATTAGAGAGCGAGTGTGAAGCTTTATGGAAAATAATGAAGCTCAAACCTGTCGGTACACAGATGAATCGATAAAAAGCAAGTATGTTGCCAAACTGCTCCATCCCTTTAAGACAAGCGGCTTCCAGCATATTCGGATGGATGATATCGCCAAGTATATGGATCTATCCAAGGCAACCCTGTACAAATACTTTCCTTCGCGGGATGAGATTATTGAGCGTCTATCTGAGATTTTCATTACGTACGTCATCAAAGCAGAAGAACAGCTGCCCGAGGGCAGTCAGATGTACATGCAGGGCTTTCAATCTTCATTCGCACAGTCATTGATTATTGCAAACTATGGGACCGAAGCCTTCTATCAGGACATGCGAGAGGTTTACCCGGAATTGATGTCTAGAATCGATATAGCAGTCAGTCAGCGAAATGAGCGTCTGCAGCAGTTTTATGAGCGCGGTATGGAAGAAGGTTCGTTCAACCGACTTAATGCCACCTTGCTAATTCTCCAGGATGACCTCATGTTCCGTAATCTTCTGGACCCTGTCTATTTAATGAAAAACAATCTTACACTGCGCAATGCAATTCACGATTATTATCAGATAAAAAAACTACTGCTCTTCTCGCCTGCCCTGTATGCCAGTACCGATGACGTTAAAATGCTTGAGAAAATCGAATATCTCGTCCGTAAGGTTTCTTACGGCGCATAAACAACAAAAAAGTCGACCTCAATGATTCGAAGGTCGACTTTTTCGTTATTATTCAAGATCCAAGAGTCATCCTTAATCGGAGCTGGAAGACGGATCATCATGCCTGATCCGCCTTTGCTTTCATCAAGGCATTCAATTGTTCCAGCAATCCCCCTCCACCAGTCAGGGAGATCGTACCGATCTTCTCACAGATTTTCTCTAAGAACTCAAGCTCTTTCAGTCGGAAGAGGGTCTGGTTCTCATCCATCAGCTTAGCCGTATTCAGCAGGCTGCGAGTTGAAGCCGTCTCTTCCCTGCGGGTAATCAGGTTGGCCTGCGCCTTCTTCTCTGCGAGCAGCACCATATTCAAAATATCCTTGACGTCTCCAGGCAGAATGATATCCTTCAGCCCCGAAGACAGAAATTCTACGCCATAGTCGGCCTGCTTCTCTTGCAGCCGGGATAGCACGAATCCAGCTATTTCCTGCTTCATGCGCAGCAAATCATCCAGCTTGAGCGTGCCCACATACTCTCGCAATATCAACTGCAGCAGAATATACAGCTGATCCTCGAACGATCGGATCTGAAGCGTCTTCAGCGGATCAATAATTTTGTACTGGCATACAAAATTCAACCGCAGCGGTACTTTATCCTCTGTCATGATCTCTTGTCCGGTCATATCAAGCTGCTGCTGTCTCATATCCAATGTCTTCACAGCGACGGCAGCAGGTCCTTTCCAGAATACATATGCCCCAGGTGTCAACTCCCTCTGAAGGGTGTGGTTGTAATAAAGCAGACCTATTTGATGCTCGGCTACCTCGAAGGTATGGACAAAGCCGCTAAGCTTCGAAACGATAGCAGCATCAATATCAGAGGATAGCGCTGGAATCCGGAGATTCACATGCACGAAGCGGTAATTCTTGTATACCTTCCAGTAGGCGTATTTACCAGCGGTCAGCACCCCTAGGAATTTCCCCTCTTCATAACGAAGAGCCAGCTCTCCATCGGCAACATCAATGATATGAAGATCTTCAAGCAGCTGCTCATCCTGAAGAAACAATTGCAAATCTTTTCCTGCCACGGCAAATGGCTTGGATATATCAAGCACCTCTACTTTACTATCCGAGAAAGGGGAGAAGCGGTATGTACCTGGCTTGAGATATTGCTTATAGCTGCCCTTGGTGAACTGAAGTCCGCGTTGATCCGTCTGTATAATTACTTTATTAAACATGGTCTACCTCCTGAAAGTTATTGTGAGGCTCTGCCTGAGGTCATCGGAATACGGTGCTTCCAACAAAAACGACAGCGGATTCATAAGCTAATGAAATAGTTGATGATCTGCCCGCAGAACTCTCCCTGATGAAGGAACGGAGTTAGCTTGAGAGAAAAGGTAGACCGCCCTTTAGATAGAAGATTCGTTAAAAGCTTGCAGGTCTCACCCTCAGACTTACGCAGCTTCTACGTCTCTTTCTCTAAGCGGGCGGAAAGGCTTCGCTCGGTATCCGCAAACTGCAAGGTCCTGATCTTGGTGCCTCCTTTTTGGCAGGCTGAGAGTTCCGGTTTAGATCAGAAGTTTTACTCTCGATTAGCAGTCGAGTGATCTTGAGCTATCGCTCCCTAGGCGATTGGGCTTTGAACCCAAGCAATTGGGTTACTTGCTGCAGCCAGTTACAGTACACCATCGCACAGTATGCATGGTACTGCTGGATTATTCAGAAATCCATGCCCAGGTAATCTGGCCTAGCAATCAAGCAACATGTTCGTGTTAGGAACAATCTCATTATCACTTACGAGCGATGCGCTGAACACGGCGGAAGTATGGCGACATTAGGAAATATTGCATTTTTAAAGAGAAAACAGACATAGCAAAAAACCACGCAGTCGTTCGGCGTGGTTCAGCTTCAAGCCCCTATACTTATACGGAATGGACAATTCGCCGCGATACCGGATGATTACACTCGAACAAATCGTCCGTGTTAATGGACTCCATAATCATGCCATTATCAATGATCGCCACTTGATCAGATAGAACATGAACCGCCATCACATCATGAGAGATGAAGAGATAAGAGAGATTCAGGTGCTGCTTCAGTTCCTTCAGATGGAGCAGAATCTGCTTCTGAACGATCATATCCAGACTGCTGACCGGCTCATCCAGCACAATGAGCTTCGGCTTTAATGCAATCGCGCGAGCAATATTGACGCGCTGCAGCTGTCCTCCGCTCATTTGCTTCGGGGTCTTCACCATATCACTCGCGCGAAGTCCAACCGTCTCCAGCAGTTCCGCAATAATCCGCTTCTCTTCCTGAGCAGAAAAACGTTCAAAATTCCGCAAGGGTTCACCAATAATCTGTTGAACGGTTTGACGCGGATTAACGGCTGAATAGCTATCTTGGAAGACAACCTGCAGATCCCTTCGCAGCCGCTGTCTTGTCCTTCGATCACAACGATAGAGATCCACATCCTGAAACGTTACACGCCCATGATCAGGAGCAAGAAGGCCAAGAACAATCCGGGCTAGCGTGCTTTTTCCCGCACCACTTTCCCCTAGTATCCCAAGGCACATCCCCGGTTCAACAACCAACGAAATATCTCTCACACCGGAGGACGATGCCTTCGCAGCCGACGTTTTCTTCATGCCGAACCATCCGGAGGCTTCATACGTTTTTGAGATGTTCTCCAGCACAAGCAAGCTCATGTGATCACCGCCTTTTGTCCACGAGATAGAATAGCCAGTAATAAGGTGAAAAAACCGATACCTACCGCCACGCTGAACATCGTTTGATAGGAGTACAGGTCTGCCAGTCCCCCCATGATAAAAGCACCTGAAGATGTCCCTAGATCTGCTGCAGCAATAAACCATCCAATTGAATAACCCCGGACACGCTCTGGAACGACGAAAGAAATGTATGTCATTAGCGTTGGATACAACAAAGACAAAGCCAAGCCGTTGAATACGGCAGCACACAATATAACGGGTGTAGAGATCGATTGGAAGAGGAGCATTGGAGACAAAGTAAAGCAGGCAATCAGAATAACGAGCAGCCATTTGGGATAGGTACCTGAAGATGGGATATACTTACGCCCGAAGAAACGGATAAAGATTAGAACAGCTGTCTCCGTCAAAAAGTAGAGCGGTGCTGAATGCAAGCCCCGGCTTTCTAGATACAAAGGCAAAAAGGTAGGACCAATGCTAAACACGATAGAAGCTAACAGCATAATAATGGAAGGCAATACAAGCGCTTTGAGTGCCTGACCCTTGGTCATGCCTGTTGGAGACTCAGCTGGCTTCACCCTTTCATTCCCTGCTGGCTTTCGTATGTTTATCTTGCGATACAAGGAGATACCGATCAGCACATTGCAGGCGCCTAATCCCGCAAGAAGCAGGAACATTTGCGTCATTGTAACCTGATCCTTCATATAAAGCACAAGTGCGGGTACAAAAGTATAAGGCAGCATCGAAGCTAGCGACAGCAAGGAAAGCCCCTGCCCCCGCACCTTATCTGATAACAAATCCATAATGAGCAGATGAACAGTCATCGAAAAAAACGCAAGTATAACACCCTGCAGAGCTCTCATTATAGCAAAAGCCCATAGACTTTCCGCCGTATAGGTAACGAGTACAATCGCATTCAGCACAAGTGCGATCAGAAAAATCTTTCTTGGACCATAACGGTCTACCACAGCTCCCGCCACCGGACGCAAAAACATGGAGACGAACATGTACGCTCCCATAATAATACCAATCTCGGACCGGCCTGCCCCAAGTGTCTGCGAGAAGAATGGCAGTGCAATAATAAGCATATGATTCGTTGCATAAAAGGTAAAAGCTACCGCATATAGCCAGATCGCGCGGCTTGAGAATGGTTGTTCCTTGATTATCGCATTCAATGGATTCGACTCCTATTCCTTCCTACTGCTAGCCGTAAGTCTAGCATCCAATAAAAGTTTCGTATACTCATGCTGCGGATTGGAGAAGATTTCATTCGTTGGAGCCATCTCTACAATCTCCCCCTGCTTCATAACAGCAACCATATCCGCTAATTCGCCAATCACATTAAGATCATGGGATACAAGCAATAATGCAGTGGTTCCTACAGCCTTTACAGCCTGAAAAGCTTCAATGACATTCCGTCGATTCACATTATCAAGCGCAGTTGTCGGTTCATCTGCAATAAGAAGAGCAGGCTTCAGCGATAGCGATAATGCGATCATGACTCGTTGGAGCATGCCACCGCTAAGCTCGAAAGGATATTGCTTCAGCAGCTTGGCCGGTTCGGATAAATTCATTTGCGCGAGTGCTTCAATCGCAAGTGTTAGCGCTTGTTTACGCGTAAAGTCGGTATGTGCCTGGATCGTTTCTTGAAATTGCTTGCCGATTGTCAGTACAGGATTGAAGGCATTCATCGGATTCTGCAAGATGAAGCTCATGTCCAACCCTCGGAGCTGCCTTAGTTCCTCTTCACTCATCGTGGATAACTCACGTCCTTGCAGTCGAATCCGACTGCTCTTCCCAAGCACTGCGGATTGACTCAGCAGGCCGAATATCGCGAGACAGGTCATCGATTTGCCGCATCCGCTCTCTCCAACAAGACCGAGCACCTTTCCTTCATCGATTCGAAACGAAATATCTCGCACAGCCTGTACCGAGCCTTGATAGGTTTGAATCTCAACATGCAAGCGATCTACCTCAAGAATCGCATTCCTTTCCTTCATAAAGCTGCTGCCTCCTAATGGTCATTCGCAACCTTGTTTAACTTAGCCCTCTTCGCTAATTTGCGAAGAGACCTCGAGTGTCCATTCTTGTCATTGAGGGCTTCGCCGAGCCTATTTAGCAGTGCTACGACTATGAAAATCATCAGACCAGGCGTAATCATCAGTCTAGGATGACTGCGCAGGAATGATTTGCCTTCATTAATCATGGCTCCCCATTCCGGTGTCGGAGCTTGAACCCCAAGCCCAATAAACGATAAAGCGGAGATATCCATGATCACCCAACCGATCTCCAAGGATACTACAACGAACAACGAGGGCAGTAGATTGGGGATTATATGTCTTCTCATCATTTGGTAGGCCGATGTACCGCTTATCTTCGCGGCAGCGATATAATTCTGCTGTTTAATGCCCACGACTAAGCCCCGAATAAATCTTGTATAATAGACCGACTGAACGATGATAAGCGCAACTGCCATCTGCTTCCAGCCCGCTCCCCAAATCGCAATTAGACTAATCGCAAGAATAAGGGAGGGGAAGGCAAGAAGGGTGTCGCATACCCTCATAATGAGGCTATCAAGTTTCCCTCCAGCGTAACCCGCAAAGCAGCCTATTGCAAGACCGATTAGTAAGCAAGATGATACAATGAATAGAGCTAAGCTTAATGAAACTTGCGTTCCATAAAGCATTCGAGAGAGCATGCAGCGACCTAACTGATCCGTTCCAAGCGGATAGGCCTTAGAAGGACCCTCCAGCTTATGCGTTAAATCAACAAGACTTGGATCATGAGGAGCAAGCAGAGGTGCACATAAACCAGCTAATACGATAATCAGCAGCAGCAGTATACATAACATGATGACCGGTTTGTCCTTCGCAGTCTTAATGAGTCCAAATTGTCCTACACCCATCTTCGCTTACTCCCCTTCCAATATTTGTTGCTTCAAGCGCGGATCCAGCCAAGCTTGCAGCACGTCTGCAATCAAGTTCCCAATTATAAAAACAGTCGCCATCACTAGAATATAACTTTGAATGACCGGATAGTCTCGATGATAGACGGCTTCTAGGAAGAAACCGCCCATTCCGGGAAGTGCGAAGATCTGCTCCACAATGACCGTACCTGCAAACAGCTTCCCCAGATTCATACCCGCGGCGGTAATAACAGGTCGAATCGCATGTCGAAGCACATGACGTCCGATAATTATTGCTTTCTTAAGTCCCCTTGCCCTCGCATATCGCACAAAAGGTTCTTCCAGCGTTTCCAGAAGTCCCGTCCGAAGCAGCCTAGAATAGGTTGCAATTAATGCAAGCGCTAGTGTACAGGAGGGTAAGATATAATACATGATTGAGTCTGCACCTTGCAGCGGAAACCAATCCAGCTTAACCGAGAGAAAGTAAATAAGCAGGTATGCGAGCCAAAACTGCGGTACGGATGCTCCGACATAAGCGAGCAAACGGCACACTTGATCAATCCATTTATTGTTGCGAAGTGCAGAAGCAATGCCTAGTGGAATGCTGATAACAATGGCAACCGATAAGCTTAATAGCGCCAAGGCTGCAGTAATCGGCAGCCTTGTGAGAAGCTCACGTGAAACCGGAATCTTACTAAAAAAAGAAGTGCCAAAATCTAAATGACAAAGCTGCCATAGCCAATGCCCGTATTGGGACCAGAATGGTCGATCCAATCCAAGCTGTGCACGGACAGCGGTAATCGTTGTTTCTGTTGGAACGATATTCGAAGCAGACAAATACGCTCTCGCCGGATCAACGGGAGATAAGCGCAGGAGTAAATAAGAAACAAAGGTGGCCCCCAATAGTATGGGGACCATCATTGCAAGTCTTTTCAAGATATACATACACATCTGCATCTCGTAAACACCTTGTCAATTATTTTTGGATATCTAATGTATCGAACGGCGCTTCATCACGGTGAGCCGGGAACTTCAGATCCTTCACATAGCTTGGGTAAACCGCGATATTCGTCAGGTACGAGATCGGCAGATATACCGCTTGATCATGAAGAGTCGTGAAGATGGATGTGTACAGCTTCTGGCGTTCTTGCTCATCCACCGTCAACAATACATCCTTCATCTGTTGATGAAGCTCATCCTTCATTGCAAGTCCCTGCTGCGATTCAAAAATACCGTAGCCTGGCTCGTAATTCGTCGTTACGAATGAATGAGGATCGTAAGGTGCACCGTAAGTCCCCCAGAACAGAAGATCAAAATCCGCTGCTTCCATCCGTTTGTTGCGAAGCTCACGCTCAAGTCCAGTAATTTTCAGTGAAACACCAAGCTGCTTTAGATCAGACTGAATAGCGACAGCCATCGGCTTCTCTACCTCATCAGGCCCCATATACACAAGCTCGATCTCCAGCGGCTTCCCGTCTTTCTCACGAACCGTCTTGCCTGCTGGAAGCTTCCAGCCCGCTTGATCCAATAAAGATTTGGCTTCTTCTACATTATAATCATAAGGTTTAAGTCCAACATTCGCGTAGGGGAAATTGCTAGATATTATCGTATCCGCAACCTTCTCAACGCCATTCGTAACGCCATTTACAATGGCTTCCTTATTAACGGCATGCTGTAGAGCCAAACGAACCTTCAAATCTGCAAAGGGGCCCTTCGCCGTATTTACGATTAATGCGCGGCTTGCAACGGCATCCGAAACGGAGGTTTCAAACTTACCTGAATCTCTTAAGCTAACGAACGAGTCTAGACTAATAATGCCTTCGCCCCAGATGAGATCGATGTCGCCTTTCTCAAGTGCAAGGACACGTGCCTCACCGTCTGGAATAACCTTAACAATCAACTTGTTGATTTTCGGCTTCGTTCCCCAGTAGTTATCGTTCCGGGTGAATACGGCCATTTGGTCCTTCTTATATTCGGACAGCACCCAAGGTCCTGTCGTAATCGGACTTTTAATTCCATTCGCGGTATTGCCGTCATCCGGGAAACCCGCAGCGCCCAAGAAGCGCAAAGGTCGTACAACGGCAAACTCTTGCAGTGCCGGATAATAGCGATTTTTCAAGGTGATCTTAAAGGTATGGGCATCGACGACTTCAGCTTTATCGATCTGAGCGATCAATCCAAGCCAGCTATGCATGTCGCGATTCGCCAAGATTGTATCGAAGTTCTTCTTCACTACGTCCGCATTAAAATCCGAACCGTCGGAGAACTTCACATTTTGACGTAAGTGGAACGTGTATACCTTGCCATCCTTTGAAATATCCCATGATTCAGCAAGCTTGGGAATAAGCTTGCCGCCTTCTCCGTAGTCAATTAGCGGCTCGTAATACATGCCTTGGGCAAAAAACTCATTTGGCGTATATTGATGCGGATTAAGCGGTCCAATATCCTTCGGCCATGAAATCGTTAAGGTCTTGTCCGAAGAAGTTGCAGTTGGCTCTACTTTGTCTGTTACTTTCGTAGACGCCGCGTTGGTTTTCGAATCCGAATTCGTTTTTGAATTCGTGTTACAGCCACTAAGTAGGATAGATAATAAGAATACAGAAACAATTAGTACTGATAGACCCCTCATATTGCGAAACATAGCTGCTCATCTCTCCCTAATTCTGATTCATCGTCATGCGACTTATGTACGTGTACAGATGATAATTATTTTCATTGATAATGATTATCATGTTCACTTGACCTATTTTATTACACCCTATCGCAAAATACAACTACTTCTTGGAAGTTTTCTCTCGATTACCGTCTTCCGAGGTGACTTGGAAATAGCGTAATGACTTCTTCCACTCCATCGCCATCCAAGTCCGTCTCTTCAACCGTTTTTTAAACGATGATAAACATAAAGAAGACAAAAAAAAATCGAGGGAAAGGATTTCCCACGACGTTAATTCGATATAAGAACAAACATTAGAGCGACTAAAGCGGGTAAGCCTTGCAAAGCCAGGATCGATTTCTTCGCTGTTGCTCCACCATATAAGGCAGCTATGATCACACATACTAGGAAAAATATTTCAATCGATCGGCCAATCAACGCATCAGGATGAACAAGTCCCCATGCGAGACCCGCAGCCAGGAATCCGTTATATAGCCCCTGGTTAGCGGCAAGTGCTTTCGAAGTTTCCGCTTCTTCCTTTGTCGTTCCAAAGGCTTTCATTCCTCGAGGCGTTGTCCAAAGGAACATCTCCAAGATCAGAATGTAGATATGCTCTGCAGCTACTATGGCAACAAGTATGGCAGCAATCATTGTATCTTCCTCCCTGCGAATCTCATTCATATCTTGTGTAACAGATCTGTTAATTTATTCTAGCACAACGAGAGCAGCTTGTAATAGACAAACCTGTTCGATAGAATAAAAGCGGACATTAAGCAAATTATCAGGTGACGCTCATTTAGTTTTCATGTTCAGCCTTCATAATAAGTGTTACCCCCTTTATATATAGCAAGACAATGACCCGCAGAGATGCGGGTCATTTTTATGAAAAAACAGCAGCCCCGAGGCTGCTGCGTTGTATACAATTGATTCCACTTTTCACTCAACTACACCAAGAGCCTTGTTTTTCTCCTTAAAGCGACTGTTATGAGAGGACACATAAGCCACTTTATCCGCTTCTGGATCCATATACAGCTTAGCGCTATTGACGGCCAGCGCAGCGTCCGTGAACGTTCCTGCAATCAGGTGGAGCTTACTGCCGTAAATAACAAAATCACCAGCCGCGAACACTCCGGGAATGTTGGTCTCCAGCTTCTCACTCACATTAGCATGCCACTCGCCCATATTTAGGCCCCAATCCAGAATCGGTCCAAAATCACTCTTCATCCCGTGATTCACAATAATAGCGTCCACTTCCAGCATTTCGCTTTCTCCTGTTTCCACATGGGAGATAGTCACTTGCTCGATTCGGTCGCCACTTATGCTATGTAGCTTATCTACAGCATAAGGCGTACGTACGTCCACAGAGGATTCTCTCATCCGCAGCACATTACGCTCCAAGCCCCCGAATTTCTCCCGTCGATGAACAACAGTTACACTCTTGGCTAGTGCCTCCAGTTCATTAGCCCAATCCACAGCGGAATCCCCGCCTCCAGAAATCAGTACATGTTTGTCTCGGAAAGGCTCCAGCTCCTGCACCGTATAATGCAAGTTCGTCACTTCATACCGATCCGCTCCCTCAAGCTCGAGCTTAGCCATCTTATAGATGCCATATCCAATAGCCATAATGACCGTTCGCGTCCAGTGCTTTTCTCCGCATGCTGTGGTTAATAGGAATGTTCCGTCCCCTTGTCTATCCAGCCCTTCGATCTGCTGCTCAAAAACAAGGGTTGGTTCAAAGGTTCTGGCCTGTTCCTCCAGCTGACGGATCAGGTTCTCACAGAGAATGGGCGTTACGCCTCCTACATCCCAAATCATTTTCTCTGGGTAGAAAAGCATTCTTCCGCCAAGCCGATCCTTCGCTTCAATCAGCTTCGTCTTCATGTCACGCATGCCGCTGTAAAAAGCCGCATACATTCCAGCAGGTCCGCCTCCGATAATCGTCACATCATATAAATCCAATTGCTCGTCTATGATGAACACCTCCAATTAATATTCGTATTAGGCTGACCCTTACCAGCCTGATTGCAAGTCGGGCTGGTAAGGATCGGGCTGCTTGCAGCCAGAATTCGTGTATGGCTTCACCACAGAATCAGAATGGACGGGTTTTTGAGGAACATTCGTGCAATGGACAAACGCTGCTTCTGACCGCCGGAGAGCTTGACACCACGCTCACCAATCAGCGTATCAAGTCCCTCCGGCTGGGAATGGATCAGCTCCTCCAGCTGAGCCATTTTAGCTGCCTGCCAGATATCTTTTTCGGCCGCATCCAGTCTGCCGTAAGCAATATTCTCACGCATCGTGCCATCGAAGAGGAATACATCCTGCTGTACGATTCCGATATGAGAGCGCAGCGACTCCAGTGACATACTTCGAATATTTATTCCATCTATCGTGATATCTCCGGCTTCCACATCATAAAAGCGGGGCATCAGGCTGCACAGGGTAGTCTTGCCTGCGCCTGATGGACCGACAAGTGCGAGCGTCTCTCCTGCCTGAATGGACAGGTTAACATTTTGCAGTACCTTCTCCTTATTCTCATAGCCGAAGGTTACACCGCTGAAGCGAATGTCTCCTTTCACCTCAGTGACTGGCTTGGCATCCGGGCGTCATCTACATCAGGCTCTGTTTCCAGGAGCTCCAAGTAACGCTTGAAGCCCGCAACTCCTTTGGGATAGGTCTAGGTCAGCAGCTTTGTCAGACGGAATCGCTCATTGTTCCCAGCGAAACGGTTGATTTCATGCTTTTCGTTAGCGAACGCTTGCACGACCCGGATGCCGCTGACATTATTCTCTACGCGTGCAATGTAATCTGCGATATCTGCGAACATGATTTTGAAGGCTTTGGACATTTTGCGACTAAAGTAAATCGACAAATAAATCATGAGCGGGACAATAATAAATGTCAGCACCGCCAGTTTCCAGTTGATACTGAGCATAATGCCGAATGCTCCCAGCAAAGTCATCACCGCGATGAACAAGTCTTCCGGCCCATGATGGGCAATCTCCCCAATGTCCATCAGATCATTGGTCATCCTGGAGACCAGATGGCCAGTCTTGTTGTTGTCGAAAAAGCGGAACGACAGCTTCTGAACACGGTCAAACAGCTTCTTCCGCATGTCTGACTCAATGCTGATACCTAGCTTATGTCCCCAATAGGTAACAACAAAATGCAGCGCCGAGCTCATAACATAGATCCCTAGCAGCCCCAGACAAGCGTATAGAATCCAGATCCAATTGCCGCTAAGCAGCAGATCGTCCACCACTCGGTTGACCGCCAGGGGAAAGGCCAGCTCAAAAAGAGCGGCCAGTATGGCACAGGAAAAGTCCAGGATAAATAGTGCTTTATAAGGACGGTATTAAGCAAAAAAACGACTCAGCATGATGTTGCGTTCTCCTTTTATCCAGCTGAATGGCAATAGCCATACATAAGGCAAATGTTTCTTCTACAAACCATTGATCGATTTAATGATATCGATTCTCATTATCAATGAATAGTTTAAACCTGTTTCCCCATTGATACAATGGACAAACCAGATGATTTCTTTGTACAAAAATGAGGTTGACTCCCATTTCTCCTCCTGAAAGCACCCAAACCGACGTTGGATTCAAGCCGGGCAGGACCGCTTGCGTGGGATTGCTTTCCTCCATCCGCATTGCCAGTTCCGCCCGTCCGGAACTTATTAGAGCGGCTTTGTACAGGAGTAGAAAATAGTGAAACCCTGTCCCCGCAGACAAGATATCTAGGTAAGCGCCCCCACTCCCATGCAGCACATGGAAGTGTCCTGCTTCATGGACTGTACCGTCCAGCACCACCCTCGCTGCTCCTTGGACTGCATACAGGAAGGCACCCGTGGGCAAACGATAGTCGATCAGCTCATCTCCAGGCATCATGGCCGTATAACGGATATCGATGATTCTCACATCGGCATAATTCCAAAAGTTTACATATTAGTTCCAATTCATCGTTTTGCTCATCTCCCCCAGTCACCCGATTTGCTTACGAAGACCTTCGAAGCAGGGCTGGAAGCTTCTCAAGAAGGCTGCTGCTCGTAAAAGCGTCCCCATAGTTCCACTCAGAATCCTCAACCCAGTACGCAAGCTCGCTGCGCACGGCAGGCAGACTCTTCCACAGCT
The DNA here is from genome assembly GCF_003945345.1 of Paenibacillus baekrokdamisoli. Lineage (GTDB taxonomy): Bacteria > Bacillota > Bacilli > Paenibacillales > Paenibacillaceae > Paenibacillus_Z > Paenibacillus_Z baekrokdamisoli. The sequence continues at coordinate 478,917 of NZ_AP019308.1, read as the reverse complement.
TGCTTCCAGCAAGCTCATAAGCGGCCTGTCGGGATGAAGCTTCATTCGTAAGAACCATGAATATCCGGTCACCAGCGAAAGCAGGCAGATCCTCAGCTGAAATTTCCAGGTAGCTTATTCCCTCGCTGAGCAGCTGTCCAATGCTGGATGGGGCTTGGAAGCCAGATCTATGGTACAGCATGACCGAAAGTCCAATTGTACCCATCACGAACAAGCGTCCCCCGCGGGCGGTAACGAACACCGAAGCGCTCTCCCCCTGCGCGAGCTCCCCTTTCAACATCTGCCACATCTGTTCCGAACGCTCCCTGTACGTCTCCAGCCACTGTTCGGCCGCCATTCTTTTACCCAGCAAATCACCAAGCTTGAGCAGCCGCTGCTCAAGCGGAGCAAACGTATTAAAAGTCACCGTGGGCGCAATTCCCGCCGCCTTGTTGTACTGTTCCTCATCGCTGCTTGCTAAGATGATCAGATCCGGTTCCAGCTCGACAAGCTTAGCGACATTGATTGAGAATTCAATATCCATTACGTTCTGGAGACGATCGCCCAATACGGAGCGCTGCTCCCAAAAGGCGCTGCCGCCTACCGCCTCTACGCCAAGCGCCAGTAAATCGCCGAATGTCTCTCCGTGATAAACAATCCTTCGAGGCATAGCAGGGATCTCAACATTTCTACCCATCCAGTCCCTTATTCGGATGCGTCCCGGAGCTACCAGCGAATATTGCCGCGGTGTCTGTCCCGTCATTTGGCGGAAACGGCGGTTGAAATAATATTCATCCTGAAAGCCTACTAGCTGAGCGATCTCGCGCAGCGGCGCAGTGGAATTTCGCAGCCACTCCTTGGATCGCTCAATCCGCAGCCCGTTCAGATAATCGAGCGGCTTTTTGCCTGTTAGCTGTTGAAATATCGGCTATATTGATGATGAGGAATCCCCGCCAGCTCGGCAAGCTGCCGAACGGTGATTCGTTCCATGTAGTGTGTCTGCATAAAGATAAGAGTTTCCTCAACGAGGCTGCTCCCACTGACGCTCTTCGTCTCCAGATTATACTGAAGCAGCAGCACCATCAGCTCCTGAAAGCAAAGCTGCCTTTTGTAGTCCTCTAACTCGGATAATAGTCGGTCTTCCTCTGCCAACAGCTCTAGTAGGCGTAGAGAGCGGGTCAAAGGATAAGCCATCAGATTCTTCAATCCCGGTGCTAGCTCACTCTTGTGCACATAGGGCTCCAGTCCGCGCATGCCAATAGCAGAAAAGAAGAGACAAAAGTAAATAAGCACACCTTCCATTTCATTCTGAAGCTGAAAGCTGCTTTCCGGACCGGCTAGAAATGCCATGCCAGGAAGCAAACGAAGCTCCCGATTATCCGTCATAAACTTTGCTTGCCCTTGTGTAACTACGATCAGCGTATGGAGTGAACTGGAATTCTCTTCTGTTCTCCCACCATGCAGTACCTGATACATCCCGGAATCCTTCAAATGTAAGAGCAGCGATCTTGCAACAGAAGAAGGTGCAGGCTGCTTAGTCATCTTGTATGTCTCCTTTAAATGATAATGAGAATTATTATCAATGTTATTGTATAAAAAAACAGCATGTTTATCAACCCGAAGATTGAAAAACTTGCTGCTGCCTAACAGATACCTACTTTCATTTGACTTCGATAGGAGTAAATCACAAACTGAATACTCATTTACTTAGCATCTTAGGCAGTTCTTCCAGCAGCCATTTGCGTGTATAAGCATCGGAGTCGCTTTTTAAAATATCCAAGCTGTATACATGACCCTTCTTAACAGCAGGAAGCGACTTCCAAATTGGGTTTTTCAACAGATCCTCTGTCGACTGTTTCGCTTCATCCGCTACTGGACCAAGAATGAAGATATGATCTCCAGCCACTTGTTCAATCGTTTCCAGCGAAATCGTTTTGAATCCATCTCCCGCATCCAGAATTTTCTGAATCGGCGCAGTTGCTTTAAAGCCTCCCTTGCCGTAGAGCAGCTGAGGAAGTCCAGCTCGCGCCATCACGAACAAGCGATCACCGGGATAATACGTAAATACGGATGCGGTCTCCCCCGGCTTCAGAACAGTTTCATGCAGCTGCTTCCACATGGCTGCCGCCTTAGTATCATAGGCTTTCAGCCAATCCGCAGCCTCCTGCTTTTTGCCGAAGAGGTCGCCTAGTTCTGTAATCCTTTTATCAAGTGCAGCAAACGTATCCAGCATGATTGTAGGCGCAATTTTGACAAGATTCTCATAGGCCTGTGGATCCGTATCCCCAACAATAATGAAATCAGGATTCAAGGAAGTGACCTTCTCCAGATTGATAGGGAAGCCGATATCCTCCGCCTGAGTCAGCTCATGCTCATATAATCTGCCTTTAAGAGCGGTTCCACCAAATATACCAACGGGCTGAATACCCAGTTCTATAAGATCCCCAGTTGTTTCCCCGGCGAATATCACACGCTTAGGAGCTACCGGGATTACCACTTTATGCCCTTTATAGTCCGTGTATGAGCGGGTAGCGGATTCCTCAGAAGAATTCGACTCTGGCGCTCCGCTGCTGCTTCCTGTCTTGTTCCCGCTTCCGCTGCTTCCAGCCTTGGTCCCCGACTCCGCCCCTGCTGTATTCTCATCTTTATTGCCACCAGCACAACCAAGCAGCATAACTCCCATTACCACAATAAGAGCCAATACTGCAAGGATAGATCTTACCTGTTTCATAATTCCCGTTCCCCCACTATTCTATTCTTTTTGGAGATAATGATAATCATTCTCTATGAATAGAGTATGGAATTCGGGGTTCACTCGCAATAGATAAACTCAAATTGATCTCATTAATTTAGTACAAGACTCGGTTTAGCAGCATCCCCGCCTAAAGGATTTCATTTGCCTACATAAAAAAAGTCGTCCTCCACCTTGCTTAATGAGCAAAGTAGAGGACGAAGAGGTACTTATTTTTTTGTTACGGACTTGAACCAATCGTTAACTTCCGTCGTTACCTGATCTCCGCCATTCGCTTTCCAGCTGGAAACGAATTGATCAAAAGCAGTTATCGGCAGTTTATCATAAATAATTTTGTTGAATGTTTCTAGCTCAGACTGACGCAACAGATTCCATTTGGTAATCATAGTCGGTGTCGCTGCACCAGTAAAATAGTTTTGCTTGCGAATATCTATTTGCGACATAACAACTTTCGCGGCATACCAGTTTTCAGGTTTCCGGAACTCAGCAAGCTGCTTCTCGTAAGGCGTTTCCGGCTTATTGCCGTCCGCAAGCTTAACCAGCGTTTTCATATAAAGATCCGGAATTCTAGCCGGTCCAGTTATGAACGGGAATGAATTGAAGAAGTTTTTGATTTTGTCTTTATTACTTGTCGGTTGTCCATCCACGATATCCCAGTCGAACCCTTTGGCGAAGCCATATTCGAATTTGCTGCCGACAGCTGGATTGGCCAAATTGTCCAGCAAATAGTTGTAATATAGGAAAATCGCTTCGGGATGTTTGGCGTCTTTATTAATCATGAAGCTTCCGTTAACACCAGAGTTTTGCCATTTTGTGCCTATCTTTCCATCAGGACCTGCAGGAACCGGATAAGCTTTAAATTTGGATCCTTTTACGTTTTTCAACAAATCTGGAGCCGGCCAGTCAGGGACCCAGTTTGCACCTGGCAAGATACCTGCACTTCCTTTTGTCCAGCTTTCAGCAGCTTTATCCTCGGCCCACAAAGCGGAGTCAGGATTAATATAGCCTTTGCGCATCCATTCCTGCAGCTTCGCAAGTGCTTGCTTAGCTCCCGGATTGACGGAACCGTATTCAAGATTGCCATTTGCATCTTTGTTCCATTGCTCCTCAATCGTGCCGTATGCTCCGAACAGCCAATCGAGCCCACCCATCCATGTGTTTGTATTATTTTTCAAGGAAATCGCAAGTGGATATACATCCTTCGGAGCCAATCCGTCCGGATTTTGATTTTTGAATTTGTCCATAATATTCTCTAAATCCGCAATCGTCTTAGGTGCCTGAAGCTTCAGCTTCTCCATCCAATCTTCCCGGAGCCATAACAATGTATCATCATTGTCCGTATATTCAAGGATCGGAAGGGCGTATTTCTTACCGTTTTTTGAGAAGGGATACCACAATTCCGGATGCTGCGCAGCATGGTCTTTTAGAGTTTTGTTGGCGTACTTTTCGAACAGATCGTCGACCGACATAAACTGGCCGGAATCGATCAGTTGGTTGATCAGTACAGGGTCGGTGAATGCAGGTACGAAATCAGGCAGTTTCTCACCAGAAGCGATAGCAAGCTGAAGTTTCTGCCTATATTGATCGTTACCAGCCGGATACCAGGTATCTTTGTACTTCATCCCGAACTGCTCCAACATCCAACGATCGTGGACATTGTTTTCCTTGGTTTCGCCATTAGTGAACTTAGTCGGCATTATTACTGTACTGATATCAATCGGCGGATCGTATTTCCCAACGTCGAAACCAGACTTGGTAGCGGTTTCTGTAGCATTCGTTTTATCCGTTCCGGAATTTACTACATTCCCGGGCTCCGCATTCTTTCCGTTACAGCCCGTGATGACAACGAGTGCCGTAGTCACGAGCAGCAGCAATGATTTTTTAAATCGCATTTTCCTTTTCCCCCTACGATGTAAGATGTCTACATGAGTAACTCTACCAACTAGCGAGGAAGGTATCTATATGAGAATTTTAGTTTTCATAAGACTCTGTTAGGTTATTAATGCCGTCTCTATATTCTTGAGGGGTTACGCCGAATTGGCGTTTAAACACTTTGATAAAGTAAGCTGGATCCAAATAGCCAATTTCTATACTGATTTCATACACCTTTTTATCGGTCGTCTTTAATAAATGGCATGCACGATCCATTCGCAAAGCGGACACATAATTGCTTATGCCTTCACCGGTTTCAATCTTATAAATTTTGGACAAATGCGTCGGGTGAAGATTCACATGGTCAGCCAATTTACGCAGTGAAACATCATCATGCAAGTTTTTCTCTACAAATTCTTGGATTTTTTGCACATAGAGTAACCGTATATCTTTAATTTCATTGGATGCTCCCTCTTTCAGCTTGCCAAGGACGCTTATTGACCACTTACGAAGCTTGTTAATGGAACTGAAAGCTTCTCCGCTCTGCATAGGTTCAATATCAGGCCCTAATAAGTTGCTCAATGTATGACCGTTGCGGTGGGCTAGATGAGCGAAAGAAGAAGCAATCAAGAATCCAGCCTCCATACAATGCTCTAAGGATTCGGACCATTTGTCATCCAGCTCAGCGAACACGGTCACCAGCTTCTCCTCCGCCGAATCCCAACGCCCAGCCTCAAGTAAATTAATCAATGTGGGAGGCATATGGATAACATCTAATGTTCCATGTGAATCGTTCTGAGCCAATTCGCCGACCCGCATGACGAATTCCCGCTCTTCTCCTACAATTTGCCTAAAATATGCCAGCGCCTTAAGGTAACGATCCGCCAGCTTCTCTGGGAAGCGGAACCACTCTGTCATTACAATGGACAGTGATCCCTTCAAGAACTGTTTCACTTTATACTGAAGCTGTATAGCAAGCTTCTCCAAAATCGTTTCTTTCCCAATGTCCGAGCAATCTTCTTTTAACTGCAGCAGGAAAACAAGATAACCATGTTCTTCCTTAACGCCCCAAACCTCTGTGAATTCACCGATAATCTCTTCGGCCATGTTCACAATCGCATATTCCATCAACTGCTGCCCATTGTTTTTATATTGCTCGAAATCTTCCTCCATTCGGACGAGCAGCAGGGCGCAGTCTCCATTGCTGAATGGCAATCCGTAATTAGTTAGTTTCCGACTCCATTCATCTGCTGGCATCCGGTGGCCATGCAAACCATCAAGAAGCAGCTGACCGCGAAGAAGCGGCAGATTCTCCCGAAGGGTATATTGCGTACGCTCATAGGAGCTTATGTTTTCCCATTCCGTATTCAATTGATCGATTGCAGCCTTGACTGCCCCGAACAATTCATCATCCGTCGGCGGCTTAAGCAGGTAATCCACCGCCTGGTTCCGGAGCGCTTCTTTCGTATACTCAAAATCTGAATGACCAGACAAAATAATGCATTTTATTTTTTTATCGCGAATGCGAATTCGCTCTATGAGTTCAATACCGGTCATTTCAGGCATAATAATATCCGATATTACAATATCGATAGGGTGAGTCTCGAGAATTTGAAGCGCCTCATGCGCAGAATAAGCCTTATGGACCTGCTCAATACCGAGCTTGTGCCAGGGTTTGTGCATGGCTAGGTTATCTACCCAGTGAGCTTCATCGTCAACTATGATCATCTGCATGTAATTCGTCTCCTTGTAGCGTTGAATGATGATGTTCTTCTTTAGCAGGTATCTCCCAAATGATCTCTGTCCGGAATCCGCCTAGAAGCGATTTCGTGAAATAAAGAGAAGAATTATCCCCGAATAAGTGAATTATTCGCTGATTCGTATTCCAAAGACCGCAGCCCATTTCTTCTTGTAAAGGTACTCGCATTTTACGATTTAACACTTCTTGCAGTTCTGGATTCATCCCAGGTCCATCATCATCAATATAAATCCTGCAGCAGCCATCTGATACTTCACCACTGATCCGAATTTCACCTGAAGAATAAGATTTCCCAACTCCATGAATGACGGCATTCTCGACGATTGGCTGCAGCATCAAGCGCGGAACATGTTGACTTAACATCTCTTCGGGTATGTCGATATGATAGTTAATTCTGCCGTTACGCAGCTTCTGAATATCCAAATAGTTTATGATCAATCGAATTTCTTCATTCAAGCTAGCCGTTTCCCGCTCCATTCGGGTTGTGTAACGATAATAGGAGCTTAGATTATGAGCCATCGAAACGACTGCCTCCTCGTCCTTCATCTGGGCCATATTAATAATATATCCAAGACAGTTATACAGAAAATGCGGATTAATTTGGGCCTGTAATTGCTTCAGAGTTGCTTCCCGGGCTCGCAGCTTCTCATTAAGTACATTTTCAATCAGGTCTTGAATTTGTCGCGACATATCATTAAATCGATAAAACAGAAACGAAAATTCATTATTCACGTTGGAGTTGATACGCACCGAATAATCCCCTCGCTGTACGCTCTGCAATCCTCGGATTAGCTTTCTAATCGGTCTTTGAACATTCCGATAAAGCAATACAGATGCAGAAATACCGAATACGAAAAGCAAAACCATCGATAAATAGAATAGATTACGACTGAATGATATCGGTCCCATTATCTGATCGAATGGAACAATGTCAACTAGATACCAATCCAATTGGGGCGATTTCACAGCACTAACCAAATAATTTTCATTTCCCAATCTCACGACCTGCTGCATCGTATCTTCCAGAGACTGCTTGTCTAAATAATGAATCAGCTCATTCGATAGATGCTTGGAAGCGCTGCGATTCAGGATCGGAGTATCTCCCTTGTGGTAAAAAAACGGATCTCCTTGTCCACCGGCCTTATACGTGTCCAGCATATTTTGTATATTTCCATGACCGATGCTGGCTTCGAGCACCAGATTACTTCCTCTAAGCATTCCCTTCTGGCCGAATGATTCGGTATAGAACCAATAAAAACTTTTTGATTCTCCGGGGGGCTCGGTTTCGCCATCACCGTAGGTCCATTTTCCGGTCATATTTCTCTTCAGGTAATCCTCATTATACAGGGCCGAGTTATTGTAATTAGAAATGATCTCTTTGTTTTGTTGGGAATAAACCGTGTATTTCACCGGCCATATATTCGTAACCCCAGACTGGAGCACCATCTTCTCCTGAATAACATATCTCGTCTGCATCCGATCATAACGATCATCCCATATATTTAATCCATTGAATTTCTGAACATTCGGATCTCTCGAGAAGGTAATCATAAAATCCATCGTCTGATTGATTCTATCGCCAATCTGGCTGGACAGAAAGGAGAGCTGTTTGGTGTTAGATACTTGAAGCTCATTGCTTATCACATTTAATGCTATACGGTTCGAATAGGTAAACATGATGATAATCGGAATGAACAAAATTAAGATCAAAAAGTTCATTTTGGCGAAAAGACTGTACCTGGAACGAACTTTTCTTTTAATAAACGCAATACCTCTACTCAGCTCCATTATCGATCCCTCCAAAAGATGTTCCCTAACAAAATCCTATCGATCCTAACAATGTCCTATAGTTCAATGATACATCTTGTTGTTACTATATATATCAGGGTTTCTCACAATATACAAATGAGTTTTTATGGAACAGGAGAGAAATATGGACACAAAAAATGTACAGCAATTGTCCCTTAAGACTACTCGACGCGAGAAAAGAAAAAACGGCTATAAGCAACCGTGGACGCTTCATTTCATGGTGCTGCCTGCTGTCCTACTAGTCTTCGTCTTCTCTTATCTGCCAATGTCCGGGATCGTTATGGCATTTCAAGATTATAAGCCCGCATTAGGATTTGCAGAATCCCCATGGGTAGGCTTGAAACATTTTCGCTACATGCTTGAAAATGAATATTTTTTGCAAATAACTTGGAATACCCTGTTTTTTGCTTGTTCCAAAATCGTCATGAACTTAATTATTCCGTTTATTTTCGCCTTATTATTGAACGAGGTAAGGAATATGGGGCTCAAAAGGTCCATTCAAACGCTTGTCTACCTTCCCCACTTTCTTTCCTGGGTCACCCTTGCAGGAATTCTGGTTGATGTTCTTGCCCAGACTGGACTCGTTAACCAAATCCTGACAAATTTATTCGGCATTAAACCGATATTCTTTCTAGGCGACGGCAATTGGTTCCGATTTGTTATTATCTTCAGCGATGTCTGGAAGGAATTCGGCTTCAATACGATTATTTTCCTAGCAGCACTCTCTGGCATTAATCCAGCGCTGTACGAGGCCGCAGAGGTCGATGGAGCGACTCGTTGGAAGCAAACTATTCATCTGACTATACCTTCTCTCATACCGATTGGTATCGTTATTGCAACATTAGCGCTAGGCAATGTACTGAATGCGAACTTCGACCAAGTGTTTAACTTATATAGTCCGCTGATCTATCAACAGGGCGATATTATCGATACTTTCGTCTACCGTGAAGGTCTTCTGAGCGGACAATTCAGCTTTGCTACCGCAGTTGGCTTATTCAAATCAATGATTAGTCTCATCTTAATCGTCATATCCTACCGTCTCGCTTATAAATTCGCCGGGTATCGTATCTTCTAGAAAGGGGGACACTTTATGTATCACAAAACATTATCTTACCGCATATTCACCATATTCAACAATGTATTTTTGACGACTCTTGCGATTCTCTGCTTGCTGCCTTTAGTCCACTTGCTGATGGTATCCTTAAGCTCAACGGCTCCCGCAAATGCTGGATTGGTTACGTTTTGGCCGATCGGCCTTACCTTTGAAGCCTATGTAAAAACGTTTGCCAACGCTAACTTTCTCTCATCCCTCTGGGTATCCGTGCAGCGGACTGTTATCGGAACGGCGCTTGCCATGTTCGTTAACTTAATTGCGGCTTACGCCCTGTCAAAAGATTCCCGTGTCTTTCGTTCACGCAATATCTATCTTTGGTATTTTGTAGTTACGATGCTATTCAACGGCGGCCTAATTCCAGGTTATATTCTTATCCTGAAGCTCGGCATGATGAATACAATGATGTCCCTTATCCTGCCAGGTATGGTAGCGGTCTTTAACATCATTCTGCTTCTTAACTTCTTCCGTACTGTCCCAAAAGATCTTGAGGAAGCGGCCTTTATTGACGGAGCAGGTCAATTCCGAACTTTCATTACGATTTATCTGCCGATCTCGTTGCCAGCCATTGCGACCGTTTCATTGTTTACGATGGTTGGTCATTGGAATGCTTATTTTGACGGATTGATCTATATTAAAGATTCTGAGAAACTCCCTCTTGCCAGCTTCATGCAAACCATTATTGTGCAAGCCGACATGACGAAGTTTGATCCCACAATGATTGCCAATATGTCTCAACGAACGATCCGTGCATCGCAAATTTTTATCGGCGCCTTGCCTATTCTTCTGGTCTATCCCTTCCTGCAACGGTTCTTTGTTAAAGGGATCGTTATCGGTGCCGTCAAGGAATAGCTTGCCGGTTTAAAGATTGATGGGGCTGTCCCAAAGGTAACGAAGAATGAGCCAGTCCCACAATTCGAATTAAGAAGCCTCAAGAACCACTTTTAAAGTGGAGCTTGAGGCTTCTTTTTCATTAGCGTTTATAATCCAAGTGGTAATCCCTAAATATTCATGCTTTCACTGCTGTGTACTGGTGTTTATTTGCCGAATGTTCAGTAACTGGATAGTTTCGGTCCTTATAATAGTAGAAGCCTACTGAAATAAACGGAGTGGAGAATGATCATGATCAAAAAACTACCTTATTTCTTCTTCATCGTCGGATTCCTTCTTATACTCTTTCCAATAGCCAGAGAGTACTACTATGATTGGCAAGAGAATCAGCTCCTCAGTCAATTCGAACAATCCGCTCCTCAGGCGAATACCAAGGATAGCTCAGATACCTTGGTCAAAGCAGAGTATGAGAAGCTATCTGGCTTGTTAACTAAAGCTGCAACCAGCCAAGAACCACTGCCAATTCCCACGGCTGAGTCGAAGCCAATGCAAGGGTTAGATGATCAAGCACTTGGAATCATTGCCATTGATAAAATCGATCTCAAATTGCCTATCTTAGAAGGAGCCACGAAGGCAAATATGAGATATGCGGCCACTCATCTTACGGGAACGAATTCACTTGGCAAGATCGGCAATGCTGCTATCGCTGCACATCGGGCAAGAACTAAAGGCCGATTATTTAACCGACTAAACGAGCTTGAGCTAGGTGATAAAATAACAATTATCATGAAAGATAAGCGATTAATCTATACAGTAAGTAAAATATCGGTCGTTGAGCCGACGGATCTATCCGTTCTATCAAGTAACGACAAGGCATCCATTCTAACCCTCATTACCTGTGACCCGCTGGTGAATCCGACTCACCGTCTTATCGTGCAAGCCAAGCTTGAAACTTAACGGCAACATATCCAAACACGCAAAAAACTGCCGGATTTATAATATCCGGCAGTTTTTTGCGTTCTCAAGATTAATATGTTTTTTCAGCTTTATAGTTTTTGGTTAATTTCTCAAACGAATACGTTTTACCGGCTTTCTTCAGTGCTGCGTCAACCGTCGTGTCCACAACCATCCATTTGCCATTCAAGTAAACCTCGTTCCAAGCATGGTATACAGCAACCATAGTCGTCGTTCCCATTACAAGCTTGGTCGGCACTCCCGAGCTGCGGAGCATGGCGGCAAACAAGGACGCATAACCATAACAGATTCCTTTACCCGTTGTGAGTGTATTATCAATGTCTGGTATGTACGCTAAGGTCACTTTACCAGCTAACGCATTATCGTATTTCACATTGCCAATGATGTATTGATAGATGGCTTTAACCTTTTCTTCCTCCGTCTTGCTGCCGCGAGTCAGTTCTTTTGCTTTAGCCACGGCTTTAGTCGCATCCATCCAATTCACGTTTTGTATCGAATTCAGATACAAATCCGTTGCGTTCGATACTTTGACAGTAATCGTTTTCGCTGAGATCGATCGGTATTTATTACTTTTGACGTTCTCCAGAATCGCAATGCTGTATACGCCGTTGCCCATCTGCAGCGGCAGCCAAAGGGGCTGAGATTCCTTCGCTTTATCCAAATCGTATGTATAAGAGGAACCGCCTTTCGAAATGATTACTTTCGTAATCTTGTCCGACGGCGCATCATAGCGAATGCCGATTGTTCCTTTGTTCAACTTCGACGTGTCCAGCCAATCGCTGTCCAACTCATCTGCTGCAGTAACGGACATCGGGAGTATGCCGACCGTTACTAATAAAGCCAACAACATAATCGTAAATCTTCTCATATAGATAAAACTCCTTTCGGTAGCTGGCTGCCACCCAAAACGGGGAAGGCCCTTTAGCTTTGCGTCCCTGCTTTTCGGCAGGTTTGCCATTATCGTACTTGTTTTACCTTTCTAACAAACAAAAAAAAGCCAGGACTTTCGGTAGCTGGCTGCCATCCAAAATGGGAAGGCCCTTTAGCTTTGCGTCCCCGCCTTTCGACAGGTTTGCCGTTATCGTGTGGCTTATTCTTGGTCCATTATACTACACTAAAAAGCTACTGACCATATTTTTCCTAATCTATTGTAAAGAAAGGTCAGCGCGTGACGATGTTTGTCGTCAAGCGTTGACCTTAAAAGCACAAGATTATTCCGTTTTGCTGCTAAAACGTCTTCTGAGTAACAATAATGCACCAAAGGTGATAAGGCCCATACCTGCCAATTGAATCGGCAGATGGCTGGCTTCTCCCGTCTTCGGCAGCGTTTTTCCATCGCCGTTCAATCCGCCGAGCGGCACCTTATCCACGTCGACGTCAAACAGAATCTCTTCTTCGGTCCCGTCTTTATCCTTGACGATAATCGTGAATGAATCTTTGCCCGTATACCCTTTGTTAGGTGTATAATCCCATTTGCCGTTCGGAGCTACTGTTACTTTACCGTGCTTCGGTTTATTCCCGACTTCTGGCTTTCCACCTTTTGGAACATCCACCTTTCCTGATTTAGGCTGATCTACAGGCGTCTTGACCGTCTCTTTAGGAGGTGTAGGCTTTCCTGGTTTTGTCGGCGTTTCCGGTTTCTCAGTCGGCTTTCCTGGCACTACTGGAGTTCCTGGATCTGTCGGCTTTCCTGGATTGACCACTGTTCCCGGATCTATCGGTGTTGTCGGTGTTGTCGGTGTTGTCGGTGTTGTCGGTGTTGTCGGTGTTGGTGGAGTACCCGGGTCTACCGGTGGAATCCACGGAATGACAGGGAGCTTTTTATTCGTTACCGTTTCTATTTTGTTGGCCGAGTTGATCGTAACGGTTACTTCTGTTGCATTCCGTTCATATCCTACTGGAGCGGTTAATTCCTTCAGGATATAGTTACCGTATCTTAGATTGGCAAACTCCACTTTACCGTTTGCATCGGTCGTCAACTGCGTACCCGCTAACAATGTTCCATTGGATAGCTTACGCTCCAATTGGAATACGGCTCCTGGAAGCACGACACTGCTATCATTCTCATCCACCTTAAGAATGGTCAGAGCGCCTCTTATACCGCTTCCTGTTCCAGAACCTGACGAAGAGCCGATGAAAATAACCTTCTCTGAGCTCAAGCTTGTGACTACGACACCCGTTCCTTCAAATCGGACGGAATTGCTTACGGGTTCTCCATCCTCCGCTAAGATGGAAGATTGGTATTCCAAAATGTAAGCTGTACGAATTGGATTAGCAAAAGTAAGAACAAAGGATTGCCCTCCACTGTTCGCGGTTGTAATCGCAAGCGTATAATCTGTTCCTCTTACCAATTCATGACTTAAGTCTTTCGTCACATCGCCGTTCGGAGCGACATTTGTCTGATAAAGATGGAACGAATTATCGATAAGCAGTTGTCCATCGCTTGAATCATCAATGAGCTTGGCATCTAGCACATAGGACTGTCCACGATTAATATCAATCGTCCAATCGATCTTGCTTCCATTTTGCTTACCGGTCTTAGAGACATACTCGGTTCCGTGAGGGATAGTTACTTTTGCGTATAAATCTTCTGATACCGGGCTGGTACCCTCTAGTAATAGAGCCGTATTTTCCACCTTATCCGCGATAATCTTGTTATCTAGACTTGTTTGGAAAGTGATATAATACGGGGTGGTAATTGGGTTTGTAAATTTCACATGCAGCTTGTTGTCTGCATCAACAGTACTGGTATAAACAGTTGCGTCAGCAGGGGTAGCATCTATATCGACCCCCCCACCGTTCTTGACAGTCATGCCGTACACTTTCAATGAACCAGGGACTAATGTTTGTCCAGCAAGCAATGGGTCTACTAACTCGGCAGCATTAATCGCCTTCCCATTATAGTTGACACCAACATTCCATGTGATTAGCTTCGTAACCGGATTATAAGAGCCATTCTTGAAGCCATTGTGCTTGGTTTCTTCATTCGGATCGAAAGATGCAGTAGCGTTAATGGAATGACTTCCTTGAGCATCTGTCCAAGCGATTACAGCCTTATTAGAAGAGTTATTAGCTGTACTCACATTCCAATCATCTTTGAAGAAACTAGTTTCGTACGTAATTTCGAATGCGTTCGAAATCAGGTGGTTTAGTTGAATTTCAAATCCCTTTGTGTAGTCAGCTGGAGTTCCATCGTAGATCACATTATAATCAGATGGATTTAATCCATTGATCGTCAGTGTGCCAGGCAGCAATTCAAGCTTACTACCAAGGAAACTATCTTTAATCGTCAATGCATTCATAGGCAGGTTATTGCCATTGATGTTGATTTTCCATTTCACGGTTTTGGTTGCGTAATCCACACTCACACGAGATTTGCTTCCAAATAGCTGATTAATCCATTGTCCTCGATCGACCGAATCTCCACCGTCCAAAGTAACGGTATTCGTAATGGTAGTACCTTCATACACGGGTTCGACTGGCTGGGTCTGGTATTCAATTTCATAAGCAGATTGAATGTCCGTGTTAAATTCAATTCCAAATCCAACCTTATTATTTGCAGCTGGAATTGTCGGAGCTGAATAATTATGTACTTCGCCGACCCGAGTTCCATTTCCATTTGCATCAATGGTCATTTCATATACTTTAAGCGATCCGGGAACCAAGCTTTGACTATCATTGAACAGGTCGATCAGCTTGGCATTGACTTGCGGAATATCCAGCTCTCCGTAATTGTATTTGACCTTCCAAGTGATCGTTTGAGTAGTGGAATTATAGGAAGAGTCTTTCTCCAATAACTTACCGTAGCCGATATTAACAGTAGCGGTAGTAGAAGCAGGAGCTATTTCATCACCGCTTAATGTAGCCGTGTTCTCAAAATGCTCGATTCGCTGTGTTAGTTTCGTTGAATACTGAATGCGATAGGCAGATGTTATCGCATGTGTGAAGGTAATTTTAAAGTCCTTATCGTTACCTGCACCCGTTTTTCCAACCGTGTAATCGGTAGTTGGATCAAGATCAATAGCAGCGGGATCTACTGATGTTTGACCTGCAAGATTTACATTTAAGGGGGTTACTCGAATAGATGCTGGATCTAGCTCTAGTCCAACCGGAATTAAGTCTGTTATGACGGCATTAGTAACCGTGTCCAGCTTTTTATTCGCATCGATGGTCCAGTTGATGTTTTTAGCATTTTTGCTTTTATCAGGAGTACCCTTCTTTTCAATGGTATTGCTGACAGTAGGCGTGAAATGAAGCGTGTAAGTTGTCCAATCGTTACCAATCTTAACAAGTTTAATGTCTTCCGTCGTATTCGTAATTTTAGTTTTGTTCCACTTTGTGTTAAAAGTTAGAGTACCGCCTACCTTATCAGCATCGATATCTTGGGAGAATGTCATGACGACTTTGACCCTATCGGGTGAAGTAGGATCTGAAGGATCAGTAGAAGCGGTGTACGTCCCGATAGACTCGTCCGTCAGAACACCCGAGAGAGGACCGCCAACAATTTTGAACTGGTCCGGAAGATAGAATGTAAATGTATCTCCGCCCACATAACCATGCTGATCTGGAAACTCCCATGTGTAATTTAAGGTGACAACCATGTTGTCATCGATTTCTATCGGCTTGTCTAGCGGTACCTCAGCGCCATTCTTTGTTACGTTCATTGACGCACTTGTCAAGATATTCTCCTCGATAACCCCTTGGTTGGATGCCGCATTAACCTCATTCATGCGATTTAATCCATTCACACTTTGCAAAAGGAGCAAAAATCCAATAACGACCATTCCTATTCTTTTCACCATAGTTCTGTAACTGCCTCCATTTCTTAATTACCCGCCTAGTGATTATGTAATTCCCTTGTTGCTAAGTATCCTCGCTACTACGGGCTAGCCTAGCATCAGCACTTTCTCGAATCCTTTCTTTAACGCTTCTTCTTCCTTTCGACAAACAAAACCTACAATCTCTATCATAAAGTCCATAACTATACAAAATCTGACCAAATTCGAGAAACCCGCTTCTGGGACCGCTGACAACAAAAAAAGAGTCGAGCAGTGTCTTACTTCTGCTCGACTCCTATGAATTACTCCACTCTCTAACGAATTCCCTTATAAAGCCTTATCGCTTCTTCTGATGGCTCCGAATCGTATTCCGAACGCATCATGTCGGCGAGAAACTCATACTGCCTCTGGGCTAAGGAATAATGACCTTCATTAGCATATAACTCGATCAGAGCTTCATATATTTCCTCCGCGAAAGGGAACTGCCGCTGCAGCCTCTCGTACAAATCTGCCGCCTTTTTACCCAAGCCTTCACTGGTCCAGAAGCGGCAAAGCTGCACGGTCTGTCGATAGTACAAACTCCGTAGACGCTGGCGCTCCCCCTCCGACCACAGGTAGTCATGTTCATCCAAATAATCGCCCGGATAGGCATCTAGTAGACGCTGATGGGCAGTCGCTGATTCGGCCCCAAGGGGCGGAAGCTTGTTAATGGCCTCTTCCCAAACCAACATATCGATCGCGAGGTCTTCGCTCCGAAGCCAGTAGCCGTCCCCGCTGCTCAGCAGCTTGATGTTCAGTGCCGCGGACTCAAAATTTTTACGGAGCCTGTAGATCGTCGTATACAATTGGGTAAAGCCCTTTTTCTCATCGAAGTTAGGCCACAGTAATTCAAGCAGCGTCTCCTTCCGCACCGGTTGTCCTCGTTTGTAAACCAAATAGGCGAACAATTCGCGGGACTTGGCTGTTCTCCATGACAGAGGCTTCCCATCGAGACCAAAGACGTTCATGGTTCCAGAACATTGCACGCGGACATCGGCTTCAGGCTCCTCCTCCTCAATCGAGTGGGCTTGCGCGCGAGATATCCTCACCTCGTTGAGAAGTCTGGTAACCGTCTGTTCAAGACGACTCGGCTGCACCGGCTTTAACACGTAGTCAAGAGCATTCAATTCGAACGCCTTAACTGCATACTCCTCATAGGCCGTAACAAAGACAATGGACATGGAATCATCCATTATCAGGAGCTTCTCCGCTACTTGAATACCATTCATTTCCGGCATATCAATATCGATAAAAGCAACGTCCGGCCTTAGCTTCTCTGCGGCTGCGATAGCATCCTGCGGGAAGGAGAACGTCCCAATAATGTTCACGCCACTGAATCGTTTCAACTGATGCTCCAAGCTTCTGAGTGCAAGTGGCTCGTCGTCTAGCAATATCACGTTCATTCCTTCATCTCCTTTGATGAGGTATCGAATAGCGAGGGGAAGATCTTCTCTCGAATCCGGAAAGCAACCGTCGTACCTTGATCCGGTTGGCTTTGTATTTGCAAGCCTTTGCCGTAGATTTGCTTCAGCCTTCTATCCGTATTACGGAGTCCAATTCCAGTAGTCGGATTCGAGCTTCCTTCAAGCCATTTCTCCACCGCATTCGCATCCATTCCGACACCGTTGTCGATAATAGCCACTTCCGCGCCGCCGGGGATCCTTGCTACTCGTATTTGGATTTCCCCGCCATGAGTACGCTTCAGAATGCCATGTCTGACTGCGTTCTCTACCAATGTCTGAATCGTAAGGGGAGGTATATACAGCATTAAACTCTCGTCAACATCCCAACGTATTTGAAGTCGGTCCTCGAATCTCTCTTTCTCTATGTATAAGTACGATTGAACGAGCTGCAGCTCCTGTTCAAGAGAAACGAGCCGCTCAGAATTGCGAAAATCGAAGCTCGCCTTCAAATATCGACCGAATACATCTAGAAGGCTTCTCATCCTTGTCGTATCGAAATCACCTAAAGCGGCAATCGAGTTTAATGTGTTAAACAAAAAGTGGGGTTTTATCTGCGCTTGCAGCCATGCGGCTTCCATACGCAGCTGGTCGCGTACCGAATGCTTTAGCTCGGTTAGCGCACGAACGCGCGTCTTCAGCTCTGCAGCGTTCATTGGTTTCGTCACGTAATCATTTGCACCGGAAAGAAAACCCGTTTGCAAATCCTCCGGCCGACTGCGAGCTGTCAGAAGTAAGATCGGAAGCTCTGACATCGTAAAACGTTCGCGAATAAGCCTCGTCAGTTCATATCCAGACATATTAGGCATCATAACGTCGGAAATAATCAAATCCCATTCTCTCGAGTCCAGAACGGACAATGCTTCCTGGCCGCTGCTAGCGGTGACAACCTTACAGCCTTCCACCGTTAGAATATTATCGAGTACCATTAGATTGACGGAATCGTCGTCTACAATCAGAATAGTCGGCCCGTCGCCATCGTCTTTAAATAGAGGTTTACGCATCATTTCGCGAAAATCGTTCGTCGCCGCAGAAGCTGCTGCCGCTTCGCTGTCAGCCGTATCAGCCGTTTCCGGTTTCTCCTTTTGATCGTTCTCTAGCCAATAAGTGGACGAATCACTGGATAACTTCATAGTGAAAAAGAAAGTCGAGCCTATGTCAGCAACCGAATGAACCTTGATCATTCCTCCATGAAGCTCCACGAGCTGCTTGCAGATGCTTAAGCCGAGCCCAATACCGTTGCCACCCCCTGTCATCCCTGAATCAATCTGCTCGTAAGGCTCGAATATCTTTCTTTGCTGCTCATCTTCCATCCCTATTCCAGTATCCTGGACGAAGATGGTCGCTTGCCCACCCTCCGCGTGAGCTCGAACGGTGATGACCCCTTCGTTTGTATACTTGACTGCGTTATGAAGAAGATTGAACAAGATCTGGATAAGTCTGCTCTCATCGGCCATCACCAAGGGGAACCATTTAGGAATATGATTATCGAACCGAATCCGTTTGCCATCGGTCATAAAACGGAGCATGTCAATAACACCCGAAACAACCGTTTGAACATGAATGGCTTTGACTTGCAGCTGAATTCCTTTTTCCTTGAGCAGTGTCAAATCGAGCAAATCATTCAACATAAACGACATGCGTCGTCCAACCGTTACAAGAAGGTCCAAGTTCTGGACGTTCTTCTCCCCCAGGACGTTTTTCTCACTATCCAAGACGGATTGGGCGATATTGAGGATACCGTGGAGCGGGTTTCGAAGCTCGTGGGACACATTTGCCAGAAAATCATCCTTGCGCTTATCTTCCCTTTGAAGCTTCTCGGATAGAATAGCGGTCTGCGCGGCGGCACGAATGTAACGTTTGAACCAGAACGATGCTGAAGAGAGAAAAGCGATGAGCAAATCGATCGGATAGAAACCCATTTCAAACCATCCGAGATTTTTGACGATTCCGCCCAAGCTGCTTAAAATAACCGCGATGACCCCAAATAGTAAAAAGATCGCGTCCTCCACACCGGACAGGACCAATCGGATCGTAAGCACCAAAAGAACCAAAATTGACAGCAGCATCATGACCTCAACACAACTGCTCGTTAGTAACAAAATGGAAGAAGGCAGGAGCACTACGGATAGAACAGCGGCTGTGTTTAGCCATTGAATGGGAAGGTAAATACGGGTTGGTATATGGCCCAGCAACAGCTCCCGAGTGAACTTGAGCATAAATATCCCGATACCTGCCAAAGATAGGATTTGCAGCTTAATGGTCCAATCCCAGCTCAAAGAAATCCACTGCCGCAGCAGTTTGTCATCATCAGCTAGCACCAAGAACATGGCGCTAAGGACGAGCAACGTAAAGGAAAGGAGCACCTTCTGGCGTGCCCCAAACGTATAAATGAGCATCGCATATAGAGCATGCATCGCAAGTACGACGAGTACCATGAATTGCATCGCAAAAGAGAATTGCTTTTCCCCGGAAACCGCCCTTTCCGTTCCAAACTTAACGGAATCGAAAATACCGCCCACCTGACTGTTGACGTAGTTAGCAGCCTGAATAACGATGTCGATCCTGCCGTCCTTGGACGCGAATGCGGTGGAATAAAGCACACTGCCGACCGAACGACTGGAGCTCGCGAGCATACGCCCATTCACGTATAACTCGGCTGATGACGCGATCCCCTTAGCGCGAATGCTAAATAGACGTTCATCGTCTGGATCCACTAGTATTCGCAATCGATAGGTAGCATAGCCGTAGTTAGAATCATTAAGAGGAGACAAAGAATGCCCCCAATTACCCGGAACCTGAATGAACTTGTTTCCCTCTTCAGATATGTCCGTGCGGTTAGCTTTCTCCATAAGGAAGCGATTGGGATAAAATTCCCATTCCCCGCCCAGCGAGACCGTCCTGTCATTATTCAGGTTTGATTCCCGCAGATCCAATTCTCCTCGGATGGCTGCCGGTGTATCCGGTGGTTGCTCAACGACGATCCAAACTACCCGGATACCTATAAATAATAGTACAAAAGGGACGATGTGAAATAAAAGGGTTCGTTTTGACATCATGCCTATTCTTTCGACATTCATCGTCATTTTCCCTTTTACAACTCCCATTATCGTCTGCCTAATAAGATGCACAGGAATGGATCAATAGGAGATCGTAAGTAGCGGCAACGCCGTCCTGTATGCTGAACATATTCTCATATTCCTTATACATGTTGGCGAACAGACGTCGTGAACTGAGACCACGTTTAGCTGCGGCTTCTGAGGTGCTAGCTCCCATCGCTTTAACCGAAAGCAGAAAATCTCTTGCGGAAGCATACTTTTCCGTATGAATGGTACGCTCATAATGAGAACTAGCAAATCCCGCTTCCTCGAGCAGGCTTTTCCATTGGTCTGCAGATTGAAATGACAGCCCATGCCGCTGCGGCTCCATTCCGCTGACTTGATAAACACTATTAAATGCCTGATGCAGCTCGTAAAATGTATCAGGTCCGAATGTCGTGAATATCAGCATTCCCTCGGAACGAAGCATCCTTCGAAGGTGACTTAGCGTTCTCGTAGGATTACTTAGCCATTGAAAACAGGCGTTGGAGACGATGAGATCGAACGAAGCCACTGGAGCATCGGCCGCCCACACTTCGACATCAGCAAGAAGAAAGTGTATATGGTCCGATGTATGATTCATGGCATCTGAATGGTTTGCTTTAGCTGATTGGACATGTTGCTCAGCCAATCGTATCATTGCGGGTGCAATATCAAGAGCAGTAATACTTGCGCTTGGCCATTCGGTCGCTAAAGTTCGGGTCAGCGCCCCCGTACCGCACCCAATTTCAAGAATGTTAGGGGCGTCTGTGATTCCTTTACTCTTCCATCCTAAGAGAGATTGTGTAAGCTGGTCTGCCATCATACGTTGAACATGGGCGTGAGCATCATACGAATTTGCACGGCGGTTAAATTGACGTTGGATTGCGCTTATTCTATTGCTCATGCCACCATCTCCTCAGCTCATCAGCTATATGTACTTCCCTTCCCAAGAACGGTGCATGTCCGCTGGCGGGTATTGTAATTAACTTCGCCTTCGGTAATTGATCCATAAGCTCCGATACAGCACTATAAGGACAAATTTTATCCTCAGTCCCGTGGACAAGAAGTACCGGACAATCGATTGTCGGCAGCTGAGACAAGCATTCCTCGCTTCGCAAAATCTGAAGACCGGTAATTAACGCTGGAGTTGTCCAGCTGCCAATGGGGAGAAGACTCTGACCAAGGTCGGTCTCCCGTTCTGCCTCAGTAAACACGAGCCTTCTAAATTTTGTTTCAACGGCTTGGCGATCCTTAGTGAGTTCAGTAATCATCTGTCTAACGTATACATCTGCCCAGCCGCGGTCAAACTCTTCTTTGGAACGGGTAAATTGGGCTGTTGCACCGAATAATATAAGGCCGTCCGCTAATTTTTTACACGCTAGTCCCAGCGCCAGCAGACCTCCCAAAGACCAGCCTCCGATCAACAGCGGTTTTCCGCGGGAAGCCCTCACCCTGCAAACGGACTCATCCGGATTCGGGATATTTCTTGCTTCTGTTTCAGTCAGGAGCAGCATTTTCTCTGGAGAATCGGCATCACTGTAATCTACAGAAACATGATGAAAGTTAGGCAGCAGCACGCGGAGCCGATCAAAAACCGTATTCGGCATGCTCCATCCAGTAAGCCATAAGATGGTGCCCATTGTCTCTTGTTGAATTGTCTCTTGTTGAATTGTCTCTTGTTGAATTGTCGCTGGATTGTAATCCGATCCATTCATGCACTTAGCACCCCTAATTGAAGTCCGATCTTACGGATTAACGCGGCGGCATCAATCAGTTCCTTATCGGTATGAGCGGCCGATAAAGAGAAGCGAATTCGCGCTGTACCTTCAGGAACTGTTGGCGGTCGGATGGCCACCGCCGCAATACCTTCCCCTTCGAGTGCGTGACTGAACCGGAGGGTCTTCTCATTTTCTCCGATGATCACGGGTACTATAGGTGAGTCCCCGTTAATGACGTTAAAACCAGCTTCGCAAAGCGAGGAGCGAAACAACCTGCTTGCTGAGAAGAGCCGTTCCCGGCGCCAATAATCGACTTTTACCAAGTCTAATGCGGTAGAAACACCAGCTACGAGAGAAGGAGGCAGTGCGGTTGAATAGATGAGCGGCCTTGCCTTGTTGATTAGCCAGCGAATTAAATTTCGGCTGCCGCAGACATAAGCGCCGTATACACCGAATGATTTGCTGAACGTTCCCATATGTATATCTACCTCATTGTGCAGACCGAGCTCATAGCATAATCCCTCGCCGCGCTCCCCATAGATCCCCCCGCTATGCGCCTCATCCACCATCAGCATCGCGCCATATTCACATTTGAGTTCAACGAGCTCACGTAAGCGTGCTTGGTCACCATCCATAGAGAAGATGGCATCCGTAACAATCAGCTTACGTCGTTTATCTCGGTGCTTGTTCATTAATAGCTTCAAATGATCCTTATCGTTATGCCGGTAACGAGCATGCTCCGCGCGGCTTAATACAATGCCGTCTACAATACTCGCATGGTTAAACTGGTCGCTGAAAACAACATCACCTCGGCCCATCAGCGCACGAATAACGCCAGAGTTAGCCATATAGCCATTTGCAAAAACAAGTGCCGCCTCACTATTCTGCCAAGTGGCCAGCGCTTCTTCAAGACGGCCATAAGGCGGACGATTGCCGGTCACAAGACGTGATGCGCCGGAGCCCCCGCCTTCTGTCAGAAGCATTTCGCGCATCGTTTCAATAATGGCGGGATGCTGCGCAAGGCCAAGATAATCATTGGAGGCCAGGTTGAGCAGTAGACGTTCTCCACGCACTGTATAACCAGGACATTCCGGAACCGGGGCACTGTCTCGCAAGAAGCGCTCCAACGAATCTTCAGCCAATAGCTCGAGTTCTTTTTCCATCCAGTTCATGATCCGACCACCTTACAGGGCATTTAATTCAATCTCAAACCCCAAATCTTCAATAATATGATGATCAGCCGAGATGTCTTGGCCTGCCGTCGTTAAATAATCACCTACAAAGAGTGAATTAGCGGCGTACAGCGACAACGGCTGCAACGTACGGAGGTTGACCTCGCGCCCGCCCGCGACACGGATCTCTTTAGAAGGACAGATAAACCGAAACAGGGCCAGCACCTTGAGTGCTTTCATAGCCGACGTGCGTCCTGATTTTTCCAGCGGTGTTCCCGGTATCGCATTCAGAAAATTGATTGGAATGGAGTCCGCATCAAGCTCACGGAGCGCGTACGCCATTTCAACAATCTCATGATTCGTTTCACCCATACCGATAATGACACCAGAGCAAGGGGACATGCCGTGCGATTTCACCTTCTCCACGGTTTCAACACGCTGGTCGTATGTATGTGTTGTCGTAATCGACGGATAATTGGCTTTGCTTGTGTTCAGGTTGTGGTTGTATCGGTGTACGCCTGCTTCCGATAAACGTTCAGCTTGACCGTCCTTCAAGATGCCTAGACATGCACAAATTTTGAGCGGCATCGTTTCACGAATTTCTCTCACCGCGTCCACGACTTGATCCAGCTCCTTTTCCGTCGGACCTTTCCCGGCTGCTACAATGCAATAAGTTCCTGCTTGGCGTGCCATGGCTTCTCGTGCTCCTGCAAGCAGCGTGTCTTTA
Source organism: Paenibacillus baekrokdamisoli (assembly GCF_003945345.1). Taxonomy (GTDB): domain Bacteria; phylum Bacillota; class Bacilli; order Paenibacillales; family Paenibacillaceae; genus Paenibacillus_Z; species Paenibacillus_Z baekrokdamisoli. The sequence continues at coordinate 454,855 of NZ_AP019308.1, read as the reverse complement.
TCGAGCAGAGTATATTTCTGAACGGGTGCAGTCGATACGATAGATTGTGAGCAGTAGCCGCAATCTTCGGGGCAAAGCCCGCTTTTAGCGTTGATGATCATGTTTAGCTTCACTTTTTTTCCGTAATAATGCTTTCTCACGTTAAAAGCAGCTTGCATCAGAGGCAGAATCTCATCGTTGTGCGCATTAAGCACAGCAAGCCCTTCTTCAACCGTTAAACATTCGCCATTCAGCGCCTTTTGCGCGAGCGATGACCATTCTAAATCAGCTGCAATTGTATTCTTCATCATCATTCACCCTCCCATGGATTGAACTGCTAATGCCTGTTTGATCGGTGTTAATTGGATCTTTTCTCGAACCGTGTGAATCAGCAAATCCCTATTCGTTTCATCATGCATGCGGGGAAACCGTCCGAGAACCTTTATGCCGCTATACATTTCAATCAGCTCTGCGTTCGTTGCTGTGCTTGGGTCGTCAACCCTCTCGGTTGATTCGCCATCGTTTAGAATAACGCCTATGATTGGTACCGCATGGTGCCGCAGATAGGACACAGTAAGAAGCGTGTGATTAATCGTACCAAGGCCCGAACGAGCTACGATCAGAGCTGGGATCCGAAGCTTTGTGATCAAATCCACCACGAGCTCCTCTTCGGTCAGAGGAACAGCCACGCCACCGGCCCCTTCGATAAGTACCGATTCATAACGATTTAATAGTGGTTCACCTGCGGAGATTAGCTCCTGCAACGTAAAGGTCATTCCAGCCTCCCTGGCAGCGAGAAAGGGAGTAAGAGGAGCTTCGAATGTAAAGGATGCTACCGAGTCAGCTCGCTCATTAATTCCTGTGTATTGAAGTAGACGTTCTGCGTCGGTAACTCCGCTGCCAAGAGGCGCTCCGGACTGAACCGGCTTCCAGACACCAACATTCAGCCCTTCGGCACGAAGCGCAGCAGTAATCGCTGCCGTCACAACCGTCTTCCCAACGCCGGTGTCCGTACCTGTCACGAATAATCCGCGAATCGTTTCAGCGTCCACTTGGTTCATGTAGCGGAACCACCTTCGGTGACATTAAGTATCGATTCCGATAAAATATCAGTCATCTCTTCCAGCTCAGCTTCATTGCTGGCAAGCGGAGGGATAAAGACAATCACATTGCCGAGCGGCCTTGTTAACATTCCGAGTTCTCTGGCCCGCAGACTTGTGCGAACGCCGATTCGCTCTGCCCAATCGTACGGCTCGCGTGAACTCTTATTACGAACGAGCTCGATTCCGATCATCAGTCCCTTTTGCCGGATTTCACCGACATGCGGGCGATCTTTAAGCGCTGCGAGTTTATGCTCGACAAATGACGCTTTTGCTCTAACTCCTTCAACCATATTGCGCTCTTCAAACAGCTTCAAGCTAGCCAAAGCAACGGCACAACCGAGCGGGTTGCCTGTGAAGGAATGCCCATGAAAAAATGTTTTCTGTTCTTCGTAATCGGCATAAAACGCGTCATACACCTCATCAGTCGCAAGCGTCGCTGCGACAGGCAAATAGCCCCCAGTCAGACCTTTTCCGATTACCATCAAGTCAGGTGATACGTCTTCCAGATCACAAGCGAACATAGCACCCGTCCGGCCGAAACCGGTTGCCACCTCATCAGCGATCAACAGCACATCATATTTGCGGCACAGTGCAGCCATATCATGTAAACAACCCGGCGGCATAACAATGATGCCACCTGCTCCTTGCACAATCGGCTCCACAATGAGAGCCGCAATCTGATCCGCCCGTGTCTCGAGCAAATTACGCAATGCGGTTAACGTAGCTTCCTTTGCTCCCGCTGCACCGCCTTCATGACGATAAGCGTAAGGATATGGAATGATGTGGGAGGGAAACAGCATGGGACGAAACACGTCATGGTACAACGGGATCGCACCGACACTTACCGCGCCAATCGTATCGCCGTGATAGGCTTGATTCATTGTTATAAAAGTTGTTTTCCCCCTGGCCCCTTTGTTATGCCAGTATTGAAAGGCCATTTTGATCGCAATCTCCACACCCGTTGCTCCAGAATCAGAGTAGAACACTTTCGTTAAGCCTTGCGGGGCGATTCCAACCAGCTTTTCTGCAAGCTCGATGGCAGGGACATTGGCCATTCCGAGAAGGGTGGAGTGCGCGACACGTCCTAACTGATCCGTGATTGCCTGATTCAGCTCTGGTACGTTGTGTCCGTGTACGTTAAGCCAAACGGAGGAGAACCCGTCATAATAAGCACGCCCATGGACGTCATACAGTTTGATGCCTTCACCGCGTTCAATAATGAGAGGTTCAGCGTTATTGTAGTCTTTCATCTGAGTAAAAGGATGCCATAAGTGAGCTTTATTTAGGGAAGCAAGCCGTTCGTAATTCACAAAAATATCACCATCCATTAAGCTTTTAATTGTTAACCATATTATTTTTATTTTGGTTAACAATAGAATGTCCCCATTCTAGCAGACCATGATGTTCCTGTAAATAGCGTTCAAATAGACTCCGGGATATAACATGAAACACCCCTTCTGCCACGGATCACAGAAGGGGTGTTGGGAAATAATTATGTTTTTTATCTCGGCTAGCACCAGACTTTTCAATTTCTTTGTAAATGGATTCATGTGTCGGGATTATGACTTCACGGCACCCGCTAATGCTCCGTCCACGATATATTTCTGGATGAACGTATATAAGAAAATGAGCGGCGCTGCTACGATCGTAACACCGCAGGCGAGCAGCGGCCAATTGTTACCATATTGACCTTTGAACTCTCTAAGACCAGCAGTGATTGGGTAGTTCTCAGCACTCGGCAAGTATTGTAGTGGACCGATGAAGTCGTTCCATACCGCGATCGCGGTCAGTATGATGCCGGTTGCGAGAATCGGCTTCATCAAAGGTAACAGGATTCGGAAGATAAAGCGCGTGTAACCGATCCCGTCCATACTTGCCGCCTCGTCCAAATCTCGGCTGATCGACTTGATATAGCCGACGAACATCATGAAGATTACGCCGGTTCCTGTCGTCTTCAGCAGAATAAAACCCCACTTGGTGTCGTATGCGATCTCAGGCGCGATCTCCCGCAGTCCAAGCATCAGCTTGTATTGGGCTACGATCGGGTTGGGCAGAAATTGTGAAATAAGGAAGAACAGGTAGAAGAACCCTCCCCACTTCACGTATCCCCTCGCGATCGGGAAAGCTGCGAATACAGATACCAGGACAGTACCTACTGTACTGGTTACCGTGTACAGTAAGCTGTTGCCGATGTAATTGACGAAGTTCCCCTCTTGCCAAGCTTCCTTGTAGTTGCTCCAATTAAGCTTATGAATGAAGGATAGCGGGTTTAACAGGTAGTCATCGTATGATTTCAAGGATACATTAAACACGAAGAGCAGCGGCCCAAGATACAAGATCATGAGCAGAAGCATGAAGACATAAGAGGGGATCTTCACGGATGCAGTGGATCTCATTTATTGTTCCACCTCTCTCTTGCGAAGTAAGAATACTGCTACAACGACGAAGATCAAGATCAATAAGAACTGAACGACTGCCAGCGCGGAAGGAAGTCCCATCTCGAGCGAACCGCGGAAAGTCTCTTTGTACACGTCGTAAGCCATAGTCCTAGTGTTGAAGTTGCCGTCCGTCGTAGCTACGATAATATCGAAAGTCTGCATCGATCCGATGATCGCGAGAAGCATATTCACCGTAATGGACGGTGCGATAAGTGGGAACGTAATTTTCCAGAACGTCTGCCAACGATTCGCCCCGTCGATATGCCCCGCTTCATATAAGTCCTTCGGCACCGTCTGGAGGCCGGCAAGGAAGATCAACATCGAATATCCAAGGTACTGCCATATCTGAACAAATATTACATAATAAAACGAATGACTGAAACTGCCGAAGAACGTATCATTATATCCAAACAACTTTTCATACAAGGTATTGACAGGTCCGCCTAGCGGATCGAACATAAGCCCCCACACCAAAGCAACTACGATTACGCCGAGAACTACGGGAAGGAAAAGGATGGCGCGATAAAATTTATCGCCTCTGAGCCTCTGGTTAATGATGATAGCGATGAACAAACCAAGCCCATTCTGCACAAGCGTAACGATGACCATGAAGATCAATGTACGGCTAATGGAAGGCCAACGTTCCGCTGAGTTGCCTGCGAAGAAGACATCGCGATAGTTATCCCATCCGACGAAGTCGTAAGTACTGCCAGGGAGGAATTTCATATTTGTAAACGAATAATAAATCGTCATTACGGACGGACCGAAATAATAGACGAGGTACAAGACCAGAGGAATTGCTAACAGCAGATAGGGAATGGTGCGTGAAATCCCTTTGCCGAATGGATACATGAAAACCACCTCGTAAAGTCAATTAGGGTCTGAGGCAACGCTCAGACCCATTAATATTTATTCTAAATAGCTTAAAGTCAATTCATCATTTAGGAGCTGCGGCTTCCCATTCCTTCTGTTGAACGTCCGCAAGTTCCTTCGCAGTCTTGAACGGACCTCCCGGAGACAGGAATTCCGTATGCACCCCTTCAGTTGCAATGTGCTCACCGACGTTGTCCCGATCGATCATAAGGATCTCGTAAGCTGTTTGCATCTTCGGCACCCATTGCACGATGTAGTCATCATTGACTTTGTTGCCCGTTGCAATATTTGGTTGAATCGGAAGCATACCTGTTGCCGTTACAAACTTCTGGTAAACTTCAGGACGGGAGAAATACTCCAGCCATTTTAGTGCGCCCTCTTTGTTCGGGCCTTTCTCAGCTACATACCAAGTCATGTCGTATTTACCCGCCAACACGTCTACTGGTTTATCAGAAGCTGGGAGTGGGAAGTATCCGAAATCAAGGTTCGGATCAGCTGCTTGGATCGTCGTGATATCCCAGCTGCCGTCGGCGATCATCGCAACTTTACCGGTAGCGAAGAGCTTAGGCAGGTCGCCATAACCAATGCCCATGAAATTCTTGATCGTGTATTTATCTTGAATTGTCTTCATTTTCTCGAGTACTTCAACTGCATCTGCATCATTAAACTTGTTAGTACCCTTCCAAATGCCTTCAAGCCATGCTTCCTGGTTGCCTCCAGCGAGCAATTGCGCCTGTAGGTTGAATGCAGGTAGTTTCAGCGGCCATACATCTTTCCCTGCCAGCCCGATTGGGGTAATATTTTTTGCAAGAAGCGCTTCGTTCAGTGCAACAAACTCAGACCATGTCGTTGGTATTTTCAATCCGTTCTCGTCGAATATCTTCTTATTGAAAAAGAGTCCGCCCATAGCGAAACTGCCCGCAGGGATCGCGTACACTTTACCGTTATACGTGCCGCCCTTGGCGATATCGGATGCATTGTAGTTCTTAACAAATGCTTGCCCTGATAGGTCGGCGATCAAGCCATTATCGATCCATTGTTGCCAATCGGGAATTTTGGCTCCCGGTGTATAATCCTTCGGAGAACTTCTCATCGCGGAGAGATCCGGGAAGATGTCGATGTCGTTTGCAGTTAAGTGTGTACGCATAGCTTGCTTGTAGACGTCGTTTGGCTCGGTCTTCGTATATTCCACTTTGTACTGCGGAAACTCTTTCTCGAAATCGGCGTTGATCTTCTCGATCGCAGCGTTAATGTTATCTTGCTGCCAGTGCAGCATTTTAATCGTAGTCACTTTTGCTGGAGCCGTGTTGTTGGTTTTTGGTTTGTTTGTTGTTGGATTATTCTCGTTTTTGCCACCACAAGCAGCAGTAACGACAGACAGCGCTAACAGCAGCGAAACTGAAAGTAACTTTTTCATTGTCTTGGTACCCCCTACATGAATTATGAAGTAATTTAGACCCGATAGCTCTCCTGCTGACTGATGAAACCCTTGTTCCGGAGCAAGTTTTTCGTATATGCCCCAAAAGTAACGAAAGCGGTTTCGATAAACTTATTATTACACCTTTAAATAATTTTGTAAAGGTTTCCAATAAAAAAAGATTATTGCTTTTTACACTATAAATTCATATTTAGTCGCTAAGTCAGCCAACTGATAATTGACTTTCCAACAAATTGTATATAGAATAATCTACGAAACCACTTTCGTAAATCGCTTACAGAAAGATTGGAATCCTAGCTTTGAGTCGCTTTTATGAGTCTAATATAATGAAAAATTCCCTTTTATCACAAATACAATATGCTTTTGAGATGTTTCTCTGGAGTTAGGAGCCCGCATATGAAGCCAAACATCAAAACCATCGCGAAAATGGCAGGCGTTTCGATCTCGACGGTTTCGAAAATCACAAATAACTACAGTGACGTTTCGGAAGAAACCAAAACACGGGTTCTCGAAATCATGAAGCAGACCGGCTACGTCCCATCTAATTCCGCGAAGACGCTCGCCACCAAACGCTCCAATTTGATCGGGGTTATTTTCGCCGGCAAGATCAACGTCGACTTCACCCACCCCTTCTTCATCGAAGTGCTCAACGCATTCAAGAAGCAGATGGGGTTCTTAGGCTACGATTTACTCTTTTTCTCTAACGAGAAGTTCCACGGAAGTGATGGCGACTATCTGGCCCGTTCCCTCCATTTTCAGGTGGATGGCTGTATCATTATCTCTGGTGAGGAGGTGGAGGCCTCTATCGAAGAGCTGGATCTCAGTAATATTCCTTGTATTGGCGTGGACATCCAGCTAAAGGGACAGAATTCCGGTACCATTATGTCGGACAATTATAAAATGTCAGCCAAAGTTGTTGAGCATTTCTACATGCTAGGATATAAAGAGCTCGGCTACATTGGTAGTACGTTGAAGTCGAATATCTCCAATTTACGTGAGTCTGGCTACAGGGATGCGATAGAGACACTCAGCTTACAGGTGAATGCCAACTGGTTCGTCAACGGTGAGACATTCTTCGAAGAGAGTGGTTACGAGGCGATGAAACGATTGATTAAAGCAGGTAAGTTGCCAAGAGCCATATTCGCTGCATCCGACTTGTTGGCTATTGGCGCTATGCGTGCAATGAAGGAACACAATCTACAGGTACCACAGGATATCGCAATCATTGGATGCGATGACATCGATGCTTGCAAGTACACAAGCCCAGCCCTGTCTACCATTCGGCAAAACAAGGAGAAGATCGGCATCCTCTCTGCGCGTATGCTTTTCGATCTCATTAACAATCAATCCCCAAGCAACGCCTTTATTGTTGATCCCGAACTGATCGTACGGGAATCATGCGGGAGTCATCTAAACAGCTACGGATTCAAATAAAAGAAAAGGCATTGCTCCTCGCTCGCTCGCGAATATAATCGCAAATGAGATGAGCAATGCCTATACGGTTGGCCTATATTATCGCTTTGAATCAAGTTACGTTCAGCTCTAATTGGTAGACTGCAGAAGAGCCCGGCAACAGTATGAAAGGACCTCCGTGCTGCGCTTCGGCTGCGCGGCCTTCGACTCTGCAGTTCGAAGGCTCAAGACCCAGAACATGCTCACCTGCTCCAGGCATCCGCCACTGAACAAGCTGAGGCAGTGAATCCACCGACCAACGCAGAGTTACCTTCACGGGCTTTTCAGTACCGCCCGCTGGAAACCGTGAGTTGAGTAAGCTCGCTTCAGCCATTCCATTCGAGTTAACTGCATCAAGGTGAACACGATGATAATAGACGGCCTCAGACGCAGCAGAATCAGGCTTTTGCCATTTGCTGCACCAATCAAGCGGCGCATCCTTACCGCGAGCCTCGATATCTGACGAAGGCAGTTGTATCTCCGTATGCTCTGCAAGCAGCGGAAAACCAAAATTGAAATGGTAGAGCATCATATGCGGTGCAGGCTGAAAACCAAAGTTCTCTACCCGATCAGCAATAACAATGCGATTCTCACCCATCCGACCCGAAATGCTGCGAATGAGCCTGAGTTTGCTTCCAAATAGGGATGTTTCTTCTACAACGCCGGAAACTTCCCATTCCAGCTCGTCCCCCATCCATTGTTCACGGATATTAACTTGATTAGCAGGCGTATGATGAACACGTCCATGCAGGCCGTAGCTTCCTGTTTCATCCTTCGACGGTTCGCCAACATGAGAAAGACCGCAAGTCATCAGAAGTCCGCCGGATGCTGTCCGCAGCCAACCAACACCTTCCGGTTCATAAAACATAGGGTGAACATTGCCATTGGAAGACTGCCAAGAAATAGGAGAACCCCACAGTTGTGCCAAAGAAATATCGAGTCCTTTGGTAGGAACAACCTCAAAGGAAAGACCAGCGCCTGTCCTCACTTCGATAATCTCCGTCCCTGCCTCCTTCCCTTCAGTCAACATCATCCTTCGTACTCCGCCGATCTGTCCGAGACGGCCTACGCGCGCTTCTACTTCACGACGTGTCCAGTTTTGTCCGTATAGCAGCATCTAAAGCCCCCTTTTCTAAGTATTTGTCTCATTATATGTTCGTTTATAACATTATTTTATATCTAATAAACACTACCGTCTATATAAATAATCAAACGACTGACCTGCACGCCAAAAAAGCCTTAAAGCTTAGCCGAGCAGAATGGACTCACGTTCGCGGAAATAAGAAGCAGTCTGCATGACCATCTGATCAAGTTTCACCCTATCTGGCTTACCAAACATCGCCGGATAAGGATCGCCACCAGGCCCAAGAGGTTCAGGTGTTACATAACGTCCTTCCCTGTTGAAACCTAGCAGATAGAGCGCCATGATGACAGTGTCCAAATCTAGGGATCCTTCTCCTAAAGCGCAACGGTTACTGTCCGCTACATGCAGGTTGAGCAGTTGTTCACCCGACGCCAATAATGCTTCCCCGATATGGGACTCTTCTAATTGCATATGATACAAGTCCGCGTTAATGTGCTGGACGCCGGGATGATCGACAGCTCGAATATATGCTTGAGCATCCAAGATCGTATGGACGTAACTAGTCTCCGCTGATCGAATAGGCTCGACCGCCGCTCTGACACCATGCTTCACGAACAGATCGGCGACAGATCGCAGCATATTTACACTCCTTTCCAATTCCATATCATCGTATTTATCTGGTCTTCCCACGGCACCCGGAACAACCAGCAAATAAGAGCCTCCCACCGAAGAAGTAAACTCGATCTCCCGTTTCAAGTAGTCAATGGCTGCTTGACGGTGAATTGCACGGTTGCTGGATAGATCATTGTCCTTCGAGAACATACCACATACGCCTGCTACCGTGATGCCATGGGCTCCGAGAATCTCCAATGTTTCCCTTGCATGGTAGCCAAGGTCCGGTCCATAATGATTCCCGTGCAGCTCAATGAACTCGATTCCTGCATTCTGTAACCGCTTGGCCGAATCTTCTAGCGACTCCATACCGAAACCCCAATTGCTCCAAGATAAATTCAGCCTTTTCTCAAAACGTTCCGGTTGGTTCTTCTTCAAACTGAGAAAAGCTGATCGGATTTTATCGTTTTTCAGCTCATATAGTTGTTTAGACATTAGAATTCGCTCCTCACATTTATTTGATAAATGACTCTCATTTATCACTTTTATTACTTCTTCAGGTTTTGTATAGCTTCGCTTAACTTCATCCCGTCTACGGGAATGAACTTCCGCCAGTATACAATTGAATCCTGTATTTTTTTCAATATGTCAATGTTCAGCTCACTGGTTCCGGAGAAAATTTCAAGGGTCAGATAGATTTCCTCGCATTTAGGTGGGAACCCCTTATCGTCAGGAGTTTGGTATGCCTTTTCCAAAGCCATCAACAAAGATTCACCAAAAATGGTCCCTTTTCGATTGTATTCTTCTGTAAAAGGGAGATGGGAGGAAGATCCGCCCGTAGTTTGCTGTAAATGTACGATTGGAGAATAGCATCCTAGTTCTTCGAGCCAACGATACGTGTCGCCATCCGATTGCTTGGCGAACAAATGCGGATAAGATTTCATTTCCCAGATGATCTGCTCCACATAAGCCGCTTGTTTCTCGAACGGCTCTTGAATCATTTGCTGAAAAAGTTCATAGGCGGATAAGGGGCCCAACCAAAATGAAGGCTGATAACCGTCTTCGCGGAAATATTTTGCCATTTCTTCGATAGTTTGTTCATCGGGACGAAGAAACTTAGACTGACCGCTCTGATGACCCGTATCCAGCGTAAGATAAAATGGTGATTGCGAAAGTCGGAAAACTTCCTTGAGCAGCCGTTTCGAGCCCTCGATTGTCCATGGAATTTGATGCGGCGTATACATTTGCTCGACTCCGGGAGTGCGAACACCGAGATCACGGGAATATTTAGCGATATCGGCAAGCCTGACGTAAAGGTCCACCTCTCTTTCATTGTAAGATTGCGGTCTTTGCAGGACGGAATCGGAGAAAGCGTGGCAATAAAAACCGAGTCCCGCTCCTAATTGTGCAGCAATATCCACCATAGGCTTAAGCCATTCGTGTTGAATCCGGTCGCGAACAGCAAGGTCATGATGCGCCAATCCCAATGTCGCATAAGTTCCATGACCCGAATAAAGATTGACAACCCGAACACCAGATTTTTGGCTTTCGGTTTTCACTTCCTGGACCCATCGATCCATATAATTCCGATCCATATAAATAGGGTCACACTCATTGTCCGCGCTAGCTTCCACGCAGGTTATCCCCATCCTCCCGAGCAAGTCCATCCATTCTGCCGGTCTTGTCCATCTCTTGGAGGCAAAGCAATTATCTACTGCTAAATAAATCTTTGGGTCAGTCATCCGTTTTTCTCCTTTCTGCGGCTATAACTAACACACGGACACCCCCTCTAGTGGAATGTCCGCGCTCGCGTCAAACTATGACTCTAGAATTTAAATTGATCTGCATTTTCCTTGGTAAATTCAGTGGGAGGTCCCATGATAATAGTTTTCTTATCAGACTTCACTTGAATTTTACCTACATTTGGAACATCTTGGCCATCTGCAGGCATTTTTCCTTCTGCTAAATCTTTAGCCAGAGCAACTGTCAAATATCCCAATGCACCTGGATCCCAGAGAAGCGCAGAAGATAACGAACCGTCCACCAAGTAAGGCTTCGAGTCTGTCGGCAGTGCAGTACCAACTACCGCTACTTTTCCTTCAAGTCCTTTTTCCTTAACGGCTTGAGCAGCGCCTAGCGGTGCGACTGTTGAGAAAGCCATGATACCTTTCAGGTTCGGGTACGCTTTAAGCAGATCCAATGTTTTTTGATAGGCTATTTGCTGCTTCTCATCTGAAGCAATTTTATCGGTGACCAGTTTCAGGCCAGGGTATTTTTCCGTTGCCTGTTTCTGAGCCCAATCGATCCACGTATTCAAGTTGGCAGCAGACAATCCGCCCGTTACAATCGCATATTCTCCTGTATCCGATCCCATTTTCTCGACAAGCTTATCGGTGATCGCCCGTCCGAAAACTTCATTGTCGATTTGTTGAATAGAAAGCTCAACAACGGATTGATCCGCCGGTGTGTCCCAGTCCATGATTTTGATTCCTTGCTCTTTTGCTTTTTTCAAAACAGGAGTCAATGAAGCGGGATCATTAGGTGCCACAGCGATTACATCGACTTTGCGGCTGATCAAATCTTCAATAACTTTTACTTGCTGTGCAGCATCTGCTTGGGTAGGTCCTGTGTAAATAACCTCAACACCTAGGTCAGTACCCGCTTTTAAAGCTCCGGTTTCCGATGCATTAAAATAAGGAATACCGATTAGTTTAGGAACGATGGCAATTTTCAACTTTTTACCAGTTGTACCTTGATCATCTCCAGAAGCAGCAGGAGAAGCTGTACCTTCAGAGTTCGGACTCGAACTAGAGGAATTGTTGGCATTTTTTGTTGAACAAGCCGACAGAACCAAGACAAACACCAGAAGTACACTTACTAACATGCCTGAAAACTTTTTCATTTTGCTACCCCTATTCTCTTTCGGATTTTGGATAAATCTATGATGGATACCCGTCTCTAGAAACAGATATTATCAACTTGCGGATACTTTAATCGATTGTTTGATAGATTTATTCTGGCTCATCCTCGCCAATACATAATTAAGTGACAGCACAGCGATGAGGATCACACCCATCAGAATGTCAACTACTGTTCTGGGTATACCCAGAAGATTCAACCCGTTAGATAAAACCTGGAATATCATCACCGCATACACGGTACCTATTACTTTCCCATAACCCCCGGAGATTTCCGTTCCTCCCAGAACAGCAGCTGCAACCGTTAATAATAGGTAGGAAGATCCCAAATCGACTTTAGCCGAGTTGTATCGAGAGATCATGATTATTGCGGCTATCGCTGCCATGAAAGCAGAGAATAAATAGACACCCATCAATACTTTTTTCACATTGAGACCGGAAAATTGAGTGGCAACCGGATTAATTCCGACCTTATACACACTTCGACCCCAAATGGTTCGATTAAGCAGAACAGTGGTCATGACCGCTAATAAAAGGAATATAATGACCGGTAATGGAATTGGACCTATGGACATATTACCGATATTTCCAAAGGAGTCCGGAAACCCGGAAATCGCATTGCCCTTGGTGATCGTAAGATTGATACCCTCGAATAATACCATGCTGCCGAGCGTTACCAGAATTGGCGAAACACCGATGATGGCTATAAAAAATCCGTTAAGCAACCCACAAATCAAGCCGACTGCTATACCAATAACAATCGCAATGGCAACCGGAAAGTGATCCGACAAACATAAAGCGGTGATAATCCCTGATAAAGATGAGGTATAGGTTATCGATAAATCTATCCCCCCCGTAACGATGACTACCATCATTCCAAGAGCCAAAATTCCTAACTCTGGCAATTGAAACATCATGTTGCTCAAGTTGTATGCATCCAAAAAACCAGGAGCTATGATTGCCATGAGAATAAATAGAGCGACTAATATTAACCCAAGCATTGATTCTTTCGAGATCTTCAACACTCTATTATCCCTCCTATGCCTGAACTTCTACTTTCAATATCTTTGATTCAGCTCGTTTATGTTGAAGATAATCGTAGGATACAGCGCTTAGAATAACCAAACCGATGATAACTTTTTGCCAGTAAGTGTCGATATGGCTGAGAATCAACCCATTCTGCATAACACCGAGCAGCAATACGCCTAAGAGCGTTCCCCAAACCGATCCATTGCCGCCAAGGATATTCGCGCCCCCGATGACAACAGCGGATATAACCGTCAGCTCAAAACCAAGCATCCCGTTAGGATCAACTGATTTTGTATACATCATTTGAGTCATAGCTGCGATGCCGGCAAGAAAACCCATGTATCCATAAACAAACAATTGTGTGCGCTCTAGATTGATGCCCGCTCTAACCGCCGATACAGGGTTTCCTCCAATGGCAAACACTGAGCGGCCAATCATCATATATTTCATTACATACCAAGTAATTAAAGTTACTAGGGCAATGATATAAACAAGAATTGAAATTCCCGCCAGCTCAAAATTTGAAAAGCGAATGAAAACTTGCGGAAAATTACTGCTGTTCAAGAAAACACCGTTCGTGAAATAGAGAATGCTGCCGTTGATAATACTCATCGTGCCCAGCGTTGTAACGATGGGGGGGATCTTCAGCCTGGAGATGAGCGTTCCGTTTAGAAGTCCAATAATTAATCCGCTTGCAACTGCGATGAATAGCGCAATTAGAATCGATATCGGAGATTCTGGCAGCAGCTTCATCGAATGCCCGGTAATAACCATAGCCGCGCTTGATATAGCAGCTACAGATACATCGATTCCCCCGGTAATAATGACCAATGTCATACCCATTGCCAAGATGGCCAGAACGCTATTGGCTTTTAGAATATCCTGGATATTATCCAACGTTAAAAATATGGGATTGTTCACACTCAACACGATGCAAAGTAAAACGAGTACGGCTAATATTCCCATTTCTTTCGACTTGAAAAACGATTTCAATTCAAACCATCTCCTAAAACGGCAAAATTCATAATTTTCTCTTGTGTAGCTTCGGCTCCGGCGATTTCACCTGAAATCCTGCCTTGTTTCATGACTAATATTCGATCACTTACGGCCAATACTTCCGGAAGTTCAGAGGAAATGACGATAATTCCAATTCCTTTGTTCGTAAGCCTGCGCAACAATTTATGAATTTCAGTTTTCGCGCCGATATCAATTCCGTTCGTCGGCTCGTCAATGATTAATATTTTGGGATTGGTGGACAACCATTTGGCGATTACGATTTTTTGCTGATTGCCTCCTGAAAGTTGACCAGCATTCATCTCCGCAAGCGGAGGGCGTATATCCAAGATCTGTATATACTCAGCAGCCAACTGTTTTTCTTTCGCCCGTTCAATAAACCCGAACTTGTTAAGCATCTGATCAAACACCGTAACCGAGATGTTATCAATAATTGATTGTCTCAGAAACAGGCCTTGCGTCTGGCGGCTTTCGGGTATATAGGCCATTTTGTGTTTAACTGCATCACTCGAGGACTTAATGTCCACCTTCTTACCGGAGATATAAATATGACCGTGATCAGGTTTGTTTAAACCGAATAATGCATGCGCCAATTCCGTGCGTCCTGCACCGACCAATCCCGTAATTCCAATAATTTCGCCTGCGCGTAGTGAGAAGGAAATGTCTTTGAAGTTTCCCCTTTTAGAAAGTCCTTCTACGCGAAGAACCTCTTCCCCGCCTTTGTTCTCTTCCCTGTTGAAAACCTCGACTTTTCTTCCTACCATTAAGGAGATCAACTTATCTTCGTTCATATCGTTTTTGTCATAACTGCCTACAAACTTCCCATCTCGGAGAACCGTGAATCTATCGGCCACTGTAAATAATTCCTTCAGTTTATGACTGATATAGATAATCGAGATACCTTTCATGCGTAAATCTTCGATGATCTTATATAACTGCTCAACTTCTCCAGAAGATAATGAAGAAGTCGGTTCATCCATAACAATTAATTTAGAATCAAACACTAAAGACCGAGCAATAGCAACCAACTGCTGTTTTGCAATGCTTAATTTTCCCAAGGGGAGAGATACATCCATTTTTAACCCAAGCTCAGCCAATGTCTTTTCTGCGAGCAGCTTCATCTGCTTCCATTGCACTCGGTAGTAGCCTTTTCCAGCGCTTTCACGACCGATGCAAATATTTTCTGCCACAGAGAGGTTTGGAAAGAGACTCAAATCTTGATAGATGATAGAGATTCCTTTTAATGTGGCATCGATAGGTTTTGAGAAATGGACTTTCTCACCGGCGAAAAAGATTTCCACACCTTCATCCGCGCTTTCAACGCCAACCAAAATTTTCATTAAGGTTGATTTACCCGCCCCATTCTCACCGATCAGGGCATGCACTTCACCAGGTTTTATCGCGATCTGTACATCGTCCAGCGCTTTTACTCCAGGATATGTCTTGCTAACGTTACTCATCTGCAACAAGAACTCCATCTGACTAATACCTCCAGCTGCTTATTGTGATCTAGAAGTAAATTCCGTTTATTTATACCAAACGGTATTTCTCCTGCATGGAGCGGATAAACGCTTTACCTTCTGTAATAAGCGTGTCTCCGTTTGGCGCTAATTGGCGCCATACCCAGGTGCTCATGTTGTCAGTGATGTCAACGAACGATTCCAAAGCCGCATAACCCTGATAATTGATTTCCCCAAGTGTCCGGAACAAATCATCCCAATCGACGAGCCCCGTTCCAGGAATGCCGCGGTCGTTTTCGCACAAATGAATATGCATCAGCTTCGAGTCGGCAAGTTTCACCGCGTCAGAAAACCGTTTCTCTTCGATATTCATGTGGTATGTGTCAAGATGCACCCCGACATTATCCATTCCGATCATATCTATTAACCTCATCGCCTGTTCAGAGGTATTAATCAAATAGGTTTCATAGCGGTTAACCGGTTCCAGTGCGATAGGCAACCCCAATGTCTGAGCATATTTCGCCACTTCCCGGAGTCCATCGGCCGCCATCTGCCATTCCTTCTCGGAGGGCCGTTTAATTGCCAACTTCACGTGCTGCGAATAGATGACTCCGCTGAACTGCTTGGCCCCTATCCCGCTGGACACTTCCACACATTGTTTCAAATAGGAGACCGCTCTTTGCCGTTCTTCGGCATCGCCACTGGTGAGGTCCATTCCTTCAAGCAGTACAGTGGACGTGCAGCATTCTAATCCTACATCCAGAAGTCGTTGGCGAACCGCTTTCACGTCAAATGTATCCAAACTCATTAGCGGTAACTCGATAAAATCCATACCTAAATCTTTAGCTCGATTGATTAGATTCAGGGTATCGTTGCTCCACTGTGAGCACCATGCATATGCGTGAATTCCAAGTTTCAAGAAAATCCCTCCATGTTCATTTATTGTTCTCATTGTACTTGCAGTGAAAGCGTTGACATAGTAGACATATCTCGGAAGGGGTAGACATTTTTCGGTTCTTTCATAAAAAAAAAACCGCTGCATTAATCCGCAGACGGTTTAGCGATATCTTTAAAGGAAGAGGGAAGCACCCCGAAATGCCTTTTGAACTGGCGGCTAAAATATTTCACATCGTTGTATCCCACCTTGGCGGTGATAGAAAGCAATTTGCCATCTGTTTCGGTAAGCAGCCTCCCCGCTTCCTCCATTCTTAACCGTCTCACATAATTGAGCACAGTTTCCCCAGTGTGCGTTTTAAATATTTCGCAAAAATAAGTCGGATTCATTGGGATCTGCTCGGCAATGGATTGAATCGTGAGTGGTTCCCCCAAGTGTTGCTTGATCCAAACTTTAGCTCGGTTGACAGGTGTCTGATCTGTTTTCGACCGTTTATCACGCATAGAATCCGATAGGAGCAGCAGCAAATTATTTAATTGTTTGTGGAGTTGATGGAAGCTGGCCGTATGTTGGTCCATTTTGCCCAAGTTCGATAAAATCCGAGTTTGTGCCTCTTCATGTCCGGTTTCCAAGCATGCACCGTGAATATGTATAATCAGATATTCAATGGCATGCCGAATGCTTTCCGGTGTACGAAGTGATTCAATTCCCCTGAAATAGTCATCCAGCAGTGACTTTGTTTCTCCATCCGATTCACTCCCTATCTCCAAACGAAGGCGCTGCACAATCTGCCGGAGTTTAACCGGTAAAGCGGTTTCAGATATATCCAGCATGCGGTCGGCCTCTATTACCCGGTTGCCCCCAGATACGAGTCGCAAATACAGTAGCGACAACACATCGTCACGAACGCCCGGCAAACTGTGCATATCGGTAAATTCGCTGCTGACGGACACAGTTACGGAAAGTCCCATGTAACGCAGAACAGTCAAACGAACCGATTCCGCCACTTGTTCCACACCCTCTGCATCACCCAGTAGGATCCAACACATTCTTTTGCCACCCTGCCAAACCCAACCACGGCCAGTTTGACCCAGCATCGCATCATTGACCGTTTCTTCCAAAATATTCTCGACGGCATACATGGATAACTCCCAGTCTCTCGGTGTATATGTCCTCTTCTTAAACGGAGGTTCATCCAGGGAAACGCACAGTAGACGGTACGATTTTTCCAGGAAAGTACCCCGCCAGTTTCCCGCTATTCCCAGCGAATCACCCTCGTATAACCATTGTTGAAGCGCACTTAGCTCATCCTGACGCTTCCTGCGCTGAATCTTGTATTGTAATTCCTTCATCTGCATCCGAAATAGTGAGCGGTTGATCGGCTTAAGAAGATAGTCGATAGCCCCTTCTTTTAATGCGGTCCGCACATATTCGAAATCATCATATCCGCTGATCACCAAAGGAATTATTGGTTGATACTGCCGGGCTTCTCGTATCAGGGTTAATCCATCCATGATAGGCATTTTGACATCTGTAACGAGCAGATCGACCCTTATCCCAGCATTTTTTATATACTGCAGTGCCTCTGCGCCGTTGGCAAACATATCAAGAACCTTCCATTGCTCCCCGCATTCTTCGATAAGTCGGACCATTCCCCTGCGGATCATAGGCTCGTCGTCGGTAACAATTACATGAATCTTCTGAATCATTTTTCATCCTCCATAGGCAGTACCGGAATTTCCAACACAGTGACTGTTCCTTTTTCTTTCTCGCTATCAATACTCAAACCATAGGATTCCCCGTACTCCATCGCAATGCGGGAATGAACATTTAGCAAGCCGACACCTGAATCCCTTTGCATGAATTGGGAGTCCGAGAGCATGTGACGAACCTGCTGCAAACGGTCGGCATCCATTCCGACACCATTGTCGCGTATACTAAATCGGATGGAAACCGATTTGCCATTCTCGTCGCGCACCTCGTCAATTTCGAGCTCAATATATACCTTTTGCCGGTGCTCCAATCCGTATTTAATGCTGTTTTCTACGATTGGCTGCAGAATAAACTTCAGAGTCCCATAATTCTCAGATTCAATGGAACTGTGTATAGCATATTCAAGAGCATCCTCGAAACGATATTTCTGGATTTGCAAGAAATCCTCAACATGCTGTAATTCTTCTGAAATCGGTATAGTTCTTCGTTTGTTGCTGAGTGAAAACCTCATCATTCTTCCGAGTAATGATACCATTTCCACCGCTGTTTCCCTTTCCCCTTGTTCTACCGCCATCGATATAGTTTCCAGGGTGTTATACATAAAATGCGGGTTGATCTGAAATTGGAGTGCGTAGAGCTGGGCCTCTTTTTGTTTAATTTCGATTTGGTAGTTTTCCTGGATCAACGCACGTATTTCCTTTACCATGGCATTGAAGCGGTGCGCTAACATGCCGATCTCATCATCCCTGCTACGGATCTGCATATCGACCTGAAAGTTCCCTCTCTGCACATCGACCATTAACCGCCGAAGCTGGATAAGCGGTCGGGTGAAATTCCAGGCGAGCAGTACAGAGATCACTCCCGTGACTGCAACAAACAGGACAAACGCAGTAATCATCAGACTGCGAAGACGGTCTGTTTGAGCCGTCAGCTTCTCCATCGGAATACGGTAAGCCAACGTCCAGCTAGTCGATGCCGAACGGCTGACACTAAACAGCTCGCTTTTTGACGACGACATTTTTTTGAAACTTCCATCAGTCACTGGAAACAGCCGTGCATCGTCGTATATGCCCCCGATCCTCTCGGAATCGGTATGATAGATGATTTTCCCCTTCATGTCCATAATCCATAAAGTTGCCGAATCTTCGTTTGCGAGTTCAGACAAAACGTTCTCGATAAACTTCATCGTAACTGCAATATACATCGTACCTAACGTCTTCTGATTATCGGAATCCTTGATTGGCTTGACGATTAACAAATAGGGGACTGCACCTTCAAACTGCAAACCTGCATCGAGCGGCAGGATGATACTTACTTTTCCTCGAAAATTCAGTTCTTGTCCAACTGGTAGCGAATTTGGATCGAAAGCGCTGTAAGCGAGATTGGCTTTCTGAAAAATCCGATTATTGCTATAAATAAAGACACCGAGAACATCACTATAATTGCCGCTTAAGTAAGTGCGAGATAAGTAGCCTTCAACTGCAAATTTGTCCTGTAGAGAACGGGACTGGGACTGAGACGTCTTTTTCCGCAGAATAGAGACAACCTCATTCGAGTTATAAATAAGCTCACTCAGATTTTGCAATTCATCCAATTTCCGATCGATGTTATCGTTAGTCTGGCTTAATATACGTGGAATGTATTTTCCGACCTGGTTTTCAATTGAGCGGTTATACTGCCAGTACGAAACATAACCGATAATAGCCATCGGGATAACGGTAAGCAGCAAATAAGTAATAATCAACTTGGAGGTAAACCTATAGTTTTTGAATATATTTCTAAAAATCATAGTCGTCCACATTGTCTTTTGTAAAATCTATCGGTTCACCCATGATGACAACATCCCCTTTTATGCGTATATTCCCTACATTCGGAATTTCCTGACCGTCATAAGCCATTTCTCCGTCCAACAGCTGCTTAACCATATAAACAGTCAAATAACCGAGTTTTTTGGGACTCCAAAGACTTATGACCTGCGAGACACCCTCCTTCAAATACTTGCGCATCAGATTCGGCGACGCAATGCCGATGACCTTGACTTCGCCGGTTTTCCCCCGTTCCTGCACCGCCTTGGCCGCAGCAGGCGGACTCGTTGACCCAACCCCGATAATTCCTTTGATATCGGGATACCGGTCCAGCATATCCAAGGAAAGTTTATAACCTTCTTCCATATCCTCGTTATTGGATCTGATCTCCACCAGCTTCATTTTGGGATAATACTCATCCAGTTGTTTCCGGATCCACTTGGTCCATTCGCTCAAATTCATGGCCGTAGTCGAACTAGTTAAAATGGCGAAAGAGCCGCGTTCATTCAAAAGCGTCGCCAAGAGATCCATTTGATGACGTCCAAACGCTTCATAATCTACTTGATTGACAAAAAACGATCTCGCCTCAGGCAATGTATCCGAATCCCAAGTAATGACTTGAATTCCCTGCTTCTTAGCTTTTTGCAGGACTGGTATCAAAGCCTTGGGATCATTGGCCGCAATGGCAATCGCATCCACACCTTCTCTGATCAATTGCTCCACAATTTCGATCTGGTGTTCAGCGTCCGCAACCTGAGGTCCGGAAGAGATAAGCTCGATGCCCAGATCTTTAGCCGCCTCTTTAGCCCCATCCTCCGCAACGTCAAAATAGGGGATGCCAGCGATTTTAGAGACGAAGGCCACTTTGTATTTTTTCGCTCTAACTGATTCTTCTGACTGGGTAGCATGCTTCGCCTGCAATTCATTGTTATAGATTACTGTAAACTTGGGAGTGGAGTCACTTTTATTGCAACCGTTTACAAACACAAGGGTCAAGAAGATTCCGAGAATACAACAAAATAGTCCGTATGAGCTAACCTGCATCTTCATTTTCTTTTCCTTCCTCCCGGTACTTTGATAACTGGAGAAATTATAACATGTTTTTCCGGCTCTGCACTAAAATAAGTGCTTGATAAATTTGAAGCATGGTGCGTAGAAGCTCGCTGCGCGGACGGATCATTCTTAGTGCAGCCCGCTGCGCGGACGGATCATTCTTACGATCGCTGTTGTCTCCCTATTTCTTGATTCTATCCCGTAGGGGTAGAAATAAGGAGACAAAGGCGAACGCTAGCGCTTCTTCAGAACGATTCCGTCCGCTTCGCTAGGTACTTCGTGATGGGAAGCATCCAAATTTTATAAACACCAAATAGTCCCCACCTTGAAGGAAAGGGACTCATTTAAGCTACTTGTTACCTACACGACAGGTCAGGGAAGAGTCAGTGAAAGCATCCTGATTTTAACCATGCGGGTTGTGTTCGGATTGTCCATTTACTCTTTGACGCTGCCTACAGTAATCCCCTTTATAAAATATCTTTGCAGGAACGGATACACCAGCATGATCGGCAGCGCGCCAAGAAATATTTGTGCCGTGCGCAGCGTTTTCTCGCTAATTGACTCCAGCCGCTTCAAGTCATCGAGCGAAATCGCCTGCTTGTTGATTGACGTAACGAGCGTGGAAAGGTAGCTCTGCAGCGGATATTTCTCTGGCGAATTCATATATAGGATGCCGTCAAACCACGAGTTCCAATGCCCAACAACGGTGAACAACACAATCGTTGCCAGCGCTGGCAATGAAATCGGCATATAGATTTTCCACAGCGTCATCCAATGGCTCGCTCCGTCAATTGTGGCGGCTTCATCCAAATCTTTAGGAATTCCCCTGAAGAAGTTAAGCAGCATCACGGTGTTCCAGACGTTTAATGCACCGGGCAAAACAAGCGACCAAATGGAGTTTAATAGTCCAGTCTCTTTAATGATGATATAGGTCGGGATCAGCCCTCCGCCGAAAAACATCGTAATGGCAAAAAACCATACATACACCGTTCTGTATCGGAATTGTGCATGGCTCTTGGAGAGCGGATATGCAGTAATGATTACGAGCAGCATGTTCACGATCGTGCCGAGCGCGACCCGTTCCAGTGAGATGCCCAGAGAGCGGATAAACTCCACCTTCTGGCCCAAATAACGGTAGGCTTCAAACGAAAATCCGACCGGCCAAAGCTTTACTTCCGCTGCCATAGCCGCTGTATTTGAACTTAAAGAAACCGAGAGTAAATGAATAAACGGTACTATGCCGAGAATTAACACGAACGTCAATATTGCAACATTCAATACAATAAATGTTTTCCTGCTTAACGATGCTTTATAGAACATAGCTGCTCCCCCTCCATCTAAAATATACGGTAATTGCTGAATCTGTAGGCAAGGAAATAGGAGAGAGAGACGAGTCCAAGCGAAATGACCGACTTAAACAGCCCGATAGCAGTAGCAGGTGCAAACTGCTGACTGAACAGCCCTAATCTGTAGACAAATGTATCGATAACATCCGCACTATCGTAAACGATCGGATTATACATAAGCAATATTTGGTCAAACCCTGCATTCAGCACGTTCCCCAAGCTTAAGGTCGTCAGAAGAATGATGATCGGCGCCATACCAGGCAGCGTTATATGGACCAACTGCTTCCATTTGCCCGCACCGTCCACTTCGGCCGCTTCGAACAAGCTAGCATTGATTCCGGTAATCGCCGCCAAAAAAATAATCATATTATAGCCCATGCCTTTCCAAACGTCAGAGGCGATGATGATCGACCGGAACCATCCGCCTTTCCCCATAAACATGATCGGTTCAATTCCGAATCCCGAAAGGATGCTGTTAACAGGGCCTTGCATGGAGAAAATTTCTAGAATAATCCCGCCAAGCACCGTCCATGAAAGAAAAAAAGGTAAAAATATACTCGTCTGAACAAACCGTTTAAACCAGTCCTTCATCAGCTCGTTCAGCAGCAGAGCCAGAATGAGCGGCACCAACAATCCAAATACGATTTTCATCACCGATATGACAACGGTATTCCATATGATCTGATCGAACTCCGGTAGATGAAAAATGTATTGGAAATTTTTAAGCCCGACCCACTTCGACTTGAAAAAGCCGAGAATCGGTTCAAATTTTTGAAACGCCATCACAATTCCAAACATCGGTCCGTAAGCATAAACAAGCGTCACCAACACACCCGGTATAAGCATCATATGGAGCGGCATTTCCCATTTCATATGTCTTTTCTTGAGCGATATGTCCTTCATGTTTGAGCTGCCTCCAAGCGGATAAGTCATTGAGCGACAAATTTGCTGCTACAAGTAAAACATATTCATTCTGAATGGTTAAAGATAAAACCGGGAGGAGATGTGTGCCCTTCCCCCCGGTACTTCACGAGCAGGATTACTATACGGAAATTTTACTTGTTTTTGTCATACCAGTCGTTAACTTCATTCGTAATGTCATCTCCGCCAAGCGCCTTCCAGCTCTTCACGTATTTATCGAATTCGTCGATCGACGCCGAACCCATAATGATCTTAACGAAGGTTTCGTTCAGCAGCTTGTCGAGCTGCGCGCCTTTCTCCACCTGCGTTTCTGTAGCTGAGCCAAAATATTCGTTGCTGACATACTGCTTATTGTCGCGGATTTTCCGCGTCAAGCCCCAGCCTCCGTCATCGGCGGCGCGGCTGTAATAAAGCCCCATCCGCTTGGGTCTCCAGCCAAGTATTTATTCGCCGCATCCAGCACTTGTTGGACGTTCTTGTAATAAGGGATCGTTTCGTCTTCGATTTGAGTTTGCTTGTTCTCAAGTGCCTTTTTGACATTCGTATAAATGTTTTCCACATCGGTTGGGTTATATATTCTTGGTACGAACCAATTATACACATACCCTTTTTCCGCTTTATTTTGTTCGTAATACTTTTTCGTGTTCATTTCGATATAGAAGTTTATCATCTTAATAAGCGCTTCCGGATTTTTAAAATCTTTGTTAGCGACGACGATATGTCCCATACGCACGGTCGGTACAAGCGATTTGCCCGGTTGTCCGTCAAAGGAAGGAATTTGAACACTGATCCAATCGGCCTTCGGATCTTTATCTTTGTTCAGATTGAGCGGCCAGTTCGCCAACCACCATTCCCCATACGTGATACCCACTTTACCCGCGACAATATCTTCACTCACCTTGGTCTCGTCTTTCATTCCGAATTCCTTGTCCAGAATACCTTTGCTGTACCAGGACTGCAGCTTGGCGAGCGCCGTCTTCGTTTCTGGCTGAACTTCCCCTGCCACAAGTTTTCCGTCGCTGCCCTTGATCCATCCGCCCGGATAGGAATTAAAACCGTTAAAGAAACCGCGTGCGTCGAATGCCCAACTGATTAAAGTCTTGTGCATGGCAAGTCCGTACGTATCGTTCTTCCCATTTTTGTCAGGATCATTCTTGACGAATGCTTCGGCAACCTTCTCCAATTCATCCATGGACTTCGGAGCCTCAAGACCGAGGTTTTTCAACCAGTCTGCGCGGATCCACATCAGCTGCGTCGACAAATACGGTTCTTCGAAACCGGGAATCGCGTAGAGCTTGCCGTCGGCAGACACCGATTTCATGGCTACCCCACCGTCAGACTCCATAAATTTCTTCAACGCTGGTGAAGCGAATTTGTTATAAGCATCGGTTAAATCGGCAAGTACACCTTGACTCTTAAACTTTTCAAAATTACGCACATCGAGATCCATAATATCGGGCAAATCGCCTGAAGCGACTGCTATCGAGAATTTCTGATCATATTGATCGGATGGGACGGTCCATAAATATTTGACTTGGATGTTCAACTGGTCTTTTAAGTCCTTCAAATAAGCGTTCTGATCGGGAGTCATGCCCTGCGGGGTTTTCGCATCTTCCGGAGCGCTAAAGCCGAGCACCTCGGTAACGGTTACTGTATCCGCGTATTTTCCGAGTGGATCCGTATTTTCCGATTGCGGCGTTGCTGCAGCGTCATCGGTAGTCGTAGCGGTATTCGTAGCGGTATCCTTGCCGGAATCGGTTTGCTGCGTAGCAGCTTGCTTGTCTTCGTTCTTGTCGCTTGCACATGCGGATAAAGTTATAACGGTAATCAATAAAGCAATTAGCATCATCAAACTCGATCTTTTCATTGACATGTGTTCTCCCCCATTTTTGCTGTATTTGGATGTAAGCGCTTTACACTTTTATCATAAGGCCGGGGGATTCACTCAAACAATACTAAGATATTTACTTGCTTCTGTTTTATTTACTTCCTGAGCATGTGGGAATCTCTGTATTCCTGCGGTGTCGCACCTTTCATTTTGCGGAAAAAGGCCGTGAAATAGGAAGGGGACTCAAACCCAAGCTTTAATGCGATTTCGTTCACCTTAAGCTGGGTATTCGTCAGCATGTGGGTTGCTGCATCGGTTTTGGTCACATTAATGTAGTCGGATAGGTTGCGTCCTGTCAGTTGTTTGTAAAAGCGGGACAAATAAGAGGGGTTGAAGAACACCGCTTCCGCGATCCGGGCCAGCGAAAGATCTGCACCCATGTTTTCGTGAACAAAACGGTGTATTCGCTCAACGAGCAAGTTTTCGCCTTTTTCCACCTGCTCCTTCTTTCTGAAACAGATCGAATTAACCATCTTGACAAACTGCGACTCGGCATTGTCCCATTCCACAGGCAAATCCATCATCGATAGGCTGGCTACTCGGATGTCATCGCTCAGCTTGTCATGCGCGTTTAATTCGTTCAGATGCGATACGAATGCAAGCAGCAGCAAGTAATACTTCTCGAGCCCTAGCAAATAGTTGCCCGCCAATGCAGATTTGATTTGGCCGAACAGCTCCGATGTCATGCCGACTGCTCCCGCTTCATTTCCCGTGCTTAAGCATTTCTCCAGTGCTGCCAGGCTTTTGTTAAATTCAGCTGTTTGCGGCACAGCAGGTTTACCCGCTTCCCACTTGTACAATCCGTCCGGCATACCTAGATCAACGACCGCCATGACCTGCCCGTAGAAAGCCAACTGC
The DNA here is from genome assembly GCF_003945345.1 of Paenibacillus baekrokdamisoli. Lineage (GTDB taxonomy): Bacteria > Bacillota > Bacilli > Paenibacillales > Paenibacillaceae > Paenibacillus_Z > Paenibacillus_Z baekrokdamisoli. Next base: position 428,976 of record NZ_AP019308.1, on the reverse strand, counting down.
TTGAGCGCCGCTTTCAACACGTCAAACTCTTTACGGATGTCATCCCAATTCGCAGCGCTCCTGCTTACCGCGAACGACAAGGATATGCCGAGCAGATCGCGGCAGCCGTTCTGCACCGTTTCCAGCATGCCTTTCAAATACGTCACGATGCCTCGCCAATCGGTATTGCCACTAGGATCGACAAATTTACTCGTATTCGCAACGGGCTGAACGAACCATACTAGATCCGAATGATCGTGTACGATTTGTTCTGCGATCAGCAAAGAAGACAAATGGTGTGCGAATAAATCTTGAATCGAATAAAACACATCCAACTTTTTCGTATAAGACATTTTTTCATCCCAAGCATCTACTTTCCCAGTGACGATCAACAGTGGTAGTCCTCTGTCAAGCTTCAGAGTCAGTCCCTTGAAATGCCATTCACGCCAAATATCATCCGCATTTTCTCCGTATAGCAGTGCTTCGAAAAATTCTTTCTTGAGCAGTGGTTCTACTGCAGTCATTTGCAGTCCCGCCAGCTCCAGCATATCTTTCTTACGGCTTTCTTCGTCGAATTTCGCTACAGCAGCCTTTACCGCTTTAAATATCGGCTCGATACCTTCGGTTTTCAATATGTAATTGTCAACATTACTCTGGATTGCCTTATACACATATTCGAATTCGCTATGGCCGGTAAATAATATAAATCGGCATGAAGGCCAATAGACGACAACCTCCTCGACCAACTGCAACCCGCTTTTACCAGGCATGCGAATGTCGCAGATGACAATATCGATCTTCGTTTTCATGGCGATTTCCAATGCCTCGTTTGCCGAATAAGCTTTACAAACATCCAACTCCAGTTGTTCCGCATCCTGAAAATACTGCATCAAACCGTCGACAATTACGGGTTCATCATCCACAATTAACAGTCTATGCACCGTGGTCAACCTCCGTTTTCTGTAAAATGAATAATAATTTCCGCTTTTAATCCGCCAAGTGCGCTGCGTGAAACATAAATTCCGTTAGCATCTCCAAACTTTAAACGAATTCGCCGGCTAACGTTCACAAGCCCCGTTTTCTCAGAAATTTGCTCTGTGTTAGCAAGTTGGTACTGCAGCTTATTCAGAATTTCGTCGGTGAGCGTATCCCCATTATCTTCTACTATGATCCGTAATTGGCTGTTCTCAAAAGCATTCGTCACACAGACATGACCGCGGCGCTGCCCGTTCTCGAAGGCGTGTTCAAACGCATTTTCCACAACAGGCTGTAAGATCAGTCGTGGCACCAGATACGATTTACAGGATTCAGGCATGTCCGCCGCTTCCACTTCAATCCGGTTCGAGAAGCGAATACTTTGAATTTCACAGTAATCCATTGCATGCTGGTACTCATCGGCGAGTGTCGCTAAATCTTTCCCGCTGCGTGTGATGAATTGATAATAGCTTCCAAGCCTTCTTGCCAGCTCAGACGCGCTATCGACATCGCCGCTCCGGCAAATCATATAGATGTTGAAGAAGCTATTATACAAAAAATGCGGATTGATTTGGGACTGCAGCTGCTTCAACTCGGAATGCTGAAGAGCGATTTTCTGCTCAAAATTTTCCTGTATCGATTGCTTCAGCTTGACGACCATCTGGTCAAAGTTGCGGTACAGGTACCCGAATTCATTGTCATGATTCGGAGCAATCGACAAAATCAGATTGTCCGCCTCTAGTATTTTCAAAGATTTCATGAGCTTTTTCAACGGTTTGTGAATCATCCAGTTAACAGAAAAAGAAAAGACGAGGATGATCGCGAGCGAAACGACCGACAACAAAATATACCAAATATTAAAAGCCTTTAACGGACCGGTCACTTCGCTTTGATTCACATACATATACAGCGTTAAGCCAAGAGTGGCTATACGGCTGTGCGTGATCATATACGGATGTTTCTCATTGTGAACCGTGAAGCTGTCGGGTACCTGATCGGGTGTTCTTCCCATGACGCCTGCCTGGATTTGCTGAAGGACTGCATCGACCGCAGCCTTTTCCTTGACCGTTATCGTTTTGATAAAATGATCATCCGTTAGCACCGCGCCGGAATCGACATAATAATCGACCAATGGACGCAGCGTTTCTTCGAACTTACCAACGGATAGCTCAAAATAGGCAACGATGCTGGCATTATTTGCGGATGCTACAAAAAACAGCTTCCCCCCGCTGTAGTATAGCGGCTGTGCCGGTTGAGTCTCACTATATCCCGCAATGACGTCATGCTCTGAATTGGGCAGCTTCTTAATTCCTCCACGCGAGGATATCGTCCTGTCAAATGATTTAATATATACGCCGACATTAAGGAGATAATCACTAGAGTTTTGAATGGTGACAAGACGTTCTTTCACCCTGTTTACCAGTTGGATTTCTTCGTATTCTTCGATTCGTTTTCCGAGAAAGCTTAATTTCTGCAAATCGGAGTCATTCAAAAATTGCAGCTGCAAATTGCGGATAAACACCATTTGGTCGTCTACCTGACGGGAATAAAACTTAACGTTGGACAAAGTAGCGTTGGAAATGCCATCCTTGATAAAGGATTGCCCCGTCATATTCATCCACAAATTAATCAAATAAAAAGGAATCATCATAGCCAAAAAGATTAAAATTATTTTTTGATAAACATGTAACTTCGACATTGCTGCAGGTCTCTTCACACAATTCCCCCTTCGCAATATTTGCCTAACAACCATGACTTTAATGCGGCTTAGGACAGGTGTTCTACCCATCATATCAAAAACTTATCCAAAGCTGCATGGAGGAAAACAGATTTTGAAAACAACAACAAAACAAAGGCTATCCCTCCGCCATTGTCATGACTTTTGAGGGCTGCCCGCATTGTTCAGCCCATGGAATTTATTCTTCCAGCAGCGCCCCATTACGCACATAAAAAAGCGACCCTCCTCATTTCGGAAGGTCGCCTGTCTTGAATAAGAAGCCTGCGTTCCAGCTTCAAAATGGTCCGGATGCCCAAAACCAGATTCGTCCTCTCAGTTGCTCAATACTAACTAAGCTGCTTCCACTTTTGTTCTAGCGTTTGAGGAACATAGCTTTCCAATTGATGTAAAAGCTCCAAGGGTTCATTGGAAACGTTTATCAGACTGAGATGTGAAGCATTGGAGAAGCCTTCATTAATGCTGTGTTTAATTAGATTTATTAAGGGATCAAAATAATTTCTGATATTGAGAATACCTACTGGTTTTTTGTGTATGCCAATTTGTGACCAGCACAAGACCTCGAAAAGTTCCTCATAAGTCCCAAAACCGCCGGGTAAAGCAATAAAACCATCAGCTAGTTCTCCCATTTTAGCTTTGCGCCCATGCATATCTTCTACTTCTATTAACTGAGTTACCTCTCTATGTACCATTTCTCCTTTAAACAATCCTTTAGGCATGACTCCGATCACTTCACCTCCACCATTCATGACAGCATTAGCAATTTCACCCATTAAACCTATTTTAGATCCACCGTAAATTAATCGATAATTTTTTTTAGCCATGTAATTACCAAGTTCAGCAGCTTTAACTTTATAATCGTGATGCTCCCCTAAATTTGATCCGGCAAAAACACATATTGATTTCATAAATCCATCCCCTAACTATATATTGATATTATCCATTGTATAATATACTATATATTGAGTGTGAATCATACTAGCGAGTAAGAAGTGCTACGGAATGTAAATTTATGAAGTCCAATAATGGATTAAACATTTATATGGAGAAAGCTGAGCGAGTGCTCGTATGGCAGTGGATTCATGGATCTACAAAATGATAACCAGGAGGTGTTTGGATATTGAGTCACTTAACTTTAGCCACGCGAAGTGCTGCCAGCACTCCGTCTGCTGATCGTCTTCCGTGGGCCGGATTACTTGCTCTGGGCATGACTGGATTTATCTGTATTCTCACCGAGGCGCTTCCCGCCGGTTTGTTGCCCCAGATAGGCCAAGGGCTTGGAATCTCGGAGGCTCTCGCTGGACAACTCGTCACGTTATATGCCCTTGGCTCCCTTTTGGCCGCAATTCCTTTGACTGCAGCGACACGCAGTTGGCGAAGGCGACCGCTGTTGCTACTGTGCATTATTGGTTTTCTTGTGTTCAACAGCATTACTGCCCTATCTTCCAATTATGCACTGACGCTGGTTGCCCGTTTCTTAGCAGGCGTATCCGCCGGTGTCTTGTGGGGAATGACAGCCGGTTATGCCCGGCGTATGGTACCGGATGCGCTCAAGGGCAAAGCCATGGCAGTGGCAATGATCGGCACGCCTCTCGCTATGGCCCTTGGTGTCCCTGCCGGAACATTCCTCGGCGTACTTGTGGGCTGGCGCGCTGTTTTCGGGATTATGTCGCTGCTAACTGTGGTACTTGTTGTCTGGGTACTATGGAAGATGCCGGACTATCCCGGAGAGTCAGCTAACAAGAGACTCCCCCTCCACAAAGTCTTCGTCATGCCGGGGGTGCGGCCCGTTTTGGTTGTCGTTCTGGCTTGGATGCTAGCTCATAACATTCTTTATACCTATATTGCGGCTTACCTTGCTCAGGCCGGGCTTGCCAGGCGCGTTGACTTAATGCTTCTTATTTTCGGTATGGCATCGGTTATTGGGATCTGGATTACAGGGATGTTGATTGATCGTATGCCGCGTTTCTTGATATTGATTAGCCTCGCAGCTTTCTCACTGGCATCCCTTCTGCTTGGCATAGGCAGCAGTCAAGCGATTGTGATCTATTTGGCAGTTGCCGTGTGGGGGCTTACAATTGGTGGAGCGGCGACACTGCTGCTGACGGCAATGGCTGAATCTGCTGGCGAGAGTGGGGATGTGGCCCAATCGATGCTTGTGACGGCATGGAATCTGGCCATCGGTGGAGGCGGCTTACTTGGAGCTATTTTACTCGAAACCCTTGGCGTTCGTTCCTTCCCTTGGGTCTTGTTTATTCTGCTGCTCCTTGCGCTGCTCGTAGCGTGGCGGGCGAAAGTACATGGGTTCCCCTCAAAGAAGAATTGAAGTACACTTTTAATGATTTTATCCACTGAGCCATCCGGCCCATTGAAGACAAGCAGGCGAGATTAACTCGCCTGCTTGTCTTTTTAGGGTTTCCTATAACTGAGGCATCAATTCAAACATCTCAGTCGCTATTGCGTTAAATAGAGTAAGGGCTGGGGATCCCAGCCCCTACTCATCAAACCGTACGTGCAGTTTTCCCGCATACCACTTTCTGACGTTTTTCATCCAAGGCAGTACGGTTTTTCCATTGGTTGATGCTACATCTCCAGGTGGATTCGGATGATAAACAAATCAATCCAGAGATGGACTTATTTCTTCCGTTTCTGGCTTATACTTTAAACATTGAATTGGATAAAGAAATGAGGAACCATAATGAGTACATTGTCTGTCTATTTAATTGTCCTAGTGATCGTCCTGCTTCGCATGGGCAGAGAGAAAGAGATTCAGCCCTCACGTATGTGGATTACACCGCTTCTTTTTGTTTGGCTAGCTTATTCAAGCCTTTCTCAATCCTCTAATCTGACGGCGAAGAATTTCCTTCTTTATTTAGTTTGTTTAGTTATTGGTGTGGGTATTGGCGTATTGAGAGGAAAGATCGATAAAGTTCGCATTAACCCCGCTAATGGAAAAATAACCTCACAAAGCTCCATTGGCGGCATCATCCTTTTCATGGGCGTCATGCTCCTGCGTTTATTGGCAGAGTATTGGGGAAAGGAGCAAGCTTTGGTATCATTAAGTAATGCTCTGTTATTTATTCCTCTAGGGAGCATTAGCGCACGACGTTATGTGCTCTATATGAGATACCAGCAGATGCGGGGACAGCGCAGATAACATGGAAATCATATTATGTCTCGCTTATTTATCTCTTCTTTGGGCAACTGACGGATTGCTCAGGAATAGTCGAAGGCGCGCGGCAGCTGTGATACTGCTCTGGATATTGACCTCACTTTCATGGAACGTATTCGATACCTGTAAGACTGCGGTTGTGCTCATATTCTACCTTTTGGCCTATATCGCGCTCCGGCTGCCGGGAAGCTTCTCCGTACTTTTGGCTGCTGCCGTCATCTCAGCGGACGCGGCAATCTGGCTCTTTACACAACAATCCGACGTTAATGAAATTCTGATGTATTCGATTATTCATGCAGGAACGTATGGATTTTTTTGGGGTGCGAGAATGAGGCGAGAAGCAAATGATTATAAGTTGACTTTCAGTGATAACTTTAGCCTGAGTACCTTTTCCAGCCCCAGGTAAACCGAGCAAAATAATGTTCATGTATAGATCTTAAATGCTTCCAGATAATTCAGCTACTCCGCCCATTGAACGCTCCGCCGTCACTAGCCCTTACAGCCTTCCTGCTCGCTTCCACTTAATACGTTTCCTTAGGACTGCCATCAGAGCGTCATACGACATACAAAGCAGCCACAATGACGAAAAGAAAAACCGCCTTAGTTTGGCGGTCATTGTTGCGTTATCGTTCTCCGTCTAGTACAGTGATATAATCAATCATGAAAATAAATTTACTACAGTGAGGCGGTAATCTACATGGAAACGAATGATAAAGTAACAATAACGGTAGAAACCACAGTTCATGCACCCGTTGAAAAAGTGTGGGGATACTGGACAGAACCACAGCATATAACGAAATGGTCTTTTGCTTCTGATGACTGGCATGCGCCGAATGCCGACAATGATTTAAGAAATGGCGGGAGTTTTCTTACAAGAATGGAAGCAAAGGATGGTAGCTTTGGATTTGATTTTGGTGGTGTTTATGATGAAGTGAGAATAAACGAGTTTATTTCTTACACTATTGGAGATGGAAGAAAAGTTGCGATTACTTTTATTAGCCAAGAAAACGACACCAAGGTAATTGAAACTTTTGAAGCAGAATCCACCAATCCCATTGAAATGCAAAAAGCAGGCTTTCAGGCGATTCTAGACAATTTTAAAAAATATAGTGAAATTTCTAAATAAGAATCGGACATGCAGGTTTAATCATAATAATTGAAAACATTAATTTAAACCTTCCTTTCGGGAGGTTTTTTTATGCGTTAAACTGCTCTTTGTTTGATTCAACTATCGTTCCCCGTATGTTGAACGGTTGAGCCTAAATTAATATTTGATCTAATCCAGAGTCTACAACTTTATTTTCTTTGAACAGCTAGATTAACTGCATCAATTAAACGGCCTCAGTCCGTTGGAATTCCAGACTAAGACCGCATAATGATCTCCTCATTTATGAAACTTCATCCTCATATACTTTAGAGCAGTTTTCGTCGAGTGCCACTGTAGCGTTAGTCTCCAAATCTTCTTTCGTTAAAAACAAGTACACAGTTCAAGATATTAAATACTATCTGGGACTTGTTGAATGATATCAGAATATACCTTGGAAGGGTTCTTAATGGGTCCCATTACTTTCCCATCATTCCAATAATATGTTTCAATGACGTCCCCTATTTTTGAAAACTTTACCCGTGTATTTGTCAAAGGTTCTAGGGCAGGATTATCAAATTCGGTAATCGTACCGACCCACGCTAGATTTTTATCACCTTTGGGAGATGTTATCCATTGACCTGCCAGAATCGCCTTCCCATCCTTAATTTCTATAACAGAATTCGTATAGCCGTCATAAAAAATATATATATTGGCTTTACCACCCGGGAATAAATATGAATGATCTTTGTAGGTTTTAACCTCAAGAGGCTTGAAGTTTGAAGTGATAGGTAGCGAAATTGCTGCTTTACGCGCAACCTTCAAATCCGCTTGTTCTAACAAACTGCTATCAAGTTTATACTCCTCCGATGTAATAAACACGATGTTTCGAATGGAATCATATTGAACGTGATAGCCCAGAGCTTCTGTTACAAATCGAATAGGGACAAGCACACGTCCATCTTTACTTTTGGCCGGCGCCTCTATTTCGATCGGGATCTTATTTTTATAAGCTGTTTTATTGTTCACGGTAATTTTCAATTCGTCCCCGTCTTTATTTTGAACAATAGCGACTTTTGAAATGGCGTTCCAGCTATAGGATAGTTTTAAGGACGACAGAGTTCGAATAGGAAGGAAAGTGCGGTTGTTTTCCACGATTGGGTGTACATCCATTGCAATAAATTCACCGTTTACATTTACCTCCACCTCACTAGGCGGGGCTTTAAACTCATAACTCGTTGAAGCTGCAGCGGCTTGTGTAAGACTCAGCAAACCTAATGCTAAAACTAAGACGAATAAGATCTTCTTCATGATTTTCCTCCTCATTTATTTATTTATTTATTTATTTATTTATTTATTTATTTATTTATTTATTTATTTATTTATTTATTTATTTATTTAGACGCAGCAGGTAGTTTAATGTTGAGATATTATGAAGGAAATAAATTACATAAATATCTTATCATGATTTATTCACCAATACATGTTGTTTCTTAACATCTTTTCTTTCAATTAAAAAAGCCACCAGTGCGGTTACCGATTTGGGCTTTTACAGGGTTCCTCCTTAACGATGAGCCAACTCCTCTTAGTACCATTACGATGGCAGTATCCTGCCAGTTAGCTTAACAAAGGGCCACCTCTCGGCCTCTCGGCAGCCCCTTATGTATTGTGCTATAGTTCCCCGTTAGCATTCCTGTAGAGCGTTAAATTTCAGCTTTGCAAAAAAACGAGCGCCTCGGTACGATGGGAGTACGCAACGGGTCATAGCCCTTAAAATCCCATCATCCAGGAGGACGCTCTACTATGAAGTTTAAATCGCAGGACAAACAAAATCAACTCATTGAAAAAATTACGCCTAAGCATCTGGTCGTCGGGATCGATATCGCCCAACTGACGCATGTCGCACGAGCCGTTAACTTTCGCGGTATTGTGATCGGCAACCCCTTATCCTTTTCTAACGATGAAGATGGTTTTCATTCACTCTATCAATGGATAGAACGGCTACAAAACGCTCATAACTTATCCGCAGCCATCGTTGGCATGGAACCAACCGGACACTACTGGCTTAACCTATCGAAGTGGCTCTCCGAACGCCAGTTTGAAGTCGTTCTAGTCAATCCGCACCTTGTGAAGAAGAACAAAGAAAACCGCGACAACACGCCCTCAAAGAGTGACAAAAAGGATGCGCTTGTCATCGCTGACATGGTGAAAAACGGGTACTACTCCTTTACTCGAACGACGCCAGAAGCCTTTGAAGAACTGCGTGTCTTCCTCTCAAACCGCGATTCTGTCGTTACGAGACTCGTTAGCGCGAAAAACCAGATACACCGCTGGGTTGACGTTGTTTTCCCTGAACTGCGACATGTCTTCAAGGACATCATGTGTGTGGGTTCCCTGGCAACACTTCGCCTGTTCCCTACGCCGGCAGAGCTAAGGATGTTACAGCCTCAGGACTTGATTCAGGGCTGGAAATCGCTGATGAAGCGTCACTCCGGCGAACGTAAAGCGAAAGCACTAATCGCTCTAGCGGGTCGTTCTGTCGGTTCCAAGCAAGCAACGTATGCTTACAAACTTCACTTAAAGCAACTGCTCGAGGAGTACGAACTCGCTTGTGTACAGCTGCAGGCTATTGAACTTGAGGTTACATCCGTGTTAGAACGCATTCCGTTTGTTAAGTCTATGCTTGTCGTTAAAGGAATTAGTGTTGTATCGCTGGCTGGTATTCTTGGTGAGGCTGGAGATTTAAGCGGATTTGTTCACGGAAATGCTTTGCTGCGTCATGCTGGCCTCAATCTTGCAGAAGCCAGTTCAGGTAAATGGACTGGACAGATGAAGATTAGCAAACGCGGACGATCTCGCCTCCGTCGATTCATCTTCATGATGACCATGAGTCTAGTGATGAACAATCCAGAGTTTAAAGCCATGCATGCACACAATGTGCAAGTGAAAAAGATGAAGAAAATGAGATCCATTATGAAGCTTTGTGGCAAATTAGCTCGGATATTAGTTGGGATGGCTCGAAGCGGTGAAGCCTACAACCCCTCAAAAACGTTGTCTCTCCAGCTTGCAGCTTAATACTTAATACCGTTTCGTTGTACGTAGATTGGCTTATTCGCGGGATTTCAAAGAAAGCACGGAGTACCGGATGCAGTTGAACCAAAGGGCACCGACCCGTACCGTTAGCAAGACCGGCCTCCACCCCTTGGATAGGTGTAACGAAGGAATGAGAGGGCAATGACCCGTTGAGACATGGGAGTGAAAGCCTCCAAGGGCGGCGTGGAGATAGCGTGCAGTACATGGAAATTTATGGGGCGACAACCTCCCCCTCTATTCCCGCACGCCTTCATGTTGCCAATGTCTTTGGCGGTGTCCCCATTCTTCTCACTTCGCCCCTACCAACCGGTGAAATCCTGCGAATAAGCGAGCATTCGTGAGTAAATCATATCGTACCGAGGGAGCTCAATGGCTAATCACTTTATTACAGTTCAATTTGTTGACCTTTACAGTTTATCAATTGCCAATTTAATTGAATCATTAAAGAGAGGCTTTTCTTTTGATTTAGCCCAATATATAGTAAGAACATTTCCTTTCTCATACAAAAAGGGATACGTTGTGAACTTGGCATTTTTCATCTCATTTTTAATTTCTTTGACACCGGATTTACGAGCTGATTCCGTTTTGAAAATATAAAAATACACAAATTCATGGTCAGAGTGATCTACAGATGCTTGACCTTCAATCGAATTCATTTCTGGAATTACTTTATTCAAAGTTGGTATTGTACCCATTAATCCGTATGGTCCTAGTATTAAATTTTGCGATTTAAAAGCGTTATTAACATCTTGAAGATTATATTTATCTTTGGAGCAACCAACCAATGCGATTAGACATATCAAGATTGCAATGCCAAATTTAAATTTCATGATAATTTGCCCCCTTCATAATCACCCTCATATTACCATACTTGGAACTATCCTGCTCGTTAGCTTAATAACAAAATATCCAGTTTTGAAACAGATATCACTTCCAATTCATAAATCTAGCGTTGATTTTCATTTTATTCAAGACTGTGTTTACTCTTACCAACAAATGTTTTTTTGTCCAAATCAAAAAAAACCATAAGATTTCCAGAAGAATTGGTTTCAGTATTATTAAATGTAACGGAGTAGACTTCATCTTTATTATAGTTTTTATCAATTACAGATTCTATTTCACCATTCACAGTCACTTTCTTTACAATTGAATCTTTAGGGCTTGCTGGAATTAAATCCTTTTCTTCATCCGTAAGGCTATTGAATGCTACCATCTCAATCGGTATATCTTTTTTAGATTCAAATAAATTACAACCAGTCAAAGTTAATACTAAGAGAAGCAGTATTGGAATAAATCCTAACTTGTTCAAACTATCCCCCCATTTCTTTTTTAGACGTTTATACTTGGATGCAAGTTTCACCATTTACTTGTTTCATTGAAGAAGGACTACGCTACGCTAACTATTCTGCCCGTTCAACAGGCCGCTGATTTAAGTCAGCAGCCTGTTGTCACTGTGCTATTGTTCCTCGTTAGCGTAATGAAGGCTGCCGAATCGGTAGTTCGGCAGCCTTCAATTTTTTATTGAGCTACCGTGTCCCGTAGCTTAATAAGTTAGTTTAATAAACAATCGGTCACGGATCCATTGGATTTGGAGTATTCACCATATTATATAACCACCAAAATAAAAGTAAGAGGATGCAACAAGTTATTATTATTAAAATAACAATAACTTTACTTTTTAATTGATTCTTCATTTATTACCTCCTCCGCAAAAGCATGGTCCCTTTCTATACGAGTAATTAGAAGGGTTTGTTGCGTTAAATAGCCCGTTAGCGTAATGAAAAATGGAGCAGCTGCCACCACCGGCAAACTGCTCCAAAATGCGTTGAACTATCGTGTCCCGTTAGCTTAACAATAAACGTTTTTTGCTACCACTTAACAGCCCAAAAGTAAGGTCGAGTACGTTGCTACATTTGAATCGCCATCAGCCGGTTTCCATCGGGGTCTTCGAAAATGACGATATTGTTTTCTAGCACCTCATTATGTATCACAATGCCGGTGTCTTTTAGAAACTGGAGCGTGTGCCGAATATCGTCTGTTTTGAAAAACATCATCGGTTGGGGGGCGGGCGCGGCTCCATGGTTTGAATCCAGCAAAATCTCAGTTCCCTCGAAATGCAGCGTATAAACCGTAGACAGTCTCCCATTCATGTAATCATCGTTGTAAGGCAGATCAAATACACGGCTATACCATTCCACCGCACTTTTCATGTCTGAAACATGGATAAAGATCGACCCTATTCGCTTTTCAAGCCTGCTTCCTGCCTGTGTGTTCATTGTTCGATTTTGATTATTCAAACTTTCCATGGTTATACCCTCCTTATGGCCTTTAATAACTTTCAGAGCTTTGGGGATAGTAGTAGGTTTGTATCCATCGGAGTTTTTATAGTTCTTAGCACCTTGAACCAATGATACAACCTCCTTTCGTTTCATAAATTTTACCACGCCATTGCATAATCATTGTGTCATTTTTTATCAACATTGTTGATTCAACTATCCTGCCCGTTACTTCAATAAACAAAAAAGGAGCTGCATCGAAGCAAGCCCCTTAACTATCGTCTCCCGTTAGAGCCTCGCGAACGTAATGTAATCGACTTGGACGGGCTTTGCCGATTCGATCCGAAGTACCCGGTTGATCTGTCCCCGGTGATATTGCCCATGTAAGAGGACCTGCGACAGGATGTCCCGGACGGACGTTCGGAACGGAACCCCGCTCTGGTTCGCATAGTCGACCATCTCGTCCAACTCGGATTCCTCGAGCTCTTCGATATAGACGCGATATTGCTCGGCGTTTTCTTCGAACATCGTCCGGATCGCCGTCAGGTCTTCCGCTTCCTCCCACAACGAATATTGCGAGCTGCCCTTGCCCTGCAATCGGGACAGCCAGACTCGTTCCGCGACCGCGACGTGCCGAACCAGCTTCAGAAGGTCCTTGTTCTTCGTCTCACTCTCCTCGAGCGCGTCCAAGATGCGTCCGTCCGCCCAGTACAGGTGGTCCATCATGCGCTTGATCGTCTTCATTTCGGTTTCCCCCTCTTCGTCTCATCGATTACTTGAACCTACTGTTATCTGTTAGCTTAATCAATGTAGTAATTATCCTTTTGTTTAAGCCAATTTACAATGATGTTTTTAAATGTCATTGTTGGCAACTCGCAATAGGCTTCATTATCAGAATATGGGTCGATAATCTTCACAGATGTATTATTAAGCTGGATTACAAAGTATTTTACATCGCCGAGAGTTGAATTTTCTACCTTCCCATTTAATACTTCGTTTATTGAGTCGATTAGCCAGACACCATTTTCATCATTATCTTGAAGATTTGTCCCAATAAAAGCTTCTAACAAATCGTAACCTGCGGGCAAAGATATAACGGGTACACCGTTTAAATCAATAAGTTCACACCTCTTATTCATGCACTTCATTCTTCAATAGTTCAACATTGATTTCGACTATCCTGCCCGTTCGTATTATAAGGTCACCAGATCTTTCTGGTAGACCTTATTTTTGTGTGGTCATAAGATTAAGGTAGCCGGGGATCGAACGTTTCTGCCCGTGGGACTTGGATCCCGAGAGCTATTCCGTTCATCCCCCCTACTTGTTAAACCATGATTAGGCTGGTTGGGACAAAGATCCCGGATAACAAGCGATACTGTGGACGACAAGAAGGCTAGGGGTTGCCGGCGAATATCAGATCAGGAGTGGTTGAATGAACCCTGTCATTGGATTGGATGTATCTAAAGGAGAAAGTCATGCACAAGCTTTTTCAGATCGGGGAACGCCCTACGGAAAGACCTTCCGGTTTAAGCACGATCTTGACGGATTAGCGTCCTTCCTCCGTTATCTTCAAGACTTGGAGTCCTTTACTAGGCAGCGTCCGGCCGTTGTATTAGAAGCAACGGGCCATTATCACAGCCCGGTCATTCAGTTCCTGGATGAGCATCCGTATCTGTACATTATAATCAATCCGTTCCTTTCACACCAAGCAAAAAAGAGCCAATTACGCAAGGTGAAAACGGATGTTGCTGATGCGTATCAACTGGGGGAAATGTTCTACAAAGAAGAGCTGGAGCCTTACAAAAAGCGGGGTCAGTATCTGATGAATCTCCGTTACCTGACTCGGCAATATGAGTCTCTGACGGGTATGTATGTCCAAGCAAAGCTGCAGTTTCAGGCGGTGTTAGATCAGGTCTTTCCGGAATATCATGGCGTGTTTGGCGACCTTTATTCGAAGGTGTCACTCCGTTTCCTGGCTCTATACCCAACGTCTCAATCGGTGCTGGCCATGTCTGAGAACGACGTAACGGTTCGGATACAGCACCTTGTGGGACATGTCAACTCTAACCGGTGGTCGCTGGAACGGGCACAGAAGCTAATAGCTGCAGCAGAGCGAAATCCCTTTAGGGAGACTGCTTTTCCGAGTCATTTAATTGCCTTAGAATTGCTCATTAACTTACTTCTTCAATACCAAGAGCATCTAGCGAAACTTGATCAATCAATAGAGGCTCTGGCTGAAGAATTACAAGAGTATGATTTAGTCCAATCGATACCCGGCATCGGCACCAAAATTGCAGCAACAATTTTAGCTGAAATCGGGGAAATTGATCGGTTCGATCACGCCAAGAAACTGGTTGCGTTTGCCGGAATTGATCCAAGTGTGTTTTCTTCCGGCAAGTTTACAGCAACACGAAATAAAATCACCAAACGCGGTTCTAGGAGGCTTCGGACAGCCTTATATCAAGCTGTAAGGTGTGGTCTGAAAGGCTCACGTAACAAAAGAATAAGAGCTTATTACGATAAAAAGCGTGCAGAGGGAAAACTGTTTAAAGTAGCTGTGATCGCGTGTGCAAATAAACTACTCCACTGGATTTTTGCGATTTTGACCAAGAAAGAAGCATTCATCCTAGACTGAATATGCAACGCTTAGATATGGAGGAAAACCTTCCCAATATCTGTGGGACGGTTATTTGTCATATCCTTTTTCCAGTATAGCATCCTTCGTTTTGTTCATTAATAAATAAATATTGACAAGCTATTAGCTGGAATAGCGGAACACCTTATGAAGCATAAGAACTTCGTTAGTGCTGTAAGGGAGAGGGGGTGCCGATCGGCTGCGTACTTTGTTTTCTGTAATTATGGGCTTCTCTAGTTTGCTAAGCCTACTTGTTTGATTTTATAAAGAACCATTTTGCCATTAAGCAAGGATTTACAAAGTTCAATCAGACTTGGTATATGTTCACGTATCCATATATGCCTTTCTTCTCTACTTACCCGAAATGCGTAGAGTCCGCATATTTCCAAAAACATGAAGTCCTCTAATTGTGCAATGTCTATCTTTCTTGAAATAATATTTGTGTAGCCGGAAAGCAGATCATCCCGTAATTCACTTTTAGTAAATAGGGCAGCAGAAGCCACCCGGGATATTCACGACAGCATTGGACATGGGTTAACCTCCGTCATCATTCAGCTTCAAGCATTGCCTTATATGATAAAATCGAACACTCCAGAAGCCGATAAGACGCTACCCAACGTACTGAATGTCGTTTGAAGCTGCCTTACCGAAGTTCGTACCGTTGTGCATCAGATGGTCATAGACGATGCTGGTCTCGGGCTGCTTGCATTGAAGAGCCTGATCAAATTAGTTCAGGAGCAAAGCGGGTTAAGTATCCCGCTCACTGTCTCCGGGACGGTAACCCAATGGAAGCCAGAAATTGCTGAATTGCTGTACCGCGTTCTTCAAGAAGCGTTGACCAATGTAATTCGTCACGCAGAAGCATCGATCGTTGAGGTCTCAGTTTGTGAAAACGAAAAGGAAATTACGATGACGTTGAAGGACGACGGTAGATGTACTGGAGATGTTCCTCCCTTGCCTGGTTTCGGATTGTCGGGTATGAGAGCGAGATGTGATAGAGCGGGAGGTTCTTTCCTGATTCGAAATTGCCAGCCCCATGGACTAATGATCATTGCAAAGGTCCCGCTTCATAACAGTTCAATAGGAGATGACGATATTGAATGTTAGGAGGAGAACTTTCGAAATCACCCACTAATTTTTCATGACAAATCTCTCTATCTTACCAAGATATGTACCATATAACGGGATTTTGTCGGATGGCTCTCTTTTATGAAAAATGAATTTCGCTTCTATACTCCTTTAACTTCGATTAAAAAGCTATTGCCACTCGTATGGAGCGCTCAATTCCAGACTGAATGATCGCATCTCTTCTATCCGGCTGCTGATTATGGCCTTCTACGATAATGTCGCGATATCTGGGGGCAATTTTGTATGCCTCATTTTCTAGTCTACCCATCAGGAGAAGTGTCGGTGAAGTCTACCCGTTTTGCAGGAGAGTGCAGCTTATTTTTTAGAGTTGACATCCATACACTATTATTTTATTATCATTATTGATAATGATAATAAAAAAGATGAGGTGATGGAAATGGCGGAGTCGAGAACAGACCTGATACTGCATCCTATTCGGATACGGATCATACAGACACTCGTAACTGGAGAGCACATGACGACCCAACAGCTCGCAGAAATGCTGCCCGACGTGCCGCAGGCGACCATGTATCGCCACCTGAATAAGCTGCTTCAAGCGAAGCTCATTGAGGTGGTGGAACGAAACCAGGTTAGGGGAACCGTCGAAAAGGTATATGCCCTCGCCGCGAACGGAGCCGACGGAATCCTTGAGGATGAAGAGAAGATATCGCCCGAGAAACATATGCAGATGTTCCTGAAATTCGCAGCAAGCCTGATCACCGACTTCGGCGATTATTTGAAGCAGGACGACTATGATTTGTTCAAGGATGGCGTCACGTTTCGGCAGGCTCAATTCTACTTGACCGATGAGGAATACATGCAGATGCTGCTTGAAATACGCGAGAATATGTCACGGTACATGGGCAAAAAACCTGGTCAGGGACGACGCAGACGTATGATGTCAACCATCGTCATCCCAGGAAAAGCAAGCGAAACGGATAAAGATAAATCGGAGGAAGAATCACATGACGACGCACGATAAATCCAAGAAAGAATCTTTTGAGAAATCAGTGAAGCAATCTATACCTCTACTGCCTATTTATTTACTGATCCCGATACTGTTTTGGCTGGCGTTCCGATATACGGGGACCGATATGATCTGGAAAGCATTCGGCTTTGGAGCGTTAGGGTGGATTATCGCGTTAATGCTGCGCGGTCCAATCAGCGTGCTTGGGATGAAGTTGCCCAAGGAACGGGCACAAAAAATCATCGTAGGCTCTTCCGGCCCTCTGGAGGAAGGCGTCCGTCTTGGCTTACTCATTCTGACAGGCACAGGTTTCTCCTGGGCACTCTCGATCGGGCAAGGCTGGGCTGCCGTCGAGGTGGTTTATACAATAGTCCAAGTCGTGGCGATCGCATCTCTGGCAAAGCGGACCGACGAGAAAGCAATGCAGGCCAAAGCGATGTTAGAGGCGCAAGGAATGGTTAGCGCCAGCCCTTTCTGGGGCCTGTTTGAGAGAGTTTCAGCTAGCGCGTTCCATATCGGCTGCACGCTGCTCGTAGCCAAGTATCACTGGCTCGTCATCGCGTTGATCCCATTGCACAGCTTCGTCAATTTGGGGGCCGTGAACCTGGCCAAGAAATCCATCGCCCGCCTCGAGTTTTATATGGCTATTGTTGGAATCGCAGCGCTTGGTGCTGGACTTCTCGTTTATTGATGCAGTATTGGCGAGTGACACGTCGGCACAACGGATTGTAAGTGTTGATCCGTATGTATGCTAAAGGTTGTATTAAAAAAGATCAGAAACGACATTTCTGTCGTATCTGATCTTTTTATGTTGGGGGATTCACTTATACAGCATCTTTTGTATCTTTCAGCCTTTTCCCATACACCCGATAAAGCATCAAGCCAAAAAGCATCCCCAGAAAAGAAATGGCTGATATGGACAGATATAGAGTTTTACCGCCAAAGTTTCCATATACAGCTCCTCCTATATAGGAGGCCAGGATTCCTGAAATACCGAAGAACAGCAGCGCCAGCACCGTTTGACCTGTGGCACGCCATTCCGCCGGAACAATTCGATAAAGATATTGAATGGCGGCGGAGTAGAACACCGGAAAGGTCAACAGCTGTAGAATTTGCAAATACGCCAACAGATGAGGATCGGTAATCCAAGCAGAGATGAAAAAACGAAGGAAATAAAAAACGGCCGAAAACGAGATTGTAAGCAGCTCTTTACCTTTGCGCATCCACCAGAAGCTCAGTGCGAATACCAAAATTTCACTGCCTGCTGCCAGAAAAAAGGCCTGTCCAACCAATTCGGTACTCCCTCCAAGCTCACGAATGTATACGCCAAGGAAGGTATCGTTCATTCGCGCAGGGATGGAACAGATAAATACCAGCAGCAGAAACAGGAGCGTCTCCCTATTGCTAATAAAATGCTTGAGACTACTTAAGGTAACGGGTTTGCCTGTCACAGGCGCATTAGGCATCATCCAGGCTATAACAAAACTGATGAACCCAATGCCGGCAAAAAGCAATGCCAAACTGTTTGCACCGAAAAAGGAGATAACGTAGCCTGTGACCAGCGACGCTACTGCATAACCCAACGCGCCATAGGTACGGATGGACCCATAGCTGATTCCGGAAGATTCAGCTATCGTAAAATTGAGGCTTTCCATCAGTGGATCGATTGGCATCAGAAAGAAGTATAGCAGCATAGCGAACAGAATAAGCAGGGGATAGCTGCTGGAGTCGTACAGCAAATAGCCAATTACGCTTGAGAACAACAGCAGTGTTAACAGCACTTTGCGGCTTGACCTGGTTTTATCGCTAATCATGCCCCATAAAGGTTGAGCGATCAGCGTAACAAAACCTCCTGTACCGATGATGAAGCCAATTTGCGCTGGATGCAATCCTTGCACATCTAAATAGACCGGGAGGAATGAAATGAACATTGCCAGCAGGGAAAAATACAAAAAGTTAAAGCTTCGTAATAGGTTTGGCGCATTCATAAAAGATTTGATCCTCCATGTGTTTCCTTTAATAGTTAACCTCAATCATGTATTGTACCAAGAAATGATAGATATAAGTAGCTATTTGTTTCCACGGATCGATTTGAAGCAGACTAAGGATTTTCATTTAGCACTTACTCCAGTGACCACTCAAAATTGTGGGCAAGGAAAGCCACCCGACCTCGAGGCTTACTTTTGTCTGGGTATAAGAGAAAATTATGAACGATCTATTCACAAATAAAAAGAGTTATCCCTCAAGCACCTTGCTCAATTGCTTGAAGGATAACCCAATTGATATAACATCTACCGAATTAAATCAGATCAGACTTTTTAAGAAGTCTCTGAACTATTGCTGCTACCTCTGCTCTAGAGATGTAAGCTTTCGGAGCAAGCTCCGTACTGTTTCTTCCAAGTACAATTCCCGCTAGTAGGCAGTCGGCAATGCCGCTCTTCGCCCACTCCGCTGCATGGCTGGCATCTGTGAATGGACTCAACAGTTGCCCGACATCTTTGGATGGTTGTTTCGCCTTCAGATTGGTGATCGTCATCGCTTTCGCGATAATCGTCATGGCTTGTTCTCGAGTAATCTTGTCCATCGGATGGAAAGTACCATCTTCAAATCCGCTGATCAGGTTGTGCGAGTATGCTGTTTTTATAGCGCTGCTATACCACTCCGAAGACTTCACGTCTGCAAATGAGGTATCTCCACTTTCGAGCTTCAATCCTAACCCGCGAACCATGATCGCCGTAAACTCCGCGCGTGTAATATCTTGCTCGGGATTAAAGCTTTCATTGTCGATACCGTTGATGACCATTCTCGAACCCATATCGTTAATGGCATCCTTCGCCCAATGCTGCGCTACATCCTTAAATTCAAGTGGATGCCAAACGATGGCGTACGTGCTGTTCGTTAGGCTGCTCACTTTGGCGTAGTACTTACCGTCAATGATTATGATCTTCGTAGGTACATGACGGACGGTTCCATCTGGGTCAACAACGGCCCCAGTCGTGATCTTATTCGGATCAACACCATCCGGAATGGCAATTGCTCGTTCTACATAGACATTAAACTTGGACACTTCAATCGTTGTATTCCCGTAAGTGGCCCTGACTGTAAAGTCTAGCGGTGGAACAACAATCGTAAATCCTCCTTTAGCTGCAGCGTTTTCTACGATCTTCACCATGTCAGTAGTCGGTTTGGCCACTTCGATCTGTATCTTAATTTCCTGAAGCGCCACTTCCTTACCTAACTTATTAGATATTGAATTTATGTTGATCTGCTGAGAAGGTAAGGTGTAGGTTGCATTCTCGGTTTTGATTTTCAAAACCGCCTGCTTTTGCTCCATATTCTTAACCATTTGACCGTCAAGCTCCCCGATGACAACATCTGACTTCGTATTAACCGGAATCGTAATCACGACAAATTGACCTTCCGCCGAGAGCTTGTCTTCCAGTTTTTTCGGGTCTAATAGTACGGTTGTGACCGTTTGTCCATTTACTTTGGTTGTTGTCGCTGTCCCCGCATGCTCCAGCTTACCATTGACAAGGACGTCAGCTCCCGTACTTTGTGTCTCTGGTAGTGTTGGTGTTGACGGTTGTGAAGGTAAATACGGTGAGCTTGGTGTGACAGCATTGGAAGCAGCGGAAACCGAACTGCTGCTGGCAACATTGATCGCCTTTACCGTAAACGTATAATTCGTTCCATTGGATAAGCCCGTTATCGTTATTGGGCTAGCTGTTCCTGTAACCTTAATATTCCCTGGTGAAGCTGTAACCTCATAACCTGTAATAGCACTTCCGCCATTATTTGCAGGAGGCGTGAAACTAACCGTTGCTTGTCCGTTGCCTGCTACCGCGGTTATGTTTGTCGGTGCTGACGGAGCTGTTATCACCGTTACAGTTGTGATCTTGGTATCCGTTGTGGCGGTATTCACCCAAGCGCTGCCATTCCATGTCTGCTTCGTAAAGGTAGCCGTCACCGTATAACCGCCCGCTGATGTCGTTGTATACATCGAAGTGAAGTTTCCTCCGCTTAACGTAAAATTGCCCGTTTTGCCTGCTTCCGTCGAGGTCCAGCTTGTTGGAATGTACTTCTCATCTCCAACCACCGCACCTGCCGCTGCCTGTCGGTCACCAATCGCTGTTAACGTGACTGCTCCCCCCCCCATTACACTACTTGGGCTTGCGCTGACACTGTTGTTCGCTGCGATCGCTGTCGTTGCCGTTGCCGCTGCCGCTGCAACAGCTAAATCAATATCGAAAATATACGGAAAATGACCGGTAATCGCGTTTCCGCTAAATTGGACGAAAGCTGCTTTGAATTTACTTATTGATGTAAGATTGACAGCATCCAGCGGTATGGCCATTTCAAGTGCGGATGAACTGGCCGCATAACCTGTTGCCGGGACAGGAACATCCGGATATTTCACAACAGGAACCCAGTTCCAATCCGCTCCAGTTCCAACATACTTGTATATCTGTCCGTTCTCGACCATAAAGTCGGCCCCTGTAAGTATTAAGGGACTCCATGGCATCGATTGATAGCCTGTCTGTTCGTTATTATCCGTATTGAGCAGCATTCTTCCCATGGATAAGTTCATATTCGTTCCGTTAACCAGCATATAAAGATGATAAGCATCGTTAGTCGCTTTCATGGACGTAATAGTGCCGCCTGCAGTTGGCGAAACAATAGGACTCAGCGCCGACCAATCAGTACCACTGCCGTCGACCGATACTAGCTTGAGGCGAAGATCAGCATGCAATAAGCCAGGTGCAGCTGGCAAAGTTTCGGTAGTCGATGCTCCGCTAAATTTCATATAAGCAGCATCAATCATCGTAAAGGCATAAGTTTTCTGTGTTCCGATAGAAAAAAGTGCTGATAAAGGCACCGACATTTCAGCAATTGTACCATCATTGCTCACTTTGTATTCCAGTACGTTTTCGATTTTCTCCCATGACCAGTTCGTCCATCCCGAGCTGCTCCACGGATCGCCCTTATGTCGAAACAGCGTACCATTCTCAATCATAAAATCAGTTCCTGTATGAGCAGATCCTGACCATTCCGGGAACTGGTAACCTGAAGTATCAAAGCGGTCTGTATTTAGAATGACTCGCTGACCAGGATTGTTCAGCCCTGTCCCTTTCACCAGAATATTGAGATTCGTTCCATCCGTCCGAATGCTCATACTGGCAATAGATCCGCTTCCATATACGGTTTCTGCGTTCATTCCTGCCCAGTCGGTATCATTTCCATCTACCGTCACAGAGGCGTATTTCAGCAAATCGATTCCCTTCCCAAAGTTTTGCAGTGAATACGACGAACCCACTGAACCCGGGTTAAATGCAGCTTTGTCCATCCAATCATAGGCTGGCGGCAAATATAGCAACTTCATACCGAACGAGGGGTAGAAACCATCCGCCCATGCCCGATTAGCTGCATAAGTCATTAGATCCGTTTGATCAGGTGTAGCATAATCGAGCGTGAAAACACGGAAATCAGCCTGCGGATTGATGAGAGGAGCTCCAGCCAAGTCTCTTGATAAAGTACCATCAGGCTTATGAATGAAACGAACTTTGTTCACGTGATCCCGCTTGGTGATGTAGTCCATTTTCCGAGGATGATCATATGGCGTATACACATTGTATTGTTCATCATTGCCAAGGAAGACAGACCCGTCCGAGTTCCACATGTCCTTGCCAACCCATGTCGACGTATAACTTTCGAACAGCATAGCATCAATAGAATTCGCGATATCATACGTATCACCTGTAAGTAAGTGAGCACCACCACCAGAGAACACGATTTTGTCTGGGAATTTCTTCTTAATGAGCTGAATTAACTGTCCCATTCCCCATGCTTTATCGGTATGAATCGATTCAGTCACGTCCACAGTGTCTAGGTAAAAACCATCAAAACCTCTGTTAACCATGCTCGGAAGCAATTGCTCCAGCACTTTCTTCTGCCATTTCGGATGGGTCGGGTCAATATAACAGGACGGCCAATTCGCGTCGCATTCAGGGTTTCCTTTGCCATCCTTGAAAAAGATATCTATATCATTTCCGATCGGAGAGTCTTGCCCGACAGAGATGTACCCAACGATAAATATGTTCGGATTTAGCGTCTTGATCTCCTTTATTTTTTCAGGTGATACTGCACCCGACAAAACGAGAAGATCATAATCAGCAAAGACATGAGAATCGATTGCTTCATCGATCGTATAATTGAACAGAAGCTTTGTCGTATCGTTCCAGTTACCTGTCGATGCCGGAACTGTCGGATACGCGACTGTAGTGCCGGATAATGAAGCGCTCGGAAGCGAAGAATTACCTGAGGCATCATAGGCCACAACTCGATAAGAGTACGAAGTTGTCGGTTCCAGCCAACGGTCTAGAAAGCGTGGTGTCACGGCCCAGCCGATGAATGCTTCAGTGCCTCCAACCGGTTTGCGATATACCTTATAGCCTGTAACGCCTGTATCATCAGTCGCCGCATCCCAGGAGAGCTCGAGCTTCGTGCTCTCAATCCGGCTAACAGCTAAATTAAGCGGGGATGTCGGCGGATTGGATTCGTCTGTTCCGTTAAGCAATGTATAAGTTGCGAGCGGTTCGCCAGCCAATGGCAGCCGATCCATATCCGAATGGTAATTCACAAATCCTAGGCGAATCGAATCCCCGGGAAGCAATCCAAGATCAGCAAGAGGAATTCGAGCTTCAATGACGTATTCTCCCTTGAAGAACTCACCGTTCCCCTCATATTCTTTTTCTCTGCTCCATTTACAATCTCCGCTTGTTCCTGTGTATTTATATCGAACCAGCCGTTCGTGCTTAATATTTCTAACCACGGTTTGGCCTCCAATACTAACCTCGGTTGGTACAATTTTGATTTCGCTTTCTAATAAGATATCGGCCCCACTTGGATTCTGCCAACCTGTTTTATTGCAGCCGGTCAACTCATTGTTATCGCTATCTATATACAATTGCGAAGTCATCGCACTAAGACCTCCGCCTTCAATAAGCAGATACAAATACGAATTGTTATTGAAAACATGCATCGTATGACTCATCGTGTAGTTTCTAACGAGCGGTGGGAGTGTGGCCCAGTCACTCGTATTGCCATCTACAGACAACGCAGGGGAGGCATACGCACGATTTGAGGCCGGAGAAAAACAAAAGAAGGGAGCAAATAGAGTAACAATTAATGCACAAAATAGAATTTTTCTCATTTTCATAATGAAATCCATCCTTTCAAATTTGCTTGCACTATGAACCGATCACT
The DNA here is from genome assembly GCF_003945345.1 of Paenibacillus baekrokdamisoli. Lineage (GTDB taxonomy): Bacteria > Bacillota > Bacilli > Paenibacillales > Paenibacillaceae > Paenibacillus_Z > Paenibacillus_Z baekrokdamisoli. The sequence goes on along the minus strand of NZ_AP019308.1, from coordinate 404,669 downwards.
GTTACTCTTTGCCGATCATTAGCTTGCGGCTTGAAAAGGGCCCGTCGGAATAAAGCTTCCTGCACGGGCCATAGTTCAAGATTTACTTCTTTTGGGCATAATACTCATCAACCTGCTGTTGCAGCACTTTTGTAACATGATCCAGATATTGCTTTGGAGAAACCTCTCCGCTATACACCTTATCCACTAGCTCTGCCAGAACTGGTGCGCTATTAACCGGCAAGGTAGGCGTCGGTTTACCAGCGCGGGCAAGTGCGTCGCCATACGATTGGGCAATTGGATCTTTGGATGCCGTATCCTTAAGCCAGCTGTATTCTTTCTTAGCTGAGAAGAAGTTGAAGTGCGTCCCCAGTGAGTTAGCACCTTCCTCAGTGGCAGTAAGCCATTTCAAGAACGTCCAGGCAATTTCCTTATTTTTACTCATTTTGAGCATCGACACACCAATTCCGCCTGAACGAAGCATTTCAGTTGGCATCGGCGCCAAGCCCAGGTCTACATCAGGAGATTGTGCGAAATCAGCTGCACTACTCATAACAAAGAATCCAACGGCCTGCTTTCCTGCTTTGAAAGGATGTACGCCTTCCGGTACTTGAGCGAACAAGGCATCGCGTGCTTTCTTATCTATATGCTGTTTGTTAAAGTCAATCATCCATTCTAAGGCACCAACAATTTTCGGGTCATTAAATCCTACTTTTTTCGTTTCCGGATTATAGAAGGTCGTGCTGTCAGCCCCATTCAGGAATGCATAATTGTACAACGCGGTAGACAGTCCAAATGTGCCATATGCCGGATCCTCTCCAACAAAGTCGTAGCTTCCATTGTTAAGCGTCCAGAATTTCTTGAAAAATTCACCAAGATCAGTCAGATTTTTTATTTCAGGAATTTCTGTAATACCGAGTTGTTCAAGTATTTTCTTATTATATGCTAGGGGGAAATAACCATCAGCAAACCAAGGCATTCCATACAATCCGCCATTCATTTTATACGAATTAATCGGACCTTCCATAAATGAATCCAAGTTCATACTAGGATCAGCCTTCACATAAGGCGTTAAATCCTCCAGCAATCCATCCTCCACCTGTTGTATACTAAGCGCGAAATTCAATGCTAGATCCGGAGGTGTATTAGCAGCAAGCAACACTTCAATCGGTTCAATATTGAGTGTTACTTTAATGTTAGGATATACTTTATTAAAGTCTGCAATTAAATTTTTATGTTGTTCCGGGAAATATTGGGACCACGGAGTGTTCCAAACAATTTCTCCTTTCAAGCTCGCTGGATCTACCGGTGCTGGAGTCTCTTCGGTTGGTTTAGGATCAGAGTTGCTTGGTTTGGGATCGGAGTTGCTTGGTTTGTCACTAGGGACACTACTGTTACTGTTGCCGTTAGTGTTGCTACATGCACTAACTATAGCCAATACAAAGATAATCGCTATTATGGCTGCCACATTAGGAAATCTTCTCATTTTCCATAACCCCCATTATTTTCAATTCAATTAAAATCCTTTTACTATGAACACTGCCAGTACTTCAATAAGCATCACCGCCTCTCAATACCATCACATGTTGTTTCATGCCCGTGATGTGCGTAAAGCCTATTCACTACTCAACGAGTCCAGTCCGTTCTACCCCTTCGACAAACCAACGCTGAGCAATGAAGTAAACGATGAGAGGCGGAAAAATAACAAGGAAGCTTGCCGCCATCCGAACCGTTTCATTCAGCTTGACATCCTTTTCCTGCCCGAATGTGCCATTAAGCACTTGATCAAGCCCGTTCAGGCTAATCGACAAAGGCGTGAATTCACCTCGCAGCATTAATTGAGTGAACGTCGTATCATTCCAATGCCAGATGAAGGAAAACAAGAACACCACTAGAAGCGCAGGGGTCGATAGCGGCATAATAACTCGCCAGTACACTCGGAACATGCCAGCCCCGTCTATCTTCGCAGCTTCTTCAAGCTCCTTTGGAAGCGTCATGAAAAACTGTCGGAAAATAATAACGAAAAGTGCACCTTTAATGCCATGTCCGAAAATCGCTGGTCCGACAATAGCTAGCGGTGTCCCTAACCAACCAAGCTTACCGAATAAAATATAGAGCGGAATAATAATTGTTTGCGGTGGAATGAGAAAGCTAAACAGCAGTAAGCCGAACAGCAACGTTTTGCCCGGAAAGGAAATTCGGGCAAAAGCATACCCCGCCAACGAACAAAATACGACCTGGAATATCGCTCCAAGCGACACAATAAGCAAACTGTTGGACAGCGAAGACAAGTAACGCAGCCCCTGCCAAGCGAGTTTTAAATTCTCCAATTCAACTACACGTGGAATCCAGCGTATTGTCGGATCAACAAGATCCACTCCACTTTTGAACATTGTCGCAATCATATAGAAAAATGGATTTAAGTAGATTACAGAAATATCCAGCAAAATCAAGTAAATCAATATGCGAATTAGCCATCCGCTTTTTTCCCCGTTGCCCAGCAACAACACTTTTACACGCCTCTTCCAAAAGGCTGCATTCATGCGGCATCCCTACCTTTTCCCGGCGTAGTAAACCAATCTCCTAGTAACTAAAAGCACAAGGAGCAGCATGGCAAACATGAAGATGAAATAAATCCAGCCTTGCGCGCTAGCATAACCATAACCAAGCTGGGAATTGCTCATATTGCCCAAAATCATATCCATAATCGGATTAACGAGCGGCAGTGTAAACATATCCACCATCGTGTAGATCAGATTTAATAAAATAAACGGTGTCATTGCCGGAAGCGTAATTTTCCAGAACGTTACCCAGGGCGTCGCTCCATCAATCTTCGCCGCCTCATAAACGGAGACCCCAATCGTCTGCAAGCCAGATATAAAAATCAGGATTTGTACACCGGAATACCATAGGATGAGCACGAAAGAATTGAGCACAGATAAGACCGGCTCCGCCCACACCATTGGCAAATTTTCCGTTACAAATTCCACTATGTTATAGCGATCTAACATTTCAAGCCTTCCTGCGCTAGCCACTCCGAAAATCTGCATAATGACCTGCCCAGTCCCAAAAATAACAGGGAGGAAGAATATCCCGCGGAAGAAAAAGCGTCCCGGAAATTTCAGGTTGAGCAAAATCGCAACGAAGAAGGCGAACACAACGATGATCGGTATAATAAACAAACTACTCTTAAGCGTGCTGAGAATAGCAGCGATGAACACATTGTCGCTGAAAAAGGCGTATGTATAATTATCCCAGCCGATCGGCTTAAGAACCATTCCCTTCCCAGTGAAGTTCACTCTGTGGAAGCTCATATACATGGAATACATAAGCGGATATATAACGAAGAGTGCTAGACCGATCAGCCAGGGCAATAGAAACAGGTAACCGCCTAAAGCTGTACGGCGCTCCATATTGATGAATCTACCACGCTTTATGAGCTTCGGTTGCAGCGCATCTTCCTGATCCGTTAAGCGATTACTCATTTCCTTTGACCCCCTTTCCGATTAAAGTGAAATCCGCCGCGGGAACACGCAGAGCTCCATCCACATACTCCACCACTCCGTAATTCACAACAACAGACAAGCCACCCTCATATTCAGTCTGGTACACATCCTTAGCAATACGACGATGACCGACTATAAAGCGATGTGCCGTAGAAGCAGTCCATTCAGACGTCCTTGCGTAGTTCTCTAATATGGATGCTTTCCATTCAGCAAAACGAGAGCTAAACAAAGAGATGCCTGGGGTATCCTTCAGCACGATTGGATCTTTCTGTGTAACCGTAAAAGTCGGCATAGCACCATACTCGATTGTCTGCAAAGCTCCCTTCACTGACTCATTCTCTAAGTTTTGCGGAATCCCCGTGTAGGTCGCCAGTCCGTGTATGGCTATCGGATAGAACGGTACGCTCTCCGTGGCGATCAGGTCGTAGCTTGGGCTGAGCGGAAAATTACGAATATGGTCAACATGACCGATCACATAGGCATTTCCGAATACGGTTGAGACACCGCTAAACTCGTCTTGAATGCCATCCATTACGGACAGATACGCTTGCTCTGCCTCATGACGACTGATAAGCTTCTTCCCGTCATATCCCGAATATAAATAGGAGCCCATTCCCTCAAGGTCTACACCCGAAACCCCTACCTCCTTGAGCTGCTTCTCCATATCTAGCCATGTAGCCTCAACACGACGAGGGGGATAATAGTACATCTTTTTCCCTTCATCGTTTCTTTCAATCGTGTTTCCGCTCAAGTCACGCAAGCCGTCACGTGAAGGAAGGAAGCTGCTTGATGAGCGAATTGCATACCAATTGGCACTCACATAAAGCTTTCCGCCAATTTTGCTAATATGCTTTGCCAATTCACGCAAGTCCTCTTTGCCGCCAAGTGCCTCTGACGGCTCCTTCATCGGCAGCACCCCGCCAACGCCCCCGTTAGACCAGCCTTGATAGGTAACTTTAAGAGAAGGTACCCCTGAGTTTGCTAATTCGTCGACAATTTCCTTCGCCGCCTTAAACGATGTCGACACAACTGTCTTATCGCCGAAGAATCCCTTCTTCGTTGCTCCCCCGTATAGGGTCAAATCAAGTGGCATTTGTGAAATAGGATCAATGCGCCGTGCTCCTTGCGTTTCCATTAAATAAGCTCGGTAGTCTTGTGCCATCCCAACATAACCGGCATTGTCACCCTGCTGAAAGTAATAGCGCATATGAATGGGCTCCCGCCGCAAACTCGCCTCGTACTGAAAGAACCCTTGGTTGAAATTGCTCGTTTTTGTGTAAAAGTTTTCCCGCAATATAAAATCTGCCGCTACCCAATTGAAGGATGTAATGAGCCCGCTTGGATAAGCCGTAATCTTTGCTAGAGAATCACCTGCCTCGATAACTCCCATATACGAATGATCTCCGTCTATAAGCCCAAACACCGGCATCGGCGAGTTCGACATGACCGGATTCTGGGTTTGAGACACGACGCTAATATCACTTCCGTATATTCTTGATGAGTAAGCATACGGAAGCTTGGGCTTGCCATCAATCGGTATAAGCGCTCCCATCCCCTCTGGAACGAACAGTCCGCCTCGTCCGCTATCCTCTTGCAACGCCCCAAGAAATGGAAACATTCGCAGCATGACCAACGCCCGATTACCACTTTCCTCAATACCGTCCTGCTCCATATTGAAAGCCAAATAATCTTCATGCAGCGTAAGCGAATACGTCAGTTTGATTCCTAGCTTTGTCAGATTGTGCTTCACCTTTACGCCATCAGGAATCGTCTCGACCGAAGTTTTCGTACCTGAAGCAAGCCAATTGCTTTGTTCAGGCTTCGACTTCCCGCGTTCTACCGTTTCTACAATAAAGGGTGAAAGCAGATGCTGCCGCCATAGCCCTTTCACACCCTCCTTTTTCATGGCCTCGGCAGTCGGATTGCTTCTCCACTGATGGCCATTCCTCATATCCGTAACGATGAATTGCCCGATGTCATCTACCGCTAAACGCAGCCGTCCATTCTCAGCTGTTGTCCGGTACGTCGTTTCATCTATGTCGACGTTGGTAGATACAGCAGCAGTGGTTCCTACCTGCCCGCTAACCGTAAGGCTAGCCTTTTTCGGGGGTAAATATGGCTTCGTAACAAGCAGGAAAGCGCCGACCAGTACGAGAATGAACACGATTGGAATCCAGTTCTTCTTCATCTGGCTGCAACCTCCTTATAGATCTGTGCAACAAAATCATACAATTGATACGTTAAACCAGCGAAAATTAAACATAATAGCCAAATCGCCAGCATTAACAGTACGGAAATGATCATATTCCACACCGTTTCTCCTATTTCATAGTTATGAATTTCCTTAGCCATTACGAATAGCAGAAGCAGAGACCAGCAATTCATAATTAATTGCGCAAAGCCGTATATGGAACCTTCACTTAACGTCAGTACATTCGAAATAATAGAAAGCGGCAATGAAAACAAAATGATTGGCATAAGCGCATAGGTACTTCCCACAAATACTTCCAGCAGCTTTCCTTGCCCTTTCATAATGGAACCGACCAAGTAATTAGCAAACACCCACGTTATCCAAGGGATTGAGTATTGAAGCAAAAAGGCGGTTGGATTAAGATCATCAAGCTTCGCACCTCCGAATAAATAGGAGCCACTAAGCTTAGACATCAGCAGCACAACCAAAGCAAGAGCCAACAATAGGCTTGCAGCAGCAATCGACCCATGAGAACGATAGCGAATTTCCCAAAACACATCAAATGGGTGGCGCAGCACACGAAGAGAAGTACGCAGTTGACTGACAATCGCGCTTCCGAATTTTTGCTCTACGTGAACGACCTCATTCCCCTGCATCCACTCGATGCTTGTTCGCATGCCGTTTCCCCCTTCCCTTTAACCTGACCCATACAAATCGACCTATCAGACCGAGGGTGATAACTACGACTGCTATCGTCAACAAACCTGAAGCGTGAACGTTCATCCATTCTAGGCGCATATACCAGAATGAATCGGAGTAACCGATTGCATCCCCAGCATTAAAGAAATGATAGCGTGCTTGTTGCCAGTCCCGTTGTTTAAATGAAGCTTTCGCTAGTCCTAGCTGAGCCATATTATACTTTGTGTTTAAATGGAGTACTTCTTGCCACGGACCGGCACTATTCTCATATTCTCCTGCCATGAACTTTTCATTGGCCTCATGAACAAGAGCCGCAAACTCGGTAGGCCTGAAACGCTGAATGATACCTTGAGTTTTCTCCAGCACATAGAGCATGCCATCGCGATCGATCTCGATACTTGAGGGCTGCTTCAATAAACCAAGCTTGTTGTAGCCATCATCCTTGCCGGAGAATACAAATAACAGTTCTCCAAGTGCATTATACTGATATATCACTCCCCAACCGGCATCTAGGACACTCATACTGCCGTTTTGACTTACCGCAACATCAACAGTCATCGTTTCCAGCCCTGGTACTGCAATTCGTTCTCCAAGCATATCCCGTCCGAAGAAATCAAGCCTTTTCACTTGGCCTCGGTTGACTAATACGCTTGTCGTGTACAGGAAATCGTCCGGTCCTAACGTCACATTGGACACTGATCCTGGAATCTTCATGACTTCCTTGCTAAGCTGCTTCTCTGTATAGAACATACGCTTAAGCGTTTCGCTAAAAGTGCGTTCTGTACGATTCGCACCATAAAAGCCTTGAAAGGCGCCGGTATCGTCAAGCATAAGCAAGCCTTGATAACCGTTATGTGTAGCTATATACAAAAAACCTCGTTTGTCCACAGCCAGCTTAATCGGTTCAAACTTAAAATCCTCAGGAAGGAAGTTCGTTTTCGGTTTTTCATATTTTCGTATAAACTCGCCATCCGGACTAAAAACAGCAACTCGATTATTTTTGGAATCGGCAACAAAGAGTGTACCGTCTTCCTTTACGAATACACCTCGTGGAGCTGAGAGCTTCCCCTCCCCCTCATCCGTGCCGTATACGCGTATCGGTTGCCTATCTGAATTCAGTTCAATAACGCGATTATTGCCTGTATCGGCTATGTAGAGATGATTGCGATGATCCAGAAATAGATCATCGGGCTGATTTAGAGAAGGCGGCGCTTTGTCAGCAAACCCAGGGATCACGCCCTCCAAATAGACATACAAGTATGGATCCGGCACATATGCGGCCTGAACGTTCACAAGCTTTCCCTTGTTATCTAACGTATAGGTCTGGAATGGAAGATCCGCACTGACATGATCCGAAAATGATACAAGACCTGCGGTAATAATGACTACCGCCATCAAACTGGCAAGCCAGCGGTTTGGTCGTTGTTTCTTCATGATGCGCCCCTCCTATTTGATACCTGAATGAGCCATCGTGGAAATGACCCTGCGCTGCAGCAGCAGAAAAATAATAAAATTAGGCAGAAACATCAGCAGCGCTGCCGCAGCAGCGACCCCTTGCCGCGCCACACTATTGGCTAATCCACTAGTCAATGTACTGATGTAGAATGGAAGGGTTTTCATTGTTTCATCTTCCATGAACAATTGAGACGCCTCAAGATTGTTCCAAGCACTTTGGAACGACAATATCGCTGCGGTCGACACAACTGGTATACAGAGCGGTACTATAACGGACAAAAATAATCTAAATTCAGTAGCGCCTTCCAATCGTGCTGATTCGAGCAAATCGTCTGGAAGCTGATCAATAAACTGCTTGAATAAAAATACAAGAACAGGCAGAGCAACCATCGGCAAAATATGTGCAAAGTACGTATTATCGATACCCAAGCTGCTAATCACGTAATACCTTGGAATTTGCACGGTTTCCGGAGCAAACATGAGACTGACCAGTATGGTTGAGAATAGAAAATTTTTCCCCTTGAACCGATGCTTCGAAAGCGGGTATGCACACAAAATGCTAATAAAGGTTGCAGTAATGACTGTTAATACGGATGTAAATATACTATTGAATAAATAGCGTGTAGCCGGAACTATTGTTGACTTGGATACCTTTAGAAAATCGGCAAAATTAATCCATGTCGGCTCTTGCACAATAAAACTTGGCGGATAAAGAAATAATTCATGCTTGGGCTTAAAAGCATGGTTGAACAAAAAAACAATGGGCAGCAGCATGAACAACGCGAGCAAGGTCATTAGCAAAATTAACAACAATTGAGAAGGAGTTAAACGATTTAGTCGGCCCCTTCTTTTCCACCAACGCATATAAGCACTCACTCTCCCTGTGATCCGAATAGCTTCATACATAATTTGCTAGTCGCATAGACGAGTACGAGTAAAAACACAGATAGCGTCGCGGCATAGCCCATTTCAAAACGGATGAATCCAAAATCATCGATGTGATTAATAATGAGATGACCGGAGTAGCCTGGTGTCGGATTAACGCCAGACAATTCCATTGATATGGCTCCAGCCTTCAAAGTTCCAACTACCGCCATAATGGCGCCAAACAACATTTGAGGTTTCATCGCCGGAATCGTAATGTACCAAATTTCTTGCAGTGAAGATTTGATGCCGTCGATTTTACCTGCATCGTACAGCTGTGTATCGACATTCTGAATACCGGCGATCATCGCCAGGAAGCCGATGCCCATACTTGCCCATACCGACACGATCATCATTATGGTGAGCAGATATTTCGGGTCCTGCGTCCACAATTGTGGAGAGTCAATAAGATTTAGCCGAAGCAGGAGCCCGTTCAAATAACCGAGCCGATCACCACTGAACACAATAAGCCAGACAACTGCCATCGCAACTCCAGCAGTTAGAGATGGAGCATACATCGCCAATGTATAATACTTCCGAAGGCGCTGCGGCAGCTTGCAAATAAACCAGGCTAGAGCAAAAGACATGAAATAACCGATAGGCCCTACAATAATGGCAAATTTGAAAGTATTGGGAAGCGCATGCTTCCAGAATATAAGATCCTCCGTCAATAAATTAATGTAGTTAGCCCAGCCGATGAATCGGGGCTGCTCGACTGCATTAAAGTAGGTGAAGGACAGAAGGACTGCTGCCACTGTTGGAATCGCGATAAACAAAAGGAAAATAATAAAGAAGGGCGAGATGAATAGATACGATAGAGCGCTCCTTCGAATCTCCTGTATGAATCGCATGGCCAAGCTCTTTCTTACCGGTTGCGCAAACGATAGAGCTGATATCTCTGACTTAGCCATCATCTTCCTCCCGCCCTCTCCAAGCCTTGTTTAGTGTAGGAACACGGAACGTTTTGAGTACATGTCCATTCTTATCGACAAAATTGAATTCCCGCTGTTTCCGCTCGAGCTCCCGATTAATCTCGAAGATAGCCTTCTCCAAGCTTTCATGTGGATTTTCACCATTCAGCACTGTCCGATTCCATGCGAACGTCAATTCCCGCTGTGTGAAATAACCACCTGGCACGTTAGGCATCTCCTGAAACCATTGCCATTGCTTGCTAATTGCTTTCTTCTCTTCATCCGGCCATGGCAACTTCTGAAATGCATTATAATTGGCCGTATTCCAACGAAATTCAATACCGTTTATCAACTCCATATCGTTGCCATAACGGGTTTGCGTCTCATCGGATAGCCACCATTTCAGGAATGTCCACGCGTCCTCTTGGCGATCACTTGATTTGAAAATAACACCGCTTTGCAGTGAGCCGCCCGCCCAGCGGCGAGTGTCTCCGTTCTCATCCTTGATCCCTGGCAACGGCGCAATTCCCCATGAACCAGTCAATTCCGGCGCAGCCACTGACAATTGCAAATAAGTGTTAATATCAGCGATGCCAATCGGCAAACTGCCATTGCGAAAATGCATGTAGAAATTCGGCACTTCCTTAGGGAAGCCATATACATTAAACAAGTCAGTCCATTGCTTGAAAGCTTTGAATCCATTTCTCGAATCGAGCCCACTACTCAAGCCGTTGGGTTTATAAACATTGGCGTCGTTCTGTAGAAAGAAGGGTAAAAAGCCGAGTGGGGAATAGAAGAAATTCATCCCTCGCTGCTGCAATGACGGCAATAGCTTAACGACGTCTTCCCATGTATCAGGCAGAGCCAAACCCAATGATTCAAAAATATCTTTACGGTAGAACATCATTTGAAACATAATCGTTTCCGGTAACCCATATACTCCGCCGTTATACTGTAACGGAATTAGCGAACCGGGATGAAATGATGAAGCTACTTGTTTATAATCTGGAAACTGACTCACATCAACTAACGCATTTCGCATCGCTAGGTCAGCAGGCATGTTCTGGCTGATTCCAAGTGCAACATCAGGCTGCTTGTCAGATGAGCTGCTCAGAATAAGCAGTTGCTCATTGGGCATCAAATTAATATTGACTGAAATGCCAGTTGCCGGTGTAAACGTCTCATCCACTAGCTGCTGAAGCTGCGATACATAATCGCGACCGCGATTCACCCACACTGTCAAGGATTTCTTATCACTACGGCCGTTGTACATATAATTGGATGAGAAAGAACGGAAAAAGCTGCTGACATCATTGGCAAGTTTGTCATTCCAGTCTGACATTTGCACTTCCGGTTTCATCCCTGCTGCACTAATATAAATCTGGTCTAGTGATACTGGCTGGTAGGTAAGTGTGTCGACATAGGTAGCGAGCGTCTCCTGAATCGTTCCAAGCATTTGCGGCTTACGCGGAATTAGATTCGGATCTTTGGCAATATCGAGCAGATCATACAGCGCGGAACGCAATGATGTGCTTCCATCGTTATTACCGAACAATTGCTGTAACTCAGCAATTTGCTCATATAGCAGCTTGGCGTATCCGGTAAAGGTCACTTCCAAACCAGGAACATACTTCGTAATATCCCAATCCCGGTTATTATCAATCATCTGGGAATCATGTACGCCACTAACCATCATAATCTGATGATTGATCTGCTGCAGCTCTGCTTGCAGAGCCAAAAGCCGTTCTCGAATAACAGTTGTTTCCGCTGTTTGCACAGTCATCCTTAACGTATGACTGCCTTTTGACAGATGCACGGAATAAGCATTTCCTCCTTTATCGCCTATCGCTCGTATCGTCCAATCACTTGTATAAGGAAATGCGACTTGCTGCCATTCCTTGTAAGGCACCTTCCCATCAATCGAAACACTGCGATAAGAGGTTACATCCCGATTCAAGTCTTGTAAATACTTAAGATAAATGTCATACCAACCATCCTCAGGTACATCAAATGTCCATTCTGCCCATTGACCTCCCCTGTACCAACGCTCGCCCCCAAGCGTATTTAGAATTACGCGCCCCTTGGAAGGTGGGAATGCCAAGTCATCGTTGCTCGGCTGACTTTGAACGGACGGATCAGATTTCGCAGCCATCTCTTCCGCTTCAATTGTTCTCTGCCATGATACATTCGAAGTCCCTCGCTTCGCTGCCTTAGATGCGTCATATGATGACAGCGCTTGCACAGGAGCAAATGAAATCGACTTCAACGCAACCCGTTCTTGAATAAGTCGAATACGTAGAGAATGTTTCCCCTCTGTCAGCAGCCAACGCAGCGGTTCACTATGTGCCATCTTGACGTCATGTAAGCGTACAGTACGCCATGCCCGATCCTCCACTTGAAGCGGCCGTTGTTGATCACCCCGTTCATTTGTAGCAGGAGGATATATAGCATCGTGAAATACTCGATCAAGCATCAAATACTCAGCTTCCTTATAGAGGAACTTTCCATCCAATTCGACTGCGATCTGAACCGGGGCGAATGTGTCCTCCAGTGGCATATACTCCATTTCCAATTCGTACTGCCCGCTGTCGGTCACTTGGAATGCATATTCTACCCAACTTTGCTGCTTTAGTAATTGAATGCTCTTCCCATCCTCAGCGGGCTGTGTGATTTCGGATGAAGAGGAAGGCTCGGAGACTGTTAATTGAACGGGCTTATTTGACCCCTTCTCGTAACCTGCATCGTTCCATTGCTGGAGCAAGGTGGTATATGATCCCTTCATTCGTTCCCCGATAGCGGCCGGTGTGGACACAGCATTGCCTTCTAATTCGGCAATGGAGAATGAAGATGACGAACCACTATAAAATGTTAGAATGCCAAACACCGTGGCAAACAGGAGAACGATCGGCAGCAGCATATTTCGGACCCGTTTATTCATCCTGCCTCAACCCCGATCATCCGGCAAACGTTCTTCCGTCTCTGCATGAAACAGCAGCAGCGCCTCCGGATGAAGAACAATCTCAACCTGTTCCCCAATCGCTACACGTTCATAAGCGGGAGCGCGAAAAACGAACGAGTTCTCACCAATATGAACATGAATATATCGATCTGCGCCGACCATTTCACTGAAGAACACATCACCTTTGATCTTCAGCCCATCCGCACCTCCAACGTAATAGTTGGGCAGCGATGAAAATTCAGGGCGAACTCCTAGATAGACCTTTCGATCTGCAAGTTTTAACTCTCTTAAAGTTTCTTCATACCTTTGCGGCAGCTTGAGTGTGAAGCGCTTTGTCGAAAACGTAAAGCCGCTTTTTCCTTGGTCTAGAACGGTCCCCTGTAAAATATTAATTGGCGGTGTACCGATAAAGCCGGCGACAAACAAATTGGCAGGACGTGTATATACTTCCTCAGGCGTTCCGACCTGTTGGATTGTCCCACTCTTCATGATGCAGATCCGTGTGCCCATGGTCATCGCTTCGATCTGGTCATGAGTGACATAGATCGTCGTTGTCGCCAACTGACGATGAAGCTCAACAATTTCCGTACGCATCTGGACACGCAGTCGTGCATCTAGATTGGATAGAGGCTCATCAAGCAAGAACACCTGCGGCTGGCGCACGAGTGCACGGCCGAGCGCTACACGTTGGCGTTGACCACCAGACAATTGGCGTGGTTTGCGTTCCAGCAAATGTTCAATTTCCAGCACCCTAGAGCTCTGTTTAACGGATGAGTCCATGATATGTTTCTCCGTCTTCCGCAGCCGCATCCCAAACGCCATATTTTCATAGACAGACATGTTCGGATAGAGCGCATAGTTCTGGAATACCATGGATATATCGCGCTGTTTTGGAGGGACATCATTTACTATTTTCTCCCCAATATAGATATCACCATCTGAGACACTCTCAAGACCAGCTATCATTCGCAATGTTGTCGATTTGCCGCACCCTGAGGGACCAACCAGCACCATAAATTCACCATCTTCAATTGATAAATTTATACTATTGACAACATTCATGCCGTTTTTTTCGTATCTTTTGATTAGATTATGCAAATGCACGCTAGCCACTTGTTCTCTCCCCCTTTCGGTTTATACCGAGTACTTTTTCGCACAAATAGGAAGCGCTTTCAAATCAATTGCAATTTTATTCATAGCTGATAGGCTGAAACGTTCTCGTATTTGCGGAGGCAGTTGCCTTTAAGCACATCAGAGCGCTGAATAATCCCTCTTCAAGTGGTGTACGTGACTTATCCTCGCCTCGAATGACATCGACGAAATTTCTAATTAGTGCCGAATCACCACCACTGTGTCCGTCTTCAGCAGCAAGCGTTACCGCTATACGCTCCGGTTCTTTATCTTCATGATGGGGATAAATGACGATTTCGCTGGTGTACCAGTCGAATTCCAATGTACCTTTGAAGCCTAGCAGTCTTGCTCCCCGTCTTCCCGCCGCCTTGCGAGCAAAAAAGTTTTGTGTATACACCGCATGCATACCACTTTCATACTCGATAAGTGCGCTTCCCGAGTCTTCATTTCCAGTATCCTCTGCAAAGCAGCATTTCGTACCATAAGGCTGGATAAGTGAGCTCTCAGGACAAGTATTATATTCATTGCAATCCGGACATTCCAAGCCAGCCTCCTTCGTGCCTTTGAATACTTGTTTGGACTTCATTGCAGTAATCCAACGTGCCTTCTCACCCGTAATATAGTTAATGTAATCAAAGTCATGCGTCGCTTTCTGTAAGAACAGCCCGCCTGTAAGCGCTTCATCCCGATACCAGTTGTGAAAATATACGCCACCGTAATAAACATTATTGATCGCTTGAACATGCTCAACCTTACCTATTTTACCTAAGGAAATTTCTTCTTTAACTCTTTTTATTAGCGGTGTGTTGCGGAGCGGGAACGAAACGACAACCTCCGTCCGGCTATTCTCGTATGCATGCTTTAACCGCATCAGGTCTTCAATCGTCGTAGCCACCGGCTTTTCGAGAAAAATCGGAATACCGGCTGGCAGCATTCGAATAGCCAAATCCGTATGTAAGTTACAGCGAGTGCCGATTATAATGCCATCAAGCTTTTCTCTATTCAGCATTTGCTCCGGTGTGTCGTAGAATCTCGTCTCCTCTCCTACCGTCTGTGCAAGCTCCTGCTGGCGTGGATCCGTAATGGCCGCAAGTTCCGTTTCCGGGAATAATTCCTTCATCTGGGCGAATACATAGCCCGCGCGCAATCCATATCCAATAATACCGATTTTCATGCTAAGCCCCCTGATCATATTGTTCTTGTTTCCTGAAATAACTTATTTTGTTTATGATTGTTAGTTAATCATAGTATTTAACTAACTAAAGGTCAATATTTTTTTCATTTGCAGAGATTCCACGTTGTCATGAATCAATAAATGCATGGTTAAAACCCACTTTTGAAGCGTCGTTCGACTGCCTTCCATCACGGTTCCGACGATGAGAGAAAGCTTAATACCCACACTGTTTATCATAGTGTGGGATTCTACGCGTGCTACTCTTGAACGCTTGATTATCGTTACCCTTCGAACATTTACGCGAAACTTAAATCGTTTCGTCTTTACGAAACAATGCTTCCGGAAATTCAAAAAGCTCTTTAATACAGAGTGCTCCAGCTCCGATTAAATGCGCTTCTTCTCCAAGCTCAGAGAATGCAATATGGACCTGCTCTGCTGAAATTGGCAGCGCCTGTTCTTTGACTATTCTCCGCAATTCGCTCAACAGGGGGGCACCAAGCCTCGTCATCTCACCGTGAACAATAATCGCATCTGGATTAAATATATTAACAAGGTTGGTCAACCCTATTGATAAAGAAATTGACAACTCTTTAATAGCAATGCTTTGCGTAACTTTATCGTCAGCTTCAAGTGCATTAACAATATCGTCCATAGTCAATTCTCCATTCTGCTCCAGTGCTTCTGTCAAAATGGCGGATTGATTCGCATACTTTTCCAGCAAGCTAAGCAGCGCCGATGTAGACGAATGCATTTCCCAGCAACCGCGATTTCCACAATGGCATTGTGCGCCATCACGTTCTATGACCATATGCCCGACTTCGCCAAAGCTATTACTAGCACCGCGAATCAACTGCTCATCGATAATTATGCCAGCTCCTATTCCCTCTTCCGTAAGCAAATTCAATGTCGTTCCAGCTGCACCAGTTAAACCAAACCATTTCTCACCCAATGCCAAGTTATTGCACTCATTATCAATCCATGCGGGGATATCATACTCTTTTATCCAGATATCTCCAAATGACTCTTGCTCTAATACCGGCATATTGATCGATCTAAGCACCTTGCCTGTTTTGAAGTCAACGACTCCCGGGCACCCTAATCCAATACCGAGCAAAAAAATATGACGTCGGCGCGCCTCATCAACACATTCCTTGATAAGGCTATCCAGAATGGACATCATTGTATGAATTTGCACCTTAGGCTTCAAAGGACAATCTACTCTGAATAATATATTCGCTTCCAAATCCATCAGTGCTGCCTGTATGCTTCGCACCCCTATATGAATGCCAATGATCCCTCTACCAGTTGGGTTGAAAGTAAATATTTTAGGGCGTTTCCCACCTTGTCCGGTTGATGAACCCATACCTTTATATTTAATAAAGCCTTCATGAACCATCTCATCGATAAGTGTGGATACGGTTGGAGCGCTGAAGCCCAGCTGTTTCTCGATTTCAGGCTTAGTCACTTCTCCGCGCTGGCGCACAAATTGCAGTAAGTGTAATTTATTGCTCAATCGAATATCCGTCGTACGCAAAGTTTGGGGCAACATCTAATACCCTCCTAGTTGGATGAGAGCAATTATTTATTTAATAAATGCTCTTGAAAAAATGAAAAGATCGAATCTAAATTTATTATCTAATAATAATGAACAGTCTAAAGGAATCACGGGTTTCTTTCAAGTTATGTTTATTTAGGACAAAAATAACACAAACATGAGATTGGGTAACTAGGCAATATTGTAATCAGCTAGCATGTAATTGAATTACAGCATATAACCAGCTGTTATCTCCATTTTACTCCTTTAGACTCTCTAAATCTATCGTATTCGTTAACTCTATTTCACGGAGTCACATTATAGTCTGCCGCCGCTGTTATTACTCCTCTTTTACAAGCAATCCCAATAAGCTAAAGCTTGGCGGCTCCGGTTTTCCTAATTCCTCCGTTTTTGCATTATCGATGGCGGATACTACCTTTGTAAAGGTTTCAATCTGCTCATACATAAGGTCTAAATCAATTTTATCAATATGCCCATTGTCGCCTACTGCACAAAGGTAATCGGGGCCCGGCACGAGTGATATAGTTGGAATGTTTGCTTCATACAGAGGCTGACCTTCTCCAAAATAAAATTTACCTTTAGGCTTTAAGGTTATTGTTCTGACTTTTGTTCGTCCTTGAATGCAGGTTAGATATATGCTGTCCATGGCCTGATTAGCAGTAAATACTAATTCATTATCAATCTCATTTGTAAACTTATATGCTGCATGCTGGTCATCATCTTTCCACTCTGTACATCCCAGGTGTTCGATAGTAATTCCTGCTACCGCTTTCTTATTTGTTCCTTCTCCATTCCAAAGCTCAGGATGGTCCTTCAGCCATCTAGTTGTAGCTTGCCCCTTAATTCCAAATTGAGGTATTTGAAAATGCCCGGTTACAAAAACAAAAACGATACTTCTATTGCGCTGCTCTTTAGGAATTTGCGAAAAATATTTAGCTATGGCAAGTAAGGCAATCCCCCCATTTTCCTCACAAGCGTTAGGGCCATCCGTGTGGGTATTTACAATTATCGTCTCCGCATTATTCATGCCAGGCAGCGTAGCATATATAGTATCACTCTTGGCTTTATTATCCATTTCTGAATGTAGGATTAGTTTAGCTTTAGCTTTTCTCATAGCTAGTTGTTTAAGTTTTTCTCCATCCTCTTTTCCTACCCATAATGCTGGACATTTTTTATGATCGGTTGTAAATGGCAGGTACTGTCCTCTTGCGTTTTCATTAGAAATATTTTTCCACACACATATAACACCAAGCACTCCTGCTTTTTCTGCTTCTTTAAGCTTCGGCCCATTTAGCACAGCACCAAATAAAGGGTGATACACCCTTTTAGGTAACGCAGCCGTTTCTTTAGGATAATTGGACCTTTTTTTGAAAAATAGTCTTGTCGGAAGCTTAGGTATGGATACTTCAACAATGGCAATCTTACCAGCAGCCTTATTGAAATTTTTAGACCCTTTTCCACAATAGACCAACTCACCAATAACACCATCTGGTGATGTTTCTCCAGAATAGGGATAATAAAAAGCAACAGGAACTTGTTCAAAACTTCCATCCTCATTCAACACGGACAATCCCCAACTTTTTGCTTCCCATTTCTTGAATATATGCTGATCTCTATTAACTTCCAGACCGATTTTCTCTAATTCCATCTGAAAACAATTGATAAGATTTTCATGTGCCAAACTACCAGTAAGTCTAGGTCCAAAGTTGTTAATACTCTGCTGCCAATCCCATATTTCTTGTTTGTTTGATAGAATAGTATGATCTATGTTTATATTCATTTCGTTAACTCCTTTCTATCATTCTAAATTTCCTAATATTCAATATATGAAACCTCAATTGAGACCATTCAAGGATGAGCGAACGCGCGGATTAGAGGTAAGCTTTATTGGTATCAATCCCTCTAAGCTAATGAGCCATATATGGATTATACATGAGTAAGAATGTTGATAAAGTATCAATATCATCTACTTCAATCGATAGATCAGGCGTAGGCGTTTGGGAGCCTCCCTCTGAGGCGAAACTAATTTGGATGCCCATTTCCTCACGCGAGCCGTAAGTTGCGATCCAGCCATTATCCATCAATAAATCGAGGCCGAGTACGCCTGGTAAAAGCATTTAGCTGCCGTAATGTCCTGTGTATCTATATTGCAAACGATTCGTTTGACCTTCATTTCTAACCTCCGTTCATTCCGATGCTTATTATCTCAGTCTACAACTTTATTGGCTCAACACCAAAACTAGTGATTGACGACGAAGGTAATCAAATGATGAGCGGACAGGAGAGATCTTATTTCAGTCCAATCGCTGCATGTAGGGGGATTAAAGGACAGAGAAGACGCTATTCTCCAGTAAATCATCTGAAATCAGCTAATATTTAGTTGATAGCGGATCCTGTGTCCGCTGAACTTGTTTGGAGTCGTGTTTGGATCTGAATAGCGGTTCCACAGTCCGCTCAGCAACGGGCCTGTAACAAAATAGTCAACCACTGCTCCTCCGTGAGAAGCATTTTCATCGATGTCTTTTCTCTCCACTGCGTCCGCGCGGGCGAACCCATTGGGGTTCATCTCCCCCCTAGATAATCCACCAAAACGAAAAAACCACTTCTTAAATGAAGTGGTTAAATTTATTGGTTTGGTGGAGCCTAGCACCCGGCTACTACATATATTTAACTGCTGACCGGAATAACGTCCGAATCTACACGCGGTTCCCGGCTGGGATAAGCTTTCCCTGCTTCCCGTAATACCAGCAATCCAATTAACAAGGACACAACACCAATAATGATCAGCAGTGCCCCTATCTCTTGACTGTAGGCTGTTAGCGCCCCATCCCGAAAAGCCATCCCGCGTATAAGGCGGTTAAGCCAGTTCATAGGCAATGCCCATGCAAAGATTTGAAAGGGTTCCGGAAACGCAAGCGGAGTCAGTTGAATTCCCGTAGATAGAAACGAGGGATACAATACGAAGCTGGTCCGTAAATTGACTTTTGATTGGTCTTTGGCAGAATAACCGATCAACAATCCCATGAGTGCCAAGGCAAAGGCATAAACTAGCAATGGGATGATAAAGAGATAAGGCTCTGCTTCAAACCGCATTCCCACCACCTGCTTTAATAATCCATAGCATAAGAGCAGCGAGAGGGAAGTCAGGACGGCGTAAGGTACACAACGAATCCAAAGCTGCACAGGCGATTTACCATTTGCAAAGAGCTCCCCTTCCTTACGCAAGCGAGGTACAATCCAGCCTGCTGCGCTTGTTGTAATCAGCAAAGCCACGATATTCACAAATCCAAGTACCATAAAGCCGACATAACTTGTGGTCGGATTAAAAAGCATCCGCTGCTGAAGGGACAATGGAGATACAAGCCCTTTGGATGTTTCGGCATCCATCCCTTTTTGACCCAGACGGGTCATGGAAAGGGTCATATTTTCTGTTACGATGACTTCCTGAATTGCGGTTCGGATGCCGGTTAGCCCTGAGGGCATGGTGTTATCCATTAAGATGCCGATATTCGTTGATAGCCCCTGCTGCTGACGCTGCTCCAACTGTTTGGGAAGCATGATGACCGCTACTGCCTTCTCGTTTGCCAGCAGTGTTTCTGGGGCCAGGCGGCTGGAGTATACGTTCGTGACGTTCATATATTGGGAGGCATCGATTTTGGAAATCAGCTGCCGCGAATACGAGCTGTGATCCTCATCAATAACAACAACAGGTGATTCGCTGATTTGATTCTTCGAAAACATCAATCCAAAAAACAAGGCCGCGACAAGCGGACCGATAAAGATCAGGCGAAGATACTTGCTTCCCGCTACGTACTTCCACTCGTCAATCAGCGAGTTCATCAAGTTTCACCTCCGCAGTCATACCCGGAAGCAGATCCGCATTCGAGTCCATGGATATTCGGACAAGGAACATACTTATATCTGCTTGTCCTTTCTCACGTGTCATGCGCAAGCTCGCAAATTGAGGGGCGGCGGAGATCGAAGTAACAACACCATCGACCTGAGCTGGAAGATCCAAATACGGAAAATGAACAGCAACGCTTTGATTAACCTTAAGCTTTTGGATTTCACTTTCCTGAATGTAGAGGTCTGTATAATAGGTATTCTTTTGCAGAACCGCAACCGGCATTCCTTGCAGCAGCTGCTCCCCCGGCTTTACAGCAATCCTGTTGATCAGTCCGTCGTCCGGCGCGAGTACATCCACTTCTCCTCCTTCAGCTGATTTAACCTTCAATAGCACCTCTCCCTGTTTCACGGAATCACCTACAGTCGCATTGACCTTTACAATCGACCCTGGGCTCTTCTGATAAAATATTGTCGTCTGCTCCGCCTCAAGCACACCCTGCTTTCTACTCTCAGCCTGGCTAACAGCATCCTTACCTTTAGCAGCTAGAAGCGAACCTCCAGCGATCAGCACAATCGCCATCCCGATATAAAATCCCACTTTTATCTTCATCCTTCTATCTCTCCCTTTTCCTAAATTTATATGTTGTTAAGACTGCTGCTCTTTTTTTCTTTTCATCATCATTTTTCTGACCGTGTTCTCGGCAGCCTCCATAATCACTTCTCCCAATGTGGGATGGGGATGAATCGTCATAGCCAAGTCCTCCACGGTTGCCCCCATCTCGATGGCAAGAGCAAGCTCCGATATGAGTGTTGACGCCTCCACGCCAACAATTTGCGCACCAATCACGATTCCTGATGTCGGGTCCGCCACAATTTTGACAAACCCTTCCGCTGCCTGCAGCGCCAATGCTCTGCCGTTAATCGCGAATGAGGATTTGCCAGTGATAACTGGGATTGTTTTTGCCTCTGCTTCCGTTTCACTTAGACCAACGCTGGCCAGCTCTGGATCAGAAAAGACGACGAGCGGAATGGCTTTGTAATCAACCTTTGCAGCTTGACCTGCAATGGCTTCTGCCGCAATTTTGGCTTCATAGGAAGCCTTGTGGGCAAGTGCCGGACCAGCCGTAATATCTCCAATTGCAAAAATATGCGGAATAGCTGTTCTGCACTGTTCGTCTGTGTCAATCAGTCCCCTGCTCGTAACCGGCAAGCCTATGCGCTCCAGCCCTAAACTCCCGTCTGTATTCGCTTTTCTTCCGATAGTGACTAACGCATATGCCGCAGTAACATGATGCTGTTCCTGATTTTTCGAATAATGCAGCGTAATAGTATCCGCGTCCTGCACCATTTTCTCAGCTGTTGCACCCGATACAATGTTAATACCATCAGCTTTCAACTGCTTGACTACAGGGGCCGCAAGATCCGCCTCGAATCCCGACAGCACTTGTCCTCCTCCCTCGAGAATCGTCACCTTTGTTCCAAACTTGGCATACATCTGGCCGAGCTCGACTCCAATATATCCACCGCCAATAATAACCAGGCTGGTCGGAATCTCAGGAAGCAATAGAGCTTCTGTGGAAGACAAAATACGCCCGCCGAACGGAAATGCTTGCAGCTCAGTGGGACGAGATCCCGTTGCCAGTATGGCGTACTTAAAGGAAATCGTTTGTTCCCGTCCAGTTGATTTAATAATGGCTGTATGTTCATCAACCAAGCTTGCCTCTCCTTCCAGAATGCTCACTCCGGCAGTCTTCAACAAATAACTCACTCCGTCTGCCTGCTTATTCACAATCCCCTGCTTGAAAGCTTGTGCATGCTCAAATGATGCTGCTGTTGCCTTATTCCACTGTCGGAGCAAATCATAGCGATGCGCTTCTGCAATCAATGCTTTGGATGGAATGCAGCCAACATGCGTACAGACTCCGCCAAGATGGCTGCGTTCGACAATCGCTGTCTTCATGCCAAGCTGTGAAGATCGTAGAGCCGCCGCATAACCTCCTGGACCAGATCCAATTACAAGCGTTTCTACGGATTCAAGCTTACTCATATCCTGACACCTCCTGTTGAATTAAGTTCTCTAAAATATGATGAACATAATATATTATAATCATCATATTTTAGAATCGTCAACAGCCCTGCTTATTCTTTCTTCAGAAGCTAACAGTTGCAAGAAAGAACATTGACATGATTTATTATGACGACTATAATATTTTGAAAATAAGATTATAAAGCTGCGGAGTGATTGCGATGCCTTATCCCAAAGGCCATAAGATGAAAGTGCGGAGCAAGATCGTTGAAAGTGCTGCCCAGGCTTTTCGCACGAATGGTATCCGTGACATAAGCGTTCCGTTCATTATGAAGGGGGCGGGGCTAACTCATGGAGGGTTTTATGCACACTTTGACAACAAAGAGCAGCTGGTCGCCGAAGCCTGCCGGTATGCCATCAGCGATACCATCGCACTTCTGCAGGAAGCCGCTGATCAGGAGAAGCAGAACCCCAAAATCCATGCTGTCATTGATTACTATTTAAGTCCGTATCACCGCGACAGAACGGAGATGGGCTGCATTCTTCCTGCCCTTTCTAGCGAAATATCCCGTTCTTCAGAAGAGGTTCGGCAGGTATTCACCCATGAACTGGAGCGGATGATTGCTTTTATCTCCGATCTGGCGGAAATTGACGCGGCCAAGGGCAGCGCACTGCTCAGTACCATGGTCGGCTCTCTTGTGCTTGCACGGTCTGTTAATGATCCTGAACTGAGCAGCAGCCTTCTCTCAGCGGGTAAGCAGCATGCCAAAGAGCTGGTTATGACCTAGTCTTGTCCAAACGCCGTACGCTGTTCAAGCCTTAGATGCTGCTTGATCCATATTCTCCAGAATGGGGTTCGCCCATATGGCCCCCTCCACAAACACAAAAAACACGCCTTCATTAGACGTGTTAAAATTTGTGTTTGGTGGAGTCTAAAGGGATAATCCCTTATTTTTTATTAAGCTTCTCCTGGCTCGAGTCACGATCCGCTTCGTTTCCTTCGTATCCGAAGTTTCCAGCCACTCATCACAAAACTGAAGCACCCAATCAGGATTGGTTTTACTAGCATCATTCAACCAATTCCCTACGGAGTCCTGAACATATTTAGCCGGGTCGGATATAACAGCTTCTAAAAGCGAACGCACCATACCCGGATTCTCTTTTAATTCGGGAATATGTTTAGCCCAAACGCCTTGTGGGCGGGTCGATTCGATAGCAAATCTCCTGATATTCGCATCTTGGTCATGCACCCAATCGTTCAAAATATCAATCGAACTCATTAATTCCTTGGAGATCGATTCCCTAAGGGCCATCCATGCAATCTCGCGCACGCCAAAATGGGGATCTGCAGCAAACGGGCGAATAGATGTCAATTTCTTCTCTAAGCTTAAACGTCGATCAAGCCCGACGATATAAGCAGCCCAGCAGCGAACACTATCTGAAGGATGAGTGGCTAGCGCATCGTAGATTCGGGAACGTTCCTCTTCCGATTTGCGATCCATTAGATTCAGCCATTCTCTTGCAATATCTGGTATTATTTTCATAATCTTCATTTCGTTCAGATCATTTAGCCTATGTATTATTGAATCTGACTCTCCTTGCAAACCGAGCTCATAAAGAACGTTCTTCAGCAGTAAGATATGATTGACAGCCAGCCATTCTGTCAGATTAACCGTCTGCAGCTGTCCCTTCTGAAGCAGTTTGACCACTTCATCCGGAATATCACCTATCTTTCGAGCTCCTTTGCGCTGTAAAATTGTGTCGGAAAACAGAATCCCCTTCTCATTATCCATGTATCTCTTCCCTCACCTTCGATTGCATCATCTCTCCGCAACATATATTTTGCTGGCAGTTATACGATACTTCTTTTTCCCAAAAAAAGATGTAATTTGGTTTACAAATACGTTTTATTTCTTTCCAATAGCTTTTCTCGATGGATATAAATCGTTTTAAATCCTGTCTTAATGACTTCTTCTTTAACAAGTTCCTGTAAGGACAAAGTGACCGCTTCTCTCGTTGCTCCAACTAAATTGGCGATATCTTGATAACTCTTCAGACAGCTTCATAAGAGCGTACAGAACTTTATCATGTAGATTTCCAAGAGCCAGATTTTGCGTCAAATGACTCATACCGATAACTCGATCACTTCTTTCAATAACGTCATCATAAATCGAGGCCGTTGAATTAAAAAACTTTCAAATCTATCCTTATTCATTAGACAAATATGGCTTTCTTCTAACGTTTCAATATAATGATCTCGTGTACCGAATGAAATGATATCCATTTCACCAAACACGTTTCCTTCATTGAGTATATCTGAAGTAAATTGCTTACCTTCAGCACCCAGCTTATACAGTCGTACCTTCCCTTTTTTCACAAAATAAAGCCCTTCTGAAAAAGTTTCTGGTGTTTGAATAAACGTTTTTTTCGGAGAGGAGCTGTTTATATGCAACCCGAAACTAATGAAATCTGCGTAACCACAAGCGAATCTACCCCATCATCTATTCAGCTTGAGAACCCCATGAAAGCATTTGTGTGCTCAAATTCCCTGTACGGCAAGGCACGTTTTCATAGTTGTTGATATATACAGTACACAAGGTTGATGATAATCAAGCTTTTTTTCACAATTGGAGAGAAAAAACGCTTAGCCCCACATGTATAAGTATACACGATATACAGTTCACTGATTACCCTCCGCTCCCGGTGTAGGTTCTGATAAGGATATAAATTAAAATGAAAAACCGCCTTTTCAGGCGGTTAGTATGATGTTAAACGACACAAATGTTCCTCTTCAGTAACTGTTGCACCAAGAGCCAAACCGTATTTAGATGCTGCTTTGAAATCACTGACCATGAATCGAGTTCGTTAATTAGTTCCATATAGTTGACCACAGGCAGCATTAATATCAGTTCCAAATTGGGTTCGGACAGTGAAATTGATTTCCCTTGATTTTAATATCCGAACGAACGTTTTGACGCGGCTTTGATCGGATTGACTGTAGTTTTGAGGCGTTACGTCGGTAGAATTGTAAGGAATCAAGTTGACATGGTATAGATGCTCCCCGAACCCTCTTCCACGCAAGAGAGCCGCAACGGCTTCCGCATGTTCAGTTGAATCGTTTACCCCTCTAAGTAAAATATACGCGATGTACACCTTCCTCTTTGTCTGCCGGATATGTTGGTCCAACACTTTCATCACGTCATGGAGCGGGAACCGGTTGTTAATTGGCATTAGCTCGCTCCGTTGATTGTCGAACGGTGAATGCAGCGAAAAGGTCAGGTTAACCTGTGGAAAGTCCATCATGAGTCTTTCGATTCCCGGCAAGATTCCGATGGTAGAAACCGTAATTCTTCGATGCCCCAAACCGAAAAGGTGCTTGTCGGTAAGTATCGTCAGAGCATCGAAGATATGCGGGTTTGCCAGTGCCTCCCCCATTCCCATAAAAGAGACGCTGTCTAATGCATGGCCATTCAAGTGAAAGTACATCAATTGGTCGGTGATTTCATCGGCCGTAAGATTTCGTTTTAGGCCGATTGTGCCTGTAGCGCAAAATTGGCAGCCGAACCCGCATCCGCACTGGGTGGAAATGCAATAAGATTTCCATCCTCGCTGATAGCTTAACTGGACGGCCTCTACGCGCTCGTCGCCTGCTATTGCAAACAGCACCTTACTCACCTGGCTCGATGTTTTTTCCAATACCGGCGTGACGCTGGACACTTGGTAGCCAATGGCCCGGATCAATTCGTCGCGTAATGCCTTGGGCAGCATTGTCATCCGTTCAAATTCACCAATTCTCTGTTTGAAAATCGCTTCCGCGATTTGAAGATAACGGTAAGTGGGCAGTTTCATATCCTGCAGAATCTGCCGTATGGTTTCATATTTCGATGTTGGTTTCATGTTTTCTCCTTATAGCCGGAGAAAATACGAAGCGCTTTACATAGGAATCGCTACGTGCATCTATCGATTGATGGATAAATCTCCGGCTTCCGTTTCGTTTTGTCGTGAACCGTGTCAATGGACTGTGACCGGTTCACATAAACATCTACAACCTCAATCATCATTTTCATCCTCCTAAATTTTGGACAGTCTGAATCGACGGTTCGTAACCGTATTATAGTTCTACGATTTTAGTCGCGATATTTTTGCTAAATTGGCTGTCATGCTCTACAAAAAGAATGGTTGGCGAATGTTCAAGGAGCAACTCTTCGATTTGCATACGGGAAATGATGTCGATAAAATTCAGCGGTTCGTCCCAGATATGCAAATGAACATCCTCGCAAAGGCTTTTCGCAATGAGTACCTTCTTCTTCTGACCGCCGCTGAAGGAGCCTATGTCCTTATCGAACTGCACTCGGGAAAAATCAAGCTTTCTTAAAATAGCTTTGAACAGGCTTTCATCGATCCCGTTGCTTCTTGCGTAGTCCGATAAATTGCCCTGTAAATGCGTGGTGTCCTGCGAAACATAGGAAATTTTAAGCTGGCTTCCCTTTCTAAACGTGCCGGAAAAGGAGATATCCTCACCGCAAATCAGCTTGAGAATACTTGATTTACCGGATCCGTTTGGCCCCAAAAGCGCTATGCGCTCCCCTTGCTCAATGGTAAAGTTTATATCGCTGCAAACCATTCTCCCGCCGTAATGAATCGAAACATGATCAAGTTCGACCAGTTGGTTTTTATGGTAAGCAAGCTGCGAGATTTTCAGGCTTTCCGAGCTTTCAACATTTTTCAGGAGCTTGGATTTATCCTCGATCGCGGATTGCTCTCTGTGCTCGATCGATTTCGATCGTTTCATCATTTTGGCGGCTTTATGACCAATGTAACCCTTGTCGACCTTGGAGCCTGAATTGCGTATGCCGTTTTTCGTTTTCTCCACTTCGTCAGACCAGTTGCTCGTTCGTTTTGCCGCATCAGTCAGCCGTTTAATGTCTTTTCTCAGCTTTTCGTTCTCGGCCTGCTCAAAATTGTCCTGCCTTTGTTTATTATCCCACCAGTCGGAAAAATTTCCTTTCTGAACTTCGATGTCGGTCTTGTTGATCGAAAGTATATGGTCCACGCAGTTGTCGAGAAATGCTCTGTCGTGAGAGACCAAAATAAATCCGTGTTTCGTGTTCAGATAGTCGCTGACAAGTTTCCGGGCATGCAGGTCAAGATGATTGGTCGGTTCATCGATGAGAAGAAAACTGTTTTCCTTCAGAAATAAGGCTGCCAGAAGCACTTTCGTTTGCTCGCCGTAGGACAAGGAATCGAAGGGCCGATATAAAATGTCCTCTGACACCTTCAGCAACGAAAGTTCACGAATTAGCTGCCATTGCTGATAGTCCGGATAAATGTCGTGGACGACATCCATGGTATTGTATTCCTTGTGATCGACTTGGAAAGGGAAATATTCAAAGTCAACATTGGCTGAAATGGTTCCGCTGTATTCATATTTGCCGAGCAACAGATTGAGAAATGTGGTCTTTCCTCGTCCGTTTCTTCCCGTAAATCCTAATTTCCAATCGGTATCGATTTGAAAGCTTACGTTCTCGAAGATATCATCATAGCTGTTGTCATAGGCAAACGTCAGGTTCGTTACTTTGATTAATGACATGTCGGATTCTTACCTCCTATATAAAAATAAATGAGCCACAAGAAAGTTACCTTTCTTGTGGCTCAAACAAATATAGCAAATCCAACCTTAAGCAGGGCTGGAATGGATATATTGATTGAGTGAAAAGAATAAGTAACTTTCTTGCTAATAAAGAATAAATCAGGAACTCACTGGTTTATTCTTAATAACTGAGCAAGAAATATTACATTATCCTCTTCAACTCCAATCGTATAAGTTAAAAGATACCTTATCATAAACGTCATTTTTTTTCAATCTTCTTATAAGATCCATTTTACAAAAACAGCTTAATTAATAAAGCCGCCATCCATAACTTTAGCTCCCTTGGAGGCTAATATTACTGCAGTTGATTTACCCTGCAAAATAGGTCCGGTCTGAGCGAGCTTTGAGCCTATCATTCCACCACCGCAGCATCCATGAGACGAACGGCATTCCAACAGGAACGGATTGCTTCGATTATGCTGTCGTCGGTTAATTCGAGGACACCATGCAGATGAGCTTTCAATATGTAAACAAAAGAACCGTAATGCATGTGCACCATCATTCCCGGATTCATAGGAATAAACAGCTTCTGCTGAATTGCTTCTTCGTACAACTTGTTCATTGGCCCGCACCAACCGCCGGTATAGACAGCCTGTTTCACCTCGTCATGAATGTAAGGCGAGAACGAATATTGCTCAATAAATTGAAAGCCATGTGGATATTTTTTACCCAATTCAATAACCCGGTTCCAACCCAACTCGAACTTTTCACGAATCGTTCTGCCCTGCAATAAGCCATCACGCACATACTCTCCGTTAAACGTTACAATCGCTTTGTACAACTCGTTAACAATATCTTCTTTGCTTAGAAAATAGTGATAAATACTCCTCGTCGATACACCAGATTCCTTTGCGATTAACGCCATTGAGGTAGCCTGTAATTCCTTCCGATTGTGTTACGTAATGATCCGTTTGTCAATTGGAATCCGAAAATCCTTGTGTTTGAAGGCTTTTTTCTTTATGGAGCCTAGGGGGATACATCGTACCTCTGCATCCCGGGTCAAGGGATGTATGAATCCTGATTGTAGGCTGACGAAGTTTATACGACGAGGACTTTTAGCGGTAGATTCAGACGCCGTGCTCCTCCACTTGATGTTATTCCTTCGAAGCTTTTTCATTCATTCCGTCCGCGCGGGCGAACCCATTGGGGTTCATCTCCCCTAGGCTATTACTAATAAAACAGAAAACCACGTCCAATGGACGTGGTTGATTTGTTTTATTGGTGGAGCCTAGGGGGATCGAACCCCTGACCTCATCGCTGCCAGCGATGCGCTCTCCCAGCTGAGCTAAGGCCCCGTGTTTTGTGGCGACAAGGTAGATCGTACCATGAGAGTGCGATCGCTGTCAATCCTTTGTTCCAGAACCTAGGGGATCTTTGGACAAAAGGCTGTTGAGCTCTTTCATGAACATGTCGATGTCTTTGAATTGACGGTATACAGAGGCAAAACGAACATAGGCCACCTCGTCGACTGGATAGAGCTCAGACATGACCAACTCGCCGATCTCACGGCTCTCCACTTCGGCTTGAGCTGTAGTTCGTACTTCTTTCTCCACCTCAGAGACAATGACTTCTAGCTTCTCCACAGACACTGGACGCTTCTCACAAGCACGGATTAGCCCACGTAAAATCTTGTCCCGATTGAATTCTTCGCGGCTGCCATCTTTCTTGATCACGATGAACGGTGTTTCCTCGACCATCTCGAAGGTTGTGAAGCGTTTGGTGCACCTCTCGCATTCGCGACGACGGCGTATGGATTTGTTGTCATTCGCAGGTCGGGAATCGAGTACTTTCGTCCCAGCATAGTCGCAGTACGGACATTTCATCTGTTTGTAATCCTCCATCTTATCAGCTAAGGCTCATTTTCGTTCTAAATCTATTTCCCACTTCTTTCCTGTAATGAAACTTCCGAATCTGCACATAATACTTTTACCAACCGCAAGGAGGTGAAACATATGAGCTCAAATAGAAGCAGCAATCAACTAGTTGTACCACAATCTTCAGCAGCGCTTGACCAACTGAAATACGAGGTAGCGCAAGAGCTGGGCATTGCTATCCCGCAGGATGGTTACTACGGGAATATGGCTACTCGTGATGCAGGTTCCCTTGGGGGTTACATCACTCGTAAGCTGGTGCAAATCGCAGAACAATCCCTTGCAGGACAACAAAAGTAATTAATTACTGAGGCTTAATTCGAAGCCTTGGCCGTTTACCTTAACCGGTAAACCGGCCAAGGCTTCCTTCATTTTGTCAGAAAATCCGGATATAACGCCTTATACTTATTATAATAATAAATAACCCGCTGTACATAGTGCCTCGTTTCACCATACGGAATTCGACTGACCGTCTCAAGCTGCCCATCCCACGTTCCTTCAGATAGCCACCGATTAACTTTACCAGGACCCGCATTATAAGCTGCAATGACTAAGTATTTGTTGCCTTTGAACTGTTGGTTCAGAGACTGTAAGTACCAAGAACCGATCTCAATGCTAATATCCGCTCTGCTGGACAAGGCATCGTTCGTTACATTCTTGAAGCCGCCCTTCTTCACAATCCACTTTGCCGTATCTGGCATGAGCTGCATGATGCCAATCGCGCCCTTCTTGGACACCGCATTGTTGCTGAAGTTCGTCTCCACTCTAATGATCGCAGCGACCAAATGAGGCTCAAGACTATAATTGGCAGCACTAATCTGAATTTCCTGCTTATAATGAATGGGATAAAGCCAGCGGCTCATCCAGTCTGACTTCAGGAACAATAGGCCAAGAAGCACGATGACAATAAAGAGAAAAAAACGTTTCTTGATAACTCGTCTCTTCTTCATACAAGACCTTGCTCGCGCCAAAATCGTTCCACCTGAACCGATGTTTGTTCTAAAGTTCCACTGTTATCGATGACATAATCCGCAAGCCTCTTCTTCTCCTCAATATCCATCTGCAGCGCAATACGTGTCTCTGCTTGCTCCGTCGTCATTGAGTTACGAGTCATAAGCCTCTGAATCTGAACAGCTCTCGGTACATATACGACTATGATGCCATCATACAGGGATGCTTGTCCGGTTTCATAAAGCAGTGGAATATCGGCGATAATAAGCTGACTGGGATTGTCTTGTTCATAAGCGTTCATTCGTTCCCACATTCTCGTGCGAATGGCTGGATGAAGAATATCTTCCAGCTGCTTGAGTCGCTCGGCGTTGCCAAATACAAGGCTTCCGAGTTCACTTCGATTCAAGGTTCCATCGTCATTCAAGATGGCTTGTCCGAATGCAGCAACAATAGCATGAAGCGCGGCCTCCCCGGGAAGCACAACTTCCCGGGCGAACTGGTCAGCATCGACAAGCTTGGCGCCACGCTCCACGAGCATTGCGGATACGGTGCTTTTACCGCAGGCAATACCGCCGGTTAATCCAAATTTCATTCGTTTGTTCACCTCATAGCAATTTCACTAAGCCCATTACAAAGAGCAGTATTCCAGGTAGTATCGAGAGTGCGCGCATGCCCTGCCAAGCTGCAAATTTGAAGCCAAGCTTCATTCCTGCCAGTAAGAAAAGGCCGCTTGTTGTTGAGAGAACAACAGCCGTTAGAATAGGTGAGAAGCCAATCATCGCTGCTCCTAGCCCAGCACCGAAGCTATCCAGTGACAGTGCAATACCAAGCAGCAGTGCCTCGGACGCAGATATAATGCCGGAACGATCCACATCAGCCATCTGTGGCGTACGTAGAATTTGGATAACGAGACCAAGCCGTTTAAGCTCTAATATGAGTACAGTTGAGGCTTCTTCGGTATCAAGCGTAGCCTCTTGCCTTTGAATCTGTTCCTCTTCAACTGGTACTGAATCAGAATCCCTCAGATGACTTCTACGCCAATACTGATAGAGTGCCCAGCAGCCAATCAGCATAAGCAGAACCGCACCGATTCCCTTTGCGAACATTGGTGACATGTAACCACTAAGCACCGCGCCGATCTGCATGGAAACCCACACAACAATCCCAGAGCAAAGTGCAATAATGACGACAGACAGGATAGGTATCCGAATGCGACGCATACCATACGTAACTCCAACACCGAATCCGTCCAAGCTAACGGCAAAAGCAAGCAAAATTAACGATGCAGCATGTACGAGCAACACTGTGTCCCTCCCATGATGGCTTAACTAGCACTTCCTTCAGTCTTTGCTTGCCAATCGCGCGAAGCGATTATGCGGTAAGCAATAGTTGAGGGGAAGTGCATTCGCCCAGAACATGAATGGTACATCATATGCAGGATGCTCGCAGTCGTGCCTTATTTGCCGTTTAGCTTGACCGAAAGGCGTGATTTAGGAATTGGTTGACAGCTTGTACAGATATGAGTTCCTCGGCCGCCCACGACTAATTTCTCAATACAGCGACCACATTTACTGCAAGGCTCGTCCTTACGACCGTAAACGAGCAGTTCATGCTGGAACCTCCCCATATCCCCTTCTCCGTTGACATAGGATTTGATCGAGGAGCCCCCTGCTTCGACGGCCCTGCTAAGCGTAAACCGAACCGCTTCGTAGAGCTTCGTCCATTCGGCTGGCTTCAATGAATCTGCTGGCCTTTCTGGATGGATCCCAGCTGTGAACAATGCCTCATCCACATAAATGTTACCGAGCCCGACTACATATTCCTGATTTAACAAGAGCGGTTTGATCTTGGTTGTCCGTTTAGCCAATACTTTCTTGAAGGCCTTCAGCGTGAACGACTCATCAAGCGGTTCAAGGCCAAGCTTATTCAGCGGAGGAAGCTCCAGCTCCTCACCTGATCTGAACAAATGCATCGTTCCGAACTGACGAACATCTTTATATCGAAGCTCTGTGCCATCCTCGAAATGAAACCGCACATGAGTATGAAGCTCTACAGGTTCATCCTGCTCGTATACACCATAGCGTCCTTCCATCCGAAGATGGGACACCAGAACAAGACCATCCAATAATATTCTTAAAAATTTCCCTCTACGCTCGACCGATACAATCGTGCGTCCTACCAATAATTCAGCGAACTGACTAGGTTCCTTAGGACGTTGAAGGATACGAGGCAAGGATACTGTAACGCGTTCAATTCGCTTACCAGCAACAAGCTGGTTTAACGTCCGTCGAACGGTTTCTACCTCTGGTAATTCTGGCATATATGTTCAACTCCTCACTGCAGCCGCTAGCTGCAGGTTTTACCACGACAGCGGTTAGCAGGACCTGTAACCGCTGAGATCTCAAAATCACAATCGACTTCCAGTCACTGTAACCGCTAATCGGGGATTATAATGTACAACCATTATAACCGATCACCGTGGAGTGTGCCTTACTTTGCTTCGTACCAATTATCACCGTAACTAACATCCGCTTTGAGCGGCACATCAAGGGTAAGCGCGCTCCCCATCACTTCGGGTACCAGCGTCTTCATGAGCTCCAGCTCATCCGGCGGAACCTCGAATACTAATTCATCATGCACTTGAAGCAGCATCCTGCTGTGTAGTCCACGCTCGCGCAGCTGCTCGTCCATCCTTACCATCGCCAGCTTAATGATATCAGCTGCAGTTCCTTGAATCGGCGTATTCATTGCGGTCCGTTCAGCGAAGGAACGCAGGTTGAAGTTAGAAGCTTTGATATCCGCTAAATAACGGCGGCGTTCAAGTAATGTTGTCACATAACCGTCATTGCGTGCTTGCAATACAATATTGTCCATGTAGCCTCGAACACCCTTGAACACTTCAAAATACTGCTCAATAAATCTCGAAGCCTCTTTACGAGAAATATTCAAGTTGTTCGATAATCCAAAATCGCTAATCCCGTATACGATGCCGAAATTTACTGCTTTAGCCTGACGGCGCATATTGGAATCGACGGCGTCTGCAGGTACACCGAACACGTCCATCGCTGTTTTCGTATGAATATCCATGTCTTCGATAAAAGCTTCCTTCAGCCGCTCATCGCCTGAAATATGCGCAAGCACGCGAAGCTCGATCTGCGAATAATCGGCTGCAAGAATTGTCCAGCCCGGCTCGGACGGAACGAAGGCCTTGCGAATACGGCGTCCTTCCTCAAGGCGGATCGGGATATTCTGTAGATTCGGAAACTGGCTCGACAAGCGGCCCGTAGCGGCAATCGTCTGTCTATAGTACGTATGCACCTTACCTGTATCACGACGAATCTCCTTAAGCAGTCCTTCCACATAAGTCGATTGCAGCTTAGACAGCTGGCGATAGTGAAGGATCAGCCTGACGATCTCATGATACGGCTCCAGCTTCTCCAGCACCTCAGCATCAGTCGAATAGCCGGTCTTGGTCTTCTTAATTACCGGCAAATCAAGCTTATCGAACAACACGTCGCCGAGCTGCTTCGGTGAGTTAATATTAAATTCCATTCCCGCATGCGTGAAGATTTCACTCTCGTATCGCGTAATGTTCTGTGCAATCTCAGCACCAAGATCCTCAAGCGTGCTCGCATTCACCTTGATCCCCTGCTTCTCCATCCCTGCAAGGACGATAGCAAGCGGCTGTTCTAGCTCATAATAGAGCTGGTTCATCCCGCCCTCTTCCAGATGCTTCTGCTGGAGGGGTACCAGTCGGCGAATGGCCTCCGCCTTCGCAGCCAGATGCTTAGCAAGAATGTCTGCCGCAGGTACCCGGAACTTCGCACCCTTACCATACACCGCCTCATCAGGTGCAAGAGCTGGCAGGCCGTAACGAGGTACGAGTGAAGCAAGCGTCTGGCTCGACTCCGTCGGATCGAGCAAATAAGCAGCGAGCAGCACATCAAAGGTAATGCCACGCAGTGGAATACCAATCCACGAGAGCGTCAGATCCGCTTTGTGCAGATCATACCCCCGCTTAGGAGCTTCACTGTCCTCCAGCCATCTACGGATAGGCTCGGCTACAGCTGGATCCATCAACTCATCGTACGTCACAACGACGACCTTATCGCCATCAACCGTAGTAACCGCAAGACCAATCAATTTGGCTTGATGCGGATTCTCACCAACGGCTTCGAAATAAACACTATCAGCTTGCGCTAACAGACTCGTCAACTCATCCCCAGTAACATCACTGGCGAGAACAACGTCGTAGTTCGCTTCTTCGACTATAGCCGTCCCACCCGCTTCCGGCAGCTCCAGCCGCTCGATGAGCGACTTGAATTCCAGCTTACGGAACATATCTCCTAGCACGGAAGCATCATAGCCGTTATATAACAGTTCACTTACCTTGTCTTCCAGCGGCACTTCACGGAAGATCGTTGCAAGCTTCTTACTCATACGAGCATCCTCTTGATGCGCCTCGACTTTCTCTTTCATTTTTCCCTTGAGGCTGCTTGTGTTGGCCAGCACTTCCTCTACGGTGCCGAATTCATGCAGCATCTTGAGCGCAGTCTTCTCACCCACACCAGGTATCCCTGGAATGTTATCCGAGGTATCGCCCATCAGACCCTTCAGATCAATGATCTGCTCTGGCTTCAAGCCATATTTCTCCATGAGCTCTTTAGGTTGGTAGCGATCAATTTCACTTACGCCCTTACGGGTTAACGCAATTGTTACCCGTTCAGAAGCAAGCTGAAGCATATCTTTATCTCCACTGACGACGATCGTCTCTACATCCTTCTCATCTGCCAGCTTCGTTAAAGTGCCAATGATATCATCCGCTTCATAGCCGGAGAGTTCAAACTGTGCAATGCCGAAAGATTGAATAAGCTCTTTAAGCACCGGGAATTGCTCAGATAATTCGGATGGCGTCTTCTCGCGTCCGCCTTTATATTCGGTATATCCTTCATGTCGAAAGGTTACTTTGCCCGCGTCGAAAGCAACGAGTATATGAGTTGGTTTTTCTTCCTCAATCATCTTAAGCAGCATCGTCGTGAAACCATAAATCGCATTCGTGTGCAGTCCGGCCGAATTCGTCAGCGGCGGCAATGCAAAGAAGGCCCGATAGGCAATACTGTTACCATCAATTAACATCCACTTTTCCATTCGAAAAGCACACCTCACCTTGTTTTTCCTAGGTCTATCATAGCATAAAGCAGACAAGCTTTCCCATACCATCCACGGGGGATAGTTATAGGAAAGCTTGTCGATGGTTAACTATTTATACCTGCCCACATTATCCTATACCTGGCTGTGGTCTGCCTAACAGATAGCCTTGTGCATAATGAATGCCGATTGCCTTCAAATGCAGCAGCTCCGCTTGTTCTTCAATCCCTTCAGCAACGAGCGAAATGTCCATCTTCGCCGCCATTTCTGTGAATGTATGTACGATATGCTCTTTCATCGGATCACGGTGGATACCGCTTATGAGTGACCGATCGATTTTGATATAATCGGGCTGAAGCTCTACTATCGATTGGAGAGAGGAATAGCCTGCACCAGCATCATCAATTGCAATCTGATAGCCTTGTTTACGGTAATGATCCAGCATCCTCTTCACTGAACTAAAGTCCTCAATGGACGAACGCTCAGTAATCTCGAATACCACATTGCTCGGTGACAAATCATATCGCTCCAGCAGCAGCAGCGTCTGACCTGGTGTGAAGGAGGCATCCTCCATAATCTGGGCCGTTATATTAATGAACAGCTTTTGACCGTTGGCCAGTCCTGTTGAGCCTTCAATCGCACGCTCACGAGCCAGTCGATCAAGCGCATACATAAGTCCCTCCTCTTCGGCAAAATCAAACAGCTGCTGAGGACCATCAAACCAGCGTTTATCCGGGAAACGAGACAAGGCCTCATACCCATAAATCTCGTCATTCTTCAGTGAAAGAATGGGCTGATAGACAGAGTGAAGCGTTTGTCCCTGAATATATTGCTCAAGCGCCCGCCTTTTCAAGCTGCGCTCTGTTGCACCATGCGTTTGTCCATGCACGATCGCTTGTTTAATCCCCTCATACCAGCGATGCTCATCTGAGATCTCATCTGTTAAGAAGGAGACACCTGCATGCAGCCTTAGCTCCGATAACTCTGGCTGCATTTCTCCACTAGGCATCATAAACCGGAAGCGCCGCTCCCAATCATTCTTAAGTAAGCTGCCAAGCTCAAGGAGCTGCTCCTCGATCAGCTCGTCTCGTTTCTGCGGGAGCTGTATGCAGAGATATACATCATCGCTTATCCATTCACAAGTTAAGCTTAGTGCCTTCTGCCACGTCGTATTCTGCTCCAGAATCGCCTGTTCGACAAATGGTTTCCATCTGCGATGAAGCTGGGAACGGATTGCAGCCAAATCCTTGGACTTCCCGTGCCAAGCCATATAAATAATACCTAAAGGACCTTTATGCTGAGGCTGCAAACGGAATGCTGCACCTATGCCGATGTCTCGTCTCACGTCTACGATCTTTCCTCTCCCAGACCCATTTGTACAACGTCACCTATCACGTACGCGCTGCCATTCATCGATTTGGCCTTCTTCTTCAAATGAGCAGCAGACTGCGATATTGCCGCTATTGTAATCGGATGAACGCCATCCCACAGGAGAAGCGATAGTGATAACGTGACTCCTTCTTGCTCAATGAGATTGCCGCTGCGATCCTTGACTGCCGAAACTTGCGCGTTCCCATAATAAGACCTAACTCCGCCATCAAACCGTGCAATCATCTGTTTGCACAGTTTCTCCGGCTCAACCTCATCAGAGAGAACAATGAAATCATCTCCCCCAATATGACCGATAAAATCCACACGCTCACCCGCATGATGAGTAACATCCTGCAGCACAGAACTTAAGAAGCGAATGAGCTCGTCTCCATGGCTAAAGCCGAAGAAATCATTGAACCATTTGAAATAATCCAAATCCGCATAAATAATGGAGAAGGGCTTGCCTGACTCAATCCGCCGCTTCATCTCCCGTTGAATAGATGCATTACCTGGTAACCCTGTTAGTGGGTTAGCTGTTCGCGCTTCTTCCGTCCTCAGGTTCGTAATGAACTCTAGAATGGAACGGATTGACGCTGCACCAAGAAGCTTGCCATTCTGCGTGATGGTCACAACATCATAAAGACGTGAGATATCGCGTCCCATGGCCAACTGAGCAACTTGTTCAACCGGTAATCCAGCATCCACAATCAATGCATCATCATCCATGATCTTCTCAATGGAGCGGCTCCAATAGAGCGGGAGCCCGAATTGACCAGCTAGCAGTTGATTCATATTCTCCTTCATGACTAGACCGACTGGCCGTCCTTGATTCACAATAACAGCACCTTGAACATGCTGATTGGATTCGAACATCTTGGCCACTTCGGATACACGAGAGGTGGAATAGAAGGTTGGAATAGGCTTGGCAAGTCCGCCGATCGCATAGGTTGAGTCCCAGCTGTCCCATTCTTTCTGCGGTTCATTGGCACGCATGGAATTGAACTCCGCTTGCGCTGCTGATTCTTCACGTAGTTGTGAGCGCATGACAACGGTTAAAGCATCCCGAATAGCGTAATACACCATCGCCTCAGCAGATCGTCCTGTCCCCGAAGGGAAAGCAACTGCACTCCCAATAGCAAAGGATTGTTTCTTTCTCGCCCCTCGTGAGGGGGTCAATACCGCTGGATGCATCTGACTCAATCTGCTGCGCAGTGACTCAACTGACTTGTCTACGAGCTTGTCCAACCGCTCATCGTTTTTCTCTCGTTTCAGGAAGAAGAAGAAGTCACTTTCCATCCGATAACGCCATACAAGTCGTTGTTGATCTGCTGACCATGCCTGCAAAGCTTCCAAAGCGGAAGCCCCCACCTCAGGCAAATGAACGATAATGACACCAAGCCCTCCTTGATGCCAATTCTCGGTTATTCTTTGAATCATTGTGCGATCTAAAAGTCCATAACCAACTTCGTCCACATAAACCCCTCACTGGCTGGATCATTTTGAGTAGATTTGACTAGTCTTTCTTTCACTTAATAGTTCTATTGTACCTATAGATTGTGAAGTAAAATTAGCGAATTTGTTAAATGTATGTAATTTTAATTCCTGTTTATTCCTTTTATAGGTTCAAGCCCATAATCAGTGCTTGCCAACACGAAACAAAAGCGAAGCGGACGGAATCGTTCTGAAGAAGCGATAGCGTTCGCCTTTGTCTCCGGATTTCTACCCCTGAGGGTTAGAATCGAGAAATAGGGAGACAACAGCGATCGTAAGAATGATCCGTCCGCGTAGCGGGCTTCTACGCAACATGGTTCGAATTTATTAAGTACTTATTTTAGTGTTGAGCCCTATTATGTTGAATATAGGAATTTATTGTCGAAAATAGACGAAAAAGACCTACTTCTACAGTAGGTCGGAGTTGACGCTTGTTGTATAAGACGGTTAAGACACGCAACCAAACGAATAACGCAAGCGATGCATGTTAGGCATTCAAATCCGGCCGTTTGCCTGTCACAAGGTAGACGACGCTTTCTCCAATATTGGTCGCATGATCGGCAATTCGTTCGATATATCGCCCAACAAAGCTGATCAAGCTCGCTTGTGAAATCGTCTTCGGATTCTCAATCATCAAATCGAATAAGTCACGAACAACCTGACTATACAAAGCATCGACCTGATCATCATCCTTAGCCATTTTATAAGCAAGATCCACATTCTCAAGCACATAGGACTGAATGGATTCATAGATCATTTGCTGCGAGATCTCTGCCATACGCGGTAGATCGATTAAAGGTTTAATCAGCATTTGACCATCAAGTCTAATCACTACCTTAGCAATATCTACGGACAAATCGCCCATTCGCTCCAGATCGCTTGCCATCTTGAAAGCAATGAGAATTCGACGCAAATCCTTTGCAACCGGCTGCTGTGTCGCGATCATTCGCGCACCCAAATTCTCGATATTCTCCTCGAGCTGATTCAGCTTGATATCATTCTTAATAATAGTTCTGGCTTTCTCTACATCAACAGTCTCAAGCGCTCTCATTGCATCGCCAAGCGCGGCCTCCACATGGCTCCCCATGTCGAGCAGCATCACTTTGAGCTGCTCTAATCCTTCATCTAGCTCTTTACGTTTGACCACTTGTACATACCTCCTTCTCCCATTAATCGCTCTTCGTTATCGACCTATTATATTGTGATCAACCAAATCGGCCGGAAATGTAATCATCCGTTGCTTTCTCCGATGGATTGGTGAACATCTTTTGCGTGTCATCAAATTCAACAACTTTACCAAGATAGAAGAAAGCCGTTTTGTCCGAGACCCGTGCAGCTTGATGCATGTTATGCGTAACGATTACAATACAGTACTCCTGTTTCAGCTCGGAGATGAGCTCTTCCACCTTAGCGGTAGAAACCGGATCAAGGGCCGAAGCTGGCTCATCCATTAGGATGACCTTAGGCTTAACCGCAATCGATCGTGCGATACAAAGACGCTGCTGTTGACCACCCGATAAGGCGAGAGCGGAATTATGCAGACGATCCTTCGTCTCCTCCCAGAGGGCAGACTTCCGCAGACAGCTCTCTACAATTTCATCGAGCTTTTTCTTATCGCGGATGCCATGGTATCTAGGACCGAAGGCTATATTCTCGTAGATCGATTTGTGAAAAGGGTTCGGACGCTGCCAGACCATACCGATCTTCTGACGAAGCAAGACGACATCGACACCCGGTTCATTGATATTTACACCATCAATCCATATTTCGCCGGTCGTTTTCACTCCGCCAATCGTATCGTTCATCCGATTCAAGCTGCGGAGGAACGTTGATTTACCGCAACCGGAAGGACCTATTAAAGCTGTGACTTCCTTAGGAGCGAATGCAAGCGACACACTCTTAATCGCTTCTTTCTCCCCATAGAAAACACTTAGCTGCTTGGCTGCTAATTCATGTTCCTGCACCATTTGGATCAATCCTTCCTTATCATTTCGTTGCCGTAAATTTACGATGTAAAGCACGACCGAACCATCTTGCTGCGAAGTTGAACAGCAGCACCATTATGAGAAGCACAGCGGATGCACCTGCAGCAATTTGTGCTGCGTCTGGGGCAAGGCCTTCACTGTTGATTTTCCAAATATGAACAGCTAGCGTCTCAGCTGGGCGAAACGGATTAAGCGGTGAGA
Source organism: Paenibacillus baekrokdamisoli (assembly GCF_003945345.1). Classification (GTDB taxonomy): domain Bacteria; phylum Bacillota; class Bacilli; order Paenibacillales; family Paenibacillaceae; genus Paenibacillus_Z; species Paenibacillus_Z baekrokdamisoli. The sequence goes on along the minus strand of NZ_AP019308.1, from coordinate 363,645 downwards.
ACGGACTAAGCGGATTCCAATTGGTGAAATCCAATCGAGGTGAACTCATCCCCGCAGTGAAGAGCAAAGCCGCCGCTTCACCGAATACACGGCCTGAGGCTAGAATCGTTCCCGTTACAATCGTAGGCATTGCGATTGGAAGCATGACCGACGTAATTGTTTTCCAGCGGGATAAACCCAGCGCAAGACTTGCTTCCTTCTGCTCACGCGGCACGCCGCGAAGCGATTGCTCTGTAATCCGAACCATTAGAGGCAGGTTAAAGACGGTTAGAGCGAGCGCTCCTGAGAATAAGGAGAAGCCAAAGCCGAACAGCTGAACAATAACTAACAGACCGAACAGACCCACTACGATGGATGGGAAAGAGGACAATACTTCAACAACCAAACGAATTGTATCCGTAATCTTACCTGGTTTTGCATACTCACTCATATAAATCCCTGCTCCAAGACCGAGCGGAACGGTAATAATCAAGGTTAGTATTAATAAGAAGATGGAATTGAATAGCTGCGGACCAATACCGCCTCCAGCTTTTATCGTTTGCGGTGCCGAGGTCAGAAAGTGAAAGCTAATATGGCCTACTCCACGAAAAAGGATATATGCGAGCAAGCCCGCTAGCAATAATACGATGAAGGCAGAGACGGCAATAATGACGCCTGTGGCAATTCGATCAGCAAGTTTAGCGTTCATCGTTTATTTCTCCTTTCAAGGAAGCGGACAATGAATACGAATACGAAGGTCATCGCAAGCAAGATCATAGCTAACGACCAAAGCGCATTGTTATGGGCCGAGCCCGATACGGTATTCCCCATATCCAGCGTAATCACGCTAGTCAAGGTTGAAGCGGATTCGAATAACGAATGTGGAATATGCGGCGCATTACCGATAACCATCTGTACAGCTAAAGCTTCACCGAATGCTCGTGACATCCCGAGAACAACACCCGTTAGAATAGCGGGCAGCGTAGTGGGAACCACAATTCGGTAAATCGTCTGCCAGCGTGTCGCACCAAGTGCATAAGAGCCTTCCTTTAATCCAAAAGGCAGCCCTGCAAGCGCATCAGTAGCAATCGTCGTAATGGTCGGCAGAATCATAATGGATAGCACGATAGAACCTGCAGCAATACCAATTCCTTGACCTGGGAAAATATCACGCAGCAGCGGAACAACCACGCTTAGCCCCACGAATCCAAAAACGACAGAAGGTATACCAGCCAGCAGCTCAACAACAGGCTGCAGTACGCGGCGGCCAATGCCGGGCATAATTTGAGTCATGAATATTGCTGCACAAACCCCAAGCGGTGCAGCAATGACTGCAGCTAGTATAGAAGTGCTGAAGGAACCGAATATAAAAGGCAGTGCGCCAAAAAGCTTAATATCGCCTTCCGGATCCCACTTCATTCCCGTAAGCAGCCCACCCAGGCTGACGCCATTAACAAAGAATGTAGTCAAGCCGCGTGAAGAGACAAAAAAGACGATGGCCACGATGGTTACGACAAGCAGCAGGATACAAATCGTCGTATAAACCTTACCTACCCATTCTTCCAATATATGCGGTTGTACTAATTTTCTAGTCGAGCTAGGTTGTGTAGATGATGGTTGATTGTTGGCTGCTTGCCGCTCCATTAGATCTCCTCCTGCGCTTTAGCAAAGCTTTAAGCCAAGAGGTAGATCGCTCTACCTCATTGGCTTATTTGATTACTTCTTGCATGGAATTTTAGAAAATAAGATTATTTCGTAACGTTGCCTGCTACATCACGTTTCACTTGCATTTTGCCAACTGGGATGTAACCAAGTTCTACAACGTCTGCATTTTGTACAGCATCACTCATCATGTAATCCAAGAAAGCTTTTGCTACTGCATCAGGCTCGCCTTTCGTGTACATATGCTCGTAAGCCCATACTGGATAAGCGCCTGTTACAATGTTCTCTTCTTTAGGTTCTACGCCTTCATATTTCACTGTTTTAACGGAATCATCCAGGTAAGATAGGGCAAGGTAACCAATAGCGCCTTTTGTGTCAGCAACTAGTTTTTTGACTGTACCTGAGGAATCCTCTTGAATGGACCCTTTAAGATCTTCGGATTTTGTACCAAGTGCGTATTTCTCAAATGTTTTGCGAGTTCCTGAGCTGGATGGACGGTTAACGATAGTGATTTTCTCATCTGCGCCGCCAAGGTCTTTCCAGTTCGTTACTTTACCTGTGAAGATATCAACAAGCTGAGCTTTCGTCAGGTTGTCTACCTTAACATCTTTGTTAACAACTGTTGCCATAGCTACAACTGCAACTTGATGATCAACCAGTTCCTTTGCGATTGCTGCATCAGCATCCTTGAACTTCTCTTCAGCGAAGATATCGGAGTTACCGATTTGTGCTTGACCACCCGATACTTGAGTAAGTCCAGTACCGCTGCCGCCGCCTTGTACTTGAACAGTGATGCCGCTGTATTTGGAATCGGCCATGAATTTAGTCGAAACTTGTTCGACTAGCGGTTGTAGTGCAGATGATCCTGCTGCAAGAAGGGAACCTTTAAGTGCTGCTGAATCTCCGCTACCTGCGTTGCCTGTGTTCGTTGTACCACTATTTTTTGAATTGTCGTTTTTGCTGTTACTTGAACCGCAAGCCGCCAAACCGATCGTCAACATGAGCGCCATTACAACTAACAATACCTTTTTCATTTCGTTTGTTTCTCCTTCCGTCTTCACGGGTTATTTGTTTACAAGACCTATTGTATAGGTGTGGTATTCGTCTGATATTTTCTAAGTGTTAACGCAATGCTAAAAATACATAGATTTATTGTATAAAAGTTAAGATTGTTATAAATTAAATATATATTCATTCGCTAGAGGAGCTTTTACATTATGAGTTTATTAAAAATGAAGATTATCGTTCTGCTTGAGAAGCTGAAAAAGGTCACTGCGGTTGCAGAGGAGCTCGGAATGAAGCAGCCTACTGTCAGCTTTCACATGCGCAGGCTTGAAGAGGAATGGGGGGTTCCACTCTTTGAAATGAAGACCGGCAAGGTCATGCTGACAGAAGCAGGAAGACTGCTTCATCATTATGCCGAACAGATCGACCGCACCTATACAGAAGCTCAGAATCGATTTAATTCGCATAAGGAAAGCGGTAGACATCCCTTCGTGATCGGATGCATAGATGCGGCCGCAACTATCCTTTTCCAGGATCACTGGTTCGTGCAAGTTTCTGAGATAGCCGATAGGCAGTTTACCTTTATAACCGGCACGTCAACTGAGCTGTTCGATAAACTTCAGAATGGTTCAGTGGATTTAATCATAACCGGCACGCTGCCTGTCCAAGCTGTCCAAGCTGCTTTCCAGCAAAAGCTGCTGCTCGAGTCTCCCTTATCTTTATACATGCCCGATCAGCACGCGTTAGCCCAATCATCAATTGTGCCTTCTTACCGTTTAGCTGGCATTCCCTTTATGCTATTGAATGAAACTTCTCTTCAAGAAACGATCAAGCTTTGGGAAATCAGTGAGCGGGTGACTCTGCAGACGCAGTGGTCTACAGATCGAGCTCAACTAGCGTTGAATGCGGTACAATCAGGGCTTTGCATGACTATTTTGCCTTCTCATACAAGATCTCATTCCCTTGAAGGGGTTAAAGTCATTCCTCTCCCAGGACAAGCCCATACCTGGCAGCTGTATTCGACTTGGCGCAGTGATTATTGGAATCCATCCCTTATGCAGCGAATGCTGCAGCTTCTTCAGGAAAATAAAAAACAGATAATCCGAAATTAATAAGTTCGGATTATCTGTTATAGGGATATGCCATACTATAATTGTTTAACTAGGAGTTCAGATCAGGACGTGCGCCAGTAACCAAATATACGACACTTTCACCGATGTTGGTGGCATGGTCAGCAAAGCGCTCCAAATATCTTCCAACGAAGCTCAGCAAATTGGCTTGCGAAATCGTAAGTGGATTTTCCATCATAATGGTGAACAGCTCCCGAATGATTTGGGAATACAGCGCATCGACCATATCGTCATCCTTGGCCATTTTGTAAGCCAAATCCACGTTCTCCTGCACATAGGACTGAATGGATTCACGAGTCATCAATTGCACGATCTCCGTCATGCGCGGTAAATCTATAAGCGGTTTGATTAGTGTTTGGCCTTCTAATCGAACAACCACCTTAGCAATATCCACGGAGAAGTCACCCATTCGCTCCAGATCACTTGCAATTTTAAAGGCAACAAGGATGCGACGAAGATCTTTGGCAACCGGCTGCTGCGTAGCAATCAGCGTAGCACCTAGTTCAGAGATTCTCTCTTCAATTTGGTTAAGCTCCTTATCCTGAACGATGATCCGTACCGCTTCAGGGCCATCCACATTAATTAGCGCAATCATTGCTTCTCCGATTGATTTCTCCACGCGATTACCCATTTCGACGATAAGCTCATTCAATTGCTCTAGTCCAAGATCAAACTCTTTACGTTTCGTCATCATTATGAAAGTCCGCCCCTACTCATATAATTAATTTAGCCGAATCGGCCGCTAATATAATCTTCCGTCCGTTGATCTCTAGGGTTGGAGAACAGTTTCTCTGTATCGGAATATTCCACAACCTCGCCGTTCAAGAAGAATACAGTCTGATTCGATACACGAGCAGCTTGATGCATGTTGTGCGTTACCATAACGATCGTATATTTATCCTTCAATTCTTGAGCCAGCTCTTCAATTTTAAGTGTTGAGATCGGATCAAGGGCTGAAGTAGCCTCATCCATAAGAAGAATATCAGGGTTAACTGCAAGAGCCCGTGCGATACATAGACGCTGCTGCTGTCCACCGGACAAGCTTAGAGCTGATCGCTTCAAATAATCTTTAACTTCCTCCCACAGCACAGAGGATCGCAAGCTTGTCTCAACGATTTCATCGAGCTTCTGTTTGCTGTGAATGCCATGAAGACGAGGCCCGTAAGCTACATTATCATAGATCGATTTGGGAAAAGGGTTCGGTTGCTGAAACACCATTCCTACTTTCTTACGCAAGGTTTCAACGTCCACTTCTTTGGAGTAGATATCAGCTCCTCCAACAGCAATCAAGCCTTCGATACGCGTATTCGGAATCATGTCATTCATGCGATTCAATGTACGTAATAGCGTTGATTTGCCGCAGCCTGATGGTCCAATGAAAGCGGTGATTGCTTTTTCGGGAATCTCCATCGAAACATTTTTGAGCGCATGAAAAGTACCGTAGTATAAATTCAATTGTTTAATGTCGATTAACGTTTGCGCAGCTGATTGCGTAGCGGTCTGCATAACAGTCTCCTCCAAATAAAGTGGCTTAAACGTCCAATAGCAAAAGATTGCTTTGATCATTGGTCGATCGTCCGATTCAATATACAACTTGTATCATAGAGCATAATTGTCATTCTCGTATGTTCGTTTTGTAAATTTCATATTAACTTTTTAGCGAATGCCCTGCATATCTGTAATTAATCGTTTGATTTCATCGGATACACGTTCCGATTGCTCATAAGCATGCGTAGACAAGGTATCAATTTGCTTGGCACTCTTGCTGTTATTCGCAGCGGCATGGAACAGCTTCTCGAATACATCCGTCGCTTCTTTGACAGAAGATTGGCTAACAGCTGTTTCCTCACGCCCTGTACGAACGAGTTGAACCGTTTGTTTGACGGCCTCAAGGATGGATTTAATGAGTTGATTAATATCTTCAGCAGACTGCTTCGTCTGGGTAGCCAGCTGTCTCACCTCATTAGCAACGACAGCGAAGCCCCGACCATGATCTCCTGCTCGCGCTGCTTCAATCGTTGCATTGATAGCCAGCAGGTTGCATTGATCCGCCAGTTCACGAATCAAGCCAGATACTTTACCTATGGAACCCGCTCGCTCTTGAAGGTCTCCAATCTGTCCCTCCTGCTCGGTTGCCCGATTGGATATGCTGTGGAAGGCTGCCGTAACTTTATTCAGCTCATTCTTCCCTTTAAGGGTTAGATCAACCATTGCTGCGGACATGGACTCGCCCAGTTGTGCTGCTTTATGTACTTCTACGACGGATTGATCAATTTCTTGAATCATCGCTTCTGCACCGCGAATCGTCCTAATCTGAGAATGAACACTCTGACGCTGTAACAAACGAGAGATGTTAAGTAAATCTGCCATCGTTAATATCCCGACAAACCGATCTTCATCCGTCACAACCACACAATCATAGAGCGTTTTCTCCTCACGACTGAGCGCACGGTCAAGCACCTCTTGCGGCAAAGTATTCTTGTCGATGATAAGCGGGTGATAGTCCATAATCTTGGCGATAGAGCGGCCATAATAAAGCTCTCTGCCAAAGCGATGTGTCTGAATTATCATAAGACGGTTCTTCATTACAAGGCCTCGTGCTCTATTCTTCTCATCACAGACAACGACGCATTCACAATCAGGCGTTATGGCAAATAAGGCGATGACTTCCTCACTGGTAAGAGAAAGGGCCACCGATGGTGTTTTTCGAATAAAATCTCCTAGGACCGAAGTCTCTGATACCACTCTCTCGTTCATCGGAATTTCTATTTGGGCCTCTGGTGCTGCTTCTACTTCTGCTTCTAACCATGCAACCGTCATACTTCCCGCTCCCTTCGAGTCTATATCTAACCTCACTATAGGACTATTGCATTATCTAGAATGCAAAGTATTGTAAAGGGAGTGTCAAAATAAGCCGAAAATTTGGAAAGCCACGGAAATGAAACAAAATTACATCCAATCAGAGACAATGAACCAGCGATCAAACGATCTATTGAGCAATTCTCGAACATCCGACCAATTTCAATTAAAAATTCATTAGAAATCGGCCATTCAAAAGTAGTACTATTCACATTTGAAAATCAAATAGGAGAATCAATTTTCGATAAAGGAATTAATAAAAACTTGCTCAATAAAAATGTTGGCCATGGAACCTCGAAAATCAGGTATTCAATAATAAAGTCAGGTGATACCAAATACGTTACTCTACTTGGTGAAAACGATAATTTAGGAAGTGCAAAAATATCCGTTGGAGGGGAGATTTACAATCTTTCCATTCCAAAAGATCATTTCTTCATTAGCACAGTTAAAGTAAGCGACTCACACGAATCTTTAATTGAATGGGTGGTTTTGTTTGATACAGCAAATAAAGAAGTGCTTCGCATTAACTTACCCAATGATCAAGTCTTGGAGTAACCAAGTAAAACCCAAGCGTAAAGTGTTTCACACCAAACTATAACATGACCAATAGGCTGACCATGAATAGAGCCATTCCCCACGTGCTTGTCATCACGACTAACAAAGCGAAGCGGACGGAATCGTTCTGAAGAAGCGATAGCGTTCGCCTTTGTCTCCGTATTTCTACCCCTAAGGGATAGAATCAAGAAATAGGGAGACAACAGCGATCGTAAGAATGATCCGTCCGTGTAGCGGACTTCTACGCACCATGCTTCGCATTTCGTAATACAGTACTACATGTCCTTTTTGGGCTCAATCTCATAATCAGTGGTTGACTATTTTGTAACGGGCCCGTTTCGAGCCTTAGCCGCTTTTTATTCGCCGATAGATGATTCTACACAGCGTTTCAGGCGTTCAATAAGAAATAACAGGAGCTTTTCCCGTTAATCTTGCTGAGCGGACTGAGGAACCGCTATTCAGATCGAAACACGACTCCAACAAGTTCAGCGGACACAGGTTCCGCTATCAACTAAATTTTAGCTGATTTCAGATGATTTTCTGGAGATTAGCGTCTTCTCTGTCCTTTAATCCACCTACATGCAGCGATTGGACCGAAATAAGAGCTCTCCTGTCCGCTCAGTATCTGATTACCTTCGTCGTCAACCACTAGTTTTGGTGTTGAGCCCCTTTTTGACCATAAAAAATATCCCCTCCAAGGTTGAGTTCCTACTTAGAGGGGATAATACATTTTTTTTGTCCCTATAGGTTAGCGCATTTTCCGTGAATTGATCCACAGCGGTATGCGGAACACAAGATTAATGAGCAGAACGACGCATACCAGCACAGCTGCTGCTTTCTCCGCAATTGCCTGCGCATCCGGAACAATCGCTTCCGATTGGACATACCAGAGGTGAACAGCAAGCGTTGCTCCTGGCGAGAACAAGCTGAAATCCCACATTTCGCCGGATGTAGAAACACCAGCCGTAAGTATGATTACAGCACTTTCACCAAATGCTCTACCTGCAACTAGACAAATACCAGTAATGATCCCGTTCAATGCAACAGGGATAAGAACGCGGCGGATCGTTTGAAGATGTGTACCGCCAAGCGCGAACGAAGCGGTCTTCATCTCCTGAGGAACCGCTCGCAGCGCTTCTTCCGTTACGCGAGTAAGAACAGGCAGGTTCAGGAAGGCCAAGCTAACAGCACCGCCGAGAATGGTTAGCCCAACACCCATCGCTTCTACAAAGATGGCGATCCCGAACAAACCGAAAATAATGGAAGGTACAGAAGCAAGCCCCTCGACACATATACGAATGAAAGCAATAAATTTGTTAGCTGGCGCGAATTCAGCCAAATATATGCCTGCCGCCATGCCAAGCGGAATCGAGATAATAAGTGAAATAATGAGTACATAGAAGGAATTGAACAATGCCGGCCCGATTCCTCCGCCTTCGTCAATTTCACTTGGCAGCCCATAGAGGAATGAGAAGTCCAGCTTAGGGAGCCCTTTTTGCAAAATTAGAAATAAGAGTCCACAAATAAATAAAATGGTAACGATGCCCACTATCCAAACAAGGATGGTAAACAAGCGATTGTTGATATGATTCATGCTTTTGCTTGAGCTAAATGGATTTGAGGGTGATTTGATCTCTGAACGCAATTATTTCACCCCTTTGCTTTGAATCAAACGTACGGCCACAATCATGAGCAATGAAATAAGAAGCAGGATGAAACCCATCATATACAAAGCGTAATTCCATGTTGAATCAAAAGGAACGTTAGCAATTTGCATAACGATATTACTTGTTAGAACCGAAGTTGGCTTGAATAGGGCATCGGCCAGCTGCGGTGTATTCCCGATAACCATAACGACAGCCATTGTTTCGCCAATCGCACGAGCCATACCGAGAATGACCGCGTACATAATACCGCTTTTTGCTGCCGGCAGAACGACCTTGAATACGGTCTGAAACCTTGTGGAACCTAATGCATAAGAAGCATCACGATACTTCTTCGGAACCGCTACGATCGCATCATCCGTAATGCGGCTGATCGTAGGCAGTACCATAATAGTCAGCACGACTGCGGCAGCTAGAATACCATCTCCCATACTTGTTCCGGTAATCGAACGCAGCATCGGGATAAGGATCGTCAACCCCAGGAAGCCGTAGACAACCGAAGGTATACCAACGAGAAGATCGAGAATCGGACGCAGCATCGTTTTGAGCCAAGGCGGCGTCATTTCTGCGAGAAAGACAGCGATGAGAACAGATAGCGGTATCGAGATCACCATCGTTAGAAGAGTCAGCGCGAACGTGCCAAAAATAAAGACGAACGCTCCATATTGATCATTCTCAGGCACCCATTCGGTGGAGAAGAAGAAATCCTTAACCGAAACCGTTTCAAAGGTGAGAATGCCCGTACGTCCCATGAGGAACAAGATGGAGAACAAAATCAAACAAACAAAGATCGCACAAGCAATACAGGCTATTTTAAACGTTTTATTATAGAAAGAGAGCCTTTTTTTGCGATCGAAATTTTTGCCAGAGCTTGATTTCAGACTTTTCCCAAGCTCCCCTGTGGCTGCGTAAGGCTGACCCGCCGATGGCACTTCAAGCATATCATTCTCATCCCTTCACTACTTTTCAATTTCATTATCGAAGAGAAGCCAGCTACCGGCGCGGTGCCGATGCTGGCTCTCTTGTTCTTTCCTTACACCGGATCAAGCTTCTTATTTCATTGCGGATAGCGGAATGAATTTAAGCTTTTTCAGGGAACCATTTTGGAACGTTTTGCTTTGTACATATTCGATGAACGCTTTAGTAGCGCCAGTTGGTTGACCTTTAGTCATGTAGTAGCCATAAGCCCATACCTTGTACGAACCGTTAATTACGTTTGCTTCAGAAGCAGCAACATTGTTGATTTTTTGTGCTTTCATTTTGCTAGTTACATAAACAAGGTCAAGGTAACCAATTGCATTTGGAGTTGTTTCGATCGCTGTTTTCATGTCACCGCTGGATTTAACTTCTTTGTAGTTCGAGCCTTTAGTCATGAAATCTGTACCTTCAAGAGCTTTCATTTGGAAGTTAACGCGTGTACCCGATCCAAAAGCACGGTTTACAACAACGATATCAGCGTCAGAACCGCCAACTTCTTTCCAGTTCGTGATTTTACCGGAGAAAATACCTTGTAGTTGGCTAGTGGACAAGCTGCTTACGCTAACGTTGCTGTTTGTTACAGCAGCGAAAGGAATAACGGCAACCTTGTTAGCTACTTGACCGTCAAATTTCTTGAACCCTGGAACGTCTGTGGAAGCATCCCAGTCGCAAGCGCCGATATCAGCAATACCTTTACGAACAGATTGAGGACCTGTTACGGAACCTGCAGCTGATGCGGAAATTCTTACTTTTGGATTCAATTTCTTGAATTCGCTAGCAGCTTGAAGCGAAAGTGGCAGAAGAGCGGAAGAGCCGTTAATTACGATTTTACCAGTGAGTTTGCTTGCTGCACTTGCTACGGATACAGAGCTAAGTGCTACGGCTAGAGCGATAACAGTAAAAGAGATTGATTTAAACCATTTCATTTTCATGGGTATTTGTTTCTCCTCTCGAATGTGGAACGATTATTTTTTGTATATTCGCAACTTTTTTCCTTGTACTATTTTGTAACTTTTTTCCATTTGGAATTGTGATTTACTAGTACTTGACCATCCTGAACAATAGCAAGCGGCGTGCCTGGAGCTGCAATAATTTCTGTTACTTCAGCTGGAACCGTACTAACTAGCTTCTTCGCGCCAGTAGTCAGGTTAACTTCATAGATCGATTCGTCCGTAGCACCATCAACTAATGCGTATACGATGTCACCCGCGATTACCGCTTGAAGAACATCTTTATCATCAATCAGCTTCGTTACGGTTTTGTCTTTTCCTACGGAAATCAAGGAAGACGGCTTGTTGTCCTCTACGCTCACATAGATAGCTTTGCTAGCATCAGCATTGGCACCTACATAGATTTTGTCGTCCGTTGATGTTGTCAGTTTCACTGGTTTATTCTCTTTAACGGAAGAATCGTAAGCGAAGTATTGCGGCTCAGTTCCTGTCGAATCAATAACAACATCATCGGAATCCACTGGCTTGCTAGCATCAGCGGTTACGGCTCCTGGCTTAATAACGGTGTAGATGAAGGATTTGCCGTCTGCAGAAACGCTCAGGTTGGATTTGTAATCAACTTTATCATCAAGAACTTTTGTAATTGTGCCGTCTGCAGGGTTCAGCTTTGCAATTACACTTCCTTTGTCACCTTGTAGGAAGTAGATCGCGGAGCTGTCAGCCGACCATACAAGCTCAGGCTTAATTGTGTTATCTGCTGTAATCTCAACTGTCACTTTCTTAGCTAGGTCGATTACATACACCGCACCATCTTGATCGGTATAAGCAGCTTTAGTACCGTTAGGAGCTACGATAAGATCTGATGCCTCTGTCGAATTCAGAAGCTGCTTGTAGCTTCCTGTTGCGGCATCAACCACATAATCTATGCGACCCGTTTCAGTCATTTGTGAAGCAAGCAAATGACCAGCATCGATCCAGCTCGCTTGATCCGCTTGAATTTTTTGTACGGCATCGATCCATACTTTTCCAGCATTATCTACGGATGAATCTACGCCAAGTGCTGCAGCGAAGTCTTCAAGCTTGATATAGTAGGAATTAGCAACGCTCGTTACTGCTGCTTCAAGATCTACTTCCGAGCCGTCCACGAGAGCTTTATTCGAGGAAGCTTTCAGAGCAATTGCATGATCCTGGAAGTAAGCGAATACCCCGCCTTTAGGATTAACTTCAAACAGAGCGCCGACTGCCGTTCCCAGATCGCGTACGGATACCAGTGTTACACCGTTTACTTTAACGGTACGTACTGTTGTTGCCGCATCATTAACAAATAATGAATACTGCTGTACTTCAATCTTTGTCGAAACGGAAGCTGCGGAAACCACGCTGATTGCTGAAGTGCTAAGTGCTGCTGCTAATGCTGTTACGAGAAGCGTTTTTTTCATAGACATGTTAGGTCATATCACCTTTCGATTGGTTTCTCTTTATTTAATAGACGTTCCGACCACCCCAGCTGACTAAAGCGCCGGGCATCTCATACCTCCCATGGTTGCGTTGTGCTTATGTACAAGATTGATTATAAGGAACCATTGTTAAGTGACCGTTAATCAACCATGTAAATATTGTTAAGTGACGGTTAATCTATTGTAGAGATATTGTAAATAAAGTCATAAAGCGATTCAAAAACAAAAAAGGTTGTCTCCATAGGTGCAAAATCACCTTGGGGACAACCTTTTATTCCTTGATAATGAAGGGTATACGCCAACCCGCTGCGCGGACGGATCATTCTTAGTGCAGCCCGTTAGTGCAGCCCGCTTCACGGACGGATCATTCTTACGATCGCTGTTGTCTCCCTATTTCTTGATTCTATCCCTTAGGGGTAGAAATAAGGAGACAAAGGCGAACGCTATCGCTTCTTCAGAACGATTCCGTCCACTTCGCTAGGTTAGCCGTGAGGGCAAGCACTATTTTGGTTTATTAATGAGAAGAAGAATATTCACCTAATTCTGCAGCTGGATCCAGCTTCTCCCTGCTCATAAAGAAAGCTGCAATGAGCGCCAATACGGATGGGATAATCGCCCAAGCAAAAGTTTGAACAATGGAGGAGGATAAGGCCTCTTTGATTTTATCAAGTACAGGTGCGGGAATTAGTTCTCGCGATGCGGGTGTCAGGATAGCCCGTGGATCGCTTAAATCAACACCCTCTGGTAGTTGACCTCCACCTTCTGATCCAGCAAATCCCGTTGTTAATTTGTTCATGAACGAGTGGCTTTGGATAATACCGAAGACCGTAATACCAATCGTCATCCCAAGCGAGCGCAAGAAGTTCAAGGTTGCGCTGGCAGAACCGCGCTGCCTTGTCGAGAACCCATGAATCGCTGCATTACTGAGCACCGAGAAGGAGGCACCAATACCTAGACCAACTAGAATCATGAAGATCGTTACTATGAAATGGGATGAATCAGGTCCTAATGTGGTGAGGAGTGCAATACCGACTACAAGAAGGGCTAGTGTAGGTATCATAATGGAACGATAAGTGAATTTGGTTAACATACCTCCGCCTCCAGCTGCCGTAACAACCGACCCAAGCATCATCGGAAGCAGTACAAGACCGGAGTTAGTCGCCGATCCGCCTAGCACGCCTTGGATAAAAAACGGAATATAGATGGAAGCTGTAATAAACGCTGCACCGCTGAACATTGCCATGGCATTACTCGTCGCATAAAGTCGTTTTCTAAACATACTGAAAGAAATAATAGGCTCTTCCGCACGATTCTCGGCAATGATGAATGCTAGGAGAAGAACAGCAAATCCGGCGAAAAGCCCAATAATCATCGCTGAATCCCAAGCATATTGCTTACCGCCTAATTCAAGTGCGAACATGAGACATACAATTGCGGCTACAAGGGTAAATGCACCCAAGTAGTCGATTTTTTGCTTGGAATGCTCCACAGACTCTTTATAAAAGAAAGCGATCATAATAAACGCAATTAATCCAAGCGGCAGATTAATGTAGAAAATCCATGGCCAATTGATGTAATCCGTAATATAGGCACCTAGTAGAGGTCCAAAAATACTTGAAAGACCGAATACAGCTCCGAACAAGCCTCCTAGCTTACCCCGTTTCTCAGGTGGTACTACATCAAACATAATTGTGAATGCGATCGGCACCAAAGCGCCGCCGCCTATACCTTGAATCGCGCGATAAATACTAAGCTGAATAATAGAATCCGCTGTTCCGCAGAGGGCGGAACCAATCATGAATACGATAATCCCGAAAACAAAAAATCTTTTACGCCCATACATATCGGATAATTTACCGAAAATAGGCATACCTGCCATCTCAGCAACCAAATAAGCTGACGTCACCCATACATACTTATCGACTCCGCCCAATTCACCAACAATCGTTGACATTGCTGTCGCTACAATAGTGTTGTCCATTGAAGCCATTAGAATCGCAAGCAATAGACCCGCAACAATAACGCTCATATTATTTCCTTTAGCCATTTTCTTTCTTTCCCTCCACCTGTTCATTAAAATCGCCCGAAACCTTCCATGCTTGCTGACCCTCTTGTTGTACCGTTAATCGGCCTTCTTGAATGTCATCTATAAACTGATTCAGCCAGTTAAGCTCAGCTTCAAACAGAGTCAGCTTATAATCCTGCTCCACGAGAAAAATTCTCCCTACACCTTCCTTAATCACCCCTTGGATCATAGCTCGCCTTGTCGTTACCTCATTCTTTATCAGCTTCACTCGCTTAAGGAGCAATAAGATGGCTTCCTGTGGCGCGATATGGGCGATGAAGGATAGACCTGAAGTGAACTGAGGGTACTCCTCAATTGGCGTGTCGATGATAGTGCGAAGCCATTCTTGGAATTCTGCTCTTCCCAATTCTGTGGGTACGTAGATCGTTCGTTCTGGATGCTTGCCCTCGCGCTGAGTTTCCACCGATTCGATCCACTTCTTATTAAGCAGCGAATCTACAGTGGAGTAGAGAGAACCATTATTCAGTTTAATGACATCAGCTATTCCCCGCTGTTTCATTAAAGCAGAAATTTCATAAGGATGCATCGGTCTCTCGTTCAACATGGACAAGACGGCCAGTGCTAGCATATTTGTTATTTTACGCTTTGCCATTCAATCCTACCCTTTCGTTCGATTGACCGACATCGTATAGTCTAGATCGACTATATATTTTTGGTGTATTCTTTGTCAAGCATAAAGAAACGGCTGACCCGTCCTCTGGCAGCATTTCAAAAAAAACGAGCTCATCCCTTATTCAAGGAGAGCTCGTTTTTATTTCGGAATCGGATTAAAATTATGCACTCCGAGAATCAAGCAGGATCTTTAATAAACCGATTGGTAAGCGAACCCAGCTTTTCAATTTCAATTGTAACCTCGTCACCAGGCTTTAAGTAAACCTGCTGATCTTCCGGGTAACCAAGCACAACCCCCTCAGGTGTTCCTGTCAAAATAATATCCCCCGGCACTAGCGTCATATGCTGTGAGATGTAGCTTACGATCTCATCACAGTGGAAAATCATATCGGATGTGTTCGAAGATTGCCTCACTTCACCATTCACTGTTGACTTAATGGAGAGGTTATTCGGATTGCCTACCTCATCAGCCGTTACCAAGTAAGGACCAAGCGGGCTGAAATCATCGCAAGTCTTGCCGAGCAGCCATTGATTCGTGCGGAGCTGAAGATCACGCGCAGACAAATCATTCACGTTACAGTAGCCAAACACATGACTAAGCGCTTGCTCCTTCGCAACATTCTTCGTTTTCTTACCAATAACGATGACGAGTTCTGCTTCGTAATCCAGCTTATCTGTTACTTTGGGAACCACAATCTCTTTATTGTGAGCCGTTAGCGTATTGTTGAATTTGTTGAACAAGATCGGATAGTCAGGGATTTTGGCATTCGTTTCTTCTGCATGCTTCCGATAGTTAAGGCCAACGCAAATGATTTTGTTCGGATTAGTGACACAAGGACCCCACTCAACGTTAGTTTCGTCGAGAAGATATTCCTCGTTTCCTTCCGTAGACAGAGAAGAGACATAGCTCGACAAAGCTTCCAGCTTCGATTCCCCACCCTCAATGACTTCCATAATCGTAGTTGGAAGGACTGCTTGAGCAGGTTTAGCTTGGATCGCCAGTTCAATATCGATAATACCAGCTTCCGTTTGAACACCAAGCGCATAGCGTCCTTCTTTGGCAATTGTTAAAAGTTTCATAATAAGCTGACCTCCATAATATTTATTTAGTTATATAAATGCTTAAGCATTTTTACCGAAAACAGCGCCGCCATCCACATATAATGGTGAACCCATGACGAATTTCGAATCATCTGATGCCAGGAACAGAGCAGCTAAAGCGACATCCTCTGGTAAGCCTAGCTCTTCGCTTAGCTGGCGCTTCTTGAGACTCTCAATTGCCGCAGCAGGATCATCGTACGAGTTTTTCAAATATTTTTCGACGAAAGGTGTCATGATTGTTCCAGGAAGCAGCGCATTTACTCGGATATTATACGGTGCATAGTCAACCTGCATCGATTTGGTAAGCGCAAGGACCGCTCCTTTGGTAGCAGCATAGGATGCACGGCGAGCAAGTCCGATCTCTGCGATGCAGGAGGACATATTAATAATAGATCCCTTGCGCTGCTCAATCATATGAGGCAGAACGTATTTGCTAGGGAGAAATACACCTCGAATATTAACATTAATGACCTTGTCCCAAGCCTCAGGCTCAATCTCATGCAGAACGCCAACACCACTGATCCCCGCATTGTTGAACAGAACATCGATTCGTCCGTAGGTCTGGATAATCTGATCGACCATTGCGGCAACCGAGCTAGCGTCGGTAACATCGGATTGGATGAAGATCGCTTCTCCGCCAGCAGCTTCTATTTCACTTACCGTCTCCAAGCCAACCCCGGACAAATCATTAACGATGACCTTCGCGCCTTCTGATGCAAATAGCAATGCAGTGCTTTTGCCAATGCCTGATCCCGAGCCTGTAATTAAAATAACCTTGTCCTTCAATCGCAACCTAATCACTCCTATATCGTTTATAAAGAAAAACATAACTATTAAAAAAACATAACTATTGCGATAACATCGATAAACACCGTGCTAGCTTGGTGATTTCCTGCTGCGCAGCTGCAGCTTTGACCTCCCATTGATGAAGTGGCATGGAACAGCTAACGGCGGCTACAGCATCTCCAGCTTGATTGAAAATAGGCGCTGCTACACACCGGAAGCCTACTACGGATTCCTGATAATCAAGCGCATAGCCTTGTTCTCGAATCTGCCTCAGTTGGGTGAAAAGCTCACCTCTATCCGTCAAAGTAAAGGGTGTCATCGCACTCAAGGTTAGTTCTGGAAACAGCTCCAGCCATTCCGTCTCTGGTAATTGAGCTAACATCACTTTCCCTAAGGCAGTAGCATGTCCCGGCAATCGCATCCCCGGCTCAGATAACAGTCGAACAGGTGTCAACGCTTCCACTTTGCCAATGTAGAGAACAAACGCATCCTCACGCTTGGCCAGCTGAATGGTTTCATGAAGCCGATCACGAGGTTCGGTAGCTTCATTCTGAAATGCATCATGCAGATCAAACTGTTTTACGATGGACGAACCAAGTGCTGAGATAGCTGCCCCAAGCGAATAAGTATCGCTGCTGCTTTTTTTGACCCATTGAAGGGCTTCCATCGTATGTAGCAGTGAGAACATTGAGCTCTTGTTCATATCAAGCTGCTTGGATAAATCAATCAGCTTATTGCTGCCTGGCTCTTGCGCTATTAAATTCAAAATACGGTCTGCCTTCTCTAGCGCAGGTACCCAATACTTACGATCTTCTGCCATATCATCGCCCCATCATTCAAACAGAAGGTTTTCTATAATAAACCAACTTCCATATAATAAACCTTGTAGCTTTAATATAACCAAATCCGTTAACCTTTTCAATATAAAAAAATCGTATGACATATTTCCGGGGAAATAAGCCATACGACGAATCAGCCGCCTAGTCCTAATGTCATAGCTTTTACAACATGACTTTCTTACCTGTCCGCGCACTCTCTACAGCTCCGAATACCATCGCAACGCTCTTGATATTATCCAGACAATCCGTCTCTGCCGGACGTCCTTCCTCAAGTGCTGCGAACATTTCGTCGAAGCAGCCGTGATGTCCTTCCTTGCCTTCCCATTCGCTAGAAATGTCGATCTTCTTCATCGTACTGTGGAACTCATGCGGGATAGATTCATCTACGACTTCAGCAGTCGGCATATCAGAGCCATTCCATCTAACCGTACCTTTACTGCCGATTGCTCTCCAATCCGATTCCCAAGATGTGCTCATGCCTTCTGCACACCACGAACCGCGGTAGGTAAAGACAGAACCATCACTCATCTCAAAGATACAGATCGCAGATGCATTGCCTTTATACCACGATCCTGGTGGATTGAACTCATGACAATAAACAGATACAGGGTCAGCACCCGTTAAGAAGCGTGCTTGGTCAAACGTATGAATAGCCATATCAACAATAAGCGGGCTATCCATCACATCACGGAAGCCGCCAAAATGCGCACCAATATAGAAATCTGCATTGAGGGTACCCAACTTTCCGATCAACCCCTTGCTGATTACATCACGATACGCTCGAATTTGCTTGAAATAACGACGGTTCTGCATAACGGAATACCTTCTACCCATCTGCTTGCTCGTCGCTACGATCTCTTCTGCATCTGTATAGGACTCAGCCATCGGTTTCTCACCGAGGACGTTGCAGCCAGCCTGCATTGCTGTGGTTACAATTACCTTATGGCTCGAAGGAATCGTCACATCGAATACAAGATTCGCATCCGTTTCCTTCAATGCTTCAGACAGATCGGTAAAGGTTGGTACAGTTAGCCCTCGTTTGGCAGCCATGGCTTTCGCGCTTTCCTCATAAATATCGACTAAGCCGACAATTTCCGCGTTTTCTCTTTCTGTAGCGTAATCAAGCCAAGCGTTGGACATCCCGCCGCAGCCAGCAACTATGATTTTATGTTTCATGATTCGTTAGCCTCCTCAGCCTTGGTCTATTCAGGGTTTGGTATGAAATCGCCGCCACGACAGCGTTTCAGATAGTTAAGTGCATGGACTTGTCCCGTCATCTCCAGTTCATCCTTGTAAACTGGATCATGCCAGCCTTCAATATCAATGCTTCCTTCATAACCAGCTTGGCGCAAAATCGTAATAATATCCGTCCAATTCGTATCGCCAAAGCCTGGCGTGCGGTGCCATACGAATGGTTTGGGACCGTGTATGCCGTACTCGCGAACAACATCCCATGCGATTGTTGCATCTTTACCATGCACATTGAAAATTTTGCCTGTATGCGCCCATTTCCTAAGCTGCGGAATCGGATCGATCAAGCTTACCATCTGGTGGCAAGGCTCCCACTGCAGCCCGATGCTATCGGACTGAACGGCGTTAAACATCAGTTCCCATGCTGTCGGGTTATGCGCAATATTCCAATCTCCATTCTCCCAATTACCGCCCATATCACAGTTCTCAAAGGCAAGCTTCACACCGCGACTTTCTGCACGCTTCGTCAGTTCACCAAATACCTCACCGAATCTCGAAAGGGATTCATCAATCGTTCCTGGCATACGTCCCGTAAATCCTGTAACCAGCTTGGCACCGAAAGCCTCTGCATGATCGATCAATCGTTCCCAGCTTGCCAGTGTATCCCCATTATCCCCTGTTCCGGTGAGTGGGTTACCGAATATACCTAGGGTAGAGATGACGATATCCTTCTCTGCCACGATCTCCTTCACTTGTTTAGCAAGCTCAGGAAGATCTGCCTGACCCGTTGTTTGCCAGAACGTTAGTTCAAATGATTCAAAGCCATATGGAATAATTTGCGGAAGCACACGTACAGCATCATTACCACCGACCAATGTTCCTATACGAATATTATTCATGCTCGTCAGCTCCTCGGTTTGTCTAAACCTATCTTAACCAAAGAGTCATCAAGCGACTATCAACGAAGTTATGCAATACTCATACGATCTTATGATTATTGTGTCGGTTAAGCGTTGACATTCTAATTTTTCAAGAGTAAATTGAGTAAATCGTATGTTGCTATTGACTAGGTAAGGAGGACCTTACATTGACGGTTAGTCCGTATAAAGAAGACACGCCGATTCCGGATCAGTCATTCCCAATTAACGTATTTACAGTTACCGGAATCCATTTGCATTGGCATGATCATATTGAATGGATTTATGTAAAGGAAGGCAAAGTTCGTATTCAGATTGATGCTGCTTACGAGCAGCTGCATAAAGGGGAATTGGCTTTCGTTAACACCAAGCAGCTTCATAGCGCCGTTCAGTTAACGCCAGATACGGAGCTTATTTGTATTGTTTTTAATGAGGCATTAGTGCGTGGAAGTGGGCTCGATATTACAGAGCTTCATTATTTCATGCCCTATCTGCAGCAGCCCATGAAGTGGCCAAGTTTAATGAGACAATCCGATCCCTATATCGAGGAAATGAATGATGCTTTCTCCCGACTAATCCATGAATTCATTCGAAAGGACGCCGGTTTCGAACTGCTAATCAAAGCGGAGCTGCTGCGTATATTCGGACTTTATTTTCGTTATGCCCAGAAGGATGCGGCGCTTGCTCCACCTCGGTTACAGAAGGCTCATGATCTTACCCGTCTGCTGCATATGCTGCGCGAGCGATACTCTGAATCCATTAGCATCAACGAGGCAGCACGAATGGTAAGCTTAAGTCCAAATCATTTTTGCCGCATATTCAAACAAGTTACGGGGAAAACATTCGTCGAATATATCCACATCATAAGGGTGCAGGAGGCCGAGCAACTGCTCATTGAAACGGATATTCCGATAACGGAAATTGGCGATCTTGTGGGATTTTCGAATATGACCTATTTTGGCCGGGTGTTTAAGAAGATCAAGAATGTTACGCCCTCTGATATTCGAAGGCGCATCCCTTCTCCATAACTTGATCTGCACTCAAAATCCCTATAACCTCATTTCATTTATTCATTTTCCCATCGTAAAGGAAGAAAGACGTGCGTAGAAGCCCGCTACGCGGACGGATCATTCTTACGATCGCTGTTGTCTCCCTATTTCTTGATTCTATCCCTTAGGGGTAGAAATAAGGAGACAAAGGCGAACGCTATCGCTTCTTCAGAACGATTCCGTCCGCTTCGCTATGTTCTTCGTGATGGCAAGTACTGATTATAGTTTAGAGCCCCTTTTCTGATATTTTTGTGGAAGAAACTTGCGGCTCTGCCGGAGGACGGCGCAATACTTCGAATTTATCAAGAAATCGCCCTTCACTAGCCATAATGGGCTAAATGAAGGGCGATTTTCTTTGAACAACTATTCGGACTACCAAAAGTTCGGTTTCGTTACCATAAACCATAACATGATCATCAAGAGGATAAGATAAATCCAGACCGAGCGACTGAGCAGCCCAATGATCTTCCCTTTATCTTGATCGGGCTCATTGAGCTTACGCAGCTTCGGAGAGAATGCACGAGCTAAGAAATAGAGCGAGCTGATCAAGATAAGAATCGTGATGACAATCCATGATGATTGCCAAGACCAAGACCCGATAATGACAAGCAATATTCCTGTTCCGACCAATACATGCCCCGCATGCTTGGCTAATCGGATCGCATACCTAAAGGTAACCACATAAGCATTTTGCTCCAAGATCTCTGCTCCCCTTAGCTTCTTGACTAAGGGGATTAGCGCAAAGAACGGGCCAATCGATATAATAGCACTCAGAACATGCAAATAAAGCAGCAGCTTATACCAGATACTCATGGAGCACTATTCCTGGACGGGACGAAATTCATGAACCCAGACACGCATATGTGGAAGCCATGGCATTCCAGGGTGATACGAGAGAATGGATTCCTTGTAGGCCTCCACATTCAAAAACCCCTCTTGATTGGCATGCTCGTCCGTTAAATCGCCAAGTGCTTGCGAATAAACCTTTTCTACCACATACTTATGGCCTTCAAGTGTCATTACTTCACCAACGTCAGCATATCGACCATTGCGCCTGGTAGCTGTTTTTTGTCCAGCAATTACTTTCTCTACATCTGACTTCATGGTAATTAATCGTTCAATGGAACAGGTCTTATCAGGTAAAGCGTTAATTTCAGTTTGATCCGTCATTAATTGTAAGCCTCCCTTTTCATTTCATCACTTTAACACATATAGCCAACTAATTGCACCTTTGCCGTTCTTCTACCTTATTAAGGTACCAACAGCAGATAGAATAAAAGGCTGGGTTCAAGGGTATATGATCACCTTTGAATCCAGCCTTGACTTTGATAACAGGCCTAAGCCATTTTACTTTTCTCTACATCGCTCTTATTTCGAGCAGCTCATATTTAATGATTCCCACAGGTGCGTTGACACTAACAATATCGCCTACAGCTTTACCAATAAGGGCATTTCCGAGAGGACTTTCATAAGAAATTCGGTTCTCGAGAACATCCGCTTCGGAAGGACTTACGATACGATATTCAATCTTCTCGGAGAATTCCACGTCATTTAGGATAACGATCGAACCCACATGAACCGTTGAAGTATCCATACTCTCCACAACGCGAGCATTTTTCAACATTTTATCGATAATGAGAATTCTCGTTTCCATGAACGCTTGATCATTCTTGGCTGAGTGATATTCACTATTTTCCTTCAGATCGCCGTAGCTAATCGCCAGTTTAATACGAGCGGCCAACTCCCTGCGTTTGACTGTTTTAAGCTCATCTAGTTCTTGCTCCAATTTGGCCAAGCCCTCAGGGGTTAAGATAACTTCATTTGCATTTTGTGCCATGATGACAACTCCTAATTCAATAACCGATTTTTTAAACGTTCTTTACCTTTCCTTAATTGTACACTATCCGGCGTGATCATGGGAAACGAAATACTTCCACCTAACAAGAGAAAGTCCGCCTTCAAAAGGGAGCCGACACGAATTGTGCTAGCTCTCAACCTTCTGCTTGCGGACTTCCCTTTATTATCACCCTAGTAGTCGACTGCTATTTCACATAAAGACGGGCTGTTTCTTCCCAGATTTCACCTGGTGCCAGGCTGAATAAGCCGATTTCATCTGCAGGTTTGTCAACATGCGGTGCATTCACTAGGCTGACCTGCGGCTCTGGACAAAAGAAGCCTTCTGTTGCGTTATTGTTCCAGATCATCCACTGCTTGTATGAGGTGCCTACATCATAAACAAGAGTAGCTCCAATCCGTGTATCCGTCAGCTCCATCCGATTGCGACCGTTCTGAGCCAATACGGTATAATGGTTATCCATCGCGTCAAAGAATGGATAGACACCATCTCCCTTCAGAAGCTCCTCGTCAGCAGTTAGCGCTTGATAGCCACCTGTAGGAAGCATGCGGTCGCTCATCTTCCAGCGCTCGCCAATCGTCAGCTTCACAAGGTAATCTTTCGCTGTGCTTCCCGGAGCGAAGGGCGTATTCACTGAGGTATGGAATGCAAACAAGCATGGCATAACATCCTCTCCTTCGTTGCGAACGAGGATTTGTTGGGATAAACCATCCTCACTAAGAGAGTAACGCAATTTTATCGTGAATTTATGAGGCAAAAACTCATATACAGCATGCTGCTCGTCCACTGTTAATGAAACGATAACGAAGCTCTCTGCAGCAGATTGCCCGAAGTCTACTAATTCCCATGTCTCACTGTGCACAAAGCCATGCAGATGGTTCCCATTCGCCGGCTCATTCACAGGGAATTGATAGGTACGACCATTCCACAGAAATTTGCCATCCTCGAAACGATTCGGCGGGAACAGCACCGGGATACCGTGAATGAACGGTCTCGCTTTGAACGATTCCATCTCGTCCAACGTAGGTTCATGAAGAAAATGAAACTTATTCTCATTATCGCGAAAGGCAATGAGGTTACCGCCAACTTCCGGAAGAATAGCTGCTTCATAACGACCGAATTGAATCCAAACGGCTTTCTCGCCTTGATAGGTACCTTCATATGCTTTACGAATCGTCATTGATTATTTCGCTCCTTATTACAATCCATATCGCTTCAGCCATAGCGCACATACCGTTGTCCATGTGGCAACATGCTCGTCTTCCTTGGCTAGTCCAAGCCCATGTGGACCCTTCTCATAGACATGCAGGTCGAAGGGAACACCCGCGTGACTTAATGCAGCCGCAAAGGCTAAGCTGTTCTCAATGGGCACCGCGCCATCATCTGAAGTATGCCATAAGAATGTTGGCGGTGTATCGGATGTTACTTGGCGCTCGCCACTTAGACGGCTCACTAGTAATTCATCAGGCTCCGTCCCAAGTAGATTGTGCAGTGAACCTTCATGCGTATAAGGCTTCTCCATCGTAATCACAGGATAGCATAGGATGATAAAATCCGGTCTGCTTGACTGACGATCTACAGGATCAGCAGCATTTGGATGTCCGGAATCATACAGCGTACCGGCGGAGGCGACCAAATGGCCGCCTGCCGAGAAGCCGAGGACGCCGATTTTCCCGCTATCAAGTCCCCATTCCTCCGCATGTAATCGCACATGGCGGATTGCCCGCTGCACGTCGTTTAATGCACATGGATATTGATAAGGAGCTACCCGATACCGCAGGACAAATGCAGAAATACCAATCGAGTTGAGCCATAGCGCAATCGGCTCTCCTTCATGATCCGCACGCATGCCATATCCGCCGCCCGGACAGACGATGACCGCGCCATTACTGCCTTCAATCAAATAAGGAGTAATAGCTGGACGGTCTTCATCCGAATTCCCAGCTGCAAGAGGTGCGCCTTCCGGCCACAGCTCAATTATTTGATCCGCAAATCCAGCCATTTGATCTCCTCCTGTGTTAATTCAATATTCGTTGCTTCTAAACAGGATTTCATTTCCGCTTCGTTACGCGGTCCGATAATAGCAGCAGTCGGGAACGATTGGTTCAGAACGTAAGCTAGCGCGATCTGAATCGTAGAAACGCCTTTCTCCTTACCAAGCTTCTCTGCACGGTAGTACCGTTCCCAGTTCGCATCATTATAGAATACACGAACCAAATCCTCATCGGAGCGATCCTCAGGCGTAAAGCGACCGGTGAAGAAGCCGCGTGCTTGCGCCGACCAAGAGAATAATGGAAGCTCCGCCCGTTCATGCCAAGCTAGAGTTTCATCATCCACGCTAATGCAATCCGTCCAGTAAGGCTCTTTGGCCTTACCCAAGCTGAGGTTAGGACTGCTGAAATCAAAGCCTCGCAAACCATGCGTTGCGGCATAATGATTCGCCTCTTCCAGCCTTGCAGCTGTCCAGTTCGAGCCTCCAAAAGCAAGGATGCGTCCTTCTTCTACATGCTCGTTAAGAATCTCCAAAATTTCGCCTACAGGTACATTAATATCATCGCGATGAAGCGCGTACAAATCAATGTAATCGGTACGCAATCTTTCTAGGCTGGTCATCAGTTCGTTATAGATAGCCGATTTATTTACTCGCGGACCCTGTTCATCCGGGTGTCCGCCTTTTGTCCATACGTTGATGGAATCTCGGTTCTTGCGCTCCTCAAGCCACATCCCAATTGCTTGCTCGCTTTTGCCGCCGTAATAGATATAAGCAGAATCGATCGTATTCCCCCCGATTGCGGTATACGCATCGAGATTCGTAGCTACGAGCTCGAAGACTTCAGGTGCAAAATAATCCGAGCCCATAATGAGCTGAGAAACGCCTTGCTTTAATCCAGGTAGGTCTATCTTTTTCATTATTTAGAACGGCTCCCTTCTATTATAAAAGTACACGAGTACGTGAGTAGGCTGATGTCAGGCATGCATCGACAACCTTCATGTTTGCAATTGCATCCTCAGGAGCAAATTTCCCTGAAGTCTCTCCCCATACTGTAAGGGCAAACTCGTCCGCTTGCAGGGAATATTGATTTAGAGTAGGCTGCTTCTCTTCTCGTTTGCCATCGTTTGTATAAACCAAGAAATCAGGATTGCCCACGAAAGCTTCCGGTATCTCAATGCGACCTTCCGTACCTAGCACTTCAATCGTGTTGCGGAAAGCTGCCCACATGCCGCAGTCAAAAGTAAGCGCTATATTTCCGGGGAATTCTAAGATCCCTGAAGCCATCATGTCCACGTTATCATGCTCCGGAGAGATAAGCGCATGAACGGTAACCGCTTCCGGTTCAGAGCCGAGGATCATGCGTGCTGCACTGATTGGATAAACGCCGACATCATAAATGGAACCTCCGCCCCACTCTTTGCGATAACGCACGTTGGATGAATCTCCTGCATTGTTAAATGTAAATACACTATGCATACCGCGAACTTCACCAATTTCACCAGAAGCAATGATCTCTTTAACCCGTTCATAGCGGGGATGATTGCGATACATGAATGCTTCTGCCAAATGAACGCCGGCTGCGCGGCTTGCATCAACCATACGCTGTGCCTGTTCAGCATTAAGCGCAATGGGCTTCTCGCATAATACATGCTTGCCTGCTTCTATCGCTCGTATCGACCATTCCATATGCAAATGGTTTGGCAATGGAATATAGATCGCATCAATATCTTTGTCCAATAATATTTCTTCATAGCTGCCATAGGCTTTGGGAATATTAAGCTTCGCTGCTGTTTCTTCTGCTTTGCTAATTTCACGGCTCGCGATCGCAACAACTTCACCTGTCTCGGATTGTTGAATGCCAGGAATAACCGCGCCTACTGCTATTCCAGCACAACCAATTACACCCCAACGTAATTTGCGTGTCATGCATAAACCACCTTTGAATTGGATTTGCCCCTAGTATAGTCCATATTCAATTCATATGAAATATAAAACATATACAAGAGATATAACAATCCTGCATGGCGCTTCCTTGTTTTCAGGCTATCATTGGTATATATTCAAATCATCTCAAAAGATCCAGAAACGGGGCTAACTCTCTTGGAACATGTACTACATCTCCTAATTTCTCGCTACGGTTATATCGGTTTATCGCTCTCACTTGCGCTTGGGATCGTCGGTATCCCTGTTCCGGATGAAACCCTGCTAACTTACGCAGGTTATCTCACATCCAAAGGTAATCTTATCCTCCCGCTCGTCATCCTTAGCGCCTTTATCGGTGCTACTATTGGAATTACGGCCAGCTACGGTATTGGGGCAAGATGGGGACTTCCTTTTCTACTCAAATACGGTCCCAAGATTCACATTTCACATCGTAAAATTGAATCCGCCCAAAGGTGGATGAATAAATATGGCAATATCCTTTTGTTTATTGGTTTTTTTGTACCGGGACTTCGCCATTTGACCGCTTATTTGGCTGGTATGTCTCGTCTTCAGCTTCGCACCTTCATGATCTACGCCTATTCAGGCGCTCTTGTCTGGAGCTGCTTGTTCATTTATGTCGGCTACATGCTGGGCAATCAATGGGTAATGGTGAAGTATTATGTCCATCATTACGGATTTACTCTGCTGTTTTATGCAGCCCTCGCTGCACTGATTATCGTCGTGTATCGTCAGCTCTTTATGAAGAAGGTCAAGGCTTAAGTAAGATCCATCTGGATACCAAAGTAAGTATATAATGCTTCGTTGTACGCCTCTGTCGTCTCTGGAACGAAGGAGCGCACACCCTCAGAAGTGAATATCCGAAATTCCCTGCCCGCAGCCGTATTGCGGCCTTCTTGCGTGCGTATCGCAAGCATGATGTCTTGCTTGAATATGGAGTCAGGCGCATGCTCGCACCAGAATGAGGCCATCGTATAATCCTTCGCTAATTGAGGCTCCTCTGTGAAGGAATAGATTCGAGTCCACTGGCCTTTCTTCCGCTCGCACAAGAACCAGCCAAAGGAAGCATCCCTCTCCAAACGGTAGCACTCATCCCCTTGGGGCTGCTCCAGCAGTGCCGCCATTTCAATGGGTCTGCGAGGCACAATGCCTCCCACGCCTACATCGCATAAGAAAACCTTCTCTCCTGCTTGTACCTTAAGGACATGATGCCGCCGTTTGGGTGGCGTATTCGTCTCATCTCTCCAGAAACGGGCTACATAGTCGGTCACTTCATATCCGAGCTCACGCAGCAGCCAGCCGAATAAGGCATTGAGCTCAAAGCAATAACCACCGCGGCGGCGAAGTACGATTTTCTCATAAAGAGCTTCGATTTCAAGGGAAAGTGGAATGCCATGGTAAATATCTAAATTTTCATAAGGTATCGCATGGAGATGACGCTCCTGTAATGCTGCTAATGCAGCCGCGCTGCCATCCAGCTTCCCTTCAAATCCAATACGCTTTAAGTAAGCTTCGATTTCCGGTGATACATCCTTAAGGTTATTCGTCATAAAAAGGTTCAGCTCCTCACTATTTATCCCGCTTCAATTCTTACGTTACCCTGCGAATGAAGGTAAAGCTGTTCATAATAGCCATGCAGCTCAAGCAGCTGCTGATGGGTTCCTTCCTGATCTTGAGCAACTTTCTTATAAGAAGTATACCAATAGACCACTTAGAGTTACACTATTTAATCCTTTCAACATATAACAACATTTATATATAAAAAGAGACAGATCTCTTTAAAGACCTGTCTTCATTCCCCATCACGAATCCAAATCTCTACGCCAGCCTAGGAAATAATCCACCGCGGATCAGATCGCCTACTTGAAAGTTCTGAGCATCTGTACAGAGATGGCCAGCACCGCTGAAGGTCGTTCCATCTTCCATATAGATGATAGCTAAAGCCCGACGAGGCTGATCCGTGAGGTTCGCATGTGCATAATGAAAGGTTAAGCCATGGTGAAACGTGCAGCTTCCCTCTTTCATCCGGACGATAGCCGCCTTGTTGCGATCAATATCAGATGCGCCTACTTCCTCAAAAATATCTTGTGGCTCTACTAGATCAATCGACTTCAAATTTTTGATCTTTTGTGATTTGGGTACGAACATCATACACCCATTGTGTTCATCTACATCATCAAGAGCGATCCAGATGGAGAGCGCGTTCTGTTCCTTCATCGGCCAATAGGGCCAATCCTGATGCCAGGGTGTAGGCTTGGAATCCTGAGGCATTTTATATAAAGCATGATCATGAAATAAACGTATGCCTTCAAACCCCGTAAGCTGCTTCGCTGCATCAGCCAATCGCTCCGACAAAACGAATCTTGCCATCCCGCCATGGTCTCTCCACGTATTCACTCTTTGATTCAGGACCTTATAATAGGCGTTACCTTGCTCCGCTGTTTGAGTCGAATGGCCCGTGGTACTCCTCATCACTTCATTCAAATACTCGCGAAGCTCCTCCACTTCCTCTGTATTCAACATCTGATCAATTTGCACAAATCCATTCTCCCGATAATAGTGTATCTGTTCTTCCGATATTTCCTTCATACCTCTCAGCATAGGTCAGTCTCTCCCTTCACTTCACTATGATTTCCCTCCTCTCTAAAATAGTTTAAAATGAAAATGTGTTCTCGGACGATTAGCGAAAATACTAAGTTGATCTGCCAAATGAGGAGATTTCGAGATGACGACCTATACGAGCGATTCTTATTTTCAAGATGAGCGATTCCCCTTCTTTATCGATCTGTGCACGATACGGAAACAGGAGCATGTTCCATCACATACGCATGATTTCGTGGAGCTCGTATTTGTGGTGGAGGGGAGCGCAGACCACGAGATGTCCGGTCATCACTACAAACTCACCGCGGGGGATGTTTTTGTATTGGAGCCTAACGTTTATCATAGCTATACCGCTTCTTCGGATGAGGATACGGTCGTCTTCAATGTGCTCTTTGATGCGGCTTTCCTACAGAAAGAGCTCGAGGTGCTACAGCAGCTGCCATCATTTATTCACTTCTTTTATCTCTCGCCCTTCCTGAGGAAAGCCCAATCCTTCGTTCCTTATCACCCTCTGCAAGCCGGACAAAAGCTGCACATCCAGCATCATTTACAAATCATCAACGAGGAGTTTCAGACTAAACGTGAGGGTTATCAGCTGCTCATTAAGACTCGCTTCATCGAATGCTTGGTCTGGTTAAGCCGTTATCAGCAGGAGAATCGCAATGGCAAGCAGGAAGAGGTAAGTGATCAGGCGTGGATGGAATCGATCCGTCATTTCGTTGAACAGCACTATCAACAGCCTCTTACATTGAAGCAGCTTAGCCGCCTTTGTGGAATGAGCGTGTCTTCGTTCACTGCAAAGTTCAAAGGAGCGACAGGGATGAGTCTGCTCGATTTCAAGCATGCCATCCAAATCCGCCATGCGTCTGAGATGCTAAGAACCGATGCCAATAAAAAAATACTTCAGATCGCCCTAGAAACTGGCTTCAATGATCTCAGTTTCTTCAATAAAATGTTCCGTAAGCATACAGGCGTTACGCCACGTGAATATCGGTTGTACAATTCTTCTGATTAAGTTGTCGATAGCTCGAAAGCCTACGTCTAATTTTCTTTACAGGAAACCTTTTTCTCACTCAAACGTCTATAGGTTATCATGATTATGGAGGAGAGCCGGTGAAAGGGTTACAAGAAATAAACCTGCAGAGTAAAAGTATTCTCTTAGTTATTCTTCTAGCCGCAACGCTGGGCTGCTTGTCATTGGGCGTGTACGTGAGGCATTATACGAGTCGACCTATCTATCTGTTTCTGAATTGGGATGTCTTCCTGGCATGGGTGCCCGCATTCTTCTCTTTACTTATTGACTTCGTGTTTGTTTACATAAAGAAGTACCGCTTAGTGAGAACCCTCTTACTCCTACCTTTAGGACTGATGTGGTTATTTTTCTATCCAAATGCTGCGTATTTGATTACAGATATGCTGCATCCTTTCATCCATTATCGGTCCAATGCGAATGGCTCATTTATACTTGATCTCGAATTCTGGTATCATCTGATCCTATTCTTCACTGCTGCATTAATTGGCTTATTCCTTAGCATCTATTCGTTATATTCCGTACAGGAGCTGGTCAGACAATCCTTTGGCCGATTAATGAGCTGGCTATTCGCGGTGTGCGTGCTTGCGCTTAGCAGCTTTGGTATCTATATTGGAAGGTTTATCCGCTGGAACAGCTGGGATGTAATCATGAAGCCAAAAGCTATAGTGAGGGATCTTCATTCTATTTTAACCGATACGGCTCAATTACATCTTTTGCTGCCTTTCACAGCGCTGATCTTTGCCGTTTCCCTGCTGGGCTATTCGTTCGTTTATGGTTTTACTTATTTAAAGAGGCTATAATCAGTGCTTGCCATCACGACTAACATAGCGAAGCGGACGGAATCGTTCTGAAGAAGCGATAGCGTTCGCCTTTGTCTCCTATTTCTACCCCCTAAGGGATAGAATCAAGAAATAGGGAGACATCAGCGATCGTAAGAATGATCCGTCCGCGCAGCGGGTTTGTATGCACCATACTTCGAATCTATCCAGCATTGCGCTGAGGATCAAGCCGCAAAATCTCGACTATAGCTATGGATGTAGGATAAAAAAGCTTTATCAACGAAAGTGGAGTTTACTAATTTCCACTCGCTGATAAAGCTTTTGCTCGGCTTACATTAAAGTTGGTTGTGGGGTGCCGAATCGTTGAACCTCATCCTTGAGGCCCAGCATCCGTTTATCGAGCATAGCAATCATATCTGCTGTTTCCTTCAGCTCATCGCGGATCGATTCCGGCATATCCTCATGGAATTGATAATAAATTTTATGCTCCAGACTGGCCCAGAAATCCATAGCAATCGTTCGGATCTGAATTTCTACATTCACATGCTCGATCCGTTCCGATAAGAAGATAGGAATCTCGATAATTAAATGTAGACTTTGATAACCATTTGGCTTCGGATTCTTAATATAATCCTTCATTTCCAGCACCTTGACATCGCCTTGTCTGCGAATCATCTCATAGACACTATACACATCAGTAGAGAAGGAACAGATCACCCGAACACCGGCAATGTCACGAATATGAGCCGCCGCATTCTCCTTCGACACTTCAAGACCTTTGCGCTTCAGCTTCTCTACAATACTTTCTGGCGACTTAATTCTTGTCTTAACATGCTCTATAGGATTGTAATCTTGAACGAATTGAAGCTCCTCATTCAAAATAGTTAGTTTCGTGCTCATTTCATCTAATGCAAATTTATAACTCATCAACATTGCTGCCCATTCGAAAACCATCTGCTTGTCCAAAATTTGAATCACTCCTGCCTGAGTATCCTTCTGAATAAAATAAGTACATTTATTATGGTTAGTTTAAGTAATACTATTGTAAGTAATACTCCTCCTTTCCCCCAAAGGTTCCATTATTTTTGCTGAGTATCCCGACTAGCATTTTATTCAGAAAGGAAGGTACATAAAAAAATGAAAAAAGATGATTTTGGTAATAGAATGAAGGAATATGAAAATGCTTTTAGACATCGTTTACCGCGAAGACTCCCAGTGATTTTAAGAATAGATGGTTGTCATTTTCATACATTTACACGAGGAATGAAAAAACCATTTGATGAGACTCTAACTAATGCACTATGGGAAACCTGCAAATACCTTGCTCAGAATATAATGGGTTGTAAAATCGTATACCATCAAAGTGATGAAATATCAATTTTGATTACGAATTATGATAAGCTGACTACACAATCGTGGTTTGAAAATAATATCCAAAAGATGGTTTCAGTTTCTGCTTCAATGGCAACAGCTAAATTTAATGAGGTCATTAAATCGGACTACCCTGATAAACCACTAGCGACTTTTGATAGTAGAGCATGGGTACTTCCATATGATGAAGTGACAAACTATTTCCTTTGGAGACAACAAGATGCCACAAAGAACAGTATCTCGATGGTATCACAGGCAAATTTTCCTCATCAACAATTGCAAGGGCTCGATGGAAAACAACTTCAAGATAAGTTATTGTTAGAAAAAGGAATCAACTGGAACGACCTTCCTGTTTGGCAAAGACGCGGCGTATGTATCACTAAGCAAAATTATTTAAAAGGCGAAACACAAAGAAGTAAGTGGGATGTCGATCATGAAACACCAATTTTTTCACAAAATAGAGATTACATTAATCAGTATGTGTATCTCGATAAGGATGAGTAAATGTGGAGTGTGTAATTTTTGTTGGCATTCAGGCTTCAGGTAAATCAACCTTTTATAAAGAAAAGTTCTTCAATACTCATATAAGGATTAATATGGATATGTTGAAAACTAGGCATAGGGAAAAATCTTTAGTGATGGCTTGTATTCAAAGTAAGCAATCGTTTGTAGTCGACAATACAAATCCAACAAGAGAAGAACGAGCTAAATATATTGAAGCAGTGAAGCAGTGGAGATTTAAAGTTATTGGTTACTATTTTGAACCTAATTTTGACGAAGCGGTTATAAGAAACGAAATGCGACAAGGGAAAGAAAAAGTACCTGATGTTGCGATAAAGAGTACAATCAGCAGACTTCAAAGACCATTAATCGAAGAAGGATTTGATGAACTGTATGGTGTGGAATTAATGGATGGAAAATTTCATGTGCGAGATTATTGAGCAGCGCTCCTCCCAGTTTTTAATGATAACTTCAACAAAAATAGAGGATAGCTCGCTCATCTAATGAACGAACTATCCTCTATTTACGATACTCAGACTACCTTGTTTCAGTCTAATCCGCTATACATATTTCATCAGAATGCTCTCCACATGCTGCAAATGCTGCTTCATTTTGTCTGAAGCAAGGCTTGCATCTTGGTTCACAATCGCTTGAAAAATAGCTGAATGTTCCTCATACAGCTGCTCCGAAACTGATCGATTCGCATAGAGCTCCGCGCGGCGGATTTCTCTAATGGCCATTTCCATCTGACTCGTTATAGACTCAAACAATCGCACCATAATACTGTTATGGGTAGCTTTGGCGAGCGTCAGATGAAAAAGCAAATCTGTCCGCTCCCCCTCCAGATCATCGCCGATCGATCGTTCCATCTCAAGAATGAGAGCATTCAAGGCAGCAACATCTGCTTCCGTCCGTTTCTCAGCCGCTATCGCTACATTGGACACCTCAAGTGATTGCCTAACCTCTAGCAGCTCCAGCAGCGTTTCGCGATTAGAGCGGAGCGCTTGAAGCTCTGGAAGAGCAATATCAACAGGAGCACTGCTAATCACACGGCACCCTCCGCCTTGGCGAATTTCAATCCAGCCCATCGCCTTGAGCGCACTAAGCGCCTCACGGGTTGTGGATCGTCCAACGCCGAATTGCTCGGACATTTCCTTAGTGGATGGCAGCTTATCTCCAACCTTGAGCTTACCATCTGTAATAAGCAGCTTGATCTGCTCAGCAATTTCTTCATAGTGATTTCGCTTCGTTAATCGAGTAACTTCCATCCCCATCAGCCTACGAAGAGCGCATAGACAACGCCCGGTCCATGAACACCTATGGTGAGATCATTCTCAATATCAGCCGAACGGCTCGGTCCAGAGATGAAGTGAATACCCGCTGGCAGGTTACCTTGACCCGCTTGATCGAAGTTCACCATAATTTCGCCCAGTCTTGTCTTTAATCGATCGACGGGTATGATCGCCATAAGGACAGTAGGAAGTAGACTGACAGATCTGCCCTTATCCTTGGAGGATAGAACGGTTATCGATCCTGTATAGGCAGCGGCATAGTCGGCGATAACGACGCCAAAGTCCGCCTCTGCTGCCCGCGCTCTCCAATGCTCCTCGGAGCCTTTGTTCCATACGGATACCTTGGCATCTGGAAGGGCAGCTTCCAAATTCAGCTCATCCAGCTCCAGTTGATTCTGGCGGATAACGTACTTCGCGCTCATCTCCACTGCCTTCTCTTGAATGAACTGCCTAACGTCATCCATCGAGGCAAGCCGAGCGACATGCCCCCCTGCGCTCTTGAAGTTCTCCGTGAAACGCTCAATTCGATCCTCAAGTGGCCATTCGAATTCCTGCCAGAAGTCAGGTGCGCCGCGGAAAGGATGCGCCGGTTTCTCCAAAACTCTCGGGCGCTTCAGCTTTCGTGCGATATCGTTCATGAACGTCGCTTGCTTCGCTTTGGACTGCGCAGTAAGCTCATCCAGCCATTGTTGATGTGACTCAGCCATGACCATGACCCCCTCCTTCTGTACGATCCTTAACGATTGCTTCCATTCGGCTCTTCATTGCAGGGTCCATTTCCTGCAAGCCATGGCGTATCTCTGCTTCCATCGTTCCCCAGATGTCACGGAAAGATTCCTTCGGTAAGCTTGGTGCCACTCGGTAGCTATTCCAGCCCTTAAGCGGTCCAACCTTCAGCCGGATGCCGCCATCGCGAACGACGAGCTTTTGCCCGAGCTTACCGATTTTCAATACAGCTTTGAAGCGTTTCGAATTTGACATCACTGCCGCGAAGCCCTTCATACCCAGCGCTTCTAGCTTATCTCCTCGACCGCTCTCCAGCTTGCGTCTGCGCAAGTAGATAAGCATTTCATGAAGAGGAATCTTCACCGGACAGGCTTCGTAACAAGCACCGCAAAGACTCGAAGCATTCGCGATATCATCCCACTGCTCGGTATTCTTGTTGAGTGCTGGTGTAAGAACGGCACCAATCGGACCGCTGTACGTGCCGCCATAAGCATGGCCGCCAATATGGCGATACACTGGGCAAGCATTCAAGCACGCGCCGCAGCGGATACAGTTGAGTAATTCTTGGAATTCAGGATCACCTAATTGTAAAGAACGGCCATTATCAACAATAATGATATGCATTTCGTCCGGTCCGTCTGCATCAACATCTCTACGAGGTCCAGTAATACCGGACATGTAGACAGTCAATTTCTGTCCCGTAGCGGAACGGGGCAGCAGCGTGGCCATAACCTCGAGATCCGCCCATGATGGAATAATACGCTCCATTCCCATTAGTGTAATCTGTGTCTTAGGAACAGTAGTGACCATACGTGCATTGCCTTCATTCTCGAAGAGCACCATGGAGCCCGTCTCCGCAATTGCAAAGTTGCATCCAGTCATGCCAATATCGGCTTCAAGAAACTTTTGTCTGAGCTTACGACGAACGAATCCAGCAAGAATCGTTGTATCGGGAGCTAACGTTTCTCCAGCATCAGCGGATAGCAGCTCGGCGATTTGATAGCGATTCTTGTGTATGGCTGGAATAATAATATGGGACGGCGTTTCACCAGCAAGCTGGATAATATATTCACCCAAGTCGGTTTCAATTGCTTCAATGCCGATCGATTCCAGTGCATGATTGAGATGAAGTTCTTCCGTGACCATCGATTTGGATTTCACGACCGATTTGGCTTGATTACGCTCCGCAATGGCGAGAGAAATCTTCACAGCATCCACATCGTTCTCGGCAAAATGAACATGAACGCCATTGGCACGGGCATTATCTGCAAATAGGTTCAAATAATAATCCAGGTGTGCGATCGTATGCAGGCGAATTTGTCTGCCTCTCTCCCGCCAATCATCCCAGTTGCCATGATCTGCTGCCGCTTTCTCTTTACCTCCCCGAAGCCGCTCTGTTGTGAACCGAACCGCTTTGCGCAGAAAATCATTATTAAGCGCGAGATCCGCGCGTTCTTTTACGGTAGATTTGCCTTTTGCCGCTGTACTCATGCTCCCTTCACTCCTTCATATAAGAGTTCTGCTAGATGCATAACTCGGACCGGTTGATCCCGGTAACGCAGATTACCCGCAATATTCATAAGACAAGCCATATCAAGACCAACTAGTACCTCGGCCTCGGTCTCCAGCACATGATCAGTCTTCTCTGTAACCATAGCGCCGGAGATATCAGCCATCTTCACCGCGAACGTTCCGCCGAAGCCACAGCAATCATTAGCAAAAGGAAGCGGCACCAGCTCCATCCCCCTCACACTGTTCATCAGCGCAATAGGTTCATCCTTCACACCTAATAGACGGCTTCCGTGACAGGATGGGTGATAGGTGACCTTATGTGGAAAAGTTGCTCCAACATCCGTAACGCCTAATACCTGAACGAGAAATTGGCTAAACTCATACGACTTGCTTTGCAGCTGAATCGCTTTATCCAGCATAACCGGATCATTCTCGAACAGCTTCGGATAATGATGGATCATTCCTGTACAGGAACCAGAGGGGGAAATGACGAAATCGCAATCCTCGAACGCTTCTAGAATCGTCGTCGCTGTTTCCCTTGCTTCCTTCCAGTAACCACTATTGAAAGCTGGCTGTCCGCAGCAGGTCTGAACCGTTGGGAATTCAAGCGTAATCCCGTATTTAGCCAGTAAACGAACCATTGCTTCTCCTACCCGCGGGTAGAGCGCATCGCTTAAACAGGTAATGAATAAAGAGACCTTCATCATGGAACCTCTCTTCTTATTAAAATAGTGGTTTGAAAATTAAACTAAGCGGAGTTTCGCTGCGCGAGCAGATCATTCTTCCGATCGCTGTTGCAGCCAGATTCTTTGATTGTATTAACCCTTATAGGGTTAGAATCCGGCTGCAAAGGCGAACACTGTCGTTTCTCCAGAACGATTCTGCTCGCTCCGCTAACTGCTATTTGTTTTTTTCGTTCAACTTACATAGATCAATTTAGAACCAGTTGAATGAATGCTGATCTAACCATAGGTTCAATCAAACCAATCACTTTGAATGAATGCTGCTCTAACCATAGGTTTGAGCAAACCAATCATTCTTGAATGAATGCTGCTCTAACCATAGGTTTTGAGCAAACCAATCATTCATATTATATCAGGTTATCAGACAAGTTGAATATGGGTAATTTACAATTTGCCTTCCCTCTGGGATGAAGGAAGGCAGATTGTATGCTTATACGGTTGTGATCGGAATGTTTCTCTCGGTTAGCTGGTTCAGCACATCTGGTGCGATGCGGCGATCTGTGATGATGGCATCCACTTGCTGCAAATCAACAACATGTGTAAATGCTTGAATGCCGAATTTGCTGGAATCTGCAAGCAGGATTACCTGATCTGCTATGCCAGCCATCTTTTGCTTGATCCGCGATTGGAGCTCATTAGACTCGCTAATTCCTCGCTCGAGGTGAACCCCTTTGCATGAGAAGAAAAGTTTATCCACGTGGTAGGCATCCAGCGAGCGCTCAGCGAGAGGACCCACAAATGATAAGGATCTCTGCGCAAGCAGTCCACCAGTAGAGATCACCTCAACCTTTTCCCTGCTGCTAAGCTCGGTCGCGACCCTGATGGAATTGGTCAGCACTGTAAGCTGAAAGTCGGGAAGCATCGACGCCATATACCAAGCAGTTGTACTCGCATCAAGAAGAATGCGATCCTTCGGCTGAATCCATTTGATGGCTTCCTCCGCAATCCGCTTCTTCTCTTCCGCGTGGATGATTTCCCGCTCCGTATAAGGTGTTTCGGGCTGCTGCTGCTGATCCTTGACACTAACCGCTCCACCATGGGAACGACGAAGCCGACCAGCCTGCTCCAGACGATCCAAATCCCGACGGATCGTCTCTTCTGTAACCTGACATAGCTCACTCAGCTCAGAAACCCGAATGCTTCCTCTTTCATTTACTTGCTGAACAATTTTCTCGTACCGCTCTGCAACCAGCATGAAGACCCTCTTTTCAAAACCGTGATAACGTACTTCCTTACTTACACTTCCAACCTGCATCTCTACTAAGAGTGTACCATGAATTAAGCTAATCCCGTAACTCTTCGGAATGTTCCATAAGCATCTTCCCAAGCTTCGAACTGCTCTGGCTCATAGATGGTTACAGGGAAAGAGTCGGATATCACCTTTCTCGCTTCCCATATATCACTTAGCTCACCTTGAGCAATCCATTGCACGACGAGATTTCCTATCGCGCTTCCCTCCGCCGGTCCTGCCCAGACGGGCTTGCCAATTGCATTGGAAGACCATTGGCAGAGCAGCGTATTATGAATGCCGCCGCCCACCATATGCAGGCCGTTAAACTGCTTACCGGAAAGACGTTCGGTCAATTCCAACACAAAGCGGTACTTCAGTGCCAAGCTCTCCAAGATGCATCGCGCGATCGCACCCGGTGAATCCGGAACCTGCTGACCACTTAGTCGGCAGTACTGTTGAACCTTGGCAGGCATATCACCTGGATGCAAGAACAGCGGATCATCCGGATCAATAAAGGCTGAGAAAGAACTCGCTTGCTCCGCTAATTTCACTAATTCTGGGAAG
The DNA here is from genome assembly GCF_003945345.1 of Paenibacillus baekrokdamisoli. Lineage (GTDB taxonomy): Bacteria > Bacillota > Bacilli > Paenibacillales > Paenibacillaceae > Paenibacillus_Z > Paenibacillus_Z baekrokdamisoli. The sequence continues at coordinate 324,683 of NZ_AP019308.1, read as the reverse complement.
GAATAGGTCATTCCCGCTCTTTCCCATTCCCGGCGGCTCTCCTGCAGAATCCATAAGCCCATGATATTCTTGAGCAGGCGATAGGTTCCGTAAGCTCCACCTTCATTAGTGAAATTCAGCTCCTGTGCTAACTCATTAATGACAGGCTGATCAACCTCAGTACCCATAAGCGACCAGGTGCCGCAGCTTAAGTAAGCGAAGGATCGATCCAAAGCTGGTACCGCTACAACAGCAGAACCCGTATCATGCTCAGCTACAGCGTAAACCGGAACCGATGAGATTCCAAGCTCATCCGTGACAGACGAGCGCAGCTGACCCACTTTCGTTCCAGGCTGAACAACATCGCCAAACCAAGAAGACGAAAGGCCAAGCAAACGAAGCAATTCAGGATCCCAACGACTCTCTAGCGGATTATATAGCTGCGTCGAAGTCGCATTCGAGAATTCATTATGCATCTCGCCAGTAAGGAAATAACGCAATAAGTCCGGTATCATTAGAAACCGATCCGCTTCACGAAGCAAGGGAGAATCAGCTTCCTTCAAGGCAGCCAGCTGATAAATCGTATTGAAAGGCAGAAACTGAATGCCAGTCCGTCCGAATATTTCGGTAGCTGGTATGTGCCCAAGTACGCGTTCCATCACGCCATCGGTATGATGATCGCGGTAATGATAGGGATTGCCAAGCAGCTCTCCGTTCTTGCCTATAAAACCGTAATCGACCGCCCATGAATCAATGGCCAGACTCTGAAGCTTGATGCCTTGATGCTTGGCTTTGAGCAAGCCCTGCTTGAGCTCATGGAACAAACGGAGAATATCCCACTGCAGGCGGTCGCCCACCTGCACGGGATCATTGCCGAAACGGTGAAGCTCTTCCACTTCGATCTTGCGATCTGTCAATCGTCCGAGCAGCGCTCTACCGCTGCTCGCACCCAAATCATACGCCAGAATGCTCGACATGTGCATCACCCTTATTCGTTGTTATACGCCCCGCTGCAGCAAAACATTTTTCTCATAGTCTTTTACTACAGCCAACCAATCTTCACGCACTGGAACACCTTGCTGCGCACAATAATAATCCCATACCGCTCCAAAAGGATACGATTTGAACTCTTCAGTCAGAGCAAGACGAGTTGTATAATCGCCTTCGAGTTCCGCTGCTTTCAATGCTTCAATCGGATCAAGCATACCGCGAAGAAGGGCTTTGATCGTATTGCGTGTTCCAATAACCCATGCCGCTACACGATTGATGCTGGCATCGAAGAAATCAAGACCGATATGTGTTTTGTCCAGTAGATCACCACGAACGAGCTCTCTGCCGATATCGATTAATTCATCATCTAGAGTTACAACATGATCGCTGTCCCATCTCATTGGACGGCTTACATGCAATAGAATGCCATCTGTGAATAGAGCAAGGGAAGACAATTTATTAGAAATCACTTCTGTTGGATGGAAATGGCCTGCATCCAGACAAATCAGCTTATTATTCCGAATGCCGTAGCCCATATAAAATTCATGAGAGCCAACGACGTACGCCTCTGAGCCAATTCCGAACAGCTTGCTCTCAATGGCATCAAGGTTATGCGCAGGGTTGATCTCTTCTGCGAATACTTGATCAAGCGCATCCTTAAGACGTTGTCTAGGTGCCATACGATCTGCCGGCACATCCTTGAAGCCGTCTGGAACCCAAACATTCGTGACACAAGTCTGACCAAGCTGCTCACCGAAATAAGCGCCAATTTTCCTTGATGCTTTGCAGTGGTCGATCCAGAATTGACGAATTTCCGGATCGGGATGGCTTAAAGTGAATCCATCCTTGGATTTCTCATGAGAGAAACAAGTTGGGTTGAAATCTAAACCCAGACCCTGTTCTTTCGACCAATCCACCCACTTCTGATAATGCTTCGGCTCGATTTTATCCAGTTCCACTACTTCATCGGTATCCGCATAAATCGCATGAAGATTCACTTTGTGTTTGCCAGGAATTAAAGAGAACGCTTTCTCCAAATCTGCACGTAATTCCGCTGGCGTCGTAGCCGCTCCAGGGTAATTACCGGTCACGGAGATACCGCCCGTAAGTGCTTGATCCTTATTCAAGAAACCTCGAACGTCATCACCTTGCCAGCAATGCATCGAAATTTTGATTGTATTCAATCGGTCCAGTACTTGATCCACGTCGATGCCATGCTGAGCATACAGCTCCTTGGCCGCTTCGTAATTGTTAACAACCTTCTGATCCATATTAGATTCTCCTCTGCTCATTACTTTATTGGATAAGCGATAACTGACATAAGAGCATTCTCTGCTTGTGTTGCATCTAGGCGACTGTATTGAACGATAACCGCAATATCGCTGCATACTTCAATAGCGTAAGGAACGTCGGCTGGAATCGACATTCCTTTACTATTGAGTGTGCTGGTACGGATATGCTTCGTGCGTCTTGGCGGAACGACGTATAGGATATCTTCAATTGGTTCACGATCTTCAAAAAAGATCGTTATTCGAAGCAGTGCTTCCTCTGACGAGCAGTTCAACACGCAAATCGATTCATGGCTGACCAGTGAACCTGCGCTCGTAGGAGGAATATAGGCGTCAGGGATGATCCAATGTTTTTCCCCTTTGGGTCTGAACATAGGCTTAACGAGTGAAAGCAGCAGGAACGCCGCCATCAATTGTCAGCATACAGCCAGTCGTTTTATCCGATTTGGAGGAAGCGAAGAAAGCGATACCTTCAGCAATGTCCCGTGGATAAATGTTAACGAGCAGCGTTGTGCGTTTACGGTAGTGCTCTTCCAATTGATCCGGCTCAATACCATAAGCGGCTGCCCGCTCTGTACGCCAGCTGCCGTTCCAAATCGCCGATCCTTGCAGAATGGCATCCGGTAAAATCGTGTTAACGCGGATACCAAACTCTCCGCCCTCAGCTGCGATACAACGTGCCAAATGCGCTTCAAGTGCTTTGACCGAGCTGTAAGCAGAGGCGCTCTTGCCTGCATATACGGAGTTTTTCGAACCGACGAACACCATGTTACCGCCGATGCTCTGTGATTTCATAAGTTTGAATGCTTCGCGCGCAACTAGGAAATAGCCTGTGCCGAGCACATTCATGTTCAGATTCCATTCTTTCAAGGTCGTTTCGTCAAAAGGACTTGAAGTCGCTAGTCCCGCATTGTTGACGATGATATCAACGCCGCCGTATGCAAGAGCTGTCTCTGCATAAGCTGCAATGACCGCTTCTTCGCTTGTTACGTCCATTTTAACTGCAATCGCACGGTTCTCGCCGTATTTATCATTAATTTCTCCAGCGACCTTCAAGGCGCCTTCCAAATTCAAATCAGCAAGCACGACATGTGCGCCTTCAGAAACGAGTCTACGTGCTGTTTCGCTGCCGATACCGCCCGCGCCGCCAGTGATGAAAGCAACCTTACGCGAGAACTCAGTCTCAGCTGGAGCAAGCGACAATTTGTAAAGCTCAAGCGGCCAATATTCAACATTGTAGGATTCATTCTCGCTTAATGAAACGAATTCACCAAGTGCTGTTGCTCCGCGCATAACGGCAATTGCACGATGGTAAAGGGCTCCGCTAACTTTCGATGCTGCCCAACTCTTGCCTGTGTTGATCATACCAACACCTGGAATAAGGATAACGCGTGGAGCCGCCTCGAACATTACGTCGCCTTCATGCTTGTTGAGCTCGAAGTAAGCTTCGTACTGCTTCTTATAAGCAGCAATGCTTTCTTTAAGTATGGCTTTAAGACCTTCGATGTCACTAGCATCCGGTGTCCATTGTACGAATAATGGAACAACCTTCGTATGCACAAGGTGATCCGGGCAAGCCGCTCCAACTTGGGATAGCGTAGCGGAATTTGCTCCGCCAACGAATTGCAGCACATCGGCTTCGTCGTCGAAAGTAAGCAGCATTTTCTTCACATCGCTTACTGCTCCGCGAATCGTTGGCATCACTTGTGAGGCAATGCTTCTACGCACATCTGCCGCAAGCGCTTCATGCTTCACGCCGCCGAACAGCTTTGCTTCATTCACGCGGGATTCAATGAATGCTTCTGCTTCGCTGATGATTTTGATCGTTTGTGCATAACACGCCTCGGACGTTTCGCCCCATGTAACAAGACCATGCTTCTCCATTAGAACGAGCTCTGCATTCGGATTGTCGAGTACGCCTTGCGCGATCATTTTGGAGAGAGTAAAGCCTGGACGAATATAAGGAACCCATACGAAGCGGTTGCCAAAGATCTCTTCTGCAAGCTGCTTACCGTTATCTGCGCAGCATAGGCTGATGATGGAATCAGGATGCGTATGATCCACATGCTTGAAAGGCAAGAAAGCATGCAGCAAAGTCTCGATGGAAGCACGCGGGTGCTTGCTATCGATCATACAGTTGACCAAATAAGCAACCATCTCTTCATCCGGCATTTCGTCCTTCTCGAACAATGGACGGATATCCTCCATGCGAAGACCAGTGAAATTGCTAGCTTTCATCGAAGCTAGATCAGAACCGCTTCCTTTGACATACATCACTTCAACATCACGACCGCGGAAATCCTTAACCGTTGTCTTGCTTGACGTATTGCCTCCGCCCCAGTTGCAAACTCGACGATCCGTACCGATAATATTAGAACGATAAACAAGCTCATTCAGTCCGCTTTGCTGATCAGGTGCTTTCGTGTTGTCCCATAAACTTTGTACCATGATAGACCTCCGTTTATATGTGATAATGTTTGTTTGAACCTAGTCTATCATGTTTGTTTGTTTTTGAATACCTATATTTCAAAGAAAAACAAAGATTCATTGAATCGAAGTGCTCTTCTCACTATCACGATAATTAATAGAAATATTTTATCATTTACAACACGAAAACAACCCCCGCTGGCCTCGTGAAGTGGCTGGCGGGGGTTGTGATTGTCATCATGTCTAAGCGTTCAGTCGTTTAAGGTTCTGGTGGGCAATCGAAAGTATCGCAACGTAAAATGGCTGGAGATTGAATTTTTTGCCGAACTCAAATTTGTACGACCTTGTTTTTACGTCATTGCTTTTGTAATAAGGCGAAGTGATGTAATGGATGGTGAGTTCACTATCATCAAAACCAGTACCCGCCGTTTCCATAGTAACTTCGTAGATCGAGTCCAGGTCTATGGATGCAACTCTTGTCTTTTTCCCAGTCACACCTTGATGATCGATCAATACGATTCGGCTATCCGTAACAATGAAAGTGTCACGAATTAATCTAAAACCCGTCTGTATCTGCTCGTTAGGCATGAGGTAGGCACTGTACTGACGTGATAGTTCTTGTATGGAGAGCTCCGAATAGTTACCAAATAATCCGTTTAAAATTCCAGCCATTAAACAACCAGCTCCCTTTTAACATCATTTCATACCTTAACTATACACATCCTTTTTTGGCGATATGCGGAAAAGAAATATTCTCCCCGGAGTCATTCTGCAGCGAACTGACCTAATTTGATATTTGCTCCCACAATGACGTGAATATCTCGTTATCCATTTTGAAATATACGTCTGTATATCCATATCGAATATATCCCGTTTTAATTAATATCAAGCTCGTTCGGGAACCATCCTTGAGCTCAAGGGTCAGTTCCTTAAATTGCTCATCATTCTGATAATCTCCCAGCGTCTGCCCCGCACTTTTGCTTGTGAGAGGGATCGTATTATTCAACTCCTCTACAAAAGATTCCACTAGCTCTACTTTCGCTAAAGGTGTACTTCTATCAACGCCATTATTCCAATCGCTGAAGCTTCTTACTTTGGCGGCAGTCACTTGACCGCTCAGCTTAAGCTGACCAAAGATGTCTTTACCATCATGTATCGTTATACCATTCAGACATTCATATAACTCTGAATATACTATACCGTCTTGTTCAGAGTAGGCCATGATTCGAAAATCCTTATCGTATCCTTTCACCATATACACATCCGTGACCCCTATGGACGAAGCAAATTGGGTGGAGAATTCATCCTGCTTACTCCATTCGTCAATGTTGGCCTTCGTAGTCCCTAGCTTCTCCCCTCGTACTTCCTTAGCATGTGCGCTATCCATTTTTGTGGCCGTCTGCGTGTAAATTTGATCATTATATACAATCAATCCAATCATATCGGCTGCAGCATTGGTTGCTTCAGGCAGCTTGATCGCAGGTATTTGTAAGTCACCCGAAGCTTCTAAACCTGTTTGCTCCGGTTCTCTTATTTCAATAGCTGCGGCATAAGATCCACGATCATCCGACCACTTCCCACTTATGGAAATTACATACCTCCCAGGCTTCGATGGCAAAATGATTTTATTCCCGTTTACCGCAATCGGGATCTGCCCCTCTTCCCAATTCATAGCCAGTATCTGCTCTGGTTGTTCCTTGCTAGCAAATGTTAGCGACATTTCCTTGTTTGGCGGAACTACAGCTGCAGCAGCTTGATCCCTTACCAAGCTCGAAGGGTCAGGCGCATCTGCAATCGAATTATGCCATTGATAAGAGCCTAGAATGAACGAAACCTTCTGATTATCGACCAAACCCGTTAAACCCGGTGGTTCCTGCATGTCTTTAATGGTTACAGAATTTACAGCCGAGGAGGTTCTCGAACAGCCTCCCGCTCCCATTATAAAAACAAGTAAAATGCATATGAGACTACCTGCTCTAGTCGGTTGTCTTCGTTTCATATCTTCACGATCCTTTCCACAAAAGATTCTTTATCCGATCCGGCCCTGCTATATTTGGAATAATTTCAGCCTTACATCTACTCGACGGGATTTTCCAAAGCAATGTTGCGAGAAGCCAAATACGCTCATGTGCAGACAAAAAAAAGCCTGAAGGATGAACCTTCAAGCTTTCAACTATAATCCGTATTATCCCTATCGACTGCGTTCCGACCCTTTCATTCCTGCTTCTCATGCGTGCCTAGAATGTATTCCTGCAAGTAGAAGTGCTATACTTAATAAGACATAAAACGCCAATCAGTTCACGAAAGGGAAGGTGAAACATCCATGAATACAAAGCAATTGGATCGAATCCGTACGGGAAAGGGCTTTATTGCGGCCTTGGATCAAAGCGGCGGAAGTACTCCTAAGGCTCTGCTGCAGTATGGCATTAAGGAAAACAGCTATTCCAATGAAGAAGAGATGTATGCAATGGTGCACGAGATGAGAACGCGTATTATTAAGAGTTCCGCGTTTGATTCCCAGTACATTTTGGGCGCGATCTTATTTGAGAACACGATGGATCGTTCCATTGACGGGCAATTTACCGCTGATTATCTCTGGGAGAAGAAAGGCATCGTGCCTTTTCTAAAAGTCGATAAAGGGCTCGCCGACCTTGAACACGGGGTTCAGCTCATGAAGCCCATTTCAGGTTTAGACGACCTTCTGAAGCGAGCAGCCCAACGAAACATCTTCGGGACGAAAATGCGCTCGGTTATTAAGGAAGCCAATCCTGCCGGAATCAAAAAAGTCGTTGAACAACAGTTTGCTATCGGTAACCAAATCGCTCAGATGGGGCTGGTTCCAATTATCGAACCGGAAGTTGATATCCACAGCGCGGATAAGGAAGCATCGGAAAAACTATTAAAAGATGAACTTTTCGATCAATTATCCTCCCTCGGCAAAGACGTAAAAGTCATGCTTAAACTCGCCATACCGACGAAAGACAATTTCTACAGCGATTTAATGGAGGATCCACATGTTGTACGGGTTGTGGCTTTGTCAGGCGGTTACACGCAAGCGGAAGCAAATGAAAAGCTGGCACATAATCATGGATTGATCGCAAGTTTCTCACGTGCCTTGTCGGAGGGACTAACCGCCGGGCAGACAGACGATGAATTCAACGCGATGATATCCAAATCCATTCAGGACATTTATGAAGCCTCCATCAAATAAATCCAACAAATGAAATAACGACTCCGAACTTTTCATAAGCTCGGGGTCGTTTCTTGTTTGCTAATGAAGTCCGATCGCCGATGTAGACCCCATAGGTAGATTCAGACGCCGTGCTCTTCCACTCGATTTTATTCTTCGATGTTATTCATTCGGTCCGTCCGCGCGGGACGAACCCCTGGCCTCTTCGCTACCAGCGAAGCGCTCTCCCTGCTGAGCTAAGACCCCAAGATAATCTAATCTGGTAATAATTGGGGTTCAAATTCCGTCTGTGATAACTCATTTACCTCTTTAATACTTTTAAGTATATTTTCTTGATGCTGTTTTTTTCCTCGAATTCACAAATATCCTGAAGAGTGGTACGAAAATCATCGTTCGAATAATTGGGTAGATGGAATATTTGGGTAAGAGCATAGGCTGCGCTCCAGCGAACCACAGTGCCGTCGTTTTTTGTATTTTCTAATAAACTAGCAATCGTCTCTTCTAGGTGTTCAGAATAAAGATGAGCAATATTGCCAACTACTTTAGCAGACTCCCATTTTAGACGTGTTGCTTTAGCACACAGATTATTTTGCGCGAACCTGAAAAGCTCCATATTTGCAATCACTGGTTTTTTATTTGTAGCATATTCGAACGCCTCCATGCAAGTCGCCTTTGCCGGGTCTTTAGCGGTAGAAGCTACATTAATAATGTCAATAATAGCTAGTTCACCGCTTATAATTGCATCTGCCATAACTTCTGTTTTTTTCTTTTGGCTTTAGATCTTTTCTTTTCAACAATTCATCTAGAACCATTTAACATTCCCTCCTTCAATTATTTCCAAAAAAAACGACATCTCTGCCGTTATGTTTAAGGTATTGGTGGAGACTAGCGGGATCGAACCGCCGACCTCTTGCATGCCATGCAAGCGCTCTCCCGCGCAGGGATATTACACACCTAAAAAAGAATATTCAGTTGCGCTTTGAGATACTTTAATCGCTGTATGATAGATTTGTTCACCTTGCTTGAGCCACTTATCAGATTCGCGTGTAGCAACAGTCAGTAGGAAGAAGTGTTATCTCTCACGCGATTAGTTTGACCTGAGAGATAACCTGAAATTCTTACCTTTGTTTTAAATGAGTCCTGACTTTTGCAGCAATTTCTGCACGAGAGTTGCGACCTCAGCTCTGGAAATGTACGCTTTTGGCGAAAGTTGCGTGCTGCTTCTCCCGGCAATGATTTCTGCTTGCAAGCAGTCGACAATACTGCTCTCCGCCCACTTGGAGACGTTGCTCGCATCTGCGAAGGGACTTAGCAATTCTCCCGATACCTTGATATCATCTCGGCTCACTTCGAGACCGGTTATTTTCATCGCTTTCGAGATTATCGTCATCGCTTGTTCTCGAGTGATCTTGTCCCCTGGGTGGAAGCTACCATCTTCCAATCCGCTGATTAATTTGTATGCGTAAGCGGTCTGGATCGCTCTACTATACCAGTCAGTCGACGTAATATCTTTAAATGGACTTGTACCGTTTTCCAGCTTTAGCCCCAATCCCCGAACGATAATCGCTACAAACTCTGCGCGAGTAATATCTTGATCGGGATTGTACAGTTCATTTCCGATTCCGCCGATGACCATCCGCGAGCCCATGTCGTTGACCGCATTTTTCGCCCAGTGCTGCGCCACATCTTTGAACTCTTTGGGATGCCATACGATGGCATACGTACTGTTCGTTAAGCTGTTCACTTTAGCATAATACTTGCCATCGATGACAACAACCTTGGTCGGCACATGACGAACAGTTCCGTCCGGCTCAATAACAATCCCGGTCGTGATCTTGTTAGGGTCTACACCAACAGGAATTGCAATCGTTTTTTCCACATAGGCGCTGAACTTGGTTACTTCAATAGTCGTATCCCCGTATTTGGCTTTTACCGTAAAGTTCAGTGGCGGGACGACAAGGGTGAACCCCCCTCTGACTGCCGAGTTTTCCACGAGCTTCATTGTGTCCGCGGTCGGTTTAGAAATTTCGATCTGTATTTTTATATCTTGAGGCAACAGGCTCTTGCCGAGTTGATTCAATATAGAACCAATGTTGATCTGCCGTACAGGCAAAGTATAGGTCGCATTCTCCGCTTTGATGGCAATGACCGCCTGCCTTTGTTCCATGTTTTTAACTATCAGCCATCAAACTCTACGGTCACGACATCGGATTTTGTATTCACGGAAATCGTAATCGCGGCATGTTCACCTTCCGATGCGATCTTCTCCTCCAGCTTTTTCGAATTGATCACAACTGTCGTTACCGTTTGGCCATTCACTTGGGTTGTTGTTGTAGTTCCTGCTTTCTCAGCCTTACCATTGATGAGTATTTCAGTCTCGGTGTCTGGTAGCGGAGTACTGCCGTTACTTGGCGTTGCTGTCGTTGTTAAGGAAATAGTCGCTACACCCGAAGCATTACCCGCCGCGTCTTTAATGATGACATATGCCTTATAGTGCGTGGATGCCGACAAGCCTGTTACGCTTGCCATGTTCGCTGCTGCAGCTGCTGCCCCTGTTCCTTTGGCTATGGCAATCCCTTGTGCTGCAATCGTAGCGGCATTCGGTGCTGCGTCTGCCGCTGCATAGACTACGAAGTAGTAGGTTCCTGTCTCATCCGAAACAAAGTTTAATGTTGTCGTGGAGTTGGCCGTTGCACTTGCACTGGTTAAGATTAACGTTGGGGCGGTGATGTCCGGATTGGTCAGGGTTACGTCTGCTGATTTCGTAGAGACGTTTCCTGCTGCATCGACCGCATAGACTACATAGGTTCCAGCCGTTAATCCCGTGGTCGGGATCTCCGCGGCGCTTGCGGCCGTCGCAGCTACGCTGGTGCCTCGGCTGCTGGAAACTTCTGCGTCTAAACTCGCTTTGTTCGTGATCGTTGCCGATTTCAGGACCAAATACAGCGTGCCGTTTTCATTGCTTGTCGCTGCCAACGTGTTCGGCGTCAATACGCTCGTTCCCACACCCGACAACGTTGGGGCGGTGATGTCCGGATTGGTCAGGGTTACGTCTGCTGATTTCGTAGAGACGTTTCCTGCTGCATCGACCGCATAGACTACATAGGTTCCAGCCGTTAATCCCGTGGTCGGGATCGCCGCGGCGCTTGCGGCCGTCGCAGCTACGCTGGTGCCTCGGCTGCTGGAAACTTCCGCGTCTAAGCTCGCTTTGTTCGTGATCGTTGCCGATTTCAAGACCAAATACAGCGTGCCGTTCTCGTTGCTTGTCGCCGCTAACGTGTTCGGCGTCAATACGTTCGTTCCTACACCCGACAACGTTGGGGCGGTGATGTCCGGATTGGTCAGGGTTACGTCTGCTGATTTCGTAGAGACGTTTCCTGCTGCATCGACCGCATAGACTACATAGGTTCCAGCCGTTAATCCCGTGGTCGGGATCGCCGCGGCGCTTGCGGCCGTCGCAGCTACGCTGGTGCCTCGGCTGCTGGAAACTTCCGCGTCTAAGCTCGCTTTGTTCGTGATCGTTGCCGATTTCAAGACCAAATACAGCGTGCCGTTTTCATTGCTTGTCGCTGCCAACGTGTTCGGCGTCAATACGCTCGTTCCCACGCCCGACAACGTTGGGGCGGTGATGTCTGGATTGGTCAGGGTTACGTCCGCGGTCGCCGCGGATACGTTGCCTGACGCATCGACCGCATAGACTACATAGGTTCCAGCCGTTAATCCCGTGGTCGGGATCGCCGCGGCGCTTGCGGCTGTCGCTGCGACGCTGGTGCCTCGGCTGCCGGAAACTTCCGCATCTAAACTCGCTTGATTCGTGATCGTTGCCGATTTCAAGACCAAATACAGCGTGCCGTTCTCGTTGCTTGTCGCTGCCAACGTGTTTGGCGTTACGACGCTCGTTTCTACACCCGACAAAGTTGGGGCGGTGATGTCCGGATTGGTCAGGGTTATGTCCGCGGTCGCCGCGGATACGTTGCCTGACGCATCGACCGCATAGACTACATAGGTTCCAGCCGTTAATCCCGTGGTCGGGATCGCCGCGGCGCTTGCGGCTGTCGCTGCGACGCTGGTGCCTCGGCTGCCGGAAACTTCCGCATCTAAACTCGCTTGATTCGTGATCGTTGCCGATTTCAAGACCAAATACAGCGTGCCGTTCTCGTTACTTGTCGCTGCCAACGTGTTTGGCGTTACGACGCTCGTTTCTACACCCGACAACGTTGGGGCGGTGATGTCTGGATTGGTCAGGGTTACGTCCGCGGACGCCGCGGATACGTTGCCTGACGCATCGACCGCATAGACTACATAGGTTCCAGCCGTTAATCCCGTGGTCGGGATCGCCGCGGCGCTTGCGGCTGTCGCTGCGACGCTGGTGCCTCGGCTGCCGGAAACTTCCGCGTCTAAGCTCGCTTGATTCGTGATCGTTGCCGATTTCAGGACCAAATACAGCGTGCCGTTCTCGTTGCTTGTCGCTGCCAACGTGTTTGGCGTTACGACGCTCGTTTCTACACCCGACAAAGTTGGGGCGGTGATGTCCGGATTGGTCAGGGTTATGTCCGCGGTCGCCGCGGATACGTTACCTGACGCATCGACCGCATAGACTACATAGGTTCCAGCCGTTAATCCCGTGGTCGGGATCGCCGCGGCGCTTGCGGCTGTCGCTGCGACGCTGGTGCCTCGGCTGCTGGAAACTTCCGCATCTAAGCTCGCTTTGTTCGTGATCGTTGCCGATTTCAAGACCAAATACAGCGTGCCGTTTTCATTGCTTGTCGCTGCCAACGTGTTTGGCGTTACGACGCTCGTTTCTACACCCGACAACGTTGGGGCGGTGATGTCCGGATTGGTCAGGGTTACGTCTGCTGATTTCGTAGAGACGTTTCCTGCTGCATCGACCGCATAGACTACATAGGTTCCAGCCGTTAATCCCGTGGTCGGGATCGCCGCGGCGCTTGCGGCCGTCGCCGCTACGCTGGTGCCTCGGCTGCTGGAAACTTCCGCGTCTAAGCTCGCTTTGTTCGTGATCGTTGCCGATTTCAGGACCAAATACAGCGTGCCGTTTTCATTGCTTGTCGCTGCCAACGTGTTCGGCGTCAATACGCTCGTTCCTACACCCGACAAAGTTGGGGCGGTGATGTCCGGATTGGTCAGGGTTATGTCCGCGGTCGCCGCGGATACGTTACCTGACGCATCGACCGCATAGACTACATAGGTTCCAGCCGTTAATCCCGTGGTCGGGATCGCCGCGGCGCTTGCGGCTGTCGCTGCGACGCTGGTGCCTCGGCTGCTGGAAACTTCCGCATCTAAGCTCGCTTTGTTCGTGATCGTTGCCGATTTCAAGACCAAATACAGCGTGCCGTTTTCATTGCTTGTCGCTGCCAACGTGTTTGGCGTTACGACGCTCGTTTCTACACCCGACAACGTTGGGGCGGTGATGTCCGGATTGGTCAGGGTTACGTCTGCTGATTTCGTAGAGACGTTTCCTGCTGCATCGACCGCATAGACTACATAGGTTCCAGCCGTTAATCCCGTGGTCGGGATCGCCGCGGCGCTTGCGGCCGTCGCCGCTACGCTGGTGCCTCGGCTGCTGGAAACTTCCGCGTCTAAGCTCGCTTTGTTCGTGATCGTTGCCGATTTCAGGACCAAATACAGCGTGCCGTTTTCATTGCTTGTCGCTGCCAACGTGTTCGGCGTCAATACGCTCGTTCCTACACCCGACAACGTTGGGGCGGTGATGTCCGGATTGGTCAGGGTTACGTCTACTGATTTCGTAGAGACATTTCCTGCTGCATCGACCGCATAGACTACATAGGTTCCAGCCGTTAATCCCGTGGTCGGGATCGCCGCGGCGCTTGCGGCCGTCGCCGCTACGCTGGTGCCTCGGCTGCTGGAAACTTCCGCGTCTAAGCTCGCTTTGTTCGTGATCGTTGCCGATTTCAAGACCAAATACAGCGTGCCGTTCTCGTTACTTGTCGCTGCTAACGTGTTCGGCGTCAATACGCTCGTCCCGACGCCGGACAACGTCGGCGCCGTGATGTCGAGAGCACTAATATTGGCAACAGTGATATTTTCGAAATTTAAGTCCGTTTGTGCTGAAGTTAAATATTGCGCCGTAATTGTAATTGAAGCTACGTTATCAATATTGTATGGAGTGCCGCCATTTAGAATAGTACTCATTTGTGTAATTGAAGTAGTGAGGGCGTAATTGGAAGACAACGTTTTTGCTGTCCCAATCTGTGTATCCGTTATATCTTTCAAAACAACAGTAAAAACAGCAAGAGTACGAGTAGAATTATAAGCGCTAATTCCTAAGTCTTTAAAAGTAAAGGTTTTGTTTACTGCGCCTCCTTCTGCTCTCAATATGGTAGTTACGGAACCTCCAAGAGTCGAATTCGTACTATAGAGTTGCGTTCCGGAAAGCGCTACTGCATTACTAACCCCCCACTTATTGCCCAAAGTTCTAAATCCCGGTCCATTACTGTCCGTAGCCCCTAAAGATCCAGCGAAATCATAGGTACCATCCCCTGTGCCGCTACCGCCGGGTAAGGCGTATACAATGCCTGGGTTCACACTAAAAACGATTACAAATAAAAATAGAAAAAAAGCGATAGATTTGTTAATTTCTTTCCGCACATTATTGCCCTCCATAAAATCGAATAATATTCAGGCGCAATTTTAAAAATGGCGACTTTGAATATGTAAAAATAGTAGTTAAGTAGTGCTCATTTTCATTATTCTTTTGTGATCTAAGAACTAAGTTTATGCGGATCTGGGATCTATTCGACATTTCCCTACATATACCTTTATATTTTCATCCGATAAATGAAAAAAATTTCCAATATAAACACTCAAACAATTAAAGTAGTGTAGTTCGGTTGCTCTAAGATGACAACCTTAGCACTCCAGTTTGTTTCGATTTGCATCCCAATAAAAAGCAGCCCCAAGGGGTTGCTTTTTATTGGGGGCCCTAGCAGGATCGAACTGCTGACCTCTTCGCCGCCAGCGAAGCGCTCTCCCACCTTGGTTGGTTTCACTACCCCATAAATATTGGTAAATATAAAATACGGCAGATACTTTATTACCAGTACCTACCGTATTTAAGTAACTTGGAACGACTACTCTATGTCTAACGAAAGACCAAGACTGATATTTAGCATTCGTAAGACCATGAGTAACGACTCGAATCTCGTAGCACTAGCATTTGGTTTGAATGAACCATCCGCTGCACCTTTTACAATACCCATATCGGATAACGTATCAATCTCAGCTTCTGCCCAGTGACCCGCAACATCATTGAACTTAGCACTTTTTACAAAAGTAGTGTTGATTACTTTTGAAAGCATAGCCACTATTTCCGCTCTGGAGATCGTCTGATTCGGTTTGAACGTTCCATCCAAGTAACCGTAAATAATGCCACTTGCTTTTAAAGGTGTTGGAGTTGGAACTACTGTTGGTATCGGTACTATTGGTGTTGCTGAACCGTCACCGCTTCCACCATTTGATGGTGCTGCATTCACACTCACAGTATACGTTACCTTCGTTAATCCATCTTGTGCTGTAACAATGACTTTCTTACCCGACGCTAATACTGTAGCTACGGTTGTTCCGTCTGCTTCGTAGATTTCAAACGTTGCATTCGTTGCTTGCGTGATCGCTGTCTTCAATGCGGCTAAAGTTGTTCCGTATGGAATGTTCGAACCGCTGACCTCTTGCATGCCATGCAAGCGCTCTACCGCAGTGATCGGTTTCACTACCATTGACATGGATAAACCCGCCTAAACAGATTTATCTCTGCTCAAGCGGGTTTGTGCATGAATCTTATCTATCGATTGAACCTAGCGTTTGCAGCATTCTGATGAACACAACCGCCGCTTGTGCGCGTGTCGTCTCGCCCTTCGGATCGAACGTATTCGCGCTTGTACCGTTCATAATTTGAAGGGTAACCATTGTGCGAACATCCTCCAAATAAGCCGCGTCCACGCTTCCGATATCTTTGTAGCCGTTCAGGTTAACAGAACCCTTTGCAATCGACGACTTTTCAAGATTAATCACGGCCGCCAAAATGCTCGCCATTTCCTCGCGGGTTAGCGGTTGATCAGGCTTGAAGCTCGTACCAGTCGTGAAGCCGAGCAGTCCAAGCTCCTTCGCTTTGGCTACCTCATCGAAGTACCATGCGCCTTGCTTTACATCTACATATGGTGCTGCATTGCCGACAGATCCGCTGCGTCCCAAGGTTCGGACTATCATGACGGTAAATTCCGCTCTCGTTATGGCTTTGTCAGGGTTATATTTCCCGTCGCCAACTCCTTCAACGAGTCCTTTCGCTGCAGCCAGCTCTACGAATGCTTTGCTCCAATGTTTAAACGTATCGGCAAAACTCACCGGATTTTGTGCCACGACGTACACGCTATTGGAATAAGAGTTGATCGACACGTACCATGCGCCATCGATCAACACTTTCTTCGCGGATACAAACTCAAACTTCCTTGTCGTATCGTTATAACGAAACACACCCCATTGCTCCGGCATATCTTTCATGTTCTTTGGCATCGGGATGATTCGCGTCAGCGCACTGCTGAACTTGTCCGCTGTTCCGATCACCTGTCCTGTCTTGGTGTTAATGATCGAGATGCTGAAATCCACAATCGCGCCCAATACTTGGCCCTTTGGCAACCCGCTTGCAACCGCCGCTTGAATGTCCTTGTCACCAGACTTATCGGTCAAAGTGATCTTGAAGCTGATATCCTCGGCTTTGAGCCCATTCTTCTTAAGCAAATCCTGCAGCCCCGGAATGAGCGATGCCAGATTGGCGGGAATCTTGTAGCTGCTGTAAGGCGTCTTAATCTCGATGAAAAAAGTGGCGTTTTTCTCCACAAACTCGGTTAATAGGCTTACCGGTAATTTGATATAGGCAACGCCGTCTTTTGGTGTAACTTCAAGAGCGACGGACGGCTTACGGGTGTCAATTGTATCCGAGTCAATCATAATGCCGTTTTGGTCGATATCCAAATGTTTTAGAGCATCCGGAGAAGTTGGACTACCACCAGTCCCGCCACTATTCCTACTATTAACAACCTGCGTTACCGTAAAGGTTACCGGCGTAATGCCAACGGCCGACACCGTTACCGTAGCTGTATACGTCCCTGCGGCGAGTCCGTCATTCGCTTTTACTGTAAAGGTCGTGGACAGCGTCCCGCTATTAAGCGTTGTCGCCGTTGGCTGCGTAATCGTAAAGCTGCTTGCGTTCGTTCCGCCTAGCGTTGTCACCAAGTTCGCCAAGTCGCCGGTTCCCGTTCTCGTCACCGTCACCGTTTTCGTTTCCTGCGTCCCCGATGCATAGTCCGCTGTCTGCGCATTAAGCGTCTCATCCGACAACGGGCTGATCGTATACGTCAGAACAACATACGTATACTGGTCCGCCGCCGATGTCGCGGATGTGCCGCCCGTCGTCGTTACCCTTACGTCTACGGTTCCCGAGCCCGCCGGAGCGATAGCCGTGATCTGTGTTGCCGAGTCTACTGTAAAGGACGTCGCCGCCGTTGCACCAAACGTCACCGCGGTTGCACCAGACAGATTCGAACCGGTCAACGTGACGCTCGTGCCTCCGGATGTCGGACCCGACGTCGGCGAAATGCTCGTAATCGTCGGCGCAGCTATGTACGTATACTGGTCCGCCGCCGATGTCGCTGATGTGCCGCCCGTCGTCGTTACCCTTACGTCTACGGTTCCCGAGCCCACCGGAGCCGTTGCTGTGATTTGCGTTGCTGAATTTACGGTAAAGGACGTCGCCGCCGTTGCACCAAACGTCACCGCCGTTGCACCGGACAGATTCGTACCGATCAACGTGACGGTCGTGCCTCCGGACGTCGGACCCGACGTCGGCGAAATGCTCGTAATCGTCGGCGCAGCTATGAACGTATACTGGTCCGCCGCCGATGTCGCGGATATGCCGCCCGTCGTCGTTACCTTTACGTCTACGGTTCCCGAGCCCGCCGGAGCCGTTGCTGTGATCTGTGTCGCCGAGTCTACTGTAAAGGACGTCGCCGCCGTTGCACCAAACGTCACCGCCGTTGCACCGGACAGATTCGTACCGGTCAACGTGACGCTCGTGCCTCCGGACGTCGGACCCGACGACGGCGAAATGCTTGTAATCGTCGGCGCGGCTATGTACGTAAACTGGTCCGCCGCCGATGTCGTGGATGTGCCGCCCGTCGTCGTTACCCTTACGTCTACGGTTCCCGCACTACCAGCCGGAGCCGTTGCTGTGATTTGCGTTGCCGAATTTACGGTAAAGCCCGTCGCCGCCGTTGCACCAAACGTCACCGCCGTTGCACCGGACAGATTCGTACCGATCAACGTGACGGTCGTGCCTCCGGACGTCGGACCCGACGTCGGCGAAATGCTCGTAATCGTCGGAGCAGCTGTGAACGTATACTGGTCTGCCGCCGATGTCGCGGATGTGCCGCCAGGCGTCGTTACCCGTACGTCTACGGTTCCCGAGCCCACCGGAGCCGTTGCTGTGATTTGCGTTGCTGAATTTACGGTAAAGGACGTCGCCGCCGTTGCACCAAACGTCACCGCCGTTGCACCGGACAGATTCGTACCGATCAACGTGACGGTCGTGCCTCCGGACGTCGGACCCGACGTCGGCGAAATGCTCGTAATCGTCGGCGCAGCTATGAACGTATACTGGTCCGCCGCCGATGTCGCTGATGTGCCGCCCGTCGTCGTTACCCTTACGTCTACGGTTCCCGAGCCCGCCGGAGCGATAGCCGTGATCTGTGTCGCCGAGTCTACTGTAAAGGACGTCGCTGCCGTCGCACCAAACGTCACCGCCGTTGCACCGGACAGATTCGTACCGGTCAACGTGACGCTCGTGCCTCCGGATGTCGGACCCGACGTCGGCGAAATGCTCGTAATCGTCGGAGCAGCTGTGAACGTATACTGGTCTGCCGCCGATGTCGCGGATGTGCCGCCAGGCGTCGTTACCCGTACGTCTACGGTTCCCGAGCCCACCGGAGCCGTTGCTGTGATTTGCGTTGCTGAATTTACGGTAAAGGACGTCGCCGCCGTTGCACCAAACGTCACCGCCGTTGCACCGGACAGATTCGTACCGGTCAACGTGACGCTCGTGCCTCCGGATGTCGGACCCGACGTCGGCGAAATGCTCGTAATCGTCGGCGCAGCTATGAACGTATACTGGTCCGCCGCCGATGTCGCTGATGTGCCGCCCGTCGTCGTTACCCTTACGTCTACGGTTCCCGCACTACCCGCCGGAGCCGTTGCTGTGATTTGCGTTGCCGAATTTACGGTAAAGCCCGTCGCCGCCGTTGCACCAAACGTCACCGCCGTTGCACCGGACAGATTCGTACCGGTCAACGTGACGGTCGTGCCTCCGGATGTCGGACCCGACGTCGGCGAAATGCTCGTAATCGTCGGCGCAGCTATGAACGTATACTGGTCCGCCGCCGATGTCGCGGATGTGCCGCCCGTCGTCGTTACCCTTACGTCTACGGTTCCCGAGCCCGCCGGAGCCGTTGCTGTGATTTGCGTTGCTGAATTTACGGTAAAGCCCGTCGCCGCCGTTGCACCAAACGTCACCGCCGTTGCACCGGACAGATTCGTACCGAACAACGTGACGCTCGTGCCTCCGGACATCGGTCCCGACGTCGGCGAAATGCCCGTAATCGTCGGCGCAGCTATGAACGTATACTGGTCCGCCGCCGATGTCGTGGATGTGCCGCCCGTCGTCGTTACCCTTACGTCTACGGTTCCCGAGCCCGCCGGTGCCGTTGCTGTGATTTGCGTTGCCGAATTTACGCTAAAGCCCGTCGCCGCCGTTGCACCAAACGTCACCGCCGTTGCACCGGACAGATTCGTACCGGTCAACGTGACGGTCGTGCCTCCGGACGTCGGACCCGCCGTCGGCGAAATGCTTGTGATCGTCGGCGCGGCTATGAACGTATACTGGTCCGCCGCCGATGTCGCTGATGTGCCGCCCGTCGTCGTTACCCTTACGTCTACGGTTCCCGTGCCCGCCGGAGCCGTTGCTGTGATTTGCGTTGCTGAATTTACTGTAAAGCCCGTCGCCGCCGTTGCACCAAACGTCACCGCTGTTGCACCAGTCAGATTCGTACCGGTCAAAATGACGGTCGTGACTCCGGACGTCGGACCCGCCGTCGGCGAAATGCTTGTGATCGTCGGCGCGGCTATGAACGTATACTGGTCCGCCGCCGATGT
The DNA here is from genome assembly GCF_003945345.1 of Paenibacillus baekrokdamisoli. Lineage (GTDB taxonomy): Bacteria > Bacillota > Bacilli > Paenibacillales > Paenibacillaceae > Paenibacillus_Z > Paenibacillus_Z baekrokdamisoli. The sequence goes on along the minus strand of NZ_AP019308.1, from coordinate 304,574 downwards.
CGCTGATGTGCCGCCCAGCGTCGTTACCCTTACGTCTACAGTTCCTGCACTACCTGGCGGGGCGATGGCCGTAATTTGTGTCGCCGAGTCCACGGTAAAGGACGTCGCCTCCGTTGCATCAAACGTCACCGCCATTGTACCGAACAGATTCGAACCGGTCAGCGTGACGGTCGTGCCTCCGGACGTCGGACCCGACGTCGGCGAAATGCTTGAAATCGCTGGCGCAGTTGCCGCAAAGGCCGCACTCTCGCCTACAGCTAGCTGTATCACAGGAAGGAACAACAACAAGAAACTCATCAGTATCGTAGATATCCTTTTCATATTCTGTTTCTCTTTCATTTTGAAATCAACCTCTCTTGCCGAGAATGTATTTTATATTATGAAGAGCGCAGATTCGTCCGGGTCAACCAATTCTGAGGAAACTCGCATCTGTTTCATTGGAATCGCCTTATGCAATTGTTACCCCACCTCCAAAACATTCTATTTGAATCGATCTGCCGAAACCACAAATGGTTTACACAAGCCTCAACTCCTATATTTCGACAAGTATACTAGTGAATTGTATTAGCTGGGCCAGACAGTGTCTAGCAAAAATTTACATCCTATCGGTTATAGTACCAATATCTAGATAACAAAATATCAAGAGGTTCACAAGATCTTCATAAGTTATAACCTGATTCGTTCGTGGCTATAGCCTTGAAAAAAATATCAGAATTCCGATGAAAGCCTCCCTTGATGTTCGTAAACTCTGGATTTCTTCAATGACCTCCCACCGCCGCTCCAGAGATGTACTCGCTTGGCTGTGCTCGAGAGTAAGCTTGCAGTGCTTTCGAGTAATGGATAGGAGCATCTGCGTTTGTGTTTCGTCCAGTTCAAGACCGACTAGCGAACTGCGGTGGGATTCGAGTACAACATTACAGCTATTCGAAAAGGTCAAATGGAATACCTCCCAAGGAACAAGTTTGTTGCATGTTACCTTAGGTAGATGGTTATGGCAAGTAAGTCGCTTAAGAAAATTAAAGCCCAAGTGGGATACCACTTGGGCTTTCTAATGAATTTATTGGCTCACAGGGACAGGACAGTTCCCGCAGTTGAGCTGACAACCATAGCCCACACTGTCTCTAATAATGATGAAATAAAGAGCTCTGTTTTCATACGCATCCCCTCCTTGGATTGAACAGAAACTACTTCCAGACTAATAAATCTAATCAGCCATAGTCCTCCGACAAGCAACAAGGCTATGGGATCTGCACACAACATTGCGAGGTGTTCTGTATAAGGGCATCATGCCCCTGTCAACCAACAACCTTTTTTCGGACAAAAAAACGGCATCTCTACCGTTTGAATTTTAGGTTGGTGGAGACTAGCGGGATATGACTTGCACAAACTCGTCTTTCCATATGGGATGTATGAATCTTTGATTATATAGCTGACGAAGCTTACTCGGGCGAGGACTTTTAGCGGTAGATTCAGACGCCGTGCTCCTGCATTAGACGAGATTGCTTGGAAGCTATCTCGCTTCATTACGTCCGCGCGGGCGAACCCCTGACCTCATCGCTGCCAGCGATGCGCTCTCCCAGCCGAGCTAAGGTCCCACGATAAATCTTGTATTTAAAAATTAGGTTTCAAATTCCGTCTGTGATAACTCAGTTACCTCTTTAATACTTTTAAGTATATTTTCTTGATGCTGTTTTTTTCCTCGAATTCACAAATATCCTGAAGAGTGGTACGAAAATCATCGTTCGAATAATTGGGTAGATCGAATATTTGGGTAAGAGCATAGGCTGCGCTCCAGCGAACCACAGTGCCGTCGTCTTTCGTATTTTCTAATAAACTAGCAATCGCCTCTTCTAGGTGTTCAGAATAAAGATGAGCAATATTGCCAATTACTTTAGCAGACTCCCATTTTAGACGTGGTGCTTTAGCACACAGATTATTTTGCGCGAACCTGAAAAGCTCCATATTTGCAATCACTGGTTTTTTATTTGTGGCATATTCGAACGCCTCCATGCAAGTCGCCTTTGCCGGGTCTTTAGCGGTAGAAGCTACATTAATAATGTCAATAATAGCTAGTTCACCGCTTATAATTGCATCTGCCATAACTTCTGTTTTTTCTTTTGGCTTTAGATCTTTTCTTTTCAACAATTCGTCTAGAACCATTTAACATTCCCCCTTCATTTAGCTCCGAAAAGAAAAAAAAACGACATCTCTGCCGTTAAGTTGAAGGTATTGGTGGAGACTAGCGGGATCGAACCGCTGACCTCTTGCATGCCATGCAAGCGCTCTCCCAGTTGAGCTAAGCCCCCACGATCATTCTTACTGCTGGTCGTTCATTCTTATGGTGATGAGGTGGCAGGGAGAATAACTTAAAACTGTGGTATGGCATTTGCCCTAACTGATGGTTATATTAAAAATTGAACCCATTTATTTTATAATGATTTGCTTTTATTAAACCTGCCTTTTCAGCTGTTTTTTGAGAAGCAATATTACTCTCGATACAATCCCACCAAGAAGCAATATTTTTTTCATTGAATTTCTTTAATAATAAATTCACAAGTGAACTAGACAATCCTTGTCTTTTGTAATCTTCAAGCGTTTCTACTCCAATTGCGTGTGTGGAATTAAACTTAGTGAGTGCAACGTAACCATAGCCCTTTCCTAAAAAGATATTTAAGGTACCCAAATATTGTTCGATGTAATTTATCATAAAATCCGCATTTTTCATTTCACCTTTATGAAGTTCAAATATGAATGTTTCGTCAATCTCCACAGCCCTAAAGGGCTCTAAAATATCTGAGCAGAGAGATTCATTTGTTTTCAAATTAGATTTATAGACATATTGAAAACTCAAAATCGTTTCTATCTTTACTTCTCAACAAAGGAATAATTTCATTCTCAATGAGCATTTCGATTGATTGATTAAAGCAATTGTTTCTAGCACTTCCCATGAAATGGAAAGCCCCCAATCCACTAGACCATACTAATGCGGATGACGGATTCAAATTGTTATCTACCCACACTTCACCGGGATTATTACCAACAACAACTCCTGCAAACATCATATCACTGTCGGCATAATGGTGCATTCAGTTAATGCTTGCTTTACGAGCCACATTACAGACGAGTCTCATCAACTTTCGGTGAACGGATGGAAACAGGGTAAAGAAAATGTCCATCGTCCGTCGCAGAGGCATTGGGCAAATGATCGGTTCATTTCGGACAATGCCCTTTAACGCGATACGCGCGAATTGCTCAGGGCTCATCAATTTCTGCTTCATTATTTGTTCATTTATTTTCTCTTTGTCCATGTTGATTGCTTCACCTTTTAAGAATATTGGTGTATTCACAAACGCTGGGCATAGTGCGCTTACCTTAACTCCGAACGCTTCCGCCTCATAATGAAGAGATGTAGTAAGCCCAACGATAGCGTGTTTGGTTGTCGCATACGCAGCAGCTGTTGGTGACGGACCAAGTCCTGTTGCGGATGCAGTATTTGCAATGTGGCCGAACCCTTGCTTTTTCATTAACGTATACGCAGCCTGCGTACCATGAATTACGCCCCAAAGGTTCACGTTGATGATTCTCTCCCAATGTTCGTGTGACATATCGTACAACTCACCATACATCGCGATCCCCCACATTGTTGAACATATAGTCTAACTTCCCATGCTCCTGATGCACGTTATGAATCACATTCTCTACCTGAGAGGCATCCGTTACATCCAGTTTGACAAATTTTGCTCTACCTCCCTTAATTTCAATTTCTCTGACTGTCTGTTCACCACCCACCTCGTCTATATCGGTAATAACGACAAATACTTGTTTGCTCGCCAACTCGATGCTAATTGCTCTACCAATGCCCGAAGCGCCACCAGTTACTATAGCAACTTGATTCGATGTACTCAATATACCCACATCCTTTTCGCTTATTATAGTGCAATTAGAACAATTAGTACGATCGTTCTAATTAGGTGAGCCATATCCTTAATTTTTAAGGATACCGCCTAGAAAAATTGTCACGCTTTGGTGGAACATGAGGAGCAGCTTATCATAATCCATTGTAAATATGTGCTGACATAACGCCCCAAGCCAAGTTCCAAACAGAAATGTAGTCGATTCCAAATCATCAATCTTAAATTCGCAAGTATCCATTCCTAGCTGAAAAATTGCCGCATACGCTTGCATCGGTATTATTGCAAGTCCGTACAATTGTTTCACAGTTTCCGGATTCGTGGAAGGATTGACCGCCAGTTCTTGACCAACCTTGAGCAGCGGCGTTTTATAGTTGTTTAAAACAAACTTCGCCATCGCATACAACTTTTCTGTAGCAGACGGATAGTTCGGCGAGAGGGCGGTCCATTTTTCGCCCCATTCCCGCATACCTTCCTGAGCCAAATAGACGAACAGCTTTTCCTTGTTCTCGAAATGATAATATACGTGCCCTTTGCTAAAGCCCGCTTCCTTGGATATATCGGAAACCGATGTTCCAGCGAAACCTTTTTGCGAAAAAAGTCGCGCCGCTTTCTCCGCAATGATCTTCCGTGTTAGATCACTATCGTAGTGTCGTTTCATAATCTGCCATCCTTATTTACTGAACGATCGTTCTAATTAATAATAATTTAAAGGAACTTCAAATACAACATAATTTACGATTTCTCACAAACTTTCCATAATTGTATTCAAATTCACTACTACCTATGATATGGTTATGAGCAAAGTAATTTACATATGCTGATCTTTATCCTCAGCTTTTTTCAAGCTATCTTACTCAAGTAAAAGTTGAATATTGGTTTTATAGCAAGAAGAACGCCCAAGCAATGTTCCAGCTTGAGCTCTCTCCAATATATTTTAGGTAAATGCGGCCTTAATTCCATATGGCTTTCCGTTAGATACCATTGTATTTACAACACCATTCAAATCTTTCAAAATGACCTCTGTTTTTTTGTCTTTATTTTGTAGGTTGTTTGTAACAACTACTACGAGTGTACATACTATCAAAAGGAAACCAACTAAACTACCGATTCTTCTTATTATTTTCAAGTTATACTTCCTCATGTGTAAAAAAAGGCTCTTCGCTCTACCGGATGGGTAATTCCAGTCTGAATAGAGAAATAGTTTCGTTGGTTTTAAGAGTTTCCTAAAAATCTGGTATAAAGGAGAAGGGAAACCCATTAATACCTTCCAGCAACCCGTTGGTCATTCTACTGTGAAACCAGCGAAGAATTCCTTCTTCATGTCGCTTGATGGTCTTGGCTAACTCCACCATCGGCTCGAGTTGAGAGCGTCTAGCCCAGGCCATCCACTCCCGTAAATAGACATCCGCTAATAGATGAGGCTTGCTCCAGAGATCCTGTAACGCCAGCTTCAACCGATACGCTTTGCCTGTTTTCAGATGACTATCCTTCAGATGCAGGTTCAACTCTTCTTTCTGTTCGTTCTTTAAAGTTGTTTCATTTTTCAACCAGAGATATTTGGTTCGTTTAAGCTCAGGTGCTTGCTTTTGCTCCTCTTTGCGAACCTCGTCCACCGCTTCATTGACCAGCTTCATGACGTGGAATTTATCAAAGTGATCTCCGCTTTTGGAAATTGATCTTCAATGCCTCAAATGAAGGCCGGAGACATATCACTGCATATTTCTTGAATTTGTAGGGCTTCTGCGCCTTTGCTGATCATATGTTGCTTGAATTTAGCCAGGGTATCTTTGCTTTTCCCTTCTGTTGCAAACAAGACAATCTTGGTGTCCACATCAACGAATAATGTAATATAACGATGTCCGCGGCGCGAGGACGTTTCGTCTACGGCGATTCGTTTGACCGCAGTCAAATCCAATTGCTCCATCGCTTGATTCACATAGTGATGAAAGATTCGCCACATGCATGTGTCATGCTCCCGGAGTTCTCTAGCTGCAGCATTAACTGGCATTTCAGCCATAAGCCGCATCGCCCAGGCATCAAACTGCAACGTGAAGTGCGACATCGGACGGGACCATTTCACAGGCACAAGGGTCACTTTCTTACAGTTTGTGCAGTCCGTTCTTGGCACACGGGCATGAATGTAGGTTTTCCAGTTCCAAAAGTCCAGATGACGCCAGTCTTTCTTCTCAGCGTCATAAGCTTTGCACGATGCACCACACGACGGACAAGCAAACAGGGATCCACGTTCAAAGTCTAGGAATAGATGCCAAGCTTCATCCTTATCATCATATTCAATATGCGTCAGTTTCCAAGGATCTTCAAGCGCTAACGCTATTCTAAACATATCCGCAATCAGGTTATCTTTATTGCTTATTGGGGTCCACCCAAGTGCCATAATGTATATCTGCATATGCATAATCATCAAGTTTTCTGATTAAATTTCTAACCTCAGGATTAAGTAAATGAAAATCAATAAAAAGTATTGGTCTCATTTTTTCTTTGTACTGGGCAATTGAAAACTCTTTCATGCCATTATCATCGTTGAAGTGTACAAACTGGAATTCTCCGTCAATTTTTAATGCTTCGTTGTAAACTTTGAATTCTTTAATTTCCTTCTTTTTGTTGGTTTCTCTAGCTTTATCTTCAAGTAGCCATGCCCTCTCTCTTTCCGCTTTTTTCACTTCCTTTCTATATGTAAAACTGTTTGTAATAACGACAGTTGAAGTCGTTAAAAGTGAACCACCAAGAACGCCAATGGCTCCAATTTGTTTCATAAACTACTTCAAACCGAACAAACTCTCCCAGTCTGTGTCCTCGTCAATAAACTCTTCTTTATCTAAAGCGCTTCTAGGGTTCCGTAAATCAATTCTATCTTTTAACTTCTCAACATGTTGTGTCTCTTCTTTGCAATGAGGACACCAGATAGTTTTAATATGATTCTCTTCTCTAAGTTGATGTAGCGGTCTTGGAATAGGAAAATAACTGCCACAAGATAAACACATGAGTTCAGAGATCATTACTGGCATCTTATTTTTAAGTCCCATTATTGTCACCTCATCACTAAAAGTCAGATCTAATGAGAATAAAAGCAATCAATTATTTCCTAAAGGTTCTTTCATAGTCTTCAAATCGAATTTTTCTAATCTGTTTTCTATCGAACGAACGAACAATTACCCCTTCGGATTTTCCTGTAGAATCAATACCAACTTTGGTTTTCTCAAAATTCTTTAATAATTTAAATGTGTCTTCAAGTGTCTCGGGAAACTCTGAACCATTAATTTCTGCAAGTAGTGGGGCATATTCTAGATCATTTTTTGCTACAAACTTTAGTTTCTCGGCTTCATTATAAAAAGGCTGATTGCCATGATCGCGCCACTCTGCTATTTTCTCTACTGGTAAAGCTAAGAGTTCGTTTAATTCAATCTGATTCAAATCAAAAACATCAAAAACTCTATAACCTTGAATTTTATTGTTCGTATAATTCTTGGATGCTTTGGTCTTTCCACCATATGATTCTTGATAGATAACTGTTAAAGCCCAATCATTGCTTGTGAAATTATTTTCAATAAATTTGTTAGCTAATGGTTTTAAAAATTCGGCAATGTTACCATACGGATTACCAATTCTATCTCCTTTTGCATAGAGCAATTCTTCTCTTGAGCCAATTAAATAATCGATTTCACCATAAAGATTTTTAAATAAAATAATTCTTGAATTTTCACCATCAACCTTCTCATAGACAAAAACATCATCAGAATCTTGGAACCCCTTATCTTCAGATAATGCTTCGGTTAATCGTCCTCTTTCTCCTAATTGGTGATATGTAAGAATACTTGGATATTTAGTTATCGTATTAATTTTTTTGAAATCCATCATCACTCAACTCCTGTATAAATTGTTGTTTTATTGTCTATCTGTTTACTGCAAATATTAATATGGTAATCATTAAAATTATCAATGCAGAAATTGATAATGAGATTATTGAAAGAATAATTCCTGCAAGGGCTAAACTGTGAGTTTTCGTTTCTTTTAGCGATTTTTTCCCAAAACGATTCCTATGATTCCCAATGCGATAGTAATCATAACTCCTAGACCAGATGTAAGAAATGCTGGAATAAACGATATAACACTAAAACCAAACCCTAAATTCAGGGAAACTAATTAATAGTCTCTTCATAAATTATTGTATGTTATCCATCCTTTGTTGAAAGCCTCGCTTAAACTCAATTGGTATTGCTATTACACATCTTTTAGCATTATCGTTCAAACGGGACATTGCCTTAAAAAGGCCAATCTCAGTAGAACCAACTATCCTTTCAGTCACCTGCTCATTTTCATCAAGAAAAATTAATGTTGGGAAGCCTGGAGATCCATAATTGTCATATAATTTCCCATCATCATCAAACAATACTGGATATTCAATTTTATATTTTTTGATGTAGTTCTTCACTTCATCGACATCATCTCTATGAATAAGGTTAATCCCATATATGTTAATATCATTTTTATACTTTTCATACATAGAAACAATTTTTGGAGCATCTTCATTACAATATGGACACCACGATGTAAAAAATAGTAATACCGATGGCTTCCCATTAGATACCATTGTATTTACAACACCATTCACATCCTTCAAAATGACCTCTGTTTTTTTGTCTTTATTTTGTAGGTTGTTTGTAACAACTACCACGAGTGTACATAATATCAAAAGGAAACCAACTAAACTAACGATTCTTCTTATTATTTTCAAGTTATACTTCCTCACTGTAAGTTAATAGCTGCTTTCTAAAATAATAAAATCATCGATTTTTGGAATAATGCACTTCATGTTCGGTAAGTTATATCAATATAATTATAATACCAACATTCACCAAAGTAGTATATCAACGAGTGAAAATGTGTAAAAAAAGAACCTCCCCTTTCAAAGGAAGTTCTCTACTTTATTTTCTAATTAACTCCACTCAGTAAAGAGTATATAAAGCTCTAATCCTCACGGTATATCCTTACCACGCAATCACATACCCTGATCACTGGTTGGTTTGCTGCAGTTTCCTAAAGAAATCCTGGAACACCTCATCTCGATGAATGTGATTCACATAACGGATCAAATGTCTGGATGCATCAAAGCTCCAGCGGAACTCCTCTGAAAGGTACGGGCTGGGCAGCAGCACGCTTGGTGTGAACTGTTCATTATTCAAATAGGCAATCGTTGAGATATCCCAGATGACCCGCGATCTGCCAAAATGATCATCGACGCAGTTCAAGTACGTTTCATACAAATAATCCCCGATTTCTCCCTGCCCTTTTACATAGTCCCGAATTTCAGAAAGTGTCGTCAGCAGATGCGAGGTTACTCCCATACAAGGAATGAGCACAAGCGGAACGCCGCTGTTTACAATCGTCCGGGATGCATGCAGATCCTGGAACAAATTGAATTCACGCGTATCCTTCCATTGAAAAGAATGACCTCCCAGCCACACGACGACGATTCTGCGAATAATCTCAGGCTGCATGAGTATGGCAGAAGCTACGTTCGTTATCGCTCCAATTGAAACTACATAAAGCGGATCCTCCTCTGTTGAGGCCATCGCACGCTCGACTAAATTACGGGCTGCAGCACTCTCAACCGGTGTATGCGTATCTGGCAAATACATCGTTGACCCTTCATAAGCTGGAATATCGCTCTTCATAAGAGCTAGGATCTTCTTCAGCTCCAGATAGCTTTTCTCCATCCCGTCCTTCGGTCCCGTCGATAAATCATTAAAGAACGGTGCCGCGTAGAAGGCTTCCATCTGCATTCGTTCCGGTGATAAGAGCGAATAGACAACGGCAAATTGATCATCTATTTCGTTGTAGGTGTCTGTATCGAGCACCGCTCTTATTTTCCCCTTCGGTGGTTCTAGTCTCCGTATTCTTTCTTCCATTGTCAGCTGTGGAAATTTCATTCGCATGCCCTCCTAATAAGTTATATAATTCGGCTATGATGAAAGCGCCTAGCTTTTCTTTCTCTATTCACAATATCAATTTATCTCCTACTTATTTATCTGGATCTGGCTGCTTTTTTATAGGAATTGGCTATCTTCTAAGTAAAGGATTTGACGAGCGATGAAGACCAAATTGACCATATTTTGTGCGGCAGTACGAGAAAAAGACTGGTATATGCATATGCATCAGCATGCCTGCTATGAGCTCGTCTATTATTTGGACGGACAGGGCACAACTACGATAAATGGGCAGTCTTATTCCTTCCAGCCCCATACTTTCACGATCATTCCTCCCTCCACTCTTCACGATGAGAAACACAGTATAACCTCGAATGTCATCTTCATCGGCTTTCATATTCCACCGGAGCATTCATTAAGCTGCGGTTTATTTCATGATGACGCGCTGCATTCCATACTGGAGCAGCTGCTCCGTATGAAGCAAGAGTTTACAGACAAGCAATCGCTATACGCAGATAAGCTGGATTTACTTATGGGTGAGCTTGTTATTGATTTTCTGCGATCCCACCAGCCTGCCCTGATACATAACCCAACGACAGAGAAGCTGCTCTACGTCCGTAATTATATGAATGAAAACTTTCAGCAAAAGACAGATATCGCCCACCTAGCTGCTCTTGCAGGCTACAGCTATGATCGATTCCGGCATCTATTCAAGGAAATAACCGGGCATTCCCCTCAAGCCTATCTACTCCGCAAAAGAATCGAGCATGCCCGTACTCTTCTTCTGCAAACCGAACTTCCCGTATCGCATATCGCGCTGGAAGCTGGTTTTTCTAACGATGCCCAGTTTTGCTCCCTATTCAAACGAGAAACCGGACATTCCCCACGCAAGTTCCGGCTTGCTTTTGCCCACAGCATCCCTTAATATGAACATATAAGAACTAAAATGAACTTATAAGAACCTAAGAGGAGAATGCAATCATGGAAATCCGTTATGCGTCTCACCCCAATGAAGTCAAAGCGTACGATACCTCCCGACTGCGTAAGGAATTTCATATTGAATCTTTATTCGTTCCGGGCGAGCTTACGTTGGTGTATTCACATGTGGATCGGTTCATTGTAGGGGGCGCCGTTCCTGCTGGCAGCATTGTGAAGCTGGAAGCAGATGTCCAAACAATCGGTGCGGATACCTTTCTGGAACGTAGAGAAATTGGAATTATTAACACGGGGGGACGCGGTCAAATAACTGTTGATGGAGAGGTTTACGTCATGGAGCCGAAGGATTGCCTCTATGTTGGGCTAGGCGCTCAAGAGGTTTTGTTCGAGAGTGATGACGCGGCGTCTCCTGCCAAATATTATTTGAACTCTACGCCTGCACATCAAACGTATCCGACTGTGAAGGCTGCAATCAGTGAAGCGGCACCTAACCATCTCGGCAGCATCACGAACTCAAACGAGCGGACCATCTACAAATATATCCATACCGAAGGCATTCAAAGCTGCCAACTGGTTATGGGCATGACGTTGCTGAAGCCCGGTAACATGTGGAATACGATGCCCTGTCATACGCATAACCGACGCTCCGAGGTTTATTTCTATTTTGATATGCCTGAGGATGGGGTTGTCTTCCACCTTATGGGTGAGCCTCAAGAAACACGCCATCTGGTCGTTCGCAACGAACAAGCGGTTATCTCTCCAAGCTGGTCGATTCATAGTGGTGTAGGAACGAGCAATTATACGTTTATTTGGGGAATGGCTGGAGAAAATCAAATTTTCAACGATATGGACCCGGTAGCCATGAAAGAGATATTATAAGAGGTAACCTACGAAGAACGGATGAATGCAATGAGCTCCTTACGTCGTTACGAAAAAATTATGGAAGTATTATTAGCGCAAAAGGAAGTCACCGTCGCTGATCTGAGCGAAACGCTTCAGGTTACCGGCAAGACGATCCGTGAAGACCTTGCCAAGCTGGAGGAGAAGGGGCTTCTCCTTAGGGTTCATGGAGGGGCGGTCCTTGCCCAAAGCGATCAGCTGGGTATTCTTTCGCAGAAGGAACCTCTTATTAAGAACGCCTCTGCCAAAGAAGAAATCGCCGAGCTTGCGATACGGCTTATTGAACCTAACGACATTATTGCGCTGGATGGCGGCAGCACGACACTTGAAATCGCCAAGCGGCTGGAGAATCAGCCGTTGACGGTCGTTACGAATGATGTGTTCATTATTGGAGAGCTTGCTCGCAAGAGTGAGATCCGCTTAGTCGTGCCTGGCGGTTATCGCGTGCGCAACATGCTCGCTGGACCTGAAGCCACCGCTTATATTAAGAAGCTTAATATCCAGAAGGCCTTCTTATCGGCAACGGCCGTTCATCCAGAATACGGCTTCACCATCTATACAGGTGATCTGATCGATTTCAAGCAAGCGCTCCTGGCCTCCGCGCATACCGCTTATGCGGTGGTCGATCATCATAAATTCGGGCAAATTGCCTTGCTTACTTTTGCCGGCTTATCTGAGGTTGAAGCCATTCTGACCGACAACGGATTATCCTCCGAAACCGCCGAACAATTCCGTCAGGCTGGGGTTCGATTGGAATGCAGCGCTAAGATATAAGCGACATGAGATCATGATTCATAGGAGCAACATGCTAATGAACGTCCTAGTACAAATACTTAATTGTTGCGAAAGGAATGAGGCATTCGATGTTATTCGACTTAACGGGCAAAACTGCACTAATAACCGGTACCTCCGGCGGCCTTGGACAAGCAATGGCTGTGGGACTTGCACAAGCGGGCGCAAATATCGTCGCTATTTCTTCCTCTAATAGTGATCACACAGTCGAGCTTATCCGAGCCAACGGTGGTCAGATCGAACAAATATCTGCCGATCTAAGCGATGCAGAAGGGTTGAATGAAGTTTTTGCCAAGTCAGTTGGTTTCTTCGGTCAGATCGATATTTTAATTAACAATGCTGGTATCATTCGCCGTACGCCAGCCGCTCTCCACTCTCAGCAGGACTGGTATGATGTGATTGATCTTAACTTGAATTCCGTCTTCTTCCTCTGCCAGCTGGCTGGTACACATATGATAGAGCGAGGCAGCGGCAAAATCATTAATATCGCTTCGATGCTTTCCTTCCAGGGTGGCGTCAATGTGCCAGGCTATACCGCCAGTAAGCATGCGGTTGCTGGGCTTACCAAAGCATTAGCGAATGAATGGGCTGGTAAAGGACTGCAGGTTAACGCGATTGCGCCAGGTTACATGGAGACCAATAACACAGCTCCCATCATTCGGGACGAGAAGCGTTACACTTCAATTACTGAGCGTATTCCCGCTGGTCGCTGGGGAACCCCCGAAGACTTAGTTGGTCCTGCCGTATTCCTGGCCTCCAAAGCATCCGATTACATGAATGGGCATGTGTTATGCGTAGATGGCGGATGGTTGGCGAGATAGGCCCATTCATCAGCTGATTACCTTTTTGCGATCGTCTTAGGACTCAAAGCTAGCCGCCCAAGCTTTATCAGGATATACATTAAATGCGCGAGAATAGACTGCATGAAGCTGGTTTCCCTCGAATCGACATTGATAAGTATCCTGATAGGCCGTTTCCAAGATTCGTAGAGAGACAACGAAGGTCGTCTCATCCTGCCATGTTCCACTTGCTACCGCACGTACAATGTCATCCTCTTGCCGCAATTGATTCTCTTGCCATACGCCAAGTCCGCACAAGATTGATTGTGTCTCCTTCTTATCCTTCCAACTCCATGTCATCACAACCTGTTCATCTTCAAAATCAAACGATATGCAGTCGAAGTCAGCGACAGATCCCTGTTCGTTTCTAACGAATCTTTTGCCGGAATAATCATCTTCCTTGATAGAGTGATCCTCGTGCCTAGGCGGTTCTATCGAAAGTGAAGAGAGCTTGTCAGCAAGCTCTTCTCTTGCTGCATCATCGCTTGGGAGCGGGCTCCTGCTGGCATCCAATGCAGGAAGAAGTACGCGCCATACCTGATCGAGTACGGCGCCGAAGTCGGTTACTGCCGCGGTTAGCGCTAATACCGCATCCTGCTCAGGCATCACCAATGCAGCTTGGCCAAATGCCCCGTCCGCTCGATATCCGCCATGCTGATTCCGCCAGAACTGATACCCATAGCCTTGCCCCCAATCACTATTAGGGTCATCACCGTTCGAAATGTGACTTTGTACCGATTCCGTGATCCATTCCTCGGATAGCAGCTGCCTGCCCTCCCATTCACCTTTGTTCAAATAGAGCTGACCAAACTTGGCAATATCCTCTGTCGTAATCGTCAGGCCCCAGCCACCTGTACTAATTCCGCTTGGACAAGTATCCCATTTGGTATCTTCGATTCCAAGAGGTTCGAATAGGCGCTGCTGCAAGTATTGATGAACTGTCTCTCCTGTCAGCTTCTGTAAGATCGCGGAGAGCATATGACTTGCCCCGCCGTTATATATAAATCTTGTACCTGGCTCTTCGTTAACAGGGAATCCCAGAAATGCCCGAACCCAATCCCTCTCTTCTCCCCTGCGGAGGTGTGGGGTTGTATCTTCCGTATGACCTGTAGCCATTGCCAGCAGATGCTTCACTCGCATGGAAGACAAGTGCTCACTTATATACGCTGGCGCTTTCTCCGGGAAGAACGACAGAACCGTATCCTCCACAGATAATCTTCCTTCGGATACAGCGAAGCCAACCGCTGCTGATGTGAAGCTCTTCGTAACGGAGTTAAGAAATCTAGGCAAATCTGGCGAATAAGGCTTCCATCCTCCCTCCGCAATTACTTTCCCATGGCGAACTAGTATGAAGCTGTGAATTTCTTGTCCAGTGCGCTCCCAAGCATGTAGGAGTGCAGTTATAACAGCAGGTGAAACACCTTGTTCTTCAGGAGTACTGCGCGGTAATTGTTGAGATTCAGACATTCCATTCCCTCCGATTCCTGTAACTCTAACGATACAAGAATAGATGATTCATAGCGGATAAACAAGCAATTTTCACTCCATTAAGAGCTCAAAACCATAATCGGTGCTTACCATCACGAAACAAATGCGAAGCGGATGGAATCGTTCTGAAGAAGCGATAGCGTTCGCCTTTGCCTGCTTACGCAATAAATGATTGCCATTTTCATGGTCTTTAGTTATAATTCTCCAAACTTCTTTTAAGGGGGATATCTATGAATTTCATTTTGATCTTTGGACCACAAGCAGTCGGTAAAATGACCGTTGGACATGAATTAGAAAAGATAACAGAATTGAAGCTTTTTCATAACCACATGACCATTGAAATGCTTTATCCTATTTTCGGTTTTGGTTCTGAATTATGGAGATTAACCGATCAATTTCGCGTAGATATATTTGAGGCAGTGTCCAAAAGCAATTTATATGGATTGATCTTCACTTATGTATGGGCATTTGATCAGCAAGCAGACTGCGATTTTATAGAGAAAATTTGTAATATTTTCGAATCAAAAGGTGGACAAGTTTACTTTGTAGAGCTAGAAGCGGATTTAGAAGAAAGACTTAAACGCAACAAAACTCCCCATAGACTTGAACATAAGCCTACCAAAAGAGATATTGAACGGTCCGAATCTGATTTAAAAAGGACCATGGAAACATACAGATTAAACTCCATAGAGGGAGAAATCACAAGGAAGAATTATATTAAAATAACGAATACAAATTTGAGATCGGAAGAAGTTGCTGCAATCATTAAAGAAAAGTTTGATTTAAAGTAGTCTCCCTCAGAACACAATGTTAGAGTCTATATGGCAGATTCATAGGAAGAGGTTGACCGACTAAATCTGGTTAACCTCTTTTTTCTGTTAGAAATCGCAATAACCACAAGGAATAATGGCTCTAAACCATAATCAGTGCTTGCAACCACTACTAACCTAGCGAAGCGGACGGAATCGTTCTGAAGAAGTGATAGCGTTCACCTTTGTCTCCTTATTTCTACCCCTAAGGGATAGAATATGGAAATAGGGAGACAACAGCGATCGTAAGAATGATCCGTCCGCGCAGCGGGCTTCTACGCACAGGGCTTCTAATTAGTATTGATCCGTTTTCCGGAATATTCATCATCATTCAAGGAATGATCTATGAACGATTAGAATAGTTTACCAAATTATTACGAGTAAAATCATTTTACAAGAGAAGTATTGATTATATAATGAGATGTAACTCTAACTATAAGATGGTGGCAGATCATGAACTTATTATTGGATATGAAAACGATATTGATCACGCTTGTGGTTGGTCATCTCTTTACCGTCATTCTAATTAGCGCGTATCGGAGTCAATATCCGAAGGATCACATAGTGAATACGTTTTTTGCTGCAAAATGTGTGCAAGCCTCTGCTTGGTTCTTCCTTGTACTTCGAGGCGGCTTGCCTGATTTTCTTACCATATCCTTATCTAACTCCCTTCTGTTCGTTGGCGCTTCGCTGGAAGCCGTCTCCCTATTAAAACTGCAGAAGGCATTTACCCTTAGAACAAAGAAGATCTATATCCTGTTGACTGTGGCCAACATTATTGGCTTTCATTTCATTATTTTCATGGATAATGTGGAGAGTCTGAGGATTGCCTTTGCCTCCATCGGCACCTCAGCTACTATTATATTCCCTGCCTACTATATGCTTAGGGAGAAGAATTTCTCCCTCCTGATGAGAATCATGGGATCTCTTTATTTTCTTGTTATTGTATCGTTAATCGGAAGAGCGATTACCGCGCTGCAATCACATAATACGATAGGTATTTTTACGCCGGGAATCTATCAGACGTTCTCCTTCCTATCTTTATATCTCGTCATGATTTTGGGTAATACGGGCTTTGTACTCTTGTCAAAGGAGAAAGCGGACCATGAACTGCTACGGGTAGCCAGCTATGACGATTTGACGGGGATTCTTAATCGCAGAACCTTTATTTTACGTGCTAAGCAATCCCTCCAAGCTTATGCCATGAAGAAAAAGCCAATATCCCTCATGCTGTTCGATATCGATCAGTTCAAGACCATCAATGATACCTATGGTCACGATGCTGGAGATCAAGTGCTTCAAGATCTTACGAATCGAATTCATAAACAGCTGGGTCCCAATGATCTCTTCGGCCGATACGGAGGCGATGAGTTCTCCATTCTGCTTCCCGGCATAGATGAGGCGGAGTCCAGTGCATACGCCGAGCGGATTAGACAGTCGCTGGATGGGGCTTCCATTGGGGAATTTCCTGTGACCTATGCGATTAGCTTGGGTGTCATTACGGTCATTCCAGATTCAAACACCCAACTAGAAACACTCTACACCTTAAGCGACAAGGCCCTTTATGCAGCTAAAAAAAATGGACGAAATTGCGTTGTCCGAAGTCAGGCGAATCAAAGTAAGGATACGGCCTAAATCTCAAGCAGCACTCTTATGGTGGTCATACAAGCGATGTGAAAGTAAAACATTCAAGCCAAACAATAAACAGGAGCCTTCCCAAACGATGAGATCGTTCGAGAAGGCTCCTTGTCTTATTTCGAATATAAAACCGGGAAAAATTCATTATTGAACTTCTGACCAAATTGCGGGCGAGGGCCGAGCAGCCGTACATTATCATGCCGAGCCCGGCCTTCTTTATAGAAGGTATTCCCAGGCATCAAATGTGCAACGACAGACAAACGAGGCTGGTCGGTATAATTCGTTGCCGAGCCATGGAATGTAAGGGCATGGTGGAAGCTTGCTTGACCCGCTTTGAGGATACAAGGCTCCTCCACCCAATCTCGCGTAGCGAAACGCTGCTTTAGCTTAGTCATGTCTTGTTCGAAGAACGTATCGCTCCCCTCCACAGCCCCCCACTTATGCGATCCAAGTATTGTCATCATGCCACCATTGCTCAAGTCAGTATCCTGAAGTGCAATCCATACTGTTACCATATTTGTTGTGCTGCTTGCGCGCCAATAGCCATAATCCTGATGCCAGCCCACATTGCCCGCTTTGGTCTCTTCCCCTGACGTACCCGGCTTATAGATGACCTGATCATGCCACAGACGAATCACATCCTCGTTAAGCAGCTCCGACGCCATTTCGCCTAAATTCGGATCGGTTACCACACTGCGCACCTCATCATTAATCCACCAACCGTTATCGAATTTACGAAGAGCGAAAGGTTGATCCGACAGCTGAAAAGCATGCAGAGGCATACCAGCACCATCATAGTCTTTTTTCCAAATACGCTCATGTGCTCCGCGAAGACGCTCAATCGTCTCGTCATCAAGTAGTTTAGGACTGATCCAATAGCCGTCTTGATCAAACCGCTCTTTGTCTGCTGCTGTAGGAATATACGGTATAACTCCCATTGTTGACACCTCACCATTTCCTCGTCAATGTTCTGCTTCATTACCAGTGTAGAGGATTCCAGCAAGTGTTGACTTCCCAAAACCTATCCAATAGGATTAGAAACATACGAGACAATTAGAAACTAAAGGGATTGTGACTATGGCCAAAATAAAGGCAGAATCGACACGCTGGGTATATGAATACCCTGCAGTAGATAAGCTCTCCAGCGTACCCGAATTAATCTTGCTGGGATACGACCGTTTCCATGAAGCTTCCCCACTGAATGATCATCAGCATGAACGATCCTATGAATTTGTATTTGTTGAAAGCGGCAAGGTCACTTGGGAGGTCGATGGTCATTTATATGCTTCTCATACCGGACAATTCTTCCACACGCGGCCTGGAGAATGGCACCGGGCACGTCTCAGCTTCATCGAGCCCTGCAGCATCTGGTGGATGATTATTGCTGATCCGGCCGAGAATCCAGGGTGGCTGAGCTTGCAAGATGAAGACCGTATTGAAATTCACAAGCAGCTGCAGCAGCTGCCTAGAGTTGTCTTCGTGAATAGTCGTGTTCGCGAGCCCTTCGCCAAGCTCAGAAGCATTATTGATAACAACGAATCGTTAGCTTCCTGCCGTGTACGTCATTATGTACTGGATATCCTCCTGCAAATGATGAATCCTTCCTCTATCCGCCAAATTCCCATGGATCTAAAAGTGGCGATGAATCAGCTAACCGCTTTGATTGAAGCAGCACCTGAAACGAGATGGTCCAATAGAGAGCTGGCCGCCGAGGTTGGCGTAAGTGAATCCCACTTCTATCGATTGTTCCACGATATACATGGGCAATCCCCTGCTAATTATATCGATCGCTTGCGGATGGATAGGGCTTGTCAGCTGCTGCGCCAAGAAGGAGCCAACGTCACAACAGTGGCGATGGATCTCGGTTATAAGACCAGTCAGCATTTTGCCACGGTGTTTAAAAAATATATTGGTCTGTCTCCTTCACAGTGGCGCGGCTTCTCTTAACGTCGAAGGATGCTGCTTGAATTCAGCTGGATTATGCAGCATGTGCGTCTATTGAGCAATAGGATTGGATGAGTAGGGACGGCTCGGAGAATAGAACATGACAAACCAGCCTCGAATACTTCCACTACACAGTGGTCGAATTCGAAGCTGGTTCATCTTTTATTATTCTTGTTAATCGAGTTGTAGAGGCCGCTCAGACAGAGCAAACATTCGCAGCCATTCGTCAAGCCAATCTCGATGTGCAAAAACGATTAATATTTACTCTCCTGATCCTGTCCAAGATGATTTGCGAATTTCTGTCGGTGTTCTACCGGTCTGTCCCGAAACAAAAGCGAAGCGGACGGAATCGTTCTGAAGAAGCGATAGCGTTCGCCTTTGTCTCCTTATTTCTACCCCTAAGGGATAGAATCAAGAAATAGGGAGACAACAGCGATCGTAAGAATGATCCGGCAGCAAAGCGGGCTTCTACGCACCATGCTTCGAATTTATCTACTTTACACGCATTTCACGCTGATGATTTGATAAGCTTTGAAATTTAGTACAATTATTCCGTCGACTACGGGTATTTCCTCCATCTCCTCCTCCAGCAGATTGACCAAATAAGCCTTAACGAAAGGCGATGATCCTCCGAGCCTCACTGTCTCCCTGCCACCGGAGGATTCATAGAATCGATAAATCGTACCTTCTCCACGCTCGGCGGCTTTTATTGTATCAAGCACAACATGTTTGCCGTTGAAATCAACAAATGATTGCTTGGAGGGAAGCGATACCGCATCCGTTCCCCCTTTAACCAAAGTCACAGGATGGTTCAGTTCAGCGGCCTTTCTGACAACATGCGCGCTGCGCCAATCCTGCTCATGAGGAAAGAGCGAGTAGGTAAACTCGTGGCTGCCTTGATCTGCCGTCAAGTCCGGCCATCTCGGCGCACGGAGAAGTGATAAGCGCATAGTACTACCTTTGACATCATAGCCATATTTGCAATCATTCAGCAGACTGACACCATAGCCTCCTTCGGATAAATCAGCCCAGCGGTGGCCGCAAACCTCATATTGGGCTTGCTCCCAACTGGTGTTGTTGTGGGTAGGCCGCTCCAGTGCCCCAAATGGAATTTCATAGGTTGCTTTAACGGTAACAATATCGTTTGGAAAGGCAACCTTCAGTAATTTATGCTCTTCGTACCAAAGTACACGAGTTTTGAAATCAACACGCTTCTGATGATGGTACAGTATGATGTCTTGGTAAATGACGGATTGATTTAACTCCCACTGAAATCTTAGTATATCTACCGTCTTCCCTTGGACGACTAGCTCTTGCCTAACTAACCTAACCTCTTCTGCTCGCTGCTCGTCAAAACGAGAATCGATATCCCAAGCATCCCAGTAAAGCGGTCTATCGTGGAACAATTGCAACTCATTAGCTATACTGCCAGGGGATAAAAGCTCGCGACCAGCGGTTTTGTCCAGCCAACGTATGATCTCTCCCTTTGCATTGAACTCCAGCTTATAAAAATCGGTTTCCCATGAATTGTTAAATTCATTCGTCCCCGTCGTCTGAACCCAAGCTTCTTCATCCTCCAAAGGTTTGAGCCAAATCGTCGTATAACCGAAGGCGGGGATTGAAGGTACAGTGATAGAGATCTTATACCTGTCAGGAACGGACTCATCTATATAATGATCACAGTTCAATTGAATACCCGCATGATTGAATGCACGGAGCTTAACAAACCCAATGTCTCCCTCTATCTCAACGACTTCATCCCGATCCCAGCCCAGACTGTTAAATACCACATAGGATATTCCGTCGCTGGTTGCGGTATCTTGAGCAACCAATGCCTGTAACGATCGTTCTAAACTTTCATTCCCTAGCTCGAATATCTGCTTGTATTCGCTTGTTGAAGTCTCATATACTTCAGGAATTGATGTCCCCGGGATAATGTCATGGAATTGGTTGCACAGAATCAGCTTCCATCCCTGCTGGAGGGCATCTCGGCTGGCATGATCCTTTTCTTTGTCCAAGTATGCAAGCGCCAGGTGATTCCATACTTCCGCCTCGCGATACAGCACTTCCGCTTTACGATTGCTGCGCTTGTTACGCGCATGCGTCGTGTAAGTTCCCCGATGAAGCTCCAAATATAGATCGCCCTGCCACTGTGGAAGCGTTTGTTCAATTGTCCCGACCTCTTCGAAGAAAGCAGCAGCCGTGCTGAACTGACTAGCTGGCAATTCGGTCATAAGCGGCGAGCGATGCACGAATTCAACCATATCACGCGTGACTCCGCCGCCGCCATCTCCATGGCCATATAGCAGCATAAGCTCATCGAGCTTGTCTTTTTGCCGATACGCCTCCCAATGCTCTTGAATTTCCTTAGGATTCGTATGCTCATTCAAGCCATGATTCAGGTACGAAATAATCGATGTCCCGTCAATACCAACCCAGTGAAACAGCTCATAAGGGAATTTATTGGTATCGTTCCAGTTCAATTTGGTCGTCATGAAATAATCGACGCCCGCAAGCTTCAATAATTGTGGAAGTGAAGCACAATAGCCGAATGTATCCGGAAGCCATTCAATGTGAGACCGTTTCCCGAATTCTTCTTGATAAAAGGTTTGACCGTAAAGCATTTGACGCACGAGAGACTCTCCGCTTGGAATATTCAAATCCGGCTCTACCCACATACCGCCAACAAGCTCCCAGCGTCCTTCGGCGATTCTTTCCTTGATTCTCTTATATAGGTCCGGATCATGCTCCTTCGCAAATGCATACAGTAAGGGCTGGCTCTGAGAATAGATAAAGTCCGGATACTCCTCCATCAGTGCCATCATTGTGGAGAACGTACGGCTAACCTTTCGGACGGTTTCCCGCACGGGCCACAACCAAGCTACATCGATATGTGATTGACCAACCATATGCATTAAGCCGTTCGAACGTTGAGTCGGCGATAAGACTTGCAATCGGTCTGTCAGCCTATCCTCCACAGAGCGAATCCATTCATGATCGGTAATACGGGTTTCGAGAAAACGGTACGTTTCATCCATTGTTTCATTCAAGATCTTCATTATTTGGGACCGTTTCAAATCCTTCTCTGGAAGCAGCAGCATCGCCTCATAAGCGATCTTGACACTATATAATAAGCTCTGAAGCGGCTTGTTCACCCGCACTAGTCGGATCTGCACACTTTGGACAGGCGGATTGATCGTCGATTGGGCATTTAACGGATCCACTGGTTCAGGTATCGGATCATAAAGCTCAATTTCAAGAAAAGGCTGACTGCCAATCTCCTCCAAATATAACGGAACAAACCAATGGTTCCTGCTCAATCCGTGATAAGACGCGCCATTCACCCTCAGCAGTCCTTCTCCTCCGCCTTCAACCGTCAGGCCAGCTGTATCGGCTGCCCAGTCTGAGGGAATCGTAATTTGCTTACTGAGAAAATAAGTAATGCCATGTCTGCCTAGCAGCCGGCCATCTGTGTGCATGCTGTCATCCGTCATTTCATATTCATACTCACCGGGTTTGATATAACGAGCGATTCTCATCTCCCATTCCCGCAAAGAAATCTCATCCAGCCATTGTTTGTTGGATAAATGCTTAATAAATCGAAGAATACGATACATGACTTCACTCCCCTTTCTGAACGTTTAAAGTCGTGCTCAGGAAGTCCTCAGCGTTTCTTCCCACCAAAATCTTGAACTCCCCTTCTTCGACGACTGATTCAAACCGCTCATTAATGAGCTGCAAATGCTCTCTGGTCACTGTAAAAGAAACCGTCCGTGTCTCACCAGGCTGCAGCATCACTTTACAGAAGCCCTTCAATTCTTTCCCTGGTCTGGTTATGGAACTCACGACATCGGTAATATAGAGCTGCACGGTTTCCGCCCCAGCAACGGCTCCCGTATTCGTAATATCAACCGTAACAATCGCTTCGTCATCCGGTGAAATCCTCTCCGGCGTAACCATCAGATTATCATAGTGAAACGACGTATAGCTGAGACCGAAGCCAAACGGATAACGGGGTTTCACATCCATCTCCAGATACCGTTTGCCTCTGCTCCGCTTCCCGTTATAGTAAACAGGGAGCTGCCCGACGTGCTTGGGCACGGAAACGGTCAATCGACCAGAAGGATTGGCATCGCCAAATAATAGTTCGGCCAAGGCGTTACCGCCTTCTTGTCCCGGGTACCAAGCCTCTACAATCGCATGGGCGTTCTCATCGATCCATGGCTCCACAATCGGACGGCCGTTCATATACACAACGATTATAGGTTTTCCCAGCTTATGAATTTGCTGCGCCAGCTCCAGCTGTACGCCAAGCAAATGAAGGTCGGTTCGGTCAATTCCTTCGCCGCATTCCATGTCACTCCAGGAATGGCCGGAGACGAGGGATGCTCCTGTCCGCAGATCGATTGTCCCTTCCCCGAAATCACGAGCACTTGAGCCGCCAAGTGCCAAGATGATAACATCCGCCTGTGCAGCAATGGTTAATGCCCGCTCGAACCCTTCCCTCGAATCCTCTTTGATTCTGCAGCCTGGGGCATACAGAACTCTATCCCGGCCTTGCTCTCCTAGAGCATTGCGGATGCCATCTAGTAAGGTAACCACTTGATGGCGAGGCTGCGGAGATGTATAATCCCCCAGCTGGTTATATATATCGTTTGCATTGGGTCCGATAACTGCGATTGTGCCAGTTTCTTTGTTTAGAGGTAGTGTGCTGTTATCATTCTTCAATAGTATGATGCCTTCGCGCGCTACTTCACGGGCGAGCTCAATATGCTCCTGACAGCCTATGATCGTCGCAGCTTGCTGCGGATCGACATAAGGGCGTTCGAATAACCCCAGCATGAACTTGATCTTGAGCACGCGCTGGACCGCATCGTTCAGTACAGTATTGGTAACGGTCTGGTTCTGCAAAGCAGACAGAAGATGCTTACCGAACATTTCACCTGACATCTCCATGTCTACTCCTGCTTTAAGTGCCATCGCCGCTGCATCCTCGCCGTCCTTCGCCACATCATGACCGTAAGCGAGCATATTTATAGCGCCACAGTCGGTGATCACAAATCCGTCAAACCCCCACTCTTCCCTAAGCAGCTGCTGTAGTAAATAGGAGTTGGACGTGCATGGGATACCATCGATTTCATTGTAAGCCGTCATTACCGACAGGGCACCAGCTTGCACCGCTTTGCGGAATGGAAGTAAATCGTTCTCATGCAGTTCACGCAGCCCGATATGAGCCGGTCCCGCATTCCGCCCTCCTTCAGAGCTTCCATATGCCGCAAAATGCTTTAATGTCGCGATTACACTGGTATCGCAGTCGAGCCGTTCTCCTTGAAGTCCTTGCACAGCTGCAATAGCCATTTCCCCAATCATGAAAGGATCTTCCCCAAAGCATTCCTCTGTCCTGCCCCAGCGAGGATCTCGGACAACATCCAGCACAGGAGAATAAGTTGCCGCACCACCCTGAGTTCGAGTCTCTGCGGCGATTGCTTTGCACATTCTCCGATAAAGCTGCACATTCCACATGCTTCCAAGCAGAATAGGAACGGGATAGACGGTTGCTCCAATCGCCATATGACCGTGCGAGCATTCCTCGCCGAATAAGATCGGAATACCAAGCCGTGAATGCTCCATCGCATAACGCTGAATTTCATTAATTGCCTGTGCTCCCTCTTCGGGTGACAATCCGTTCTCAAGGGTTACCTCTGTCCAAGGATCGGCGCGTAGCACGCCATAAAGCGATCCGACGCCACCGTTGTTCACTGCGATCGTAAAGGACTCATCAAGCAAAATAGCCCCATTTTGTTTGTGATAGCATTTCCAGCCGAATGGCTGAATCAATTGTCCGATCTTCTCTTCAACCGTCATTAAGCTCAGGAGATCCTCCGCCCTTTGCTCCGCTGACAGCGATGAATCCTTATAGCTCATTTTTCTCTCTCCTTGTTTACCGCCACAAATAGCAGAAGGAAGTACACCCAAAGGTTATACTTCCTTCTTGCCGGTTGCGCATTTATTTTTTTTGAATCGCGTTTTGATAAATTTCAATATATTTTGTGAGGTTCAAGCCATCAAAACCCTTCACGTAAGCATCCCAATCCTTATCAACGTCCTTATTGCCGATAATGAATTGAGCCATATTCGATTGCACATAGTCCTTAATAGATGTAGTTAGCTGTGCTGCCGAGTCTGTATCTTCGGGACGAATAAATACGCCCGTTGGAAACACCTCTGCCGGCGCGTACGGCTTATATTCGTTCGTCGCTTGCGCCAGGCGCGTATCATATCCGTCGCCAGCAAGCGGATCCTGTCCTGCAGCGAATAAATCACGGAACTCCTTGGACAAATCCTTCGGACCAAGCAAAGACCAACTGTCGTTTCTTACTTTGTTCGGATCCTGCTCTGGGAGGTTATAATAGCTGTACTTTGCCGGTTTACCGTCGATATTTTTCTCGTCCGCACCAGCCTTCTTCCAGCCGATGCCTTCGTTCGGTCCATATTCACTGTTTAATGCGCCTTCTTCGCTGAACGCATAGTCTGCGATTTGGATAGCGGCGATTTGCTGCGCTTCACTTGCTTTGTTGGTAATCGCAAAAGCAAAATCACTGATGCCTTGGGTTGTCCCTGCAAGCTGCACACCATTTGGCCCTTTCAGAGGCGGAACGATGACCCAATGCTGATGGCGAGTAATCTTGGCATCATAAGTATTAACAAGATAGCTGAGCAAAGCTGTAGTGATAGAGCCTACAATCTCATCGCCTTCACGATTACCAAGCTGACCGACTGCTTGATCGTTCTGTGTAAATGAAGCCGGATCGATAAGGCCGTCCTTGTACAGCTTATGCATATAAGCTAGCCCATCTTTCCACGCTGGCTTGTTGGCAGCAAAATCCACTTTGCTATCATTCAAAACTAAATATTTGTCATTATCATTATAAATAAACGAGTTCATGAGGTAAGCATCGATATTCCCGTTCCAGACGGATTTGTTCGGCGCTCCGGTCAAAGGAATTTCATCAGCTTTTCCGTTGCCGTTTGGATCCTTCTCCTTAAATGCCTTCAATACGGTATATAATTCGTCCGTAGTCGTCGGAACCTTTAAACCAACCTTGTCCAACCATTGTTTATTCATCCAGAACTTCTGGGAGTAGGTGCAATGGTAACATTCGTTCAGACGCGGAATCGCATAAATATTGCCGTCTGGCGCCGTAATAGCATCTTTAAAATACGGCTTTTTCTCCATCATCGCTTTAATATTGGGTGCATATTTATCAATAAGCTCGTTGAGTGGAACAAATACCCCTTGTTTGCTATAAGTCAGCAAATCCGTATTGCTGAATTTACCTTCGAGGAACACTTCCGGGTAGTCTCCGCTCGCTAACAGTAGCTGTCTCCGGTCGGTTAATGCGTCTGAGGGAGCAAGGTCCCATTTAATTTTTACGTTGAATTTCTTCTCAATTAGCTTCGTATAATCATTGTCCTCTAGTGGAGCTTTGCCTTGTGGTGCAAAGAAAGTCATGGTTACCGGCTCTGCCGCTTTATCCCCGCCAGCGTCGCTTGTTGTCTCTTTACCGCTGCTAGCGTCATTGCTTCCTTTATTATCGACCTTGCTGCTAGAGCAGGCGGAAAGTACCATACTGAAGATCAAAACGATAAGAAGCGTGGACCATACTGTCTTTTTCAAAATAGACTCCTCCTTTTAATAACAAACAAGATAAGCAGACAATCTCAATTGTAACGGATCTTGCATCTTTTTTCTTCGGCCTCACCTCCTTCATTATTAGGCTCACCTGCGTACTACCCTTTTAAAGAACCGATCATAACGCCCTTAACAAAATGTCTTTGCACAAAAGGATACATGATCAGAACAGGGACGCATGCGACCACAATAAGCGCGTACTTAAGTGCCTGCTCAAAACCTTGGTCGCGAAGTTTCTGAGTCGTATTCGCAAGCATTTCGGGATCGGCCGCATTGAGAATAAGTAAATTACGAAGCACATATTGGAGTGGAAACAGACCCTCTGATCTTAAATAGATAAGAGCATCAAAGTAAGCATTCCAATGACCGACCGCATACATCAGCGTCATGACAGCAAGGATTGGCTTGGATAACGGCAGCACAATGCTGAGCAAGTATCGTGTATCCCTGCATCCATCAATGCGGGCCGCTTCCGCAAGCTCCTCTGGGATGGAGGTTTGGAAAAATGTCCTCGCAACAATAACTTGGAAGACGGATAACGCTCCTGGCAGCCATAGCGCCCAGCGAGTATCCAGCATATGAAGATTCTTGACCAGTAGATAGGTGGGAATAAGACCGCCGTCGAAGAAAAGTGTAACCATCATCATGATCATAATGAGCTTCCGTCCGAAGAAGGTCGACTTAGATAACGGATAGGCTAGAAGCACGGTGAATAATATATTGATTGCCGTGCCGACTACGGTGTAAATGATCGTATTCCAATAGCCTTGCATTAGCTGTGTGCTTTGAAATATGGATGCATAGGCCTTAAACGACAACTCTACCGGAAACAGCCATACCCTGCCCGAAACAACTGCGTTAGGGGAGCTAAGTGAAGAGCTCAAGATGTACAGCAGCGGATAGAGAACCGCCAGCATAAGAACAGTCAACACTAGATAAATGATCGTGAGCAGGACACGATCGCCGAATGGTTCTCTAATTTTGTTTTTGTTAAACATGGTGCGCCCCCCCTTTCTACCATAAGCTCGTTTGCGAAACTCTGCGGGCGATGAAGTTAACAATCAGAAGAAGAATGAGATTAATCATGGAATTAAACAAGCCAACCGCGGAGGAGAAGCTGAAATTCGCTCCGATCAATCCTACTTTGTAAACATAAGTGGAAATAACTTCGGAAGAGCTCAGATTAAGCGCATTTTGCATCAAATAGATTTTCTCAAACCCGACGCCCATAATACTTCCCAGGCTTAAAATCAGCATGATGATTGTAATCGGCAATAGGGATGGAAGGTCGATATGGATGATCTTTTTCCATCTTGATGCCCCATCAATCCGGGCAGCTTCATATAAGGAAGGGTCAACCCCCGCCAATGCAGCTATATAAATGATGGATGCATACCCCATCTCCTGCCAGACACCAGACCATACATAAATGGATTTGAAAAATTCCGGAACCCCCATAAAGTTGGTAGTTGGGATATTAAAAAAGGTGAACAAACGATCCACAACACCTACATGCGGCGATAACATCAGCATGACAATCGAGACCATAACTACCGTCGAAATAAAGTGCGGCGCATATGTAATCATTTGAACCGACTTCTTAAATATTCCGGTTCTGAGCTCATTGAGCGCCAAAGCCAATATAATTGGAATCGGAAACCCTGCTGCTAAGGAATATACACTGATGGTGACGGTGTTCTTAATGAGCAGCCAAAAGTTAGGTGAATCAAAAAATAGTTGAAAGTGTTTGAACCCCACCCATTGGCTGCCCCAAATTCCCTTTATTATGTTGAAATCTTTAAATGCGATCTGGACACCAACCATCGGAACATATTTAAAAATAATGAGATAAAGAACCGGTAGTAGGACAAGAAGATACAGCTCCCAATGATGCTTCATTTTTGTTATCGTCTTCGTGCTCCCTGAGCGCATCTACATTTCCCCTCATGGCTATATGATGTACCGGAGCTTTTTCGTTAGTCGCTCTGGCCTACACCGATACTAAACCAGAACGCTTCACCTCATCAATTTGTAAGATTCGTGCATTTCACTATTTTCCTAAAGCCTAATAAATCGCTGAAAACTCCCCGCAAACAAAGGAATAAATGCAAACCTTGCATAATTCGGCGTTATCTCTATTTTCCAACAACAAAAAAAACCTTGCACCGCAGCAGCTGCTGCGGAAACAAGGATTATTATTGGCTACTCCCCTAAGGGACGTATGGCTATGCGAGTGCAGCTCCTTGTTTGCGATAATCTCTTGGAGACAGCCCCACTATATTCTTGAAAGCGCGGTTGAAAGAATTATAATTGAAGTAGCCCACCTCGAGGCTGATTTCCTGCATGGATTTATGCGTGCCAGCCAGCAGCTTTTTCGCATAATCCATACGCATGCCGATCAGGAAATCGACGAAGTTCTCGCCGAACTCCTCCTTGAACATTTTACTAACGTTTTTGGCATTCATCTGAAACTTCTCGCTTAAATAATCGAGAGAAAGATCAGGATTGGTGTAATTTTCAATAATATAGCTTCTAATCTCCGTTATGACCGATCTAGAGCTGTCGGCATCTTTTATAGCATTCATTTGCACACACATCGTTTCAAAAATACGGGTGCAGCTGCTCTCCAGTTCCTCCACCGTTTCCCATACCAGACCTAGCGCAAGCAGCTCTGCGTTCGTCGTCTTCCATATTTGCCTGTATTCCTTGGATAGTTCAGAAAATGCCCGTTCTAAATGCTGCTGTAAAAATTGAATGAGACTCTCTATCTCTTTACGAGAGGAAAGGGAATCCCGAATTTGACTAAACAGAAGCGTCAAGTGATGAATCCAATCATCACCAGATAGCCGCAAGGATTGTGAGATTGAATAGATCGCATAGAAATATTGAGAGATTTCACTTTGTGTCGACCTTACAATATGTTCCGCATGAATGATCCGATTGGTGCCCAATACTGCCTTGTACTGCAGCAAGGTGCCGACCTTCTCGTAGCATTGGCGTATTTCTTCCAATGAGCAGGCTGGCTCCGAACCTCCTATAGTTACCGTAAAGCTAAGGTATTGTTCCACCCATTGACGTACCGTTTGGATGATACTGTCCCGGATCGTTCCTGGTTCCACGTCATCTGGCTCCCAAATAATCGAGGAAATACGATTGTCTTCCGTCCATTCCGCCCAAACGGAAGCCCCATGATTCACAGTTGTTTCATGAATGACAATATATAATGTGAATTTAAGCAAGGTTTGATCATGCGTACTATAGAATTTGGTGAAATCCAGATAGGAGTCCATCTCAAACATTTGAATGAAGGCAGTTTTACCTTCTACATCAAGGTCATACTTTAATAATTCAGCTTTCCACTCTGTCTCCTTGATAGCAGCATTCCCTTCCATGACCTCCTGAAAGAGATATTTCTTATGAATAATCAAGCTTTCCTGATGCTGCTTTCTGAACTGATCGGTCTCTTCCATTAAATGCTCCAATGTGTGCTGGATGAAACCAAATTCGCTCTCCTCCGGTTTTCCACCGCTCTGATTTTTCTGAGAGTTGGTCTGAATGAGAGAAACGATCTGTTCCACAGGCCGATAGTTTCTTTTGGTCACATGAACGAACCAAATGACGCCAAGCAAGACTGAAATCAAAGCCAGTACGGTCCATATGTTATATAAAAACAGCGTGAATGTGAGCGTTTTTTGGTTAATCATTCCGCTTTCAACCTGCCAACCCGTATACGGCGAAGTGTAGGTTGAAAAAATGGTGTTTTTTCCAGTATTGCTGCTATCAGGGCCAAGTACATGATGGCCTTTATCATCATTTAACCGTACAAAGCTGGTCTCCGAATTATACATTTGATTGATGGAGCCTTGTAAACTTGCCAAGCTTACATTAACGACAAAGAAGCCCTGCTTATGCTCGGAAAAATAAGGAGCCGACCTAACCAAGGAAATGACTTTCTTAGCGGTACCGCTCGTATAGGCCTTGTAATCCCTCTCCCCTGTCCATTTGGCCGTTTTAATTCCTTCTTTGTAGGGCTCGATGAAATCCAGTTCGGGGGATTCGGCAATTTCTCTTGGAGCATCCCCTAATACGTACTGATCCTTTAGACGTATAAAATAGATGGAGTCAATCATCGGAAAGTTGAATTTCAAGTCATCCATTACTTTGACAGCTTGTATGTTCGCATAAACATCGTTTTTGTCGCGGGTGAAAAATTGCAAAACATTTGAATTCGTAAGAATTTCTCTCATGACTTTGTAATCAATAGCTTTTAGGGCGTTATCTGTAAACCGAATAACTTGCTGTGACAAAAAGTCATTCGCTTTGACTGCTTCTTTGCGGTTCTGCTCATTCAATGATTGAAAAAACAAAAAGAACAATATCATAGTTATGGCAAAAAAAGCAGGGAGATAGGATAAAAGCAATCTACGAAACCAATTTTTATTCATTTCATAATCCCCCTTCGCCCGAATTTCGAAGTGTTTAGTACTCTACTTCACGCAGAGAGATGCTTGGAACTCCCATCTACATTATTCAACAAAAAAATCTATTTTCCTTGGAGGTACGATAAATTACCAACGACAATAAAGCTGACGACAATTATTTCCGCCGTCAGCTCTTCATGTATTATCTATGTATGCAGCAAGCTGTTAGAAGGGTTTGATCCTGAACACATGTGCAATTGGTGCCTGGTCCATTATAGCCGCATCGGGCAGCCTTACAGCCAGTCCATCGTCTGTACGCTTATACGCCAGCTTCTCGTCTGTCCCCACCAGTTCAATAGAAATAACGCGATCCATATAGGGAATGTTTACATATTCCGTTACTGGCGTATCATCCGATTGATATAAATACGAGCAATATACATAACCGTCCTTTTGGGTAAAAGCGCAATTATTCATAAAGAACGGCGCGCATATTCGGGTACCGTATACAGCCTCCCCATTTACTTTCATCCAGGCCCCTAATTCCTTGATTCGCTTAATGGCCCCCTCAGGCAGGCGTCCGTCCGGCTGCGGCCCGACATTTAAAGCCATATTCCCGCCTTTCGCGACGATTTCAAGAAGAAGATGAACCAGTTGACGAGTCGGCTTGTAGCTATCTTCATATCGGAACGAGAACGATGTTCCCATTGTAATACAGCTTTCCCATGGCACATGCATGGGACCTTCAGGTATTGTCTGTTCGGGAGTGACATAGTTTTCATAGGGACCGCCTACTGTACGATCAGCCGAGAGCAGCCAAGGCTGCTTCTCACGTGCTTTCTCAACCGCTTCGCCTAGACGAATATCCTGGCCTAGCTTTCCCTCTCTGACCCAACCAGCATCCAGCCAAAGGACATCGATACGGCCATATCGGGTCAGTAGTTCATTCAATTGCTCATGGGTGAACTTCACGAAGCTCTCCCACAACCATGGGTATTCCTTCGGATCATAGGACGGTCCTCGCCACATGTTGCGACCGCGCTCCATGCCCTGAGCCCAATAATACGGCGTATGCCAATCCGCTTTGGAGAAATAAGCAGCTATCGCGAGTCCCCTCTCCCGGAAGGAGTCAAACAAATGCTTACACAGGTCTGCGTATTTATGGTTATGAAAGGGGGTTTCAGGTCCTGTGATCCGGTAATCTGTCGTATGCGTATCCCACATACAGAAGCCATCATGATGTTTAGTCGTAAAAATCAAATACTTGAATCCACCCTCAGCTGCCAGATCGGCCCACACGTCAGGCTGAAACCGGATTGGATTAAACGTTTTGTTCAAGCCAAAATACTGCCGTTTTAATTCCTCCGCATCTGTTTCCCAATCGATACCGTCACGGGACCAATCCCCATCTTCATCGCTGAGTGCCCATGATTCTACAACGCCGAGCTG
Source organism: Paenibacillus baekrokdamisoli (assembly GCF_003945345.1). Classification (GTDB taxonomy): domain Bacteria; phylum Bacillota; class Bacilli; order Paenibacillales; family Paenibacillaceae; genus Paenibacillus_Z; species Paenibacillus_Z baekrokdamisoli. The sequence goes on along the minus strand of NZ_AP019308.1, from coordinate 271,806 downwards.
GGAATATGGACCCCAATGCATCATGAAACCTAGCTTTTGGTCCTTAAACCATTCCAAGCGTTCCTCAATCAGTGGATTATCCGGTTTCACCCATTCGTCTTCACTGCTGAAATTATGGACGCCTTGGTGTACTTCCTGTGCTTCGCCTTGATCATTCATTCGCCCTATCTCCCCTTACGGTTCTAAAATAATAATAGAAAATAACCCCGTTAAGCACAATGAACAAAACGTCCATGTTTTTGACTTTTTGTGCCGAGGATCGGAGGATGGAAACGTTATTTGCTGCCGCCGGTATATGCTATACTTGTAACAAACTTTTCCCTACAAGGCGGTATTGGCATGGATTTGGAGATTATTTTCCCTGATATAACGAGCACGCTTCAAATAACTGGTTGTCATTTTGGATTAAAACCGGCAAAGTGGAATTACCCCAAACATCATCATCATCTTTACGAGCTGCTGTATTGCCAGGAAGGGGAGGCCCTGCAGTTAATTAATGGAAAACGGATCCAGATGCACACTGGGGATTGGCTGTTCATTAAGGCTGGCATCCGGCACGAGACCGATAATATTTCGGAGAGTCATTTCTCTTTTTTCAACATTCATTTCGATATGGATAACCATGAAATGCGCATGCGGCTCAGCACATTAGAGTATGCATTATATCCAAAACTAGTGGCCGATTCTACTCGGCTCCCACTTTATATGCAAGAGATCGAACAGATCATGCAAACCAGCATGCTTAATCAGCCTCAAATCTCGTCAGCAACTGAAAGACGCCTTATCCTAACCTACGAGAATAAACTTGCTTTGCAATCCTTCATTTTATTAATTATTCGCGAAATCATCCTGCTTCAAAAGCCTGTCTCAGAAGAAGCCGACTCACAGGTCCAAGGTACAACCATGCACGAAGCAGATACTGCGCATGTGATCGAAGAACAATTGCAGCGTCTTTCGATGTCACAAGGCTCTATCTCACAAATGGCAAGTGAGCTGAATATAAGTCGAAGTCAATACACCAAAATTTTCACCAAAACTTATGGTATTTCTCCACGCCAGTATGTTACAGAGTTAAAGCTAAAGAGAGCGAAGCATCTGTTGGTCAGCACCAGCTGGACGATCGAAGATATTGCCGCTAGGCTTGGTTTTCACTCCGCCAGTCACTTTTCCAGACAATTCCGGCAAGGTACGGGTGTCTCACCTGCTCAGTTTCGTCCTAAGCATACGATGAAGAAAGTAGAATTCTAATCTCTTTTGCACGATAGGCGTACCGTTTTTTTGAAATGACCAACAAAAAAAGGTCAACCAGTAAATTCTGGTTGACCTAGTTGAATCTGTGCTGTGACTTTAGTCCAATATCGCTAACAATTCATTCCACATCATAATTCTTGGCATCTCTAGATGCTTATTATAGGAATTATCTTTCACATAAACTTGCAAAGGAAGTTCGGTAAGGGTTTCCAATACGGCAGGCTTATCATCAAAATAATAATCTAGTTCTAGCTTCTTAATGATGTGAATCTTCTCTGTATCGCCCATTCCGCAGTAGAAACGATCTTTATGTACCGGGAATCCTGCTTGAATCAGCCATTCCTTTGTTCTCTCACAATGATCGGCTGGTCGCGCGGTAATATAATACACCTCATGACCTCTTCGAACAAGCTCCTGGAGCACTTCAATTGCATCCGGAAATGGGGGACAGGCAGAATAATAAATTTCTTCCCGGTTATTATGCCACATCTGCCCGCCCTCTTCCTTCGTGAGTCCGAAGGGCTCGTGAATCGGGATCCCAGTCAACGCATGGAAATGCTCTAGCCCTACTTGTTGGTTGAGCTTCTTGTTGTACAAATGAAAGGCGTGTTCCCTCAAATTAATTAACGTATCGTCTATATCAAAACCAAATTTCATGCATGATCTCCTTATCTTCTAAACAGGTGATACTCTTATCTTAACAGAGTGAGCCGATGCATCGCCAGTGTCCCACTCTTTGGGATCATTAAAGCGTTCGTTCTCGAAAAGATGACTTAATGTATTGAATCGAGTGTGAGGACCTATCACAGAAACCACAAATAATGGTAGATACTGTTTTACGAGTACCTACCATTTAAGAAAGGTTAAACTTTTATTCTATATCTAATGAAAGACCGAGACTGACGTTTAACATGCGCAAGATCATAAGTAACGACTCAGATCTCGTAGCATTAGCATTTGGTTTGAATGTGCCATCAGTTACACCTTTTACGATTCCCATATCGGATAATGTATCAATCTCAGCCTCTGCCCAATTGCCCGAAACATCCTTGAACTTATCATTTTTCACAAAAGAAGTGTTCATTACTTTTGAAAGCATAGCCACTATTTCTGCTCTGGAGATGGTCTGGTTCGGTTTGAATGTTCCATCTAAGTAACCATTGATAATACCACTTGCTTTTAATGTAGCAATTGCATCTGCCGCCCAGTGACCTTTGGTGTCCTTAAAGCTGGAATCACCTTCTGACGTTAAACCAAGTGCTCTTACTAACATAGTCGCAAATTCTGCCCTAGTTACCGTATCATTAGCATGGAATGAACCATCCTTATACCCCTTAATGATTTCAAGCTTAGTCGCTAATTCGATTGCTTTAGCGTTTGGTGCATTTACAGGTACATCATTGAATGTTACTGCAGGTGCTGAATTTGCTTCTTCTACCAAAGTCTTGATTACATCGATATTAACCTTTTCGTTGTAAAAAGGCTTAGATGTTGGAGTTGGAGTTGGAGTTGGTGCTGGTGTTGGTGAACCGCCGCAGTTGCTGCATCCCCCGTCTGACGGTTCAGGTTCGATAATCTTCACCGTTCTGCTTACCCGCTCAGCCTCGTTTCCAGCTCGGTCGGTTACGTCATAATGAACCGTATAGACCCCTGGCTTATCGATGTCTATCGAATCACCTGATCTGACAACTCGCGAGGTCAAATCTCCATCGTATTCATCCGAAGCGCTTACGCCAGGATCCGTAAACCCGGTTCCGCGACGTATCTCGATCACGGGATTACCTACTAAACTAATAGTCGGTTTCTTACGATCAATCGTCTTTATTTCAACTTGTTTCACTGTTTCGTTGCCCGCATGGTCTTTGGCATACACGCTCATCCAACCATTGTCGACGACGGCAATTTCGGCTGTCCCATCTAGTATCGTGAGCGGTGTTCCTGCCCCAGCAAAGTAGCTGCTGGCCTGTTGGCCCAAAACATACTTCAACTCTTCGACCCCGCTCTGTGCATACACGGCAGCAGTCACGCTTACGTTCCCTCTCGTCGGCCCGGATGGATTCATCGTCAATTGAATTGTAGGGCTTACGGTGAAAATATTGCTAATCGTTATCGTTTCAATGCTCTCATTTCCGGCAACATCTTGCGCATAGACCGTATAGGTTCCGTTCTCCGCAACACTAAAGCTGTCGCCGCTAAACGCAGCTCCGCCATTAGCGAAGTAAAAGACCTCGCGGTTGCCATCTGCCCATTTCCGCAACGCAACCCCGCTCTGCCCATCAGAAACCTCCGCCGTAACTGAAACTGACTGTTTCGTAGGAGCAGTAGAACCGACGCTTAATTGAATGACGGGCGGCGTTCGTTCGATTTTGAAAACTTTCGAATCAAACAATGTTTTATTACCGTTATTCTCCTCGAACATAACATGCAAATACCAATTACCATTTACTAAAGGCGTAGAAATCTGATCGGTTTCTACAAGTGGCGTCCATTCGTTAGAATCCGGTTCAACCGTTGGAGTTGTTGTCCATTTGTAGTAGCTTTCCGCCGTTGGAATGTATGACGCTACCGTTAAAGCTATCTTTTGAGAGTTCGACCATGATATATTGCCGTCGGGATTAAAGCCGACTGAAATTATTTTTTCATAAGTAATTTTGTTTAAATAGTTTCCAAATTCTCCGTTGATATCTTCCACATATTTGTTGTAATCTTCCACACACAATTTCGCATTCGCATTGTCATCATATCCGACAATTTTAGTTAACTTGTCGTTATCTGAAAACAAATTAGAGCCTAACGTTATTGATCTTCCTTCAAAGATCACGATTTCTAAAGCGTTATTCAAAAAGGCAGCATCCCCTATACTGGTTACCGTGCTGGGGATAGTGATGCTTGTTAATTTGTTATCGCCAAAAGCAAAACCATCTATTACGGTTACGCTGTCAGGTATGGTCACGCTAGTTAATTTTTTCATTGCAAAGGCACTCGACCCTATTCTGGTTACATCTAACAAACCAATTTTAGGAGGGATTACAACATCCTTCACAATGCCATTATATCCTGTAATCGTCGCTGTTCCATCCCCATTATCGGCATATACAAAGTCCTCGATAGCAGCCTTTGCTTCCCGAATGTCTGAGTTTGTCCATATTCCCACCATGCCCATAGCCATAATAATCAAGCAGATAAATAACTTCTGAATTCCCGCAGCAAATCCCCTCATGTCTCAAGCTCCTCATTATTAGATTGACTAGTACCTTTGTACTATTTGTCGAATTATGTAAGAATACTTACTCAGTATATTAGCTAATATCCTTTTAATCAACTAAAACCTGGTAGTTTTTCTGAAGGGAGCATGTTGATTTCGCCAATCCCCGGTGGGGGTGTTTGTACTCGCATCCGGGTGGGGTATGGCTGGACAAAGTGAAGCGGCTTGGTTCTAAACTAGCTTGAGACATCCTAGCTGTGCCTCTCGAATTAAGATTATGCATCGCCAGAAAAGCCACCATAGGGTGGCTTTTCTGGCGAGATATGATTTTCCTACGAACGATTATGATTTGGCGAGAAAACCTTCATGGAATATTTTCAGCAAATATTCGAGCGTGATCGGAGCGCTGTAAGTGGCCGATCCGGATAATTTTTGAATAAATTTCACTTTGGATGCTTTTTTTTCATAATAAAATAAGCGATGGATAAAAACAGCAGCCAAGGGATACCGAATTGGAGCATAATTTTGAAATCAGTAAACCATGCTGTGATCATTAAACTTAGTAGGAGAAGTCCCCCTAATATCGTCAAATAAGGAAAGCCAATCATTCTTACCGGTAATTTTCGTCCGCCCATTTTATCCCATTTCCTACGGAAAGATAAATGAGAGATGAAAATAATCAACCAGGTAAAAAGTGAACCGAACATAGAAATCCCCATCATAAATGCATAGGATGATCCCGGCAGCAGCGCACTTACAACCGCAGCAAGAATAATTCCCATTGTGGAAACTGTTAGTGCAGTCGTTGGAACACCTTTCTTATTAAGCTTGCCAAGTACGGCTGGTGCAAGCTTTTCTTTTGATAAAGAAAACATCGTTCGTGAGGAAGCATACAACTGTCCGTTCATAGAAGATAAAGCGGCTGTTAAAACGATAAAGTTCATTATTCCAGAGGCGCCAGGTATGTTTAAGATTTCCATTACTTTTACAAATGGACTTTCATCAATTCCTGCAGATTGCCATGGAACAATCATCAACATAATCGCCAAAGTAAACACATAGAAAGTAGACAATCGGAAAACAGTTGCTTTCAATGCTTTCGGTACGGCTACATCCGGCTCTTTTGCTTCACCTGAAGTAACCGCAATCAATTCTGTGCCTAAAAAGCTAAAAAGAGATATAAATACGGCAATCCACATCCCTTTAAAACCGAATGGCAGGAAACCTCCATGATCTACCAGGTTATTAGCACCCACATTTTCATAACCTGAAGTTCCAAAAAGAACGTACGCTCCTAGAAGAATAAACGCAACAATCGCACTAACCTTGATCATGGAAAACCAATATTCGAATGTTGCAAATGCATTCACACTGGTAGCGTTTACATAAATAAGAACTGCTGTAAATATGATGATCCAAATGAAACCAGGCACTCCTGGAAACCAGTATTTCATATAGACTGCGATTGCACTTATTTCAACCCCAATGGCAAGAACCTGGGCAATCCAATAAGAGTACCGGACAAGAAAGCCTACCATGGGATGAAGATATTTATCGGCAATCGTTCCAAAAGATCCTGAAGTTGGATGGGCAACCGTCATTTCTGCTAAACATCCCATTAACAATAAAACGATAAAAGCACCTATTGTATAGCTGAGCAATACACCAGGTCCGGCAGTACGAATGGCTAGTCCACTTCCAAGGAATAATCCCGTCCCAATTGCCATCCCCATTGCGATCATCGAGAGCTGACCTGTAGTCAACTCCCGTTTTAAACCCTCACCGCTATGTTTATTCTCCATCTATTTCATCCCCTTCAGGCTTTGTCCGGCCATACTAGCGTTTTACATTATGCAACTACTTCACGTTCATTTTTAAATTTCTCATACTGTTTTTCAGCCATGATCTTTTTAAGAATTTGAACCACTTCCCAAACTTCCTCGAAGGAAGAATAAAGGGCAACAGGTGCAAGACGAATGATGTTAGGTGCTCGAAAATCCGGAATGATCCCGTTTTCCTTCAATGATTTACAAATTCGCGCTGCTTCAATATGCTCAAGGCTCACATGCCCGCCGCGTCGTGCATCCTCTCTTGGCGTTCCGATGATAAAACCCATATCCGCTAATTCGCTATCAATTAAATCCATTAAATATCGATTGATTTTAAGTGACTTTTGGCGAATATTTCCAATACCTGCTTCTGTAAATATTTCCAAAGACCCAATCAAAGGGGCAGCGCTAAGCACATGAGGAGTTCCTATTTGGAAGGCTCCTGCGGAAAGAGCGGGAGTTAATGTATGCTCCATGTCGAATTGTTTCTCTTTAGCAGAACTAAACCATCCGGCGAGTCCAGGCATCCTTCCAAAATGCTTACGATTCACAAATAAGCCTCCAACACCACCAGGTCCGCCGTTCAAATGTTTATAATTACACCAAAAGGAAAAATCTACATCCCATTCGCTGAAGGAATGCGGAATCGAACCTACGGAGTGGCAAGCGTCAAAGCCAATTACAATACCTCTACGGTGTGCTTCATCGGTTAATCGTTTGATATCCAATATTTGACCACTACGATAAAGTACGGTGGGCAAGACGATTAAAGCGACTGTTTCGTCCATTGCTTCGATAATGTCATCTTCTTCTAAAAAGCGGCCATCTCGGCTTTTCACGCGAATAAGTTGTGCATCGGGATCATATCCATGAATCCGTAACTGGCTTTGAAGAGCATAAATATCGGATGGAAATGTTAGTTCATCTGCTAATATTTTTGTGCGTTTTCCTTCTGGCTTATAAAACGAAGATACAAGCTGATGCAGATTTACTGTCGTAGAACCGGTCACAATGACTTCTTCAGCTGAACCTCCTACTAATGGAGCAAGTTTCTCTCCTAGTTCCTCCGCCAAAAAGAACCATGGATGTTTCCCCTGCGTCCAGCCATCGATTCCATGTTCCTTCCAATCCTCTAAAGATTCCAAGAGAGTCCTTTCCGCTCTTTTCGAAAGAAGACCCAACGAGTTCCCATCCATATAAATGGATCCTGGCTTTAAATAAAACTCTTCTCGAAAATGCGCAAGAAAATCTTCCTCATCCAATTCTTTCGCATATCGTAAAGTTACATCAAAGTTTTTCAAAAGCATCATGATTCTCCCCTTTACAGATAATAAAGCGCTTTCTTCAATGAATATGACATAGTGTCAACAACATTATCCGATTAAATATGACATGATGTCAATAATATATTTGATCCAATTTTTAACATGCATAACCACCTGGTGATATCCCTTTCCTTTTCATAATAATTCATATATTCTAGAGATAATGAGTAGTGGGGGAATAGGAATGAATCATCGTAATATAGAGGATAAAAGACATTTACGATCACTGAAAACGCGAATAAAATTATTAGAAGCCGCAAGGGAAGTTTTTCTTCAAGAAGGTTTTCAAAAAGCAACGATCTCGCAAATGATTAACAAAGCAAGTATCGGATACGGAACGGCATATGTACATTTTGGAGGAAAAGAAGATCTTTTAATCGTATTGATGGAGGGTGTCATGGAGCAATTTTTTGAAATTGCCGAGATCTCCTTCCTGCCAAAATCGAAACAAGAAGCTGAGGAAATCATTCGCAAACAAGCGAATGATTTTTTAAAAATGGCTGAAGCCGAACGGGATATGATGCAAGTCTTCGAACAGGCCATTGGGGTTTCTTCTTTAGTTTCGGATAAATGGAAAGCCATACGGGAAAAATTTATTCAGCGGATTTCAACAGACGTTGCCTACGCACAACAAAACGGGTTAGCTAGATCCGAAGTTAATCATGAGATTGTGGCACGAGGTTGGTTTTTTACGAACGAAATGTACCTATGGGAAATTGTCCGGGACGAACACCATAGTTCTGTCGAGGAGATCGCTAGAACGATCGCTTCTGTCTACGTCACAGGACTTTATTTATAGTATATAGAACTCCTTATCTTAATTACATTCAAATGATGCTCCGTATGTCCTGCAATAATATAAAGCAGCGCGCGAGCCGTCACATCTTTATTGACCACATTGCCTGCCCGAAGCCATGCCGTCTCTGCAATTGTGGTCAGAAGCGAGAACGTCGCTTGTCTGACAGCTTGGAAATCCGCAAGCAGCTCCTTTAGCGAGCACTTGCCGAAAGAGCCTTTATTAATAAAAACATCCTGATCATAGCCAAGAAGTTTCGTTTTATCCCCGCGCGCAATGCTAATCATCCAGTAGCTCATAACACGCTCCGAATCGCTGATATGTCCGAGCACTTCCTTCAATCTCCACTTCCCGGGTTTATAACGCAGCTCCCCTTGTTCTTGGCTAAGTTTACCGAATAAGGCGTTCACCTGATTCTGTTGTAGTTGAAGAAAGTGAAGGATATCACCATCAGGCACAATGTCGATGTAAGTTAAAAAATACGGATCATATTCGTTTTGTTTTGGTCGCTGCAGCATATTCGCTCATTCTCTCCTTTCCTAGTTTTCAATATTAGTATGCGCCTCTATATTGTTCAGGAATGTTATTTGGCTCATTGCGAAGCGAAATGGCTGCATGCGTAGCCCAATACGGATCACGCAGCATGCCCCGGCCAATCGCAACGAAGTCTGCATCTTCATTACCGATAACGGATTCAGCCAGCGCTGGATCTTCAAGCATGCCTACTGCAATGACTGGCGTGTTCACTGCTTCTCGGATTTTACGTGCAAAAAGCAATTGATACCCTGGGTAATTGCCAGGTGTTCTCTCCCCAGCAGGTCCTTCCCCACCTGTACTCACGTGAAATGCATCCACACCTGCAGCTTGGTAGGCTTTGGATAATTCGATGGCGTGATCAATATCATAACCACCATCGGCATACTCCATAGCTGAGATGCGGAAGATAAGAGGCATATCCGAAGGCATTTCTTTTTTGACTGCTTGAATGACTTCTACGCCAAATCGGGCAAGGTCTTGACCGTATATATCATCTCGTTTATTGGTTAATGGTGATTGGAATTGATGGATCAAATAGCCGTGAGCTCCATGAAGTTCAATCGTGTCTACACCGGCTTTTACAGCACGACGGACTGCATCGGCAAATTTTTGGACGACGTCTGGAACCTCTTTGGTTGTAAGTGCACGTGGCATTTTGTAAGGTGATCCTTGAAACTTTATCGCAGATGGAGCAATCGGGATTGCCACGTCTTCCGTTTTCCGTCCAGCATGAGCAATCTGAATCCCGATTTTGCCGTTATGAGTGTGTACACCTTCGATAATTTTGGCGAATGCCGGAATATGCTCATCTGACCACAATCCCAAGTCGAAATCGGTTATTCTGCCATCGGGATCTACATCTGTCATTTCCATAATAATGAGGCCCGTTCCGCCAATAGCACGGCTGAGATAGTGAACATAGTGCCATTCATTCGGTTTCCCATCTTTGGCTGTAACTGAATATTGACACATTGGTGCCATGACAATGCGATTTTTTATATGCAAACCTTTTAGATCATATGAAGAAAACAGTTTATGAGTCATAGTAATAACCTCCAAAGATATAATTACAAGCTTATCCGAATCTTGCATAAGTATATGCCCTGTGATAGCATGAATCAAATTGATATTATTAATGTTATAGATGAGGTGTAACTCATGAGCTTAGCGAGATTTGAAATTTTTTCTAAAGTAGTTGAATTAGATAGTTTCACAAAAGCAGCAGAAAAGCTTAACATGACACAATCTGCTGTGAGTCACGCTGTCGCTGGATTGGAATCAGAATGGGGAATTACTCTCTTAATTCGCGATCGTAAAAAAGGTCTTATGCTTACAGAAGTTGGTCAGAAAACTCTAATTCATATACGGGAAATATTAAATCAGCTGGAAAAAATCAAACAAGAAGTATCTTTTGCATCAAATCTTGAAGCTGGTACAATACGAATTGGAAGTTTCGCAAGCGCAACTTCTTGCATATTACCAAAAATAATTTCTAAATTTCATAAAAAACATCCAAACATTGAATTTACTTTTTTTGAAGGGACTTATGCAGAAATCATAGAGTGGTTTGAGACGGGGGTTATAGACATTGGTATTGTTGTTCAACAAAATATGAATACGAATCTGAATGTATTGCCCTTAATCAAAGATAAAATGGTTGTTGCCTTCCCCGAAGGACATCGATTCCAAGGTGAAATAACAATTGACATACAAGACTTACAAGAAGAACCGTTTATTATGCCCAAAGGAGTTTATCGAACTCATGTTGATGAAATTTTTTCTCAAGCTAATATAAAACCCTTAATTCGTTTCGAAGTTCAAGACTGTGCCACCATTGCAAGTATGGTACAAGAAGGACTTGGCATTACAATTGGGCCTGAATTGTTTCTCAAAGACCAGCCAAAAATTAAACTAGGAAACCTTAAGCAATTGAATTGGCGTAGTGTGGCACTAGCTTATCCATCGCTTCAAAGTGTTTCCCCAGCAGTTCAAGCGTTCCTTACAGTGGCACAGGACCTATTTACAACTGAAAATGAATCATGTTCCAACTAAACGGCTTGATTTTACAACAGTGCATGATTCCAAAAAAAAGGGCGACCTCTCCCCGGTAGAATACCGAGAAGCGATCGCCGCTTAACACGCTCTTTTATTATCTTCTAGGGAAATAACCAACAAACTCTTTCGTGTCCATATTAAACGCAAGAGTCAAGGGCCCCACCAGCAGATCTTGATCTGTGTTGTAGGATACCGTAACCAGCTTGCCATTGGCAGCTTGAAGAGCTTCCAGCTTCTTCTTCAGCTCATCGGTAGCAGTAAGCACACTTGAGCCTTTAGCATCAACCACTTCTACCTTTGCATCATTTTGCTTGGTAGTCAGATGTGATTTCTGCGTGTCCTGAACTTGACTCCATGCCAGATTACGAAACTCCTGAACAGCAGCTGGAGACAATTGCTCGTTAGCCGCTAACACGACAAGGTAATGAAGCGGGCCTTGCGGCGGAATGCTCTTCGTCAGGTTCGGACCGTAGTAGGCACGCACCTTAGTTCCAACTTTCAGATCCGCCCAATCAACCGGCTGACCTTGTGACGTAAGTACGCTTGTTTCTTTACCAGCGTTTACAGTTAAAGTCGGTGTTAATACGCCGTTTTTGGTTTCGCCAAACTCTACTACCCATCCATCTTCCGTATGTTTAACCGATTGAATAACATCTTCCTTAATTAGCGTCTGGCTGCCAACATTAATTTGTGCAACATGGGATTGACCAGGGAAGCTCAATGCAATGATCGGGCCGTATTGAACGTCGATTTGCATGCCGGCCTTGAGATCTTTGGCATTGAAGGCTTTACCTTCTCTGTCCTTAATGATTGTATCCTTATCGGCGTGGAGAATAATCCAGTTGTTATCACCTTTGCCAAGCAGCTCGATTTGATATTGTCCTTCACCTGTCGACTTGACGTCTACGATGACACCAGTACCACGCACATATTTCACAGCTTCTTCCTCTTCTATTTTCTTCAGCTCGATTTCTTTGTTCTTCGTATTATAATTCAGCGTGTACCCAAGTGCTGCAGCCTCGCTGCGTGCAGGTAGATACGCTTGACCATTAATAAAAACAGGTTTCATGGAAGTAGACTCCCCATTAACCGAGACTTTTACATCGCTGCGCAATATGCCGCTAACCTTGTCCATGAAACCAGATGCACTTGCTGCCGTCGTCGCTCCGAGCAACCCAATCATCGTGATGAGTATAATCTTCTTATTCTTGTTGTTCATCTGTTATTGCTCCTCTCGAACCCTCTTCCGAGTCCACTGGTTTATCTTAACAATCACTCAGACGCGCCTCTTCTGTGAAAGGTTGCAGCTCACTTATAAAACAAACATCCCGTGTCCCTTCACCCGAAGGACACAGGATGTTTATTTATTCAACGCATTCAATCACTCATTGAGCGAAGGAAAGCTTTAGCATAACTGACTCAGCTGGAGCTAGTGCTACCTGCAATTCTCCCTTTATGCATGAAACGTCTCGCGACCACCCATAAGTTAACGAATTGAGCATTTACTCTGTATCCTTAAGTTCCCCGAAAGCATCACAAGAAATACGGCGGTTATGTGCATAGGGATGAGGAAAGAGCGGCACAATCGAGAGATGGCTGAAGAAACGTCTGCCGATTCGCGCGGGATCAAGCAGCGAGCAAATCTGCTTCATTCCGAAATTATAGGCTTGAATGCCCGTGTGGATATCTGGCACGAAACAAAAGCGAAGCGGACGGAATCGTTCTGAAGAAGCGATAGCGTTCGCCTTTGTCTCCTTATTTCTACCCCTAAGGGATAGAATCAAGAAATAGGGAGACAACAGCGATCGTAAGAATGATCCGTCCGCGCAGCGGCCTTCTACGCACCATGCTTCACATTTCTCAAGTTAGTGTTGAGGCCCTATTAACAAAACAAAAGCGCACCTAACTTTGCATCAGCAAGGAGAGGTACGCTTGTTTACTTATCTAGAAGCTGGTTGATTCAAAGCTGTTCTTATTTGCTGCTCTTATCGAGATGAATCGGATAGAATTCAGACGGATTCCATACCATTCCGCCACCCCAAGTAATAAATTTTTCTTTCCCGTGGAAATTCCGAAAGAAGAAACCATATAGCGTATCCGTTACGGTTGGATCGACGCCAATACTCTCGAATGGGATAGCTTGAATCGTATTCCAACGGTCGGTCCCTACTTCGGCCTTCGCATACCATAATCCGTTGTACGTCGGGTCTTGGAATGACTTGTATTCAAACTTAACAGCCTTCGGATTGGAAAAGAATCCGTAGTAGGTTCCCTTCATGTCGCCCGTCACATAAGTCTCAACAGAGTCATCCGCACCGCTTCTCCACCATTCTCCGGGAGCATCGTCGCTTACAACCATGCGATCCAAATGATCATCGAGATTTTCATAACCAACATATAAATTTTTGTCATCCCATAAGAGATACACTTTCGTTTCTTCCTGCACCTGATTTCGAGTGCCCATCTCGCGGAATTCAGTTACCGGCTGGACATTTGCCCAAGGCCCCTTACTAAAGTCGAGCGAATCCATGATCTCGTCTTTGCTGTATGTCGTTCTTGCAGCACTTGCCGATAAATTAGGAATTTCACCTACCAAAAAAACCATCTTTTCGAATGTTGTTTTGATCGGTTCAATTCTTTTCTTGGCTTGCGCATCGGCCAGCTGCCAAGCTTCATTCAAGGCGCTTTGAGCAGCATCTTTAATTCCGGCTTTTATGACGTATTGGCCAATCAACTGACTTGCCCTGGAATAGACGCCAACCGGCTGTTGATCATAGTTCCAGCCTTGCTCGATTAAATCGTAATAGCGCCTCATCGAATCTGCAGCTGCTCCGTATGCCTTTTTCAAGAACTCGGTTTTGAGTGCTTCTAAATCCGCATCCGGATTCCAGAACAGATTATTGATCAGCCAATATTGCAGCGCATTGATTCCCCATATGTCTCCGTTGTCCAAATGACCCTCTGGCAATACTCCCATAATCCCCAAATCACGATAATATTTCATATCGGCCTGCACCTTTTTGGCAATCGGCCTTTCGTAAATATCCGTGACGCAGCAGCCATAATAATTATACATCAGAATATTATGAGTTTTGACTGCCCACGCTTCCAGTTTGAGCTTATAGGCATAGTTAGAGCTGTTCTGATCGTTAGTATTAAAAGGAACTCTATCGTCTTCAGAGCCTGGTGCCATAACGATGATGATATTGTCCTCTAATTCTACCTTAGGCGGAGTATCCGTAAAAAAGTACGCGAAAGTCGCAATTTTCACTTTTGGATGGGTCAGCTTAATTTCAGCCGCTATCTTATTCAGAAATGTGAAGAAAACAGTCGATTTGTACGCTGGATCCTCAGGTTGAACGACAAGGCCGTCAGGTGTTGTAAAAGGAGATCTGCTTAATTCTCCTTGACTGAATACTTGGTTATCCATAATTCCGACTCCAAGGTATTCCATGGGCTGAACGGAGAGAAGCTGCCTCATCTCACCCGCAATGACCCCGGGCACATCTGGATGATAGAAATTAATTTGAGAATTCTCCATTGATACAGGAACGTATTTTCCATCCACTTCATTGTAATATTCAGGATGCTTGTCAAAATATTTTTCATTTGGAAGCCAGAAATCGAGGTTGTGTCCAAGCAGTACGGGATTTAAACCAAGATCATACTGTCTACCCCAGTAATCTATATTTCCGACCTCTGCTAACTTCGCATTCAATTTGTTCCGCGCCAGCATGGATTCCGTGTCAGCGTCTGTATGAAACTCTCCCTTTTTTCCTGAGCCGGTAGTATGCCATCCCCGCAGCTTAAACGGCGATTTTTGCACATAGTCGATTTTCTTAGCAACAATCGTGGATTGGTGATCATAGAGTGTTCCGAAGTCCGTTGATCTTGTCCATAGAACACCAGCATTTTCTCTTAGGAAATCATATACTCCGTTTAAAGCACCTCTTGGATTATCACCGAAAATATAGATTAGGTTGCCGGATGTTCTAATGGCGAAGCCATCCGTCTCATGTAAATAAGCAAGATCATTTGGATAAAGATTGTTTAGCTCTGCATTCGTATCCGGTGTTGCAATAATAATTCGAATGCGACCGTCAGTATTACTGCTGCCACTACCACTACCACTACCGTTTCCGTTTCCGTTTCCATTTCCGTTTCCTTGGTCATCTTCTGCCACAATCTCGGTTAACGTCACATCATCGATCCATAACGATTCCGTACCCGACATGAAGAAATAAACCCAGTTATGATCGTATACCGCATTCACAGCTGGCGTATAATCCAGCTCTACACGCTGCCACTGATCGCTTACAGTAACTTCCGCCCTTGCAGTAACAGGGTTATTCCCGCCATTAGCCAGCATCTCATGAATTTCCATGTCCATAGTTCCAGCTGAGGCACCTTTAACCCATGCGCTTAACTTATATCGCTTACCTGGTTGCAGCTTTAGATCCTGCAATGCCCTGGCAAACATGTAATCCGAACCTTGCAATTCGAGCTTTAAAGATCGCGTGCCGCTCTTGAATTCCTTGTCGTCCCACACGGCTGTCGGCGAATACCAGCTATCCGGGAAGTTTCCGGCAGCATTGGCGATTTCAAACCCAGAATTGTGCAAGAGATCGTTAATAGGTTCTTCCACAATTTCGGTCAGAGAGATGTCATCAATCCAGAGTGATTCCATACCCGACATAAAAAAGAAAACCGAGTTATAATCGTATTGCGCATTCTCTTCAGGCTTATATTCCAATTCCATAAGCTGCCATTCATTGCTTGCGGTTACTTCTGAACGCTTAATAACCGGGTTATTCCCTCCAGCGGCCAGCATTTCATGAATCTCCATATTCACGGTTCCAGCACCGGTTCCCTTAACCCATGCGCTTAATTTATACCGTTTCCCTTGTTGTAATTTGAGATTTTGATCTGTGCGAGCAAACATATAGGCTGAGTTCCCCAGATCTAACCGCATAGAGTGAGTACCACTGTGCGATACCACGCTATCTCTTCCACCAGAAGGCAAAAACCATCCACTCGGGAGATTGCCGCTCGAATTCGCTAGTTCAAATCCTGGATTTTCCAACAGGTTAGACTCATAATGAATCGTTAATTTCATGGGACTAAGCGCCATTTCACCTACACTTGCCTGAACAATAACTTCATGATCCCCGTTGGCTGTCGCATTCGTAACTTCCACAGAGCCTTCTATGATTTTATTTTCATGACTTGCTAGTTTAACTTCTTTAGGCAAATTCACTGTAATAGGTCCATCATTAATTTGCACCAAATTCACATGTACTGGAGTTGCTTCATTATTGATGAGATGGAGCTGTATTGGATATTGTCCACTTTTTTTAATTTCCAGTTTATTGACCGATAACACCGCACTAACGGATGTCTCCGAATTCCACTTATAAATTGAAAGTTCAGTACCGCTAACCATCTTAATCGTATCTTGAAGCTCTTTCGCAGCAAGATCCAACATCTTATCCGCTGAGGAATCAACAAAGATGTCCGCCTTAGAAATTCCTGATTCCACAATTATCGCGGATGGTTTCGGTTCCGTTACTCCTCCTCCGGCTCCTCCTTGATTGGTTGTCGTATTTCGAATATCAGCAGAAACAAGCTCATTCCCAATCGTTGCTGTTACATTGGATGAGAAATTGATCTTGATCGGCCACTTGTTCATCTTAACGCCACTTACATGGAGCGTAGCGGTCTGGATCACTCCATCGCCAGTAACGTTAGCAGGAGAATTAAATATCATAACCAGAACTTTGGTAGAGCTGCCTAATTCGAAGCTAACCTTACCGGTCATATGTTGGATTTCATCGAATTCTCCATCAAGAACGATTGCAGCGTTTATTTGATCGTTCGGAATGAGAATGATTACGTTCACGAATCCCTTGCCCTTCAAATTCCCTTCTTTCAGAATGCCTCCCGAAAGCATTTGAACTTCTTGGATTACCGTTGTTCCTTCAGCCACGATTCGAATCTGCGAGTTCCATTTGTCAACAATCAATGGGCCTATCAGATTGGAGTCGCGAATAATGATGCTATTTTTTCCGCCGCCCAGAATGTAAGTTGATCCTTTGACCGTAACACCCTCCAGCAGGACCTCTCCTTCTCCAGCCCCTTGGGTGATGAACAGGTCGCCTGAGACGACCATGTTTTTAAGTGCCACATCGTCTGTATTAACCACTAGATTCCCGGCAGCGTCAGACTTGTAATCTCCTTTATCTTTTACTAAAGTTCCCATTACGTTATCTATCATCTGTATAACTTCAGACCGTGTCGTATTCTCTTTGGGTTTGAACTGATTATTTCCTTTCCCTTTAACGTAACCCTTTGCCTTTAGTGCCAGCACGTCCGAGAGAGCATAAGAAGCTATCGACAATGAATCTGTAAATTCTTCACCAGCCCTAACATCTGCTTTCACTTTAAACGCACGAGCAACAATGACGGCAGCATCCTGACGGGTAATAAGCTTGTTCGGTTCGAACCTATCGCTACCTGCTCCCTTAATAATACCAGCTGCATACAGCCTGATTACATCCTGTGCGTACCAGGAGTTATCGCCTACATCTGTAAACGGATTTGCACTGGACAGAGTATCTGGTAAGTTGAATACCCGATTAATCAATGCAGCGAATTCGGCCCGGGTGACTGCATTATCCGGATGGTAGTTGTGATCTGCATCCCCCTTGAGCAGACCGAGTCCTATCCATTTGTTCATGACCTCTTTCGCCCAGTGATTTGAAACAGCCGCCTCTCCCTGCTTGTTGTTGACCTCTTCATTAACCGCCAACGCTTGAGATGGCATCAAGATCATCACAAGCAAACACACGATTAACAGGAGAGACAATATACGTTTCGAATTTACCATTCCCACTTGCTCAACCCCTCTAAAATAGATTTTTTGCGCATACCAAAAAAACCATAGCCTTCCATCGCTCCGCTACTAATTGAATCGAGGACCTGCCTATGGTTCGATCTATACCAAATTGTCCCCCCTTAATCCGCTCAATATAAAACGCTTACATTTTCATTATAAAACACCTGATTATACGAGACTATTTGCCAATCTTGCTTTCCTTGACATCTATTGCGGTAATTCCGGGCTGCTATAATCACCCATGCTCCAAGTAATCCACTTGCTCAGGGCTTAAGCTTACTCCAAGCACTTCCAGCGCCTCTTCGACCTGCTCAAGCGAACGGCTTCCGATAACCGGTACGACCGGGAAAGGCTGACTAGTTAAATATCCAAGCACGACTGAAGAGATGGAGATATTCAATTCCTTGGACACTTCCACCACACGTTCCATCCGTCCTCTGTTAACCTCATTATTGTAAGTATCTTTTACTGCATCCTTAAGAGACTTCATACCGCCGGCATGAAGTTTCTGAAAGAAACCTTTCGCTTGCGAAGTAAAGGCGAACACGGTCAAACCCGTCTCTTTGTAAAACTCAAGCCCCGCCTTGTCCATTGCGACTGTTGTTGGATCCGATACAGCATCTTCGTTAATATCCGCTAAGCTCCACTGAATCTGACTCGCAACGAAAGTGTGCAATCCGTTACTCTCGGCATACTCAGCTGCTTCCCTAATCCGGCTAGGCAACCAGTTGGAGCAGCCGAATAAGCGTATTTTACCGTCTTTAACCAAGGTATTGAGTGTGTTAATAATATCGCTTACCGGCTTGCTCACATCATCGCGATGAAGCCAATACAGATCAATCTTATCCACACTAAGAGAGTTCAGGCTCTCCTCGACGTCATACCTAATATCCTGACATGTGAGACGCGACACATTCATCGTTGACAAATTCGGATGGGCGCCCTTCGTGGAAATCAGAACTCTCTTCCGAATACCACTCTTCCTGAGCCAATTACCTACCGTTATCTCGCTTTTTCCATGACCGCCAGGTACCCAATCGGCATAGACCCTTGCCGTGTCAATCCAATTGCCTCCACCTTCGACAAATCGGTCCATAATCCGAAAGGAAAGCTCCTCGGAGATGGTGCTTCCGAAATCAGCTGTGCCTAACGCCAAGGGCGTGAAATTCAGATTGGTTCCTGACATTGCTGTAAGCTTCATGGTTATTCGCCACCTATTCATTATATTAACCGTGAACGAGCGTTAACAAAAAAATCTATGAACAGCCTCCCGGCAATCGCGGAGAGGCTGTTCAACATTTATTAAACCGCTTCAATACACCAACAAATCACTGCAATTCAAAAATTCTTGCCGTAAATTCCGCAGGAAGCGTAACGGTAAGTACACCTTCCTGTTGGTTCCAATGCCAATTGCAATCTTCGCGCTTAGGATAGCCACAACGAACGGATAACTCCTTACCCTGGAAACCTTGAAGGGGAAGCATCACTTCCTTCGCTCCACCCTGCAAACGCCATACAGCTACATAGGCCTTCTCAGCGCTGCGCAGTCCCAAGCTAAGCCAGGAATCTCCATGCTTAGGCAATCCGATCGGCCAGAAGGGAAGTGATTGCGGAATTTGTTCCCGAATGCTCTTATAATAGGAAATTCCTTCACGTATTAACTCAAACCGATCCGGCTGGATGTCCGCTAAGTGCCCGCTTTGATGTATGCGCATGAGCATGCTATTAACCATATTGAAGATAACCTCTTCTTCGTCCCCTTCCTTTAGCGGATAGGACCAAGCAGCTGATTGTTCGGGGGTTACCGCCGTTGGAGCTGCAGCACTTATCGCGGCAAACTTACGATAATCCGTCTGATCGCTTATCGATTGCACACTATGACGGGCTAGCAAAGCATAGTCCATACGCATGCCGCCGCTGCCGCAATTCTCAATTACCAAATCGGGATAACGGGCGAATACCCGGTCAAGCCATGCTAAGTATGCCCGGTTATGCTGGAGCAGTCCTTCTCCGAAGCTGTCCGCATCAACCTCGGTGCCGATTCCCGCATTAATGTTGTAATCCATCTTGATGTAACCGACCTTGTATTCCGTAACCAATCGGTCGATAACTTCATCCGCATATTGCACCACATCAGGGTGACGATAATCCAACTGGTATCTACCATGATCAATAACTCGCTTGCCATGTCGCATGAAAAACCATTCATCCGGGACTTGATCAGCCAGAGGGCAATGGATACCCATAACCTCCAGCTCTAGCCATAGCCCCGGAATCAAGCCTTTAGCACGGATATAGTCGAGTACCTCTTGTAAGCCGCCGGGAAACCGACTCGCTGCTGGCTGCCAAAGGCCCACATCAGTCCACCATTCCCCGTCTGCATACCAGCCGGCATCAATGCAATAGTATTCACAACCAGCTTTTGAAGCCGCATCGACTAATGGTAAGCTTTTCTCTGTCGTCGGATCAGCAAACAAACAATTCATATAATCGTTGAAGATAACTGGCAGCTGCACATTATCTACATTCGGGCGACGAATAACTCTGCGGTATCGTGTTAACTCACCAATTGCCTGCTCGAAGCCCCCAAGAATAATGGCAATAGCAGCAGGTACAGAAACAAAGGTTTCACCCGGCGCAACATTTTTCCACCAGTGGTTTTCATTTTCAGTAGGACCGCTGATCTGTAAATAGATCTGCCCTTGGGCAGCATCGCTGATTTCCCAATGCCAGGAACCATTATGCTCGATTTGCCAGCATAAAACTGTACCACTCACCGTATTCTCATAACATCCCATTGGCAAAAGATCGGCAGAAGACCAGGTGCCTGATTTGCTATAGGAGAGTCGCTTTAGGGAAAAATCATTCGCCTTCGTAAGCCCCAGTTCAGGCAGAGTATTGGTTCTCCATTGCAGCTCTCCGTGCCAAGTATTATGTGGTACGCGCAATCGGCTTTTCGCTTCCCATGTACCCGCACCCTCCTTGGCTATTCCAGTCAGAGCGAAGGAAGATACATATTCTAAAGGGAGTGAATCCTTGCCACGATTGACAACCTCCGTCCAAGAACGAATGACAGAGATCCCGTCGTAAAACTGATAATGAACGGTTACCCCTGTTGATCCGTCTTCCATGGCTATTTCAATTTTTCGTCCATAGTCATTACGGACATCCCGGTGGGAGACATATTTCAACCGTCCACCTGGCATCGTTCCCGTATACTTGGAAGCGTGGTGGTCATTCTGATCCTCACCTGTAACCTGCAATTCCACGATCCGGCGTACCGAGCGCTCTTCTTCGGTTCCAAGCAATCCTTCATCTGATGGAGAAGTGGAGAGATGCAGCAAACGTACATCCCCACTGTCTGTAATCTCCACGCTCATATAGATCCCGTTCTCTTGAATGTCAATCCATTGTTGTGTCATAATTCCTCCTGAAATTGAAGCTCCACCATAACGATTCCCCGTCCAGGGACATACAAGCTGAATTGCGATCCGTTAGGAGTGACAGGTATTCCTGGGAAATCGGTCAAGACGTTAATATTTTTAATCGTTCTGCCTACGTCCAGATGTGCCGATTTGTAATTCATATGCAAATTGGTGATCATGATTCGCCAACGATTAGGAGCCATCTCAAGTGCGGCAGTTCGAATGAAATCCACATTCCTTAACACCTTCGGTGCATTTGTATGATCCTTCATTCCTTGTACACATGTAGACAAGAATTGCTCGGTTACCGGGCTGAAATAGAGGCTATCGATCCAAGAAATATCATCGTTAGCAGCTGCAAGTTGATTCTGCTCCAATACTTCATCATCTGCATTCTTTTCCATGACAAACGCTTGAGCCACTTCGCCGAACCTATCCCGTATCACACAAAAAAGCTGGTTAACTTCGCAGACAACACCCCATCCAGCGACCGCTCCAATCCCGGATATACGATCCGTCATGTTACCAATTAGAATTGCCGGCCCGCCCCGATAAGCAAGAACACTTTGTAATTCATCACCTTGCAATAGATGTAGATGAGTAACAAGAATCGATCCATTCGTTTCTTGAATATCCTTAATATTTACAACCTTGTGCAAAGGCGCTCCACGAGCTATCAATTCATTCATATATTTGTGAACATGCCAATTGCGGGTTACAGCATAGTCCTCCAATGAATGATGCAGGAGCTGATCAGACCATACCATACTGGCTCCAACAATTTGACCAGGGCAGCCATCAAACCCGGAATTCCACCGTTTAGAAATCCAGTTCCAGCCATCCCGGCTAATTCCGTCTCCGAGGCAAGCCATGAATCCCGACGCACAACGGCTCAGCCCTGTCCGATCTTGCAAATACAAATTAGACAACGAATAGATATCCCTCTCCAGTACGGTCGGAGCATGACTCAGTGCATCCCACTGCTCATTCGTATCTTGAATCGCATTCAGGCAAATCAGCTTTTTATTCGGCACGTAAGCTTTAATGGCTAACAGCATCGCCATAAACTCCGAACCCGGTTCATATTCCGTTTCCCCTGCACCGGCAGATAAAGAAGCTCCGACGGATTCTACGACAAACCCGTCCACTCCGGTATCCGCAAGCAGTCGATAATCAACTCCGTAACGGTATAAGGCTTCAAACGGATCTCTTGTCCATGCCGTGTTAATAACGGCCTTTTTCCGCTCTTTACGAAGGGCCGGCATAATTTTATGCCATAGCTGTGCCCATCTGATGCCATGAAATTGGATCCATTCCAGACGCTTATGATTCCAAATCCAATCGGCCCGCTTCTCCATCTCGAACGGATCGCCATCGCAGTTAGCAGTTAGTCCCGTCCCGAGCTCCACTCCGCTGTGTGTTACGAATTGATCTACCATATCATCTGAGTAATCGGTCTCTGCAAGGCTAAGCCGTGGACTCGTATAACCGTCAGCGCCATGGTATCCATCAAAACCGTAGTCCAGCATAACTCTTATCAAATCGCTGACAAATAAGTCTTCATAGTAGCTCCCATCCTTAAACCGCCTTAACGGATTAATAGCTGAGAAAGCCTCGCCCGTCTTCCTCATTTCATAAAGCTCCGGATGAGCAGCACACCATTTGCTTGCCCTTAAAGTTTCACCTACATGAAACTGATAGATATCAAAAAAACTGCAATACATTTCAACACCATGCTTTTGCAGCTCTGCGACAAGACTCCGAAGCTGAAAGTTGGTCCATTCCTGCCTATTACGTTCCTTGCCATAGGGACGTGCCCCATAAGAACAAACCTCCATCGGCAAAATCCATTCTCTCTCCATGCCTTCATGAGCATGAACAAAATCAGGCGTATAGAAGAGCAATGAGATGCTTTGGGGAATGAACCCTACAGTGTCCAAATAATTGGCAACTCCAAAGTCGCTTTCCGTATTATCGAACCCGATTAATTCAATCCACACCCATCTTTCATGGCTTGCAGCTTTCATCCTACATCCCCCATTTTGAAAAAAGTCATCCTTTAACGCTTCCGAGTACAATCCCTTTCACGAAAAACTTTTGCAGGAAGGGATAGACGATAAGAATCGGCAGCGCTCCCATAAAGATTTGTGCCGCCCGGGTCGTTCGCTCGGAAATTTCAATAAGACCGGCTAAATTTTTCGGATCCATTTTCATTGGATTGCTATTAATAACCAGTAACTGCAAATAAGTAGATAAAGGGTAGTTTTTCGGGAAATTCATATAGATCAACCCATCAAACCAAGCGTTCCAATGATAGACCATCGTAAACAAGGATACGGTTGCAAGAACCGGCAATGACATGGGCACGTACATCTTCCATAAAACAAGCCAATGTCCCGCTCCATCCATAAAGGCCGACTCTTCAATCTCCTTAGGTAATCCTCGGAAAAAATTCAGCAGCAGAATGACATTAAATACAGAAACCGCGCTCGGAATAATAAGCGCCCATATCGTATCAATTAGACCCGTCATACTGACAACGATGTACGTAGGAATGAGCCCTCCGCTAAACAGGAGGGTGAATACAAAAAACCAGGCATAATAACTGCGAAGCCTTAAATCCTTACGTTCCTTGGAGAGCGGATATGCACATAGAAGCGATATTCCCATATTCATTACAAAACCAAGGACAAGCCGCTCGAACGATATACCGAACGAACTTATGAATTCCTGCTTTTGCAAAATGTACTTATAAGAAGAGAAGGTAATATCGACAGGAAGCAGTTTGACCAAGCCGGCTGATGCGGCAGCGCTGGAGCTAAAGGAGATAGACAGCACTTGAATCAGTGGAAGCAGGCAAAGCAGGGAAAGCGCAACGAGAAAAATGTAGTTGCCCACAACGAAAACTTTTCGGCTTAAGGACACCCGATGCTGCATTCGAAACATTCCTCTCATTAAAAAATGCGATAGTTGACTAATCGATAGGCCATGATATAAGAAATGGTTATGAGCACGAATGAAACCAATGATTTAAATAATCCGATCGCCGTCGCGACGCCGAATTGCGCATCCAGCAAACCAATACGGTATATTAACGTGTCTAGAATATCTCCGCTTTGATAGACGCTCGGGCTATACAAGTTAAATATTTGATCGAAACCGGCATTCAGAACGTTACCTAGGCTTAATGTAGCCATCAGAACGATAATCGGCACCATGCCCGGTAACGTAATATGCCAAATCTGTTTCGTATGGTTAGCTCCATCCACGATAGCTGCTTCGTATAAAGAAGGATTAATGCCCGTAATAGCGGCTAGAAATACAATCGTGCTAAATCCGAATTCCTTCCAGACGTCAGAGAAAATGAGCACGGCTGGAAACCATTTGTTGCTGCCCAAGAAGAAAACGGAATCCATACCTAAGGCATTCAGGAGCTGGTTAATAATCCCTTCCGAAGGAGAAAGAATATCGACAAGCACACCGCCGAGAATAACCCAAGATAAAAAGTGCGGTAAGTAAATGAGCGTCTGAACGCCCCGTTTAATAAGCATGTGCTTCAATTCATTTAGCAGCACAGCAACTAGGATAGGGACCACTAGGCCAAGAACGATCTTCATTGTGGCGATAAACACGGTGTTGCCAAGTACCTGCCAAATATCCGGCATTTGCAGCAAGTAACGGAAATTACCGAGACCGATCCATTTCGAGCCGAACAATCCATTAATGGGAATAAATTTCTGAAAGGCAACAACAAAACCTATCATTGGATAGTAGCAATAGATTAGAAGGATGATTATCCCGGGTATAAGCATCAGATGCAAAGGAAGCTCGCGTCTTGTCTTCTTCATATTCATCTTGTTCAGTCCCTTATTCTGAGTATCCCATCATCCCGATATAAGCCAGATTGGATTGAGCGATATCCATCCTGCCATACTGGATAATGACTTCAATCGTACTTCTGAAACGCAACGAATACTGAAGCTGCCTATCCAGTTCAATGCCGCCAATTTCATGCGGATGATCCATCCGAATGCATTTGACTCGTTTGGCCTCCGCAGTAATTTTGATATTTTCGTCCGGATCCCGGTCTTCATAATAAATATCCATGAAGATCTCCGCATCCTCTTCATTACAATTAAGGATCATAACCGCTTCATGACCTTCGAAAATTTCACCTTCTACTTTTCCCTTATAAGGTAAATAACCATCGACGATATACCAGTTTTTAGCGCCTTCTTTGCTCACATCTAGTCCTCCTTAATTGACCGAAATCGTCGCTGTTTCTTTCCAAGTCTTACTTAAATGCCTGACCAGCTTCGACATCGATTCGTATCCGGTTTCGGTTACAAGCAGACTTTCTTCGATCCGATTTGAACCATGAGGATGTCCGAAGAGACTTACGTCCGTATTTACCGTCATTCCCGCTACGAATCTCGCTTCGGAGTTCTCATCGGGGTAAGGCGATTCCGCTTCCGCCAACCCACAGCCATGTAATGGCGGATAAAGATCATATTCGGTGACGTTCTTATCTTTGAAGTACGCTTTTACCGCGCGTACCACTTCGTTCTGCTTAGCTCCCGCTTTTATTCTGTTTAACGCAGCATCCTCGGCTTCGACAAGAATATCGATAAATGCCTTCTGTTCCTCACTCATCCGGCCTGCGACGAAAGGAAAATTCATGGTGGCTACATATCCCTCGACCTGTATCGCAATAGCAGCCATAATCATATCGCCTTCCTCGATCACTTTTCCTGATGCTCTTCCGATGATCGTATTCACCCGTTCACCGCTTGTTAAAAGACAGAACGGAATATTCTCCGCACCTTGCTTGGTGCATTCCCCATAAGCCAGCGAGGCCAGCTCAAGCTCAGTCATGCCTGGCTTCACCTGTTCAATCATCAGCTTATAGCCCGCATCAGCAATCCTTGCCGCTTCTTGCAAACAGGCGACTTCATTAGCTGTCTTGGTCATTCTTAGCTTGAATAGTAAATCACCTGCATCGACGACTTCGATACCCGCGAAGCTGTCTTCGATTACCTTCATTAAGGGTTCCGGCATCGCATCAATGCCAACGATACCTAACCTTAGCAAGGGTTCGTTTCCTTGTATCCCCTGGCAGATCTCAGTCAAGCTTGTATAGTGCGCTTGGGGATATTCGATCTTATCCGGTACCGTCACGCAAGCAAATTCCGGAAGAAGCCGGATATCCGGCCATGCGCTCATTTCGCGGCAAAACATTTCACCTTCCGGTGCGGCAATGACAAAAGGCTCACCTGTCAGAGGAACCATGACAGCTCCCCTTTCGAACAATGGCCAGTAGTTGCTCATATAACGCAGGTTTTCCTTCCTATACTCATCACCGTAGATCAAACAAGCTTGCATTTCTTTTTCTCTCATTAACACTTTTAACTTTTCAACTCTTGCCGCAAATTCTTCTTTCGGAATTTTGACCATGAATGCATCTCTCCCCACTCTTTTAATAAATAACTTTCCGAATTCCCATAAAATCAGCGACGTTCGACAGCTCTTCCGTCAGATCCCCATAGCCGATGATGCAGTGATGTGCGAATCCCTCTTTGATTAGCGCAGCAAGAAATTGCTTGATTGGTGTATGGAACTTCACAACGGCCGTAATCTCTTCACAGGGAATATTTTGCGGGATGTGAAGTGCTTCGCCCTTCACAATGAGCATCTTGTAGCCTTCGGCGTCGATGATCAGATGGCTGATCGTCACTTCTCCCGGCTTCAGCGTATATTCGAATCCGAACCCCGCTCCCTGCAATCCCCACTGCTCAGGCGAACGGTTGACCTTAACCGTACTCTTGTCTGTCGCATAATCTGTATCTGCATAGCCATGGTGAACCATAAGCAAGGCATTAAGCTCCTCGTCATATTCGCCCCATTCGGCATAAGCGGGAACCTGGCCGCTGAGCATATTCATCAGCGTCATAATGATCAGGCCATGTACGTCCCCTTCCGTATTTACGACGTATTTGCCTTCTTCATGCATCATCGTGTTGGCCAAGTATGAGGTCGTTCCCGTCTTCTGTTCGACGTAGTGCTGGCCAAGCAGCGTAAGTGCGTCCAGCCTGAACCTCTCCAGCGTGTTTCGAAGAGCAACATAAAACCGGGAGGATTTATAAATGTCATCCTCATTTAACCCGACAATATTAAACCTGTTTGTCGTCTGCTCAACGATCGCTTCGATTTCTTCCTCTGTTGCCTTGCCGAACTGATCGAGCAAGTGATCCACCTGAATCGAGATAATATTCGGTCCCAGCGTGCCTTTGATCATCGTCTTATCGTATTCGAAGTCGTACATACCTCTGAATACATGGCCGATAACGCCGATGTTGGTGCTCTTGAGACTTATATAAGCTTTGTATGCACGGATATATTTGGTCATCTCTTCATAAGCGGCAATATCCTGGATCGATCCTACGACAACCTTCAGATCGCGGTACCAGCCCATTTTCTTAAACGTTGCGGCCAACTGCAGATTAGCAATTAAAGCGCTATTTCTCAGAATATTCTCATAATTTGTGCCAAGGTTGATCTTGTTATTATGCTGTGTATTGAATAAAATGACCGGAACATGACGTACATGCTCCAATGCTTGGATCGCCATATAATCGGGACAATACGTTCCAGCGACATATACGATGAGGTCAACCCGCTGGCTAGCCAGCTCTTGACCCGCTGCCTCCGCGGCGTCAAGCGTATCGATAATCCCTGACCAGATGACCTCGTCCTGATTCAGATACTGACGTAGATGATCGTAGATGCAAGTCATATCCGCCGTAACATTGGCCTTCAAGGTATCCGGAAACATCCGCCAATATTCGAAAAATCCTAATGTGATCAATCCGACCTTTAATGGTTTGTCCTTCACTCTAGTTGTCAGCAAATCTCCAAAAACATTGCCCTTCGCCGTTTCGAAGGATTCTATCAGTTCTGTCATTGAGTTCCATTTCCTTCCAAGGTTTTATATTTCAAGCTGTCTCCCAATAAACGAACTGCGTTATTGTGGATGATATTCCGAATGTCCTCGTCTCCGATGCCAGAGAACAGAACGCTTCCAAGCATGTAATTCGGGTCATACCAAGGGAAGTCCGTCCCGAACAATACTTTCTCTGAGGTGGCTTCACGCACCATCTTCTGTACCATCCCACTCAGACGTCCGGTATCGCATAATTCCAAATATACATTAGGCTGCTTCTTAGCAAGCTCGATGGCATAATCGGTTTCTCCCGGCGCGGAATGTCCGAGCAGGAAATTAATATTCTCATATTGGCGTGCCAATTCCGCGATCATCTGAGGCGGATTGTAAGCACTGTGGCCCCACGTATGAGAGAGTAGAAGCAATCCGCGTTCATTGGCAAATTCATAGATTCTACGGAACTTCTCGCCGGTAAGCGGGTACTTGTGATAATCGGGAAGAAACTTGAATCCAACGTAACCATCCACGCTGTCGAACTCAGCCAGATCCTGTTCCAGGTCGTGATCGTAGTGAGGATTCACAACATAGTAACCATAGATTTTATCCGGGTATTGTTTCATCGCAGCACGGATTTCCGAATTTCCGCCAATCGGATCGAATAGCGCGCTATGCGGAGCCGAGATAATCCACTCTATATTTTCCCGCTGCATGGTCTGTACCATCGTCTCTAGTTTAGCTTCGGGCAGATAGGTGCCATAGAAAGCCCCCATATGCGTATGCATGTCTATCATAGATACACTCGACAACCGTCCAGTCTCCACAAACTCCATGGCCAGCTGCGACTTATTCGTCATTGTCCGTATGCTCATAGCTTCACCTCGCCCAGCATTCGCTCCAAATTTAAATGCGCGATGTTCTCGATATGCGCTCTAGTTATGCCTGAACCGAGCAAAGTGGCCAGCGGTCCACCGATCGCGTTACTGGGGAAATCGGAACCGAAGAGCAGACGCTCTGAGCCGAATTTGCTGCAGATTTCCTTGATCTCCCCGGCAGCCTGCATATCCCCAGTCTCCATATAGAAATTTTTGTAGCGCTGAAATAAGGGAAAGGTAAGCCGGGAATGGCTCCATAAGCCGTAATTATGGAGAATTACCGTCAAGTTCGGATATTCCTGCAGAACGCTATAAATGCCCTGCCAGCCTTCGCTTGGAGATAGATACAGCGGAATTCCTGCTGCGGCAATCTCGCCTAATAATTCATCCATCACAACTGAGTTAAGCAAATACCGATTACGTTCGGGGTACGCTCTGAGCAGTTTCACACCGTTATCCTTCATCGCAGGAAATAAATGCTCGGGTGCATATTGGTTTTCGGTTATCGGAGGCAAAATGGTCCATGTCGGGAGCAGTCGATCTGGTGCTTTGACCGTCTCGGCAAGAACTGCCCGGTTCCCATAATCCGGATCAACATCCGCCATTGTGTTGTGGCTGACTACCGCGCTGTCAATCCCACAGAAATCAAGCTCGCTGAGCAATTCCTCGGCGTTACGCGCCTGTTTCACCTTTTCTCTCACCAGGAGATTCTCATGGTTAACAACTTCATAATTGACCGTCTTGTATCCGATGGCACAGCTGCAATCGATAATTTTCATGAAACACCTCTTATCAATCAATCTTTTCCATCAATCTTTCCCATCATCTAAAAATTCCGCAGGGTTGCTGCACATTAAGGTTTTGATCTGTTCGGTTGTTATCCCTTCGTCCTCCATCATAGGAATGATGTTCGTAATGACATGGTCATAACCCCAACCTCCGTAATTGTGAAGACAGGTTTTCAGGCAAACGTCGTTGGATATTAATATTTTCGAAAGAAAACCCCAATCAATGAGCTTCTTGATGGCTCTTACTCTCTCGATATCTCTAGCAAAAGGTCCTCTCAGTACGCTTCTGTCCCTTTTGTCGGCATAGAACTCCTTGCCGAAGTTATCAAACTCCACGTAGACTCCCAAGTTGAGAAGATCCTTCAAATAATCCATCTTAATATCAACGTCAACGTGATTAATGCATATTTTGTCAGCCGTAGCACCGTGCTCAGTAAGAATGTTCACTACCTCGTAGCCATTCGTGGCATACAGATCCGTATGCACATGCAGCCCAAGACCGGTTTCCTTTTGAACGATAGCCGATGCAATCAGGGTCTTTTTTTCATTTGGATAAATGATCTCACTTGTTCCAATCTCGCCAATGACACCTGCTTTAATATCCGTTCCATCCATCCCGTATCGGATCTCATTGAAGATTTCTTCGGCAATACTATCAACTGTTTTGTTATCCATATCGCTTGGATGAGATTTGTTAATATAATATCCGCAGCCTGCTACGATATTAATATCCAATTCTCTTGATAACCCAGCTAGTAAAGCGGGATCCCTACCAATGTCACGCAGCGTCAGATCAACAAATGTCTTACCTCCGGCTTTTTTAAACTTCAGCAGCTCATCCCTTACAACCGTTTCATCATCAATAACTGCATTGTCCAGAACGGCATAGGGATTACGCATTAATTTGCCGATATTCGTGAGGGCCACTTGCTCTTGGGACATTTTCTTGCGTGAAATTTCACTACTACTAGGCACAAGGCTTCTCAAATCTATAAAGGCGTGCTCATGGGGCAATACCAATCCCAGACTATCTGATCGGACTTTTCCCGTTACGGTCATAACGGACATCTCTCTCGCCTCCTGCTTGCATGTCATTTAATACAATCGGGGATGCCATATATTCATCGAATCTGGCGACATGTTGGCTTCCCCGATTGTTTACTCCAAGTTACTTACTAGCTTTCCATTTTGCTACTTCTTCTGTAATGGTATCTCCGCCAAGCTTCTTCCAATTACTCACGAATTCATCGAAGGAATCGATAGAAGATTCCCCCATAATAATTTTCGTGAACGTTTCCAGTTCCATCTTCAGCAGCGTCGCTTGCTTCTCGACCATCGTAGGTGTAGGTCCGGAAGTAAATTCCGTTAATTTGAATCCATCATTGACATGGTAATCGTATAACAAGGTAATAGCATCAAAGAATCGAGTAAAGCCCCAGCCCTTCTTATCCCCATTGTTAAAATCATTAATGTTCTTATAGAAGGTCGCCTGGCCCGGATTGCTAACGACATCCAGGAGAGATTCGTCCTTCTTCTCTAATGCATTTTTCACATGTTCATACAGCTCAACGTTCTGAATCGGATTGGATGCTTGTACCAGAGCATACTGCCATTTATCTACATCACCATTACGATTCATGTCGGTAAGGGGATATTTGCTTCGATCCCATTGATAGCTCGCTGCATTAAGCAGCTTCACTACAGCCTCAGGATGCTTCATTCCTTTTCGAACGACGTAATATTGGTTCACGTTGTATGCGGTTTGTGCCTTAGCCTTTTGGTCATCAATCGATGGAAGAAGAAACGGCTTCCATTCCATCTTTTCATCCAGCGCTTTTCCATCCAGGAACAGAAGCGGCGACCAATCGGCGCCATAGAACATTCCTAATTTTCCCGCATTAACGGTTTGAATAAATTTCTCCTTGTCTTTCACTCCAAACTCGCGGTCAATGAACCCCGTTTTGTACATCTCTTGCAGCTTCTCTAAAGCTTTTTTCATTTCAGGCTGAATGCTGCCGTACACAAGCTTACCTGAGGCGTCGGCTACCCAACTTTTCGGATAAGCATGATAGCCGTTAAAAAATCCATCCAGCCCTGGCTCCAAGCCATAAACTTCTTTCGTTGCACCTAGGCCCTGCGTATCTTTCTTATTATTTCCATCCGGGTCCTGCGTGACGAACGCTTCTGCGATCTTAAAAACATCCGCCATCGTTTTCGGTTCGGGTAAATTCAACTTCTTCAGCCAATCGGTACGTACCCAGAGAAGCGATGCCGTATCGAACGAGCCCATATTTACGGGAATCCCTAATAATTTCCCGTTGTACGTAGCCGAATCAAGACCGACACCACCATCTTTCTTTAACATCTCTTTCGTTTGGGGCGTACCGTACTTTTCGAGCACATCGGTTAAATCGGCCAATTGATCGGCTTCGACCAATTGATTGAATTGAATGCCGTTTACGGGCATAATATCGGCTAATTGTCCGGAAGCCATGGCAATATTAAATTTTTGCTCGAATTGCGTTGGATCGGAAACCCATAAGTATTTCAACTTAATGCCAAATTCGTTCTCATACAATTTGGTCCAAGCGTTATTCTCTATCGTCTCTCCGTTTTCAAATTTCGTAGTCGGTTCTAATGTCCTTATTGCCGTCACTTCGATCTCTGGATCAATCTTGCCCATCGGATCGACCACTTTATCGACACCCTTATTCGTATCGTTCTCTTTCGTACCCGTTTCCTGCTTATTGGGCTGTTGTGCATTATTTCCTTCATCCTTCTTACTGCAAGCCGAAGCAAGAACAAGCAAACTCGCCAATACAGTTACCATAATCAGTTTTGCGGACTTACTTTTCATGTCTTATCCCCCTAGTTATTTTTACCTGCTCCGTAAGTATAAAAGATCAAAATAACCGAAGCTATTTGCCAATCTTGCTTTCCTTGACATCTATTGCGCTGTTCTATTCGTGAAAGTGATCTCTGTATTCTTGCGGTGTCATTTTAAACATTTTTTTAAATAGACGGTTGAATTGGGGTGCCGCCTCGTAACCTACTTGAGTAGCAATCTCCTGAATTTTCATAGACGTTTCAGTCAAATGCTTCTGAGCTTTCTTCATTCGCTCTTCGGTTATGTAGTCTGATAGCATCGTACCCGTCATCCGTTTGTATAAACGGGATAAATAAGTCGGACTGTGGTGGACTATAGTAGATAGCCTCGTCAAAGAGAGATCTCCATTAAGATGAGTTTGAATATATTGATGAATGGAATTAATGAGGCGCTGACTTTGCTCTTCAGGTACAGGTTCATGCTTGTCAAGAACATATTCGGCAACCTTAGCTAAATAGGAAACAGCGTCAGCCCATGATTCATGCACGTCGTACTGAGTCGTTTTTCCCAGATCCATCTTCGTAAACAGCTCATCAAACAGTCCTACCCGAATCGCATAGGAAATCAAGTTGAGTGATACGGCATAAAACAGCTCCAATTGGAACCTATACCCGTGTAAACCATCGGGATTCATCATGTCGTTATACAGCTTGTTAAAATGATCCTTTTGCCCGCTGACTAGATATTGTTCCAGCAGCTCAAGTTGTTTCTTATTGTGCTGCGATTCCGATAAGTGAAATCGTCGACCCTGCTCCGAATGAAGTCCAAACTTATCCGAGTCTTGGATAAGCAATTCATGTCCGTTATTGGAACCGTGGCCTAGCAAAGCTTTCAAATAGTAATAGGGAGCGCCAAGATTATCCCATCCGTAAGGCCTGCTGCCCATTACGAAAGAGACCGGTAATTTCAGCAGCTGCTTGCATGTCTGTTGGACAGCCTCCATGATTCCGTATACTCTCGTTTTCATATGCTCCCAAGTTCGCTTCTTCTGCTCCTCATCTAGACCGGTTCCCGTCAAAAGATCCTTAGGCTGCATAAACCAAATAAATTTATAAGACTCAAATACGACCGAAACCTGAACAACAGTAGAGGCCAAATATTCCTCGGCAATGTTCTGACAGGCATAAACGAGGAGCGTTCGATCTAATTCGCTTAACTCCTCCCTCCATACATCAACTCTGCCTACCACAAGAAATACATCTTCTTCTGGGAAAAGGGGGATTTCGGCCGCCGTCAATCTGTTCTGCATGTCCTTCAAGGATGGAGAGGGATCACGCATCAGATCGAACAGCGTATTTTTTTGCAGTGCTGGAATGGCCAACTGCAGCTTTTTTTTCGCATGAAGGACATACTCCGCACCATCCTCCAACTTGTCCAATTCCGCTAACGCTTTTTCCACCGCAGCCAGAATGATAGGGTCATCTTCATTTTTCAACACATAATCAATTACACCGCCTGTACGAATAGCATGACGAGCGTAGTCAAAATCATTGTATCCCGTAAGAAAAATCACTTTACACCGCGGCCAGCTTTGGATGATTTGCTTGTGAAGCTCAATCCCGCTCATTCCGGGCATACGGATATCTGAAATAACCACATCAATCCGAATTTGTTTCATCCAATCCAATGCTTCATATACGTTATATGCCCGATAAATCTCAAGCTCCAAATTCGCGGCTTCACGAAGCAATTGATACAAGCTATTCACAATAAGAGGTTCGTCATCTACGATAAGCACACGATACATCTTTATTCTCCTTTGTCATTTGGGATATAGATCCGAACCAACAAACCTCCTGAAGCACCATGCATGATTTCTAAGCCGCCACGTTCGCCATATCTCAGCTTCAGACGGCGCTGAATGTTGATCAGTCCAGTCGTTTCTCCTTCATATTCAAAGGATAATTTACGGATCATTCCAGCCATTCGCTCTTCCGTTAATCCGCTACCGTTATCCTCAACCGAGAAAAAAAGCTTATTCTCCTCAGCTGTAAATCCAACTTTAAGTCTACCCTCCGTCACAATATCACTGAGCCCATGCTCATAGGCATTCTCCACCAGTGGCTGCAGGATCAAGCGAGGGATCATAAGATCACGAAAGCGCTCGGGAAGCGGTTCAAATTCTACGATTATTCGATTGGAGAAACGAATGTTTTGGATTTCCACATAAGACCGGACATGATTCACTTCTTCTTCGAGTGGAACCTCCTCCAATCCGTTTCTCGTAATATATTGAAAATAATCGCCTAGGTTCTTAGATACCAATTCAGCCGTCTCATTCTCATCGTTCTTAATTAACCTGTGAAGAATAAAAAAGCTGTTATACAGAAAATGGGGTGTAATCTGCATCTGCAGCTGCTTTAATTCCGACTGCTGCAGTCTGATCTTCTGCACATAAAGCTCATCTATCAGCGTCTTCAAATTCTGCACGGTTCTCTCAAACCGGTTATGAATATATCCGAATTCATCCTGCCTTGTGGTTGGTAGAGCCGCATTGAAATTACCTTCTTCCACGTTCCTGAACCGTCTGATCAGAATCTGAATAGGGCGATGAATCAATAGATAGATCCCATAGGAAAATAGAATGACAATAATGATAGAACTGCATACAAGCAGCCAGAACCAAGTTCCATATGTCTTCAGCTGTCCTACAATGATATCCTCGGGAAAATAAAAGAGGAGTGAAGCATCCAAAAATAAGGATTGATCGTAAATAACGATATATTTTTCTTTGCCAACGTTAATTTGCTTCTTAATAACTGCCGATTGTTGAATGGTTTCATCTAATTTCTGTCTGATCTCGGCCAGGGGCTCCGGATATTTATCATTGGCAATGACCCAGTTGTCGTTAAATAATATAGCCCCGCCGTCCTGCGGGAACGAATTCAACGCATTTGTCAGCGCTTCCATAGATAATTCAATATTTTGAATAAATTGGGGAGGTTTTATTTGCCCATCTCGTTTCATCAAGTTGTTCGGATATGTTAAATTCAAATATAAACGATGCTGCCATGAGGTTATCGGAATTCCGCTCGTATAAGTAGCCTTTGCGATTGCTTCCGCTTCCTCTCTGGTACTGGGAGTATCAAGTGCATTGGAGGTTGAAACCGTGCCGTTGATCGACGGTATATACACAGTAATGTCTTTAATGTAGATGCTGGAATCTTTCAAACTCTTTAATTTTTTTTTCAAATCATTGATTGCTTTCGTTCGTTTGTAATCTGACATAATCGAAATTTCATTGCTCAATTGCATGAGATCATCATCGTTAATAAACTCTTGTTGTGTCCGAATAATCCGCTCCAGTTCCTTCTCCAGCGACAAGAAATAATAATGGATGGTCGTGGTTATCGAGTTGGAGATTTGGTTCTTCACTTCTTGCTTGCCAAGCTCATTCAACACAAGGCTTAACGCAAACAATGGTATCGTTATAACCAAAAATGTAATAACTAGCTTCGGAAAAATAGGAACATTGCTGATTCTCATCTTTCTCCACATGTAAGGTTCCCCCTCTTAATTCCGCCATCATAAAAGCTTCAAGGACAGATCGAATGTGATCATTCGTCTGTCCTCTCTATAGTATTTCAATAATACAACAAATTGACAGGACCAAAGCTATGGGAAGTCGTAGAATCATAGTACCAGGATCCATTCCATTTAAATATTGCAAAATTTGGAGTACCTGTTCCTAATGTTACAGTCGTATCATCATGATAATATTGATCTCCCCCGCTCGTTTCGCTGGCAACGAGATCATAGACAGTATTGGCCAATAAAGGAACCGGAGTGGACAGGGTACAGTATTTGAATCCTAGTCCATCTGCTGTACCGGTGGCCATATTAACCGTACATGATGCGACTATCGATTTATCGCTTTCCTTGTATAAGGACAAGGTATGCGAGCCGCTATTGCCATTTACAAAGAATCTTCCTAGTGACGTAACGGTACGGGCTGCACTTGCTGTTGTAAAGTTGAATCCTACTTCCCCCGTAAAGCCATTTAGTACTGATCCCAATGTTTTTCCAGTCAGCATAGAGGAGTCTTTGTACAACAAATTGACAGGACCAAAGCTATGGGAAGTCGTAGAATCATAGTACCAGGATCCATTCCATTTAAATATTGCAAAATTTGGAGTACCTGTTCCTAATGTTACGGTCGTATCATCATGGTAATATTGATCTCCTCCACTTGTTTCACTGGCAACGAGATCATAGGCAGTATTGGCCATTAGAGTAACGGGAGCAGGCAACGTACAGTATTTGAATCCCCATTCATCAGCTGTTCCCATAGCCATATTAACGGTGCATGATGCCACTAACGATTTATCGCTTTCCTTGTATAAGGACACGGTATGCGAGCCGTTATTGCCACTTACAAAGAATCTTCCTAGTGATGCAACGGTACGGGCTGCATTTGCTGTTGTAAAGTTGAATCCCGCTTCCCCTGTGAAGCCATTTTGCAACGATCCCAATGTTTTTCCAGTAACCAAGGAGATAGAAGTTCCAACTGGTGTTAATTCATATACCTGGACCTGCTCAGCACCAACTGTACCCGACAACTTGCCATTCACACCTATTGAAAGCGTGGATGGAAGTCGAGTAAACATGCTCTTCACTACTGCGTTCTGATACCCTGCAGGCAATGGTATTGAAGCATTTATCGCGCTAGTAGTACCTGGACCTCCAGGCTGGTAATAAGGAATATTAACAACCGAATCATAACTTGTGTTGACCGCAATTACATACACTTTGCCTCCATACTCCCAGTAAGTAACTCTTAAATCCGGATTCCCAGTCGCAACTTCCGTCCGTTGACCGAGCATTAACGCCGGTTTCAGGGCATTAATTTCAGGTACCATAGCCTTGGTCTCGGTATACAGATCAGATGGAATCATTGTATGGGTTGGTGAAAAGTAATAAGGAAAAAAAATAATTCCCTTTGCACCAGCAGCAAGCGACTGATAAGTCATATTTCTCAATTCACTAGGATCTGGCGCACGTCCTAATACGGGGTCTGGGTTCCCGACAGGACTAATGGAATGCCAGCTAAAAGTCTGAATAATTCCAAAGACCGGCTTCCCCACGACTCTATAGGCATCTACAGTATCCTTCGTAGCAGCATAGACTGTATTCATAGGTATACTAGAACCAATAGGATACATTTCTCGACCCATCGCATCAAGAATATTCACATAACTTCCGACATTGTATCCAGGTTCATACGTATAATGAACACCAGCGCCATAAGTAATATGATTGGGATCGATAGCCCTGACAGCATCTTTATAACTTTGAACCGTAGAAGGATTATTATAAGGATCACAGTCATCACAGATACTCCAACCTAGCAGCCCAGACTTATCTTTCCATTGTGTAAGAAAATCATATTTAACAATCGTATTAATATTTTCAGGCATAAGTTTAATCCCTTTTACACCAGCATCATCGACAAAGCTCGAATTAAAACCGTTACCAGTATCCGCTGAAGCATGCATAAAGTTAAACCCATCTGCAGCTAATTGATTCATATCCATAGAAAGTTTACCTGCAGGCATTTTGTCTGAGCTTGCAACTTTCGTCCATCCCGTCAAACCATCAACGGATACTTCAACATCATAATAAGAAGGTGC
Organism: Paenibacillus baekrokdamisoli; assembly: GCF_003945345.1. Classification (GTDB taxonomy): domain Bacteria; phylum Bacillota; class Bacilli; order Paenibacillales; family Paenibacillaceae; genus Paenibacillus_Z; species Paenibacillus_Z baekrokdamisoli. The sequence continues at coordinate 233,371 of NZ_AP019308.1, read as the reverse complement.
AATCGTATAACAGAGCCAGGCCTTAAGTGTAACTTTATCAAAAGACTTTCCACTCCCCCATGTCAAAGTTACATACTCTGGTAAATTAGGATGGTATGCGCTGGCATAATCATTGGTAAGTCTGCCGTCATTTAATTCAGCAGGAGAATGATTCGGATCCGAATTCAGGCTTGTTGCACTTGCTGTAGCGGTCGTAGCTTGGTTCGGCCCTGCTCCATCATTCACTTCTATTTCCACAATACCAAAATAATCTTGAGCCATATTAGCTTCGCGTATTTTTAACCTGACGCCTTTTATATTGGTAACTCTTGTGAACGTTTCTACATCTGACTCTACTGTGTAATTGTTCGTATTCCAGGGTATAGGACTCCATGCAACTTCATAAAAACCAAATGGAAAAAAAGGCTGGCCGTCAACAGTAAGTGTTCCATCACTAGTTATGCCTGAGGTCGAGGCTGATACCACATTCGGATGCCGCAATAAAACCATAATTACGGCTAACAATAAAATAAGAACGTAGACCTTATATTTATTCCTCATCATAAAACCTCCTTGATCAAACCTTATCTGCTTTTTATTTTAAGCTTTCAAAAAAAGCAAAGATATTTGCCAATCTTGCTTTCCTTGATATTTGTTGCGTTTATTCTTGATATAGCGAATCCAGTTAAGACAAAATTCCAAAGACATGCTATAATTAACATCTTTTGAGACTTTTAGCATTCACTATGCAACCCATTTTCGGAATGCAAAAAGCACCTTCAGCTCCACTTTTATAGTGGTTATGGAGGTGCTTTTGTGCAACTAATAAGTCTTCTATCTCGCCTTAAATAGGCTATTCCGTTTTGGAGAAGGCAAAATAGCTGGAAGGCTGCTCCAAAAGACTATCCATGGCTATCGTTGCCGCTCCAATCAAGATATCGTCTTGTTCAAGCGCAGACAACGAAATGGTTAACTCACTTGAAACATCTGATCGGACATGTTCCATAATCACCCTTTTAACTGTATCCACGAATGGATCTCCAGCCGCGGATAACTCGCCCCCTAGAATAATACAATCTGGATTATATAGGTTCACAAGATTCACAAGGCCAAATCCGAGAAACCAGGCTACCTTATGTACAGCCTCTTCCGTAAGGCTATCTCTATCTTTGAGGTCCTTCCAAACAGACTTTAAGGTAGCATGGTCTTTATTCAACATCTTAAGGAGCGCGGAAGTGGAGCAATACAGTTCCAAGCATCCTTTATGCCCGCACTCACAATCGGGACCCTTATAATCAATGCTCATATGACCCATTTCCCCCGCCATACCAAGCGATCCGCGAAAAACTTTCCCATCAATAACAATTCCAGCCCTCACGCCTTGACCTGCTGCAGCGTAGATCAAAACTCCCTGATCCAGACGGGGTCCATCGAACCACCAATGTGCCAAAGCAGCTGCCTTAGCATCATGCTCGATGTAGACTGGGATTCCAAACTCATTCCTTACGTTTTCCTGAATATTCATTGTCTCCCACCATGGTCTAATCCGATCCATCCTGTCCTCATTGCGGAATAACGGATCAGGGGTCGCTATCCCGATTGCAATGACTCGACCAGCTTGCAGTTGTATCATTTCAGTGATGAGCTTCTTCATATTTTTGAAAGCTGTTGCAGCGCTATCCCGATTCGCGATTGTAATCTGCTGATGGCTATACTCGTTACCTGCAAGATCGTATAATCCGGCAGAAATAGACTTATGCGCTAGCTTAATTCCAATGATTTTGTAGAGTTCGCTATTTAATTGAATCCCTATAGAGCGTCGTCCTTTTTTCCCATCAATCATGCCTGTTTCCACAACAAGTCCCCAACTCAGGAATTCGTTGATAATATTCGTTATGGTAGACTGATTAAGGCCGGAAGCTTGTGCCAATTCCGCTCTTGAACAGACTTGTCTTTTTCTTATGAGTCGAATAACTAGGGAACGGTTCATCTCCTGGACATCTTCCAGATTCGTACCTTGTTTAGTCTTTGGTGCAGACATCTGTTTTCTCCTGTCACAATATATGGCCGTCCAGAACGCGAGAATATCGTTCTAGACGGCCATTCTTTAAGATTTTCAGTTCATCATAAGCGCAAAATAGTACTATGATTCCAACAAAAAAGAGATTGCCGCTTACTAACTAAGCGCAATTTAGGCACTGCACCCTTCACATTCGATGTATTGATTACCGTTCGCTTCCTTCACAGCTAAAAGCTCACCAAGCTCGATTTCGCTCTCATCGGTGAATTCAAAGTCAGCGATCTTAGCGACAATCTTTTCTCTTGCTTTTTCTTCTGTTTCAGCAATTACACTGCTTTCCCACGACTTCTCGTTAGACTTAACCTTGTAAGCAAATAAATATTTCTTCACACTCAACACTCCTACTTTCTTATTAAGATTATTGTGACATGGGGATATCTCGAATGCAAGAGCTGGATAGACGAAAAAGGCTGCTCAAGAGCAACCCTGGTTTTCGCGTTTCAGTTCATCCGTCAATATTTTTTAAAAACATGATCGGCTTTAAACTGCATTCCAAATCCGGCGTGCATTATCAAGTCCCGCTTTTGATCCGAACGTACATGGCTCTAAACCTTCAAATTCAATAGAGATATATCCGTCATAGCCCGATTTCTTAATAACTGATATTACTTCCCACATATCGATATCACCTTGTCCGACAATGGCACCCCTCAGATAGTTGCCGCTCAAAGTTGGAAACCAGCCTTCTCCTGGAAACTGATTAGCAGGACGGAGATAAAAATCTTTGAGATGGATAACCGAAGCTATCGGTAGGTTATTCTTCACTGCCGCCACGGAATTCTCATCCGCACACATGAAGTTCCCGACATCAAGTGTCGTTCTGAAGTTCTCGCGGTTAACACCTTGAACGAGTGCTTGTACCCGATCGCTGTGCTGAATGTAATAACCATGATTCTCCACGCTTGTTGTTATTCCGTAAGTGCTAGCATGATCAGCTATCCTCTGGCAGGCTTCAATCAGTCGTGGCAGATCCGTGTAATAATTAGTAACAGAAGTCTCCTCCATAGGGCGAGAAGCTACATCATGGCGCATCAGCTTAACGCCGAGAGCGTTAGCTATATCTACTTCTCTCATCACACGTGCAATTTCCAATTCATATGCCTCTTCACTCGGTTGAATGAAATTTGCTCCAATCGAATAATTGGAGAGCTCAATGCCTACCTCTTTGGCTTTGTTTACAATGGCGTCTACCACATCAGGTTGATCCACAAGCGAGAATCCGAATGGTACGATCTCCATATGCTCCGCACCGTTCTCAGCACTCCATTGCAAAGCATCAAGAATCGTCATTTTGCCAGCTTGTATTTCCTGATAAAGACTATAAGAACTTAATCCCAGTTTCATAATATCCCCCTCATTCATGACCTAGCTTTATAAATAACTATAGACACTACCCTGCATATAGACAATGTAGAGGGTGATTCATTTAATGGACTATATGATCAATTGCTAGCTGTGATCATGGCGAAGCAAGTTTCTTCCCTCTGAAATATAAGCAAAGTATGGAACAACTTATACTCTCTTATATTTTAAATGTAAACAAAGCTGCAGACGTGTTGGTCTGCAGCTTCTTCTGTCTGATATGAGAATATCCAAGGATGATCTAGTCAACTTACATTTCTTTCAAAATACCTTTTACAAGTCGAATAAACTTTGTTCTTACTTGGCTGGCCACCTCAATAACTTCATCATGGTTTAGCGGTTGATCCAATATGCCGCAAGCCATATTCGTTAAGCAAGAAATACCAAGTACGCGAAGTTTCGCATGCGTTGCAACGATAGCTTCAGGAACGGTTGACATCCCTACAGTATCCGCACCCAATATACGGATCATGCGAATTTCAGCAGGCGTTTCATAGGCAGGACCAGTCCACCAAGCATAGACACCTTGCTGCAAATCGGTTCCTTGCTCTTTCCCGACTTTAAGAGCAACTTGACGCAGCTCCTTGTTATAAACCTGGGATAGATCCGGAAAGCGGGTTCCTAAGGCATCATTGTTAGGACCGATCAACGGATTGTTGGCCACTAAGTTAATATGATCCGTAATTAACATGAGATCCCCTGGTTTAAAGCTTGTATTGATCGCGCCGCAGGCATTTGTAATCAGTACACTCTCAACCCCAAGAGCCTTCATTACGCGTACCGGAAAAGTAACTTCGTCCAACGTATAGCCTTCATAGTAGTGAAAGCGTCCTTTCATCGCAACGACGACTTTACCTTCCATCTCGCCAATAACTAATTCATTGGCGTGACCGACCGCCTCAGATTTGGCGAAATGAGGAATTTGGCTGTATGGAATAACTGTCGCATTTTCAATTTCATCTGCCAGCCCCCCTAAACCCGAGCCGAGAATCATGCCGACGGTAGGCTGCTGTTTCGTTTTACTCAAAATAAAATTGGTTGCTTCTGAAATTTGGTTTAGCTGATGCATAGTAGAATGCCTCCTTGAAAATTTGTTATAAGACTCTGAATTTTCTTGAAATTATGCTCATCTGTAAATAAACATTTGTTCTGGTTATTTTATAATTGTACTGTATTCGCTTTCAGTATTCAATAGATAGACCTAAATTATTCATTCGATTGAGTCCTAGTAGGGGTGGTCAACGATGTACTTGCGTTATGCGATTCTATAATAAAACAAAACCAGTTCTAACACTTCAATTTGTGTTAGAACTGGTTTTGTTTATTCGCATAGTCTCAAACTTATTTCATGTGTTTCTACTACTGCAAACCCTTAAGGATAGTCGAGTGCTTCAGCAACTTCAAGCTGCCCTCACCCCCTTAAATACTTCCACGATCTTCAAAGTATGCACGGAATTACTTAATCCCTGAATTGTTAAGCGAGCCTAGACCCTGCGTGAAGTATTTTTGAGCAACGAAGAACTAAACAAAAAACCGATAAATCAAAAGCGATTTATCGAGGCAGTCAGCACAAAAAAATTTATCAGCAGCTACTATTAATAAAGCTTATCCGAAATGGCCTTTGCTGTTATTTCCCTAAACTTTAGCGCTTGTTCTTTTGTTCGGAGTGAAACAGCCACATTCAAAATATCGATGATAGCGAGCTGTGATATTTTGGCGGCTAATGAGCTGCCCTGCAGCGGGTTTTCTCTGGCGACCATCAGGAGAACCACATCAGCCACCTTCGTAATCGGAGATCGGGCGTTACTCGTGATGGCAATGATCTTGGCACCCGTTTTTTTGGCTAAGTTTAAATTTTCGATGGTATCCTTGGCGCTTCCCGAAATCGAGATGCCGACAGCCACATCGCTATTACTTAGCATAGATGCTTCCATCGCTTGAAAATGTGTATCGGTGCTCGCTCTGCTGGGCTTTCCGATTCTAGAAAAGCTATGAGCTGCTTCCATGGCCGTCAAACCGGAAGATCCCACACCGAAAAAACAAATCACTCTTGCGTTATACAAGAGTGCGATGGCTTCGCTTAGCTGCACCGGATTTATTAATTCTCGGGTCTGCTCTAATGTCTGGATATGGGTCGCTGTAACTTTTTGCGTGAGGGTCTGTGAATCATCCTCTTCGGACACCTCTTTATGGAGATGATCGATCGTTTTCACAAGATCCTGCGCTAATGACAGCTTAAAATCCTGAAACCCCTGGAATTTTAATTTACGGCATAACCGCAGTACCGTTGTCTCTCCCACGCCAGCTCTTTCCGCCAATTCCGTGACTGATTGATAGATGATGTCTTGCGGATTGTCCAGTATATACTGCGCTACGATCTGTTCCGTCTTTGTTAGTCCGTTAAGATGACTTCGGATATTCAGAAGCGTCCTTCCCATTTCTTGTGCGCTAATCAAGCGGTTCCCCTCCTAATACCATCTTAGCCGCACCGATGGAACCTGCTTGGTTACCGAGTTGTGCCGCTCTAACTTCGATACCAAGCTCCAGCCGCCGTACTTTATCAACGAATAATTCCCACCATACATCCTTGGAATCTGCAAGCCCTCCACCAATCACAATAGCCTGCGGATTTATTCCGAGGTGAATGTTGTAAACGGCGATCACTAGGTCGTCCATAAATTGATTAACCATTTGAACGATAGCTTTATTGCCACCCTGATAATCGGCAAGCACCTCCACGCCAGAGGCATAGAAGTTTTGGGTAGCTTCACGTGCGTAACGTACAAAAGCTGTGCCGGATAAATATTGTTCTATACAGCCTCGCTGACCGCAGTTACATGGAAGTCCGCGCGGTACAAATACTACATGTCCCCACTCCCCGCCATTCCACAGTGCCCCACGCACAAGTTCGCCGCGCACCATATTTGCTCCGCCAACTCCAGTACCGAGCGTCAGCATCGTTACATCCGAGCAGCCACGGCCTGCACCAAGCCATGCTTCGCCAATTAATGCCGTATTCGCATCGTTATCAACAGCGACCGGCCGATTAAATTCCTCTTCAAACAGCCGCTTCAAGTTGGTCCCCATCCAGCCCGGCAAATTATCCGTTGCAAAAACAACTTCCCCAGTCAGGGTGTCCACTCTTCCAGCCGTGCCAATACCAATTCCGGCCACATCCTGATGCAGGTTAAGAAGATTCGCAATAACAGTTCTTACATGATGAACAATATGATCCTTGCCCTGCGCAGCATCAGTGGCAATCTTTGTTTGAGCCATCGTATCGCCCCGATCATTCACAATCATTCCTTTAATCGATGTCCCGCCAATATCAATGCCTATCGCCTTCATCTAATCCCCTCCCCGTTATATAAGCGCAATCAAATAAATGGAGATATCCTTCCTTTTATTATAGTTGGGTGAATGTTTTTTTCAACTATAATTTTCAGCTTGTTTTATTGCTCTAAATCATAATCAGTGCTTGCCATCACGAAGTACCTAGCGAAGCGGACGGAATCGTTCTGAAGAAGCGATAGCGTTCGCCTTTGTCTCCTTATTTCTACCCCTAAGGGATAGAATCAAGAAATAGGGAGACAACAGTGATCGTAAGAATGATCCGTCCGCGCAGCGGGCTTCTACGTACGATGCATCGCATTCACTCATTTAGGAAATCTATCATTAGAGTAGATACGTACAACTTATCGCCTTTTGGTTAAGCAACTATACCGACGGTCAATCCTTCGCATATGTTGTCATAGCTAGTTACTATTATTCGTGACAATAACGATGAGCAAAGGAATGTGATACTAATGGAAAGGAAAAAAAGAGTCCAAGCCAAAGCATTTCTATCCCCTCAATTTCCACCCTCGAATGCCATCAAGCCTCCCGTTGAATCGCCATCTCAACCAGCTGCCTCTCCTTCGCCGGTTGGAAATCCCTTCGGTGGAATCGATGATATCATCTCTATGATGGGGAAGTTTCAAAAAATTTTCGGTATGTATCAGAGCATTCAACCTGCATTCAAAATGATCAGCTCTTTCCTAGGTCCAACAGCAGCAATAAAAAGTACAGCCAATAAAAAATCGGGAATCAAATCCGGCAAAACGAAACATCGTTCAAAAACCAATACGGCCTCAAATCGTCAAACCTTAGGAAAAAGAACCAAGCGAAAATAGTTGTCAAAACAAAAGCAGCCCATTCTCAAGGAACGGGCTGCTTTGGGCTTGCTAAATATGGCTAACTTTGGTGGCAGTCATTCTCTTTCCCTCTATTTTCTTCCCAAAAGGAATTTTCCCTGTCATCCTCTGTGATATTTCCTGATCGATACTAAAACCAGTGTCGTTATCATCAACGGAAATTCGATCGATTAGAAGATCATTTGGATAAATGTTGGCTATCTTTTCATTTATTACATACCCATATTTAAGACCAATTTGAGCAGCAATTTTTACTACCGTTTTGTTCGTTGCCCCATAAGGATAAGCAATCCCATCGACGTGGTTGCCTACATGCTGTTCGATCTGATTTTTTGCCAGCAAAAGATCATCATGAACTCGTTTCTCATAGTCTGCCTCTGTCTCCAGCTTGCCATTCACAGTCATTTTATTCGTTAAGGCAGGGACCATCTTCGTTTTGTGCAGGAAGAAGAACCTCCTCGTTGTCTGCGGAATATCTTCATGAAGGTTAAAGGTATGATCTTCAATATCAATAAGTCCGGAATCATACATCTCCTTAGCCTGCTTCCAGCCAAAATGCTTGATGAATCCTGGTGTCTTCCCGACGGAGTTAACAATTACAAAAATAGTTGCTTTCATTCCGATTTTTTTGAGAATGGGATAAGCGGAATCATAATTACTCTCATATCCATCATCAATCGTAATCATAAGCGGCTTCGCCGGGAGGGGCTCTTTCCCCTCAAAGTACAGCGTCAAGTCTTGATCCGTAATCGTATGATAACCTTTGGTTTTTAAGTAATTGAGCTGCTTGGCAAAATTGATGGGTCTCACATTCGCATGGCTGTTCAGCTTATCCTCAAAGTCGTGATACATCAGAACTGGGATATGAATCCGATGATGTTTCGAAGAGGTCACGGAGGTAGAGTCTCCTTGCAATCCATTGTTAGATTCAAGAATATCCACCGACGATGCCTGCGGTTTTAACATTAATAAAATAGGAATAAGCAAAAAAACAATACTAATTGCCAGACCAATGGATGCCTTCGTTATTCGTCTCATTCCGTTTTCTTCCCTTCAAGTTACAACTGCGAATCTTCATCAATTTTGACATATAGACAGGCCTATTTGCAAGCTCCCCCAATGGATTGAGCAAACCTTACAACACTACTATATTATGTATGTTTAAAAGCAAAAAAAAGACCGCTCCATCGATCTGGATAGCGGCCCTACTTCCTATTATTGGTTTGTTCCTGTATCTTCCATGCCCATGTCCGTACCGCCAAACATTCCGCCTAACTGCGCTTCCAGCTGTTCCATCGTAATAATTTCTTCAGCTTTCGGCTTACCCTCAAACGTCACCTTCTCATTGATATTGGTTGTCTGGGAAACCATTTTAAGCGAGAGACTGCCAGCATTCCCGTCTACCTTCATAGCTGCTTTAATGGAAGCATCGGTATAGACTGGATAGTCATCCCCATCCAAACCAATGTTGGATACGATATTCAGGGAAGTAAGATCTTTCTTCATCTCTGCCATACCATCTGCAATTTCTTTATCTGTCACTTTCTCCAGCTCTGCCTTAGCTTTGGTCAGATCCTCTGGTTTAAGACTCATCAACTTCTGATATTTTTCATTGTCGGATAGAAGTTTGATAACCTCCGGCGCGATTTGTTTGACCACGGAGTTAAACAAAGGTTCAAGTTGATCTTTCTCCAAATGAAATTGCACGACTTGCTTCACATTCGTACCTTCCGGCAAACCTGCATCTTTTACCTTCACTGAAGTCAGGTACGTATTCTCATCGATGTGTTTGTATACGATCGCTGAGATGTCATTCATCAATTGCTGAGACTGCCCAATATCAACCGTTGAGATTGTCGGGAGCGGCTGGCCAGATTGTTCAGCAAGCTTCTTCAGATCCAGCTCCAGGTATTTGCCTGTAAGATCCGCTGGGATTGGCAGCATCGGGATGCTCGGAATTTTCACCCATGCTTTGTCTTGGGTTATAAACATGGGAATCGAGAAACTAATCGCCATGTCACCCGGAAGCGACAATTTCAAAGTCATTTCCATCGTCATAGGAGAAGCTTGATAAGCACCGGTCCATGAAAGCTCGGCATTCTTCAAGCTATTCAGCATATCTGCGGATTGAGCCGCGCTCTCACCTGTTAAATTGAAATCCTCAAATTTCATACTTCCTTGGAAGTGATAGGATTTGATCTCAGATGCTTTGGTCATCGAAGCCTGTAGTGTTTCTTTAGGCGAATCTGGTTTGGTGCAACCACTCAATACAACCATGACTACTAATAACATTGAAATCAGTGCAAAACCAAACTTACTTTTGAACAAAATGAAAAACTCCCTTCAAGTGTATCAGATGATATAGGAACAAGCAGTACTCCCATTTTAACAAAATTAAACTGGGAAATTATGCTGAACTTTCTTGTAAGTAACCACAATACCATAGGATTTAAACAGATGTAAATACATTACGCTTCTTTTTACAAGATAAGCATAATTCTGAGAAGCTTGTTCAAATGTGGCTATCGATCTTTAACAATGAGCAGCAATCTTAAGCCTGCCTTGGCAGGCATGGATATGAAATCCAGTATTAGGTTAAAATATGCACCAAAGCGAGGGAAAGGAATGAAGACTACCATGACCGAACAAGAAAAAAACCGTTCTTCGTCTTATCCGGAGCTTATTGACAAGGACCTCACTCAAACACTCGCTCATTTACATCATTTTTTCTCGGATACACCCGATTTAATTATACGAAAACTACATATCAAGCAAACAGGGGAACAGGCCATTCTGACTTATTTAGACGGCCTAACGGATAAAACATCGATCAATCAAGACGTGTTACGTCCTTTACAATTCGAAGCAGGCAGCGGTATAGCCGGCAGCGAGTTAATTATAACCATTGGCAACATTGTTCCAAAATCCATTTGGCCCCAAATCGAAATGTCTATTTTTAACGGTAACAGTATGTTATTTGTTGAAGGAAGAACGGAAGCTTACTCCCTAGATACAAGGGGATGGCCACAGCGCGCGATTGAAGATCCTCAATTGGAGCCATCGTTAAAGGGAGCCCATCAAGGCTTCTTGGAAACAGGAGAACAGAACATTGCCTTGATCCGTCGGTACATTCCCAATCGAGAGCTCAAGATCAAGCGTCTTACGGTAGGACAGAGAGGTCACACTCTCGTCTCCATTCTCTACTTGGAGGATGTCGTGAATCCGCTGCTTCTTCAGAGACTCGAAGAAAGAATTAATCAAATTAATGTAGACGTCATCATCAATACGGGCGAGTTGGCGGAATTTATTGAGGATAATCCCTTTTCATTATTCCCGCAATTTATTTCGACGGAACGTCCTGATGCAGCCGCTTCTCAGATTCTACAAGGAAGATGCGTCGTTGTCGTTGACCGTTCGCCCAGCGTATTGGTTGCTCCGGTTACGTTCATGTCCTTCTTCCAAAGCATTGACGATTATAGCATGCGATGGTCTATCGCTACCTTCCTCCGACTGCTGCGAATTTCCGCCTTTTTCATAGCCGTTTTCCTTCCGGCTATCTATATCTCGATTATTTCCTACCACTACGAGATCATTCCCCTTAAGCTGCTGCATACGCTTGGGGATTCAAGGGGACAAGTGCCCTTCCCGCCCTTCGTGGAGGCCGTTCTAATGGAAATTACTTTAGAGATGCTGCGCGAGGCCGGGGTTCGTTTACCAGCGCCAGTTGGGCAGACCGTGGGAATTGTAGGTGGAATCGTTATCGGTCAAGCTGTCGTTCAGGCTGGCCTTATTAGCAATGTCATGGTTATTGTTGTATCCTTCACTGCCATTTCTTCCTTCATCCTGCCAAACTATGATATGGTCGCTGCCGTTCGTCTACTTCGTTTCATGCTGATGGCTTTGGCTGCCATGTTCGGCTTCGTAGGTGTAATCATAGGTTTTATGATTATGATTGGACATCTGATATCACTTCAATCCCTTGGGAGTCCCTATGGAAGTCCGCTGGCTCCGGTGCGTTATGCAGATTGGAAGGACACTTTAGTTCGTATTCCGCTTTGGCTCATGAACAAACGCCCATTAAGCACAACCCCCCTTCAATACAAGAGACAAGGAATACCCAATAAGAAGGAGGAGACGGAGTGAAGACGACTAGTTATGCGGGATTTGAAATTACTTTTCTTCAGTTTGTCTTTATCCTATTCGGTGTCCAGGTTGGGGTAGCTATTCTCTCGTTACCGAGAAAACTGGCCGAAGCGGCTGGAACCGACGGATGGATATCAGTCCTTTTCGGCTGGTTTATTAGTTCCGTCGCAAGTCTGATCATTGTCCAGGTGATGAAGAATGGCCCGGAGGGTACTCTGCCGGATATCATCGCAAGCTATATGGGCGTTTGGGCAGGCAAAGCAATAGCACTGCTATTCTCATTCTATTTTTGTTTTTTGACGGTCGATGGTCTTGCGAAGACGATTCTCCTTACGAAAACATGGCTTTTGCCCAAAACATCCAGTTATATCTTGATCATCTTATTGCTCATTCCCACTTATCTTATTGGACGGCACGGTCCACGGATTCTAGGTCGGTATGTCGAGCTCGTTATCATTCTGTCCTTGTGGATACCAATCGTTTATTTAATGCCCCTTAACAATGCCCACTTACTTCATTTGCTACCAGTACTTAAGAAAGGATGGGGACCCATATTCACAGGTGTACAAGCTATGATCTATCCTAGTCTGGGTATGGTCGCCACATTTATTTTGTACCCTTACTTAAAAAACAAGGAAAGAGCTGTCAGCGGCGTCCTACTCTCCAATAGCTTAACCATGCTTATCTATCTGTTCATGACACTCGCTAGCTTTATCTACTTTAGCCCAGATGAAATTACGGATTATTATAATCCGATTATCAGCGTTTTGAAATCGATTGAATTCCGGTTTATTGAGCGGATCGAGGTGCCTTTTATCGCCTTTTATTTGTTGGTTTTCTCTCTAGTCTGGATACCCAGCATATACTTTGCCACATTTTTTTCCAGTTGGATGTTCGATAAGTCAGACAATCGCGTTCATCTGCGCTATCTTTGCCTGGCCATTGTCATCGTGAACTACTTCTATACCCCTAACTATAATCAGAGTACTCGAATGGAGACATGGCTATCCCGAATCGGTTTCTGCTTGGAATACATCCTCCCGATTTGCTTGCTGATTTATATAACCCTACATAACCAATTGAAAAGGAGATCTCTCTCATGATTGTGAGACTGTTATCCATTGTAATCGCAACCAGCATTGTCGTTCTCTTGGTGGGCTGTAATGACCAATTGAATATGGAGGATGCATCCATCCCCCTTGCGATTGGTGTGGATCTCAATAAAACGAACCGTTTTCAGATCTATTCATCGACTCCCATATTCAGTAAAGACATCAAGAAAAAGAGTCATGAAATAACAGGAACCGCTGATTCACTCCGTCAATCCAGAACTCTGCAGGACGCTCAATCCGTTGGGACAGTGCAAGGTAGGAATTTTCAGGTGCTTCTTATCGGCAAACGCATGCTGCAGCATGAGAATTGGTTCAAAATGCTGGATGTACTCTTTCGTGATGCGAGGAACACGGTGACGGACCGAGTCATTGCCGTGGACGGAAATGTTTCGGAAATCATCTACTTAAATCCCGATGATCAGCCCTCTCTCCCCCTCTTGCTGCGAGGAATGGTGGATTCCAGCAGTATGGTCTCGGAAACAGTCAAAACAACCGTACATGAGCTGCACCGTCAGATGTACGAAAAGGGAATGACCCCCTATATTTCGGAAGTCCAAGTAAAGAATAAAAAGATTATATTAATAGGAACCACGCTTCTCGACCATAAAGGAAAATACGCTGCTTCGCTTGGAACTGAGGATAGCATTTTCTTAAACATGCTTCAGAAAAATGCAAAACCCGGTGTCAGCATTTCTCTCAAAATTCCCGATGTACCCAAAACCGGGCCCTTCGACACGAATTACCTGAGTTTCACGGCAGGAAAAATATCCACGAAGATCAAAACCTCTTATGTGAATAACAAATTTAACTTCACGATTAAAATAAAAACAAGTGTTGGTCTATCCGAGCATTTCTTCCCCACTGATGCTCCGGCACAAGTAAAGGAGCTAGAAAAGCAGATTTCTGCTCAAATGCAAAAGAAACTCGAGAAAGTCATAAAAATGCTCCAGCTTCATAAAATTGATCCCATTGGACTCGGCCTTTATGCCCGTGCACATGAGTATCAGGCATACCAAAAAGTCGAAGATCATTGGGGAGATGCTCTCGCAAATGCAAATATTAATGTTTCCGTCGATATTAAAATTGTAACATTGGGGCCCGTGAAATAAGAATGTCTCTACCGCATTGCGGGACATAAAGAAGCTCAAGCATTATTGCTGCTTGAGCTTGAGCTTTATTAGAAACTGCAGAATTCAGGGCAAATGTAGACTTAAAAATCCAGCGCTTCAATCATGTCTTCCATCAAATCTTCAATATCCTCAAGTCCAACGGATAATCTAATTGTTCGCTCCAGCCTGGTTTCATGCTCAGTTCGGGATGTCTGATAGGGATTAATACCCAATCCCGGGGAATAGACTAAGCTTTCGAAGCCTCCCCAGCTCACGCCGATTTTAAATATTTGAAGCCTGTTCATCATCCTTGCCACTACAGCAGCACCGCCATTCAATTCAAAGCTGAACAGCCCCGTATTACCACTAAACTGTCCCGCCGCCAGCTCATGCTGCTCATGCTGCTCTAGTAAAGGGAAATTCACTCTCATTACTTTAGGGTGACTGCTTAGCATAACAGCAATCCGCTTCGCCGACTCGGCATGCTGCTTCATGCGAAGTCCGAATGTCTTCAGTCCCCTTGTCAGCAGCCATGCTTCGAGCGGAGCCAGTGTAGCCCCGAGTAAGACCACTTCGCTTTTCGCTATTCCATCGATTATCTCTTGCGAAGCAATCACTACCCCAGCTGTCACATCGCTATGGCCGCATAAATATTTGGAAGCGGAATGGATGACGATATCGAAACCCCATTCAATCGGTCGCAGCGTGGCTGGTGTTGCACAGGTATTATCCATAATTGTTAGCAATTCATACTCCTTGGCAATTTGAACAACTGCCGGAATATCGAACACATCCATAAAAAAAGTAGACAAGCCTTCGCAAAACAGCATTTTCGTATTCGGTTTAATCGCTGCGCGCACTTGGTCTAATTGTCTGAAATCAACGAAGTCAACCGTAATTCCGAACTTAGTCAAATATGACTGGAGCATCTGGTATGTACCATTATATATTGGATAACTGCAAACAACATGATCGCCTTGGCGCAAGCAATGAAGCAGCGTGGAGGAAATTGCCGCCATTCCAGATGCGAATAACTTCGCCGCCTCTCCCTTTTCCAGTGCCGCTAGTTTCTTCTCCGCGATTTGTTGGGTGGGATTAGATACCCTTGAGTAATAATAAGCCTCATCCTGCCATTGCGATCTTTGGAATGATTCATACGAATCAAAGGCAAATACCGTATTTATAAAAACAGGCGGAACGACCGCACCATGAAATGTTTCATCCCCGTAATGGGCAAGCATCGTCTGCATACCCGCATCCTTGATTTCCTTCCCTTGAAGCTTGCTCATCTTGTTCACTCCACCCTCAACTTTATCTAATTAAACGCATCTGGCATTAACCTTTAACCGCTCCATCCGTCAACCCTTCAACAACAAATCGCTGTACGATGGCGAACATAATTAAGGAAGGAATAAGCGCCATAACAGCACCAGCAGTCATTACTCCCCAATTGACATCATAATTTTGCACAAACATGGATAGACCCACAGGAATGGTCTTAGACTCATCACTGCTTATAAACATGATTGCACAGAGCAACTCGTTCCAAGCCCCGATAAAAGCAAATACGAAGGTTGCTACGATACCCGGAAGCATAATCGGCAGCACCACCCGGAAGAGGGATCCCATCTTACTGCAGCCGTCGATTAATGCAGCTTCCTCCAAGTCAACCGGTATTCGGTCGAAGAAGCTGCGCATCAGAATAAGGCAGAACGGAATGTTGCCAACAATATAAATCATCACTAGGCCGCCCAAACTATTCATCAAGCCGATCTTGCTGAATAATATAACGGTCGGAATCATAACCATCACACCGGGTATCATTTGCGTCAGAAGCAATCCATACACAGCCATTGACTTCCCTTTGAAAGTATAACGAGCCAAAGCGTAACCGCCGAGAATCGCGAAGCAGGTCGTAAACAATCCAGTTCCGAGTGAAACAAGGACACTGTTCTTCAGAAAGACATCAAAATTGGAGGATGACCATAATACTCTGTAATTATCTAATGTAAAATGCTTCGGCCAATACTGAATTTTTGTCGTCAAGATATCCAGACGCGGCTTAAGGGACGTAATAAACAGCCAGTAAAAAGGCAGCAGCACCATAAGTAAATAACCAATCAAGACAAACACACGGACAGTTGTAACAAAGGCGCGTTGGGTTCTAATCATCAGAAATTACCCGCCTTCTCAAATTTAGTCGCTTTCATGAACAAGAAGCAGAATAGGATCAGCAGCGCCATGAAAAACAGACCAATTGCCGATGCTTGACCATAATCCAAAGTAGAATAAGCCTTCATGAACATATAAGATGAAAGAATATTGGAGGAGTTAGCTGGTCCGCCAGCCGTCATAATATAAATAAGATCAGCTGCGGAAAACACCCATATGGTCCGAAGCAGCAAAGTCAGCACGATCGTCTGCTTAATATAGCTGAACGTAATATGCCAGAATTTAGACCACATCCCCGCACCATCGATATCGGCGGCTTCATATAAATCCTCCGGTATGGACTGCATTGCTGCAAGCAGCATAATCGCGAAGAAAGGAATCCCATACCAAGTCATTGTCAAAATAACGGTGAACAAAGCTAACTTTGGATCAGACAAAAAGTAAATTTTGTCCTCGATGATGCCCCATTTGAGCAGCAAATCGTTAACTGGACCGTATTCCGCATTTAACAGCCAGCGAAAGGTCAAACCTACTACGAATGAGGATACCGCCCAAGGGAGAAACACGATGGCTTGGTAAAAGTTCCGTCCCGGGAATGGACGCCGAAGTGCCAATGCAAGAATAAATCCAAAAATAAACTGCCCACCTACAGTAAGTACAACCCAGACAAAAGAATTGCGGAGAACCATACCGAAATTGCTATCTTGGAATACCGCTTTAAAGTTATCTACGCCTATAAAGGCAATATCATTCGGAGCCGTCAGTTTATAACTTTGAAAGGCATATAAGAAAGAACTCAACAAGGGATAGATTAAGAAAATAAACAATAATACAAAGCTTGGAGCCAATAAAAAATAAGGTTCTTTCAATTTAAGCCGATTCATTTTCATTAGAGGAATCCTCCTGGCCGTTCATGAGTGTAAGCAGCAGGGAAAATCTCTTTCCCCTGCCACTCTTCCTGTTGGACAATTATTTCATTTGCGGTTTGATTACATGAGGCACTGGTACATCTGGGTTTTCCTTCATATACTTCTGCTGGGCTTTCGTCAAGAAGTCACCCAAGATTTTCAACGTCTGTTCAGCCGACTGTTTGTTCAGCAAGTACTTTTGTACTTCAGCATCCATGAAGCTTTCACGGAATTCACCAAGCTCTGGGAAATTACCCAAATCGGCAACTAGGTAGCTGTCCGGATCATCCAATGTATCGATAAAGCCTTGCATAGGTCCTTGCGCGCTTTCCTTGTCATCATTTTTAAAGATAGGAATCATCGTCAACGCATTCGAATACTTCAAGTTGTTTTCCGGTGTAGACAGAAACTCGATAAACTTCCAAGAAGCATCCTTGTGCTTGGAATCAGCCGAGACGCTGTACCCCCAAGTTGCTGAGGCACCGATATAACGTTTACCGTCTGCGCCTTTTGGATAAGGAATAACCGTCCAGCTATCGTCAGCCATCGACGCTTTTGCAGTCGCAATAACTTCCGTCGTTTGGTTCAAAATTCCGGTAACACCGGAAGTAAAGCCCTGCACCATCTCTTGATAGCCCCAGTTGATCGAGTCCTTCGGAGCCATGCCTTTCTTGTAAATATCTGTAAATCGAACAAATGCTTGGAGCGCTTCCGGTCTTAATAACACGGAAGTACCATCCTTTTCATAGGACTCACCGCCTGTAACGGCTGTAATATAGGCGAAGATTTGGTCGAAGCCTGCACGTGAGCCGCGATAAGCCCAGCCATAGCGATTCTTGGATGGGTCGGTCAGCTTCTCTGATGCAGTAAACAATTCATCCCAAGTCTTCGGAAGCGGCAGGTTGGCTTCCTTGAACCAGTCTTTGCGGACGAATAAAGCACTCGACATCAAAGCATCAGGCATGTAATAAATGTCTTTGTATACTTTGCGCTGCTGCTCTTCCATCGTGATGCCACTTACAAAGCTCGTCAATTTCTCCTTGTTAGGCCAAGCATCATATTTCGTTGATAGCGGTTCCAAGTAGCCTGCAGGAACAAAAGTATTTAACCAAGCAGGATACATGTTCACGACATCGGGCATCGTTTTGCTTGCTCCCTGCATCGCCAGTTTCTTGAAGGCCTGGTCCCAAGGAACCGTTTCCATCTTCACTTTGATCGTAGGGTTCGCTTGCTCGAATGCGGCTATAATTTCATTAAAATACTTTGTTCGATCTGGGGAAGGAGAAACATCAACAAAGCTGATCTCCTCTTTTTCAACATTCGTCCCCTGATCATTTCCTTTGTTGGACGATGAACAAGCGCTGGTAACGAGCATCAAGCTAACAAGAACCCCTAGTGAAGCTTTTTTATACATGCGGTAATCCCCCTCAAAAGTTTTTGGTTTTTGATTAAGGCTAGCAAACTAAGGATTTTTCACTCACCTCCTCAAATGAAGTCAAATTCATTTGATACTCGATGTTGATTGTTGGATAGTTGTCTTACCAATTATCTTGGAGAAACTATCCTCCTATTTTCTTAAGATCATCACGCATAATTTCAAAGTGCTTGCTGATGAGCTTCTTCGCCGTCTTGACATCGCCATCTCTCATTGCTTCGTAAATGAGACGGTGCAGCGGTTCAGTATCCCTTCCAAACACATGCACATCCAATGCATCGATGACGCGGTCCGCCCATAACGAATCCATTTCCTTGATCGATTGAAAGAGAGTAAGCATTAATCGATTCTCTGATCCTTCATACAGCGTCAGGTGGAACATATAATCCTCTTGGCGGGGAATACCACCCTTACTTATTTTGCGATCGTATTCATCTACGATTTCTCCCAGCTTATCCAGATAGAAGCTTTGACCATGGTTGATGATTTGTTCAATCGCATGTTTCTCCATCATCTCACGCATATCTATCATTTCGAGTATGGCCTTCTTCTCCAATGAAACCTTTAGTGTGAAGTTAGCCATCTCAGCCAATATCGTTTTCTCAGCACGCAGATACATGCCGCTGCCCGGTTTAATCTCGATTACACCGTAGCTTTCTAGTTTTTTCATTGCTTCACGGAAAGAAGGGCGGCTGATTTGAAATTGTTCACAAAAAAATCGCTCCGTAGGCAGCCGATCACCTTGGCTGTACCCCTTCTGCTCTATAAATTTAAGCACTTCCTCCGTTATGGATTCGTGCAGCTTTTGTCTCTTTAATGACTTCAGCATATTCATCTCTCCAGACGAAAATTTGTAATTTGTCAGACCAATTAATCGAATTGTACTTCCTTATGGAACCGCTGTCAATAGTGGACTTTGCATACTTTTAGAATTCTGAAAGGAGCGGTGACTTCCCGAAGTGCCAAAAAAATTAAGGTCTTGAAATTTTCCAAAACAACCTTTATCATGATAGCCATTGTGTCCTATGCACATTCAGCGGCACTCAAAAATTAGCGAAAGGTGTGATGGTTTTGGGTAAAAAGTATTCAGATGGTAGACCAGAAACACATTTAACCATACCCGCTGAGGAATATGGCATTGTATTAAGACATGGCAGTGCGGAACTCGATGGTTACGGGATTAGAGAACCCCTTGTCTTCGAGTGTGACGGCACATATCTCATGCATTATGATGCCTCTGACGAAAAAACCGGCTGGAGAAATTATCTCGCAACCAGTAAAGATTTAATTCATTGGGATAAAAAGGGTGTCATTCTTGATTTGGGAGCAGCGGGCGAAGACGATTCCAGCTGCGCTGTATATGGCGTAACTTACCTTGAAGACGGTGTTTGGCATATGTTTTATATCGGCTCAGATTACCATCGCGAGCATCCCTATGATATACCGGATTTCCCGTATGTCACGATGAAAGCAAAGTCCGATTCGCCTTACGGCCCATGGATCAAACAGGATATTATTCCTTTCAGAATGAAAGAAAATACGTATTACAGCACCACTGCAAGCTCAGGCGCAATCGTTAAAGACGGAGACGAATATCTGCAATTTTTTAGTGCATCCGTATTAGACTCAGACAACATCACAAAACGCACCCTTGGTGTTGCTCGCACAAAGGATTTGGATGGAGAATGGGCAATAGATCCAGAGCCGCTGTTCCCCCTTGAGGAACAGATCGAGAACAGTACGGTATTCTACGAGGAAGAAACCGAAACATGGTTTTTATTCACTAATCATGTCGGGATAAACGAGATCAAAGAATATACCGATGCTATTTGGGTTTATTGGACAAAGGATATTCAGAACTGGGATGTAAATAACAAAGCACTCGTATTCGATGGCAGTATGTCTACTTGGTCAAAATCTGTCATTGGCGCACCTAGCGTATTTCGTCAAGGCAATAAACTAGCCCTTTACTACGATGGTGTAGAAGGTGCTGGATTTGACCATTTTCACCGTCATATCGGTCTGGCTTGGATTAATTTGCCGATACAGTTACCAGATAAACAGTAATTACTACGGCTCAACACTAGAATAAGTGCTTGATAAAATTCGAAGAATTGTGCGTAGAAGCCCGCTGCGCTGACGGATCATTCTTACGATCGCTGTTGTCTCCCTATTTCTTGATTCTATTCCTTAAGGGTAGAAATCCGGAGACAAAGGCGAACGCTATCGCTTCTTCAGAACGATTCCGTCCGCTTCGCTAGGTTACTCGTGATAGCAAGAACTGATTATGTTTAAAGCCATTATTACGCCGTATTTATTCATATATTTATGCTTTAAACCCCCTGGCTTATTGTTCAGAGCAATTAAACAGGGGGACTTTATAGTTTGGCTTACTCCCATGGATATTTCGTTACCAGGTAATCGGCGAATTTCTTGCTTTCCTCTCTGCGATGTTTTCTCATCTCGGTCCGATGCTCCGCGGTTTCGAATAATTTTCTCTCTTCTTCTGTCTCTGGAACAATCTGGGGGATAGGGATCGGTTTATTATGTTCGTTCAATGCGACGAAGGTAAGAAAGGAAGTTGCAGCGATTTTCCTTTCCCCGCTTCTCAAGTCTTCTCGGATTACTTTCACGAATACCTCCATGGAGCTTTTGCCAGTCCATGTTACGAAGGATTCTAGCGAAACAGAATCAATGGGCCTGATTGGATATAGGAAATCCACGGAATCTGTAGAAGCGGTAACAGCTGTTACACGACATAGCTTGGAAGCAGATATAGATGCGATATCATCCATATCTGACATTAGTTTACCCCCAAATAAGGTGTCATGATTGTTCACATCCGTCGGAAAAACCCTCGATATTTTGAAACAACGGGTTTCTTTCGTAAATTTCATTTCCTGCATGACTCACTCCGCTTTCTTGCAATAGACATTATAACCCTTCTATTTTCTCCGCATTGTGATTCCGATATACAGGATCCTTTCTCATCACCCTGTTCTCTGTTATCCATTGGATCCCGCTTAGTAAAAAGGGCTCTAGTATCAGTGCTTGCCATCACGAAGTACCTAGCGAAGCGGACGGAATCGTTCTGAAGAAGCGTTAGCGTTCGCCTTTGTCTCCTTATTTCCACCCCTAAGGGATAGAATCAAGAAATAGGGAGACAACAGCGATCGTAAGAATGATCCGTCCGCGCAGCGGGCTTCTACGCACCATGCTTCAAATTTATCAAGCACTTTTTTCAGTGTTGAGCCTTAAATAGAAGACATAATAATGGACTCATAATATATGGAGGGTATGGTAACTTTTATTTCCGTTCCTTTACCACTGCTCTTTAATATTTCGATATTTCCACCATGAGAATGTACAATTCGCTGGCAAATGGATAAACCCAACCCCATGCCAGCCTCTTTTGTTGAATGGAATGGCGTGAAAATTTGCCCCCATTTCTCCTCGGGTATTCCTGAACCAGTGTCCGTAAAAATAATGTTGATGTCATTGTTATTTCTATTCGTTCTGATTTTAATTATTTTTTGACCTTTACCCTCCATGGCTTCCATGCTGTTATTAATTAAATTTATAAAGACCTGCCTCATTTTATCTTTATCTATTTTCACTATACTTTCTTTTCCTTCTTTCAAATAAATCGATACATTTGCTTCTTTCGCACGAATAGAAGTGAGCTGAATCGATTCTCTTACAATCTCTAACAAATCGGTTTCTTCTGTATTAATTTTTCCGCTGTTTATGAATTCATTGTAGTGATCTATGATGCTGTTCATATGGGTGCCAGCTATTTGTATGTGAGCAACCATCCCTCTTGTCTTTACATCCAACCCCTCTTTACTTACCAACATTTCTGAATACCCTCTCATTATCGTTAAAGGGTTTCTTATTTCATGAATAAGCCCGAAAGTGCTTATTTCAATTTGTTTCTCTCGTTCTATTCTCTTCCATATTTTATTTGTTTCTTTTATCATTTTCATACTCATTTTAATAAAGATAAAGAAAATGAAAATAGAGAAGATCATTACCGCCAATTGACTTGAATAAATAAATGTACCTGCCTTTAAATTCAATACACCAACGACATAGGTTAGAAGAAACGTTAGACTAAACGCTGTCAGAAATAATCTCACATACCTATCATTTACTTTTCTGCTCGCCATGAGAGTTAATATAATACTAACAATCAATAGTTTGATATGGTTTGCGAATAATGGGCCCCATGCACCATAGATGGGATAGAAGAGAATGACGTTAACGCTTCCAAAACCTACGATTTTATGAAGACCCAAGAGACCAAGGTCTGTCCAATTGATAATATAAACGAATAGTGACCATGCATAATAAACACCGATTGTGTATTTATTGATAATCCATTTCAGCCAATTGTTTTCTTCTTTCGACAGATACTTCAGCGCCATATAGCCTACATATAAAAAAGCAGGAGGAAGCATGATCGAACCGATTCGGAAAAATTTAAACAGAAAAAATATCGTTTCTTCATTGAAGACATCGATGCTGTATAGCACACTCACATCGAACTGCCATAAACTCATAAAAATCATAAAAACAAGCATCGCATTTGTTAGCTGTATTCTAAACATCATCTTACTGGCTATTCCTAAAAGCAGCGGCACTAAGGACATTGCTGCCATGAGTATGAAACTCATACCTCAACCTTCTCTCGAAACGACTATAGTATTATTATTTCCACCAAAGCCATGAGAAGTAACGGCTACATGTCGGATGTC
Source organism: Paenibacillus baekrokdamisoli (assembly GCF_003945345.1). GTDB lineage: Bacteria > Bacillota > Bacilli > Paenibacillales > Paenibacillaceae > Paenibacillus_Z > Paenibacillus_Z baekrokdamisoli. Next base: position 210,121 of record NZ_AP019308.1, on the reverse strand, counting down.
ACAGTATCTTGTTTCTTTAACTATGTTAACATGTTCATAGCCTTTAAAATCGCTAAGTATGGTTCCAGGTATATAATTATCTCTTATACTTAACAAGGAAGAGATAACCTGCACCACCCCCGATGTTGCGAAAGAATGACCGATCATGCCTTTTATGGAAGTAATCGGCGTGTGATGACCTAATTTTTTAATATGATTTGCAGATTCGTTGGAGTCTTGAATATCAAGCCCTAACGCCAAACTGTTTGTAAACGAGATTTCTTTATTTCCAACTGCTTCCTCGAACGTTTTGTATAGTCTTTCGCCCTTGTTATCCATTCTATGTATGTTTACACCGTCATTGTTTGCAGCGGCCCCAGTAATATAGCCATGTATTCTTTTATTCTCTTTCTTCGCTTGCTGCTCTGCTTCTAATACGACAACAGCAGCTCCCTCTGAAATAACAAACGTATTACATTTTTTTGAGAAAGGGTTACCGGTTTCTCCTATCTGGGCATTGAATTTGAGTGCTTTTTGTTTAGCAAAGCTTGCTATCGCTGAATCACATAATGGTGTTTCGGCAGCGCCGACAAGGCATAGATCAACAGTGCCATTCTCTATTAATGTTTTTCCTAGGAATAAGGCATCCGTCCCCGATGAACAACCATTGGTCAGTGTAAATACAAGATTACCATCCCCCAGGCCAAAATAATTGGCTACCCCTGAAGAAAGACTATGGATGTTGGTCATTCCCGCATGAAACGGACTTATTTTCCTGTATTGGTTGTTCCTATATAAAAAAGAGCCCCGTTCTATTTCAGGAAGACTTGAGGTAGAGGTACCCATAATAACAGCTATTCTGGCATTTTGATAGTTAAATATACCCATTTGCATCGCTTCTTTTGCCGCCGCAATTCCAAGCAGGGCTGCTCTTGGATATCCCCGTAATTCTTTTTCCTTTTCTTCCTCCAGTTCTTCATCAATGATTCCACAAACCAGACTTTCTTTGCCCGGTCCCAGTCCATTTACAATCGAATGTGTGCAGATTCCATTTTTCAAAATCTGATCTAGTTGGATACTATTGTTAATTCTAGGAAGTTTTACGCCAAAGCCTGTAATGACTGATTTATGCTTCAAACTGAAGACCCCCTCTAGACAATTTATACCTGTATTTTATTGTAATATTTTTTCGTCAAATTCCAACCTCTTTTTACAATAAAATTAGTCTTTGTCAGCTGCTCCTATTTCGTTATCTTGCTGTTACATTCGTAAATGCGTACTTACCTACATCGTCAAGGGTATAATGTTATTGGAGGTGAATCACATGACGAAGCAAAAAGAACAAGCACCCGATCACGTCTTTCATATAGTTGATGATAGGAATGACATTCCAAATCAGGAGTCACTGACTGACGAAAAGTGGCGCGCCATCCTCGACAACGACCCAACCTATGACGGTCAATTCTATTATGCGGTTAAGACCACGGGCATTTTTTGCCGACCGTCCTGCAAATCCAGACCGCCCAAATTAGCAAACATAGGCTTATTCAAAACAGCCGAGCAAGCATTGGCCGCAAAGTATCGTCCATGTAAACGCTGCAAACCGACCGGTCAGCGCTTACCCGACGACGAATGGGTGACCTTGGTCACAGAATACATCGACAAGAACTATATGGGGACGTTAACCTTGAATATCCTCGCGGATATCTGTCATGGCAGCCCCTATCATTTACATCGAACCTTCAAGAAGGTTAAAGGCATTACTCCAGTGGAATATATACAGCTGCAGCGGATTGCTAGAGCCAAGGAACAGCTCCTTGCCTCGGATAAAGCGATTAGCGAGGTGGGTTTAAGTGTCGGCATGCCAAACACGCCGTATTTTATCACCCTCTTCAAGAAGAAGACAGGATATACGCCAGCTTTTTACCGCCAGATTCACAACGAAACGATTAGGGAGGAATAACAAATGGAAAACAAGACGAATTCACTTTATTGGACCTTATTAACGCATGCTGACTGGAACATTCACATAGCGTCTACGTCTAAGGGGCTTTGTTATGTAGGGTCTCACAATCAACCTTTCTCGGAGTTAACCGATTGGGCTCAAGCTCGGTTTCCAGACCCTATATGGATTCGAGATGATGAGAAACTGAAGCCCTATACAGAGGAACTAACAGAATATTTACAGCATACTCGTGAAATCTTCACACTACCGTTCGATATTCATGGAACGCCTTTTCAAGAGGCCGTATGGCAGGCGCTCTGTGACATACCGTATGGACAAACCAAATCCTATTCAGACATTGCTAATCTGATCCACAAACCAGCTGCGGTTCGCGCTGTTGGCACCGCGATTGGCGCGAACCCTATTCTAATCACAATACCTTGTCATCGTGTAATTGGGAAAAATGGGGCACTTACCGGCTATCGCGGTGGCATCGATATGAAAACGAATCTATTACAACTGGAGCGTAGTGGCTCACTCATTGCTGGAGGTTCTTCTGATGCCTGATCATCTCGCTAAACGCATTGCAGAGCTGGATTGGACTTCTCTACAGCAGTCTTTAGACAAGCATGGATACGCAAAAATTCCCTCTTTGTTGGATAACAAGGATTGCGAGAAAATCATCCATACCTATACTCTAGAAAATTGCTTCCGAAGTAAAATCGACATGGCCAGATACCGGTTCGGAATTGGGGAGTACAAATATTATGATGCTCCTCTGCCGGATCTTCTGCAGCAGCTGCGCGATGGCTTGTATCCAGAGCTCGCAGCAGCAGCGAATCGGTGGCTTGAACAGCTCAGTCGTGATGCTGTTTATCCAGACAACTTGGCGGGATTTCTGAATGAATGTCATCGACATGGGCAGTTACGCTCTACTCCGTTGATATTGAAATACGAAGCTGGAGGTTACAACTGTTTGCATCAGGATTTGTATGGCGATGTTTTCTTTCCGTTTCAGGCTGTATTTGCCTTGAATCAAAGAGAGCATGATTATACAGGGGGAGAATTTCTATTGGTCGAGCAGCGCCCACGAGCACAGAGCAGAGGCCAAGTGATCACGCTTGAGCAAGGAGAGGGACTTATTTTCCCAACTAATAACCGTCCCGTACTAGGAACGCGCGGCTACTATAAGACCACGATTCGGCACGGGGTCAGCACAATAACATCAGGAACAAGGTACAGTTTAGGTATAATTTTTCATGATGCCAAGTAAAGGACTGTCAAACCGACATGAGGTGCGGCTCTTGATGAATGATGCCGATACCGAGCCTCTGAGCTGTTCTCGTATCGGGGATTTCAACTTCCACTCCTTTATACCGAATGAATCCTTCTTCCTTCCGATAGACCCCTGTCAACCACCTTCTCTGCCCCTTTCAACCGACGTTCTCGTGATTGATTTGAAAGCGCGATTCGTTACTAATTTGTATTTCGAGGGAGACGGATACGATTGGTAATGGAAAAACATCTGCAAAAAAGTAGAAAAACTTATGATCGGGCTTTAGTTTTAATTGATCTCGTGGCGTTAGACCATACATATTTCCCCCTCAATGAATAACCTAGCAAATAGCTCTACTCTCGTTATCCTTCTTTCTCCCATCTTGAATGAAGCGAGGTTATCCGTGGCAAATTCCTATACAAAAACTCGAATTCGCAAAATTACCCGCCTCTTCGGCCTGATCCCGTTGAGTTCAGACTCGATCGCGTCCTTTTACCGAAAAAACGCCATCGTCCAGATACAAACGGAAAGTGGAACCTATGCTCTTAAGCCTTTTATTCGGAATTTGTTCCTCCGCTCGAGTACAATTCATCAAATAAAAACAACTGCAGACTATATACAACTCTTGATGAATAGCGGCTTCAGCTACATGCCTAAATGGCTCACGAGCAATTCCGGAACGTTATGGACTTTAAACCAAGGAAGGCCCTTCTATATAACCGCATGGATAAAAGGTAGGAATTTGGAAAACCAAGAAGATTTTGAAAAGCTGGGCCGTGCCCTCGCCACCCTGCATACAACATCCAGTCGTTTCCTTCACACTAAAGGGCCTTTCACTCTTAAACAAATCCGATTTTGGCAAATCCAAGACCGTCTCTTTCGTAGACGAATGGCAAAAGCAATCCAAACGAATGAACGGAACCGCGGATGGTACAAAAAGTACGGAAAATCTTGTAAACGACTTTCGGATCGGGCCTGGACCGACTTAAGGAACCCGGAGATTGTAGACCTCTTGGAGAAGGAATTGTTCCGTCCCGCATTGATACACAACGATATTACTTCACCTAATGTCATTATTTCTGATGACGGCCAGCTTTTCATCATCGATTGGGACCACATTAAGATCGGCTCCGTCTATGTTGATGTAGCAAAGGCCCTCATGAACACGACTCAATTTAATCCCGATTTCATACAATCGTTGTTAAAAGGGTACGAAGAACTCTATCCTTTAGACAGGACCGAGCGCAAATTGATTTCTTCCTTGTATGGATTGCCTCGGGAGGCTTGGCAGGCCACTCGGTTCCCTAATCGCCCTAGAAGTCGTGAAATGCTAGACATTATGGAACAAACATGGCTTCTCCGATTGAAAGCAATGGATCTATTAGATGAATGGACGAATCAATAAGGGGAAGTGAGTATGGGGATGTCCATTAGGTCAAGGGTAGAACAAAGGTATGGAATAAAAATCAGAGAAACCCATCAAATACAAGATGTTTACAGGATTCGGACCACTGACGCGATCTACTGTTTAAAAAGTTACGTCTTCCCGGAAGAGGAGGTCCGTTTTATTACCCGAATCTTATCCTGCTTGGATGAATACGGATTTACCCGTAGTCAAAAGGTTTATCCTACGTTGGAGCAATCCGCCTACATGACTCATGATGGCATTTCGTACACGTTAACGAATTGGGTAGATGGACAGAGACCGGGCTTTACAAGGAAGATGGACTTAAAGAATGGGATTCGAACTTTGGCCAAGTTCCATTCCATTGCTGAAGGATTTCCTACTGCCGAAGCTCCGGTTGCAAGAATCCAATATTCGGGACTGAACCATGAAGTTTCGGAATATAAACAACTGCTCAGCCAACACAAAAATTTAGGACATTTAGCAGCGCTTTGTGAGGAAGTGCTGGATTATTTGCATCAGCCAAAAGTCTTAGAGGCCATCGATACAGAACACAAGGCTTCCGCATTTGTACATGGCGATTACAATTATCCTAATCTGATTAAAGACAAACGCCAAAAATTACATTTGATCGATTTTGATAACAGTTCTCTCCACACAAGAATGAAGGATTTGTCCCATATTCTTCATCGAAATTTTGTTTGGAATGGAACGGAGATGCTTCGTTGGATCGACTATTATCAGAGATACCGACAATTAAGTTCTTCTGATATAAACCTCCTGCATGCGCTTCTATCTGCTCCTTACCATGTAGTCCGAAACATTAGAATCGGTGGTATTCGTTTGGCCAAACGGGTTATTCCGACATTAGCGCATATGAACAAATATCAACGTGAGCTTAGGGCGTTATTGTAATCTTGATTTAAGTCAATGACCAGTCATACTCCTCCTATTTAAAATGAAAATAAAGCATATCATATAGGAGGCTATCTTATGACTATCTCAGTAAAAGAACTATCCAATCAGCGAAAATCTGCTTTAACTGCTGGCATTTCACTTATCATCATGACACTTGCCTCATTTTTTTCCTATGGCTTTGTCCATGGAAACCTTGTTGTGCAAGGCGATGCCAGCGCCACATTCAACAACATCGTATCCTCAACTAACCTTTTCAAGAGTGAAATCTTTGGTTGGGTCATCATCATGATTACTGACATTCTGGTCGCCTGGGCTTTTTATGTGTTTCTAGAGCCAATTAATAAAAGCCTTTCATTGCTCGGTGCATGGCTCCGTCTTACCTATTCGACCATATTGGGAATTGGCATACTGAACTTGATAGTTGTGCTGCTTCTCTCGAGACATACAAATGATTTATCCTCATTTAAAATCGAACAAACTCAATCACTTATGATGCTATTTCTTGAAGCATTCGAATCTATTTGGTCTATTGGTTTGATCGTTTTTGGTGGGCATCTGTTGATTGTGGGCTATGTGGCTTTACAATCAGACAGCATTCCTAAAATTATCAGCATTTTATTGTTGCTTGCTTCAATAGGCTATATTGTCATTCATCTAAGCAAAACGTTTCTTTCACAATATGATGGGCTAATTGCAATACTTAATCTTGTATTTATTATGCCAATGATTGTAGGAGAACTAGGCTTTGGGATATGGCTGCTGCTCAGAGGAGGAAAGGTTTGATCCGCTTCTTGATTCTACTTAATGACTCTGGAGTAATACCAAGATAACTCGCCAATTGATGTTGGGGTACACGATTGACTAGATGAGGTCTTTTTCGTAATAGCGCTTTGTAGCGTTCTTCAGGTGCAGAAGCGATAAATGAAGTCCATTCATCTTGTACCTCGCCCAGGTTTTCTTCTACCATCTTGCGTATCATGGTTTCCAATTGTGAGTGTTTGTGAAACATGTCCTTTTCGGCATCAAGATCACCAACAACCAATATACAGTCTTCTAGACATGTTAAGGTGTACGCAGATGGCTTATTTTGTTGATGACGATTGAAAATCGAGACCGCTTGCTCTTCTGTGTAGAAATTGGATGTGACTTCTTTTCCCGTTTCATCTATCGAGTGCTGCCTTACACATCCCTCCAACACGAAATAACATTTTGTGGGGACATCCCCTTGTCTAAGGAGCACTGTTCCCTTTTTATATTCCTCAATAAGGATTTCTTCAGCGATAGCCTGTTGTTCCTCATCGTTAAGAGATGTAAATATAGTCATATACTTGAACAATATGCTTTTCATTTTTCTCTCCTTTCATCTCGTACTTTAAGTTATTATAGTTAGTCTCATCATATCTGAATAGAGCGCGAAATTGGGTCTTTCTTAAAAAATGCCCTAAAACTATATTACATAGTCATAGGGCATTCGCTCTAAATTTTGAAGCGATTAGAAAGCATTAAATACTTCCGACATTCATGCCCGTTCTATACATTTTTTCTGCTTCAATAGGACTTTCTTTTGCCGTCATATGGTGCGGAATTACCCGGCAAACTTGAACCGGCCCACCAAATACAGCCGACCTATACTTGTCCACATGCTGTTTGGGCAAGGGACGGTTATAATAGCCAGGTACATATTTATTGATCATTTCCTGAAGTACATGAGTGGCTTCGTCCAAATCTGTGATCGGCTCTGCTTGTCCAAATATCATTACGCTCATATAAGCCGTATCCGTTTTGGCAGGTACCGGATCCGTGATGGTTCCGTATTCCTCACATACCGTAAAACATACCTCTGGATTATCACTCATGACCTGATTACGTCTTCCATCTCCAGCTCCGTGAAAATAGAGCTTTCCTTCAGTCCATACATAATTAAGCGGTACAACATAGGGCAGGTTCCCATCAACCAACCCAAGATACCCAATTCTCGCTTGGTGAAGAAAACTTTCAATTTTCTCTTGATCCTGGCATTCCCTGATCTTGTAACGAACCGAATCCATTTCACAATCTCTCCTTTCACTCATAAGATATTCATCCATCCCACTCCAATTGTCTTAATCTTAACTCCGATACTCTTCTAGAGTGCGACAACGACCATGTTGCAAATACCAGCGTTATTACGGTAGTATATCAGTGAATGGAGTGTGTATAAACATCCAAACATCACGGTTATAAGCAATCCATAATTAATATTTTATGGTTGGAGCTTCTATTTGGAGGTATGTACGATGATGAAAGTAATTCGTAATGATAACAGACCGATCTGGCAGCAATTGCTTGATCAAGCGATTCATAATATTACAAGCGGAATCTGGCCCCCAGGAGAATTGCTGCTTCCTTCCCGCGAACTCGCTCACCTGGTAGGTGTCTCTCGCTCAACTATACAGATCGTCTATGAGGAATTGCTAAGTCGAGGCTATACGGTTACATCTCGCCGAGGAGGAACGCGAGTTAGTAAATGGAATCCAGTCACTGGGTCAACGAAGGAAATAATAACATATGGCCCCATTCCCCCCTCAATTCCCTTGTTGAACTCGGCGGTCGATCACTTACATGACTGGTTCAGAGGCAAAGAGAATCGGGAAGTGGATATTGATTTTAGTCCCCATGAACCCTATTTGGATGGCCAATTTCAGAAGAACTGGCGACAATCGTTTCTCCATGCATCCGCTGCAATGGATTTATCAAGCTGGGCTTACGGTAATCCCTATGGCTTCACCCCTTTACGCGAGCAAATTCAGCGTTATTTATCACTTGAACGAGGCATCCATATCCAAACTAATCAGATTCTGTTGACCTCAGGAGCTCAGCATAGCATTGACTTAATCGCACAATCGCTTTTATCTGATGGGGACACTGTCTCTGTAGAAGATCCCGGTTTTCCAGCTGCCTGGATGGCGATGAAATATCGGCGTATGAATGTGGTGCCCGTTCCCGTTGATGAGTATGGTCTTGTGGTTGAGCGTATTCACCCGCAATCCAAACTGATCTTTGTGACCCCTTCGCACCAGTGCGCAGTCGGGGTCGTTATGTCGGAGCCGCGCAGGCAACAATTGCTACATAAGGCCGCTCAAGAACAATTTTGGATCATTGAGGACGATTATGATAGTGAATTTCGATATCGTGGGGAGCCACTTCCAACACTGATTAGCCAGGCATCTAATAATACCTTGTACCTCATGAGTTTTTCTAAAATGATTGCTCCAGGTATTCGTATTTCGGCTATCGTTGGATCTGTAGAGGCAATTGCTCAACTAGCCAGGGTACAGGAGCTGACTTACCGTCATCTTCCGATTATGGATCAGCTAACACTAACCCACTTCATCAAGAATGGGCATTTTATGCGCCATATGAGAAGAGTCAGAAATGTGTACCGACGAAGACACGAAGCCATGACAAAGGCTATTATGGCTAGCGGTTTAGGAGAGCGTTTCACACTAAGTGGAGTAGAAACGGGATTGCATATGTTACTTGAAGCTGAAGAGTCATATGACGAAGAAACCGTGACAAAGTTAGCCCTTCAAAAGGGAATACGTGTATACCCTCTTGGACCTTATTGTTTGGAAAGCAAACGAAAGGGATGGGTGTTGGGGTTTGCAAAAGTAGATGAAGCATCGATTGAGCAGGGGATTCATCGTCTTGCGGAGTTGATCTTATAGGGTCAAATAAAGCCACTCCGAACAATGGAGTGGCTTCTTTGAACAGACTTCTCTTTATTAAACTCTAGTGTCCCGTAATGCCTTGTGATACGGTTTCCCCACGCTGTCTGTAACGTTAATCAATCCGATATTAATTTTGAATAGATTTTGAGATCGTTAAACTTTCCGTCTACTCTTTCATATTGTCTTAGTGTTCCTTCAAACGTAAAGTTTAGCTTTTGTAAAAGTTTTATCGAATTCACGTTTTCGGGTTCAACTTTTGCTTCGATTCGATTCATCTTTAAAGATGAGAACGCGTAATCTAACAAAGAATAGATAGCTTCTGAAGCATATCCTCTCCCCCAAAATGATTTAGCAATATCATATCCAATTTCTGCTTTTGCATTTTCAAAATCCAAGGAATTATAACCACAGGAACCTATGATTTCTTTGGTTTCTATTTTAATTATGGAGAAACGGATAGCCTTTCTGTCTTGAGAAAGGTCATCAAGAAGAGTAATCATTTCTTTTGCTTGATTTTCATTAGTTAAACAACTAACATTCATAAATTTGGTAACATCTGGATCAGACCAAATTTTAAACAAACTAGACGAATCCGATACCTTCATTTTTCTCAAATGTAAACGTTCTGTGTGTAACTCTGTAATCAATACTTTTACCTCCATTATATTTTAATAGTTAGGTTGAAAATATTGACATCTGCGCATAGTTCAGTCCCTTCATTTTTGAAGATAGTTTCATTATATAAGAGGTTATAGGCTTTATCTACGCTTAATCCCCCAATAGCCTATTTATCAATGCACGCTGTATCATATTCGCATAGTAGCTCTTCATACAATTTGATATATCCAAACAATTCACATGCGGGCATGGGAGGTTGAAAGATGAACGAGAACAATGGAACTCGCCCTAACAAATGGTCCGGAGATACTCCGGCTGCTTTTCATTCGCAGACTGTGGGTGAACGAGGCCCTGTTACGGATCATGGTGTGTTCGATCTTGTCTGTAACCATATCCCCGTGTTCTCCGTCCGAGACGCCATCCGCTTTCCCGAGTTTATCAATGCCTTACTGCCATCGCCCGTCAACAACCTCATCGATCCGGAACGGTTTTGGAGCTTCGTCGCCCGAGCACCGGAATCCACAAGCTTTCTCGTCCGGCTCTACTCCGACGCGGGCACTGTCAAGAGTCTTCGACACATCCCGGGGCACAGCGTCAATACTTACGTCTGGAAAAACGCGCAAGGTGTCCGCACTTTCGTGAAATATCATTGGATGCCTCTTGCGGGTGTGCAGTATATTGACCGTCAAGAAGCAGCCCGGCTCGCTTGCGAGAATCCGGATTATGCCGGCAAGGACTTATTCGATACGCTGAACGCGGGCAAAACGTTTGAATATGGGCTTTACGTGCAGTTGATGAACCCCCAAGACGAGTCCTTTCTCCCTTATGATCCGTTGGATAGTACAAAGGTATGGAATGAGCGGCAATATCCCTTGCTCCCGGTAGGGAGATTGATATTAAATAGAAATCCAGATAATTATATAGAGCAAGTAGAGAAGTTGGCTTTCTCTCCTTCCAACCTGCTGGAAGGCGCAGAGTTATCGGACGATAAGATACTGCAGGGGCGTGCAAATCTTTATTGGGATTCGCAGCGACGGCGGCTTGGTCCGGATTTCCGTAAGATTCCGATTAATCATCAGCAGAACTGGACGCCCGATTCCCTTGTGACCAGCGGCAGCGGGAGATTCGTGGAAGGACGCCTCGTGCGGTCCGACGTTCCCAAGCAAGACGACTTCGCGCAAGCCGGTCAGTATTATGGTGCTCTTACCACATTGCAACAAGAACACTTGGTAGATAATCTGGCCGTCGATCTTGCCGGCATATCCCCCGAGATGCAAAACATCGTGCTCGGCTACCTGTACCAGGCGTCCTCCGAGCTTGGGGAACGTGTCGCCCGAAAGATCCAAACTTCATAAGGAATCACATTGAGCAAAAACTTGCCGTTACTTATGGTACGGTTCCCCGCACTTCGCTTACTGACATAGCAGATTTCATATAATAATCGTCTCCTGTAAACCAGAAGACGATATTCTTAATACTTTTTCTGTCTGCTTCCATATGGACTTCCTTAATTAAAGCCCGTAGTAAGGCACGTTTTTCTTCATTGGTCGCTCCTTCAAACATATCATCAAAATTAGTCAGCACCTCAATAATAAGTTCCCTATTGATTCACGAACGAGCCAACTCTAATTTTTGCTATATAGTCATAAAAAAGTATTAGAGAATACGCCTAAATAATTGACGATTTCACCCAAAACATTAGAGTCAGCTTCAAATTAGAGTTTTTTGAAAGCGAAAGGCTAACATTAACTCTAATATTGGGCGATCAAATTAGGGAACATTCCGTAAAGAAACCCTAGCCGTTGAAGGTAGGGTTTCCAGACAACTTGCCTACCGAAGCCTAAATTAAACACTTCAAGTTGATGTGGGAGTACTTGCAGTTTTAGAACAATACCCTCCCGCACCTTCGCTTCATCATCAATAACACATACCTTCATCCTTTACCCCTCTCTCCCTAGCTAGCTTTAATACTTTAATTCTTATAGGAATAGCTAGTTATATGAAATGATAGTACTATTTCTTTTAAGCTGTCAATTTTATATCTGGTTCTAGGATATGATTTGCGTTAGTGTTGAGAACAGCGCGCACATCTGGTTAGCTCAGTATTCAGCGGAATCACTTAAGACTTCACTTCTAGAATCTGTAAAATCACATCCCCTTATGCGGAATTCGTATTTCTACCGTTGTCCCTATTCCCACTGTGCTTGTATAAGTTAAACCATAAGGGCTTCCGAAATATTGCTTCAGTCTTTCATTGACATTATTAATCCCGAATCCATGCAGGTCATCTGTTTCTTCATCTGGTTGACTAGGCTCAAGGATTTGTTTAATCTGTTGCTCCGTCATGCCAACTCCATCATCCTCGATATACAAAACAATGTGATCCATTTCCAGCTTGCCACTTATCCTAATCGTACCGGTGCTCCCGGATTTTTTATAAATACCATGCATAATGGAATTCTCAACGAGTGGATGCAGCGTGATTTTTGGAATTTTATACTGTTGAATGCTGCTTACATCCAATTCCAGCTGCACGCAATTTTCAAACCGGTAATTCTGAATTTGGAGATAGGTTTGAATGTGCATAACCTCATCCTGAATCGTGACTATATCTGCCCCTTTTCTTAGACTAAGCTTATAGAATCTCGATAAGGAGAAAATCAAGGATTCAATATCAGGACAATCATATTTGATCGCCATCCAATTGATTAAATCAAGCGTATTGTAAAGAAAGTGCGGATTGATCTGAGCCTGTAATGTCTTGAACTCTGCTTGAACCAATTTCAGCTCTGCTTCCTTAACCTCCTGCCCGCTCTTGTATTGTTCCTCGTTCAATTCACTTATTTTTTTAATCATAAAATTAAAGTTTAGTGCCAGCTCGCCAATTTCATCTCTGCTCTTCTTCGGAATGGTCACGGATAAATCACCTTTCTGAACCTGTCGCATTTTATCAACTAGATTATAGATTCGTTTGGTGCTTGAAGCTGAAATGAAATAAGCCAGCAGGTAGGCAGCTGCCCCCATTACAACTAATAAAACGATCAAATAATTTCTTTGTTGATTGCTTGAAGCAAGAATTTCTTTTAAAGGAATGACCGAAACAAGCCGTAAATCCGTCTTTTCTATATTTTTATAACCGACAAAGGCGACTTCATTGTTAATCTTGGTTTTCTGCCATTGCGCTTCCTGCACAGTATTGTAATATGCCTGAGGGACTTTCCAGTTTGCTGTTATTCCCAAGGATGCACTGGACTGAATGATACCATCACTGTTTTCGATGTAGACGATCCCTGTTTCCGTTAGTTCGGCAGCCTTTTTAAGCATCTTCTGAATATCGCTTTGCAGGATATCAATGCTCAAAACCCCGATATCTTTAGTATAATCCTCTGGTTTTTTTACTAGACGTAAAGCGGATAAAACCTTTTCTTCAATCGTTAGGCCGGAAGTAGCAATCGTTACAGATTTCGTTTGTTGCCAGAGAATATTGACAGACTTATTGTTTAAAGCCTCATACCACGGCTTATTATACGCTTCATTTAGGCTGAAAAAGTTTTGATTTTCACCGGAATATATAAGGTTATCAGGGATAAATAGCCGAATACGGAAGTTATCTGCGTTTCGCTGTAAATAGGAAAAAAATCGATTCAAATAGGTAAAATCGTATATCTGATTGGGGATCTCTTTATCGGGCAATATCATGTTATTGAAGGCTCGAGTAGCCTCGCTATCTAGTATAATTAAATCAGACATATTCATAGCACCATTCACTTTGGATGAAAACGAAAAGACAACTTGATCGAACGATTGTTTGACAGAAAACATCGTATTTTTCTGGATTGTCTGAGCTATTTGGTTATAGGCTATCAAGGAAAAAATCAGCAGCGGTATGATGATTAATACAAAGTATGTTAAAAACAACTTCTTTTTAATTTTCAGATCTAGCATATACTGCAAAATTTTATTCTTCAGGTTAACTATCATAAGTAATGCCTTTCTCTGAATTCCGAAGGATTCATCCCCGTCAATTTTTTGAAGGTTTTAGCAAAATGATTGGGGCTGAGATAGCCTACGCGATGTGATATTTCCAAAAGCTTGATTTTTTCTTCCTTTAGAAGTTCCTTGGCTTTTTCAATTCTCACCTCGGTAATATATTGATTTATCGTTTTCCCTGTTTTGTTTTTAAAAATTTTGCATACATACGTTGGCGTCAAATACATATTCTGAGCAATTGCAGGAATGGTTAAGCTTTCTTCAGAAAAGTGCTCGCTGATATATTGCATGATTTGATAAATATTCTCCCCGATATTGTCCATCGTGTTTATTTTGGCGAACACAAAATCAATCTGCTCCAGCAAATAGACCTCTATTTCTGCCAATGTCGGAATCTTATTAATAATCTCCCAGAAGAAATCCTTTTTGGCGTTATCCTCAATAAACGTTATATTAAATCCTTCTGCAAATTTATTTAATCCCACAAGCATGTTGAAAAATACATTTTTAATCGAATTTACAAGCAGGTTTGTATTTTTTTCAAAATCAGCATTCAAATTTCTAATGTACGCCTTGGCCTTTTCCTGCTCATGTTCTTTGATATATTCCAGAAACCTGTTGCTCAAAGATTCATCCAAATCATACACACTTTCGCACTCTTCCTCATACATGGCAATCTGGTTGTGTCCGATAAAAAACTGCTTTTGGAGAGCGACAGCGGCAGTAAAATAGGAATCTTGAACATCCGAAATCGTATGTACATGCTTTCCTAACGCCATAAATAAATTGGTTTTCAAACCGACAATATGTTCAATACTATTCCTAAGCTGCTCTAATAAACCCGCTGAAAAAAACGGATTACGGATACTTTCCCCATAAAAATGGATTAAAATATGGTTTGTATGCTTAAAACCCGCTAAATGCTTGATCTGCGGGTCTGTAAAGATGATTTCAACTGATTTGATGATTTGTTCTTTATGCTTCTGCTGCATCTCTATCGGACTATCCACTTGGATATCCAGCTTTATTAAGGCGGTGACAAAATCCCCGGTTAAAGGCATATCCAACTGTAAGGTAGTAAAATACATCTTAATCTCATCTAGTTGTACTTGTCTGTTGATCATATCCAAAACAAGCTTTTCCTTAAACACGGTGCTGCTTTCTGCAAGCCTTAACCTCATATCGATGTCATCTGCTCTTTTTCGCTTTTCTGCAACAATAGCTTGGACAGCATCCTTAATCGCACTTTTCACTTCTTCCCTGTTAACTGGCTTTTCCAGATAATGGAGTGCCTTTAGATGAATAGCCGATTTAAGATATTCCTTATCTGCAAAGGCACTCAAAAATAGGATCGTACATTGCGGTAAAATATCTCTAAGTTTACCTGCAAGCTCAATCCCGTCCATATCAGGCATCCTAATATCACTTAATAGGATATCGGGCTGCAAACGTTCAGCGATTTCCAATGCTTCAAAACCATCACTTGCAAGCTCAACAACATCAACCCCGAGGTCCTTCCAAGTGATATATTGGAGCAGTCCTTCCCTTGTTATCTTCTCATCATCTACAATAACAAGTTTTATCACAGCAAACGCTCCTTATCTGACTTTAATTTCTCTATGTTTGTAGTAGCCCCATTGTAGCATATATCTCTTTTTGTATGCTAAGGGGGTTACCCTCAGCATACAAAAAGAGAATGCTCATCTTCACTCTATGTCAAGCGATAAACCAAGACTAATGTTAAGCAAACGCATGATCATGAGCAGTGACTCTAATCTTGTAGCATTAGCTTGAGGCCTGAATGATCCCTCACCAGTACCATTTACGATGCCGATATCGGATAATGTATCAATTGCACTTTCCGCCCAGCTACCAGAAACATCATTGAACTTAGATGGCTTTGGAATTGAAGTCGTATTTATTACTTTGGAAAGCATGGATACAATTTCCGCCTTAGTGATGCTTTGATTCGGCTTGAATGTCCCATCCAAATAACCGTTAATAATACCGCTTGATTTTAATGCCATGATTTCATTTTCTGCCCAATGCCCCTTGGCATCTTTAAAGTTAGCGTTGCCCGCAGGTTCTAAACCAAGTGCCTTTACCAGCATAGCAGCAAATTCCGCTCTAGTTACAGTAGCATCAGTACGGAACGAACCGTCCGCGTACCCCTTTACGATTCCGAGCTTAGTTGCTAGCTTGATTGTTTTTTCAAATAAAGCACCTTCAGGTACATCCTTGAATGTTACTGACTGTACTAAATTTGCTTTTTCCGCTATAGCCCTAACAACGTCTAAACTTACCTTTTCGTTGTAGAACGGTAAAGGAGTTGGTGTTACTGGCGTTGGTACAGGTGTTGGCGAAGCTGTAGCTGTAGGAGTGGCAGTTGGTGTCGCTACAGGCGTTGGACTTGAAATTGGTGCGTTAGTTGGTGCAGTCGATGTCGTTGGTTCTGGTTCTGGTTCTGGTGTTGGATTACTAAGGTTTCTTAGCACAAAATCATCCAAATAATAATTACCAATTGAATTATTTGTCCATGTCAAGATTTCAATCTTCACTGTACCCGGCGGTGCAGTGAATGTTTGAGATCGCCGCTTATAGTCTGTCGATGCAGTTGTGAAAAAACGGAGACACCATCCCATAAATCCCAGCCTGTATTCCCGGATTCAAAGCCTGGATTTTCCACTAGGTTTACCGGTGTCGGTGTCGGTTCTGCTGCTGCGTGTACAATCTGAATGGGTGATACTGCCGGTACCCAAACAAACTTATAAACATACAGAATACTAATAGCAACGAGCAAGAATTAAACCTTTTCATTTAATTTCATTTCCCTAATTAGATTTATAGGCAGCAGTTATCCTGCTGCCTATGCTTTTTCCACCTTTTTTCACAGCATCCAGGAATACGCCTAAATCATCCAACGACTTAATGTCAGGTATAGTATACTTCTTCATTAAGTCGCCTCTGACAAGGAATAAGTTGTAGTAATTTCTACTTCTTCACAAAGAACTTCATCTCAGAAAATGACGCCCATTCCGGATTCTCTGTAGCGTCTGGCGAACCGAAAACGGCCACTCTAAAGTATCTGCTATTCAGTGACGGGAAGTTGAAAGGCATAAAATCACTGGTGTCTCCCGCGGTAATTCCTCCGTACACATTCGTCCAGTTTTCGCCGTCTTCCGAAACGAAGAACATCATCTTGATTGATCTCATATGACCGTCAAAGATCGCTACGTCCAGTCTTTCAAGTTGAATCGTTTCTCCGAAATCGAATATGATCTGGGAGCCAATATCGCCTGCCCAGCGTGAATAATTGGTCTGGTCATTGTCAAACATCTTCGGAACAAGCTCCGCGTTAGTGGTTGCCGTGTAGCTGTTATACACCTTTTCTTTTAGGTCTGCAATTGGAATCGGCGTAACTGGATCAAGCGCTTTTCTCTCCCATTGGAGCATTTCTACCGGCGGTAGGGTGAAAATCTCAACGATTTGATTTTCACTATCCCAGGTAACTGTATAATCCATGCTTGTCACAATAAATGTATATGGAATAAGCATTTGGTTATTAACACCGGTTGCCGGTGCGTCCATGGTCATACTCTGACCGTTGACCTTAGCCATATTACTGCCCTCTACAAGCTCAATCCTCAAGCTTCCTTTGATTGCCGTTGCAGTTTTTGTGGTATCATCCCAATCCACTTCCATGCCCAACGCTTCCAAGGTACCTTTCATCGGAATCATCGCGATGTCATTGATTAGCGTAGGGGCCACATCATATTTCTGCCCCTGAGAGTCGATCCTGACGCGGATCTTTCTCTCCACCGGTTCGGACGGAACCTTGTCCGCGAGCGGAAGCGTACTTGAATCTGCTTTCTGTAAGGTATAGGTGCCTGGCGTACCCTCAAAGTAGATCGTATTTCCTTCTTTGACCACTTTATACTTCACCGCTGCTGTCTCGCCTTCCTTCACGGCTGTCCAATCTCCGTCCGCAAGGTCGGTAACCAAAATCTTATATGTCTGATCTTCCACTCCTTCGAAGGTAATTGTAGCTTCTTGATCAATCAGTTCAAAGCCTTTTGCAAAAAATACAACACGATCATGAATCGTAGCGCCCGCATAATCATCCGTCTCGGAATAATATACATTTTGCGGTTCAGGGCCATACACAGCATCCATCACCTGCATCACATTTAAGAACCGCGTTTGTTTAGCAGGAGCCTGATTGGAAAGCTCAAGCCTCCATTTACCTGCATCCGTGCTGGCAATGTTGGTGTCATTGTTGGACTCAATCGGCTTATTAACTCCATCTACCTCAAATTCACGTCCAGGGCCGCCGATTTTTTCGACCTTCAGATCACTGCTCTGCGGCAGAAGCGTGTTGGTAACAAGCTTACCGTTATAGCCCCGCTCCGTCACTACGCTGGTGTATCTGCTGCCTTCAACCACAGGCTCGGAAACGGTATGGAGCAGCCATCTTTTCTCAGCGCTTGCATTCGGCGTGTTGATATTATCGTACACGATCATCGCAGCCGGATATTCATCATCCTTGAAATTCAAGAAGGCCATGCTTCTCGTATAATTCTCGGTTCTGGTCTTTCCATAGGCTAAACTGAGCTCACCCTTGATGTAAGAGTAATCGGGATACTTCTCATCGTCTCCGATAGAGTGGGAAATCATCGTTCCTCTTTGGTAATTAGGGTCGGTATTCCACTGCTCGACCGTTCTTGGAATTTGCGTATTATAGAGCTGATTCGA
This sequence comes from Paenibacillus baekrokdamisoli, assembly GCF_003945345.1. Taxonomy (GTDB): domain Bacteria; phylum Bacillota; class Bacilli; order Paenibacillales; family Paenibacillaceae; genus Paenibacillus_Z; species Paenibacillus_Z baekrokdamisoli. Next base: position 191,528 of record NZ_AP019308.1, on the reverse strand, counting down.
CGGGGAGAAGGTTCCCTTCTCAAGAGCATTCGGATCGTCGATTTGCACGACATTATGTGCGATTGACTGCTTATGATATTCCAGGTCATGCTCAGTTCCGTATTCCATATTTTCTCCGGTAACCGGATCTTTACCCGCATAGATCCCGGAGTCAATCGCGAGGTACCCTTTGTAGTACATGGAGAATGCGCCGGCATCGAAATGCTGGTGGTTGGTCTGCAGTCTTTCTCCGATATTCATGATTGCGACTACCGCTTTGGAATCCTGTCCTTCATCCCAGCCCGTTCTGGCCACGATGGAGCCATATGGCGCGGGGAAATATCTGGACAGCGGCGTATCGTATACGGACTGCGACGGCGCATTTGGATTGAAGAAAAGCAGATAATACAACTCATCCTGATACGTATTCTGCTTTAAAAACTCGTTCTGCGCTCTCGGATTGTTGTAAATGCTGCCTGCGATCATGTTCGTGATATTACCGTGAACGAATCTTTTCCATGGCGATTGATAATCCGTATTAAAGTCATCGCCCTCTGTCATGATATAACCGTCCGATCTTCGGGTAAAAAACTGCCTGTCGAGCGCCAAGCCGACTTTCTCCGAGAGCGGCTCGACACCGATGGCCTTCCAAAGCTGATTGCCCATCATGAAAAACATTAGCCTGTTGTCTCCGTAGGCGGGGCCTTCGAAGGGCATCTCCGCATCGAGCAATACGTTGAATCCGGGCATGCTCACATTCAAGAGAAAGTCCGCGAGGTCATTGTAGTACTCCGGATTCGTATCATAAAGCGCAATCCCCATGGCAAGCTTAAACTGATGATGTACATCTTCGTTGACGTGCCCGGCAAGAATTAATTTGTCGTTCTCCCTTATCGGATACGGGTACTCGAGGGTATTCCTTACCCAATTATCAAGCGCTTTGCGGATGCCCGATCTCTGTGTCTCGTTAAAGAGATCATAACACCAGTCATAGACAATAGATTCAACGAACATCAGGGTTCCTACTTCTCTGCCTACATGATATACATTGGTCCCATCGTTTCGATCCGGGTTCCATTGTGCCGAATTCGCCATATTCACAGCAAGCTGGACCGCTTTTTGACCCGCTGCTATATCTCCATAAATCAGATATCGAAGAGCATTGGCTTTCAAGACCTCCACCGTTCTTGCATCAATATTGGTGTATGCGGTTCCTGTTCTAGGGAGAAGGTTGCCGTCCACCTGTCTTTGCGCTTTCATGTTGATGCTCGCCCATACATCATCAAAAGCGGCAAGCTTCAATCTCTCTTTCAGAGCCGGAAGCGTTTGCTTGTTTACCAAAACACGCGGACGTTCCATCGGCGGTTCCGGAATCGGATCGTACTGATTGGATAGTTTCGGAGCTACAACGGCCGCCGATATTTGAAACAATACGATCGGATTTGTTGCAAGATTGCTTACCTTCTGGGTTGTCTTTCCTTCGTAATTCATAGCGAAGGTATAGGAGCCGGGCAGCAGCTGCTTGCTCACCTCGCCATTGACGGTGGTGCCGATTGCTCTCCAGCTCCCCCCGTAATAAGAGGCAGCACCACCGTCTAGCGGATTCCCTTGACTGTCCTTCAGCTGCACCTTGACATTCACCGTCTGGAAAGTGACGAGAGGAGCAAGTCCAGTATGCTGCGTTTTAACCGTTCTGGTCCCTTCATAATTGATACCAAACGTATACGATTTATCTGGTAGAGGCTTGCTTGCCATCCCCGCTGCATCGGTCGTTCCGAACGTTTTCCATCCTGCATCGTAATAATCAACGGTTGCTCCCGCGAGCGGATTCCCGTTGCTGTCTTTTAATTGAACTTTAACTGAAGGTGTTACACCGGGATCCTTCGTTGTTGGAGTCGGAGTAGCTGTTCCTTTATCTTCCGTTACTATGGGTTGTTTTTCAAAAGTTGTTCCCGCCTTAGCAACCAAACTAACTGTTGCCTTAGCAATCGTACCTAATCCTAAGAACTTAGCAACTGCATCCAAGATTAAACTTACAATTTTCGCATCTGCTCCCAGAGTTAGCGTCATACCCGTTGCAGTTGATTCGACAGTAACCTCTTTAATGCTACCTTCAGGGATATCCAATTGAATTTTAGCACTTTTAACATTTAATGTATCAAAAGCTCCCTTTAACGTTACTATCGAATTGGCTGGTAATAGTTCAGATAAAGTTATTTTACCAAAGCCCGCTCCCGTAGTCCCCGTTTCTTGAACGGTTGTTGGAGATTGAATGATAACTTCACCCACGGTTGTTGAACCCTCAGCTACAATACGCACGATTCCTGTTTTCTTATCCACTGTAATCGTAAGAAGGATTGAGTTATTTAGATGGATGGAATTCTCGCCACCGCCTTCAACCTTGGTTTTGCCATTTACCGTTATACCATTCAGAGTTGCATCTCCACTGCCAATTCCAGCAGCAAATAATAAATCTCCATTAATAACTAAGTTTTGCAAAATAACGCCTGGTACATTAATCACTACATTGCCATTGATGGTTTCTGTTCCTGTTGCAGGGCCATACGTACCTGCTGAGTTGTAAACCATAGCTTTAGACGCAACCGCACGATCCAAGGTAACTACCGCTTCTGCACGAGTAATGAAGTTACCCGGCTTGAAACTATTATCATCTGCATATCCCTTCAGGATTCCTTTTGCTGCTACTGCATCTACGGCTGCTTTGGCCCATGAAGCAATCGAGCTTGAATCCGTAAAAGCTGATGCAACGCTTGCTGTGCCCGAAAGCTCCAAAAGGCGATCTACGATTACAGCTACCTCTTGTCTGCTGATTGGCTTACCTGCACCAATGGTGCCATCTGCATAACCAGTGATGTAACCCGCTTTAACGGCTTTTGCCACTTCAGCATAAGCCCAATTACCTGCAGCAACATCGCTAAACGCGATTGATGCTGTTTGTGTGAATCCAAATGAACGATTGACCAAAGCGACGAATTCCGCTCTAGTAATATTATTGTCTGGCTTAAAGCTGCCATCTTCATACCCTGTAATAAGTCCTTTGTCCATCCATGCAGATATCTGAGCTTCCGCCCAATGTCCCTTGATATCCGATGTTGCCTTTGTTGATGCAATCGCTTCCACCTTCTGTGGAGCTAATCCGAATAATAACTCTCCTAGCATGACCAAACATAACATCATAGAGAACCATTTTTTGTGCATCCCAGTCAATAAACCGGTCATTTTCTTCACCCTTTCTTTATGAGCCCGGACTCTCTCTTCATCCGATTAGCTCGCTCTATGCGCTTCACTCTATTCCCTACTTCCCAGTGGTCAAAATTTCATCTCTCCTTATTAGATTTATAGGCAGCAGTTATCCTGCTGCCTATACTTTATCAAACACGATTTATTTTTGGTTCTTCAGATATTCATCCACCTGCGTTTTAGTTGCTTCCATGTATTTCTCCACGCCTGCTTCTTGCAGCTTTTGTTTATACGTTTCAATGGCTTTGTCTACATCATCCACAAATCCCATAAAGAGCGGTGCGCCATATTGGGTGAAGAGGTTGGCTAGATTGGCTGCGACGTCGCTTATATCCTTTTTATTAAGTGTGAAATCCACCAATGGATTAGCTTTAAACCGCGTCTTTTCATCGTTAATCAAATCCGCATAGTTCGGCATTGTAACTGCTGGAGTTTTGATAAATTTATCGTTGGAGACTCCCCATATTCCACCTTGAAAGCTTGGGCCAGGATAGCTTATTTTACCTTCAGCATCAAGCGTATAGTGCTTACCTTCAACACCATACTTGCTCAACATATTGTATTTTTCATTGTTCCTTAATAAATCTAAAACCATAAGGGCTCTTTCAGCGTTCTTGGATTTAGCCCCGATAACCATGGCGCTATTTGCAGCGGAGTAAGCATCTACATTCCCTTTAAAGAAGGCTGGAAATACCTTTACATCCCAATCCGGATGTTCCTTTGCAAAGTCAAAATAGGTTGTATTGGCTCCATCTACAGTACCGCTGAATGCAACAGCACTCTTCCCATTCTTGAATGAATCATATAAACTAACTGGATTTGCCAGTGCATTTTTAGCCCAGAAGCCTTTTTGGTTCCATTCTTTCATCGTTTTCATGAAATCAACAACCTCGGGAATGTCAAGTGAGTAATTGAGCTTAAGCGAGCTATCTCCCTTTCTAATCACAATCGGACTTGTCGAATTTGGAGCTCCAGGCGCCATGAGATCGCTATTTCCGAACAGGACTGCTGGAAGCATCCAGCCCTCATTTTTACTTAAATTGAAGGGGATGATGCTTTTTTCGCCTTTTTTCACAGCATCCAGGAATACGCCTAAATCATCCAACGACTTGATGTCAGGGATATTATACTTCTTCATTAAGTCGCCTCTGACAAGGAATAAGTTGTAGTAATAGTTCGTTAGCGGCGCTACCAAACCATACATGGTCCCATCTACTATGCCAGCATTAAGCTTCGCCTTTTCTTCGCTAGCCGTAATCGGTGCATATTTCTTCAGCATTTCGGGTGTGATTTCTTTAAATGCACCTTTTCTGGCATTATCCGCATAATCCAGCCAATCGGCTGAATAGGCTAAATCAAAGTCTTCGCCTGAAGTTAACATGAGTTTATAGGCATCGCTTGTCAGTACGGATACTTTCACGGTCGTATTGATGTCCTGCTGCAGCATTTTATTCAGTTCGTCTTCCAAGATCTGAATATCCTCTGATTTATCATTGAGCAGATACATAGTCAGGTTAACTGCTTTTGAAGTGTCTGGCTTATCATCTGTAGGAGCTGCCGAAGCAGGCGCAGATGCATCAGGTGTGGCAGTAATACTTGGTGTGCTCTCCGCTCCCTTATTGTCCGTTTTTGCACAACCGGAAAAAATCGACACCATAAGCATTGTAACGATTAAACACAGAACGGTTTTCGAAAAATTTCTTTTCATTTCTGTAGCCCTCCTGATTATTATATTGATAACCGGTTTCCCGGGATTATCCTTTTACAGCTCCAACAGTCATTCCTTTGATAAAATACTTTTGTAAAAACGGGTACAATACAATGATTGGGCCTATGGTAACCATGGTCATCGCCATTTTGAATGTTTCCGAAGGCATGTCGCCCATGGATCTCCCCGTTTGTGCAGCTACCTGCTGGGAAAATTGCATATCATTAAACACCTTATAAAGCTGATATTGCAAGGGGATCAATTTGTCCTTCGTAATAAACAGCATGGCTGGATACCAGTCATTCCAATAGGCAATAGCCAAGAACAAGCCAATCGTAGCCAGAGCGGGAACAGACATGGGCAGATAGAGCCTTCGATAAATTGTAAAATCCCCTGCACCATCGATTTTCGCGGATTCACCAATACTCTCTGGGATCGACGTAAAAAAGGTTCGCATAATGATAATGTTAAATACAGAGAGAAGGTTTGGAAGCAGCATCGCTAGATAATTATCTTTCATGCCTAAATTTGTCATGATAATGTACCAAGGAACAATGCCACCGCTAAACAACGTTGTGAAGAAAAAATAAAAGGCAAACTTGTTTCTAAACCTGAAATCCTTCCTATGAAGCACAAAAGCGGTCATTGTTGTCAAGAACAAACCTAATAGTGTACCCATGATAACAAGCGAGATTGTAACGCCATAAGCTCCTATTATGACTTGAGGGCTTTTAAAGATCAACGCGTAAGCATCTATCGAAAATGACTTGGGGATTAGCCGGTAACCCTCTTCAAAAAGCGAAGCTTCTTTGGTAAATGATCCTGACAATGTAAGCAGAAAGGGAAGCAGGCATAGGATAGAGAAAACAAGGACAACACTGTAACCAATAATATTAAAGGTAAGCATATCTCTTTTGGCTGAATTATTAAGCTTCATGGTGAACCTCCCCCTAGAATAATGCATAATCTTTATTCACTTTATTGGCCAAATAATTAAACGTAAGAACAACTACAAAACCAATTACATTCTGATACAAGCCTATAGCTGCCGATAATCCCATATCATTGGCCGAGATTAAAGCTCTGAATACATACGTATCAATGACATCCGTTGCATTAAACAGCGTCCCGTTATTTCCTACCAGCTGATAGAACATATCGAAATTCCCTCTGAGAACTTGCCCAATCTGCAATAATACCATCATCATAATCGTCACTTTTAATAACGGAAGCGTAATATAATAGATCTTCTGATAAACACTGGCACCATCCAAATCTGCCGCTTCATATAATTCAGGGTTTATCCCCGTTATAACCGCAAGGTAGATAATACTGCCATAGCCAACGCTCTTCCATAGATAGAACCCAACAATAATATATTTCCAGGCGGATGGGGTGCCATAAACATCTACCGGTTGAAAATGGAGGGCTTTCAAAAGCGTGTTCACGCTGCCAAACTCATAGTTCAACATACTGTAGACAAATGCGCCCACAACAACCCAGGAAATAAAAAAGGGTAAAAACATAGCTGCATGTGTAATTTTTTTGAAATACTTGCCCTTGAGCTCTGAGAATATAATGGCAATCACAATCGCGAAGATGACCCCTGAAGCGATGAAGACCAAATTATAAAGGATCGTATTTTTCGTCAGCAGCCAAGCTTGACCGGATTGGAAGAAGAAATCAAAGTTCTTAAACCCAATCCAAGGACTATGAAGGATGCCCTTGTCATATCGAAAGTATTTAAAAGCTACGATAATACCGCTCATAGGCAGATAATTAAAGATAAAGAAATAGATTACGGCTGGGGATAACATCAGAAACATGATTTTATTTTTCTTCAATTCAGATAATAAGCTAGTTGATTTATGCATGTAATCATCTCTTTCATGATGCGTTTTATTTAGGCACATTCAAATAAATAAATAAGCAATTCAAGATGATACTGATCTGGAAATACATGCTCAGCGATTTCCGCTCATTAGAACTGGAAAAACGACCCTATTATGGGGCGGGGAAATGAGGCATCTCTTGATTTTGAATACACCTCCCCCTACCCCATCGGTGATTTCCTAGGGTGAAAATTCCAAATCCAATGCTTTTTTGCATTTTTCGGGCACAGTGTAACAAACCATTTTTCAATAGCTGCATCGCGATCCATCAACTTTTCATAGGCGTCCATGGTCTTCTTGCCCGTTTCATACACCTGTTCCACGACCGATACTACCGGATGCTTTCCCTTCCATGTCGATCGCGTCCGTTTGCTCGATTTTCTTGAGCGGCTTGACTTTCTTCACCTTCTTCAGCGTATAGCCGAGTTGGTTGACTTTGGTAGTGATCGTTTGGAGGGTCGGCAACTCCTCATCCGTGTAGCCTCTTTCCTGAATCAACTGGTTTCGGATTTCCTTTACTATCAGCCGCGTATACAGCTTTTCCGTTTTGAAGCTGGGGTCGGTCTGGGCTCTGTTATTTTATTGGGTGTGCCTAATATGAACATCGTACAATACCCGATATTTAAAATAAATAATGCAGGATTATGATAATCAGCGGAAAACTATACTTTATAGCCATTAGCTTAATAATCTTTTTAATAGCAGAAACGAACATCTAAAAGAGTATAATCTATCGTTTATTATCATAATCCAGCAGTATTTCTTCTAAAGCGCTCGTATTGTACGATGAGTTTATCGTTCTGTTATAGAAGAATAACGTGGATTAATTAAATGATAGAAAGCGAGGAAACATATGAAGCAGAAATTAGGAATTGGCCTGCAATTATACACGCTGAGAGATGAAATGCTGCAAGACATGGCATCGGTTTTACAGCAGGTGGCCGAGATGGGTTATGAAGGTGTGGAATTTGCCGGGTATTATGGCTATCGCCCTGAACAGTTAAAATCGTTTCTTTCCGAGCTGTCCCTGAAAGCCATCGGCAGCCATGTGAACATGGAACGACTGCAGAACCATCTAGAAGAAGAAATTGAAATGAACGTCGCGATCGGTAGTCAATATGTGATCTTACCCGGCTTAAATCAAGACCAGCGCCATGCGCTTCCTGAAACATTGGTGAAACCAGAGCAAGCGTTGGTTGTCACGCAAATATTAGAAGCCATATATGAGTCCTCGAGAACTGGTAAAGCGATATATTTCGAGAATAGAAAATGATGAATTTGCAGGACTAATTCAGGGAGGTATGAGCATGGCAGAAATTCGACAATTACAGCTGATCGAAATGAACGAAGCAGTTCGGCTCACCGATCTCGTATTCCGCGATCATGAGCACGTTTCGATGGGGGAAGCTTTTCCGTTCGTCTTCTCACCCAGTCTAGGCCAATCATTCGGGGCCTTCGAGGATAGCAAGCTCGTTTCTTTCATCGGCATTGTTCCTTGGCTCATTTATGTAGGTCGAGCACAACTGAAGGTATATGCTTTAGGAGCTGTATGCACGCATCCGGATTATCGGGGGAAAGGGTACGCCAGTACCCTTTTGGAGCATGTCTACCATCACGTCCGGCAAGCCCAAGCGTCCTTGCTACTCGTTTCGGGAGACCGATCGCTATATACGCGTAACCAGTGCTACCCGTTCGGTAGTTTTAACCGATACTCGGTGAAGCCTGAGCATTGTGCCTCGTTGGTCGCACAAAACGCTATGGTTGGCTACACATTCCGCGAGCGGACTTCAGCCGATTGGTATACACTGCATGAATTGGCCGCATCGAGGACTGTTCGCTATGATCAGAGCCTCTCCGAGCTCGCCCTGCTTATTCATTCTCAAGCAGTGGCGAGTAATTCCAAGCTGGAGCACCGGACGCTTATCGCCGAGAAAGACGGGAAGGTTCTATCCTTCGCAGTCGTTGCGGTGCCAGGTAAGTATATGCCGCTGGGAGCGCCTCAGGCGATCGAGTGGGCCGGCGACGTCGAGGCAGTAGTGGCGCTCCTTGCTTATGCTGTGGAGCGCTACTCATTGCATCAACTCGATATCGCTGTTGCGTGGCACGAAATCGGATTGCAGGAAGCCCTTCGGAACGTTGAGTTCCAAGCCAGTCACAACAACGGCACCATTTGCATCACGGATCCGCAGCTACTGCTTGATCAATTAGAGCCGTATTTGAAGGATGTGATCGACTTGCAGCAGGACAAGATGACTGTGACGCCTTCAGCGGACGGACGATCCGTGCTTCGTTTCGGGCCTGAAACGATTGACTTGGCACCGCAAGAACTAGTTTCGTTATTGTTTGACACCGAGCCACAGCTAGCAATGAAGCTTCAAGAGGGGCTTTCCTCATTGTTCCCGATCCCGTTCCCCTACGTAGGCGGTTTAAATTTCGTTTAATTAACGACTAGCCCCATGGAGGGTCATGGCTTGTGAAAGACACCCAACAAGCATCAGCAAATGCCGAGAGGCTATTATTCTGCTAGGAGGTTGTACAAATGAAACAAGGCAATATTATCCATGATATAGGTTGGGTTTCTTGGACGCCTCGTCCCGAGATTTCCCCCGATTTCCATATAATTGAGCTCGATATAGGGAACCGACTTCAAATAAAAGGCACAGGGCATAGCGGGAGCTACGGCAGCTGGCAAAGCAGGTTAATTCAAGTTGCAGAAAAACGCAAATATGAATTAGGTGCAGAATATGAAATCAAGGATGTCGCTAATGAACAGGTCAGCATCTATGCTATTGTGACTTGGTTTGACGAACAAGGAACCTTGCTGCAACGAGATTATATCGACCATCTGACCCTCTTAAATGATGGGTGGCGCAGACTCAGTAGAACGCTAGATTCACCTGAGCAGGCTGCAACGGCGCAGATTGAGCTTTCTTTTCGGTGGAGTGCGGATGGAATCGTTACCTGGCGTAATATGACTTTAGCGGAATGCAGCAAGCTGGATGAACGAGTCGTTCGCGTGGCCACCACTTATATAAAGCCGACCGATGACTTTACTAAAAATCTTGCTTTGATGCTAGAGGTCTTAGATAAGTCTGGCCCTTACAACCCGGATATCATCTGCATGACTGAAACCTTCTATGAAGGCTCTATCAATCTTCCCCTGGTCGATAAATGCCAGTCTATACCCGGCCCACTAACGAATGAGATTGGGAAAAAAGCGGCTGCCCTTAATAGTTATATTCTATTTACCATGTATGAGCGAGACGCGGAGCATATTTATAATACCGCCGTGTTAATTGGACGGGATGGCGGGATCGCAGGCAAATATCGCAAAATGCATTTGCCACTTTACGAAGCAGAATTCGGAGTCATGCTAGGAACAGGTCATGGTATGTTTGATACGGATTTTGGACGCATTGGAGTCATGATCTGCTACGACCAAGAGTTTCCTGAATCCGCGCGCATTCTTGCCCTGCAAGGTGCAGAAGTGATTTTTATACCAACAATTGGTGATGAGCCATTGCAAACAAGGGCTCGCGCAAGGGATAATGGCTTGCATGTTGTTGTTTCCGGCTGCAATGGCCCCGTATCCAGTCGAATCATTGACCCCATGGGTGATATTATCGGGCATGTAGCTGATGAAGAAACAGGTGCGTTTACGACAGAAATTCGCTTGGACGAACGGAAGTATACCTACTGGCTCTCTGTCGGAGCAGGTAATGGGGAATCTCGAAGTTTATTCAAAAAAGAACGCAGAACGGACGAATACGGCACTTTACTAAATACAAACTAGCTGATCTTAGCTAATAGGACATATCAATAAATAACCAAAATCCAACCTCCTCATCTCGAGTCCATTCCAGGTGAAGGAGGTTTTTTTGTCTCTAACTATCCTCAATAAATGTTGAAATATGCGAAGCACAAGTGTTTCGATAGCTTGTAAATGAATCAGATGTTTTCCATTGGCCTTCGCTAGCATGCTTAGCCCAGTAATATTTGGATCCTGTCCATCACCACTAAATTTTATACTTTCTGGCGTTATAAAGCACCTGACAGGGAGCCTCTATCTATACCTACCCACTCTACTAGGAGGTTGAAGTCACATGGGGAAATCCTCACATATTCAGGGTAACAAGGGAGTTAAGTTTAGTCAACAGCTAAGAGATTTGCTGATACTTGGGGCATCTTGCAGCTTTTAAATTTCTTCATTGAAAAAAAACAGTAGCATTTGTTGCACCTCACCAAGGAGTCAACCTGCGGTATTGATCCAGCGTGACTTTACCGATTAAAGCTTCGCCCTGCACAAAGCGGTGCAGCTCATCGACAATGAAATCGCAAAGCTCGCGCTTCAGCAGCCCATGAAATCCGCCAATGTTCGGTAAACAGAGGACATTCGGCAGCGTCTTCAGCTCATGGTCCGCAGCCAGCGGCTCATGATCGTAAACATCAAGGGCTGCATAAATACGTCCCGTGCGGAGCTCTTCCACCAGCGCCTGCTCTGTGACGATAGGACCACGTGCCGTATTGACGAAAAGCGCTATGGCTAATAAACGATCCGTTTTGTTCATGCACTGCATCCTTTACCGAGAGATTTGCTACCTTTTAAAATTCGAGATCTTCCTAATCCCCTTTTATAGGGTACCTTAAAACAGTATTTGCATGACATCACTATTAATTATTCTACTACAATAGGCCTCAAACTATAAATTAGCCATTGATCCTGAAGAAGCCTCTCCGTTTGATGCCTACATGTCCTAGGAAACCACTTTGCAGTAGATTCTGCATTCCCGTGTTTATCCCTTTATTTCGTAAAGAAAAAGCTCAGAATTATCACTTTGAGCTTTTTCTAAACGTTATGATTTTCAGGTAAATGTGACTTCAAACTACTTCCTCACTAGCGACACACAGCACTCCACAAGTGCCGACTTCCAAAACTTAAACACCCATCTGTAACTTTAACATTGTGGCTTCTACTTTCAACTCAACTTTCCGCTGTACCAGTATGTGCGATACGCATCACCGTAACACTCTAACGGCGAATTTCTGGATAAGAAAAAACGTATGGCTGTCATGCGGGTAAAAAGGCTTTATCTCATGGGGGTTTCCAAGGATAAAGCCTTTGAATGGGGCAATACCGAACGGTACATACGGTGTTGAGAGGTCAGGAGCTTGCCGCCCCCTCCTACTCGATGGTTTGGTGCCGGGATCGTTTAGAACGCTGTCATTCACAGTCCCAATGGAGAAATTATCGAATTTATTGAAGATGTTGATTTTGATATGTCCACCAAATCCCATTTAACTTAAGCTGGCCACGAGGTAATACCCTCGTCATCTGCGAAGCCTGATGCAGCGTTCGCTTCGGTCGATTAAATTCTCACGAAAAACTTAAGGAAGCCTACATTTGCTAGAACGCACAACAAAAGAGCCCCAATCAATGGGGCTCATTCTGTAATCCTTTAACGCATCCTTTTACTTGTTTTTCTGTGCCAACATTTTCAGCAGAACCGTTACCGCCTCTGCTCTTGTTGCATGGTCTTGAGGGGCGAATAGGTTGCCGCTTTTCCCTTGTACAATGCCGGCTTGCTTCACGTAAGCAACACTGCCCTTCGCCCAAGCTGGAATATCCTTATCATCTGCGAAGCTAGTTGTGGCATTCGCTTCGACGGATTGACCTAATGCGTTGGCAATCATCACTGCCATCTCGGCACGTGTCACTTCTGCATTCGGACGGAAGCTGCCGTCTTGATTGCCTTTAATAATATTTGCTTGTACCGCTTGAGCAACAGCTTTCTGCGCCCATGTCCCAATTTTCGCATTATCTGTGAAAGTCAGATCCGCTCCATTACCTTGCGGCTTTAACGCATTTATCAGCATAACTGCGAACTCTGCACGGGTAACCGTTGCATTCGGCTTAAATGTTCCGTCCGTATAACCTTTAACGATGCCGCCGGATACGGCTTGCTTAATACTTGCCTGCGCCCAATGTCCCGCGATATCGCTAAATTTAACTTCTGTGTCGGTTTCGGGTTTGCTCGTGGCTGAATCTACTACGAATACCGCATACTTCGTGAAGTGATCGACCTCTACGCTAATCCGATTTCCGTTGATCTTACCACCCGTGACTTCCACCCATACCTTCTTCACTTCATCATAATAGAATACGGCTGGTCTTTGGTCACTACCCACTTTAGTAGGATCAAACACGAATGTCAGTGTGACTGGTTTACTGAAATTACCCGGGAAGTTTTTCAGTATCTCGAATACATGACTAGCTAGTATTTCACCATTAGCTAGAAGGTTGTTCAATTCAAGCAATTTTTCTATCGTAATTGTTACATCTTTATTCGTAGCATTCACAGGAATGTCAACCGTTACTTCATTGTCTAGCGTAACCTTTCCTGTACTACCTGTTGGAATCGTTATCGTACCATTGGATGATGTTACATTCGTATCAATGATCGGTATTGAACCACCACTGTTCGTAGACGCTGCATTACGCGTCACGACAACCGTATAAACCTTAGATGGCCCATTCCCAACCGTTACGGCTACTGTAATCGTATTTGCTCCCACTTTAAGTGGAAGAGCAGCACTTGCATCACCACTCGTAACAATCTCACTAGCTTCACCATTCACAGCTACTTTCACGATTGCTGTTGGTTCTACTACTGTAGGAGTCACCTTTAGGCTAGTTACTCCATACTGCACAGATTGTGTATAGCTCGTCTTGTCACTAGTAAATGTCTCATTCATTACACCGCTACTTAGTACTAAGCTACTTAGATTACGATTTGGATGAATGATCTGTTGCACTGTTGCGTCTACATATCCGTCCGCAACTACTATGATCGTATAGGTATTAGCAGCTAAAACGTTCGCAAATAGTGTAATCTTACCTGCTTTTTTCGAGTAATTCTCTTCTCTCAATGTGACCCCATTAGCAAATATTGCTGTAATCTCATCTCTCCATGTTGAATCATCAGCAAATGTAATTTCTATATCACTTATAATATCGTTATCAGTCGTATCTGCTGTTAGGACTGGAGGATTCGGTAACCACTCTGCATAGAGGGTTATGTCAGCTCCAATACTGATATTATACAAGTCTCCTGGTTCATAAGCATCTCCACTACCGTCTGCTTTTGTATTCCAACCAACGAAAGTGTAGCCTGATTTTGTTAAGTTTCCACTATTATCGTCTACAATTACTTTTTGACCTTGTCTAAGAAGTTTAGATATTGGAACTGCACCGCCCGTATCTCCATTTGCTGAATAGACGACATACTCAGGACTAGGCAATTTGCTCAAGTAAGGAAAGCCATTATTATGCGCTGGGTCTATCGTCCAAGTACTAGTATCAAAGGTCCAGTTTGTGTAGGTTGCTTGTAGTCGCATTTCTGCTGTCGATACTGGATTGCCTTTACCAGTATCAGATTGACCTGTTGTCTCTTTATTGTAGAAACCATTGCTTACATTAGAACCATAACCAATCAATCCACCTGTATGAGGGTTGCCAGTTACTTTGCCTGTTGCATAATTATTACTAAACGTTGTGTTTGAATTGAATCCGATCAAACCACCTACTAAGTTGACACCAGTAACATTTCCTAGTGCGAAACTGTTTGAAACAACTTCATCACTACTATATCCAATTAATCCTCCTACCTGAACTGCACTCCCTTTCACGTTGCCTGTAGCATAGTTTTTATCTAATGAAGTATTATTCCCAGAGTAACCGATCAGACCGCCTATATACATTTCCCCGGACACATTGCCGACAGCGTAGTTATTATTTATTGAAGTATTAACAATACCTACTCCAATCAGACCACCTACACTCAATTTCCCAGTTACATTACCGACAGCGTAGTTATTATCAACTTTCTCTTGATTATTAGCATCCCCAATCAAACCGCCTATATTATCAGTGCCTTCAACTTTGACATTAGCGCTACTATTTATTATCTTACCAGAGGAGCTCACACCAACCAATCCTCCGATGCTATTAAAACCAGTAACTTCACCAGAAACGGAAACTTTGTCCACAGTACCTTGATTCTGAGCGACTAGACTAGCTGAATTATTCTTCCCTATAACCTTTACATCAATAAGATTTACGTCACTTATCGTTGCTGTTCTCTCTGTAAGTCCAAACAATGCCTGAAAATCTACAGTAGGTCTATTAATATTCAAGTTTCTAATTGTCTTTCCATTCCCATTAAAGGTTCCCCTAAAGCCGTTAACATCCCAGCTTCCGATCGGAGTCCAACCTTCCCCACTTCCATAGCTAATTAAGTCAATATCTTTAGTCAATTTGAAATGATCACTAGAATTTGGATAATTACGAACAGCGTTCAATTGATAGGCAGTTTCAATTTGATAAGGGTCAGATGAACTTCCCGACCCACCAGCAAAGTCTGGCAACCCGGCAGCCGATGCTTTATTCTCTCCCAATATACTAAATTGCTGCGTAGTACTAACTAACATCATTAACGCCAACAGTACAATCGTCACTTTTCTTCCTAATTTCCGCATTTTTATTTCTCCCCTTAATCCCATTATTTACCTCTTTTAGACGCATCACTTTAACTGTATAGTATTTCCAACATAATTACTATCCCCAAAATGGGGGATAATTAGAGTAAATGACTGCGTAATGAACTAACTATACTGTTGCGCCAATACTTTCAGTAATACAGTAATAATGAGTGGGAGCGATACGAGATAGGTTCTACTCCCTACTTGACATCGTTTGTTTTCACCCATAAACGAAAGCATTTTGAGAAAGGTGACAACGATGAATAATCCTCCCCACATTACAGAAGCCGAAAGCGAAGTCATGAAGCTTCTCTGGCAGAAGGAACCTTTGTCAAGTCGTCGATTCAGGCTCTAGTGATTACAAAAAAATCATAAAAAAATCAACTACTTATCCTTATATTTATATAAATTCTTATAGAAATATGGTGCGTTTCTACAGCATTTGTTTGCGATTGTGAAACGTGACAATATACCTATGGCGTTGAAAACTGAGGAAGGATGAGAATGGGATGTATCACAAGTTCAATCTGAGTGCCGGCATCATTTTACAGCCTTTATTGGGGTTCGCTACAGACGAGCCTAGCTCGTAAACGTGTTGATGATCGAATCCGTTCGAACGATAGCAAACATCTTAAACAATTCATTCATTGCCTCTCGATTGCAGTTGCCAACTTGAGTAGAAATGTAGCTTCGTTGTTAGCGAAGAATTTCGCCCTACTTGTGATACGGTTAACCGTAACATCTATATGGCGAAGTCGAGGGGTACCACCCCTTCTAATTTTTCTACAACTAAAATTGCTATCCCGGTAGGGCGCCGTGTCTCTAATCAAAAAGCCCCTGAAACGTAAAGTCTCAGAGGCCATACATCTTTACTATTACTTAAGTAGCAAAGGCTATGTCGTATAACTTCGATTATTCATACTGGAGATACCTGTAAATAAAATGCTGAGCTATTAAAAATTAATGTAGCAAAAAGACACTGAGATTTCTATTCATCAGTGTCTTTTGTATGGATACTTTTCGACCATCATCATGAGAGGGTTCTAATTTATAGCAACTTAATCAGCTCTTCTAGCTCATCAACAAATACTTTTGCAAGTTCAAAATCAGTATCTTTTAAAGCCAATTCTATTTTCATTTCAACTGATTTTTTATTTTGTTCAGTTTCTAAATAGTCTCTATCAAAATGACTAGCATAAATCATCTGTCTAAATTTTCGTATACTCATTTTTCTAATCGTCTTATCGTCAATGATTAATACATAATCCATACCATTTACAACAGAATAGAAATCATGAGATATCATGAGAATCGCACCTTTATAGTCTGCAATGGCTTTTTCCAGCGCGATTTGTGTATAGGTGTCTAAATGGCTTGTCGGTTCATCAAGAAGCAATACGTTTGCTTTACTGCCAGAAACTTTAGCCAACTGAAGAATATTTCTTTCTCCACCAGATAGAGATGCTATCTTTTGATTAAGGATTTCTCCTTCAAAGCCATAGTTTGCAATATACGATCTGATCTCATCATAAGTGTTAAACCCAGCATCAATGAATTCTTCAAGAATTGTATTAGAATCCTTTAGCATTTCACCTTGAAGTTGAGATAAATAAGCCACTTTAGCATCCGCATTTATTTCAATGGAATCATGATTATTGTTAAATATTTCTCGGAGTAACGTCGTTTTTCCGGTACCATTCGCACCGATAAGAGCTACTTTATCAGTAGATTTTATCTCAAATTTAACATTCTCTAACAGCAACTCATCAAAGGCTACACTATAATTATTGACATTTACAACAATGCTGTCTTCAATCTCATGATCAATACCGAAACTGATTATCGGTTGCTTAATATCAACAAATGGGGCTTTAAGTCTACTCGCTTCCAATCTCTCTTGAAACCTAACTCTAGCTTTTAACGCTCTTCCTCTAGATGCTTCAGAATTATAGGTTGCGGTCGCTCTAAGATTATCGATAATGTTCTCGTTTCTTTCAATTTCTTCTTCCTCAGCGACTGTGAGTTCCTGTAACTCAATTTTAGTCTGAAGTAATGAGAAGTTATACTCAATATATCGCCCATCAAACTCTTGGATCTCCATGTTTTCAAGGTGTATTATTTTGTTGAAACAATGATTCAATAGATATCGGTTGTGGGTAACAACTAGCAGTATTCCTTTGTGAGCATTAATAAGATTTTTAAGCGCATTTAGGTTTTCAAAATCTAAAAATACATCGGGTTCATCCATAATCATTAAGTCGGGACTATTAATCATTTCCTTCATCACTTGAATAAGTTTGAATTCTCCACCACTCAGGTCGGATACTCTAAGATCTTTTAGCTTCATGAGGTTTGCTAGATTTAGTTTCTTATTAATGTTGCTTTCAAAATTATCGCCGCCGATTGAATCAAATGCGTCTAAAGCTAATTGATACTTTTCGAGTAACGGCTCAATATCCGATGATGTTTCCATTTCGGTACAAATAGATTGTATTTCATTTTGTATCTTAATAAATTCTTCTCCGATATATTCAAAAACGGTTGTTTCTTTAGTTTGGTCTAGATGTGAGAATTGACTTACATACCCGAGTGTACAAGATGGTTCCATCTCTAACATGCCTTCGAACAAATATCTTTCTGGATCCATCAGTATATCTATCAGTGTACTTTTCCCACTGCCACTTGTTCCTATAAAAGCGCAATGCTGTGCCTCTTCTAACGTAAATGAAATGTTTTTATATAGTTCTTTTTGTGGAAATGAGAAGGATAAGTTTTCAACTTTTATCATAGTATTACCTTTCTTATAACTAAAATGGTGACTATTATTGGATGTATTGAAGAGCATAGATTATAAGTTTACCGTTGTTAGAGTAACACTGTTTACAACCAATCTCAATCCATTTGTATCCCATCCCTTGGGGGTCAAAGTTCCTTGCTATCTCCTTAACTGTCTTAAAAGCGCCGGAATGAACTCGACTTTGATCTCTGCCGGTTGTAAATGTACCTTATTCATCTTATCTCGCTCCGATTCGAGTTGTACAATAAAAACTTGCCGTTACTTGTGAAACGGTTCCCCGCGCTATCTGAAACGGCAAGTTTTGTCCAAAAGGCCATCCCACAAAGGATGACCTTTTCTTTGAACAAAATGTAAATACGCTGAATTATCATTCTCCATAACAAAGCTGTTTAATTCATTTGCTAATGGAACAGTTCCGCAACTTAGCCGAATTGCTTGTCCGCCCGGAATGATTTTCCCTCTTGATGAATATGCAATGCCACCACATGGCCATCACCGTTTCTTTCGAAGTCGACCACTGCGTTAAGTCCCTCTGTTGAAAATTTCGTTTCCGATTCGGGAGACAGCCGGATTGGGGACAGTTCCTGAATTCGCAAACTCAAGTCAATACCATCCTGTATGACTGAGGCTTGCAGTCCGGATGTTGCTTTATAATCGCCTGCGTATTCATTTAGTATATTGGGTGGTACATTAACGTTAATGTTGTCCGAAAAATATCCGGGCCATCCGTATTCGCGCGCGATGGCTCGCTCGATTTCCTTAATCATTGGATTGCCTTCGTTCGAGTTGATCATGATGACGGCACCAAAACCGAGATGTTTGGATAGAACGAACTGGGCTACGAAACCTTCATCCCACCCACTATGGCCAAAACGGCCGCTTTCCCCTTCACCCTCAAGGAAAAAGCCGATGCCCATATGATCCTCGACCTGGGAGGTTAGCATTTGTTTTAGCGTGTCCGCAGAAAGCATGACATTCGAATTATTTTTCAATGTTAATTGCAATTCGACGCCTAAACGGGCAAGATCCGAAGGCGTCGTCCAGAGGCCTGCGGCCGCCATTTCCGGATAGATATGCCACTTGCCTTGGAGGGGCCTGCCTTTCCAAGGGTGTGCCGTTGCGGCAAACTCATGCCGGTAGGGCGGCAGCGGCTGTTCGAAAGTACTGTTCGTAAGACCTAACGGTTTGAATAGCAACTCGCTCATGATTTCGGCAAAAGGTTGACCCAACCAATCTACAACAAGCTGTTGCGCGACAGTTGTGCCCCCTCCGGAATAGCGGAATTGCAATCCTGGAATGAGATTGACTTCCACGGCCAAGGTATTAGCCGGATGTTGTCCATTCAGAATTTGCACAACATTGGGAATTTCATCGGTTGTTTCGTAGCCGGGAAATCCGTGAAGAGTAAGCCCGGCGCTGTGACTCAATAATTGCCGAATCGTCACTTTTGGCTGCCAGCCTGAAACAGACGGTATTTTCCAGGACTTTAGGTAATCATTCACGTCCCGATCAAGTTCCAATCTCCCTTCCTGAACTAATCGCATGACCGCTAAAGCAAAAACCGGCTTACTGATCGACCCGGCTTGGAAGAGTGTCGTTTCGGTTACCGGTTCGGGTTTTCCCGCCTCCCGGAGCCCGAATCCCCGAGCCCATTCCAGTTCGAAATTATTGATGACCGCAATCGATACCCCGGGCGTGTTATAATATTTCATTCGTTCATCTAACTTTGCTTCCTTGCCGTATTTATTTTTATAATTTGTTTCCGGTAGTAAACGATGAATAATGGCTTCAATTCTTTCCTCAACCGCTTTGGACATCGATTTCCCCTCGCTTTGCTATATTAGACATGATTTCAACCTTGGTGTCTACTTTACTTTATTTAATAAGTTTGTCACCATTCTGCTCAATGTCCCTTGATCGATGAAAGGAGCAAGACTTGCCAGCAGATCCGGGCTAAGATGTTCAGCTTCGACTCCAGCAATCAATTTCTCAAGATTTCCCCTGTCCAGGAAAGGGGCGAGGTTTACGATCCGGTTCGCATCGATGGTGCCGTCTACAACCCGGTCTACCAAACGACTTAGTGTCTCTCTGCTAATAAAGGGTGCCAGCTCTTGAACGAAATGCCAGCTCAAGCCACCCTCTTCGACTTGTTGTACCAACCGATCTACATGTCCTCTTCCAAGAAACGGGGCAATTTCAACAAGATTATGCACTTCTAAGGAACCGTCAATCGATTTATCTACCAGTCGGCTTAGTGTGTCACTGCTAACGAATGGAGCGAGTCCGGTAATAGCATTCCACACAATTTCGCTCCCTTCTCCCTGACGAACCAGATCATCCAATGTATCTGTTCTGAGGAACGGCGCCAGCCTCATGATCACGTCTAACTTAAGGACGCTGCTGTCTAATCGTTCAGTAACCTTATGCAAAGCGCTTGCCTTTACAAACGGCGCTACTTCTACAAGCTCTTCCACCTCTACCTCTCCGGTATTAACCATCTCTGCAACTTGTTCCGGCTTGTTCTCTGCGATCTCCTCAACGATCGTTCCTAGGTGCTGGTGCTCCCGATTTTCTGTGTTATCTCCTGCATGTAAAATGTCGTCTACCGTTTTGCCGAATAACCTCGCAAACTGCGGAAGCGTTCCGATATCCGGCAGCGAGTCGCCCCGTTCCCATTTCGATACCGCTTGATGGCTTACATTCAGTTGATCGGCAAGTTCCAATTGTGTCAGATCTTGGTCTTTGCGAAGCTTCGAAATATAAGCTCCAATTTTTCGTAAGTCGAGCATCGTATACCTATACCTCCGATTAAACAAAATGTACAGTGCGCACTGTCGAAAACAGCATAACATTTCCGAAAACGTCATCCTATCAAGCGTTGGTTGAATTGTCACATCCGCTTTATTCAACTGCCGGTAGAATTGTCCAGATTAAAAATCGCTAGAGAGGGTAGCCGAATGACCCTGTAGCATCTACAGATCTGAAATCCACCCGCCCCACACTACTTTTGTCGCTTTCATTTATAGGTGTTTTTCTACAAATCGTTTCCATTATCCTGCCCGTTCGTATTATGAGATCAACCAGTTCTTACTGGTTGATCATTTATGGTACGGTTCAGCGTATCACAAGTAATGGCGAATTTTTGTTTGAAGGAAAGGAAAGGACAACACCTTTGAAAGGTTGTCCTTAGTATTTGTAGCATTGTTATGCCCATTAGATTAATCCTTTCGAACCAGCAGCCAGAAACTGCCGAAAATCTAAGGGTGAGCGAGAGCAATGATTAAAGGAAAGCGAGTAAGCGGGGGTGGCTAACTGCGTCTTCTCACTCCACCATACGTACCGTTCGGTATACGTCGGCAGCCCCTTTCGGGTGATCTGCTTTCAACATGAATTGTCCTCTTAACTTAAGATTACTGTTTACCGTCAAGTCCTTCCCTAACCTAGCTTTTCAGTAGGATCAGCCTTATATGTAATTTCTGTTCGTCGGTTCAGGACTTTGCAAATCTGTAGTGGACTTTCACCACCAAGTTATCGCTCATACTGGGCGCACAAGGAAAAATAACAGGCCGCCGCGGCAGCCTGTTATTTTTATCTTGCAATCGTTATCCCTCGTAAAATAAAGGTGCTCGTGAAGCCGACTTGGTCTTGATGAACTATTCCGATATTACTGGAAAGAGTAAATTAAAATTAGCAATCATTCCGGGAATGCCTCGGCCATTACTTCCTCCATCGCCAAGTAGACCATCTGCTCCGCCTCCCCAAGTCCAGACCGTACCATCCTCTTTTAACGCAATCGTTGTATTGCCACCGCCTCCGGTGATGGCTAGAACATTAGTAAACCCATTAATGATCGCCGGGATATTCGTATTATTGTAATTGCCAGAACCTAACTGCCCAGCCCAATTGCCACCCCAAGAATAAATTTGACCAGCCGCATCTCTTGCGAAAGAGTTGTAAGCTCCTGCACTTATCAGTGTAATATTGGTTAGACCGGAGATTTGAACAGGGACTAATTGATTAACGTTTGTTCCGTTCCCCACTTGACCATTTTGATTAAATCCCCATGCATAAACACTTCCAGTATCGGTTAACGCCAAGCCATGTTGATTCCCCATCTTGATGGAAACGACATGCGGCAAGCCAGTTACTAAAACAGGCACAGCACTGTTTGTTGTTGTTCCGTCACCGAGTTGTCCGTTAGCGTTATAGCCCCAAGCCCAAACTGTACCATCCGATTTTAAAGCATATGAGGATGCATACCTGCCTTGAATTTCAATAACATGATCCAAACCGGCTACTTGGACAGGTGTTTCTCCCGAATCCCAAGACCAAACCGTTCCATCACTTTTTAAAGCTAAGGAAATCGTACCGCCTTCTGCTGAAATTGCGATCACATGATCAATTCCATTGACGATAGAAGGTGACTGAGTAGTGCTTCTACCCCACTGCCAGATTCGGCCTTCTGATGTCAAGGCAAGTGTGTGACCAAAGCCGCCTTGCACGGCGATAATATTGTTTGGTAAGCCTGGAACCGTAAGCCGGGTTGTACGAGTCGCTTGCGTTCCATCACCAATTTGTCCGTTCCAGTTAGCCCCCCACGTCGATACTTGACCATTTTTCTCCAGGACTACGATATGGCCTGCACCCTCTGACAACCGATTTTGCGGCAATATGGCAATATTTTCGACTACATAGTTTAGCTTTTGTGAATAGACACTGGAAGTTCCTGCTTGATTCGTTGACTTCACTGTTATCTCATGTGTTCCTGGCGTTAAGGCATTTATTGCAATCTTCATTGTTGTGTCTGTTGATTGACCAGAAGCTAGAACCGACGTACCGTCTGTATCATAAACAGTGACATTATTTCCGACTACTAAATTTCCTATAGTGATGATCGGCATGTAATTAGAAAGATTTCCATCAATAGAAACCGTAGGTACTGCTAGGATACTTGTTGATGTTACACTCTCTACTGCCAAACCAGTTGTAGGAGCTGTTGCATTCTTCGGTGCTACTTGAAATGAAATATATTTACCTACATCTTCACTTTGCAATACATACGTTAAGCCTGTGGCTCCTTCAATCAAATCGTGATGGGTTGTTAATTCCTCATTATCTGAACGATACCACTGATAAGTTGTCCCATCTTCTAAATCTCCATTGACATCCCCGTAGGTGTAGCTGCCTGTCAAGGTTTGTCCTACAGTCGTTGTTCCACTAATTAAAACATTCGTTACAATAGGCGCTGCAGGCGCCATTTTAATAACTGTTGTTGCTGCACTCTCTACTGCCAAACCAGTTGTAGGAGCTGTTGCATTCTTCGGTGTTACTTGAAATGAAATATATTTACCTGCATCTTCACTTTGCAATACATACGTTAAGCCTGTGGCTCCATCAATCAAATCGTGATGGGTTGTTAATTCCTTATTATCCGAACGATACCATTGATAAGTTGACCCATCTTCTGAATCTCCATTTACATCCCCGTAGGTGTAGCTGCCTGTCAAGGTTTGTCCTACAGTCGTTGTTCCACTAATTAAAACATTCGTTGCAGTAGGCGCTGCAGGCGCCATTTTAATAACTGTAGTCGCTGCACTCTCTACTGCCAAACCAGTTGTAGGAGCTGTCGCATTCTTCGGTGTTACTTGAAATGAAATATATTTACCTGCATCTTCACTTTGCAATACATACGTTAAGCCTGTGGCTCCGTCAATCAAATCGTGATGGGTTGTTAATTCCGCATTATCCGAACGATACCACTGATAAGTTGACCCATCTTCTGAATCTCCATTGACATCCCCGTAGGTGTAGCTGCCTGTCAAGGCTTGTCCTACAGTCGTTGTTCCACTAATTGAAACATTCGTTGCAGTAGGTGCTGCAGGCGCCATTTTAATAACTGTAGTCGCTGCACTCTCTACTGCCAAACCAGTTGTAGGAGCTGTCGCATTCTTCGGTGTTACTTTAAATGAAATATAAGTACCTACATCTTCATTTTGCAAGACATACGTTAGGCCTGTGGCTCCGCTAATCAAAATGGGATTGGCTGTTAAAGCCACATTACCTGAACGATACCATTGGTAGGTCGTTCCATTCTCAATATCTCCATCCTCATCTGCATACGTGTAGCTCCCTGTCAAAGTTTGTCCTGCGGTCTTTGTTCCACTAATGGAAACATTGGTAGCAGTTGGAGCATGAGGCGTTGGTGTTGGTGTTGGTGTCGGCGTTGGCGTTGGCGTTTTGGTTGTAGGTGGATTTTCAAATGTCGATCCAGCTCCACCTGTATTAATAGTTGCCATTATGATTGTACCTTTACCGAGCATTTTCACTACTGCATCCAAGACAAGTGAATTAATCGTCGCACCTTGACTAAGGTTGAATGACATCCCTGTTGCTGTCGAATTTACATTCACATTCTGAATGGTGCCTTCTGGGACATCGACTTGAATTTGCTGAGCACTGACATTTACCGTGTTAAATGAGCCTTGTAAGGTTACTTTTGAACCTGCCGGGAGGGCGGAGCTTATGTTAACATTGCCAAAACCTGTACCCGTTGAGTTCGTTTCTTTAATTATTGCCGGGGAATTGACTACGACTAGCGCTACCGTTGTTGTTCCTTCTGAAACAATCCGTACAATCCCTGTACCCGATTTTTTATCGATAATAATATCAACAAGTACAGAGTTGTTAAAATGGATACTGTTCTCGCCGCCGCCTTGGACGGTTACTTTCCCCGTTACTTTGACGTTTTCTAAGAAAGCATCGCCGGAGCCGATGCCCTCGCCCAATAATAAGTCACCGTTAATGACCATATTTTGCAGTGTTACTCCAGCTACATTCACGACTACGTTCTTATTGACCTTTTCTACTCCTGAAGCAGGACCATAAGTGCCCGCCTTGTCGTAAACGACTGCTTGCAACGCTTTTGCGCGATCCAACGTAACTACAGCTTCTGCACGAGTTATGAAAGCAGCAGGTTTAAAGGTATGATCTGCATCATAGCCCGTCATGATCTGCTTGGCTACTACTGCGCCAATGGCGTCCTTACTCCAGCTTGCAAATTTACTTGCATCCAGAAAAGCTGCTGCGGCCTCGTTATCTATCGCATCTAACTTCAATAATCGGCTTACAATTAGTGCAACTTCTTGCCGACTGATCGGATTGCCCGCTCCAATGTTTCCATCGGCGTAGCCAGTGATGTATCCTGCTTTTACAGCTTTCGCTACTTCAGCATAAGCCCAGTTCCCTGAAGCTACATCATGAAACGCAATCTCTGCTTTTTCTGTAAATCCAAACGCACGATTGATTAATGCAATAAATTCTGCCCTTGTAATTTTATTATCCGGTTTAAAACTGCCATCTTCATATCCTTTAATAAGGCCCGAGTCGATCCAAGCTGAAATTTGACTTTCTGCCCAATGTCCTTTGATATCCGTTGTCTCTGATGCCGTGGCACCGAATGCCACACCAAATGATGAGAATAATAGACATGCAATGACTGCAGATACTACCAACTTTTTGATTAATTTATTCTTCACGATATGCCTCCTGATGATTTCTGATATTTGCAAAACCTTCATACTGGTAATAGACCTTCACTACTCTTCCTAATTATCAAATGGCATGTGCTGGCGGGCCATCGTCCTCAGCAAAATATGACAATTATCGAGCTGTTTTGCTGTCTGTTAGTTTAAAGGGTTTTCTCCCATAAAAATATCCCCCGAATGGGGGATATTTTTATGGGAGAGGGGGGAGAACAGCCTCAACTTCTTGAAGCTCTTGTCCGTATGATACAACAGGACAGATCGAGCACATCAAGCTCACCTTCAACTCTAAGCTTGCTGTGATGCAATGAACAATTCTTTTCTTCGCCGACTTTTACTTTCGAAATGAATGCAAAAAAAACACCAAAAGACACAGTAAAGTGTTTTCAAGTGCTTAAAAAAATTGTTTAGTTTGAAAGGTATATGATGCCTCCCAGGATTGCTTCTCATTTATTGAAGCTTGTGAATATCTTGCAAGCCGATTTCGACGCCCTCCTACTCCGTAAAATCGTGAACGCTCTTGAGACGCCATGCTGATACCATCTGGTTCTCATCCTGTTTATTTGGCATGCGGATTCACAGATTTACGCAAGTCTTTCGACGGACTTGCCGTCCTTCGCGTGGTGCAAAGGCGAGCGCCATCATCTACAGCCTCGTCGAAACGTCGAAAGAGAACAGCTTGAATCCTTTCAATTATCTCACCTATCTGTTCGAGACATTACCACAGCTTCCGGATCTAGAAGATGCCGAAGCGCTGGACCGCTTGCTTCCCTGGTCAAAGACATCGCCACTGACTTGTCGCGTATTTACAAAATAGATTATCCGAGTCCCCATCTGATTACTAGGTGGGGACTATTTTACGCTTAGATAGAAACCTACAAAAGAAATCAGTCGGCTAGATCCGTCGGCGTATGATTCGTGATTTTCTACAGTTTCGGTCCGGATTACATTCCCCTTAACATTAGCTCAGTCCAACTCTGCGCGAGTGAACAGATCTTGAATAAGCACCTCATCCTCACAGGCAGATTTGAACGCCCATGCGAACTGCTCTACAGCGGCTCCATTACTCGAGTAGGCACAGAACATATCTGCTTCCGGGTCAAAATGAATCGTGTCCGCGAGCTCCGGCATCCGCTCATTCAAGAACACCGCCGCCAGTGAGGCCCAATCGTAACCGTTGCCTTCGAACCCCTCGTCCGCCCGGGTGTCGAATAGCTCGGCCAAATAGCTGCCGACCGTCAGAATGACAGATTTGCCGCCATTATTCTGTTCCACGAGGATAAAGGGGGCCACATCCTTCGTTTCTCCTGCAGCTGCCAATGCCTGTGCAGCTTCAGCTTCCGCTGAAAGCTTTGCTATCACCGCACTGCGTGCCTCGTCCGTGAAGCGGAGAACTCCGTTCTCCTGAACGATAAGGCCTTCCCCGATCCGCCCATCCAGCCAATCGCTGATGAAGCCGGGAGCGTACCCTCCTTGGCCGAATTCGCCACCGAAAGCGATCATTTGATCATAGGTATCCAGATACTGCTGACGGCTAGTAGTCGGGTAAGCGTTGGTGTATAGCCAGAACTGCACATCGTACATGAGATGAGACCGCTCATCCGCATGAAATGAGAAATGGCTCTTCTCCTGGACGATCTGGTTACAGACGCTGCGTATTTTGGACTCCAGCCCGTCCACCTCAGAGGCCTGACCGCAGAGTTCCGTGAGCAGTGGAGAGAATTTTCCTTCAGCCACTTTGCGCAGATCGTTCTCTTTATCTTCTTCAGAAGTGTCGTAATCCTCATCATTCACCAGACCGCGGATGAACGTCTCGAAGTCCGATGCCAGGAATGTTATCTCGTAATCATCTTCCTGATCGACATGGATGACTTCAGGTTCGCCGTCCTTCCCACAGTGACGGTAATCCAGCATCACGACATCATGCCCTGCCGAAGGGCAGTCACAGATTACCACGCCGATATCCGGATAGCCCCACTCTTCAATCATGAACGGACTGCCGAGATCACCGCAGATAGAGTAGCTTTTGTCGCGTCCGATCCCCATAATTCCCGTTATAGCAATATGATCCTCAGCCCAAGAGGTAGCTTCATCTGTCGGAAAGGATGTATTATGAGGAACGCCCCCGTTCTGATGCTTCATCAGAGCGATATAGGCTGCCGGTAGCTTATAGCCGATTTCTTCTTCTACAGAAGAAATCAGCTCATCCGTAGGCGGATCAGAGACATATTGTTCTCTGGCATAGTTACTGTCTTCCCAGAAACTGTCGAGATCCATACCTTCAAAAGGGATCGCTCCCGGGTCTTTCTGTTGTCTGCTGAGTGTGCACCGGGATTTAGCCTTTTGTTGTTTTTGCCATTTGCTATGGCTCCAGTCTAGCAATCTGGCTGAATGCTGATCGCCAGGATCCAGCTCCAGCGCGGTGCTTAGCACACCTGCCGCTTCCTCATACCGCTTCATATAATAATAGGAATAGCCTACGCGAAAATACCACAACGGATCATTTTTTCCCTGCTCAGCAATGAAATCAAACTGTTCCAGTGCTTTTTCATACAAACTCAGATTGTTATAAGCCCGACCCATGCTGCTGATCATGTCGTAATCCCTGTCCGCTGGAGGAATCTTCATCAGAGTGTCTACGATCTGCTGGTGTTCGTTATCCTCGTGCCACTGCATTATTTGTGCGCTTAGCTCTTGTTCCATCGTTGCCGTCTGCCTCCCAAGTGAAAATATGATTTTCTCTATTTTACCAGAGAGAAAGCTGTGAATGGAAATGTTTACATAAGCGTCAAACTCTCCCCACCTTCGTTCCCTGCATTAGCCATGAGATAATCCTCTTCAGAATCTAACCTGGGGAGGATTTTTTCATGTCCAGAGAAGATTTACAAAAGAAATGGGAAGAGCGTATCGCCGCTTTCCGTTCCAGTGGAGAAAAAGCAATAAGATGGTGCAAGACCAATCAGGTGGATCGTCGCGGGCTCTACACTTGGATGAAGAGACTTAGCGGTCCATCCACTGCTGCCACTGTGGCCAAGCCAACACCTTCATCAAAGCTAAGGTTACGCCAGAGCCAGAACCAAACAGCGTAGGTTTTGAGTGGTTGAGCGACTTTTGTGCGCAGCACAACGGGAGCACAACCACCAAAACCGGAGCAAGAAGGCGGCCCCCGAAAACGAAGCCGCCATTATACTAACTATCTATGAATTCCAAAGGTAGGCTCTACTCTCATTACGATGTTAAACCGAATACATTTCTTTCATCGCGACTACCCTTTTCTCCACTCTCGCCCGCTCCGCAGCAAAGGCCATAAGATGGCTTTGCACCGAATTTTGCGCCGACGTTAGGCCACTCCCGATACCGCCATCCCGGATAAGCTGAATAAAATCGGCGGTCAGCCTATGATCGCCTCCTCCATGTCCGGCATGTCCGCCCTGAGATTCGAGGTTGATTTGCTCAGACGCTTCTTGATCAAAACGAATTAACTCGATTTCATTCTTCTCCATTGCCCCGCGAATCTCGCCCTCCGTGCCCATTAATTTGAGCGTACGAGTACAATCCTTCGTGAAAGCAGTCATGGTGAAGGTCGCGGTAATATCCTTCTCAAATTCAAGGTTCACGACTTGATGATCAACAACATTGTTATCACAGTGAAAAACACATCGGCCATAAGGTCCTTCCTGCAGTGCTTTCAAGCGCGCTTCGGGGCTGTGATCATCACTGATCGCATCGGCCATCCACCCCGCATTATCACCCAAATAAACATCAGGCGCATAATATAGACATGAATCGGCCTTTAGGCAGCCGTCGGTACAGCGCAATGGTGCACCCGCAGGCGCATTCTCTGCTTTGAAATAAGACAATGTTCCGAAAGAAGACAACTGGACGCAATTCTCCCCAGCAAGCCACAGCAAGATATCCATATCATGACAAGACTTCGCAACGATCATCGGGCTGGATTCGTCTGCATTGCGCCAATTGCCGCGCACGAAGCTGTGCGCCTGATGCCAATAACCAACGTTCTCATTATGCTGAATCGTCATAAGTCGGCCGATTGCCCCTTCTTGAAGCAGCCGCTTGATAGTCCCAAAAAATTTGGTATAGCGAAGCACATGGCAAATAGAGAAAATAAGACCAGACTGGCGCGCTTTCTCGCCCATCTCTATACATTCCTGCGGGTCCGGCGACATTGGTTTTTCCAAAAGCACATGATAACCGGAGTCGAGAGCCTTCATCGTCGGTTCGTAATGCATACGGTCCTGCGTACAGACCAACACCGCATCCGCGAGCTTCGGCTGTGCAAGCAGCTCCTGCCAATCGGTGAAAATCAACTGGGAATCGATATGATGATGACTCCTCATCCACTCCCTGCGTTCGGCGTTCGGATCCGCAATGGCAACCACCTGCATCTCTTCCGGATGCTCCAACGCGTAATTGGTGTACTCTCTTCCCCTAAGACCACAGCCGATCAACGCTACCTTCACTTTGCTCATCCGTTTGTTCTCTCCTCTTGTAATCAACCCAATATCGGTTGGTCCGTGAATATTAGCTCCTTTTGTCCTTCATCGTGAAGCTCAAATATAATAAATTCATTCTCTCCCTGGCGCAGGAGCGGAGCTGGAATATACAAGGTCTGCTGCGGGCCTTTATTCCAGTATCGACCAAGATTAAAGCCGTTGCAGTATACGACCCCTTTGTTCCATTTATCCATCAACAAAAATGTATCTGCAGGCTCGCCTTCAATATGCAGCTCTGCTTTATGGAACTTAGGCTGCTGCAAAGCGGAGATGCCAGCATCAAAATCCAGCACCGACACATTGTCGAGCGGCAGACAGTAGGACGTCCAATCAAACAGGAACGCATTGCCGTGCCTTACGCCCTCGGTAATTCCTTTGCGGTCCATCATGAACGGACCGTAATTGATACGTCCCATGTTTTCCACAAGAATGCGCAGCTTCGCTCCACCTGCAGGAACCTCAAAGCTGATTTTCGCCGATTTGTCCCAGCGCTCAATGATGCCCAAATACTCGTCACCTAGAAACACCAATGCCCTATCGTGGCAATCCTGAATAACAAGTTCACTTTCTCCGCGCGGACCCGAAATATTCGATTCATATACGATGAAACCATCATTCTGACCGAGCGTCTCCATCGTTTGCGGCGCTGCTGTCCGAATTGGCGAGGACAGCCGGTCAAGCTGATCGAACAAACCAGCAGCTTGCTGAACAGTCACACGGCCGTAGGCCGCTTTTGGAATCGGTGAAGGCAGCTGAAGCTCAGGAAGATCCACATATTTCGATAATACCTCTCTTACTTTATAGAACTTGTCCGTCGGCTCGCCGGACTCATTCAGGGGCACATCATAATCATAGCTGGTGATGGTAGGCTCGTAGCAATGATCGTCTTGAAAACAATTAGCGCCGCTCATGAAACCGAAGTTCGTTCCGCCGTGGAACATATAGAAATTGACGGATGCACCCAGACTCAGCATTTCTTCGAAATTGGCTGCCGCATCCTCAGCATCCCGCGTATGATGCTCTTCACCCCAATGATCAAACCAGCCGTTCCAAAATTCCATACACATCAGCGGCCCTTCAGGCTGATAGATGCGCAACTTTTCGAACGCTTCGGCAGCTCTGGAACCGAAGTTTACCGTTTCCAATACGCCTGGAACCATGCCGCCCTGCAGCAAAAAGTGCTCTGGACCGTCCGAGGTAAACAGCAGGACATCCATACCGCAAGCGATCATCTTATCTTTTAGATGAGTTAAATAGGCTTTATCATTGCCGTAGCTCCCGTATTCGTTCTCAATCTGCATAGCGATAATCGGGCCACCATTCGTAATTAAAAGCGGTTTCAACTCCGCTAGAAGCACATCGTAGTAAGCATCAACATGATCTAGGAACGGTTTATGGTTGCAGCGAATTTTCATGCCAGAATCGGCCAGCAGCCACGCCGGCAATCCACCGAATTCCCACTCTGCACAGATGTATGGACTCGGACGCACAATGACGTGAAGACCGACTTCTTCAGCCGTGCGAACGAATCGCACAATATCCGCCATGCCTTCAAAATTGAATTCGCCCTTTTTCGGCTCATGTAAATTCCAAGGTACGTAAGTTTCCACCGTATTGAAGCCGCACGCTTTCAATTTCAATAGGCGATCGCGCCAATATTCCGGCACCACACGGAAATAGTGTAAAGCTCCTGACAGAAGGCGAATACTGCTGCCGTTCAGCATAAAATCATTATTTTCCACAACAAATTGTCCCATCATGCCACCTCGTTCATCCTATGAGTTAACTTTCTTATCTCCATACTAAAGGAAATCAGATCGGCACCCTATAGCCAAACCGCTCCACTATTTGACCTTTCTTTCCGCCGTATTTATACTTGGAAACAAATCGCCGTTTCGGAGGAAGCCATGGACATCGAACTCCGCTTACCCAACCTAACTAGCACGATGCAGATTATCGGCTGCCATTTCGGCTTAAAACCGCCGGGATGGTGCTATGAGCGGCATCATCATTTCTTATTTGAAATTTTACACTGCCGCGAAGGGACAGTCGTTCAGCATGTCGGAGAAAATGCCGTTATGCTGCAATCAGGAGATTGGATATTAATCAAATCGGGAGTTGCCCATGAAACGATCAACAGCTCTGCGCATCCGTACCGTTACTTTAATGTACACTTTGACTTGGATGACCCGCTCCTTCGCTCGGCGCTATGCCGCTTCGATTACCTCATCTTGACCCATGATGAAATGGATCCCTATATGAAGCTGCAGCTGGAATCTGTGGAGCAGGCTATGAAGGAACTTCAGGACGGCGGCACCGGAACCTTGAGCGGATCGATTCAATACTTGCATGTACAATCGTATGTGCTGCGATTGATCAGCCATTTTTGCAGCAAGATTATGGAAATCCCCCTTTCCTTTGAAGATACAGCTATGGTCGGTTCCTCTACAGCAACTAGCAGTGAAACCGCGACTGCGAGGCAAATCGAGAACAGCCTGAGGAATGATCTGCATCACAAGGGTATGATTGGAGATATCGCCTCTGAGATCGGGCTCAGCCGCAGTCAATGCAGCAAAATCTTTACAAAGGTATACGGCCAATCTCCACGACAATACGTAAGCCGACTCATTCTCAACAAAGCTAAACATCTGTTGGTTCACTCCACCCTATCGATCGAGCGGATCGCGGAAGAACTCGGATTTGAATCGACGAGTCAATTTTCCAGGCAATTCCGCAGATGGACAGGCATGGCACCTTCCCACTTCCGTCCGCGTCTGTCACCCTCTCCTTCATCTCCATCGCCATAAATACTGCTATCGTCGTGGTCTAAGGCCGCTTCATCGAAGCGTCCCGGATCGCCGATCAGTGTTCCTGTTTAAACGGATAACCGTCGATAATGCTGGGGATTCGTTTGATAAACCTTCTTAAACATCTTTGAGAAATAGGAAAAGTTACTGTAACCGAGCGTTTTGGCAATTTCCGAAATCGGAATCGTCGAATTAATGATAAGCTCTTTGGCAATTTTCATGCGCTCATGCAGGATATAATCCGTGATCGACTCACCGACCTCCTTCTTGAACAAGCGAGAAAGATAAGCGGGATTCAGAAACACAAAGTCAGCAAGCTGCTCCCTAGTAATGACCGTATACAGATGGTCTGCAATGTAACATTTAAGCCGCTCAATCACGGAATCATTATGATGCAAATAATTGAAGACCACCTTAGTTAATCGCAGCGCCCATGCTTCCAACTCCTGAAAGGAGCGTGGAAGCGGATTATTCGTAATACTGAGATTCTCGTGGAGCAGCTTATGGGCGGATAAGCCATTCTTCTGGAGAATATAGTGAATCATTTGCAGGAAACCATGGTAGAAGGCCTCAAGAGCACTTGCTCCCAGTCTATGGTCGGAGCGAAGCTCCGCAAAGGAGATCAGAAGCTGCTTCTCCATCTCTTCTCTCTTTCCCTGCTCGATCAGAAGCGCCCATGTGGCAAATTCCGGGAGCTTAGGAGCAGCGTTGTTGCCGCGGAAATTATGAAGCCAATAGACTTGATTCGATTTATGAAGGTTGTTATACTCCATCTCCATCAGCTTATCGCAGACATCGTGGACCTCGAATAAAGTCGTCGCTTCTCCGATATAACAAGATATCTTGCAATTAAAGTAAGTGCTGCAGGATTGAATATAGGCCTCACAGCGTTGGTACAACTCATCAGAAGTCTCTTGGTTATCATGATTTAAATAGAGTACGACTATATTAACGCCTTGTTTGGTCTGGATGACCTCACCGCTTTCATGCGTCAATATCAACTCTGAAGCCGCTTTACGGATGGCATATTCCATCATTTCTTCGTCTTTTGTGCTGAACTCGCGAATCCAATTCTCTACGCTGAGCATGATAGGCAGTACCCTATCATCTGGTGCTAGGGGAAGGCTGTGCTCGTCAAGTAAACTTTTTACATTGCTCTGTGTGCATACAATACGCCGAGTAAACAAGTCATTCCAGAATTTCTCAGTTAAAAGCGTCTTTTTCTTCACCCAAAGCTCATAATAAGGCTTATATTGTTCACGAAGACTGTGAAGCTCCCGTTCCTGTTGTACCGATTGCAGCGCTTTAGCCAGCGTTGATTGCAGCAATTTGAACTCGATCGGCTTCAGCAAATAGTCAAAGCTGTCCAATTGAATGGCTCTCTTCATAAAGCTGAAGTCGGCATGGGCGGTGAGAAATACCGTTTCCGTGGCGGGAGAGTGTTGATTAACCCACTCCAGCAGATCGATCCCGGTACCCTTGGGCATTTCAATATCGCAGATTAGCAGATCGATCTGCGTTTGTTCGAACACCTTGACGGCACCCCGCATGTTATAGGCTTCATATACTTCCGAAATCTGCATCTCGTTCCAGTTCACGCCGCTCTTAATCCCCATTACGGCATAGATCTCATCATCTACAATAAGCGCTTTATACATCCTTTTTTCCTCCAATAATAACTTCGATATCAAGTGAATTTCTCAACGGTGCGTACAGGAATTACGAGGCGGACAACCGCTCCCGAGTCCAATTGATTGTCGAATTGAAGCTTGGATTCATGGCCAAAGATAAGCTGTAAACGATGATAAACATTCCAAACCCCCAAGTGATCCTCCTTTTGCTGAGTGAAATAACGGCCGGTTTGCAGCACGGACAATATTTCTTTGGAAAATCCGTTGCCATTATCGGAGATGACGATTTCAAATTGATCGGAATTGCTGATAGGAGCGATCCGAATATCAATATGAAAAGGCTCATCCATGAAGTCGAAGCCGTGTTTTATCGCATTCTCAATAAAGGGTTGAATAAGCAGTGGCGGAATGCTTGCTTTCTCCAATTCACTTGTAATCTGGTAGCTGTAGGTGATTAGACCTGGGAAGCGGAGCTGCTGGATATTGATATAGCTCTCCATATGTTCCATTTCGTCGGCAATGGTCACCACGGGTTGATTGGTCTTGGTTGTAAAGCGAAAATATTTTACCAGGTTCAGGCACATCGCTTGAATAATGGAATAATTCTTCAACTGAGCTAGGTTGAAAATAATATTGATCGAGTTTAATAGAAAGTGTGGATTGATCTGCAGCTGAAGATGCTTAAGCTCCGCCTTATGTGCATTGATCTGTTCTTCATATACGTTGATTTTTAGTTCGTGAATTTGCAGAGCCATCTCGTTGAACGTTTCGTTAATAATCGTAAATTCCTTCGATTTGGAGTCATTCAGCCGAACATTCCAATCTCCTTGTTTGATTTTGCGCATACCTCTCGTCAGATTGTTCATTGGTTTTAGAATAATATCATTTAAATACATCAAATAAATGAATAAGAGAACGGTCGCGAACAACGGGATCAAAAAGATAAGACTGCGCAATTTGGATAACTTCTGCAGCAGCTTCTGCTCGGGAATAAAGGCGCTGAGCACCAGATCAGACTCTTCAATAGGATTGCTGACTACGATATATTTCTCTTCCTGGTGCTTCAACACCTGATAGGCTTCTTCCGGTCGAATAACAAATGAATGGGATAATGCGGTCGACTTCTTAAGAATTCCCGTCATGATATCCCCTTGGCCTGAAACAAAAGCGGCGAATCCTTCCTGCCCCAACTGAATTAATTCAAGTGGCACCATTAAATTGTTGAGCCGAACCCAAGCGCCCAGATAATAACCGTACCCCGTATCAACCAGCCTCATCAAGGCGTACTCATCCCCGTATTTGACCGTTCGCCATTGTTGAAAATAAGTACGATCGGTTGGAATCCCCGCAAGTACCCCCATCAAGGTCGATTTAATCGCTTCCATTTCATCCATCGACTTTGTCTTAATCGTTGTGGTGAACAAGTCACGATTATCTATGGAATAAATAAACTGGAAATCCATGCTGTTGTCGAACCGGTGATAGCGGGTCAAGCTATTCAAAACACGTGTTTTGGTCAGATAGTATTCGACGGGATCGTTCTTGGAGCTGGACAATGCCAAAATATTCGGATCCTCGTATGCGAGATTATATAAAAAGTTAGCTTCCCGCTTGAGTGCAGTCTGGATTTGATTGGCATATAACACGACTAGGTTTTTGTTCGAATCAGCAACTTCCTCCCTCACCGTATTCGAGGCGTAAAAGTTATTAAATAACAGCAAAATCACCAACGGTACCGCGATGGTGATGAATCCAATTGTTAATTTAAAACGCAGTGATCGTTTGATGTTCATAAGATTCCCCCGGGCTGTATCTACTGACTTGTCAGTATAGAATGTCCTCTTATGATTATGTCATATCGTGACGGAAAGGGAATCCCTGACTCGGAAAATGTCTATTCCAAATCAGGGGATTCCCTTCATCACATCGCTATATCACTTCTATTAATTACCTATTATCGCTACTTATTTCCTCTTAATGCTGCGTTTTCGCCCAAGCGTCAAGTTGTTTTTGAGCTTCCGCTTTTACTTTGTCGAACCCAGCGCCATTGCGTTTTTCTTTCCACTTTGCAATTACTTTCTCCGCATCAACTGCGCCTGTAGCCAGAGCGCCCGTGAATTCTTTATCCACATTCGCCAAGGATGCCAGCTCCGACTTCACAGGTTCTTGATCAAATGTGAACCCCAGTGCGATTGAACGCTCGGAACTTTCATTAAATTTCTTAAACAGCTCCCATTTGTTCTTGTCTTCATTCGCCCATAGATAGGAGTTGAATTGGTTACCAAACATCCATCCACCAGGAGACGGATAGCCTTGCGTATCTGCTGTTACACCAGCCGGGTAATCAATAACATTATCCTCTTTCTTGACAAAATGCTTACCTTCAACGCCCCAATCCAGCATGTTAAGCAATTTAGCATCCGTATAGAGCAGATTAAGGAACATCATTGCTCTTGCAGGATCTTCAGATGTTCTCGAAATACCCAGCATCGCGCCTTGCGCATCACCTGTTGTCGTGAAAGGAACTGCGGTTTCCATTTGAACGACTTCTACTCCCGAGGAAACGCTCATTTCTTTATCCTTACCCGGTTTTAATGAGGAGGCAACTGCAAACCCCTTACCAGCCTTAATCGTATTCATCGCTTGATCCGTGTCCGAAGTCAGGACGTCCTTGTCGAACCAACCGTTCTTATTCCAGGTATTCATCCGTTTATAGAATTCGATATATTTGGGATCTTCCAATTTGTCGATCACCTTCAACTCTTTGCTGCCGCGCGGAATGGCGAGGTTGCCCACGATATTATCGTAATTGGAGGCGTCCCAAATATTCGTGAATTTACTAGATATAATTGGGGTTACACTCGGTTCCTTATCTTTAATTGTTTGGAGCATGGCTTCGACCTCTTCGATCGATTTAATACCATTTGTATTGAACTTGTATTTATCAACCAACTTCTTGCTTAAGAGAAGTCCGAACCCTTGTCCGAATTCCTTGTTCGTCGGAAGCGCATACAGCTTACCGCCAATTCTAGCGCCCTTGATAAAGTCGGGGCCTAGTACGTCCGGAATGCCCTTGCCGTATTGAGACATCAAGTCATCCAGATCAAGATACTGCCCTTTGGAGACATCCCTTGGATAGAAGTACCAGCTTGCGGTAAACATGAGATCGTATGATTCATTGGAAATTTTCATCAGATTCGTTTTATCTTCCCACGAGCCCCACTCGATCGGCTTCAGTTCGATAGTCGCATTTATTTTCTCTGTTAAATATTTATTCATTTCATCCTGAACGAGCGCAAGATCCTTCGGTGCAGTTCCAGGGTAAACCAGTTTAATCTTATACGGCTTTAATTTTGATCCAGAATCTGCGCTAGTGCCACTGTTGTTAGTGACAGCATTCCCTTTGCCCGCAGCATTTCCGCCAGAGGTGTTGTTCTTACTACCGCAGCCCGTTAATGCCAGGCCCCCGCATAGCACTAAGGCTAAAGCGGTGTTCAGTGATTTCTTGTTCATAGCATTTAATCCCCTCTCGCTATCTTTTTTTATTATACAGCATCAGCCTTTAACGGCTCCGCTGGTAATACCGCTGATATAAAACTTCTGAAAGAACGGATAGGCAACAAGCAAAGGCGCGATTCCGACAATTGCCAGAGCCATACGAACGGTTTCTCTCGGCATTTTGGCAAGAAGATCACCCGCTTGCGAGGAGGTACCCGATTTCATAATGAGGTATTGAACATTGGTTAGCGTCTTCGTCATCAGGTACTGGATGTTATACAGCTCCGGCTTGTCGATGAAGAGCATACAGTTATACCAGTCATTCCAATATGCCAATGTATTGAAGAGACCGATCGTAGCCATGATGGGAAGCGAAAGCGGAATGACAATTTTCATAAAGATTTTCATCTCGGTCGCCCCGTCGATCGTTGCCGATTCGACGATCGACTCGGGTATCGAGCCAGCGAAGAAGCTTCGCATCAGCAGCACATTAAATGCGCTTAACAGCAGGCTTGGTATAATCATCGCAAAAATCGTATTTTTCAAACCTAATAGGTTCACATACGTGATATACCAAGGAACCATTCCCCCGCTAAACAACATTGTAAAAAAGAGAAAGAAGGAAAGGCTCCGGCGGAATGGCAGCTCCGCTCTTGAGAGCGGATAAGCAAACAACGCGGTAACAGCCAGACTGACCACCGTTCCGACAAGTGTCGATAATATCGTGACACCGTAAGCTTTTGCAATCTGAGAGAAATCATTAAACAAGAAGGCGTAGGCGGCAAAGTTGATTTTACTAGGAAATAAAGAATATCCGTTTGCAATAATCGAATCTTCGTCCGTGATCGAAACCATGAAAACAAGAATAAAAGGAACTAAAGACACGATCGTAAAAATCCAAAAAAAGATATGGATGAAGGATTGATTAATGTTATTTTTCAGCTTCATTGTCAGATTGCTCCCTTTCTAGAATAAGGCGTCCTCTTTGCTATAACGCCGTACCGCATAGTTGGCGAGTAAGATGAGGAAGAAACAGACAATCGATTGATAGAATCCCGCAGCGGCGGACATTCCGACATCCCCAAGCTGTACCATGGCGCGATAGACGAAGGTATCAATCGTATTCGTCGTCTGGATGAGTGCTCCTGTATTCATAGGCACTTGATAGAACAATCCGAAATCCGAGCGGAGAATACCGCTAATAGCCAGCAATGTCATCACGATGATAACCGGACTTATCAAGGGCAGCGTGATCTTCGTCATCTGCTTCCATTTGCTCGCGCCGTCGATCTTCGCTGCTTCGTAATATTCCTTATCAATACCGATGATGGCCGCGAAATAAATAATGGACAAGTAGCCGACGTTCTTCCACGCATTTACTATAACGAGAATGTAAGGCCAATATCCCGCTTCGCTGTACCAAGAGATGGCATCGATATGGAACCATTTTATAAGCTGTCGGTTAATGAGGCCGCTCTCAACGTTT
Source organism: Paenibacillus baekrokdamisoli (assembly GCF_003945345.1). Lineage (GTDB taxonomy): Bacteria > Bacillota > Bacilli > Paenibacillales > Paenibacillaceae > Paenibacillus_Z > Paenibacillus_Z baekrokdamisoli. The sequence goes on along the minus strand of NZ_AP019308.1, from coordinate 151,876 downwards.
AGAAAGCTGTATACCAAGTAAGCAACAATAACCATCGATATAATATGCGGCAGCAGAAAGGTGCTCTGATAAAATTTTGCAATGGCTTTATCTTTAATTTCATTAATGAGCAGTGCCACCAATAACGCTAATACTAGATTCAGGACGATAAAAACTCCGTTATATGCAATCGTGTTCCTCGTAATGATGTAAGCATCTTCGGAATTGAACAAGAACTTAAAATTATCCAGTCCCGCCCAATCACTCCCCCACATTCCTTTGCCGTAATTCAAATTTTTAAAGGCAAGGATTACACCATACATCGGAATGTAGTTGTTAATGATAAGATAAACGACTCCTGGCAGTGTCATTAACAGCAGCATTTTGTATTTCTTTAGTCTTCTTAACAGAGAGCTTTGTTTGCTTAAGGTTTTTGTTGCTTTATGTGGAACCGTCTGTGCTGTGTTCAAGCCTTTCACCCTTTCTCATACGCAATCGCTTACATTCTTATTGTAATAGAGCCAAATTCTGCCGACCACTAGGATAATGACTTCAAATTGTGACGATTGTGACTTGTTGACGGTTTAAGTGACTTGTTGTATTGACAGTGTACATAGGACTCATTATGCTAAGAGCGAATTCGCACGATATATAACAACGATTTGTTCAAACGTCTACTTTAGTGAGATGAGAGGATGATTGCAATGGTAAATCAAAGGCCTGTTAAGAGAGTGTTCATTCTTGGTATGGATGGCGCGGGGAATTTCATTCAGCAGACGGATACACCCGTTATCGACTCCTTTTTACAGAAAGGTGCGCTCACGTATATGGCACAGGCGGAATCGCCAACGATTAGTGCAGAATGCTGGGGGTCAGTCCTCCATGGCGTCGTACCGGAGAAACATCAATTGAACAATGATATCGCAGCAAGCGAACATTTCCCTACGGATTCTCCGCATCCATCATTATTCCGCTTGGCTAGAGAAACATGGCCGAATGCGAAGCTTGCTTCTTTCACAGGCTGGTCCCCGATCAACAACGGCATTATTGAAGAAGGACTTGGCATACACAAGGAATCGCTTCCCGATGCGGAGCTTGTTGTGTCGCTTCAACAATATGTAGAGAATAATCCAGATGTTAAGCTGCTGTTCATGCAGTTGGATGAGCCCGATGGCTCCGGACACGCACACGGTTACGGTCCGGATTCGCCCGAATATTTGAAATCCATTACGGCTTGCGATCAGCTGTTCGGAAAGGTGCTGGGAACGATCGAGAAGCTAGGCTTGCTCGAAGACAGCCTCGTTATTCTGATAACGGATCATGGCGGCGGTGGCGAACATCAGTATGGACACGGCAGCGATCATCCGATGGACAAGAATGTTTTCTGGGGCTGTGTAGGCCCAGGTGTTGAACCAGGAACCAAGATTGCACAGTTATCCATTGTGGATACGGCCGCTATTGTCGCCTATGCCCTTGGAATGGAGACGCCTGCGCATTGGGATGCAAAGCTGCCTCATTCTTTATTCGGCGAGCAGGGATAGCCAGCGATGAAAATAGCGAGAGGAGTGACTCCCATTGAGAAAGCAGCTGCGATTTCGCAGTGACGAGACGTTTACTATCGTACAATTCGCCGATGTCGAGTTCTGCAACGGTGATGATGAAGAAATCCGAATGAAAGCGATGATGCGGCGAATACTGGAATCGGAACAGCCGGATCTCGTTGTCTATACCGGGGACGTCCTTGCCAGTGCCGGGTGCACAGATGTGGCGCAATCCTTTCGCAATGCCGTTTCCGTTCCCGAAGAGATGGAGATTCCCTGGGCTGCCGTATTCGGCAACCATGATTCGGAAGCTGCGAATGTGACGAGAGAACAGCTGCATGCCCTTCAACTCACACATAAATATTGTTACGCGAAACCCGATCCATCAAATGTAAGCGGTGTCGGAAATTACGTCGTGACGATCGCGGATCAACAGAACGAAACGGCAGCGTCCCTTTATTTTCTGGACTCTGGAAGCTATTCTCCGCTTGAATACTCCAGGCTTGGATTTTACGACTGGATTCGCAGAGATCAAATCGAGTGGTATACGACGCAATCCTATCGTTTAACCGAACAGAACGGCGGACAACCGCTGCCATCTTTGGCTTTCTTCCACATCCCGCTGCCTGAATATAATGATATATGGGATTTCACGACATGCTATGGACAAAGGATGGACTCGAGCTGCTCTGGCCCATGGATCAACACAGGTTTCTTTGCGGCAATGGTGGAGATGGGTGATGTCATGGGTACGTTTGTCGGCCACGATCACGGGAACGACTTCTGGGGAACGATGCATGGCATTCGTCTTTGCTATGGCCGTACGACACGCAACGCGTACCTGAAGCAGCCGTTTCTGACCGGCGCAAGAGTGATAAAGCTGCGGGCGGGCGAGCGCAGCTTCGACACGTGGCTTCATCTGGAAGACGGCACGGTGATCAAGGAGCAACCCGAGCATAGACCAGAAGGACGGATTGTGAAGGCTTAATAATCCGTTTATGAATGATGACAGTGGCTGTTGATAAGAAAATGAAGCCTCCAGCTCCACTTGAACAGTGGTTCTGGAGGCTTCATAATTCGATTTGTGGGACTGACTCATTCGGCGTTAGCCTTTTGGGGCAGCCCCTTTTTTTGAAGCTCCTCTTATTCAAACGCCTTTGTTGTGTTTCATGTTTTCATGTTGTTTTTTGTTGTTTTGGATTGACTTGAAATCAAATCCCCTTTATCATAGGTAATTGTTAAGGAATTGTTAATCTACTCAAGCTTCGAGGGAGAAGTGATATCTGTGGTGACTGCTGCTTTGCTGCTCGTACTTTGCTCCGGACTGACACATGCGATTTGGAATTTATTTACGAAGCGCAGTCTGAACAAAAGCGTCTTTCTCTGGTCAATCCATATTGCGGCGACAGTGCTGCTGCTGCCCTATTTTATATACGAGCTGTTCCACATGGAGATCACCGGTAGTTTTCTCCTACTCGTCTTTTTTTCGATGTCCTTTCAAGGGGGATATTTTATTTTCTTGTCCAGAGCGTACTCCTATGGGGACATGTCGCAGGTATACCCTATCATGCGAGGAACGGGTGCTTTTTTTGTGCCTGTCATGAGCGTACTTGTATTCGGGGAATCACTATCTCCGATTGGATGGATAGGATTGTGCTGCATTGTCGGCGGGCTGTTCGCGATCAGCGGCTTCTTCGGCAAGCGGGAGATTCGAGAGAACAAGGAACGCAGCATTGCATCCAAGGCGGTCCTTTCCGCATTAGCAGTCGGTTTCTGTATAACTGGATATACATTGCTCGATAAGCAGCTCGTACAGAACATGTCTCCGTTTGCTTTGATCGAAATTTCGAATATCTCTTACGTGATATTCTCGACGTTTGCCGTGATGAAATCCAAGCAGATCAAACAAGAATGGCAGGTCAATTGGAGGACGATTATGATCGGCACCTTCTTGGCTCCAGGTTCCTATGTACTGTTCTTATTTGCTATGAAGTTGGCTCCGCTAGCATCGATCGCACCCATTCGCGAAGTAGGTACCGTGTTCGGAACACTGCTCGGCGTCTTTCTCCTTAAGGAACAGAATGGTCTGCTCCGAGTCATCATGTCATCCGTCATTACGATCGGCATCATCTCTATCGCTCTTATGGGATGATCGCTCCCTTTCATGTGCTCTCTCCTTCCCGATTTTCCCATGAGTTTCGGGCTTAATTTTATGGAAGATGGCTAGCCATTAACAAATGACTTCCCGTTTGGAAATGTTTAGCTATGTCCTAACTATTTAATGGTCGGGGTATCCCTTGAGAAGTTGCGAACTCCTAAAGATCATCATGACCCTAACACCGTATCAATCGCTTCATCCATTTACATAGTAGCGATTGACTTGAAAAAACGTAAGAAAACGAAGATATCAAAAAACAGGGCAATCATGGTGGTATCTGACCATTATCGAACTGCTCAATCTATCAGAATAGCGTTATTTAGGTGAATTAATTTCATAATTTCAAAGCCTTGCTGGGCTTAATCTTTTAAAGCATAAAAAAAGGAGCCCCTCCCAAATCTCGAAATGTTTAATACCCCTACTACACACCAAAAAGAGAGAAAGGAAGAACTCCAGATGTATATTATTCCCTTAGAGGATTTATTAGAATTGTCACCCAAGGTATAGGTTAGCTGCTGCTTGCTAAGCAGTTTCACATACTCACCGACATCTTACCGACTTGAAGGTTCCAGCATACATCACATCAGACAACAGTCCATTCGTCGATGAACTGCGGATGAACGCCGCCCCATTCGTCCTGTCCATACTCTGTCAAAGCATATAAGACGAGTTCGACCGTTCTTCTCTTAGAAGCTTTACCTTCCAGTACCATCAAGAATTGTTCGAGAATGACTTTATTTTCTTTTCCATCGGCTTGATCGTTTCTGACTGCATCAAATACACGTTCAAGCAGCCGATCTTCTTCGCTTCTCTCATGCAGAAAATCAATGATTCTTTTGTTCTGAGAGATATGTTGCTTAACTGTGTATTCTTCACCGTTATCATCAAGAATAGGGAACTTCGACTTCCTCGATGACATCTGATTGCTGGAAATAATGAATTTGAACCTCAGTCTTTTCAGAATCAGATAGATCCTTCTGAAACCATTCGACTTCCTCAATTCCGAACAATCGGGATAATGCTCCAATCGCTGTTGTGGTATTTTTCGCCGCCCTTTTATCCAATCCTGAAACGTTTGCTTGGAAACGCCAACCTTCTCCGCCACCGTCTTGTATTCCATGTAAAATGTGTCGGCTATTTACTGTAATCCAATCATTTTGACGCCATACTTAGCATGCCTTACATCATACTTGGAATGTCAAGCGGGGTTTTGAACAAAAGAAAACCACATGCAAGTATGTACTCTCGCATGTGGCAATGTATCTTATTCTTCTAATACATACCGTTTTACCACTTTGTTATCTTCAAAGAAATACAGTCTGCTACAAGCTCGACATCTCCATACCGCTTGCCTTGGCTCAATATCGAAGACGTTTAAACCGTGCTTGGTTCCTTCAGTTATCTCTTCCCATTCCTTCTGAGTAAATATAATTAGTTCTGTCTCATTCGGAGAAACTACCGTTGACATAGTGTTCCCACACACGCACTTCATACCAGCCATATTTGATTCCTCCTATCACGGATACTTTAAGATTTGATCTTTTAACCAGATTTCAACATCACCTTTAATATTTCCTTTCCTTGCAGCTTCTGCTATTGCTTCAGCAGCTTGTTCTGGTGTAAGTCCAGTAGAACGAGCATCAACGATAACCGTTCCTCCACCACCTGCCTGTTTTGAACCTTCCTTAATTCTTTTTGCTATTGTACTCGGGTCTGTGGACGTCGGTGCTTTTATTTCAGTAGGCACACCATCAACTTCCATGTCAGGTCTACTTTCTTTAGCATTTGGATCTTTAGGTATGAATTTAACTTTTTCCCCTTGCTTCGCAAGTGTTTCCCCTACATTCTGTGGAGAACTCCAAGGACCTTCGTCAGCTAAATTATTATAAGTATAGGATTCTTGGCTGAGAGAAGGATCTGTTTTGGAAGTCAGACCGCCCATTTCATTGTAAGCTTTTGTGCTGACTACTTTCGGCGAATCGGATTCATTACTTTGTACGGTCGTATTTGTGATTTGACCACTTGCATTGTAAGGGTATTTCATAATTTGTCCGATTGCATCCTTGACTTCACTCAATCGATTCAGTGCATCATAGGTATACTTCATGGTGACGCCTTCACTATTCAAATTCTTTTTGGGATCTGTATAAGTAAGTTGATTTCCTGCAATGTCATATGTGTACAACTCAGTCAATGGAACAGTTTGATTGGGCCAGTCTTTATAGACCCTATTCACCAGTAATTGTCCCCATTGATCGTAATCCTGCTCAACATAGCTGGACTTCAAATTGCTTAGAGCCGGATTATTCCGATAAGCAAGGACATCCATAGCCGCTACGAAATAATGAATTCCCTTGCGTAATTTCAAATTGCTCTCTGACACATACAAATTGCCGTACATATCCATCCCTTCTTTTTGCGCACCCCAAGCATCGTAGACAACTGTCGTTGTATTATTCATCGGGTCTTTGGCATAGACCGCTCTGGTCAAATCGTCGGGACGATATTCTGTAGTCTGAGTAACTCCATTGTTGGATTGCTGTGAATAGCGCAAAAAGCCGAGTCCATCATAGTAGTCATTTTGGATAGACAACTGGGTCGTTGCTTGGTTGGATACTTGAGTATACTTGCGTTTGGAACTGACTAACAGTGATGAGACGGATGCATTCTCAGCGTCTGCCACTGAAGGAATAACCGAATTCGTATAACTAATTTCATCCATAACATTGTAGCCAACACCGTTGGCATTGGTAAAACTCGGATACGTAATTCGGGTAGGACGCCCAAGCGAATCGTATAGGTAAGACGTAACCTTGCCATTACCGTTTGTTTCGCTCTCCAATTGTCCTGTTCCCATATTGTAAGCCATTGTTTTCTGAACGACCTGTGTAACATTTTCTCCGGTAGTGCTCTTCGTGGTAAAATAGCTTCTGATATCACTTGGATAGGCATAATTGGTAGTAGCATTGAAAATCCTCTCGTGAATAGACGTCTTTCCATCGACTAAGCTTTGCGTTGTTTTAATCTTAATAATTTTGCCCATTATATTCGATAGCTGATCACTTTGCGCTCACCATTAGAGGCACGGTTTGAAATAGCGGTAACCTGGCCTTGGCTATTATAATTTGTAGTTGTAGCCATTCCACCGGTTATTGATGTACTTTGTGTCGTTTGGGTTGTCGCATAGACAAAGCTGCTTGGGTTATTGTAGGGATTGCCTGGGTCATATCCTGTGTAATCTCCGGAATAACTATAATTGACGTGATTGAAATCACCAGAAGCAATGTAGTACCACTCGGGAATAAAATAATAGTATTCAATGAAAACCCGAATCGGCATGGGTCTGAAAATGAAACAGGCTTCCCATTGACTGGAAGCCTGCTTCTTGTTGAGGATGTATCGGGCCTTACATGGCTCGGGATAACATTCGTGCTCACTCGCTTTTCGATCCTCGTCGGTACAGGGTCGGTGAACGTTTTAAAGGATCATTTCTTAATCTCCTGAGCACAATAAATTCAAGTGCTGGTCCAGTATGTGTTCCAGCCTTTCCACTGTGAGCCGACCTGGCTGCATCAGCTGGTGTATGGCTAACCCGTCGACCAGCGCATACAGCTTCTCGGTTTCCAAATCGGTATCCAGTCCTGACTTTGCCAGATTGTTCGTGAGCAAGAATTCAATCACAAAACCTGCGGCTCGGTAAAAGCCGTCTTGCATTGCTTCACTTATTTTTTTCAGCTCCGGATAAATCAATACCTTGGCGTTAAATGAAAACCAAACCTCCATCTCCATTACTCTTTCCTCGTCCAAAGGTACGAACTGTAGTAGCAGTCTCTTCAAATCCGGTAAAAACGGTTCCTCGATTGAAAAAGCTTCAACACGATTTTGAACGCGCTGAACAAAAAGGCTCATACAGAAGGCAAACAGTTCAGCCTGCGTGCAAAAATAATGCCGCATCGATCCTACGGATAAGCCTGCTTCCTTCGCGATATTTCGAACAGTGGCCTGTTCTAGTCCGTATTTTCGAATGACTCTCAAGGCAGCTTCAGCTACGATTTGTCTTTGTTTTTCGTGATCTACGATTTTAGGCATATGTCTATTATACTATTTTCTTTTTATAATACAATGTGCTACAATATTTTTAATACATTGTACTAAAAAGGAGAATTGCAACCCGATGTTTATCGACGCCACTCAAAAGAAGCCATTAAAAAAATTTAAATGGAAAAGGATACTGCTCCTTATTTTGACTATTGTTCTTCTTCCAATCGGATCTGGATCTATCTACGAATGGGTCGCATCTGAACATGCCAAGAAGGATTTTCCACCTCCGGGCAAATTAGTCGACGTTGGCGGCTATCGCCTGCATCTTCAAAAATTCGGAAGCGGATCTCCGACTATCGTTCTTGAAGCGGGAAGCGGAGAAACGAGCCTGTCGTGGAGAAATATCCCTGAACAACTGGCACCATTTGCAACTGTTGTAACCTATGATCGCGCCGGATATGCGTGGAGCGAAAAAGCAAATACGGAACGAACGGGAGCCAATATCATTAAAGAGCTGCATTCTGCATTGGAAAAAGAGGGAATCAACGGACCTTATCTGCTTGTCGGTCATTCTTTAGGGGGAATGTATGCACGGTTATTCGCCCAGACCTACCCAGACAAAGTCACTGGCTTAGTTCTCATTGATGCCAGACCTGAAAACGATGAGCGGGATACCAAGTCCATTCTTGAGAGCGAGAACTTTTCCGGAAACCCGCCTTCTTCTATTCTAAAGCTCTTGAAGCGATCGGGAGCCTTTCGGTTATTTCAAGATTCGCTGTTGGAAGGTTTGGTTCCGAAGGAAGACCGAAGTCAATTCATTAATGTCATCGCGAAGCCGAGCTATTTCGAAGCCAAAGAACAAGAGGGAAAGTTGGCAGCTTCCACAGAAGATGCCATTCGTAGGCAAAACCTGGGCTCTCTCCCTGTAAGAATCATTGCCAGAGGCTTACCTCAGGATTACGCGGCGGTTGGGATTTCTGAAGAAGGCGGTAAGCGGCTTGAGGAAATCTGGCAGGCCGGACAGCGAACTATGATGAAGATTTCCTCCGACAGCGAGCTTATCATTGCAAAGAAGAGCGGACATATGGTCATTCATGACGAGCCTGCTCTTGTCATCGAAACGATCCGCAGCTTATTGGGGCGTTGAAGAACGATTTTTTCATAGAGCCAATCTGATGATTGATTGATGAACTTCTATCATTTCTCACTCTTTAAACCATTCCGTCAGCCTTACAACAATACCAAGCAACGATTCATAAAAGGTTCGGCATACGGCTGTCCTAGGCAGTTCCCCCCGCTCGCTCCCAGTCATCCGTAAAGGATTTATAACACGAACTGTTAGGGTATGGGGGCGAACCGCCACGGAACGCGACAACTCTATCGATATGCCGGTTTGGGTAATAACAAGCAACAATCCAAAGCTTCCCCCCTCTAAATGCCGCAGTCTTCACCAAATAACCCAGATCAAGCTCCGTCTTTGGTTTGCTTTCATCATATCCGTGATTCAAACGCAACGGCAGCTTGGGTGGCTCGCTGTACTTAAAGCTTTTCCATTACTATTTTCACATTTTTAAGACGCGCTCTAAAAGTAAATATTTGGCTTATTTAGCTTTCTGTCGAAGAAGGTAAACTACATAGTTGCTATTTCGACAGTATTACCATGCAAGAAATGCCCAAAAATATCGGAATCTGTGGCTGCTTCCTATATAAGCTTTGTTGTATTATTAGCTTTTAATTTTCGTAGTTATGTTTAATCATTCATAAAACCGGTGCTGAAACCGAACATAAGCCCCCCCCCCTCGGATGCATTGCCTAATTGAATAGAACCACCCATTTTTTCAACAAGCTGTTTAGCAATGTAAAGCCCAAGCCCGGAGTGTCCATTCCCGCTTTTGCGGGATTCATCACCGCGATAGAATTTGTCAAACCCTTTCTCTAGGTCTTTTTTGTTAAATCCGGTACCAGAATCCTGTATTTCATATTGAACGAAATCCGGCATGAACCGAACCGTAATATGAATGTAACCACATTGCGGCGTATATGTCAGACTGTTGGATACGATGTTATCCAGAACGCGCTCCAACTTTTCCACGTCTGCGGAAAATGGCAAGTCGGGCGCATTCTGCACACTCCAAATAATTGTAATCCCTTTCTTTTTAGCCTGTAATTCATAATTGGATACTCTTTGGCGGAGAAACGCTGTTATATCCAGAGAAGCAAGATGGAGCTCCATGCCCGAATTTTCTAAATCTGTGGTGTATTGCATACGGCGAACAAGCCTGTTGCTTCGTTCCGCATTTTCGTGAATAATGTTTAAATACCGATTTCACTGTCCATTTGCACCAAACGCTCCTTTAAATCGAGCCGCAGCTTCCCGAAATACAGTTTCATTCGTTTGTGCTCCACGTTCAGGTACTGCGCCCGTTCTTCGCGTCTTAAATTCGCATCAATTTTTGCCAGAAGTTCCTGAAGCTTAAATGGCTTCAAAATGTAATCGTCACCGCCAAGAGTCAGCCCCCGGATACGATCCGCTTCCGACTGTTTTGCACTCAAGAAAAGAATGGTACACAGCACCTGCTCACGAATTGTGCGGCAGACGGTGAAACCGTCCGCTCCCGGCATCATCACATCTAAAAGAATCAAGTCCGGGCGTTGCTTCGCCAGCTCAATTCCAGTGTTTCCGTTATATGCTGTCAAAACCTCATGACCTTTTACCCGAAGTTCATCCGCAAGCAACTGAACTAACTCTTCTTCATCATCAATAATCAATATTCGACTCAAACGACCACCCCCATTCAGATATTATTCATAGCTTTTCCGTCCTTCCCATTTACCAAACCAAACTATACCCAAGAGTGTGAGGAAAAGAAAGCATATCAGAACAGGAGCAAGCCCTTTATCCATATTTTGCTGATAGACTTCAGCAAGCTGTATTGTTTTTCCCAAAGAAAGATTCGGCATAAACAGAATCGGATTCCAGGAAAGCCGCACCGACCATGCCCACGGAACAAACTGCCAGATGGCATCTCCTATGGTAGTAGTACCAATCATTCCGGCAATGAGAAATCCTCCGCAGCCTGCACCAATAGAAGCACCCTGCCCATACGCAAGGCTAAGAAACAAATGCAGTGGCAAAAGACTCAGCGCACCCGTCAATGCCAGGGTACCCCCTTGTAAAAACAGTCCGTATTCTATGTGTTCTATTCGCAGTGCCAGATTCATTCCCAGCAGCAAAATTAAAATTGCACTGAGTAGAACGGCCGCACACAGCAGCGTCAGCTGCAAAAGCTTTCCAAAGTAAATTAGAAGGCGCGATGCTCTTTGTCCGGTAATTGTGATTATCTATGCTTGAATAAACCGGCCACATGGTCATGGAGAGATTCTTGGCCAATATGCGGAAATAAGGCTTGCAAAACGGCGTGCCTCCTCTAAGTCAAAATCGATGTAGATTCGCTTTAAACCCTTGTGGTTTGTTTTGCGAACCTGGCAACGAGTAGCACGTCCATAACTATGATGAATCGGATAAAAAGAAAACCACCAAGAGGCTTATTGTAATATCAAATGTCAAATGTCATACATCCTAAAAATAAAAATAACCGATTGCCAAGGCATCGGTTTAAGAAAATTCAGTTTCATATTGATTTGACCAGCTGCGTATCCTGTAACATGTCAGGTCGAATTATTCCATGCTCCGGATGCTCTTGCATGACGATAGCTCCGGTCTAGTTAATGGCTTCACGCCTTCTCCTGCATCGTATTGAAGCCTTCTCCAAACACCTCAAATACATCATTCACGGTAACAAAAGCTTGACGATCCGTGGCATGCACCAGCTTTTTCAACCTGCCCACTTCGGAGCGGCTGACGACACAATAAATGATTTTTTTATCCGTATCACTGTAACCACCCTTTCCGTAGAAAAAGGTAGTGCCTCTCTCCATCTCGGCATGGATACGATCCGATATTTGCTGCGCATGCTGGCTCACGATGATCGCCGCTTTGCCCTTTGCCGTTCCTTCCAGCACATAATCAATGACTCTGGAGCCTATAAATACAGCCACGATCGTATACATCGCTCTCTCTCGATCCAGATAGATGAGAGAGAGGATTATCGTAAAGCTATCAAATATGAACACACTTCTCCCGATAGGCCAACCCAAATATTTTTTCAGCACCTGCGCGAGAATATCCGTTCCGCCGCTAGTTCCTCCAAAGCGAAAGACGATGCCTAAGCCTACACCAACGGTAACGCCTGCATATAAAGAAGCCAAAAGAAGATCACTCATTGCAAAATGAATATTTCTGAATACATAGACGAAGATCGAAAACATCAGCGTTGCAAATACGGTATAAACGAATGACCTTCGACCTAGCACTTTCCAGCCTATGAAAAAAAGCGGAAGGTTCATCAAAAAATTTGTAATTCCCGTTTCCCAACCGAACATATATTTCAGCAATAGGCTGACTCCCGTAATACCCCCTTCGGCCAGCCCATTAGCCGTATTGAAATAGTTGATGCCAAAGCCCATGATCGCCGAACCGACGACTATGGCGGCTCCATTTTTTAAATGCTCATTCATGCAAACTCCCCGCTTGATGACAACACAGCGACTTCCTTCGCGACTTCCCAGCCCTTATTCCGTCTTGCGACTCCAGATTGATACGCAGCAGAAATAACGGCTTCGCGCACCTTCTCAACGACCATTTGATTAAAAACACTCGGTATAATGTAATATTCGTTAAGCTCCTCATCGCTAACGACGGAGGCGATCGCGCTTGCGGCTGCCAGCTTCATTTCCTCAGTAATTCTCGATGCCCGGCAGTCCAGCACACCGCGGAACAAGCCCGGGAAGCAAAGCACATTATTGATCTGGTTCGGATAATCTGATCTGCCTGTCGCCATAACGCGGACGTAAGGCTCCGCTTCCTCTGGCGAGATTTCCGGTGTCGGATTAGCCATCGCGAACACGATCGGGTCCTGCGCCATCTTTTTCACATCTTCAACACCGAGTACTTTGGGCCCGGAAAGCCCAATAAATATATCGGCTCCACTGATCACATCGCCCAAGGTTCCGTTCAACCTCTCAGGATTCGTGTGGTCGGCATACCACTGCCAAGCCGAATTGCTATATGACGCTCCCCGCACAATTGCGCCTTCCCGGTCTACGCCAACAATATTAACGACCCCGGCAGCCAACAGCATTTTGGTGCAAGCGATACCGGCCGCCCCGATGCCGCACACGACCACCTTGCAGCGGTTCAATTCTTTGCCTACGACTTTAACGGCGTTCAGTAAACCGGCCAGTAGGACGACAGCTGTGCCGTGCTGGTCATCGTGAAATACAGGAATATTGAGTTCCTCGATCAGTCTCTGCTCGATTTCAAAACAGCGCGGTGAAGAAATATCCTCCAGATTAATGCCCCCGAAAGTCGGGGCAAGCGCTTTTACAATCTGGATAATTTCCTCGGTGCTTTGTGTATCCAGACATATCGGGAACGCATCAACATCTGCCATTTGCTTAAACAGCATGGCCTTCCCTTCCATGACCGGCATCGCGGCCTCAGGCCCAATGTTGCCAAGTCCGAGTACGGCGGAGCCGTCGGATACAACAGCCACCGTGTTCCGCTTGATCGTGAGTGTATACGCTTTTTTAGGATCTTCGTGAATGGCCATACATACGCGCGCCACTCCCGGTGTATACACCCGCGACAGATCATCACGGTTCTTGATCGGCACCTTCGGCATGATTTCAATTTTTCCACCCAGGTGGATAAGAAACGTCTGGTCAGATACATGAATAACTTGTATGCCTTCCAGTTTACTAACAGCGCTTACAACGTGATCCGATTGCTGATGATCGCTTACTTGAACTGTAATATCGCGAATTGTCTTCGCTTTACTTGACTGTGCTACATCAATTGCGACTACATCTCCTCCGGCATCTCCAATAGCCGTTGCGATCTGGCCGAAGGTTACAAGATCCTTGGTCATTTCAATTCTGATAACAATGCTTGTACTTCCAGTTCCACTTCCACTTCCAGTCCCCGTCATCATGCTCACCCCTGATCAGCGTTCTTGTTTCTATTTTTCAAATAATAAATCAAGTAACATAGTGCAACAAACGGAATTCCGAAATACAAAGCGATTCGTTGATCCGGGTCGAAATACAAACCGATGCAGGAAGCTAGGCACATCAAGAAGGCAACAATCGGTACTACTGGATATAGGGGGGTGCGGTATTTCAGATCCTGAATTTTCCCACCCTGTTTCAGAAATTGCCTGCGGAACATAAACTGCGAAGCTACAATGCCCATCCATACGGCTACAACTGCGAAGCCAGAGACGGCAATAAGAACCACATAGACGGTGTCAGCTGCAATGACGCTTGAGAGAAGCGACAAGCAAGCGACCAACATACTGACAATTAGCGCATTAAGCGGAACCCCGCGCGATGTTATTCTTCCTAACCATGGGCTGACCATCTTTTCCTGTGAGAGCGCCCAAAGCATGCGCGTTGATGCGTACAGCCCGGAATTTCCTACCGATAAGAGTGCTGTTAAAATAACAAAGTTCATAATGTCGGCTGCATAAGGAATACCGATTTTGTCAAACACCAAAACGAAGGGACTCTCAATAACTCCGGCTTCCTTCCATGGAATAAGCCCAGCCAGCACGATGATTGCACCAATAAAAAATACAACTGTACGCCACACTACAGTGCGGATGGATCGCGGAATACTCTTGTCCGGGTCTTCCGTTTCTCCCGCAGTGACGCCAATCAGTTCCGTTCCGGAAAATGCGAAGTTAACCGAAATCATAACGAACAATACGGGAAGAAACCCGTTTGGAAACAAGCCGCCTTTATCAAAAATGTTACTCAGCATTGGGGCCGAATGGCTGCCTTCCATAGGTATGATCCCGAACATTGCGGCTCCGCCCAGTAGGATAAACATCATAATAACGATGACCTTGAAACCGGCAATCCAAAACTCGGATTCAGCGAAAAACTTCACGGTAAATGCATTTAATGCAAACAGAAGGACTGCAAATATAGCGCTCCATATCCATACCGAAATATCGGGAAACCATCGCTGCATCAGCAGACCAGCCGCTGTAAACTCTGAGCCTACCGTGACCACCCATGTGAGCCAGTAAAGCCAACCTATCGTAAAACCGGTTGCAGGTCCTATAAATTTGGAAGCATACACTGGGAAAGAGCCTGTAATGGGCATAGCTACACTTAATTCCCCAAGACAAAGCATGACCAGGTACATAATGAGGCCACCAACCAAATAGGCAAGGATAGCTCCTCCGGGTCCCGCTTGATTCAGGATATAGCCGGTGCTTAAGAAAAGCCCTGTTCCAATAACGCCCCCAAGAGAAATCATAAATAAATGTCTGCTCTTCATTGTACGTTTCAAACTATTTTGTCCGTTATCGCTAGTGCTGCTCATCCTGTTTGGCTCCCTTATCCGAGTTTTCAAGGTATTGAAACCCTGCAATTCCAGGTGTCGTCATTTCATAAGGATTTAATATCTCTTCTAACTCTTCAACGGTCAAAAGCTGGCGCTCCAAACATATTTCCTTGATCGTTTGTCCGGAATGGAGCGCTTCTTTAACGATCCTGGCAGCGGTTTCATAACCCAGGTGAGGATTTAGCGCAGTTATAACTCCAAAGCTATTCTCCACATGAGCTTTGCATCCTTCCTCGTTAGCCTGAATGCCATCCACCGCAAAACGCAGGAAGACGGTCAGTCCGTTGTTCAAGATCAGCAGTGATTGCAGCAAATTACTAGCAATGACAGGCCCCATGACATTAAGCTCAAGCTGACCAGCTTCCGCTGCCAAACAAATTGTATGGTCGTTGCCCATCACTTGAAACGCTATTTGATTGATCATTTCGGGCAGCACTGGATTGACCTTACCCGGCATGATCGAAGACCCTGGCTGTCTGGGCGGCAGATGAATCTCGCTTATCCCTGCCCTAGGTCCCGATGCCATGAAACGGATATCATTGCAAATTTTCGACAGATTTACGGACATGATTTTAAGTGCAGAGGACAGTGCTGTGTATGCGTCCGTATTTTGTGTGGCATCTACCAAATCATCGGCAGGAGTTAAAGGAATTCCCGTCTGCTCGGCCAAATACCTCACTGCCAGCTCGATATACTTCGGGTTGGCGTTCAATCCCGTGCCGACCGCAGTAGCTCCCAAATTAATCGTCAGCAATCCATCGGCAGCGGCCGTAATTCTGGCTTTGTCCCTTCCGATGACACGGGCATATGCACCAAACTCTTGCCCCAGACGAATGGGGACAGCGTCTTGTAAATGTGTGCGCCCCATCTTGATGATCCCGTCAAATTGCTCTGCTTTTCGATAAAATCCTTCTTCCAGCAATTCGACCGTACCAATTAATTGCTTCGCGAGTCGGTAAGCCGCAATCCGAATGGCTGTAGGAACGGTATCATTCGTGGATTGGGACATGTTCACATTATTATTCGGCGAGCATTGGAAGTAATCGCCCTTTTCTTTTCCCAGCAGCTCGAGCGCACGATTCGCCAATACCTCATTCATGTTCATATTAATGGATGTTCCTGCTCCGCCCTGAATCGCATCCACGATAAATTGTTCAGCAAGCTTTCCTTCGCCGATTTCCTCGGCTGCTTGCACAATGGCAGCGCCGATTCTCTGGGACAGCATGCCCGTCTCCATATTGGCTAAAGCCGCTGCTTTCTTGATTTGAGCCAACGCCAAGATGAGATGCTCGCTGACCGGGGTTCCGGTTACAGGGAAGTTTTCAGTAGCTCGAATCGTTTGTATGCCAAAGTATGCCCCATCAGGAACCATTTTTTCACCTAAGAAATCTTTTTCAATCCGATTCGACATTGTTCCTCTCTCCCTGCGGCAAATTGTCTGGAAGCTTTCTTAGCGCGACATCCTGAAACAAACAACCTTCGGCTCTGTCATCTCCTGTAGGGCGAATTTCACGCCTTCTCTACCGATCCCGGAGCCCTTCACCCCGCCGAATGGCATCGCGTCGATCCTGTAATCGGAGCTGTCGTTCACCATAACGCCTCCAACATCCAGCTTGCGTACGGCGTGGAACACTTTATCGATATCCCGGCTGAAAATACCCGCCTGCAGGCCAAAGTCCACACTGTTGGATTCACGGATCGCCTCTTCCAGATCAACTACGCTAAAGATGGTAACGACCGGACCAAACACCTCTTCTTTCACTATCCGGCAGTCCTTCGGAACGTCTACCATAACCGTCGGCTCGTAAAAAGCACCGTTCCGCTTCCCTCCGCAGAGCAGCTTCCCTCCGCGATCTACCGCTTCCTGTACCCATGTCTCTACGCGCTTGGCTTCTCTTTCGTTAATCATGGGGCCCATGTCCGTCTCTTCTGAAAATTTATTTCCGACCCGGTACTGCTTGGTTTTGTCAACGAATCGAGCTACAAACGCTTCATACACATCCTTCTGCACATAAATGCGCTGCACGCCCAGACAATTTTGCCCTGCAGCCCAGAAGGCTCCGGAAACGTTTGATTCTACAGCATCGTTTATGTCTGCATCGTTCAAGACAATGACCGGTGAATTGGAGCCGAGCTCCATGCTCATTTTTTTCAAGCCAGCCTTTTGCATAATCGCCTTGCCTGTAACCAGCCCGCCTGTAAAGGAGATCATTCTTACATCCGGGTGGGTCACAAGCACTTCACCTATTTCAATTGCATTTCCTGTGACCACGGACAATATTTTTGCCGGAAGACCCGCCTTATCGAACGCTTCCGCCAGCATAAGAGCGCTTAACGGCGTGGAAGTCGCTGGTTTCACGATAATCGAATTGCCTGCAGCTATGGCCGGTCCCACTTTATGGGCAACGAGATTTAAAGGATCATTAAAAGGCGTAATCGCACCAATGATACCAATAGGGAAGCGATAATAGTAGCCGAACCGATTTTCACTGCCAGGCATTTGATCGAAAGCAATCGTCTCTCCATTCAAACGTCTTGCTTCCTCCGCACTGATGCGCAAAGTTTCAACGCATCTCCTTACTTCTTTCCGTGCTTCCTTAATCGTCTTGCTGCCTTCAGAAGCAATCGTGGCAGCGTATGCTTCCTTATGCTCATCTACCCAGTCGGCAGCTCGATGGAGAATAGCGATCCGCTCATGTGTCGGAAGCTCCGAGCATACTCGAAATCCTTCCTTAGCCTCTTCTATGGCAAACGTCATATCCGCTGTGGAAGCAGCAGGCACCGTTGCGATCAAGCGGTTATCCTGAGGATCACAAATAGCCATAGTGTTTTCCCGAAGCACCCATTTCCCTGCTAAATACATCTTGTTTTTCTTTGTTATCGTTTCCATAATCATACATTACACCTCTTCCTAGGTTTGAGTAGTTCGCTTGATCATGAGGACTACAATTGGTTGCGGTGAATATTAATCAAATCGATCAGGATCGAAAACCCTGTTTCCTTGCGTCCGGCTCCGGCTCCAATAAGTGTGATCGGACCAGCCAGATCACAATAATAAGTAATGGCATTTACAGCTCCGCCGACACCCGCTAACGGATCGCTAAGCGGAATCGCTTCGGGACCCACCTTCGCCAGAAGACGGTCTCCTTCGCGGTAACATTTGGCGATCAGCTTCCAGCGTTTGCCCTCCGCTTT
The DNA here is from genome assembly GCF_003945345.1 of Paenibacillus baekrokdamisoli. Classification (GTDB taxonomy): domain Bacteria; phylum Bacillota; class Bacilli; order Paenibacillales; family Paenibacillaceae; genus Paenibacillus_Z; species Paenibacillus_Z baekrokdamisoli. Next base: position 133,488 of record NZ_AP019308.1, on the reverse strand, counting down.
TGCCCATTCGATGTCCTCTTGCGTCAGCTTGCTGATTCCTTCACATGCTACATCCTCCCTATTGAGCGGCGTATTCATCACGATATTGCTCAGAATTGTGATTTTATACTGGGCATCGTATCCCTCGACATCACTTGTCGGGTCAGCCTCGGCATAACCGAGAGCCTGAGCTTCGGACAAAGCCTCCTCATAGCTCATCCCCGCTTCCATTTGGGTGAGCATATAGTTCGTCGTCCCGTTTAAAATCCCCTTAATCTCATCGATGCGATTGCCCGCCAAAGAAGTAATCGGCATTCTTAGCGCCGGCGTACCGCTCATGACCGTACCTTCATAGCCCCAACGAACGCCATTTTTACGGGCAAGCTCGGATAGCTCTTGGTAAGCCAGAGCGACTGGGCCTTTATTACTCATAACGACATGCTTTTTGCATTCAAATGCAGCGCGGCAATGATCAATAGCAGGCTGGCCGGTCCGGACATCTGTATACGTAAGCTCGACGATTGTATCCGCATTCGTTTCCTGTATCGTCTTAAAGCTGTCCCAGCCCCGGATTAGACCCGGCTCGTCGGGATAGGCATCCAACTTGCCCGTTTCTTTGACGGCCCGAAGAGCTTCCGCGGCGTTCAAGCCGTCCGGGTGGTAGATAGAGCCCTTCATCATATCGGAGATGGCTACGATTTTCGCTTGAAAACCCGTATCCCCAGCCAAAGCTTTACCTTTCTCTTCCAAAATTTCTGTCAGACCTTGCCCGACAACCCCAAATCCAAGCAGTGCTATTTTCAGTTCCATATCGTTTCTCCCCTTTATTTGTTATTAAGGCTTACAGGCATTTGCGTTTCCACATAAGCCAGAGCCTGTGCCAAATCAGCAATCAGATCCTCCGTGTCCTCAATCCCTACCGAGATGCGCAGCAGTCCTTCGGAAATTCCAAGCGCTTTGCGTTCTTCTAATGTGCATTCGACATGACTCGTCGTTCTTGCAGGACCGTATATGGTTTCGACAGCTCCCAGGTTCCCCGCTCTATTCGCATATTGCAGCTTAGGGAGCAAGAGCTTAATCGCTTCCATGCCGCCTTTTAATACAACGCTTAGAATGCCTCCGAATCCATTCATTTGCCGTTTCGCAATATCATGATGAGGATGCGATTCGAGCCCCGGATAATTAACGACTTCAATGATCGGCTGCTTCTGCAAATATTTCGCTATCGCCATCGCGCTTTGCGCCTGCTGACGAACACGAAGATGAAGTGTCTTCATGCCACGTATAATCAGGTAAGCCGCCCAAGGGTCAAGTGTTGCTCCATTAATCTCGCGATAATGGTATACTTTCTCCATCAATTCAGCAGAGCCGCATACTACACCGCCTAGTACATCAGCATGACCACTTAAAAATTTAGTCGCACTGTGGATAACCAAATCAACTCCCAGACGAATCGGATTTTGATTGATCGGCGTGGCAAACGTATTATCAACCAATACGAGAGCTCCGACCGCCTTGGCTGCCTTTGCCAGACGCTGAATGTCGGTAATTTTCAATGTCGGGTTCGTAGGTGATTCCAGGTAAAGTACTTTACAACCCTTAGCGATTTCAGCTTCGATTTCCTCGTGATTACCTGTATTGCATAGCGTAACCTGTACGTTAATATTGGGCAGAAACTCTGTGAAAATTTTGTTCGTCCCGCCATACGTATCTTTGACCGATACAACCCGATCCCCCGGTCTCAGAAAAGTATATAAGGCGCTGCTTATCGCTGCCATTCCCGAAGAAAAAGCGATAGCGGCTTCCGCCCCTTCCAGCAGCCTCACCTTCTCTTCGAGTGACCGAACCGTAGGATTGGACATTCGGTTGTAGGTATAGCCCGGTTTGAGGCCCATTGCAACGTCATACCATTCATCCACATCGTTATAATCGTAAGCAACGCTTAGCACCACAGGAACCTGAGTCCCGCCGAACACTCTAAATTCTTTTTCCCCTGCCCATACAGATTTTGTACCTATACGCGCTTTCATATCGATTTCTTCCTGCATCCCTTTCACCCTCACTTAGATGACATCCATTACTATTTGCTTATTTATTTTGCATATTATATATTGTATACATATTGTGGCGTAGTTCGGTTTTTGCTTTTTAAGTTCCCCTCCTCTAACGCCTTACTAAATATCTTGTTTTGTTTTTTGTATACAATATACTGTATACGTTGTTTTTTGATCATAGCACGGCCATTTTAAAAAATCAACACTTTTAATAAAGCGCTTTCACGATAATTGTCATTTCTCTTGAATAAAGCATTTTACAATGTTACTATTCATCATAGTTTTTAAAATATCTCATATATTGTATTTTCATTTTCATTACATCATGTAGGAGTGAACGGATATTAACAACAAATACCAATCCTTAAAGGACCATGTTTACAACTATATAGCCGATAAGATCCAGAACGGCTCCCTGCTGCCTAATCAGAAATTGAATGAAGCCTCCATCTGCCAAAAGCTTGGCGTAAGCCGAACTCCTGTAAGAGAAGCATTAATCCAATTGGCCTCCGAAAACCTGCTGGAGAACATTCCGCGCAGAGGGTTTATTGTTAAAGAGCTGGATACCAAAAAGAAGCTGGACGTCTTTCTAATCGTTGGTGCGCTCGATGCTTTAGCTTCCACATTATCTGTGCCCTACGTTTCGGACGAAGATATCGCGGACATGACACGGCTAGCCGATAAAATCGACCTTGCCATACAACAGAACAATTATTCCGACTACCAGCTCTATCAAAACGATTTTCATAATGTGTACTTGCTGAAATGCAACAACAGCTCGCTGATCGACTTGCTCAAGTCCTTGCAGCACAGCTTTATCAGGCAAATTTACTTAAGTGAGGACAAGCAAAAATTATTTAGCATACTGGCTCAAATGAATGAGGAGCACAGGCAAATTATTCAATACTTTAAAGCCAAAGATGCCCAAGGGCTAGAAGCGTTCATCAAGAACGTCCATTGGAAAATCAATTTCACGGATATGATCTAAAAGATAAAAAGAGCTCTACCGTAGCGGCGAGCTCCTTTGTTTTCCAAACATTGATTAAATTAAATTATATCAGATCATATCGGTGTAATCGATTCTCCAATGAACATGCTTAAGAATTTGCTCCAGTCCTGTTTTATCCTTCTCCCTAAACAACTGGATAATCTGCCTATGCTCTTTGTTCATTTGCTCCAGCACCGTATATAGCTTTTCTTTATTATCACTTAAATACGTTTGTCTGACAAAGTTGTTCTGGAATGATTTAATCAGCTCGATTAACGTATCGTTGTTGCATTTGATTAAATAGACATTATGAAATTCAATTTGGTAATGCTGGTAGTCCGCATAGCTTTGCTCCTTAATCGAAGTATCGATCTTATGGACGATTTCCTCCATTTTTGCAAGATCCTCGTCAGAGATATGATCAACGGAAAGGGCAGCGGCTAACGCATCCAATGTACCGATCAACTGAAATACTTCAAGTTTCTTTTTAATAACAATCTCCTTAACCGTAAAACCTCTGCGAGGAGCGTAGACCAAATAATTATCAGAGGCTAATTGGATTAGCGCTTCTCGTACAGGAGTTCTGCTTACCTCCAGCTTCTCGCAGATGGAGCTCTCGTTTAATTTTTGATTCGGAAGTAATGTTCCGTTCTGTATCCGTTCGGCAATATAGTTATAAACATGGTCTTTTAATGATTGATATTTATGAGTAAGAATATGCCGGACCTCCTACATTCATTTAAGGAAAAACAACAATATGAATATTCATTTTGATCGTATCATTGGAGGTCTGATTATTCAAGTCATGCGACTGGCTCATCAACCTAAACATTACTATAGTTTACAATAATCAATAACCCTAACGAGGTGCTGTAATAATGAACCCTATAGAACGTATTCTTAAAGATTTTCCTGCCATGGTTTTGGATGGCGCTTTGTCAACAGAACTCGAACGCCGTGGTTGTAACCTTAACGACTCCCTTTGGTCCGCCAAAATTTTGATGGAAAATCCCAAAATAATCGGTCAAGTGCATACCGATTATTTTGCAGCTGGCGCGGATTGTGCGATTACTTCGAGTTACCAGGCTACTATTGATGGCTATATCAAACATGGTCTGAGCGAAGCTGAAGCGGTTAGATTGATTCAGACATCTGTCCACATTGCGGTACAAGCAAGGGATGATTTCTGGAATGGATTGGAGGACAAAACTAGTAGGCCTCAGCCAATAGTAGCTGCTTCCGTTGGCCCATATGGTGCTTATTTGGCTGATGGCTCCGAATACCGTGGCGACTATAAGCTTAACGAACAGGAGCTCATGGAGTTTCATCGACCTCGCATTAAGGCTCTGATAGCTGCCGGAGCAGATATACTTGCGTGTGAAACCATACCATGCATGCTGGAGGCTAGAGCAATTGCGGCCTTATTGAAGGAGTTTCCCGGAGTCTACGCGTGGATTAGCTTCAGCGCTAAGGATGAGCTGCATGTAAGCAATGGAGAGCGGATAGCCGATTGCGCCGAATGGTTGGACAAGCACGATCAAGTTGCAGCAATAGGCGTTAACTGTACTTCTCCCAAGTATGTCCCTTCGCTGATCAATGAAATTAGCAGGCAAACGAAGAAGCCTATTCTTGTTTATCCCAATTCAGGTGAACACTATGATGCAAGCACACGTGATTGGCAGGGGGCAACATATGGGGAAAGCTTTAGCTGCAGCGCCAGAAGCTGGTATGATCAAGGCGCCCAATTAATAGGAGGGTGCTGCCGCACAAATCCTGACGATATCCATTCCATAGCTGCATGGGTAAGACAATTATCAACTAACTTTGATGAAAAATAAGACGGTCGAGCCATTCGCTTAAAACATACTCCCCTCTCATTAAAGCAACTCCATTTCGACAGCCTGAAAAGCCCGCTGCTTCTGTGGGCTTCTATTCATTTTGCGCGTCGGTAATCGCAAGCTTTGAATAAACTTCTAACGACTTTCTGCTTTCATGGCCGGAATACGGTTGAATCATCGCGTCAATATTTGTTCAAAACAAATAGGCTGCTTGTTTCTTTTTCATAGAATCTGCGTGCATGGCCAACAGCTCTTTAAAGGTCTGAGGAAATGGAACAATGCGGTCTTTGCTGCCCTTAGCTGCGAGTAGATGCAAGTCGAATTTTTCTCTACATAGGTATGCCGGTCCAGTATGTTTAATCGCTGTGCAGCAGGGGGAGGGAGGGGTATGGGCTTGGGATTCCTTCAAATTCCTGAATGCTTACTTATTGCGCTTGGCTAGAATGATAATGATGGCTTGCGGGAAAAACAGCCAGATCCCCGATACGGGCATTAACGCGCAACCAATAACGGCGAAGATGAGTAAGTACCACCCGAAAATAGCTGGCAGTGCTTGATTGCCTTCTTTCTGATATTTGTGAAAAATATGCCCGAGAATCATCCAAAAGAAACCAATTGATAGGAACCAAACTATGGCGTTCCGATCTGGATCATTATTCACCGAATTGATCAAACCATCTTGCGCAATGAGGCCTAATACTTCCCAACCTATGAGTAAACCAACGACATTATGGATAACCCCTGTCGCGATCAAATATATACCGCTATATTTCCAAAGCCGCATCGCAGATCACCTCCGAATTTCTTTCGTTTGACGAATCGTTTTTGTTTTATTGAAAAGGTACCATCCACCCAAGCCATACATAGCACCGATTGCAATCGCTATACTTGAGTAGAAGGTCTCAGAGGCATTCACAGAATGAAGAACCGCATGAGCGATCCATTCTCCAAACCCCCGTATAAAATAGATGATGGCAATGCCATAGATCACGTTTTTTTGAAAAGGAAGCTTGATAAATCCACCCTCCTCATTCACCGCGTAGATGCCAAATAGGGCAAATACGATAGCCACTAGCCCTGTTAACAGATAAGGCAGCGAACTGTGTAGCGCTGATAATTGGTTCATGGGTTCAGCAACACCTGTTACTCGGAAAAATTCCTTCGCCCAGAATAATCCCACGATATGCAGTAGGGAAATGACCAGATTGCAATAACCGCCAAGCTTTAATAAGCTTCTCATTGCATCTTCCTCCTCAAATGATTGCTGTCAAAAACATACGAATTCGTATGTTTTGTTTAAAGAAAAACCTTTTAAATCAAATTTAAAAGGCGCTAAGACATCTGTGTGATGAGGTTAATAAACGCATCCGCCAACTGGGTTGATTTCAATGCCGGATTTCTGCTACTTCGGTCGATCCAACCGAGGAAAGTAAAGTAACTAATCTCCGCTCTCATAGCGGAGTCAGCCGGATGGAACCCCATTTCAGTGAACAGCCTATCAAGGTACTGCACTCGCTCTTGCTCAATCGCCTTCACTCGCTTCGCAATCTGTTCATCTTGATTGGCCCAGGCGAGTATGGCTGATTGCAATTTGGTCATATGCGAGAAGCTTGAGTACACCAATGCCTGAAATTGTTCTTTGGCAGACATGCCGCTGTTCTCCATCTGGCGAATGACTTCTCGGGTTAATTGTGCTTCCCAATAGAAAAGCATCGCTTCAAGTAAATCGGCGCGATCCTTGAAATAGTGGTAAAAGCTCCCCTTGCTGATTTTTAGTTCTCGAGCAATAGCTTCGATTTTTACTGAAGCAATCCCCGATCGCGATAACGTCTCTAGTCCTGCTCTAATCCAATCGTCACTCGTTAGCTGCAGCTTCTCACTCACCTCCATAACATACGATATCGTATGTTTTTTATCATACATCATCCTGCGTCCAAATATCAATATAAACTTTCAACAAACCATAGAGTAGAGAGACATTAATGCTTTATATACTCTTCATCGCGTGCCCGCATCGTATGAACCATTATTCAGGAATCAGCTTGATGACTAAAGTGTGGTTCTGATCAAGAACCAGTTCGGTTGGGAAATGAATAGCATCTTTGGTCAATAGACATGGAAGCTCTTCCTCTCCAAATTTAACTTGAGCAATCCTTCCCAATTGTGATGGTGGAAGTTTGATGAGCTTGAGGTTCAGTTCACCACGATGTACTTCCAGACATAAGTCAATTGGCGACATCTCGAACGTCCCCCACCCTTTATCCAAAGACCAAAATGTTCGGAACAAACCATCTACCGTCTGAATGGGGTGAAAACCAATCATGCCCTCTACCATGTTGTACTCGAATCCACTAAAAGCATGCAGCAACGAGTAACTGGCCATAGAGCGGGCGTAGTTGCTGCCACATTCAATCTCACTCCATGGATTGCGTTTCTCACCATCATATCGTTCCCGAATCGCCTTGACGATCGAAATCCCTTCTTCAACGAGCCCTTCTTGAATCATATGGGAAGCAGCTTGATATTCAAACCCTGTCATCGTTTCAGAATTATAGGTGAGTGGTATCGATGGTTTAACTGTACCTTCCGGCCACGTACAAATAACAAGACCTGCTTCATCGTTTAAGGAAAATAGGCGCCAAGTATTAGCTTCATTTCTCATACTCGATTTGAAGTTATGCCGATATAAAGATTGCAATGCTATACGGGTCTGAGCCTTATCAAATATATCCCCCAGCCCGCATAAATTGGCATGCCACTGTGCGACGACCTGGTCTATGGTGCAGCCCTCTGCGATCTGATATTTAATTTCGGCCAGTTCACTATTCCAATAACTTTCAACCGCTTCTTCCCCCAACTGGCTCAGAATGGTTTGATCCGACAAATCAATTTGTTGCAAATAATAGGACCCATTAAACAAATGCTTATTAATCCACTCTCTACCATTTAAAAAAATTCGCTCGTAGACTTCTGCCGTGTCGCTTTCCCCCAAGTAAGCAGCCATTTCTACGCCAGCTTTCAAGGCAGCGAGATAGAATCCGCTTAACCAGGAATTAGGACCATAAAGCTCCATGTCCAACGTGTGGTGCTGTCTGCCTACCAAAACACCCTTTTGTAAGGGATCCCATAGATCTTCGTTGCTCTCTGCCCATGCATATTCAATCGATTGTTTAATAGCAAGCCAATTTGCTCTTAACCATTCCGTATCCCCGGAGATTTTCCAATCGCGATAGGCTTTAATGACCCCGCCGAATTGGCCATCCGCGCAGGCGCGGGAATCTTGTGCCTCACGGCCGAGTGGCAGCATGAGCCTGAACGACATTCGTCCATCGGAGCGTGCATTATAACGGAAGTCAAGATCACGCATGCTTCGTTCTAGACTGGGAAACAGAAAAGGCAGCGCATATGCATAATTCCATACATGTGAGCAAGAGCCTTCACAGCACCCGGTGTCCGCTATACAGCCCTCGAAGCCGTAGAAGGAGCCGTCCGTTAATCGTAAACTAGTCGCAGACTTCATTACGGATAAATTCGCGGAAATAGCCTCTTTCACCACTTCTGGCAGCGTTGAAGAGAATAAGGCTTCTTTAAAAGCTAACGTTTCAGCAAGCAGCCGGTCCCAATGCTGTAGAGCATATAACGAGCTTGCACAGGAGTCTTCGAACAATGTGGCGTAGTAATTTTTCCAACCATTATTGCCTGTTTGAAGCGGATTCCAATAGTTGTTCATGTTTGGATAGTTCCAACTGATCGAAAACCTCACTTTACCTTTCTCGCCTGGCTGCAAATGCAAATGTGCAGCCAGGGAAGCCGTATCTTTGTTCCTGTCCGACGGACGTTCCTCTTCCGGGTACAGTCTGTTCTTCAAACAACCTGGCGTTGTAAAGTCATGCCAGAACATTTCCAGTGCATCGCACCATCCGCCTCTGTACCAATAGGCTTGATGACTGACTTCTTTAGCATCTGTGGCTATACACAAATCTCCATACTGCGGATGCTCCGCATCAAATTGATTGGAGGAAAGCTTCATGGTATGAATGCTCTGGCCCTGATCTGCTATCATTTCTTCATATCGGTGAATGACTCTCTCTGTAGGAACTGGATTCCCCACAGACAAACATAGCGAGTATGTAATGGGAGCATCACTCGTATTTAAGCATTCCCACTCGAAGAAAGCAGCAGGAATGCTTGAATCACCATCGTTCAATGGAATGAAGGGGTTGAAAGCAAGCAATTCGATTTGACCTGGAAAGGCTTGATCCGCAAATTTCATGGAGGCCAAAGGAAATTCTCCAATGAATTCCGCCTGTTCGAAATGCGGCATACCCGCCATTGTCTGACTCTCCGGACCGAATCCATATCCACTATGTAAGGAACCACCTCTGATGTGCTCTCCGAGGTAAGGAGATTGTAAATCACCGTTTAAAACTCGGGCATCCAACAACTGTCCATCCTGCTCTGCTTTTATCGAAAAGTGGCTAAAACCGTTAAAACTCTTTTTGTTGGGACGGTTGAAAATTTCCCAATCTATCAATCTTCCGTTGCCGGATAAGCCAATGCAACCGCTCCCAATTCCACCAATCGGAAAGGAGATTTCTCTCGTTTTTGCACCTTTATATACCTTTTTCATTATATTTCTCCTCTCTTAGGCAAAAGTCAATGTGTGATCACTACGATACCGTATGCTATTATTATAGTTGAACTTGTTTGGAAAATCTTTGTGATATTAAATTTTCTTTTTTGTAAAAAACAATTGTTTATTAAGCATGGAGGCCAAATCATGAACATTGAAGAGGTTGATCTTGTACCTTTCATCCGCAGCGCAGGTTACGCCATCCGCCCACCTTTTCTTTTAGGCGAACGTAATTTACTGGACTATATCATATTCTATGTGCAAGAGGGCAATTTTGAAATTCAGGTCGGGGGAGAATGGCATTTATTAAAGGATGGGGATCTTGCCTTGCTTCAGCCAGGGGATATCCATACGATCAAAGGATTAACCAATACGATCAATCCCTACGTGCACCTTGACTTTTTTTATAATCCACACAGATTGAACAGCTTCATTACCCTTCCTGGGCAGGTAGATATGAGTACATACCAACCGCTCATGCAGCCGAGGCTTGGATCTTTTGCTAACTTCAATTTACCCGTCAGATTAGAACTTAGCCACCCGCAGAAAATGAGAGATCTCGTTTTGAAAATGATTGATAACTGGCAGCTGCAGACGTATATTGGGAAAATGGAAGCTCATCAATTGGCACATGAGTGGATCTCCAACTTGATTAAGCATTATATGACACCTCAAACAAGCTTGACTCATGCCAAACCTTTTTTAAACTGGATCACGTCCTATTTTGCTTTTCATATATCAGAACCGATTAGCGTTGAAGATATGGCCAGAAGAAGCGGATTATCCCCATCGAGATTTACAGTGTTGTTCAAACAACATTTTGGCATAACACCACACCAATATTTGCTGAAGCTTAGATTGGAACATGCACAGGAACTGTTAAAAGCAGGTCAAGCCATCAAGCTGGTCAGCGAATACTGCGGATTTACTGATGTTCATCATTTCTCAAAGACGTTTAAAGCAACATTTGGGCTAACCCCAGGTCAATACCGAAAGATCTACAATGCGTGATGCCCGCACTATTATTCGTTAACGCAACTTCCGCCCTCCACTTTAATACACCACAACCTTGAAGCGAATAAACAAGCTGTCCCGACTCGGTTCTCACTACCTTTGGCAAAGTCAGAGCCATCAACGTGTTGGTCATACGGAAGACGGCGTAATAGTCTTAGTGTTCCAGCATCATGCCTTCGTATTGTATAATGGTCAAGTTCAATGGATAAACTCTTCATTGGAACTATATGTAGGTTAGGTGATGAAGTGACTGTTCTGCAGATCATAGAGTTAGAGAGTTATACGGAAAATATGCTTGTATTTCCCCCTTTTCATATAGAAGTGGCTCGGCATGATGTCATTGCGATCTATTCGAGCATGAACGTACGCAATACTTTATTAGCTATGCTGACAGGGAGATTACCGCTCTCTAGCGGAGAGATTCGGTTAAATGGAGCGGTATATAGCAGCAATAAGAAGGCTTATTTGTCACAGCTCGGGTTACTGCAGTTGGAAGAAGGGCTTTACGAGCGGCTAACGGTAAAAGAGAACTTTATTTTCTACAAAAATCTTTACGGGTCTGAAGCAGCCATTGATGCCGTTATCCGTACGATCAAGCTCGAAATGAAAGTGAATATGCGTGTATCCAAGCTGAGCCTGTCAGAGAAAAGAAGGGTTCAGTATGCCCGCTTATTGTTCCAAGACCCTGCACTTTTCGTATTCGAGGAGCCGGATCAGAACGTGGACAATGAGACAAAGCTTGTTTTCCAGAAAATGGTTCGCATGTTGGGTGATAGCGGCAAAAGCGTGCTGGTTCTGACTGGCAATATGGAAACTGCGCTTAGTGTGACAAGTCAGGTGTATCGTTTGGATGAAAAGGGGCTGAAAGCCTTCGATGTTCAAGACACACCAGATAATCACAATCCATTACCTTCCCCATCTTCTACCCACCAAGAAAACCAGTCTAATCTAATTGTAGAAGTTGACGCCCTAGAGGAAGCCGTAGTGGAAGCCGGAGAGGAAGAACCCGTCGTCCAGTTGGTTCGGTTCGAGAAGATCCCGACCCGGATGAATGATAAGATCATCCTATTTAATCCACCAGAGATTGATTATATCGAGAGCAGTGAGGGGCAATCTATTCTCTTTATCAAGGGTGAGATGTATCCAACGACTTTCAAAATCAACGAGCTAGAGGAAAGATTGCAGACCTATGGATTTTTTCGTTGTCACCGCTCTTATATCGTTAATCTTCAAAAGGTAAGAGAAGTAATAACGTACACTCGTAATAGCTACAGCCTAATACTGGATGATGAGCTAAAGTCAGCCGTCCCTTTGTCGAAAACGAAAATGGCAGAATTAAAGGAAATGATGGGGCTCAAATAAGCGCCATTCGCTGAATCATCTACTCCAAACAGCCCTCTATTGCTCCATTCACCTCTAAATAGGCATCATTCACCTGTTTGTATGCTCCTTTGGATGAGATTATAATGCCCCTCAGTCTGATCTGTACTAGTATTTGGGTATACCAGATAACAACACGGAGGTTGAGGGTGCATGGAGAATATTATTGAAGTAACTTCATTAGAGAAATCATTTTCAAACTTTCGGTCATTAAAGGACGTTTCCTTTAAGGTAAGAAAGGGAGAAATCTTCGGATTTCTCGGACCAAGCGGATCGGGTAAAACGACAACGATCAAAATATTAACGGCTCAATTAAAACCCACCTCGGGTAATGCCTATGTATTCGGAGTACCCGCCCATAAATTACAGGAAGCAGCCTATCGCCAAAAAATCGGCTTGGTTTCAGACGACACTTCTTTATATGGCCGTTTGACTGTCTATGATAATTTGAAGCTCTATTGTGACTTGTACCAAGTGCCTGTGAAACGGATCGATGTGGTTTTACAGATGGTGAATTTGGCGAATGAAGGCAAGCGTATCGTTTCTAAGCTTTCCAGGGGGATGCTTCAGAGGGTCACTTTGGCCCGTGCCTTCCTCCATGAGCCGGAGCTGCTGTTCCTTGATGAACCAACATCCGCTCTTGATCCTGTGAACACCAAACATATCTATGAAGGGTTAACACGTCTAAAAGCGAAGGGTACTACCATTTTCTTGACCACACATGATATGAATGAAGCGGAAACGTTGTGTGATCGTGTCGCATTCCTCAATAATGGAGAAATCCAGCTGGTCGGTGCTCCTAAAAAGCTATGTGAGCAGCATGGAGATGGAACATTAACGGTAGAGTTGACGGATGGCTCTGAGGTTATCATTCCGAGGGGGTCTGACGGAGCACAGCAATTATATGAATATATGAGCAAGGATCAGGTAGCTTCGGTTCAATCGAATTATCCTACATTAGGCGATATCTTTGTAGAAGTCACAGGGAGGGAATTGTCATGACATTTTCAATGAGGCGTGTATTCGCTATTTTGCATAAAGATTATAAAGACGTATCGAGGAATTTATACGTAACCACAACGGTGTTTCTTCCGTTAATTATGGCTGTGTTTTTGGGCCGTTTAGGCATAGAGAACATTGAATCCCACTATATCATCATCAACATGGCGTTCATACTGGTGGCGACTTACGTTCAATCCTCACTAATTGCAGAAGAGAAAGAGAAAAAAACGCTGCGCGGGCTCATGCTGTCTCCTGCTAGCACCATAGAGATTTTTTCCGGCAAAAGCTTGCTCAGCTTAATCGCGACCATCGTCATTGTCATTCTCTCGGTATTACTAACGGGTTATCATCCTAATTATGCTTTAATCGTCGCATTCGCTCTATTCATATCCGTCATTTTCTACCTAGGCGTAGGCACATTGATCGGATTGCTTACGAAATCAGTCATGGAAGCCTCGGTTGCCATCATACCGGCTATTGGGATCTTTACTCTCGGCTCCTTCGTTACTCCTTTCATCGAGAAGTATCCGATTCTGGCAATCACAGAGTATTTACCGAACCTGCAGCTTATCGACTTGGCGAAACAAGTGGAGACCGGATCTGGTTTGGCGGAGGTATGGCCTAACTTAGGGATTATTCTTCTGTGGTCCATTGCCATTTACTCATTATGTGTGTACTTGTTCAAGAAAAGTATGGTTGATGAATAACGGAGTGAAACTTGGAAACTATTTTTATCCTATATCATTGTGCGATCAGCCTATTTGTCTTACTATAAAAGATAACGGAAACCATATATTGCGCATTCACTTTCACGGAATCCTTCACAGCGGCAAGTAAGGGTTAAATAGCGATCGGTACATTTGTATCCCGTCGTTTTTAGCTTCTAATGCTGATTGAAAGCGTTGTCAGTACCTGCAATAATACCCCTCGTATTATTTCGGGATATCCATTCTAAAAGGAGAGAAATATGAAAATCAAACATAATTTATACCCAGGTGGCAAATACAAAGCTTTAACGCTTAGCTATGATGATGGGACGATCCATGACCGTCGGATGGTGGAAATCATGAACCGTTATCACATAAAGGGCTCTTTCCATCTTAATTCCGGAGTATTGGGACATCCCAATAACGTTAAGGCTTCCGAGGTGAAGGCTCTGTATGATGGACATGAGGTATCCGCGCACTCCGTTACCCACCCTTTTCTTGAGCAGATCCCACGAGAACGAGTCATTATGGAAATGATAGACGATCGGAAAGCGCTTGAGCAGTTGGTTGGTTATCCTGTTCGCGGCATGTCCTATCCCTTCGGTACCTTTAATCAACAGGTGGTCGACCTGTTGTCTGCTCTCGGCTTTCAATATGCGAGAACCGTCCTTTCCACTCAGGAGTTTCGACTGCCAGAGTCCCCGCTTCTCTGGAAACCCACTTGCCATCATAAAGAAATGCTGCAGCTAGGCGAGCAGTACCTGAAATTGGGAACCGAGCCGAAGCGAAATAATTTATCGTTGTTCTATGTATGGGGTCACAGCTACGAGTTCGAGAATGATAGCAATTGGGAGGAATTCGAGACATTTTGCCGAATGATGTCCAATGCCGATGACATTTGGTTTGCTACCAACATAGAGATCATAGATTATTTAGATGCTGTTCGGCGCCTAAATTACTCCCTAGACGGGACTCTCGTCAGCAATCCGAGCGCGATTAGCGTATGGATTGAAGTGAATCAAACACCCGTGGAAATCAAGGCAGGCGAGCTGAAGTCTTTGCAATCATAATTCCCTCAACTTTCCATTCAACAAGGAGCCTCTTTCCCAGCTGCAATCTGGGGAAGAGGCTCTTTGCGATGCTTCTATTGATTTTACTCTCGGCAAACCTCTGCTTCACGCACGTCCCGACTACCGTACCTGCAGACCGCTGAATCGCGTTCCTTGCTTAAAACCGTAGGTTGTTGAGCCACTGTAGCAAGGAAGCCAATAACCCGCTGTGCAGTTCTTGTTCAAGGGAGATTGCATCTTCGGGATAATCCGTAATGATACCGTCGACGCCCATGCTGAAAAAGCGTTCCATACTATCCATTTCGTTCACCGTCCATACGTAGAGCGGTTTGTGCTGCAGCTTGGCCGAAGCGACGACCGATTCGTTGACCATATATTCTTCCATGACGACAAAATCGGCGTGGATCCGTTCTATATCAGGAACGCCGGCGAACATGATATAACCGACCTGAAGCTCCGGCTCCGCGGCTTTGATCTTTTGCACGATTTCATAATCCAGAGATTGCACGACGCAATTGGTCTGGAAATCATTTTCACGCATTGTCCGTATGAATGTATTCACCAAATCATGTTCTTTTCCATGTGTTTTTACTTCGATATTCAGCTTGATCTTTCCTCTAGCCGCGTTCATCACTTCAGCAAGGCTGCTGATTCGGCCTGTAAAATTCCCCTGCTTCACTTCCAGCTTCCTTAACTCATCCATCGTCAGATCATAAACTTCCGCATTGCGGCCCGTCAGCCTTTTCAGATTGGTGTCGTGAATGACGGCGAGCTCACCGTCTTTGGTTTCCAGTACGTCGATTTCCGCAAAATCCGCATGAGCTTCTATGGCACCTTGAATCGCTGCGATCGTATTCTCGGGGCCTTTCGAAGTATATCCCCGGTGGGCCATAATCGTCGCTTTCTTATCGCCAAGGTGGACGTCACCGATGGCCGGAACAAGCACGAGTGCTGTCGCGAAGGCGATGATCAGTCCGAGCACGATCAGCTTTCTTTTATGCTTGTGCAGCAATCCGTGGCTCTGAGAGGAACGGTTTTCAATGGCGTTCCAGTCAGGCATTTGCAGCACGGCATGGCTCGGGTCCGCTTTAGCTGTGTACATCCTGGTGAGGATGGTGATGTAAAGCGGCGTTACGAACAAGGTAGCCAGGTACAGGGAAAGCACAGCACTCTTCGAAACGACGGATCGCACGACTTCAGCAAATCCCGTCTGTTGAGGCAATGTGAAATAAACGAGGGTCACAGCGCCAAAGATCAAGGCCACGACGATCAGAAACAAAAGAGATATGCACAGAATTACCACAAACATTCGGAAATAGCTTTTTTTCAGGATAGCAGCGCTTTTTTTGGCAGCTTGCCGGAAGCTGACCGTTCCCTCGATGACGATCATATGCAGCAGGAAGGTCCATCGAATGTTGAAGTATGCCACGACGGCGAATACGCCCGCATAGAGCAGTGTGCCCCTGCCCGTTTTGAACAGCTCGCCCGAGATAAAATTCGGAATTTGCAGGGAAGGCAGCAGCGAGGAGCCAAGGCCCAAACTCAGTAGGGGGAGGAAGAGTATCAAGTAGAGCGCCCAGCCCACAAACCCGTATTTGAAAAGCGACGGGAGATAGGCGAGCGATTGCAGAAACGCCGGGATGAGCCCGATTCTCTGTTTCTTTTGCCCGTAGTACGCAATGATGACCAGAACCGAAAACTCCAAAAAAATCAGCATCGTAGCGACTGGAATCAGAATAAGCATGCATAAAAAACCGTATCTGCTGACAACGAAATGCAGCATCTCGTAATTGGTGGCGCCGGCAAACCCGCCCAAGCGAATAAGCCTGTGAAAGATGAAAGAAATCGCCGGAATAAATATGAATAGCGTAAGCGTCTTATACAGAAGCTCAAAAATGAAAACTTGCCGGTAAGTAAAAGCCAGCGTTTTGAAAATGTCGGCAATCAGCTTATGTATGGGAGTCTTCGAGGCTTTACTCATGTTCTGCACCTGCTTGTAAAAGGATAATATATGACCCGGCGAGCGATTGGCGCGGCCAGGATGAAGTATCCTTCATTTTAACACATGGGTCGGGGAATAATGAATAGAAATTACAGATAATTCCGTCAAGGCTGCTTTAGCATGTTTTGAACCGAAAAGGGACTAATATTTAAAACAGCGCGCACCGATTGAGTATGGCACGCGCTGGCGTTTTGCACTAGTTCTTTAAAAAAGCATTAGACTGCTCAGTGTAAAAAAGAATCAGCAGCCTTGGACGTGAAAATGAAGTCAAATACTGGCGAAGTCACTGAAACAGTCTTATCCTTCGACATCGGTCATGCATGGCCATGCAATATCAAACGCCCTATGTTGAGGTATTCGGCCATGTTCTCTTTTGGCACCATGCTTCCCCCGGTAGCCCAAACGATGTGTGTGTTGTTTTCCAATTTGCTTGTCAGGCCATCATATAGAAGCGCATACAAGGTATTATCATCCACAGTATTTATCCCGCTTAACAGCGGCTCGATCGTTTTGCCGACAAACCGGGATGGTCTAGGTACGGCAAGGCCGTCCGCCTCGGTTGCCTACATAGGGTTAGTTTATAATACCTTTAATCGCAATTTCAACCTGAATCTCAGGAACAAACTGCACTTCTTGATAGTTACTCTCCCAGTCCCCACCCTGCTTCTTCCAAGTATCTGGATGGAACGCCATTAGTTGTCTTCCGAGACCTAGGCCGTCGCAACGGGCTTTTTGCATCTTTTTAAGTGTTTGTTCAGCCAAATGGGTCATCTCTTTAGAAAGAAGCTTGTTTAATTCTTCAATCAACTTTTTGTCTTTTAATTGATCTTTAGGATATTCAACGATACTCACTTTCCATTTCAACTTCAAATTAACCAAAATTAGATCTTGGGATTGAATCAATATTTTCTTCTTTAACTTCGATTTTTCTACATTAAAGGTTATAAAGTTATAATTGTTTTGATGTTCCCGGGTACTTATTTTTTGCGTGAATCTTGTCACCTTTCCTTTGTTATTTTTTAAAAGTAAATACATGGTAGATTCCCTGGGACTCAATATTCCTGTGAATTGATTCTTGTGAAACATGGCTATACTGGAAACATTCACTCTGCCCTTTTTTTTAATGAGATAAGGAAGAACATAATCTTCTCCGGGGTCCAGCATAACGGGGTAAATCGTTTCAATGGTTACTTTGGGAACGGTTGTGGTCGCTTCTTCACTCTTGATTAATTCATCGATTTCTTCTTCTATTAAGACATTCCCAACTTTTTTAAGGGACAGTATATCCGCTGCTCTTCCTTTCGTCACTCCAATCCTGGCATTTAAAGCACTCTTGGAATCGCGATAAAAAACATCGAGAATCGGAGAAATATCTTGTTTTGCCCGTTCTTCTCCGATGAGAATGATCCGATTTTTATAAGTACGAAGCATCCGAGACAGCTGATTATCTGCTTCATCACGGGTTTCCCCCGGCGTATTGCCAATAGTGAATAATATATCGTTTCTAGGGCCTTGTTGTTCGCTAGCGGGCGAATCCCGTATTACAAAGGTTGATAAAAGTTTTCCATTCGGAGTGAGATCAAATCCTCCTCCATAAAGTAAACGAGCTTCTCCTAAAAGATCTTGGTCCCAACACCCTGGTATGAATAGGAGAATGAAAATAGACAAACATATGGAGTTGATCCTTTTCATATTGCTTTCGTCCTCCTTTTTCTTGTAAGATACGAGATGATTAACAGGATTAAGGGAAGTACGATCACAAATGCATAATGAGAAATCTTGATTATTTTATTGTAGAGCGCGCTGGTTGAAGGATCTTGAGCAATCATCGCTAGAATAAAGATAATTAATGCAGTATAGGGAACTGCCTTTTTATGTTCACCCCGATGAAAGAGTCGACCGAGCCCAACCGTTCCCATATATATCCAAGAGACAATGGCAGCGCTGACGACAATGATCCATAAAGATATAAAGATTAAATCGATCCGTTGAATGATTTGAAAAGAAAAACCTTTCAGCATATATAGGAGAGGTTCCATAATAGCGGGCATCACCGCCGGGCTGAAAATGACTAAACTAGTGAACACCTCAAATGAGTAAAAAAGTGTAATCAGCATATTCCCTAAAGAGGCTGCCTTTAATATCCCACCGCTTTTCCCTTCGACAAAAGGATAAATTACCAATATAACTTCATACCCAACTAAAGGAAAAACGGCTTCATTTGAAGCTTTGATAATATTCCACCATCCCGCTTCAGTTATCGGAAAAATATAGATGAAATTTACATTGGCATAACTGAATAAGGAAAATAACACCATGACAATGATCATAAAGGAAGATATTACAAAAAATCTGGCGATCACTCGAAGGTTTTCTTTAGCCAAATAAATACAGGTAAGTAGAGTAAGAATTAAGAATACCCATCTAGGTGTTTCATGCAGCACCCACTTTCCAACGACATCGGCAAGTATGGATAAAACAGTTCCTGCGGAAAACAGAAAATAGCAAATATAAGCAATACAAAGCAAATTCCCAAGAACCTTTCCAGTAATTTTGGGCAAGAAACTATATATTGTATCAGTAGGAAACCGTCGGCAAAGAGCCCATAGAATCAGAATAATCACTTGTACAATCAATCCGGCGATTAAAGTTGAGATCCACCCACCCCCTTTGGCGATCTCTTGCATTTTATGAGGAAGGGATAAGATTCCAACACCCACTTGTGATTGCACAACAATTAACATGAATTGCCCCTGAGTAATTTTACTCTTTTCTGTGATCATCATGTTCCCACTCCCTGGAATTTCTTTCTTGGGTTAATTTTTTTGGATGTGAATCATGGGGGCGCTGGTTAAGACTCCAGATGGGAAAGCGTACAAAGGTATCCTTCAAATCTTTGATTCGAAGAGGCATAACAGGGGCAAAATAGGGTGTACCAAAGCACTCTAATTTACATAAGTGGATAAAGATGAAGAGCAAGCCAAACACGATCCCTATCAAACCAAACATCGAGGCCAAGATCATGAGTGGGAAGCCCAAAATGCGGATGGTCGAACTCATTTCACTAGATGGAACCACAAATGACGAAATAGCCGTTAAGGATATAACGATAACCATGGGATATGAAACCAACCCAGCTCGTACGACCGCATCACCGATGACCAAACCGCCAACAATGCCAATTGTTTGACCTACCCGATTTGGCAAGCGAAGCCCTGCCTCACGGAGTAATTCTAAGGCAACCTGCATTAGAAGAGCTTCCAAAATGGGTGGAATTGGAACCTTGTCGATACTGCCTTTTACTGTATAAATCAATTTTGCAGGAAGAATCTCAGGGTGAAAGCCAATAATCGCAATATATAAAGCAGGCAGCAGGGATGCGATCACAAAGCTCGCCAGACGAATCAATCGAATAACCGATCCAATAATCCATCTGCTTTGATAGTCATCCGGGCTTTGATAAAAGGCAAAGAAAGTCACCGGCAAAATCAATGCAGTTGGGTCTCCATCAGATAAAATGACTACACGGCCTTCCATGAGATGAGCTACCGCCCGGTCCGGTCTTTCCGTAAATAAGATTTGCGGAAAAAGAGAAAATGGGTTTTCTTCAATTAACTCGGCAGTGAAACCAGGTGTGATTATGCTGTCTATCGAAATGGAACCGAGTCTGTGATCCACTTCTTTTACCAGATCGGAATTTGCCAGGTCTTGCATATAGAGAAGGGCTAATTTTGTTTTGGTTGCCTCTCCGACTTGGTAATAACGAACGACTAAGTCCGGATTACTAATGCGCTTTCGAACCAAATAAAGATTCGTGATGAGGTGTTCAATAAAACCATCATGAGCGCCACGAGCAACTCCTTCGTTAACAGGCTCAGAGATACTCCGTTTATAGACTGACATTACATCGATGATATGGGCGTCAGATATCCCTTCGAATAATAAGGCACAATTTCCTTGAACTAAAGCATGGGGCACTTGGCTGAGAATCGATTTTCTCTTTATCTCCAGAGAGGTAATTACTCCATCTAGGTCCCCTTCTTTTTTTTCTTCAATAGGCTGAATGATCTCTTTTTGAATTCTCTGTTGATCAGATACGGATTCTAAATAGAAGATGAGACCTTCTCGTTGATTAAACCGAATGCTTCGCCACTTCAGATCACTTGAGTGAAATAACTGGTTTTGAATGTATTCCATATTTTCTTGCAAAGAAGAATAAACTTCCATCTCAATATTCGGCTTATTTTGGGGCTGATTATTTGAAGTTATTTTTTTGAAAATATCTACCACTCTGATCCACCCACGCCCATTCCAATTTTACTTAATTTAACCATTCATTTAAGTTTTATTCGGAATGTTCAGAAAGTCACGCATTCTATAAATTTAGTTTGGATGGATCTAACGAGTTATCTATGATTTTTGGTTTTGGTGCAAGAATTCAAATTGCCGAGCAAATTAATTACAGTTTACTTACACAATCACCAAAGGCAGCCTCTCCTAATATTCAAACCATCGTCACATTTATTGTGAAAAAAATCACATACATTCACAACAATCGTTTATAATAGCCATATAAGCTTTAATAACTACAAATACTTACATCTCAAGTCTGGAAGGACGTGATTGCGATGGCTTCAAACGAAGACAGTAAGCGGATTGCCAAGCAGGAGAAACGCCTCATAATTCTATGTATCTGTGTAGCAGCTATTATGCTGTTATCTTTATCGAAATATCTGTTCAAATAAAATTCATACTTCCTTATTATTCATCCAATACTACTAGAAGTTTTCGGGAGGAGAATCTACATGTTACTTAGCGGATACGATCCGGTCATGTACAGCCGAATGTTAACAGGAATTACACTCGGTTTTCACATCATTTTTGCCACCATCGGGGTTGGCGTACCACTCATGATTGCACTTGCTGAGTGGATCGGCATTAGACGAAATGATGAGCATTACTTACTTATGGCTCGCCGTTGGGCTCGCGGCTTCGTCATTACTGTTGCTGTTGGTGTTGTAACGGGAACTGCAATTGGTCTTCAACTCAGTCTATTATGGCCAAGCTTCATGAAGGTAGCCGGGCAATCGATTGCGATCCCGCTCTTTTTGGAGACGTTCGCTTTCTTCTTCGAAGCCATATTCCTTGGCATTTACTTATACACCTGGGATCGCTTCAAGAGTAAAATGACACATTTCTGGCTGCTAATACCTGTCGTCATTGGCTCATCTGCATCAGCTTTCTTCATTACAACTGTTAATGCGTTCCAGAACGCCCCTGCAGGTATAACGTTGAAGGATGGGAAGATTACGGAGATATCACCCTTCGGCGCTATGCTTAGCCCTGCTATGCCGACGAAAGTATCTCATGTTCTTATCACGGCCTACTTAACCTGTGCCTTCGTTCTTGCAGCGATATCTGCTTGGTCATTGCTGCGAGGTCGGAACCATGTCTACTATAAAAAAGCACTTAAGCTCACGATGGTAGCCGCTTCTGTATTCCTGCTTTCAAGCGCGATTATTGGCGATCTGTCGGGCAAGTATTTGGCCAACTATCAGCCCGAGAAGCTTGCTGCAATGGAATGGCATTTTGAAACATCGACGCAGGCTCCTCTCGTACTCGGCGGTATCTTGACCGAGGACAATCAAATTAAATACGGGATTAAAATTCCGTATGCGCTCAGTATTCTCGCACATGGACTTCCTAACGCTGAGGTAACTGGACTCAATGACCTGCCTGCAGACGAAGCGCCACCATTATTCATTCACTATCTTTTCGATATAAAAATGGGCTTCGTCGCTCTCATGGTTCTCATTGCAGCTGCATTCCTCTTTATATTATGGCGTAAACGCTCGCTTGCTTATTCGAACAAATGGCTGCTTCGCGGCATTATCCTTGCTGCTCCACTTGCCATGCTAACCATTGAGCATGGTTGGATTTTCTCCGAAGTCGGACGTCAGCCTTGGATTCTGCATGGCATCATGAGAACCTCTGAAGGCGCAACGGTATCGGATCATGTGGATATTATGCTCGTCTTATTCGTACTCCTGTACATTGTCCTAGGTATTACCTCGGTAAGAGTGTTAATGAAGATGTTCAAGAATAATAAGGCTGAGGATGAAATGGCGGCAAGAGGTATTGAAGGAGGTGGCAAGCAATGAGTTATGAGGTTATTGGCATAACCGTACTTTGGATTTTCCTATTCGGCTATCTGATTGTAGCATCCATTGATTTCGGCGCTGGCTTCTTCAGCTATTACAGCACCTTGACCGGCAAACGTCATCTCATTAACAATATTATTGAGCGTTACTTATCTCCAGTATGGGAGGTAACGAACGTATTCCTTGTCTTCTTCTTTGTCGGCATTGTCGGCTTCTTCCCGGATACGGCTTATTATTATGGAACTGCACTGCTGATTCCAGGCAGTATCGCTATTATTTTGCTAGCCATCAGGGGTTCTTACTATGCATTCAGTACTTACGGCTTTAAGAAAGACAGTCGCTTCTATCTCTTCCTTTATGGAGCAAGCGGACTGCTGATTCCAGCAGCCCTCTCCACCGTCATGACCATATCAGAGGGCGGTTATATTGATGTGGATGACAAAGGAAAAGTGACCTTTCTGTTCAGCAAGCTGTTTACGAGCACCTATTCCTGGACGGTCGTCCTGCTCGCGATAGTGAGTGTTCTCTACATCTCAGCTATGTTCCTGACGTATTATGCGAATCGGGCAAATGATCGGGGCGCGTTCGAAGTTGTACGCAAATACGCCATTGCTTGGAGCGGACCGACTATTCTAAGCAGTCTGCTCGTCTTCTTCGCAATTCGCGGTCACAACCCTGTTCACTTTGAGCGGATGACATCGTATGCTTGGATGTTCGTCGTGTCCTTTGCCTGCTTCTTGGTCGCCATCTTCCTGGTTTGGACGCGCAAACGACTTGGGCTTGCCTTCATCTTCGTCATGCTGCAGTTCGGCTTTGCCTTCTTCGGCTATGGTGCAGGTCATTTACCATACGTCTTATATCCTTACCTAACCATTCATGATAATTTCACAAGCGAGCCGATGGCTATCGCGCTGATCTCAGTGTTCATTCTAGGATTGCTGCTGCTTATACCATCCCTTTACTTACTGATGCGGCTGTTCCTGTTCGATACCAAGTACGTTCAAGGTAAACGAGGCAAATAAATTACGAAACAAAAGCGAAGCGGACGGAATCGTTCTGAAGAAGCGATAGCGTTCGCCTTTGTCTCCTTATTTCTACCCCTAAGGGATAGAATCAAGAAATAGGGAGACAACAGCGATCGTAAGAATGATCCGGCAGCAAAGCGGGCTTTTACGCACAAGTCTTCGAATTTATTTAGGAGGGAAAAAACCATGAAAGATTTTTTGATTTTCGTTGCACCTTTTATTGTGGTTATTGTTGCGGTCGGTTTCTTATTCTGGTGGGGCGGACGTGGTAAATTAAGCGTTGATGAGCAGCAATCGAAACAAACGTAGCATAAAACTCCATAAGGATTCTTGTATCATTTGACTTAAAAAAGCTCACGATAAGACAGGCGTCTAATCAAGCGCCAAGCGTAGGTTTCAATCCAACCCACATGCTTTATGGAGAAGGAGTGTCCTTTCTATGACTTCATCTAAGAATCGTCGTGAGAGCGCATGGAAGAGCCGCAAAGAAAACCAACAGCCGCATGGTGCAATTAAATCACTTGCGGAGCTGTCAGATGAGGGTACATCAGGTGTCGCTGGCTATCAGCACCAGCATCTCCACAACAAAGACTAACACTTCCTTAAATGCTCAGAAAACACACGAAAAAGCCGAGGATGATCAATCATCCTCGGCTTTTCCTATTCCTAAAACCTATTCGAAGTAAACGGCTTTACCTGTACGAGCTGACTCATAAATCGCTTCAAGAATTTCAGAAACAACGAGTGCTTGTTCAGGTTTAACAAGAGGATCTTTATCGTTAATAACAGCATCGATCCAAGTGTTCATCTCAAGAACTTCTGGAGACTCGCTTGTGCCTTCATAGAAAGCAACGCCGCCGCTGTCCAATTCAATTTTGTTTACATACAAACGGCTGTTTTTCTCGCCATTGATGCGAAGACCTTCCTTCATATCAGCGCCGGCTTTCGTACCGCTTAGCGAAACTTTCGCTTCGTCAATATCAAGGGAGTTGAGTGCCCAGCTGGATTCAAGCATGATTGTTGCTCCGTTTTCCATGGTGATCATAGCAAACGCGGAATCCTCAACCGTGAACTTCGCTGGATCCCATGAACCCCATGCGTTAGCAGCATTCTCTGTTTGGGACAGTTTGTGGTACGTACGGCCAAGAACGACCTTCGGCTTATAGTTGTCCATTGTCCAAAGAACAAGGTCAAGTGCGTGAGTACCGATATCGATCAACGGTCCGCCGCCTTGCTTCTCCTCATCCAAGAATACGCCCCAAGTTGGAACTGCACGACGACGAATTGCATGTGCTTTTGCAAAGTAAACCTCGCCAAGCTCGCCAGCTGCTACAAGATCTTTTAGGTAGAGGCTATCAGCGCGGTAACGGTTGTTGTAGCCAATGCTGAGCTTTTTGCCGGTACGCTTGGAAACTTCAAGCATACGACGAGCGTCTGCTGCTGTCTTAGCCATTGGTTTCTCACATAGAACATGCTTGCCAGCTTCTAGAGCTGCAATAGAGATTTCCGCATGAGAATCATTCGGCGTACATACGTGAATAACATCAATGGAGGAATCACTAAGCAGTTCTGTGTAGTTTGTATATACTTTTGAATCTTCTGTTCCGTATTTTGCTTTTGCATCTACTGCACGTTCTTCAACGAGATCACAGAATGCCACGATTTCTGCTTGTCCTACTTGTGCAAGGCTTGGCAGATGCTTACCGTTTGCGATACCGCCACAACCAATGATACCAATACGTACTTTAGACATTAAGTTTCTACCTCCATAGTGTAGGAAATGAGATTATTTTTAATTGCATGCTTGTTTCATCTTACGACAAACACTAAAATAAGTATAGAGATTCTGCGTCATAAAATATAGGATCAGAATAGTGATGCTTTTATGCGATTTTGTTGTTGAAGGGATGGTTCCGTGGAAATTTATAATGAGAAGGTGGTTTATGAAAACCCTCTTTTGTCTCTCAAAGTGTACCAATCTCAACGTAACCACGACTATTTAATAAATTGGCACTACCATCGTGAGCTTGAACTGCTGCTTATCAATCAGGGCTCTCTCGACGTGTATGTTGACGAGGAATGCTTTCGTCTCAACGCCGGGGACGTGGTCATTATCGGAGCCAAGCAGCTTCATCGTGACCGCAGCCTGGGGACTCCGCTTGATTATGTCATTCTTCAGTTTGATCTGGAGGATTTCTTTGACCATAGTACGATGCCCTATATGCGCTATTTCTCCGAAACCAAGAATCCGCTAAGTCGGGTTAATTATATTTTCCAGGAAAATGCAGCTGTTAATAAGGAAGCTGCCGAGTGTATTCTAGCCATTCTGAAGGAAGTCAGCTTCAAGCAAAATGGTTATGAAATTGCTGTCAGTATGATCATTAAAAAGCTGCTTCTCCTCCTCATTCGGAACGATTCGAAGAAGATGCTGGCTGAGCATGACGACTTTGACCGCGCGCGGCTTCGAGGCGTACTCGATTTCGTCGAAGAACATCTGACCGATCGCATACCTGTAGAGGAAGTATGCAAGCTGGCTAATATGAGCTACTACTACTTTGTTAAGTTTTTCAAAAAAGCGATCGGATTATCCTTCACGGAATATGTGAATTATCGAAAAATCAAATGGGCTGAGCGAATATTGCTTACGAAGGATTTGAGCGTATCTGAGGTAGGAGAGCGAATTGGGATGCCAAATATGGCTCATTTCTACAAAATGTTTAAGAAATACAACGATTGCTCGCCCAAGCAGTTTCAGAAAAAAATGCTGGCCTGGAACCGCCAATAGCGGTTAACAGGCCAGTTTTCTTTATTTAGCTCAAAATTTGATCGATTCGCTAAATAGGAACAAAAGGTACAATGGTAACGCAAAAAAAGCTCAGATCACCGTTATTTCGGTGCTCCGAGCTTTTTTGGCATAACAAGCTTGTAACCAACCCCGCGAATCGATTCAATCTGAACCGACTGTTGGCCAAGCTCCAGCTTCTTGCGCAATGAGCTGACATGAACGTCAACCGTGCGCTGTCCGCCGATGTAATCAAATCCCCATACCACGTTCATTAGATCATCCCTTGTAATAACCATACCAGGACGCTGTACGAGATAAAGCAGTACTTCGAATTCCTTCGGACGAAGAGGAACCGAGTCCCCATTCAAGATAACCTCATAACGTTCAGGGTAGATGGATAGTTCCCCCGCCGTAATGACCTTATCATTGGATTCCGTCATCTTGCCGTCGTCTTGACTTGTCCGACGAAGGACAGCAGATACACGAGCAAGCAGTTCCGCAACGCCAAAGGGCTTCGTAATATAGTCGTCCGCTCCACGCTTGAGCCCCTGCACGACTTCTTCCTCCGCATTCCTTGCCGTCAGTACGACAACCGGCGTAGTGTTGCCGCTTTGCCGCAGTCTTGATAATATTTCAAACCCATTCATGCCTGGTAGCATAATATCCAGAATAATCAAATCGAACGAACGCTGCAATGCTACTTGCAAGCCTTCCGCACCATGGTCGATCACAGTCGTGTCGTACCCTTCCTGCGACAGGTTGTAGGAAAGCAGTCTAGCGAGTGTCGGTTCGTCTTCAATGACCAGCACTTTTTGTGTCATGGTGACCCCCAGCTTCCGCTTGATCCTCTTATAGTGATTCTCACGATCATTTACAAACTAATCATATCATTCAATAGAAAGTGGGTAAACCCCCTACCCTCTCCACATTCAAATGATTTGATTATTTTTACTGCAAGACAGGCAATTCTATCGTAAACGTTGAACCCGCGCCCAAATTACTGCTTACGGAGATTGAGCCTTTATGCAGCTCCACCAAATGCTTCACAATCGACAGACCAAGTCCCGTTCCGCCTGAACTCCGTGATCTAGCCTTGTCCACCCGGTAGAAACGCTCGAATATCCGCGGCAAGTCCTTCTTCGGTATACCGATTCCTGTGTCAGAAATATGAATTCGGATATGATCGTAATCCGTCTCATCGCGCCCTGCGGCCTCATTAATAACAGGCTCTGCTTGTATAGAGACATGGCCGCCATCAGGCGTGTAACTAATGCCATTAGCGAGTAAATTCATTATAATTTGCCGCAGGCGATCTTCATCAGCTTCTACATAGATGCCTGGCTCAACTTTTACAGAGATTCGAATATTCTTCCGCACAGCCTCAGAGCCCATCAGCTCAATCGTCTTCGCAATGAACGATGATAGCTCAATTGGCGAGAATTGCAGCGGTATACGTCTGGACTCCACCTTTGAAAGCTCGAGAATATCCCCAATTAAGCGATTCAAACGATCACTCTCATCGAAAATAATTTGCAGGAATGATCGTGCTGTCTCTGGATCGTTAACAGCCCCTCCGAGCAGCGTTTCAGCAAAGCCTTTTACCGCGGTAACTGGTGTCTTGAGCTCATGCGACACGTTAGCCACGAATTCGCTGCGCATCCTCTCAAGCCGACGAATAGCCGTTACGTCCTGTAAGACAAGCAGTACGCCGCCAAACTCATCACTATCCTCGAATATCGGCACAAGATTCAGATCAAGCAGTCTTTCCTCTGGAAAATAAAACGTAATCTCTTCCCGCAAATGCTCCCTGCGTTCGAGTCCATCTTGTATGATCTGCGATAGCTCATACTGCTGCTTGGCTTCTGCATAGTTACGGCCAACGAGATCACTGGCTGATAAACCGAGCAGTTCTTCCGCACAGCGATTAATAAGCACGATGCGACCGGTTCGATCGATCATCACAATACCATTAATCATATTATCAAGCACGCTTGCAAGCTGGTTCTCATTCTGATGAATCCGGGCCATCTGGATCTGAAGACTATCCGCCATCGCGTTAATGGAGTAACCTAACTCCCCGATTTCATCATTTCTCTTCACCGCTACACGAGCCTTATAATCCAAGTTTTTTATCCGCTTGGAGACCTTTGTAATTTGTTCAAGAGGCCTAGTCAGCCCGAGCGCCACACGATAGCTAATCACTGCTGCCACCACGAATAAGATAAGCAGCCCAACAATTAAAGTAGACCAAATGCGCTGGATGCTCTTATCCACCGTTTTCAGGCTTAACGCCAAACGAATAATATCCGATTGCGGATTTTTAGGATCAACGAGCTTTGCTACATAAAGTAGATTCTCATTGGTCGTATCGCTATGCCGAATCGAACGCCCAAAACCATCCTTCTTCGCGATCTGTATTTCCTCACGATTCAAATGGTTGTCCATCGTCTTCGGATCATGATCGGAATCGCCAAGCACAACACCATCCCCGCGGATAAAGGTAACCCTTGATTCTGTAATTTTTTTCAGCTTCTCAGCCTTTTGCGTAAAATAATCATAAGGAATAACAGCTTCTGCTGTCGGCCACTGCATCTGGTCCAGAATAACACTCATCTCGCGTACCAGATTATCCTGCAAGGCATCCATATGGTTATCCTTATAGGTCTTTCCCATAAATAAACCTGCTGCAAGTACCGATAAACCGATCATCCCAATCAGGATAAACGTCAGCCGCATGCGAAAACTGCTCATGTCTTCCTACCTCCACGAATTCATTCGTCCCTTATCGTACCTGTCCTTAGGCATCCGCGCTAGCTTTTCGATTGTGAAGCTTTTGTAAAACATAATGATGAACCGTTGCCAGCGGCTGTTGGATAAGAATAGACAGCACGACGGGTACAGCAGCAAGCGGACTGAAATAACCGAGCGCAAGCACAATACCAAGGGAAATGTTCCGCATGCCCGTCGCGTAGGATACGGTGACCTGTACCTCACGATTCCGATAAGTAGCGGTACCGAAGTAGCCGACTGCATAGCATAGGCCAACCATCACAATCGAAAGTGGGATAAGCCGTATTAAATCGCCTCGAAGCATTTCCGTATAAGGAGCAATCGCAGCTGCATTAAGCGCGACAACCGCAACAAAGCAAAGTTTGGACAACGGCGCGGCGTAAGGCTGAACGAAGGGCTGAATCCGTCCTTTGGTCCATTCATAGAGGAGTACACCGATAATCGTGGGCGCCACAATAAGAATAAGCAAATCACCCATCATCTGCATCGTATTCGTCTCTACTGCCGTTTTGAATAATAAATGAATACCCGCTGGAACAACAAAAGGACTAAGTGCCGAATCAATAACCACCATCGCAAGCATGAGCGGCACGCTGCCAGCTGACATCCCTACCCACAGGACCGTGGAGACACCTAGCGGAATAATGGTGAATAGAACAAGCCCGACAACGTAAGGTGAGCCTGCTCCGAAGAGCAAGCTCCCAAGTCCATAAGCAATCAGCGGTGATACGATATGGGCGAGAACGAACGTCCAGATCATCACACCAGGCTTTCTCAGAACGGTACGAAGCTGCTGGAGACCACAGCCAATTGCCATTGTCAGCGTCACATAAGCAAATAAATAAGGAACGGCTGGTACAAACCGATGAAGCTGTGTTGAAAAAAAGAATCCCAGGACAAGAGATCCAGGGATAATAAGAAACATCCATTGTTCAAATCTACGATTAAAGGCTAAGCCCAAGCTGCGCGTAACGCATCCCTCATTTTATCTATATAATGGCAGCAATCACTTATTTAAATACAGGTTCTTTGAATTGTGTTAGTTTGGCTAAGGAATCCTTCTCAACTTCAGCATGCAAGCTATTACCGTGAGAATCCATCGTCACAATAGCTGCGAACCCCTCGGTCTGTAGATGCCACATCGCCTCTGGAATACCGAATTCCATATAATCGACGCCATTTACCTTCTTGAAGCATTCCGCATAATATTGAGCAGCACCACCAATAGCATTCAAGTAGACTCCACCATGCTCTTGAAGTGCAGCCAATGTCTTGGCACCCATGCCGCCTTTACCGATTACAGCACGAATGCCGAATTTCTTCATAATATCGCCTTGGTACGGCTCCTCGCGAATACTGGTCGTTGGACCCGCTGCTTTGACATGCCAGCCCTCTTCATCCTTAAGCATAACCGGACCACAGTGATAAATAACGGCGCCATTCAGGTCGATCGGTGCATCGTGATCCATCAAGTAATGATGCAGCGCATCACGGCCTGTATGCATCTCTCCATTAATAATGACAATGTCGCCAACCTTCAGGCTGCGAACCTCTTCTTCCGAGAATGGTGTATTCAGCACAACTTCACGGCGTTCCGCCTGTTCGGTCACTGCATCTGCCGCCGCATCCGCTGCTGCCAGCTTCATTGGAGTATCGGAACCGCTCGGGTAAATCCACTCTTTAATCTCACCGGACTCTGCATGAAGCAGAACACCTTGGCGACGGTAAGCCCAGCAGTTATAAGCAACAGAGACGAAGAAACTCGCTGGCAGACGATTCATCACGCCTGCTTTACAGCCAAGCAGCGTTACTGCTCCGCCGAAGCCCATTGTACCGATGCCAAGCTTATTCGCATTCTCCATCACATATTCTTCGAGCTGCTGCAGCTCGGCGATTGGATTTGTGTCCTCCGTATGGCGGAAGAGCTGCTGCTTCGCTAATTCATAGCCTGTTGTACGATCACCGCCGATGCCAACGCCGATAAAGCCAGCACTGCAGCCTTGTCCTTGCGCTTGATAAATCGCATGCATCACACATTTGCGAATGCCATCCAGATCACGGCCCGCTTTGCCAAGTCCTTCCAGCTCAGTCGGCAGACTATATTGAATGTTCTTATTCTCGCACCCGCCGCCTTTAAGAATGAGACGAATATCCACATCGTCTTTCTCCCATTGCTCAAAGTGAATAACCGGTGTTCCTGGTCCAAGGTTATCACCTGTATTGGCACCGGTTAGTGAATCGACCGAGTTCGTACGAAGCTTGCCATCCTTCGTTGCACGCGCGATTGCGCTGCGGATCTGCTGCTTCATAATGATTTGGTTTGCTCCGACTGGTGTATGAACAATGAACGTCGGCATCCCCGTATCCTGACAAATAGGCGAAACCTTGCTCTCCGCCATCTCAATGTTAGTCGCTATAGTTGATAGGGACAGTCCCGCGCGCGTTGCGCGGTCCTCAGCTTCTTGTGCCGCCTGGATGACCTTGCGTACGTCCCCTGGAAGGTTCGTGGAGGTCTCAACGATAAGGTTATAAACGCTTTGTTCAAAATGTTGCATAAAGTAGTTCTAGCTCCTCTCTCTGTTCGCATTGTAACTTTAATTATATAATAACATATACAATCTAGTGGGCAAACCGCCTAGAGCGCTTATGAGCTGAGGTTTTCACTCTCGTTTAATAGAATATAGAAGGGAAGTATGAATATGGAAAGTCATTTCATCGCCTACTTGTACCGCCTACGATATATCGAACGCTGGAGCCTTATGCGCAATACCACACGCGAAAATGTTGCCGAGCATTCCTATCATGTTGCCCTGCTTGCTCATATGCTTTGTGAGATTGGCAACCGCCTATTCGGACGATCGCTGAATGCCGACCGAGCGACGTCGATGGCCTTGTTTCACGACGCGACCGAGGTATTCACCGGCGACATACCAACGCCGGTTAAGCATCACAACCCGAAGATGCTCGCGAATTTCCGCGAGATCGAGGCTATGGCTGCTGAGCGGCTGCTCGGCATGGTACCGCCAGAGCTGCATTCGGCCTATGCCCCGCTGGTTGGCGGGCATGATACCACTGCATACAGTAAACTCCCCAAAGAAGAGGCTGAGCTTCTGCAAATGGTCAAAGCAGCCGATCTGCTTGATGCTTATATGAAATGCTTGTCCGAGCTCTCCTCAGGCAACCGCGAGTTCGCCGTCGCCAAAGGCCAAACAGAACAAGCACTCACCAAGCTTGCAATGCCGGAGGTCGATTGGTTTCTAACGAATATGGCACCAAGCTTCAGCAAGTCGCTGGATGAACTCTCAGAAAGTGAATAACGCTTTGGCGGGATATTATTGAAGAAAGACACATGCTGCTAGTCAACCTTAATCAAGAAGGAGTGGATGGACATGAAAGTACTATTCATTGGCGGAACGGGTTTAATTAGCGAGGCTTCCTCCAAATTGGTGGTCGAGCAAGGTCATGAGCTCTATCTTTTCAACCGGGGTAAACGGAGTGAATGGGTGCCAGACGGTGCACATCTTATTCAAGGCGATATCCGTGACCTTGCGGCTTCCGCCGAAACGCTAATGGGCTATGCGTTTGATGTCGTCGTCGATTGGATTGCTTTTACTCCCGAGCATGCACGCACAGACATTGAGCTGTTCCGTGATAATACGAAGCAATACATCTATATCAGTTCTGCTTCTGCCTATCAGAAGCCGCTGCAGCATTATATAGTTACGGAGGAAACACCTTTATCAAATCCTTACTGGCAGTACTCCCGCGACAAAATCGCATCCGAAGAGCTGCTGATGGAAGCCTACCGAAACTCCGGTTTCCCAGTTACAATTGTTCGTCCGTCCTTTACTTATGGGGACACGATGATCCCAGCATCCTTGAATAGCTGGAATCACCCTTGGTCCCTCATCGATCGCATTCGTCGCGGCCAGAAAATCATTGTACATGGTGATGGAACGTCTCTTTGGACGATGACCCACAATACTGATTTTGCAAAAGGCTTTGTTGGTCTGCTAGGTAACACGGCTGCCATTGGGGAGGCGTTCCATATTACGTCTGATGAGGTGCTTAGCTGGAATCAGATCTACGCCGCGATAGGAGCAGCCGCGGGAGTGGAGCCTATTCTCGTTCCGATCTCCTCCGACTTCCTCATCTCCTTCTCGACGGACTATAAAGGCGGCCTCCTGGGAGATAAAGCGGTCAGCGCTGTCTTCGATAACAGCAAGATCAAACGATTCGTTCCTGAATACCGAGCGACTCTACCTTTCGCTGAAGGAATCAAACGTACAGTGGCATCTTTTGAGAAGAGACCTGAGATCTGCACGGTAGACCCGGAATGGAACGACCATATCGATCAAATTCTGGCTGCTTATGAATCGGCTAAGCCGAAGCATATCCCGATTAAATTCGGATCGTTATAGAACTGCTTCCTAATTCCTATTCTACCAACCCATTCGCTCCGCGAGCTTAGTAATATGCGCTAGATGATGCTTCCCATGCCAAGCATAGACGCCTAAGTTATAATCTAGCGCAATCGTCTTCTCAGACTCCGGGTGAAAAAAAGTTCTTGCATAATCCGCCTCACTCATCGTCTTTAACAAAATAACCCATCGCTCATGCAAAGCTTTTATTAATACCAAAGAAAGAGCAATCGGTGCAGTGGTCGTATCCGCAAGCTCTGCCCATCTGTCTTCATAATAAGGTCTAATGGTTGGCCGATCCTCAGTAAGGGCCAGCTTGAAGCGAGTATAGCTGTTCATATGGCTATCTGCAATATGGTGAATAACCTGTCTAACCGTCCATCCCTCCTCACGATAAGGGGTATTTAGCTGCTCTTGTGATAAATCATTAACCGCAGCAGCTAGCTGTGACGGAAGCTGCTCCAGCTCTTCAATCCAAGCTGCTCTCTGCGCTGACGTAATCGCTCCATTTGATTCAAAGTGACCGATTGGATATCTTGCATCCATAGGAAGCACCCCTTTCCATTCTCATAAAATGATTATATCAGCGGGAGAGGTTGCTAAGCTAATCAACAGGCTGCTATTGACCACTAGATCTAACCATTAATAAGAAAAAATAAGACATATTGGAGCAGCGCACTCCCCACCAGCACGATAGGCAGCCATATGGAATGAAGGTCATGCGAGAGAACAATGAGTAGAATAATGGATATGACTCTACCCGTATTCAGAAACACCTCTCGCATAACGACTGATTCTACTTTCAGCTGGCCTTTAAGCGGCAGCGTGCCTATTAACCGGTAATAATAGGAGGTTAGCGTATTTACGGCCAGCGGATTACAGATCGAGAAGGCAATCATAAACAGCACAACTGTCCACATTTTCACATCTATTAATAAGAAGAGTGCTCCAATAATGATCCCCGTCGTGGAATAGAGCACATATTTGCGCACCTGCTCCTCCTTCGCTTTGCGCGAAATGACATAGCCCGTAGACACCGTAAGCGCCGAGAAGAAAACCCCAAAATAACCTACCCAATCCTCCCTCCCGACCGTTTGGTAGAGTAGAATATTAGGCAAGAATAGCATAATCCCCTGGAAGAGTCCCAACACTAAGAAGGCAGTGAGTCCCTTTACCCATCGAATATTCTTCCGCATAACGAGACCTATCAATCGCAAATGATATACTTTATGATGCGACTTAAATAATGGAATGCGAAAGCTAATAACCGACGCGACGAGAAACATGATGAATGCGAATGAGAAAGTGATAATATACCCCCGCAGTCCCTCATTCATTTGTATAATAAAACCGGCTATGGCCGGTCCAAGCAAACCTGCTGAATTAAATACAACCATATTAATTGCTAGGAAGCGAACGCGGTTGCTCTCGGTAGACACGTCGTACATCAGCACCAAATATCCCGTCCAATAGAACCCAGCTGCCATACCGTTGAAGATGGCGAATAATAGATACCACTCTACAACCTTCTCCTGCGCTATAATAACGACAAGATAAAATAAAGCAATCATCACAATCCCTAGTCGATAAGTGACCATTCGATCCTTCCGCTTGGCGATCCAGCCGCCCAGAGCAAAAGCGACAGGTGAAAATACAAAGACGACAATGTTATAAATGCCATTTACCATCAAATCCTGCGTCAAACGCCATAAGTACAAATTAAGAAACAGACCCGACATCGAGGCACCGAACTGAAAACAGCCATGAATGATCATCGCAATGATCGCTTCTTTGCTTAACCGTCGTTCTGGGGAAATGGTCGCGTTTCCTCTCCATAAATGCCATTTCAATCGCATGCCTGACTGCATCTGTCTACGCCCCCTAATCCGTACAATATTCTTCCAATCGTTGTCATTGTATCACAGCTGCTTAAGCTCAAAAGCGCTACCGCTCGCCTCTCTAGACGAAAAATAGTGCTAAGCCTTCTTCTCGAACGAATGAAGCAGTATAATCGATGTTTTTCACGTTATTGGCAACGTTTGGGGCTATTAAACCCACTTGACGTATAGCGCTTCATTAATAGCCAGAACTGGATGTCCCAAATGACCCTAATCATGTCGTATTTGCATACTTTCTCTATCATTTGTCTCCCCTATAATAAAGAATAAACGAACCTAGGAGGAATCTGTTTATGTGGCAAGCATCCTGGATCTGGGGATCAGGCGAAGAAAGTCCAAGAAATGAATGGCGTTGTTTCCGTAAAACCTTCCGGCCCTCAACCAATAAAGAGGTTAATCTAAAAATAACTGCAGATTCCCGTTACGTCTTATTCGTGAATGGGAAGCAAGTTGGGCGCGGCCCTGTTCGTTCGTGGCCCTTCGAGCTTGCTTATGACGATTATCCAATCGGACATTTGCTAAAGGCTGGCGAAGACAATACAATCGCTGTTCTTGTCATCAATTACGGTTTAGCAAATTTTCAATATTTGCTCGGACGGGGTGGTCTGCTTGTCCAAGTGGAAGCTTCCACTGAAGAGAAAGTATTGGCTGTTACGGATGCATCATGGTCAACAGCCGTCCATCTTGCTCACGACACAAGCTCTTCGCGAATATCTTGTCAGCTTGGTTTTACCGAGAGGATCGATGCTCGCGCATGGGATGATTCGTGGACAACGGCTGGATTTGATGATTCCGCCTGGGCATCTGCTAATGTGATCGGTTCCGTCGGCATGGAGCCATGGACGAGCTTGGTAGAGAGAACAATCCCCTATCTAACCGAGGAACCGGTTTATCCAGCACGCATCGAAAGCTTGCATTACGTCAAGCCTGTATCATGGAGCGCTGTTGTCGATTTACGCGCCATGTTCGTTCCCTCCAGTATTACGCATGCGAATACCGTGCAGTATACAGGCCTTCTAGCAGCCATCATTCGATTGCCTGAAGCGGCATCCTTCACAATTGGAAGTGTTGACGATGGACGTATTCCACTTCGAGCAAGCTTAAATGGAAAGTGGTTTGATTCTGCTGCCTACACCGGAGAGAGTCCTCAGAAGTTTGTAAACACAGTGCTTCCGGCTGGCGACCATTTCCTAGTCCTTGATGTGAGCGGTTCTACGCACGGTCATGGCTATCATATTGGCTTTGAGTGTACGAGCGCCTTTGAGATCCTTTCACCACAAGCTGAGAGTAAGGTAAAATCACCTTTCCTAGCGATTGGTCCATTTGATTGGTCCGCACATATTGATCATCAAGACAATCTGCCATTCCCTGATGAACATCCCGATTTTGTACGTGCTAAGGGGTTATCCTCGGTAGATGAAATAGAAGCATTTGTGGAATGGCTTCAACCTATTCCGGATGCTCTTTACTCTAAAGAAGATGTATACAGCTCCTGTGTATGGAAGCAAACCGACCTTCCTCAGCCCATCCCTCAGCAGCTGCAGCTTGCTGCCTGTGCGGGATCCGATGCTGGGATCATTCCGATGCATGCTGAATTGGATACAGAGATTGTCATTGATTTTGGACGGGAGCTCTCTGGGTATGTGGCCTTTGAGTTGGATGCGCCAGAAGGAACGATTATTGACGGGTATGCCTTTGAATATATGAGAGATGGCTGGATCCAGCACACTTATGAGCTTGATAATACATTCCGTTACATTTGCCGCGAAGGCCGACAAGCGTATACCTCCTTCATTCGCCGGGGGTTCCGTTATTTGATCCTTACGGTTCGTGGTGCAGACCGTCCAATCAAGCTAATCGAGGTCAAAACCATTCATAGCAGCTATCCCGTCGCTAATGTAGGCAGCTTCCATTCCAGCAATTCCCTTCTAAATGAGATTTGGCGAATAAGCCGGGATACGACTAGGTTGTGTATGGAGGATACATTTGTTGACTGTCCAGCATTCGAACAGGTGTATTGGGTCGGAGATGCGCGCAATGCTTCGCTTGTTAACTATTATGCTTTCGGTTCAAAGGAAATTGTAGAGCGCTGCCTGCGGCTTGTGCCTGGCTCAGCCTTCCAGTCCCCACTATATGCAGATCAGGTGCCTAGCGGCTGGAGCAGCGTCATTCCAAACTGGACCTTTTTCTGGATCACGGCATGCTATGAGTATTACCATTTCACTGGAGATGTGGCTTTTGCCCGGAGTATGTGGCCTAAGATTGAATTTACGCTCCAGCATTATCTGAAGAAGCTGGACGGTTCCGGACTTCTGCATATTAAAGGCTGGAATTTACTTGACTGGGCCCCATTCGAGCAGCCAGTAGACGGTATTGTTACACCGCAAAACATGTTCCTCGTTAAGGCTCTGCGAGATGCCTCCCGATTGGCAGAGGCCGCTGGCGATTCCGCTCAAGGTGCTAGTTATGTAGAGCAAGCTAGCTTGCTGCATACAGCTATTAATCAGAAGCTGTGGGATGAGGAGCGTCATGCTTATCTGGACTGTATCCATCCAGATGGCAGTCCTTCCAAGACAATAAGCATGCAGACGCAGGTTGTTGCCTGTCTTTGTGATATTGCCGAGGGCGAGAGAGCTCGCATTGTTAGAGGATATATCTTCGATGCTCCTGCTGACTTCATTCAGATCGGAAGTCCATTTATGTCCTTCTTCTATTATGAAGCTCTTGCTAAGCTAGGACGAATCGATCTTATGACCGCTGATATGCTGGAAC
This sequence comes from Paenibacillus baekrokdamisoli, assembly GCF_003945345.1. GTDB lineage: Bacteria > Bacillota > Bacilli > Paenibacillales > Paenibacillaceae > Paenibacillus_Z > Paenibacillus_Z baekrokdamisoli. The sequence goes on along the minus strand of NZ_AP019308.1, from coordinate 94,969 downwards.
AATACGGAGTCATGGTAGAATATGGTGCAACCTCCGTATGGGAAGTCTATCCGATTAGCGGGATTACCCATAATCCCAATATGAAGACTCGCAGCCATTGTCATGCTTGGTCGGCAGGTCCCGTCTACTTCCTCGGGGCACATGTGCTAGGCGTGCGAGGTGTGACGCCTGGCTGGACAAAGGTTACCGTTTCGCCGAGCCCCGTTGGTCTCACTTGGGCAAGAGGCACCGTTCCACTTCCTGGAGGCGGACGAATCGACGTTTCTTGGCGGGTCGAAGAGAATTCACGTCAAATGACGCTTCGTATCGGAGCACCAAGCAGTGTGGAGCTTGAAGTTATAGCTCCAGCAGGATATGAGCTGATCGTTGAGAAGGAAATTATAGGTTAAATCGACAAGAAGTCAACGCGCAGGAATGGCGCGTTGACTTCTTTATTAATTCACCACGAAGACGATTATTGGGCTCTTAGAACAGGATGATGTGTAATTACTATTACCATCACCATTACTAGTTCCAGCGCCAGCCGAATGAGTACTGCTCCGATACGGTCAAAGGCAGACGCCCCATCGGTTCAAGGAGGTCGAAAATACAACGAGTTAGGGTGACTTTTCGATGGAGATGTTAACTACCAAGCATAAGCATTGGGTGCTTGACCACCTGGACCTGGGAAAATTTCGTCCAGACGCTTCATTGTTGCCTCATCCAATTCAACCTCAACTGCGCGAAGGGAACGTTCGAATTGTTCTAGTGTACGTACACCAATAATCGGTGCAGTTACAGCTGGATTGGCAAGCAGCCAAGCCAAAGCAATAATATCCTCGCGTTCGCCAAGCTCATCACTCAGCTCCTTGAAGGCTTCGAGCTGGGAACGGTGCTGCTCAACTCTCTTCGGGTCGCCGCTGCGTTTACCAGCCGAGCCGCGAAGTGCGTTGCCTGCAAGCAAACCTCCATCCAGCGGGCTCCATGGAATGATACCAATTCCAAGTCCCTGCGCTGCTGGAAGCACTTCAAGCTCAGGCAAACGGCATAATAGGTTGTACTTGTGCTGCTCAGCAACAAGACCGAGGAACCCGCGTGCTTTCGCTTCACCTTGTGCAACGGCAAGATCCCAGCCAGCAAAGTTACTAGCGCCGACATAGCCGATTTTCCCCTGAGCGACAGCGGTTTCAAAACCGCCCCACAGCTCATTCCAGCTCACATTACGATCTATGTGATGCATTTGGTATAGCTCAATATGATCAGTTTGAAGGCGGCGCAATGAACCTTCCAGGTGACGTCTCAGCTTATATGCGGACAATCCACCTTCACCATTAGGTCCATCCTGCTTATCCGACATATCTCCGTAAAATTTCGTTGCCAGTACCGTTTTCTCACGACGTCCGCCACCTTGACTGAACCAACGGCCAATGATTTCTTCGGTACGGCCTGCATTCTCGCCCCATCCATATATGTTCGCTGTATCAAAAAAGTTAATACCTGCATCAAGCGCTGCATCCATAATACGAAATGATTCCTGTTCGTCCGTATCGACACCAAAATTCATCGTTCCTAAACATAAACGACTAACCTTCAATCCCGAGCGCCCCAGATATGTATATTTCATCCTCTTCTAACAGCTCCTTCTTGTATAAGAATAAAGGCATCATGTCCATGAATGGACATCCAACTCTTACTATAGAGAATTGTTTGGCAAATTTCGAATGAAAGGCGAATGAAATTCACAGCCAACGCTCATGTTATGGGGGATGGAGGTGAAATCAATGACAGGAAGAAATAATAAGCCCAAGAAGGATGGCCCCCAATCAAGCCCAGGTCGGTTAGACCAGTTCGGTGAGAAATTGGCGGAAGATAGCGGTAACAAGCCGATGAAAAAGGGCAACAACGGAAAAAGCTGTTAACCTGATGAAAGCAAAATATCAGAAAAGGACAGGCGAATTTTATACTTTCTGATATTTCAAGCAAAAAGAGCCGTACACTCAGTACAATTTCTCTGAGGTACGGCTCTTTCTAAGATGATTCAGAACGCATAGCTGCAATCGCATCACGTATGGAACGGTAGAATTCGATCCAGTGCGGCGATGCCTCCTCTGGTCCGATCTTCTCTTCTTCCACGATTTCTGTCGATTCTGCCGCCATTTGTGTTTCTATTTCTTCAGAAGACTTAAGCGAGCCCGGTTGTCGGCCGTCTCTCTTAATCGGATCATTTACCATTGTCCGCACCTCGCATTCCAATCAAGTGGAGCTGCTAAAGCCGTTTATTTCGTTAGTCGAGCGACTCCTTTTATCCTTTAAGCCGCTGCTTGCGAAGCGTAAACAGCTCGCGAAGCTCATCTGTGGACATTTCAGTTATCCAATTCTCCGATTGTCCAACAACCTGGTCGTTGAGCATTTGCTTGCGTGTAATCATATCGTCAATTCTTTCTTCAAGCGTACCCAGCGTCACATACTTGTGTACCTGAACATTCCTTGTCTGTCCGATCCGGAAAGCCCGGTCGGTTGCTTGATTCTCAACCGCAGGATTCCACCAGCGGTCAAAGTGAATGACATGGTTCGCTGCAGTGAGATTGAGTCCCGTACCGCCTGCTTTAAGAGACAGAACAAATGCGCAGCCTGGAAGCTTCTCATCTTGGAATTCCTCAATCATTTTATCCCGAGCTGCCTTTGGTACTCCGCCGTACAAGAAAGGTGTTGGCAGACCAATACGCTCCTCCAACAACCGCTTAAGGGTCATGCCCATCTCCACATATTGCGTGAAGATCAAGCATCTCTCCCCTTCCGCCGCAATCTCCTCTACCATCTCAAGCACTCGAAGAACCTTGTTGGAACGCTCGGGATCCCAAGCCGACCGGGTAGTTAGAATGTCCTCCTTGAGCAGCAGGCTCGGATGGTTGCATACCTGCTTCAGCCTTGTGAGCGCCGACAAAATAAGGCCCCTACGCTGCAATCCGTCAGCCGATTCCAAATTTTGAAGCAGATCCGAGACAATATTCTCATATAGCGTGCCCTGCTCCACAGTCAGAGATAAGTAGGTACGTGTCTCATTCTTCTCCGGAAGAGAAAGCTGAATAGCCGGATCCTTCTTCACGCGCCGCAGCATGAATGGTTTAACCCAGCGCTGCAGCTCGGTGATTAGAGCCTCATCACGTTCCCGTTCAATAGGCAGTACAACTGCCTTACGGAATTCACCTAAGCTGCCTAGATAACCTGGATTCGTGAAGTCATAGAGCGACCAAAGCTCAGTCAATCGATTCTCCATCGGCGTTCCTGTTAGAGCAATCCGATGATTGGAGGGCAGTCCGCGTATGGCAGCAGATTGCTTGGTATAATAGTTTTTAATATTTTGCGCCTCATCCAAACAGAAGACATCCCATTGTATTGAGGAAAGCTCTTCCTCATCGAGAGGAGCGAGTGCATAAGAAGTAATAACGAGATCAACCTCCGCTGCCGCTGCTGTAAACTCCTCACCTCTTGCACGACGGGGTCCATAATGAACGAGAACACGAAGTGTTGGTGCGAAGCGCTCCAGTTCCTTCTCCCAGTTCCCAATAACGGAGGTCGGGCAGATTAATAACGAAGGACCCTTAACGCCTGTCTCCAGCACATGCTGCAGATAAGCCGTAAATTGAATTGTTTTGCCAAGACCCATGTCATCCGCTAGGCAGCCGCCAAGTCCAAACTTCCGCAGGAAGGCAAGCCACGATACCCCTTGCAGCTGATAATGACGAAGCTCTCCTTGAAAGGCAGCAGGCTTCTCCACTAGCGGAAGCTCAGAGGATTCATTTAGCTTGCTGATCCAAGCTGTCAAATGCTCATTGAGCTCAACCTCAGCCGTTAATGTATCGTCTTCATCTTGGCGCTCTGGCCCCAGTTCCGTCGTTCCACGAAGATGCATTTCCATGACATCGCGCATCGTTAAACTGCTTTTCCCGCCATTTTTCTTCAGCCATTTACGCAAGCGTTCAACATCATCCGGGTCCAGATGAACCCATTCGCCGCCAATTTGCATGAGACGTCGATTCTCATCAGCCAGCCTCATGAATTCGGCTTCACTCATGTCAACATTCCCAACAGCAAGCTTCCAGTCAAAATCAACAATCTGCTGCAGCCCGAACATAGACTGCTCAGAGGAACCTACTGACGATTTAACCTTCGCCTTCAGACGAAGCTTGCGGCTGCGAACAGCTTCCCACCAGCTCGGCAGCAGTACCGAAGAACCGGCAGCAAGCAGCTTAACGCTTGCACGCTCCAAGAAATCCCATGCTTCACTATCCGATAATTCGGTCTTGATCAAGGTACCTGCTGTTTGTTCACTATTTGATCCTTCACCGATTTCCTCAGATGATGCTGGAGCAGATTCAATCCATTCCGGCAGCGCAGAAGCCCATTTAAATTCTTCCTTGCGCATGCGTTCCTCGAAGAAAGGGATCCATTCCTCAGGTGCATCAGGGTGAAGCTCAAAGCGAAGAGGCGCATCTTGTGACGAAAAGTCTTCAAACTCTTCTTGTATGCTTCTACTAGCCGCAGGCTCTAAAGTTACCCAGCGTCCACCTTCAGCACGGTCCTGAAGAGCAGGACGGAGCCTCCACCCGTACTCATCATTAGGTTCGAGAAGCTGAAGCGCCGTTCGAAATGGCATATTATCCTGCTTCAGACCAATCGACACGAGCCAGTCGTCTTCATCGGTCGCCTTCATCACGATCGCACCTTCACCCGAAGCCGATACAGCAGCACGCCAAACGGCGGCTACCTTCTCATCTGTGGCGATCAGTTCTTCAACGATTTCACTAAGCCACCGTCTCAAGGCTTCAAGATCGCCCTGTTCTTCTATCAGAGGGACAATCCGTTTCCATTCCTTCCAAACATCCAGCTCCGAAGCCGGTATTTCCAGCTTCCATGCTCTCTTATCCGCCGTCCAGCCTGACCAATCAGGCGCATACCAGCCTTTAAGCAGTGACTGTCTCAGCAGCTTTGCCAATTCATGCAGCTGCATCGCGCGTGTTGTCCATTCGGTCTGAAGCAGCCGTACAGACTCCGGCGAAGCCAGATAATCCATCGCATGCAGAGGTGTCATAATCATCTCAGTGATCTTAAGCCGTTCATCGACACGCTCTTCGACCTCAGAACCATACCATGAAGCTTCATGCCATGCGAATAGCAGCTGGCGCAGCCGAAGCGTTAAACCGGCGGCATGACGTACGGCAATGATAATACCCTCGCCATCTTTCCAATACCCGTCTATCGTGATAATCTCAGCGCCTGTGTAGCCTCTCATGTAATGATTTTTCCCCTCCAGAGCTCTTCCTGCAGCGCACGCAGACGTTGGTGTTTACGCACGACGCCATCTACATATCGGCTCCATTTGTCCTGCTGCTTCTCCGCTTTATATAAACGTTCCAGCTTTTTCATTAGTTTAACCGCTTGCTTATAGCCTTGACGGTTACGCATACGAATCGATCCTTCAATAGCTTGGTGATAGAGTGGGTATAACACTTGAGGTGCATCCTTGGCAATCTCTCGCACCACTTGAATATCCATCTCATCAGGCTCAATGCCAAGCAATAGCTGCAGATCGGCCCAATGCTCATATTTCCGCCGCTCCAGCCAATGCTCCGTTAAGGCCGAATAGGAAAATGGCAGAAATGAAATCAGATACTGCTGCCAAGCCGGATTATCCGGCTGCTGCACATCAGCAACTCGGCACATCGATAAAAAAGGACCGAAGGCACGTGATTTACGTTCAATGGTGAGACCTTCATATAAATAAGTAATCCAGCCTTCCAGCTTCATGAAGTCACGTTCTTCTAAACGCTGCATGGCACAATCGCTCGCAAGCAGCGCTGTGCGGTTGAAGGCTGTTTTCCTCAATAATGCAATCGCCTGTTCATCACGATCTTCTGCGAAAGCGAGATAAGCAAGTGCCATCGGATAAAAGAAATGAGGATGCCCCTTCTGATTAGCCGACTTCAGCTTATGATTCAGCCATTCTTCTTCCTTTTCTCGCCATTCCTTGTGACTGATAAGCTTTCCCCATAGGGAGAAATAAAGGGTTTCCCAGCGATGAAGCTGCTGCTCTCTATCCATATCTCGTTCATGAAAGATCGTTACGAGACCCTCAACGGCTTCCTTCTCCGTCTTAGACATCTTATCCGACTCAAGCTCAGCAGCCAGCTCATGATAATGATTCACCCAAGGCTCTGTCATACGGGCAAAAGCCATTTCGTAATAATAGCGGCTATAGCTATCCGTTGAAGAATACGCTCGTTCTGCTTGATCAATGACGAACAGAATCGCATGCATCCAATGGAGACGGCGCAATCCCTCGTCCCACGCTTTAGATAACCCTTTAAGTGCCGACAAGACTGCCTGCAGCGGGTGCAGCGAATGTCGACACTGCCGCCAAGCTTCACCATGCAGCCTCTCCATCTCATCCAGCCATCCAGCGGATGAAATCGATACTTCGTCTTGCGTTCCGGATCTCAGCTTAGATGGAGCATTCTCCATGGAAACCCGGTCTATTTGAACCAATTCGCCACCATACAGCAAGCGGTTATGCACTTCATCCGGACTTTCGCCCGCATAAGCACAATAAGAATAAAAAACGGCGGCCATATGTTTGCAATATCCATTATAAGCACAAGTACATGTACTAAAGCTAAAATCATCTGTGTCTAGTGTTACGGCATAAATCTCGGTTTCGCGCACCGTTCCATAGATGGCCGTACCATCCATGACTTGAACAGAGAGCACCTTTTCACGGCGGTAGTAATCCCAACCACGCTCAAGCATTGGCAAAGGCATGCTGCTTGCAAGCTTTTCCTCAAGCCCACGAAGCCGCTCCTCATCCAGTTGAAAAAATGTGCTCATTCGCGCGTCCTCCGTTCATTTTTCTGCATTCCATCTATTATACCACAAGCGTAAACGGTTTCGACGAGTATTAGACCTGCCCTCCTTAAATTGTAGCCGTGAGCGAGGAAAAAAATGCTCTCCTCTCGAATGATGCATTCGAATGGAGAGCATTGTTATCCATTTGTATTCGTAGATGTGAATCGGTCAGTCTGGAATTTTCACAATAAATGTAATCATTCCTGGCTCATTCAACCCCATGCGAATCATTCCTTTATACTGATCAACGATCGACTTAACAATCGATAGCCCAAGACCGGAGTGCGTCCCATCCTTCGAAGAATAACCAAATTCAAACAGCGGCTTTCCTTCCAAGGCCTCCGGATTCTTGCATCTATTGCTGATAACAAACTCCAAGTACCCTGGTCTTTGTCCAATAATGAGTCGGATTTTACGATCATCTTCGGGGTAATTCAAGACTTCATCAAAAGCATTATCGATTAAATTCCCCAATATTCTAGTCATATCGAGTGACTTAACGCCAAGCTCCATGTTATTCATGTCGCTGATTCTTGTGTCCAGATCGACTTTCAGTAATTCCGCTTGTGAAATTTTGGAGCGTACCAAGGCAGCGATTGCTGGATTGCCAATATTAATGATGTCATTCATCTGGCGAATCTCACCGGTTAATTCGGAAGCATACGATTTGAGCTCCGTGAACTTATTCAGCTCTGCAAGCGAATGTATCGTTTGTACATGGTTCATGAAGTCATGTCGCTGCGCTCGAATAGATTGGAATAGCTGATTAATTTCCTCAACATAAGTCTGCTGCGCTTTGGATACGAGCTTATCCTTGGATTTGCGATAACTGCTTATTGTCCAATAGATAAAGATAAAGCTGAGCAGTGTAACGATTGCGACAATAATCCCAATGGTAATAAACTGCTTGTCTAGCTTTTCCTGAATACCCTTATAATCAGCCACAAGTGTCAGGACATAACGATTAATGGGATCTCCATTCTCATCGAGCATACTGGCAACTTTATCGACTGAGACGGGAATATAAAGTTTAAGCACATGCTTATCATTTATTTGTGTATTTAACCAGATGTATTTGTTTGACTGGCTAGCAAGCTCCACATTTGCAATATCCTGCTTATTTTTATACTCGTTGGATCCGCTAATAATTGGATTTTGAGTAATATGATTCACCTTTTTACCAGTAATGCTGGTCGTTGTTATAGGCCCCTTCGCGAACGTTGTTGGGTTCAGAACAGCTATTTCTAGCAAGGTGCTATTTTCCTTAATCGACTTCGAGATCAACTGGTTAACACCAGTAGCTTGATCATAATCAAGCTGTCTGCCCTCATAGCTGATATAAGGGTCTAGAATATAATTCGTTGTTCCATCGTAGTAATAGCCCCACTTGTATATTGAATCATTCTTAGTAGCCGTCGAGAATTCGAAGGGACCTGTCCAGAAGTTTGTAAGGGATTGTCCCCATTTCACGGTTACTTCCTTATTGTCAAAGAGTTGGGTGAAGGCCTGATACCAAGGCTTCCAACTGCTCGTAGGATAATCTTTACCTTGCTCAGGGTCCGATGATTTAGAGAGTACGATATCATTCTTGGTCCGTTTCAACAAGGTGATATCATAGAGATCCAGCTTTTTTTTCAGCTCCACGAGCTGCGTATTCGTCACCTTCTCGAGGTCCGGGTTAAGTGCATACTGCGCTGCAATGGATGCTGCACGAAGCTCGCGCCCAATCTGCTCTTGATACTTTTCCGAGCCATGTCTTGATAGTTCAATGGAAATTTGAATTTGCTTGGCGACCGATTCCAGTTCATGCCGAAGACTGCTCTCTAACGAGCTTTTGGTTGTGAAATAATAGATCGTGTTGTTCACACCTAATAAAGCGGCTATCAAAATAATAGCTAGTAACCAGACATTACGACGCATACAAAATGACTCCCCGCTCATGTTTCCTGTTGTTAGTTTGTAGGTTGTTGTAACTTTCACAAGTATGAACGATTTCAAAGGTAAGAACAATGATAGAATTGAACAATTTTGGAAAAGATAGCATAAGAAAAACCGCCTTATTCCAAGGCGGTTTGGTTAAGATTTTATGCGGTTACTCCAAGCAAGGAATGCCCATTTTCGCTCCTGACGTTTCTTGTATCGTGGCAGCGAGCGATACATATTGCCGCATTCTACAAGAGATTGCTTCGCATCTTCGCTGCGGCCAAGCTGCATATATAGTTTCGATAAGCGATAATAGGCTTCGCATGATGAAGATTGAATCGTTCGAAAAGACTGTAAATGCTTAATCGCTTGCTCCGGATCTGTCTTGGCATGTAAAGCAGCCAATCGTAGATAAGGACTGCCATATTTAACTCTCGGATTAATGGACAAAGCATTGTGTGTGGCCGCCTCCGAAGCTTGCGTCTCACCCAAAGGTGCTAAGCATGCCGCAAGATCATCCCAATACTCTGCTGAGTGATCAAGTGAATCCTGCAGCGGCATCAGCCATTCCTTTGCTTCCTTATAACGTTTGCGCTCTATGAGCAAACGAGCTAGCTCATGCTTCGCTGGAATATCGTTCGGATTCATATACACCTGCTGACGAAGGCGTCGAATCAAACCAAAACGACGAAGCGGCTTTACAATACTCGGCGTAATGCCCAGAAACCGTCGATCAAGTAAATAGAAGACGACGACTAGAACGATAATTGCCAGAAAAGGATTACCGAGCAATCGCCATAGTAAGAAAAAAGCTAAAACCTTAATCATAGTACCTCCTGCCGCAGCGTAAGCTGCTCTTCTCCAAATACTTTCATATACCTTCAGATCGCCTCTTTGGAAATTCTTCCATTATTGTACACGATTCACTCACCAGAGAATAGATAAAATTTTGTTATTGCGTCGAGCTCCATCCGAGCCTTACACTGAAACAAATAGCACTTCTCTTGGAAGGTGACAACGATGATCGAACAACTACGTACAAATTTACCTCTTTGGGTGGAAGCAAGCCGCGTTCATGCGCGTGAGGGGCAGGTAGCAGCGTATATTCCTGAGCTCGCCAAAGCACCCCGTGATGCGTTAGGCATCTCAATTATGGGTCGAGACGGTACAACCCTCACTGCGGGGGATAACAGCCTCCTGTTCACGATGCAGAGTATTTCTAAAGTCTTCACTTTAATGCTGGCACTTAGTGATAATGGTGAGGAAGGCGTATTCGAGAAGGTTGGTATGGAGCCTACAGGTGATGATTTTAATTCGATGCTCAAGCTGGAGCTCGTAGAGCCAGGTAAACCGTTCAATCCACTCATTAATGCTGGAGCCATTGCTGTAACTTCGTTAATACACGGCGCCTCTCCTGCGGAAAAGTCGGAACGTGTTCTGCGTTACTTCCAAGATATCGCGGGCGGAGCTCCATTAACCTATAATGAGTCGGTTTTCCGTTCTGAATCGGCAACCGCTCATCGGAATCGGTCTTTGGCTTATTTCCTTAAAGATAATGAAGTACTCGGCGAAGAAATTGATGTAGAAGATGTATTAAGTGTATATTTCCAGCATTGCTCTATTGAGATCAATGTGGAGCAGCTTTCGCGCATGGCGCTCGTTCTTGCTTTTGATGGGACGGACCCGATAACAGAACGCGAGCTAATTCCACGCCGTTACGTGCAGATTGCCAAGACATTCATGATGATGTGCGGGATGTATAACGCTTCAGGAGAGTTCGCTATTCGTGCCGGAATACCGGCCAAGAGCGGCGTCTCTGGAGGTATTCTTGCTGTTGTACCCGGCCAATTCGGCATCGCTGTAGTTGGTCCTGCACTAGGTGCAAAGGGCAACAGCACAGCTGGCGTTCACCTGCTGGAGACCCTATCAACAGCAATGGATTGGAGCATCCTATAGCATATAACAAAAACCGCTAACCACTTGCCTAGAAGGCTGCTGGTTAGCGGTTTTTACGTTAGAGCGGTTTTTGCATTCGATCCAAGAAAGAAAGATTAACCGATATGCATCATCATTTCAGGCTGCTTCGTTTCTTCTTCACCGGCTTTTCGAGCGGGCTTACTAAGCATAAGTCCAAGAATCGCGCCGAATACGGCAATGAACGTCAGAACAAGGAACGTATCCCCGAATGACATCGACCATATTTCAAAGGTTGGCGGTTTCTCTGGTGTCGGGTTATTAATAACCATTCTTTTTGCCAGAATTGTAGCAAGACCCGCAACTGCGAACGAAGTCATGACTTGCTGCGCAGCATTCGTAAGTGAAGTGACACGGCTAACGAGATCCCTTGGAGCTGCCTGCATCAGATGCGTATTAAGCGGCATCATGGAAAGCCCCATACCAGCACCAAGAAGGGCAAGCGGGATCATGATTGTGGATAGTCCAGAATTAGCATCTACGGTGGAAAGGATGAAGGCAGCTGCCGTAACAAGAAGCATACCGATCAGCACGAGCGGACGTGCACCGATTTTATCATACAGCTTACCGCCGATTGGCATGAACACACCTGCTGCTATTGCCTGCGGCAGCATTATAAGTCCGGTATCAAATGCGCTATATCCCTTCGCTTGCTGAAGGAAAAGCGGAACAAGGAACATCGTGCCAAATAAAGCGATTTGGGAAATCCACTGCACGATAATCCCACGGGTGAATCCGCCGGAGCGGAACACGCGCAGCTCCAGAAGAGGTGATTTATGTCTAAGCTCAGCAATGATGAACAAGATAAGCGCAGCTGCACCAACTGTAATTCCGATGATTGTTTTGGATGCCGTCCAGCTTACTGCGCCTTCACTAACGCCGTAAGAAAGACCGGCAAAAGCAATGGGAGCTAATATAAAACCAAACCTATCCAGTGCAGCAACCGCTTGTTTCTCAACCTTCGGAAGCGTGCGGATAGCCAAAATAGTACCTACGATACCGATTGGAATGTTGATCAGGAACAACCACTTCCAGCTCGCATAATCAACGAGCCATCCAGCAAGAACCGGTCCAAGAGCAGGAGCCAGAAGGATCGGGATCCCCATCATCCCCATAACTGCTCCAACCTTCTCAGGAGGACTCAGACGGAATGTGAAGGCCATTGCAATCGGCATGACCATACCGCCGCCAAGACCTTGCAGAATGCGGAAAATAATAAGCATTTCTACCGAGGAAGAGAATGCGCAGAGCAGCGATCCAATGGTAAACAAAATAACGGAAATAATGAAGACCTGCTTGGCACCGAAACGATCAGATAACCAGCCTGCTAGCGGGATAACCGCCGCCTGAGCTAGCGCATAACCCGTAACGGTCCATTGGACGACCTGATACGTCGTGTTAAATTCTTTCAACAAGCCTGGAATCGCTACGTTCACAGCCGTCCCGTCTAGAACAACCATGAAAATACCGACGATAATTGCAGCAAGCGGCGCCAAAATATTCTTAATCGAGAATGGCACTTCATGGCTTGCAGCTGATGTTGCTTTTGCTGACATATTCGATCCTCCTACCCTATTAGGCCATGTTGATCCTCGTGAGCTTCTTTACCGGTTAACATTGACCCCTATTCATTACGGGAGTACAATGAAGACGTTCGGAGCAGCTCTTGAATCACTGGCTCTTGTACTAAGTGGACAATTGTCCGTTTTTTATAAGCTTAACGAACTGCCACTTCAATGTCAATTGTTTTGTAATAGGAGGCCTTTATCATGCTGCAGCGCACTGAACGTAAAGATGCCGCCAAGCATCGTGAGCTTATTTTGAAAACAGCCACTCAATTGTTCGATACTCAGGGTGTAGATAGTGTCAGTATGCACCAAATTGCCAAGACAGCAGGAATCGGGCAAGGTACACTCTATCGCCGATACGCTTGTAAGGCAGACCTTTGTATTGAACTGCTTATGGACAGCTTTCAACAGTTTATTGATGACAACAACCAATATTTATCCGATGCGGCACTGATCCCAGTTCGTGAAAGATTGGATACCTTTCTTACCAAATGGATCGATTATATAGCAGGCAATATTCAGTGGTTGAATGCCATCAGGCCAAGTTCCATCTGTTCGGAGGACCACATAAAGATTTATCGTTCTCCCGCCTTCACTTATGTGACCGATACGATCAAAGGATTGCTCGATGAAGCGGTTAGTCAGAAGAATACGCTCCCGTTAAATACGGCCTTCGCAGCGTTTAATATCGCATCATCATTATGTCCGGAAGCTTTCCTCTTCCTGCACAATGACAAATCCTTGTCTCCAGAGCAGATTAAAGAACATTTCTCAAACTTTTATGTAAACCTTTTGTTTAGACAACCCTAATCTTGCTGCGTTTCTTCATTTAGTAGAACAGCATCAGGCAGAGAGGCAAGTTATGCTTTTTGCTTTTTGCTTTTTGACCCATAAAAAAGGACGTCTTCCGAAGCTCGCATGCTGCGAACGTAAGGAGGCGCAGTGTAACCTCCCTCGTTTAGCAAAACTCTTATGCATTGTCGATAATAGCAAAAAGGCACAAATACAGTCGATTGGAGCATCGCTGTGTTTGTGCCTTTTTAATTAAAGGTGTCTTATTTCAATGTCGCTTTATTCCAATCGCTAAGGAACTTCTCAATACCGATATCAGTTAATGGATGTTTCCACAACACCGGAAGCAGAGAACCTGGGATCGTCGCGATGTGCGCGCCAGCAAGTGCAGCTTTCTCTACATGTCCGATATGCCGGATACTTGCTGAGATTATCTCTGTCGTGAATCCGTAGTTATCAAGGATCGTCTTCAGATCACGTACCAGCTGCATACCATCTGTTCCAATATCATCTAAACGTCCGATGAAAGGACTGATGAACGTAGCGCCTGCTTTTGCAGCCATCAAGCCTTGTGCCGCTGAGAAGATCAGTGTCACGTTCGTTTTGATTCCTTTATGGAACAGCTCGTTACAAGCGTACAATCCATCCTCTGTCATAGGAAGCTTAATGACGATATTTGGTGCCCATTGTGCGATTTCATAAGCTTCCTTCAGCATATCTTCAGCTTTTGTTCCGATAACCTCGGCACTAACAGGACCATCTACAATACTGCAAATTTCTTGAATGACTTCTTTGAAAATACGTCCTTCTTTGGCGATAAGGGATGGATTCGTTGTAATCCCATCTACAAGTCCAAGTCGTGCAATACGTTTTATTTCTTCTACATTAGCTGTATCGAGAAAAAATTTCATTTTCTTCACCCCTACATTTTTTTGTGTTTAACAAACGTTCATCCCTAATCTTTACCTTTTAATGAAATTCGAAGCATGGTATGTAGAAACATGGTGCATAGAAGCCCGCTGCGCGGACGGATCATTCTTACGATCGCTGTTGTCTCCCTATTTCTTTTGATTCTATCCCTTAGGGGTAGAAATACGGAGACAAAGGCGAACGCTATCGCTTCTTCAGAACGATTCCGTCCGCTTCGCTAGGTACTTCGTGTTGTAAGTGCTTATATGGTTTAGAGCCCCTCAAATTGTGTATTCTTTAAGTAAACCTCTTCATAAGACCTCTATCTAATGCTTCAGATCTCCCAGTATAGGCTTGTTAGGTAGATAGTGTAGGGATTTGATGTAACGAATAGTTCGTGTCTTAGCCCGCATGACGATGGAATGCGTCTCAGCTCGTTGGTCAGGAAGCATACGGACTCCACCAAGGAACTCCCCGGGTGTAACACCCGTTGCAGCGAAAATCACGTCACCGGTCCCAATCATATCCTCCATCCGCAGCAGCTTGCGAGGATCAGCAAGTCCCATACTAATGCAGCGCTGGATTTGTTCCTCATCCTCCGGCATCAACCTGCCTTGAATCTCTCCTCCTAGGCATTTGAGCGCTGCCGCTGCAAGTACACCTTCCGGCGCGCCTCCTGATCCAAGATATAGATCAATTCCCGTCTCTGCAAAAGCTGGTGCAATCGCTCCTGCTACATCACCATCGGACAGAAACTTGATACGGACACCGACTTCTCGGAGTGTCCTAATAATCGACTCATGCCTTTCTCGATCAAGGATCATAACGGTTAGCTCAGATACCTGCTTACTGAGCGCGAGCGCAGCTTTCTCAACGGTCGTCCGAATCGGATCATACAAGCTAAGCTTCCCTACCAGAGATGGTCCAACTGCGAGCTTCTCCATATACATATCCGGCGCATGCAGCAAGTGGCCTTTCGGTGCAACAGCGATAACCGCTAGTGCATTATTCAGTCCTCTGGCTACAAGTTCTGTACCTTCAAGCGGATCGACAGCAACATCGACCTCTGGGCCTTGCATACTACCTACCTGTTCACCTATAAACAGCATTGGTGCTTCATCCATCTCGCCTTCGCCAATAACGACAGTTCCGCGGACCGAGACAGAATCCAGCATCCCCCTCATAGCGTTCGTAGCTGCTTCATCGGCGTGATGCTTATCCCCTCTACCCATCCACGGTGCAGCAGCCAAAGCAGCGAGCTCAGTTACCCTAACAATCTCAAGAGCTAATTCTCGTTCCATTTCGCCACCCCTTAAAGTTATTGCGAGGCTCTGCCAGACAGTTCCATTAAATTATGGAACGGACTAGCAAAAACTCGCTTCGTAAGCATACGCTTAAGTTTATTGCGAGGCTCTGCCAGTCAGTTCCATTGAAATATGGAACGGACTAGCAAAAACTCGCTTCGAAAGCATATGCTTAAGTTTTGTATATGATTAAAATTCCTGAAACCATTGCATAATAATACCTGCAGTCTCCTCGATTGCTTTTTCCGTGACATCAATAACAGGACAGCGCAATGCTTTCATTATTGAATCTGCATATTCGAACTCTGCTTCAATACGCTCCGTGGATGCATATTGAGCGGAGAAGGGCAGCCCCATTGCTTTCAGTCGTTCCGTCCGAATACCGGAGAGCTGCTCCGGTTTCATCGTCAGACCGACAATCAACTGTTTTCCACCGCTTTTCAGCTCGGCTGGCACCTTCACCTCCGGCACAAGCGGTAAATTAGCGACGCGTATCCCTTTGTGGGCCAAATAAATGCTAAGTGGTGTCTTCGAGGTGCGTGATACACCGATCAAGACAACCTGCGCAAGGGGCAAGCCACGCGTATCCTTGCCATCGTCATACTTGACTGCGAATTCAACTGCTTCTATGCGGCGAAAATAATCCTCATCAAGTGTGTGTAATAGTCCTGGCGTTCGCTTAGGAGAATCATTAAAGGTATCGATAAACGCCTGAAGCATCGGACCGAGCACATCAACCGCACGAACACCTTTACGTAACGCTTCTTCCTTCATCGTCTCCCTAAGTTCTGGCTGAACCAGTGTATAGGCGATGAAGCCACCGTTAGCAACGGCCTCATCAACGATTTGAACGACCTCATCCTCCGTCTTAAGATGACTGAATCGTTTAAGCTTCACCTGTTTAAAAGCAAACTGACGCATCGTCGCCTTAGCCACTGCTTCAGCCGTCTCCCCGACCGCATCCGAACATATGAAAATATAATGCGGCTGGTTCTCCAGCTCCTCCTGTGTCTGCATCTTCTATAGCTCCCTTATTCCGTCATCCAGCGGAGGATATTCGTTTTGCTAATCCAACCTATTACTTCCACTTGCTGCTTTCGCAAATCCGTTACAACGGGAAGACCATCCAGCTCTTGGACGAGCATCTTATTTACGGCTTCTAATAAAGGCTGTTCCGCACGAACGGCGACAACGGCGGGCAATCTATTCATCGCCATGCTGACAGGTATCGCTGCTGCATTAGAATGACCTAGCGTCACCTTAAGTAAATCTTTGGGCGTTACGACGCCGACAAAATGCTGATTATCATCAACTACTGTGAGCGCCTCCGCATTTCCCATGAATAGAGAAATGACAGCATCATGAACGGACAGAGTCTCTGAGACATTCACCGGCATACCTTGTACATCTTTTACCTTGGCACCCTCCCAACGCTTGAGCACCGAATCCTTGCTATTCTCAGCATCTCCCAGAAAATAACCGACCTTCGGCTTCGCTTCTAGGAGTCTAAGCATAACAAGCAGAGAAAGATCCGCTCGAAGTGTAGACTTGCCAATCCCTATCATCTCAGAAAGTTGATCACCCGTTATCGGAGCGTGCGTTTTCACTAACTTCAATATTTCGCGTTGTCTTGCAGACAATGTAATGAAAATCACTCCCTTGACATCAAAATCGCATTAAAGCAACTCATTCGATATTTATGATGTCTTATTCAATAATTAATGTATCATATTTATTTTATAATACACAACATTTAATTTATTTGGATACTAAAAGGAAAAAGTTGATTCAGCAAGCGAATCAACTTTTATAGTAGGAACAGCTTGCAGAGAAAGGCCCACCATCAACAAATAGGACTTTGAGCCATCAGGTAACATTAACGTGAAGGATAAATCGTCCTGCCTACTCCTTTACGCTCCCAAGTACGATTCCTTTCATAAAAAACCTCTGTAGAAACGGATATACCAGTAAAATTGGCAGCGCGCCTAGGAAAATCTGTGCAGCTTTGGCTGTCCGGTCACTAACCTCCGCAAGGGCTTTCATATCCGCTGAAGATACAAGACTGAGATCGCGATTAATAACAACGGTTTGCAAATAGCTTTGCAAAGGATAATGCTTCGGTGAATCCATGAATATTAATCCATCGAACCAGGAGTTCCAATGGCCAACCGTGGCAAACAGCGTAATGGTTGCTAGAGCTGGCGCTGACAGCGGTACGATGACCCTCCAAAGCGTAGTCCAATGTCCCGCACCATCTATAAAAGCCGCCTCTTCCAGCTCTTTGGGCAGCCCGCGGAAGAAATTAAGCAGCAGCACCACGTTAAACACTGGGACAGCAGAGGGAAGGACCATCGCCCAGATCGTATCTCTGATTGCCGTGTAGCTCACCATCATGTAGAGCGGAATGAGACCCCCTTGAAAGAGAATAGTAACAACAAAAATCCATACATAAGCGGTGCGGTAGGGAAATTTGCTGACTTCCTTAGATAAAGGATAGGCAATAAGAATCGTCAAGAGCATATTGACAGTGACCCCGATAGCAACTCGCTGCAGTGACACTCCAATAGACTTCAGAAAGGCGGGTTTTGCCAAAACAAAATCATAGGAGCTCATCGTAAATCCCACCGGCCAAAGCTTGACCAATCCCGCAGTAGCCGCCGAGCTTGAGCTGAACGAAACGGCTAAGACGTGAATCAGAGGCAGCAAACATAAGATCGATAATACACTTAACAGCGTATAGTTGAAGCTTACAAATATTTTTCTTCCCAGCGTTGCATGTTCGACCATGTTTATCCCTCCTTCACGCTAGAAGATGCGGTAATTAGCCAAGCGATATGCCAGATAATAGGAAACCGAAATAAATACGAAAGATACAATTGATTTAAATAAGCCGACGGCGGTGGCTACACCGTATTGTGCATCGACAAGACCAATTCGATAGACGAATGTGTCAAGAATGTCACCGGATTCATAAACCTGCGGGCTATAGAGATTAAAAACCTGATCAAATCCTGCATTTAAAACGCTGCCCATACTTAACGTGAGTGTCAGCACAATAATCGGCAGCATCCCTGGCATTGTAATGTGCCAGGTCTGCTTCCAACGTCCCGCACCATCCACAATGGCCGCTTCGTATAAAGCAGGATTAATGCTCGTTAATGCTGCCAAATATACAATGGTATTAAACCCGAACTCTTTCCACACATCCGTTATGACAAGAACGGGCTTGAACCATGAATTGTCTCCCAAAAAGTAAATCGGTGAAATACCAAACCATCCAAGTAACTGGTTAAGGATCCCTGAAGAAGGGGACAGCACATCAATAAGAATGCCTCCAAGAATAATCCACGAGAGAAAATGGGGCAAATATACCAATGTCTGAATGCTCCGCTTAAAAACCTCCTTGCGGACCTCGTTTAATAGCAGCGCCACGATGATTGGGACAATAAATCCAATAACGATTTTCAAGAAAGCAATGATGACGGTATTCCATAACACACGCGAAGAATCCGGCAGCTCCAGCACATACCTGAAATTATCCAACCCCGCCCATTTGGAGTCGAAAACCCCTTTTGCCGGCATGAACTTCTGAAATGCAATGACAATGCCCAGCATTGGGCCATAACTGTACACGAGTACTAGAATGAGCCCCGGCAGCAGCATCAGATGCAGCGGCCAGTAGGGTGATTTCAATTTACTTAACATTCTGCTACCTCCTTACGGTTAACTCTTAACAAGAAAAGGAGGGAAGACTTCAAGCTATTGCTTCCCTCCAGTGCTCTTATTGCTTCCCTCCAATGCTCTTTCTTGTTTATTTGCTCGCGTACCAATCGTTTACTTCTTGTGTTATTTGGTCTCCGCCAAGCTTCTTCCAATCTTGCACAAATTTATCAAAGTTGCTGACAGGGTCGCCAAGGATGATCTTCGTGAACACTTCAAGCTCCATCTTCTGCAGTGTTGCGTCCTTTTCCACCATAGTAGCGGTTGGCGCACCGTAGAATTCATTTTGCAGGATCATATTGTTCGAAACGTAATCATTGATAACTTTGAAGGAACCATTCGTGCCGAATACTTGATCGTAAGCCCATCCAAGCTGGGTATCCTTCTCACCATTCTGGAAGGCCTGTATCTGTTTGAAGTTATCCTGCTCCTCTGGATTCAATTTGGACTTGTCACCGGATTCTACCGCTTCTTTGATGTGTAAGTGAATATCCAAGTTCTTGCGTGCAGGCCAAGCTTGGAACGGCGAATATTTGTGGCGCTCAATCCCGGCTTTAGTGAAATGGTCGGCGTATATGTCTGCCGTTGTCGTCTTGCCCCAGCCTGTTTCGACAAACAAGTTCATAATTTTCAGAAACGCTTCCGGATTCTTTGCTTTTTTCAGTACAGCATAATAGGTACCCACTGCAAGGTTAACGCGGGATTGGGCTGGTTTATCATCCACTGAAACGAGAGGATATGATTGCCACTGGGCATTCGCATCATTTTTCTTGTTATCTACAAGCGGCCACAGCGGATTCCACATCTGTCCATAATGCATGCCGGCTTTTCCAGATGCAGCAAGTTCCGCCTCTTTACCCCCATCTTTTACACCAAACTCCTTATCGATTTGCCCTTTCTTATACATCTCCTGCAGCTTCTCGAGTGCTGCTTTCATTTCCGGCAGAATACTGCCGAATACAAGCTTACCGGTGGAACTGTCTTTTACCCATTGACGCGGATAAGCATGATAGCCATTAAGGAATCCATCGATGGTCGCATAACCGCCATATAGGTCTTTGTTCAGTGAGAGACCGATCGTATCAGGTTTGCCATTTCCATCGGGATCCTTGGTCGTGAAGGCTTCCGAGATCGCCAATACGTCGTTCATCGTTTTTGGTTCTGGTAAGTTGAGCTTCTTCAGCCAATCGCTGCGAACCCATAGAAGCATGGAATTATCCATCGAGGAGGATGTGTTCGGAACAGCCATTAGTTTACCGTCGAAGGTTGACGATGCAAGCGCATTAGGTCCGTCCTGCTTCAGAATGTCCTTGAGGAAAGGAGAAGCATATTTCTCATATACATCGCTCAAATCCATAAGCATATCGGCATCAACCAACTGCTTCAGCTGCTTAGCGTTCACCGAAATGAAGTCAGGAAGATCTCCAGAGGCGATGGACACATTCATCTTCTGCTCACCTTGACCGCCTGGACTATCTCCGCTTACGACCCAATTATTCTTCACTTTAATACCCAACTTGTCGGCTATTGAGCGTGTCCACACATTGTTGTCGATATCTTCGCCGGAATCATACTTGTACGTATCGTTGACGATACGCGCCGTTGTAATTTCAATCGGAGGGTCATACTTGCCAAGTGGATCTAACACTGCTGTATCTTCAGATTTATTCCCATTCGTATCGGATTTCGTGTTGGTAGAACTCTCTTTTCCGCCGTCCGAACTCTCTTTTCCACCATTAGTGTCTTTTGTATTATCTCCCGAGCTTGAGCAAGCGCTTAGAAAACACATAATCATAACCAGCAATACTGCGACCCACGTCCTGCTTCTTTGCTGTTTCATGGACATCCTCCTTGGCAAAATGGAATGTTTCTACATCAAGTATAGAATGGACGTCTCTAGACGGAAATGGAACAATATTAAGAAGCATGTTCTTTTGTTAAGAAGATTGTTATTTATATAATTGCTCCCTATATTCTTGAGGGCAAATACCGATATGCTTGCGAAAAAACCTTGTAAAGTAACCGGGATTCTCAAAGCCGATCAGCGATGCGACCTCATGGATTTTGTAGTGCGGATCAGCTAGCTTCTCCTTTGCCTTTTCCAGTCGGACATGGACAATATAGTCTGAGATATTCTGTCCTGTCACTTGTTTATAGAGTGTTGAAAGATAAACAGGATTCAGAAACACACCTTGGGCAAGAGAGGTTAGTGATACATCCGTGCTGAGGCCATCTCGAATCTGCCGATTCACCTGCTCCACAATATGATGGGTCCTCTCAACCTGCAGCTTCCTCCTCATAGAGAAAAGGTATTGAGTTGTTTCATGCAAGTAATGAACAGCCCCTTCCCAAGAACGGTGGCTGCCTATATCCATTAGCTTTTCAAGTGATATTTGCGGCGCGAGTCGATCTACCCAGTCCCAGCGGTTCACCAGACCTATAAGCCGGCTCGCAACTGAATAATAGGCTTCGAGGTAAACAGCGTAATCACTCGCACCAACAAACCAAGCGTCAATAGCGGCATGCGCTTCTTCCGTCCGCCCGCTCTCCAAAGCTAGCTCGAGCCATTCACGCTGCCCCAGCATCTCCCTTTGACTATCCATAGGCTCATCAACATATCGCTCGGATGCAAGCAGCATCATATTCTCTCCATTACCTAGTCCCAGAACAAGCCGTTCCCGCATTCTCAAGTAGGTTTCACGAAGCCTATCCCACGCAAGAGGTTCTTCTCTGCAGATAAAAGAAATGGGCAATTTCAGCAGCTCCAGACAGGTGGTTTGGACCGTTTCCACAGTTCCGCTAGCGAAACGAAGCAAGCCCTCCCAAGGCAGACTATTACCTTCCTCGTCCGCTTCTCCCGGTTGAAACAGCAGTGCAATATAGCTGTCGTCTATCGTAATGATGCCAAATCGATGCATGGAGAAATACTCCATGATAATATTTTCGATGGCATATAGAAGCAAGGAACGGTCTGTTCCAGGCACATGATCCGGCCAATGATCCACTCGTGCAAGCATTAACAGCACTGGCAGCTCCGCGTGCAGCTGTGAATCCAGCTCCTCCATCCGTGATTGCGATATGCCCGCACGGTCTGCTCCATATTGCAGCAGCCCGCGAAACCAGTCGTTACGAAGCACCGGCAGTGCCTGTCGCACCCTCTCCTTGGCCTGAAGAAGGAAGGATTCATTACATCTCTCATGCTCCAGCGACTCGATCGCCGCAGCGATGCTCCGAAGAATCGGTTCATCACCTTCCGTCTTCAGAATATAGTCCAGACTGCCGCAGCGCAGCGCTTGTTGAACAAAGCCAACATCCTTCATTCCCGTTAGAAAAATCACCTTACATCTTGGCCATCTGTCTTTAATCCAGCTTTGTAATTGAAGCCCATTCATTCCTGGCATCTTAATGTCACTCAGCACGATGTCCATTTTCACTCGATTCAGCCAATCTGCGGCTTCATCTACATCATAAGCCCTGTACAATTCCAGTTCCGCGGGTCCGGTTGCCGACAAAAGCTCATATAAACCATCAACGGTGTAAGGCTCATCATCCACTATCAACAAGCGATGCATCCTCGTTCAACTCCTTACGTATT
Source organism: Paenibacillus baekrokdamisoli (assembly GCF_003945345.1). Taxonomy (GTDB): domain Bacteria; phylum Bacillota; class Bacilli; order Paenibacillales; family Paenibacillaceae; genus Paenibacillus_Z; species Paenibacillus_Z baekrokdamisoli. The sequence continues at coordinate 72,302 of NZ_AP019308.1, read as the reverse complement.
GGCAGTTTCAACTCCACCCTTAGTCCTCCGCCTTTCCCAATGGAGAGCCTCAAGCCCCACATGTCCCCGTATTTAATCTGCAAACGACGGTGAACATTAATAAGTCCTGTGCTTTCTACTGCTTGCTCCGGCGTTAACAATAGCAGACGGAGTGATTGCAGCTTACTTTCGTTCATTTCATCTCCGTTATCTTCTATCGATATGATGAGCTCATCCATGGTTTGGAGAAAATTGACTTTAAGTAAGCCATCCCTCACCTTATTATCCAAGCCGTGGTTATACACATTTTCAATGATTGGCTGCAGTATCATCCTGGGCACAATCGTATTCATGAGCTGCTCAGGCAATTCCCCGAACTCCGTCCGAATTCTCCCTGCAAATCGGAAGCCTTGAATATCGATATAGGTTCTTGCATGCTTCACTTCCAACGATAACGGCACCTCATACAAACCATCGCGCGTAATAAATTGAAAGTAGTCCCCCAAATATTTCGTGAATCGAATGATACTATCATTATCTTTCAAGTTAGCCATTCGGTGCAAAATAAAGAAACTATTATATAAAAAATGAGGATTGATTTGTGATTGAAGCTGTCGTAATTCCGCTAACTGACTGCGGTATTTATGCTCATACACTTCATGAACAAGTACATCCAATTCCTTAACCATGACATTGAAGCGTTCATACAGAAAACCAAATTCGTCCTTAAGCGGATACTTTACAACCAGTTTCAGATTCCCTTGTTCAACTCTATTGAAAGAACGGATGAGCGTACGCAGCGGTTTAAGAATAATCCGGTATAAGCTGAAGGCAAAGAAAATAACGATACAGCCAGATGCAAGCATAAGAAACAGCAGCCACCAACGATAACGCTCTAGGGAACCGAAAATTTGTTTTTCCGGCATAAGTACCGATAAAGTCGTATCCAGTCTCTCCGAAGATTTGGAGACGACAAGGTATTGGGCACCGCTCAATTCAATGGATTGGCGCTTCAGCTTGATCTTCGAGGCGCGTAGACCATTCACCAATTCATTCACCCGCAGCTCACCTTCCCCACCTTCAATCGACCAAAGAAGCTTATTGCCGGAGAAAACCGCATATTCACCGTTCGTAGTAAACTGTTTTAGGGTACTACGCAGTGCAGGTTCGGATACTTCCACCGTTAATAAAAAGATTGGCTTGTGCCCTCCTGACACCGCTGGGTCAGGGTAAGGAACGGAAATAAACAACCTCTTGTTCCACATCAGATAAGGTGATTCATAACGATTCGTCGTAACCGATAGTGCCTTGTACTGTTCTTCGTCAAACGATCGAATGGAATTATCGTTGGAAGTAACCGTACGATTAAGCTCCGGAATGAATGCGCTCACATTTTGCACGAAACTACTAGAAGTTTTAATGAGATCCAGCTTGCTCTTTAAGGCATTGATAGCAAAAGTTCTTTCTACAGGCGTCATGATCATAGAAGATGTACTTAGCTTCAACAGATTATCATCGTTCACATTCGCTTGAATTAATTTCAACACGCGATCAAAGTCGGCTTCAATAAAATTAACGTACCATTCGACTTTGGCGTCCATCGATTTGAGGATTTCCTCTTTGACCATACTTGAACCGGACTCATTCATGAAGAAAATCATGGCAAACAACGGAGTCAACAGTCCTAGGAACGTCACCACGATTTTCGTGAAAATAGAGCTTCTTCGAGATTGAATAAAGACGCCCATCCGAAGCCGCACCTCCTTCTTTTACTTTGCCTTGATTAATTCTTTTAATTACAATGAAATCCTTCCTCCCAAGTGTGTTACAATATACATTCAGAATAGCTAGAAGGGAGCGCTCTAGATGCGTATGAACAGCTTTCAATCTTTCCTATGTAAACTGCTGTTCGTCCTTGCCCTAACGCTGCTTTCCTCACCATTTCATGCCATTTATGTGGAAAACAGCGGACAACAATCGCCTGTAATCAAATCTACTGCCATAAAAAATATGGTCCCGGTCGTTCATTCCAATCCTAATCATGCCATACCAACAGTCGTTAAAATCTTAATCATTATCACTGTTCTAATTTTCACTATAGTCTATGATTTCTATATCTATTGGAAGCATCAATCAGATATTTATAAAGAACTGCTCAGACAGTGGCTCGAACCGAATAAATATAGGTCGACTTATGTCGCTCAACGTACCCTCACCTCAATCAAATCAATTCAGGAGGGGTACACATGGAGGAGCACAATAATAAGAACATTATCGCAGCAGAGCATACGGACCCGGATTATATCCGCTCCAAACGCGAGCTTAAATCAGTCCTAATCTTCTTCACAAGCGTAACTATTTTTCTAATAATTACCTATTTTGTTTATGAACAATATAAATAAATACCTAAGGGGCTCGAGAGGGCCTCTTTTTTATTCTTGTCAAGTGGCATAATATTTCATATTTTGTTAAATATGTTGACGTCTCGATCGAGACATGTTATTTTATGTCTATAATCGAGACATAAGGGGAGAGGTTCAAAAGGAGGTAGGGGTTTGAAGTTCAAAAACCCGCTAGACCACGTTTTGACAACAGCAGAGGTTGCAGAAAAACTGCAGGTAACAAAAAGGCAAGTTGCTCGCCTATGTAAGGCCAATAAACTTATTTATAGAGAAGCTCCTGGTCTTCTTCTTATACTTAAAGAAAGCGTAGAGGAATATGTAAGTGATCGTAGAAAATCAGAATACATTTAGCATAATTTTATTCGTTGGGGTAGGTGGGGAGTCTTCAATGGAGTTTTTTCTGTTTATGCTCTTCTCATTAATTGAGAGTATTGCATTATTTTCGATTTCTTTTGCGCTATATAGACTTAAATTCACACAATACCTCTCGCCTTCTCTTATAATGATGATCATAATTAACCTAGTGAGTTTCTACCTACGAAAAGAGGTCGAGCTCGCTGATTATGCTCCGGTTGCGATTCTAGTTCTACTTGTATTATTCATGATGGCCGTTGTTAAAATGCCTGCTTTCTGGGCTTTATTTGTTTCACTGAGTGGAATATTATTTTTCGGATTACTTCAAACCGTGATCATACAGTTATCTGTAGATTACCTTTCCTTGGGACAGATACATACCTACGCTTGGAAAGGATACTTCCTTCAAACATTAACAGGTCTTCTAGGCTACTCAATTAGCAACTTTATGTATAAACGCGGGATAGGTTTTTCATTTGAATTTGTACAGCCCTTATTCAAACGAGTAACCTTAATTTCGATGATTGTCATCATCTTAATCGCCTTAGCATTCGGGGCTGTTTTATTTATCGGAAACTCATACATAGCTTCAATCATCTATTTTATTGGACTTGCATTTTTGCTTTATTTTGCTTTAAAGAAGGAGGTTGAGGATGCAGGTACTGGCATTTAAAATTGCGGCTGGTCTCAAGAAGAGAGTTCCGGATCATCCTAGCTCAATTGAAGAATTACAATTCTCACTAGAAGCTCTATTTAATACTTTCGGAACATTATTCCTTGCTTTGACTCTAAGTTTATTAACAGGACACACACACGAAACGATATTTGCGTTGTTGTCCTTCGCAATTCTCAGAGCAGTGTCCGGAGGTATTCATCTTAAGTATAGTTGGACATGCTGCCTTGCTTCCTCGATTGTTGCAAACATTGTTAGTTTCTCCTCCGTTTCACATTTGGCTACCGTATGTATGACTATTATCAGTATTATTTTAGCTCTTATTTATGCACCCTCTAGAATTGAACAGCAAACTAGGATACCAGAGAGATACTTCCCTTTACTAAAATTCATATCCGTGATTTTCATTTGTAGCAATTTTTACTTTGAGTCTTCTATAATGGCAGTTTCAGTTCTAATTCAATGCGTGTTACTGATTAGAAAAGGAGGTGATCATACACATGAAAATTAAAACTAAAATGTTTTACCTCGCTTGCACTGCTCTTGCTTCAGCTGCCGTACTCATCGTCTCAACTGCAAGTATCATCTGGGTTCATCAACCGAAAGTGCCGGCAACACTTCTTAAAAAGTAAGAAAGGTGCGGGCATATGAAACATAAATTATCGGTTGTCTCTAAAATCGATGGTAGCGGAGGGCTCCAATACGTTGATTTAAATGAAGTTATCTACTTCGAATCCATGGGCAGCACACCTCAGATTGTAGTTCACACTCTTACAGAAGAATTTTATATTTGGGGCACTTTGAAAGTTTGGACAAATGTCCTGAAGGAAAGCGGTTACGAGGAGTTTTTCTCCGTTGATCGAAACTATTTGATCAATATTCGTAAAGTAAAGCGGCTTGATGACCAGTACAAAATGGCATACTTTGAGTACGAAATATCAAAAGGATCTAAAGTATGCACGCTTGCTTGGGAAAAATACAAGTCGGTTTCTGCAAAGCTAAGGGCATTGAATCAACCATTCATTCAAATTAAGTCTAATGATGACAAAATGGCCATTATACTTAAAATAAAAGAGGCTACCTCTCATGCTTAAAGAGAGGAAAGCCTCTTTTTTAGTCATAACGATTTATTTGAAATCCAAATAGCTCCGACAAATCCCCGCCCATTTTTCCAGGATACCGCACCACTATATGCGCCCCTTCATACTATAATTTGACTGTATCCCTTAACCTTGTTATACCATAAAAAACCCGTGCAAGGAGGGGTGACAAACATTAATGGGAAGCGACCAGAAGAGCAAGTTTCTATTAACTCATCGAGAACGCGAGGTTTTTGAGCTGCTAGTACAGGACAAAACAACCAGAGATATTGCGCAGCAATTGTTCATCAGCGAAAAAACCGTACGCAACCACATTTCGAACGTGATGCAAAAATTGAACGTAAAAGGTCGTTCGCAAGCGGTTGTCGAGCTTATAAAGCTTGGGGAATTAAAGATTTGACAACTCGTAAACCTTGCTGAGCCTTCTAGCCGCGCTTCTGATTGTAGAAGCGATGCTTGAAGGCTTTTTGATGTGTTGATGTGATCGATACTATAGAAAAATAAAAAACAACTGATTATCGCCATTGAGCGAATCAGTTGTTCAGCATTGGGTGATATTAACATGAAGCTGTCGGAAACTAACCTCATTTGACAGGGAATATTCTTTCCACCATTGCATTAAACTCGGTAATAAAGCCTTGGATAGGATGGCCAAGCTTAACATCCTCCATGTAGGACGCCATGCGGCTAACAAAGTCGGAATTAGCAGAAACATATACATGATCGATCTGCGGTACTAATTTCTTAATTTCCATCACGATTTTTTCCTTCAAAACAGTGGGAATAACATCCCCCGTGTGTGCCTCTAGGCTTTGGATAGCATGTTGATTACTGCTGCTTCTCACGCCATTCAAATCGTATTCACTTGCCGGACTATGCTTGGTGATGGCGGAGCCATATCTGTTATTATTCCCATCAAGCCCATTCATACCATCATTATTATTCGTATACCCGTTCATACTTTGGAGCTTATGCATACCCTTCATGGGATCATGCTTATCATGGCTCTGCAGATCGTAATTGAGCGGTTTGGGGTATGATTTGTTATCGAGATCATAAATGCGATTACCATCCTTCATATCGGGACGCATATAGGCCTGATTGGTTCGACTGATTGGCCGATTTGGTGTCCTTGATTCAGAATGGATTGATTTACTACCTAAGGTTCCTTTATTTAATGTCACGGCTACATAGGCATTATTGTCCGTCAGCATGACATACGCTTTACCTATTTCCTTCAAGGACTCCAATCGAACCGAAGCATCCTTGCTCATTTCAAGGCGATAATTCTTGTGCAGTCCAACAAGATTGTTGCTGTTCAATCTCATTCCGTTCATACGGTTCATTTCATTCATTTGGTCATTGGCGAATCTTTTGTTCAGGATGGCATTGCCATTCCCGTCATATCTCACACTGTTTCCACGAATATTGCGATTGCCCACTTCCCCCTGTCTGTCCATACAACCGGTAAGCATGGTGGTAATCATCGCGCCAGCTGCAAGCAATACCCATTTACGCTGCATGTTCCCATCCTCCGTTTCATGCTCTCAAGATTTTCGGCCCGCTTATAGCGTTTACCGAACGGAGAGGGGCTATGCAGGCAACTTTTATACACATTTCGATCGTTACAGTTACACCCTAACTGCTTGCTCTACTTGAATACGAATTTAATTTCACCGGCTCACTAAGCCCCTTCAATTCTGCAATAAAGGGCTCTGAGGTTTGAATCGAAGAGGGTCGCTTATCTCGCTCCTTCTTATGACCAGCCAGTCGTTGGTGAAGCCCTGATTCCATGACGATTTCTCCAGGACCACCAAGCGCTTGAATACGTGCAGCCATATTGACGGTCCGCCCAAAATAATCATTTCGTCCATTCATCCCTACAGCAACTGCTGGTCCATGATGAAGTCCTATACGCAAGCTAAGCTCTTTCTCCGCATGCCACTTGCGTTGAATAAACAATGCAGCTTCCAAACCATCCTCCGCACTATCGAATACCGCCATAACAGCATCACCAATCGTTTTTACAACAGAACCTCCATGCTTTTCTACAACCGTCATGAGAAAATCAAACATCTGCCTCACATATCCATAAGCGCTTGAATCCCCAACCTCTTCGTAGTACGCTGTTGAACCGCATAAATCGGTGAAAAGCACCGTTAAGCTAGAAATTCCCGCTTGCTGTCCGGGAGCTAGTACATCGGTTGAGAACATCGAACGAAATTCTGGGAACAGCATGATTTGCGAAGCGGTAGCTACAATATCTTCCCAGCCTTCTCGCTCAATGACGACCATGACATCCGTATCTCGATTATTCGTTACTCGCAAGGTCTGCCCTGGCTGCCCCTGAATATCCTTAGTCACCCAACCTTGTCCGATCAGCTCGGCTTCCTTTGTTTCCTCATAAATTTGATCTCGGTTCCTAATCGAGTCTTTCGGGTAAGCTACTACTGACAAAGGCAAATGCTCATTGCTTCGTAATACGCGCAAACGCCAGTCAATGGATTTCTCTGGCAGCTTAAAGCTGATCGTCTCTTTGCTTCGAATGAGTCTTTGTGAATGAATATGTGGGGAAAAGGCTGGTGCTCCTGCACAGTAGATGGTCCGACTCACCTTACGAACTTGAGGATGAACCGAGAAGCAAAGCTCCACGAAGCGATCAAACATTACCTTCATAGTCAATACCGCACCAGTCGCAATGATAACGGTCTACGATGGTAGCTAGCTTGTCCGATGAGCTCTCCGAGACACGACAGTTCGGGCAGATAAGTCGCCATTCCTTATTAACCAAACCCGCCTGCGTTGCATGAAGCAATAGCTTGAGTACGTCGTTCCTAGGGACATTCCATTTGGCTGCTAGTGCGTAAGGCTTAATATCGGCTGCTTCATTATCATCACTAAACCGAATGAAGGCTTCTAGGTGTCTTCTTCATCGATTTCTTGGCTATCGCCTTTATCGGTGCAAGCAGAACTGGACTCGCAGGACTCACATTTGAATAAAGCTGAACGGTCGTTTGCACCTGACCCTCATAGGAACTATCTATAAGATGGATACCCGAGCGAAAAGTGCTCATTGGACCTCGAGAATAATCCCGCAATACTTCATACCACTCCTGATCCGTCCATTCAAACGGATATTCTTGCCATTCCATGGGCAAAAGACCGAGTGCTGATGATTTGAGCGTTCGGCTAATTGCAGTTCCTTTAGCAACCGCTCCACGTTTAACCGGATCGAGTCCAATAGCACGGTTAATCCGATCGGTATCCGATAGAATTTCCCAAACACGAGATTTATTCATAGGAAAATTCTTCTCCATTTTGAGTCTCATAACGGCTGCCCGCTCATCCATGCACTCTCAGCCCCTTATTCAATATCCTGTCAATTATTAGCGTAATTTGTCGTAGGTATATTTTACCTCATGAGCGTTGACAGCACCATGCTTTTTATGTAATGTTAAAGGTATTAGTATCTGGTACTAGTACCTAACCATAAGGAGATGAACATCACATGAATCACTCATCCTTACAATCTCACGCTGCAATAACAGCCTTCGGCGCTTACGTGCCTGATAAAGTGCTTTCGAATGAAGATTTAGCTCAAATGGTCGATACCAACCATGATTGGATTGTTCAGCGTACTGGCATTGTTGAACGCCGAATCGCCTCAGATGACCAATTTTGCAGTGACCTCTGCTTTAAGGCTGTGAGAAATATGCAGTCCCGTTACGCCGTTAATTTGACGGATGTCGATTTCGTGCTCGTTGCAACAACGACACCGGATACCTATTTTCCCAGTATGTCGGCACGCGTTCAGGCTGAATTCGGAATCACAAACTGTGGTGCTGTAGATATTCAAGCTGCTTGCTCTGGTTTCGTTGCAGGCTTACAACTCGCCAATGGCCTTCTTCTATCTGGCGTTCATCGAAAAATATTAGTCATTGGTGCGGAAACGTTAACCAAAGCAACTGATTATACCGATCGTTCCACTTGTATCCTATTTGGTGATGGCGCAGGTGCAGTCCTACTCGAAAGAAGCGAGCAAGGCTCATTCATTGGCTCTTATGTATCCACTAATGGCAGCAATGGCCATCACTTATACCGCTCTAGCCTAGCCCCCTCAATCGGTGACCAGCCCATCTTAACCAATGGAATGATTGTGCAGAATGGTCGTGAAGTTTATCGATGGGCCGTCAGTAATGTCCCGAAAGGCATTAAGACGATTTTGGAACAGAATCATTTGGCACCGGATGACATTGACTGGTTTATTCCTCATAGTGCCAATATGCGAATTGTTGAATCCATTTGTGAGAAAACAGGCATTAAGCTTGAACGGACCCTGACCAGCATGGCCCAGTATGGGAATACCTCTGCTGCCTCGATCCCTCTCGCTATTGATCTGGCGCTGCAGGATTCACGCATTCGTGCAGGTGATCTTGTACTATTATATGGGTTTGGTGGTGGGCTTACAGAAGCAGCTCTGCTGCTGCGCTGGACTTTATAACCATATTTGTAACTTAGAAAACTAGTGATTTGTGTGCGTAGCGTTTATACTAGATTTAAGAACGCTACAGAATAAGAGGGACATGCCATGGGAGACTTAAAAAAAGCCTACGAACTACTCGGCCTTCAGGAAAATGCCGACAAAGAAGAAGTGGAGAAGCGCTATTTCATCTTGATCCGTCGTACCCGTTCAATTAAGCAGCGTGAGGAAGCAGAAGGCCAAGAAGAATTGGCAGCACCTAATATCGAAGAGATTAATCGGGCGTACAAGCTTATTCTGGCTCATAATGACGAGATTACAAAAGAAGCCTTTAACGAGAATGCTTATGGAAAATATAAGAAAATGGCTGGATCAGCGGAGAAGGTTGACCATTTCTTCAGCTACTATAAATTTCATTTGCTTGGTTCGATAGCTCTGATTCTAATCCTTATATTCGGGATCAAAGCTTATGTAGATAACCGTCACGAGCAAGCCGAGCTTGCCAAGCTGCCTCCTGCGGATGTCACTGTCGCTTTCTTCGGGGAGTACGGTAATAAGAGCGGCTCGTATCCATCAAGTGAGGATATCAAGCCTATGGAAACCGCCCTGCTCTCTCAGTTTCCAGAGTGGAAGCGAGTAATCGCCTTCATCACTTATGTGCCTTCTGAGATGAAAAGCCAGCAGGATTCCGCTCTTATTCAAAAGAGCATGCTCGATCTAATGACTAACAAAACGGATATGTATATCATGGATCGCGTCAACTTCCTCAAGCTTGCACAGGATGGTGCTCTGGCCCCTCTAGATAATAAGCTAGACACGGCTTTTAAAGACAAGGCAGTAAAAGCCGTAAACAAGGATGCATCTAACAGCGAGCATATATACGGCTATGACGTTTCAAACAGTTCATTAATCAAAGGGCTCCCTATCCTTGGTAAAGAATACATTGCCGGTATCCGATTCGATGCCAAGAAGCCAGATGATGCCACTCATTTCATTGAGAAATATTTAAACACCAAATAATTCCTATTCGATATAAGGCGCAGCCTAACGAGTACATCATGTACCGTTTGGCTGCGCCTTTTTGTTGTTTTACTTTGGGGCACCTCCTTCACAGTGAACGCATTTGTCAAGGAAAGACAAGTATCTCAAATTGTGACGACAGCGATCCTTCACATAGGAGACATCTATCAGTTGTGGCGCAAAATGGTCGAATGCTAGGGAACAGCTGACGTGTCTCTCCATGCCTTTTACCCATATAGTAACAATAGAGATGAAAACATTCGAGGTGAATGGCCATGACGCCCAAAGTTTCGATTATCATTCCATTTTATAATGATCCTTATATCGACGAAGCGGTTATTAGCGCACTCTACCAGACGTATCCGAATATAGAGGTTATTGTGATTGACGATGGTTCCACCCAGCATCAGAGTAAACTCGCTCCTTATCGCTCCCGCATTCATTATATAGGAAAAGCAAATGGAGGTACCGCAAGCGCACTCAACTATGGTATGCAGCTGGCAACGGGTAAATATGTAGCATGGCTAAGCTCAGATGATCGTTTCATGCCTGATAAAATCACGAAGCAGGTCGCTTACATGGAGCGAATGAACGCTCAAATTAGCCATACCGATTTTGACATTATGAATGAGAACAGCACGGTGATAATGCGATCCGCGGCTGCCAAATACCCTACTTCAAAAGCATTCATTACCGCACTCAAACGCGTCTGTCCGGTTAATGGCTGCACAATTATGATGACTAAGGATCTCATTCAGAGCATGGGTTGGTTTAATCAATCGCTGCCCTACACACATGACTATGACTTATGGATACGGGTTGTTTTAGCACAAGTCGATTTTCATTTTATCAATGAAGCATTGACTGTATATCGCCGACATCCACAGATGGGAACAATCAAGCATATTGACACGATCAAGATTGAGGCGCAAAGCATTAGTGACCTCTATGAAGGACGTCTGGATACACTCCTGGCACAGCTTCCGGGATAATAAAAGATTGAACAAGGACAGCAGCAAAGAGGGCGCGTCTGTTGACCAGTGCCCTCTTTGCTGCTGCCTTTTTAACAATTGTTCTTATTCACGTTCAGCTTTGAACTTGAACGAAATCCAAACGCATTCATGTAGGAATGCCATCGTTTCTCGCAAGCCTCGAATCCCTTCTATGCCTTGAGGTCAGTGGCTTCCTTATGATGTACTGTTCCCATTCCAGTATCCCACCTGTAAAGCGCTGAGCGGCTGAGGCAAAGATGTTAATAATTGCGCCTTGCTTCATTCAGTGCATCGCGCAGCGACTGTTCAAGTGTTAGCTGCGGCAACCAGCCAAGCTTACGGATGGCTTCAGGCTCTTCAGGTATCGGAGATAACGCCTGCGACTGGCCGATCTCCCAGTGCAAGGGCTGCTTTCCGATTAAATCGAACAGGTCGACAAGCTCACCGAGTGATCGCATCGTACCAGATGTAACGGGATAGACTTGCCCGCGTTCTCCCATCATCAGCAGCAGCTCATAAGCACGTACTGCATCTCTAACATCGAGAAGATCACGCTGTTCCGTGCGGGAGGAAAGTCGGAATGGCCTTGGCAGCTGCATGCCATTCGCAGAGCAGTGCTCCGACTCCGCAGTATATCGGGCCATCAGGGCACAGAGCCCTGTCGATCGTCCAGGTCCAATCAAATTTGCCGGCTCCGCAGCCATAACATCTAGGCCATAAAGCGAAGCCCAGCTCTGGACAGTCAGGACCTGCATCGTCTTGCTGAGACTATAGGGATGAGGCGGTATGCCATCCTCGCCTACCAAAGGCAGCTTGAATCTCAGCATCGAGCCGACAACCAGAACTCTGCAAGGAAGGCCCGCTTGTCTTACGGCTTCCATAAGATGTACCGTTCCCATTACATTGCTTTGCAGTGCTGTTATCGGATCACGCCAAGAGCTGTCTACCGCATTCATTCCAGCCAGATGCAGTACATATTCGGGCTGAGCGTGCTGAATACATGCCTCCGTTTCCTCACGCGAGGAAAAATCACAGTAGGTTACAGCAGCCACATGCTGCAGCCACTCCGGTAAAAGTCCCGCAGTTTGCCGCCTCAGCACTGCGGTCACCTCCCAACCCTTGGCGCTGAAATAGCGGCAAGCATGCTCGCCGCTAAAGCCGCCAGCACCCGTAATAACGAGGCGCGGGCGGCTCAAGTTTCCTTCATCCATTGCGCCAATTCCTCCAGCATGACTCTGTATCTTGGAGCCTCATACTGCCAGTCTAGGCGCGCACATTGAAGCGAGCGATCGATATGAATATGATCATTAGGGGTAATGGATACCATGTCCCGTTTGAAGATATCGCGGAACAGGCTCAACAGCTCCAGCTTCGTTATGGTCTCCCCAGCTGTGAGATGGATGATTCCCCAGACCTCTGGCTTGGCAATGGCATAGGTAATCGCTTTCGCCAGTTCCAATGTCGTGACCCCGTTCCACAAGACGCGGCTGTAGCCGCTAATCGGTCCATCCTGATGAAGGAACCAATGCAGTAAACCGATACCATGGCTCCGGATTTCCGGTCCAATGATTGACGTGCGAATCGTCAGATGGCGCTTATCAATAATCTCCCCTAACGCCTTCGAACGAGCATAAACGCTTCTTCCATCTGGCGTATCTGCCTCGGTATAGCGTCCTCTAGCTCCGTCGAACACACAGTCGGAGCTAATATGAATCAAGCGCGCATCAATCGTGTCAGCCAGATGCCGCAGCCAATGAGGCAGCAGGCCATTCACTTGGTATGCTAGAAGAGGGTGTTCCTCTGCATCTTGGTTAAGCAAGCCAACTGCATTAATAATGACATCTGGCATTAATTCATGAACAAGCCTACCGACGGCTTCACCATCCGTCACTTCAAGCCTGTGACCCATGGAATCATCAATCGACCGTGTTGTGTAATGGACTGTGCAGCCTGGTTCAGATTGAAAGTACCGAACCAGCACATGACCTGCCATTCCGCTTCCACCAATGATCAACAGCTTCATAGCAGGAAGCCTCCGCGGATGAGCATCGAGTGAATTTCATCCTTGGTCAATAGCGATTGACTGGAGCTATAGCTCACGAAATCAACTTTTGGATAAATGCTGTAGTGCTGACGAAGTCCCGGAATATCAATCGTGGGTAAAATAACTAGATATTCATTGTCATATACGATTGTCGTCATGCTTTCATGATCCGTTAACAGAATTTCATGAATCTTCTCGCCGGGCCTGATCCCGCTTTCTACCAAGGCTGTCTTCATTCCCATCGCGTCCATAAGCACTTCAGCCAGATCGACAATCCGACAAGTAGGCATCGTCATGACGAAGATCTCACCGCCAAGACTTTCCTCAGATGCTTTGAATAACAGCTGAATCGCTTCCTCAAGAGTGAGAAAGAATCGGGTCATTCTCATATCGGTAATGCTGACCTGCTGCTTCATCCGAATCTGATTCATAAACAGATGAACGACACTTCCATTCGTACCGAGCACATTACCTCCGCGTACACAGATAAATGTCGTTTCCGAGTGAAGGAGATTCGCATAGACGATCAGCTTCTCCCCAATAGCTTTGGTCATGCCGTAGAAGTTAGAAGGGTTCGCCGCTTTATCCGTTGATATATAAATGACACGTTTCACATGATTGGCGATTGCAGCCTCGATCACATTCTGCGTACCGATCACATTCGTCTTCAACGCCTCATATGGCTGATCCTCGCATACGGGTACATGCTTTAGCGCCGCTAGATGGAACACATAGTCCACGCGTTCACAAGCTCTCATCAGCGCTTCCTTATCTCGGATATCCCCGATACAAAAGCTCAAAAGCGGGTTTTTAAACATACGGTTCATCGCAACCTGGCTTGACTCATTGCGAGAGTATACAATGATCTGTTTGGGCTGCAAAGGCAGCAGCTGACGGATCAGTTCATACCCCCAGGAACCGGTGCCTCCGGTAACTAGAATGCGCTGATTAGTAAACATCCCATTTCCCTCCAAGCACATATTTGACCACTTTATCTGACACATCCGTATTCATGTAGCCCTCTGGACACACCCACTTTGCAGGGAGCACCATCATGACAGCAGCCGCTTCTTCGATCCGATGTGCCTTAAGTCCGCATACTACGTTACTCCCGCAATCAATGGTCTCCGGGCGCTCCGTCGTCTGGCGGATCGTTACGGTCGGAACACCGAACAAACAGCATTCCTCTTGCACTGTTCCACTGTCTGTTATTGCACAAGCTGCATGCTGCTCCAGCCTGACAAAATCGAAGAAGCCGAAAGGTTCATGTAATTCAACTCTATCGTCCAGTTCAATCTTCTCGCCGCCACTCTCAATTCGTGAGCGTGTTCGTGGGTGAATGCTGCATAGAAGTCGAAGGTCAAATCGCCTCGCGAGTCGGTTTAACCCCTCCAAAATGCCGGTTAACCGTTCTGGATTATCAACATTCTCTGCTCGATGTGCGGTAACGATCATATAACGACCGGCTTCAAGACGAAGTCGATCAAGAATGTCGCTGGCATCAATTTGAGACTTGTAATGGGTAATCACCTCGTAGATCGGATTACCGGTAAGTACGATACGGTTGCTAGGGAAACCTTCGCGAAGCAGATTATTTTTGCTATACGATGTATAAGGCATATTAATAGAGGAAACCGCATCGATGATCCGCCTATTCTTCTCCTCCGGCACTGTCAAATCGTAGCAGCGATTGCCCGCTTCCATATGCACCACCGGAATACCCATCCGCTCTGCAAGAATCGCACATAAGGCACTATTCGTGTCACCAAGCAGCAGAACAACATCCGGCTTATGGAACGTTAATATACGCTCGACTTCGCCAAACATGAGGGAGAGCTGGCTGCCCAGCGTTTGTTTGGCTCCACTAAGCAGATAGTCTGGCTGCCGCAAGGCAAGCTCTTGGAAGAAAATATCACTAAGCGAATGGGAGAAATTCTGTCCTGTATGCACGAGCACATGCTCTGTGGCTAGCGCATCCAGCTTCTGAATGATAAGACTAAGACGAATGATTTCTGGGCGCGTGCCCAAGATCGTTACCACGCGCATGATAGCTTCCTCCTGCCTGCTCAATAAGGAATATCATTTTCTGCTCTTACCTTGACTAGCTAGCGTCCTCTTCTCTTACGACTCGTCTTTCTTCTGCGGCGGCTGCGTTTTGGTTGTATTCTTCGGATTCCACCGCGATGAGATTTACTTCGCTTTTTCATAGCTTTCTTAAGGCGAAACCGCGTTCCTTTCTGGGTTCCCCTTCGTTTTCTTCTGGTCATTCGCTGCACTGGCGGCTCGCCAATCGGGGCACCATGCGGCAGACCATCAATTAACTCATCAGGAACTTGATGCACATCCTCAAACTGATAACCTCCAAGCAGAAACGCTCTTTCTGTGACAAAAGGGCGAAGTTCTCCCGCCTCGTACAGATACACAAGGGGTGTATTGCCTCGAACAAGATGAAACGAAGGATATTGTTGAACCCGCAAGGCATCTACAAACTTACGCAGTTTGTCGCGATAAACCGCTATCCCGAATGTAGAGATCGATATTTTCCCATTATGGGTACCAACGTCGTTCAGCTTCCTATCATCGCCTAGTAAGCTGCTTACTCTAGTGAATAGCCCATCCACATCACCGGTTTTAGCGATGAAAGCTTCATTACCTGTTGCTCTACCGATTTCGGATAAACCACCAGACCCATACACGACAACCGGCTTACCGAACACCATTCCTTCGAGTGCAGTCATGCCGAAGCCTTCAATGGTTACGCTAGGAACGACCAGAATATCCATGGCTGGATAGAGAGTCTCCACGTGCTCCTCGAATCGAATCCACCGGAAGCGATCCATCATCTGCTGATTGCGCGCATGATCCAAGCATCTCTCAAAATAATCGTTATCCACCGGATTACCTACAATGAGAAACATCGCTTGAGGAAATTGTTCCGCCACAGACAGCGCCATCATCATAAAATGCTCAAGGCCCTTGGCTTCAAATATCGCCGAGGAAATATAACCAACGAGCTTGTGCCCGTCCGAAATACCAAGCTGATTCCTCCGTATTTGCCGCTGTTCTGGCCAGGTGTCAGCGTTCAGCTGTGCATGATCCCATGAGGGAGGAATCAAGGTAGTCTTCGGAAGTAAAGTTGCCGTCCTAAACGGAAGCAGTACCGTCTCCGAGATCCCGATTATGAAATCGGAATAACGCTCAAAGATTGCGACCGACATCGCTGTATGCGGAGTCTCGCGAATAGCCTCCATCACCGTCCAGATAACAGGGATGCCAAGTGACTTGGCAGCTATTGCAGGTAAGGGATGAACGCAAGTGTTGGTGAGGATGACATTCGGACCTTCATGGTGGATGAGCAGAAGGAGCGCCTTCCATTCTGGGCTGCGCATACTCTCATCCATTTCATTGCTCATATGAGGAAGTGCAAGATAGAGTGGAACAATAAGAGGAATATTCTGAACAATAACGACAATACCAAGTAATCTAGCTTGCTCCGCAATCAGACCTTCAGTCGGAACGACAAGCGTGCAGGAAAAGAAAGGCAGCAGTTCGCGGATCATGAATAGCAGAAGCTTCTCAGCGCCAGTAACATACCGCGGGCTGCATATATGCGAGAAGACTAACATTTTAGGCTTTATCTGGTTCAAGCAGCTCGCCATGCTCATTTTACAATGAGCAGGCTTTCACCTCCTACAAGTTTTGCGGAGCAAAACTACTTCGAAAGCATAGGCTAAGTTTTGCGGAGCAAAACTACTTCGAAAGCATACGCTAAGTTTTGCGGAGCAAAACTACTTCCTTTACTATATTGCGAGGGCCGATGAATCGGCACGACAGATGAACCCTTCACAAGTGCACAAAAATTCGTAGAAATCGAATCCACGTTTAACAGTGCACTGATTCTGTCTACTAAATCGGATATAGTATAGAGAGCATCAAATCGAGTCGTCTGGCATAAGTGTGCTCACGCATCGTCCGTGCCAAGCCCCGCAGTGCAATTGCCCGTCGTTCATCCTCATGTGTCAAATAGTATTTAATTTTCTCCACCATTTCTTGAGGAGATGCATAAGTTTCAATTTCCACTCCTGGCGTATAGAAGGATGCCAAATCACTTCTTATATCGGTCAACTGAAGCGTCGCACAGGCTGAGATTTCGAACGTACGGGGATTCGGTGAAGCTGCCGTTATACCCGCGCTGTTACTATTAAAGGTCTCATCATCATGTGCCCGGTGCATGTTAATGGTAATTTTGGCCCCATTATACATGTCAGCCGTTTCTCGCGGTTCCATCCAGCGGCCAACCTCGATCTTACTTTCCATTAGACGAAAATCACGCAGACGCTCCCACCAAATACCGGATATATGCGTATCTTTTGTTGCCAGATAAGCGGTAACCTCATCGAAGAAAACGAGCCGATTCAAATAAGCGGAGCCAATGAAACAAATCTCATGGCGCATTGTACGAGCTGGATTACGGGGCCTAAACTCGGTGGGGAATGCTCCTAGCGGCAAATAGTAGACCCGATTGCAGCCTCGATTACGATAAAACTCCACACAGGTGAGCTCAAGCGTGAACACATCATCATAATGCAGCGCAATTCCAGAGGTAATATCTGTATAGTACGGGTCATCCGTGAACCAGATTGCGGTACGGATGCCATTTTGCCGAATGAGATCGATTTGATCAACATTGAACAGAAGACCATCAAGGACAAGGACAAGATCCGGTCTAATCCGTAACGCGATATCCGCTACGGGCTGCGCCGCATCCGTAATGGTCAGTTGAGCGACAAGCCCTCGCAGGGTTGAGGAGATGGCGTTATCGATCGGGGAATAGGGAAAACCTTTGCCAGTAGCAACGAAGAGCACATGAATGGGCCTGACACCCTGCATTTGCTCTTGCTTCGCCAGTAAGGGCTTGAGGATCGATTCGCATTGACCATACCAATGGCCATGCTCCCACCCCAACCGAAAGCCATCCGCCCTCCCGCGGGTGATTCCCTGTACTGCTCGATAACGCCTTTGAACCGGTTGAATACGTCGACGTTTTCGTAAAGAAGCTTTCATCAGCCTCATTCCTTTCTTGCGCTTATTTGTATTCAATCGTCTTACCATTGCAGTTCATCAGCAAGCTGCTGAATCCTCGTAATAAAGGTGTGTTCCCTTCGTGTTCTGCGCAATCCGCGCAGCGCAATTTGTCTTCGCTCTTCCTCATGACCCAAATAATAGTCAATCTTGGCTCGAAGTTCCTCCGCTGAAGAAAAGGTTTCAAGCTCCTTGCCAGATTGATAGTAGAGAGACAAATCCTCACGCACATCAGTTAACTGCAGCGTACCGCAGGCCGAAATTTCAAAAGTCCGAGGATTGATGGAGCGGCCTGGCAGGTTATGGGTGTTCTTATTATCGCTGCCAGCTAGTGTCGTTCGATGGAGGTTGATGACAATTTTCGCTCCGTTATAATAACGAATCGATTCCTCGACAGGCAGCCAGCCCATCCGGATATAGGGTTTAAGCAAAGTGTAATTTGACAGCCGATCCCAAAGCCCGCCTGCAATGAACACTCGCTTACCAGCTAAGTAAGGCGCGAGTAAATCGAATAACTCTACACGATTCCAGAAGCCCTGACCTATGAAGCAGATATCACTCCGATACTTCTCTTCCGTTCTCATTGGCTTAAACCATTTAGAATGGACAGCAAGCGGCATGTAATGAACAGCCTGGCAGCCCCGTTCACGATATAACTCAACCGTGCTCAACTCATGTGTGAGCACGACATCATAATGCGGGGCAATACTTACGGTTTCTTCCGAAACGTATGGATCATCAGCAAACCAAATTGCCGTTCTTATGCCGAGCGCTCGAACGGCATCCACCTGCCCGAGATGATCCTCTGGGAACACATGCAGCCCATTAAGTACAAGCATCCAATCCGGTCTTATTAATGAGGCTTGCTCGGCCATGTGCTTCGAATCTGACACATGCACCTCGCGGACTAATTGACGAAGCGCCTCAATAATCCCTTGATCGATAGCTTCGAAGCCCTGTGGTATATAAAGGATACTTACATTTCGAGTAAGGGAAATAACCGGCTCTATAAGACGCACCAGCGACTCACAGGCGCCGTCCCGCAGACCTTTCTCATATCCGGAAGCATACCCTTTGTCCGCGGCAGCGGAGGACTTTTTTTTCTTTGATAGCATGGTGCACACCCCTGCCTCATCTATGTTCGTTCTGTCTATATATGTATGCTAGTGACTCGCAAGGCTCTTGGTCACTTGTCCGTCTAGGATACAAAATTGGCGTTTAACCCCTAAGGTCAATAGCTGGTATGCATAAATTTGGTAAGTCCATCACATATTAGAAAGAAGCTGTATGAGGACCATGCAAAAGGAGTTTCAAAGAGCCGCACAAAAACTAAGTCCATGCTTACGAAGTCGTTTTACTTCGTAAAACAAAGCGTATGCTTCCGTAGCGAGTTTTTGCTGGACGCTACCGTTAATCCGGTATCTTAAGCAGAGCCGCACAAAAAACTTTAGGAGGTCATGATTATCCATTTCTCAAAGAAGCATATTGAACCGATTCCAGAAGAAGATACTTCCATTTGGACATGCAGCAATGAAGGATGTACCTGTTGGATGAGAGATGATTTTTCTTTCGGGGAGCAACCAGCCTGTCCGATCTGCAGCTCAAGCATGGTTAGCGGAATTAAAACTCTTCCGATCCTTTCCAACGGGACTAAAAGAGGCTTTCAATAGCATAAGAAAAATAACAACGCCCCTCCTGCGGCTTTACCGCAGGAGGGGCAAATTCAATGACCTATTCAATTATTGTTTAAGCATATTCTGTATGAACGTATCTGCCGCAGCCGTTAGCGGCACGTTCTTCAGCGTAGCGATTCCGACTCTTCGCTGTGGAATCGGCTTGTCCAATTGAACCTCATATACCTCCTGCCGCTGAAGCTCCTCTGTAATGAAATTCTTGACTAAGCAGGCCACTCCAAGCCCAATCCGAGCAAATTCCAACAATAAATCAATGCTGCCCAGCTCAATCTCCGGTTTAATCGCAACCCCCTGCTGTTCCGCTATCCTATCCACATAAGAACGTGTAACACTACCCTTTTCCAGCATAATGATTGGATAACTCATTAGTTGCGCCCAAGATACGGGCTTGTCCGAGAGCTCCTTATAAGCCTCACCCACAATAAAACAATCCTCTATCGTAAGGGTTTCTTGAATCACTACCTCTTGATCGATGATAGGCAAATTGACGATACCCATATCAATTCTACCCTGTTTCAATAGCATAAGTGTCTCTTCCGTTGTCCGGTTCGTCACTTGGATTTTGATAGCAGGATACTTCTTATGAAAATCAGACAAATAGGGCAGCAAATAATGTCTCGACAGTGTATCCCCTGCTCCAATCTTCAAATCGCCGTCCAGAAGCTGGTGCATATCGGCAATTTTACGCTCCCCATTCTCGATAAAATGATACGCTTGTTCAATGTAAGGAAAGAGTGCTTCACCATCTGCCGTGAGTCGAACTCCTTTGGAGGTTCGGAAGAATAACTGTCCGCCAAGCTTGGCCTCCAGCTGCTTGATCGTATGCGTAACCGCAGGCTGTGTGATGAATAGGGCTTCTGCTGCTTTAGACAAGCTGCCTGTTTTGGCCGTGTAATAAAAGACGCGATACCACTCCATATACTCAACCATCCATTAACCACCTTTATATGAGGTATTACTAATATTCATTTTATTAATAGCCTATCTCCAAATTATAATGAGTTATAGAAAGAAAATAAAGGAGTGTTCGTATGCCAATCACAGCTATTGTAGGCGCAAATTGGGGCGACGAAGGCAAAGGAAAAATAACTGACGCCCTCGCAGGAAACGCCCGTTATGTTGTACGCTATCAAGGTGGAAGCAATGCCGGTCACACAATTATTAATGCCTATGGCAAATTCGCGCTTCATTTGCTTCCGTCCGGTGTCTTTTATCCAGAGACTACGAATATTATCGGAACGGGGGTTGCTCTTAACTTGAGCGATTTGTTCCAGGAGCTGGATGGATTGAAGACTAGAGGCGTTCCCGAGCCCAATCTACGAATTTCGGATCGTGCGCAGCTCGTGCTGCCTTACCACAAGCTGTTCGACGAGCTGGAGGAGGAGCGATTAGGCGATGGCAAATTTGGTTCTACACGATCTGGAATTGCGCCTTTCTATGCAGATAAAGCCGCTAAGCTCGGCATTCAAGTTGCTGATTTATATGAAGAAGAGCGTCTTAGAACGAGGTTAAAGGCATCACTTGCAGCCAAGAACGTGCTTCTGGAGCATTTATATAAGAAGCCTCTGCTTGATTTAGAGGACCTTATTGTTGGCTTGCAGGTTTATGCTGAGCGGCTCCGTCCTTTTGTATGTAATACCTCACAATTACTGCGAGACGCAGTCAATAAGAAAGAGCAAATCCTAGTCGAAGGTCAGCTAGGTGCGCTTCGCGATCCCGACCATGGCATCTATCCCTACTCGACCTCCTCGTCAACGCTGGCCGGTTATGCTTCGGTTGGAGCCGGCGTTCCACCCCATGCCATTCAACGTATTATTGCTGTGACTAAGGCTTATTCAAGCTCCGTGGGCGAAGGACCCTTTGTAACCGAGTTAGAAGGGGCAGATGCGGAGAAGCTTCGGAAGCTTGGCGGTGATGCAGGTGAATATGGCGCAACAACAGGCAGACCAAGACGGATGGGCTGGTTCGATGCCGTTGCAACGGCATATGGCTGTTCACTGCAAGGTGCGACGGAGGTTGCTTTGACCAACCTCGATGTGCTGGGTTACTTAGAAGCTATACCTATTTGTACCGCGTATGAAATAGATGGCAAACAAATCACCCTGTTTCCCGTTACTCCTCAGCTTGTGAATGCCAAGCCTATACTTGAGACGATGCCGGGCTGGATGGAAGATATATCTTCTATTCGAGAATTTACTGCGCTTCCGCCGAATGCCCAGCAATATGTTCGATATTTGGAGCAGCTAATCGGCATTCCGATCCGCTGGATTTCAGTTGGGCCACGACGAGAGCAGCTGATTGAGCGGGTTTAACAAGTAAGACTAGAAACGAACTTAAGGCACCCTTATATATTTACACCAGCATCAGGCTCGTCTAATAGGAATAACAAATAATGAAAGAGGTGCTAGGATGACTACTAAGCTGGAAGCAAACGAGTTCCCTCCCTATTTTGAACAATATATCAAGCTCATAACCGAAGGTAATATTGTCAACATTTTGGAAGAGCAGCTTCATGAAATGACCTCTTTATTCAGTCAGTTAACGGATGATCAAGCGGACTTTAGGTATGCAGAAGGCAAGTGGAGTGTGAAAGAGGTTCTTGGTCACATCACAGATAACGAGCGGATTTGGGCATACCGCATATTGCGAATCGCAAGGGGCGATAATCATGTATGCAAGAGCTATGATGAGAATCAATTCGCAGCCGAATCCTCCTTCCATCTTCAACAGATCGACGATCTTCTGGAGGAGTTTATAGTCGTGCGCCGCTCTACGATCATGCTGTTGAAAGGTTTGAAGGATAAGGCTTGGCTTCGCTCAGGCACCTTATATGATGCCAAGTTGACCGTACGTGCAGCCGCTTATGTCATTGCAGGCCATGAGAAGCATCATCGCGGGGTATTGGAAGCGCGTTATGGGCTCGGCAGCAGCCAATAAGTTTCTTAATCAGCCATCCCAAACTTCCTCAATTGCTCCCATTCCTGTTCTAGCTTTAAAATTTCACTCTGTTTGGGACCTATCAGGTCATAGTGGGGGAAGGGCTGACGACGATGAATATAGCTCGGATTAAGCCCTCTCCCCACACACCAGTCAGACAATTTCCCCAAGTCCGAGCAGCCCACTTTAGTCACCGAGTTGCTAGTCGGGAAACGGGGATCGAACCAATAATGAGTAAGGAAAGCGATCTCGCCGCTCGTTACCTTCTCCTTCCAACGCTCCAACTCTTTTCTCGTAATACCGAATGCCATGATGGGTACCGCCTTATAAAATATTATAGTAATTCAACTATATTATCACATTCCCCTTTTCACACAAAAAAACAGCGATCGCCCCAGGCGCTCGCTGTCCTACACTTGCTGCTCATAGGCCAACTGGTGGCCATCTTCGAATCCTTTGGCGAAGCCCGCGTTATAACCTACGTTATAGGAATGATCAAAAGCTCGATTGTATCCGCTATTGTTGGTCTTGGTTTTTGATTTGCGGCTTCGCATTCTGATTCGACGCCGGGTTATCCCTTTTCCCTTGCCTAACTTTTTGCTGCGGCTCGCTTTCTTTGGATTCGCACTCGGACCCTTGACGCGCTTGGTTCGTTTAACAGCCGATACGATGCGCTTTTTGCGCTTACGTACTGTTTGGATCAATTCACTTTCCTCCCGTTCATCGTCTGTCAATGGCTATGCCATTGCTCACTGGTATATAGGCATCCGATTTCAGCCAAGGCTTAGCAGGATCCCCCTTACGCCTACGCATCTTTATACGCATTTCGGCAACCGTCTCCGCCATCGTGAGCTGCATAGCAGTGAGTGATGCTATGTTATCTCGAATTGACTTGGCCATTTCAGGGGAGTGCTCAGAGACATCAGCAACACTATCGAGTATACGAGCGACCGCTTGCTGGCTCCTCGCGATTGAACGGATAAGCTCGATTCGAGCCTCCCACTCCTTGTGGACCAGTTTCATTCGTTCTTATCCCCCATATCGAAATTTCCGCCGAACATGTTCCCCATGTCGCTGCCACCACTATCCTGATCATGACGCAGCGTCGCCTTGAGCACATTCACCATGCCTTGGTTAAGCTTGGTTAATCCGTCTATAACTTCAATAAGCAGCCCATGTACGAGCAGCGTTTCCTTCAAATGCTCCTGGTGCTCCGTATAAGCTTCCGGTGTGACGTGATTACACAGCCAGCTTCGCACTTTCTCCGCTTCAAGTGCCTTTGCCTCTAAGATCATCGCCACGTTCCATTGCATCTTGGCGGAGGCATCGAGCATTCGCGCGTAGGCTTTTTCTCGACTCATCGCTCTGCACGCTCCCTTTCCTCCGCCTTATTCTTCGTCCTCGCCGCCAAGCTCCTTCATCACAGCGCCAATGGTCGCCGCCATCGTCTCCTGTAGATCGGCTATACTATTCAAATAAGCAACGACGTTCTTCGTTAACGCATGGGAGCTTTCCATCAGCTCACTCATCCCCCCGAAACTCGGGTGGTGATCGGGCAATGCTTGCACCATCTGTGCCATCCGAACCGCAACATGACGTTTGGTCTCAAGGATTCGCGCCATTTGCGCATGTGAATGTGACATATGCTCGATCATTTCCGTTACAATATGCTGCATGCCACTGTCCCTCCTTGCTCTTTACCAGCATATGCTCGCTATCTACGCATGATACTGTGAAGGTTCATACAGACCAGCCTGCATTCGATTCCGCAAAGCTGCTACAAATGCGAGGCTACCCGTACAGGGGCGATAATCGGCATGCCTTCAGCTAACATGCCGAGCTGTTCCTCAGACAATAGTGCTGTTGGCTTGAATTGCAAGCCCCATGCCTCCACAGCTGCTCGGCTTGTTACTCGGCGCCGTGTCCCCTTCTCTACCATGTAGAATATGCCGTTGGTTCCCACTGCTGTTAAGCCATCAAACGCCGCTCTCTCTGATCCAGCCGACTGCCCGTTCCAGCGCTCAACTGCTTCCTCCGCCGAGATCGCCTCTCCACAAGGCCAGCGTCTTAAGTCGACTTGTGATACTCGGATCACTGGCAGTGTCACTTCTCCCGTTATCGGTCTCCGAATACCGTTCTCCACCCAATATGGTGTTTCATTTACACCTCGTATAAGTACAAATTCAGGAAAAAACGCCGTTTCACCCAGAGGCTGCAGCTGCTCCTCTGCTGGCTCCCCGCTCGTTATCCGAAACCGCATCATTTCTTTAACGCGGTGAATAAGGTCATACGGATTGCCCCATTTGTTCGAATACACCTGCAAATTATGATCATTCACTTCAACGATCTTCTCACCGAGTGCTTTCATACTGACACTGCCATAATGATGGATAAACGTATCCCTCGCAATAACTAGGGCATAGCCTTGAAGACGAACACGGATATTGTAATCATCATCCTCGTAGTTTCCTACCGTAAAACCTTCATCCAGAAACCCAGTACGTTCCCACAGCTTCCGATGAAAGAGCAAGCAGAAGCCCGTTAATCGGTCCGTTCGCTGCCATTTACCCGAGTCAGAAACATTGAATTGTTCTGCAAATATCGGCATATCCTTCACTCTTGTATATGGAACCTCAATGCATTGATCACCACTGATATAATTCGTAACCGGTCCGACCATGCCAATCTTCGGATCACTATGCAAACAATCCAATAGATTCCCAAGCCACCGTTTGGTCACAATCGTATCATTGTTAAGCAAAAGCAGCGTGGTTCCTTTGGCCATCATCATGCCGACATTAATCGCGCCTGCAAAGCCTCTATTGGTCTCTAATATTCGATAGCGCACCTGACCGACTATTCCCTTCAAATAGTCTGCTGTTCCGTCCGTCGAAGCATTATCGACAACAATAATTTCGTAAGCTGTATCTGTATGGCTGCCAATACTATCTATGCATTGCTTCAAATAATCCACTTGGTTATAGCTTGGAATGATAATACTTGTGCCTTCAAAATAATGGCTGAATCTCTCGTAGCCCGATCGCAGCCCTTCCTCATAGCCAGCTTTTATTCCAATTGGATATGTGCGCGGCTTCACTCTACGGACGGCGGATCGCGCAGACCGGCGCCGCTTATGCGGGCGAGCTTGCCGCCTCTGTTGCTTCATCGCTTCCCTCTCCCATTCCGTTTCCCTGGTTTGTTCTAAAGGTTACAGCACCGCCTCACCCTTGACGATTGAATCCGCCATATGCCCAAAATCCATAGCCACCTTGCCCCGCTCCATCGCAATTCGGTAGCTAATAATGACAGCCGGAATACCAGCAGATACTAGCGCCAAATCGAACACCGTCTCCCGTACCTCCCGCATCACACGATCAATATCCGCAAACCCATTAACAGGATTAATGATTCCCGAAACGATAAATCCGCGCTCGACAAACACGCGCGCAAGCGCTGGAGCAGCGTTGCCGATTAGCAGCAGTCTACGGCCTTGAAGCAGCCTCGAAAGCAGTCCTGCATGATTTAGACTATAGTTAATGGTAGAGTAGGTCATATGCAAACTGCCTGGATCAATACCATGACTGCGCAGCACTGGATACAGCAGAGGTTGAAAATGCTTCATTCTCGACATCGGCACTCCGACGATCTGTGCATGGCTGACAGCAAGCGCCAGCTGATCCCGGGCATTCAAATCTGGAGGATGTACGCCTGCGTAGGGAAGAAAGCCCCCTTCCCTCTTGATGGTCTCACTGTCATAAACAACCTCTTGGGATAAAGCAAGCAGCTCTCCGTCCCCCAGCCTTACAACCGAGCACGGCCGCTGCAATTGAATAGCCTTATCCATTTCCGCATAGACCTCATGTACATCCATAAGTGAATAACAGCGTGGTCTGAGCATCTCAACGCCCGCAGCGATAACTTCTTGCAGACTTACTTCTGGAAGCAGGGTTTGGGCAGGCGTGGACTGTTCGAGGAGCAGTTCGCCTCCTTCGTATACCCCGCGTTCATAGCCATCATGATAGGCGGATTCACGAACACTAGCTAAATCTTCATGTGACAACTCCAGCGCTGCCGGCAGGGCAATAAGAGGCTGACGATGTAGACGTTTAGAGGAGGGACGATTCCCCGCTCTTGTCCGTTTCTTTAATTTACGAAGGCGTGATCGTCGTGCAGCTGGCCCCTTTTTAACTCTAATTTTTGCCCGATTGCCTTTATGTGATGGGCTAGATCCAGCTGGCTTAGCATTAGACACTGCGGAAGTGGTTCTTCTTCGAGGCGCATCCGTTCGACGTTTCATGGTGCAGCTCCCATTAGCTTCACAGCAGCCTCAAGCAACGAATCAAAAGTACCGGCATCTGTCCACCAGCCCTGCAAATGACTGAATGCCAATTTCCTTTTGCCTGCATAGGCATTATTGACATCTGTAATCTCAAGCTCTCCCCGATTAGAAGGGGCTTGCTCCGTAATGTATGTGAATACAGAGGTATCGTACATATAGATACCCGTTACACAATAATTCGTTTGCGGATGAGCAGGCTTCTCATCAATGCGCTCAATATATCCGTTTGCATCGAATACCGGTACTCCATAGCGTTCTGGATCCGGCACCTGCTTAAGCAGCACCATAGCCCCTTCTGGCTGCTGTTCAAAAGCATCAATATGCGGTTTAAGTGACTCTTCGAATAAATTATCGCCTAGCAATACGACAAACTTTTGATCATTGCCGACAAAAGGTTTGGCAAGCTCCAACGCCTGTGCAATGCCTCCAGCTTCCTCTTGTATCCGGTAAGTGAGTGACACGCCATATTCATATCCGCTTCCAAGAAATTGGATAAATGAACCAGCGGCCTGCCGTCCTGTCACCAGCAAAATATCAGATATGCCAGCTTCATTCAAACTCTGGAGGCTGTAGCAAATCATCGGGAGTTTGCCAACCGGCAGTAAATGCTTATTCAACAATCTCGTCAAAGGCAGCAGCCTCGTACCCGTTCCACCAGCCAAGATGACAGCTTTCACTAAAAATAACCTCCTAAGCATAAGCTCCATTATCACAGATGATATTCGTCATAAGTCTGCAATTCTATATAAAACATGCGGGATCTATCTGCCATTTGGTAATAAATTGTTGGCGGTTACGTTCGATTAGCTGCTGTACCTCTTCAGGATTACTCCGTTTGAAGCTCACGCTGCCTTCATGATGAACAAAAACATTCGTACACATTTGTAAGCTATAGCCCTGCATTCGTGCCCGCAAGCAGTAATCATCATCCTCATAATGACCAGGAGTAAACCTCTCATCAAGCTCGCCAATCCGCTCGTATACCTCTCTTTTAATCAACAGGCAGAAGCCAATAAGTCGCATGACGGGCTCTGAAGCGAGCTCCACCTTGCTGCGAACTTCTGCAGCCATGCGATGAAATTCCTGGAGGGATGAAAAAGGGTAGGAGACCTGCTGCTTGCCACTCGCATGGTTCGTAACAGGACCTACCAATCCAATCTCCGCTTGGCTAAATAACGTTTCCGTAAGTTCTGACAACCAGCCATGTGTCACAGTGACATCGTTATTCAAGAGCAGCAGACTATCTCCTGCAGCAAGACGCATGCCTTTATTACAAGCGCGGGGAAAGCCGCTGTTCGTGGGCATCGATATAAAGGTAATTCCCTCTATCCTACACCACTCACAGCTTCCATCATTCGAACCGTTATCGACCACGATAAGTTCATATGGTGTTTCCTGTTCATTTGTATACATTCGAATGGCACCTATGGATTGCTGGAGGAGCTCCAGTCCGTTATAGCTGGGAAGGATAATGCTCGTTTGATTCCTCATGTTCCTCCTCGATCGGGGAACCGAGTTCGGACGCGGTCTGGATACGAAAGTCTGCTGCCGCGCAGCCCCATTGCCGCCGTTAGCGCTTCAATGTGATCCCCGACCTCAAGCTTATTGACTGCTGTATTAGGGGGCAGCTGACCTTTTCGACTCACGGTACGCACCGCATCTGGGACCGGACAACTCATAATGATTAACTTATGTTCAATCGCCAATTGATGTGCAACAGGAGGTACAGATAGGGCTGCTGTACCGATAAGGTTTATTCCTTTACGCGACCATGCGTTAGGCAGCTCAGCTGCGGAATTAGCTAGCAAATCCGGTCGACCTAATGACCAGTTCATAAAAGCTTTCACCCGCGTGAGATCATCCCATTCTCGAAAAAGCCCCACGGATTCGCTGCCATCCGTTAATGCCAGATCCGCGTTATTATCTATCGCTATTAATAAGTGAGCTAGCTGCTCAGCGGGTACAGCTTCCGCTCCATTGGTGAATAATATCGTCTCCGCGCTCGTTAGCCTAGTGCCAACTGCACGACCAACGTCCTGACCAAGTGACTCCTTCGTATGAACAACCGTAATGCCCGGCAAGCTTCGAACAGCCGCGAAGCACTGTTCATCCGCTCCCTCAAGCATCACAATAATTTCCTCTAGCGGCAACCTTAATAATTCCTTCAGCGCGAGCAGATTTATGCCATCCCCCGTAAGCACGATTGCAGCGGCTGCCTTCTTCATCGGAATAGGAAGCCATGTCTGCTCGGGTAAATTCAGCTCGGATAGAAAGCCTTGTGCATAGTGCTTGCCTTCAGCAATCATTTTGTGCGTAAGTAAAGACGACCGATCCTGTCCGTATCTGTGTGTCCAGCTTTCATTAATCTGTTGCTTCAAGGAAGGGGAGAGTTCAATAACAAATCCAGATTCCCGCAAAATTCTCGCATCATGTATACCAGCGCTATAAGCTGCATTCTGTTTACTAGCTGGGGCAATATGACGTTTAGGACGTTTAGGACGTTTTGGACGTTTTGGACGTTTAGGATGACTTAGCGAGGGGCGAGAACGGGAAATACGGCCTGATCGCTTTCGTGTTTTACGGGTACGCCTCACTTTTCTCAACCGCATGGAATCACCTCGCCATCTCACGTTTTCGCAGCATATCTGTGAAGCCTCCACGCTTGTCGGTTTGCACCGTTAGCCATTCAATCGCTTCCAGATGATCACCCACAATAAGCATCTCTAACGGCTGGGTTCGTTCTCGTTCAACCCGTGGCAAATTTAATTTTCCGACATTTACGTGTTGGACCGCTTTGACAACAAGCCCATGATGGATGGCCTTTGCGTGGGCTAACGGAGGTACAGAGAGTGCTGCGGCACCGATCTTTTCCAGTGCAAGTCTGCTCACAGCATGCGGAACTGCTGTCATGGATGTACCTTTTAAATCAGAACGCTGCATCAGGGCATTCAGGGCATGCTTGGCGAGCACAACGCTATGAACAAACTTCTTATTCGTAGGCCCAGAATAATCATTCAATGCGACGTCAACGCCGTCATGGAGTACGGAATGAATGAATGGCCTTAGTTTCTCCGCAGATATGACCATGTCTCCATCGATGAATAGCAGCACCTGTCCTCTAGCAGCAGCCGCACCAATCGTTCGGCCAACATCATGACCAAGCGCATTGAAGAATTCGATCACCTGGGCGCCGCTCCGCTTGGCCAGAGCTACTGATCCATCAGTTGAACCATTAGCTACAACAATGACCTCTGTCTGACTGTGAAGGCGTGAAGCCTCACGGATGACTCGTTCTATCGTTCGCCTTTCATTCATGACGGGAATAATAACAGAGACTACTGGCGCGACCATTGGTAGGATCTTGTTCTTGTAGCCCTTTTCGTTGATGATGCCCCGCATATTCCTCCTTTGAGAAAGAGAACGGGAGGTCTGCCTTTTGGGTGGCTTTATCCGTTTTTTAGAGCCTGCCAATCCAACTCTTCTTCCGGGTGGCTTGCTTCCATTTGAAGGTCGGCTCATCCTGTTCGCTTTGCCAGGTAATGACCGTTTTTGTTTGCGTCTAAAACGTTTCTTCATCGTTATCACCTCTTAACTCTTACGGATTGCCAACCCAAATTTACCATTAGGTGAAAACCTTCTTTTTACAACATATTGTATGGACACGAAAGAGTATAAGGAACGGCTTTTGTACGTCAAGGCTGGAGCCTCGCTTGTGCGTAGAAGCTCGCTGCGCGGACGGATCATTCTTAGGCGAACGCTATCGCTTCTTCAGAACGATTCCGTCCGCTCCGCTAGGCACTTCGTGATGGCAAGCACTGATAATGATTGAGAGCCATTTATTAGACGCGAAAAAAAGGGCACTCTAAAGGAGGCCACTGAAAAAATCCATAATTTTCAGTGGCCTCCTCTGAAGAGTTGACCTTTATTAAACATTCTCTATTTGTTTCTAGCTTCAGCTGCTATTGATCACAACTATCTTACTAATGGCAAGGTGATTTTCCGCCCGCTCTCAATCGATTCGTCAATGGCAAAACAAGCCTCCATCGTTTGCATGGCATCAAAGAAATCACAGCGTGATGGGGTCTGCCCCCGAAGGGTTTGCACGAAATCGTCGATTTCCTCAGCGAAGGGATGGTGCGAAACATCACCGCTGTCCGGCAAGATCGTAGGGATTACAGCGTACTCTGTCTGTCCCGGCAGCTTGTGGCTATACAATTGGTTGTTCATGATCGCCCCTTTTTCCCCGAGCAGGTGAATGTTGAACTTGTACGTAGTTTTGCATTCAAGCGAGGACGATACTTTACCGATCCCACCGTTTCTCAGCTTTAATAGGGCGATCACGTTAGAATCAAACTCATATTCGGAATCCGCCCATGTCCGACAGCTGTATGCTGTCACTTCTTCGATTTCACCTGCGAAATAGCGGACAGCATCCACCGCATGACAACCGGCTGACAGTATACTACTGCCACCGAGCGCCTTTGTCTTACTCCACCGATACTGCGGATAATGCGGACCGATATTATGCCAGTAATCGATTTGCGCCATAAATATCCGGCCAATCGCATCGTCTTCGATCAGCGCTTTCGTATTGCTGAACGATGGGTTCCATCTGAGGACAAACCCGGCGATGGTATGCACCGGGTTGGCTTCGAGTGCCTGCGCGATCTCCCATAATCCCTTGCGATTCATAGCCAGCGGTTTTTCAAAAACGATGTGTTTTCCATGACGTGCGGCCAAGACCGCTTGTTCCGGACGGATGCCGGGTGTAGAGCATAGGACTACGGCATCCACTTGCGGATCCTTTACCGCATCTTCGAAACGCTCGAAAACACGAGCATCTATTTGTAGCTCTTCAAGACGTTGTTTAGCATGCTCCTTATGGGCACTGACAACTGCATATACCTCCGCATCCTTGCGAGCGTCGATCGCTTTCAAATACTCCCCCGCCACCCAACCGGTTCCCACTACAGCAAATCGCATGATTGACATCGCTACTCCTCCTTGTAATTTTTTCGAAACTACAATGGTATTCCTGTTTGCGATCGAAGATCGATTCGCCGCAAGTATAACCTCCAAAGTCTAAAGCGCATCTGTATGGTCACAATCATGTCCGAAAAGTTTGATGTCCTAGCTGGCATAGTAACTCGGCTTTGCAAACAAGACCCTCCTTTCGAAACCAGATATGCGATGATGACATTAATCTATCAGCTGCGTTCCTAGTTTGCAATAACCTTATCATTCCCGGTATCCGATTTAACCCAAGCCCTTACTAGCCATGGTCTTCACGAGGAAACGTACAACATGACTGAATTCGAGATAGCACCATGCTGGCACGCAAAGAAGGCAGCTGAACAATATCAGCAGCCTTCTTAATTAAACGTATATGGTTCTCATTTTCCGTTTTTCTAGCTTAACCATTAGCCACTTCCGGCCAAGCAGGTTCTTCAGTCTTTCCTATCCATTTTCTTCGATATGTCTTGTAATACTTTGTGAATGTTATTTAGTGCTAATAAAATAAATCCTAGAAATACATATGTCACTATTTCTCCAGTGAATATAGAAACGACGCCCAAAACTCCGACTAGTAAAGCATAAACATAATTCAAATATATCTCTCCATCCCTTGGTAATTATTGTTAGCCACCATTTATAAAGCATATACTTTAGCTAGCTGATTTAGCTTTTCAACTATCCTATCTTCAATGTTTTCTCCTAATGAAATAGATTCTGTGGCATGTTTTGCCAGTTCTTCGTGATGTCCAATCATCACGGAATGCTTTGCATTCATAAACATTGTCATATCGTTGGCATCATTACCAAATGCGATGTAATTCCCACTTTCAATACTTAGTTTTCTTAACGCCTCCCACTTATGAATATCTTTTGGACTAATATCAAGTACATTTTCATTTTTGTGCTTATGAACGACTACATCGAGCCCAGCTATTCTCTCAGCCAATTCTTCCATGTTAGCAGCACTCAAAATTAATACCTTAACAATAGACTTATGAGTATGTAGAGGGACCATTTTTGCTAATCTTGCAGGGTCAACATTATTTAGAATCGGATGGTCTTGCGAACCTGTATACGAATAATCCCACTCGCCATCTATTAGGTATGCAGCTTCAAATTCATTCAAAAGGGTTGTAATGGCAGTCATTTGATCGCCAGAAAATGAAGTGGAATATTTCAATTCACCATTTAGTGAGATAAGTGACCCATTACCTCCAATCATTGTGTAAGTATGAAACCGCTGGTCCAACACAGGCAGCATATCACGAATGGGTCTTGCAGAAGCAAATATAATAGAGTGCCCTTTCGATTGAAGCATTTCTAATGCAGCTCCTATTTTTTCTGTTACCGGCTTCCCTTTAAAACAAATTGTACCATCCAAATCAAACACGAAGTTCATTTTTTCACTCCTATTTTGGCTCAACACTAAAATAAGTGCTTGATAAACATGGTGCGTAAAAGCCCGCTGCGCGGACGGATCATTCTTAAGGGTCGCTGTTGTCTCCATATTTCTTGATTCTATCCCTTTAGGGGTAGAAATAAGGAGACAAAGGCGAACGCTATCGCTTCTTCAGAACGATTCCGTCCGCTTCGCTTATGTTTTTTCGTGATGGCAAACACTAATTATAGTTTAGAGCCCCTATTTTTTGTAACTTTTATCTTACCATAAACTTTACAAATCGACTTTTGACCAAATTTAAGGGCACCCCATATGTGAATGGAGGTGCCCTCTTGACTTGCAATGGCTAGATAAGTTGAACTAAAGATATAACAAGTGAGCGGAGCAGATGGATGATTCTGGAGAAGCGTCAGCGTTCGCCTTTGAGACCGGATTTCCCCCTTATCAGGGGACAAAATAAGAAATCCGGGCTCAACAGCGATCGGAAGAACATTCCATCTGTGCAGCGGCTCAGTGTTCTCTATAGTCCTCGACAATGACATCTATCGCTCCGGTCTCCGGGTCCATGACAAAGCCATGAACGGGGATTGCCTTCGGGAAAAGCGGATGCCTTCGGATCATCTTAACACTGTGCATGACGCCTTCCTCCGCACGGTCAAAGCCGCGCAAAAACCTATCCATACGAATCCCGGAATTTTCAAGTGTTTCTATCGCTAAAGGATCGATGCCGTGCTCAATAAACTTGCTAACCATTCTCTTCGGATCGATCTCTGTCATGCCGCAGCCGAGGTGGCCGATCACAATAACTTCGCGCGCTTCCAGTTCATAGACGGCTACCAAAATACTTCGCATTGCGCTGCCAAAGGGCTGAGTTAATATCGCTCCGGCATTTTTAATGAATTTTGCATCGCCATTCTTAAAGCCCAAAGCCTTTGGGAGCAGTTCACTTAGTCGCGCATCCATGCAAGTCAATATTGCTACCTTTTTATCCGGAAATTTGTCCGTTAGATAATCCTCGTATCGTTTCTCTTCTACGAATTGTTTATTATAATTCAATAAGCTCGGGACGATAGACATAACCGTGACCTCCTTACAGGATGCGAATTGTCCAACATTACTTCAGCCAACCCTTGATGCTTACTCATCTATTAAGTCTAACATCAACTTAAACGGAATAGCAAAATTCTTACTCGTGATAGTTCCAACAATCAAACTAGAATTACAAAACAAATAAGCCCACATGGTCAAGTGGTCATGACCAAAGGCTTATTTGTTTTGTGGATTTGGATGACTTTATCAGACCGAAACAAATTATTTCTCTGCTTTGACGATGAAATTGCCCTTATAATCTTTGGACTCTATTGTGATCTCATAGGACCCTGGCTGCGGATTATTTAGTAATAATATATTAGGACCTGTTTTTAAATCAACACTAAGATTCAATTCCTTTGAAACCAGCTTTAAACCGGTTCCCGCATTTGGCTTCACATTAAATATAGCTTTAATCATCGTAAAAGCTTTGAACTCCGTAGTGCTCGGAGCAAACCCGGATGCGGTCACGTCAATCGTCGCGATCTGCAAATTATTCTCTTCATCAAATGTCGCGATTTGCGATTGCGGCTTACCAATAGCGCCAATTTGGATATGATTTTTTTCCAGCAGCACATACCCCGCAACAATCGTTACGCCTATCAGGAGTATGATCGTGCTGGTATACGATACTTTCTTCGTTACAGCTTTTGATGATATTTGCTTCTTATTCTTCTCATTGAGCCGCCAATCTACTACTTTCTGAACAACGAAAATCAAAAGGATAAACACAATATCTGCAAGCATCACAACAATATTGGATTTATAGAAGAGACTGCCTACAACAGTTCCAAGTATAGCACCCATCGAACCGGCCAACACGGCGTTGAATCCTGATTTCAAACCAAACCCTATACCGCTAGGAAAACCAACAATTACAGCAAATAAAATAGCCATCCCCACAGAAATGATTAAATCCAAATCGAACGTTTGCGCAGCTATAATGCCAAATTCAAAGCTGGACAAGACAGCCAATACAGAAGCTGCGATCATTCCGGCAGTTCTCGTCAACAAGCCCTTTCTTTGGAAGAGGTAGAAGTTAAAATAGCTTGCAATCAGTACCATTACTATGAAACTACCTAGGTTGAGCAGCATGACAAACATCACTCCATCTTTGCTAATTTAATTGTGCAGTCGTAGTTCTTCATTGTAGTTTTTTAGCAAAGTCCCAATCCGGATAAATGTATGGAATTGTTGGAGCATGAGCTGCTTCTACGCTTTGAATGAGGATCTTGATCACCGTCTGATTATGATAGGTCGTTGTGGCAATGGTTCCAGTAAGCGTCACCCAGGAGTCATCGGCATAACTGCTTGCGTCCGGAGCCTCAGCAATCATTCCGTAGGGAGATATATCGGCTATACAATGGGTCATTGCCATTCTTCCGATAATAAATTGATCCTCCGATAAACCATCTTCTCGATAAATGAAACCTTTGACCTTAATTTGCTTACCCTCGAAATTAGCCGCAAACGTATTAAGTGCCTGTAATTTCTCGATAAACCATTCATCTTTCATTTCTATTAAATCCTGCTTATATAAAAGCATGCCCAACTTCGCATAGTCCCGATTGTAATTGTCGGTTTGAAACAGTTCCTTAACCGAAGAATCTTCACTTCCTTCTAGCTGAGCCAAATCAGCAGGAACTCCATTGCTGCCTTCCGTTGTCCCACCCAGATTCATTCCCTTATTCTTAGCTAGTGAACCGGCGAAAGCCTCGTTAGGCAGGAATGCTCCAAATAGCAGCGGCATGATAAATAGACCATAGAGGAGGATGTTTTTCCATAAAGACCGTGCAGGCTCGTGGCTGTGCTCATGACCGAAACCGTGAGCATGTTCACCTTCGTGGGAATGACCATGATCATGCCCACACGCGCACACGGGTGCAGGGTTTTTGAACGAACGAATGAAGAAGTAAATCTGGAAAATAGTAAAGGTTAATAACCCCCCTGCTGCTAATTGCACATATTTCACAAGCTGGGGTGCAATAAAGAGGAGGATTTCCCCTGACATCGTCAAGTGTGCCAAGAATAACGTGAACCCCAGCAAAATGGCCAATCTCAAAAAGTGATGGATGATGGGAGCGTATGTGTCTTTCATTTCATCATTCCCCCTGCTCATTTCAGTACAAACCTTTCGAGGATCAAGGTACCGACATAGACGCCTACAATAACGAGGGAGCTGTATAATATGACGAATCTGGTTTTGAAAACAGCTAACATCATCAGAATCCCTTTCAAATTCAGCATGGGTCCAAGAACCATAAATGCAACAAGCGAACCTTGTGAGAATGTCGTAACAAAGGATTGTGCGACAAACGCATCTGAGGTCGAACATAGCGATAGGATAAATCCGAAACCCATCATGAGCAGGTTCGCACTACCTTCACCCTGCCCAAGCGTAACCAAGCTAGCCTTAGAAACAAACGTTTGAAGTACTCCAACTAACAAAGCCCCAAACATCAAATATTTACCCATCTCAAAAAATTCACTAATGGAATGCTCCATCACTTCCAGCAGCTTGTTCTTACGAGCAGAAGGATGATCTTGGTGATCGTGTGAATGCTCGTGGAGCGCCACATTATTCTTCATAATCTCCTGCTGTTGAATGGGTTCAGTTATCTTTAATTGATCCGTTGTTACAAAACGATAGACAATAAGTCCGATAACGAGCGCCAAGCAAAAAGCCAATCCCATGCGAGAAAATACAATTTCCGGCTTGTTGCGAAAAGCTGTAAAGGTGGACCAGAATACAATCGGATTTATTATCGGCCCTACCAAGATAAATGTTGTAGCAACATAAAGAGGCATTCCTTTTTGGATCAGTCTGCGAACAGCAGGGATCATACCGCATTCACATATGGGGAAAATAATGCCTAGCACGCTGGCCGTAACGATAGCCAAAACAGGATTGCTCGGGATCATTTTTTTGATAGTCTGTTCCGAAACGAAAACTTCCAATAGTGCCGAGATCAACACCCCAATGAGGATAAACGGCATGGCTTCAATAATAATGCTGATAAACATCATTTTGAATATTTGCATCTTGGGGCTATTCAAGATCGTTTCGGATTCTTTGGTAGAGAAAAAGTATAAAATAAGGATGGAAATCAAAGCAAAACCAGCGAGTAGGTTGCTGTTCCATTTCATTGATTTTCTGTGTATGACCGTTTTTGGCATGGAAATCCCCTCTTGCTTTTGTTTAGTTGAAGAACAGCCGCTGCGCTAACCAGATTCCGCCCAATAACAGCGCCAATGTGGAACCCGCAGTAACTGCGTGTCTCGAATATCTCCAGCGGTGCAGCAATCCTAGCAGCGGCAGCAGAATGGCAACCAACGTCACCTGAACGGTTTCAATCCCGAGGTTAAAGCTGATCAAATCCGTTGCCAGTTGGCTTCTTGGGAGATCCATTTCTTTCAAAATGTCGGCGAAGCCCATCCCATGGATTAAGCCAAACACAAACGTAAGTACCCACCGATAACTGACCTCTTTACGTACGATATTATCGACGGCTACGAAACAAATACTGAGCGCAATCGCAGGTTCGACAATCCTTGGTGATACATCGATAATCCCCAATACCGTCAAGGTTAACGTGATGCTGTGTGCGATCGTAAATGCAGTGATCATCGCCGCATACTGTTTAAATTTCTGCCTTGCGATGAGCAGCGAAAACAAGAACAATAGATGATCATAGCCGGATAAAATGTGGTTTATGCCAAGTGTAAAGAATGAATACCAGCCTGAGATGCCTTCCGATGAGCTCGAAGCCTCGTTTTTCGGCCCTTCTGCTTGTCCACTGCCGTTATTTTGGGGTGACTTCATATCCTGCTGTAAACCGCCATAATCACTCTCGGTCAGCTGCATCGCCCATACGCGATTTTTCCCAGACAATGCTGCTGTGCTTTTTTGCTTACCATAATTAATCGTAAGTAAATCGACGTAGTTGGTAGCTGCATCGTTCATGTATAGATTATCCGATAAGGAGATCGGCTGAGATGCGGATACTGGCGGAAAGGATGCCTTCAAGATTACCTTTGTGGCATCCCCTTTCCGATCCAAAACAATACTTTCTAATTGGGTCCAATCTTGGACTTCATTATTGATTTGTACGATTACGTTTTTCTTTATCATGGCTAAAAGCTGATCCTTCACCGCGGTGAATTCTTCCTGCTCGAGCATCCCATTCTTGTTCACATCGCCACCAATTAACTCTATAACAGACAACTCATCCAGTGTGTAGGTCATTTCGATGTTCGATTTGGTCAAACTTAGAGTCGTATAACCGGCACTGTAGGCATGAGCATCCACTTTTCGTTCAAAAGGTAGGATCAAAAGGAGTATAAGAACTGCCATTAGGCAAATGGAAAATCGCCATGCAGCATGAATACGGAACATTATTTTCCTCCTTGTAAAGATAACAGGGATGCCATCCATGTGAACGGCATCCTGTTATCCAATTTAAAAGATATTTATTTATTTAATAGGTTGTACACGACTTGAGCGGCTTCGGCACGGGTTGTAATTCCACGAGGCTTGAAATTGCCCGCACCACTTCCTTGAATCAGGTTAAGCGCTGCTGCTTCTTTAACGAACTCTGCAGCCCACGATGAAATTTGAGATTCATCGGTGAATCTAGGGCTTGTATGAACTGGTGCTTTGCCGTTCATATACTTGTACGCTCGCATCAACATCGTGACCATTTCCTCACGAGTAATTTGTGCGCTAGCACCGAAAAGCGTCGTGCTCTTTCCTTGCACAATCCCAGCTTTCAGCGCGATTGAAATAGCTTCAGCGTACCAGTCTCCAGCCGATACATCGGTAAACGCCTTATCGCTTTTTTCTGTAAGCTTCAACGCTCTGACCAGCATCGCAGTGAATTCAGCGCGTGTTACACTGCGTCCTGGTTCGAATGAAGTTGGGCTTGTACCATTCAAAATTTGTTTCGATACCAATTCTTGAATCGCATTTGATGCCCAATACCCAGGCTGAACATCGGTAAATAGCTTGGAAACTTGAAGAACTGCGTATTTACTAAAGTGACTGATCTCGGCAACCATATAGCCGTTTACATATTTTCCTCCAATGAATTCAAGTGCTCCAGTTTCGGAAATATAGTAGATCGCGGCCAATTTCGCATTAACCGTTGGACCTACCTTTAACTGAATCGTTATCGGCTTGTCAAACGCTGACAGATCGTAAGTCTTACCACTAGCTGTCGTGATTGACAGATGGAACTCGTAAACTTCTCCAAATAGCTTAATATCCGAATTGGTCGCATTTTTGCCTTTATCGACGATATTCTTTGCATCGACTTGGCTGAGTGGATCCAGTTTCAATGAAATTGAGCTGTCTGTCCAATCACTTGGAGCAACCTTCATCTTCAACTGCTTAATCAGATCGGAAGGTAAGTTAATCGTTAGGTTGTCTGATTTGATCTCCAAATTGTTTTGCTTGATCAGATCTGCCGTATTTGCTGGAACCTTAACTTCCGTAGTAGCTGCCGGAACCTCGACGGTGATTGTTCCGTTGCTGCTGTTAGTGAGCTTGTCACTGGTTATCGTCGTCGTATGGTTTCCGGTGTCTCCGGTGTTGCCACCATTTCCACCACCATTACCACCATTTCCACCATTACCTCCACTAGATGAAGTGGTTACGGTAACCTCACTTGTTGCTGTCTTACCTGCATCCACTGTCGTCACAGTAATAATCGCTGTTCCAGCTGCAACTGGTGTGACAACACCATTGTTGTCTACCGTTGCCACAGCAGTATTGCTTGAACTCCATGTGACTGCTTTGTTCGTTGCTGTGTTCGGATTCACTGTTGCTGTCAAGGCTTGTGCCGCTCCGCCTACTGTAAAGGTCAGTGTTGTCTTATCGAGCGTCACTCCCGCTACACTTACATTCGCAGCATTCACGGTGACCTCACTTGTTGCTGTCTTGCCTCCATCCACTGTCGTCACAGTAATAGTCGCTGTTCCGGCTGCAACCGGTGTGACAATACCATTGTTGTCTACCATTGCCACAGCAGTATTACTCGAACTCCATGTGACTGCTTTGTTCGTTGCTGTGTTCGGATTTACCGTTGCCATCAAGGCTTGTGCGGCTTCACCTACTGTAAAGGTCAGTGTCGTCTTATCGAGCGTCACTCCCGTTACTGGAACTGAATCCGTGGCATTTATCAATTCCCTTGTGTCTCGAACGCGAATCCGGCTGCCTTCGGAGTATTTACCGCTCAAACCTGTTGCTTGCAGCGTATCCCCAACTTTAATTGTTGGAACGGCTCCGGTTTGATTGGCGATATATCCATCAACGAAGACTAAGACATCACCAGAACCATCATTAATTACGTAGGAGTTGTCGTCAGGTATTGCAATTACTTTCCCTTTTACCTGAACCAATTGCCCCTGATATTGTTCAATTACCGAATCTGCCGTACTAAGAACCTTAGGTTGAACCGGAGATCCTGAACT
Source organism: Paenibacillus baekrokdamisoli (assembly GCF_003945345.1). Lineage (GTDB taxonomy): Bacteria > Bacillota > Bacilli > Paenibacillales > Paenibacillaceae > Paenibacillus_Z > Paenibacillus_Z baekrokdamisoli. Next base: position 31,231 of record NZ_AP019308.1, on the reverse strand, counting down.
CACTTTAACGATACTATTATCAAATCTATCAAATATAATCTCTACATCATTCTCGAAGATACCGATATGTCCGTAGACCCTTACGGTGTCACCAAGCTGCAGCGATCCTGCCGGCACCTCACTAAAGATTACCGTTCCGCCGGTATCATCTTGAATGTATGCCGCATCATAAAAGGCAGTCGTTGTCACCTTACCCTGAATAACAACCTTGGTGTTCAGAGGGAGCTTGCGCGCCTCGCTGATTGAGGACACTTTCGATTCCTGATGGGCAAGCCAGTTCACTACATTCAGCTCGAATGGAGCATTACCTACCGGTCCATCATTCTGAGTCATTTGCTTATCATTGAAAATGTTCATGCCCGCTACAAGAATTCGTCCCTTGCCAAGCTGTTCCGAAGCCACTAATGGAATCGTTGATCCCCCAGTCACATTTTCCAAGGCAGGACCGCTTTTACCATTGGCTGTCTGCACATTGTATGTCACAGTGTCCGCTTTTACCTGAGGAGAATCTTGGAACGTTGATTCATTTCCGCTCGCCAGGATCGTAACCGTACTGCTGCCTGTAAGCGGAATTTTGTTCCCTGTACCATCATTTTGGGCAAGGCTCGATCCGCTATAGAAATCCAGCAAAGACACAAAGTCAGTCAAACCGTTGCTTACTGGCTTCAAATGAGCTCGCACTGAGAAATTCGACGTTAACGGAGTTCCCCAGAAATTGCCTTCCTTCGTTTCATCGAATACACCATCATTGTTAACTAGAATACTGGAACCGACCCCCGCTAATAAGCTGTTCAGGTTTCGAGCAGTTCCGCCAAAATTACTCTTTTCAGTCAACAATAATGAACCGCCACTCGCTACAAATGTTTTCAAGACGTCGATTTCACTTGCACTATAGGCACTGCTTGGATGGGTCACCATTAAGACGGCAACATCCTTCAAGAGTGCATCGGTAAGTGTAGTTTTGTTCTCGACTACCGTATACCCTTGTTTCTTTAAGTTGAGCGTGAAGTTTTGAAGATTATCTTTGTAAGTGCCCGTATCGCTCGTTGTATTCTCGTTGTTATGCGTTGCGTCAATCATAACTGTAATGCCGAGTGGAGCTTTCACACTTATCATTTGCTCGTATTTATTGTTGCCGAGATCCTGACCGTCTGCCTTAAGCACCACGATCAACTTATGATCCCCGGCAACCGGTTTCTGCCATTGCACTAAGGTATCTGCGCTTTTATTGGAAGCTAGTGAAGGAATGGTGCTCTCCCCGATAAAATGCGACACATCCACAGCGTCATAATACAGACTAGCCGTAAGATTCTGAAGAGCTATCGTCCCTTGATTAGAAATTCCCGCTTTCAAAGTAACAGGGATTCCCGCGATGGCAGCACCTTCAACGACTGTCAAATCTGTTACTTTCACAGCTAACGGTTGGACCTGCGACCAGATTGGAGAAGAATAAATTTGATCGCCATCCATCTGGGTTACTTTAACAATGAACCATTGCTGTCCGCCTACAACTGTAACTGTTGGCTTCCAATTAAAGGTTGTCTCATTACCAGTAGGCGTGTACGTATCAACCACTGTGCCGCCATTGGTTAACAGCTCGACTTTCTTGATGTTGTCGTTTGTTGATGTAGTCATGTAACTGTACTTAGGATCTGTGGCGCTTTCCTGTACAGGGTCTTTACCTGTCACATCAAAGGTCAGATTATTGGAGTCCACTGTAGATCCCATATAGTACCCGTTCGCCAGCATATCCAGCTGGAAATTGGGATCTTCGCTGAAATACACACGCATTTTGCGCATCGCTTCAAGTAAAGACTCTTGAGAAAGATCTTTAGCGACAATGACCGTACGTTTCTTAGTCTGTCCCCAGGTTCCGTCATGGTTGTCCTCGCCATATGTCGGCGCCACATGCCATCCAAGGTCAAGTGCACTGAAAAGCTTCTTGTCCGCGTTGACATACGAGTAATGTCCTGACCCGTTGCCTACCTCAAGCATGGTGAAGAGCTTATCGACATCTTTATCATAGGGAATAAAATTATCAAAGGCATTCGCCGACATCGCCGGGTGATTGAACTGCGCCACAATATTATCGTAGGTCAACGTCCAGGCGTAATAATTTTTTAGATTCTGATATTTTCCGCCATCTTGTACACGGTCGATAAAGTTACTTGTTCCAAAGACGTTTGAATGTCCCCATGTTGTCGAAGTCATTTCAAACGCAGGGAATACGACGAATTTACCATCTTGTGTATACTTCTTCGCCAGATCTTTGGTTTGCTGCCAGTTCGCACCTCCGGTACGTTCCGGCATTCCTTTGTGATCGACAGTGTCACTGCCGACATTACCACTATCAATGTCATGCGAGTGATCAGAGAAAGCAAAGTAGTCATAGCCGTATTTCTCAGCCTCTGTCAGTGCCTTTTCCGGATCGCCTTTGGCATCATGGGAAATTTGAGTATGGTTATGCGTTGTCCCCCGATAATGATTGCCGCCTGTGAATCTAGCAGTAATTTCGAACGACCAGGAATGCACTGAAGCATTGCCCTTCATATCTTTGCCCGAAACATTAACCGTATAAGTGCCTACTGCCAAATCCGAAGTTAAAGTTAACTTGATTTGGTTTTCTGATCGTACAGCTTGGCTCGTATAATCAGTTGTTGCTTGAGTGGCATGATTGAGCAGAGAAATTTGCAATGATGTTGCATCCACACCGCTCGGATCGTCCAAATCAACCGAAATCACTGGACGGGAGGATTCCATACTGTCCCCGTTTGCAGGAAGCTCGTTCGAATAAGTAGGTCCTTCTTTATCTTCGATGACATTTACGATATTGGGTGAAGCGGCATTGCCCGAAGACAAGGTTTGGTCAGCGCTTTTAACCTCAATATAGTAATCTATTTGCTTGCCCAAAACCGCCTTCTCTTTCGGTATATTGGCGTTGTAATTTAAATTATTTGCCGAAAGCATAGGAATTGAAGCATACACAGATTCCCCTGTATTTCTATAATAAAGGGTCACAGAATCAGCGTATTTGGCCATAGCCTTGATAGACATATCCAAGCCAATATACGCTTTCGTCACAGGAACGTGATTGAATTGCAGTTCTCCTTTAATATCCGATATACTTCTTGGCGCAATATAATATCCGCTCGTATACGGAGAAGCTGCCTTCGATTGACCGATGATCCCTTTAAAAGTAACCGTATCACCTAGTTGAACAGCGCTATTGACATCAATGCCGGTTGTTCCCAGTATCTTCGCTATAGCCGTCTTGCCCGAGTCATCCGTAATGGTCACGTTGTAATCAGGACCGGCTGAAGGAATGTTGGTTACCTTTCCTTTAACAGAGACCACTCTGCCTTCCAGCGGTTCCATATCCGCAGAGCTGCTCATCTTGTCCAACGTGATGGAAGTCGCAGCAGGTGTCGTGCTTGGACCTGAATCTGTTATCGTTGCAGCTACAAATTGACTCATCCCCGCTGTGAAAGCCAATTGACCAACGACCTTCACTTTGTTCCCTACCGTAATCATTGGAGGAACGGTCCCACCAATAACATTAATTCCACCCGTACTGTCCTGAATGTAAAAATTCGTATTACCGTTTCCAAGCAAGCGATTTCCCGCTGTAACAACACCCTCGATCGTCACAGGATATCCTAGCTGAAGCGGAACCCCATTAGCATCATTCAGATGCAAATCTTGGATATCTGTTACGAGAGGCTTGCTGTAGGCTGCCGAGTCAACGCGCGTATATCCGCTCTCTCTCGTAGTCATCGCTTTCAACGAGTATGCTGTCGTTTCGGTCAAGTAAACCGATTTTTTATTACCTGAATTAGTGATGGTTAGGCTGAATGAACCGTCCGCTGCTGCTGTCGCTTGTCCACCAACAGAACCGCCATTATCCATATAAGCCTTCACAGTTGAACCTGCCGGCACTGAGCCCGCAAGGCCAGAGATGGAAGTATTTCCATCAAAATTGATCAATGTCCCATTAGGCCCATCCATATACTTTGTGTTCCTGACAATAATTTCCACAGGATTAGAAGGTGATTGGGGTGCAAACATCACATAATTAGAAGAAGTGTCTGCTTTTGTAAACCATCCGCTGCCCAATCCAAACGCCGCCTTAGGATCGGAGCCTATGTTTGTTTTACGTAATATCGTACCGCCTCCGATCTGATCGGAAACAAAAGGCTGTCCCCAATATAAAGGAGTTTTAAAGGCTGTAGTTGCTGCGTTCGTAAAAGCTATTAGGTCCACGATATTGGTATCATCAGGACTGCTCACAGCCTTATTGGATTGGGAAAGGACGATTGCTCCGCCAGTAGATCCACTTGGATTGAATCCTCCGCTAAGATCAACATCAACAGAGACAGGAAGCGGAACACCGTTCGTACCTATATTGGCGCCAATTAAAAAGTACCCATGCGATTTAATCGTACCGGACAAAGGCTTCATCGTTGTTGCGTTCATCGTTGTGTAAGATGTGTATCCAAGCGACCAACTGTTAAGATTAATATCTTGATTGGTGGTATTGTATAGTTCAATGAACTTTTGATTATAAAACGCGCCGCCATTGCCGCCGTTTACATAAATCTGACTGAATACAACATCACCAGGCTTAAAGGACTGAGCCACAGCAAGATTAACGGGTACCGCATCGCTTACGGGCTGCCCAGTTCCTTGTGCCGTTACATAAACCGTTGTTTTGGATTCAGGATTGGTCAAGTTTGTAATTGCAAATGATCCATTCGAGCCCGCAGCTGTTGTTCCCGCTAGTGTAGTTAATCCAGCGTCCGTATAGACAGCGACCTGCGCATTACCAGCAACAGCCCCTGCCAAGCCGCTAACCGTGGTCAAAGTAGGAAACATGATATTTGATGCGTTCGGGGCTGCAGTCTTCCCTGTGGGAGGAGCTACAGTTACCGTGCTGGTTGCTTGAAAGCTGCCATCCGTCGTCGTAACGGTAATCGTCGCCGTACCTGCAGATTTCGGAGTCACTGCGCCATTGCTGCTGTTTACACTGGCAACAGAAGGTGAATCTGAGCTCCAAGAAACCCGCTTGTCCGTCGCATCACTCGGAACCACTGTCGCCACCAGACTATCAACGGATCCTCCGGCTGTCATGGACAGCGTGCTTTTATCCAGCGTAACTCCCGTTACTGGAACAGTTGTTGGAACAGGCTGATCTGGGTCAGTCGAGACACCTGTAACGATGATATCAGCGATTCGGCTGTTACCGCTAGTTTGCGTAATCGTCCCTGTCCCGTTGGCTCCAGTATTTGAAGCGGATATCGATGCATTGGAAGCATTAAGCCATCTGATATACACATTAGCTTGATTATCTGCTCCACTCGGCAAGGCTATATTTTTAGTCGCAATCGCTGTTGTAAGTGCATATACATCAGAAAAGTCAACAAAATTAGTGCCATCAACACTGTACTGGAGCTTAAAATCTCTTGGACCGCCATTCGTACCATATTGCTTTGAAGAAAGCGTTATCCCAGAGTATCCCAGTGTGCTGAATTGCGCCTGCCAATATCCCTCTAGAGGAGAAGACCACTTATCTGTATAAACAGATGAATTAGTAGTCGAATAAGTTCCTGTTCTACCATCACTTAATGTCAGTTTTGCATTAGTTGTATTCGCAATACTGCCGCTATTTGCGGGGAAAGAAGTGCCCGTTGCTGAAAAAGTCCATCCCGCAACAGTGACAGGCGCTGCTGCTGCATGTGCCTTCTGAACCAGTCTATTCGGTACGATCATCGTTACCAGCATCATTACAATCATTGCTAAGCTGAACCATTTCTTCCGCTTATCCATTACTTTATACATTCCCTATTTGCTCCTTCAATTAAAGTCATATTTTCTAGGTTTTCTCTACGAGGAACGACATCATTGAAATCAAGTCAGCAATTTTCACAAAATAAACTCTCAACAGCCGTATGAAGTTAAGTCCAACCCATACGTTAATTCCCTTGGTTTCTTTCACACATATGCTTTACCCAGCATTCATTGCCCTCCTAAATAAATTTAAGCATATATAATAGACCTTAAAATCCAGCTTATATTTCCTAGTAACATATAAGCTATTTAATAAGGCCTTAATTATTTCTCATAGGATTTAAAAACAGTATATCGCATCATTATGCGAGGAATCTGTCGTTTTTCGTTAACTCATTGTTAAATTATTAAGAAGAAAATCATTATAAATGGTTATTATTCCCATATACCTAATTATTTACAGCTATGTACTAAGGTTCACATTAGCTTCGCCTACTCGAATCTGATATCATTTTTCCGCTTTAGACTCCGTATGCTCCTTCTGAGAAACCAGCCAATAAGAACGCAGAGTAACTCCGCCCTACTAAGGACGGAGTTGCTAGGAGAATTTTATACTTCTTAAATTTTAAAATGTCGCCGTAATGACACCTAGATAGTTGGCTTTCAGTGCGGTCAGGGTCGTGTTCAAGGTCCTGATTGGTTGACCCCACGTCCAGTAATCGAAGGTGACCTTGTCGTTAGGCTCGTCAATCGTGATCGGTCCCTCGAGCGTAATAATGTGAGTCGATGTTCCCGGCTGGAGCAGAGGAATACGAATGTACAGGGCGATATGATTCGTGGCTGTCTTCTGAATCGCCTTGATTTTGGCCAAACTCGTATCGTCGCTATATGTGACTCCAGAATAGAATCCGGTCTTCGTATACCATTCACTTAGTTCGATTGCCGACGTTTTGATGCTGGTGGACTCATCGGGCGCACCCTCATAGTCAAAGAACCAGTTCTCACTATCACGGACGGATGACATTAGCATCCACTCCGCCTGTCGCGGCATGCCGGGAAACTCGGCAGCGAGGGCCGAATAATCGGTATTGCGCAGGTCCGAGCCTGGGTTTACCTTAAGCTTGCCGAGGAAGCCGATCCCTCCTCCGTACAATGCTTTGGCGAACAATTCAAACTCCGTCGCGTTCTTCTGGATGACGTGGTGGTAGAACGCTGCCGCGGTGCAAAGACCGACTTTGCCCTGATCGAAGAGATTAGCATTCCCTTTAAGATCGTTTATGCGAGTAAGAACCGTGCTGCTGTCTAGTTTAGGCCACGCCTTACGGGTCGTTAAAGGACTGCTGCTCGGCGAGGCATCGCCACCGCCCATAATGCCCCCGTATTTATCCACGATTTTATCAATCAATCCGGAAGGTGACTGACTATCACCCCAAGTGGCAGCGAGCGCAGCAGGGTTCTGCGAGAAGCTCCCGCCACTGCTGCCGTTCGTGCCAGAGCCGCCGCCTGCATTGCCACCACTACCGCCGCCGCTTTGACCACCTCCGCCTACTGGCGTAACCGCACTGCCGCCAACTGCGTTGCTGCCTCCTGCTGTGGCCTGGCCCTGAGTCTTATCAAAATAGTTAATCTTCGCGCCATCCTGCGAGTGATTACTCCCGCCGCTAATACCGCCACCCCCACCGCCAGCAAGGCCACCGCTATATACCGATGCCGCTGTCTTCGCGAGGCTGGTAATCATCTCCGCCGCGATTCGCTGCCTCTCGGTATTGGCCTGAAGCAGGCTATTCATGTTAGTTCCCGCTTGCTGGCCGGCGGTTGCCGCGCCCGCTGATGTCGCTTGCAGCGCCGCCTGCGCCAGCCCAATGGTGCCTTGTAGGCCGCTCATATCGCGGAACATATTGCCATTCTGAATTGCGGCAAGAATTGCCGCTGTACCACTCGGATCCGGAATACTTGCAGGCGATGTAATATTAATAATCGGGCTGCTCAACTGACCTGGTTTTACATCTTCATTAGTCGCACGGCTGCCCGTCTGAACCGCGGCAATTTCAGTCGGTTGCAGCGGAATCGGCGAATCCTGCCAGTTCCAGAAGCGAGTAATGTCCAGCTTCTCCGCACAGTTCGAACGTCCCAATACTGCCTCAGCGAAGGTTCCACCTGATGGCAGCGGTACGATATCTTCCTTGGAGCTGCCCAGTTGAATTCCATGCTCCCTAAGCCAGCTCGCCCAAGTATCATCGCTGGAGGCATCCGTATTCATCTTGAAGGCGAGATAGTTGCCTACATAGCGAATCGGTCGAGGCTCGACGACCTGTGCTACAGGAACAAGTTGATCATTCACTTCAACACCGTAACCGGACAGCAGGAGTGCAATCTGTGTACTGTCGAGTGAACGGAAGATGGCCTGACTGTAATGCATTCGGTTCTCGTTTAGATGCTGCTTCAGGTTTGCGTTCACGCCACCTGGTTTGACCTGAACCACGCGTATTTCTCCTGTCGCCGACTTGGCTACAGTCACAGCTGGCAGTTCAAGCGGGAAACGCACCCCATTCCGGTTCAGGGTTAATGTTAAAGTCGCCGATATTTCGCGTTCTTTACTGCTGCCGATTATTCCGATGCTTTTTACCTCGCTCATAGCGAGAGGGTGTTCTGCGCTGACCGTGTCGACGGTTGTGTTTTGCTGCGTATGGAAGAGGATCTTCATCGGGGTTCCTCCCGTCGAGACCACACCCCCTTCGACCGTGACATCAGTAGGCAGGTAGATCGCATTGCTGTCCGACCGCAGTACGGAGCGGTTTAGCAGACCAGACAAACGCGCAGTCTGATCAATCGACCATAAATGATCGTTCACCTGCTGCACGATCGGCAGCGCATCCGATAGTCGGATATTCGTGGACTGCCCCGTCGTACTGAGCATCATTGGCTGAAACGTGGTTCCTGAAGTCGTTTCGGGAACTGCTGCGGCTGCTGCATCCGTTGTCGCTTTCTTCGCATTGCGCGCCGTTGATAAATTAATTCCAGTGCGATTCAACAAGGCCTCACGCAGGAAGAAACTGAATCGGTTACCTAGTATCGTGAAGTGCGTATCTTTCTCTGGCGATACCTCCAGCACGTCAAGGTTATGCAGCGCCTCACGAATTTCATACGTTAAGGCGGCACGAGCAAGAACGTTCCGGAAACGGCGCACCATAGTATCGTTTTGAAAGTCTACCAGCTGAACCGGGATAAAGACAACCTTGTCTGCTTTGGCGATCGCCACTTCAACTCGGTAAATCTGGACAACCTCGTAGTACTGTATCGTTAGCGCATGCATGTGATTGTAGTTTGCAAGAACCCGGGTGCTAACCCCCTCATGCTCGGTTTGTGATACCTCTTTGACTACAGATGCGCGGCGGCTTCGACTGCTGTGAGCATTCTGATGAGTTCGGTCCTTCACATTCTGCATCATACTGCTGCCGATGTCCCGGTGACCGAACGATGTGGAGTAACTATCAGAGTTCGAGATCGTAGCCGCTTGGCTGCTGCTTTGCCCAAAGGAGGCGCTTGGCCCGCCGAATAGTCCGCCAAGCGGTGCGGAGATTTCCTCCGCTGATGATGAGCCGTGCTGGGTCGAAAGGCTGTTGCTGTGCGCCTTCGAAAAACCACCCTGCGCTTCGTCCGCAACTGCCTGCGTTACCTCACTAATCGAACGATTGCGTGATGTATCATTAGTTAGGTCGTCGACCTCGCTGATGATCTCGGTCTCTCCAGCCCGGCTTTTGCGCGACCAATCAATGACGGCAATACGGGTGCTTTCGCCCGGTGCGAGCGACGTGCTATGCAGCAGTTGACCCAGTGTTACGCCCTGCGCATACCACGACTGAGTGAATGTCAGCAGTGCGCCGAAAGCGATTCTTTTGAATCCTGCATCACCCGATGCCAGTTTGGCAAGATCCAGCGGTTTGAAGTTCGGGCTTGCAATGTCTGCTATCGTCTCACCGTCACCGATATGGATCTCATCCATCAAGAGTGTGGTATACTGCACGCGTTCCGTCGGATACTCCCCGCTCTTCGGAAGGAGGTCAGCGGGCCGCTCAGGATCGAAATTCGGGACATTCTCGGGGAAATAAACAGCATTCAGCATCCGAACAGCAGCACGATACGGTGGATACAAGGCCAAATCTCTCACGGTCTGAACGTCCAGCAGGCTCTGCACATTAGCAACTTCAGCTTCTGGTATACTCTCCAAAACGCCAACCTGTAGAAACTGAAGCTCATCTATTTTCTTCCCAGCTGCCTCAGCCTCGCGTACAAGGTCGGCGGTCGGACTGCCATGCTGATTGAGTGCGGAATGAACGTCGCTCGCGGCGTTCACAAGTTTGGTAGCGGCACCAAAAACCCCCGAAGTAGCGAGATCAAAGACGGTATTAATCTCCAGTTTTTGCAATATATCTGCAGCTTGTGCGCTTACGCCAAGCAGAACATGAGGGGACTTATGCAGCAGTTCGCGGACTGACAGGTTGCGATAATCGGTGCGAATGAAGCCGAGCAGTTCATCAACTGCATTGATATTAATGGAAGCAGGCATTATTCATCTCCTATCTCAACTTAATTGACGAATACTAACTGAACAGTTTTCTAGCTATACCAACGAATAGATCCGGTACTATAGCCCGGACTTTTATGCTGAAAGGACCAATGATTTTGGTTTCTACCACAGGGAAGCGCAGCTTTTCGAACGTAATCGTTACTTTGCTATTTGTACTCTTTTCAAGATCGCTGATCAACATGCCAAGTTGCTTTTGGATTCTATCAAAAATTTGCTTATTTAATGTAGGCATCATATTATGTATGCCTTGACGGAATTGCTTCGCTATCTCATCCTTGCTAACAAAGAGCCCCACGATAAAATCCGGGCCGGGTAGATCGATATCAATATTATCAACCTTTTCACTTATAAAAGTATTCAGATCCGGTCCTGTAAACGGACTTAGGAAAAGGTCGGCTTTGAGTGTTGCTCCTTTGCTTTTACCAACGATGCCTACAGATCCATCGTTAATAAACGCAGAGAGACTTTCCAGCTTCATTTTTTGCTGTATGTCAGTTGTCATGGAGCTGATCTGCGCTTGCGAAAAGCCTTCTTTCGTCGTTCCGTCCGTTCGTAAAACATAAATATCTTGTGTTTTGGAATTGATTTGACTGAATTGGAAGGTCTCGGAGCGATATACCGGTGCGAAGATAGGAACGTTTAGTGGTGGGAGTACTTTCATGATCGTATGCGTTGCCAAAAGGTAAGCCTTGATCGTCTGTGGGAATCCATCGGGTACGAATATACTGAATGCGCCGTTGGCATCCGTTGTTGCTTGAAAGGAAAAGCCCGGTATGAAACTATTTGTAAAGCCTGCAGGAAAGTCGGTTCCCAAGAATACCTGGGCCTCGGCCATAGGTTTGAACGATGCCGGATTCGGATGTGCGGGGTTATTCGAGAAGCTTGAAATAAATAGCGGTGCATTTGTGATTTCGTGTAACTTTCCATTCACATTCATTATTATTTTCCTCCTCATGGGGTTGGTTCGATCCTTATCTTAAACCAATCCCACCAGTGGAAATATACTTAAAATACCGATTATTGACAACTTTATTTAAATGTTGTAAGGCTATAAAAGTTGAACTAGAGATATGACAAGTGAGCGGAGCAGATGGATGATTCTGGAGAAGCGTCAGCGTTCGCCTTTGAGACCGGATTTCCCCCTTAACAGGGGACAAAATAAGAAATCCGGGCTCAACAGCGATCGGAAGAACATTCCATCTGTGCAGCGGCTCATTGTCCGTTTCTTAAGTTCAACTTATATAGCATTAATTGATCTCAGGCTGCTTGCCGGCATATTTATTTTGCAGCTTGCGTACTTCCTGGATAAGCTCCCTTCCAATGATCGATTCGTTGTCGCTGTATACCGGATTCATTGCGTTCATCCATTTCATTCGCTCTGCAGCAGTAAGTTTAGAAATTTGCATCGTGCTTCCACTTTTCATCTCTTCCCACTGCTTCTGGTTAATCTGAATAGCATTATCGTTAGCCCACTGGGTAGCGTCTTGCATAGCCTCAAGCACTGATTTCTTAAGGTCGCCTGGCAGTGTACTCCAAAACTTTTTATTCATTAGAACTCCATAGCCCAAATAGCCGTGGTTACTGATCGTGATATATTTTTGAACTTGGTATAATTTTTTAGAGTAAATGTTTGAAATGGAGTTTTCTTCTCCGTCTATGGTCCCGTTTTCTAGGCTATGATAAATTTGATTAAACGGAATCGGGTACGTTTTGGCCTCAAATAGATGATATTGAGACTCGATGACCTTGCTAGGTAGAATACGCATACGAAGCCCCTTGAGATCGGAAGGTTGAAGAATAGGGCCTTTGTTGCTTGTGATTTGTTTGAAGCCACTTCCCCAAAAGGCCATTCCTACCATGTTATGAGCACCCAACTCTTTAAACAATTGGGCACCGATGTCACCATGAAAGGCTTCCTGCACAGCGTCATTGTTTGCAAAGGCAAAGGGTAAATCCATGACCATCCAATCGGGTACAACCTCAGAAATGTTGGAAAAGCTCGGTGCGATCATTTGCACATTCCCTTGTTGAAGTGCATTTATTTCATCGTTTTCGTTGTATAAGATGCCATTGGGGAATAGTTCTACCTTGACATGATTGTTTGTTTTTTTCCTTACGAGGTCGGCGAATAGTTGTGCAGCTAAGCCTTTTGGCGTATTTTCGGCAACGGAATAGCTGAATTTAATGACTATTTCCTGCTTTAACCCTTTTTGTTCTTCGTCGTATGGGAGGGGGACGGAGGAGAATTGAGGTGAAAATCCGATCACGATTGCGGTTATGAGTCCAATCACAACAAACAGTCCGATTCCGAAAAAAGCTTTCAACTTTTTGCCCTCCCCTCTTCATAAATGAAGTGTATCATAAGGGAATATATTTAGTGAAATTACGAGGGGGAGCAGGCAATGCTAAATAAATTACGCATGAACTGGAAAATTACCATTCTATCCTTCGGCATTGTACTGTTTGCTATCTGCATAGGCGGCATCATCATTATGGGGAATATTATACAGCTTAAGGAAGAGGAATTGGGTAAGCGGCTGCTTGTAACTGGAATGGTTGTTGCACAACTCCCTTCTGTAAAAGAAGGCATTATCAATCCGAATAAAGCCAGCGAAATCAATTCAACTGTAGAGCATATACGTATTATTAACGATATGGATTACATTGTAGTCATGAATATGGATGGAGTCAGGCTTACTCATCCGTTATCGAGTCAGATTGGCACAGTATCTAAGGGATTGGATGAACGTTCAGCCTTTGCAGAGCATACTTACCTTTCAAAAGCGAAAGGGGAACTTGGTAAAGCACTTCGAGGATTCGTGCCTGTAATGAATGAAAATCATGAACAAATTGGCGTTGTATTGGTCGGACATTTGCTTCCGAGGATGTCACAAATTTTGTCTGATATGATTGGACAGGTTTACATCACTATACTGCTATCATTATTATTCGGCGCATTGGGATCATGGCTTCTAGCCGGGCATATAAAAAAACAAATGTTCCAACTGGAGCCTCAAGAAATCGCCAGATTATTGGTTGAACGAACGGCTACCTTCCATGCGATGCATGAGGGTGTAATTGCGATTGACAGCTCGGGGAAGATTACTATTTTTAATGAAAAAGCCAAGCAAATGTTAAAAATAGAAGAGAATGTGATTGGCCAACCGATTCAGGAAGTTATCTCGGATACTCGGCTGCCGGAAATTTTGCAAAAGAATGAGCCGATCTATAACCAAGAGTTCCAAATAGGTCCCACGTTAATATTGAGCAATCGTGTACCGATCAAAGTCGGTGAACAAACTGTAGGGGCTGTAGCGATCTTTCAAGACAGGACGGAAATGACTAGGCTGGCGGAGGAGCTAACGGGAGTAAAGCAATTTGTGGATGCTCTCCGTGTTCAAAATCATGAATACATGAATAAATTGCATACCATTGGCGGATTAATTCAATTGGACCATAAAGAGAAAGCGTTAGATTATTTATTTCACATTACGGAACAGCGGACGGAGCTTATGAGTTTCTTAAACCGCCAAATCAGCGATGAGAATATCTCGGGTTTGCTTCTTGGGAAAATAAGTCGTGGTAAAGAGCTAGGTATTGAGGTAAGCATCGATCGCCAAAGCAGGGTGGAAACTTTCCCGGCACTTCTGGATCATCACGATATTGCTGTGCTGCTGGGTAACTTAATTGAGAATGCATTTGATTCCCTGAAGAATATGACTGGGGACGTCAATCGTGACAAATACGTATTCATCAGTCTTGAGCAGGATGACAATGTGTTTTCGATACTTGTAGAGGACAATGGCAGCGGTATGGAACAAGCGATTCTGGAGCGTATCTTTGAACGCGGGTTTACAACGAAACAAGGAGCAGGTAGAGGCATTGGTCTTTATTTGATCCACAGCATAATTGAGAAAGGAAACGGGGACTGTAAAATCGACTCCGTACCTTCGCAAGGGACAAGTTTTATTATCACATTTCCTATGACAGGGAAGGCGGAGGCCTAAGGATGACTAATAACATCATTCATGTTCTTTTGATTGAGGACGACCCGATGGTGCAAGAAGTGAATCGCGAGTTCGTAGAACGAGTAGCTGCTTTCAAAGTAGTAGGTATAGCAACAAATGGTGTCGAGGGCTTGGAGAAAATTAGGGCACTTCGTCCTGACTTGGTGATCCTTGATATCTTTATGCCGCAGCAAGATGGAATTACGACATTACAGCTCATTCGGCTAGAAAACCTTGAGGTAGATGTCATCGCTATTACAGCCGCTAATGATGCCCGTTCGATACAAAGCATGCTGCAAAATGGAGCCATAGACTATATTATAAAGCCGTTTAAATTTGAACGTGTGAAGCAGGCATTGAACAATTATCGGATGTTAAAAGAAAGAATTGAACATCAACAAAGCTTTTCACAATCCGAACTCGACCAGCTCATGTTTGGTAATACGAGTGACCCCTCCACTGAAGTGCTGCTGCCAAAAGGAATGCAGGAAATAACCTTAAAGCAGATCATTCTGTATTTAATGAATCAAACGGAATCTCGCTCTGCGGAAGAAGTAGCGGAAGGTGTCGGTCTCGCCCGGGTAACGGCACGAAGGTATTTGGACTATCTTGAGAAAATAGGAAAAGTGACAATCGATTTGCAGTATGGTGGCGTGGGCAGACCCATAAACCGTTACGTGATCGGTAAGAAAATAGAATAGAACCCCCTTTGACCAAAAAGACCAAAATGGACAATATGGTCAAATTCTTCCCGAACAAAATTGAAAGCGATATCATAAAAGCACAAAGAAAATGTTTTTATGAGGAGCTGAATAATAAATGTCTATTCCTACAGGTGCTAATACGAATATGATTTTACGATTGGAATTAGATAAAGAAATCGCGTCCTTCGGGAACATTGCTACAGCTATTGGAGATTCCGGTGGAGATATAGTAGCAACAGATGTTGTCCGTACGGAAAAAAAATCGACGGTTCGAGATATTACGTTTAGTGTTTACGACCAAAAGCATTCCGACTTGATCGTAGAAGCAGTTGGTAAGCTGCCCGGTGTGAAAGTCGTTCACGTGTCGGATCAAACCTTTTTACTGCATCTGGGCGGCAAAATTGAAATGGCAACAAAGTTTCCTATTAAAAATAGAGATGATTTATCGCGCGTGTACACTCCCGGGGTGGCTAGAGTTAGTATGGCGATTCACGAGAACAAGGCTAGAGCGCATTCACTCACAATTAAGCGAAACACGGTTGCTGTAATCTCCGATGGTTCAGCTGTATTGGGGCTTGGCAATATTGGACCAGAAGCGGCCATGCCTGTAATGGAAGGGAAAGCGATGTTGTTTAAACAGTTGGCGGGAGTAGATGCTTTTCCGATCTGTCTTGCAACGCAAGACGTAGAAGAAATCCTGCTTATCGTGAAAGCGTTATCTCCAGGATTTGGCGGAATCAATCTCGAAGACATTTCGGCACCTCGCTGCTTTGATATTGAGAAACGGCTCGTGGAGGAGTTGGATATCCCGGTGTTTCATGATGACCAGCATGGGACGGCAGTTGTTTTAATGGCAGGTTTAATAAATGCGGTTAAGCTTGTTGGTAAAAAACTAGAGGACTGTAAAATCGTCGTCTGCGGGATTGGCGCGGCTGGTACTGCTTGTACGAGAATGCTCTTATCCGCTGGCGTTACTAACATCATTGGTGTCGATCGGCAAGGTGCAATTCTTAAAGGAAAGGAATACGAGAATCCTTTTTGGCAATGGTACGCGGAGAATACGAATCCACATCATATAGAAGGCAGCTTATCTGAGGTAATCGAAGGTGCTGATGTGTTTATAGGCGTTTCTGGTCCGGGTGTATTAAAAGCAGCGGATGTTAAAAAAATGGCAGCCGATTCTATCGTCTTTGCGATGGCTAACCCTTCTCCAGAAATCATGCCTGAAGAAGCGGAGCCTTATGTAAGAGTTATGGCAACGGGCCGCTCGGATTATCCGAATCAAATTAATAATGTTCTATGCTTTCCAGGTATGTTTCGAGGAGCTTTGGACTGCCGAGCCACGAAAATTAACGAAGAAATGAAACTCGCGGCGTCTCATGCAATCGCTTCTGTAGTCAGTGATGACGAATTGAATGAAAATTACATCATTCCAAGCGTGTTCAACCATGTAGTCGTAGAAAAAGTCAGAGAAGCGGTCATCAACGCGGCCTATAAGTCCGGTGTTGCGCAAAGAAGGAGAGAAAAGGTGCAATAATCAACTATGAGAAGAGGTTCATGATGAGAATAAACTTGAGAAATTTAACCGTACAGGTTCTGATTGCTATAGCATTGGGGATATTGGTAGGAGAGTTTTTCCCAAAATCGGCGGATAATCTAAAGCTGCTGGGGGATATATTTATCAAGTTGATCAAAATGGTTATTGCTCCAATAGTTTTTCTTACGATCGTAATCGGCTTCGCCAACATGGGCGATTTAAAGAAAATAGGTCGAATCGGTGGGAAAGCACTGCTCTATTTTGAACTCGTAACCACGTTTGCTATGGCCATTGGTATAGTTGTCATGCATGTCATCCAACCAGGAGTCGGCATGAATATCGCAGGTATGAAAGCTGATGATGTGGCCAAATATACGAATCAGGCAGCGGAGACAAGCCACAGTTTTATTGATTATCTCTTAAACATCGTTCCGGATAACGTGGTTGGTGCATTTGCTAAGGGAGATATGCTTCCCATTCTATTCTTCTCCATCCTTTTCGGTCTAGCAATGGCTGCATTAGGAGAAAAGGTTAAGCCTGTTATCGAAAGCTTCGAGAAGATAAATGAAGTTTTTTTCAAACTGGTAGCCATGCTTATGAAATTTTCCCCTATTGCCGCTTTTGGCGCAATGTCCTACACAATTGGAAAATTCGGGCTTGGCTCGCTATTTTCGCTGGGGAAAATGATGGGGTCCGTTTATATTACAATGTTTTTATTTATTGTCGTAGTCCTTGGTCTGATCTGCAGATACTTCGGATTCAGCATCTTTCATCTGCTGCGCCATATTAAAGAGGAAATTCTACTCGTACTGGGTACATCATCCTCTGAATCCGCCTTGCCTCGCATAATGGTTAAGCTGGAGCAATACGGATGTTCCAAACCGGTAGTA
Organism: Paenibacillus baekrokdamisoli; assembly: GCF_003945345.1. GTDB lineage: Bacteria > Bacillota > Bacilli > Paenibacillales > Paenibacillaceae > Paenibacillus_Z > Paenibacillus_Z baekrokdamisoli. The sequence continues at coordinate 13,721 of NZ_AP019308.1, read as the reverse complement.
GGACTTGTCATCCCTGCAGGCTACTCATTTAATCTAGACGGAACCTCCATCTACTTGTCCATGTCAGGGCTCTTTATAGCCCAAGCTTTTGGAGTGCATCTATCCATTATTCAGGTTTTGACATTGCTTGGTGTGCTAATGTTTGTCTCCAAAGGTGCCGCTGGGGTTACAGGCTCTGGTTTAGTTACCCTTGCTGCCACGCTTGCTGCGATTCCGCATAATGTGATTCCGGTTGAAGGGGTAGCCCTCCTAATTGGGGTAGACCGCTTCATGTCCGAAGCGCGTGCCATTACGAATCTGATCGGGAACACTGTAGCTACAGTCGTCATCGCGAAAAGCGAAAAACAATTCAATCCTAAGGCGGCGGTACAGACACCTATAATAGATAGTGATGTACCTATAGCTTCTCAGACATTGAAGGGTAACCCTCAATACATTGGAAAATAGGCGGAGATATGCTGTCAGATAATTGTGCTTGCGTAGTTTCTTTAAAGATAAGAAGGTATAGATTATGGGAGTCACGAAAGTGACTCCTTTCGTTGTGTCTGAAATGCGAAGGGTTGTGCGTAGAAGCATAGAAGCATTGTGCGTAGAAGCCCGCTGCGCGGACGGATCATTCTTACGATCGCTGTTGTCTCCCTATTTCTTGATTCTATCCCTTAGGGGTAGAAATAAGGAGACAAAGGCGAACGCTAGCGCTTCTTCAGAACGATTCCGTCCGCTTCGCTTTTGTTTCATCAAAGGTACATCCTCTCAATTATTATTTTTTGTTTCTTTTCCTATTAACTTACCAATTGAATTGAAATACAGCTTTGTGAATTTATTTTGCTCATCCAGTCCTACAACTGCAAAAAACAAACCTTTTTCATCTTTCGTAATGGTAAAATGATATCCTTTTGCCCACACCTCACCTGGCTTTAATTTATATAGTTTTGCTTGTGATGCCATATATGGTGAATCAAGTGTTAGTTGATTCGGAGAAATAAGCTCAACATTCTCGACATTTTCAGGAGAGGTATGTTTCATTTCCACTCTCCCATTCTTCACATTAATAATTAAAACCTGTTTTTTTTCAGAGTTTCCAAAGATCATATTCCAGGTTATCCTTTTCCCAGTGATACCAAGTGTCCCACCTTTATTATCCACCTCATCCACGCTTGTAAGGTGTGTCAACTTAGCATCAACATCCCACTTTTGAGCTTCTTTAGCACCAATCCGATAAGCCTCCAATAAAGTTAGTTCATGTGGCTTTGTTTTCAAATTAATGCTGATTAAGTAAAAAAGGCTAATTGTGATAAGAGCTGAGACAGTAGCGTTGCATAAACATGTTTCGGGCTAATTGATAGTATTATCTGAAAACGATGATCTGGGGCATGAGCTAAAAAGTTAAGGGGTCAATGACATGCTAGGCAGTCATTGTAAATTTAATGGAAAAGCACAAGATCAAGACGAGCGACAGCAAGCTTTTTCTGTAACGATTCATTGCTTTTCCTCCCAACGTGTTCTGTCTGCATCTTTAATAAAGAAGCGGCGCGCACATCTTCTATATACTAGTCTTTACTTTTATATACACCTCTTGAGACTAGGTGTCCTTCCACCACCGGAAAATGACAAACAGGCCGCCGCAGCGACCTGTTCAGATTATGCCTATGATTAACTCCATCACCTAACACTTACTCGACCAATCCCGTCCGTTCAATACTTTCCGTAAAATACTTTTGTCCAAAAGCAAACATAACCAATAATGGGAAAATGAGCATCAAAACGCCAGCCTGAATTTGAATGGAATTTTCCACGGGATTAACAAATCCGTTCATATCCTGAATCTTTGCCGGCAAATTCGCCAGCACCATCGACAATGTAACCTTGGAGCTCAACAACATGCCCGAGAAATAGTAATCATTCCAATGCCAAACGATGGAAAACAGCATTACAGTGACGATTGCTGTTACAGCATTAGGCAGCATCACTCTGAAGTAACATCTGAAGGGACCGCAGCCGTCAATGAGGGCTGCATCCTCCAGACCTTTGGGCAGACCGCGAAAAAATTGCCGGAAGATGTAGATGAACAACCCTGAACGGATTCCGTTTCCAAGCAGGGATGGCAAATAGTAAATCCATCCCGTGTTCGTTAAGGTGACTGTCGGCTTATGACCCGTAAACAGTGCGATTAATTGTGAGATACCGAAAAAATCAAAAAAGCGATATTGTGCATACAACGGTAAAATAATCGTTTGTGTCGGGACAATAATAGTAAAGAGGACCATGACAAACAGAGTATTTTTAAACTTGAAATTGAACCGGGCAAAACCATACCCGACGAAAGCGCACGTAAACACTTGCAGCACGGCACTAACCAATGTAAATGTAGCTGTATTGGCAAATACGGTCGGGAAATCGATCACTTGATACGTTTTCACAATATTGCTCCAGGTAAGCTGGCTGGGAATCCACACGATGCTTGGATCATAATAGTCACTTGCATTCCGGAACACCGTGCTAACCATATACAGCAGGGGATAAAGTATGATAAAACTCATACCAATCAACAGTAATGTCCGTAGCAGTGCTCCCGTTGCCTTCCCCAGTTTGCGAAGGTAGCCCGGATTTGCAGCGCGTTTTTTCAACGGTTGGATGATTTCCCCTAACCTCGCCATTTCCGTCCCCTCCTATTTTTCAATGTAGAACACATTTCTCGAAATGATTGCCGTTACAATGCCGATCACCGCCAGCACAAGAAGAAAATAGACGATCCCCAGTGTAGATACTGTTTCATAGTGCATGTTGGAGACGAGACTGAATATTTTTTTCATCACCGGATTTTCGAAATCGGTAAACGTATCGATAATGCTGTAGACTGTCGTGACCAAAATAAATGGTGAAATCATCGGGAACGTAATTTTCCAGAATGATTCCCACTTCGTGGCTCCCTCGATGCTGGACGCTTCATACAGATAACCAGGGATCGATTGCAGCGCAGCCAGAAACAACAAAATTTGCACGCCGGATTTCCACACCAGCTCATAAATCCCGTTTACAATGCCCGTAAAATAGGCGACTAGCTTCGGATTGAAGCCAGATTGAATCATCACTTGAACCAGCTCCGAGCTCTGAAACAAATCTGCTGCTTTATTGCCTTGAAGCGATTGAGCAAGCACATCATATTTGAGCAAATATATGATAACGCCCGAAGATATGATGATCGGAAGCGCGAATATAGCGCGGGCAAGCAATCTGCCTCTAAATTTTTGATTCAAAATGACGGCAATAAAGAGACTTAAAATGACGATAATCGAAACTTGATAGAGCATATCGCCCAAAGAGGAAAAGATTAAGCGGACATTGTCCGGATCTTCCAGAAAAGTCGCTCTATAATTCCGGAGTCCAACAAAAGTAGTCGTCATCCCTTCGGTGCCAATTTGAATATTGGAGAAGGTGAACAGAACCGATTTCATAAACGGCAGCAGGAAAAAATAAATGAACCCGATCAGCCAGGGCAAGATGAAGATAAAGCCTGCCCATGCCCGTTTCTGCTCAATCGTCGATGCCCATCTTGTGAACCTCATCGTGCCTCAACCCCATCCAGCACTAAATACCCCATCCGTTCGACAGATTGTCCACGTACATTAACAGCGTGCTCATTATAGTTTACGATGATCCGGATTCCATTCTCATACGTCGTTTCATAAACCCCTTGTCCCAGCTGCTGATGCCCGACCATGCGCCGATCCGCAACTTTATACAAGATTTGGTGAAGTTCTTTATATCCGGCTACAGCCGAGTCCATCCAATCCCGATAGTGGGTACTGTACAAGTAATCGTAAGGCGTTTCCTTCACACTGGCAGTCTCCGCGTGCATCCATGAATATTGCAGGTAACTCCCGGTTTCGATCGCCTTCAGCTTGATATAATCGGGATCACTGCTTAAATTAACAGAGGGGGCGGAATACGGAACAATGCCATGCAGGACAAGCTGGTAGAAGGGCACACTTTCGTCCTCTATATCGAACCGGCTCGATTCGAAGGGAACCTGCGTTACGTGAACTGCATACGGTAGCGCATAGCCATTCGGTTGATTCAACATCAGGCGGGCAGAGCGGGCTTTAAAACCTTCGAAGATCGCGGTCCAAATCCCCACACTCGTTCCCCGGTCAATTCCGTTCTTGCGATAGTCGGAATAAACCTGCATGCCTAGTTCGTTCAATGATACGTTCGGATGATCAAACCGCGCGTAGGACTGCGCGAATTTATCCACTGCCCCCTGCATTTTCAACGGGGACAGCAAATACTGCGGCGCTTCCTTGCTATTGATTTGGTACGTGCTGCGCAGGAAAGCATATTGCGGCGCCACCAGTTTCGTAACCGCATTAGCAGCATCAAAATGGCTTGAAAATCCGTTTCCGCTTTCCTGAAAATGAACCAGATCGACATCCGGATAAAATTCAACGCGCTGTTTATCTACATAATCCAGCAGACGTTTGTACCCTGTTGTTCCCCCAAGCCTGCTTATTGCTTTAACCGTGGAAGGAATCGTCTTATTCGTGAGCCCGTCATTCGCCCATCCTTTGTACCGAAGCACAATATGCTCTACACCCGATTGCTGCAACTGTCCAATGATCTGTTCGGCTTGTTTGAAGGTCGTGAGCGGCTCCATACTCGTAAACGGAATCCCAAAGAAAGATTTTTTCTTCGCTATTGCTCCGAATAGATCAAGATATAACGGCGTTTGGCCAGCCATGACCGATTTCTGCAGCCCTTTCTCCTCGATCAGAAACTGCTGATACCTTTGCGCCATACCGCTATAATCACTTTTTTCCCCGTCCAGAAAATAGTAGTCCAGCGTAATTCGGTCCAGTTTCGTCGCTTCACCTGCCAGCAAATTGACTTCTTTCTCCGCCCATGTCCGGCTGAGCAATTGGGCTGTATCCAGCTGCCGGTACGTAAATTCGCTAAACACCTGATTATACGAGGTTCCCATGCCACTGACAGAAGCCCGTACCGTTCCCAGCGAATCGCCCTTATCAATAACGGCCACAAATGCATGCTCCTTATTCTTGAGGCCAAATACCGGCAGACTGGCTCTTTGCCTGACAATGATCTCGCGGGTCTGCGATAAAACATTATCGTTGTCGTATATTTTTTGCCGGTAGGCGTCATATCCGGATTTTCCATTATTAAAGCGGATTAAGGCGCCCGAACCGTCCGGTACGAACAGGTAGCCGTTGTCTGCGGTACTGCCTGCTCCGAAATAGGGCAGGAAAGCAATTTGTGTTATTTTAGTATCGGGATCGTTTTCCCTGATTTCCCCGGTAATAATTTCAGCCTTCAGATGATCGGGCTCAAGCGTGTATTCGACCGGAATGACAAAGTCCTGTTTAGGAAAACGGTAGACCGCCCGAAAGCCGCGCTTCGTCTTCTCTACAGCCGCCCCTTTTTCATTAATACTGGCGACAAAATTGTTAACCATCGATGTCTCCCCCTTACTCGTAGCATAAGTAACGAGAAGCTGCGAATTCAGCTGCATCTTGAACACGCCTTTGGCAAGCGGATCATCTTCCCGCTCCGGAGGATTGCTCCACCAGCGAAAACCGCTTGATTTCTGCTCGACAGCGAATTGCCCGTCAGACATATTCACATATAGTGCAAACTTGCCATTTTCGGCCGTCTTCTCAAAATGCTGCTTCCCCGCAGTATTGGCTAAGGCTTGCTCGGAAAGGAAAACCGGCATGCACAGCGCAGCCACAACAAACAGGAAGGCATATTTTCTCATCCTGCTCATGAACAGAGCCTCCTTTCCTTGAACTAGATCCTGAATAAGATTTCCTTATACAATGTGCCGAGAAAAGCATACAATTGTTGAAAAACGCCAAAGGCGAGCACAAACAGAAAAATAATGAGCCCTATTCCCCCGACACTCAGCGCTGTTGACGCAATCGTCTTTTTCAAGGAATATTCATGTATAGTACTCATGGCGATCAGCAGCAGAACAAGAGTCCAGCCATTGGCAATCATCAGCGCATATTCGATAAACATCCCTTCATCCATTGCCATAAAGCGGCTTACAATGGTAACGACAATCGTTATCGTAATTAACGGCATGAGAGCGTAGGCGCTATTAATCCAAATCTCCTTCGCTTTCCCTTTGCCATCCATCAGCGTGCATAATGCCCAATTGGCCGTCACCCAGAGCAAAAACAAGCCGACTGTCCGAATAAAGATTAACAAAATATTCAATTGATCCGCGCGGGACGGGTTAAAAATAAAGCCAGTCCATTGCTGCTGAGCAACCGTGGCAAGAAACCAAGCCCCCAGAATAACAAACGAAACGGTAAACGAGCCTTTCTTGCTCCATCCCATCTCCTCATACCCTTGCGACGGATGGAACATGATGTTGAACGGATAACGCAGCGTTCCGATCTCCTTGGGCTTCGCGTCACGCGCCACCTGTTTTTTACGCCTGTAATTGGTGTAACCGATGGCCGCAAGAGCAGCGAGTACGAAAAGCAGCACAGGCAGCGCCCCTTGTCGCAGCGCCTGCTTCCTGTATGCCTTGTACGCGTCCGAATAACCTTCCATATCGTAGCCTAGTTTGAAATATTTCATCGCCTCTTGATACTGCTCCGTATTGTACAGCGCCTTGCCGATCCCGACGTAAGCCAGCTCCAGATTGCCGTTGCGCTTGAGCACTTCACGCCAAACCTCAACCGCCTCGTTATATTGCCCGTCGGCATACAGTTTGACGGCTTCTCTCACATAGGCGCCATATGGCGTTTGCTTATAAACCGTCATATTATTTTTCGCCGCATCCAAAATGAGAAGCTTGCCTTGCCAGCCTGCTATGGCTGCCGGCGTTTTAAATGTGCCCACCTGCGAGCCGATACCGCCTTCAACAAACAGCAGGTTGCCGTCCATATCGTATTGGAACAGCCTTCCCTTCTGCTGATCAAGCGCGCTAATAAAGCCTTCTTCATCGACATCAATATCGACAAAGGTCGTGGCCAGGTTTTTGCCCCCTTCCCATACCGTTTCCAGATCGCCGAAAGAGCCGGCACGCATCGTATTCAGTCCGTTCGGATTGATTCTTTTAATTTGATTCGCTGCCGATTCCGTGTTGCTCGTCACCGTATATACAAAATTTTTGCCGTCGATAGCGAAATTAGCGTACTCAACAGGAACATAGCGGGCCATTTTTGAGCGCTGTGTACGATTGAGCAGCTTCTTCCAGAAATAATCCTGCAGCATCGACAAGGTCGGTTCAATCCTGCCGCTGCCGTAAAAGCCGATAAACTTTCCTTTACTGTCGAAAGTAAGCGCGCCTTGGTAAATCCCCCGGCTCAAGACGTACACCGTCCCGGCACTATCAACCAGTACTTTCGTCGGTTTGTACTCGGCATTGCCTTGAATGAGCTCGGAGTCAGGCTTTTTGATTTCTTGCAGCACCTGCCCGTCTTCATCCATTACAAGCACGCGTTTATTATCTGTATCGGCGATGTACAGCTTCCCGTCGGTTGTGACGAAAAGGCCTCCAGGATTGTTAAGCTGCTCCTCTTTCCCCTGGTTGTAGATATGATCGATAATTTTGCTCAAATTCAGCTCACGATCCAGAATGACGATCCGGTTGTTGCCCGAATCGAGAATAAACAACCGCTGGTGTTGGTCCACGAACAAATCCTGCGGATTATTGAACCTTCCCGCTCCGAGTTGCTCTCCCGTAAAAGATACCTCGGGCAAATAACCGCTGGGTGACGGAACCGATTCGTTCCACACATTGTAATGATATCCCCTGTACGGAGCTTCCACAGGACTAGCTGCATCGGAAGTCCCCGGCACCTGCAGCGCCATAACTACAACTGCAAGCCAGACAATCAACCAAATTTTGTACTTTCGGGTGGTCTTTATCATTTCTGTTTGCTCTCCCTGAATGCTATGAGTAGAACCTCATCTATTCTTTAATGCCGGAGTGAACCATCGTCTCGATGACGCTCTTCTGGGTAAGCAAGAAGATGACGATGGGCGGCGTCATCAAGAACAGGCTTCCTGCCATCGCTGCTCCGGTTCTGGCAATCCCACCCTGAACAATCTGATTGATCGCAGCCGGCATCGTTTTGAGCTCCTCATCGAAGATGACGCCAATGCCCTGCTGGTTCCAAATTGCCTGAAAGGAAAAGATGACGAGCGTGAGCCACGCCGGTTTTACGGAAGGCATGACGATTCTCCAAAAGATGGTATACTGGCTTGCGCCATCAATTCTTGCGGCTTCGATCAGCGAATCGGGAATTTGCGTCATGAACTGCTTCATCAGAAACACGCCCAGCGGGACGGCCAGATTGGGCAGCACATAGGCCCAGTAGGTGTTCATAATATTCAGCTTTGAGATGATGATAAAATTGGGAATATCGAGTACTGTACCGTTAAACAACAGCGTCATGACGACTATGGAGAACAGCCATTTGAAACTCAGATTGTATTTTGCCAGCGGATACGCGGCCAGCGAACAGATAATTACACTTCCAGCCGTTGTAATGACACAGATAAAGAGACTGTTGAAAATATATCTGCTAAAGGGAACCCATAAGTTGGCCGTCAATTTAAACAGCATAAAAAAGTTTCCAAGTGTCGGATGCTGAACGAAAAACCTGGGTGGGAACAGGAAAATCTCGTTCAGCGGCTTGAACGCATTCACAACCGCATACACCAAAGGCAATGCCATGAATGCTCCAAAGGCAGCAAGGAAGAGGAATATAAACATATTCCCCGTCCTGCTCCGGTTCGTTTTGACCCCCGTCTGTTTAATCCGTTGTATGTTCATTTCAGCCCCTTGACTAGTTTCCGACATATCTCAGCACGCGTTCGATCATATTTTTCACCACTAGCATGATGATGAACAAGACGACGGCGATGGCTGACGCATAGCCCATCTCATACCGGATTGTGCCGAAATCGAGCATATGCAGCACAATCGTATGGGCCGAGTAATTCGTACTGGGAAATCCGGCAAGTGACATCGAAATCGTACTAACCGAGAATGAAGCAGCGATTTGCATGATTGCACCAAACAATAATTGCGGCTTCATCGACGGCAGCGTAATGTACCACAGCTCCTGCCAACGGTTGCGGACGCCGTCTATTGCGCCCGCTTCATATAACGTCCTGTCTACAGACTGCAGCCCCGCGATAAACGCCAGAAAGCTTGTTCCTAGACTCATCCACAACTGAATAATAATGATGATCGTCAGGTTGTAGCGTGGATCAATAAACCATTGAATCGGCTGATTAATGAACCCCAGTTTCAATAAATTACCGTTAATCAGCCCGTACGTATCACCGCTGAACAGAAATTGCCAAATAAAAAAGACATTGCCCGACAGCGCCGGCGCATAAAACACGAGGGTGACAAAGGAGCGAATTTTGGGCCTCAGTTCATTGATCAGCCAGGCAAACACGAAGCACATCATATAGCTGATCGGACCGGTAATCAAAGCGAACATCAACGTATTTTTGAATGCGATCAGGAATACGTCATCATCAAGAAATAACCGGACATAATTATCCACTCCCCGCCACTGGGGAAACTGCAGCATGTTGAAGTCGGTAAAGCTAAGAACAACCGACGACAATACGGGCAGAATAACAAAGGTGAAAAAAAGAATTGTAAACGGCAGCAACATGATATACAGCTCTTTATGCTGCTTGAGCTCCTGCATGAAACCTGACTGCCGCTTCCGTTTCACAGCATCCAAAACCGCTCACTCCAGTCCGAACTCATCTCGTTTTCGCATAATCTCCTCATCCGCTTCCCTCATTCTTTTGTTTAACGATTCCCGCGGATTTTTGGCATGAATGACTACATCCCGGAAAGCATTGTCCAGACTTCTAACCGTATAGTAGCCGCCCGGAACTTCGCGAATTTCGCGCACCTGCCTCCATTGTTCCATAAGACGCTCCAGCTCGGATTTCGTCCATGGCAGCCGCCCGAACGCTTCGACATTAGCCACTGGCTGACGGGCGGCAGTTCCCATCAATGATTCTAGCTCCTTGGCATAGCGCTCCTGCGCTTCTGCCCCCGTCCACCATTTAAGGAACTGCCAGCTTGCTTCTTTATGCTTGCTGCGGTTGTAGATAATGGCTGCAGTCCCTGAGCCGCCAGTCGCATGATCGATCGTCCCGTTTTCGCGGAGCGAACCGGGGATCGGAACCATCTCCCACAGATTGCGGATTTCCGGTGCTGCAGCGGTCAAACGATTGTATTCGCTGTACGGTGCAATCGCCAGCGGCATCTCACCCGTTCTGAAGCGATTATAGAAGTCGTACGTCATAGGGAAACTGTACTGCGCATAGAAATCAGTCCACTGTTTGAATGCTGTCAGCGCTTTCGGATCATTACGCAAGCCCGTTCCCTGCTTTTCATAGAATGCTCCGTTATTCTGATAAAGCAAGGAAGGAAACAGATTGCGGGTCCCCATGCCTTGATCGACCATTTCCCAGGCATCTACTGACGTATACGGCATACCGATTTGCATGTTGTTTCGCTGAATAACCGGGGCGATGTTATAGACATCGCTCCATGTCTGCGGAGGATCTATGCCCAATTCCTCAAAAATATCTTTTCTGTAGAACATCATGTAGAACGTTTCCGTATCCGGCAGCCCATAAACGCCTCCATTTAACGCATAAGGCACTGTAGCTTCGTCCATGAACCGTTTTTTCACTTCGGTGAAATCTTCGAAGGCCGATAAATCTGTAAGCGCCCCCCGAATGGCCAGGTTTACAGGCTGCCCTCTGCCAACCATGATGGACACATCCGGCCCTTCATTGGATAGCACGGCTTGTATACTGGAAGCCTGGACCAGCTTCACCTTCACCTGAATGCCGGTTTGCGGCGTGAACATGTCATTAATCATCGTATTCAGCACCTGCGCTTGATCCCGCCCCCAACTGAGCCACAACGTGATCGTTTCACTCCCGCTTTCCTCTTCCCCGGACAAGCTGTAATTATGGAAAAAAGAAGAGAAGAAGGATCTTGCTTCAAATGCTGTCGTTTGAAAAAATCCCGCCTTGGCTTTTGGGGCTTTTGCTGCAGCCGGCATGATGACCAAATAATCCAGATCCAGCGGCTGTGACCGGATATCCAGCATCCATTGTGAAATGGCGCTAATGTTGGATTTAAAATGGTCCAGCCGCTGCGGGATCGTATCCGGATAGTCGACCATGGCGGTCAACTGTTCGGCGAATGTCGCCAGAAGCGTCGCTTCGCTGCCCTTTTGCCCAAGAATCCGCTCAATATGGCCGGCTTCACCTGCCAATAGGGTACTGTTGCGTCGAAGCGTCTCCAGCAATCCTGGAATTTCTTTGTCCAGGGCGTAGTCCCGGTAAATGTCAGGCTGCGTACTCGTAATCATCAGCATTTTTCGGTACATTTCGTTCAGATCGTATACAACCTGCTCCAGATGCCGGATCGTCGTTGTTATTTCACCGAGCACCACTTCCATTGCCAACTCGTGTGTCCCTTTCGTCAGGTAGAACAAATACGGTTCGCCCTCGTCGTCTCCCGGCACCTTGAGCGTCCAATCCGATCCATAAGGGAACTGTATGGCTGCTGCTTCCTGAAACGGTATTTTACCGTCGATATACAGCGAACGATTCGTGAAAAATCCCCGGATGTAGCTTTGCTGGTATTTAAAACCAAGCTTATACAATCCGTCCTCGGGCACTTCAAACTTCCACTTGATCCACTGTCCGGGAAAAGACCAATTTTGCTGCCCGATAATATTCAAGCGGATTTTGGCTATATCCATCGGCTCCGTCAGCGGGCTTGAACGATCATAAGCAGGCCTTAACGTTTGATCGGATTTCAAATAGGATTTTTCCGCCTGCAGTTTGATGATCTCTCCTGCCGCTTCCTGATAACCACGCTCCCGATACTGTTTATGTACATCAGCATAGGTTGGAATAGCTGCCTTCTTATAAATCTTGAGCGCATCCAGGACGACCGGTTCCCGAATCGAATTCAGGCGTATGGTGTGCGTTCCTTTCGTAAAATGGAACTGGAACGGCCCCTTGTACAAACCTTCCGCATCACGAAAGTCCTGTTCAATCCAAGCGGGGGCCTCGATTTGTCCTGGACTGTAGTCATTGCCCTGGCTGTCCTGCTTGATCGCTCCGTCATCCTTCCATATCCGCTGGAATAACATGCTTCTGGCTTCGGTGAATGGAGTCACCCCATCCATCGCCAGTCCTAGCTCAATCGGCCGTCCCATTCCCTCAAGCGGATAGTAGCGAAGAGCCATTTCATATAGGCCGGTCTCGGGTATATTTACCGTCCACTCCACCCATCCATTGTCATTGGACAACTTCAGCGCTTTGTCTACCCCCTCGAATTGATTGAGGATGCTCATTTCCGCTTGAGTTTGCTTGGTGTAGGAAGCTGCCGGGATGCGGATTGTGTAATCCGGGGCAGCAGCCTCCTTATAGTTTTCCATATACTGCTCGTAGGAGTTTTCCCGGCCGTATCCGCGTTTCAGTTCCGAAGCCTCGATTGCAGCAGCCGCCTCAGTCCGCTCTTCTTGTACATCTGCAGACGAAATATAGGCCGCAACAGCGCTTGCACCCAGAACAATAATAAGGAACAGGGAAAGAGCCCGCCGTTTATACTGCAAAATAACTTCTCCTCCGCATCGCCATAATTTAGCTGCCAGAAATCATCGCTGAAATCCGCTGCCGAACTTCATACAGCTGCTCAGGGCTGCGAACAAATTCGGATGTCGACTTTACGAGCTCATCCGCCGCCCCAAAGGCAGCATCGAAGCCCGCGATATGCTCAAGCTGTTTATAGTACTCGTAATCTTCCAGACCGTCCCGAATGTTTTCCATCCGGATACTGCCGATCGGCCCGTCTTCGCCGGCATACAAGAGCACCCCATCGCCATGCAGCCATTTGAACTCCTCTGTCGGGGTTGTAATCGACCAATCCGTCAATACCGGTCCATCCCGTTTAATCGGTGCCTGAACCGCGCCTGTCCCTTTATAGTAATAGTTCAGTGACCAGTACAAAAATCCATCGAACCGCTCATGCAAGGCCATAGCACTGAGCAGCAGTCTCGCCTCCATCGGACTGTTTTCAATTCGCCAATTCGGCTGCGGATCGTATGGCTGGAGAGAAATATAGGCCCATACCTTCCTGCCGTGCTTGCGCACAATGTCGGCAAAATCGTTATTGTATATGCCGTCGACGAGATGCATCACCAAAATATCAATGTTAAGCTCTTTCATCTTTTCATAGGAGTCGATGTATTGCGATGTTGTCATAATCGGAATATTAGGGTACGCTTGCTTGACATTTGCATTTACCTTTTTCATTGTTTCGAAATGCTCAACTTCATTCTCATCAAATCCATAGAATACGCCGTTGCCTTTCTCCACTGCGCCTGTTTCGATAATCCGGTCGATATAAGGCCGCGAACGTTCAAAGCGCTGAATCAATTCCTCCGCCGGCGCATCCCGGTCACCCCATGTGGAAGTAATCGGATATACCGTAAATCCGTTCACCTTATCCTTATAGAAGTCGCGTTCATTGGCCGAAAGTGCCAGATCCCATTCCACATTGTTCGGATTTACAGTCATATCGTCGGGACTGATCCGGTAATCGGCTACGTACTGAAACCATTTGTCTCGCAGCTCCTCGTCCACGCGCCCGTATACATCCTGTAAATACTTGAACGATA